>CAJYKV010000016.1 GCA_913774955.1 uncultured Acidovorax sp.
TCTCGTATTCCACGTGTGCGGTGTTGATGGTGATGCCGCGGGCCTTTTCTTCGGGCGCTGCGTCGATTTCGTCGTACTTCTTGGCTTCGCCGCCGAACTTGGCGGACAGCACCGTGGCGATCGCCGCGGTCAGCGTCGTCTTGCCGTGGTCCACGTGGCCGATCGTGCCCACGTTCACGTGGGGCTTGGTCCGTTCGAACTTACCTTTTGCCATTTTCAACTCCAAAAAAAGAGCAATGCCCGTGTGTTGGTTTTACGTCTGCATCGCATTGCGGATTCCTTCGCCACGGGCAACGAAGGGCATGTGATCGCAGACAGAACTGATCCCCCGTGCGCCGCAGGCGGCACGGGGGCGGGGGCCTTTACTTGGCGCGTGCGGCCATGATGGCTTCGGACACGTTGCGCGGAGCTTCGCTGTAGTGCTTGAACTCCATCGTGTACGTGGCGCGGCCTTGCGTCGCGGAGCGCAGCGAGGTCGAGTAGCCGAACATTTCCGACAGCGGGACTTCGGCCTTGATGGCCTTGCCGCCACCGACCATGTCGTCCATGCCCTGCACCATGCCGCGGCGGGACGACAGATCGCCCATCACGGTACCGGCGTAGTCTTCCGGCGTTTCCACTTCCACGGCCATCATCGGCTCGAGGATGACGGGGCCGGCCTTCTTGCAGCCTTCCTTGAAGCCGAAGATGGCGGCCATCTTGAACGCCAGTTCGTTCGAGTCCACGTCGTGGTAGGAGCCGAAGTGCAGCGTGACCTTGACGTCCACGACCGGGTAGCCGGCCAGCACGCCCTGCGTCACGGCTTCGTTGAAGCCCTTCTCGACGGCCGGGATGAATTCACGAGGAACCACACCGCCCTTGATGGCGTCGACGAACTCGTTGCCCTTGCCCGGCTCGTTCGGCTCGATCTTGAGCACGACGTGGCCGTACTGGCCCTTGCCGCCGGACTGGCGCACGAACTTGCCTTCGGCTTCTTCCACCGTCTTGCGGATGGTTTCGCGGTAGGCCACCTGGGGCTTGCCCACGTTGGCTTCCACGCCGAACTCGCGCTTCATGCGGTCCACGATGATTTCCAGGTGCAGCTCGCCCATGCCGGCGATCAGCGTCTGGCCCGACTCTTCATCGGTCTTCACGCGGAACGACGGATCTTCGGCGGCCAGGCGCTGCAGGGCGATGCCCATCTTTTCCTGGTCGGTCTTCGTCTTGGGTTCGACGGCCTGCGTGATCACGGGCTCGGGGAACACCATGCGCTCCAGAATGATCTGGGAGTCGAGATCGCTCAGCGTCTCGCCGGTCGTCACGTCCTTCAGGCCCACGCAAGCAGCGATGTCGCCGGCGCGGATTTCTTCCACTTCCAGGCGTTCGTTGGCGTGCATCTGCACGATACGGCCGATACGTTCCTTCTTGCCCTTGATCGGGTTGTAGACGGTGTCGCCCTTGGTCAGGACGCCCGAGTACACGCGCACGAAGGTCAACTGGCCCACGAACGGGTCGGTCATCAGCTTGAATGCCAGCGCCGAGAACTTCTCGTTGTCGTCGGCCTTGCGGGTGACGGGGTTCTCGTCCTCGTCGGTGCCCGTCACATCATCGATGTCGGTGGGGGCCGGCAGGTAGTCGATCACGGCGTCGAGCATGCGCTGCACGCCCTTGTTCTTGAAGGCGGTACCGCAGAGCATCGGCTGGATTTCGGTCGCGATCGTGCGCGTGCGCAGGCCGGACTTGATCTCGTCCTCGGAGAGGTCGCCCTCTTCCAGGTACTTGTTCATCAGCTCTTCGGACGCTTCGGCAGCGGCCTCGACCATCTTCTCGCGCCATTCCTTGGCGGATTCCACCAGGTCGGCCGGGATGTCCTCGAAGGTGAACTTCATGCCCTGGGATGCTTCGTCCCAGATGATGGCCTTCATCTTGAGCAGGTCGACCACGCCCTTGAAGCCTTCCTCGGCGCCGATCGGAATCACGACGGGCACAGGGTTGGCCTTCAGGCGCAGGCGCATCTGGTCGTAGACCTTGAAGAAGTTCGCGCCGGTGCGGTCCATCTTGTTGACGAACGCGAGGCGGGGCACCTTGTACTTGTTGGCCTGGCGCCAGACGGTCTCCGACTGGGGCTGCACGCCACCCACGGCGCAGTACACCATGCAGGCGCCGTCCAGCACGCGCATGGAACGCTCCACCTCGATGGTGAAGTCCACGTGGCCGGGGGTGTCGATGATGTTGAAGCGGTGCTCGGGGTAGGACATGTCCATGCCCTTCCAGAAGCAGGTCGTGGCGGCCGACGTGATCGTGATGCCGCGCTCCTGCTCCTGCTCCATCCAGTCCATGGTGGCGGCGCCGTCGTGCACTTCACCGATCTTGTGGTTCACACCCGTGTAGAACAGGATGCGCTCGGTGGTGGTCGTCTTGCCGGCGTCGATGTGGGCCGAGATACCGATGTTGCGGTAGCGCTCGATGGGAGTCTTGCGTGCCATGATGTTTCTTTCGTTTAACGGCCAAGAGCCCGCCCGCCAATGGATGTTGGCAGGTCGGGCTCCCAGCCTTCGAGATGTGGGGACGAAACCCGGACTTAGAAGCGGAAGTGGCTGAAAGCCTTGTTGGCTTCGGCCATGCGGTGCACTTCGTCACGGCGCTTCATCGCGCCGCCACGGCCTTCCGTGGCTTCCAGCAGCTCGTTGGCGAGGCGCTGGGCCATGGACTTCTCGCCGCGCTTGCGGGCGGCTTCCTTGATCCAGCGCATCGACAGGGCCAGGCGGCGCACGGGGCGCACTTCCACGGGCACCTGGTAGTTGGCACCACCCACGCGGCGGGACTTCACTTCCACCATGGGCTTCACGTTGTTGATGGCCACGGTGAACGCTTCCAGGGCGTCCTTGTCGGGGTGCTTCTTCTGGATGAGTTCCAGGGCGCCATAGATGATGCGCTCTGCAACTGCCTTCTTGCCGCCTTCCATGATCACGTTCATGAATTTGGACAGCTCGACGTTGCCGAACTTCGGGTCCGGCAGGATTTCACGTTTGGGGACTTCGCGACGACGTGGCATTTCTCACCTCTATCTTTGCTTCAGTTGGCGCCTTTCCAGGCACCGCGAGAACCCATCGGGGCTCCCACTTACTCGACCCGCGCAGAACGCCTGCGTTTGGGGTCACTACGCTGCTTCACCGCGCCACGCGGGAACAGCACCGAAAATTCTTTGCGAAAAAGCGCAGGGCTTACTTGGCCTTGGGCTTCTTGGCACCGTACTTGGAACGGGCCTGCTTGCGGTCCTTGACGCCTTGCAGGTCAAGGGAGCCGCGCACGATGTGGTAACGCACACCGGGCAGATCCTTCACACGGCCGCCGCGGACCAGCACCACGCTGTGTTCCTGCAGGTTGTGGCCTTCACCGCCGATGTAGGAGATGACTTCGAAACCGTTGGTCAGGCGCACCTTGGCGACCTTACGCAGAGCGGAGTTCGGCTTCTTGGGCGTCGTGGTGTACACACGGGTGCACACGCCGCGGCGCTGGGGGGAGTTTTGCATCGCAGGGCTCTTGGACTTGGTCGTTTCGACCTCGCGCCCCTGACGAATGAGCTGGTTGATGGTTGGCATGAATCGTCCCTAAACGTGAAAACTTCGCCCGATGGATTCGGTTCGGACGAAGACGTGATTCCCTTCGGAAATTCCGAAAAGCCTTCTAATGTATCAGTTCGGCCCGGGCGAGGCAAGGCGCGGCGCGACAGCCCCCGCCGCCCCTCCCACCGGCGTCACTTGATCCAGAGCCGGATCGCGTCCCAGGCGCGGCCGAAGATGCCGGCCTGCTCGACGGTTTCGAGCGCCACGAGCGGCACCTCGGCGATCTGCTGGTCGCCCAGCGACACCTTGAGCGTGCCCACGGACTGGCCCTTGGTGAATGGGGCCACGAGCGGGTCCTGCCGCACGATCTGCGTCGCGATCTTGCCGGCCGAGCCCGAGGGCACGGTGACGACGATCGGATCGGGGCGGCCGATCTTGAGCGTGTTCTGGGTGCCCTTCCAGAGGGCGGGCGTGGCGGCGGGCTGCCCGCCGTCGAAGAGCTTGACCGCGTCGTAGGCGGTGTAGCCCCAGTTCAGCAGCTTCTGGCTTTCGTTGGCGCGCGCGCTTTCGCTGGAGGTGCCGAGCACGATCGAGAGCAGGCGGCGCTGTCCGACGTTCGGGAATTCGCGCTTGGAGGTCGCCACGAGGCAGTAGCCGGCCGCCGACGTGTGGCCCGTCTTGAGGCCGTCCACCGTCGGGTCGCGGAACAGCAGCGAATTGCGGTTGGTGCCGTTGGAGGGCGGCGTGCCCGGGTAGGCGTAGTGCTTCGTGGAGTAGTAGTGCATGTACTCCGGGAAGTCCTTCATGAGCCGCGTGGCGAGCACGCTCAGATCGCGCGCCGTGGTCGTGTGGCCGGGCTCGGTGAGGCCTTCGGGGTTCTTGTAGGCCGTGTTCTTCATGCCCAGGGCACGCGCCTGGTCGTTCATGAGCTTGACGAAGTTCTCGGCCGTGCCGCCCACGCCTTCGGCGAGGGCCATGGTGGCGTCGTTGCCGGACTGCACGATCATGCCCTTGATGAGGTCTTCCACGGGCACCTGCATCTTGGGGTCGATGAACATGCGCGAGCCCGGCATCTTCCAGGCGCGCTCGCTCACGGGCAGCTTCTGCTCCAGCGTGATCTTCTTGGCGCGCAGCGCGTCGAACACCAGGTAGCCGGTCATGAGCTTGGTGAGGGAGGCCTGCTCCACGGGGGCGTCGATGTCCTTGGCGGCCAGCACCTGCCCGGCGGTCACGTCGAGCAATAGGTAGTTGCGCGCGGCGATCTCGGGCGGCTGGGGCGTCTGCACCTGCGCCCAGAGCGCGGCGGGCGCGAGCGCGGCGGCCAGGGCGACGGAGCGCAGCAGGGGCACGAAGGACTTCAGGGAGGCATGCATTCGGGAAGGTCCGGGGAAGAAGAGAAAAAAGGGAAAGCGGAAGAAGGTGCGGGCGGTACGCAAGGGCACGGGCCGCGGCGCCAGGGCCCGGCCGGCGGCCCGGTCAGGCCTGCGCGGTGAGGTGCCGTGCCACCAGGCTTTTGAGCAGCGGCAATTGTCCGTGAAAGAAATGGCCGCCGCCCGGCACGACTGTCACAGGGAGTGTCTGCGGGCGGGCCCAGTCCATCACGGCGGCGAGCGGCACGGTGTCGTCCTGCTCTCCGTGCACGACCAGCGTGCGGCCATGGGCCTCGGCCGGGACGGGGGCGACGGTGAAGCGGCTCGCGGCCGTTCCCACGAGCACCGCGCGCTCGATGCCGCGCGGCTCCCAGAGCTTCGCCAGCGCATGGCTGGTGACGAAGGCACCGAACGAGAAGCCGGCCAGCGCCAGGGGGCCTTCGGGCGCCGCCTGTTCGACGACGGCCAGCAGGTCGTCGAGTTCGCCGCGGCCTTCGTCGTAGGTGCCCGCGGTGGCGCCCACGCCGCGGAAGTTGAAGCGCACCGCCGTCCAGCCGCTGGCGACGAAGGCCCGCGCGAGGGTCTGCACCACTTTGTTGTCCATGGTGCCGCCGAACAGCGGATGGGGATGGGCGATCACGGCCACGCCGCGCGGGGCGGCGCCGTCGGCCGGGGCGGCCGCGTCGCGCAGCGCCTCGATGGCGCCGGCCGGGCCGGAGAAGGTCAGGCGTTCAGTCTGGGCGTTCACTTCGGATGTCCGTCTGCAGTGGGGAGAAGCGGCGCGCGCACGGGGGGCCCGGCGGCCTGTGGCCGGGGCCCGCGGGTGCGCCACGGGCGCGGGAAACCGGGGCTCTGAGCCCGGATCAGCGCCCGAGTTCCGGCGGCGTGAGCAGTCGTTCGACGACCTGGCCGTTCTTGAGGTGCGATTCGACGATTTCGTCGATGTCGCTCTTGTCCACGTAGGTGTACCAGGTGCCCTCGGGATAGACGACGGCGATGGGCCCGCCCGCGCAGCGGTCCAGGCAGCCGGCCTTGTTGACGCGCACCTTGCCGGGGCCGGCGAGCTTCTCGGCCTTCACGCGCGACTTGCAGTGGTCGAACGCCTCTTTCGCGCCGTGGTGGGCGCAGCTGTCTTCGCCATTGGCGCGCTCGTTGAGGCAGAAGAAGATGTGGCGGGCGTAGTAGCCGGAGGGCTGGGAGGTGTCGTCGGTCATGGACGGATTCTAGGGAACCCGGGGTTCAGGCACCGCGGGCACCGCCGCGGGCGCCTGCGGTGCCGGCCGGCGCGCGACCTGCTGCACCACGTACACCAGCGCGGCATACGGCCAGAGCCAGCCGAGCCACTGCCCCAGGCCGTAGAAGCGGATGAAGCGCCCCTGCTCCCAGGCGAGCAGGGTTTCGGCGAAGTACGCGCTGGTCGGCGCCTGGTTGAGCAGGTTGAGGTGCCAGACCAGCACGAGCAGCAGCAGCACGCCGGCCGCGCGGCGGGGCACCATCACCAGCAGCAGGGCGGCGACCAGGCCCGCGCAGATGCCCACCCGCGCAGGCAGGCCCAGCCACTCCCAGGCGTGCGCCGGACCGTAGCTCAGGGCGGCAGAGAGCGCCGTCACCGCCACGCCGGCCGCGACCGTGCCGCAGGCGTAGGCCGCCCGTCGGCCGACCTGGCGGATGATGCAGTAGCCCAGCAGGCAGGGAATGAGCAGGCCGAGCAGCACGGCGAGCAGTTCCGCGCCGGGCATCAGGGGCTCCAGCGGGGTGTCGCGCACGGGCAGCCATTCGAGGAACGGCGTGTCGGCCAGCGTATCGGCGAGCGTCGCCTCCAGGCGCTCCCACACCTGCCCCAGCCCGAACGGCACGGCGGCAGGGAATAGCAGGGCCGCGGGCCAGAGCGCCATGAGCACCAGCGCGCCGCTGGCATCCGGCACGAACCAGCGCGCGCGCAGCCGGCTCCATCGGGCGATGGCGCCCAGTCGCTCCAGCAGGGCGGCCACGAGCGCGCCGACCAGGGTGCCGGCCGTGTTGAGGAGCAGATCCATGTTGGAAGGCACGCGGCGCGGCAGGTAGATCTGCAGCAGCTCCATGAGCATGGAGAGCATGCCGCCGCACAGCACGGCGACCGGCACGGCGGCGCGCGGCCAGCCGGTGCGCAGCAGGGCCAGGGCCAGCAGGAAGCCCAGCGGCGCATAGCCCGCGACGTTGATGTTGACGTCGAACCAGGTCCAGTATGGCGGCGGGATGCGGGCCGTGAGGAAGACCAGGGGCGATATGCCCTGCTCGCGCCAGCCTTCGAAAGGGAACAGGCTCGCGAAGACGATGAGCGCGATGTAGGTCAGCGCGAGCGGCCAGGCGGAGGTCTTGTGCACGGCAGCGCGCACCCGGATCAGAACGGTTTGACGACCACCAGCACCACCGCCGCCACCAACAGCAGCACGGGCACCTCGTTGAACCAGCGGTACCAGCGGTGGCTGTGGCCGTTGCGGCCGGCGACGAACTTGCGCAGCAGCACGCCGCAGGCGTGGTGGTAGCCCACGGCCAGCACCACCACGGTGAGCTTGGCGTGCATCCAGCCGTTGCCGGGGCCGCGGCCGATGCCGTAGCCCAGGTAGAGCCACAGCCCCAGCGCCAGCGCGGGCACGGCCAGCAGCGTGGTGAAGCGCAGCAGCTTGCGCGCCATGAGCTGCAGGCGCTCGCGCTCGGCGGTGGAATCGGGCGGCACCATCGCGAGGTTCACGAAGATGCGCGGCAGGTAGAACAGGCCGGCGAACCAGCTGGCCACGAAGACGATGTGGAAGGCTTTGACCCAGAGCATGGGTGGCAGTGTACGTGGGGGCGGGCGCCCGTCCGGCGGCACGCACTTCCGAAACGGGAGCACAATTTCGGGATGCACCTCTCCAGCCCCCCGCCCTTTCCCCAGCACCGTCCCCGCCGGCTGCGGCGCGACGCGTTCACCCGCAACCTCGTGCGCGAGCACCGGCTGTCGGCGCACGATTTCATCTACCCGGTGTTCGTGCACGAAGGCACGAACCACCGCCAGGCCGTGCCCTCGATGCCGGGCGTGGGCCGGCTGAGCCTGGACCTGTTGCTGCCCGTGGCGGAAGACTGCGTGCGCCTGGGCATCCCGGTGCTGGCGCTGTTCCCTTCGATCGACGCGGCGCTCAAGACGCCGGACGGCAAGGAGGCCCTGAACCCCGACGGCCTGATTCCCCGCGTGGTGCGGGCCTTGAAGAAAGAATTCCCCGAGCTGGGCGTGCTCACCGACGTGGCGCTGGACCCCTACACCAGCCACGGCCAGGACGGCATGCTCGACGAGACCGGCTACATCCTGAACGACGAGACGGTGGAGATCCTCGTCGGCCAGGTGCTCACGCATGCCGAGGCGGGCGTGGACATCGTGGCGCCCAGCGACATGATGGACGGCCGCATCGGCGCGATCCGCGACGCGCTGGAGGCTCAGGGCCACATCCATACGCGCATCATGGCCTACAGCGCGAAGTACGCGAGCGCCTTCTACGGACCGTTCCGCGACGCCGTGGGCACGCGCGGCGCGCTCGGCAAGGCCGACAAGAACGTGTACCAGATGGATCCGGGCAACACCGACGAGGCGCTGCGCGAGGTGGCGCTGGACATCGCCGAGGGCGCGGACATGGTGATGGTCAAGCCCGGCATGCCCTACCTGGACGTGGTGCGCCGCGTGAAGGACGAGTTCCGCGTGCCGACCTTCGCCTACCAGGTGAGCGGCGAATACGCCATGCTGAAGGCGGCGGCCGCGAACGGCTGGCTCGACCACGATGCGGTGATGATGGAATCGCTGCTCGCGTTCAAGCGCGCGGGCGCGGACGGCATCCTCACGTACTTCGCGCGCGACGCCGCGCGCCTGCTGGCGAAGTAAGGCCCCATGTCGCCGATCTGCCCGGCACCGGGGAAAGCAGGGAAAAGCCCACGCGGGGTGCGGCCTTGACCGCGGATTCGGACGGCAAGGTCCGCGTCTTCCACATCCAGCCGCAGGGCGCGCGCGAGCTGGACGCCATCCCGCAGCGCATGCCCGCGCAGGGCTTCGTGTGGATCGCCTGCACGCGCGCGACCTTCTCGGCACGGCTGGGTGCGCTGCAGTCGGCCCTGCAGGCGCTGGCGGGCCAGCAGCTGGTCGACCTGCACGTCTCCGACCTGCTGAATGCGCAGCTGCCGTCGCACTACGACTACACCTCGCAGTACGACGTGCTGGTGTTCCGCCGGCTGAGCGCCACCCGGTGCGACACCGGCGAGGTGCCCAGCCTGGCGAGCCTCTCCGGACTGGGCGCCAAGCGGGCCGCGCCGCCGGTGCTGCGCCGCATCGACACCAGCCCGGTCGGCTTCGCGGTGTTCGACCAGGTGCTGCTGTCGGTGCATCCGGACGACTGCACCGTGCGCGATGCGTTCGCCGCGCGCCTGCTCACCGCCCACCAGCCCGCGCCGCCCCCGGCAGCGGTGCAGGAGCCGACGGCGGAGATCGCCACGGCCGAGCATCCCCCGTCGGAAACGCTGGCGCGCGAGCAGCGCACCGCTCCGGCGCCGGGCACGCGCCTGCCGACCAGCCCGGCGGACCTGATGCTGCGCGTGGTGAACCTGATCGTGGACAACTACCTGGACCTGCGGCGCGAACTCTCCCGCCAGCTCGACCACTGGCAGGCGGAACTGCTGCGGCCCCGCGGACGCTTCGCCAACTGGAGCGCGCTGCTGGACGCGCGGCTCACGCTGCACCAGCTCGACGAAATCTGCGAGGACCAGCGCGCCGCCGTGCAGGACTGGGTGGACACGCTGGAGACCTGGGCCCTGCCCGACGGCATGGCCGCGCTGCGCGAGCTGGAACTGCTCAAGGTGCGCAGCCGCGACGTGCTCGAGCACATCGAGCGCGTGGTGCACCATGTGCGCCGGCTGGAGCAGAGCACCGAGACGGCCGTGCAGATGCACTTCAGCGTGCAGAGCAACCGCACCAACGACATCATGCGCACGCTCACCGCCCTCACGGCCGTGTTCCTGCCACTCAACCTGATCGCGGGCATCTTCGGCATGAATTTCGAATTCATTCCCCTGGTCCACAAGCAGGACGGCTTCTGGTGGGCCATGGCGACGATGACGGTGATCGCCATCGCGCTGGTGGCGCTGTTCTGGCGCAAGCGCTACCTGGCACGCACCGGGCAGCATTGACGATGTCCGCCCGTCCCGGCTGACGGGCAGCAACGGAGACCGGCCGCCGCGCCGGGGCCTCTTCCCATCCGCTTGCCACCGCTCCGCCATGGCGGGGCTGGTCGCGGCCGTGCCCATCCCTCGTCGAACCCCTTGCGCCGCAATCAAAGACTTGACATTATTTGTCTAGTCAATTAATGTTGCGGCATGAATTCTTCGACAGCTGCGTCCCCTCCCGCCCACGGCCTCATCGAACAGAGCATCGGCTACCAGATGCGCCGCATCGTCAGCCTGATGGGCAGCGAGGTAGATCGCCGCGTGGAGCCGCTGGGGCTGACCGACGCGCAGTGGCGCCCGCTGCTGAGGATCTTCCTGGCCTCCGGGCAGGAAAGCACCGTGGCCGCCCTCGCCCGGGTCTGCCAGCTCGACGCGGGCGGCATGACCCGGTTGCTGGACCGGCTGGAAGCCAAGGGCCTGTGCCGCCGCGAGCGTTCGCAGGAAGACCGCCGCGTGGTCCACCTCGCGCTGACCGAGGAAGGCCATGCCGCCGCTGCCCAATTGCCCGCGCTGCTGCTGGATCTGCAGAGCACGGCCCTGCACGGCTTCAGCGAGGCGGAAGCGGCGGCGTTCCGCGGCTACCTGGCCCGCATCTACGAGAACGTCACCACGCGGCTGACGCCGCCGGACGGCGCTTAACGCACCGCCCACCCCTTTTCCTCGAGCACGACACAACATGAACAACCATCTGGCTCCCCTTCCTCCCGCTCCCACCGGCCCGGTGCCGGGAGCGCCGGCGCTGCCCGCCGCGCCGCGCTGGCATGCGGCGGCGCAGTACTTCGGCACGGTGGCGTTCGCGCTGCTCGGGCTGACGGCCTGTGCCGACATGTCCGGCATCGCATCCCAGGCGAAGATGCGCGACGCGGCGTCCCTCGGCCTCGCCGCGCAGGCCCAGGGCGTGGCCGATGCCGCGCGCGCCTTCGCGGACCCCGCCGTGGCCTCCGACTGGTGGCGCGGCTTCGGCGATGCGCAGCTCGATGCGCTCATCGACCAGGCCCTGGCGCAAAGCCCCAACCTGAAGCTGGCCGAGGCCCGCATCGCACGCGCCCGCGCCTACACGGAAGCGACCCGCGCCGCCGACCGCCCGCAGGTGAACGGAAGCCTCGACGCCACGCGCCAGCACTACAGCGCCAACTCCATCTACCCGCCGCCGCTCGGCGGCGCCACCGAGAACAGCGCCACGGGCCGCCTGACGGGCAGCTGGGAGCTGGATTTCTTCGGCAAGAACCGTGCGGCCATCGACGCCGCCGTGGGCAGCGCCAACGCCGCCGTCGCCGATGCGCAGGCCGCACGGGTGCTGCTGGCATCGAACGTGGCTCGGCAGTATGTGGAACTGGCGCGGCTGCAGGCCCAGCTCGGCGTGGCGCAGCGCACGCTGGAGCAGCGCAGCCAGACGCTCTCGCTGGTACGCGACCGGGTCAGCGCCGGGCTAGATACGCGCCTGGAAGAGCGCCAGAGCGAGGGCAGCCTGCCCGAGGCGCGCCAGCAGATCGAGGGGCTGCGCGAGCAGGCCGCCATGGCCCGCAACGCGCTGGATGCGCTCGTCGGCCAGCCCGGCGCGGCGCAGTCGCTGGTGCCGGCCCCGCTGGCGTCCCTGCGCCCCATCGCCCTGCCGGCCGCGCTGCCCGCGGACCTGCTGGGCCGCCGCGCGGACATCGCCGCCGCGCGCTGGCGCGTGGAGGCCGCCTCCCAGGAGGTGGCCGTGGCCCGTGCGCAGTTCTATCCCAACGTGAACCTCACGGCCTTCGTGGGCCTGGCGTCGCTGGGGCTGGACAACTTCGTCAAGGGCGGCAGCCGCGAATGGGGCGTGGGCCCGGCCATCCGCCTGCCGATCTTCGAGGCGGGCCGGCTGCGCGCCAACCTGCGCGGCAAGGCCGCCGACGTGGATGCGGCGGTGGAGAGCTACAACGCCACGCTGCTGGACGCGCTGCATGAAACGGCCGACCAGATCGCCGCCGCGCGCTCCATCGACCAGCAGATGGCCGAGCAGCGCGAGGCGCAGGCCGCGGCCGAGAGCGCCTACGCCATCGCGCAGCAGCGCTACCGGGCGGGCCTGGGCAACTACCTGAACGTGCTGTCCGCCGAAACCAGCGTGCTGCAGCAGCGCCGCCAGGCGGTGGACCTCGCCGCGCGCCGGCTGGACACGCAGGCACGGCTCGCGCGGGCACTGGGCGGCGGCTATGCCGCCACCGATCCGGTCCTCGCCGCCGCACCCGCGGCCGCGGGCGCCGCCCGCTGACGCTCCAGCCGACGTTTTCTCCCTTTCCGATTCCCTCCATCCTGCCGCGCGGATTGCCATTTCCATGTCTGCTTCCCGCGGGGAGACACTTCCATGAACGCACCCCAGAACGCTTCCGATTCCTCCAATGCTCCGGCCGCCGCACCGCACGCCAAGACCCGCCGCCGCAAGACCCTGGTGGCCCTGGCCGCCGTCGTCGTCGTGGCGGGCGCCGGGTGGGGCCTGTACGACTGGCTCGTGCTGAGCCACTACGAGGACACCGACAACGCCTACGTGCAGGGCAACGTCATCCAGATCACGCCGCAGACCGGCGGGACGGTGATGTCCATCATGGCCGACGACACCGACTTCGTGAAGGCCGGTGCTCCGCTGGTGCGGCTGGACCCGTCCGATGCCCGCGTGGCGCTCGCGCAGGCCGAGGCGGGCCTGGCCCAGGCCGTGCGCCAGGCGCGCACCGTGTACGTGAACAACGGCTCGCTGAACGCGCAGATCAACCTGCGCCAGGCCGAGGTGACGAAGGCACGGTCGGACGTGGCGCGCGCCCAGCAGGACCTGCAGCGTCGGCAGTCCCTCTCGGGCAACGGCGCGGTCTCCAAGGAGGAGCTGCAGCATGCGCAGAACCAGGTGGACGCGGCCCGTTCGGCGCTGGCCGCCGCGCAGGCCGGCGTGGAGGCCGCCCGCGAGCAGCTGACCAGCAACCAGTCGCTCACGCAGGGCGTGCCGGTGCAGGAGAACCCCAACGTGCTCGCCGCCGCCGCCAAGGTGCGCGAGGCATACCTGGCCGAGCGCCGCACCGCCCTGCCCGCGCCGGTGGACGGCTATGTCGCCAAGCGCACCGTGCAGCTCGGCCAGCGCGTCGCGCCCGGTGCGCCGCTCATGACCATCGTGCCGCTCAGCCATGTCTGGGTGGATGCGAACTTCAAGGAAAACCAGTTGCGCAACCTGCGCCTGGGCCAGCCCGCCAAGCTCACGGCCGACCTCTACGGCAGCAAGGTGGAGTACACCGGCAAGGTCGTGGGGCTGGGTGTGGGCACGGGCGCGGCGTTCGCGCTGCTGCCGGCACAGAACGCCACCGGCAACTGGATCAAGGTGGTGCAGCGCGTGCCCGTGCGCATCGCGCTCGACGCCGAGCAGCTCAAGGACCATCCGCTGCGCGTGGGCCTCTCGATGGACGTGACGGTGAACACCCAGGACCGCAGCGGCGCCCTGCTGGCCGATGCCCCGCGCGCGCAGGCCGTGGCGCAGACCGCCGTGTACTCGGACCTCGACAAGGGCGCCGATGACGAGGTGGCCCGCATCATCGCGGCCAACGCGGGACCGGCCGCCCGCGTGGGCGATGCCCGGCAGACGCCCACCCGCGGCGACGCGGCCGCCGCCCGGGCCCGGCCGGTGCGCACCGCCGCCGCCACGCATGCGGCCAGCCAGCCGCAGACCCACTGATCCGCGGCGGCGCTGACCCCATCCCGGAACTTCCATGTCCTCTCCCACCCACACACCGCCCCTGGCGCCGCCGCCGCTCGAAGGCAGCGCGCGCATGTGGGGCACGCTGGCCCTCTCGGCGGCCACGTTCATGAACGTGCTGGACACGTCGATCGCCAACGTGTCCCTGCCCGCCATCGCGGGCGACCTCGGCGTGAGCCCCACGCAGGGCACCTGGGTCATCACCAGCTTCGCGGTGGCCAACGCCATCGCCGTGCCGCTCACCGGCTGGCTGTCGCAGCGCTTCGGGCAGGTGCGCCTGTTCGTGGCCAGCGTGACGCTCTTCGTGATCGCCTCGCTGCTGTGCGGCATCGCCCCCAACATGGCCACGCTGATCGCGTTCCGCGCGCTGCAGGGCTTCGTGGCGGGGCCGATGATCCCGCTGTCGCAATCGCTGCTGCTCTCCAGCTACCCGCGCGCGCTCGCGGGCCTGGCGATGGCGATGTGGTCGATGACCACGCTCATCGCGCCCGTGATGGGGCCGTTGCTGGGCGGCTGGATCACCGACAACCTGACCTGGCCCTGGATCTTCTACATCAACGTGCCCGTAGGCATCGTGGCGGTGCTGGTCACCTGGGGCATCTTCCACAAGCGCGAATCCGAGCGGCGCGCGCTGCCGATCGACTCGGTCGGCCTCGCCCTGCTCGTCATCTGGGTGGCGGCGATGCAGGTGATGCTGGACATCGGCAAGGAGCACGACTGGTTCGCCTCGCCCTGGGTGGTGGCCTGCGCCGTCGTGGCCGTGGTGGGCTTCATCACTTTCATGGTCTGGGAGCGCGGAGAAGACCACCCGGTGGTGGACCTGTCGCTCTTCAAGATCCGCAACTTCTGGGCCGGTGCGCTGGCCACGTCGGTGGGCTACGGCCTGTTCTTCGGCAACGTGGTGCTGCTGCCGCTCTGGCTGCAGCAGTACATGGGCTACACCGCCACGCAGGCGGGCATGGTGATGGCGCCGGTGGGCCTGCTGGCGCTGGTGCTCTCGCCGGTGGTGGGCAAGAACATCGCCAAGGTGGACCCGCGCCGCTTCGCGACCTTCGCCTTCCTGGTGTTCGCCCTGGTGCTGTGGATGCGCTCGCGCTTCAACACGCAGGCCGATCTGATGACGATCATGGTGCCCACCATCATCCAGGGCATCGCCATGGCGTTCTTCTTCATCCCGCTGGTGACGATCACGCTGTCGGAGATCGCGCCCGCGCGCATCCCCTCGGCCTCGGGGCTGTCGAACTTCATGCGCATCACGGCCGGCGCGATCGGCACCTCGGTCTCGACCACGCTGTGGGAGCGGCGCGCCACGCTGCACCACGCCCAGCTCACCGAAGGGCTGCAGCAGGGTGGCGTGGCCGTCACGCAGACGCTGCAGGGGCTGCAGGCCGGCGGACTCACCGCCGAGCAGGCGCTCGCGCAGGTGGAGCGGCTGGTGAACCAGCAGGCCTTCATGCTGGCGGCCAACGACATCTTCTATGCGTCGGCCGTGCTTTTCCTGCTGCTGATCCCGCTCGTGTGGCTGTCCCATCCGGTGCGCGCGAGCGCGGGCAGCGCGGACGCGGCCGCAGGGGCGCATTGACGGGAGGATGACGCTGCGCCGGTTTCAAAGGCCCGACGGCGGGCCTCTGGCGCACGCCCCTGCAGCAGCTCAGCCCAGGTGCTTCGCGAAGAATGCCAGCGTGCGTTCGCGCGCCAGGTCTGCCGAGGGCGCGTCGTAGGAGCCGCGCTGGTCGCAGTTGAAGCCGTGGTCGGCTTCGTAGATGTAGGCCTCCACCTCCGGATGCGCCTTGCGGAAGGCCTCCACGCCGTCGAGCGGGATGTAGTGGTCGCGCTTTCCGAAGTGCGCGATCACCGGGCAGCGTGGCGTGCGGGCCACTTCCTGCTCGCCCGTGATGCCGCCGCCGTAGTACACCGCGGCCGCCGACAGGCCCTGCAGCTCGCACGCCGCCCTCCAGGACAGCAGGCCGCCCCAGCAGTAGCCCACGATGCCGACCTTGCCGCCGCTCTGCTGGGCCGCATGGTCGATGGCCGCCTGGATGTCGGGCAGCACGCCGGCGCCCGGCAGCGCCTCGACCTGCTGCTTGAGGCCGAAGCCTTCCTTCATGTCGTCGTCGCTGTAGCCCAGCTCCACGCCCGGCTGCACGCGCGCGAAGGTGGCGGGCGCCACCGCCAGGTAGCCGGCCGCCGCATAGCGGTCGGCCACGGAGCGGATGTGCGAATTCACGCCGAAGATTTCCTGCAGCACCACCACGGCACCGCGCGCCGGGCCCTCGGGCTTCGCTACCCAGGCGGGTACCTTGAAACCGTCGGCCGAAGCCAGATCCACGAAACTGCCCATGTCGTCACTCCTTCGATATTGACTGCGTGAACGCCCCCGCGTGCGGGGACGGCGAAAAAGAACCGATCGCAGCGCACGCCTGCCCGGGGCCGGCGGTGCTGTAATCGCGCCACGGCATTCTTGCAGGAGACGCTCCCATGGACAAAAAAGTGGTTTTGGTGACGGGCGGCAGCCGCGGCATCGGCGCGGCCACCGCCCGGCTCGCGGCCCGGCGCGGCTGGGCCGTGGCCGTGAACTACGCCCGCGACGCGGCCGCGGCGGCGCGCGTGGTGGATGGCATCCTGGCGGAGGGCGGCGAGGCCGTCGCGCTGCAGGGTGACGTGGCCGACGAAGCGCAGGTCGTGGCCCTCTTCGCGGCGGTGGATGCGCGGCTGGGCCGGCTTTCGGCCCTGGTGAACAACGCCGGCGTGGTGGACGTGCCCTCGCGCGTGTCGGAGATGGGCGGCGAGCGGCTGCGGCGCATGTTCGGCATCAACGTGCTGGGCAGCTTCTTCTGCGCCCGCGAGGCCGTGCGGCGCATGAGCACCCGCGAAGGCGGCAGCGGCGGGAGCATCGTCAATGTCTCCAGCGCCGCGGCCCGCCTGGGGGCGGCCCATCAGTACGTGGACTATGCGGCCGCCAAGGGCGCGATCGACGCGATGACCGTGGGCCTCGCGCGCGAAGTGGCGGCCGAGGGCATCCGCGTGAATGCGGTGCGGCCCGGCCTGATCGACACGGAGATCCACGCCAGCGGCGGCCTGCCCGACCGCGTGCGCGACCTCGCCCACCAGGTGCCCATGGGCCGCGGCGGCACGGCCGAGGAGGTGGCGGAGTCCATCGTCTGGCTGATGTCGGACGCCGCGAGCTACACCACCATGAGCCTGCTGGAAGTCTCCGGCGGCCGCTGACCCAGGAAGTCCCCCCATGGACCTCAAACCGCTCATCACCCTGCTGGCCATCGTGAACCCGCTGGCCATCGTCCCCTTCTTCATCCACTACACCGACGGGTTCTCGCCGCGCCAGCGGCGGCGCACCATCCAGGTGGCGGCGTTCAGCGCGTTCTGCGTGATCGCGGCCTGCGCGCTGCTGGGCCTGCAGATCCTCGCGTTCTTCAACATCTCGCTGCAGAGCTTCCAGGTGGGCGGCGGCATGCTGCTGCTCATCAGCGCGATGAACATGCTCAATGCGCAACCCGCCGAGGCCAAGCCCCACACCCACGAGCTGGAGGAAGGCGCCGAGAAGGCCGCGCAGGGCGACAGCATCGCCGTGGTGCCGCTCACCATCCCGCTGCTCACCGGGCCGGCGAGCATGTCCACCGTGGTGATTTATGCCGACCGGGCACAGACCGTCTGGCAGCACCTCGCGCTGGTGGGCTACGGCGTGGTGATCGCGCTGGCCACGGCAGTGTGCTTCGCTCTCGCCGACCCGATCGCGCGCGTGCTGGGCAAGACCGGCATCAACGTGATGACGCGGCTCATGGGGCTGATCCTCGCGGCGCTGGCGGTGGAGGTGATGGCCGACGGGCTGGGCAAGCTGTTTCCCGTGCTGGTGGCGCGCTGACCATGGCCGCACGCCTGCTGCTCGTGGAGGACGACCCGGCGATCGCGCGCACGGTGGCCTATGCGCTGGAACGCGACGGCCTGGCGGTGAGCCACAGCCTGCTGCTGAGCGATGCCCGCGGCCTGCTGCGCAGCCACCGCTTCGATCTGCTGGTGCTGGACGTCGGCCTGCCCGACGGCAGCGGACTGGATCTGCTGCGGGAGCTGCGGCAGCAGGGCCACGGCCTGCCGGTGCTGATGCTCAGCGCGCACGGGGAGGAGATCGACCGCGTGCTGGGGCTGGAGCTCGGCGCCGACGACTACCTGCCCAAGCCCTTCAGCCCGCGGGAGCTGGCGGCGCGCGCCAAGGCGCTGCTGCGCCGCTCCGCCGGGCCCGCGGCCGTGCCTGCCGGGGCGGTTTCGCCAGCGGCCGGCAGCGCCTTCCACGACGACCTGGCCGGCCAGCGCGTGCACCTGCACGGCCGGCCGCTGGAGCTCACGCGGCGCGAATACCGGCTGCTCTCGGTACTGCTCGCCGGCGCCGGCCGCATCCACGCGCGCGACGCCCTGCTGGCCGCCGCCTGGGGCAGCGACAGCGAGAGCACCGACCGCACCGTGGACACCCACGTCAAGACCCTGCGCGCCAAGCTGCGCGAGGCCGATCCGGCGCGCGAGTACATCCGCACGCAGCGCGGCATGGGCTATTCGTTAGAAGTATGAGGCCCCCCCTGAGGCGCTTCGCGCCATCCCCCCGAGGGGGGACGACGCCGGTGGCCCGGCGAAGCCGGTTCCACGGCGTCCGCTGGCTTGGCCTGCTCCGCGGCCTTTCGAAGGGTCGGGACCGGGGGCGGGCGGGTGTCTGCGGGCAAACCAGCGCCCTGCATCACTTCATTGAAGCTAGCCCAGCGCAGACGCTGCGGGCAGGGGGCTGACCATGCGCCTCGGACTGCGGCTGCTGTTCGCGTTCTTCCTCATCAACGGCATCGCGGCATTCTTCGTGCTGCGGGTGTTCACGGCCGAGATCAAGCCCAGCGTGCGGGAGGTGATGGAGGACATGATGGTGGACACCGCCAACCTGCTCGCGGAGCTGGCGAGCGACGACCTAGCGAGCGGGCGCCTCGCGGCTGGCGCGGAGAACAGCGATTTCGCCCGCCACGTGCGCCGCTATGCGGCCCGGCCGGTCGATGCGTCCATCTGGGGCCTTTCGAAGCAGACGCTGGACTTCCGCATCTACGTGACCGATGCGCGCGGGCGCGTGCTCTTCGACACCGAGCGGCGCTCCGTGGGCGACGATTACTCGCAGTGGCGCGACGTGGCCCGCACGCTGCGCGGCGAGTACGGCGCCCGCGCCACACGCGACGTGCAGACGGACGACACCAGTGGCGTGATGTACGTGGCCGCACCCATCTGGATCGGTGGCGCCGCCGGAGGCGAGCGGCGCATCGGCGGGGTGCTCACGGTGGCGAAGCCGACGCGCACGGTGCAGCGCTTCATCGACCGCGCCGAGCGCAAGGTGCTGCAGGGCGGGCTGCTGCTGCTCGCGCTGTCGGCCGCCGTGGGCGTGGCCGTCACCGTGTGGACGGTGTGGCACGTGCGCCGGCTGCGCGACTATGCCCGCAGCGTGCAGGCGCCGGGCGAGGGCGCGGGCCCGCCGCCGCCGGTGCCGCGCGTGCCGGGGGAACTGGGCGACCTGGCGCGCGCCATGGACCGCATGCGCGAGCGGCTCGCGGGCCGCGACTACATCGAGGGCTACGTGCGCGCCCTCACCCACGAGCTCAAGAGCCCCGTGGCGGCCATCCGCGGCGCGGGCGAGCTGCTGCAGGACGACCTGCCCGCAGACGACCGCCGGCAGTTCGCGGCCCAGGTGGTGGAGCAGAGCGAGCGGCTGCAGCGCCTCGTCGACCGGCTGCTGGAGTTGAGCAAGCTGGAGCAGCGCCAGCATGCCGAGGCCGGCGCCGCGCCCGTGGCGCTGCGCGCCTGCGCCGAGGCCGCCCTGCGCCAGTGCGCCGCGCGCGCCCGCCAGCGCGGCGTGCGGCTGCAACTGGAGGGCGACGGCGGCAGCGGCCCGTGGGAGGCCGAGCTCATCACCCTCGCGCTGGGCAACCTCGTCGACAACGCGATCGACTTCTCGCCCGCGGGCGGCACCGTGCGCGTGGTGCTGGACGGCCCCACCGCCACCGTGCAGGACGAAGGGCCGGGCGTGCCGGACTACGCCCTGCCGCGGCTGGGCGAACGCTTCTTCACCACCGCGCGGCCGGACGGCACGCGCAGCGGCTCGGGCCTGGGGCTGGCGATCGTGAAGCGCGTCATGGCGCTGCACGGGGGCCGGCTCGACGTCGCCAGCACCGCCCAGGGGCTGCGGGCGACGCTGGTGCTCGGCGGCTGACGGCCCTCCGGGCGGACGCATCCGGACCGCGGGCCCGCGGCAGCCGCGTTCCGTCGCGTCGCGGCGCCGCACCGCGCGACTTCACGCCCGCCTCACACACCTCATCTCCCCCTCACACCCGGAGCCCAGACTGCCCCTCCATCACCACTTGCCGGAGGAGCTTCCCTTGAAACGTCCCTTTCTCGCCAAAGCCGCCGCGCTGTTCGCGGTCACCCTGCTGCTGCTCTTCGGGCTCGGCATGATCGAAGACATCGTGCGCGACCGGCAGCACTACCGCAGCGAGGCCACCCGCAGCGTGGCCCAGAGCCTGGCCGGGCCGCAGACGCTGCTCGGGCCGATGCTGCACAGCGCCTGCGTGGAAACCTGGGATATCGTGACCGGCAAGGGCGAGGAGCGCCGCACGGCCGAGCAGCGGCGCGAGTTCCTGCTCACCGCCATGCCCGAATCGCTGCAGGTGCGCTCCGGCGCCGCGATGCAGCAGCTGGCGCGCGGCCTGCACCAGGTCAACGCCTATACCCTGCAGGCCCACGTCACCGCGCGCTGGGCCCCGCTCGCGGACCTACGGCCGCACGCCACCGTGGAGGGATCGCGCATGCAGTGCGGCGCGCCCATCCTCATGCTGGCCGTGGGCGATGCCCGCGGCATCCGCGCCGCCCGCGTGGAGGTCGATGGGCAGCCGCTGGCGCTCAAGCCCGGCACCTTCCATCCCACCTACACCCGCGGCCTGCACACGCCGCTGCCGGAATTGCTGCGCGGGCGCGGCGAGCCCCTGAGCGCCTCCGTGGACCTCGAACTGGTAGGCACCGAACGCCTCTCCGTCGTGCCCCTGGGCGGCACGACCGACGTGCAGTTGCAGAGCAGCTGGCCGCATCCGTCGTTCGGGGGCCGCTTCCTGCCCTCCGAGCGCACCGTCGGCGAGGACGGGTTCACGGCGCGCTGGCACCTCTCCGCGCTGGCCTCCACCGCGCAGCAGGACGTGGCCGCCAATCGCCGCCTCTGCGATCTCGTGGGCGATGCGGTGCCCTACGAACCGCCGGGCACGTCCGAGGCGGGCTGCGCCGACGCGTTCGGCGTGTCGTTCATCGATCCGGTCAACCCGTATTCGCTCTCCGACCGCGCCACGAAATACGGCGTGTTGTTCATCGCGCTCACCTTCGTGGCCGTGGGCCTGTTCGAGCTGCTGCAGCGGCTCCGGGTGCATCCGGTGCAGTACCTGCTCGTGGGTAGCGCCCTGTGCAGTTTCTTCCTGCTGCTGGTGAGCCTGTCCGAGCACCTGCCGTTCGGCACGGCCTACGCGGCGGCGGCCAGCGCGTGCGTGCTGCTGCTGGCCTACTACGCCTGCCACATGCTGCGCAGCGTGCGGCGCGGCCTGCCGTTCGGCGCGGGCATTGCCCTGCTCTACGGCCTGCTCTACCTGCTGCTGCAGCTGGAACAGACGGCGCTGGTGGTGGGGGCGCTGGCGCTGTGCGCGGTGCTGGCGTTCGTGATGGTGGCCACCCGCAGGCTGGACTGGTATGCGCTGTCTTCCGGCGGCCGGGCGCTGCCCCCAGCTCCGCGGACGGAGGCAGCGCAATGACCGCGGAGGCCGCGTCCCGGACCGGCGCCGCCGCATGGTCGGGCTATCTCTCGGCATGGCAGGCGCCCGCGGCGGCCACGGCACCCGCGCCGCTCGGCCTCGAAGACATCGCCCGCCTGGAACGCTACCGCGACCGTCTGCTGGCGGCGTGGGAGGCGCAGGACCAGGACGCCCTGCGCTCCGCGAAGCAGGCCGTGCTCCGGACGGCCCGCATGCGCCCGATGCCCAGCCCGGTCTTCATGAAGGCCCTGCGCGGGCTGGCCTGGCGCATGGCGGCGCTGCGCCTGGAGCGATCGCGCGCGTGAGCGAGGAAATGGCCATCTCTCCGCGCCTGCGTCCGGGATACGGCGCGCAGGCGCGCCAGCCGGTTCAAGCCGCTGCGGCGACCCGGCTTTCGGCTTCCGGAGCGGCCGGATCGCTGGAGCATGCGCCGCCGCAGCCGTGGATGGGCTCGGCCGGCAGCGCGTCCGGCGCATGCACGGTGCCGCTGGCGGGGTCGTAGCCCACGCGACGCAGGTGCAGGGCCAGCGCGGCGTCCATGGTCTGCGTGTGCTGGGGAAACCACACCGCCAGCTCGCCGGCCATGTGGCGCAGCACGGCGGGCTCGCCCGCCTCGGCGCGGGCCGTGCCCTCGCCCATGACCTGCAGCACCACCTTGTGCTGCAGGCTGTGGCAGTTGCCGGAGGCGAAGCGGGTGGCGGCCATCCAGGCGTCCTCCCGGGCGAAGTGCCCGGTGGTGTGCGCCACGAGCGCGCGCCACGCGGGCAGCAGTGCCCCGTCGTCCGCCTCCTGGACGGCGGCCAGCAGCGCGACGAATTCCTCGTGCGTTTCATCCATGAGGGGCAGGTCCAGGGCCAGGCCCTCCGACCATTGCAATGCGGCCATGCGTCTCTCCAATCCTTGGGGCTTCGGGTGAGCGATGCAGCTTAGGCGCTGCCACCCGGTGGGGATTTGACGCAGGTCAGCCTTCCCGCGGCGGCGGCGAGGCGATGGCGAAGGCCGGGCGCGCTGCGGATCCGCACGCCGCAAAAAAAGAGGCCGGAGCCTCCCTGGTGGAAGGATCCGGCCCACAGAGGACCATGGCGTGGCGTGCCATGGTTCCCACCAGCGTGGCTTACTGGTTGTACATGCGCTTGGCGTCGGCGACGCACTTGTCCTTGGCGTCACCGCTCATCGTGTCGCAGCGTTCCTTGGCGGCCTTGTAGTCGGCTTCGCGCTTCTCTTCAGCGGCGTCCTTCTTGGCTTCCGCCACCTTGGCGTTCTTCTCGGCCATCGAGTCGGCGGGCTTGGCCTGGGCGCGTGCCACCTTGGCGTCTTCCTTGGCCTTCACATGGGCCGCCTTGGCGTCCTTCTGGCACACGTTCTTGGCGTCGCCCTGCAGGTCATCGCACTTTTCCTTGGCGACGTCGTAGGCGGCGTCGGCACGGGCTTCGGCGACCTTGTAGGTGTTCTTGTCGCTGGGTTTGTACTGGGCTTCCAGTTCGGCCTTGGCGATCTTCTCGTTGCCCTTGGCTTCCTTTTGGCAGACGTCCTTGGCATTGCCGGTCATGCCATCGCACTTGGCCTTGGCGGCCTTGTAGTCGGCGGAGATGCGGTCGTTGCCGGCCTTGTGTTCTTCCTTGGTCATGGCCATGCCGGACGTGGCGAGCAGACCGGCGACGGCCAGGGCGAGCAGATTGCGTGCGTGCTTCATTGTTTTCTCCTCAGGTCAGTGAAGGGGGTTGGTTTTTTCGAAGGCTTCCGAAGCGGTGGCTCCGGCGGCCGAGGTGTTGTGGATGGGTGGAGAGTTTTGGGAACTCGGGATCACTTGTCGAAGCGGAAGTCCGGATGGCGGTCCTGCCAGTCCTTGAGTTCCTTTTCGGCGGCGTCACGTGCCAGACCCTGGCGCTCCTGCAGCTTGCCGAGGAACTGGTCGCGCTTGCCGGCCACGACGTCCAGGTCGTCGTCGGTCAGCTTGCCCCATTGCTCCTTCATCTTGCCGGTGAATTGCTTCCAGTTGCCCTTGATGGTGTCTTCGTTCATGGACGATCCTCTCTCTGGTACGTCGCTTCCCCCATCCACCCCGGTGCGGTGCGGAACCCTGGGGGTTGCGATGGAAGAGACTGTAAAAGTCGGCCCGGCACCGTTGCGTAGGTACGCCGGATATGGCCGCGTCAGCCCAGGACTACTGGACGCGTGGGCACCCAGCCATAAAAAAAGGGCATGCGAGCATGCCCTTCGTGTTCGGTGGCGCCGCGGCGCCCGGAGGCGTCAGTGTGACAGGTGGAGCCCGCACTCGCGGTTGTCCTCGCCCTTGGTGGGATCGACGTAGTCGAAGTTGTTGGGCAGGCCATGCGCCTTGCAGTACTCGTGCAAGTCTCTGGAGCTCCAGTGCAGCAGCGGCGCGACCTTGATGAGGCCGTCGGGGTTCACGCTCACGGGGTCCATCTGCGCGCGCACGGCGGTGTCGGTGGAACGCAGTGCCGTGAACCAGACCTTGGGCGCGGTCTCGCGCAGGGCGCGCGCGAAGGGTTCGAGCTTGACCTCTTCCGTGAACGCGGCGTGGCGCGGATCGTCCAGCGCGGGCGTGGGGCCGTCCACGGCTTCGCGGTGGGCGCGCGAGCGCCTGGGCAGGTAGATGCGCAGGTCGAGGTTCAGCAGGCGTGCCACTTCGTCGGCATAGCGGTAGGTCGCCTCGGTGTTGTAGCCGTTGTCCATCCACACCACCGGGATGTCCGGACGGGCCTGCGTGCACAGGTGCAGGATCACGGCCTCGAACGGCCGGAAGTTGGTGGTGACGATGGCGGGCTGGCCCAGGCCGATGGCCCAGTCCACGAGGCCCTGCGCGTTGCGGCCGAGTTCGGCGTTGATCTGTGCGAGGTCGATGCTGCTCATGGGAATGCGTGGCTCCGTTGACCCGCCGGAAGGGAGATGGAGGACCGGCGGCAGGGTGAGGATTGTGCCGCGCACCCGGGGTGCGCCGCCGGCCCCGGGCCGACGCCCCCGCTGCGCGCAGGGGCCTTCCTGCCGGCACGGAGCAAACGACATGCCCGGTTGTCACTGTCGAGTCACACAAAGTAGTTACAAATTGTCAGCCTCCAGAGCCATTGCGCCCCGGAGAACGCTCACAACCCTCCACCAGATCCACGTTCCCAATGTCCCTCTCTCCGCTCCGCGCACGCCGGCCCGTGCGCCATCCCGTGGCAGTCGCCTCCTCCCTTCTGGTCCTTCTCCTGAGCGCCTGCGGCGGCTCCGGCGGCACCTCCGACAACTTCGAGAAGGGGCGATGGACCACGGGCGACCTGCACACGCACACCGTCCAATCCGACGACTCGCGCACCACCCAGACCCTGGACTTCCTGCTGGGCAAGGCCTTCACCACCTACGGGCTGGACTGGATGGCGGTCACCAACCACCTGCGCTCGTCCAAGTACGACGATGCGGCGAACCTGCTGCCCGCGCCGCGCGCCTTCGCCTACGGCATGGAGGCGTACGAGATGCCGCGCATCAAGGCGCTGCAGGACGCCGGCAGCTACAAGGGCAAGCTGATCTACTCCGCCTTCGAGTGGGACATGCCCACGCACGACCACATCGGCGTCGGCATCTTCCAGGGGGCCAGCGGCAGCTGGAAGACCTCCCCGAGCGCCGCCAAGGAGTTCCAGTACCTGTTCACGACGGGCGCCGAAACGCTCTTCGATCCGGCGGACGTGGCCCGCTGGAAGACCCAGTATCCGCAGCGCTACAACCAGACGGGTGAAGACGCCCTGAAGGCCATCGCCTGGCTCAAGGACAAGTACCCCGACACCAGCTACGCGCTCATCAACCATCCCTCGCGCAACCCGGGCAAATACACGATCGCCGACTTCCGCCAGATGAACGATCTGGCACCCCGGATCGTGTTCGCCATCGAGGGCATGGTGGGCAACCAGCTCGAACCCGACCGCGGCGGCTACACCTCCGCCTACATCGATGCCAACCGGCCCAACCGCACCTACGGCGGAACGGACTACGTCGTGGCGCAGGTGGGCGGCGTGTGGGACGCGCTGCTGGGCGAGGGCCGCCGCATCTGGAACGTCGCCGACTCCGACTCGCACTTCGAGATCGACTCGAACAACAACAGCAGCGGCTACTACCCCGGCGAATACGCCAAGAACTACGTCTGGCAGGCCGCCAAGGCGGACGGCCACATCGGCGGGCTGGTCGACAGCCTGCGCGCGGGCCGCAGCTTCGGGGTGTTCGGCGACCTGATCAACGCCCTGGACTTCCATGTGTCCGGCGCGGCAGGCAGGGCGACCATGGGCCAGGAGATCCAGGCAGCCTCCGGCGAGCGCGTGACGGTGCGCATCCGCTTCAAGAGCCCGCCGGTCAACAACTACCAGCGCCCGGTGGCGAGCGGCAACCTGGGGAACATGACGCCCAGGGTGGACCACGTGGACCTCATCGTGGGCGACGTGGGGGCCAAGGCGCTGCCCGGCACCGACGCCTACCGGCAGGCCACCAACCCGAGCACCCGCGTGGTCCGCCGCTTCACGGCCGCGGACTGGACCACCGACGAGGAAGGCTACAACGTGGTGGAGTTCCCGATGACGGTCACGAAGAACCAGTACCTGCGGCTGCGCGGCACCAACCTGGGCGAGAACGTGGCCGGGCTGACGTCCGGGGGCGAGCCGCTGCCGGACCAGCCGGTCACCACGACCGACCCCGCGAGCCGCCACGACCAGATCAACGACCGCAACTACGGCAGCCTCTGGTTCTATTCGAACCCGGTGTTCGTGTCGGTGCGCTGACCGCGCCACACCTCGCCGCCCGCCTGGGTGGAGTCGGCCAGCGAGGCGTGCAACCGCAGCACGCCATTGGGCCCGCGGCGCCGCTCAACGGCGGTGGCGCGCTGACCGGCAGCACGCTGAACCGCCACCTGACGGGGGAGCCCTGCACCATCGCGCAGCCCCTGTCCAGGGGCTTGGCGGGAATGTTCTGCATGCCGAAATGCAAGGGTCGGCGGGGACCGAAGAACACGGCAGTTGCGGCACAGTGCGGGGCGCGTGCCCGCGGGGATGGATGGGCATGCGCCACAGGCACGCTCACGGTGGGCGGAGGGTGGCCCATGCCCCATGCGGGCAGAAAGAAGAACAATGTCGCTTGCCTATTGGTTCCGGGAGGGACCTGCGGAGCCCATTGAGGATGGGACGATTCAATACGGACCGGGCAAGGGGTTGCCCAAGCTCGTGTTCGAGGGAATGAACAACGCTCATACACTTGTCCAAAAGATCGCCACCGTCGATCCCGTTCGCAAAAAAATAATCCTGATCCAACCTGGAGAAAAAGCCTTGTATGTCTCGGGCCTGCGGGAAGCCGGAGTCGTCGGGTATCTCTATCTTTTCGCTCACGCAAATGCACAACGGCTTCAGGGAGCAGTAGACCTTGGCGAAATCACCCGCGTCATCCATCGCAGCGGTTTATGGCACAGGCAACCGATCCTCATTGACGCGTGCAATGCCGGTGCATCAGCCGACGGCGTCGCAAGCAATTTGGCGCAGGCATTGCAAACCTATGTCACAGCGCCCACGACGCTCACCTGGAACCGCCCCATGGGCGGCGGCGCCGTCGGTCAAGGCACTTTCGAAAAATTGCCTGGCATCCTGAGCCGGCTTCCCATACCCGACTTTTTTCGACCGGGGCAATGGCGCACCTGGGGACCGGACGGCCACCCCATTGCCACCACGCGCACCTCGCCACGCGATGGTGGCGAACTCGTCAAGGGTCAGCTGGCTCACGAACTCACAAGGAAACAATGATGCTGCGATGGTGGAAGCACGTGGGCTTTGGCTTTCGACTGCTTCTGGCTGCCTTTCTGCTGATCGGCATATACACCGCATGGTGGTGGATCGACAGCGCTCGCACCTGCGATACCCAGGACGAATACAACCTTCGCGGCATCTGCCTCATGCGCATACAGGAGCGCGCGGAACAGGGCGACAACGCCGCGCAGTGGAGCTACGGCGCCTACCTCGAAACGGAACGCAGGGAGTCGGAAGCACGCCAATGGCAGTTGCGCGCCATGCACGGCGCGCAGGTGGGATTAGATCTGCGCAATGAGATGAAAGTCTTTTGCGACCGCATTCCCGGCTTCGAGGCGCGCACCGTGGAGGCCATCATGCGGCGCGTGGTCACGAGTAGCCCCGACGCCCATCTTCGTCTGCTGCAGCTCTACATCCATCCCCGCTGCGGTGCTTTCGACCTCGACAAGGCCAGTGCGCAGATACCCTTGCTGACACAGTGTGCTCACTTTGCCTTGGGGGACTATCTTGAACGGGCCAAAGACAAGCATTACCGCGTCTCCCCCGCCACCCGTGCGGCCATACGTTCGAATATGAAAATCTGCGAACAGGAATTGGAAAACCCACCCCCACCAGGGTCTACGGTCCGCGAGTTCATGCCCGTTTGGCGACAAGATCTAGACACGCTGGCAAGAGGCTTGGCCGAACTGGAGCAATAGACTACCTGTCAATCAATGCTGAGACTGAACATGGCGAGAACACATGGATCGTGCATTGAGATGGCTCGCGATTTCCTCTGTTCTGATCGGGACCTACACTGCATGGTGGTGGATCGACAGCACGCACACCTGCGCTACCCAAGACGAATACAACCTTCGCGGCATCTGCCTCCTGCAGATACAGGAGCGCGCTGAAAAGGGCGACAACGCCGCGCAATGGACCTATGGCAGTTATCTCGAAACGGAACGGCGGGAGGCAGAAGCTCGGGCATGGCAACTCCGGGCTATGCACGGCGCCCGGATAGGACTGGGTCTGCGGGGCGAAACGCTCGCTTTTTGCGACCGCTTCCCCGGCTTCGAGGGCCGCACCGTTGAGGCCCTCATGCTGCGCGTAGCGCCGACCAGCCCCGATGCGCATCTGCGGCTACTGCAACTTTATACCCACCCTCGCTGCGGCGCCTTCGACCTCGATAAGGCCAGTGCGCAGCTTCCCCTGCTGACGCAATGCGCGCATCTGACGCTCGAAGACTATCTGGAGCGTGCTGCAAGTGCCGATTACCGCATCCCGGCGGACACCCGAACGGTCATCCGCGCCAACCTGGCGCTCTGCGAGCAGGAACTGGCGGGGCATGCACCACCGGACACCACCGTGCAGGAATTCATGCCTGTCCGCCGCAAGGACGTGGAAGCACTGCGACGTCGCCTCGAGGCGGCGTCGCGCTGATTCAACGCCCCATCCGCTCCACCCACTGCGCCACGTCCTGCGCCGCCTGGGCCGCTGCCTCGGCCATGGCGAGCGTGCCGCCGCGCGCGTCCGCCGTGGGCGCCGGCCGCTGGACGACGAAGACGCGCTGGGCCATGAGCTTTTCGCCCGCCTGGGTGGAGTCGGCCAGCGAGGCGCGCAGCCGCAGCACGCCGGTGCTGGCCTTGGGCGACTGGAAGACCTGGCTGAATTCCTCGATCTCCACGCGCAGCACCACCGGCGGCTTGCCGGTGTCGACGAGCTGCGACGCGCCCTCGTCGCCCATGAGCACGGCGCGGCGCAGGCCGAGCTGGTCGCGCAGGGCCTGCTGCACGAGCTGCGCGGGAGGCTGGCTCCAGCGCGCCTGGCCGTAGGGACGCAGGTGGCGCGGGTCGTCGTAGGCCAGGCGGTACAGCACGGCGGTGCTGCCCTCGACCGGCCCCGCGACGGCCACTTCCGGCAGCGCGATGGGCGGCAGCTGCGCACCGCGATCGGTGGGCGCGCCCGCCAGCGGGCCGGGGCCGAAGTCGTACACGTCGGCCCGGGCCGGCGGTGCGGGCAGGGCGGAGCAGCCCGCCATGAGCGCGGCGGCCGCGAGGGCCGCGGCGGCCCGGAGGCCGCGGGCCCGGGGGGTGACTGCGGGGTGTGCCATGTCGTTCCTCGTGATGTCCATGGATGCGGTGGAAGGTCCTGCGGAGGTGCTCGCGCGGCAGCGGGACGGCGGACGCCTCACGGCGCCGCGGCCGCCGGCGCCTCGAATCCGGGCTCGCCCGGGCCGCCCGAGGCACGGCCGGGACCGTAGATGAGCGACTGCGGGTTGTCGCTGAGGTTGCTGGCGGCGCGGCCCAGGCGTCGCACGGCGCGCGAGGTCTCGTCCGCCGCATGGTTCAGGCGCGGCAGGGTCACGCGGCCGAAGCGGTCGGCAGCCAGCGACAGCGATTCCGAACTGTCGGCGATCTTGTCGATCGGGCCGCCTTCGACGCTGAGCTTGCGCACGGCGATCTTGACCTCGTTGGCGGCGTCGCCGGCGTTGGTGCCGGCCTGCCGCAGGGCCTTGAGCGTTTCGCGCGCATCGCTCGCCAGGGCAGGAACGGAAGCCAGCGCGGGATCGAGGCGCTGCTCCACGGTGGCGTCGAGCCGCTTCATGAGCGTGTTGGCGCTGCCTGCGGCCTGCGCGAGGTTGTCCAGCGCCAGGCTGACGCGCTTCTGGTTCTCGTCGCCCAGCAGGTCGTTGATGCGGTCGGTGGCCTGCTGCACCTGCGCGAGGATGGCGGGGCCCTGCTCCGCGAGCTGGCTGAACGGAGAGCTCTTGAGCGGCAGGCGCGGCAGGCCGCTGGAGCCGCGCGGCACCTGCGGCTGCGGGTCCGTGCCGTCGTCGAGCAGCACGTGGGCCAGGCCCGTGACGCCCTGGTAGCCCAGCACGGCGAAGGTGGCCGGGGTGACCGGTGCCTGGTCGTTCACGGCGATGCGGATCAGGACGTTGCCGGGCACGTCGGGGTCGAAGCCGATGCGCGTGACCTTGCCCACCGCCACGCCCTTGTAGCGCACGGCCGCCTGCGGCTGCAGGCCGCCGACGCTCTCGCGCGTGGAGAGCTCATAGAGCTGGTAGCTCGCCCGGTCGCGCGTGAGCCACAGGCCCAGGCCGGCGAGCAGCGCCGCCACCACCACCACGAAGATGCCCGCGGCGAGGGCATGGGACTTGTTTTCCATCAGGCCTCCTGTGTCGGGGCGGCGGCGGCCGGCGGCGCGGATGGCGCCGAGGGCGCGGGCGCCATCGCGCGGCGGCCGCGCTCCCCGAGGAAAAAGTGTTGAATGAACGGATGCTCGAAGCGCGTCACTTCCTGCGGCGTGCCGCTGGTGATGACGCGTTTTTCGGCGAGGACGGCGACGCGCGTGCTGAGCGCGAAGAGCGTGTCGAGGTCGTGCGTGACCATCACCACCGTGAGGCCCAGCGCGGCATGGAGTTCGCGCAGCAGTTCGCAGAATTCGTCGGAGCTGTTCGGGTCGAGGCCGGCGGTGGGCTCGTCGAGCAGCAGCAGCGGCGGGTCCATGACCAGGGCCCGCGCGAGCGCCACGCGCTTGATCATGCCGCCCGAGAGATCCGACGGGCTGCGGGTGGCGTGCTCGGGCTTCAGGCCCACCATGCGCAGCTTGACCATGGCCGCATCGGCGATGAGGTCCTTGGGCAGGGTGCCCTGCTCGCGCAGCGCGAAGGCCACGTTGTCGAGCACGCTGAAGGCCGAGAACAGCGCGCCGTGCTGGAACAGCATGCCCACGCGGCTCGCGGCGCCCGAGCGGCCCATTTCGGCGGCGGGGCGGCCCAGCACCGTGACGCTGCCCTTGGCCGGCTGGGTGAGCCCGAGCATCTGGCGCAGCAGCACCGTCTTGCCGGTGCCCGATCCGCCGACCAGCGCGAGGATCTCGCCGCGCCGCACGGTGAGGTCGAGGTTCTCGTGCACGGCGAAGGCCTCGTCGCCCTTGCCGAACACGGTGGAGAGGCCGCGGATCTCGACCACGGGCGGCGCGTCCTGCGGCGGCGGCTCGGGAGCGGCGGCGGGTCCGGTGGCGATGGCGTCTTCTGCTGCGTCGCGCGTCATGCCTAGATCCCGAGGTTCTTGAACGCGATCGCGAAGAGCGCATCCACGATGATGACCATGGTGATGGCGTTCACCACCGATGCCGTCGTGCCTTCGCCGAGGCTCTGTGTGTTGGGCTTCACGCGCAGTCCCCAGTGGCAGCCGATGAGCGCGATGCCCACGCCGAACACCACCGACTTGGCCATCGCGAGCCCGAGGTTGGAGAAGCTCACCGCGTTCGGCAGCGCCTGGGCGAAATAGGCGGGCGAGACGTCCATGGCGATGTCGGCCGCGAGCATGCCGCCGGCCAGCGCGCAGAGCGTCGTCCAGACGGCGATGAGCGGCATGGCGATGGCGAGGGCCACGGCGCGCGGCATCACGAGCCGGAAGCCGTGCGGGATGCCCATGACGCGCATCGCGTCGAGTTCCTCGGTCACCCGCATGACGCCGATCTGCGCGGTGATGGCCGAGCCGGAGCGGCCCGCCACCAGGATGGCCGCAAGCATCGGGCCCAGTTCCCGGATCAGCGAGATGCCCAGGATGTTGACGATGAACGACTCGGCACCGAACTGCCGCAACTGCAGGCTCATGAGGTAGGCCAGCACCACGCCGATCAGGAAGCCCACGATGGCCGTGATCGGCATGGCCGTGGCGCCCATGCGGTAGAGGTGGCCGGAAATGTCGCGCCAGGGCGCCCGGCGGGGGGCCCGGACGACGCTGGCGAGATCGATGACGAGCTGGCCCACCAGCTCCAGCAGGTGCTTGCCGTGGCCGAGCGCATGCAGCACCTTCACGCCGAGGCGGTCCACCTCCTCGGCCAGGCTCCAGCGCGGATCGGGAAGGCGGTCGGTGACGGTGAATTCGGCCACGCGGTCGAGCATGTCGCGCTGCGCGTCGTCGAGCGCGACCCGCTCGGGCCAATCGCGCTGCCAGTGGTTCCAGAGCAGCTGCGCGCCGACGTGGTCCAGCCAGTCCACGCTGCGCAGGTCCCAGCCGAGGCCGGCGTCGGGCGCGTTCTGCGCGAGCTGCGCGGACACCTCGCGCCAGGTGCGCCGCGTGCCCAGGTCCGCGGCGCCCCAGCGCCCGTGCAGTACGGCGACCGGCCCTTCGGGCGTGTCGGTGCGTTCGATGCGGGGCGGGCTGTCGCTCATGGACGGGGCAGGACGGAAGCGGTGGCGCTGGAAAGGGGGCTGGGGGCGGGCATGCGGAAGAGCGCCGCGCGAACGGCAACGGGATGTTAGCGGAGCGCGGCCGGGCGGACACGTCAGCGCAGAGCCCGTCCGCATGGCGGAAGCCGGTGCATGAAATTTCCTCAAAACCGCACTGCGCCCTTGCCCTGCCAGGTTTTTTTGCTATCGATCGGGGAGCGGCGGGTGTTTCCCTATCGACAGCCGGGCCGCGCCGCGCACAATGGGCCGGGCCTGCCGCCCCGGGGCTCGCGTTCCTGCCTTTCTTCCATGAGCGACACCACTTTCGACTTCATCGTCATCGGCGGCGGCACGGCCGGCGCCCTGCTCTGCAACCGCCTGAGCGCCGATCCGCGCCACCGCGTCCTGCTCGTGGAAGCCGGCCGCAAGGACGACTACCACTGGATCCACATCCCCGTCGGCTATCTCTACTGCATCGGCAATCCGCGCACCGACTGGCTCTACCAGACCGAACCCGACGAGGGCCTGAACGGCCGCACGCTGCGCTACCCGCGCGGCAAGACGCTGGGCGGCTGCAGCAGCATCAACGGCATGATCTACATGCGCGGGCAGGCGCGCGACTACGACCAGTGGGCGGCTGCCACGGGCGACGACACCTGGCGCTGGGAGAACGTGCTGCCCGCGTTCCGCCGCCACGAGGACCACTGGCGCCTGGACCGCCCGGACACCGCGAGCGAGGCGTTCCGGCAGTTGCACGGCAGCAAGACCACCGGCGGCAGCGGCGAATGGCGGGTGGAGCGCCAGCGCCTGCGCTGGGACGTGCTGGACGCCTTCGCGCGCGCCGCGCAGGAGGCCGGCATTCCGGCCACCGACGACTTCAACGGCGGCACCAACGAGGGCGTGGGCTATTTCGAGGTCAACCAGAAGAACGGCTGGCGCTGGAACACCGCCAAGGCCTTCCTGCGGCCCACCTGCTACGGCCGGCCGAACTTCGAGATGTGGACCGGCGCGCAGGCCGCCCGGCTGCTGCTGGAGACGCTGCCGGACGGCTCCAGCCGCTGCACCGGCGTGGAGGTATGGAACGGCGGCGAAATGGTCACCGCGCACGCCGCCCGCAGCGTGGTGCTGAGCGCGGGGGCCGTCAACTCGCCGCAGCTGCTGCAGCTCTCGGGCATCGGCCCGGGCGCGCTGCTGCAGCAGCACGGCATCCCGGTGGCGCACGAACTGCCGGGCGTGGGCGCCAACCTGCAGGACCACCTGCAGATCCGCGCGGTGTTCAAGGTGAACGGCGTGCCCACGCTCAACACGCTGGCGGGCAACCTGTGGGGCCGCGCGCGCATCGGGCTGGAGTACGCGCTCAAGCGCAGCGGCCCGATGAGCATGGCGCCCTCGCAGTTGGGTGCCTTCACGCGCAGCGCTCCTGGCCAGCCGCACCCGAACATCCAGTACCACGTGCAGCCGCTGTCGCTCGACGCCTTCGGCGAGCCGCTGCACACCTTCCCCGCCTTCACCGCCAGCGTCTGCAACCTGAACCCGACCAGCCGGGGCACGGTGCGGATCAAGAGCTCCCGCTTCCAGGACGCGCCGGCCATCGCGCCGCGCTACCTCAGCACGCCCGAGGACCGCCAGGTGGCGTCCGACTCGCTGCGCGTCACGCGCCGCATCGTGGCGCAGCCCGCGCTCGCACCCTACCGGCCCGAGGAGTGGAAGCCCGGCCCGCAGTACCAGACCGACGAGGACCTGGCCCGGCTCGCGGGCGACATCGCCACCACCATCTTCCATCCCGTGGGCACGACGCGCATGGGGGCCGACGGCGATCCGGGCGCGGTGCTCGACGCGCGCCTGCGGGTGCGCGACGGGCGTGGCGGCACCATCGCGGGGCTGCGCGTGGTCGATGCGGGTGCGATGCCCACCATCACCAGCGGCAACACCAATTCGCCCACGCTGATGATCGCGGAGAAGGCCGCCGAGTGGCTGCGCGCGGAAGCGCCGGCCTCTGCCCTGGGCGGCCGCTGAGTCCCGGGCGGGCGGCCCCGTTCGCGGCAGGTGCGCGCGGCGGTGGCGGCCGGCCTCCCAACGGCGGTGCATACGGTCCACCTGCGGGAAACCCCCAATGCACCAGCGGGGTGCGCCAGTTACATTGCGGTTACTCGATAGCACGCAACGCCGTGCAACGAGGGGACCGAGGAGACAAACTCGAACTCGAAAAATTACGCATCCAAAGCATCCCCTATAAAAGATGCCTTACTTCGAAGCGCCGGCGATGCCGGCGCTTTTTTTTCGCCTGCGATGTCCTCAGGGCCGGGCCGCCATGGACATCCGGCATCGCACGCCGCACTGCCGAAAGCTCCTGAAACGATAGCAGGTGCGACAATCGGGGGATGGAATGGATCATTGTTTCGCTGGCCTCGCTGCTGGCCGGCTTCGTGGACGCCATCGTGGGCGGCGGCGGGCTCATCCTCGTGCCCGCGCTGTTCGCCACCTTCCCCAACGCGCCGCCGGCCACGATGCTGGGCACCAACAAGAGCGGCTCGATCTGGGGCACCGCCATCGCCACCTGGCAGTACAGCCGCCGCGTGGAAATGCGCTGGCAGTCGCTGCTGCCGGCGGCCGCCGCGGGCTTCGTGGGGGCGTTCGCCGGGGCCTGGACGGTCACGGTGGTGCCGGTGGACTTCCTGCGCCGGCTGCTGCCCTTCATCCTGCTGGCCGTGCTGCTCTACACCCTGGCGCGCAAGGACCTCGGCAAGCACCATGCGCCACGCTTCGAAGGCGGCATGGAAACCCGCGTCGCCTGCCTGATCGGGCTCACGATCGGGTTCTACGACGGCTTCTTCGGCCCCGGAACGGGCAGCTTCTTCGTCTTCCTGTTCGTGCGGCTGCTGGGCTACGACTTCCTGAACGCGTCCGCTTCGGCCAAACTGCTCAACCTCGCGACCAACGTCGCCGCGCTGATCCTGTTCACGGCCAAGGGGCAGGTGTGGTGGCACTTCGCGCTGCCGCTGGCGGTGGCCAACGTGCTGGGCAGCGTGCTGGGCACGCACATGGCGATGAAGCACGGCACGGGTTTCGTGCGCGGCATCTTCATCTTCGTGGTGGGCGCGCTCATCCTGAAGACGGGCTACGACGGGTTCCTGCGCTGAGACCGCCGGCGCCCGCCGGCGGGGGCATGGCGGGGCTCAGCCGGCCACGGCCGGACGCAGGCGCTCCGCCGCGCGCACGATCTCGTCGATGAACACCTTCACCGCGGGGTGGTCGCGCTCACCGCGCCGGAAGGCGACGGAGATCTCCCGGGTGGCGGCCGGCCGCAGCGGCACGGCACGGGTACCCGGCAGGGGGCGCAGCAGGCGCAGCCCGGGCACCACGGTCACGGCGCAACCGGCGCCCACCATGGCGGACACCACCTCGAAGCCCCGCGCGCGCACATCCATGCGCGGCTCGAAGCCGGCCTCCAGGCAGAGGTGGCGCACGAATTCCCCGAAGCTGCTGGAGGCGGCGTCCATGGCCCAGGGCTCGTCCCGCAGGTCCGCCACGCCCAGCCAGGGGCGGCCGGCCAGCGGGTGGGTTTCGGGCAGCAGCACGTGCAGGGAATCGCGTGCGAGCGCCACGAAGCCGCAGCCGTCCTGCCGCCGGTCGCGGCGCAACGCGAGGTGGTCGATGAGCGCGATGTCGGCCCGCCAGGAGCCGAGCGCCGCCAGGCCGTCGGCCGGCTCCATCTCCTCCACGGCCAGGCGCAGGCGCGGGTAGGCGGCCCGCAGCGCCTGGATGGTTTCGGGCAGAAGGGCCGACGCGATCGAGGGAAAGGCGGCCACGCGCAGTTCCCCCGCCAGTTCCCGGCGCAACAGCGCCAGTTCCGACTTGGCCTCGTCCAGCACCGCCATCAGGCGCTCCGCATGCCGCACGAGCGCCTCGCCCCCGGGCGTGAGGCGCACGCCACGGCCCTGCCGCTCGGTGAGGGCCAGGCCCGCTTCGTCTTCGAGCTGCGCGATCTGCTGCGACACGGCCGAGGGCGTGAGCGCCAGCGCCTCGGCCGCGGCGGCCATGGTGCCGCAGCGGGCCAGTTCGCGCAGGGCGCGCAGGCGGTTCATGTCCATGGGGTTCCAGATGGGCCGGAAATCAGTGATTTTTCTAATGTATCCCTTCACGAAAGATCAGTGGACCTGTCGAAACCGGCGTTCTACGCTCGGGTTGTCTTTCCGGGCCGACCAGCCTTCCCGGCACATCGCTCCTTCCCTTCCCCACCGCCCACCTTCCATGGCCATCAGCGTCTTCGACCTCTTCAAGATCGGTATCGGTCCGTCCAGCTCCCACACCGTGGGGCCGATGCGCGCCGCCCGCCTGTTCACGCACGCGCTGGAGCACCAGGGCCTGCTGGCGGACACGGCGCGCGTGGAGGCGGAGCTGTACGGCTCGCTGGGCGCCACGGGCAAGGGCCACGGCAGCGATACCGCCGTGCTGCTGGGCCTCTCGGGTCATGAGCCCGACACGGTGGACGTGGACCGCATCGCCGGCTACGTGGCCGACATCCGCACCGGCGGCCACCTGCAGCTGGCGGGGCACCATCCGGTCGCCTTCGACGAGCGGCGCGACCTGCGCTTCTACGCGTTGAAGACCCTGCCCTTCCATGCCAACGGGCTGCGCTTCGCCGCGCACGGCGCATCGGGAGAGCGGCTGCACGAGGCCACCTACTATTCGGTGGGCGGCGGCTTCGTGGTGAGCGAGGCGGTGGCGGCGGACGGCGCGCGGCACAAGGTGGTGGCGCCCGATCCGTCGGTGCTGCCGCTACCCTTCGGCGACGCGGCCGACCTGCTGCGCCTCACGGCCACGCACGGCCTGGACATCGCCGGCGTGATGCGCGCCAACGAACGGCACTGGCGCACCGACGCGGAGATCGACGCCGGCCTGCTCGCCATCTGGCGCACCATGCAGGCCTGCGTGGAGCGCGGCTGCCGCACCGAGGGCCTGCTGCCCGGCGGCTTCAGGGTGAAGCGGCGCGCGGCCGCGCTCGCGCAGCGGCTGGGCACGTTCGATCCGCGCCCGGAAGACCCTCTGCGCGTGCTCGACTGGGTGAACCTCTGGGCGCTGGCCGTCAACGAGGAGAACGCCGCGGGCGGCCGCGTGGTCACCGCGCCGACCAACGGCGCCGCGGGCATCGTGCCGGCCGTGCTGCACTACTACGTACGCACGGCGCCCGGCGCCAGCGAGCGCGGCGTGGTGGACTTCCTGCTCACGGCCGGTGCCATCGGCATCCTCTACAAGCAGAACGCGTCCATCAGCGGCGCGGAGGTCGGCTGCCAGGGCGAGGTCGGCGTCGCCTGCTCGATGGCGGCGGGCGCGCTCTGCGCGGCGCTGGGCGGCACGCCCGCCCAGGCGGAGAACGCGGCGGAGATCGGCATGGAGCACCACCTGGGCCTCACCTGCGACCCGGTCGGCGGGCTGGTGCAGATCCCGTGCATCGAGCGCAATGCCATCGCGTCGGTCAAGGCGATCAACGCGGCGCGCATGGCACTGCACGGCGACGGCACGCACTTCGTGAGCCTGGACCAGGTCATCAAGACCATGCGCGAGACCGGGGCCGACATGCTCACCAAGTACAAGGAGACGGCGCGCGGCGGCCTGGCGGTGAACATCGTGGAGTGCTGAGCAGGAGCCGGGCCGGTCCGCTTCTTGCTGAGCCGCCTGGCCGCTCGGAGGGCGTGGAGCCATCCGCATTTCCGAGGGGGCATAAAGCAATACCCCTTCTTTATAATGTGTCCGCTCCGTGACGTCCGCCTGCGGGCGGCGGCCCCACCATGTCCGGCTTCGCCACCCGCCAAGCCGGATTTTTTGTACCCTGCCCCACCCCAACAGGAACCGCTGATGAAGATTCTCAAGACGATGGCCACCGCCGCCGTGGCGCTGTGCGCAGCCTTCTCCGCCCAGGCCCGCCCGATCGACGCCATCCAGAAGGACGGCAAGATCATCATCGCGACGGAGGGGCAGTTCGCGCCCTTCAACTATTTCAAGGGCACGGAGCTCACGGGCTTCGAGGTGGAGGTCGCCAACCTGGTGGCCAAGAAGATGAACCTGAAGGTGGAATGGAAGACGCTGGGCTTCGACGCGCTGCTGACCGGCCTCGCGCAGGACCGCTGGGACGTCGCCATCGCCTCGCACGGCGTGACGGAAGAGCGCTCCAAGGCCGTGACCTTCGCCACGCCCCACTACTGCTCGGGCGGCATGGTGATCGCCATGGACCCGGCCATCCGCGCCGGCAAGGACCTCGCCGGCAAGGTGGTGGCCGTGCAGACCGGCACGAGCTACCTCGAGAACGTGAAGAAGGTGCCCGGCGTGAAGGACGTGAAGAACTTCCCGACCGACGTGGATGCCCGCAGCGCCCTCACCTCCAAGCGCGTGGATGCCTGGGTGACCGACAAGTTCGTCGCCAAGGAAGTCGCCGCCAAGAACCCCAAGGCCGGCCTGAAGCTCGGCGACATGCTCTTCATCGAGAAGATCGCCCCGGCCGTGGCCAAGGGCAACACCAGCCTGGCCGACGCCTGGAACAAGGCCTTCGCCGAGATCCTGGCCGACGGCAGCTATGCCGCCGTCTCCAAGAAGTACTTCAACGAAGACGTCCGCTGCGCCCCCTGATCCCTGACCGCCGGCCGGCGCCCTGACGCGGCGCCGTGCGGCCGGCCTTCCGGACGCTTTCTCCATGCTCACCGCCCTTTGGCCCCGGCACTGGAGCCGCCAGCAGCGCAGCAATGCGACGCTGGTCTCGGCCCTGGTGCTGATGGTGCTGGCCCTCGCCCTGCTGGGCCAGGCCCTCTCCTTCCTCCCCGACCCCATCGGCCCCAACGCCCAGGCTTTCGCCGAAGGCGCGCGCACCACGCTCTGGCTCACGCTCGTGAGCGGCTTCTGCGGCCTGCTGCTCGGCACCGGCGCGGCCCTGGCCCGCACCGCGCGCTGGACGCCGCTGCGCTGGGCGGCCCGCTTCTACATCTGGGTGATCCGCGGCACGCCGCTGCTCGTCCAGATCCTCTTCGTGTACTTCGCGCTCCCGGTGCTGGTGCCGGGGCTGAACCTGCCCGACTTCGCCGCCGCCGTGGTGGCCCTGGGCCTGAACGTCGGCGCCTACAACTCCGAGGCCATCCGCGCGGGCCTGCTGGCCGTGCCGCGCGGGCAGACCGAGGCCGCGCGCGCGCTGGGGCTCTCGCGCACGCACGTCTTCTTCGACGTGGTGTTCCCGCAGGCGTTCAAGATCTCGCTGCCGCCGCTCGTGAGCAATTTCGTGGCGCTGCTGAAGGACTCTTCCCTGGCGTACGCCATCGGCGTGGTGGAGCTGACCAACGTGGGCAACCGCATCCAGTCGGCCACGTTCCAGCCGATCGCGACGCTCTCCACGGTGGCCGTCACCTACCTGCTGCTGACGACGCTGGTGACCCAGGTATCGAACGCCATCGAGCACCGCTTCGACGTGGAGGGCCGCGCCCAATGACGCATCCCCACGCCACGTCCACGGCACCCGCCACGCCCTACATCGTGGCCGAGAACGTCTGCAAGGCGTTCGGCACGCACCAGGTGCTCAAGAACGTCTCCACCGTGTTCAACACGGGGGAGGTCACCGTGATCATCGGTGCCTCCGGGTCGGGCAAGTCCACGCTGCTGCGCGCCATCAACCGGCTGGAGCCGCACGACAGCGGCCGCATCGCCATTGGCGGCGTGGAGGTCACCGACGACCAGCGCACGCTGCAGCAGCAGCGCAGCGAAGTCGGCATGGTGTTCCAGCAGTTCAACCTGTTCGGCCACCTGAGCGTGCTCGACAACGTGACGCTCGCGCCGCGCCGCATCCACCGCACGCCGCGCGCCGAGGCGAACGAGCAGGCGCTGCAGCTGCTGCGCCGCGTGGGCCTGCGCGAGCATGCGCACAAGTACCCGTGGCAGCTCTCCGGCGGCCAGCAGCAGCGCGTGGCGATCGCCCGCGCGCTCGCCATGCGCCCCAAGGTGATGCTGTTCGACGAGCCCACTTCCGCCCTCGATCCGGAAATGGTGCAGGAAGTGCTGGACGTGATGCGCGAGCTCGCACGCGGCGGCATGACGATGATCGTGGTCACGCATGAAATGGGCTTCGCCCGCGAGGTGGCCGACCGCGTGATGTTCTTCGACCAGGGGCGCATCGCGCACGACGCGCCGCCGGCCGAGTTCTTCGCCAACCCCGCCAACGACCGCATCCGCGCGTTCATCGGCCGCATGGGCAGCTGAAGGCGCCGCTGCGGCGGCCCCAGCCTCCTTTCCATCCGATGCGCTCCGAACGCCAGGGCCTGCTGGCCCTCCTCCTGGTCACCGTGGTCTGGGGAACGACCTTCCCCGCGATGAAGATGCTGTCGTCGCACCTGGATGCGCTGCAGATCATCTGGCTGCGTTTCGCCATCGCGCTGGCCGTGCTCAGTCCCCTGTGGCGCGGCATGCGCCGCGCGGAGCGCCGCTGGGGCCTGCTGCTGGGCGCCCTGCTGTTCCTCGCGTTCTGGCTGCAGATCGAAGGGCTGGCGCGCACCAGCAGCAACCGCAACGCCTTCGTCACCGGGCTGAACGTGCTGGTCGTGCCGCTGCTGGCCATGGCCGTGCTGGGCCGGCGCTACGGATGGACGCTGTGGGCCGCCTGCGGCATGGCGCTCGCGGGCATGGCGCTGATGTTCCACGAGAACGAGCCCTGGAACCTGGGCGATTCGCTGACGCTCGCCAGCACGGTGTTCTACGCCATCTACATCCTCGCGCTGGAGGAATGCGCGCGCCGCACGGCCGCGGCCCCGCTGCGCGCCACGCGCATGGCGGCGATGCAGGCGCTGGTGATGTTCGCCGCCGCCACGGTGCTGGTGGGCGTGCGCCATGGCGGCCATGCGGGCACGCTGGCGCAGCTGGCGCAACTGCCCGCCGGCGCATGGAGCGCCGTCGCCTACCTGGGCGTGGTGGCCAGCGTGCTGGTGGTGACGCTGCAGGCCTGGGGTCAGCAGCGCGTGGACGCCATGCGCAGCGCCATCGTCTTCGGCCTGGAGCCGGTGTTCGCGGCGCTCACGGCCTGGCTGCTGATCGGCGAGCGCCTGGGCTGGGCCGGCGTGTGCGGAGCGGCGCTCATCGTCGCCGCGCTGATCGCGAGCCAGCTGCAGCCGCCGCGCGCGCCGCAGGCCGCGGGCTGACGCTCCGCCGCCGGCGCCCGGTCAGGGCGCGGGCGGCGCGACCTGCACGTCGGCCGCGCGCCGCGGGGTGCCCATGGGCGCGCCGGCCTGGCCCTTGGCGACGGCCGCCAGGTCCTGCTCGTTGGGATAGTCGCCCTGCAGCCAGTAGTCGAACACCCGGCGCACGATGGGCGCCGCGGCGGCCGCGCCGAAGCCGGCGTTCTCGACGATCACCGCCACGGCGATGCGCGGGCTCTCGGCCGGCGCGAAGGCGGCGAACAGCGAGTGGTCGCGCTGGTGCTCCTCCAGCAGCTTGGCGTTGTATTTCACGTTCTGGCCCAGGCTCACGGCCTGCGCGGTGCCGGTCTTGCCGGCCGCGGTGTACGCGGCGCCCGCGAACACGCGCGTGCCCGTGCCGGCCTTGATCACCGCCGTGAGGCCGTTGCGCACGATCTCCAGGTTCTTCGCCGAGTAGCCGAGGTTCTCGCCCGGCGGCTGCTGCACTTCCGTGACCGCGCCGGTGACGGTATCGCGCACGGCCTTCACGAGGTGCGGGCGGTAGCGGATGCCGCCGTTGGCGAGCGTCGCCTCGGCCGAGGCCAACTGCAGCATGGTGAAGCTGTTGTAGCCCTGGCCGATGCCGAGCGACACGGTCTCGCCCGAGTACCAGCGCTTCATCTCGGGGCGCTTGTAGGTGTTGCGCTTCCATTCGGTGCTGGGCAGCACGCCGCGCACCTCGCCATTGAGGTCGATGCCGGTGATCTGGCCGAAGCCCAGCGGCTTCATGAAATCGTGGATGGTGTCCACGCCCATGTCCACGGCGAGCGAGTAGAAGTAGGTGTTGCTGGAGAACTGGATGGCGCGCACCATGTCCACGCCGCCCAGGCCGCCTTCGTGGCTGCGGAAGGTGTGGCCACCGTAGGTGTAGAAGCCCGGATCGTTGTAGACCTGCGTGGGCGAGCGCTTGTTCAGCTGCAGCGCGCCGAGCGCCATGAAGGGCTTGTAGGTGGAGCCGGGCGGGTAGGTGCCGCGCAGCGCGCGGTTGAGCAGCGGCTTGTCGATCGACTCGTTGAGCGCCTGCCAGTTTTCGGAATCGATGCCCTCCACGAACAGGTTCGGGTCGAAGGTGGGCTTCGAGACCAGCGCGAGTACCTCGCCGTTGCGCGGGTCGATCGCCACCAGCGCTCCGCGGCGGTCGCCGAACATGTCTTCCACCAGCTTCTGCAGCTTGATGTCGAGCGACAGCATCACCGTGTTGCCCGGGGTGGCCGGATGGCTCGCGAGGCGCCGCACCGCATGGCCGCCGGCCGAGGTTTCCATGCGCTCCACGCCGGTCTGGCCGTGCAGCGTGGTCTCCTGGCTCTGCTCGATGCCGAGCTTGCCGATGTGGTCGGTGCCGCGGTAGTTGGCCGCGTCCTCGGAATCCTCGATGCGCTCCTTCTCGCGCTGGTTGATGCGCCCGATGTAGCCGATCGCATGGCTGCCGACGTCGCCCAGCGGATAGTTGCGGAAGAGCCGGGCCTTGATGTCCACGCCCGGGAAGCGGTAGCGCTGCGCGGTGAAGCGCGCCACCTCCTGGTCCGACAGGCGCGTGCGGATCGGCAGCGACTCGAAGCTGCGCGACTCCTCCATGAGCCGCTTGAAGCGGCGCCGGTCGCGGGCATGGATCTCCACCACCTTGGAGAGCGCGTCGATCGTGTCCTCCAGTCCATCCACCTTCGAGGGCGTGATCTCCAGCGTGTAGGCCGAGTAGTTGGTGGCCAGCACGACGCCGTTGCGGTCCTGGATGAGCCCCCGGTTGGGCACGATGGGCACGACCGCCGTGCGGTTGCTCTCGGCCTGGTCGGCGAGGTCTTCGTGCCGCACCACCTGCAGCACCAGCAGGCGCGCCACGATGAGGCACATGGCCAGCAGCACCACGATGGCGACGACGAACACGCGCAGGCGGAAGCGCGAGAGATCGGCCTCGGTATTGCGCAGCTCGGTCATGTCGGCAGGGCGGAAGAAAAGAAAGGGACAGGCGGCGTCAGAGCGGCCGGTTCTCGTCGCGGTCGGGCGGGCGGCGCTGGGGCGCGAGCAGCACCCAGGTCGCGAGCGGCCAGAGCAGCGCCTCGATCACCGGCGCGATCAGCCCCGGCAGCCCGGGCAGGATGCCGCCCGAGACCATGCGCACGAGCAGTTCGATGGCGTGCGCGCCCAGGAAGAGCGGCAGCACCTGCAGCGCCTGCGAGAACGGGCTGAACCACAGCAGGCGCCGGTGCAGGTAGATGGCGCCGAACATCATGGCGCAGTAGGCCAGCGCGTGCTGGCCGAGCAGGGCGGTCTGGTAGACGTCCATGCACAGGCCCAGGGCGAAGGCGACGGTCATGCCCACGCGCTGGGGCTGGTGCACGCCCCAGAAGACGAGCAGCACCATGACGAGGTCGGGCGTCCAGACCACCCGCCCGAGGGGCAGCATGTTGAACGCCAGCGCCACCAGCAGGCTGCCCGCGATGAACGCAGGCCGCACGGGCATCAGCAACTGTTCGCCGCGGGGCATGATCATCGGCGGCCTCCCTTGCGGGCCGGTGCGGCCTCGGCGGCGGGCGGGCGCTCGGGCAGGCCCGGATCGAGCGGCTGCAGCACCATGACGTGGCGCGCGCCCTGCGCCTGCGCGAGCGGCGCGCAGTAGATGCGGGCGAACGCGGAATCGGCGCGGCGCTCCACGCGCACGACGCGGGCCACGGGCAGGCCCGGCGGGTAGAGGCCGTCCACGCCGCTGGTGGTGAGCAGGTCGCCCTCCTGCACGTCGGCGTTGCTGGGCATGAAGCGCAGCTCCATGCCGCCGCCGTGCGCGATGACGGGATCGCCGTAGGCGACGCCGCGCGCCCCGGTGCGCACGTTCATGACGGGAATGGCCTGGTCGCGGTCGATGAGCAGCGTCACCTCGCTCAGCAGCGGATGCACCCGCGTCACCTGGCCGAGCATGCCGGATTCATCCATGACCGGCGCGCCGAGCGCGATGCCGGCCACCTGGCCCTGGTCGATCATCACGCGGCGGGTGTAGGGATCGGCGGCGTCGTAGATCACCTGCGCGGCCTTCGCCGGCGTCTGCAGCCGGTCGCGCAACTGCAGCAGCTTGCGCAGGCGTTCGTTCTCCTGCAGGAGCTGGTCGGCCTGGTTGGCGCGCTGGGCCATGGCCACCATCTCGCGCCGCGCGGTGTCGACCTCGGCCTGGGCGGCCTCCATGGTGCGCAGGTAGGCCGTGCCGCCGCCCACGAACTGCACGGGCTGCAGCATCACCCACTGCACCGGATAGAGCGCCACGGCGATGGCCTTGCGCAGGGGTTCGGTGACGTGGAAGCGGGCGTCCGCCACCATGAGGAACAGTGCCAGCGCGCCGCAGAGCGCGAACCGCGCGCGCGGCGACGGGCCCTGCTTGAAGAACGACGGCGCGGACCGCTCGAGGGTACCGATGGGCATGGCGGTAGGGAACAGCCGCTGGAGAGTGTCAGGAAGGAAGGTGCCGCGCGGATGCGGGGCCGGGAGCGGCGGCGGCGCACGGGCCGGGAAGCCGGCCTGCCCGGCCGGACCCGCAGCCCCCGCCCCGCGGCATGGTCATGTCACTCGCTCGTGAAGATGCTGCCCTGGCGGTCCATGCGCTCGAGCGCGATGCCGCAGCCGCGGACCACGCAGGTGAGCGGGTCTTCGGCCACGAGCACGGGCAGGCCGGTCTCTTCGGCGAGCAGGCGGTCGAGGTCGCGCAGCAGCGCGCCGCCGCCCGTGAGCATCATGCCGCGCTCGGCGATGTCGGCGCCCAGCTCGGGCGGGGTCTGCTCGAGCGCGTTCTTGACGGACGAGACGATCTGGTTGAGCGGATCGGTCAGGGCTTCCAGCACTTCATTGCTGGAGATGGTGAAGCTGCGCGGCACGCCTTCGGAGAGGTTGCGGCCCTTGACCTCCATCTCGCGCACTTCGGAGCCCGGGAAGGCCGAGCCGATGTGCTTCTTGATGGATTCGGCCGTGGGCTCGCCGATCAGCATGCCGTAGTTGCGGCGGATGTAGCTGATGATGGCCTCGTCGAACTTGTCGCCGCCCACGCGGACGCTGCCCTTGTAGACCATGCCGCCCAGCGAGATCACGCCGACTTCCGTCGTGCCGCCGCCGATGTCCACCACCATGGAGCCGGAGGCCTCGGAGACCGGCAGGCCCGCGCCGATGCCGGCGGCCATGGGTTCCTCGATGAGGTAGACGGCGGTGGCGCCCGCGGCCTCGGCCGCGTCCTTGATGGCGCGGCGCTCGACCTGGGTGGAGCCGCAGGGCACGCAGATGATGATGCGCGGGCTCGGCGTGAGCAGCGTGCGCGGGTGCACCATCTTGATGAACTGCTTGATCATCTGCTCGGTGATCACGAAATCGGCGATCACGCCGTCCTTCATCGGGCGGATGGCTTCGATGTTGCCGGGCACCTTGCCGAGCATGGCCTTGGCCTCGTGGCCGACGGCCTGGATGACTTTCTTGCCGTGGGGGCCGCCTTCGTGGCGGATGGCGACGACGGAGGGTTCGTCGAGCACGATGCCCTTGTCGCGGGCGAAGATCAGCGTGTTGGCTGTGCCAAGATCGATGGCAAGGTCGGTGGAGAAGTACCGACGGAAAGCTCCGAACATTCAGGAATTCCTCTGGGGCACGGCATGCGCGTCGGCCTGCCGTCGCCGGGTGTTAGGGGGTGTTTGTGGGCTTTTTTCGCACAATGACCGGCGGTTGGGAGGGTATTGCGGCAAAGCCGGGATAATACCGCATCCCCTGTGAATAACTTCTGCCCGGCCCTTCGCCGGCGCAGCTTTACATCCCGTTTCCGCACCCGTTTTTCCCATGGCACTGACACCCCAGGACATTGGCCGCATCGCCAACCTGGCGCGGCTCGACCTGAGCCCCGCCGAAAGTGAGCGCATGCTCACCCAGCTCAACGACTTCTTCGGCACGGTGGAGAAGATGCGGGCTGTGGATACCACCGGCGTGCAGCCTCTGTCGCACCCGGTCGCGGCGATCCAGGACATCGCCCTGCGCCTGCGCGAGGACGCCGTGGGCGAGCCCAACCAGCGCGAGGCCAACCAGCGCAGCGCACCGGCCGTGGAACGGGGCCTGTTCCTCGTGCCCAAGGTGATCGAATAAAGAACGAGAACGCGAAAAGCCCGTCATTCCATGAGCGACACCTCCCCTTCCCTGCATACCCTGGGCGTGGCCGAACTGGCCGCGGCGCTGCGCGGCAAGCGCGTCTCCGCCGTCGAGGCGGCCCAGCACTTCCTCGGCCGCATCCGGCAGCACACCGACCTCGGCGCCTTCGTGGCCGTCGATGAAGACGCCACCCTGGCCCAGGCCCGCGCCCAGGACGCCGCCATCGCCGCCGGCACCGCCGGCCCGCTGGCGGGCGTGCCCATCGCCCACAAGGACATCTTCGTCACGCGCGACTTCCCCAGCACGGCCGGCTCGAAGATGCTGGCCGGCTACCGGTCGCCCTTCGACGCGACCGTGGTCACGCGCCTGGCCGAGGCCGGCGCGGTGACGCTCGGCAAGCTCAACTGCGACGAGTTCGCCATGGGCTCGGCCAACGAGAACTCGGCCGTGGCCCCGCTGGGCTTCGATTCGCCCGCGCCGGTGCGCAACCCCTGGGCCGCCGACCGCGTGCCGGGCGGCTCCTCCGGCGGCAGCGCCGTGGCCGTGGCCGCGCGCCTGGCCCCGGCCGTGACCGGCACCGACACCGGCGGCTCCATCCGCCAGCCGGCCTCGTTCTGCGGCATCACCGGCATCAAGCCCACCTACGGCCGCGCCAGCCGCTACGGCATGATCGCCTTCGCCTCCAGCCTCGACCAGGCCGGTCCGATGGCGCGCAGTGCCGAAGACTGCGCCCTGCTGCTCTCGGCGATCTGCGGCCCGGACCCGGACCGCGACTCCACCAGCCTGGACGTGCCGGCGGAGGACTTCAGCGCGAAGCTGAACGACAGCATCGACGGCCTGCGCATCGGCATCCCGGCCGAGTTCTTCGGCGAGGGCCTGGCGCCCGACGTGCGCGCCGCGGTGGACGGCGCCCTGAAGGAATATGAAAAGCTCGGCGCGAAGCTCGTGCCGATCACGCTGCCGCGCACGGAACTGTCGATCCCGGTGTACTACGTGATCGCGCCGGCCGAGGCCTCGTCCAACCTGAGCCGCTTCGACGGCGTGAAGTTCGGCCACCGCGCCAAGGACTACACCGACCTGGTGGACATGTACAAGAAGACGCGCGCCGAAGGCTTCGGCGACGAGGTCAAGCGCCGCATCATGATCGGCACCTACGTGCTCTCCCACGGCTACTACGACGCCTACTACCTGCAGGCGCAGAAGATCCGGCGCATGATCGCGGACGACTTCCAGAACGCCTTCAAGGAATGCGACGTGATCGCCGGCCCCGTGGCGCCCACGGTGGCCTGGAAGCTCGGCGAGCACGGCAACGATCCGCTGGCCGACTACCTGGCCGACATCTTCACCCTGCCCGCGTCGCTGGCCGGCCTGCCCGGCATGAGCGTGCCGGCCGGCTTCGGCGAAGGCGGCATGCCCGTGGGCCTGCAGCTCATCGGCAACTACTTCCAGGAAGGCCGGCTGCTGAACGCCGCGCACCGGCTGCAGCAGGCGACCGAATTCCACCTCCGCACGCCTGCGGGGCTGTCTGCACAGTCCGGGGGGAGCTTCTGACATGACCGCGAAACTCATCCACGGCTACGAAGTCGTCATCGGCTTCGAGACCCACACCCAGCTCGCCACGCACAGCAAGATCTTCAGCCGCGCCTCGACGGCGTTCGGCGCCGAGCCCAACACGCAGGCCTGCGCGGTGGACCTGGCCCTGCCCGGCACGCTGCCGGTGATGAACCGCGAGGCCGTGGCCTGCGCCATCCGCCTGGGGCTGGCGCTGGGCTCCACCGTCGCACCCGAGAGCATCTTCGCGCGCAAGAACTACTTCTACCCCGACCTGCCCAAGGGCTACCAGATCAGCCAGTTCGAGATCCCGGTGGTGCAGGGCGGCGAGGTGTCGTTCTACCTCGGCGAAGAGAAGAAGACCGTGCGCCTGGTGCGGGCCCACCTCGAAGAGGACGCGGGCAAGTCGCTGCACGAGGACTTCATCGGCCAGTCCGGCATCGACCTGAACCGCGCCGGCACGCCGCTGCTGGAGATCGTGACCGAGCCCGACATCCGCAGCAGCGAAGAGGCCGTGGCCTATGCGCGCGAGCTGCACAAGATCGTCACCTGGATCGGCATCTGCGACGGCAACATGCAGGAGGGCTCGTTCCGCTGCGACGCCAACGTCTCGGTGCGCAAGCCCGGCCAGCCGCTGGGCACGCGCCGCGAGATCAAGAACCTGAACAGCTTCAAGTTCATGCAGCAGGCGATCGACTACGAGATCCGCTGGCAGATCGAGCAGATCGAGGACGGCCACGCGATCCAGCAGGCGACCGTGCTGTTCAACCCCGACACGGGCGAGACGCGCGCGATGCGCACCAAGGAAGACGCGGCCGATTACCGCTATTTCCCCGATCCGGACCTGCCGCCGCTGCGGATCTCGCAGGAATGGATCGAAGAGGAGCGCAGCCGCATGCCCGAGCTGCCGCGCGCGATGGCGGCGCGCTTCGTGGCCGACTACGGCCTGCCCGAGTACGACGCCACCACGCTCACGCAGTCGAAGGCCATGGCGGCCTACTTCGAAGAGGCCGCGAAGGCCAGCGGGCAGCCGAAGCTCGCGAGCAACTGGATCATGGGCGAGGTGTCGCGCCGCGTGAATGCGGGCGAGACCGACATCGCCGCCGCGCCGGTCACGGCCGCGCTGCTGGCGAAGCTGATCGCGCGCATCGCCGACGGCACCATTTCCAACGCCGCCGGCCGCCAGGTGTTCGAGGCGCTCTGGACCAGCGAGGGCAGCGACGTGGACGCGGTCATCGAGGCCAAGGGCCTCAAGCAGATGAACGACACCGGCGCGCTGGAGAAGATCATCGACGAAGTGATCGCCGCCAACCCGGACAACGTGGCCCAGTTCAAGGCCGGCAAGGACAAGGCGTTCAACGCGCTGGTCGGCCAGGCGATGAAGGCGAGCCGCGGCAAGGCGAACCCGCAGCAGGTCAACGACCTGCTCCGCGCGCGGCTCGCCGCTTCCTGACCGGGCCCCGGCAGCCGGGCTGTACCGGACGGACCGGGCGCCCGGCCGGTTTGCGCGCTACTGCGGGGCCGGCACCGCCGGCGCGGAGTGCTGCGCGGCCCAGAGCGGGCGCAGCTGGGCCAGTTCGGCATCGAAGCGCTGGTGCACGCGGCGCTTCTCGTCTTCCTGCGAGGCGATGAAGCGCTGCTGCAGGGCGATCGACTCGTCCTGTTCGGCGATCTGGCGGCGCAGGACCATGGGGGCCTTGGACGGATCGCGGCGGTAGAACTCCATTTCCGCATCGAGCTTCCTGCGCTGGCTGCGCAGTTCGGCCACGCGTGCGGCGGCCACGGCCGTCACCTCGTCCACCTTCGCGATCGCCGCCGCGCGCTCGGCATCGTGCGCGGCCTGGTCCGGATAGCGCGCGACCAGCACGCGCTCCCGGCGGCGCTCCTCGGCGGCGCGGGCCCGGTCCTCGGTCTCTTTGCGGCGCTGGGCGTCCTGGGCCGCGCGCTCCTGGTCGGACAGCAGCGGGCCCACGCGGCCGCGCTCGGTGCCGGACGGACCCAGCACGCGCTGCTCGCGGTCGGTGCATTCGGGGATCGGGCGGTCCGCCGTGAGGCGCCGGCCCTTGGCATCCACGCAGGTGTAGATGCCGCCGGCCCCGGGCTGGGCCTGCTGCTGCGCCTGCGCGGCCGGGCCGCACAGGGCGGCCAGCGCCGCCCCGGCGCCCAGGCGCCAGAGGGTCGGTGGCTTCAGCGGAAGGACTGCCATGGGGTTCGGAATGCGGAAGATGGGCCGCGCGCGGCCCGGGTCAGACGCCGTAGCGGTGGCGGTAGGCCAGCACGCGCTCGTGGTGGGCGCCCATGTCGGAGCCCCCGCGCTCCTGCAGATATTGCAGCAAATCGGCCAGCTTGGCGATGGTGCACACCTGCATGCCCAGTTGGCCGCGCACGTACTGCACGGCGCTGTGGTCCACGTCCCGGCCGTTCTCGGTGGCCTTTTCCTGGCGGTCGAGGGCGATCGCCATCGCATGGGGCACCGCACCGGCAGCCCGGATGAGGGCGATGGATTCGCGCGCGGCGGTGCCGGCGGACATCACGTCGTCCACGATCAGCACGCGGCCCTGCAGCGGCGCGCCCACCAGCGTGCCGCCCTCGCCGTGGTCCTTGGCCTCCTTGCGGTTGTAGGCGAACGGCACGTTGCGGCCGTGGCGCGCCAGCTCCACCGCCACCGTGGCGGCCAGGGGGATGCCCTTGTAGGCGGGCCCGAAGACCATGTCGAATTCGATGCCGCTGGCGATCAAGGCTTTTGCATAGAATTCCGCGAGCCGGCCCATCTTGGCGCCGTCGTCGAAGAGCCCGGCGTTGAAGAAGTACGGGCTCATGCGGCCCGCCTTGGTCTTGAATTCACCGAACCGGAGCACTCCCGCCTCCACGGCGAAGTGCACGAATTCCTGCGCCAGGCGGTCCGGCGAACCGCCCTCTCCCGCCATTTCCGTTCCCGCCTGCCGCTGCGCGCCGTCTGCCACCATGGATGCTTCCCTTTTCAAATTGACCAGCCTGAACCTCAACGGCATCCGTTCCGCCACCTCGAAAGGGGTGGAAGCCTGGATCGCCGAGACGCGGCCGGATTGTATTTGCGTGCAGGAGATCAAGGCCCAGTCCGCCGACATGGAGGGCCGCTTCGAGAGCCTGGCGGGCCTCAAGGGGCACTTCCACTACGCCGTGAAGAAGGGCTATTCGGGCGTGGGCATCTACACCCGCCACGAGCCGACCGACGTGCGCGTGGGCTACGGCTCCTCCGAGTTCGACGCCGAGGGCCGCTACGTGGAGGCGCGCTTCGACACGCCCACGCGCAAGCTCTCGATCATCAGCGCGTATTTCCCGAGCGGCTCGTCGGGCCCCGAGCGCCAGTTGGCGAAGTTCCGCTTCCTGGCGGAGTTCCACGTGCACCTGATGCGCGTGAAGGAAGAGCGCGAATTCATCCTCTGCGGCGACGTCAACATCGCCCACCAGCAGATCGACCTGAAGAACTGGCGCGGCAACCAGAAGAACAGCGGCTTCCTGCCCGAGGAACGCGAGTGGATGACGAAGCTGCTGCACCCCACCGACCTGGGCGGCGGCCTAGTGGACGTGTACCGCCTGCTGCAGCCGGACACCACCGAGGCCGCCTACACCTGGTGGAGCAACCGCGGGCAGGCGTATGCGAACAACGTGGGGTGGCGGCTCGACTACCACCTTGCCACGCCGGCGATCGCGGCGCTGGCGCGCACCGAGGCCATCTACAAGCAGCAGAAGTTCTCGGACCACGCGCCGATCACGGTGGGCTACGAACTCGCGATCTGAGCGCGGGCCACCGCCATGGGCCCGGGCGGGTCAGTCCCAGGCCGGCGCCAGCCCTTCCGGGCCCACCAGCCGGCCGCCGCGGTCCAGCGCGGCGATGCGTCGCATCTGGGCACCGTCCAGACGCAGCTGCGCGGCGCGCAGGTTGGAGTGCAGGTGTTCTCGGCGCGTGGACGATGGGATCACGGCGAAGCCCGACTGCATCGCCCAGGCCAGCGCGACCTGGGCCGGCGTGGCGCCGCACTCCTGCGCGATCGCCTGGACCTCCGGATCCTGCAGCATCTGGCCATAGCCCAGCGTCATGTACGAAGTGATGTGGATGCCCTGGCTGCGCGCGAAATCCACCACCGCCCGGTTCTGCAGGTACGGATGCAGTTCGATCTGGTTCGTGGCGATCGCCTCCGCGCCCACGGCGGCTACGGCCTCGCGCAGGAGCGGCACCGTGAAGTTCGACACGCCGATGCGCCGCGCGAGCCCGCGGGATTGCGCATCGGCCAGCGCCTCCAGGCTTTCGGCCAGCGGCACCGCGCCGCCGGGCGAGGGCCAGTGGATCAGCACCAGATCGACGTAATCCGTGCGCAGTTTCTCCAGGCTCTCCTGCAGGCTCGTGGCGAGCCGGTCGCCAGCGAGGTGGTCGGTCCAGATTTTGGTGGTGAGGTAGAGATCACCCCGGGCGACGCCGCTGGCGGCGACGGCCTGGCCCACCTCCGCTTCGTTGCCGTAGATCTGCGCAGTGTCCACATGGCGGTAGCCCAGGTCGAGCGCGTTCGCCACCGAGTCGATGGCGGCCTGGCCCTTCAGGCGGAAGGTGCCCAGGCCGAACGGGGGCACGGGCGGATGGGAGGATGGGGCAGCGGATGCCTGCATGGAAAGCTCCTTGTCGATGGATGGATGGATGGATGGATGAACGGGTGAATGGATGGGCGACCCAAGGGGCAGGACCGCGCCAGGACCGGCCGCCGCGGCTCAGTGGCCCTCGGCCACCGGACGCCCCCCGCGGACGGCAGCCCCGCCACGGGCATCGAGCACGCCGCTCGCCTGGGTGAGCGCCAGCGCGCCCAGCACCACCACCGCGCCGATCCACGGGGTGTGCATCAGGCCCAGGTGGCTCACGATCAGGCCCCCGGCCCAGGCGGCGCCCGCGATGCCGAGGTTGAACGCGGCGATGTTGAGGCCCGAGGCCACGTCCACGGCCTGCGGCGCGACGCGCTCGGCCTGGCGCACCACGTACAGCTGCAGGCCCGGCACGTTGCCGAAGGCCACGGCGCCCCAGAGCAGCACCGTGCCGACGGCCAGCCAGGGATGCGGCGCGGTGAACTGCAGGAGCAGCAGCACGGCAGCCAGCAGCGCGAAGAGGATGCGCAGTGCGGAGATCGGCCCCAGGCGGTCGGCGAGCCGGCCGCCCCAGAGGTTGCCCGCGGCCACCGAGACACCGTACACCAGCATCACCCAGCCCACCGTGCCTTCGCTGAAACCCGACACGCCGGTGAGGATGGGCGCGAGGAAAGTGAATGGGATGAAGGTGCCGCCGTAGCCGATGGCCGTCTTGGCATAGACCAGCAGCAGCCGTGGCTCGGCCAGCACGCGGGCCTGCTGCAGGAACGAGGCCGGCGGCACGTGCGCGATGCGCCGCGGCACGAACAGCGCGCTGCCCGCGAAGGCGAGCATGCCGAGCCCCGCGACGGCGAGGAAGGTATCGCGCCAGCCGAAGTGCTGGCCGATGAAGGTGCCCAGCGGCACGCCGGTGACCAGCGCCACCGTGAGCCCCGAGAACAGCGTGGCGATCGCGCTGGCGGCCTTCTCGCGCGGCACCAGGCCGGTGGCGATGGTCGAGCCGATCGAGAAGAACACACCGTGCGCGAGTCCGGTGAGCACGCGCGCGGCCACCAGCGTGCCGTAGCCCGGGGCCTGCCAGGCCAGCAGGTTGCCGGCGGTGAACAGCGCCATGAGCGCCAGCAGCAGGGCCTTGCGCGGCAGCCGGCCGGTGAGCGCGGTGAGCACCGGCGCGCCGAAGGCCACGCCCAGCGCGTACAGGCTGACGAGCAGGCCGGCCGAGGGCAGGCCGATGCCGAGGTCCGCCGCCACGGTGGGCAGCAGGCCGACGATGACGAATTCCGTCGTGCCGATGGCGAACGCGCCGAGCGTCAGCGCGAACAGGGCGATGGGCATGGGAAACACTCCTTGCAATCACAGATCGATGGCAGGAGTGTGGGCGTTTCACCTTTGCGGAAAAAGCCCGTGATCTGCAGAATATATTTGCCTTCGGATCAACAATCGCTGCGGCGCTCACGCCCCATGAAAACCACCCTGGAAGAACTGCAGGCCTTCACGGCCGTGGTCGATGCGGGCTCCGTCACGGCCGCCGCCGCGCAGTTGGAGCAGACGGCATCGGGCATCAGCCGGGCCCTGGCGCGGCTGGAGAAGAAGCTCGACACCACGCTGCTGCGCCGCACCACGCGCCGCATCGGGCTCACGGAAGAGGGCCAGGCCTTCCTCACGCGCGCCCGCGCCATCCTCGCGGCGCTCGACGAAGCGGAAGAGCACATGGCGGCGCGCAGGGGGCAGCCAGCGGGCCGGCTGCGCGTGAACGCGGCCACGCCCTTCATGCTGCACGTGGTGGCGCCGCTGGTGCCGGCGTTCCGCCGCGCCCATCCGCAGATCGCGCTGGAGCTGGACACCGACGAGCGCAACATCGATCTGCTGGAGCGGCGCACCGACGTCGCGATCCGCATCGGCGCGCTGCGCGACTCCACGCTGCACGCGCGCCCGCTGGGCTCCAGCCGCCTGCGGGTGCTGGCGAGCCCCGCCTACCTGGCCGCGCACGGCCGGCCGAAGTCGGTCGCGGCGCTGGCGCAGCACTCACTGCTGGGCTTCACCCAGCCCGACGCGCTCAATCTCTGGCCCCTGCGCGGCCCGCACGGCGACGGCTGGACCGCCACGCCGGACATCGCGGCATCGAGCGGCGAGACGCTGCGCCAGCTCGCGCTGCAGGGCGCGGGCATCGCCTGCCTGGCGGATTTCATGACGACGCAGGACCGCGACCGCGGCGACCTGGTGCAGGTGCTGGCGCGGCACACGGCCGACGTGCGGCAGCCCGTCAGCGCGGTGTACTACCGCAACACGCAGCTGGCCGCGCGCATCGCCTGCTTCCTGGACTTCCTGGCCCACCACCTGGCCACCGCGCCGCGCTGACGCTGCCCCGCTCCGGTGCGGGAGCGTCCCGGCCCGGCGATCACCCCGCCATGGCCCGCCGGATCCACCGCCGGATCGGCGCCGCGCCCGAGCACGGCATGGGGGCATTCCTGCACCCGGCGCGGGCGCAGGCTTAGACTGGCCTTCATGTTCCTGGACTACAACCCCGACGACCTGGACGTGCGGATTTCGGAACTGCTGGTGGCCACAAGCGATTCCGCCGATCCCGACCTGCCCTCGGCCGTGCCCGCGGTGCTGCGGCTGCTGCGCACGCGGCTGGGGATGGACGTGGCCTTCGTGTCGCAGATCGCGGACGGCCGCCGCACCATCCAGGCGGTCGACAGCGCGCCGGATTTCTCGCCCCTGCCTGCGGGCACGTCCGATCCGGTCGCGGAAACCTGGTGCCACTGGGTCATCGAAGGCCGGCTGCCGGAGCGCGTGGACAACGCGGCGCCCTACGTGAAATCGGGCCGGGCGCCCGACCCGGGCCATCCGCTGGGCACCATCCTGAGCACGCCGGTGCGCCTGCCCGGGGGCAAGATCTACGGCACGCTGTGCTGCTTCAGCCGGGACATCCGCGCGGAAGCGGACATCGGCCGGCTGCGGTATTCGGCGGATCTGCTGGCGTCCCGGCTGCCCGCTGCCTCCTGAGCGCCCGGCGATCGGTCAGTGCCCGGCGGCCTGCATGCCCGCACGCGGCGCACTCCCGGCGGAGCGGAACACGCCCTGCATGAAGGCGCCCAGCAGCGTATCGGCCGGCAGGGCCTCGTCCAGCAGGCCCCATGCGCGGCGCAGCTGCACGTCCAGGAGCCGGCGCGTGGCCGAGGGGCCGACCAGCGACACCAGCGTCGATTTGCCTGCGTCCTGGTGGCAGTCCTTGCCGATCACGGCCGGGTCCAGCTCGCCGTCGGCGAGGTCGTCGGCCAGCTGGAACGCCTGGCCGAGCGCATCGGCCGCCTCGCGCAGCAGTTCGCGCGTGCGCCGGGGCGATCCCGCGGCCAGTGCCGCCAGTTCGAACGCCGCCGTGAAGAGCGCACCGGTCTTCTGCTGGTTCGTGTGGGCGGCATGGCCCGCCGTGCGCTGGGGACCGGCCTCGTGCAGGTCACGGTACTGCCCGGCCACCAGGCCATCGGTGCCGACGGCGTCCGACAGCACGGCGACCATCTCGGTGCGCACGCGCGGCGGCAGGCCGGTGGCCTTCGCGGCGGTGCGCCAGGCGCAGGCGAGCAGCGCGACGGCCGCCAGCATCGCGACGTCTTCGCCATAGGCGACGTGCACGGTGGGTTGGTTGCGGCGCAGCTGCGCGTCGTCCATGCAGGGCAGGTCGTCGAGGAACAGCGATGCGGCATGCACCATCTCCAGCGCGCAGGCCACGTCCAGCAGATCGCGCGGGTCCGCGCCGAGCCCGCGCGCCGCGAGCAGCACCAGCATCGGCCGCACGCGCTTGCCCGGGGCCAGCACGCCGTAGCGCATCGCCGCGGCCACGCCGCCCCGCTCACCGCGGGCGTCCGGCAGCAGCTCCCCGAGGCGGGCTTCCACTGCCGAGCGGAGTTCGCGGATCAGGGACTCCGGCGTGCTGGCGCGCGGCGCGGCAGTGGCCGGCGACGCGGTCGGGGCGGGCAGGGGAACGAGCATGATGGATCGGGGGAAAAAAGCGTACGGGGGCCGTAACGGCCGCGATGGCACACCTTAGTCACAAAGCGCGGCCTCATGCGCGCGTGCGGCCAACTCGCGCCCATGTCCTACAGCCCTGCCCCCGCACAATCAACGGCGCGCGCTTCTCGCGAAGCAGCGCGGCACGCCCATGCACTTCGCCTTCGTCGCCCCCCCCTTCACCAGCCATGTGCGCGCTCTGGAAGCGCTGGGCGCGGTGCTGCTCGACCGTGGGCACCGCGTGTCCTGGATCGACCGGGCCGACACGGCGCGGCAGCTGCGCGATCCGCGCATCGATTTCCATGCCGTCGGCGCGTCCACCCATCCGCCGGGCAGCGTCGAGGCCGTGGTCGCGCGCGCCGCGAACCCGGGCGGCCCGCTGGGCCTGCGGCGCGTGATCGGCGACGTCGCGGCCGCCACCGACATGCTGTGCGCGGAGGCTCCGGCAGTGCTCGCGCGCATCGGCGCCGATGCCATCGTGGCCGACCAGATGGAGGCCGCCGGCGGCCTGCTCGCCGATGGGCTGGGCCTGCCGTTCGTCTCGGTGGCCTGCGCGCTGCCCGTCAACCGCGATCCGCGCATTCCGCTGCCGGTGATGCCCTGGGGCTATGCGGCCGACGCGCGCGGCGAGCGCCTGAACGAGGGCAGCAGCCGCGTGTACGACTGGCTGATGGAGCCGCACAACGCGGTGATCCGGCGGCATGCGGCGCACTGGGGACTGCGGGGCCGCCGCACGCTGGCCGACTGCCTCTCGCCGCTGGCCCAGCTGAGCCAGACCACGGCGGGCTTCGATTTCCCGCGCTCCGCGCCGGAGCCGCATTTCCACCACGTCGGGCCGCTGCGCGGCGCGCGCACCGAAGAGCCCGCGCTCGATCTGCCGCTGGATGCCGCACGCCCGTTCGTGTTCGCCTCGCTCGGCACGCTGCAGGGCGGCCGGTTCGCGCTCTTCCAGCGCATCGCGCGCGCCTGCCGCGCCGAGGGCGTGCAACTGCTGATCGCCCACTGCGACCGGCTCGATGCCGTCCAGGCGGAGGCGCTGCTGCGCTGCGGCGCCACCGCGGTGACCGGCTTCGCGCCGCAGCGCTCGGCGCTGGAGCGGGCCGATGCGGTGGTCACCCATGCGGGCCTGAACACCGCGCTCGACGCGCTGGAGGCCGGCACGCCGCAACTGGCGCTGCCGATCGCGTTCGACCAGCCGGGCGTGGCCGCCCGCATCGTGCATGCCGGTACCGGCGTGAAGCTGCTGCCGCCGCTCGCCACGGTGGCGGCGCTGCGGCGCGCCCTGCGGCGGCTGCTGGACGCACCGGAATTCGCACGGCGCAGCCGGGCGCTCGGCCAGGAGATCGCCGCCGCCGGCGGGGCGGAGCGCGCGGCGGACCTGGCCGAGGCCGCTCTGCGTGCGCGCCCCGCGGTGCAGGCGCCACCCGTGCACGGCATGGTGGGGTGACCGGCATGCCGTCCAGCGCCACCCCCGACGCCGATCTGCTACTCGTGGGTGGCGGCCTGGCGAACGGCCTGCTGGCCTGGCGCCTGCGCCGCGCCCACCCGGCGCTGCGCGTGCTGGTGCTGGAATCCGGCGCCACGCTGGGCGGCAACCACACCTGGTGCTTCCACGCCTCCGACCTGACCGCGCCGCAGCAGCACTGGCTGCAGCCCTTCGTCGCGCACCGATGGCCGGCGCACGAAGTGCGCTTTCCCGGGTACCGGCGGCGCCTGGACGGCGACTACGGCTGCGTCACCTCCGCGCGCTTCGACACCGTGCTGCGCGGCGCGCTCGGCGCATCGGCGCGCACCGGCTGCCCCGTGGCCTCGGTCGGGGCGGACCATGCCGTGCTCGCGGACGGCAGCGTGCTGCGCGCGCGCGCCGTGATCGATGCGCGCGGCGTGCCGCCGGCCGGGCACCTCGCGCTGCGCTTCCAGAAATTCCTGGGCCAGGAGCTGCGGCTGGCCGCGCCCCACGGCCTCACCGCGCCGGTCCTGATGGACGCCACGGTCGATCAGGTGGACGGCTACCGCTTCGTGTACCTGCTGCCGTTCTCGCACGACACGGTGCTGGTCGAGGACACCGTCTACGCCGATGGCGCAACCCTGCCGCGGGACCTGCTGCGCAGCCACATCGCCGACTATGCGCGCGCCCGCGGCTGGACGGTGCGGGAAGTGCTGCGCGAGGAAGAAGGCGTGCTGCCGATCGCGCTGGCCGGCGACGCGGGCGCGCTCTGGGCTGCGGCCGGCGGCGTGCCCCGCGCCGGGCTGGCGGCGGCGCTGTTCCACCCGACCACCGGCTATTCGCTGCCGGAGGCGGTGCGCCTCGCGGACCACCTCGTGGCGCAGCCGCTGGCCACCCTCCACGACCCGGCGCGGCTCTTCGGTACCGTTCGCGCCCATGCGCTGCGCCACTGGCGGGCGAACGGCTTCTTCCGCACGCTCAACCGCATGCTGTTCCTGGCGGCGGAGCCCGCGCAGCGGCGCGTGGTGATGGAGCGGTTCTACCGCCTGCCCGCGCCGCTCGTCGCACGCTTCTACGCCGGCCGGCTGCGCACGGCCGACAAACTCCGCATCGTGACCGGCCGCCCGCCGGTGCCCGTCCGGTCCGCGCTGCGGGCCGTGCTGCTTCCCGTCCCTGCTGCCGCCAGCGGCTCCCCTCCACCTTCGCACGCCGCCGACCTTCCATGAACCCAACCCCGCACCACCCGTCTTCTTCGGCCGCCTCTGCGCACTCCACGGCCGCGGTGATCGGCTCCGGCTTCGGCGGGCTCGCGCTCGCGATGCGCCTGCAGGCCGCGGGCGTGCAGACCACGGTGTTCGAGTCGCGCGACAAGCCCGGCGGCCGGGCCTACGTCTACCACGACCAGGGCTTCACGTTCGATGCGGGCCCCACCGTCATCACCGACCCGTCGGCGCTCGAAGAGCTGTTCGCGCTCTCCGGCCGGCGCCTGTCCGACTACGTGGAGCTGCTGCCGGTGGAACCGTTCTACCGGCTGTGCTGGGAAGACGGCTCCACCCTCGACTACGCCAACGACCAGGAAGCGCTCGACGCCCAGCTGCGCGCGCTCTCCCCGGCCGACGTGGAGGGCTACCAGCGCTTCCTCGCCTATTCGCGCGCGGTGTTCGAAGAGGGTTACCGCAAGCTCGGCACCGTGCCGTTCCTGCAGTTCCGCAACATGGTGGCCGCGGGCCCCGCGCTGGTGCAATTGCAGGCGTGGCGCAGCGTGTATGCCAAGGTCGCCTCGTTCATCGAGAACGAGAAACTGCGCCAGGCGTTCTCCTTCCATTCCCTGCTGGTGGGCGGCAACCCGTTCGAGACCAGCTCCATCTATGCGCTGATCCATGCGCTGGAGCGCGAATGGGGCGTGTGGTTCCCGCGCGGGGGCACGGGCGCGCTGGTGCAGGGCATGGTGCGCTGCTTCGAGGACATGGGCGGCACCCTGCGGCTCTCGACCCCGGTGGAGCGCATCGAGGTGGAAGGCGGGCGCGCGGCGGCCGTGGTGGCCGGCGGTGTGCGGCACGCAGTGGACCAGGTCGCCTCCAACGCCGACGTGGTGCACACCTACGAACGGCTGCTGGGCCACACCCCGCGCGGCGCGGCGGAAGCCCGGCGGCTGCGGCGCAAGCGGTTCAGCATGTCGCTCTTCGTGGTGCACTTCGGGCTCTCGAAGCCGCAGCCACAGCTGCGCCACCACACCGTGTGCTTCGGGGCGCGCTATCGCGAACTGATCCACGACATCTTCCACGGCAGCGCGATTCCGGAAGATTTCTCGCTCTACCTGCACACGCCCTGCGCCACCGATCCGTCGCTCGCGCCGCCCGGCTGCTCCAGCCACTACGTGCTGGCCCCCGTGCCCCACCTCGGCAATGCGCCGGTGGACTGGTCGGTGGAAGGCCCGCGCCTGCGCGAGCGCATCTTCGACTACCTGGAGCAGCACTACATTCCCGGCCTGCGCGACAGCCTGGTGACGAGCCGCATCTTCACGCCCGAGGATTTCCGCGGCGAGCTGAACGCGCACCTCGGTTCGGCGTTCTCGCTCGAACCCGTGCTGACGCAGAGCGCCTGGTTCCGCACCCACAACCGCGACGCCGCCATTCCCAACCTCTACGTGGTGGGCGCGGGCACGCACCCCGGCGCGGGCGTGCCGGGCGTGGTCGGCTCCGCCAAGGCGACCGCGGGCCTGATGCTGGAGGAATTCGCATGAGGGCCGGCCCGCTGGTGCACGACCGCCGCGTGGTGGACCACGGTGCCGCGGCGATCCGCAACGGCTCGCAGAGCTTCGCGGCGGCCGTGCGGCTGTTCTCGCCCGAGGTGCGCGACAGCGCCGTCATGCTCTATGCCTGGTGCCGCCACTGCGACGACGTGGTGGACGGCCAGACGCTCGGCCACGGCCAGCGCGGCGGGCAGCGGGCGGACGGCGCCGTGCGGCTCGCGGGCCTGCGGCAATCGACCCGCCTCGCCTGCGACGGCCGGCCGCCGGGCGACCCGGTGTTCATGGGCCTGGCCGAAGTGGTGCGACGCCACCGGCTCGCGCCGCGCCACCTGGAGGCGCACCTCGACGGCTTCGCGATGGACGTGGCCGGCCACCGCTACGCCACCTTCGACGACACGCTCGCCTACTGCTGGCGCGTGGCGGGCGTGGTCGGCGTGATGATGTCGCAGGTGATGGGCCGCAGCGACCCTGCCACGCTGGACCGGGCCTGCGACCTGGGCATGGCCTTCCAGCTCACCAACATCGCGCGCGACATCGTCGAGGATGCCGCGATCGGCCGCGTCTACCTGCCCGCCGACTGGCTGGCCGCCGAGGGCATTCCGCCCGGCGCATCGCTGGACGACCCGCGGCACCGCGCGGCGCTCGCGCGCATCGCCGACCGGCTGGTGCGGGCGGCCGAGCCCTACTACGATTCCGCGCTGGACGGCCTGCCCGCGCTGCCGCTGCGCTCGGCCTGGTCGATCGCCACGGCCCGCAGCGTCTACCGGTCCATCGGCCGCAAAGTGCGCTCCCGCGGGCCTTCGGCGTGGGACACCCGTGCGCGCACCAACGGCGCCGAGAAGGCCTGGTGGGTGGCCGCGGCCGCGGCGCAGGCCGTGGCCTCGCGCATGCGCCGCGCCACCGGGCGCGATGCGCAGCTCTTCAGCCGGCCGGCCTGAAGCAGCCCGCGCGGCCGGGCGCCGCAGGGGCGCTCAGGTTCGGTGCGCTTGCCGCCGCCGGGCCTGCACCCGAGCCTGCGCGGCCTGCAATTGCTGTTTCAGGCGATCGGGCGCCGGCGCCCACAGGAAGCCGAACGACACGCAGCCCTCGCGCCCATGCACCGCATGGTGCAGCCGGTGCGCCTGGTAGAGCCGCTTGAGGTAGCCGCTGCGGGGCACCCAGCGCCACGGCCAGCGCTGGTGCACCAGCCCGTCGTGCACGAAGAAATACAGCGCGCCGTAGAGCGTCATGCCCGCGCCGATCCACTGCAGCGGCCAGTGCCCGGACGTGCCCAGCGCGATCAGCACGATGGCCACGCCCGCGAACACCACGGCGTACAGGTCGTTCTTCTCGAACACGCCCTGCCGCGGCTCGTGGTGCGAGCGGTGCCAGCCCCAGCCCCAGCCGTGCATCACCCAGCGGTGCGCCGCCCAGGCGAATACCTCCATGCCCGCGACGGTGGCCAGGACGATGCCGGCGGCAGACAGGGCCGCGTTCATGGCGCGGAGCGGCTGCGCGCGAGGCTCCGCTCGGAGAAAAGGAAGGAAACGGGGTGCATCCAGGGCATGCTATCGGAAAGTCCGCGCGACGCGGCCAGGAACGGGGTCATGGGCCGCTCAGGTCGCGGGGCCGAAGCCGAACAGAGTGCGCCGTTTCGGCCCCGCGCCGCCATCGGCCGGCCCGTCTTCCGCATCGGCGTCCGGATCGGCATCCGCCCAGTCGTCCACGGCCTTGCGCGGCCCGGTGTCCAGGTCGTCCACCAGCGCCTGCAGCGCCAGCAGCCCGTCGGCCATCGCCTGCCGGTAGGTACCGGCCGGAGCCGAAGCGCGGTCCAGCCCGGCCCAGCGCCCGCGCGCGTCGCGCTCGGTGAGCACCCAGCGGAAGTCGCCTTCGGCAGGCTCTTCCACGTGGAGGGCAATCGGGCGCAGCAGGGTCGGCATCCCGCAAGCATAGGCGACGCCGGCCCCGGCCGACACGGCTGCAGCGTCCGGCGATGCCTACCCTTGCGGCAAGCCGCCGCCTACATGCTTCGCACGCCGCGCTGGCGACACTGAAGCCCATCGGATTTCGGCATCGGAGAACCCCCATGGCAACTGGAAGTCGCACCCTCTGGAAAGGCGCCATCACCTTCGGCCTCGTCCACATCCCCGTCGGCCTGCACACCGCTGCGACCGAGCAGGGCGTGGATTTCGACTGGCTCGACAAGCGCACCATGGACCCGGTGGGCTACAAGCGCATCAACAAGAAGACCGGCAAGGAGATCGACAAGGACAACATCGTCAAGGGCGTGGAATACGAAGACGGCCAGTACGTCGTCATCAGCCCCGACGAGATCGAGGCCGTCTTCCCCAAGACCACGCAGACCATCTCGATCGAGCGCTTCATCGACGCGAACGAGATGCCGTTCATCTTCCTGGAGCGGCCCTACTACGTGGCGCCCGTGAACAAGAGCGACCGGGTCTATGCGCTGCTGCGCGAGACGCTCATCGCCACCGGCAAGATCGGCCTGGCCAAGGTCGTCATCGCCACCAAGCAGCACCTGGCCGCCCTGGTGCCCTCCGGGCCCGCACTGGTGCTCAACCTGCTGCGCTGGGGCGACGAAGTGAAGACGCTCGACTCGCTCGATCTGCCGCCCGCGGGCAAGAAGAGCCTCAGCGCCGCCGAACTCAAGATGGCCCGGCAGCTCGTCGAGGAGATGTCCGGCCCCTGGGACCCGGCCGACTTCAAGGACGAGTTCCGCATCCAGGTCATGAAGCTCGTCGAGAAAAAGGCGAAGGCCGGTGAAGCCAAGACGGTGTTCGACCCCGAGGAAGAAGCACCGCAGACCGGCGAGGTGATCGACCTCACGGCGCTGCTGCAGCGCAGCCTCAAGGGGGGCGGTGCCGGTGGCAGCAAAGCGAAGGGCCCGGCGCGCAAGGCACCCGCGAAGAAGGCGGCCGGCAAGACGGCGGCGCGCAAGCGGGCACCGGCGAAGGCGGACAAGGGCGACAAGGACAACGAAAAGGACAAGGAGAGGAAGGCGGCTTGAGCGCCGAGGCTCCCGATCACGGTACGCCGCTCCGCACGCCGGATGGCCGCTACCTCGTCGTGCGCGGCCGGCTCTGGCGCCTGTCCGACCCGGCGCTCGCACCCGCAGCGCGCGAGGCGCTGGTGGCCGAACTCATGGCGGCCCGGCGCGACGTCGGAGTCCAGGGCCGTGCCGGCAACCAGCAGGCCGTTAGCGACGCCCGTGACCGAGTGGACCGCGCCAAGCGGGCGCTGGGCGAGCGCGGGCCCGTGTGGTGGAGCGACGGCGCGCCCGATCTGAACCGCAAGCTGGTGAAGAACACGCCGTATGCGGCGTGGTTCGAGGAGCTGCCCCCGGCCTGACTGGAACCAGGCCGGTAAAGACGGGAGAATCCGCCCCATGCTCCACTACCACACCCTCCCCGTCACTGCCTTCCAGCAGAACTGCTCCCTCGTCTGGTGCGACGCCACGCAGGCGGCCGCCGTGATCGATCCGGGCGGCGACCTCGACCGCGTGCTCGCGGAAGTGGAGCGCCGCGGCCTGCGGCTGGAGCAGATCTGGCTCACGCACGCCCACATCGACCACGCGGGCGGCGCGGGCGAGCTGGCCGAGCGGCTGTCGCTGCCGATCACCGGGCCGCACCCGGGCGACCAGTTCTGGATCGACGGGCTGCCGCAGCAGAGCGCGATGTTCGGTTTTCCGCCCGCACGGCCTTTCGTGCCCACGCGCTGGCTGCACGACGGCGACACGGTGCGGATCGGCCACGAGACGCTGCAGGTGCGCCACTGCCCGGGCCACACGCCGGGCCACGTGGTGTTCCATGCGCCGCAGATCCAGCGCTGCTTCGTGGGCGACGTGCTGTTCGCCGGCAGCATCGGCCGCACGGATTTCCCGCAGGGCAACCACCAGGACCTGATCGACAGCATCGTGCAGCGGCTGTGGCCCATGGGCGACGAGACGGTGTTCATCCCCGGCCACGGGCCGGAGAGCAGCTTCGGCCGCGAGCGGCGCAGCAATCCCTTCGTGGGCGGGACCTGAGCCCCTGGCCCGGGAGGGCCTGCGTCAGCCGCGCCGCGCGGCCTGGTAGAGCCCCTGCACGCGCGGAACGTTCTGCTCCAGCTCGCGGATGCGTTCCGGGCCGCTCGGGTGGGTGGAGAGGAACGCGAGGCCGCCCTGCCCGCCCGTCGCCTCGCCCATCTTGCGCCAGAGCGTCACGGCGGATTCGGGGTTGTAGCCGCCGCGGGCCGCCATCTCCAGCCCGACGAGATCGGCCTCGGTTTCGTCGCTGCGGCTGAACTTGAGCGAGATCAATTGCGTGCCGAGGTTGGCCGCCGCGTTGCCCAGGTCGCCCAGGCCCAGCAGCTGCGCCCCCAGCGACAGGCCCATGCTGGTGGCCTGGGTCTTGGCGAGGCGCGCGCGGGCATGCTCGCGCAGGGCGTGCGCCATCTCGTGGCCCATGACCATGGCAGCCTCGTCGTCGCTGAGCTTGAGCTGGTCGAGGATGCCGGTGTAGAAGGCGATCTTGCCGCCGGGCATGCAGAAGGCGTTGATCTGCTTGCTGCCGATCAGGTTCACCTCCCATTGCCACTGCCGCGCGCGGTCGTTCCACTGCGCGGAGTACGGGATCAGGCGCTGGCTGATGCCGCGCAGGCGCACCAGTTGGGGATGCGTGTCGCCCGCCAGCGCGCGCTGGGCCTTGGCCTTGGCGAGCATCTGGTCGTACTGCTGGTCGGCGGCGGCCTCGAGCTGCTCGGCCGGCACGAGGCGCCGCATCTGCGAGGCGGAACCCACGTCCACCTGGGCCAGCGCGGATCCCGCCATGGTGGCGCCGGCCGCGAGCAGGAAGCCGCGCCGCGCGTTCCACGGGCCCGAACGCAGGGCCGTGCAGAAGCGGCAGCCGGTGTCCACGTGCGGGAGGGCCGCGGGCGCTCCATCGACGGCCGGGGAAGGGGAAGTCGGGTGGTGGTTCGGCATGATGGGCGGAAGTCTAGGGGAGCCGGGCGCAGCACGGCTGTAGGCGGGCTGCGCAAATGCCAGCCCCTCGACGCCGCGCCAGGGCCATCGCCACGGAGTTGCGAAACGCTTGTACACGGGAAACCGCCCGGACCCGGTGTTCACGCCTCCTGCGGTCCTGGGACGGCCCGGGCGGCCCTGGCCGCGCGCATCTCCGCCCAGACCACGATCAGCAGCCCGCCGAGCACGCACGCCAGCCCCCAGGCCGCCATGGCCGACGGCGTCTCGCCCACCACGGCCACCGCCAGCGCGAAGGCCGTGACCGGCTCGGCGAGCGCCAGGGTGACGCCCGTGGCGCCGCTGATGTGCCGCAGCGCATGCGTGAACAGCAGGTAGGCGAGGCCGGTCGCCACCAGCCCCAGGTACAGCACCACGCCCCAGGTGCGCGCCGAGACCGCGAGCGGGCCGGCGAGCGCGAAGGCGGCCGGCAGCGAGAGGAGCGCGGCGGTGCCGAACACCGCCAGGTTGACGGCGCCCGGCGCGGCGCGTGCGGCCAGCTTCTGGTTGAGCAGCGCATAGGCGGCATAGCTCAGGCCTGCGAGCAGGCAGAGCGCGATGCCGCCGGCCGGCGCCTGCACGCTGGTGCGGCCGTCCAGCGCCATCGCCGCGCCGCCGGCCACGCCCAGCAGCGTGCCCAGCCACCAGACGGGCGCGGGCCAGCGGCGCAGCACCAGCGTCTGCAGCAGGCCGGCCCAGACCGGGCCGCTGCCGATCGCGATGGCCGTGCCCAGCGCGACGCCGCTTGCCTTCACGCCCGCGAAAAAGCTCAGGTTGTAGGCCGCCACGCAGGCCCCGGCGAGCAGCACCCCGCGCCAGGGCAGGGCCGCGATGCCGCGTGCGCCGCCGTGCCACCACAGCAGCCCCGCGAAGAAGGCACTGGCGATGAGGAGCCGCAGCGCTCCCACCCACACCGGCGCCAGCCCGGAGGGCGCGAGGCTCTGCGCCGTGCCCGTGGTACCCCAGAGCACCGCGGCCGCGAGCACCATGGCGATGCCCAGCGCCGGGCGCGCGGAGGGTGCGGCCGATGGAGCGGCGCCAGTGCCGGCGGCTGCCGGTGCAGTGGATGGGTCAGCAGACTCAGCGGATGCAGGGCCGGACGGTGGAGTGGCGGAAGACATGCCCCGAGCGTGCCATGCGCTGGCGCCGGCAAATGTCGCGCAACGCTCGAAGCGACCAGACGCGGTGCGGTCTTGCCCAGCGGCCCGGTACGGCCCACTACGATCCCGGTCGATCCAGTCGATCCAGTCGATCGTTCATCTCCAGCCCGGGTAGCCTGCGCCTGCCGATCACTCCAAGGCGCGCCGCAGCCCCCGCGCGCCGGTGCCGCGTTCGCGCCGCAGCGCACTCGCGAGCGCGCTGGCCGTGGCATAGCCGCAGGCCAGCGCCGCGTCCTCCAGCCGCAGCCCGCGCGCGATGCGGCGTTCGGCGGCGTCCAGCCGCAGCCCGCGCAGCCAGGCCTGCGGCGTGGCGCCCGCCAGCTCCAGCCAGCGGGCATGGAAGCGCTGCGGGCTCAAATGGCACAGGGCCGCCATGCGGGCTGTGGGCCAGGGCTCGTGCAGGGCGGCTTCCACGGCCTGCTGCAGCCGCTCCAGCGGCAGCGCGCGGCGCGCCAGGATGCGGGGCGCCTGCACCCAAAGGGTCTGCAATTGCGCAGCCACCTGCACGCCGTGCGCGATGGAGGCGGTCCACATGCCGGGCCCTGCCTGCAGCTCGCCGCGGCCGGCGCCGCCGCTGCCATCGCCATCGCCGTGCGGTCCGCCCGCCAGCCGCCCGAGCTGGCGGCGGGCGCCGGGCGGTACGGCGAAGCGCCGCAAGCGGTCGGTTCCGGGCTGCGGCGGCGCATCGACCACGCAGAACCGCGCCCCTGGCAGGGCCAGGTAGCCATGCCGGGCGCCGGCCGGAATCACGATGCCGCAGGTGGCGTCCACGAACGCCGGCCGGCCGTCCACCTCCAGCTCCATGCGGCCTTCCAGCCCGACGAGCACCTGCGCATGGTCGTGCGCATGGGCGGCATGCTCGCCGCTGTAGCGGCGGATGGTGCAGAAAGGAGGGGCGTCGGTGCCGTGCAGCATGCGCCGCATGGTACGCGCGGCGCCCCGGTCTGCCCAGCGTGCCTGCGGCGTGCCTGGCCGGCATGGCCGCTGCGGCGAGGGCGGGCGGGCCGGCGGGATAATGCCCGCCACGCCGACCGGCCGCCGCCCCGCCCTCCCGCTCCTGGTGCGGGCACGCACCCTCCATCGCCCATGACCTCGACCCCGCCCTCCGGGCCCGCACCGGCCACGCCCCCGCTCCCGCCCCCCGCCGCGGCGTCCCCCGCCCCGGCTTCCGCGCCACGCCGTTCCTGGCGGGCCGCCTGGCGCGTCTACGGCGAGGCCGCCAGCCTGCGCATGCTGGCGCTGGGCTTTTCAGCCGGGCTGCCGCTGCTGCTGGTGCTGGGCACGCTCTCGTTCTGGCTGCGCGAGGCCGGGGTGGACCGCACCACCATCGGCTACCTCAGCTGGGTGGGCCTGGCCTACGCCTTCAAATGGGTCTGGGCGCCGCTGGTGGACCGCATGCCGCTGCCGCTGCTCACGCGCACGCTGGGCCGGCGGCGCAGCTGGCTGCTGTTCTCGCAAGCGCTGGTGATGGCGGGCCTGGCAGGCATGGCCTTCAACGATCCGCGCGTGGCCCTCGCGCCCATGGTGTGGTGCGCGCTGGCGGTGGCCTTCGGCTCGGCCACGCAGGACATCGCGCTCGACGCCTTCCGCATCGAATCGGCCGATGCCGATCGGCAGGCCGCGCTCGCCGCCACCTACCAGACAGGCTACCGGTTGGCGATGATCTGGGCCGGCGCCGGCGTGCTGTGGGTGGCCGCGCGCGCCGAGGTGCCCGGCGTCGCGGGCTACCAGCCCGGCGCATGGCGCACGGCCTACCTGGTGATGGCCGCATCCGTGCTGGTGGGCGTGCTCACGGTGCTGCTCTCGCGCGAGCCCGCGCCGCGCCCGCTGCCGCCCGCGCGCAACGCGGCCGAGTGGCTGCGCGGCGCGCTGATCGATCCGTTCGCGGATTTCATCGCGCGCTACCGCTGGCAGGCCGCGCTGATCCTGGCGCTGATCGCCGTCTACCGCATCAGCGACGTGGTGATGGGCATCATGGCCAATCCGTTCTACGTGGACATGGGCTACACCAAGGACGAGGTGGCCGCCGTCACCAAGGTGTTCGGCGTGTTCATGACGCTGGCCGGCGCCTTCGTGGGCGGCGTGCTGTCGATGCGCGTGGGCGTGATGCGCGTGCTGATGCTCGGCGCCCTGCTGAGCGCGGCGAGCAACCTGCTGTTCGCCTGGCTGGGCCTGCAGGGGCACGACGTGACGCTGCTGGTGCTGGTGGTGTCGGCCGACAACCTGGCCGGCGGCATCGCCTCGGCCGCGTTCATCGCCTACCTCTCGGCGCTCACGAATGTGCAATATTCGGCCACGCAGTACGCGCTGTTCAGCTCCATGATGCTGCTGCTCCCCAAGTGGATCGCGGGGTTCTCGGGGCGGTTCGTGGATGCCTTCGGCTACCCCGAGTTCTTCGCGGCCACCGCGCTGCTGGGGCTGCCCGTGTTGCTGCTGGTCGCGCTGGCCGCGCGCGTCCAGGCGCGCCCTTCGGCGTGAGCCGGCCGTGGCGCTGCCGGCGTTTACCTGAACTTTACGGAGACTTCAACGCCCCGAGATGCGCCGGGGCGAGCATGGGAATCCGCCCCCCGCGGAGAAGACGAAAGACGCCATGAGTACCGCCCAGCTGTTGATGATCGAAGACGACTTCCGCCTCGCGCAGATGGTCATCGAATACCTCGGCCAGTCGGGCCTGGAGGTCACCCACATGGCCGACGGCCAGAGCGGCATGGCCCGCCTGCAGGGCGGCGATGCCGGCGCGCTGCCCGACCTGGTGATCCTGGACCTGATGCTGCCCGACATGGACGGGCTCGACGTGTGCCGCCGCATCCGCTCGCTGCCCGGCGCCGCGGCCCAGGTGCCGGTGCTGATGCTCACCGCCAAGGGCGACCCGATGGACCGCATCATCGGGCTGGAGCTCGGGGCCGACGACTACCTGCCCAAGCCCTTCGAGCCGCGCGAGCTGCTGGCCCGCATCCGCGCCATCCTGCGCCGCCGCGAAACCGGGCCCGCCGCGCCGTCGCAGGCCATGCGCTTCGGCACGCTGGAGATCGACCGCGATGCGCGCTCCGTCACCGTGGGCGGCCAGCCGGCGGACCTCACCTCCTACCAGTTCGACCTGCTGGTGGCACTGGCCGAACGCGCGGGCCGGGTGCTCACGCGCGACCAGATCATGGAGGCCGTGCGCGGCCGCGAGCTGGAGGCCTTCGACCGCTCGATCGACGTGCACATGGGCCGCATCCGCGCGGCGATCGAATCCGATCCCAAGAACCCACGCCGCATCCTGACCGTGCGAGGCGTGGGATACGTGTTCGCGAAACAGCAAGACTGACACGTTGCAGGGCAACCCCTTCAGCGACTGCGCCGCCACGTTCTGGAACGCCTATGTCCAATCCCTTTTCCCGCCGCCTCTACCTGCGCATCTGGCTCGCCGTGGTCGGCGGGATGGCGGTGCTCACGCTGGCGGTGGGGTGGGCATGGCGCATCGCGGCGGAGCAGAACGCGCTGTCGCAGCCGGCGCCGCCGCCGCGCGAGGTGGTGCTGCTGGACGCATCGGGCCAGACGGTGCTGCGCGGACTCGCGATCCGCGTGCCGCCCGCCGCGGGCGCGCCGCCGGGCAAGCTGGAGTTCAGCGTGGAAGGCGAAGACGGCCAGATGCCGCACACGCTGCAGTTCTCGCCGCGCATGCATCCTCCGGGTGGCGAGCGCGACCGGCGCGGCGGCCCCGAGGTCGCGTTCTGGACGCGCCCGCCCTTCGGTTTTCTATGGATGCTGGGCATCGTCGGCATCGCTGTGGCCGTGGGCGTGTTTCCCATCATCCGCCGCCTGCTGCAGCGGCTGGAGACGCTGCAGCGCAGCGTGCAGCGCTTCGGCGAAGGCGATCTCTCGGTGCGCGTGCCCGAACACGGGCAGGACGAGGTGGCCGACCTGGCCCGCCAGTTCAACGCCGCGGCCGCGCGCGTCGAAACGCTGGTCAAATCGCACAAATCGCTGCTGGCCAATGCCTCGCACGAACTGCGCTCGCCGCTCACGCGCATCCGCATGGGCCTGGAGCTGATGCAGGGCAGCACGCCGTCGCCGGCCTTCCGCTCAGAGATCCTGCGCAACATCGCCGAGCTGGACCAGCTCGTGGACGAAATCCTGCTGGCCAGCCGCCTCGATGCGCGAGAGGCCGACGTGGGCACGGTGGAGTCCGTCGAGCTGCTGGGCCTGGCGGCCGAGGAATGCGCCCGCGTGGATGCCGAACTGGATGCGGGCGCCTGCGCGGACGGGCTCGAAGTGATGGGCGTGGCCAAGCTGCTGCGCCGTGCGCTGCGCAACCTGCTGGAGAACGCCCGCCGCTACAGCCAGGGCGAGATCACCGTGCTGCTGCAGCGCAGCGGGCCATGGGCCGAGGTGCGCGTGTGCGACGTTGGTCCCGGAGTGCCGCCGGCGCAGCGCGAGCGCATCTTCGAGCCCTTCTACCGCCTGCCGGGCGCGAGCGAGCGCGCGGGCGGCGTGGGCCTGGGCCTGGCGCTGGTGCGCTCCATCGCCGAGCGGCACGGCGGCAGCGTGCGCTGCGAAGACCGGCCCGACGGGCGCGACGGTGCCTGCTTCGTGCTCATATTGCCGATCGGCCCGGCGGATGCGGGTGCCGGCACGCGCATCGCCACGGCCCCGGCGCCGCTCGGGTTACCGGCGCGGCACTGAAGCGGCCCCTTCCGCGCGAGGCCGCAGCGCCGAGCGGGCTCACGGTGCGGCCTGACCATCCCCCAGCGGCCAGCGCCATGCCATGGCCGCCAGCAGCACCGCCCCCAGCACCAGCGCCGATGCGGCGGCGCCCAGCCCGAGTGTGAAGCCCCGTGCCTCGCTCGCGCTGTGGTGCAGCATCCAGGCCACGATCGGCGGCCCGGCGATCTGCCCCAGCCCGTAGGCGGCCGTCAGCAGACCGGCGAAGCTGTCGCTCGCCTGCGGCCAGATGCGCCGCGCCTCCTGCAGCGCGTAGAAGGTGATGGCAGTGAAAGGCAGCCCCAGCAGCAGGCTGCCCAGCGCGAAGCCGGCGGCGCCCGGCCAAGCCAGGCCGAGACCGATGGCGGCCGCCTGCACGAGGTAGGCGGCGAGCAGCAGCCGCCGCCGGTCCCAGTGCGTGGGCGTGCGCGTGGAAAGCCATGCGCCCAGCGCCACGCCGGCCCCGAAGATCGGCCAGAACAGGTCCACCCAGGCGGAGCCGGGCGGCAGCGCGGCGCGGGCGATCACCGGCAGGAAAGTGGCGGTGACGATGTAGCCCAGGCCGGCGAGCCCGTAGGCCGCGGTGAGCAGGCTGCGCGCCAGGACGGCGTCGCGGCGGCCGGCCCGGTCCGGCACCGCGCCCCGGGGGCCCTCTGCAGCGGCTTTTTGTCCGATCAACGCGGGGCTTGCAACGGAGGCCTGGTCGGAGGGACCACCGCCCGGGCCTGCGTTCGGCCCCGCGTCGGGCGGCACTGCGGCGACTTCCTCCTCCTGCAGGATCGGCCAGGCCGCCACGCCCAGCAGGGCCGACAGCGCCGCGAAGGCGGCCCACCCGGCGGCGGCGTTCCAGCCGGCCGCCACCATCGCGCTCGCCGAGAGCCCGGTGAGCAGGATGCCCAGCCCCGGCCCGCAGAAGATCAGCCCGGCCAGCGCGGCACGGCCCAGCGCCACGAGGCGCGCCATGCACCAGGCCGCCACGTTGAGGAAGACGAAGGCGCTCGCCAGGCCGGCCAGGAAGCGCAGCAGCGGCCACGCCTGCGTGGCCGGCAGCGCCATGGCCAGCGTGAGCACCGTGGTGGCCACGAGGCCCCACCGGGCCATCCGCGCCGCGGGCCAGTGGCGCCCCCTGCGCCGGGCCAGCCACGGCAGCGCCATGCAGACCAGCGCGCCCGCCAGGTAGCCCAGGTAGTTGGCCGTGGCGAGCCAGCTGCCGCCCGCCAGCGTCAGCGCGCCGCCCTGCAGCATCAGCGGCAGCAGCGGCGTGAACGCGAACCGTCCGATGCCCATCGCGGCGGCCAGCGATGCCATGCCGGCGAGGGCCACGGCCAGGGCCCCGTGGCCGGAGGCCGCGGCGCGGGAGGCGGCAAGGCGGTGTGGAGGCAGCGGAGGCGGCGGCGGCGATGTCATCTTGTTTTGTGATTTAATTTCCTTAATTCATCTTATATCGAGATTTCAGAGAACGCCAATGGACCTGACTGCGCTCGACATCTTCCGCACCGTCGCCGAGGAAGGCAGCGTCACGCGGGCCGCGGAACGCCTGGGACGCGCCCAGTCCAATGTGACCACGCGCGTGCAGCAGCTGGAGGAACAGGTGGGCGCCACGCTGTTCCTGCGCGAAGGCCGGCGCATGGCGCTCACCGCGGAGGGCGAGACGCTGCTCGGCTACGCCCGGCGCCTGCTGGCGCTCGCGGACGAAGCCGCCCAGGCCCTGCACCCCGGCCGGCCCGGCGGACGGCTGCGGCTGGGCGCCATGGAGAGCACCGCCGCGGCCCGCCTGCCCGCCCCCCTCGCGGCGCTGCACGCGCAATGGCCCGATGTGCACATCGAGCTCAGCACCGGCGCCTCGCGCGCGCTCGTGGACCAGGTGCGCACCCATGCGCTCGACGCCGCGCTGGTGGCCTGGCCGCCGCCCGGCCTCGAAGGCGCGGACGCCCTGGAACACGCGCCCGTGGTCACCGAGACCCTGCGCCTGGCCCTGCCCGCGGCGCATCCCGACGTGGATACGGACGAGGCGCTGGCCGTCGACCGGCTGGCCGCGTTCGCTGCGGGCTGCACCTACCGGCGCATCGGCGAGGAGCACCTGGCACGCCGCAGCCCCGACGGATCGCCGCCCCGGGTGCTGGAGCTGGCCTCCTACCACGCCATCCTGGCCTGCGTGGCGGCGGGCCGCTGCGCGGCCGTGGTGCCGCAGGCGGTGATCGACCTCATGCGCGATCCGCCGCCCGTGCGGCTGCTGCCGCTGGGCACGTGCGACACGGTGCTCGTGCAGCGGCGCGGCTACCGCTCCGCCGCGCTCGACGCGCTGCGGGATGCGCTGCTCGCAGGCCCACGCTGAAGCGAAGCCTTTCCATTCCCGCCGATCCATCCACCCCTCCCCTGCTCCGGAGCCACCGCACCATGACCGCTTCCGACACGCACCCTTCCGCCCCCCGCACCCGCCTGGCCGAGCGCTGGGGACTGCGCCTGCCGATCGTCCAGGGCCCCATGACGGGCGCCGACACCCCGGCCCTGGCCGCGGCCGTGTCGCAGGCCGGCGGGCTCGGCATGCTGGGCTGCGGCATGCGCTCGCCTGCCGCGATGGCGGAGGCCGCGGCCGAGGTGCGGCGACGCACCGACCGGCCCTTCGGCATGAACCTGTTCGTGCAGGGCACCCCGGCGCCCGACGACGCCACGGTGCGCGCGGCGATGGCCCGGATCGCGCCGCTCTACGCGGAATTCGGCCTGGAGCAGAACGTGCCCGCGCGCTGGTGCGAGGATTTCGAGGCGCAGTTCGAGGCGCTGCTGCAGGCCCGCCCGGCCGTCGCGAGCTTCACCTTCGGCATCCTCACGGCGGCGCAGATCGAGCGCCTGCATGCGGCGGGCTGCCAGGTCGCCGGCACGGCCACCACCGTGGCCGAGGCCCTCGCCTGGCAGGCCGTCGGTGCCGACGCGGTCTGCGCGAGCGGGCTGGAGGCGGGCGGCCACCGCGGCACCTTCTTCGCGGATTTCGAATCCAGCCAGGTCGGCACCCTGGCCCTCGTGCCGCAGTGCGTGGACGCGCTGGAGATCCCTGTCTTCGCGGCCGGCGGCATCATGGACGGCCGCGGCATCGCCGCCGCCCTGGCCCTGGGCGCGGAGGCGGTGCAGATGGGCACGGCGTTCATCGTCTGCCCCGAATCGGGCATCGGCCCGGCCTACCGCGCCGCGCTGGCCGCGGCGGGCGATACCGATACGCGCATCACGCGCGTGTTCTCGGGCCGGCCGGCGCGCGGGATCGTGAACGCCACGATGGACCGGCTGGCGCCCCACGAGGCCGACGTGCCCGCCTACCCGGTGCAGAACGCCCTGATGGGGCCGCTGCGCCGCGCGGCGGCCGAGCGGGGCCGGGCCGACGCCATCGCGCTCTGGGCCGGACAGGGCGTGGCCGCGGCGCGGCCGATGCCGGCCGGCGAACTGGTGGAGCTGCTGGCGCGCGAGTGGCACGCGGCCACCGGGGCCGGCGCCGCAGCCACGGCCGCCGCGGCGGGCGGCTGAGGGCGGCCGGGCCGCCTCCTGCCGCTCGCTAGCGCGGCGGCAGGTCCTGCGCGCCCGTGAGCAGTTGGCCGGCCACGCTGCCCGGCAGGTACAGCCCGCGCGCCAGGTAGTCGTCCAACCGGCGGCGGTCGGGTGCGCGCAGCTTGATGAGCGGCGGCAGCGCCCCCGAGGGCAGCGAGAACAGCAGCCGCAGCTTGAGCGGCGTGCGCCGCCAGCGCCCGAGCCGGTGGTAGTAGAAAGGCCCGTCCTCGGCACGCGACAGGGCCAGCCGGTAGCCGCCCCGCGTGCGCAGGATGAACTGCAGCGCGAGGTGCATCGTCAGGTAGTCCGGCGCATCGATGTCCTGCCGCACGTCGTCGTACACGCCGAGCTGCTGCAGATGGGCGATGTATTCCGCCCCCGTGCGATGGATGACCTGCGTGGTGAACTCGTGCTGCAGGTCGGCGATGAAGCGGCTGCCCGGAGGCGCGGCCATGAACCAGTTCTCCACCACCGGGTAGCGGGCATCGCGCGTGTGGCGCTCCAGGTAGTAGCCGACGAAATCGGCCGGCGTGCGCGCCTGCTGCTCCAGCACCCAGTCGAGCGGCGCGGTCAGCAGCGTGCTCGCGTCCATCCAGATGCCGCCGTGCAGGCGCAGCAGCTCCAGCCGGATCCAGTCGGCGCGCTTGGCCGGCGACACGGTGTCGAGCACCGCCGGTATCTCCGGCAGCCAGGTGCGCACGGAGGCGTCGTCCAGCACGCGGATCTCGTAGCCGGGGCATTGGCGGTGCCAGTGCGCGAAGCAGTGGCGGATGAGCGGCGGCGGCGCAGTGCCCTTCCAGTAGGCCCACACCACCCGCGGGATGGCCGGCGGCTGGCCGGGCGGAGCGACGTCCCCCCCCTCCAGCGCCACCTTCAGCGGCGCCGCGGGGGGAATGGCGTACAGCGTGAACGCCGGCGGCGGGCAGGCCTCGAGCCGCCGGGGCCAGCAGCCGTAGAAGCGCCGCAGGCCGCGCGCGAGCCAGAGTTCGCCATACGTCTTGAACGTGGGACGGGCGGGAGTCGGTGCGGGAGCGGTCATGGATGGCGGAGCGCGTGGGCGCGCAGGAATTTGAGGCGCCGCAGCCACCAGCCGCGGCGCGCGCAGGCGGCGGCCAGGGCATGGGCGTCCAGCGGGGAAGCGGCGGCGAAGTCTGCGCGGATGCGCGCAGCGGCTTCGTCCAGGGCGGCATCCGGCACCGTGCCGGCGGCGCGCTCCACCACCCGCATGGCTCCCACCAGGTTGCGCGCGCACTGCTGCGCCAGCGCCAGACGCAGCGCCGGGTGCTGCGCCTCCGTGCGCCCTCGCAGCGCCTGGGCGAGCGGCCACAGCGCGGCGGACTGGTCCAGCGCCTTGGGCAGCGTCATCGTCGCCAGGATGCTGCCGCCGCGCTGCCGGTAGGCCACCCAGGGCTGGGGCGCGTGCCAGTAGCTGCGGGCATGCAGCAGCGCGAGCGGCATGGTGGCCATGTCCTCGAAGTAACGCCCCACGGGAAAGCGCACCTCCGCCGTCCAGAGGGCGCGGCGGGTGATCTTGGACCAGGCATGCAGCTCGCCCGTGGCGAGCAGCCCGGCCAGCAGCTCGGCGCCGCCCGGCCGCAGCGTGGCGTGCGGGCCGGCGAAGGTGCGGCGGTGTCCCTCGCCGCGCAGGCGGTGCTTCAGCCTCGGGCGCTCGCGCCAGACGGTGAAATCGCAGAGCACGGCATCGGGGCCGTGCCGCCGCACGACGTCGCGCAGGCCGGCGATGGCGCCGGGCAGCAGCTTGTCGTCGGAGTCGAGGAACCACAGGTATTCGCCCCGCGCCGCATCGATCATCGTGTTGCGCGCGGCGCTCAGGCCCGCGTTGCGCTCGTGCCGCAGCAGGCGCAGGCGGCCGGGGTGGCGCGCGGCCAGGTCATTCATCACCGCGGCCGAGCCGTCGGTGGAGCAGTCGTCCAGCAGCAGCACCTCGACGCCCTCGCCTGCGCCATCAGCGATCTGCGACAGCACGGACTGCACGCATTCCGCCAGGTAGTCGCGCACGTTGTAGACGGGCACGAGCACGCTGAGCCACGGGGGCGCGGCGGCCGGGGCCGGGGCCGGCACGGTCACGGGCGGCCCTCCGCTGCGCCGGCAGCGTTTCCGGGCGCGGCCAGCAGCCCCGCCAGCAGCGCCTCGTAGCGCGCCGTCATGGTGGGCAGGCCGTAGCGGGCCGCGGCCTCGGCGCGTGCGGCCGCGGCCATGCGCGCGGCGCCGTCCGGGTCGGTCAGCAGCCGCGCCAGCGCGTCGGCGAGCGAGGCGGGATCGCCGGGCGCCGCGAGCAGGCCGCTGCGGCCCGGGTCGATCACTTCCTGCACGCCCACCACCCGGCTGCCCACCACCGCGCAGCCCGCGGCCATGCCTTCGATGAGCGACAGCGGCATGCCCTCGTAATGCGTGGAGAGCACGCAGATCTGCCGGCCCATCAGCAGGCCCGGCACGTCGGCGCAGTGCCCGAGGAACCGCACCTGGGGCAGCAGCCCCAGTTCCTGCGCCAGCCGCTCGGCCGCGCGCCGCACGCCGTCCTTGCCGCCGCCGGCCAGGTGCACGGGGGGCGTGAGCCCGCGGTCCCGCAGCAGCGCGACGGCGCGCAGCAGCGTGGCATGGTCTTTCTGGCGGGCGAAACGGGCGGCCATCACGATGCCGGGCTCGCGTGCGCCGAAGGGGTGGGCATCGGCCTGCGCGTAGGGCTGCAGCCGGATGCCGTTGGGAATCGCGTGGGTGCGCGGCGCGGGAAAGCCCCGCTCCAGCAGTGCGCTGCGCACGCCTTCGGAGACGCCGACGATGGCCGCGGTACGCCGCGCCAGCCACCGGGCCTGCGCCAGCCGCCAGGCGGTGTAGCGCTCGCGCGCGTTGTGCTCCACGTGCACCAGCAGCGGCACGCCCGCCAGCAGGCCCGCATAGCGGCCCCAGAGATGCTCGCTGAAGCCGTGCGCCACCAGGATGTCAGGCCGCCAGCGGCGGCAGAGCGCGGCCAGGTGCCAGACGGTGGCGGCATGCGCCCAGCCGGGCACCACCTCCACGGCGAGCCCTTCGGCCCGCAGCCCGGCCACCCGCTCCGGCGTGGTGGTGCGCGGCTTGGCGCGCAGCGCCAGCAGGGCATCGAAACGGCCGGAGGCGCCGTGCGCGCGCACGAGGTCCACGGCCACCTGCGTGGCCCCGGAGAATCCGCCGGTCACGAAATGCAGCACGCGGGGCCGGGCCCGGCCTGCCGGGCCCGCGGCGGTTGCTGACGGGGTCGCGTTCACACCAGGGCCTGCAGGGTCAAGCCCGCGCGCCGGCAGACTGCGCGGAAAGCGGCGGCTGCACGCCCCGCAGGGCCGCCCAGACGACGATGTTCATGAAGATGTAGAACATGATGCCGCTGTTGTGGGCGAAGAACACCTGCGTGATCCCGAACCCGGCATAGAGCACCGGGATCGCCAGGCCCGAGAGCCGCAGCGCCAGCACCTGTGCCCGCACCGCCTCGGGCGCATCGGCGAGCGCCTGCATGCGGCGCCGGCCCGGCCAGAAGAGGGCCACCGGCACGCCGTAGAAGCACAGCATCAGCAGCACGCCGCCGAGACCGGTCTTCACGAAGATGTCGAGCAGCTCGTTGTGCACGTAGATGTATTCCATGATGGAACGCTCGTACTGCCCGGCGGCCACGCGCGCGGCCTTCTCGCGCATGTAGCCGGCCATGCCCCAGCCGGTCAGCGGCCGCTCCATCCCCACCTGCCAGGCGAAGCGCCAGTGCTCCAGCCGCTGGCCCACGGAGTTGTCGGCCTCGCCGCGGGTGTCGTACTGCGCCACCTCGTCGTGCATGCGCTCCCAGCGCTCCTCCACGACCCGCCAGTTCATGGCCGTCAGCACGGCCAGCGCGGCCACCAGCAAGGCGGCGATCGCGGCGATGCGCCCCGGGTGGACGCGGCGCAGCAGCCAAAGTCCGAGCGGCAGTGCCAGCAGCAGGGCCAGCCAGCCGCCGCGCGACTGCGACAGCACCGACGCGTTCACGGCGAGCAGCGCGGCCACGGCCGCGCACCAGACGGCCAGGCGCGGCAGATGGCGCCAGAGGGCCGCGAGCTGCAGCGCCAGCATGGCCCCCAGCAGCAGCGCCAGATTGCCCCACTGGATCGCGTTCGTGCGGCCGCTCGGGAAGCCGGAGGCCCGCGGAGCTCCCTCTGCATGCACCTGCCACAGGGCCACCAGTCCCGCGCCCAGGCAGCCCGCGAGCAGCCCCCAGAACACCGGACGCGGCCGCGGCAGCGGCGGCTGCGAGGCGATGAACAGCCCGCAGAGGGCGCCCAGCCAGAATTTGATGGGCCGGTCCCACTGGCCCATGCTCTCGCGCGGGTCCGACAGCACGCACCACAGCAGGCCCATGGCGAAGGTCACGCCGACGAGCGCCAGCGTGCCGCGGTCGGGCCGCAGGCGCACCCACCGGGGCAGGCAGGCCAATGCGCCCAGCAACAGCAGCACCGCGCCGTACGAGTAGCCCGAGGGCACCGTCAGTGCCAGCGCGGGCACCAGGAAGGCCGCCAGCGTGGTGAGGCGCTGCGGCCAGGGGGCCGGCCCCAGCGGGGAAGAAAAGGCAGCGAAGGTCATCGGGAAAGCGCGTCGTGTTCCGCGGACATGCGGGCAAAGGAGGATTCGGCCGGCGGTGCAGTACCGGCGGCGGGCGGGATACACGGAGCACGGGACATTTCTTGGGGGCGAAGCGCTGCGGCGGCCGATCGTAACGCAGCGCGGCGGTGCCAGAATGCCGACCGTCGCGCCCCCGCGCAGTCCGTGAGGCCCTTCCTTCCATGACGATCCGCATCTCCGCCCGCGCACTGCGCACGACCTACCGCCTGCTGACCACCCTCCGCCCGCGGGGCGCCGCCCGCTATCCCGGCGAGCCGGCGGCGGCAGTGTTCGAAGGCGGCGGGGAGCCTGGCGCTTCCGGTGCGGCATCCATGGTGCCGACGCTGGCCGCAGCCCCGATTCCGCCCCGCATCTGGACGTACTGGGACACGGAAGCGGCCGACCCGATGGTGGACCAGTGCGTCGCCAACTGGCGCGCCCACTGCCCGGGCTTCGACGTGCAGGTGATCCACCGCCGCAACATCGGCGACTTCGTGGCCGCCGGCGACCTGCCCGCCGGCTTCGCGCAGCTGCATCCCACCAAGCAGTCCGACTGGGTGCGCCTCTACCTCGTGCGCCACCACGGCGGCTACTGGCTGGACGCGACCATCCTGCTCACGCGTTCGCCTGCGTGGATGGACGCGTTGCGGCAGGCGCAGGGCGCGGAGTTCGCCGGCTTCTACCTGGAGGGCTACACGCACGACGCCCGGTTTCCCGTGGTCGAGAGCTGGGCCTTCGGCGCGCCAGCGCACGCGCCGTTCGTGGCGGCATGGCAGGACGAATTCCACCGGGCGCTGGTCACCGAGGGCACCGACGCCTACCTGGCGCGGCTGCGCGATCGCGAGGATGCCGGCACGCTGCTGCAGGGCATTCCCGATCCGGCCTATCTGCTCATCCACGTGGCGGCGCAGCAGGTGCTGCGGCGCCCCAATGCCTTCCGGCTGGCGCTCTTCAAGGCCGAGGACACGGCGTTCTTCTACCAGAAGGCCCTGGGCTGGAAGTGGTATCTGCTCTACCCGCGCCTGTGCCTGGTGCCGGCCGAGCCCCATCCGGCGCCGCTGGTCAAGCTGCGCGGCGGCGAGCGCCGGCATTTCGCGGCACTGTTCGAGCAGCATGGCGGCCCGGCGCACGGCAGCCTCTGGGAACGGGCCTGCCGCGGCAACGCAGGCCACGCCAGCGTCCAGGAAGGGCCCCGCCGCAGCACGGCCGCGTAGCGCGGCCTGCGTGCGCCGCACCGGCTGGTTCAATGGGCGGCGCGAACGGTCTCGCCCGCCTTCAGGCGGTACACCGTGCCGCAGTACGGGCACTTGGCCTCGCCCGTGTGGGCCACGTCCAGGTACACCTTGGGATGGGTGTTCCAGACCTTCATGTCGGCCTTGGGGCTCGGGCAGAAGACGCCGCCCTGCGGATTCAGGTCCTTGGCGAGCAGTTCGATGGTGGCTTGCGTCATGGTGGGGTTCGCGCTGTGGGGCAGAAGGAAAGAAAGGGAAAGGGAATCAGACCAGCGTGAGCCAGTGGGCGTATTTCGGATTGCGGCCGTTCACGATGTCGAAGAACGCCTGCTGGATCTTCTCGGTCACGGGGCCGCGGCTGCCCGCGCCGATGGCGATGCGGTCGAGTTCGCGGATCGGCGTGACCTCGGCGGCCGTGCCGGTGAAGAACGCCTCGTCGGCGATGTAGACCTCGTCGCGCGTGATGCGCTTTTGCACGAGTTCGATGCCGAGATCCTTGCAGATGTGCAGGATGGTGTTGCGCGTGATGCCGTTGAGCGCGCCGGCCGACAGGTCGGGCGTGTACACCACGCCGTTCTTGATCACGAAGACGTTCTCGCCCGCGCCCTCCGACACGAAGCCGGCGGAATCGAGCAGCAGCGCCTCGTCGTAGCCGTCTTCCGTGGCTTCCATGTTGGCCAGGATGGAGTTGGTGTAGTTGCTCACCGCCTTGGCCTGCGTCATCGTGATGTTGACGTGGTGGCGCGTGTAGCTGCTGGTCTTCACGCGGATGCCGCGCTGCATGCCTTCCTCGCCGAGGTAGGCGCCCCACGCCCAGGCCGCCACCATCAGGTGGATCTGGTTGCCCTTGGGCGACACGCCCAGCTTCTGCGAGCCGATCCAGGTGAGCGGGCGCAGGTAGCAGGAGGCGAGCCGGTTCTCGCGCACGACGGCGCGCTGGGCCTCGTTCACCTCGTCCTGTGTGAAGGGGATCTGCATGCGCAGGATCTTGGCGCTGTTGAAGAGCCGTTCGGTGTGTTCCTGCAGGCGGAAGATCGCCGTGCCCTGCGGCGTCTGGTAGGCCCGCACGCCCTCGAACGCGCCGCAGCCGTAGTGCAGCGTGTGGGTGAGCACGTGGATCTTCGCGTCGCGCCAGTCGACCATCTGGCCGTCCATCCAGATCTTGCCGTCACGGTCGGCCATCGAGGGAACTACGGGGCTCATGGGATTCCTTTTTTCCGGGGGCTTGTCTGCCGGGATCGTCCCGGCCTGCATCGGGCGGCACGGTCGGTGCGGCCCGCAGAACCGGCGATTTTACGGCGCGGACGGTCCCGCGGCGGGCGGCAGCGCGCCGGAGGCCCCGCCGGCCGGGGCATCGGCAACGGGGCCCGCGTCCGGCGCCGGCCGCACCAGCTCCCAGGCGGCGAGCCGGCCGCCGCGGAACTCGCAGGTGACGTGCGACTGCGTGCCGTCCGTCCAGCGGTAGCGCTCGGGCTCCTCGCCCTGGGGCGACAGCAGTTCGCCCAGCGACCGCGTCATCGCCACCACGTGCATCAGGTTCACGCCTTCGCGCAGGCGGGCGTTCAGCATGACCGCGCTGCCCACGTAGCCGATGGGCCGGTCGGCCGCCTTGCGCATGATGTTCATGAGCCGCGTGAAATGCAGCAGCGCCCACATGATCAGCCCGCCGCCGACGGCGAAGATGCCCTGCCAGCCGTACGAGCGGTAGGCGGCGATGACGAGCAGGGCGATGAGGACGGGAATGAAGAAGCGGCGCAGCAGGTTCATGCGCCGATTGTCGTCGGCCCGGGCAAGCCCCTCGCTGTGGATGGTGCTTACACAGGGGGAATTCACCCCATGCCGCGGACGACCTCCATGGCCTCCTCCACCCGTTCCACCGCGTGGATCGTCAGCCCCTCGATGGGCTTCTTGGGCGCATTGGCCTTGGGCACCACGGCCATGGTGAAGCCGAGCTTGGCGGCCTCCTTCAGCCGTTCCTGGCCGCGCGGCGCCGGCCGCACCTCCCCCGCCAAGCCGACCTCGCCGAAGGCGAGGAAGCCCTTGGGCAGCGGCTTGCCGCGCAGGCTGCTGGTGATGGCCAGCATCACCGCCAGGTCGGCCGCGGGCTCGCTGATGCGCACGCCGCCCACGGCGTTGACGAACACGTCCTGGTCCATGCAGGCCACGCCCGCGTGCCGGTGCAGCACGGCCAGCAGCATGGCGAGGCGGTCGCGGTCCAGGCCCACCGACAGGCGGCGCGGGCTGGGCCCGCCCTCGTCCACCAGCGCCTGGATCTCCACCAGCATCGGCCGCGTGCCTTCCAGCGTGACCAGCACGCAGCTGCCGGGCACGGGCTCGCTGTGCTGGCTCAGGAAGATGGCGCTGGGGTTGGTCACGCCCTTCAGGCCCTTCTCGGTCATGGCGAACACGCCGATCTCGTTCACGGCGCCGAAGCGGTTCTTGATGGCGCGCACCAGCCGGAACTGGCTGTGCGTGTCGCCCTCGAAGTACAGCACCGTGTCCACCATGTGCTCCAGCACGCGCGGGCCGGCCAAGGCCCCTTCCTTGGTCACGTGGCCCACGAGGATGATGGACACGCCCGAGGTCTTGGCCGCCCGCGTGAGGTGGGCCGCGCATTCGCGCACCTGGGCGACCGAGCCGGGCGCGCTGGTGAGCTGGTCCGAATACACGGTCTGGATCGAGTCGATCACGGCCACGGCGGGCTGCGTCGCCTCGACGGTGGCGAGGATCTTCTCCAGCTGGATCTCCGCCAGCACGTTGACCTGGCTGTGGTCCAGCCCCAGCCGGCGCGAGCGCAGCGCCACCTGCGCGCCGCTCTCCTCGCCCGTCACGTAGAGCGTGGGCAGGCCCAGGCGCTGCAGCGCGTCCAGCGCCTGCAGCAGCAGCGTGGACTTCCCGATGCCCGGGTCGCCTCCGATCAGCACCACGCCGCCTTCCACGATGCCGCCGCCCAGCACGCGGTCCAGCTCGTCGATGCCGCTGGGCGTGCGCGCCACGTCGGACGCCTCGATGGCGGACAGCGGCGTCACCGCCTGCGCCTGCGCCAGGCCCGCATAGGCCGGCGCACTCAGGCGGTTCTTGCCCGGCCCGGCCTCGGGCGCCGACTCCACCAGCGTGTTCCAGGCGCCGCAGGCGGGGCACTTGCCGAGCCAGCGCGGGCTGGTGCCCCCGCATTCGGTACAGGTGAAAACGGTCTTGTCTTTGGCCATGGGAAAGGGGAATCCGAGAGAGGAAGGCGGGGGAGGAGGAAGAGGACGGAGCGGAACGCACGAGACGTGCGCAGGCCGGGCGGGTGCAGCGGCGTACCGGCACGCACCCCTGCATCTGGGGGCGGCCCGGCGATTTTCACGCGCGGCCCGGGGACGGCGGGCGCCCGCACGGCCGGCAAACCGTAAGCAAATGCGACGTCAACCCTATCCTACTCGGCGCGGCGCGGCCGCTTCCTAGGATAGGCGTCCCGGTGGCATCGCGCCGCCTTCACTGAACGCTGAACGGAGAACGAATCCATGACCGAGAACACCGCCTCTTCCGCCTCGCCCTCGCGCACGTCGCGCCGCTGGCTGGTCGCCGCCCCGATCGCGCTCGCTTCGGTGCTGGCACTGTCCGCCTGCGACCGCAACAAGGAAAGCAACGTGAACAACACCCCGGCCAGCACGCCGGCCCCGACGACCGCGCCGGCACCGATGCCGCCCGCATCCGACACGGGCAGCATGGGCTCCGGTACCACGGGCGGCAGCAGCATGGGCACCGGCACGACCGACAGCGCCACGGGTTCCACCTCCGCCACCACGCCGCCGTCCGGCGGTGCCGTGTTCGGCGGCTCGACCGCAGGCGCCATGCCGCCGGCCTCCGCCGCATCGGACGCCGCCAGCGCCGCACGCTGACCGGCAGGCGGCTTTCGCGGATGGCCGCGCCATCCGCAGCACAATAGCCCGTCCGGCCCCGCACGCCCTGTGGCGAGCGGGGCCTCACCGCGCCCGCAGTGCCGGGCGCAGCCATTGACCGGAGGGGCGAGAAACGATGCGGATCGCGATCTATGGGGCCGGCGCCATCGGCGGCTGGCTCGGCATGGCACTGGCACGGGCCGGTGCCCGGGTTTCCTTCGTGGCGCGCGGCGCCACGCTGGATGCGCTGCGCGCACAGGGCCTGCGCTGCATCCGGCCGGACGGCACGCAGGAACATGCCGCGGTGGCGGCGCACGACGACCCCGCCGCGCTCGGCCCGCAGGACGCCGTCGTGCTGGCCGTGAAGGCCCCCGCGCTGCCCGACGTCGCCGCGCGCATCGCGCCGCTGCTGGGCCCCGGCACCACCGTGCTCACGGCCATGAACGGCGTGCCCTGGTGGTTCCTGGAGGGCTGCACCGGCCCGGCGCATGGGCGCGAGCTGGCGGCCGTGGACCCGGGCGGCGTGCTGGCCCGCACCATTCCCGCAGCGCGCGTGGTCGGCGGCGTGGTGCATGCCAGCTGCTCGCTCGCGGGCCCCGGCACCGTGCGCCAGCATTTCGGCAACCGGCTCATCCTCGGCGAGGCCGGCGGCGGCGCCAGCGCGCGGCTGGACGCACTCTCTGCGCTCATCGCCCAGGGCGGCATCGAGGTGGAGCAGTCGATGCGCATCCAGCAGGACATCTGGTTCAAGCTCTGGGGCAACATGACGATCAACCCCATCAGCGCGCTCACCGGCGCGACGACCGACCGCATCCTGGACGACGAGCTGGTGCGCGGCTTCGTCTCCGACGTGATGCGCGAGGCCAAGGCCATCGGCGAACGCCTGGGCCTGCCCATCGACCAGCAGCCCGAGGACCGGCACGCGGTGACGCGCAAGCTCGGCGCCTTCAAGACATCGATGCTGCAGGACGTGGAGGCCGGCAAGCCGCTGGAGATCGACGCCCTCATCGGTGCCGTGCACGAACTCGCGCGCATCACCGGCGTGCCCTCGCCCCATACCGATGCGCTGCTGGGCCTCGTGCGCCTGTTCGCATCCACCCGCCACCTCTACGACGACCCTCGATGGCCATGACCCCTGAACTCACCCTCTACTACGCCCCCGGCACCTGCGCGCAGGCCGTGCGCATCGCCCTGCACGAAGCCGGCGCGGCGCACCGCCTGGTGCGCGTGGATTTCTCGGCCGGCGGGCAGCGCAGCCCGGATTACCTCGCGGTCAACCCCAAGGGGCGCGTGCCTGCGCTGGCCACCGAAGCCGGCGTGCTGACGGAAACCCCCGCCCTGCTCGCCTACGTGGCGCAGCGGTTTCCGCAGGCACGCCTCGCACCCGAGGACGCCTACGGGGTCGCGCGCATGCAGGAGTTCCACAGCTACCTGGCCTCCACCGTGCACGTCGCCCATGCGCACCGACCACGCGCGAGCCGCTGGGCCGACGCGCCCGAGGCGATCGCCGCGATGCAGCGCAAGGTCCCGGAGAACATGGCCGAATGCTTCGAACTGATCGAGCACCACTACCTCGGCGACGGGCCCTGGGTGATGGGCGGCCACTACACGGTGGCCGACGGCTACCTGTTCACCGTAGCGGGCTGGCTGGCGAGCGACGGCGTGGACATCGCGCGCTTCCCCAAGGTGCATGCCCATTCGCAGCGCGTGGCGGCGCGGCCGGCGGTGCAGCAAGCCATGAAGAATTGAATTGGCGCACTTTGAAAACATTTGCAAACAAAATCCTCGCTGTTGAAAGCTTCCCAGAGGACGAAGCGAAGAATAAGATTTCGGCCGTTCTGACTTAACTCGGCAGCACGCCTGCTGTCCCCAATAAGCAATGACACGCCGCGTCACCATCCGGACGCCCCTGGGAGAGCAGCTGCAGTTCAGGCAGTTGCGGGGCAGCGAGGAGTTGAGCCAGCTTTTCTCCTTCGACATCGACCTGCGCTCGGAGAGCCAGAGCATCGATCCCAAGGCACTGCTCGGCAAGACGGCGACGGTGGAGATCGAGACGCAGGGCGGTGGCAAACGCTACCTGGATGGCCTGGTCACGCGCTTCGGCATGCAGGGCCAGGACCACCGGTTCTACTCGTACCACCTGCGGCTGCAGCCCTGGCTCTGGGTCGCCACGCGGCGGCAAGACTTTCGTATCTTCCAGTTCAAGACCGTCCCGCAGATCGTGGAAGAGGTTTTGAGCCGCTATGGTTATCCGCTGCAGATGAAGCTCACGCGGCCCTATCGCAGCTGGGATTACTGCGTGCAGTACGGCGAGAGTGATTTCGACTTCGTATCCCGCTTGCTGGAGCACGAAGGCGCGTATTACTACTTCCAGCACGCGAGCGGGCAGCACACCCTGGTGATCGCCGACGACATCGTGGCCTGCCACGATCCGCTGCCCGGTGCCGCCACCATTCCCTTCTACCCGCCCGAGAAATCCGCCACGGCCGACCGCGAGAACATCCACGCCTGGAGCCTGGGCGAGGAAATCAAGCCCGGCAGGTACTACAACGACGACTACGACTTCAAGAAGCCCCGCTCGGACCTCTCCAACATGCGCCAGCAGCCGCCGGGGCATGCGCACGATGCCTACGAGATCTACGAATGGCCCGGAGGCTACGTGCAGCACGGCGATGGCGAGCAATATGCCCGCGTGCGGCTGCAGGAAGGATTGACGGGCCACAGCACTGTGAAAGGTGAATCCCGCCACCGCAGCCTTGCACCAGGCTACACGTTCAACCTGGAGAACTACCCGCGGGGTGACCAGAACCGCCAGTACCTCATCACCGGGGTGAACTACCACCTGCACGAGAACCCCGGCACCTCATCGATCAACAGCGCGAAACCGGGCGAAGCGCTGCAGCACAACGAAGAAAACGGCTCGTTCCAGAAGTTCAGCCTGACGGCGCAGCCCACCAGCCTGCCGTATACCCCGGCGAGAAAGACACCCAAGCCCCGAACCACGGGCCCGCAAACCGCTGTCGTCGTCGGCCCGGCGGGCGAAGAAATCTGGACCGACGAATACGGCCGCATCAAAGTCCAGTTCCACTGGGACCGGCTGGGCGCGATGGACGAGCATTCGAGCTGCTGGGTGCGCGTGGCGACGAGCTGGGCCGGCTCCGGGTTCGGGGCGATCTCGATCCCGCGCATTGGCCAAGAAGTGGTGATCGACTTCCTCAGCGGCGACCCGGACTACCCCATCGTCACCGGCAGCGTCTACAACGCCGCAAACATGCCGCCCTGGGCCTTGCCGGGCAACGCCACGCAGTCGGGCATCAAGACGCGATCGAGCAAGGGCGGTGCCGCGGGCGACGGCATGAAGAACGGCGGCGGCGACGCCAACGCGATCCGCTTCGAGGACAAGAAGGGCGCGGAGCAGCTGTGGCTGCACGCGCAGAAGGACCAGCTCACCGAAGTCGAGAACGATGAAGACAAGTGGGTAGGTCAGGATCGGCGAAAGACGATCG
>CAJYKV010000017.1 GCA_913774955.1 uncultured Acidovorax sp.
AGCCCCGCACGACCGGCCCGCAGACCGCCGTGGTGGTGGGCCCCGCCGGCGAAGAGATCTGGACGGATGAATACGGCCGCATCAAGGTGCAGTTCCACTGGGACCGGCTGGGCGCGATGGACGAGCACTCCAGCTGCTGGGTGCGCGTGGCGACGAGCTGGGCCGGCTCAGGCTTCGGCGCGATCTCGATCCCGCGCATCGGTCACGAAGTGCTGGTGGATTTCGTGAACGGCGACCCCGACTACCCGATCGTCACCGGCAGCGTCTACAACGCGGCGAACATGCCCCCGTGGGCCCTGCCGGGCAACGCCACGCAATCCGGCATCAAGACGCGATCGAGCAAGGGCGGCGCGGCCGGCGACGGCATGAAGAATGGAGGCGGCGACGCGAACGCGATCCGCTTCGAGGACAAGAAAGGCGCGGAGCAGTTGTGGCTGCACGCGCAGAAGGACCAGCTCACCGAAGTCGAGAACGATGAGGACAAGTGGGTGGGCCAGGATCGGCGCAAGACGATCGACCGGGACGAGACGAACGTCATCCACCGCGATCGTACGGAGACGGTGGACCGCGACGAGAAGATCACCGTGCACAACAACCGCACGGAGCGGGTGGACCACGACGAAACCATCAGCATCGGAGACAACCGCCGGGAAGACGTCGGCATCGACGAAACCGTCTCGATTGGCAAGAACCGCAGCAAGACGGTCGGCGTGACGGAAACGGACTCCATTGGAAGCAAGTGGAGCATCAGCGTCGGCAAGATGAAGACCGAGACCATCGGCCTGCTCAACCTGTTCAACGTGGGCATCGGGAAGATGGAGAACATCGGGGTCGCCCGCATGGCCAACATCGGCGTGGCCTACAACCTGAACGTCGGCATGGTGATGATGACCAACGTCGGGATGAGCCAGAGCGAGAACGTGGGCATGAAGAAGACCACGGACGTCGGCAAGACCTACGCCATCACCGCGGGCGACGAACTCTCCATCACCGTGGGCGCCGCCAGCCTGGTGATGAAGAAGGACGGCACCATCACCCTCAACGGCAAGGACATTGCGCTGTCGGCATCCGGAGAAATCTCCGCAGTGGCCAGCGGCACCATGACGTTGAAGGGCTCGAAGATCCTCGAGAACTGACGGTGGCCATCCTCGCCCTGCAGCGCATGCACTGCGAAGAGGTGTCCACCAAATGGTGGCTCCGCCGCGCTGCATGCGCCGAACCCTCCACCCGCTTCGAATGGCTGGCCGAACTGGACTCGGCCATCGATGCCCATCTGGACGCGCTGCTGGAAGGCGGCGCACTGGCCCCTGCCTGCGCGGCGGAGGCGCTGGAGAAATCCCTGCGTCTGCGCGCCGAGGATGCCATTGCGGATGCGTTCGCCGTCGTGGCCCTGCGCTGCGCCAGCGAAGGCGCCGCGGGCCTGCTGCAATGCGCTGCGGACGAACACCTGCTGCCCGCAACCCGGGCCTACCTGGCATGGTCGCCGGAGGCCGCGTCAGCGCAATGCGTGGCGCAGGCCGCCGCGGACCCCGCCTCGGTGCTGCACCTCGCCGCGTTGCGCGCACTCCACGTGCATGGGCTGACCGGCACCGATCTCGGCGCCCGCCTGCGGCAGGCGACGGTGGAGGATGCGCCCGTGGTGCTGGAGGCGCTGGGCGACTGCGGTGCGGTGGATGCGCTGGGGTGGGTGCTGCAGGTCATGGACAACCCCCAGTGGCCCGACACGTCCCCTCTGCGCCTCGCCGCCGCACAGTGCGCGGCGCTGCTGGGCGAGGTACGCCGCGCTCTGCCCGTGCTCACGGCCTGCGCCACGAGCGGGCTGCCGCATGCCGCCGCCGCTTGCCGGCTCCTGGCACTGTGCCTGCCCGCCGCGGACCTGGAGCGGATGGCGCGCTCGATCCACGGCGGCACCGCGAATGTCGCGCCCGATCCGGCACTGGCCATCCGGTGCCTGGGCTGGGGCGGCCACCTGCGGCACGTACCGACCGTGCTCGACTGCCTGCAGCAACAGCCCCTTGCTCCCGTGTGCGAGGAAGCCTTCCTCCACATGACCGGGCTGCGCTTTGAACAGGTGCTGGAGGCCGATGCCCCGGCGGACCCCCTGCCTGCGCATGCGCTGCTGCGCCGCTGGTGGGAGGCGCACCGCAGCGGCTTCGACCATGGCACCGCCTGCCTGTTCGGCCAGCCGGCCACGCCCGCGCACTTGGGCGAAGTACTGCTCTCCGGCACGCAGGGCGCCCGCGACACCGCTGCGCTGCGGCGCCTCTTGACCCTGCCCGGAAGCCTGCGGTTCCCGACCCAGGCCCACGTCCAGCGGCAGTGGGCCTGCATGGACGCCTGGCAGCGCCCGCCTGTGCCATCCCATGGCACATCCCGTGACACGTCCCGTGCCTCCTCCCTTGAAAGAACCCCATCGTGAGCACCTCTTCCAGGCAATACCCCGCGCGCAGCGGCACGGCATCCACGGCAGCCGCTGAACCGCCCGGCACGTCCGCATTGTTCGGCGTGGTGGTCGGCACGCTCACGGGCTTCGAGAACGCCGCGGTGCCGCTCGTGGCCTGGGGCGGGCGGCCGGCGCAGGCGGCCCGCACCATCGTGCACCTGCAGCCGCACCACGTCGGCGAGAGCGTGGCCGTGCAGTTCGAAGAAGGCGATCCCGCCAAGCCGCTGGTGATGGGCATCGTCAAGACCGCATCGCCCATGGGCTCCGACGCGCTGCCCGAGGCGCTGTCGGCCGCGCGCCCGCTCGCCGTGACGGTGGACGACGAACACCTCCTGCTCACCGCGCGCCGCAGCATCACCCTGCAGTGCGGCCGCGCCTCCATCACGCTGGACGACAAGGGCCATGTGGAGATCCGCGGCACCTACGTGCTCTCGCGCTCTTCCGGGCAGAACCGCATCAAGGGCACGTCCGTCTCCCTGAACTGACAGCGCGCACGGCCCTGCATGAACCTCATCAACCACACGCCCTTCGCCGCGGAACTGACGACGCGGCACGATGGCCAGGGGCGGGAGTGCCTGCTGCTGGTGGTCAAGGCCACCTACGCGCTGCCGGCCCACCGGGGCGTGCCGGCCATCGCCGCAATCCAGCAGCCGATCCACTTCGCGGACACGGCCACGGGCGAGCCCGGCCGCTCGGCCCCCGTGTACGAGAGCGACCTGTGCCCGCCGAAGCCGCGGGTGGACGTGCTGCTCATCGGAAGCGCGTACGCGCCCCAGGGCCAGCCCGCGGACCGGGTGCCGGTGGGCCTCGCCGTGGGCGACATGCGCAAGGGCTTCGTGGTGACCGGCCTGCGCCACTGGGCCCACAGCGTGCTGGGGCAGCAACTCAGCGCCCCACAGCCCTTCGTGCGGCAGGCCATCGGCTACGACATCGCCTTCGGCGGCACCCTTCCGGGCGATGCCCTGGGTGCGGAAGACCGGGTGTTCGATGCCAACCCCGTGGGCCGGGGCTTCCGCCCGGCGGGCCGCTGGCCCGAGCACACGCCCGGCCCGCAGACCGAGGAAACGCATGCGCCCATCGCCTCCGCCCAGGGCCGCTATGCGCCCATGGCCTTCGGCCCGCTGGGGCGGCACTGGCTGCCACGGCGCGGCCATGCGGGCACCTATGACGACGCCTGGCGAGAGCGCCGCTATCCCTTCCTGCCGGAAGATTTCGATCCGCGCTATTTCCAGGCGGCACCCGAAGACCAGCAACTGCCCGCCCTGCGCGGCGGCGAGACGGTGCGGCTGCTCAACCTCTGCCCGCCCACGCACACCGCACAGGACCTGCTCGAATTCACGCTGCCGGACCTTTCCCTGCCCGTGCGCCTGCATGGCCGCTCGGGCGTGGAGGCGCCCACGCCGGTGGCCGACACCCTGCTGATCGAGCCCGACGCACAGCGCTTCAGCATCACCTGGAAGGTGGACTGCCCCCTGGGCAACGACCCGTACCGCTTCCACCGCGTGGAAGTGGGCGAGCGGCCCCAGGGGCTGCTGGTGCGCATTCCGCTGGAAGTGCTGGCGGGCGAACTGCCTTCGCGGCAGGGCCTGCAGGGGCCGGGGGGCCGGATATGAGCCGCCCCGTCGCCGTGCTCCGCACCGGGGCCGTCACCTCGGTGGCGCTCGACGCGCCATCCACGTTCGCCGCCCTGCGCACGCGGCTGAACCACTTCACCGAAAGCGGCTTCCTCGATACCCGCGGCGAGCGCGTCGTGGCCGCCCGCGTGGAGTTGCCGGCACACGCGGAGGCACCGGACGGTGCGCACATGCCGCCAGGCTACGACCCCGAGCGCCATCCGGTCCACCGGCAGGTGGAACTGCTGGCCCGCGCCGTGCGCGAGTGCGCGCACGGTCTGCCGTTCATCGACGCGGCCACCGTGCCCCTGCTGGTCTGCGCTTCGGAAATCACCCGCCCCGGCCGCCCGGCCGAGCTGGATGCGCAGCTCATGGACGGCCTCATGGCCCGCCTGCGCTGCCGCTTCGCGCCGCAGTCCGCCGTGTATGCCTATGGGCAGGCCGCCGTCGGCATGGCCATGCACCACGCGTTCGAGTTGCTGCAGCAGCACCCGGTCGTCCTGCTGGCCGGCGTGGACAGCCTGGCGGACTTCCACACCCTGGGCGCCCTGCATGCGCGGGGCCGTATCCTCGCCGCCGACCGCATGGAAGGCTACATCCCCGGCGAAGCGGCCTGCGCGCTCCTGCTGGGCCGGCCCGACCAGGTGGAGCGCATCCCGCCCCGGTTCAGCAACCGCCCCGCGCTGCAGGCACCGCCCGCGCCCCCGCCGCACCCCTACGCCAAGCCGGTGGCATCGCCCGCGCTCTACTGCATGGGGTACAGCGTGACGCGCGAAGCCGCGCTGCCGGACAGCGATCTGCCCGTGCACGGGCAGGCGCTGATGGAAGCCATCCGCGGAGCGCTGGCGCCCATCGATGCACAAGGCGCGGGCGCTGCCCAGGTCGGGCTGCGCATCTGCAGCCACCTCCACAGCCACCACCGCGCCAAGGAAATGGCGCTGGCCTGCGAGCGCGCCGCCGTATCCGCCACCCCGCAGTGGTGCCTGGCCGACAGCCTGGGCGAGACCGGCGCCGCGGCCGGCCCCCTGGTCCTCGCAGCGGCCTACGCCGCCATGCACAAGGGCTACAGCCCCGCCACCGTGGCCCTCGCCCTGTTGGCCAGCGAGGAAGAAGGCGAGCGCAGCGCGTTGCTCCTGGGCTTCGGCCCCTATCAGCCCTGACCGCCGGCCCGGCGCCGCACCGTCCATCGACCGCACTGCCTGCACTGATCGCACCACACCGACCATGTTCAAGATCTACGCCAACGATCGATCCATCGCCGGCAAGGCCTCCGCGCAGGGCAAGAGCGCCTGCGCCTTTCCCGACGTGTGCGGCAGCCCGCCCAAGCCGCCGCGCATCGGCATACCCATTCCGTACCCGAACACCGCGTTCATCAAGCACCTGGAGAACGGCTCCACCTCCGTGCTCATGTACGGCGCCCCGTGCGCGCTGCGCGACAAGAGCCGCATCGCCACCAGCACCGGCAACGAACCCGCCACCGAAGCCTTCAAGAAAGGCGTGGTCTCCAACGTCATCAAGGGCAAGGCGTACTTCGTGAGCTGGTCGCCCAACGTGTTCGTGGAGGGCTACAACGTGCCCCGGCACCTGGACCTGATGAGCCACAACCACAAGAGCTGACGAGGGGCACCGATGTTTTTGCCGATGAACCCGGCCGTGCAGGGCGGGATGGCCGAGGGGGCCGTGCTGACGGGGGCAGGAGGGATGCCCGCGATGGGTGCGGGGGCGGGCGCTGGCGCCGGTACGATGGACCCGGATTTTCCGGGCGGGGGGCGTTGGCCTGGCACGCGCGGAGCTGCGGCAGCGGCTGCGGCAGCGGCACTGGCATCGGGGATCAAGTCCGCCGCGAACGTGGCCACGCAGGTCTATCGCGACAACCAGGACAAAGACCAGAAGTGCAAGACGTTTCCGTACAGCCAGCGGGCGACCGAGTGCAAAGGGGGGAAGGCGCACCATATGGTGCCTGACCGGGCGTGGCGTTCGCCGGGCAGCCGCGGTAAATGGACGAGCATTCCTCCCATCGATGACGCTATCAACACTGCGCGAGAATCCATTCCCGTGGTTGGTGATCTGTACAAGGGCGGGTACTACTATGCCAATATGGACGAGGGTAAGGGGCTATGTATTTGCTTGTCTGACAGCGAGCACAAAGAGGTTCACGAGAAATATGATCCGGCGGAGAAGGAGAGAGGCATTGCAAATGATCCTCAATTTACTGCAACCCTTCTTCAGCTTGAGGAGATGGCTGCCAATGTCATATCAAAAGTCACTGGTTGCGATAAAGAAAAACTCTTTCAAGACATGAAGCGCCACCATGACGCTTTAGGATTTGAAGATGAAAGGATACTTAGAGCTGATCCGAGTGGGCGTAGTGGTTTAACTATTGAAAAGATGGCAGAGATTTACAGAGGAAAGACTTCTGGAAAGGTTGGGTTCTGATGAAAAGGCAAAGGGCTTCGGCAGTATATTTGAGTGGGAAGATAGTTGAGCGTGGAATATATTTTTTCTCGTCTCGCTTGGATGCTTTGCCAGATGGTGAATATTCTCATGCTGAGATATCTGCGTACAACAAGGGGCAGTTTTTTTACCAAGAGCGGGACATGCAGGTGCAATCTGTATGTATTCGCAGAGAAACTCCAGAAGAGCCTGTCCGTGCTTCGTGTGTTCTGCCGAGATTCAACTCGGTAGTAGGCTTCTATCCAAAAGGAGGAGGCGACGAGTACGACGAGATGCTTCCTTTGCCGCCCAATCCGGGCGGGGGCGTGATGGGCCAACTGCGATTCATTGACGGAAAACTCTACGCGGCAGGTTCGGTGGGTTGTATATTTAAGCGGCTTGGAAGAGGTAATTGGATTGCAATAAACCAAGGTTTAAATACGAGGGGCGCTGTTGAGTACGAGAGGGAAGGCTTCTCTTGGAGAGAGGCGCTGGAAAAAGCAGAAGCTCAGGTAATTACAACTTGCATTAATGGCAAGGGCGGCAAGTTATTCTCTGCAGGTCACAATGGAGAAGTTTTCTTTTTGAAGGCGGAGAAATGGGAGCGAGTTAACTCGCATACAAACGCAACGTTGCGCGATATCGCTGTGAATGATCTTGGGGTATTCTACATATGTGGCAAAAACGGAACACTGATCATGGGCGATGAGCGTGGTTTCGCGCCAATATTAAGCAATATCGATGATTATTTGAATTCGATGGCGTTTTTCAACGGCGAACTTTACGTTGGTGGATCTAAAGGGCTTTACAAAATGGTAGGTCACTCGTTACAGCCCGTACGTACCAATCAGAATGCCCCATTCAACTGCGTAGAGCTGGATGCTTATGACGGTGAGTTGTTGGTCGTAAGTGATCGCTGGTTTCTTGTGTTCGACGGAGTGAACTGGCGTCGCATCGATGACCCAGACAACGCAGAAGTGCTCCAGCGACAATGATATTGATTCTGGAAACTAAATCTACAGCATAAATTCCAATGCTCGAACAGCAGCCATCCGCCAAATTTTTGAGCGGAAAGATTGTAGAAAAAGGCGCTTATGTTTTCTCGTCCAGGCTCGACGCTTTGTCAGACGGGGAATACCATCATGCTCGTATTTCGGGGTACAGGGGTGGGGAGTTTGTATTCCAGGATAGGGATATGCAGGTCGAATCCATTTGCGTTCGCAGAGAGACTGCAGAAGAGCCTTTGCGTTCCACATGCCTTTTGCCACGCTTCAATTCTGTCGTAGGCTTTTATCAAAAAGGTGGCGATCAATATGATGAGGTTCTTCCCACTCCACCTAGCCCAGGCGGAGGTGTCATGGGCCAGCTACGGCTCATAGACGGAGTTTTGTATGCGGCTGGCACCAGGGGCTGCATCTACAAAAGGGTTGCAAAGAATAACTGGGTTGCCCTGAACCGTGGAATGAACGTGAAAGGCGCCTCTCAATACCAAGCGGAAGGCGCTTCATGGTCGGAGGCGCTGACGCTCGCTGGCGCACAGCCTTCCACGAATGCCATTAATGGCAAGGCTGGAAGGATATTTTGCGCTGGAGATGATGGGGAAATCTTTTTTCTCCGGCGAGACGAGTGGGTGCGCGTTGAATCCGGCACGAATGCAGTTCTGACGGATATTCAGATGGATTCACGTGGCGATGCATATGTTTGCGGGTGGAAAGGTACCCTGCTCGTGGGTGGCGACAAAGGTTTCAGGTCAATCGTCACCAATATTGACGACTACTTTAGAACCATGGCATTTTTTGAGGGGCGGCTGTACATTGGTGGGGCCAAAGGAGTTTATAGATTAGAAAATGGAATCGTCCGCCCTGTGTCCTCCAATCAAGTTGCGCCTTTCAATTGTGTGGAGTTGGATTCATATGGGGGTGAGCTTTTGGTGGTAAGTGATAGGTGGTTTTTGTTGTTTGATGGCGTTCAGTGGCATCGTGTAGAAAATCCTGACAACACCAACATAGCAAAGCCGTAAGTCCATAAGTTCTGCCTTGTTGTGATAGGAAAAGCAACGGGGGATTTTGGTGGTGAGCGATCGCTGGTTCCTCGTGTTCGACGGAATCGCATGGCGCCGCATCGACGATCCCGACAACGCAGACGTGCTGCGGCAGCAATGACCGTCACCTCACCGACGCCACCCTTTATCGGTCCATCCATCCACCATCCATCTCCAGGCCCCCACCGCCGTGCCGCTGGCCCGGACGGAACCATGGGCCTGAACACGACAACGCGGAGCCCATCATGCATCCCGGCCTCGAAGCCCTGCCATCGCCACTCACCGAACAACTCGGCACGCGCAGCCGCCTGGAATGGCTGCAGCGGTTGCCGGAAGTGCAGGGCATGGCCCGCGACATGCTCTTTCGCGCGCGGGATGCGGAGCCCTACCTGCTGCATGCGGAAGACCATGGGCTGACGCTGGTCCTGCAGTGTCTGGACCCTGCGGCACCCGAGGGCGAGCGCCAATGGGGATTCCAGGGTTTCACGCTGGACGCCTCCGCCTGGAAGGGGCCGTGGTTCGACAAGGAGGGGCCGCGCCAGGCGCGGGCCGAGACGCTGATCGAACAGTTGGCGGACTCCCCCGAGGAGGTGATGCACCAGCACCCCATGCTCTGCTTCGCGGTGCGCGGCCAGGGCGGCCAGACCTGGAGCGTGGTGGCCACGTTCGACCACGGCACCCGCTACCTGCAGACGTTCACCCTGACGCGAGTGGGCGACTGGCGAACCGCTGCACCGGTGCCGGAGGCGCCGCCATCCGACGCGCATGCGGCGCCCCGGGAGGCGGACCCGCGCGACGGCCCGGCGCCGGCCTGCCGGTCGGGCACGCGCACGCCGAAGACGGGAGTGTGGGAAGGGCGTCTGCCGGCGCTGCATGCCCAAGCCCGCATGTTCGCTCAGGCCCCGCACCGCTTCGTGTTCAAGCAGGCGGGAGAGCCGATGGGCGCCCTGGGGCTGCCGCCGCAGGACGAAGCGCAGGTGGTGTGGACGTGGCTGCGCGGGCGTTGACTATGGACAAGAACGCCGCACCGGGCCACCTGTCAGACCCGACCCTCCAATTCCTGCACGACATCACATCCAATCCAGCCAACGCCGCCATCCTCGCGCGCTGGAATGCCCTGGCGCCCGCCCTCCCCAACGCATGGCTCGTCGCCGGCTGCCTGTTCCAGACCCTCTGGAACCTGCAGTCCCACCGCCCCGCGGGTGCCGACATCAAGGACTACGACCTCTTCTACTTCGATGACAAGGACCTGAGCGAGTCGGGCGAAAAAGCCGCGCAGGCCCATGCGGATTCCGTGCTGTCCGACCTGGGCATCACCGTCGAAGTCGCGAACCAGGCGCGCGTGCACCTCTGGTACCCCCAGCACTTCGGGCGCCCCTGCCCGCCGCTCACTTCGTCCGAAGACGGAATCCGGCGCTTTCTCGTGCTCGAATCGTGCGTGGGCGTTCGGCCTGGCGAGTGCCACGCTCCGTACGGGGTGGATGGCGCCTATGCCGGCACGCTGTCGCCCAACCCCGTGACCCGGTACCCCGAGCTGTTCGCGGCGAAGGTGGCGAGTTATCGCGCGCGGTGGCCGCACCTGCTGGCGAACTTGCCCGAGGCGAGCCGCATCTGCTGATCTGGCCCTGGCCCTCTCAATCCAGCCTCCCCCCCTCCACCAACCGCACCACCAACGGATGCATCACCTTCCTCGCACTGAAGATCAGGTGAAACTGCTCCTCCACATCCGCCGTCGTCCCCACCGCCACCAGCCCATGTGTGCGCGCCAGGTGCTCCCCCATCGACTCCGGCGCGGGCATCACGCCCATGCCCGTGCTCGCAAACGTGGCGAGCAGGGCGCTGTCTTCGAACTCACCCGCGATCCGCGGCCGGATGCGTTCCCGCTCCAGCCAGTGGTCGATGCGGGCGCGGGCGGCGGCGTGTTCGGTCGGTAGCAGCACGGGCACGACGGCGAGGCTCTGGGGGAAGTTCCGGGCGGCCGCTTCGGCCCACTGGGGCGGCGCGTACCAGGCGATGGGGCTGGTGCCCAGGAGCTGGCTGGTGGTTTTGAGGGCCGGGTTGGGCGGGGCGGGGCGGTCGGCGAGCACGGCGTCGAGTTTGTGCAGGGCGAGTTCTCCCAGCAGGGGCTGGAATTCGCCCTCGTGGCACAGCAGGCGCAGGTGGGGCGCGTCCAGCACGGGGGTGAGCAGGCGGTGCACGGCCACCTTGGCGATGCCGTCCGAGATGCCCAGGTTCAGCCGCAGCACGCGGCCGGTGGCGGCTTCGGCCACGCGGTGCTGCAGCTGCTCGCCCAGCGCGAAGATCTGGTCGGCCTCGTGCATGGCGGCCACGCCCGCGTCGGTGAGCACGAGGTTGCGGCCCTCGGCGCGCAGCAGGGCGGTGCCGAGGTCTTTCTCCAGCGAGCGCACCTGGGCGCTGATGGTCTGCACGGCCATGTCGAGCCGCTCGGCGGCGCGGGCCACGCCACCTTCCTTGGCGACCACCCAGAAGTAGTAGAGGTGCCGGTAGTTGAAGCTCTGGCTCATGTTTTGTAGGACAACGAAGCGAAACAGTTCGAAAAAACCGAAGTGATCTTACGGCCGGGCTATCTTCCTTTCCGCGCCTGCAGCCCCGACAGTGCGGGTTCGCATTCCCTTCCCTTTCGATTCCACCTGACTGACCGCCATGATGACCACCTACCGACTGCCCCTGGTGCCGCATGCCGCACCGCCGGGCGCCGAGCCAGCCGGGCCCGGCGCTTTTTCGTTGTCGTTGTCTTCCTTGCCGCTGACCACGGCCACGATGCGCCGCGTGCGCCGGGAGGGCTGACGCCATGGTGGAAACCATCGGAACTCCCTGGATGTGGGCCGGCTTCGGCCTGTTCGTGGTCGTGGCGATCGCCATCGATCTGCTGGTCATGGAGCGCCAGGGCGCGCACAAGGTGACCATGAAGGAAGCGCTCAAGTGGAGCGTGCTGTGGTTCTCGCTCGCGTTCGTTTTCGTCGCGATTCTCTGGTGGTACCTGGACGGCTCGCAGGGCCGGGAGGTGGCCAACACGGTATCGATGCAGTTCATCACCGGCTACCTCGTCGAGAAAAGCCTGTCGGTGGACAACATCTTCGTTTTCCTGATGATCTTCAGCTACTTTGCCGTGCCGGCGGAGTACCAGAAGCGGGCGCTGATCATCGGCATCATCGGCGCGATCGTGCTGCGCACGGTGCTGATCCTGGCGGGCGCCTGGCTGCTGGCCACGTTCCACTGGCTGCTGTACGTGTTCGGCGCGTTCCTGGTGATCACGGGCGTGAAGATGTGGATCGCCGCGGGGCAGGAGCCGGACATCTCCACCAACCCGGTGCTGAAGTTCCTGCGCAAGCGCATCCGCATGTCGGATTCTTTCGACGGCGAGAAGATGACCACGGTGGTGGATGGCGTGAAGCGGTTCACCCCGCTGTTCGTGGTGCTGATCATGATCGGCGTGACGGACGTGATCTTCGCGGTGGACAGCATTCCGGCGATCTTCGCGATCACGAGCGATCCGTTCATCGTGCTCACGGCCAACATCTTCGCGATCCTGGGCCTGCGGGCGCTGTATTTCCTGCTGGCCGATCTGGCGGACCGCTTCCACCTGCTGGCCTACGGCCTGGCGATGGTGCTGGTGTTCATCGGCGCGAAGATGCTGCTGATCGACCTCTACAAGATCCCGATCGGCTATGCGCTGCTGGTGACGGGCGCGCTGATCGCCGGCTCGATCGTGGCCTCACTCTGGACGTCGCGCGGCAAGGACGGCGGTGGCGGCGACGGAACCCCGCCCCCTGCGCTGCCGGGCACGGGCGCCTGAGCGCGGCCTGATCCGCACGAAAGACCGACGCCATGGATCTGACGATGATCGAGGCCGTGATGGCCACCCTGCTTGCCGCGTTCGCGCTGACCACGTTCATGAGCTGGCGCGGCGGCAACGAGCGCCGCGACGTGGGGCTGCTGGCCGCGCTGACCGGCGCCTGGGGTGCCGCCACCGCGGTGGCGGTGGCCCTGTGAGTGCCGGGGTCGCCGGGGCGCTGGCCGGGCGGGTGGCCCAGCCGCTGGCACGCGCGATGACCGGCGTGCGCCGCTGGCTGCGCCGGCAGGAGCCGGCCACCCGCGCGCTGATGGACCGGCCCTCGCTCGCGCGGCTGCGCCCCTGGCTGGAGCGGCGCCAGCTGCTGTGCCTGCGGCGCGAGGCGCTGGCGCGCGGCGCGGCGGCGGGGCTGTTCTGCGGGCTGATCCCCGGGCCGCTGCAGATCCCGGCCGCGGTCGCCACCTGCGCCGCATTGCGCGGCAACGCGGTGGCGGGGGCCGCGGCCACGCTCTATACGAACCCGCTCACCACGCTGCCGCTCTATGCCCTCGCGTTCCAGGTGGGCGCCTGGGTGCTGCCGGGCGAGCAGCGGCTGCCGGCCTGGGAGGGCTGGTCTGCATCGGGCGGTGTGGAGGCCATGGCCACGTGGATGCACGCATTGGGCGCGCCACTGGCCGTGGGACTGCCGCTGCTGGCGCTGGCGTTCGCGGTGGCGGGGTATGCGGCGGTGCAGGCGCTGTGGCTGGTGCCGGTGTGGCATCGGGCGCAGAGGATGCGGTGAGGCGGCAGGCCTGGGTTTTGATATGGGCATGCCGGCATTGCCGATGCCGTCGATGCCGTCGATGCGTTGTCCGGGCGGAGGTTGCTGCGGGCGATGGCCTATCCGGGAATGTACAGGCCGGCAGTGAGGCTGGGCATGCCTACACTGGCAGATCTTCCGGGGCTGCCATGCGTTGCCGCGGTTCGCCCCGTTGCTGGAGAGTCCGCATGCCGCTAGCCATCCGCCGTCCGCGCCTGCCGTTGTCCTGGTTGTCTGCGTCGTCGCCACTGCAGCAGCTGCAGCGGTTTTCTTCGAGGTCCGTCACCGTTGCCGCAGCCCTGCTGTCGCTGCTCACGCTGTCGCCCGCGGCCCGGGCGGCGGGGCCGGCGCCGGCACCTTCGCCTGCTCCCGCGGCGGTGTGGACGAACTCCCTGGGCATGCCCTTCGTGCGCATTCCCGCAGGCAGCTTCCGGATGGGCAGCGACGAGCCGGTGGAGCGCCTGGCGCGCGATTACCCGGGCATGGAGGCGAGCCGTCTTGCGTCCCTGGCCGACGAGGCGCCGGTGCACACCGTGCGCATCACGCGCGCGTTCTACCTGGGGCAGACGGAAGTCACGGTGGGGCAGTTCCGGCGGTTCGTACAGGCCTCGGGCTACCGCGCAGAATCCGATGCCGACGGCACGGGCGGCTACGGTTACAACGCCGCCTACGATCCTGCCAAGAGCGCGCGCGGCGATGCCTTCGAGGGGCGCGATCCGCGCTATTCATGGCGCGACCCGGGCTTCGCGCAGGGCGACGACCATCCCGTGGTGAACGTCACCTGGCATGACGCGCACGCCCTGGCCGCCTGGCTGAGCGCTACCGAAGGCCACCGCTACCGGCTGCCGACCGAGGCCGAATGGGAATACGCCTGCCGCGCCGGCAAGGCCGCGCGCTACGGGCATGGGGACGACCCCGCGGCGCTCGCGCGCCATGCCAACACCTTCGACCAGGACGCCGCGCCCTACTGGCCGCGCTGGCAGGCCCAGGCCGTGCCGGGCCACGACGGCCATGCGTTCACCGCGCCGGTGGCGAGCTACCCGGCCAACGCCTTCGGGCTGCACGACATGTCCGGCAACGTGTGGGAATGGGTGTCCGACTGGCATGCCGACGATGCCTACGCGCGGTCGGTGCGCGACGACCCGCAGGGCCCGGCCACCGGCACGGTGCGCGTGCGGCGCGGCGGCTCGTGGCACACGTGGCCGCTGTACGCGCGGTGCACGTACCGCAACTGGAACAGTCCGGAGACGCGGTACACGCTGGTGGGGGTGCGGCTGGTGCGGGAAGTGGACGTCAGGCCCGCCGCGCGCTGAACGCCGACACGGTAGCCAGCGCGATCAGCAGCGCGCCGTACCCGAGCGCCGTGGCCTGCAGTCCGTACATCCCCGTGAGCAGGCCGGCCGCGATGGCGGGCAGGCTGAAGGCGAGGTAGCTGAGCACGAAGAAGCTGGCCATCAGGCCCGCCCGGTCCTGCGCCGAGGCCATGGGCACGAGGCAGCGCACGGAGGCGTTGAAGCCCGCGCCGAAGCCCAGGCCCGCCACCAGCGTGCCCCCGAAGAATGCCGCCGGGCTGTGCCCGGCCACGCCCGCGAGCGTGATGGCGAGGCCCCCTGCCAGCGCCACGGCACTGCCCTGCAGCACACCGCGCGGCGGGCGTTGCCGCACGGCGCCGATCGCCATGGCGCCGGGCAGCACGAGCGCGGTGATCAGCAGGCCACCCACGAGCGGCGAGGTGCTGTGCGTCACCAGTTTGCCCAATGAGGGGCCGAGCGAGAGGTAGAAGCCGCCGAGCGCCCAGCCGGCGGTGCTGAGCGGCAGGATGCGCAGCAGCGGCGCCCGCGCGGCCTGGGGCACGTGCATGCTCGGCACCAGCGAGCGCCAGGCGCCGGGGCGGCGCGCCACGGTCTCGGGCAGCCAGAAGGCGGCGGCGCACTGCAGCGCGATCACCCCCAGCAGCAGTTCGAACACCAGGTGCGTGGGCGAGGGCAGGTACTGCACCAGCACGCTGGTGCCGAGCGCGCCGATCGCCATGCCGACCATGGGCGCCACGCTGTTCATGAGCGGGCCGCGCACGGGGTGCAGGTCCACCAGCAGGGCGCTGAGCGCGCTGGTCGCCATGCCCGTGGCCATGCCCTGCAGCACGCGCGCCGCGACCAGCCAGGCCACCGACTCGGCCTGCCAGAAGGCCAGCACCGAGACGAATTCCAACGCCAGCGCCGCGATGACCACATTGCGCCGGCCCACGTGGTCCGACAGCGCGCCGAAGCACAGCAGCGCGGCGAGCAGCGCGAACGCATAGCTGGAGAAGATCACCGTGAGGCTGAACGCGGAGAAGCCCCACATCTCGCGGTAGATCGCGTACAGCGGCGACGGCGCGCTGGAGGCGGCGAGGAACACCATCAGCACGGACACCGCGAGCCACAGCGCGGCGTCGGGCCCGAGCCGGCGTGCGGGCCAGGCCAGGGGTGAAGCGGATGGAGCAGGGGTGAGGGCAGTGGGCATGGCTTAAACGCTAAAAATTTGCGTTAGCGGATTGTCGCACTAAAGCAAAGTCTTTGCTTTACAGCATGGGCCGCGGGCGCCGCTCTTCTAGAATGGCCGTATGACGACGTCCGCAGCCCCCACCCGATTGCGCCCCGGCGGGCGCAGCGCCCGCGTGCAGGCCGCCGTGCACCAGGCCGTGCGCGACCTGACGGCGCTGCACGGCCGCGAAGCGCTCACCATTCCGCAGATCGCGGCGCGCGCGGGCGTGACGCCGTCCACCATCTACCGCCGCTGGGGCGATCTGGTCGAACTGCTGGCGGACGTGTCGATCGAGCGCCTGCGCGACGAGGCCGAGCCGCCGGACACCGGCAGCGTGCGCGGCGACCTGCTGGCCTGGGGCGAACAGTTCCTGGAGGAGATGTCGTCCGAGCTGGGCCGCCAAATGCTGAAGGACGTGCTTACCTCCAGCGGCTACGGCGACGGTTCGGCGCCCTGCCAGTGCCTGCAGATCACCGCCGGGCAGATCACCCTGCTGGTTGGGCGTGCGCGCTCGCGCGGGCAGGCGACGCCGTCGGTGGACTGCGTGCTGGATACGCTGGTGGCGCCGATCATCTATCGCCTGCTGATGGGGGCGGGCACGCCCACGGGGCAGCAGGTGGAGCGGTGGGTGGATGCGTGCATGGCGCAGCTGGAACGGGCGGAGGCGGCGCCGAGCGGCGCGCATGTCGCCGATGCCGATGCCGTAGCCGTAGCCTCGTAGCGCGGCGGCCCTGCCGCTGCACCGCGCCCGCCAGAGCGGGCCCTGGCACTGCCGGCGTCAGAGCGCCGCCAGCGCCGTACGCAGCTCCCGTTCCCCCAGGATCTCCGAGAACACCACCGGCTGCCGCCCGGGCGCCTGCAGCACGTAGACCGGCACGCCGCTGCGTCCCAGTTGCGCCAGCGCGGCGGTGATGGCGGGGTCGCGGCGCGTCCAGTCGGCGCGCAGCAGGGCCACGTTGCGGCCCGCGAATTCGCGCAGCACGGCGTCGCTGGCGAGGGTGGTCTTCTTGTTGAACTGGCAGGTGACGCACCAGGCGGCGGTGTAGTCGACGAACACGGGGCGGCCCTGCGCGAGCAGTTCTTCGGCGAGGCCCGGGCGCCAGGCCTGCCAGGCGGTGGCGTGGGGGGGCGCACCTGCCACGCCTGGGGCACCGGGCGTGCCGGGGGCGGACACTGCCACCGATGGCGGAGCCATCTCGACGATCTTCGGCACGGCCGCCGTGGCCAGGGCCGCGAACACCACGAGCGAGAGCGGCGCCATCGCCATGCGGGCGCGGCCCGCGAGCGTGAAGGCCCACACGACCATGCCGAGCGCCACGAGCAGCGCGAGCAGCGCGGCCGCGCCGTCGATGCCGCTCTGCTGGCCCAGCACCCAGACCAGCCAGACGACGGTGGCGAACATCGGGAAGGCGAGGAAGCGGCGCAGCGTGTCCATCCACGCGCCGGGCCGGGGCAGGGCGCGGGCGACGGCGGGCAGCCAGCTCGCGGCGAGGTAGGGCAGGGCCAGGCCGATGCCGAGCGCGGCGAACACCGCCAGCGCCTGCGCTGCCGGCAGCGTGGCCGTGAGGCCGACCGAGGCGCCCATGAAGGGAGCGGTGCAGGGGGATGCCACGGCCACGGCCAGCACGCCGGTCAGGAACGCGTCGGCCACCGGATGGCGCGCCGGCAGGCCGGCGAGGGAGGATGGCAGCATGCGGCCGAACTCGAACAGGCCCGAGAGGTTGAGGCCGATCAGCGTGAACAGCGCGGCCAGTGCCGCCACCACGGCGGGCGACTGCAGCTGGAAGCCCCAGCCCACGGCCTCGCCAGCCGCGCGCAGCGCCAGCATGGCGCCGCCCAGGGCCAGGAAGGAGAGCACCACGCCGGCGGTGTAGGCGACGCCGCCCAGCCGGTGGGCGCGCCGGTCCTGCCCGTGGCGTGCGAAGCCGGCCACCTTGATGGCGAGGATCGGGAACACGCAGGGCATGAGGTTGAGCACCAGCCCGCCGAGCACGGCGCCCAGCAGTGCGGCCGCCAGCACGCCGGCCGGAGCCGGGGTGGCGGGAGCCGCGGCGCCTGCCGCGGTCTGCTGCTGTGCCTGCTGTTCGTTCGCGCGCAGCGCGGCTTCCAGCGCCGGCGAAACGGTGGCCATGGACGCCGGCCGGGGCCAGCCGCCTTCCACCGGCAGTTCGGCGCGCCAGCCGCGGCCGTCCTGCGCCAGCACGATCGGCAGCGGCATGGGGCCTTCGCTGCGCTGCGCGGAGATGGGCACGCGCGCGGTCCACACATCGCCCTGCCAGTCCTGCGTACCGTCGGCCGCGGTTTCGATGATGCCGGGCGTTTCGGGGAAGAAGTCGAGCGGCTTGCCGCGCACCGATTCGGGCAGGCCGGCCACGGTGAGCACCAGCATGCCGCGCTCCACGCGCGCATGGCTGCGGGTGCCGCCGGCCGCCGCGGTGGCTGGGGGTGAGAGCGGCTGCGGATGGGCCAGCCGCGCCGCCTCGAAATCCTGCGCCTGCATGGCCGTGGTGCTGGCGATCGGCAGTTGCAGCGTGAAGGTGCCTTCTTCGGGGATGCACTCCTTGCGGCAGACCAGCCACGAGGCGTGCAGCGTGAAGGTGGCGTTGCGCGCGAGCGGCCCGGGCGAGAACGCACCCGAGACGGTCATCGGCACGGGCAGCAGCAGGTTGCCTTCGTAGCCGTAGTTGGCCAGCGTGCCGATCGGGATCTTGCGCGGCACGGGCCAGGCGATCTCGCCCGCGTCGATGCCCGGCGGCAACTGGCGCCATTCGATCTGCGTGGGCAGGCCGGAGTCCCCGGGGTTCTTCCAGTAGGTGTGCCAGCCGGGCTGGTGCGCGATCGCGAGGCCCAGCCAGAGTGGTTTGCCCGGCCCCACGCCCTCGGGCGCATGCGCCACCAGTTCGGCGCGAACGTGCGGCGTCGTGACGTTGCTGCTGCCGGCCGGCGTGCCGCCGGAGATGCCGGCAGCGGGCTCGGACAGCAGCTGGGCGGAAGCCGGCGCTCCCAGGGCGCAGGCGGCCAGGAGGGCGAGGGACGGCAGCAGGCGCTGCAGGAGGCGGACAGACATGGCGCGGTGTGGGAGCGGTGCGGGCGGCTTTGGTTCCGGCGGGCGCTCAGGCCGCGAAGCCGAGCACCACGCGCCGGGCCATCGCGCCCTTCTTCTCGATCTTGGTGACGACCACCGCGCCGATCTCGGCGGTGTTGGCGACGTGCGTGCCGCCGCAGGGCTGCAGGTCGATCTGGGGCTGGCCGTCGGTGCCCACGCGCACGGTGCGCACCTGGCCGCTGCCGCGCGGCGGCTGCACGCTCATGCTCTTGACGAGGTCAGGCTGCGCGTCCAGTTCGGCATCGGTGATGGCGCCGATCGCCACCGGGTGCGCCTCGGCCACGAGGCGGGCGATGCCGGCGTTCAGCGCGGCGGCGTCCAGCGGGCCGTCCATGTGGAAATCGAGCCGCGCGGCGTCGGGCGTGACCGAGCAGCCGTTCACGGGCTGCGCCACCAGATGGCACAGCAGGTGGGTGGTGGTGTGGAAGCGCATCAGCCGGTGGCGGCGCTCCCAGTCGATGCGGGCGGTGACTTCCTCGCCCACGGCGGGCGGCTCGGCGCCGGGCGCCGGCACGTGCACGATGGCGGCCGTGGGCTTGCCTTCGGCATCCTTGCCCTTGCGCGTGTCGGCGATCGGCACCTCGCGCCCGTCGGCCCGCACCAGCACCCCGGCATCGCCCGCCTGACCGCCGCCCAGCGGATAGAACACCGTGCGGTCGAGCACGATGCCGCCATCGGGCAGCACCGCGGCCACGGCGGCGCGGCATTCGCGCAGGTAGGCGTCTTCACGGAACAGGTCGCGGGTGGGGGCGGAGAGGGCTTCGTCGTGGGTCATCCGGCGATGGTAGCGCCGTCCTCCTGCACACCGCCTGGACGTCCCACGGCCAGCCCTGTCCGAAGGCCGCGGAGCAGGCCATGCCAGCGGACGCCGTGGAACCGGCTTTGCCGGGCCGCTGGCGGCGTCCTTTGGGGGATGGCGCGCAACGCCTAAGGGGTTACGACCAGCTTCCCGATGGTCCGGCCGCTCTCGATGCGGGCGTGCGCCTCGCGCAGCGTGGCGGCGGAGAGCGGGCCCAGGGTGTCGGTGAGCGTGCTGCGCAGGCGGCCGGCGCGGGCGAGTTCCGCCACTTCGGCCAGCAATTGGCCCTGCGCGGCCATGTCGGGCGTGCCGAACATCGGGCGCGTGAACATCATCTCCCAGTGCAGCGAGATGCTCTTGCGCTTGAGCGGCATCACGTCGAGCGAGGGCATGTCGTCGATCACCGCGATGCGGCCCTGCGGGCGCAGGCATTCCACGTACTGCGCCAGGTACTGCGGCGTGTGGGTGAGGCTGGCCACCGCATCGACGGCCCCGATGCCCAGGGCCGCGAGCTGCGGCGCGAAGGGCTCGCGGTGGTCGATGACCGCATGCGCGCCCAGGTCCAGGCACCACTGGCGGGTTTCCGGGCGCGAGGCGGTGGCGACAACGCGCAGGCCGGTGAGCTGGCGCGCGATCTGGATGAGCATCGAGCCCACGCCGCCCGCGCCGCCCACCACCAGCAGCACGGGGGCGTCGGCCGAAGACGTCGCCGGGCCGGCCGCGGCCCCGGGATGGCGGGCGAAGCCCAGGCGGTCGAACAGCAGCTCCCAGGCGGTGATCGCCGTGAGCGGCACGGCGGCGGCTTCGGCGTCGGTCCAGGTGTCCGGCGCATGGGCGGCGATGCGCGCATCCACGGCATGCAGCTCGGCATTCGTGCCGGGGCGGTCGATGGCGCCCGCATAGAACACACGGTCGCCCACGGCGAAGCCGCGCACCTCGGAGCCCATCGCCTCCACCGTGCCGACCGCATCCCAGCCGAGCACCTTGGGCTGGCCGGCCTCGGTGGGCGCGGCGCTGGCACGCACCTTGGTGTCCACCGGGTTCACGGAGACGGCGCGCACGCGCACCAGCAGATCGTGCGGGCGCGGCACGGGCGCGGGCAGATCGGAGAAGTCCTGCAGTCCCTGGCCGGTGGCGGCATCGAGGGCGTGGGGGGTGAAATAGCCGACGGCTTTCATGGGGGAGTCCTTTCTGGGGGAAGTGGCAACGGCCTGGCGCGGATCGCCCGGGATGGAAGGGCAAGAAAGCGCCACGGAAGGGTCGTACTGATTCTGGTGATTCAAAATGCGATTGATAAGCCGGCAGAAATCGCTATCACCTGCAAATGAAATTTGAAAATCTCTCCGACCTGCGCGTGCTGGTGGAAGCCGCGCGCGGGGGCTCGCTCACCGCCGCGGCGCGCGCGCTGGAGGTGACGCCCGCAGCCGCCAGCGCCATGCTCAAGCGCCTGGAGGCGCAGGTGGGCGTGCGCCTGTTCGAGCGCTCCACGCGCGCGCTGCGGATCACCGCCCAGGGCGGGACGCTGCTGGAATACGCCGAACGCGCGCTGGAGCTGCTGGACGAAGGGGCCGGCCTGGCGCAGAGCGAGACCGGCGCGCTGCGCGGCACCGTGCGCCTGGCCGCGCCCACCGATCTGTCGCGCGTGCTGCTGCCGCGCTTCGACCGGTTCATGGAGCGGCACCCGGGCGTGCAACTGGCGCTGTCGGCGAGCGACCGCCTGCACGACGTCCGCCGCGATGCGGTGGACCTCGCGCTGCGCTACAGCGCGGAACTGCCCGATTCGCAGCTCGTGGCCCGCGCGCTGCACCACACCCGCCGCATCGCCTGCGCGGCACCGGAATACCTCGCGCGCCACGGCACCCCGGAGCATCCGTCCGAACTGGCGGCGCACCGCTGCATCGCCATGGCCATCGCGGGCCGCCGCGAGGTGCGCTGGACCTTCGAGCGCGCGCCGGGCCATCCGCCCGAGACCGTGGGCATCACCCTGCGCGCCGACCGCAGCGTGGACGACGGCGCCCTGGCCCACGCCTGGGCGCTGGCCGGCAGCGGCATCGTCTACAAGTCGCGGCTGGACGTGCAGGCCCACCTGGACAGCGGGCGACTGGTGGAGCTGCTGCCCGGGTGGCTGGGGCAGGCGTACACGGTGTACGCGGTGCTGCCGAGCCAGCGCTTCGTGCCGGCGCGGGTGCGGGCGCTGGTGGAGTTTCTGGCGGAGGAATGGCGCCCCGGGTGAGGCCGGGGCGCACACCGGGTCACGCCCGGGCTTCGGCGAGCCGGAGCGCTTCGCGGGCCTTCAGCGTCTTCTTCACCGTGCCCCAGATCGCCCAAGCGAGGAGCGCGCCGGCCACTGCCAGCAGGGTGGCGCTGATCGGCCGGGTGAAGAACACCGACGGATCTCCGCGCGACAGCAGCATGGCGCGGCGCAGGTGCTCCTCGACCATGGGCCCCAGGATGTAGCCGAGCAGCAGCGGCGCGGGCTCGAAGCGCAGCACCATCAGCGCGTAGCCGACGATGCCCAGCAGGGCGACCATGTAGATGTCGAAGGTGTTGTTGTTCACGCTGTACACGCCCAGCGCGACGAACACCAGGATGGCCGGGTACATCCACGAGAACGGGATGCGCAGCAGCGCCACCCACAGGCCGATGGTGGGGATGTTGAGCAGCACCAGCATGATGTTGCCGATCGCGAAGCTGACGATCAGGCCCCAGAAGAGCTCCGGCTGTTCCGTCATCAGCATCGGCCCGGGGTTGATGCCGTGGATGATGAGCGCGCCCAGCATCACGGCCATCACCGCGTCGCCCGGAATGCCCAGCGACAGCGAGGGCACGAAGGCGGTCTGCGCCGCCGCATTGTTCGCCGATTCCGGCGCGGAGATGCCTTCGATGGCGCCCTGGCCGAAACGGCTCGGGTCCTTGGCCACGCGCTTTTCGACGGCGTACGACATGAAGGCCGCGATGGAGGGGCCCACGCCGGGCAGCGCGCCCAGCGCCGCGCCCAGGGCGGAGCCGCGCATCATCGGCTTGACGGTTTCCTTCAGCTCCTGACGGGTGGGCATCATGGAGCGCATGGTGATGTTCTCCGGCTGCTTTTCGGTGTCGGTGGAGTTGATGCAGCGCACGACCTCCGCCACGCCGAACAGGCCCATTGCCAGCGCGACGAGGTTGATGCCGTCCATCAGCTCGGGAATGTCGAAGCTGTAGCGCGCGACGCCCGTGTTGACGTCGGTGCCCACCATGCCCAGCAGGATGCCGAACACCACCATGGCCAGGCCCTTGGCGGCGGAGCCGCCGCTCATCGACGAGGCGGCCACGAGGCCGAGGACCATCATCGAGAAGAACTCGGCGGGCCCGAACTTCAGGCCGACCTCGGCGATCATCGGCGAGAACAGCACGAGCAGGATCAGCCCCGACATCGCGCCGACCAGCGAGGCGATGGTGGTGACGAACAGCGCGAGGCCCGAGCGGCCCTTCTTGGCCATCGGATAGCCGTCCAGGCAGGTCACCGCGGAGGACGGCGTGCCGGGCAGGTTCAGCAGGATCGCCGCGGTGGAGCCGCCGTACTGGGCGCCGTAGTAGACGCCGGCCAGCATGATGATCGCCGCCGTGGGGGGGATGTGGTAGGTGATCGGCAGCAGCAGCGAGATCGCCGCGAGCGCGCCGATGCCCGGCAGCACGCCCACCAGCGTGCCGAGGAACACCCCGAAGAAGCAGTACGCGAGGGTGCTGGGTTCCGATGCGACCCGCAGCCCCAGCCAGAGGTTGTCAAGCAGTTCCATGGGTGTCTCCTCAGATGCTCCAGGGCCAGGTCGGCAGGACCATCTGCAGCCCGACGACGAAAATCAGCACGGTGATGAGCGCGACCACCGCCGAGACGGTGAACCGCGTGCGCAGGCGCATGCGCGCGGGCACCAACGCCACGAGGGAGGCGGTGAACGCGGCCAGGATGATTCCTCCGGTGCGCAGCAGGGCCGCGAAGACCAGCAGGCTGGCCACCGAGAAGGCGAGGTTCTTCCACTGCACGACGATGGGTGTGCCCTGGCGCCAGAATGCCGGCAGGGCCACCAGCAGGCCCAGCACGGCCAGCAGCCATCCCAGGACGATCGGGAAGTAGCCCGGGCCCATGCGGGCCGAGGTGCCCATCGCGTAGTGGACGTGGCCATAGACCGCGAAGCCCAGGCCGATGACGCCCATGGCGACACCTCCGATCACGTCGTGTATGTCTCTCAATTTCACTCGCTGTCTCCTTTCAGGTTGAAAAATGGCAAGGCTGCGCCCTGCCGTTGCCGGCATGCGGTTGAAAAATGGATGGGACTAGAGGAAGAGCAGCGCCGAAGCGGCTATCGCGGTGGGTACGAGGGCGCCCAGCAGCAGCGCCCCCACGCTGACGGTTTCATCCCGGAACCCGCCCTTGAGCAGCGAGACCCCGGCGGGGTTGGGTGCGTTGGCGATCACGGTGAGCCCCCCGCCGGCCACGGCGCCGGCCACCAGCATGTACTTGGCGGCGTCCGTCATGCCTTCGATGAGGGAGCCGAGGTAGGTCAGCGCCGCGTTGTCGGTGATGGCCGTGAGGCCCAGCGCGCCGAAGAACAGCACCACCGGCTCCAGCCCTTCGACGATGGGCCGCAGCCACCACTGCTGCATGCCGCCCAGCACCACCAGGCCCGCGAGGAAGAAGCCGACGAGCAGCGCCTCCTTCAGGATCAGCCGGTTCTGGTGCTGCCGGTACGCCTGGGCGATGCCGAGGAACAGCAGGAACAGGCCCAGGAAAATGACCGGGTGGTGCGCGGCGGCGATCACCGCGGCCAGCAGCGCCACGTGCACCGCCACGAGCGGCCAGGGCACGGGCACCGCCGATGCTTCGCCGTGTTCCCTGCCTGGAGGGCGGACGAGGTGCCTGCGCAGCACGAAGGCGGCGAGCGTGGCGTTGGCGACCACCGCCAGGGCGGACTTCCATCCGAAGTGGGCCAGCATGAACCCCGAGTCCCAGCCCCAGGTGGCCGCGACCATCAGGACCGGCGGTGCGGCGTAGGAGGTGAGCGTGCCCCCGATCGAGACGTTCACGAACAGCACGCCGAGGGCGAAGTACTTCGCGCCTTCGGGGACGTCCTTGCGGAACAGCTGCCCCGAGAGCATGAGGGCCGCGATGGTCATCGCCGCCGGCTCGGTGACGAGGGAGCCCAGCAGCGGCACCACGGCCAGGCCGAGCCAGGCGGTGGCCAGGGGCGTGTCCACCGGCAGCGCGCGCGCCACGCGCCCCAGCAGGGCGTTGATCGTCTGCAGGATGGGGCGGGACGCCGCCATCACCATGACGACGAACACGAAGAGCGGCTCGGTGTAGTTGCGCGATTCCGCGTATTCCACGGCCTCGGAGCCGCCGGCGACGAGGGCCATCACGGCCACGAGGACGATCGCCCACAGGCCGAAGACGACCTCGACCTCGCCCAGGAAATGGAAGATGCCGGAGTGCTTGGGAAAGCGGTGGGACAGGCGCTCGAACTGCTTCGCGGTGAACGTGTGCAGCAATGCGATGCCGAAAAGGAGAGCCGCGATGGACTCCATCGATGGGTGCATGGTGAATGGCCGGCAGTGATCCGCGAGGCGGCCCGACCTTCGCTACACCTGCCGCACCCCATGTGACGACACCCTGGCTTGAATTCTATCGGCGTGACCCGCATTCCGCATACGCGATACCGCGTACGCCCCGGGCCGCCGCATAATCCGCGGGCGGCCGGTGCTGCGGCAGCCCTTTGCAGGCCCTTCTCCGCAGCACCGGCCCGCACCCCGCCCCCATCCGCTTGCACATCCGGTGACCACCGTCCTGCTCCGCCTCCGCCGCCTGGCCCCGTGGGTCCTGGCGTGGTGGATGCTCGCCTTCGGCATGGCCGCCGCGTCGCCGCTGCTGCATCCGCAGAGCCTGCAGGTGGTCTGCAACGCGGCGGGCAGTGCCAAGCTGGTTGTCGTGCAGGACGACGGCAGCGGTCTGCGCGAGCTGGGCCAGCACGGCCTGGACTGCGCGCTGTGCCTGGCGGCCGGCGCGCCGCCGCCCGGGGTGGTGGCGCTGGCGGTGCCGATGGCGCAGCCGCTGGCCCATGCGCTGCGGCCGGTGGAGGCCGCGCGCATCGCGGCGCTCACGGGTGCGCCGCTGCCGGCGCGCGGGCCGCCGGCGCGGGCCTGACCGATCTGCCTTCCGGCAGGGCTGCCGCCCGTGATTTCTCCGGCTCCCTTCGGGGGCTGCGCTGCGGCAGCGGTCTTCCTTCCCTTCCTCTCTCTCTTCCCGCTTTTTCTTCGTCGATTTTCCGCAGGAAGTCGACTGGCTCGCGGACGCGTGCGCACACGGTGCGCCCGGTGTCCGCACGCGCCGGCGCGAGGCGCGCGCGGCCGTGCCAGTGGCTTCCTGCACGAGGTGGATATGGACCGGCTTCATCGCAGTCATCGTGTTTCCCGTTGTTTTTCCTTTTCTTTTGCGTTTTCTTTGGATCGCCTCCCCCTGCCGTCGCCTGCCGCGTGGGGCCGGGCCCTGCGCCGCGCGGCGCCGGCCGCGGTGGTGGCGCTGCCCGCGTGGGCGGCCTGGGCGCAGCCCCTGCCCGGTGCCGTCCCGGGCGACGGCACGGCGCCGCGCAGCGCTTCCGTGGACGCCAGCCCCGCGCTCACGCTCGGCACGGTGGAAGTGCGCGAGGGCCCGGGCGGTGCGCTGCCGGCGCGCAGCGTCTCCACGTCGGTGGACATCGTGGGCGGCGAGGTGCTGCAGGACGCGCGCGTGGACCACACCTGGGAGCTGCTGGGCCGCGCGCCGGGCGTGCAGGTCACGCCGTTCCGGCAGGGCACGGATGCGGGCCGGTTCTCGTTCCGCGGCTTCAACGGCGAGGGCCGCGTGAATGCGGTCAAGCTGCTGATCGACGGTATCCCCTCGAACGACAACGCGGGCGGCATGCCGTTCCTGGACGCGGTGTTTCCGCTCGACATCGAGGCGGTGGAGGTGGTGCGCGGCACGAACGACCCGCGCTACGGACTGAACAACATCGCGGGCAACGTGAACGTGCTCACGCGCACCGGCGGCAACGAGGGCCGCGCGACGCTCACGGCGGGCAGCTTCGGCACGCGCGACGTGCAGGTGGTCAAGGGCATCGAATCCGGGCCGTGGAGCCAGAACTACGGCGTGTTCTGGCGCACGGGCGACGGCTGGCGCGACCATGCGGAGGGCACGCAGCGCGCGCTGTCGGGCAAGTGGTTCTACACCGATCCGGGCGGCGGCTGGCGCATGGGTGCCACGGCACGCGTCTTCCGCAACGCGGCGGATGAATCCGGCTACCTGACGCGCGCGCAGGCGGCGGCGCAGCCGCGCTGGTCGCCACCGTGGTCGGCCTCGGACCGCAGCACGCGCGAGACGGGGCAGCTCGGGCTGCATTGGGATGCGCAAGTGGCGGAGCGCCTGTCGTGGACGGCGCGCGCCTACGCCAACCACTACGAGAACCAGCGCTGGGTGCGGTTCTCTCAGGCCGGCGTGCAGCAGGAGCGTGCCAACGACGAGGACCAGCGGGGCCTGTCGGGCGTGCTGACGTGGCGGCCCGTGGTGGCCTGGGCGCATGCCCTCACGCTGGAGGGCGGCATGGATGCGCAGTGGCAGGACAACGCCGCCGGGCGCTGGCGCACGGCCGAACGCGTGCGCACCGCGCAGTTCCGCGACTGGGATTTCGACGTGCGCACGCAGGGGGCGTACCTGCAGGCCGTGGTGCAGCCGGTGGCCTCGCTGCGCATCGTGCCGGCGCTGCGCGTGGACCGGCTGGGCGGGGACTTCACCGACCGGCTGACGGGGCAGCGCTACGGCATGCACGATTACGGCACCATCCGCCAGCCCAAGCTGAGCGTGGCCTGGACGGCGCGCGAGGGCGTGACGCTGTATGCGAATGCGGGCCGCACCTTCCAGGTGGGCACGGGCATCGATGCCTACCGCACGCAGGCGCGCGACCTGGGCCCGTCGATCAACGACGGATGGGAAGCGGGCGTGCGCTGGCAGCCCCTGGCGGGCGTGGAAGCCCGTGTGGCCACGTGGCGGCAGCGCGCGTCCGGCGAGGTGGCGCGCGTGCTGGGCGTGGACGGCCTGCCCGATCCCGGTGGGCTGGGGAACGTGGGGCGCACGCGGCGCACGGGCTGGGACGCGCAGCTCAATGCCCGGCTGGGCGCGCGCTGGACGGGCTGGCTCGCCTATTCGCACCAGGTGGCGCGCATCACCGTGCCCGATCCGTCCGCGCCCGCCACCGCGGGCCGCGAGGTGGAGAACGTGCCGCACTACCTGGCGAGCGCGGGCCTGCAGGTGCGGGCCACCGAGATGCTCCGCCTGTCGGTCGCGGTGACGGCGCAGGGCGACTACTACCTGGACCGCACCAACACCCAGGGCCGCGCCGGGCGCTATGCGCTGCTGGACCTGGGCGCGACCTGGCAGCTCACGCCCGCGGCCGACGTGCATGTGCAGGTGCGCAACGCGACGAATCGCCGCTACGTCTATGCGTGGTATGACAGCGGCTCCTCGGGCTATTCGCCGGGCGACGGCCGCAGCGTCGCCATCAGCCTGGGCTGGAGGTTCTGAGCATGGCATCGACGATCGCGACCCCCACCACCGCGGCCGACACCGGCGGCGGCGCTTCCCCACCGCTGCGCGCCGCGAGCCTCTACCGGGCGGTGTGGCGCTGGCATTTCTACGCGGGGCTGCTGGTGCTTCCGTTCCTCGCCTGGCTGGCGGTGACCGGCGGGGCTTACCTGTTCCAGCGCGAAATCGACGGGTGGTTCCACCGCGATCTGCTGCGTGTGGAAACGCCCGTGCCGCCGGGCGCGGCGCGGCCTGCCGGCGTGCTGGTGGCGGCAGCGCTGGCGGCCCGGCCGGGGCAGTGGTTCCGCTACACGCCGGCTGCGGCACCCGGCGACAGCGCGAACGTGGGCATCGCCACCGAAGACGGGCAGCGCGTGGCCGTCTACGTGGACCCGGGCTCGGCACGCGTGCTCGGGCAGTTGCCGGAGCGCGGCACGCTGTCGTGGCAGATCCGGCGGCTGCACAGCCTGAAGGTGGTCGGTCCGGTGGCGCGCGGCGTGATCGAGATGGCCGCGGGCTGGGCCTTGGTGCTGGTGGCGACGGGGCTCTACCTCTGGTGGCCGCGCGGCCGCCGCGGCGGCGGCGTGGTGACGGTGCGCGGGCGGCCGGCGGAGCGGGTGTTCTGGCGCGATCTGCACGCGGTGCTGGGGCTGGGCGTGGGCGGCATCCTCGCGTTCCTGGCGCTGACGGGCATGCCCTGGTCGGTGTTCTGGGGCGCGCAGGTGAATGCCTGGGCCAACGGCAGCCACTGGGGCTATCCGGCCGGCGTGCGCGTGCAGGTGCCGATGTCGGCCGTGCCCGTGGCGGATGCGCTGGCCGTGCCGTGGAGCCTGCAGCAGGCGCGCGTGCCCGTGTCGTCACCCCGGGCTGCGGACGACGCGGGTTCGGACGGCCACGAGGGGCATGGTGGCCATGGCGGACACGCGGGCCATGAAGGCCATGAAGGCCACGGAGGGCATGAGGGGCATGCGCGACGTGGAGGCCCTGCGGCCGCCGGAGAGCACGAGGGCCATGGCGCTCCGGCCGCAGCGCCCGTCGGGCCGCAACCCGTGCCGGCCGTGCCGCCGATCGGCCTCGATGCCGCGATGGCGGTGTTCACGCGGCTGGGGCTGGCGCCGGGGTTCAGCGTGGCCGCGCCGCAGGGCGTGGGCGGGGTCTATACCGCCTCGGCCTACCCGGCCGATCTCGGAGGCCAGCGGGTGGTGCACCTGGACCAGTACAGCGGCCGTCCGCTGCTCGACATGGGCTATGCCGACTACGGGCCGGTGGCGCGCGGACTGGAATGGGGCATCAACGTGCACCTCGGGCAGCAGTACGGCGTGGCCAACCAGATCGTGCTGGCCGTCGCCTGCGCAGGCATCGTGCTGCTGTGCGCCGCGGGCGCCGTGGCGTGGTGGAAGCGCCGCCCGGCCGGAAGCCTCGGCGTGCCGCCGCTGCCGGCGCAGCCGCGCGCGCTCTGGGTGGTGGCCGGGATGCTGGCCGTGGCCGGCGTGCTGCTGCCGCTGCTGGGGCTGTCGCTGCTGTGCATGCTGGCGGTGGATGCAGCCTGGCAGGGGCGCCAGGCACGGCGCGTGCGGGCAGCGAAAGCGCCGGCCCCACGGCGCTGAAGCGCCGCGCGCGGGCGGCGGCGCTTCAGCGGCACATCAGCGGCTCAGAAGGTTTCCCAATCGTCGTCGCGGGACCCTGGCGCCTTGGCCGAGGCGCTGCCGGGCGCCGGGGCGGAGGACGGGGCCGCGTGCGTGCCGGCAGGGCCATGGCCCTTCGATGGCGCGGGGGCGGAAAGACCGGGCGCGGTGCGCGGGGCCGCCGGGCTCTTGGCATGCCGCAGCGCGGCGGACGCCGCCCGCGCGGTATCGCGGCTGCGCGACTGCGCCTGGGCGATGACGGACTGGGAGGACGCGGGCCGGGCCGCGTGCGTGCTCTGCCGCGTGGTCTGCGCAGGCTGCGCGGCGGCATCGATCTGGAAGACGCTGACGAGCTGCACGAGGCGTGCGGCCTGGGAGTTGAGGCTGTCGGCGGCGGCGGCGGATTCCTCGACGAGGGCGGCGTTCTGCTGGGTGACCTGGTCGAGCTGGTTGACGGCGTCGCTGACCTGGGAGATGCCCTGCTCCTGCTCGTGGGTGGCGGCGCCGATCTCGGCGATGAGGTCGGCGACGCGGCGGG
>CAJYKV010000018.1 GCA_913774955.1 uncultured Acidovorax sp.
CCAGGCCCATGGGCACGTTGGCGTCGGTGCTGGCCGCGCGCAGCGCCGGCTGGCCGCCGGCCGCGACGATCGACGCGACGGCCGCCTGCACGATGGGCTGGTCGGCCGCGGTGGCGCCGGCCGGGCGGTCGCCGATCATCTTGGGCGTGGCCGTGATTTTCGCGGCGGTGTTCCAGCGGCGGTTTTCCTCCTCCACGCCGCGCTGGATGGCGGCCAGGATGTCCTTCTCGGCCTGCAGCAGCGCGGGCAGGGCGTTGGAGCGGATGTCCACCGCCATGGTGGCGTCGCCCGCGATGGTGTTCACCGAGGTGCCGCCGCCCACCTTGCCCACGGTGAAGGTGGTCTTGGGATCGGCCGGCACCTGCACGTCGCCGATGTGCGCGATCGCGCGGCCCATCGCATGGATCGCGCTCGGCACCTGGCCGAAGGCCGCGAAGCTGTGGCCGCCTGGCCCCTGGAAGGCCACCTCGTAGCGGTGGCTGCCCGTGCCCTGGTTCAGGATGCCGTTGCCGTCGCCGGGCTCCAGCCCGACCATGCCGTCGATGTCGGCGTGCTCGCGGAACAGCGCCTTCATGCCGCGCAGATTGCCCAGTTCCTCTTCGCCCACGTTCGCGACGAAGACGATGTCGCCCACCGTCTGCAGCTGGCGCTCGTTGAGCACTTTCAGCCAGGAGAGCAGCACCGTCACGCCGCGCGTGTCGTCGGAGATGCCGGGGGCATGGAGCCGGCTGCCTTGCTCGCGCACGGTGAGGTCGGTGCCTTCGGGGAACACGGTGTCGAGGTGCGCCGACACCACCAGTTTGGGGCCGTTGCCGGTGCCCTTGCGGATGCCCACCGCATTGCCCTCCCGGTCGACGGCGGCATCGGCCAGGCCCAGTTCCTGGAAGCGCTTCACCACGTATTCGGCGCGGCGCTGCTCCTTGAAGGGCGGCGCGGGGATCTGCACCAGCTGGCGCAGTTCGGCGATCGCGCGGTCGTGGTCGGCCCGTAGGCCGTCCAGCACCTGCTGCACGGCGGGTGCCGAGCGCACGGCCTGCAGCGCGCGGCCCACGGCCGGGCTGGCGGCGGGTGGCTGCTGCGGCACGGGTGCCGCCTTCGTCTGGGCAGTGGCCGTGCCCGCGGCCAGCACGCCCCAGGTGAGTGCCGCTGCCAGCGCCGCCGCCAGGGCGGAGGGCTTTCCGCGGGCGGGAGAACGGGTGGAAGCAGCGAGAGGGAGCGGTGCGCAGGCGTACAGCGGCATCGGGACGGTCTTTCGTCGAAAACGGTGAACCTGCCACCTTACCGCAGGCGCGGCCCCGCCCCGGGCCCCGGCGCGTCGCCGTGGCGTCAGCCGCCACCGTGCAGGCGCGCCACCAGCGGCACGATCAGCAGCGCCACGATGTTGATGATCTTGATGAGCGGGTTCACGGCCGGGCCGGCGGTGTCCTTGTAGGGGTCGCCCACGGTATCGCCCGTGACGGCCGCCTTGTGGGCCTCGCCGCCCTTGCCGCCGTGGTGGCCGTCCTCGATGTATTTCTTGGCGTTGTCCCAGGCGCCGCCGCCCGTGCACATGCTGATGGCCACGAACAGGCCGGTGACGATGGTGCCCATCAGCAGCCCACCCAGCGCGCGCGGCCCGAGCAGCAGGCCCACGGCGATCGGCACCGCCACCGGCAGCAGGCTGGGCACGACCATTTCGCGGATCGCGGCGGCGGTGAGCATGTCCACCGCGCGGCCGTATTCGGGCTGGGCGCGGCCTTCCATGATGCCAGGGATGGTGGCGAACTGCCGCCGCACCTCCACCACGACGGCGCCCGCCGCGCGGCCCACGGCCTCCATGGCCATCGCGCCGAACAGGTAGGGCACCAGGCCGCCGATGAACAGGCCCACGATCACCAGCGGGTCCGACAGGTCGAAGCGCAGCGCCTGTCCCTGCACGCCGAGCTGGTGCGTGTAGTCGGCGAACAGCACCAGCGCGGCCAGTCCTGCCGATCCGATGGCGTAGCCCTTGGTCACGGCCTTGGTGGTGTTGCCCACGGCGTCGAGCGGATCGGTCACGGCGCGCACCGCGGCCGGCAGCTCGGCCATCTCGGCGATGCCGCCCGCGTTGTCGGTGATCGGGCCGTAGGCGTCCAGCGCCACCACGATGCCCGCCATGCTCAGCATGGCCGTGGCCGCCACCGCCACCCCGTAAATGCCGGCCAGGGAGTACGAGGCCAGGATGGCCGCGCACACGAACACCACCGGCCAGGCGGTGGAGCGCATCGACACCCCCAGCCCTGCGATGATGTTCGTGCCGTGCCCGGTGGTGGAGGCCTGCGCGATGTGGCGCACGGGAGCGTACTGCGTGCCGGTGTAGTACTCGGTGATCCACACCAGCGCGGCCGTGAGCAGCAGCCCGGTGGCGCAGGCGCCGAAGAGCCGCCAGGGCGTGGAGCCTTGGAACACCGGTGCGTCGGCGAAGAGCCAGAAGGTGACCAGGCCGAAGGCGGCCAGCGACAGCACTCCGGCCACGGCCAGGCCCCGGTAGAGCGCGGGCATCACGTTGGTCATGCCCGGCGATGCACGGACGACGGCGCAGCCCGCCACCGAGGCGAGGATCGACACGCCCCCCAGCGCCAGCGGATAGGCCACGGCCACTCCGGGCGCGAGGCCCAGCAGCGTGCCCAGCACCATCGCGGCGATCAGCGTTACGGCATAGGTCTCGAACAGGTCGGCCGCCATGCCGGCGCAATCGCCGACGTTGTCGCCCACGTTGTCGGCGATCACGGCCGGGTTGCGCGGGTCGTCCTCGGGAATGCCGGCCTCCACCTTGCCCACGAGGTCCGCCCCCACGTCCGCGCCCTTGGTGAAGATGCCGCCGCCCAGCCGCGCGAAGATGGAGATCAGCGATGCGCCGAAGGCGAAGCCGATGAGCGGGTGCAGCTGCGCCGCCGCGCCCATGCCGGCCGCCGGTGCCGCATGCAGCAGGAAGGCCGCGAAGCCGGCCACGCCCAGCAGCCCGAGGCCCACGACCAGCATGCCCGTGATCGCGCCGCCGCGGAACGCCACCTGCAGCGCCGGGCCGATGCCCCGCGCCGCCGCCTGCGCGGTGCGCACGTTGGCGCGCACCGAGATGTTCATGCCGATGAAGCCGCAGGCGCCCGAGAGCACCGCGCCCAGCACGAAGCCCGCCGCGGTGCGCAGGTCGAGGAAGAGGGCGATCAGCACCGCGAGCACGGCGCCCGCCACCGCGATGGTGCGGTACTGCCGCGCGAGGTAGGCGGCCGCGCCGGACTGGATCGCCGCGGCGATGGCCTGCATGCGTTCGCTGCCCGCGTCCTGTGCGAGGATCCAGCGGCGCGCCCAGAGGCCGTAGCCCACGGCGACCGCGCCGCAGGCGAGCGCCAGCCAGAACGCGGCGCCGGCCGGGCCGGTGAAGGCGGGGGAAAGAAGCGGGGATGCAGCCATGCTCGTCGTCTCCTGCAGGAAGGGTGCACGGGAGGAAACACGCAACGCGTCGCGGGAGCCGGTGTTTCCGCTGCGTTGCTTCCTCGTGCCCATCGGCCCGCGAAGGCGGGTGGAGACGATTGGCCAACGTGCCCAATGTACGCCTGCGGGCGGCGCGCCGCAAGCGGGGCGCGCCGGAGGCACGGGGAGCGGGTGCATCGGCCGCTCTAGAATGCGCCCTGCATTCCATCACCATCGCAACCATGTCCCTCAACAACGTCACCCCTGGCAAGAAGCTCCCAGAAACCTTCAACGTGGTCATCGAGATCCCCGCGGAATCCGATCCGATCAAGTACGAAGTGGACAAGGAATCCGGCGCGGTCTTCGTGGACCGTTTCCTGACCACGGCCATGTACTACCCCTGCAACTACGGCTACGTGCCCCAGACGCTGTCCGGCGACGGCGACCCGGTGGACGTGCTGGTGATCACGCCGTACCCGCTGCACCCCGGCGTGGTCGTGCCCTGCCGTGCGCTCGGCATCCTGAAGATGGAAGACGAAGCCGGCGTGGACGGCAAGGTGCTGGCCGTGCCCACCACCAAGATCCTGAAGATGTACGAAGGCTGGAAGACGGTGGACGACGTGAACCCCGTGCGCCTGAAGGCCATCAGCCACTTCTTCGAGCACTACAAGGACCTGGAAGAAGGCAAGTGGGTGAAGGTACTCGGCTGGGAAGGCGTCGAGGCCGCCCACAAGGAGATCACCGACGGCGTGGCCAGCTACGCCAAGTCCCAGGGCTGATCCCGGCGCGGCCTGCTGGGCCGTAGCCACCCCTGAAAAAGCCTGCCGGCTGTGCGCCCGCAGGCTTTTTTCGTTCCTGTCGAGCCGTTCGGTGACCGTATAGTCAAACCGGCATGAACGACAACGCAAGCAGCACCGAGAACGGCGACGGCGGCAAGGACCGGCGCAACCCGCAGGCGCCGTCCGCGGCATCCGCCGCCGCGGCCCGGCAGGCCCTGGCCGACGCGCGGGAACTGGCGCGGGACGGCACGCACTACCTGCGCAGCGTGACCGACATGGCCGAGCGCGTGCCGGTCGTCGCCCGCGGTGCGATCTACAGCGACACCGGCATCAAGCTCGTCGAGCAGGGCACGCGCATCGACGGCCGCCTGTACGACCGGCTCGTGCACCACACGCTGCGCGACCCGATCGACGGCCTGCTGGGAGCGGAGGGCGGCGTGGACGCAGCGGCCATCGAGGCCGAGGCCCGCCGGCAGTGCGATGCCGGCCATGAGGGCGGAAGCGGGCTGGCCGCGCTGCTGGCACGCGCCCATGGGGGGCCGGAGCCCCTGCTGGCACCGCTGCGCGGCCTGCTGCTGCCCCCGCCCGTGGCGTTCCGGCTCACGGTGATGCGTGCACAGCGCACCCCGCTCTACGAGCACAGTGTGTGCGTGATGCTGCTGGCGGTGCACCTGGCCCTGGGCCGTGGCGGCAGCGGGCGCGACGTCTCGCTGCTGGCCGAGGCGGCCCTGCTGCACGACATCGGCGTGCTGCACATGGACCCGGTGTGGAACGACCCCGAGAACAAGGTCACCGGCCCGGACCGGAAACACCTCGTCGCCCATCCGATCACCGCCATGCTGCTGCTGCGGGCGCCCGGCGCCTACCCGGCCTCGGTCGAGACGGCCGTGCTGGAGCACCACGAACGCATGGACGGCACGGGCTATCCGCGGGGCCTGCGCGGGCCGGACATCTCGCCCATGGGGCAGATCCTCATGCTGTCGGAGGTGGCGGCCGCCTTCTTCGAGAAGTACAGCGCGCTGGCCGCGCAGCGGCTGTCGCTCAGCCTGCGGCTCAACCACCGCAAGTTCGCACCGGACCTGGTCGCGCTCCTGCTGCCGCTGCTGGCGGATGGCGGAGGCACGGCCGTTGCGCTGTCGCCCCCGCAGGAGGAGGCCGGCCGCGTGCTGGACACGCTCGGCGGCGCATTCGACCGCTGGGCGGACGTGCGCTCGCGCCTGCCGGCGGACCTGCTGGGCCGGGGCAGCCGCCATCCCGCGGCGTTCGTCGACCAGCGGCTGCAGGCGCTCCAGCAATCGCTGGTCGAGGCCGGCGCCCATCCGCGCCAGCAGGGGGAGATCGACGTCTACCTGCAGGGCGATCCGCAGGGCTCGGCGGAACTGGCGCTGGTGCGCGGCGAGGCGCTCTGGCAGCTCGGGAGCATCGTCCATGCCACCCAGCGGCGCTGGCCCGAACTGAGCGGCGGCAGCAATGGCGTGGACGTGGACGCGGCCGATGCCGCCGTGGCGGGTTGGTGCGCCCATTGCGCGCTCCTGATGTCGGCGGCCTGACGCCGCGCAGCCGGCCAGCGTGCAAGCCATCGCTGCATCCTGCGCCGCGGAATGGGACGGCGGCTGACAGCCGCGCCGGATCGAATGCTGTATATTTAAACAGTACTTCGATGCCGCCCCATGTCCGCCACCCTTCTTTCCACGTCCGCCCTGCCCACCGGCATGGTCCGCCAGGGCGGCGGGGCCCACCGGGTGGAGGTTCCCGGGGTGTGGCGCGGGGCCTCGCTCGGTGCCGGCATGGCCGGCAGCAGCGCCGCCGCCCAGCGCGTGCAGCCTTCGGGGCATGCGGCGCTCGATGCCCAGTTGCCGGGCGGTGGCTGGCCCTGGGGCGCGATGTCGGAAGTGCTGCTCGCCGGCCGGGGCCGGCACGAATGGCCGCTGGTGCTGCCGGCCCTCGCCGCCGCGGCGGCGCGGCTGCCTGGGCGGGTGGTGCTGGTGGCGCCGCCCCATGAGCCGTTCGTGCCGGTGCTGCACGCGGCCGGCCTGCGGGCCGCGCGGCTGTGCTGGGTGGCGCCGCCGGCCGATGCGCGCGATGCCGCGGCGGCCTGGGCGTGCGAGCAGGCGCTGCGCTGCCGCGACGTGCTGGCGGTGCTGGCCTGGCTGCCCGGTGCGCCGCCCGAGATGCTGCGGCGGCTGCAACTGGCTGCTGCGCAGCGCCATGCGCTGCTCTGGGTGTTCCGCACCGAGGCGCGGCGCCGGCAGGCCTCGCCCGCGCCGCTGCGCCTCGCGGTGGGCGCGGCGCAGGAGGGCGGGGGCGCGCTGCAGGTCGAGGTGATCAAGCGCCGCGGCGCGCCGGTGCTCTCCCCGGTCATGGTGCCGGCCTATGGGCCGGCGCTGGAATCCGCCCTGGCCGCATCGAGCCGCGCCAAGGCGCAGCGGCTCGCCGCATGGCGGCAATGGATGGCATCGCGCGCCGCGGCTTTGCGGCGTTCGCCCGCACTTTCTCCCCAGGCACCCGTCAGGCCGTTCAGGCAGTCGACGGGCGATGCCGTTCCGGAGCCCGGCCATGCACTGGGTCGCACTGCCGTCGCTGCAGGCTGAGCTGCCGCCGGGCGTGCCCGAGGCGGCTGCCGGCTGGTGGGCACTGCGCTTCACGCCCCGCGTGGCCCTGCTGGACGAGGCCGTGCTGCTGGAAGTGGAGAGCACCGAGCGCCTCTGGGGTGGCCGCGCGGCGCTGCGCGCCCTGCTGCGCGAGCACCAGTCCCGGTCGCACTTGCGGTTCCGCCATGGCGCGGACGAAAGCCCGACCCAGGAAGAAACAGAAAGCGGCGATGTCCCCGGCCCGATGGCCGAAGCGCCGACGGCCCTGCAGGCCCTGGCGCTGCTGCGCCTGATGGAGGCATGCCGGCCACTGCCGCGCCGCGTGCCGCACGGATTGCCGCTGGCCACGCTCTCCGCCCTGCGCCCGCATGCCGCCAGCCTGGAGCGCATGGGCTGCCGCACCTGGGCCGCCGTGCGCGCGCTGCCGCGCGACGGGGCGGCCCGGCGTTTCGGGGCCGAGCCGCTGCGGGCGCTCGACCAGGCCTGGGGCGACGCGCCCCATCCCCTGCCGTGGCTGGCTCTGCCCGAACGCTTCGAGATGCAGGCCGAACTGCCGGCGGTCGCCACCTCGGCCGAGCAGATCCTCTGGACGGCGGGCCGGCTGCTGGGCGCGCTGCACGGCTGGCTGCAGGCACGCCACCAGGGGGTGCTGGCGCTGCAGCTCACGTGGCGCCACGACCTGCGCCGCCTCGACGGGGTGGAGCTGCCCCCCGAAGGCCAGCTCACGGTGCGCACGGCCGAGGCCACGCAGGACCTGCGCCACCTGCGCCGGCTGCTGGCCGAGCGGCTGGCGCGCCAGCCGCTGGCGGCCCCCGTGAACCACCTCACGCTGCGCGCGACCGACACGGCCCCGCTGCCGCAGGGAACCGACAGCCTGCTGCCGCCGGACGGCGGCGTCGACGGCGCCCAGGGAGAAAGCTGGCACCAGTGGGTGGAGCGGCTGTCGGCCCGCTGGGGGGCGGAGCAGGTGCGCATCCCCGTGCTGGAGGCCGACCACCGGCCCGAACGCATGCAGCGCTGGGAGCCGGCCGCCGCGCAGAGCCCGCAGCGTTCGCCGGAGCGGCGCAGGGGCGGTGCCGGCAGCCTCGGTTCCGCCCCCGCGCCGAACGAGGCCGCGGGCACGGCGGCCGATGCGGCCTTCTGGCCCGCCTGGCTCGTGCAGCCGCCCCGGCCCCTGGCCCTGCAGGGCGACCGGCCCTGCCTGCACGGGCCGCTGCGCCTGCTCGCGGGGCCGCACCGCTTCGACGGCGGCTGGTGGGAAAACTGCGCGGAGCGGCGCGAGTATTTCGTGGCCTCCAATGCCGCCGTCGGCACGGTCTGGGTCTACCGGCAGTGGGAGGGAGAGCGCGCCACCGGGCATTTCCGTTGGTTCTGGCATGGGGTATACGCATGAGCCGGGCCCAACGTCCAGCGGATTCCCCCGTGCCACCAGGGCCGGCAGATGCGCCGGAAGCAGGGCACGGCGCCGCATCGGGCCTGCTGCCCGCGTACGCCGAGCTGCACTGCCTGAGCAATTTCAGCTTCCAGCGCGGCGCCTCCCACCCGGCCGAGCTGGTCGAGCGCGCGGCGACGCTGGGCTACGATGCACTGGCGCTGACGGACGAATGCTCCGTGGCCGGCGTGGTGCGCGCACACACGGCGGCGCGCAAAGCCGGCCTGCGCCTCATCGTGGGCAGCGAATTCGCCTGCGGCGACGTGCGGCTCGTGGCCCTCGCGCGCGATGGGGCCGGCTGGGGCAACCTGTGCGAATTCATCAGCGATGCACGGCGCATCGCGCCCAAAGGGGAGTACCGCGTCGATGCCGGCAGCGATTTCTCGCGCCTGTGCGGCTGCGAGGTGCTGGTCGCTCCGCGCAAGGACCGGCTGTCCGCGCTGGACCCGGACGGCATCGAGGCCGCCCTGGCGCAGGCGTGCCAATGGCTGCGCGCGCAGGGCATCTCCCCCTGGCTGGCCGTGGAACTGCACACCGCGCCGGACGACGCCCTCTGGCTGCAGGCCCTGGAACGCGCGGGCGCCGCCCTGCAGGCGCCCCTGGTGGCGGCCGGCGACGTGCACATGCATGTGCTGCAGCGCAAACGCCTGCAGGACGTCATCACCGCCGTGCGCTGGGGCCGGCCCGTGGCCGAATGCGGGTTCGCGCTGCAGGCCCACGGGGAGCGACGGCTGCGCGCGCGCATGCACCTGGCCGCGCTCTATCCGCCCGACCTGCTCGCCGCCACGCTGGAGGTGGCCGCGCGCTGCACCTTCAGCCTCGACGAGATCCGCTACCGCTATCCGCTCGAAACCGTTCCGGCAGGCATGACGCCGGGCGGCGCCCTGGCGGCCTACACCGAGGCCGGCGCGCGCGAGCGCTATCCGCAGGGCGTGCCCGACGCCGTGCGCACGCAGATCGCCAGGGAGCTCGACCTCATCGCCGAGTGCCGCTATGAGATGTACTTCCTCACCGTGCACGACATCGTGCGCGAGGCGCGCCGGCTCGGCATCCTCTGCCAGGGACGGGGGTCGGCCGCCAATTCGGCGGTGTGCTTCTGCCTGGGCATCACGGCGGTCGATCCGACCAAGACGCGGCTGCTGTTCGAGCGCTTCATCAGCAAGGAGCGCGACGAGCCGCCCGACATCGACGTGGACTTCGAGCACGACCGGCGCGAGGAGGTCATCCAGTACATCTACCGGAAATACGGCCGCGAGCGCGCCGCCATCGCGGCCGTGGTCATCTGCTACCGCACGCGCAGCGCGCTGCGCGACGTGGGCAAGGCGCTGGGCGTGGCGCCGGCCGTCGTGGACGCCTTCGCCAAGGACCACCACTGGTTCGACGAGGAGATCGCCGCCGAGCGCCTGCAGGAGCTCGCCGCCGGTCTGGGCGCGCCGATCGCGCCGCACACGGCCGCGCTCTGGCTGGAGCTGGCCGACGACCTGCGCGACTTCCCGCGCCACCTGAGCCAGCACGTGGGCGGCTTCGTGCTCACCGAGGGCAAGCTCACGCGCATCGTGCCCGTGGAGCCCGCGAGCATGGACGGGCGCTCCATCATCCAGTGGGACAAGGACGATCTGGACGACATGCACCTCATGAAGGTGGACGTGCTGGCCTTGGGCATGCTGAGCGCGCTGCGCCGCGCGCTCGACCTGCGGGCGGCGCTGCGCGGGCAGGCCTGGGGCCTGGCCGACATCCCGCGCGAGGACGCCGCCACCTACGCAATGATCTGCGCCGCCGACACCGTGGGCGTGTTCCAGATCGAGAGCCGCGCGCAGATGAGCATGCTGCCGCGCCTGCGGCCCCGCGAACTCTACGATCTCGTGGTGGAGGTGGCGATCGTGCGGCCGGGGCCGATCCAGGGGGGCATGGTGCATCCGTACCTGCAGGCGCGCGAGCGGCAGATGCGCGGGGAGGCGCTGGTGCTGGAGCACGAAGACCTGCACGACGCGCTCGCACGCACGCTGGGGGTGCCGATCTTCCAGGAGCAGGTCATGCAGATCGCCATGATCGCGGCGGATTTCACGCCCGGCATGGCCGACGACCTGCGCCGCTCCATGGCCGCGTGGAAGCGGCGCGGCGGCGTGCACCGCTTCGAGCAGGCGCTGATGGAGGGCATGCGCAAGAACGGGTATTCGGAGGAATTCTCCCAGCGCATCTACCAGCAGATGCTGGGCTTCGGCGAATACGGCTTCCCCGAAAGCCATGCCTACAGCTTCGCGCTGCTGGCCTATGCGAGCAGCTGGTTCAAGTGCCATGAACCGGCCTGCTTCCTGGTGGCCTTGCTCAATTCGCAGCCCATGGGCTTCTACACCCCGTCGCAGCTGGTGCAGGATGCGCGGCGCCACGGCCTGCGCGTGCTGCCGGCCGACGTGGTGCACAGCGGCTGGGACAGCACGCTCGAAGGCCCTTGCGAACCCTTGCCGGGCGTGCCGGAGGAGCAACCCGCCGTGCGCCTGGGCCTGCACCTGGTCGCCGGCTTCGGAGAGGCGGCGGCGCAGCGGCTCGTGCAGGCGCGCGCCGCATGCCCCTTCGCCGACGTGCAGGACCTCGCACTGCGCGCGCGGCTGGACCGGCAGGACCTGCAGGCGCTGGCTGCGGCCGATGCGCTGCGCTCCCTGGCGGGGCACCGGCGCCAGCAGATGTGGGAGGCGGCCGCGCAGCGCCGTGCGCCCGAGCTGCTGCAGGACGCCCCGGTGCACGAGGCGCCGCTGGCGCTGCCCGAGGCGCCCGAGGGCGAGGAAATCGTCTTCGACTATGCCGCCACCGGCCTCACGCTGCGCCGCCACCCGATGGCGCTGCTGCGCGAACGCATGGAGCGCTGGCGCATCCTGAGCGCCCAGGCCTTGCAGGCCGTGCCGCACGGCCGGCGCGTGCGGGCCTGCGGCCTCGTCACCGTGCGCCAGCGGCCGGGCTCGGCCAAGGGCACGATGTTCGTCACGCTGGAGGACGAGACCGGGCCCGTGAACGTGATCGTCTGGCCCTCGCTCGTCGAGACCTGGCGCAACCCGCTCTTGCGCTCGCGCCTGCTGGCGGTGGAGGGCACCTGGCAGTGCCACCGCCCCGACGGCGCCGGTCCCGGCGCCGCGGTGGTACGGCACCTGGTGCTGCAGCGCTGCCGCGACCTGACGCCGATGCTGGGCCGGCTGGCCCCGGCGCTGGAAGGCAGCCGGGATTTCCACTGAGAGCCGCTTTGATCAGAGCGGACGGCCCCCTTCAGCGCGCGGCCGAGGCCGGGCTGCGCCGTTCCGCGGCGGACGCCGGTTTGGGCGCGGCCCCGGCCTTGCCGGCCTTCACGTCGCGGTTCGCGTTCGCGAGCAGGGCGGCGCAGTTTTCGTCGTCCTCGGCGGCCGGCACGGTGACCGGCACCAGCGCCAGCGCCGCCGGCGCCACGACCGCGGCCGCCACGGCGGCGCCCGCGCGCAGCAGCAGCGGGCCGGCTTCCAGGCCCACCTTAGGGTCCGCGAAATTGCCCTTCACGTAGAGCGGCGTGCGCAGCGAGAAGAACTTCCACTTCAGCGATTCGGGCTTGATGTAGAGGTCCATGTACTCGCGGCCCAGGTCGATCGTGCCCATGGCTTCCACCACGGCCTCTTCGGTGTTGAGCTTCACCGAGCGGGTCTGCGCGATCCCGTCCTTGATGCCGAAGTCCGCCACGGCGCAGCGCAGCTGCACTTCCTTGTTCTCGCCGAACAGCTTGGCCACCACCACGCTGCCCACGTTGAGCGCCGCCAGGTCCAGCATCTGCTTGCTGAAGCGGCCATCGCGGATATAGACGCGCGCCTCACCGTTGCTGGTGCCCAGCATCTTCGCGATCGAATTGCCGGTGCCGTTCACGGCCATGGCGCCGTCCAGGCGGCCGAAGCTCTTTTCCATCAGCTCGACCTTGGGGAAGAGGGCGGACAGGCGCAGCCCGTCCACGCTGCCGCGCAGCTGGGCCTTGAGCGGCGCGTCGCGGCCGTCGAGCACCACGGTGGAATCGATCTTGCCCTGCGCCACGCCGAAGCGCAGCGGCGAGAGCGTGAGCTGGGCATTCTCCATGCGGGCATGCACGTCGAGGTTCTCGATCGGCAGGCTTTCGTCGCGCACGATGCGCTCGCCCTTGAACTTCAGATCCAGGTCCATGGCGTTCCAGCGGTCGGTGGCGAAGGCGGCATCGGGCAGCACCTTGCCGGCGCGCTTCGACGTGCCTTTCTCCTGCGGCCGCTCCCCGGACGGCGCGCCCACCACCGGGCCCAGATCGGCCAGGCGCAGCTGCTTCGACGCCATCTCGCCCGTCAGGCGCGGGCGCGGCTCGGCGGAGGTGTAGGTGAGCTGGCCCCGCAGGTCGCTCTGGCCCACGGTCCCCGTGAAATCGCGGTAATCCCACACGGCCCGGCCCGGCTCCAGGCTGCCCACCAGGTGGCCCTTGGTGCGGAAGGGCGGCGTGTTGGGCAGCACGATGCCCGTGAGCGGATAGAGATCGGCCATGCTCTCGGCCTGCAGCAGCACCTGCATGTCGAGGCCCGAGAACGACGCGGGGTTGGAGAGCGTGCCCTCCACCTCGGCGCGCACCGTGCCAGCACGGGCCTTGAACTGCAGCGGATACTGCACTTCCTTCTGCCGCAGCGACAGCACATGGCCCGCCTGCCCGCTGCCTTCGATGCGCGCCTTGGCGTAGCGGCCGCGCACGTCGAAGCGCAGGCCGTACGGCCCCGGGCTTTCCTGGGTGGAAAGATTCGCCACGAAGGCCAGATCCTTCATCGCATCGGCCAGCGCCAGGCGGCCTTCCTTCACGGACACGCGGGCCACGTCCACCGTCCAGGGGTTCGGGCTCGGCTCGCCGTCGGCCGCGGGCCGGTCGAACGTCCAGTTGTTGCTGCCGTCCACGCGGCGGGCCAGGGCCACGTCGGGCGATTCGACCGCCAGCGTGCCGATGGACACGTGCCGCACCAGGAGCGGCAGCAGCTTGAGCGATGCGCTCGCGCGGCCCACCGACGCCATGGGCGGCGGCGTGGCGCCGGCGGGCTGCGCAGCATCCGCCGATGCCGGGGCGCTCGCGCTGGACGAAGCCGCTGATGCGGGCGAAGAGGCAGACGCAGGGGCGGAAGCCGGCGCCGATGCACCGGCCGAGGCAGGTGCCGATGCCGCATCCGACGCAGCGGCACGCTTTTCCACCACGCGCGCATCGGCGTTGGCGGACTCCATGCCCACCGCGCCATAGCGGCCGAAGTCCGCGCGGTTGCCCAGCACCAGCCGCTCCGCCTGCACCGTCAGCCCGGGCACCCAGCGCCGCCATCCGGTCTCCATGTCCACCGGCTGCGGCCAGTGCCAACGGGCCGACAGATCGCCTTCGATCTCGAAGTGGCGCCCGGTGGCGGCGCTCACGCGCTCGTTGATCCAGGGCTTGGCGCGGTTCCAGTCGAACGTGAGCAGGATGACGAGGGCGATCAGCAGCAGGGCCACCAGCGTTCCCAGTACGCCGAGCACCCAGGTCGTGGCCCGGCCCCGCTGGCCGTGCGCAGCGGGGAATCGGGGCTGGTGGAGAGGATGGGAAGGAAGGGAAGGGCGCATGGCGATGGCGTGTTGTAGTGGAGTCCCTGGGGGGAATGCCGTCCCGCCGCCCCAGGGGCTCTTGGTGTTCTGTCTGGACGGCGGGTCGCGTGTGCGGCCATGCTAGTGCCGGTCTCGTGCCCGCCACGACGGCTGGCAGCGCATGCGGCACGCGCTCCTGTCCTACAACGCGACCGTGGCATGCGCCGATCCCGCCGGTCCACGGTTGAGTTATCGGAGGAAGGCCGCATCGGTCCTCCACCGTGGCTCCTAGAATGCGCGCCCATGCACAACCCCAACGATCCCCGCGTGCTGCCCGTCCGCGCGGGCGTGAGTCCCAGCTGCGTGGTCACGCCCAGCCAGGGGGACGGCCTGCTCATCGACTTCCTGGCCAGCCGGCTTCCGGTGGTGGACCAGGCCGGGTGGCAGGCGCGGATGGAGCGCGGCGAAGTGGTGGACGAGCACGCATGCGCCGTCACGCCTGACCGGCCCTTCGTGCGGGGCCTGCGCATCTACTACTACCGCGAACTCGAGGACGAGGCCTGCATTCCCTTCGAAGAAGCCGTGCTCTACCAGGACGAGCACCTGGTGGTGGCCGACAAACCGCACTTCCTGCCCGTGGTGCCGACAGGGCGCTATCTGCAGCACACGCTGCTCGTGCGGCTCAAGCGCCGCCTCGGCCTGGAGGAACTGTCGCCCGTGCACCGCATCGACCGCGACACGGCCGGCCTCGTGCTGTTCTCGGTGCAGCGCGGCACGCGCGGCCGCTACCAGGCGCTGTTCCGCGACCGTGCGGTGGACAAGACCTACGAAGCCGTGGCCCCCTGGCGCCCGGATCTGACTTTCCCGGTGGAGCGCGCCAGCCGCATCGAGGAGAGCCCGCAGTTCTTCCGCATGCACGAAGTGCCCGGCGAGCCCAACAGCCTCACGCGCATCGACGTGCTGGAGACGGCAGGCGCCTGGGCGCACTACCGGCTCTCGCCCGTGACGGGCAAACGCCACCAGCTGCGCGTGCACATGGACGCCCTGGGCCTGCCGCTGCGGGGCGATGCCTTCTACCCCGAAGTGAACGATCCGCCCGAGGGTGACTTCTCCCGGCCGCTGCAACTGCTGGCCCGCGCGATCGCGTTCACGGATCCGGTCACCGGCCGTGAGCGCCGGTTCGAGAGCCGGCGGCAACTGGAGTGGCCGGTCGGGCAGGGCGGCTGATCCGGCCTCGGGTGGCCTGCCCGACAGCTCCTCTAACTGAACCTTTGCTCGGCTCTGGTAGGACGGACCAGGGGAAATGCAGGGTTCCACGCGGCAGTCGTCCCCGGGCAACAGTTTTTGACTATCGTTGGAAAATTTCTATTTGCAAATTTTTTAACACCCCGAGACATTTGATAACATTGATAGCTCGAGGGTCAGACGACGGAGATCGGTCCCGCCCGAAGCGCACTTTTTTGTGTGCTTGCCAGTTTTCATGTGCCCAGGCCGGGCTGCCGCAGGTGTGCGGCCCCCCGGCGTGGGCCTCATCACTGCCTCTCGAATGCGCGTCCTGTCCATTTTCGGTACCCGTCCCGAAGCCATCAAAATGGCGCCCCTCGTGGCTGCCCTGACCCGGGAGCCCGCGCTGGAGAGCACGGTCTGCATCACCGGACAGCACCGCGAGATGCTGGGCCAGGTCATGTCGCTGTTCGGCCTGCAGGCGGACCACGACCTCGACGTCATGCGTCCCGACCAGAGCCTCAACGGCCTGTTCGCTCGGCTCGTGGAGCGCGTCGACGGCGTGCTGCAGACCGTGCGCCCCGATTGCGTGCTGGTGCACGGCGACACCACCACGGCGGCCGCCTGCGCCCTGGCGGCGTTCCACCGCCGCGTTCCCGTCGGCCACGTCGAGGCCGGCCTGCGCAGCGGCGACCTGCAGTCGCCTTTTCCCGAGGAGATGAACCGGCGCGTCGTCGACGCGATGGGCACCTGGCTGTTCGCGCCCACCCCCGAGGCGCGCGATGCCCTGGTGCGCGAGAAGGCCCCGGGCCGGATCTGGGTCACCGGCAACACGGTCATCGACGCGCTGGCCGACACCATCGCCCGGCTCGACGGCGACGCGGAGCTCGAACGCACGCTGGCCGCGCAGCACGGCTGGCTCGACGCCCGGCGCAAGATGGTCCTGGTCACCGGCCACCGCCGGGAGAATTTCGGCGAGGGCTTCCGCAACATCTGCAGCGCACTGGCCGATCTCGCGCGGCGTGGCGACGTGGAGATCGTCTATCCCGTGCACCTGAACCCGAACGTGCGCGACGTGGTGAACGACATGCTCTCGGGCCTGCCCGGGGTGCACCTGATTCCGCCCCTGGCCTATCTGGATTTCGTCTGGTTCATGCGCCGCGCCCACCTCATCCTGACCGACTCGGGCGGCGTCCAGGAAGAGGCTCCCTACCTTGGCAAACCGGTGCTCGTGATGCGCGACGTCACCGAACGGCCCGAGGCCGTGGCGGCGGGCACGGTGCGCCTGGTGGGCACGTCGCACGAACGCATCCTGCGGGAAGCGCATGCCCTGCTGGACGACGAACGGCTGCATGCCGACTTCAGCCGGCGCAGCAATCCCTACGGCGACGGCCACGCGTGCCGCCGCATCGTGGATGCGCTGTGCGGCCGGCCCTTCGCCGAATTCGCGCCCTGACCCCGGCGCCCGCTCCTCCGTTTCCTCTCCGTTCTCCTTTCTTGTCTTCCTTCTTTTCCATCCCGTGTCACCCCGGAGCAAATCCATGGTTCCCTGCCTCCTGCACGTGCCGCGTGCTTCCAGACTGATCTGCATGGTGGGTCTGAGCGTCCCGCTCATCGCCATGGCGAGCCCTGCCGGAGACGCGCTGCAACGCCTGCAGGGCGACACCTGGGTGACGCGCAGCTTCGCGCTGTCCGATCTGGGCTTCACCGACGCGGTACTGCTGAACGGCTTCGACGCCAAACAGGAGTTCTACCTGCCGGTGCCGCGGACGCTGCCGCTCGCCGAGGCGAGCATCGATTTCAGCGGCCGCTACTACAAGGCGGAAGAGGGGCGCACGGCGATGCTGCTGTCCGTCAACGGCCGACCGGCGTTCTCGCGCCGCATCGAATCGCCCGAGGGCGATGCCAGCCAGACGCTCAAGGTGGATACGCGACTGGTGACCAACGGCTTCCTGCGCCTGGGCGTGAACTGGATCAACAACGTGGCCCGCCGCATCTGCGAGGTGGACCGCGCCACGGGCAACGTGCTGTCGGTCGCGGCGGACACGCGCTTCAACTACCGCTTCAGCAGCGGGGCGCTCACCAGCCTGGCGGACGCCTGGGTGACGCTGCCCTCCCGGCCCACGCTGCTCGTGGCCTCGCGCAATCTCTCCAAGGCCTCCTACGACACCGCATGGCGCATCGGCGCGGCCCTGGAGCAGGCCAACCGCCGCGTGGTGGTGAAGGCCTTCCCGGTGCCGGGCGACACGGTGGACACCGCCGGCTGGCAGGTGCCCGCCGCCCTGGCATCGCTGCCCGCATTCGCCGGGCTGGCCGCCGGCAATGCCCGCTACGTGCTCAAGGACGATGCCGAGATCGGCGCGCTGGTGGTGCTGGGCGCCACCGCCGCCACGGGGGACATCGCCGTGGCGGACGGCGCGCTGCAGCAGCAGATCGGCAAGGCGCTGGATGCGCTGGGTGTCCAGCTCGCCGGCGATGCCGACGCGGCCCGTGCCTTCGCCGGCTGGCGCAACCTGCAGACGGTGGCAGCGCCCGGCGCGACCGCGTCGCACCAGATCCGCCTCGCGACGCTGGGCGCACGCCCTGTGATCGCCGTGGCCGAGGATGCGGGCGCCCAGGCGGCCGGCATCTTCGCCGACGTCTGGCGCAATCTGCTGGTGACGCGCCAGGCCACGGTGCTGCGGGCCGATGCCCCCGATGCGGAAGACCGCTCGATGATCCGGCTGGCCGGCTTCGGCGGCGACGCCAACTTCGACGTGGTCTCCCGCGGCGACTGGACGGCCTCGCTGCCGCTTTCCGCCGTGGCCGTCAACGGGCGCATGCCCACCGATTTGGTGATCGACATCGCCGCGGCGCCCGGCGCCTCGTCCACCCGGCCCGTGGCCTCGGTCTTCTGGAACAGCGTGCTGCTCGCGGCCAAGCGGCTGGAGGCCGATGGCCGCCCCGAGCGGCTCGACGCCCGCGTGCCCGGCTATGCGCTCGGCCTGAGCAATGTGGTGCGGGTGTCCATCCAGCGCCAACCGTATTCCAACGACTGCAACGAAACCCCGCAGGGCTTCCCGGTCAACGTGCTGCCCACGAGCTACGTGCGGGCCGGCGAGGCCGAACCCGACGGCAGTTTCGTCGGGCTGCTGCCGCTGATGTCCGGCACCCCGGTGGTCGCCGTGCCGGCCGCGTACCTGGCCGATGCGGTGCAGAGCCTGCCGCGCCTCATCCGCATCGCCGTCGCCGCGGGCGTGACGCCGGTGCGCGCGGAGTTCGCGGTCGTCGACCAGGGCCAGACCTTCTCGCCGGGCAAGCCCTTCCTCGCCTTGCAGACACCCGTCCAGGGCATGGACGTGAAAGTGCAGATCGAAGCAGGGCACCTGCGCATCAACGGCCGCAAGACGCCGTGGCTGGATGTGGACGGACTCTCGCGCCTGAGCTCCGTGCAGGTGAGCCGCGCCAACGGCCAGCACGGCCTGGTCTGGCAGCCCCTCGGCGAGCAGTCCGCGGCACCGCAGAAGCCGTTCGTGCTCAACCGTGGCGACATCGCATTGATCGGCGCGGAAGGCCCGGTGAGCTGGGTGGACAGCACCAACCCGTCGGCCAGCCTGCCGCCGGGAGCGGGCGAGACCGCGTTCTACGAATGGCGCCGCTACCTGTCGTGGGGCGTGCCCCTGGTGAGCGTGCTGCTGCTGGTCCTGCTGCTGCTGCTCGTGGCCGCCCACCGTGCACGCCGCCGCGCGGAAGAACGGAACAAGTCGTCCTGAGGCGCAACCGCGCCACCGCACCCCCACGCACCGAACCGGCATGTCATCGCTGTACTGGCCCTACTTCTTCGCGGACTACTACCACTGGCTGGAGATCCTCACGGCGGTGGTGAGCCTGGTCATCCTGCTGTCGAGCCTGGACGACCTGTTCATCGACGTGTGGTACTGGACGCGCCAGGCCTACCGCGGCCTCACCGTGCGGCGGCGCTACAAGCGCCTGACCACGGCGGAGCTGCGCGAGCGCCCCGAGCAGCCCATGGCCATCATGGTGCCGGCCTGGCTGGAGTACGACGTCATCGCGCCCATGCTGAGCAACATGGTGTCCACGCTCGACTACAAGGACTACACGATCTTCGTCGGCACCTACCGCAACGATGCCCGCACCATCGGCGAGGTGGAGCGCATGCGCCGCCGCTACCGCCAGCTCGTGCGCGTCGAGGTGCCGCACGACGGCCCCACCTGCAAGGCCGACTGCCTCAACTGGATCGTGCAGGCGCTCTTCCAGCACGAGAAGCACATGCCGCAGCCGTTCGCGGGCATGGTCCTGCACGACAGCGAAGACGTGCTCCACCCGCTGGAGCTCAAGTACTACAACTACCTGCTGCCGCGCATGGATTTCATCCAGCTGCCGGTGACGTCGCTGGAGCGCAGCTGGTTCGAAATCGTCGCGGGCACGTACATGGACGAATTCGCGGAGTGGCACAGCAAGGACCTGGTGGTGCGCGAAAGCATGTCGCACATGGTGCCTTCCGCCGGCGTGGGCACGTGCTTCTCGCGCCGCGCGCTGCACGAGCTGGCGCGCACCATGGACAACCAGCCCTTCAACGTGGACAGCCTGACCGAGGACTACGACATCGGCACGCGCCTGAGCCGCATGGGCATGAAGCAGATCTTCGGCAAGTTCGACGTCGACTACGTCACGCGCCGCGTGTCGTGGTTCGGCATGGGGCGGGAGCAGGTGGGATCGATCCAGATGCCGCTCGGGGTGCGCGAATTCTTCCCGGACACCTTCCGCACCGCCTACCGGCAGAAGGCGCGCTGGACGCTGGGCATCGGCCTGCAGGGCTGGGAGCAGGTGGGCTGGAGCGGATCGCTCGCGACCAAATACCTGCTGTTCCGCGACCGCAAGGGTCTGGTGACCTCCTTCGTGGCCATGCTGGGCTACGTGCTGATGCTCAACTTCCTGCTGTTCATCGTGGCCGACGCCATGGGCTGGTGGACGGTCTACTACCCCTCGGTGTTCTCGCCGGGCGGCTGGCTGATGACCGTGATGGGCCTGAACGCCTTCGCGCTGCTGCTGCGCGTGGTGCAGCGCGCCTACTTCGTGACCAGCATGTACGGCTGGGAGCACGGCCTGCTGTCGATCCCGCGCATGGTGGTGGGCAACTGCATCAACGCCATGGCGGCGGCGCGGGCCTGGCGGCTTTTTCTGTCGAACAAGCTGTTCGGCACCCGGCTGGTCTGGGACAAGACCATGCACGACTTCCCCTCGGCCGACCAGCTCGTGCAGAAGCGCCGGCGCCTGGGCGAGGTGCTGTTGTCGTGGCGGGCGATCGACGAGGCGCACCTCGAGAGGGCGCTGCAACTGCAAAGCGCGTCCGGCCGTCCGCTCGGCAGCATCCTGCTGGAGAACGGCTGGCTGGACGCTGGCACGCTCGAAGAGGCGATCTCCTTCCAGCGCGAGGAAACCGCCCACGCCGAAGAGCTCTCTCCCGGGGCATCGCAGGCCGTACCCGCATGAAACGACGATCGAGCCACCGCACCCTTCTGGCGGTTTCCCTGGCGGCCCTGTGGCCCGTGACGCCCGCGCTCGCCGTGGCCGGCCTGCAGCATGCCGCCCTGGCGGACGCCGCACAGGACGATCCGCCTCTCCGTCTGGCCATGAGCTACAGCCTGGCGGCGCCGCCGCGCGCGCCGCTGCCCGATCTGCCGCAGGCGCCGGTGGTCCATGCGGCCCATCCGCTGCTGGACCCGCGCGACGCCATGGCCCGGCGCCTGCGCATGGACGTCGCCCTGCACGCCGACCCCGATCCCGGGCGGGCCGCGGAGACCGCTGTCGCCGTGTCGGAAGGCGATGCGGACGTGCCCCGCGCCGGCCCGCCGGACATCGTGGTCGGCATGCCGCCGCCGCTGTTCCTGTGGCCGGCGAGATTCCAGACCGTGGCCGACCGCCCGGAGCCGATCTATCTGCCGGCCGCGCCCCGGCCGCCCGAAGAGCCGGCACCGCCGCAGCTTCTGCGGCCCCCGGAACGCATGGCACGCGAAACGGCCGCAGGGCATGCCGAGCCTCCGGCGGCGCAGCGCCCGAAGCCGGCCCGCAAGGCACAGGCGAAGAAGCCGCGCAGGGCCCAGGGCGCCCGCGGCCCGGTGCTGCGCGGCAGGGCCTGGCGGCTGGCGAACGACGCCTATCGCGCCTACGGCCGGGGGCGCTATGCGGTCGCGCTGCAGCGCGCGGAAGCGGCGCTCAAGCTCCGTCCGGACGTCGCGCGGCTGCAGCTGCTGCGGGTCTATGCGCTGCAAAAGCTCCAGCGCAACGACGACGCGCTGCGTGCGGCCGAGCAGGCCTTGGCCGTCGGCGCCTCCAGCCCGGAACTGCAGGCGGCCATCGTCAACCTGCGCCCCGCGCCGGCCGGCAGCGAGGCCGCCACCACGGAGGCCTACCGCCGCGGCTTTCCGATCGCCACGCAGGCGTACACGCAGTACAACGCGGGCGCGTACGAACAGGCCGCGGGCCTGGCCGAAGAGGCGGTGCGTGCCGATCCGAGCCAGGGCCCGTGGGTGTTGCTGTGGCTCGATGCGCTCACTGACGCGAAGCGTTATGAAGACGCCATCCGGGCAGGAGCCGAAGCCCGGGCGTTGGGCGCGCCGAACCGCGCCGACATCCAGGCCCGCGTCCGCCTGGCGCAGCAGGCCATCGCGAACCAGTATGCCCGGACGGCCTATGAAGCCATCGCGCGCAACCGCCCGCAGGACGGCGTGGCCAGCGCCCGCGAAGCCGCGCGGCTGGCGCCGGACGTGCCCAGCCACCAGATGCTGCTGATCGGCATCCTGCAAAGCACGCAGGACCTGGCCGGCGCGGAGCAGGCCGCGACGGCGGCGCTGCAGGTGGACGAAGAGAACACGGCGGTGCAGCTGTTGCGCGCCTACCTGCGCCAGCAGCTGGGCCGCTCCGACGCCGCCCAGGAGGACATCCAGGCCGTGCTGGGCCACGACTGGATCGATGCCGCCCAGCGCCGGGACACCCGCCTGATCGGCGCCGACCTGGCCCTGGCGGCGAACCGGCCGCAGCAGGCCCTGGCGCTGCTGGAGCCGCTGCCGGCGGATGACGCGCAGGCCGATGCCCGGCGCGCGCGCGCCCGCGAGGAGCAGGGATGGGGCGCTTCGGCACCGCTGCTGGACGTGGCCGCCTACGCGCCGCTGCAGATCTGCCGCGATACGCCGTACGGCACCTCCTGCGAGCTGCAACCGTGGGACGCGCCCGGCACCGACAACCCCGCCGCCCGCGCCTATGCGGCCTACGGCCAAAAGCGGTATGCGGACGCCATCGCGTTCGCGCGCAGGGCCGTGGCCGAACAGCCGGCCGATGGCGCCGCCCGCAACCTGCTGACCATCGCCCTCGCGGCAGGTGGGCCGGCCGAACGCCGGGAGGCACTGCAGCGGCTCGACGCCGCGCTGCAGACCACGCCCGACGACGCCGCGCTGCTGCGGCAGCGCGCCTACCTGTACCTCGCCGAAAACCGGCCGCAGCTCGCGCTGCAGGATTTCGTCGCGGCGCGCACCACCGGGCAGGCCCCCGCCACCAACATCCTCGACGAAGCCTATGCCACGGCGGCCACGGGCAACCGGCCGGCCGCCGCGGCCATGCTGCGCCAGGCCATCGACGAAGCGGACGCCGGCAGGCTGCCGCTGGACAGGCAGCAGCGCTTCGACACCCGCAGCGCCGTCGCCAATTTCTCGCGGGAGTGGGGCGCCACGGTGTCGGTGGGCTACCGGGGGGCGCGTTCCGCCTCCAACGGGCTGGTCGGCCAGCCGGTGTCGGTGCCCGGCAACTCGGTGTTCTCGACCGCCGAGGCGTACTGGCGCCCGCCCCGGTTCCTCAATTCGAGCACGACCACCTTCGACGTCTATGGCCGCGTGTCCAGCACCCTGCGCAGCGGCACCGACGTGACGGATGCCCAGGTGGTGCGCAACCCCTGCGGCGGCACGATCGACGTGGCCGAAACGCGCACCCGCGGCGCCGCGGGCCTGCCTTCCTTCACGGCGGCGATCGGCGCGCGGCTGACGCCGCAGGCCGACCGGAACCTGACCTTCGGCATCGAGCGGCAGTTCCTGCTGGGTCGGGCAGCGCGCAGCGGCGCGCTCAATCCCGCAGCCGATGACCTGCGCTGCCAGCTCAACAACCAGGCGAGCGCCGTCGATTACGACGCCGGCCGCGGCACGGGCGGCTGGCAGGCGTACATCCTCTACGGCTTCTACGAGGGCACGGCCCTGCGGCTGGATGCCTCCGACTGGTTCACCATGGAAGGCTATCTGCAGGCCGGCTACACGCTGCTGGATACGCCCGCGCGCTATGCCGTGCGCACGACGGCGGGCGAGGTGCTCGCCACGGGCGAAGGGCGCCTCCACCGCGGCCAGGGCTTCGCGGCCGGCGAGGTGCGCGTGGGCCGGAGCTTCCTCACGCCCTACAGCGACCGTTTCGTCGTGTTCCCGCATGTGACGCTCGCCGCCGATGGGTACACCAACCGCAACCGTGCCTCGGGTGTGCCCGTGGACGGATTCGCTTCGTTCGACCTGGCGGGCAACGGCCGGTCGTGGTCCGTCGGCGCGGGGCCGGGCGTGAACCTCCGCTACTGGCTCGAAGGCGACCGCTACACCGCCCAGCGCTCGCACGTGGACTGGAGCCTGCAATACCGCACCAACCTGGGCGGCGGTGACGCCAGCCGTTCCCGCGGCGTGTTCATGAACCTGTCCTATTCCTACTGACCTGCTGGCGTCCTCCACGCCATGTCCGCCATGAAGACCCACCCCTCCGCACTCCCTCCCCACGCTCTGCAGCGGCGCTCCCTCCTGGCGTGGCCGCTGGTGCTCGCGCTGCCCGCGGTAGCGCAGACGCCGGTGGGCAGTCTGGCCGTGATCGGCAAGGACAACTATCTTTTCGCGGGCTGGGGCAACGCGGCCACGCCCGACTGGGCGGGCATCGAGGCCACGGTGGCCCGCGTGGCCGACGTGCGCAGGCGCCTCGCCGCCAAGGGCATCCTGCTGGTGGTGCCGGTGCTGCCCGACAAGATGTCGATCTACGCCGACATGCTGCCCGAGGGTGTGGTGCATACGCCCGAGATGCGCACCCGCTATGCCCGCACCCTCGAGAAGATGCGCGCCGCCGGCATCCCCACGTTCGACGACGAAGCGCCCCTGCGGGCGCTGCGCTCCGCGGGCCAGCCGGTGTACTACCGCACGGACCAGCACTGGGCCCAGCCGGCCGCCGATGCCACGGCACAGGCCACCGCCGACCTGATCCGCGGCCTGGTGCCCCAGCTCGCGGGCGACCCGGGCACGGGCCTCGCCCTGGGCAGCCTGTCGAACGAACGGCGCTACGGCGACCTGGCGGACCGCTTCCTGTCGCCCGAACAGCGCAAGGCCGTGGGCCGGGAAACCTTCACCGTGCGGCGCATGGTGGAGGCCGACAGCCTGCTGGGCGAGGTGCGGGCACCCGTGCACGTGACGGGCAACAGCATGGTGCAGCCGTACTTCGGCTTCCCCCAGAAGCTCTCGAACCTGCTGGACCGGCGCGTGTCGGTCAACTGGAAACCCGGCGACGTCGGTTTCTGGTCCGTCCTCATGGAATACCTCGAATCCGACAGCTTCCGCAAACAGCCGCCCCAGGTGCTGGTCTGGCAGCTGTTCGAGCCCAACTTCCACCTGGGCCCCGACGCACGGGGCCTGTGGGATGGCGCCGCCCTGATCAGCGACGCCGACTGGAACCGCAGGCTGCAGGCCGCGCTGGCCGTCTGAGCCGATGGCGACGCCGACCCCCTCCGATCCGGCCGCCGACCGCTGGCGGCCCGGCCACCGCGCCTTCGCGTTGGCCATCGGGCTCGTGCTGGCGGCAGGCTGTGCCTGGGGCGTCTCGCGCCTGGTGCGCCTGCAGGCGGACCCGGCCGGCTGGGCACCGCAGGAATGGGTGGACGGGCAGGCCGGCGACCGGCTCAACAAGGCGCTGGGCCACCTGCCGGGGCAGGGCCGCGCGGACCTGTGGGCCGCCGCGCTGCGCTACCGGTGGCTGGGCGATCTGGGCCCTCAGGTGGCGGAAGGCTGCCCGGGCTGGCTGTTCTACCGCGACGGGCTGCGCCCGCAGCCTGCCCAGGGCGACGCCTTCGCCCAGCGCCTGAAGCTCATGCGCCACTGGACCGGCCAGCTCGCCCAGGCCGGCATCCGCACCCTCGTGGTGGCCGTGCCCGACAAATCGCGCATCCAGCATGCGCAACGGTGCGGACTGGCGGTATCGCGGCCCATGCAGGCCCGGCTGGACACCTGGCAGCAGGCCCTGGCCGCGCAGGGCGTTCCCTATGCCGACCTGCGGCCGGCGCTCGCTACACTGCCGCAGCCGTATTTCCGCACCGACGTCCACCTGAACGCCGAGGGCGCCGAAGCCGCGGCCGACCGCGTGGCCCGGGAGGCGCTGCCGCTGCTCGGCGGCAGGGGCACGCAGGCGTTCGAGCAGCAGCGCGCGGCGGTGCCGGAGCCGCGCATGGGCGATCTCATCGTGCTGGCCGGGCTGGAGCACGCTCCGGAAGGCTGGCGCCCGGCGATCGAGCAGGTGGTCCCCGAGACCGTCCGGCCGGTGCGCGCCGGCGGCCTGCTGGACGACGGCCCGCAGGCCGAAGTGCTGCTGCTGGGCGATTCCAACGGCCTGCGCAGCGACTTCGCGGAACGGCTCGGCCGGCAATTGGGCCGGGAGGTCTGGAACCAGAGCCGGGACGGCGGCTACTTCTCGGGCGCGATGCTGGCCGCGCTGGCGGGACAGCGCCAGTGGCCCGCCAGCGTCCGGCTGGTGGTCTGGCAGTTCTCCGAACTCTCGCTCTCCCTGCCGCTGAGTGCCGGGGAGCGCCGCGCCATCGACGCGCTGCCCTGACAAGCCCGCCATGCTGTTCAATTCCTACCTGTTCCTGTTCCTCTTCCTGCCGCTCGCGCTCGCGGGCTACTATGCGCTCGGCGCCGTGCGGCTGCGGTGGGCGGCCCTCTGGCTCTGCGTGGTGTCCTTCGTGTTCTACGGCTGGTGGAACCCGCGCTTCGTGGCGCTGCTGGCGGCGTCCATCGCCTTCAACTACGCCGTCAGCCGGCTCATCGTGCGCAGTGCCGCGCGCCCCCGGCGGCAGTGGTGGACGGTGGCCTTCGGCATCGCCTGCAATCTGGCGCTGCTGTTCCACTACAAATATTTCGCGTCGCTGCTCGGCCTGTTGCGCGACTGGGGCGTGGGGCAGGGCCCGGTGGACGACATCCTGCTGCCCTTGGGCATCTCGTTCTTCACGTTCACGCAGATCGGCTACCTGCTCGACTGCCGCGCCGGGCTGGTCAAGTCGCCCAACCTGCTCAACCACACGCTGTTCGTCACGTTCTTTCCGCACCTGATCGCGGGGCCGGTGCTGCACCACAAGGAAATGATGCCGCAGTTCGCCGATCCGGAGAACTACCGTTTCAGGGCGGAGAACCTGTCGATCGGCGGCGCCCTGTTCGTGATCGGCCTGGCCAAGAAGGTGCTCTTGGCCGACACCATCGCGCCGCAGGCCGACGCGGGGTTCGCGGCGCCGTCGCAGCTGGCGTTCTGGGGAGCCTGGGGCACGAGCCTGGCCTACGCGATGCAGCTGTACTTCGATTTCTCGGGCTATTCGGACATGGCCATGGGCCTGGCGAAGATGTTCGGCATCCGTTTTCCGCTGAACTTCAACTCGCCGTTCAAGGCGCCCTGCATCATCGAATACTGGTCGCGCTGGCACATGACGCTCACGCGCTATCTCACGGCCTACCTGTACTACCCGATGGCCATGCACCTGTCGCGCTGGCGCAACCGCCGCGGCCTGCCGGTCGGCTCCGCGGGCAGCCGCACGCCGGGTGGCTTCGCCGCCATGATCGCCGTGCCCACGCTCTACACCATGGGCCTGGCGGGCATCTGGCATGGGGCGGGCCTGCAGTTCTTCATCTACGGGCTGCTGCACGGGGTCTACCTGTGCGTGAACCATGCCTGGCGCATCATGGCGGCAGGCCGCATCGCCCCCACCCGGGCATGGAGCCGCTGGCTGTGGCGCGCCTGCTGCGTGCTGCTCACCTTCGTGGCGGTGATGGTGGCGCATGCGTTCTTCCGCGCTTCCGACGCGGGCGACGGCCTGGAGCTGTTGCGCGGCATGGCCGGCCTGCGCGGCGTCGAGCCCATGGGACCTTCCCTCGGCCTCGCACTGGCCGGCGATCTGCCGTGGCGCGAGTGCGTGGGCCGGCATCTGCCGGTGCTGCAACTGGCGCTGCTGCTGGCCATCGTCTGGCTGGCGCCCAACTCGCACCAGATCCTGGGGCAGTTCTCGCCCGCGCTGGCACGCCCGGGCGAGGCGCAGCCCGCGTGGATGCGCTGGCGGCCGAATGCCGCGTGGCTCGTGGCCACCCTGCTGGTGCTGCTGGTGTGCCTGTTCCACCTGCACCGCGAGACCCGCTTCCTTTATTTCCAGTTCTGAACCCGGACGTGTCCCATGCCTCTGCCCCGCCTTTCCATTCGCAGCCTGATCGTTTCGATCTCACTGGGCGCGGCCATGGCTGCAGTCCACGCACAGGAGGGCGCGCTGTCGCAGCTCTACGCCGCACGGCCGCCGGCCGGGGCCTCGTTCGTGCGGGTGGTCAATCCCTTGCCGGCCAAGCTGCTGGTGAAGGTGGCCGAGGGTGCGGCCCAGCGCATCGGCGGCGATGTGCCCGCCACCAGCTACGCGATCGTGGCGGGCGGCAAGGCGTTCGCCATCCAGGTGGACGGCCGGCCCGCCGGGACGCTGGACGTGCGCCCGGGCAGCTTCAGCACACTGGTGCTGCGCCGCGATGGCGCCCAGCGGTACGCATTCGCTGCCATCGACGACACCACCGACACGCAGGACGCCCTCAAGGCCGAACTGCGCTTCTACAACCTGGCGCAGGGCTGCGAACAGGCGCAGCTGCTGGTCGCGCCCGCCGGCACGCCGGTTTTCCGCGACGTGGCGGCCGGCGCGTCGGCCGCAAGGCAGGTGAACCCGGTGCAGGCCCGGCTTTCGGCCCGGTGCGGCAACGCCGTCGGCGCCGCGGCCACGGCGGCCCAGGCGCTGCCCACGCTGCAGGCAGGCGACCACCTGGGCCTGTTCCTCACGGGGACGGCAGCGCAACCGGTGCTCGCCATGCAGCCCAGTCGCACGGACAGCGTCAGGCGTTGAGCGCCTGGTAGATCTGCGCGAGCTTCGCGCGGTCGATCTTGTAGTTGACCGACACCGGCATGCGCGCGCAGGGCAGCAGTTCGGACGGCAGCATGTAGTGCGGCAGCCGGGTGGCCAGCAGCTCCTTCCAGGCCGCCAGTTCCGCCGGCAGCTCCCGCGCCTCGTCCCCGGTTTCCACGAACGCGACCAGGCGCGCCACCGCGCCGTTGGGGCGGCGCAGCGCCACCGCGGCACCCGCGCGCGCGCCGGGCAGGGCGGCCAGCGCGGCATCCACTTCGAGCAGTTCCAGCCGGTAGCCGTTGAGCTTGATCTGGTCGTCGATGCGGCCCTGGCAGAACAGCAGGCCGTCCGGCCCCTCGGTGCCCAGGTCGCCCGTGCGGAATCCCCGCTGCCCGTCCCGCACGAACATGCGCGTGGCATTGAGGTCGGGCCGGTTGATGTAGCCGCGCATCACCTGCGGGCCGGCGATGCAGAGCTCGCCCTGGTCGCAATACACCATCGAATCGCGCTTGGCGTGGCCGATCGGCATGGGGCCGTCCGTCGCCAGCAGGGCATCGTCCACGCGCAGCAGCGTGGTGGCGACGGTCGCCTCCGTCGGGCCGTAGGTATTGAGGATCGGCACGCCGGGAAAGCGGCGGCGCAACTGGCGTGCGAGCGGAATCGGCAGCGGCTCGCCGCAGAACAGGAAGGTGCGCAGCGAGGGCAGGGCCTCCTGCGAGAAGCCGGGGTTGATCAGTTGCTGCTGGGCGAACGAGGGCGTGGACACCCAGGTGGTGGCACCGTGCCGCGCGATCAGCGCCGCCACCTCCAGCGCCGAGGCGGCGCGGCCACGGTCCAGCATCAGGATGCAGCCGCCCAGGGCGAGGGTGCCGAATACGTCGTAGAGCGACACGTCGAAGCTGAACACGGTGTGGTTCAGGAACACCGGCTCCGGGCCGAGTCCGAAATCCAGCCGCATCCAGTCGATCAGGCCCTGCACGCTCTCGCGGCCGATCTGCACGCCCTTGGGCTGCCCCGTCGTGCCGGACGTGAACATGATGTAGCACAGGCCCTTCTCCGCCAGCTCGGGGGCGGGGTCCGGGCGCAGCACCTGGAAGCGGCCCGCGGCCGCGTCGTACACCAGGTGCGCGCCCAGCGTGTCGACGATGCTCTGCAGCCGTTCGGCCGGATAGACCGCATCCACCGGCACGAACGGCGCGCGCAGCATCAGCGCCCCAGTCAGTGCCACCATGAACGCCGCTTCCTTGTGGCCGCGGATCACCACGGGCACGTCGGCACCCACACCCAGCGCCCTGGCCTCGTCGCGCCAGGCGCGCGCCTCGGTCTCCAGTTCCCGCCAGCTCAGGCTGCGGTCGTGCGCCACCACGGCCGGTTCATCGGGCCGGAAGGAAGCATCCCGGAACGTGCCGGAATCGAAGTCGAAGTGCATGGTCCGGGCTCCGCGGTCGAACGCCAGATGAACGCCAGGGAAGGGCGCATGAACAGGAAAAAAGCCCGCCTCAGCAGTGCGCGGCGACGTAGTTGGAGAGCGTGCGCAGCGAGCGCAGGTGCTCCTCCACCTCCGTGATCGGCACCGTGCAGCCGAACCGGCCCTCGATGGCGAGCATCAGGTCGACGGCCGCCACGGAGTCGAGCAGGCCGGATTCCAGCAGCAGGGTGTCGGAGGAGACTTTCTTGAGGACGGTGGCCTGGATCATTTCCGCCAGCTGGTCTTCGATCTCGGATTGCGTCATGGGGTGGGGTAGGAAGTGATGGAGTGAAGGAAGGGATGGAGGAGGGCGCCGGGCCGCGCCGGCGGGGCCGGCGCACTCAGACGTCGCGGCCCAGTGGAACGCCGAGCGCCAGGGGCGCGATGTTGCCGAGAATGCGGTCGTCGTTGACCATCACCATGGCGGAATGCGCATCGCGCACATGGCGGCTGAGGTAGTACGGGCCGGTATCGTCCATGTAGCCCTGGATGCCGCAGATGCGCAGCGCGATGTCGGTGATGCGCACCACCAGCTCGGACGCGCCGACCTTGAGCGCGTTGTAGCCCACCATCCGCTCGTGGGCGGTGGCCCGTGCGGGTTCGCTCTCGTACAGCGACAGATTGGCCGCGAGCATGGCCTGGAACTGCTGCACCAGGGCTTCGCCTTCCGCCAGCCGCAGGTTGGCGATCGGGTTGGGCGCCTGGCCGCTGCGGTTGCGCGCCCGCAGGAACTCCCGCGCGCGCGCCAGCGCCGATACGGCGATGCCCAGCCAGACGGCGCCCAGCAGGATGTGGGACGTGGGCAGCATCGCCCCGGACATGGCCTGTGCGAACGTGCCATCGAACACCTGCTCCGCCCCGCAGCGGGCGGCGAGGTCGAAGCGGTCCGTGCAGGCGCCGCGCATGCCCATCGGGTTCCAGCGGCCCAGCGGCGACAGCGCGAACTGCCCGCGCACCACGGCCACCAGCTTCTGGTCGGACGGTGCCGCATCTTCTGCGCTGCGGGCGGAGACCAGGATCACGTCGGCGGCACCGGCATAGGAAATCACGGCGCCGCACTTGTCCAGGTGCAGGGCATCGCCGCGCTGATCGAGGAAACAGGCGCTCGTACGGATGGAGCCGCCCGTGGCGCCCTCGGTGGTGGCGGACGCCACGACGCACTGCTCGCGCACCAGCCGCTCCAGCAGGGCCTGGTGCCAGCCGCTCTCGCCAGCCTGCCGGATCGCCACGGCCGACTGCGAGTGGTGCATGGCGAAGATCAGGCCGGTGGAAGCGCACGATTCGGACAGGCGACGGCACACGTTGGTCACCGCGCGCAGGGTCCATTCGGGGCCGCCGTACCGCCGGGGCACCAGCAGGCCCAGCAGGCCGTCGGCGCGCAGGGCGTCCAGGGCTTCAGTGGGCAGGCGACCCTCGCGGTCGACGGCGTCCGCATGCCGTGCCGCGGCGTCGAACGCCGTGGTGGCGGAGGCGCCCACGGTCTCTCCTAGGCGGTCTGTCATGCCCATGTTTTGTTAAATCTGAAAGAAAAAATATTTTCGATAGTTTTCCTTCATTGCGCAAGGGCTCGACCGTGGATCGTGATCGAATGCGCGTTCAGCGGCCCGTCTGCCATTGCTCCAGCAATTGGCGGGCCTCCGGGGTGTCGCCCAGCATCCACGGGTCCACCGCGAAAGCGATGACGCGCTGGGCCCCGTAGCTGCGCGCCACCTCCATCTGGGCGCGCACGCGTTCGGCGGACGCGGCGCGCGCCCGGAAGGCCCCGTTCGAACCTCCTTCAGACGGAAGTTGTTCGAACAGTTCGACGATCAGATCGAACGGCACGCCGCGCTCGCGCAGCAGGGCGCGCAGCGGCTCCAGGCCTGCATAGTTGGTCATTCCCGCCACGCCCACGCCGTCCTGCAGCATGGGGCGCAGCCGGACCGTGTCGAGGATGTGGGCCCACAGCGTGGTCAGGCGCCCGGGCGTCTGCAGCTTGCTGAAGAAGGTGGACACCGCCAGCGGCGGGCCGCTGCCTGCACCCGCGGCGATCGCCTGCAGCCAGGGCACCAGCAGCGCGCGGCGCTCGGCCGTCGCCCAGTTGTACTGGTCCAGTTCATAGGGCAGATACCACCCCCGAAAGCCCGGCTGCCGCGGCCAGGGGGCCGTGCGCATGTACTCCAGCGAGCGCGCCCGCGTCGCCGCGAAAAACGCCGGCAGTGCGCTGGGCTCCTGCGAGGCCAGCACATTCCACCAGCGCTCGTCGTAGGGCAGGCCCACGCGGATGCCCATGCCCTCGCGCCCGCATTCCTCGAACAGCATCGCGATCAGGCCCTCCGGCAGCGTCCAGGGATGGGCACCGCCTTCCGTCGCGGTCCACTGCAGCACGATCTCGTCGCAGCCCAGCGCCCGCGTCGTGCGCAGGCGCCTGCGCCATTCCTCGGGCGACAGGGATTCGTAACTTTTCCAGGGCTGCAGGAACGTGCCCTGGAAGCGTCCCGCGGGCGCGGTGCAGCCCGCGGTCAGGGTGGCGGTGGCCAGCAGCAGCCATGCACGGCGGTCCCACAGGGGCCGGGATGGAGCGCATGCGGGGGAAGAGGGCGGGGCGAAAGGGCGCATCCGGTGCTCCGGGCAATGGAAGAGATGCCGCAGGATAGCCGTGCCGTGGGCAGCACGCTTGCGGGACGCACATCGGCGCCATTCCTTACGCATCCGCCGGCATCGCTTCGGCCCGGCCGTCCACGCCCGGCCGGCACGGGGAATCCAATCACCCGGTCTCCACTTTTTTCCAAGGACAACCACAATGCTCAACCGAGTGAACGCCCGTCTCACCGTTTCCACCGCACGGCGCGAGGAAACCGAACACGACCCGGCCACGCCGAAGACGCGCAACCTCAGCGAAGTCTACGCGTCGACCACCGAACTGCCCACGCGCGAGTCCACGGGCGCGTCCGGCATGCAGCAGCTGCGCACCAGCCTGCCGTCGGACGCGTACCAGGCCGCGGAGAAGAAGGACCCGAGCGCCGCACAAGCCGCGCAGAACCTGATGCACCTGGGGAACTGGAAGCGCTGATGCGCTGACCACCTCGAAGACAAGGACGGGCCTCCGGGCCCGCAGCAGCACCGCCGGCGGATGAACGCCGGCGGAAACCGGACGGCCGGCATCTCAGATGCCGGCCGTTTTTTCGTGGGCCGTCCTGCCGAAGTCTTCCAAAGCTATTTGACATAATATACAGACTCACCCCCAGCAGAACGCGCATTTGCGGGGGAGGGTGCTACCAAAGTCGTAGCAACGACAGCGCATGCGGCCACTGCTGCCCAGCGCTCCCAGAACCCCCTGGCCTCGGGGGTCTTCGCGCGGTCGGCGTGGGCGCTGGCGATGATCGGCGCGGCATTCTCCATTTCGAGCAAGGCGGCCAGCTTGAGCGCGGCGTCATCGCTGAGGTAGTCGTGGCCCTTCCGGTAGCGGCTCATCTGTGCCGTGCTCACGCCCAGGAGAGGCGCTAAGGCGTAGTCGCTGAGGCCGTGTTTCTGTTTGGCCCTGTCGAGCCAACGCGTGGTGCTCGTCTCCACAACGGTGACGGTCTTGGTGATGGTCTTGATGGTCTTCATTCGTAGGCTCCTAAGGCGGCCTCCCTAAGGGGGCGGGTGCAAGTGTAGGGGCAATGGTGGAGCGCGCCAAAATCAGCTACGTAGGAAGATAGGTAGCCTCTACGCTTGATATCTACGCGGCGCGTAGGTACATTTTGGCTCGTCGGGTCATCGCCCCTGGGAGCTTTCGTAGGCTCCGCCCAGGTGGCAGCGCAGATGACCCGACCCCCTTGGGGAAGCCGGAGCCTTGAAGCTGTTGGAGCCTACGTCATGCAAATCAGAATCGTCACGCCGTCCGAATGCGGGCCGGCGTTCTACGTCACGAAGTCCGCGGAAGATGCGTTGAGCCTGCTGCTGCGCTGGGGGCAGTCAAGGTGCTTCGCCGGAAGTGAATCCATCTGGAAGATGGTCCGCGGCAAGTGGGTGCCCATGTTCCCGTGGACCATGGAGGCCTGACCATGCAAACCGTCAACCTGAGCAATTCCGTGTCCGTGGCGGCGGTGCCGTCCGAACTCAAGCCCGGGGCCGTGGCCCTGATCGTCCGAAAGGGCATCTTCGTCACGGACGTGATCGCCGAAGCGAAGGACTGCGAGGAATTGGCCTGGGCGCTGCTGCAGGCCGTTCAGGCGGCCCGCCTGAGGGCTCCGGTATGAGGTACAGAGTCGTCGCCCTGCCGGGCCGCTGGGCGGTCGCCTATGCGCACGTCGCCTTAGGCCTCGTCTGCGTCATCGAGTGCGCCACGCGCCCCGCTGCGTGCGCTGAGGCGCAGCGCCTGGAGAGCGCCTACATCGCCAGCCAGAAGGCCGCGCAAATGTCCCTGGCGCTGCATCGTGAGCACGCGCTCAACCCCCGCCGCTCCGCGCGGTATTTCGAGCCGGACGCCTTCGCGTGACAGCCGGCCGCCACTCCCGCAACTACGCGGGCGGCGCCATCATGGCGGCCGAGCGTTGGAAGCTGAACACCCTCGTTGCCCGGTTCCCGGTGTCGTGGCAGTCGCGTTTGCGGCAGCGACTGGGACGCGAGCAGACCTGGGAAAACCTGCGCCGCTGGCGTGAGGCCGTGTCCAAGCTGGTGGACGCGGAGCGCGGCGGGCTGCGCCCCGATGCATCCGACGATGAAATCTGCACGCAGGCCGATGTGACGGCCCGCGACATGCACCGCCGCCTCGGCCTTGTGGCGGCGGTGGTGCGTGCCCGCGAGCGCGGCTCCAACGTGGCATTGCGCCTGCAGGCGTTCGTGGCCCGCCGCCTGCTGGCGCGCCGCGGCATGCTGGACGTGTGGCTGTGGGACAAGCCCGAGCACCGTGCGGGCGCCGTGGCGCGCATGTCGTGCCCGCTCTTCTGGCGCCGCGCCTACAGGAAGCTCCACGCGCGCACCGTGGAGGCCGTGGAAATCCAGATCGGCAACGTGCGCCAGGGCCGGGGCGTGTACGCCAGCGACAACGCCGTCACGCGCAGCCGGGCGGCCGATGTGCGCAACGCCGCGGCCCTGGAATCGGTGATCGCCGTCAACGACCACCACCAGGCGTACACGCTCGCCGAGCTGGCCGCGAAGGGGGTTGCGAATCAGGAAATCAGGCGCCATGAGCTGTTGACGCGCATTGCCGGTTTCGAGCTGATCGCAAAGGACATGGGGCATTGGGCCGTCATGGTCACCACCACCTGCGCGAGCCGCTTCCACGCGGCCACCACGCGTAAGGATGGCCGCGTGGTGGACAACCGGAAATGGGAGCGGCTCACCCCCCGCGACGGGCAGCAGAACCTATCGAAGAAGTGGGCGCGCTGCCGCGCTGCAGCGGCCCGCGCCGGCATGGTCTGGTACGGCTTCCGCATCGCCGAGCCGCAGCACGATGGGACGCCACACTGGCACCTCCTGCTGTTCGTGGCCGGCGGCACCTTCGCGCAGCTCGAGTACTTCTTCCGCCGCTACTTCTTGGCCTGCGACATGCCCGACGAACCGGGCGCGCAGCAGCACCGCCTGCAGTTCGAGCTGATCGACTGGGCGAAGGGTTCGGCGGTGGGCTACGTAATCAAGTACGTGAGCAAGAACATCGATGGCCACGGCGTGGGACAAGACCTGTTCGGCGAGGACGCCATCACCAGCAGCCAGCGCGTACGGGCCTGGGCGCGCACATGGCGAATCCGGCAGTTCCAGCAGATCGGCGGCCCGCCGGTGGGCGTGTGGCGCGAGCTGCGCCGCGTGCATCCGGACAACGTGCCCGACACGGCGCCGGAGCCGCTGCGCGAGGCGATCGTGGCGATGAACGTCGCCAAGACCGAACCCGGCGTGCAGTCGGCCGCGTGGCGCCGGTACACGCTCGCGCAGGGCGGCGTGGGCACGTGCCGCAAGGCCATGCGAATCAAGCTGATCAAGGAAGCCACGGGCCAGAAGACCCGCTATGGCGAGGACGCGGCCGACCGCCCCGTGGGCGTCGTGGCGCTAGGCGTGGAGCTGTTCCGCAACCACATCCACGAAATGCTGCGGGACCACCAGCCGTTCGAGCGCCGCGTGACGATGGAAGTGGAGTCGGAGCGCGCGCAGTGGCTCATGGGCGGCCGGAGCAAGGGCGCGGCCCTGGCCGTGGCCGCCGTGGTTTTCGAGCGCAGCGCCGCAGGCGCGAGCACTCGGATTCATGTCAATAACTGTACGCGGCCACCTGCGCCGCCGTCTGAATTTGCACCTGTGGTGCGCCGCATGCGGAAGCTGCGCGTGTTCCGCCGGTTCGAAGCCGCGCCGGGCCGGTCGCCCGGTATGCAACAGGAGTAGGCCCATGCCTCGTTTTTCCGTCTGGACCGCGGTCCAAGTCTCCAATCCCGAACACCCGCGCACCGGGCAGGCCGGCGTTGTGTGCGCCACCAATCCGGCCACGCCCGATGAAGTGGCCGTGCGCTTCGACAGCGACAGCATCGTGGTGCTGATGCTCGTTTCCGACCTGCGGGCGCTCTGACCATGGCACGCATCGGCGAGACGAACTGCTGCAACCCGGCGTGCACGTGCGCCGATGTGGCCGTGCACCGCACCGCGGGCGGCAAGCTCTCGGCGCGCTGCCACAAGTGCGCGACGGAGCGGTGGGCGCCGGTGGGCACGAGGGCCCACCGTGACCTGCTCGCGCAGACCACGTTGGACGAGGCGGAGGCGCCGGCCAGCGATCCACCGGCAGCGGCACCCGTGCCCGCGCCGGCCGAGAAACCGAAGAAGCGCGCGGCGCTGCCGTTCGCGCTGGGGAGCCTGTGATGGCTGAAAAATTCGATGAACTCTCTGCCCTAGCGGGGCAGGCCGCGGGCCTGGAGTCCGCGCAGGAAGAGGCGGCGGCAGTGGGGCAGGGCGGGGCGCCCGTGCCACCGCCGCAGACGAACGCGCAGATCCTGGCCGGCGCCGTGCACCTAGCCCGCGAGGCGTCGTGCATCGTGCTCGACGTGCAGAGCCCGCGCGCGGTGCTCGATGAAGCCACGATGCAGCAGCTCGGCGAAGTGTGGGGCGCCGTGGCCGACAAGCGCGGATGGAACCTGAACCAGCTCATGGGCGACTGGGGCGTGGAGATTGCCGCGGTGATGACGACGGTAACGATCGGCATGCGGCTGTCCAAGGCCGTCGGCGCCGAGCTGGAGGCCCGCGAGCGCAGGCCGAAGCCGGCGCCGCAGCCGGGCACGGTCGATGCCGGGTAAGGCCCTCACCATGGCCGCGTTCGGCGCGCGCGGCACCGGGAAAACAGCGTGGGTGAAGCAGGAGATTGCCCGCCAGCGGCCCGCGCGGCTCATGGTGTGGGACTTCAAGCATGACCCATCGCTCGTGGACCTGGGCACGCCGCACGCGGCTCTGCCGGACTTCATCGAGGCGCTGCGCGAGCGGCGATTCTCGGTGCGGTATCTGGTGGACCACGCGCGCGACGTGCACGCGCAGTTCGAGCTGTTCTGCCAAGCGGCGTGGGTGGCCGGTGACGTGCTGGTGTTCGTGGACGAACTGCCCGAGGTGACGAAAGCGAACCGCGCGCCGCCGGCATGGCGCCGGCTGGTCAACGTGGGCCGTGAGTACCAGCATGGGGGCAAGGTAAAGCGCGTGGCGATCATCGGCGCCGGGCAGCGGCCGGCCGAGTGCGACAAGACCTTCATCGCCAATTGCGATGTGGTCCACACCGGCCGCCTGGGCGACCACGGGGACGCTAAGCGCATCGCGGGCTCGTGGGGCATCAGCCCCGCGGAGTTGGCCGCGCTGCCGGACCTGCACTACCTCGAAAAGCGCGCCGACAGCCTCGAAATCGTGCGCGGAGTGCTGTCTTTTCGCAACGCGCCGCGGGCCGCGAAACAGCGCCCTTAGGCGCCGGGCCTGAGGCCGGCGATTTCGCGAATCGCCGAGCCTGCAGTCTCATCCGTGGGTCTTCAACAACCACGGAACGCCGATATGGCTAACCTCACTTCCTCGCAGATGACGAAGCTGGCAATTGCCCTCGGCGCCTGCTTCGCGGCCTACAAGTTCGCCCCCCACCCTGCCGTCAAGGCCATGGCCCTGGGCTGTGCCGGCGTGATCGTCGGCCGTCAGGTGCCCTACGTGCAGGACGCTCTGTAAGCGAGGGCCGCGGCATGAACAAGCAAATGATCATGGACCCGTTCCAGAACGTGGTGGGGTCCGGAGTCGCGATCGGCGACATGAACAAGTTCCTCGGCTCGGTGCTGGAGAAGATCACCCTGACGCTGGGCGGCACCTTCACGAAGTCGCAGATCACGAAGATCGAACTCAAGGCGAACGGGAAAGTGATCTACGAAACGGACGGCGCGAAGCTGGACGCCTCGAACCTGTACCTCGGCGCCGCGGCGGATTCGACCATCCTCAAGATCGATTTCATGGACCGCAAGGCCATCACGGCGAACGCCCGGCAGGCCGGCGCCATCGATCTGTCGGTCGGCTCGGGCATTACGGCGCTGCGCCTGGAAGTCACCATCTCGGGCGCAACGTCGCCCACCCTGACGGGCTTCTGCGACGTGAGTCCGCCCACCGCCGACCCGGCGGAGGCCGGCATCCGCGGCCTGATCCTGCGGCGCCACCGTGCCTCCTACGTGGTGGGCGCGGCCGGCGTGTTCGCGCTGCCCATTCCCCACCTGGACCCGGCCGGCGGCGGCACCAACTATCGCCGCGTGTACTTCTACGCGGCCAACATGACCGCGCTGAAAACCGTGCGCGAGGGCATCACGGAACACGAAGTCACCAAGCTGCAGAACGAAGCCGCGCAGAAGGACAACTTCCGCTTCCCGCAGGCCAATCTCGTGGTCTTCGATCCCGTGCAGGACGGCCAGCTCACGGGCCGCACCTGGGACACGCGCCCCATCGCGGGCGTGCGCTCGGCCCAGTTCTACGGAACGTTCTCGGCGGGTGAAACCGTCGTCATCGAAACCGAAGAGCTGCTGCCGCTCGCGGCCTACTGATCATGGGCGATACCAGCATCACAGCACAGCAGGACGCGCTGCGGCCCCTGCGCATGTTCGTGGGCGCGCTCACGGGCGCGCTGGCCGGTGCTGATCAGTCGTTCGCGTACGGCGACATGGGCGCGTGGAACGTGCCCGGCGGCTACCAATCGATCGGCCCCTACGGCTACGCGGTCGAGGGCAAGCCCTTGGCCGTCACCCGCGGCGGCGGCGTCGTCATCTCGCCTATGCTGATCATGATCGGCCTGGGCGCGGCGGCGGTCTTCATTTGGAAGCGCTGACGTGGCGAGCGCGAACCTCTCCATCCCCGGGCTGGGCTCCATGGGCTTCGGCCTGGGCGGCATGCCAATGCCGTCGTTCTCCTCGTCGGCGGCGGCGTCGCTCGACCAGCGCGGGGCGGAGTGGAGCCTCGGCGGCGGGGATTGGTCCGTCAACATGGGCGGCTCCGGGACGGCGCTGCAGGCCGCGGCGGGCGGCATGAATTGGCTGCTGATCGCCGCCGCAGTGGGGGCCGCGTGGCTGCTGATGCGTCGGTGATCGCCGTCCCATGGGACGCGGAGCGCATCGCGGCGCTGCAGCCCTCCGTGGACGCGAATCCGTGGGGGCCGCTGGAGGGTCCGCTGGATGTGTTCGGCGGCGCGCTGCTGTACGAATTCACCCAGGGCGGCGCGCATGCGCTGCTGGCCGTGCGGCCGGTGGCGCTGGCCCGCGGTGTGCGCCTGGATGCCGTGGGCCTCGTCAGCACGGGGGACCGGCTGCAGGCCGGCGCCATCGATGGCGCGTTGGTCGCCATCGCGCGCCAGCACGGCGCGCGGCAAGTGGCGATGTGCACCCAGCGGGCGCACGTCACGCGGGCCTGTGCGCGGCACGGCTGGGAAATTTCGGGGGTCGTGATGACCAAAGGGGTAGGGCATGTCCAGTAGCCGCAGCGGCACCAATCAGAGCACGTCGCAGACCGACAACCGGCGTGTCATCGGCCAAGGCGGGATCAGCGCCGAGGGATCGACGGTCAACTACTCGACCACAAACAACACCACCACGCTGGACGGCGACGTGGTGAACCGCGCCTTTGGCTTCGGGAATGCGTCGCTCGATCTGGCGAATGATTCGGTGGCCGGCGCGCTGGGCTTCGGCGAGCACGCCATGAAGCTGGTGGCGGACACGAACGCCGATGCGCTCGCCTTCGCCGACCAGAACGCCACGCGCAACAGCCAAATGGCCTACAACGTGGTGGGTGACGCCCTGAGCAGCTCCGACGCGGCCATGGCCCGCGCGCTGTCGTTCGGCGGAAATGCGCTCGATGCGGCGGTGGGCGCGAGCGAAAACGCGATGCTCTCGGCGCTCAAGTTCGGCGGCAGCTCGCTCGGCCTCGCGTTCGGCACGCTGGCCGACTCGCAGGCCCTCGTGAAAGACGCCTATGCGGACGCCAAGGGCCGCGGCGCGCTAACCGACAAAATGATCATGGGCGCCATCGCGGCAATGGCGGTCGTGGCCTTCGCGGCGATCAAAAAATGACGTTCAAGCCCTCCAACTTCTACGACTTCACGGTACCGGCGAACGGGGCGTTTCTGCTCACGGTGGCCGGTGACTACTGGAAGATCATGTCGGCCTCGGGGCCGCTGGCGATCAAGGCCGATTGGGGCGAGCTGCGCGGCCTGATCGCCGGCCAGGGCCTGGAGGATTCGCCGTTCCAGCGCCTGTACATCACCGACCAGAGCGGCGCGCCGAACGTCGTGCGCATCTTCATCGGGGACCGGAAATTCATCGATGGGCTGCAGGGCACCGTGCAGGTTCAAGGCGGCTCCATCGTGGTAACGTCCCAGGTGCAGCCCAAGGCCGTGATCGACAACGTGCAGCGCACCGTCACGAACGCCAGTGCGCAGCTCCTGGCGGCTCGCGCCGGGCGGCAATACCTTCTGATCCAGAACCGCGATGCAGCGGCGTCGGTCTACCTGGGATTCGGCAAGGCGGCCACCGTGGCGGATGGCCTGCGCGTGGTGCCCGGTGGCTCGTTCGAGCTGGTCGGAATCACCACGGAGCAAGCGGTGTTCGCCATCGGGGACGTGGCCTCGAATCCCAACGTCGTGACGGTGGAGGGCTGACGCATGCCGGTGACTTCGGGGCAGGGCGGCGGCGTGCTGAATCTCACGATGAAGGCGTGGGTCTACGTGCGCAAGGATGGAAGCGTGGTTCGCTCGTTCAACGTCAGCGGCGTCACGCGGACCGCGCAGGGTCGATACCAGATCAATTTCCAAAACGCAATGGCTTCGGCGGCCTGGGTGGCCCGCGTGCCGGCGCTGTCCGGTGGCGCGGAAGTCGTCAGCGCGCCCTATATCTCGGGAACGTCGACGTTCGGCGGACAGTGCTCGTTCTTCAATGCGAGCGGCGGGGCCGGGCCGGATACCGACTTCTACATGGAGTTCTACGAATGATCCGGTGGGTGCTGGCCCTGGTCGGCGTGCTGGGTGTGGCGGCGTTCGCCGCGCGCCGCACGACGACGATGGCCGGCGCCGGAATGACGGGCGGGCTGGTGTTCGCGCCCTGGTCGGAGGTGCCGGGCGATGCCTCGGCGCCGCCCGATGAGCCGGACCAGCAGACCAATTTTTTTGAGGACGTGATAGTGGCGATCAACCCGACAACCTACACCCCGGCAGCAGTGCCGGCGGACGTGGCGCAGACCAATCGGCGCGCCTTCCTGGACATGATCGCCTGGGCCGAAGGCACGGCCGGCGATGACGGCTACCGCATGCTCTTCGGCGGCCGGCTCTTCGATTCGTTCGCTGACCATCCGCGCGTCTACGTGCCGTTCCGGAACACATCGAGCAGCGCCGCGGGCCGGTACCAAATCCTGGCCCGGACCTGGGACGGCGTGCGCGGAAAGCTGGGCCTGCCCGACTTCTCGCCGCCCAACCAGGACGCGGCAGCGCTGGAGCTGATCCGCGAGAGAGGCGCGCTCAACGATGTGGACGCGGGCCGCGTGGCCGATGCCATCGCGAAGGTGCGCAAGGTGTGGGCCAGTCTGCCCGGCGCCGGCTACAACCAGCCCGAGCGCGGGCTCGTCGCGCTCATGGGCGTGTACCAGCAGGCAGGAGGCAACATCGCATGACCACCGCGGCACCATCCCCCAATCCAACGAATCTGCTGCTCCTGGCTGTGATAGGCATCGGGGCTTACTACATGATGACCCGCCGGGCATACGCCCAGCCGGTCTATGCAGGCCAGCAGCAGCAATCCAACCGCAACAGCACCGCCGCGCTACTGGCGGCCGGCGTCGGCGCTCTCGGGAAGCTCTTCGGCGGCAGCGGCTCCGGCACGCCCCTGCTGGGCACCTACGACGGCAGGTCGCAGACCCCATGGGACGTGACCCCGCAGGGCTCGGACGGACCGCGCTACAACAACCCGTCGGCCTACGTGGCTGACGATGGGCTCGCATACAACCCGGCGAACTACGCGCCCTGGGACTCGATGCAGCTCCCCTATGGGACGATGTGATGGAGCGGCGCACGATGATCGGGCTGGCGGCTGCTGCTGCCGTGGTGGCCCTGCTGTACATGCGCAAGGGCCAGGCGGCGGCCACCGTCGCCGGAACCTCGGGCGTGATTTCCTCGGGGTCCAACAACGCGGGCTCCCTGGCCGCTGCACTGTCGCAGGCCGCGAGCGGCGCGTCCGCGCTGTGGCCGGGCAGCACGGCGCCATCGGTGGGCTACACGAAGCCGGCGCGGGTGTCCGATCCGGTCGCCGCGGCGCCTGCGCCGAAGCCCACGCCCGTCCCGAAGCCTACCGTCACCGAATCCGTCTTCGTGGCGGCGGCGCCCGCGCCTGTTCCGTCGTCGGGCGGGGCGGTGTTCGGCGCTGCCAGCACCGGGAATTCGCAGTTCGATTCGACCGTCTCGCCCACCGGGCTGCGCACCTACGCAGATGGCAGTACGCACCAGATGACGGACGGGGAGTTGTACGTGTTCCGGCTGCAGCAGAGCGGGAAAAACCCGGCCGCGGCCTTGGGGTACGCGTGAGTATGCAGGGCCTCGCCGTCCGGGCGGTGCTGGTCGTGGCCGGCGTGGGCGCCCTGGTGTGGGTAGGCCGGCGCGTGGCGCAGGCCGTGGCCGCCCCGGGCGGCTACGTGGACCAGATCGCGGCCTGGGGGTCGCAGGCGGCTACGGCAATCACGCCGTGGAGCCCGGACAACGTGGCCTACCAGACCGCGAACCGCGGCGTGCAGTCGATCCCGGGATACGAACACGACACGGTCGGGACGGCCATCTATCGATGGCTGCACCCGGAGCAAGATGATCACAACAGCAGCTACTACACGGGGACGCCAGCACCGGCGCCGGCCGGGTGGAGCACGGGCGGCGGGCGCTACAACAACCCAAGTGCGTACACGCCGCCTGAAACCATCGTGCCCGACTACTCGGGCGCGGGCGTCTGGGGATGAAAGGGCACCATGAAACAGTTTTTCCTGAACCGGCTCCGCGAGCCATCCACCTATGCCGGCGTGGGCGTGCTCGGCGCGGCCTTCGGCATCTCGCCTGAACTCCTCGGGCCCATCGGGCAGCTCGTCATGGGCGCGGGCGGCCTGCTGGCGATCCTGCTGCGCGACAAGGGTACGCAGTGATCGCGCCGCGCGAGCTGCTCACCGGCGTCTGCTCGATGCTGGTCGGGATGATGATCACCTACGGCCTGTCGGCCGTGAAGCTGGAGGCGCGCGTGAACGCCATCGAGAAGGGCGTGGCCCGGATCGAAGCGCGGATGGACCGCATCGGAACGGGGGCGGTCAAGTGAAGATGCCCGCCTTCCTGCCGTCCCCGGCTGAAATCGGCCGGGAAACCATCATCCTGATCTGCGGCGCGCTGCTCGCGGCCTGGATCATGTCGAACTGGCCGCAGGGCCGGACGTTCATCCGCAACGCCTGGGGCGAACCCGGCACCCACTGACGAAAGGAGACTGCCATGGCACGACGCACGCGTCGAACCCCTCCGCGGGGCAAGAACGGCCGCTTCAAGAAGCGCCGCTGATGCTGAAGATGGGGGCGTTGGCGGCCTGATCGCTGCCGGCTGATAGCTGGGCCTCCAGCAGCTCGATATGCCGCCGCAGGGCGGCATTTTCGCGTCTGAGGATCTGTGCTTCGTGGTGCGAGTGCGCCGCCCAGTTGACGGCCTCGCAGTCGGCCGTGCTGCGGCCCCATCGGCTCTCCCAGAACAGGGCCAGCAGCACCAGGCGCGGGGCGGCGTCGGCGGCCTCGTAGCGGGCGATGGTGGCCGGCGTGAGGCCAAGGTGGCGGGCGACCTCGGCGCGGGTTGCCGGTAGGTCGTGTAGCAGCGTGGTGAAGGCCGGCATGCCGGCGCCGTAGGGTGCGCGGAACATGCTCAGGATCGTTGCGGCCGGCGGCCTGTGGCAGTGCCGGAATGAGCCGTCAGAAGGCCGGAGTCATCGCGCCACGAATGGGGGGGCAGAGTGCGTACATCGCGCGCTCGATGAGGGCTGGCGCGGCCCGGCGGCGGCGCGTCTTCGATTTGACATAATATACATCGTATCTATTGATAGACGTTAGGCAGGCACAAGAGTCGACGGACGTGTGTCCGTCTCTCAAGACAGGCTCAGCATACCCTCCAGGACCTTCCTCACCCCTTGGGCTTCCTGACCCGCGCCGGACCCGCAAGCTGCTTCTTCCGGGGACCGGCAGGCAGCCGCTCCCGCAACTCGTTGAGCATGGCCAGCATTTCGCCGCTGCGGTCGTCGAGCTTGGACTGCAGGCGCTCGGCCTCGCCCCGGGCGGATTGCAGTTCCAGCGCCAGGCTGGCGTGGGCGGCCTGCAGCGTGCAGAGCTGCGCCTCGACATCCCGCGCCCGGTCCTGGGCGTCGGCGAGCACCTTGGCGGATTTCTTCTGGTCGCTCTCCAGTTGCGATGCCAGCCGCCGGGACTCCTGGCGGGCCCGGTCGACCTCGGCGTGGAGGCGCCGCTCCTGCGCCTGGGCGCGTTCTTCGAGGCGGGTACGTTCGGCCTGGTGATCGGCCTCCCGGGCCTCCTGTCGTTTTCGATCGGCATCCGCGGCCTTGCGCAACTGCGCGTTCTCGGAGCGGGCCGCGGCCAGTTGCTGCTGGCAGGCCTGGAGTTGTTGCTGCAGTTCCTGGGCCTGGCGTGCCGCTTCGGCGATCTGGCCGTCGCGGGCCTGGAGGGCGACTGCGTAGGCCTCGGCGCGGTCGTCCAGGCGCTGTTTTTCCTTGGTGAGTTCTTCCTGGGCCATGCGCAGGGCCTCGGCCTGCGCCTCCAGTCCCGACCGGGATTGGGCGAGCCGGGCCGTGGCCGCCTCATCGGCGTGCTGCAGCGCCCGGCCCCACAGGGTTTTCGCCGCCCGCAGCACCGGCGCGGGCACGGCGGACTGCCCATCGGCACCGTCTTCTGCCGCGTGTGCTGGATCTGCCGGGGCCTGCAGCCGCCGGGCCAGCGTTGCGTACCAGCCATCGAGCATCGGCCCCACGGTGTTAGGCGACCCCCTGCCCAGCTGCTGGCGCACGCGCTCGATGGTAGGCCGCTCGCCGAGCCCGAGCACCGTGTCCGCCGCCGCCCAGACCTCCTCCATCTGCACGCCGCGCGGCCCTCTCAGCATCCTGGATTGCATCGCCCTCTCCCCTTCCATAAATTACCAACGATAAGATGTTCTTATCGAGACTAAAGTGACAGATCATGTAGAAAACAATACATTGTATGTATGAAAAATTTCAAACCGTTCGGTGCGCGCTTGCCGATGCGCCTGCCGCCCCCCGGAAACGTCCCTGCGCTGCAGCCGGAAATGCTGTCGGATGCCACCGCCAAGGCCGTCGAGGAGTTGATGCGCGAAGGCGAATCGGCCAATACGCTCGCGAGCTACCGCTCCGCCCTGCGGTACTGGGCCGCTTGGTTCAATCTGCGGTACGGGCAGCCGATCGCGCTGCCGGTGCCCCCGGCCGTGGTGCTGCAGTTCATCGTGGACCACGCCCAGCGCAGCACGGGCGAAGGGCTGGCCCACGAGCTGCCGCCCGCGATCGACGAAGTGCTGGTGAAGGCGGGGTTCAAGGGCAAACCGGGGGCCATGGCCCTCAACACACTGGTCCACCGGATCGCGGTGCTTTCGAAAACCCACCAGTTGAAGGAGGTCGAGAACCCCTGCCAGGACGCGAAGGTGCGCGAGCTCTTGACCAAGACCCGCCGGGCCTACGGCAAGCGCGGCGACCTGCCCAAAAAGAAGGACGCGCTGACCAAAGACCCGCTGATGGCCATGCTGGAGACCTGCGATCCGGCGACGCCCAGGGGCCTGCGCGACCGGGCCCTGCTGCTGTTCGCGTTCGCCAGCGGCGGCCGGCGCCGTTCGGAGGTGGCCGGCGCCGACATGAAGCACCTGCGGCGCCATGGGCCGTCGTCGTTCACGTTCATGCTCGCCCACTCCAAGACCAACCAGCACGCGGCCGACCGCCCGGAAAACTACAAGCCCATCGAAGGGCTGGCCGGCGAAGCCCTGCAGGCCTGGCTGGACGCCGCGCGCATCACCGAGGGGCCGGTCTTCCGGCGGGTGCTGAAAGGCGGCAGGTTGGCCGGCGCGCTGTCTCCGGCGGCAGTGCGCGACATCGTCAAGGAGCGGGCGCTGGCCGCCGGGCTGTCCGACGACTACTCCGCGCATTCGCTGCGGTCGGGGTTCGTCACCGAGGCGGCATCCCAGAACGTGCCCCTGGCCGATACGATGGCCATGACCGGCCACCGCAGCGTGGCGACCGTGATGGGCTACTTCCGGTCGACCGGCGCGAGCCAGGCGGCGAACCTGCTCGATCCCAAGACGCCGCCCACGCGCTCCTGAGGAACACGAGGCACCCCGCGGCGAGGCCGCAACCCGCCGTGCCGGGCGGGCCGCGCCGCATCCCTGCACAATTCCGGGATGACTTCCGGCTCCCCGCTCCCCCGCGCCTGGATGCGCCTGCCCTCAGGCGCGCACCTCGACCTGATCGATCCGGACCCCGCCGCGTGGACCGACACGGACCTGGCGGTGCGGCTGTCGCGCACCGCGCGCTGGGGCGGCGAGTCGGCCTGGCCGCTGCCTCTTTCGGTCGCGCAGCACTCGCTGCTGGTGCTGGAACTGCGGCGGGCGGCCGCCCCCGCACCGCTCAGCGCCGAAGACGAGCTGCAGGAGATCCTGCACGACGCGGAAGAAGGCTTTCTCGGATTCGACTGCATTTCACCGCTGAAGGCAGTGCTGGGCGAGCCTTTCCGCGCGGTGGCGGACCGCCTGATGCAGGCGGTCGCGGAACGCTACGGATTGCCGGACTGGACGCCCGACGCCCACCGGCTGCACAAGGCGGCGGACCTGGCCGCGGCCGCCAGCGAGGCCGTCCACTGCGTGGGCTGGACGATGGGAGAGGTGCGCGACATCCTGCGCATCGATGCGCCCGTGATGGGCGCCGACCCGTTGGCTGCCCGGTACGGCGGGACCGCCTGGGAGCCCTGGCCGCTCGACGTGGCGGCGGAGCGCTTCCATGCGGCGTTGCAGGATGCGCAGGCCCGGCGCCATCCGTAGCCTGCACGCCCTCTTCCGGCCCAAGCGCCCTGCCCCGCGCCCCCCGCCCTGCCCCACACCCTCTTCTGGCGGCAGGGCGCCATCGCCCGCGCGCCAGATGGGAGAGAGCGCCCTGCGGCGGCGTCACGCCGTGGCGAGCCGCTCCTTCGCCAGCCGCGTGCCTTCCGCCAGCGCCTGCAGCTTGCGCCATGCCACGTCCCGCCCCATCGGCGCCAGGCCGCAGTTGGTGCAGGGAAAGAGCCGCTCTTTCGGCACGAACTCCAGCGCCCGGACAATGGTGTCGGCCACCTCCTCCGGCGTCTCGACCACGTCGCTCGCCACGTCGATCACGCCGACCATCACGTCCTTGCCGGCCAGGAGTTTCATCAGGTCGGGCGGCACGTGGGAATGGATGCATTCCAGGCTCACTTGGTCGATGCGGCTTTTGGCCAGCGCGGGGAACACCGTTTCGTACTGGCGCCATTCATCGCCCAGCGTGCTCTTCCAGTCGGTATTGGCTTGGATGCCGTAGCCATAGCAGATGTGCACCGCCGTCGTGCAGGTCAGGCCCTGCGCCGCGCGTTCGAGCGCCCGCACTCCCCAGTCGGCGGCATCCTTCATGTAGACATTGAAGGCGGGCTCGTCGAACTGGATGATGTCCACGCCGTCGGCCTGCAGCGCCAGCGCCTCCTGGTTGAGCAGTTCCGCGAACGCGAAGGCCATTTTCACCTTGTCGCCGTAGAAACGGTCCGCCACGGTATCGACGATGGTCATCGGGCCCGGCAGGGTGAACTTCAGCTTCTTCTTCGTGTGGGCGCGTGCCAGTTGGGCTTCGAAGGCATGCACGCGGCCCTTCAGGCGCAGCGCCGATACGACCTGCGGCACCATCGCGTCGTAGCGGTTGTCGCGGATGCCCATCTTCACCTTGTGCTCGAAGTCGATGCCCTCGACCTGCTCCAGGAAGCCGTGCACGAAATGCTGGCGCGATTGCTCGCCGTCGCACACGATGTCCAGGCCCGCGTCTTCCTGGGCCTTGATCCACAGCAGGGTCGCGTCGGCCTTGGCCTGGCGCAGCGCCTCGCCTTCGGCACGCCACTGGGGCCAGAGCTTGTGGGTTTCGGCGAGCCAGGCGGGTTTCGGCAGGCTGCCGGCGATGGAGGTTTCGAACATTGGAAGAATTCCTTTTGAAGTGAGAGGGATCAGGCTGCGCACTCGGCGACCCACCGTTCCAGTACGTGCCCGTACGGCTTGATGAAGTGCTCTTCCGCGAACCTGCCCTGAGCGGCGGCCAGCTGGCTGCGCTCTTCACGGTCGTAGACGATCTGCGTCATCGAGTAATCCTGGTTCTTCAGGCTCGGCTGGTAGAGCGGGCCGGCCGCGGAGTTGGCGTTGTAGATCTCGGGGCGGTAGATCTTCTGGAAGGTCTCCATCGTGCTGATGGTGCCGATCAGTTCCAGGTTCGTGTAGTCGTTCAACAGGTCGCCGAGGAAGTAGAACGCCAGCGGGGCCACCCCGCCCCGCGGCATGAAGAAGCGCACCTGCATGCCCATCTTGGCGAAATACCGGTCGGTCGAAGACGGTTCGTTCTGCTGGTACTCCACCCCCAGCACGGGGTGCCGGTTGCCGGTTCGCCGATAGGTCTTGCTGGTCGCCGCGCTGATGCAGATGACCGGCGGCTTGCTGAAATGCCGCCGGTAGGTCTCGGACTGGATGAACCGCGTGAACAGCTTTCCGTGCAGATCGCCGAAGCCCTGCGGGACGCCGAACTCGGCCCGGCCGGCGTTGTAGCCGGGCAGCAGCACGCTGAAGTCGTAGTCGCGGACGTACGAGGAGAAATTGTTCCCCGCGATGCCCTCGATGCGCTGGCCCGTGGCCTTGTCGAGCATGCCGGTCTTCAGGATCTCGATGAGCGGGAATGCGTGGCCGCCGGCCTCGGCGCCAAGGCGCATCTCGACGGAGATGATCTCCAGTTCGACCGCATAGCGGTCTGCCGCCGGATTGTCCCAATGCGCCAGATCGTTGAAGCGGTGGTCGATCATCCGCAGCGTGTTGCGCAGGTTCTGCTGCCGGTTCGCTCCCCGCGCCAGGTTGGCGAAGTTGGTGGTGATGCGCGTGCCGTCCGCGGGACGGTAGTTTTCGTCGAAGCCCACCGTCTTCAGTGTGAAACCCCAAGGGTCTTTCATTCCGTTCACCATTTCCGATCTCTACAAGCTGTCGATGGGAACGGATGCTAGGGTTCGGAGTCGATGAAGTAAAATGGTTTTATCTCAACAATCCATGAATGGAATTCATTGAATGCTGGAGCGAATCCATCTCCAGATCGTCCAGCAGGTCGAGCAGCAGGGGTCTTTGACCGCCGCCGCGGGCGTGCTTCATCTCACCCAGTCGGCCCTGAGCCACAGCATGAAAAAGCTGGAGCAGCAGCTCGGCACCGACGTGTGGTTGCGCGAGGGCCGCAGTCTGCGCCTCACGCAGGCCGGCCAGTACCTGCTCGCGGTGGCGAACCGTGTGCTGCCGCAACTGCAGCTGGCCGAAGAGCGCCTGGGCCAGTTCGCGCAGGGGGAGCGTGGTGCGCTGCGCATCGGCATGGAATGCCATCCCTGCTACCAGTGGCTGCTGAAGGTGGTGTCGCCCTATCTGGCCGCGTGGCCCCATGTCGATGTGGACGTGAAGCAGAAATTCCAGTTCGGCGGCATCGGTGCGCTGTTCGGCTACGAAATAGACCTGCTGGTCACGCCGGACCCGCTGTTCAAGCCCGGGCTGGCATTCGAACCCGTGTTCGACTACGAACAGGTGCTCGTCGTGGCCCGGGGGCACCCCCTCGCGTCGGCCGCCTATGTCAAGCCGCAGCAGCTCACCCGGGAGGTGCTCATCAGCTACCCCGTGGACATCGGGCGCCTGGACATCTACAACCAGTTCCTGCTGCCGGCGGGCGTCACGCCCCGGCGCCACAAGACCATCGAGACCACCGACATCATGCTGCAGATGGTGGCCAACGGCCGCGGCGTGGCCGCCCTGCCCCGCTGGCTGGTCGAGGAATACGCGGCCCGGATGGACGTGGTGCCCGTGCGGCTGGGCGTGCGCGGCATCGCCAAGCAGATCTTCCTGGGAGCCCGCGAGGCGGACGCCGCCATCGACTACCTGCGGGCCTTCATTGAACTGGCGCGCCGGCCTGCCGGCACCGCAGGGAGCCGCGGGGGCGTCTGATCCGGGACGCTCAGGTGTATCGCGTCTCCAGCGCGTCCCATTCCGGCTTGCCCACGAGGCGCTGGCGCTCGGCGAACGGAGTGACCAGACCGACGGCCTCCTGCACTTCCTTCTCGTCGCGCAGCACCGTCAGCGCCTTCTGCATGCCCGCGACCGCGCCTTGCAGCGCCGCGTTGGCGTAGAGAACGATGCCGAAGCCCAGTTCGCCCAGCTGTTCGGCATTGAAGATGGGCGTCCGGCCGCCGATCACCATGTTCATGAGCTGCGGCTTCGCGATGCGCTGCGGCAAGGCGCGCACCTCCTCGGGCTGGGTCACGGCTTCGACGAACAGAATGTCCGCACCGGCCTCGGCGAAACGCTGCGCGCGCTCCACGGCGGCCTCGAAGCCCTGCGTGGCCGCGGCGTCGGTGCGGGCCATGATCAGCAGATCGGGATCGCGCCGCGCATCGACGGCAGCCTGAATCTTGCTGACGGCCTCGTCGATGCCGATGACCTCCTTGCCCGAGAAATGGCCGCAGCGCTTGGGCGCGACCTGGTCTTCGAGCTGGATGCAGTCGGCGCCCGCGCGCTCCAGCGTGCGCACGGTGTGCACCACGTTCAGCGCATTCCCGAAGCCGGTATCGGCATCGACAAGCAGCGGCACGTCGACCGCGTCGCGGATGCGGGCGGTGTGGTCCGCGATTTCGGCCAGGCCCATGAAGCCCTGGTCGGGCATGCCGAACCACATGTTGGTCACGCCGGCGCCCGTGACGTAGATCGCCTGGAAGCCCAGGTCGGCGATGACCCGGGCGGAGAGCGCGTTGAAGGCGCCGGGAACGATCAGGCCATTGCGGGCCTCGATCAGCTGCTTGAGTCGTTTGCGGGTGGACATGCTGTCGTGTGTTCGGCAGGTTTCAGAAACTGTCGGCCGGTACGCGCACCCAGCCTTCCATCAGCACGCGGGCGCTGCGGCTCATGAGGGCCTTGGACACCGTCCACTGGCCGTTCTCCCGCCGGGCCTCGGCTCCCACGCGCAGCGTGCCCGAGGGATGGCCGAAGCGGACCGCATTGCGCGTGGCGCCACCGGCAGCCAGGTGGACCAGCGTGCCGGGCACGGCCGCCGCCGCGGCGATGGCCACGGCTGCCGTGCCCATCATGGCGTGGTGCAGCCGGCCCATGGACAGCGCACGCACCAACAGGTCCACTTCGCCCGCCTGCACGGGCTTGCCGCTGGACGCCACGTAATCCGCGGGCGGCGCGACGAAAGCGACCTTCGGCGTGTGCTGGCGTGCCGCGGCCTCGTTCACGTCCTTGATGAGGCCCATCTTCACGGCGCCCCAGGCGCGGATGCTCTCGAAGCGCGCCAGCGCGGCCTTGTCCTCGTTGATCTCGCCCTGCAACTCCGTGCCGGCGTAGCCGATGTCCTGCGCGTTCAGGAAGATCGTGGGGATGCCCGCGTTGATGAGCGTGGCCCGGAAGGTGCCCACGCCCGGCACCTCCAGGTCGTCCACCACGTTGCCGGTCGGGAACATGGCACCGCCCTCCCCGCTTGCGCCGCCCTCTTCCGCCGGGTCCAGGAATTCGATGGGTACCTCGGACGCCGGGAAGGCCACCCCGTCCAGCTCGAAGTCGCCCGTCTCCTGTACCTGTCCATGGGCGATGGGCACATGCGCCACGATGGTCTTGCCGATGTTGGCCTGCCAGATCCGCACGGTGCATGTTCCGTTCTCCGGGATGCGCTCCCGGGCGATCAGCCCGCTCGCGATCGCGAAAGGGCCGACGGCGGCCGACAGGTTGCCGCAATTGCCGCTCCAGTCCACGAAGGCACCGTCGATGGAGACCTGCCCGAACAGGTAGTCCAGATCGTGGCCGGACCGCGATGAAGGCGCGAGAATCACGGCCTTGGAGGTGGACGAGGTGGCCCCGCCCATGCCGTCGATCTGCTTGCCGTAGGGGTCGGGGCTGCCGATCACGCGCAGCAGCAAGGCGTCGCGGGCTGCGCCGGGCTGCCGGGCGGCCTCGGGCAGGTCCTGCAGGCGAAAGAACACGCCCTTGCTGGTGCCGCCGCGCATATAGGTGGCGGGAATCCTGATCTGCGGTGCGAAAGCCATCTATGCTCCTGTGGGTGGGTTCGCGAGAAAGTCCTGCGCGAAGCGCTGCAGCACCCCGCCCGCTTCATACACCGAGGCGTCCTCGGCCGTATCCAGCCTGCAGGTCACGGACACCTGCACAGTCTCGCCATTCCTGCGGTGGATGACCAGCGTGAGGGTGGCGCGCGGGCTGCGCTCGCCGGTCACGTCGTAGGTCTCGGTGCCGTCCAGGCCCAGCGTGAGGCGGTTCACGCCCGGCCTGAATTCCAGCGGCAGCACGCCCATGCCGATCAGGTTGGTGCGGTGGATACGCTCGAAGCCTTCGGCCACCACCGTCTCCACGCCTGCCAGGCGCACGCCCTTGGCGGCCCAGTCCCGGCTCGACCCCTGTCCGTAGTCGGCGCCCGCGATGATGATCAGCGGCTGGCGGCGGCTCAGGTAGGTCTCGATCGCCTCCCACATCCGCGTGACCTGGCCTTCGGGCTCGATGCGGGCCAGCGAACCCTGCCGGACCCGGCCATCGACGACCGCCATCTCGTTGACGAGCTGCGGGTTGGCGAAGGTGGCGCGCAGGGCCGTGAGGTGATCGCCTCGGTGCGTGGCATAGGAGTTGAAGTCCTCCTCGGGCAGGCCCATCCGGCGCAGGTACTCGCCGGCCGCGCTGTCGGGCAGGATGGCGTTCGATGGCGACAGGTGATCCGTCGTGACGTTGTCGGGCAGCAGCGCCAGCGGGCGCATGCCCTTGAGCGTGCGCGGGAAGGCGGCCAGCGCGCCCACGCCTTCCGTGTCCCAGTACGGCGGGCGGCGGATGTAGGTGGACCGAGGGCGCCAGCCGTACTGCGGCGTTGCCTTTTCGCCATCGTCCACGCGGACCGCGAACATGGGTGCATAGACGGCGCGGAACTGCCCGGGCTTGACGGCCCGGGCCACGATGGCATCGATTTCCTCGTCGCCGGGCCAGAGGTCCTTCAGGCGGATGTCATTGCCGTCCACCACCGCGAACACGTCGTTTTCGATGTCGAAGCGCACCGTGCCCGCGATCGCATACGCGACCACCAGCGGCGGCGAGGCGAGGAACGCCTGCTTCGCACAGGGATGGATGCGGCCGTCGAAGTTGCGGTTGCCCGAGAGCACCGCCGTGGCGTACAGGTCGCGGTCGATGATCTCCTGCTGGATCCGGGGATCGAGGGCGCCGCTCATGCCGTTGCAGGTGGTGCAGGCGAAGGCGACGATTCCGAAGCCCAGCGCCTCCAGGTCGCCCAGCAGCCCGGCTTCCTTCAGGTACAGCTCCACGGTTTTCGATCCGGGCGCGAGCGAGGTCTTGACCCAGGGCTTGCGCACCAGGCCCAGGCGGTTGGCGTTGCGCGCCAGCAGCGCGGCGGCGACCACGTTGCGCGGGTTGCTGGTGTTGGTGCAACTGGTGATGGCCGCGATGATGACAGCACCGTCGGGCATCCGGCCCTCGGCCTCTTCGGCGCGGGCCCTTCCGAGCTGGCTGGCGCCGGCGATGCCGCGGTCCACCAACGCCGAGGTGGGCAGGCGGCGGTGCGGGTTCGAGGGACCGGCCATGTTGCGCACGACGGTCGAGAGATCGAAATGCAGCACGCGCTCGTAGTGCACGCTCCGCAGGCTGCCGGCCCAGAGCCCGGCCGCCCGGGCATAGGTTTCGACCAACCGCACTTGGCGTTCGTCGCGGCCCGTGAGGCGCAGGTAGTCCAGCGTCCGTCCGTCGATGGCGAACAGCGCGGCGGTGGCTCCGTACTCGGGGCACATGTTGGAGATGGTCGCGCGGTCGCCGACAGGCAGGCTTTCGGCGCCTTCGCCGTGGAATTCGACGTAGGCCCCCACCACCTTTTCCCTGCGCAGGAACTCGGTCAGCGCCAGCACGATGTCGGTGGCGGTGATGCCTGGTGGGCGCCGGCCCGTGAGTTCCACGCCCACGATGTCGGGCAGGCGCATCCAGGCGGCGCGTCCCAGCATGACGTTTTCGGCCTCCAGGCCGCCGACGCCGACGGCGATCACGCCCAGCGCATCGACGTGCGGCGTGTGACTGTCGGTGCCCACGCAGGTGTCGGGGAAGGCCACGCCTTCCTCAACGCACACGACCGGCGACATCTTCTCCAGGTTGATCTGGTGCATGATGCCGTTGCCCGCCGGGATCACCTCGACATTGGCGAAGGCCTTCTTCGTCCACTCGATGAAGTGAAAACGGTCCTCGTTGCGGCGGTCCTCGATCTCGCGGTTCTTGCGAAAGGCGTCGGGGTCGAAGCCGCCGCACTCCACCGCCAGCGAGTGGTCCACCACCAGTTGCACCGGCACGACCGGGTTCACGGCCGCCGGATCGCCCCCCTGCCCAGCGATCGCGTCGCGCAGGCCGGCCAGGTCCACCAGCGCGGTCTGGCCCAGGATGTCGTGGCAGACCACGCGCGCCGGGAACCAGGGAAAGTCCATGTCCTGCCGGCGTTCGACCAACTGCCGCAGATAGCCGTCCAGCTGCGCGGGATCGGCGCGGCGCACCAGGTTCTCGGCATGCACACGCGCGGTGTAGGGCAGCCCGTCCCAGGCGCCCGGCCGAAGCGCATCCACGGCTTCGCGCGCGTCGAAATAGTGCAGTTCCGTGCCGGGGAGCGTCTTGCGATGCCGTCTGTTCATCATGGGGCGCATCTGCTCAGCCGCGCTCTTCGATGGGAACGAAGGTACGGTCTTCGGGTCCGGTGTAATGGGCGCTGGGCCGGATGATCTTGTTGTCCAGCCGCTGCTCGATCACGTGCGCGGCCCAGCCGCTGGTGCGTGCGATCACGAACAGCGGCGTGAACATCGCGGTGGGCACGCCCATCATGTGGTAGCTCACAGCGCTGAACCAGTCCAGGTTGGGGAACATTTTCTTCACGTCCCACATGACCGATTCGAGCCGTTCGGCGATGTCGAACATCTTGGTCGATCCGGCCTGCTGGCTCAGCCGCCGGGCCACGCCCTTGATGACCACGTTGCGCGGGTCGCTCACCGTGTAGACCGGATGGCCGAAGCCGATCACCACTTCCCGGGCCTCGACGCGGCGGCGGACATCGGCTTCCGCCTCGTCGGGGTTGTCGTAGCGCTTCTGGATTTCGAAAGCCACCTCGTTGGCCCCGCCGTGTTTGGGACCGCGCAGCGCGCCGATGGCGCCGGCGATGGCGGAATGCATGTCGCTGCCCGTCCCGGCGATCACGCGGGAGGTGAACGTGGACGCGTTGAACTCGTGCTCGGCATACAGGTTGAGCGAAGTGTGCATGGCACGCACCCAGGCTTCGCCGGGCTTCTCGCCGTGCAGCAGGTGCAGGAAATGGCCGCCGATGGAATCGTCCTCCGTCTCCACCTCGATGCGCCGGCCGTTGTGGGAGAAGTGGTACCAGTACAGCAGCATCGAACCCATCGAGGCCATGAGCCGGTCCGCGATGTCGCGGGCCCCGGGCAAGGCATGGTCGTCCTTCTCCGGCAGCACGCAGCCCAGCACGGACACCCCTGTGCGCATCACGTCCATGGGATGGGCGGCCGCAGGCAGCGATTCCAGTGCGCCGACGACCGCGTCGGGCAGGCCGCGCAGGGCACGCAGCCTGGCCTTGTAGGCCTTCAGTTCTGCGCGCGTGGGGAGCGTACCGTGCACCAGCAGGTGCGCGATCTCCTCGAACTCGCAGACCTCGGCGATGTCCAGGATGTCATAGCCGCGGTAGTGCAGGTCGTTGCCGGTCTTGCCGACGGTGCACAGCGCGGTGCTGCCGGCCGTGACCCCGGAAAGCGCGACGGATTTCTTGGGCTTGACGGCGGTGGTCGTGCCCGCCTCTGCGGTCGTGGTGTTCATGCGAATCTCCGGTTTCGGGTCGATGCGGTTGCCATGATTCGCAATTTACGCAAAATGCATTCCCAAGAATAGGACTGAAAATGCGAATATTTGCGAATGAACCGGGTCGGACTGCGAATTCTGCGAATTGGAGCAGTCTGGACGGTATGCGATGAAGAAGACGTTCATGGGCGTGAAGCTGCGCACACTGCGCGCCGAACGCGGGCTGTCGCAGATCGCACTGGCGCATGCGCTCGGGCTGTCGCCCAGCTACCTGAACCAGCTCGAGCAGAACCAGCGGCCACTGACGGTGTCGGTGCTGCTGAAGATCCACCGGACACTCGGCGTCGACATCCAGGCGTTCTCCGAAGACGAAGAAGCGCGGCTCATCGCCGGGCTGCGGCAGGCGCTGGCGGACGCCGCGGAGCCCATCGCCCTGCCCGAGCTGCAGGAGGTCGCAGCCCAGATGCCGGCCCTGGCCCGGGCCGTGCTGGCGCTGCATCGCCGCCATCTGGAGGCCGTCGAACGCAACGAGATGCTGTCGCTGCGGTTGGGGGACGGCCGCCCGGACGCCGCCGTGCCCAGCGCCATGCCGTTCGAGGTAGTTCGGGATTTCTTCTTCGCCCACCAGAATTACTTCGATGCGCTGGACCGGGCTGCGGAAAGCCTGGCGGGTGAAGCCCGCTCTGAAGGCGGGTGCCTGGCCGATTGGCTGATCCGGCGGCTCGGACAACGGGGCGTGCGTGTCGAGCGGGCGGACGACGCTCCGCACAGCAAGCGCAGCTTTTCTCCCGAGCGGCAGATCCTGCAGATCGCAGCCGGCCTGGACGACGCGCAGCAGGCCTTCCAGCTGGGCACCCAGCTGGCGCTGCTCGAGCATGCGGCCACGATCGACCGGCTGCTGGATCTGCCGCCATTCGCCGGGGATGCCGCCTCGCGCAAGCTGGCACGCATCGGCCTGGCCAACTACTTCGCGGGCGCGCTCCTGCTTCCCTACGGGACCTTCCTCGCGGCCGCGGAATCGCTGCACTACGATATCGAATTGCTGCAGCAGCGCTTCCAGGTCGGCTTCGAGACCGTGTGCCACCGCCTGAGCACCCTGCAGCGCCCCGGCGCGCCCGGTGTACCTTTCTTCTTCGTCCGGGTGGACCGGGCGGGCAACATCTCCAAGCGCCAGTCGGCCACGCATTTCCACTTCAGCCGCACGGGCGGTACCTGCCCGCTTTGGAACGTGTACGAGGCGTTCGGCCAGCCCGGGCGCATCCTGGCCCAGCTCTCGGCCATGCCCGACGGGCGCCGCTACCTCTGGATCGCGCGAGCCGTGTCACGCGGGCAGCGCGGCTACGGCTCGCCGCGCCAGACCTTCTCCATCGGACTCGGCTGCGACATAAGGCATGCGCCGCGCCTCGTGTACGCCAAGGGGCTGGACCTGCAGGACCCCGCCGCGGCCACGCCGATCGGCATGGGCTGCAAGGTCTGCGAGCGCAACGGCTGCCCCCAGCGGGCATTCCCCTACGTGGGCCGCGCCCTGGAGGTGGACGAGCACCAGAGCCGGTTCGCGCCCTACGGATTCACGGCCCGCGACAGCTGACGTTCGGCGATGCCGGCCGGGGCGCTGAATAGATTCCAGGCGGGCCCGCCTGCTGTGGATGCCGCTGCCGCTACCATCAGGCCATGTCCACGCCCTCCTCCGCCCCCCTGTCTGCTGCATCCTCGTCCCTGCCAGGCACCGCCGTCCACTTCGGCCATGCCGACCGCGTCTGCATCGTCACCGGCGGCGCCCAGGGCATCGGCGAGGCCTGCGCCCGCCGCTTCGCCCGCGAGGGCGCGCGGGTGGTGATCGCCGACGTGGACGACGCGCGCGGCAACGCGCTGGCGGCGGAACTGCCGCAGGCGCTCTACGTGCGCTGCGACGTGGGCGACAAGGCGCAGGTGGATGCACTGGTGGGGCAGGTGCTGCAGGTGCGTGGCCGCATCGACGTGCTGGTGAACAACGCGGGCATCTTCCGCGCGGCGGATTTCCTCGACATCACCGAGGACGACTTCGACGCCGTGCTGCGCGTGAACCTCAAGGGTGCGTTCCTGATGGGCCAGGCGGCCGCACGCGCGATGGCCGCGGCGGGCCGGGGCGCCATCGTGAACATGAGCTCGGTGAACGGCGTGCTCACGATTCCGACCATCGCGAGCTACAACGTGAGCAAGGGCGGCATCAACCAGCTCACGCGCGTGATGGCGCTGTCGCTGGCGGACCGCGGCGTGCGCGTGAACGCGGTCGCGCCCGGCACCATCGCCACCGAGCTCGCGGCCCGGGCGGTGCTCACGAGCGACGATGCCCGTGCCCGCATCCTGGGGCGCACGCCCATGAAGCGCCTGGGCGAGCCCGCCGAGGTGGCCGACGTGGTCGCCTGGCTCGCGAGCGATGCGGCCAGCTATGTGACCGGCGAGATCGTGGTGGTGGATGGGGGGCGGATGACGCTCAACTACACCGTGCCGGTCTAGAGCGCCACCCCGCGTGACGGGTTTTCGATGTGCCGGCACAATCGGATCCCATGAGATTCCTCCACACGATGCTGCGCGTTGGCAACCTCCAGCGCTCGATTGATTTCTACACCGATGTGCTCGGCATGCAACTGCTGCGCACCTCCGAGAACCCCGAGTACAAGTACTCGCTGGCGTTCCTGGGCTTCGACGGCGGCAACCCGGGACAGGCCGAGATCGAACTCACCTACAACTGGGGCACCGAGAGCTACGACATGGGCACGGCCTACGGCCACATCGCCCTCGGCGTGCCGGACGCCTATGCGGCCTGCGAGAAGATCAAGGCCGCGGGCGGCAACGTGACGCGCGAGGCCGGACCGGTCAAGGGCGGCACGACCGTGATCGCGTTCGTGACGGACCCGGATGGCTACAAGATCGAGCTGATCGAACGCAAGAGCGACGTGGGGGCGGGCACCGGCCTGCGCTGATGTCGGTACGGATCGCGTCGCTGGGGCCGGTCAGGGATAGCCGCATGCCTGGTTAATCGAAATCTTGACGATACAGTCAAATTTAATCAATATTCAGACTATCTAATCGCTTTTGGGCTCTGTCCCGGTTTCTTAAATGCCTGAATGGATCGGTTACCGCTGGCTGGCCGAGCAGTATGGCGTCGACGCCGTTCAAGCGTTTCGCACGGACAGTGCCATCGGCAAGTCGCGCGCGACTGTCCGTGAGAACGGCTACGTCCATGAACAATATCCCCCCGCAGCCCGTCCTGCTGCATCCCTGGCGGGGCACCTTACCTTTGCTCTCAAACATGAGGGCGTTCACCTGGAATTTCTTGCACGGCTGTTCGATGTCGCCTCGGCCTCCGAGCTGGAGGCCTGGGTCGGCGCGGAGCCCACAGGACAGTATGCCCGCCGCGCCTGCTTCTTCCATGAGTACCTCACGGGGCGGATGCTCGATTTCCCGGGCGTTGCGGCCGGCAACTATGCAGCGACATTGACCGCATCATCCGCTCGGTGCGAGACAACGGCGGCAAAGTCTCGAACAAGCTGGCGAAGGAGTTTCCCGCATTGGCCGACGAATCTACCGCGGCCAAACTCTCCGACGCACTGCACGGCGTCTTCCAACCCACACCGGCAGAGGGCGCGCCATGAAATGTCGATCGGCGTTTTCTTTTATGCAGCCGCCGGCGCCTGTGCGGCAAGTGCCTCCAGCGCCTCGCCCGTGAGCCGATAACGGATCCACTCCGATTGCGGCTTCGCGCCCAAACTCTCGTAGAACGCGATGGACGGCGTATTCCAGTCCAGCACGCTCCACTCGAAGCGGCCGCAGTCCTTATCGACCGCGATGGCGGCCAGGTGCTGCAGCAGCGCCTTGCCCGCGCCGCGGCCGCGGCATTCGGGCGATACGTAGAGATCCTCGAGGTAGAGACCGTGGCGGCCCTGCCAGGTGGAGTAGTTGAAGAAGTACACGGCGAAGCCCACCGGCGTGTCGCCGTCCAAGCAGATCAGTCCGAAGACGGCCGGGTTCTCGCAGAACATCGTGCGCTCCATGTGCGCGCGCGTGGCCTGCATCTCGTGCTCGGCCTTTTCATAGATGGCCAGTTCGCGGATGAAGTGCAGGATGGTGTCGATGTCGTCGGGGGTGGCGGGACGGATGGCGAGGGGCTGCGGGGAACCGGTCATGGATGCGGAATGGGGAGGCGAAGGCGAAGGCGAGGCAGGGGGGAGACGACAGCGCGAACGTCACGACAGTGTGCCCGCGTCCAGGGCGGGCGGGCGCAGCAGGTCGGCATTGACGCCCATGGCTTCGCTGGCGCGTTCCACGGCCTGCCAGAGCGGCGCCGGCATGCGCAGGATGTCGTCGGGGGAATCGGCCCGGGCGATCCAGGCGTCGATCTCGTGGTGCTGCTCGGGGGTGAGCAGCTCCAGGTTCAGCATCTCGTCGATGGTTTTCATGGCCACAGTATCGCCAACCCGGCGGGCTGGCGGCACTTCTTTTTGCAGCCGTCAGCGTGCCGGACGCAACGCCGCGGCGGCCCGGGCCAGGTCCGTGATGCGGGCCCAGTCGCCCGAGGCCAGCGCATCGCCGGGCACCAGCCAGGAGCCGCCCACGCAGGCGACGTTGCCGAGCGACAGGAAATCCGCCGCATTGCCCGGCTGGATGCCGCCCGTGGGGCAGAACACCACGTCGCCGAACGGCCCCTGCCAGGCCTTGAGCATGGCGAGGCCGCCGGCCTGCACGGCCGGGAAGAACTTCAAGGCATTGAAGCCTTCTTCCTGCGCCATCATGATTTCGCTGCCGGTGGCCACGCCGGGCAGCAGCGGCAGGTTCAGATCGCGGCAGGCGCGGCCCACGGCGGGAGTGAAGCCCGGGCTCACGGCGAAGCGCGCGCCCGCGCGGGCGGCGGCCTGTGCGTCGGCCGCGCTGCGCACCGTGCCGGCGCCGACCACGGCCTCGGGAACGTCCCGCGCAATGGCTTCCATGCAGGCCAGGGCCTCGGGGGTGCGCAGCGTCACTTCGAGCATGCGGATGCCGCCGGCCACCAGGGCGCGCGCCATCGGCACTGCATGCGCCACGTCGTTCAGCACGATCACCGGAATCACCGGCGCGTCGCGCATCACCTCCTGCGCGCTCAAAGTCCCTTGTCCGTTCACAGCCATGAGCAAGCCCCCTCTTCCGCGCTGAGCGCGTTGCGCCGGAATCCGGCAAACAGTTCGCGGCCCCAGCCGTGTCCGTCGGCACGGGCCAGTTCCTCGGGCTGGGTGGCCGGCACGCGGGCCGCCCACTCGGCCGGATCCACCAGCGCGTTCAGCGTGCCGGCCGTGGCGTCGAGCCGCACGATGTCGCCATCCTGCACGCGTGCCAGCGGCCCGCCCGCCAGCGCCTCGGGCGAGACGTGGATGGCGGCCGGCACCTTGCCGGAGGCGCCGCTCATGCGGCCGTCCGTCACCAGCGCCACGCGGTAGCCCTTGCCCTGCAGCACGGCCAGCGGCGGCGTGAGCTTGTGCAGCTCGGGCATGCCGTTGGCGCGCGGGCCCTGCCAGCGCACCACGCAAATCAGCCCGTGCGACGGGTGCGCTTCGCAGGCGCGATCCAGCTCGCCGGCCTGGAAGGCCTTCTGCAGTTCGGCCTGCGAGGCGAAGACGCGCGCGGGCGCCTCGATCACATGGTGGTCTTCGGGCACGGCGGAGACCTTGATCACGCTGCGGCCCAGGTTGCCTTCGAGCAGCTTGAGGCCGCCGATCGGGCTGAACGGCGCATCCGCCGGGCGCAGCACGCCGTCGTCGCCGCTGGCGCCGATGGGTGCCCAGGAGAGCCTGCCGGTGCCCGGGGCCGCGGCGTCCTCCACCGGCAGCCGCGTGTATTCGCGCAGGCCGCCGGGCCGCACGGTGAGCACGTCCTCGTGCATCAGGCCGGCGTCCAGCAGTTCGCGGATCACGTAGCCGGGGCCGCCGGCCGCCTGGAACTGGTTCACGTCGGCGCTGCCGTTGGGATAGACGCGGGCGAGCAGCGGCACCACCGCCGACAGCGCCGCGAAATCGTCCCAGCCGATGGCGATGCCCGCGGCGCGCGCCACGGCCACCCAGTGGATCAGGTGGTTGGTGGAGCCGCCGGTGGCAAGCAGTGCCGCCATCGCATTGACGATGCAGCGCTCGTCCACGATGCGGCCGATGGGCGCGCACGGTGCGCCGGGCTGGCCGAGCACCGTGCGGGCGGCCTCGCGCGTGAGTTCGGTGCGCAGCGCCTCGCCAGGGTTCACGAAAGCGGTGCCGGGCACGTGCAGGCCCATGGCTTCCATCAGCATCTGGTTGCTGTTGGCGGTGCCGTAGAAGGTGCAGGTGCCTTCGCCATGGTAGGCGGCGGATTCGGCGGCCAGCAGTTCGTCGCGGCCGACCAGGCCCTGCGCGGCCTGTTCGCGCACCTTGGCCTTGGCGCTGTTCGAGAGACCCGAGGTCATCGGGCCGGCCGGCACGAAGACCGTGGGCAGATGGCCGAAGTGGAGCGCGCCGATCAGCAGGCCGGGCACGATCTTGTCGCACACGCCGAGCATCAGCGCGGCGTCGTACACGTCGTGGGAGAGTGATACGGCGGTGGCCATCGCGATCACGTCGCGGCTGAAGAGCGACAGCTCCATGCCCGGCGTGCCCTGGGTGACGCCGTCGCACATGGCCGGCACGCCGCCCGCCACCTGGGCGGTGGCGCCATGCTGGCGCGCGACCTCCTTGATCAGGTCGGGGTAGTGGCGCAGCGGCGCATGGGCCGAGAGCATGTCGTTGTAGGCGTTGACGATGCCGATGTTGCGCGCGCGCTCGGCGACCACGCGGAATTTGTCGTTGCCGGGCATGCCCGCGAAGGCATGGGCGACGTTGGCGCAGCCCAGGCGGTCGGCGCCGCGGTCGCGCTGCGCGTGGAAGTCGAGCTGGGCGAGGTAGGCCGCGCGCGTGGGCGCGCTGCGCTCGCGGATGCGTTCGGTGACGGAGTGGACGGTATCGTGGAGTGGCATGGCGGTGTGTGGGGCGGTGCCTTGCAGGATCGACGTGGGGAGGAACGGAGATGGCGCGCGAGGGCCCGGGGAGCCGCCCGGGCCGGCCGTGGTGACAGCCGGTGGTGCGGGGCCTGCGGGGAATCGTACGCCTTCCGTATGACCTGCGAGTGTAGGCCGAAGCGAGGGCAGCCGCCGCGTACGGCCGGGTTCGGCCACGCGAACCCCTCCCTGGGGCCGGGCGTGCGCTGCGGGCCCCGGCAGCGCATGCGCCCGTGCCGCCGTGCTTACTGGCCGCGGGCCTGCTTGACGGCGGCCTGCACCGCGTCCCAGGTCTCCTGGCCTACGGATTTGGCGATGCCGGCGTTCACCGAGGTGAGCTTCTCGCGCATGCGGTTGGCTTCGGCCGCGGGCAGTTCGTTGACCTGCATGCCCTTGGTCTTCAGGTCGGCCAGGGCCTTGGCGGCTTCCTCGCGCGTGTCCTTGCGCTCGAAATCACGGCTCTTCACGGCGGCGTCCTGCAGCACCTTCTTCTCGGCCGGGCTGAGCGTGTCCCACCACTTCTTGCTCACGGTGACGATCCACGGGCTGTAGACGTGGTTGGTGACGGTGAGGTACTTCTGCACCTCGTAGAACTTGCTGGACACCACGGTGTTGAACGGGTTTTCCTGACCATCGACGGCACGCGTTTCGAGCGCGGTGAACAGCTCGGAGAACGGCAGCGGCACGGCATTGGCGCCCAGGGCCTTGAAGCTGTCGAGGAACACGTTGTTCTGCATCACGCGCAGCTTGATGTCGCCCATGTCCTCCAGCCTGGTGACGGGACGCTTGCTGTTGGTGAGGTTGCGGAAGCCGTTCTCCCAGTACACCAGGCCGACCATGCCTTTCGGTTCGAGCTTCGCCTTCACCTTCTCGCCGACGGAGCCGTCGAGCACGGTGTCGGCCTCCTTCACGTTGGCGAAGAGGAACGGCGTGTCCCACACCGCCATCTCGGGCACGATGCCGACCAGGGTGGCTGTGGAGCCGACCATCATCTCCTGCGCGCCGCCGATGAGCGCCTGCTGCATCTGCGTGTCGGAGCCGAGCGAGGCGTTGCCGATGCCGCGCACCTTCATCTTGCCGCCGGTGGCCTTCTCGACCTCCTGGGCGAAGAAGCGCACGGCGCGGCCCTGGTTGGAGTTGTCCACGAGACCGTAGCCGAAGCGCACGATGCGCGGCTTGAAGTCCTGGGCCTGTGCGACGGACGCGCCGCTGGCGGCGATGGCTGCCACGAGGGTGGCGAGGGCGAAACGGATGCGCATGGTGGTTGTCTCCTGGAAAAAAGCGGTAAGCAGCAAAAAACAGGCAAATGCGGGTGGTGATGGCGGCTGGATGGCCTGACCAAGTTCAATGCATCCAGCCCAGCGGCGCGGTGATCAATTGCGGGAAGACCACGAACAGCACCAGCAGCAGCACGTACACCAGCAGGAACGGCGTGGTGCCGCGGATCACGGTCTCCATGCGCAGCCGGCCCACGCCGGCCACCACGTTCTGCACCGTGCCCACGGGCGGCGTGATGAGGCCGACGCAGCCCACGTAGATGAACATGAAGCCGAAGTACACCGGATCGATGCCGGCCTTGATGGCGAGCGGCACGCACACGGGGCCGAAGATCAGGATAGTGGGCGTGAGGTCCATGGCCGTGCCCACCACCAGCAGGAAAACCATCATCAGCGCCATGAAGAGCATGGGGTTGCCCATGACGCCGGCGAAGCTGTCGGCCAGCAGATTCGGCAGGTCGGCCAGGGTGATCATGTAGGCGGTGACGGTGGCGGCCCCGCAGAGGAACATGACCACGGCGGTCGTCTTGCCCGCGGCCAGGAACACCTCGTAGAGCCGGCCCCAGGTCATTTCGCGGTACACGAACATCGAAACGATGAGCGCGTACACGGCGGCGACCACGGCGGCCTCGGTGGGCGTGAAGATGCCGCCCTTGAGCCCGCCCAGGATGATGACCGGCATCATCATGGCCCAGAAACTGTGCAGCAGCGCGCGCATGCGGGCGCCCCATGCCACGCGCTCCATCGCCGCAAGCTGGTGCTTGCGGGCGATCCACCACCAGGCGAAGATGAGGAAGATGCCCATCATCAGGCCCGGGAACACGCCCGCCAGGAATAGCTTGCTGATGGAGGTGTTGGTGGTCACGCCGTAGATCACGAACGGCATCGACGGCGGGATGATCGGCGCGATGATGCCGCCCGAGGCCAGCAGTCCGGCGCTGTAGCTCGCCGGGTAGTTCTGCTGGCGCATCATCGGCAGCAGGATGGTGGCGAGCGCCGCGGTGTCGGCGATGGCCGAGCCGCTCATCGACGCGAGCAGCACCGCCGCGCCGATGGCCACGAAGCCGAGCCCGCCGCGGATGTGGCCCACGAAGGCGCGCGCCAGATCGATGATGCGGCGAGAGAGCCCGCCGGCGTTCATCAGCTCGCCGGCCAGGATGAAGAACGGCACGGCCAGCAGCGGGAAGTTGTCGAAGCCCGCCTGCAGGTTCTGCGCCAGCAGCTGCGAATCGAAGAAATCCAGGTGCCACATCAGGGCGACACCGGTGAGTATCAGCGCCTGGGCGATCGGCATGCCGATCGCCATGCCGCCGATCAGCACGCCGAGGAAGATGAGGGTCACGACCATGGCGCTTCCTTATTCGATGGTGGCGTCGCCGGCCGTGTCGTCGCCCGCTGGCCGGCCGCGCAACAGGTCCAGCACCAGCGCCACGAGCAGGCCCAGGGCCAGCACCAGCGTGGCGGCTGCGCCCAGGGCGAGCGGGTAGCCCAGCACCGTGCTGTAGCTCTCCATGCCGGCCACCACCTGCGCCCACGAACCCTTGAGCAGCAGCACCATGCAGAGCGCCACCAGCGCCTGGCTCACCCAGAAGAGCGCCCTGCGCGGCACGCCCGACAGGCGTGCGGTGAGCATGTCGAAGCCCAGGTGCTTGCCCTCGAACGCGGCCACGATGGTGCCCACGGCGACGAGCCAGACGAACAGCAGCCGCGAGATTTCTTCATACGAGACGATGCTGGTGCCGAAGGCGTAGCGCAGCACCACGTTCACGAACACGGCCACGACCATGCCGGCCAGGGCCAGCACCATGAAATGCTCCGCGATGCGCTGGAGCGCGGGTTTGCGGCGCGCGGGAGTGCCCGCGCCGGGGGTGTCGTTCATGCGGAGTCTCCTGAAGGGGCCGGCACGGACGGGGCGCCGGGGGGGGGGGGGGGGTGGGGGGACGGCGCCGCAGCCACCGCGCCGCTGCCGCCATGCATCCATCGGGCGATGGCACCGCCGAGGTCCCGGATCGGCCGGGTGGCGTCCAGCGCCAGCACGCCGCCCTCGCCGCGCGGCGATTCCAGCGTGGCGAACTGGTTGGCGACCAGGGTGGGCGAGAAGAAGTGGCCCGGCCGGTGGCTGACGCGCGCGAGCGCCTCGTCGTAGTCCAGCTCCAGGAAGGCGAAGCGCAGCCCGGGCGCTGCGGCGCGCAGGTGATCGCGGTAGCGGCGGCGCAGCGCCGAGCAGGTCAGCACGATGCCGCCCTGCCCCGCTGCATCGCTGGGGTGCACGGCATGGGCCAGCAGCCCGGCGAGCCGGTCCAGCCAGCCGGCGCGGTCCTCGTCGGTGAGCGGGTGGCCGGCGCGCATCTTGGCAACGCTTTCGGGGGAATGGTAGGCATCGCCTTCGTGCAGGGTCCAGCCGAGCAGCGCGGCGGCCTCGGCCGCGACGCTGGATTTCCCGCAGCCGGACACACCCATCACCACCACCGCGGGCAGCGGTTTGCTTTGGATAGCGCTATCCGTTGAGTTCATAAAAATCGCGGAGGCTTATTCACCAAGCCGGCCGCGTTGTCTCCGTCGAATGGATGAGGTGGATCGTCTTTCCTGCTCTGGCGGCAGCGCCCTCGTGGCGCCCGCCCTGTCGTTAACCCTGAGCAAGATAGCGCTATCCTAGACCACAATGGGGGCTCCACCGATCCGGATTAACCCTTGACCGATTCCGCTCCGCCCCGCCCCCGACGGACCCGCCGCGCCAGTGGCCGCGTCACCCTGGACGATGTGGCGCGGCTCGCGGGCGTGAGCCCGATCACCGTCTCGCGCGCGCTGCGCCGCGAACGAAGCGTGGACCCGGCCCTGGCCGAGCGCGTGCAGGCCGCCGCGCAGGAGCTCGGCTACGTGCCCGACCCCGCCGCGCGTGCCCTCGCCTCGCAGCGCAGCACCCAGGTGCTGGTGCTCGTGCCCATGCTGTCCAACACGCTGTTCGTCGACCTGCTCGAAGCCGTGCACCGCACACTGTTCCCGCAAGGCTTTTTGCCGCTGATCGGCGTGACCCACTACGACGCGGCCGAGGAAGAACTGCTGCTGCGCACCTACCTGCCGCACCGGCCCGCGGGCCTGCTCGTCACCGGATTCGACCGCAGCGAGGCCGCCCGCCAGCTGATCGCGCGCAGCGGCGTGCCGTGCGTGCACCTCATGGAAACCAGCGACGCACCGGGCGTGCACTGCGTGGGCTTCTCCCAACTGGAAGCAGGCGCCGCCATCACGCGGCACCTTCTGGAACGCGGCCGGCGGCGCATCGCCTTCTGCGCCGCCCAGCTCGACCCGCGCACGCTGCAGCGCGCCGAGGGGTACCGCCGCGCGCTGCGGGAGGCCGGGCTCTACGACGCGCAACTGGAAATCCTGAGCCCGGAAGGCTCCTCCATCGCGCTGGGCGCGCGCCTTTTCGAGGAAACGCTGCGGCGCGTGCCGGACGTGGACGCGATCTTCTTCTGCAACGACGACATCGCCCAGGGCGGCCTGCTGGCCGCGAGCCGCTGCGGCGTGCCGGTGCCGGGCCGGGTGGCGGTGGCCGGCTTCAACGACCTGGCCGGCAGCGACCAGATGGTGCCGCCCCTGACCACCGTGCGCACGCCGCGAGGCGAGGTGGGCCGCGCCGGCGCCGCCATGCTGCTGGGGTTGATGCACGGCACGCCGCCGGCGCGCCACTGCGTGGCGCTGGATTACGAACTGGTCGTGCGCGGCAGCACGTGACCATGAAAAAAGCCCGTCGAACCGGGCTTTGCTGCGGGACGGGGCGGTAAGACTTACTGCGCCGCCAGCGTCACTTCCACGCGGCGCGCTTCGGCGGAGTTGCCGTCGCCCTGCGTGAGTTCGGGCTTGCGCAGCTCGATGCGGTCTTCCGGGGCGCCGGCGGCCACCAGGGCGTCGCGCACGGCCTGGGCGCGCTGCTTGGCGAGTTCCGTATTCACGGCGGCATCGCCCGTGGCGTCGTGGAAGCCGGAAACCACCACGCGGCGGTCGCCGTCCTTCATGGCGCGCACCACGTCGGCCAGGGCGGGCGCGGCATCGGGCGTGAGGTCGGCGCGGCCGGAGGCGAAATAGAACTTCACCACGCTGCCGTCCACCACCACGCGTGCGACGTCGTTGCCGGCGATGTCCAGCGTGCCGGCCGGGGCCACGACTTCCGCGGCGGGCGCGGAGGCCGGAGCGGCCGCCGGGCGTGCGATGCCGCGCTTAACCACGACGGTACCCACCACGGCGGACACCACGAGCGCGATGATCGCGAACAGGAAGCCGAGGGCGAAGCGCTGCTGGCTGTCGTCGTCGGAAGTGCTGAAGGCCATGATGGGGAAACTCCGTAGATGAATAATGGAAAGATGGACGAAACCGCGAATTGTAGTGGCGCTGTCGTGCAGGCAGCCGCGGGGGCCCTCCCCGCTCCGCTGCGCGATCCGGCCCCGATGCTGGAGCGCGCGCTGGCCGAATGGGGCGGCGAAGAGGATCTCTGGATCTTCGGTTACGGCTCGCTGATCTGGCGGCCGGATTTCGCGTTCGCCGAGCAGCGGCTGGCCCGCGTGCACGGCTGGCACCGCGCGCTGAAGATGTGGAGCCGCGTGAACCGCGGCTCGCCCGAATGCCCGGGCCTGGTGCTCGGCATGTTCCCGGGCGGCAGCTGCCGCGGAATGGTCTTCCGCGTGGAGCAGGCGCATGCCCGTCAGGTGATGGTGAACTTGTGGCAGCGCGAGATGCCCACGGGCGTCTATGACCCGCGCTGGCTGCCGTGCATGACCCCTCTGGGCACCGTGCGGGCGCTGGCGTTCACGCTCTCGCGCAGCAGCCCGAACCACACGGGCGAGCTGACCGAGGCGGAATACCGCCGCATCTTCTCGCAGGCCAGCGGCCGCTACGGCACCACGCTCGACTACGCCCAGGCGACCTACGACGGCCTGCGCCGCCTGGGCATCGAAGACCGGGCGCTGGCGCGGCTGCTGCGCTTCTCGCCGCGCGCGGGCGAAGGCGCCTGAGCCGGGGCGTCCTGCGCGGGCGCCGGGCGCGGCGCGGTTTCGGGCGGCGGGCGATCGCTTCGGCACCCTGGCAGGTTCTTTTCAGCGGCGGCATAGATTGCGGCCCAACGGCCCATCCCAGGGCCGGGGCGGCCCGTCCGGCCGTTTCCGGCGCCTCGCGCGAGGCAGGTCCCCCGGCCCGCAACCTCAGAAAAGAACCATGTCTCCCCTCCAACGCACCCTCCTCGCCAGCGCGCCCTCCGCTGGGCAGCCATCCGCCTCTTCCGGGGCCGCGGCCCCGCAGTCCGAGGCCGAGGCCGGAGCCCCGCCATCGGCATCGGCATCGGCATCGGGCAGCGGCAGCCGGCAGCACACCCCGAGTCCGCTCACCGGTGCGCTGCCGCGCCAGCGCGCCGCCGGCGAAGGCTCCGCCAGCAGCCCCTCGCCCTCCGCCGGCCCGCCCCGCAACGCCCGCCTGCGCAGCGCCGTGCTCACGCAGATGCTCCAGCTGGAGCGCAGCCGGGCCACGCAACGCCTCGCCCAAGCCGACGCCCTGCCCGCCGGGGACGCCCGGGTCGCGGCCCGCACGGACGCGCATCTCACCACCCTGGCGCGGCAGACCGCGCTGCTGGGGCGGCTCAAGCGCATCCAGAAGCTGCAGCGGGACGCCTACGTCGCGCAGCTCAAGGAGATCGTCTCCACCGATCGGTTCACGCACCCGATGGCGCTCCAGGGCACGGTCGGCCGCGGCCCCGACCAGCGCCTGACCTCGCCCGACAAGGCCGTGCAGGCGGTGCTCGACTATGTGCAGGCGAAGTTTCCCGAGGAAGCGGCGCGCCTGTCGCTCGACGGCACGCCCGAACTCCGCCTGCCCCTGGAGGCCGACATCCTGCTCAACGCCTGGGAGTTCTCCGCGGGCTGCAGGGTCCGCCAGATCCACCTGGCGGACGGCGGCACGGAAGAAGCCAGCATCGATCTCTCCACCTACGCGGCGCGCGAGGCCATCAAGAAGGGAGCTGCCGCGTTCGGCGAGCAGGCACGGCTGCGCCCGGTCAGCCTGAAGGATGTGGACCCGGCCAGCGCCGTGGACGATTCCCATCTGGCCCCCGTGCCGGGTCTGGGGAGCAATCCGGAGAACCGCCCGTTCGAATTCCTGCAGGGGGTGCGCTACCGAGCGGAATCCAGCCACGAAGGCCTGCAGGCGCTGGTCAACCGCACGCTGAGCGCGGGCGATCCGGTCACGCTCGAGCTGCGGGGGCGGATGGGCGCCCAGGCGATCCAGGCCGTGCTGTCGCACAAGCAGTTCACGCCGGCCCTGGGCTGGAGCATGCTGGCGAGCATGGTCGCGAGCGGCGGCGTGGCGTTCGCGCTGGATGTCGTGGCGTGGGGCGCCGTGACGAAGGCGATCGCATCGGCCTATGGCGAGGACCATCCCGCGACCCAGTTCGCCGAGGTGATGCTGGCTTCGCTCACGCCGTTGTTCGCGGAAGGCATGGATTCGTTCGTGATCAAGCGCCTGCTCGGCACCTTCCAGCACGAGCCGCTGCTGCCGGAGTCGATGGAGGAGTTCATGGACGACCTGAAGGCGTCCTTCGTGTCCGGCACCATCGCGGCCGTCGGGTCGATTCCGAACAACGCGGTGGAGCTGACGCAGAGCTGGGCCATGCAGCCGGTGAGCCTCGTCGCCAACCAGATCGCCGTCTCGACGTCGGGCGCCATGGTGCCCCACGAAGTCGCGGAGGGCCATGGCGAGATGGCGTCCGGGGTGCTGGAGCGCATGAACGAGGGCTTCTTCCCCGCGCCGGGCGTGGCGCTGCCCGCGGACGCCGGCGAGACCCGGGCACGGCGCGCGCTGGCCGACCATGCCCTGGCGGACACGCAGGGAGCGCTGGAGGTGGCGCCGGGCCATGGGCTGTCCATCAACTCGATGGGCATCGGCTCGGTGATCAGCCTGCTCACTGGATTCCTGCCCTTCGACTCGATGTCGCGCGCCCACGTGCTCCGGCCGGTGGTGCAGAAGATCGCCACCATCATGGTGAACACGCCGACCGAGGTGCTCAGCCTGGGCACCGGCATCCTGACCGCCAACCATCTCGGTGGGCTCGGCGGACGGCTCACCACGGACGCGGAGAAGCACCGGCGCGTGATCGAACTGATCGCCCACAAGGCGGTCGAGCGCCTCGCGCGTTCGCAGGAGCAGGAGTCCGGCGAGGCGCCGGGCATCGAGATCACCGAGGACGAACTGCGCGCCATCGAACACCCCTCGCTGGCGGTCACCTTCCCGGCCGGACGCGCGATCGTCAACACGATGAACGGGGTGACCGACCTGATCGCACGCTGCTGGGGCGCGCTGCGCGGCACGCCGCAGGAAAGGCCCGGCGAACAGGTGGACGTCGGCGCGCTGATGCAGCGCATCGCCGAGCAGGACCGCCAATCGGCCCCGGTGTGACGCCGCCCGGCCCGCGGGCCGCGGGACCGGCGGGGAAGGCATGCACAATCACGGCATGTCTTCCCACTCCTCCCCGTTGTCGTCCTCCATCGCCGACCTGCGCAAGAGCTACGAGCGCGCCGAGCTCAGCGAGGAGGCCTCCCATGCCGATCCGCTGCGCCAGTTCGACCAGTGGCTGCAGGAAGCCGTGGCGGCGCAGGTGCCCGAGCCGAACGCGATGACGCTGGCCACCGTGGGCGCCGACCTGCGGCCGAGCACGCGCATCGTGCTCATCAAGGGCTACGACGAGCGCGGCATCGTCTGGTACACCAACTACGAGAGCCGCAAGGGCCGGCAGCTGGCGGGCAATCCGTTCGCGGCCCTGCAGTTCCACTGGGTCGAGCTGGAGCGCGTCGTGCGCATCGAGGGCCGCGTGGAGAAGGTGAGCGATGCGGAGAGCGACGCGTATTTCGCGAGCCGGCCCCTGGATTCGCGCATCGGCGCCTGGGCGAGCCCGCAGAGCGAGGTGATCTCCGGCCGGGGCGTGCTGGTGGCCAACGCGGCCAAATACGGGGCGCAGTTCCTGCTGCAGCCGCCCCGCCCGCCGCACTGGGGCGGCTACAGGCTGCAGCCCGATCGGTGGGAGTTCTGGCAGGGCCGCAAGAGCCGCCTGCACGACCGGCTCTGCTACCGCGAGGAAACCCCGGGCGCCTGGGTGCGCGAGCGCCTCGCGCCCTGACGGAGCGGTGCTGCAGGGCGGTTGCCGGTTTCCACAGGGAGAAATGCCCGGATGGAGGCGCGCGCGGTTAGCGCGTATCGTCGGCGGGTATGAAGCAACTCCTTTCTCTGGCCGCTGCAGCCGCCATCGCCTCCAGTTTCGGCGCCCATGCCGCCGAACTGTCCGCCGCCTCCGCCGAGCGTTTCGCTCAGGCGAGCTACCGCGAATACTTCGATCTGCTCAAGCTGCCCAACGACGCCATCGTGCCGGCGGACGTGCGCAGGAACGTGGAGTTTCTCGAAGCCTCCTTCCGCAAGCGCGGTTTCGTGACCCGCCAGTTGGAGAACGACGGCAAGCCGATGCTGTTCGCCGAACTGCCGGGCGCCGATCCGCAGCGCAAGACCGTGCTGTTCTATATGCACCTCGACGGGCAGCCGGTCATCCCGGAACAGTGGGCGCAGAAGAGCCCGTGGGTTCCGGTGCTCAAGCGCCGCTCGGCCGCGGGTGAATGGGAAGAGATCGATTCCGCGCAGCTCTTCGAAGGCAGGGTCGATCCGGAATGGCGCGTGTTCGGCCGGTCGTCCGCGGACGACAAGGCCCCGATCATGATGTTCCTCTCGGCGATCGACGCCATCCGTGCCGATGCCGCCACGCTGGGTGTGAACGTGAAGGTGGTGCTCGACAGCGAGGAAGAAAAAGGCTCGCCTTCCATCGGCAAGGTGATGACCACGCACCGCGAGCTGCTGCGCTCCGATGCCATCGTCATCCATGACGGCCCGATGCACGCCACCAACCGCCCGACGCTGATCTTCGGCAACCGCGGCGCGGCGCAGGCCACCCTGACCGTGTACGGTGCCAAGGTGGCGCTTCACAGCGGGCACTACGGCAACTACTCGCCCAACCCCGCGCAACGCCTGGCGACCCTGCTGGCCTCTATGAAGGACGACCAGGGACGCGTGAAGGTGCCGGGCTACTACGACCACGTCCGGCTCGGCGATGCCGAGCGGAAGATCATGGCGGCGGTGCCCGACGACGAGGGCGCGATGCGCAAGCGCCTGGGCATCGCGAAGCCCGACGGCGTCGGCTCCAACTACCAGGAAGCGATGCAGTATCCGTCGCTCAACGTGCGGGGCATGGCCTCGGCCGCGGTGGGTGACAAGGTCGCCAACATCGTGCCGCACACCGCGGTCGCCGAACTCGACCTGCGGACGACGCCCGATTCGGATGCGCGCTACCTCGGCCAGCGCATCGAGACGCACATCCGCCAGCAGGGGTACCACCTGGTGAAGGGCCAGCCGAGCGACGAGGACCGGGCCCGCTACGACAAGCTGGCGAGCTTCGCATACCAGAGCGAAGGCGGCGATGCAGCTGGCACGCCCATCGATTCGGCCGTCGGCCAGTGGGCGTACACGGCGATGGCCGGAACCTTCGGTGCACAGCCCGAACCGGTGCGCATCCGCATGATGGGGGGCACCGTGCCCACGGCGGAAATCGTCAAGGTGCTCGACGTGCCCTTCGTCATCGTGCCGCTCGTGAATGCCGACAACAACCAGCACGCGAGCAACGAGAACATGCGCATGGGCAACTACCTGGACGGCATCCGCACCGTCTACGGCCTGCTGACCCGGCCGTTCTGACGGCGGTGCGTTGCCGCGCTCAGTGCCAGAGGCGCTGGGCCAGCAGCAGCATCACCGGCACCGTGACCAGCGCCAGCGCGGTCGAGAGCGCGATGCTGGCGGACACCTCGTCCTGCATGGTGCCGTAGCGCTGGGTGAAGAGGAACACGTTGGCGCCCACCGGCAGGGCCGCGGCGGTGAACATCACCGCCACCGGAAGGCCCGACAGGCCCATGCTCCAGGCCAGCGCGAACAGCAGCAGCGGGTGGGCGATGTTCTTGACCACGGCGATGCCCAGCGCCTCGCGCGCATGGTGGCCCACCCTGGTGTAGGCCAGCGTGACCCCGACCAGCAGCAGCGCCATGGGGCCGAGCGCGGTGCCCAGCACCTGCAGCGGCTTGTCGATCACCTCGGGCAGCACCAGGCCCGTCTGGCCGAACAGCAGGCCCGCCAGGATGGGCAGCGGCACCGGGTGCACGATGCCGTTGCGCACCGCCTGCAGCACGGTGTGCAGCACCGGGCGCGGCGCGCTGCGGCCCGAGCGCTGGCTCTCGCGCGCCTCGGCGAGTTCGAACACGACCGTGGCGGCCGTGAGCAGCACCAGCGCATGCAGCGAGATCAGCGTGAAGAGCGTCACCAGCCCTTCCTTCCCGTACACCAGTCCGACCAGCGGCACGCCGATCATGATGTTGTTGCTGAACATGTTCGCGAGGCCCCGGGCCGCCGCACGGGTGGTGAAACCCGCGAAGGCCATGGTGACGACGAACACCAGGCTCGCCGCCAGGAAGTACAGCGCCACCGGCTCGAAGTTCAGGTCCTGCACCCGCACCGCGCCCATGGTGCGGAACAGCAGTGCCGGCGTGAGCACCAGGAAGACGATGTTGGAGAGGTCCTTGATCGCGGTGGCGCGCACCCAGCCGATGCGGGCCGCGAAGAAGCCGATGGCGATGCAGAGGATGACCGGGACGAGCGAGGCGAAGACGGGGGAGTTCACGGGCTGACGGCAGGGAAGAGAGCGACGATTATCCGGCCGTTGCGGTCTGCGGGTCCGCCCGCCTTCTCCCTCTGGAATGAAGCGGCGGGGCGTCGATTGCTGCCGAGGTACAGGGGCAATCGTCGACATTTGCTGACAAGCGGCAACCGGATTTTTAACGTAGCTTGTAGTGTGGCTTGCCGATGAAATCGTTCCGGTGCCGCTGCTCCCTCCAAGCCACCGCGCCCCGACGTTTACCCCCGGCGGCCCCCTTCACGTTCTGAAGGCCGAGTTTCGTCGCTTCTAACAGGTTCCCACAGGCGCGTATTCCAACCTTTGCTTTCTGCAGAAATTCAGTGACCGAGTGCCGCTGCGCCATGCCGCGCCTGCGGATTTCACGACGGTCTGACCATTTCCTGTTGAGTGCGGTAGCGCACAGAGGCCGCTCTCCCCTATTTCTATACTTTTGATGCGTATGCACACACATTGTCAGAACAGGGCCGCATGTGCTGGGAGCTGAAGAAGCCGTAAGCAACGGAATATTGAGGAGTATTCCCGCACGGGATCTCGCGCGGTGGCTGCCGTATTTCGAGAAACGGGAACTGTCGGCCGGCAAGGTACTGCACGAGTCAGGCGAAATTGTGCGCCACGTCTATTTTCCCTCGACGGCAGTGGTGTCGATCAAATATGCCATGGAGAACGGCTCCGCTGCGGAGATCGCCGTGGTGGGCCGTGAAGGGCTGGTGGGCGTCTCCCTGCTGCTTGGGGGAGGATCGACGATCGGCAATTCAGTGGTGCAAAGCGCCGGCCAGGCGTTCCGGATCCGGGCCGACCTCGTCCGGCACGAATTCCTGAGCCCGGTGATCATGCCGCTGCTGCTGCGGTACATCCAGGCGCTATTCACACAAATGTCGCAGACGGCAGTGTGCAACCGGTACCACGTGGTGGATCAGCAGTTGTGCCGCTGGCTGCTGTTGAGCCTGGACCGCCTGCACGGAAACTCCCTGTACATAACCCAGGAAGTCATTGCCGGCATGCTGGGCGTGCGCCGCGAGGGCGTGACCGAGGCTGCCGCCAAATTGCAGAAGGCAGGGGTGATACGTTATACGCGCGGGCACATCGAAATCCTCGACCGTCCCGGGCTGGAAGAGCGCTCCTGCGAATGCTATGCCGTCGTCAAACGGGAATACGACCGGCTGCTGCCGACGCCGCCTCACTGAGAGCGACTCGCGAAACGCGCCGAAGCGCCCGGGGCCATGCGCCCGGGCCCCGGGCGAAACGGAGTCAGCGCACGGAGAGGTCAACGCGTGGCATGCGGCGAGACGTCGCTCATCGCCCAGGAATACAGCGCCACGAACACCAGCGCGTCGAATACCGCGCCGAAGCAGATGTAGAGCACTGGCATATAGAGCACCGACAGGTGGTACATGATCCAGGCCTGGGCCATCACCTGGTGGGGAATGAACAGTGTGAAGAATGCCAGGATCGCCACGGTATTGGCCACCTTCGTCCAGAGGCTTTCGTTCAACAAGTAGTAGCCGGCGGCGAGCATCACCGGCGTGGCGATCATCATCACGTAGCCGATGAACAGCAGTTCCTCGCTGTGCCGCGAGATCGTGTACGGAAACTGCAGCGGAACGAACCAGAAATAGGCCAGCGCGAACCCCTGCACCACGCCTACGATCCGCATCGGGTACTTCAGCGGCAGGCTGTCGTTGCGCATCCGCAGTGAGGCCCAAAGCAGTCCGACCACGGTCGCGGCCGCCACCGCCATGCCGGTCAGGCCCGGCAGGGGGCGGTCGTACGCGCCGGCCGAGAGCGCCATGCCGTCCGACCCCAGCCGCCCTTCGAGCGGCGCGCGCACCAGAGGCACCCCCAGCTCCCTCGACCAGAACAGGATGATGTCCCGCCAAAGATCGAACAGATCGTGCCGATGCGATGCCAGCAGCGCGCACAGCGCGACGGGCAGCACGATGGCCTGGGCGACCAGGTACGGGGTGATCCGCAGCGGCGTGATGGCCCGGTGCGGGCGGTGGTCGGTCTGCTTGCCGGTGAGGCGCAGTTGCGCAAAGGTGGCGGCGAAATCGGGACCATGGGACGGCACGGGGCGTTCTGCCGCGACCTGCGGTGGGTTCAGGGGGGCCATGGGCTCTCCGCTCAGAAATCGTGGAACAGGCCGATGGTGATGCCGACGCGCCGGTACAGCGGATTGCTGTAGCGGTTCGCGGCCAGCAGGAAGCCGGTGTTCGCACCGATCCAGTGCCGCCAGGCGAGGCTGGCCTCCCGGCTGCGGAAATTGACCAGCTGCGTCGCGGGCCCGGTGGCCAGGTAGCCCTCCCCTCCCCAGCCCACGCGCGCCGTCACGAGGTCGGCCTTCTGGCGGCCCCAGGTCGCGGCCATGAAGTACTGGCGGGTCTTCACGCTGCCGGGAGCGCTTTCGTTGAACCGCGCGCCCCCTTCGACGATCCAGGGCGCCGTGAAATAGTAGGTGGCTCCCAGCAGCACGCTCCGATCGGAGTGTCCGTCGGGCGCTTTATAATAACCAGCCCCCAGCGTGGCCACCAGCCGCCGCTCGGCGAGGAGCTTGCGGTTCAGCGTGACATCCACGCGGTAGTCGGGCAGGTAGAAGGCGCCGTCGCCCGCGCCTACGGTGGCGGAGCCGTACCAGTCCTCGTTGAATTCGTGCGTGTCGCCCAGCCCCAGGTAGGTGCCATTCACGCCGAAGCGCCGGTGGGCGGACAGCTCGCCCTGCAACGTGTGGCCCGGCAGGCCCCACCCCCCGCGCAGCGTCATGTCGTGCCAGTCGCCGTAAGGATCGCTCAGGTGCTGCGCACCCGCGCTCACCTGAACGCTGCGGGTGCGCTCATCGGGGGGTGCGGGCGGCGCGGGAACGGCGAGGTCCCCGCCCGTGGCGGAGGCCTGCGCGATGCAGAGCGCCGGCATCGAGACGATCAGGGGCAAGGCGACAGCGCTGGCCAGGTGGCGGTACATGGGAGACTCCCTGCGGTTCGTGGATGGTTATGGTTTCGTCGATGCGCGTGCGGGTGCGCGTGCACGCTCGGGCCGCTATCGGCAAGAGGCCGCGGGAGATGCCTCGCGCACCCCATGGCTGTCCAGGATCTGGAAAGCGACCTCATCGGTGACGGCCCAGCGCGCCGAATGGCGCAGCGGGACGCTGTGGCGCAGCCAGCAGCGTGCAGTGTCCGTGTCCTGGCGGCGCAGCGCCAGCACGGCGATGATTCCCCAGGGATAGTCCGTGCGGCCCTGTGCGAGCCACGCGCTGCGGTGCTGTCGCATCCAGTCGCGGTAGTGCACGTCCGCGGCGGCGGGCAGCAGGGGGAAATCCACCATCAACGGAAACAGCTGCGCCACGTGGTCGGGGTAGAAAGCCGCCTGCTGCGATCGCTGCTCCAGCTGTGTGGATACCAGAAAGCGGCGGTTCACCGGATCCCAGAACGTGTCGTGAATGGCTCGCGCGAGCTGCTCGGGCGGCACGCCGCCGCGGGTTCCCGGTGCTTCGCGCACGCGCAGGGACCAGACCTCCAGGTTGTCCATGAACAGCCCGTGCAGGTACACGGGCGAGACCATGTAGACCCCGCGCGACGGTTGGTAGAGGTGGGCCAGAGCGGCCCGGCTGGCCACCTGGCTCCGGCGCAGCGCGGGCGACGCCTTCACGTGCGCGGGCATGGTCTGCAGCAGGCGCAGCCACATGGCGAGCAGCGAATCGTCGGCATCGGCGGTCTTGCAGGACTTCCAGTGGTCGCCCTCGCGGCAGAAGCGGTCGAAGGTGCCGTCGGGCTTCTGCAGGGGCACCAGCCAGTCTACGAACCGCGCCGCCGGGGCCGCCATGTCCAGCCCGTTGTCGTGGGCCAGCAGCAGGGCCTGCAGCGTGAAGTACGGATCGCTCGCCTGGCCTCCGTGCAGAATGGTGATGATCCCGGTGTCTCCTCCGTACCCCCGCAGATCCAGCTGCGGCGGAGCACCAGCTTGCGCCGATGCCATGGAGAATAACGCGGCCGCGGTGCGGAGGATGGAGAAGGCTTTCACGGCAAAGCTTTTCATGTGTGCTTCACCATGCCGATTTCGTGCGCCCAGAGCGTGCCGTGCACGGTGGCACCTTCCTCGGCCACGATGCAGCGCCCGCTCACCGTCGTCAGGGCATCGTGCAGCCCCACCACGGTGCGGGTGCCGAGCAGCACGTCGCCCTCGCATACCACCGGCCCGAGCACCAGCGCGCCCGGCAGCAGGTGCACGGATTGCTCGCAGGTGATCGCTCCATGTACTACCGCACCCTCCCCGAGCGCGATGCCTCCGCGCGCCTTGATGTCGCCGACGACCGTGGTGAAGGAACCGACGGTCAAGAAGCCCGTCACCACCAGCGACCCGCGGTAGACGCGGTGCTCGGGCAACGCGCAGAGATCGGAAGAGCACACGTCTGAACTCCA
>CAJYKV010000019.1 GCA_913774955.1 uncultured Acidovorax sp.
GCCTCCTCCACGGCGATCTCGTCGAACGGATTCATGCTCATCTTCACGTTCGCGATGTCCACACCCGTGTTGTCCGACTTCACGCGGACCTTCACGTTGTAGTCCACCACGCGCTTGACGGGGACCAGGATTTTCATGGGATGACCTCGTTGGATAAAGACTGGAAGAAAAAGAAGGAGATGCCGGTGGAGTCGGGACGCCCGGTCACTCGGATGCGATGCCCTTGTCGCGGATGATTCCGCCCCACTTGGCGTAGTCCTGCCGCACGCGCTCGGCCATCTGCGCCGGGTCCTGGAAGTGCGCGATCGCGCCCGCGCCCAGCAGCCGGTCCTGCACGTCCTTCTCGGCCAGGATCTGCCGCACCTCGCCGGCCACGCGGTCCACCACCGCCTTCGGCGTGCCGCGCGGCGCCATCAGGCCGCCCCACGACACCGCGTCGTAGCCCTGGAAGCCCTGCTCGGCGATCGTCGGCACGTCGGGCAGCATCGCCACGCGGCGCGGCGAGCCCACGGCGAGGGCGCGCAGCTTGCCGGCCTGCACGTGCGGCAGCGCGGCCACCAGGTCGGCGTACATCACCGGCACCTGCCCGCCGATGGTGTCGGTGATCGCGGGCACGCCGCCCTTGTAGGGCACGTGCTGCATGTCGAAACCGCCCATCTGCTTGAGCAGTTCCATGCTCAGGTGGCCGAAGCTGCCGGTGCCCGAGCTGGTGTAGTTCATCGGCGTCTTCTGCGCCCTGGCGTGGGCGATGAGCTGCGGCAGGGTCTTCACGTCGGGCAGCTGCGCGGGATTGACCACCACCACGATCGGCAGGTCGTACACCGTGGCCACGGGCGTGAAGTCCTTCAGCGTGTCGTAGCCGGTCTTCTTGTAGAGGTGCGGCGCCAGCAGCGTGGGCGTGGCCAGCATCATCAGTGTGTAGCCGTCCGGATCGGACTTGGCCACCTGCAGCGCGGCGATCGAGCCCGAGGCGCCCGGCCGGTTGTCCACCACCACGGCCTGGCCGAGCCGCTCGGCCAGTTTCTGCCCCACGATGCGCGATGCCGTGTCGGTGGGCCCGCCCGCGGGGAACGGCACCACCAGCCGGATCATCTTGCCGGGCCAGGCACCGGCCGGCGCGGACGGCTGCGCCCCGGCGTTGCCGGCCGACAGCAGCGCGAGCGGCCCGGCGGCGGCGAGGCCCAGCAGCGTGCGGCGGGTGGCGCGGGCCAGGGGGGCGGTGGGGAACAAAGGCATTCGGGGGGTCTCCGGTTCGGTTCTGGGTTCAGGGAAAACAGGGAAAGAAAATGGTGGCGGCGCTGCTCCGGCGCCACGGCGGCAGGGGTACCCGCGCGCAGCCGGCACGGGGCCGGGGCGGCTGCGCGCGGGCCCGCGCGTGCGTCAGTCGAGCTTGGCGCCGGCCGCCTCGACCAGCGCCTTCCAGACCGGCATGTCGCGGCGGTAGTTGGCCTGGAAGGCCTCGGGGCCGTTCATGAGCGGCATGAAGCCCGCTCCGCGGATGCGCTCGAGCAGTTTCGGATCGCGGGCGATCTCGCGCAGGTGCGCCTGGAGCACATCCATCACCTCCCTGGGCAGGTTCGCGGGGCCGCCCATGGCGACCCAGCCGAAGACGGCATAGGCATCGTCCGTCACGCCCTGCTCGTGGATCGTGGGCAGCTGGGGCAGGATGTCCATGCGCTGCATGCCGGTCACGCCGATGGCCTTCAGGCGGCCCGAATCGATGAAGGGCTTGGTGTTCTGCGCGCTGGAGAAGCACAGCTGCAATTGCCCACCGATCAGGTCCTGGATCATGGGCGCCTCGCCCTTGTAGGCGACGTGGGCCATGTCGGCGTCCTGCGTCTTGCTCATGTAGGCGCCGCCCAGGTGCGCGTACGAACCCACGCCCCAGGAACCGTACGAGACCTTGCCCCGGTTCGCCTTCACGTAGGCGAGCAGTTCCTTCATGTTGCCGGCCGGCACCGAAGGGTGGACCACCAGCGTGACGGGCGCGGCCGCGATCTGCGTGATCAGCGTCAGGTCCTTCTGCGGATCGTAGGGCAGCTTGGTGTAGAGGAACTGGTTGATCAGCATCGAGGTGCTGAGCGAGAGCAGCAGCGTAGTGCCGTCGGGCGCGGCCTTGGCGACCATGTCGGTGCCCAGGATGCCCGCGGCGCCGCCCCGGTTGTCCACCACCACCGGCTGGCCCAGGCGCTGCGACAGGGCTTCGCCCACGCTGCGGGCGATGATGTCGGTGGCGCCGCCGGCGTTGAACGGCACGATGAGTTTGATCGGCTTGGTGGGCCAGGCGGCTGCTTTCGGGGTCTGGGCGGGGGCCGTGCCCAGCCAGCCGGCGCCGCCGAGCGCGGCCATGCCGTGCAGCACGGCGCGGCGGTTGAATCGGGAACCTGTCATGGTGTTGTCTCCGGGGGTTCTCTGGGGAAGATCGGTCCCGGTGCGCCGCCTCTGCGGGCGGCCTGCTGCACCGAGCCGGCGGGGGAAATCAGGCGGGCGGCAGGGGTGCCTCCGGCAGGGTCAGCACGCCGCGCTGCTGCAGGCCCTGCAGTGCTTCGTCGCTCAATTGCAGCAGGCGCTGCAGCACTTCGCGCGTGCCCTCGCCCAGCGTGGGGGGCGCATGGCGGATGGGCAGGCGCTGGCCGTCGATGCGGTAAGGCGGCGCGAACACCGGCGTGGTGCCCACCACGGGGTGCGGCATGTCCTGCAGCAGGCCGCCGCGCCGCGTGCGCTCGCTGGTGAGCGCTTCGTGCAGGCCGGCGACCTTGCCGCAGGGAATGCCGCAGGCCGTCATGCGCTCCAGCAGCACGTCGCGCGGGAAGCTGCGGATCAGTTCGGTGAGCATCGGACCGATCTCGTGGCGGTTCTTCGCACGCTGCACATTGGTGGCGAAACGCGGGTCTTCCACGATGTCGGGCCGCTCGATCACCTGGCGGCAGAACTTGTCGAACTGCGCGTTGTTGCCCACGGCGATGATGAGCGGGCCATCCGCCGCCTCGAACATGCCATAGGGCACGATGGACGGATGGGCGTTGCCGTAGCGTGCCGGGTCGTGCCCCAGCTGCATCGCATCGAGCCCGTAGTAGCCGGTGACCATGAGGCCGCAGTCGTAGAGCGCCATCTCGATGAGGCGGCCACGGCCGGTGCGGCCGCGCTGGAACAGGGCCGCCAGCACGGCCTGCGCGGCGTACATGCCGGTCATCAGGTCGACCACGGCCACGCCGAATTTCAGCGGCGGCTGCGAGGCCTCGCCGTTGAGCGCCATGAGCCCCGTCTCGCCCTGGATCACCAGGTCGTAGCCCGGCCGCTTGGCCTCCGGGCCGGTCACGTCGTAGCCGGCCACGGCGCAGTAGATCAGGTCGGGCTTGATCGCCTTGAGCTGCTCGTAGCCCAGGCCCAGCTTCTCGGCGCCGCCGGTCTTGAAGTTGTGGATCACCACGTCGAACTGCGGCAGCAGTTCGTGCACGATCTTCGCGCCCTCGGGGCTCTGCAGGTCCAGCGTGATCGACCGCTTGTTGCGGTTCATGCTGTTGTAGTAGGTGGTCTCGGTCTTGCCGATGCGCATGCCCCAGTCGCGCGTGTCGTCGCCGCGGCCGGGATGCTCCACCTTCACCACCTCGGCGCCGAAATCGGCCAGCACCTGGCCGCAGAGCGGCCCGGCGAACACGCGCGAGAGGTCGAGCACGCGCACGCCCTCCAGCGGAAAGTCGATGGCGTCCGGCGATGCGGCGTCAGGGGTGGTGGCGTTCAAGGTCTTGTCTCCAGTCATTCGTTCATTGTGGTGCGGCGGGCGGCGTCGCCGCTGCCCCCTGCGCGACCCGGCAGGGCAAGCGCGTCAGGCCGCGGGGCCGCGCAGGCGCACGTAATCGGGCGCGCGCTTTTCCAGGAAGGCGGCGATGCCTTCGCGGGACTCTTCGGTTTCCTGCGACAGCACCATGCTCTGCGCTTCGCTCTCCAGTTGCTCTTCCAGCGTGGCCTGGGGCGCCGCCAGGCACAGCGCCTTGATGCGCGCCATGGCCTGCTGCGGCCCGTTCGCCACGCTGGCGGCCAGTGCCAGCGCGCCCGACAGTGCCTCGCCCGGTTCGGCCAGGCGGTTGACGGCGCCGAGGGCATGCAGGCGCTCGCCCGAGATGCGCTCGCCCGTCAGGCACAGCTCCGTCAGCACCTGGCGTGACACGAATTCGGCCAGGAACGCCGTCGCGCCGCCGTCGGGCGTGAGGCCGACCTTCACGTAGGCCACCGAAAATACGGCGTTGCGCGCCGCCACCAGCATGTCGCAGGCCAGCGCCAGCGACAGGCCCGCGCCGGCCGCCGCACCCTCCACGGCCGCGATCACCGGCTTGCCGCTGCCGCGCACCGCACGGATCAGGTCGTGCAGGCCTTCCAGCTTGGCGCGGCGCTCTTCGATGGGCAGCTCGCGCCGCTTCGCCAATTGGCGCAGGTCGCCGCCCGCGCAGAAGTGGCCGCCTTCGCCGGTGAGCACGATGGCGCCCACCGCGGGATCCTGCTGCGCAGCGGCCAATGCCGCGGTCAGCGCGGCATAGAACGCGGGCGACAGGGCGTTGCGCGCGGCGGTGTTGTTGTTGCTGAGCACCAGCACGGCGCCTTCGCGGCGCTGCAGCAGGGGCGCGGTCGTCTCCGTCATGGGCTGGGATCCTTCTTCGTCTTATGCGGGTTGATTCAAAGCGATATAGCGCGCCAGGTGGTGGTCCTCATCGCCCAGCTGGTGGTCGATCATCACCAGCCGCTTCGCATAGTGCGCCAGCGGCAGTTCCCAGGTCATGCCGATGCCCCCATGCATCTGGATGCTTTCCTCGGCCACGAGCGTGCCGATGCGCCCGATGCTGAACTTGGCGGCCGAGAGCGCCCGCTCGCGCGCGGTGCGGTCCGCGCCGTCGATCGCGGCCGCGGCGTTGATGACGGCAGAGCGGGCCTGCTCCACCTCCAGCAGCAGATCCGCCATGCGGTGCTGCAGCGCCTGGAAGCTGCCGATCGGCACGCCGAACTGCTTGCGGGTGCGCAGATACTCCAGCGTGTGTTCCTTGGCCACGTCCATCGCGCCCACGGCCTCGGCGCAGAGCGCCAGCAGGCCCCAGCCCACGGCGCGCTCCAGCAGCGCGGCGCCCTCGCCTTCCGCGCCCAGCAGCGCATCCGCGCCCACGGCCACGTTCGTGAAGACCAGTTCGGCGGTGCGGCCGCCGTCGATGCGGCCATGGCCCTGGCGGGTGAGGCCCGCGGCATCGCCGGGCACCAGGAACAGGGAGATGCCCGCCGCGCCGAAGCCGCCGCCGCCCGTGCGGGCCGACACCAGAAGCCAGCCGGCGCTGTCGCCGAACAGCACCACGCCCTTGGCGCCGTCGATCACCCAGCCATCGCCCGCACGGCGCGCGGTGGCCGTGACGCGCGTCGGCTCGTAGTGCCCGCCCGGCTCGTCGTGCGCCAGCGCGGCCACGGCCTCGCCGGCCATCAGCGGCGCCAGCACGGTGTCTTTCTGCGCGGCGCTGCCGGCCGCCGCCACGGCGCGGCCCACCATCAGGGCGCCCAGCAGGGGTTCGGCCACCAGGCCGCGGCCCAGGCGCTCGAACACCACGCTGACGTCGAAGCCCGCGCCGCCGAAGCCGCCGTCGGCCTCGGTGAACAGCGCGCCGATCGCGCCCAGCTCGGCGAAGCCGCGGTACAGCGCGGGGCTGTGGCCCTGCGCGCCGTAGGCGGCGTGGTTGCGCTGCTCGATGCCGGCCTGCCCGGCGATGAAGCGGTCCAGCGTGTCCGCCAGCATGCGGCGGTCTTCGGTGTGTTCGAAATTCATGGCGTCACAGTCCGAGGATCATCTTGGAGATGATGTTTTTCTGGATCTCGTTGGAGCCGCCGAAGATCGACAGCTTGCGGTAGTTGAAGTAGTTGGCCGCGGCCGCGGCGGCGCCTTCCGGCCCCACGGCGAGGTCTTCGTGGCCGGCGTGCAGCGCCTCTTCCTCGAAGGGCAGCGCATACGGCCCCATGGCGCGGCGCGTGAGCGAGAGGATCTCCTGGCGGATCTCGGTGCCGCGGATCTTCAGCATGGAGCTTTCCGCGCCCGGCACGCCGCCGCCGGCGACGGCGGCGATCACGCGCAGGTTGGTGGTCTTCATGTTCTCCAGGTCGATCTCCACGCGGGCGAGGCGCGCGGCGAACAGCGGGTCCTGCGCGAGCGGGCGGCCGTTGCACTGCACGGTGGCGGCCACGCGCTTCAACTTCTCCAGCGCGGCCACCGAGAAGCCCACGCCAGCGATGTTGGTGCGTTCGTAGGTCAGCAGGTATTTGGCGTAGGTCCAGCCCTTGTTCTCTTCGCCCACCAGGTTCTCGGCGGGCACGCGCACGTCGGTGAAGAACACCTCGTTCACCTCGTGCTCGCCGTCCAGCGTGATGATCGGGCGCACCTCGACACCGGGCGAGCGCATGTCCACCAGCAGGAAGCTGATGCCCGACTGCGCCTTGGCCTCACGGTCGGTGCGCACCAGGCAGAAGATCATGTTGGCGTGCTGGCCGAGCGTGGTCCAGGTCTTCTGGCCGTTGACGACGTAATGGTCGCCCTGGCGCACTGCGGTGGTCTTGACCGAGGCCAGGTCCGATCCCGCGCCGGGCTCCGAATAGCCCTGGCACCACCAGTCCTCGCCGCTCAGGATGCGCGGCAGCCAGTACTGCTTCTGCGCTTCGGTGCCGTACTTGATGAGCACCGGGCCCAGCATGTTCACGCCGAAGGGCACGATGCGCGGCGCGCCGGCCAGTGCGCATTCGTTCTCGAAGATGAACTTCTGCACAGCGTTCCAGCCCGGCCCGCCGTACTGCTCGGGCCAGTGGTTGGCGAGCCAGCCGCGCGCGTTCAGGATCGCGTGCCAGCGCTCCATGTCGGCCTTGTCCAGGCGCAGGCCGGCGCGCACCTTGTGCGAGAGGTCGGCGGGCAGGTGCTCTTTCAGGAAGGCCTGCACTTCGTCGCGGAAGGCCTCCTCCTGGGGGGTGAATTGCAGATCCATGGGGTCTTTCGTGGGTCGCTCGTGCTGTCGTTCGGTCAGTGCGCTTCGGCGGCGGCGCGGTTCAGGCTGCCGAAGTCGCGGCCCTCGGCCACGAGCTTTTCCAGCAGTGGCGCGGGCTTCCAGAAGAGCGGGTCTTCCTGCGCGAATTCGCGGATGTCGGCCAGGATCTTCGGCAGGCCCACCGTGTCGGCGTAGTGCATCGGCCCGCCGCGGAAGCGCGGGAATCCGTAGCCCGAGAGGAAGGTCACGTCCACGTCCAGCGGACGCAGGGCGATGCCCTCCTCCACCACCTTCGCTCCTTCGTTGACCATCGCGGCCATGTAGCGGCGCATGATTTCGTGGGGCGTGAAGCTGCGCGCCGCGACGCCCTTCTTCGCGCGCTCGGCATCGACGATCGCCAGCACTTCCGGATCGGGCTGGCCGGTGCGGGCGCCCTCCGGGTACAGGTAGAAGCCGCGCCCCGTCTTCTGGCCGAACCAGCCGCGCTCGCAGATGCGGTCGGCGATCTCCACGTAGCGCGCCTTCGGGTCGCGCGTGGCCGCGCGGCGCTTGCGCGTGGCCCAGCCGATGTCGCCGCCGGCCAGGTCGGTCACCTGGAACGGGCCCATCGGGTAGCCGAAGCCGCGCACCGCGGCATCGATCTCATAAGGCGACGCGCCGTCTTCCAGAAGATAGTCGGCCGCCTGCTTGTACACGGCCAGGATGCGGTTGCCGATGAAGCCGTCGCACACGCCGGCGCGCACCGGCACCTTCTTCATCGTCCTGGCCAGCGCGAAGGCCGTGGCGACCACGTCGGCGCTCACCTTGGCCGGCACCACGATCTCCAGCAGCTTCATGATGTTGGCCGGGCTGAAGAAGTGCAGGCCGATCACGTCCTGCGGGCGCCCGGTGGCGGCGGCGATCGCGTCAATGTCCAGGTACGAGGTGTTGGTGGCGAGCACGGCGCCGGGCTTGCAGGCGCGGTCCAGCTCGCGGAACACGGCCTTCTTGACCTCCAGATCCTCGAACACCGCCTCGATCACCAGATCGGCCGCGGCGATGTCTTCGTAGCGCGTGCTGCCCGTGTAGCGCGCCATCACGGCGGCTTTGGCGTCGGCCGCCATGCGGCCCTTGGCGACGAGGCCGTCGTACACCTTCTCGACGTGCGCGCGGCCCCGGGCCAGCGAGGCGTCGTCGCGCTCGATCATTGTCACGGGCAGGCCGGCGTCCAGCGCCGACACGGTGATGCCCGCGCCCATGGTGCCGCCGCCGATGACGGCGATGGACGCCACCGGACGCGGCGCGGCGGCCTTGGCCTCGGGCACCTTGGCGACCTCGCGCTCGGCGAAGAAGGCGTGGATCAGCCCCGCGCGCTGCGGGCTTGCGAGGCACTCCATGAAGGCCGCGCGCTCGCGCTGCATGCCCTCGTCGAAATCAAGTTCCACGGCGTTGCGCACGCATTCGACGATCTTCTGCGGCGAGAACAGGCCACGCGACTTTTTCGCCGTATCGGCTGCCAGCGCGTCGAGGTCGGCCAGCGCGGCGGCGCGGTCGGCGATGGCGACGTCGCGCGTGCGCCGCAGCGGCGCCTGCGCGGCCTGCAGCTCCTGCACGCAGGCCAGGCCCGCGGCCACCGGATCGCTGCCGTCCACCAGCCGGTCCACCAGGCCCGCGGCCAGGGCGGCCTTGGCGCTCAAAGGCTTGCCGCTCAGCATCATCTCTGCCGCAGGCTTCACGCCCATCAGGCGCGGTGCGCGCTGCGTGCCGCCCGCGCCGGGCAGCAGGCCCAGGTTCACTTCGGGCAGGCCGAGCTGCGCGCCCGGCAGCGCCACACGGTAGTGCGCGGCGAGGGCCACCTCCAGCCCGCCGCCCAGCGCCGCGCCATGGATGGCGGCCACCACGCGCTTGCCGCAGGATTCGATGCGCTGGCAGACCTCGGGCAGCGAGGGCTCCACGGGCGGCTTGCCGAATTCGCGGATGTCGGCACCCGCGATGAAGGCCTTGCCCTCCCCCACGATCAGCACCGCCTGCACGTCGGCCCGCGATTCGGCCTCGCCGATGGCGTCGCGCAGGCCTTGGCGCACTGCCGCGCCGAGCGCGTTCACGGGCGGGTTGTCGATACGGACGACGAGAACGTCGCCCTGCAGGCGCGTTTGCACGGGCGACGCGGTAGCCGCTGCTGAGGTCATGCTTTGTCTCCTGGATAGCTGTTCCGGGACATTCTTGCGGCGACAATGTTTTCTGACAATCCCATCATCCATTGACAGACTGTCAAAGGATTTCAACCAATCCCCGCAAACCCATGGATCTGCCCTCGCTGACCCTGCTGGTCGAGATCATCGACAGCGGCAACCTGAGCCAGGCCGCGCGCAAGCTGCGCATGACCCGCGCCAACGTGAGCTACCACCTCACCAAGCTGGAGAAGGCGGTGGGCGTGCAGTTGGTGCAGCGCACCACGCGCCGGGTGGAGCCGACCGAGATCGGCCTGCGGCTCTACGAGCACGGCCGCACCATCCGCAACGAACTGATGGCCGCGCAGGAGGCCGTCACCACGCTGGGCCAGGGCCTGCAGGGCCGCGTGGGCATCAGCGTGCCCAGCGGCTACGGGCAGATCGTGATGGGCGACTGGCTGATCGAATTCAAGCGCCTGTACCCGGGCATCGTGCTGGACGTGCTGTTCGAGAACCGCGCCGACAACCTGCGCGACGAGGTGGACATCGCCATCCGCGTGGTGCAGGAGCCGCCGCTCTCGCTCGTGGCGCGCAGCCTGGGCAACGTGCGCTACCTGGCCTGCGCCTCCGCCGACTACGCCCGCCGGCACGGCCTGCCGCGCACGCTGCATGCGCTGCGCGCCGGCCCGGTCATCACCGCCGGCGTGACCGGGCGCCAGCTGCGCCTCGCCGCCTACCAGGGCGCCGAGCGGCACGAGGTGCTGCTGGAGCCCACGCTGATCTCCGAGCACTTCCCGTTCCTGCGCCAGGGCATCCTCGCGGGGCTGGGCGTGGGACTGGTGCCCGACTACGTGGTGCAGGACGCGATCGCCACCGGCGAAGTGCTGACCACGCTCGACGAATACCGCCTGAGCATCTTCGGCACCCACATGTACCTGCTGTACCTGCCCAACCGCCACCAGACGCGGGCCGTGCGGACATGCATCGATTTCCTGCTGGACAAGGCCCAGCGTGCGGACGGAGGAGCGGCCGCAGCGGCGGCAGAGGGAGACGGCCGGACGGCCTTCCTTCCGATGGGCACCGCGGCGGCGGAGCCGGCGCCTGCCCGCCGCGCCTGAAACCCCGGCGCAAAAAAACCCCGCCGTGTCGCCACGGCGGGGTTTTGCGTCCTGCGATTTCCTGCCGGCAGCCCGAACCCGGCTGCCGTCGAGGGCCTCAGCCCTGCGCGTTCTGCAGCGCGGCGATGCGCTCTTCGATCGGCGGGTGGGTGCTGAACAGCTTGCCGATGCCACCGGAGATGCCCATGGCCTGCAGGCCCTTGGGCAGCTCGGCCGGGTGCATGCCGCCCAGGCGGGCCAGGGCGTTGATCATCGGCTGGCGGCGGCCCATGAGGCGGGCGGCGCCCGCATCGGCGCGGAATTCGCGCTGGCGGCTGAACCAGGCCACGATCATCGAAGCGAGGAAGCCCAGCACGATGTCGAGCACGATGGTGGTGACCATGTAGCCGATGCCGGGGCCGGAGCTGTTCTCGTCGTTGCGGCGCAGGAAGCTGTCCACCGCGTAGCCGATCACGCGCGAAAGGAACACCACGAAGGTGTTCATCACGCCCTGGATGAGCGTCATGGTGACCATGTCGCCATTGGCGATGTGGGCCACCTCGTGGCCGATCACGGCCTCGACCTCCTCGCGGGTCATGCCCTGCAGCAGGCCGGTGGAGACCGCCACGAGGGCGTTGTTCTTGAAGGCGCCGGTGGCGAAGGCGTTCGGGTCGCCCTCGAAGATGCCGACCTCGGGCATGCCGATGCCGGCCTGATCGGCGAACTTGCGCACGGTCTGGACGATCCAGGCCTCGTCGGGCGAGCCCGTGCCGTCGATCACGCGCACGCCGGAACTCCACTTGGCGACGGGCTTGCTGATGAGCAGCGAGATGATCGCGCCACCGAAGCCCATGATGAAGGCGAAGCCGAGCAGCGCCCCCAGGTTGAGGCCGTTGGCCGTCAGGTAGCGGTTGACGCCGAGCAGGCTGGCGACGATGCCCAGCACCACCACGACGGCGATGTTGGTGAGCAGAAAGAGCGCGATGCGTTTCATCGAAGGTTTCTCCACGAAGGGGAAGCGTTGGGTGCGGGGGAGGAAGAAGACGGCCGACTGCCGGGCCCGACACGACGGGAAGGTGGGGATGTCGGGCAGGCGTTCAAGCCGCCGTGTCAGCGCGGAGGGACCCCTGTTGTGTACTGTGATGCGGGGCGTGCGCTGCGGAACACGGAAGAGTCATCATAGAAGGAAAAGTTCTCGTTTTCGGCCCACCAGCCGGGCACCCCCAGCACGGGAAGGGGCGTGAACGGCTTGGCCTCCAGCAGCCCGGGTTGCAGCGCCCCGGCCAGCCAGGCATCGACATCCGCTACGCTTTCAGGAGCATCCGGCACCAGCAGCACATGGGCCGTGAGCGGTTTGCGGGGCCTCACCAACTGCTCCAGCAGGGCATGGCCGAAAATTTCCAGGCGCGCCTGCCGCCAGAGGGGGCGCAGGTCCGTGAACAGCCGGCGCCACGCCCGCGCGGCCAGCGCCTCCCGCAACTCCCGCGGCGCGAACAGCAGCGCCCCGTTTTCGTCGAACACCGTGATCGCATCGCGCAGCGGCCCGCGCACGGCACCGATGCCCTGGGCGGCGATGGCCCCGGCCTGCAGGGCATTGAGGCGGCGCTTGGCCCGCGGGTAACGCCGCCACACCAGACCGTTGAAGAAATCGTGCAGGTTCTCGCGGGTGGGCACCTCCCCGGTGCGGAAGATGAAGGCTTCGTAGGCTTCGCCTGCGGGCAGGCGCTCCTGGGGGACGAAGCGCGGGACAGAAGCCGTGTGCCCGGCATCTTCGAGCGCCTGCCAGACGGGTCGGCCCGCGCCCACGGCGCTTGCGATAGCTGCGCCCTCACCGTGCAGCGGGGCGAGCCAGGGCTGCTGCCAGTCGATGGCCTCCACGGCCCCGGTCAGGCGCGCGCCGCGCCGTCCACCACGCGCCACGCCAGCGCCTCGCCCGAGCGCAGCGGCTTGAGCAGCGCCTCGCCGAAGGGAAAGCTCTCGGGCGGGGTCCAGGATTCGCGGCGCAGCGTCAGGGTGCCCTCGTTGCGCGGCAGGCCGTAGAAGGCCGGGCCGTGCAGGCTGGCGAAGCCTTCCAGGCGGTCGAGCGCCCCGGCGTTGTCGAACGCCTCGGCATACAGCTCCATGGCCGCGTGCGCGCTGTAGCAGCCCGCGCAGCCGGTGGCGTGCTCCTTGAGGTGGGCGGCGTGCGGCGCGCTGTCGGTGCCGAGGAAGAATTTCGGGCTGCCGCCGGTGGCGGCCTCGACGAGCGCGAGCCGGTGCGTCTCGCGCTTGAGCACCGGCAGGCAGTAGTAGTGCGGGCGGATGCCGCCCGTGAAGATGGCGTTGCGGTTGAACAGCAGGTGCTGCGGCGTGATCGTGGCCGCGGTGTACGCATCGCTGGCGGCCACGTACTGCGCCGCCTCGCGGGTGGTGATGTGCTCGAAGACGATCTTCAGTTCAGGGAAATCGCGGCGCAGCGGGATGAGCTGCTGCTCGATGAACACCGCCTCGCGGTCGAAGAGATCGACCTCGCTGCCCGTGACCTCGCCGTGCACCAGCAGCAGCAGGCCGGCCTTCTGCATGGCCTCCAGCACGGGATAGATCTTGCGCAGCTCGGTCACGCCGGCATCGCTGTTGGTGGTGGCGCCGGCCGGATAGAGCTTGCAGGCGACGACGCCCGCCTCCTTGGCGCGCGCGATTTCCTCGGGCGGCAGGTTGTCGGTGAGGTAGAGCGTCATCAGCGGCTCGAAGCGCACGCCCTCCGGCACGGCCGCCAGGATGCGCTGCTTGTACGCCAGGGCCTGTGCGGCCGTGGTGACGGGCGGGCGCAGGTTCGGCATGATCACCGCCCGCCCGAACTGCGCCGCCGTGTGGGGCACCACGGTCAGCAGCGGCTCGCCGTCGCGCACGTGCAGGTGCCAGTCGTCGGGCCGGAGGATGGTGAGCGTGTCCACCGGCGCGGAGGCGGAGGACGGGGAGGATGCGGAGGGGGTGGAGCGAGCGGCAGCGGTCATGGGAGGCGATTCTCCCATCGCCGCCCGGCCAAGCCCCTGGCGCGCACCCATAAAAAACCCTGCCCTCCGTGAGGAGGACAGGGTGAAACCCCAGATGACGGGGTGAGGGGGGACGGGAGGGCGGGGAGCGGTGCAGCGGAACTGCCGCGCCGACCCCTTCCATGGACACCGATCGTAGGGACCGGACCGGAGGCAGGGTGTGGTCCGCGGGCGGCTGGCCGCGTAGGACGGCGTGCCGCAGGCCCGCGAAGGAGACCCCGCTCCAGGACGGGGCTCCGGCAAAGGTCAGGCCGCCAGGGGAAACGCGACCGTGAAGCACGCCCCGCCCCCGGGGAGGTTCTCCACCCGGACCTCGCCGCCCTGGCGCTGCACCAGCGCCTTCACGATGGAGAGCCCCAGGCCGGAGCCCTCTCGCCGCCGCCCCGGTTCGTGCGGAAAGCGCTCGAAGGGGCGCTCCAGCAGACGCGCGGGCAGGCCGGGCCCCGCGTCGCTCACGCGCAGCACGGCATGCGCCCCCTGCACCGCCACCTCCACGCCGAGGCGGCCACCGGCCCGCGCATGGCGCAGGACGTTCTCGACGAGGTTGAAGAGGATCTGGCGCATGCGGTCCGGGTCCAGCACCACGCAGGGCTCCATCGCCCCCTCGGGCGGCAGCCGCAGCTCCAGCGCCACGCCATGGTCCCCGATGCGGTGCGCATGGCCGGCGAGCGCGTCGCGCACGAGATCGGCGAGGTCCACCGTGCGGGTCTCCAGCGAGAGCTGGCCCGCGTCGGCCATCGCCAGGGTGTGCAGATCGCCGACGAGGCGCCCGAGGTATTCGACCTGCTCCAGCAGCGCGCGCGACTCGGCCGCGTCGGCCTCGATGACGCCGTCGCAGATGGCATGCAGGCGCGCGCGCAGCACCGTGAGCGGCGTGCGCAGCTCGTGCGAGATCGACGCCGCGGAGGCGCGCTGCTCCTTGGCCATGCGCTCCAGCGAGTCGATCATCTGGTTGAAGTGCCGCACCATGTCGGCCATCTCGTCGTGGTAGCGGCCGGGCTGGGCCCGTACCGAGAAGTCGCCCAGCGCCACGTGGGACGCCACCTCCGCCATCGAGGCGAGCGGCTGCGTGACGATGCGCGACACCCAGAACCCCACGATCAGCCCGACGGGCAGGCAGACCACGAGACCGACCACCAGCGACCATTTCTCGCCGAACAGCAGGTCGCCGTGCCAGTAGCGCCCGTAGATCTCCATCGCGCGCGGGCTGTCTTCCATGTCCCGCTCGCGCAGGTCGTCGAGCTCGCGCTGCACATTGGTCGGCAGGCTGCGGTAGAAGTCGCGGTACTGCACCTCGGAGAACAGCATCACGCTCACGGTGAGCAGCGCCATCGTCGCGAGCACCGTGGCGGCGATGCAGAGCCCGAAGCGGACCCAGACGCGGCTGAAGAAGGAGCCCTGCATGGGGACGGGTGGCACGCCGCGGGTCAGCCCGGAGCGCCGTCGCCGGGCCAGAGCCGGTAACCGATGCCGCGCACGGTCTCGATCAGGTCCCCCTGCCCCGCCTGCTGCAGCTTGCGGCGCAGCTTCGAGAGGTGGGAATCGATCACGCGGTCGAGCGCATCGCTCTCGGGCAGGCAGTGCTCGATGAGGTGGCTGCGGGAGAAGCAGCGGCGGGGCTGGGCGGCCAGGCAGGCGAGCAGCCGGTATTCGGTCAGCGTGAGCGGCAGGGCCACCGGCCGCCCGTCATCGCCATGGGCGAAGGCGGCATGCGCCTCCTGGTCGATTTCGATGCGGCCCACGCGGATGCGCTGGGCGCCCCGCGCCGGTGCCGCGGGCTGGGCCTGCGCGCGCCGCAGCACGGCGCGCACCCGCGCCACCACCTCGGGCGGGCTGAAGGGCTTCACGACGTAATCGTCCGCGCCGAGGCGCAGGCCCAGGAGCTTGTCCACGTCGTCCGCGAGGGCCGTGACCATGATGACGGGGGTGTGGCCGTCTTCGCGGATGGCGCGCAGCAGGTCGAGGCCGTCCATGCCGGGCAGGTGGATGTCCAGCAGCACCATGTCGGGCTTGAGCTGGCGGAACAGCCGCAGCGCCTCCAGCCCGTCGTGGGCCTGCTGCGCGCGCAGCCCGTCCCGCTGCAGGTAGGCCGTGAGGATGGTGGCGATGCCGGGCTCGTCCTCGACCACGAGGACGAGCGGGCCGTTGGCCTGCGGAGCGGCGGGAAGGTTCATGGAGGAATGGGCGGTGCGGGGTGGAATTATCCACAGCCGGCAGCGGCCCGGGCAAAGCCCCTGCGTCTCCACGAAGCCTCCATATGCCATGCAAGGCGGCGCAAGCTTGGGAAGGTCCAATGGGCGCCATCACCCTGGACGGCCTTTCGTGCCCGTCCTGGATTTCCCTTTTTCGCAACGTACCGCCGCGCGTGTCCCTTCCGCACTCCTCCCTGCGTCCGCTCCGCCCCGGCCTGTTCGCCGCGGCGATCGCGATCCTGGCCGGTTGCTCGGCCACGGATGTCCACCGTCCGCAGGCGCCGGTGCTGCCGGCCGCCTGGACGTCGCCCGTTCCCGCAGGGGCCGCGGCGCAGCCGGAATTCCGCGCCTGGTGGAAGGCATTCCACGATCCCGTGCTCGACGCGCTGGTGGACGAGGCGCTGGCCGGCAACCTCGACCTGGCGATCGCCACGCACCGGCTGCGCGAGGCGCGCCTGCAGGCCGGGCGCGCCGCGGTGCAGTTCCGCCCGTCGTTCAGTGCCGGGGCGCGGACGCTGCAGGACATCGAGGCCGCCGACAGCTACTTCCACGCCAGCATCGACATGGTGTGGGAGCTCGGCCTGTTCGGCGCCGCCGACAGCGCACGCGAAGCCGCCGCGGCGGACCGGGACGCGGCGGTCGCGGACGGCCAGGGCGCGCGCGTGGCCGTGGTGGCGGACGTGGTGCGCAACTACCTCGACCTGCAGGCGGCGCGCCGGCAGCTGCAGTTGCTCGACCGGTTGGCCGAACTCGACGAGCGCACGCTGAAACTCGCGCAGGTGCGCCAGCGCACCTGGACCGGTGGCACCGACGAGGTGGCCCAGGCCGGCGTGCAGCGGGCGCGCACGCGTGCCGCCCGTGCCGTGCCCCAGGAGGCCCAGGCCCGCGCCGCCCAGTCGCTGGCGGTACTGCTGGGCCGGCCGGCGCCGGACCCGGCCTGGACCGCGGCCGGCCCGGTGCGGGCATCCGCCCTCGCGCCGTTCGCCTTCTCGTCCCTGCCCGCCGACCTGCTGCGCACGCGCCCCGACATCCAGGCCGCGGAAGCCGCCGTGCGTAAGGCCGCGGCCGATGTCGGCATGGCCCGCTCCGAGCTCTACCCCCGCTTCGCGATCACCGGCTCGCTGCTGTACGCGTTCAACATCACGCGCAACCGCCGCACCACCAGCGACAACGTGCCGGCCATCGGCCCGACGATCGACATCCCGCTCTTCGACTGGGGACGCCGCCGCATGCAGGTGGACGCGCAGGAGGAGGCCCTGCAGAGCGCCACCCTGGCCTACCAGCGCACCGTGCGCGGCGCCGTCGCCGAGGCCGACGGCGCGCTGGCCGCGCTGGCCGCGCAGCAGTACCGTGCGGACGCGCTCGCCGAGGCGCAGCCGGCGCTCGCGGAACGCGTGCGTGCCGGCGGCGTGCAGGCGCGGCTGGGCCTCGCCAGCGAATACGACGGCCTCGCCGCGCGCCGCGCCGCGCTGCAGGCCGATGCCGAATGGGCCACCGCGCAGGACGCGCGCTCGCTGGCCTTCGTGGCGCTCTACAAGGCCCTGGGCGGCGCGCCGCTGCCCGCCGGGGAGGCGCCATGATCGCCCTCGCCCGCAAGACACTCATCCATGAATGGCGGCGCTTCGTGCCCGCCGTGTTCGCGGTGGGCTTTTCGTGCGTGCTGCTCGCGGTGCAGGCGGCGCTGGTGCTGGGCATCTTCGGCAGCGCCGCGCTGTACGTCCGGGCGTCCGGCGCCGACCTCTGGGCCGGCTATCCCGGCACGCAGAGCGTGAACTTCGGCCGCGCGATCGGCCGCGACGTGGACCTGCGCCTGGCCATGGACCCGGCGGTCGCCGCCACCGAGCCCTACGTCTGGGTGGATGCGGACTGGCGCGGCACGCAGGGCGGGCGCGGGGGCGTGTCCGTCTACCTGTCGGGCATCCGCACCGCGCCGGACGGCATGCTCTTCTCCCGCCTGCTCGCGCCCTGGCAGCGCGAGGCGCTGCGCACGCCCGGGGCCGTCATCGTGGACCGGGCGGACCTCTCCACCCTCAGCGCCACCGTCGGCGGCAACGCCTGGATCAATGGCCATGCCGTGCGCGTGGTGGCGGCCGTGGACGGGCTGCGCGGCCTGGGCGGCGCGAACGTGCTGTCCTCGCTGGACACGGCACGCGAGATCGCCGGCGGGAACTCCGCCGCCAGTCCCACCTACGTCGTGGCCCGCACGCACTCCCCCGAGCAGGCCGCCCAGGTGCAGGCGCGGCTGGCCGCCGGTGCGCCGGGCTTCGGGCCCTTCGAGGTCTGGACGGCGCCCCAGTTCGCGCGGCGTTCGCAGCTCTACTGGCTGCTGGACACGGGCGCGGGCGTGGCCGTACTGTTCATGGTGGGCATCGTCTGCCTCGTCGGCACGGTGGTCACCAGCCAGTCGCTCATGGCCGTGGTGGCCGGATCGGCCCGCGAGTACGCCGTGCTGAACGCGCTCGGCGTGAGCCGCCGCGCGCTCGGGCGCCTGGTGATAGAGCAGGCCTGCTGGATCGGCGGGCTGGGCCTGCTGCTCGGCGGCCTCGCCAGTGCCGGGCTGCTTTGGATCGCCATGGTGCAGGGCGTGCCGGTGGCCATGACGCCCGCCACCGCCCTTGCCTGCGCCGGTCTCGTGGCGCTGGTCGCGCTGCTGTCGGGCCTGCTGGCCATGCGCGGCCTGATGGCCGCCGACCCCGCCCTGTTGCTGCGATGAACTCCGCTCCTCCCATGGTCTCCGACGTTCCCCGCACCGCCGCGCCGCGGCCCGGCGCCCCGAGCCTGCAGGCCATCGAGCTGCAGAAATCCTTCGTCTCGGGCGTGGTGCAGGTGCCCGTGCTGCGCCAGCTCTCGCTCGCCATCCATCCGGGCGAGCTCACCCTCATCTCCGGCCCCTCGGGCTGCGGCAAGAGCACCCTGCTGTCGCTGCTTTCCGGGCTGCAGCGGCCGGACGCGGGCAAGACCCTCGCGCTCGGTGAAGACCTGGGCACCCTCGGCCAGCGCGCGCTCGAGCGCTTCCGCCTGCTGCACACGGGATTCGTGTTCCAGGGCTTCAACCTGTTCCCCGCGCTGACCGCGCTCGAGCAGGTGCAGCTGCCACTGGGCTACCTGGGCATGGATGCCCGCGAGAGCGCCCGGCAGGCGCGGCGTGCGCTCGACGAGGTCGGGCTCACGCAACGCGCGCACATGCGCCCCGCCCAGCTCTCGGGTGGCGAAAAGCAGCGCGTGGCGATCGCCCGGGCCATCGCCAAGTCGCCGCAACTGCTCTTCGCCGACGAACCCACCAGCGCACTGGATGCGGACAGCGGCCAGCGCGTGATCGACATCCTCCACCGCATCGCGCGCACCCACGGCACCACCGTGCTGTGCGTGAGCCATGATCCGCGCCTCGTGCGGCACGCCGACCGCGTGCTCGGCATGGAGGACGGAGCCATCCGCAGCGACTGGCGCCAACCGGACGCCACCATCCCATGACACGCCTCTTCTTCCTCTCCCGGCCCCGGGCGGCACGCGGCATGGCCTGCGCGGCCTCGGCCCTGGCCCTGGCCCTGGCCTGGCTCGCCGCCGCCTGCACCGAGCACGGCGCCGCGCCTGCGCCCGCCGCCGACGCGGCAGCCTCCGCACCGGCTGACGCTGCGGCGGACGTGGCCATCGCCCGCGGCCGCATCGAAGTGCAGGGCGGCCTGCTCGAACTCTCCCCGCCGCAGGACGGCGTGGTGGAATCCGTGGCCGTGCATGAAGGCGATACCGTGAAGCGCGGCCAGGTGCTGCTGCGCCTGTCCGGGACGAACGCGCAGGCCGAGGCCGGCATCGCGCAGGCCGAACTGCAGCTGGCCGAGGCGCGCGAGCGCGCCCGCGCCCAGCAACTGCCGGCCCTGCGCCGCACCGCGGCCCGCCTGGCCGAGGCTGCGGCCGCCGGCGCCGCCGAGCCGCAGCGCGCGGACGACGCCGCGCAGGCCCTGCGCGCCGCCGAATCCGATGCCGCCGTGGCCCGCGCGGAAGCCGAGGTCGCCCGCCGGCGGCTCGAGCAGGTGCGCAGCCAGCAGGCCCGGCTCGAACTGCGGGCGCCCGAGGACGGCACCGTGGTCCACCTGAAGACCCAGGCCGGCCAGCGCCTGCTGGCGGCCTCCGCCGGCCACTCGGCGATCACGCTGCTGCCGCGCCGTCCGCTGATCGTGCGCGCCGAAGTCAACGAAAGCTACGCCGCCTCCGTGCAGCCCGGCATGCGCGCCTCGGTGACCACCGACGGCGACGCCATGCCGGTCGCCCTGCCGCCCGCGCGCGTGGTGCGCCTGAGCCCCGTGCTGGGCACCGCGCGGCTGCAGGACGACAGCCAGCGCGGCCCCGTGCGGGTCGTGGAATGCGTGCTCGAGTTCGACAAGCCCCCGCAGGTGCGGCCCGGCCAGAGCGTGCGCGTGAGCTTCCATCCCTGACGAGGAATGACCCGATGACGACAGCCTCCTTCCCCCTTTCCTCCCTGCGCCGCGGCGCTGCATCCGGCACCGGCACCGGCCCCGACGCACCGTTCCCGGGCTGGATGGTCCAGTGCGATTTCGACGGCACCATCAGCACGGTGGACGTCACCGACGCCCTGCTGCAGCGCTTCGGCCAGCCCGGCTGGCAGGCGCTGGAAGACGCCTGGGAGCGCGGCGAAATCGGCTCGCGCGAATGCATGAAGGGCCAGGTCGCCCTGCTCGACATGGACCGCGCCGAACTCGACGCCCATCTGGCAACGATCGCCGTGGACCCGCATTTCGCCGCCTTCGTGCGCGAGGCGCGCCGGCTCGGCATGCCGGTGCAGGTGGTGAGCGACGGCATCGATTACGCCATCCGCACGGTGCTGGCCCGCCACGGCCTGGAAGACCTGCCCGTGATCGCCAACCGCCTCGTGCAGTCCGGCCCGCGCCAGTGGCGGCTGGAATCTCCCTGGGCCAGCGCCGCCTGCGCGCGCGCGAGCGGCAACTGCAAGTGCGAGCGCCTCGAAGAGCAGCGCACGCTGCACGGCCGCGTGCTCTTCGTGGGCGACAGCACCTCGGATTTCTGCGTTTCCGGCCGTGCGGACTTCGTGTTCGCCAAGTACAAGCTCATCGGCCACTGCGAAAGCCACGGCATCGCGCACGCGCCCTTCATCGACTTCGCGGACACCATCGGGCTGCTCCACCAGCTGGACGCGCTCGCGCCGCGCGCGCTGGAGCTGGCGGCATGAGCGCGTCCGCCGCCACCCTGCGCGCCACGGCGGAAACGGTCGTGCCGGACACCCCGGCCTGCCGCCATGACACGCAGCACGAATACCTGCTCGAAGGCCATGGCCCGCTGGCGCAGACCGGCGTGCTGCTGATCCACGGCCTCACCGGCACCCCCAACGAGATGCGTCTCGTCGCGAAGGGCCTGCACCGCGCGGGCTTCACCGTGCTGGCGGTGCAACTGGCCGGCCACTGCGGCACGCAGGACGATCTCGTCGCCACGCGCTGGCAGGACTGGGTGGCGAGCGTGCGGCGCGGCGCAGACCGGCTCATGCAGCGCACCGGGCAGCCGATCGTCGCCTGCGGGCTTTCGATGGGCGCGGTGCTCGCGCTCGCGCTGGCCATCGAGCGGCCGAAGCAGGTGGCGGGCGTCGTGGCGCTCTCGCCCACGTTCCGCTACGACGGCTGGAGCATGCCCGCCTACACGCGCCTCTCCTTCCTGCTGCCGGTGTTCCGGGCCCTCGGCATCGGCCGCCGCAGCGTCTTCATGGAGCAGCCGCCCTACGGCATCAAGGACGCCGCGCTGCGCGAGCGCGTGGTCGCGCAGATGCACTCGGGCGACAGCGCCGCCGCCGGCCTGCCCGGCAACCCCTGGTGGTCGGTGATCGAGATGCGCGCGCTGGCCGCCCACGTGCGCCGCAACCTGGGCGCCGTGCGCGCGCCCTGCCTGGTCATGCACGCGCGCTACGACGACATCGCCTCGGCGGACAACGCGCGCGAGATCGCCCGCGGCGTGCGCAACGCCCCCGTCGAACTGGTGCTGCTCGACGACAGCTACCACATGATCACCATCGACCGCGAGCGCCGCACGGTGCTGGCCCGCACCGTCGCCTTCGCGGAGGCGGTGGCGCGCGGGCACGGCGCCGGGGCGGCGCCATGACGCCCGTGGATGGGGGCGGCATCACGCCGCTGGTCGCCGTGCTCTGGCTGCTCAACATGCTGGTGGACACGGGCGGGCAACTGGCCTTCAAGGCCGCCGCGACCGCGGACCCGCGCGCGGGCGGCGGCCTCGCACGCTGGATCTGGATGGCGCGCCGCCCATGGCTCTGGGTCGGCATCGGCTGCTACGTGGCCGAATTCCTCGTCTGGCTCGCGTTCCTCTCGCTGGTGCCGCTCTCCGACGGCGTGCTGCTGGGCTCGATCAACATCGTGGCCGTGATGGTGGCCGGCCGCTTCCTTTTCCGCGAAAAGCTCTCGCCGATGCGCGTGGCGGGCATCCTGCTGGTGTCGGCCGGCGTCGCCGTCGTGGGCCTGAAGGCCTGATGCCATGAAGCGCTTCTACGCCATCGGCTTCTTCATCCTGGTCGCGTTCGACACGCTCGCGCAGATCAGCTTCAAGCTCGCCGGCGAGCATGCGCTGCCGCTGGAATTCTCCGGCGCCTGGCTCTCGCGCGTGTTCGGACAGCCCTGGATCTACGGCGCCTTCGTGGGCTACGTGGGCGCCTTCTTCACCTGGATGACGCTGCTGGAGCATGCGCCGATCGGCCCGGCCTTCGCGGCCTCGCACCTCGAAGTGGTGTCCGTGCTGGCGCTCTCGGCCTGGCTGTTCAACGAGCCCATCGGCTGGCCGCAACTGCTGGGCGCGGTGCTCATCGCGGGCGGCATCGCCTGCCTGGCGCGCAGCGAGGCGGCGGAGCAGCCGCCCGAGAGCCCGGCCGCGCCCCATGGCGCCTGAGGCACCGCCCACCGCCGGCCTGCCGCTGCGCTGGAGCGACCTGCGCCCGGGCGGCGAGGCAGAGCTGGGCGGGGCGCTCGCGCGCTTCCTCGGCGTGCCGGCCGCGCAGATCGAATGTTCCGGCACCGCCGCGCTGGTGATCGCCCTCGCCGCACTGCGCGCGGCCGAGCCCCGCCGCGACGAAATCATTGCGCCCGCCTACACCTGCCCGCTGGTCGCCCTGGCCGCTGCGCATTGCGGTTTGCGGCTGCGCCTGTGCGACCTGCGGCCGGGCAGCCTCGACCTGTGCCCCCGATCGCTCGCCGCGCTCTGCGGCCCGCGGACGCTGGCCGTGCTGCCCACGCACCTCGCCGGCCGCGTGACCGACGTGGCGCCGGCCCGGGCCATCGCACACGCCGCGGGGGCCCGCGTCATCGAGGACGCGGCACAGGCCCTGGGTGCGCGGCAGGAAGGCGATGCCTGCATCGGCACCGGCAGCGACGTGGTGTTCTTCAGCATGGCGGTGGGCAAGGGGCTCACCCTCTACGAAGGCGGCGCGCTCGTGGTGGCCGACCCCGCCCTGCGCGCAGCCTGCGCACAGGCAGCGGCCACGCTCGCACCCTGGCGCCGCGGCTGGGAATGGCGCCGCAGCCTGGAGCTGATCGGCTACGCCGCGCTCTACCGCCCGGCCGGCCTGCCGCTCGCCTACGGGCTGCCGCTGCGCCGGGCGCTCGCGCGCGGCGACCGCATCGGTGCCGCGGGCGACGATTTCGACGACGCCATTCCCCTGCACCGCGTGGGACGCTGGCGGCAGGCCGTGGGCGTGCGCGCCCTGGAGCGCCTGCCGGCATGGCTCGCCGAAAGCGGGACGCGCGCACGCCGGCGCATCGCCGTGCTGCGCGACCGGGTGCCCGCAGTGCAGGTGCTGCAGGACAGCCCTGCCGTGCGAGGGGCGCGCGGCACCTGGCCGACCCTGCTGGTGCTCATGCCCGATGCGGCCAGCCGCGAGACCGCCATCCGCGCGCTGTGGGGCGCAGGCCTGGGCGTGAGCCTGCCGTTCGTGCATGCCCTGCCCGACTATCCGCGCTATGCGCACCGCATCACCCACGACGCGGGAGACGACTGGCCGAACGCCCGCGACTTCGCACGCCGGGTGATCGCCGTCAGCAACAGTCCCTGGCTGCCGGATGCGGGCTTCGACCGCGTATGCGATGCGCTGCGGCACGCCGCCGGCACGTGCGCCTGACCCCCGGCGCCGAGACCGCGGCTACTCCGCCTCCAGCAGATCCAGCAGCCACACGTTGAAGGCCGCCTGCGCGGACTGCCAAGCCGGCAGTTGCGCATGCTCTGCATCCGTCTGCTGCCCGTCGCCCGCGCTGAGCCAGCGCTTCCACGCCGCGGCATAGCGGTAGGTGGAGACATCGCCCGTCACGTCGCTGCCCACGATGCGCCCGCGCAGCCCGGCGATCACCGCGGCGGCGTGGCGCGCCTCCAGCGTGCCCTGGTCCCAGTTGGTCTGCACCACGCGCCGCGAGAACGCGTCCTTGTCGATGCTGAAATAGGTCGGCGCCTGCTGCCGCGCCAGCATCCGGGTGAGTTCCGCCACCAGCGCATCCGCGTCCGGGAACGCGCGGAAACGGTCGGCGATGCCCAGCCAGCGCGCCCATCCCGTGTCGACACCGCTGCTCCAGTAGGTGAGCCGGCCCGCGCGCAGCGGCGCGAGGTAGTTCTCCCACGCATGGCCCACGCCGATGTCGCCCGAAGTGATGCCCGCCACGTGGACGTGCGCCACCTGCGGCAGCATCGCCACGCGCCGCACCCAGGAGCCGCAGTGCACACCGAACGGGAACCGCATGTTGTCCGGATGGTTGTCCAGCACCACCACTTGCAGCGGCTGCGCCTGCGTGAAGCCGTGCGCCGCGATGCAGCGCTCGATCAGCGGCCAGCTCAGATGGTGGAAGTCGCCGCTGCCCAGGAACACCGTGCCGTGCGCGGGCACGGCCGGCATCGCCGCATCCAGCGCCTGCCGGAACGCCTGCATCGTGCCCATCCCGCAGCCGAAGCGCATCCGCTCCTGCCAGGCCGCCGCCAGCGGCAGGCGGATTTCGCCGGGCAGCGCGCCGACGGAGCCGTCCACGTCCAGCACGACGGGGGGTGGAGAGAAAGTGGCCGTCATGCCGCGCCCTCCGCGCCGTCCTGCCAGCGCCGGTCGCTTTCGAAGTGGCCGGCGAACCGCCGGGCCAGCGCACGCAGCAGCGGATTGCGCACGTACACGGCATGTCGCGTCCAGGTGAAGCGCGCGCCCAGGCTGCGCTTGACCTCCGGATCGGTCCAGCCCGCGATGTAGTCGCTGAGGCCCCGCTCCAGGGCGTATTCCAGATTGACCATCCAGCTCACGAAATACAGGTTGACGTCGCGTGCGGCGGGGTAGGACAGGCCGATGTACTTGTCCACGAGGCGCCCGCCGTGCTCGTAGCAGAGGTTCCAGCCCAGCAGCTCGCCCGTGGCGGCGTGCCGGTATTCGAACACGATGCCGCCGCTCGATCCATCGCGCAGCAGCGCGGCGAAGAACCCGCGCGTGAGCCGGTCGAAATGCACCTCGCTCTGCGCATGCACGCCCTCGTAGAGCGCATAGCACGCGTCCACGCGTGCATCGTCGGCATAGGCTGCGCCCGTCGGCACCCGCTCGATGCGCAACTGCGCGCGGCTGCGCAGCTTGCGCCGCAGATTGCTGCGCCGGCTGGACGACAGACGCGCCAGGTACTCATCGAGGCTGCCGAAATCGATCGGCACATAGGCCAGCGCCTGTCCCTCCACCAGCACGAAACCCTGCTGCGCGCAGGCCTGCGCCAACGCCTCGGCATAGGCGTTGTCCGCATCGCCCAGCAGTGGGGAATCCTGCGGGATGTCCTTCACGATCGCGAGCGTGAAGCCGCGGCCCGGGCCGGTGCGCACCGCCTCGGCGAAGGCCTCCGGCGCCATGGCCTGCGGCAGCGGCGCGTACTCGGTCACCGTGGTGCCCACGAAGGCCGTGCGCACGCGCAGCCACCGGGACCAGCGACCGAACAGCGGCCAGCCGCGCAGCCGTGCCTTGAATTCGTCATCCGCCGTCGTGAGCAGATCGAACGGTGCCGAGAACACCGGTACCGGCAGCCCCTCGAGCCAGGCGAAACCCTCCGGCGGGTGCGCGCCGGCATGCGCCACGAGCGACCCCGGCTCCAGCCGGTTGCGCCAGCTCATGGAATCGCTGCGGCGCCGAAACCCGGGCGCGCTCCAGTGGCGCGGACGCCGCGCAAGGGCCGCCCCGCCGCGCTGGCGTCGCCCCCCTTCCCGCGAAGCGAGAGAAGGGGGGAGCGGCGAAGCTGCTCAGGGGGTTGGCTCACTTCTTTGCGCGGGTCAGCAGCTGGTCCAGCAGCACCATCGCCTCGTCGATCTCGGAGCGCGAGATCATCAGCGACGGCGCGAACGTGATCACGTTCTTGTAGTACCCGCCCACGTCCAGCACCAGGCCGCGCTTCTGGCCCTGGTATTCCAGCGTGCCTTCCAGCCCCATGTCCACCATCTTGTCGAGCAGCGCGCGGTTGGGCGTGAAGCCGTCGGCCTCGCAGATCTCGGCGCGCAGCGCCAGGCCCAGGCCGTCGACGTCGCCGATTTCCTTGTGGCGCTTCTGCAGGTCCTTCAGGCCTTCGAGGAAGTAGGCGCCGCTGTCGCAGACCTGCTTGCCGAAGTCCACCTCGTGCGTCATCTTCATCACCTCCAGGCCCAGAGCGGTGCCCAGCGGGTTGGAGGCGAACGTCGAGTGCGTCGAGCCCGGCGGGAAGATCGTGGGGTTGATCAGCTCTTCGCGCGCCCACAGGCCCGACAGCGCGTTCAGCCCGTTGGTCAGCGCCTTGGCGAACACCAGCACGTCCGGCTGCACGCCGAAGTTCTCGATCGACCACAGCTTGCCGGTGCGCCAGAAGCCCATCTGGATCTCGTCGACCACCAGCAGCACGCCGTGCTCGTCGAGCACCTTCTTGATGCCCTTGAAGTAGTTGGCCGGCGGGATCACGTAGCCGCCCGTGCCCTGGATCGGCTCGATGTAGAAGGCCGCGTACTCGCACTGGCGCGTCTTCGGATCCCACACCGCGTGGTACTCGTTCTCGAACTTGCGCGCGAAATCGCTCACCAGCGACTCTGCGTATTCCTCGGCCGTCATGCCCTTCGGGCGACGGAACGGGTACGGGAACGGCAGGAATTGCGCGCGGTCGCCGAAGTGGCCGAAGCGGCGGCGGTAGCGGTAGCTCGAGGTGATGCTGGACGCGCCCAGCGTGCGGCCGTGGTAGCCGCCCTCGAACGCGAACATCAGGCTCTTGCCGCCCGTGGCATTGCGCACCACCTTGAGCGAATCCTCGATCGCCTGCGCGCCACCCACGTTGAAATGCACGCGGCCCGGGCGGCCCCACTTGGCTTCGGCGTCCTGCGCGATGGTCTTGGCCAGCTCGATCTTGGTCGGGTGCAGGTACTGGCTGGCGATCTGCGGCAGCGTGTCGAGCTGCTGCTTGAGCACGTTCTCCAGCCGCTCGTTCTTGTAGCCGAAGTTCACCGCCGAATACCACATCTGCAGATCGAGGTACTGCGTGCCGTGGTCGTCCAGCATGTAGCTGCCGTTGCAGCCCGTGAAGATCTTGGGCGGGTTCACGTAGTGGACGGTATCGCCGAAGGAACAGTACTTGGCTTCGTCCGCGAGGAGCTGGGCAGCGTCGATGGTCATGGAAGGAAAAGGTCCGCAACTGGAAACAAGAATGGGCGCGAGTCTGCGCAGCCAACCTTGATCGACTATCGAGCGTTTGTGTGCGGTTTGTGCAGATGGTGGAGAACGCGTGCGCAGGGGCCTGCGACGCGGGCCGGAGGCGCGGCAACCTTTTCTTACAGCCGGCTCGACCGTAGAGCATTAAATTCCTGTCCCGAAGGGGGGAATACCGACATGCTGCAAATCGACAGGCAGGGGATGGTGATTCAGAACGCTCGCATCATCGCCAGGCGGGAAATGAAAATCGAACGGGGACGAATGGATAAAGTCCATGGCATTGTGGTTCACCAGACAAACACCCATTCTGAAGGCCCTGTCTTCAATAGCTATCAGACGGCGAAAGCCAATGGCGCGCATTTTCTGATCGCCAGAGACGGAAAGATCTATCAGACCGCATCGCTGTATTTCAAAACAAATCATGTCGGCCGGCTTCGTGCAAGGTGCCTTGCAGAGAAGCGTTGCGAACCGTCTGACATAGCCGTCCAGGCGAGGGTTGGCTATCAGAAGATCCATGACTCGGAAATGAACAAAGAAGTCCCGGATCGATATCCGTCGAACGCAGACAGCATCGGCATCGAGATCGTGGGCATCGCCATACCGCCTCCCCCTGAGTCCATTCCACACGGGCTTCAAGGCAAATCACGCGAGCGCTACATAGACGAACACTCCAAGTATGAAGCCGTCAACCGAATGCAGAGCATGGCGCTCCAGTACTTGGTCGATGAGTTAACCCGAATTTTGGCGGTTCCGAAATCCGAGATCCATCGACATCCGGACATCAGCTACAAGAACAGAACAGAGGCCTCTACCGCATCATGGCAATGATCTCGCACTCCTGGGGCTGCCGGATGCTTTTCGTACTTGCGCTCTTTGCGCATGTTGCAGTGCAAGCCGGGCAGGCTTCTCCGCCGCTGAATGCCAGGCTTCCTTCCATTCAGAAAATCGTGATTGCTAGGCCCCATGCGCAGAGCGCTTACGGCAGCGACGCCGACTGCTCCGACATGCGGATCGACGCAACTCGCGTCCGTCATTTCTTAGCCCACGCCATCGAAGGTACGGCGGAGGAATACCGGCGTGGCATCGACCAAGCAGACTGCGAGGCGTCCGCCGAAGTGCATTGGCGGCGGGGAGGCAAAGCAACCATCTCGCTGGACGGCGCCACCGGCTGGGGCTCCTTGGAGCAACAGGGCACCACCCGCTACTTCTACTGCAGCACCTGCGAAGGCATTCTGGGCCGCGACTTCCGTCCCGACGCTGCCCGTTGGCACGCCGCCGCCACTCGCAGCCGATAAGCACCTCCACCCTCCAGGCTCGCGAAACCGCACGCCCCTTCGCGCGTCACGCCGCGCCACCGGCGCCCAACCCGCCCAATCACGCACCATGACACCACGCACTCGCACTTCCCCCTGGCTGCTCGCAGCCCCCGTGCTGTTGCTGCTCGCAGCGGGCGTGGGCCTGTTGCAGGCGGGAACGCAGGACGCTCCCGCCGGAGATGCCCATGCCGGCGCCGCCAACGCCACCCGCCCCGTGTCGGCGGAACTGGTCCAGGCGTACAACCAGCCCGGAAGCCTGCGGGATTTCGTCCGCCATGCCCTCGCACGACCGGAAGCCGGCGGCGCGTTCTATGCGACGCAGGTGCTGCGCCGCTGCCGCACGCTGCAGGCGACCGCGGCGCCGGCGCCGGAGGCCGGAGCCACGGCGGCCGCGGCATCCCTCTCCACGCCCGCCGCCAGCGAACAGGCCCGCACGGCGGCCGCGGCAACCCTGCGCCAGCGCTGCGCCGGACTGTCCCCGGACGACCTCGCGGAAGGGCGCATCGCCCAGGCGGCCGCGGACGGCATGGAGCGAGGCGATCCGCTCCTCGCCATGGCGCTGCGCGCCGGCAAGGCCGCCTACCAGGCGCCGGAGCGGCGCAGGTCCCTGCTGTTCGATCTGCTGGCCGCCGGAGATCCGCTGCTGATCCAGGACGTGGCGCTGCGCATCGCGGTGCAGGCGGATCCGGACACGGGCGTGCGGGGCCACCGCTTCGAGGGCGTGTTCCATCCGCAATCGCTGGACGACAGCGTCGAACTGGCGCTGTACCTGCTGCCCTGCGGGCTGGGCCTGGACTGCACACGGGCCACCGACTGGGATCTGCTCCTGCGCTGCGCCAACGGCTTCGAGTGCGCGGCCAGCCGAGAGGACTATGTGGCGGCCGTGCTGCGCGGCCGGCCCGGCGCGCACGAGCGCACGCTGGCGATCTACCAGCGCATGCTCGCTGCCGTGCGAACCGGGCAGGTCGCCGTCTTCATGTGACGGCGGCCCCGGCGCGTCGGGGCGGACTGGCGCGCCCTACGCGCCCCGCGCCAGCACGGGCGCGATCGCCTGGCCGGTGTGCGTTCCCAGCCGCACCACCTCTTCCGGCGGCGCCGCCGCCACGATCCGGCCGCCGTCCCGGCCGCCCTCGGGCCCCAGGTCGATGATCCAGTCGGCCTCGGCGATCACGTCGAGGTCGTGCTCGATCACCACCACGCTGTGGCCCGCGTCGACCAGCCGGTGCAGGACGCGGATGAGCTTGTGCACGTCCGCCATGTGCAGGCCCACGGTGGGTTCGTCCAGCACGTAGAGCGTGTGCGGCGCCTTCTGCCCGCGCCGGCCCACCTCGTCGCGCACCTTGGTGAGTTCGGTCACGAGCTTGATGCGCTGCGCCTCGCCGCCCGAAAGCGTCGGGCTGGGCTGGCCCAGGGTCAGGTACCCCAACCCCACGTCCTTGAGCAGCTGCAGTGGGTGCGCGATGCCCGGCATGCTGGCGAAGAACTCCACCGCCTCGTCCACTTCCATCTGCAGCACGTCGCCGATGCTCTTGCCGCGCCAGGTGACGGCCAGCGTCTCCGGGTTGAAGCGCGCGCCGCGGCAGGCCTCGCAGGGCACCTTCACGTCGGGCAGGAAGCTCATCTCGATGGTGCGCACGCCCTGGCCCTCGCAGACCGGGCAGCGTCCCTCGCCGGTGTTGAAGCTGAAGCGCCCCGGACCGTAGCCGCGCGCCTTGGCCTCCAGCGTTTCGGCGAACAGCTTGCGGATCGTGTCCCAGAAGCCGATGTAGGTCGCCGGGCAGCTGCGCGGCGTCTTGCCGATCGGGGTCTGGTCCACCTCCAGCACGCGGTCCACCGACTCGAAGCCCGCCAGGCCCGTGCAGCCGACCAGCGGCGGCGCCTTGCCGGAGTCCATGGCGTCACGCCCGGCCTTGGTGGAGCGCTGCTGCACCCAGGCCTGCACATTGGTCAGCAGCACGTCGCGCGCCAGCGTCGATTTGCCCGAGCCGCTGACCCCGGTGACGGCCACGAGCCGGTGCAGCGGCACGGTGGCCGTCACGTTCTGCAGGTTGTGCAGGCTCGCGCCGTACACCGTCAGCCAGCGGATGGCGGCGCGCTCTTTGGCGTCCTCCAGCGCACTGGCCTGCAGGGCCGCGGCCTGCGCGGCCCGCTTTTTGGCGGCGGCGCTCTGGCGGCCGGCGGGAGCCTCGGCGGGCTGGGCCAGCGCCACGGTCTCGGCATCCACATCGGCGGGCTGCATGCTGCGCCGCGCCTGCAGCGGGTGGCGCATGGCGTGCAGCAGATAGCGGCCGGTCTGGGAATCTTCGGCGGCCTGGATGTCGGCCACCGTTCCCTGCGCCACCACGCGCCCGCCGCGCTTGCCGGCGCTGGGGCCGATGTCGATGACGTGGTCCGCGCGGCGGATGGTGTCCTCGTCATGCTCCACCACCACCAGCGTGTTGCCCTTGTCGCCCAGCTTGTGCAGCGCATTCAGCAGGAACTGGTTGTCGCGCGCATGCAGGCCGATGGTGGGCTCGTCCAGCACGTAGCACACGCCCTGCAGGTTGCTGCCGAGCTGCGCCGCCAGCCGGATGCGCTGGGCCTCGCCGCCCGAGAGCGTGGGCGCGCCCCGGTCCAGGGTGAGGTAGGACAGCCCCACCTCCTCCAGGAACTCCAGCCGGCTGCGGATCTCGGGGATCAGGTCGCGGGCGATCTCCGCCTCGCGCGCGGTGAGCATGCCGCCTTCCAGCGACTGCACCCAGCGGCGCACGTCGCTCACCGACATCGCCGCGATGTCGGCGATGCCCACGCCGGCGAAGCGCACCGCGCGCGCCGTGGCGTTCAGCCGCGAGCCCTGGCAGGTGGGGCAGACGGTGTCGACCACGTCTTCCGCCTCGGGCTCGGCGAAGGTCTGCTCCCGCCCGCGGTTGTCGTCGGACTGCACCGAATCATCGAACACCTTGCGCTGCGCGGCCGTGAGCTTCACACCCGTGCCCACGCAATCCGGGCACCAGCCGTGCTTGCTGTTGTACGAGAAGAGGCGCGGGTCCAGTTCCGCATAGCTCGTGGCGCACACCGGGCAGGCGCGCTTGCTGGAGTGCACGTGCACGTGGCCGATGCCGGCGGTGGAGACGCCCTCCTCCATCGCGCGGCGCAGGTTGCCCAGGTCGCTCAGCACGTGCACCACGCCCTTGCCGAGGTCCAGCGCGCGCGCCAGCGCCCCGCGCAGCTGCGCCTCGCTGCGGGGCTCCACGTCGATGCTCTCCACGGGCAGCTCGATCGTGTGCTCCTTGAAGCGGTCGATGCGTGGGAAACCCGTGGTCGGCAGGAACTGGCCGTCCACGCGCAGGTGCGTGTAGCCGCGCGGCCGCGCCCAGTCGGCCAGCTCGGTATAGACGCCCTTGCGGTTCAGCACCAGCGGCGCCAGCAGGCCGATGTGCTGGCCCTTGAACTGCGTGAGCAGGTGCGCGGCGATGCTGTCGGCCGTCTGCGGCTGCACCGCGGCGCCGTCGTGGATGCAGTGCTGCACGCCCAGCTTCACGTACAGAAGCCGCAGGAAGTGCCACACCTCGGTGGTGGTGCCCACCGTGCTCTTGCGCCCGCCGCGCGAGAGGCGCTGCTCGATCGCCACCGTGGGCGGGATGCCGTAGACGGCATCCACCTCCGGACGCCCGGCCGGCTGCACGATGCTGCGCGCATAGGCATTCAGCGATTCGAGATAGCGGCGCTGGCCCTCGTTGAACAGGATATCGAACGCGAGCGTGGACTTGCCCGAGCCCGACACGCCCGTGATCACGTTGAACTTGCCGCGCGGGATGTCCACGCTCAGGTGCTTGAGGTTGTGCTCCTTGGCGTTCACGATCTGGATCGCGTCCTGCCCTTCCGTGCGCTCGGCCTGCCGCGCGGCGCGCTGCTCGCGGCGCAGCACGGCGGCTTTCTCGTGCACCGAGTGGCCGCCCTCGCCCAGCGCCAGTTCGTATTCGCGCAGCGCCTCGCCGGTGTGCGAGGTGCGGTGCTGGCGCAGGTCGTCCGGCGTACCCTGCGCCACGATCAAGCCGCCGGCGTCGCCGCCTTCCGGGCCGAGGTCGATCAGCCAGTCGCTCGCGCGGATCACGTCCAGGTTGTGCTCGATGACGATGATCGAATGGCCCGCGTCCAGCAGCTTGCGCAGCGCGCGCATGAGCTTGGCGATGTCGTCGAAATGCAGGCCCGTGGTCGGCTCGTCGAAGAGGAACAGCGTGCCTCGGCGTGCGATCGGCTGCCGGCTGCTGCTGGCGCTCTTCGCCGCCTCGGCCAGGAAGCCCGCGAGCTTGAGCCGCTGCGCCTCGCCGCCCGAGAGCGTGGGCACCGGCTGGCCGAGCTTCACGTATTCGAGCCCCACGTCCACGATGGGCTGCAGCGCACGGATCACGTCGCGGTCCTGCGCGAAGGCCTGCGCTGCCTCGCTCACCGTCAGGTCGAGCACGTCGGCCACGTTCACGGTGCGCCCGCCGCGCTCGATCGTCACTTCCAGGATCTCGGGCCGGTAGCGCTTGCCGTCGCAGTCGGGGCAGCGCAGGTACACGTCGGAGAGGAACTGCATCTCCACGTGCTCAAAGCCCGAGCCGCCGCAGGTCGGGCAGCGGCCGTCGCCCGAGTTGAAGCTGAACTTGGCGGCGGTGTAGCCGCGCTGGCGCGCGAGCGGGGCCACCGCGAACAGCTCGCGGATGGCATCCCATGCGCCCACGTAGCTCACGGGGTTGGAGCGTGCCGTCTTGCCGATCGGCGACTGGTCCACGAACACTACGTCGCCCAGTTGCTCGGCGCCCAGCAGGCGGTCGTGCGCGCCCGGCGATTCGGTCGCCTTGCCGAAATGCCGCATCAGCGCGGGCGCGAGCACGTCCTGGATCAGCGTCGACTTGCCCGAGCCCGACACGCCCGTCACGGTGACGAGGCGCTGCAGCGGGAATTCCACCGACACGTCCTTCAGGTTGTGCTCGCGCGCACCTTCGAGCACCAGGCGCGGCGTGGACGGCGCCACGGTGCGCTGGATGCCCGCGCTGATCTGGCGCCGCCCGCCCAGGTACACGCCCGTGAGCGTGTCGGCGCGGCGCAGGTCGGCCGTGGTGCCGTCGAACACGATCTGCCCGCCGCGCTCGCCCGGGCCGGGGCCCATGTCGATCATGCGGTCGGCCGCGAGCATCACGGCCGGGTCGTGCTCCACCACCACCAGCGTGTTGCCGGCATCTCGCAGGCGCAGCATGGCCTCGGTGATGCGGTGCATGTCGCGCGGGTGCAGGCCGATGCTGGGCTCGTCGAGCACGAACAGCGTGTTGACCAGCGATGTGCCGAGCGCCGTCGTCAGGTTGATGCGCTGCACCTCGCCGCCGGAGAGCGTGCGGCTCTGCCGGTCGAGCGTGAGGTAGCCGATGCCGACGTCGCACAGGTACCTGAGGCGCGTGGTGATCTCCTCATGCAGCAGCTTGAGGGCCTGTGCATCGCCGGTGCTCGCCTGCTCGGCGGAGGCATCCGCCGCACCGCCCTCGGGCAGCGCCATGCGGTCGAAGAAGCGCCGCAGCCGCTCGATGGGCAGCATCATCAGGTCGTGCAGCGCGAGCCCGGGCAGCGCCTCCAGCTGCGCGCGGCTCCACGCCACGCCCTGCGGCATGAACCGCCGCGCGGGCTCCAGCACCGCATCGGCGTCGTCCTTGCTGCCCACGCGCCACAGCAGGCTCTCGGTCTTGAGGCGGGCCCCTGCGCACACCGGGCAGGGCGTGTAGCTGCGGTACTTGGAGAGCAGCACGCGGATGTGCATCTTGTAGGCCTTGCTCTCCAGGTATTCGAAGAAGCGCCGGATGCCGTACCACTGCTTGTTCCAGTTGCCTTCCTTGTAGTTGGGCGCGCCGCCGATCACCCACTGCTTCTGCTCTTCGGTGAGCTTGTACCAGGGCGTGTCGCGCGGAATGCCGGCGGTTTCGGCATGGCGCATGAGGTCGTCCTGCGCCTCCTTCCAGGCCGGCGTCTGGATCGTCTTGATCGCGCCCGCGCGCAGCGTCAGCCGGTCGTTCGGGATCACGAGACCGTAGTCCACGCCGATCACGCGCCCGAAGCCGCGGCAGGCCTCGCAGGCGCCCACGGCCGAGTTGAAAGAGAACATCGACGGGATCGGATCGGCATAGCGCAGGTCGCTCTCCGGGCAGTGCAGACCGGTGGAGAAGCGCCACAGCTCCGGCTCGCCCTCTTCGTGCAGCCGGTAGACGTTCAGCCGCCCGGTACCCCGCTTGAGCGCGACCTCGATCGCCTCGACCACGCGGGCGCGTTCGGCATTGCCGAGCCGGAAACGGTCGGCCACCACATCCAGCACTTTGCGGGGGCCCGTAGGCGTGCCCACTTCGCGCTCGGCCTGCACCTTCGTGAAGCCGCTTGCGGACAGCCACTGCTCCACCTGCTCGGCCGAGGTGTTCGCCGGCAGCTCGACCGGGAAGGTGAGCACCACGCGCGGATCGCCCGCCTCGGCGCAGCGGCGCTGCAGTTCGGCATAGATCGTGTCCGGCGAATCGTGGCGCACGGGCTGCGCGGTCTTGCGGTCGAAGAGCTGCGCGGCGCGTGCGAACAGCAATTTCAGGTGGTCGTTGAGCTCCGTCATCGTGCCCACGGTCGAGCGCGAAGAACGTACCGGGTTGGTCTGGTCGATGGCGATCGCGGGCGGCACGCCCTCCACCTTGTCCACCGCCGGCTTATCCATGCGGTCGAGGAACTGGCGCGCATAGGCGCTGAAGGTTTCCACGTACCGGCGCTGGCCTTCGGCGTAGAGGGTGTCGAACACCAGGCTGGACTTGCCGGAGCCGCTCGGGCCCGTCACCACGGTGAGTTCGCCGGTGCGGATGTCCACATCCAGGTTCTTGAGGTTGTGCTGGCGCGCGCCATGGATACGGATCAGGCCCTGTGTCATCGGGGGGATCTTTCGGAGGGAGAGGCGGGCCATTCTAGGAAGAGCGGATGGCCGGCCGGAGTCGGAGGGGAGCTTATCCATATGGGGGAGTTCGTGCCGTTGACAACCACCGCCGGGACGCCGGCCGCAGCCTCCCACCCGTTCCGCCCTGCGGTCCGGGCATCGCCACGACGGCCGAATTCCATCCCACCGGGGGTGCCGCCTCTTGCCACACCGGCCGCGCTCGGGCATCGTCCAGCGCAGCATCGGCGGCGCGGCCGCCGCCCCCCCTTTCACACCGCTCACTGGAGATCCCCGCCATGGCCCGTTTCTGGCAGAGAACCCGCCTTGCTTTGGCACTGGCGGCCGCTGCAGTCGCCTCCGCGCCCACCTGGGCACAGCTGCTCATCGGCCAGACGGCAGGGTTCACCGGGCCCGTGGCGGCCGGGGTGCAGGAAACCACCGAGGGCGCGCGGCTCTACCTGAACGACGTGAACGCCCGCGGCGGCATCCACGGACAGAAGATCGAGCTCGTCTCGCTGGACGACAAATTCGATCCGGCGCTCACCCAGGCCAACGCGCGCACGCTCATCGAGCAGCGCAACGTGCTCGCCCTGTTCCTCACGCGGGGCACGCCGAACACCGAGGCCGTCATTCCGCTGCTCGACCAGTCCGGCGTGCCCCTGGTGGGGCCCTCTACCGGCGCCATGGTGCTGCACCGGCCCGTGCGCCGGCACGTGTTCAACGTGCGTGCGCCCTACCAGCGCGAAGCCGAAAAGGCCATCAGCCATCTGGCATCGATGGGCATCACGCGCATCGCCCTCGTGATCACCGACGACAGCTTCGGGGCCGACGGGCTGGCCGGCGCGCTCAAGGGTTTCGAGTCCGCGAAGCTGAAACCCGTGCTGCAGGAACGCTTCGACCGGGCCAAGCCCGACTTTTCCGCCATCGCACCCAAGCTGGTCGCATCGCAGGCCCAGGCCGTGCTGATGATCGCTTCGGGCGTGGCCACCGCGCAAGGCTATGCGGCGTTCCGGGCCGCCGGCTCGGGGGCGCAGCTGGTCACGCTCTCCAACAACGCCTCCTCGGGCTTTGCCAAGAGCCTGGGAGCCAATGCGCGCGGCGTCATCGTGACGCAGGTGTTCCCCAATGAGCGGGCCATGAACTACCCCCTGGTGCGCGAGGCGCACGACCTCGCGAAGGCACAGGGCAAGGAGGTGAGCCCCGCCATGCTCGAAGGCCTGGCCGCAGCCAAGGTGCTGGTGGAAGGCCTGCGCCGCGCCGGCCCCAAGCCCACGCGCGAGCGACTGCAGGCCGCGCTCGAAGGCCTGCAGAAATTCGACATCGGCGGGCTGGAAGTGAACTTCAGCCCCGAAGACCATTCGGGCCTGGATTTCGCCGATCTGTCCATCATCGGGACGGACGGCAAGTTCCGCCGCTGAACCTGGCCTGAGAACGGCTCACACGACCCTTCTGGCGTCGTTGCCGCATCTTGTCGTACTCATCGTACTGCCTGCGATACGGCGCCTAGCCAGAACCGCTTCGCTGGGTCGTGTGAGCCGCTCCAAAACGCGCCGGGCCTCGGCGGCCCGACGCCGCTGCCCCTCAGCGGGACGCGGCTCCGCTGGCCGCAATGGCGGGCAGGGATGCCGGGGTGGACGCGGGCACTGCCGCGGGCTCGGGCGCATGGACCGCGTCGGCACCATGCTTCTCGCCGCTCATGTCCACCTTGTCCCCCGCCTTCATGATGACGAAGAGCGAAAGCGCTGCAAAAACGATGAACCCCACCACGATCTTCCACATACCGGTCTCCCTGGATTGAAATATTGAACGAAAAAGCAGGCTGAAAAAAAGCCCCACAACCCTGGCGGGGTGTGAGGCCCTTCACACGGCGGCGGCCGGAGCCGCCACGCGTTCAGACTCAGAAGTTGTGGCGAACGCCCACAGCCAGCGAGCTGAAGTCCGCGCCGGCCACGCCAGTGGCGTAGGAGGCGTTGCGGTCGTTGTTCACGCGGGTGTAGTAGCCGTACAGCTTGGTGCGCTTGCTGAGGTTGTAGTTGTAGGCCACGGTGTATTGCGTGGCGGCGCTGTCGCTCAGGTTCTTGTAGCTGTTGGCGCGGCCCACGTTCAGGTGGAACTCCGAAGCGCCCATGATGTAGGCGCCGGACAGGCGGAAGTTGTCACGCTTGCCCACGGCACCGGCCGTGTCGGACATGGCGTTCCAGTCGTCGCTGCGCTGGTAGTAGGCGCCGACCATGAAGGGACCGGCCGTGTACAGGGCGCGCAGGGCGAACTGGTTGGAATCGGCCAGCTTGGAGTAGCCGGCGCCCAGGGCCAGGGCGCCCAGGTTGTAGTTGGCAGCCAGGTCGTACAGGTTCTTGCCGCCCGAGGTCTGCTCGTGCATGCCCACGGCGCCTTCGACGGTCAGGCCGCCCAGGCTGGGGGTGCGGTAGGCCACCGAGTTGGAGTTGGTGAACTGGTTGCGCATCACGCTCGCGTAGAACGCGTCGGCGGACGAACCGGTGTCGTGGTTGTGCAGGCTGACGTAGTCGGCCGTGGCGAAGTAGGACTCGGCGGTCCAGCGGCCCAGGCGGACCATACCGAAGTTGCCGGACAGGTTCACTTCGCTCTGGCGGGCGAAGAAGCCGCGGGAATCGGTCGTGCCGGTGTCGGAGTTGAAGCCGCTTTCCAGCTGGAAGCCGGCCTTCAGGCCGCCGCCCAGGTCTTCCACGCCCTTGAAGCCGAAGCGCGATGCGTTGTTGAACAGGCCGGTGACGGTGGAATCACCCACCTTCTGGCGCTCGACGGTGGTGTTCACGCGGCCATACAGCGTGACGCTGCTTTGCGCGAACGCTGCGGTGCTGCCCAGGAGGGCCAGAGCGGCGAGAGCCAGACGATGGGTCTTTTGCATGTGATGTCCTCGGATGCTTGTTCGAAAAGTTGGGTGTAGGCACCGCCATCGGCTTTTGGCAACAGAATGCAAGTGCGGCTACTGCGTAAATTCTAGGTGTAACAACCCGATTAACACGGTTGAAAGTCATGGCGATAACGAAGCTGACGCGTAATTGCCACAAACTGGCGCGTTTTCCCCACACTTGAAGACATTCGGCGGTTCTGTGTCAGGGTTTTCCCGACGCCGGATCGCGGCGAGGCATCCACGCCGGAAGCCGACGTCGTCCGTCGCCGGGGGCGCTTTCCCGCGTTCAGGCTCCCCGTGAAAATCCCCCGCGTTTTCGGCCTGGAAAGGGCCCGGTTCGTTGGAGCGGTGCCTCCTGGAAAGCCGAAAGCCCCGCACCCCGCATCGGGGGTGTGAGGCTTTGCATTGCGCAGAGCGCACCAGCCCGGTGCGCTTGGCGGTAACGCTCAGAAGTTGTGGCGCACACCCACGCCGAAGCTGCGCGGGTCTCCACCGAGAAACCGAACGACCGGGCCGCCCACGGTCACGCTGCCAGCGGAATAGCCGTAAGTGGCCGCCGCCTTGTTCTTGATGACGGTATAGGCCGCATACACCTTCGTGCGCTTGCTCAGGTGGTAGTTGTAGCCCAGGATCAATTGCTGCGCGCCCGAATCCGCCGTGTTGCTCCATTTGCCGGCCCAGATGTAGTTGGCCACCACCTCGGACGCTCCGAAAGCGTATTGGGCCGCCAGGCCTGCCGAATTGCGCGTCCCCAGAACCTCGTAATCGTTGCGCTGGTAATAGCCCGCGACCTGGATGGCACCCACGGTGTAATGGCCGCGCAGGCCCGCATCCCAGTTGTCGCCCAGCTTGGCATACCCGGCGCCGAACGCCAGCGGACCGCGCTCCCAGTTGGCGGCCAGGTCATAGACGTATTTGTTGCCCGCAGGCAGGCCGGAGGGGGCGATCTGTGCCACTTTTTCATGGGCGCTCACGCTCGCTTCGGCCCAGAAGCCGCCGAATTCGGGCGTGCGATAGCCGACCTTGTTGGCATGGCCGAAGGCGACCGACTGGTACAGCCGGTTGGCGAAACTGCCCGTGTCGTGATTGGGCTGGTCCTGCACGCCGTAGTCCGCCACGGCGTAGTACGACTCGGGAATCCAGTTGCCCAAGCGGATCTTGCCGAAACTGCCCGACAGATTGACTTCACTCTGGCGGCCGAAGAAGGTCTTCGCGGCCTCGCCGGTAGAACTGTCGAAACCGCTTTCGAGCTGGAACCCGGCTTTCAGGCCGCCGCCCAGATCCTCCACGCCCTTCAATCCGAAGCGGGAGGCGTTGTCGTTCACGACGGTCCGGTGCATACCGAGCACACTGCTGCGTTCGATGCTGGTGTTGATGCGGCCATACAGCGTCACGCTGCTTTGCGCGAAGGCGGCCGAACTGCCGAGCAGGGCAAGGGCGGCGAAGGAAAACAGGCGCGTGTTCTGCATGGGACTCCCTGGAATATGTGATGGAAAAGGCCATCGGCATTATTGCCACGCCCCCCTGGATACCGCGTCGCCTGCGTGCAACGCAACGGTGCATGCCAGAGCGCTCCATCCGGCGTATGCCGCCAGAAAAAAGAGCGGGGGGCGCGGCACTGCATG
>CAJYKV010000020.1 GCA_913774955.1 uncultured Acidovorax sp.
GTCGCTGAAAATGTGTTCGCCTCGTGAGTTCAGGCGGCAGCAGGCCGCCCGGGTGCGGCTGGAGCCATCGGTGGACCAGACGCTTTATTGCGAATAGGACGGGGCCGGGAATACGGGGGCAACATCATCTTGCTGCGCTGGACATGTCACCAGTTCGCTCGAGAGCGAGCGCGTAAGGCGCCGCAGCGGCCCACACGTCTACGGGAGACGTCTGCAAGCTGACTTCCCTCATAGCTGTTTCCAACAGCATCTCCTGCGCAGCGCATTTTTCTTGCCCCGTAGCAGCGAGTGCTTCCAGCGACCGTACCAGATCCATCCCGTTCAGCACGCCAGTCCGCAAAAGACCTAGCCAAATTAGGCCCGCCCGTTGGGCGACCCATTGGAGCATGCGCGCGCGCTCGTTATCGTCGGGTGGCTTCGGTAATGCCATCAGCGCAGAGCACTTGTGCAGCATCCACGCTGCATCGAGGTGTGGGCGCTCTTCATCCTCGTCTCCGCACAACGCACCGAGTGCGAGCAAGGCAATCCCGAAATTATCTTCATCGCTCGCAAAGATGAAAAGCGAGCGCAGTGGCATTCCGTCGCCCGGCGTAGCCCGGCAGCGCAGCAGCACCTGCTCCAGCGGAACTTGCCCGTGCCCGAGCACCTTCATGATACCCACCGCGTCCTCGCCGCTGACACCGGGCTGGGCGAGCAGGTCCAGCAAGCTCTCGCTCCACACCGGGAAGTGCATTTTTGCGGCTTCGGCCATTGCGACGAGCACAGCCGGCGCCCACCGGCCAGACACGACTTCGCCCGCCATTGCGATGCCTTCCAGGTCTTCTACTGTGCGTTCGGGCGGCTCGCCGATCTCCTGCGCGATGCCGCGCGCTTGATCTGCCGCCTCCCGCATCCAGCCCAGTTCGGCAAGTGTTTTCACCGCATGCAGCCGCACCGCCGCGAGGATCTTCCTGTCCTGCATCACCTGAACAAGGCGCGGGGCGTCGCCCAGTTGGCCCAGGCAGCGCACCGCAAACTGCGCGGTAATGGGGCCTATACCGCTCGCACGGATAACACGCACGATGTGTTCTGCACAGCCCATGTCCATGAGGTTGCGGATCTCATTGGCTCCACCTCGCGCGCCGGGAGCAACCAGCGCATGCAGGCACTCGTCCGCGGCAAGATCTACCTGCCCGGTCCGTCCAAGGTTGACTACACAGTTATCCCACTTCGATGTGCCGCGCAACTGCGCCAGCAGCTTGACTATGCGAGCGCGTGGCGCCTCGTCGCCGTCCGCCGCGATCCAGGCCAGCATCGCTGCAAAGCGCGTCGTGAGCGGCACCGCCTCAGATGCGACGACGCGATCCAAGATGTCGAGCCGCCGTGCATGGCCCAGGCTCCCCATCAGCGTGGTCCGCGCGGCATCGTCTAGCTCAGTATCCTGCAGCAACAACAGCATCGCATCGGTATCGATGGGCGCCGCGGGCTCAGCGAAAATCCTAGCGGCTTGCGCATACGCATGCACCGCAGGCTCGGCTGCGCTACTGCACAGCGCATACACCCACGTGGCGCATGGTTGAGTATCCATGCCTGGCGCGCTCATGGCAGCGAGGACAGCCGTCGTCGAAGACTTCAGTGGTGGGCGCTGCACGATGCCGGGTACCGCCAATGCGCGCCGCAGCATCGGGATGTCTCCTTCGCGCCCGACGTAAAAATCGCAGAAGCCCAAAAGCTCCCTGGCCTGTGCGGCCATCTCATCGTCACGGTAGCGCCGCCATCCGGCGGCCGCCGCAGCGAAACGGGTGTCGGGCGGGATGTCACCACTTTCAAGTATGGCACGCAAGTGCTCGCGGGAGCAGTACTCCGCGATCACCTCAGCCACTCTCCACTCATCTGCCTCGCGGCGCTTGCGCTCACCCGCCTCATAGCGAAGTGCCTCAATCATTGGAGGAGCAGCCGCTTCGCCGTCGCCCGCACGTACCAACAGTGTGGCGGCGGCGAGCGCTACGCCGGGCTCAGCATCCAGGTAGCGGCGCAATGCGCGGCTGCCGGCTTGGTCCAGCGTAAGCTCAAGAAAGGCCCACGTACGTATGGCGCACTGCTCCGGGTTTTCGTCGAACTCCTTAAGTAGCAATTCGACGAAGCGTTCGCGCCGTGTGAGCAGGCGCAGCACGTCCAGCGGGTTCGGTGAGCGAAACTCCGAGAATAGTTCGGCGCAAGGATTCCACGAACCCAGCCGGTTGAACAGCGCGGCGGTCACCTGCGCTTCGTTCTCTGGCGGCAGTTGCACCCCCTGGGCTAACGCCATTCCGACGAACTGCAGCGCGCTGCGCGAGCGTTCCATCAGCGGTGCCAGCAGCAACCAAATTTCGCTCTGCGCTGCTTCACCTTGTTCGCTCCAGCGCGCTAGCGCCAGCAGCACGATCTCGCGCCAACGCGGCTCCGACCACGTGCGCACTATGGGCCACATGGCGGCAGCCTGTGGCGGCGTGTCGGCTGTGATCGACTGAGCAGCCAGGGCCTCACGGATTGTGTTGTGGAAGTACTCCAAGCGGCCCGCTACACCGCTGATAAACAAGCCGCAGCCCAGCATGAGATCGTTCATCAGCACCCATTGCTGATCGGCTTGTACCGAGCCGAAGGGCACTATTGGCAGCACTCCGTCCTCTTGCGCGATACGCACAAGGGGTTGTACAAAGTCGTCCGCGCCCAGGCCCGTCTTGCCTGCCTGAATTTCGACCGCCAGACGCCTGGAAAAATCTAGGCGTTTGCCCCACAGCACATTCGCGAGTGCCTTGCCGTCGCGTGAACGATTCAGTTCGACGCACAGGTTCTCGAAGTCCTCCCACGCTTTCGCCCCACGTTCTTGCAGCATGAGATCTATAAAGCGGTCGTACAGCTCGCTGCGACGGCGCGGCAGTGTGCGGCTCGGCGAGCGCTCGAACACGACCGCCGCCATGGTCGCCAGCGCGGGAATTGCGGCCAGCCCCTCTATGCGCGACAGCCGAAGCTCTTCCATAAACTCCTGCGCTAGTCGGTGCTGCGCCTGGCCGGAGAACCACGCGCTGGCGAAGGCCTCCAACTGCAGGTCAGTGAAGGGTTGCAACACGAAGTGCTGCGCCAGCGAAGGCGGGAACTCGTCCAGTGACGCCAGCGGGCGGCTGGCGATCAACAGACGTAGAGGGCTGCTGCGGAACGAAAGCATGTTGCGGAGCAGCCGCTCTACTATGCTGCTGCGGTCGTGCACATTGACGACCTCATCTAGGCCGTCCACCATCAGCAGCCATGATGCTCCAGGTGGGAGCGACTGCGCATCGCCATGCAGTTCCGCGTCCAGCACCGCCCGCCAATCCGAGGCTACGAGCTTGGCCGCGTGGACGATTATTGGCACAAGCTTACGCGCGTGGCGCGTGCGCCAATGCTTCACCGCGAGCAATGCGAGCCATCGCAATAGCACAGATTTGCCGGTGCCAGGGTCGCCGCGTAGTACCAGATGCCTCGTGTCCTCGTACAGCACATCTAGCAGGGAGTCGGCACCGCGCATTCCTCGCGGCGGCGTAGCGCCGCCCCCGCGCTGCGGGTTGTGTGGCGCGCGGAAGCGGGGCGCGGTGAAGATGTCAGAGAGCCTCGGCGCAGCCCGCCGCAGGAATGGTAGGCGGTGGGTCGGCCTGTCCCACTCCACTTCCTGGCGTGAGAAATAGTTCGAAATGGTGCTGGTCGATAGCCAATGAGGCGACGCGCGGTCGCGCCACTTTGGCAATTGAGTCCACGCATCGTCCAGCCGCGTGGCGAAAAGCGTGATCTGTGCCAAGTCCTCCGGATAGCCGGTAAGCACGCCGATGACCGCTCCACGAGCATCAAGCACTGGCGCGCCCGACAGTCCACGGAGAAAAGGCTTGGGACCTTGCGCGCAATTCAGTACGAGATGGTGCATGCCGTTCGCTGAGGAGCGGGGCGATGACACCGTGCCATTTAGCGGAAAGCCCCCCGGATGCCCTAGCGGATAGCCCCAGCTGTGCCAAGCGTCATCCCGGCGCATGTCGCCGTCGTCATTCATAGGGAGCGCTGGGGCAGCCAGCTTGCGCTCATCGAAACGTAGCAATGCCACATCGTACTGCGCGCTGTGGCCAATGCATCGTGCGCTGGCCTCGCCAGCAGCGCACCAAAGCAATTGCCTGTCGACACGCTCCACTACGTGCCATGCCGTGATGGCAAGTCCAGGGTCGCACACCCATGCGGTGCCCAGATGAGTGCGCTCATGGTCCGCGGCGCAGACCATGAGGATGCACTGGTCCAGCGAGTGCATGTGCTGCTACTTCCAGGCCGCCACCAGTTCCGGGCTGCGCCAATAAACGGAATGTAGCCAGCCGCCTGCTTCAGCGATGGTGCTCGCACTAGCCTGCACCTGGATATCCTGCGGCGCGCTATCGCCGCTCAGGCGGAACACAGTGGACGTAACGAATGCCAGCACGTCGAGTGGATGCCAGAGGTTAGTCCAGCGCGCGATGGAGCCAGGCAAGTCCACAGGATGTCCTTGCCGGTAAGGTGATAGACCGTTACGCGGCGTCATAATGTGAAAGAACGCAGGCTGGCTACCGAAGGTGACGAGCTGCCCGACATGGAGCGTGCGCCCGCATGCACCTAGCGCAGCGTCCAGTACCAGCAGACCGCCCAGGCTGTGCGCCATGACGTGCACTGGCTTGCCCTCTGCGCCCCAGCCCGGAGCGCTAGCGTCCAGCCGCTCGAATAGACGCTTATGGATGCGCTGGCGATTCTGGTGGTAACCCACAACGTCACCCAGCGTCAGCGCGATCGGCCCGGCCAGCTTGCCTCGCACGAACTGATTCAGCGTGCCGCCCAACGCACCCGTGAGCTTGCCAATCATCGCGTCGGCGGCGTTGATCACCCCTTTTACCGCCCCAAACACTGACGACGCGAGGTCAGTGCGTACGGTGATGCCTGCGCTGCGCACGCCGAGGTCGCTGCCGGGCAGCTGCGTCGCGAGTGCGGCGGCGACTAGGTCTCCCACTGCGTTGAGCACGTCCGGGTCGGTCACGTCTTTCACGAAAGCCGATTGCGACACCGCCACGCGGATGGCTTCCTGTACATCCGTCTGGGGGGCAGCTCGCACGCCGAAGCCGCCTTGGGCCACCGTCCTGCCTGTCACTCGCACCGCGATGGCCTGCGCCGCTGGCATGCCGCCATTCACCACTGTATGCGCGCGCGTGAGGTGTTCGTGAAAGTCGCTATCGTCCCCGCCCAACGGGAATATTGCTGGCAGCGAATCCACCAACCCATTGCTGATGCCGCCCAGGTCGCCCCAGTACACGTCGATCAGCTTGTAGCGGTCTCCTACCTGCTCTTGGAGCCACTCGCATTGCGCAAGGAAACCCTCACGCGAGCGGTTCGCGATGCCATGCACCACGAGAATGGGTTCAACGTTCATGGTGTGTCTGCTCCCTGGGTTTGCAACACAGCGTCTGGATGGCCGAAAAAGGAATAGGCGAAGCGCGTCGGGTCACCCGGCCCGCCGCATTTCGTGCGGGCGCGCTGGAAGGCCGCGCCTAGCGGCTGGTTCAGCCGTGCCTGCTCGTAGAACTCCTTGGCAAAGATTAATGCGGTTTCATCGCGCACTTCCCAGTTGCTGCCTATGAAGGCGCCTGCACCGGCCTTGAGGAACCTGGCGGCCCAACTGGTGCCCCCCAGCCACTGCACCGTGGGTGCGGCGCTGGCGCATGCATTGATGAACACCAGTGGCATATGTTCGAGGACGCCCTCTAGATGCGGGCCCAGCATGGACTGCAAGAACGGCTTGTCCAGCGAGATGAAGCTGGCGGCCGCATCGCCATAGCAGATGTTGTTGTGTGCCGCGATGTGTAGCAGACCCATGCCGGCACGCCTGATGCCTTTGTTGAGCTCGTCTACTGTTTTCCAGACGGCATCCGATGGAAATATTCCTTGCAGCGTATCGATCTCGTCGTGGGCGGCTGGCGGGGCCTCGGCCGGTATGACGTACACAGGAGGCCCTGAGCCAACGTCAATTGGTGCGCCTTCGCCAAAACGCCAGCGGGTGACCAGCCACCTGTCGGAAATGAAACCCATGAGCGGACCACCGGGGGAAAAGGCAAAGAGCAACTCCCACGGCAACATGTCATCGTTGGAGACAATGTCCAGGCGGTCAATGCCGTCCCAGCACCTCGCAAGCACGACCTTGATTCTGTCCGGAAGAAGTCGGGACCACATCTCGGAGCCAATCCCGATGAGCACCGCCTCCACGGCTTCTTTTGAATATCCGGCAGTTCCACGCGTAAGCTCGTTGGCCTGCGCCATCAACTTGGGCACAAGTGTGTCGAGGTCTTCGTCTAGCACCAACTCGGCTTCATGTGTGCCGGCTGCATCGCCGAGCAGCATGAACCTGTATATGCGACCTGGCCGCGAGTACGTGATCGTAAGCGTCGCCCGGCGTGCTACTGGCGTTGTCGCCACGATGCCCGACTTCACGTCCTGCAAGTCGGGCGCGCCCTTATTCGCGACAAGTATGCCAATACGAAGGTCACCGAGGTACGCTTGCTCTGTGCGTGCGCGCAGCACAGCGCTGGCCGAGCCGAGCGCTGCGGCCTGCAGGTCGATCTCGATCGTCGAAGACTTCTTCCCTGGTAACACCCGAACTTGCAGGCTGGCGGAGCCCAGCAGTTTCAGTTCCCCCTCCACGAGAGTTTCGATCGTGACCATCAGGCCGTTCTTCGGAATGGCGACCTCGGCCAGAGGCGCGGAGGAACCTTCGGGGGCTGGCGCGATGTCGATGCACGCGACAATCGAAAACTTGGCGCCCAAGGCAATTACGGACGGCGCGCGAGCGCTGAGATAGCGCTTTTCGAACTTTGGGAGCGAGGCTGAAATTCCGCTGTCCTGAGCGGGTGTCTCCAAACCTGCAGCCGGACCTTGTTCCTCCGCGGAAGTGTTTGGTGTGACCACAGCCGAGTCAACTCCACGGCCCGATGGTTGGTCAATACCCTTGAGGGAGCTTTGCCTGCCGGTGGCCATGGGCACCGTGTACGGCTTGACTGCGCGGGAATAATGGGTTGTCTTAATTCCACGCCCTAAAATTTGAGCGGTTTGGATTTTCAGGGGCATGAGCCTTGAGATGTGGGCCTGCCCCTGACTCCGCGGGATTCGTAAACTCATGCGATGGAGTTCCCTGAACTCATCCCAAGTCATGCGATGGAGTTTTGTCAGTTCAGCCCAAGCTTGCTGGAACTGAGCGCTGTGAGTGCGGCGTACCTGTTCCACACTTCTGAAATCCAGCACCAGCCGACGCAGCAGCGCCGGATCGTCAGGAGTTCTGGCATGGCGGATTGCAGTCTCGAAGTACCGACTCAGCCTGACGTTGACCAGTTTTTCTTCGACTCTCCTTTTGTACATAAGCTCCTCCAAAGCTTGAACCTACTTTGTAGCACAAGGCTTGCGGCGAAAGCCCCAAGTGCGTATCTGGCGATTAGTTGAGACCGACAGTGCCCGGCATTGGGTCTGCAGGTCCAGTTTGAAAATAGTTGTTGGCGCTCGGGAACCGCTCAAAACCCCGCTACTCGCTCGTTCACCGACAAGACCTGAGCCCCGCCCTGCCATGATCACTGCTCGCAGCGCCTTGAAGTTCGATCTGTTTGCCGAGGCCTCGCGCCAGCACAAGATAGATGGAAGTGGGCGATCCGCTGCAGGTGATAGCGCGGCACATCGACTTCGCCGAGCTGGCGCGGCTGGTGGATGCACTCATCGAGCGCAGCGATGGTCGCAATGGTGGTCGGCCGGCCTATTCCACCGAGGTAATGGTTCGCATCCTGGTCTTGAAGCGCCTGTACAACCTCTCGGACGAGCAGATGGAATACCAGTTGCTGGACCGCGCAAGCTACCAGCGCTTTTGCCTGCTGAAGGATGCGATGAACGTGCCGGACCGCAACACGATCTGGCGCTTCGGCGAGCGGCTGGGCGTGGATGGCGCCACGGCGTTGTTCCAGGGGGTGGGTGCGCAACTGCACCGCCATGGGTATATCGCCCGGGGTGGGCAGGCCATCGATGCGACGCTGGTACTCGCGCCGCGCCAGCACATCGGCCGGGAAGACAGGCAGGCTCTGCAGCAGGGCCAGCAGCCGGGCTGGAGCGATGCCCGGCGCAGGCAAAAAGATGTGGATGCCACGCACACGAAGAAGCACGGCAGGAGCTGCTTCGGCTACAAGCTCAGCGTGAGCGTGGACCTCAAGCACGGCTTCATCCGTAGGATCGCCACGGGCACGGCCAGCGAGCACGACGGACACCACTTCGACGAAGTGCTGGACCTGCACAACACCGGACGGGGCGTGCATACGGACAAGGCCTACGCGAGCCGGCAACGCCAGCAGCTACTCAAGGTGTTGGGCTTCGTGGACGCGATGCAACGCCGGGCCCGGCCGGGCAAGCCCCTGAGCGAGTGTCAGACGCGGCGCAACCAGCGCATTGCCAGCAAGCATGCCCGGATCGAGCATGCGTTTAATGATGCGGCTTTGGGCGGCCTTTTGACGATGAAGTGGAAATGGAATCCGGTCGCGAGATTCCATTCGCGACCCGACTCCCACCTCACTCCCACCCCCCACCCAACGCCATAAACACCGCCACCTGCTCCTGCGCCACCCGCGCCTTCGCGGCGGCGAGATTGGCCTCCGCGGTGGCCAGCGAGCGCTGCGCATCCAGCGTATCGAGATACGCGCTGCGGCCGCTCACATACAGGCGCTGGGCCTGCCCCGCCACCTGGGCGCTGTCGTCCCGGGCGCGCTGGAGCGCTTCCACGCTGACCAGTTCCTGCCGGTAGGCCGACAGCGCGGTCTCGGTCTCGCGCAGGGCCTGCAGCACGGCGCCGTCGAAGCTGGCCAGGGCCATGCGGGTGCCGGCCTCGGCGCCGGCGATGCGCGCGCGGACGGCGCCGGTGTTGGGCAGGGTCCAGCGGATGAGGGGGCCGAGGTTCCAGGCGAAGGTGTCGCGGCCCAGGAAATCGCCGGCCGGCCCGGCGGAGCTGGCGGACAGGCCCAGCGACACCTTGGGGTAGAGCTGTGCGGTGGCCACGCCGATGCGGGCGGTGGCGGCGGCCAGTTGGCGCTCGCTGCGCCGCAGATCGGGCCGCCGGCGCAGCAGCGCGGCGCCGTCGCCCACGGGCAGGGCGCCGGCCACCTGGGGCACGGCGGCGCATTGCTGCACCGATGCCGGCAGCGCGCCCGGCGTGCGGCCCAGCCAGGCCGCCAGTTGGTACAGCGCGGCCTGGCGCTGCGCGCGCAGCGCGGGGGGCGATGCTTCCAGCTGGGCGAGCAGCCCGCGCGAGCGCGCCAGGTCGGTGGCGCCGGCGCGGCCCGCGTCGTGCAGGCGCTGCACCACGCCCAGTTGTTCTTTCTGCAGCGCGACGGAGGATTCGGCCACCTTCAATTGCTGGCCGGTGGCGCAGGCCAGGGCGTAGGCGCGCGCGGTGCCGGCGGCCACGTTCACGCGGGCCAGATCGACCGCGGCCGCCGCGGCCGCGGAGTCGGCCTGCGCGGCTTCGGCGGCGCGCCGCAGTTCGCCCACCACGTCGATCTGGTAGGACAGGCCGCCCTCCAGCCGGTAGGCGAACTGGTTGGAAGGGCTGAGGCCCGATGCGAGTTCCGACAGGCCCGAGACATGGCCGAAGCCCGGGCCGCCGGAGACCGACAGCTGCGGCTGTTCGGCGGCCCGCACCTGGGCCAGCGTGGCGTTCTGCAGCTCCAGGTTGGCGGCGGCGACGCGCAGGTCGGTGTTGTGCGTCAGCGCCTCCTGCACCAGCGCGTCGAGCGTCGGGTCGCGGAACAGGTGCCACCAGCGCGGCGGCAGGGGCTCGGTGGAGAGGGCGGCATGGGCGCCGGGCGTTGTCGACTGCGCCTGCGCCTGCGCCTCCTGGAAGGGGCGGGCCGCGGCCGGATTGCGCACGGCCGCCTCGGCGGGCACATGGTAGTCGGGCCCGACGGCCAGGCTGCCGCAGCCGGCCAGGAGGAGGGCGGCGAAGAGGGGCGTGGCCCGCCGGGCAAGGCCGGCAGCGCGGGGCAGGGCCGTGCGCAAATGGGCAGTGCGTAAAAGGGCAGTGCGTAAAGGGGCAGTGCGTAAAGGGGCGGTGCGGCGTCTCATGTCCGGCCTCCCGGAGCCACCACTTCCACGAGCACGGTCTGGCCGGCCACCAGCCCGGCGCCGTCCGGCTGCGCGTCCAGTTGCACCCGCACGGGCACCCGCTGCGCCAGGCGCACCCAGTTGAAGGTGGGGCTGACGCTGGGCAGCAGGTTGGCGCCGGTGGAGCGGTCGCGGTCGGCGATGCCGGCGGCGATGCTCTGCACGGTGCCGGCCAGGGCCACGCGGCTGCCCATGGGCGTGACCCGTACGGCATCGCCGGGATGGATGCGCGCCAGCTTGGTCTCCTCGAAATAGCCTTCGACGTAGAAGGAGCCGCGATCGACGATCGCCATGGCGCCCCGGCCGGCGGCGGCGTAGGCGCCCGTGCGCAGGTCCAGGTTGGTGACCCAGCCGTCCACCGGTGCGCGCACCGTGGCGCGCTGCAGGTTGAGTTCGGCCGCGCGCAGATCGACGTCGGCGCGGGCCATCACGGCGGCGGCGGCCTCCACCCGGGCGCGCGACTGCTCGCGCGCCTCGCGCGGCACCAGGTCCGAGAGGCTGTCGTTGCGGGCGTCCTCGCGGCGCGCCTGCGCCAGGGTGGCCCGGGCCGACTGCACGCCGGCGCGGGCCTGCTGCACGGCGAGCGTGAAGCGCGCCGGGTCGATCTCGAACAGCACCTGGCCGGCCTTGACGGGCTGGTTGTCCTGCACCTGCACCGCGTGCACCAGGCCCGACACGTCGGGGGCCACCTGCACGACGTTGGCGCGCACGCGGCCGTCGCGGGTCCAGGGCGCGAGTTCGTAGTGGCCCCAGAGGCGCAGGGCGGCCCAGGCGGCCAGGGCCACCATGCCCAGGGTCAGCAGCACGCGGGCCAGCGGCACCGCGAAGGCGCGGGCCCGCGTCCTCATCGTCTTGGTTCGGGTCGTCGTCGTCGAAGTCGTTGTCATGAGAGGAATCCTCCCGGCGCGGTGAGCCGGGTGAGCGAGAACAGGATCAGCACGTAGAGCGCGGTATCGAAGAGGGCGGCATGCCACACCCACCGGTACACGCCCAGGCGGCCCAGCAGCCGGCGCGCGCCCTGGCACAGGGCCCAGGCCAGCACGGCCAGCACCAGCAGCCAGGGCACGTACACGCCATAGAACGTCGCTTCGCCGGTCATGCCACGGCCTCCTGTCCAGGGATGGGAGCGGCCGTCCAGGGCCGCGAGGGATACAGGTTGCGGCGCAGGCCGACCAGGGCGGCGAGCACCCGGCGGCGCTCATCAAAGGTGCCGGTGTCCGCGCCGTGGGCGGCCGGCGCTGCTTGTGGTGCGGGCGCCGGGGGCAGCAGCGACCGCAGCGCTTCGTCGATGCGCTCGGCGAGCAGCGGCTGCGCCTGCGCGGCCTGCTCGGTGGTGGACTGCGACGGATGGTGGCGGAAGAGCCGCGCCACCTGCGCCAGGATGTCCGGCCCCAGCCGGGCCGGCAGCAGCGCGGCGTGGCGGCGCAGCGCATGCAGGTCGGTGCCGATGCGCAGGTCCACCAGCGCGTCGTCGGCGTTCACGCCCGCCACCGTGCCGCCGGCCTGGGCGATGCGCGGCGCCAGCAGGCCGATGCGATCGAGCACGCGGGCCGCATGCAGGCGGGCCTGGGCCGCATCGGCCTCGCGCGGCAGCCGCCCCAGTTCGCGCCAGGTGCGGCGCTGGATGCGGCGGGCGCTCCATTCGGCGCTCACCGAACGCACCAGCGCCGTGACCACCGCGGCCGTGGCCCCGCCGAGCACCTGGCCTATGGAGCTGTTGACGAAACTGGCGAAGTCCGCCTGGCCGGTGTCGTGCAGCGACAGCGTGCCGAGCACGCCCGACAGCAGCAGCCCCATGGCCATCAGAAGGGTCGCGGGCCGCGCCATGTAGGCGCCCAGCACCAGGAAGACCGGCGCGCACACCACGGCCAGAGAGGGCAGGTCCACCACCAGCGGCATCAGCACCAGCACGTAGAGCGCGCCCAGGGGCAGCGACAGCAGCAGCGCTTTGAGGAACGAGTAGATCGCCGGCACGGGGTCGTCCATGCCCGCGAAAAAGGAGGAGAAGACCGCCGCCATCATCGGCATGGCCGCGCCGCCGGACCAGCCGGTGAAGATCCAGAAGGCCGAGCACAGGCAGATCGCCAGCGCCGCGGCCACGGCCGACCACGCGGCCATGCCCACGTCGCGGTGCAGCACTTCGCGCGCGGCGGGCACCGCCGCGCGGTGGCCGCGTGCCGAGAGCGGCTGCGGGCGGCCTGCCAGGCCGGTGTCGATGCGTTCCCGCAGCTGCACGCAGGCGGCCCAGGCATCGATCAGCTCTTCCAGGCGCACGGCCAGTCCCGTGCGCAGCGCCAGGGTCCAGCCGTCCGCGGCGGGCGGTGCTTCGTCGGCCAGCGCACGGGCCGCCGAGCGCAGTTCGGCCACGTCGGCGGCGGCGAGGGGGAGGCCGGCCTGGCCCGGTGCCGCGCGGCCGCTGTCGGCGAGGCGTGCCAGCACCCGGCCCACGGTGCGCTCCACGTCCTCCGGCAGGCGGCCCTCTGCATCGCGCAGGGCGCGCAACCGGTCGTCCACGGCCGAGGCGAAGGGGGTGAGGGCTGCCACTTCGTGCTGCAGCGCGCGGATGGCTTCGGCCGTCCACTGCAGGTGGCTGGTATCGAAGGGCACATGCGTGGCCATCACGCGCAGTTGGGAGATGTCCCCCGCCAGCTTGCGCCGCGCGGCCTGCTGCGCGCGCGCCGTGGGCCGGCCGGCGTCGGCGGTAGCAGCAGAATCGGGCGGCTGCAGCATGGCGCGCAGCCATGCGCCCGCATCGGCCAGGGTGCGGTCCACCATGCCGATCAGCGTCGGGCCCATGCTCACCGGCCACACCAGGCTGTGCACCAGCCCGGCGCAGACGATGCCGATGCCGATCTCCTGCACGCGGGCCGAGGCGGTCTCGAAGATGCCGGTGGGCGCGCTCACGGCGGGAAAGCCGATCAGCGCCGCGGAATAGCCCGCCAGCATGAAGAGGTAGGAGCGCGGCGTGCGGTCGAGCAGCGAGACGAAGAGGCACAGGGCCACCCACAGCGCCAGCGCGAGCGTGAGCAGCTCGGGCGCATCGACCATCGCCGGCACCATCAGCAGCGTGGCCGCGCAACCCAGCAGCGTGCCGCCCAGGCGGAAGGCGGCCTTCGATCGGACCGCACCGGCCAGCGGGTTGGCCACGATGTAGGTGGTCATCAGCGCCCAGAAGGGCCGCGGCAGGCCGGCCCAGCTCGCCACGGCCATGGCCAGCATGGCGGCGGCGAAGCATTTGGCGGAAAAGAGCATCTCGGCCGGGCTGAAGCGCGGCAGCAGGCGGGGCGGTGGCACGTCAGCCCTCCGCAGCGGCCCCGCCGCGGTCGGCCTTGCCCAGGCGGGCCCACAGCGTTGCGAAGACGCGCAGGCAGGCGCGCACGTCCTCGGCCGGGACGTCCTGGAACAGCTCGGCGCGCAGGCCGTTCAGGGCGTCTTCTATGCAGGCGAGGATCGCGTTCCCGGTTTCGGTCAGGTGCAGGGTGCGCGCGCGGCGGTCGGCGGGATCTTCCCGGCGCTCGACCAGGCCGGCGGCGACCAACTGGTCCAGCGTGCGGATCAGGGTCGGCCCCTCGATGCCCAGCAGGTCCGCGATCACGCCCTGGCGGGTGCCGTCGCCGTGCCGGCCGATCGTGAGCACGACCCAGCCACCCGCCTGCGACACGCCCAGGGGCGCGACCGCCCGGTCGGCCGCGGCGCGGTAGGCGCGCTGCAGCAGGCCAAGGGAAAAAGTGAGATGGCGCAGCTCCGCGGGGTCGGTGGAATCGAGGTCTAAGGCACTGGGCATGCATTGAAGTTTAGTTAGCTAGCTATCTTTTTGGGGCCATACTGGGGTTTGACCTTGTTCGCTGTGCGGTTTCATTCGGGGCTTGGCCTCGGGTTGCCCCTGGGAGCCTGCTCGCGCGGCTTGAGGGCTCTGCCGCCGGCGGCGCCCCGGCATTACCAGGGCAGTTCGTGACCGGTGTAAGCGTAGAAGCCGCCCGTCGACTCCGCCGGCAGCCCGTCGAGCACCTGCAGCATGTCACCCGCAGCATCAGCGGCAGGGCGGCCGATGTCCTTCCCGTTGAACGGCGCCGACAGGGCCGAGTCGACCGTGCCGGGGTGCAGCGCCACCAGCACAGCCTGTGGGTGGGTGCGGGCCACTTCGATGGACGCCGTTTTGATCAACATGTTGAGCGCGGCCTTGGAGGCCCGGTAGCTGTACCAGCCGCCCAGCCGGTTGTCGCCGATGCTGCCCACCTTGGCCGAGAGCACGGCGAGGAGGCCGCGTTCCTTGCGCGGCAGCAGGGGCGCGAAGTGCGCCAGCACCAGCGCGGGGCCGAAGGTGTTGGTTCGGAAAGTGGCCTCCATCTGCGCGTAGTTCAGCTGGCCCAGGCGCTTTTCGGGCATGCCGTGGGGGCCGTGCAGCAGGCCCGCGGCGTGGATGATGCAGTGCCAGGGGCCCTGGGCCTCCAGCTCGCGGGCGGCCTCGGCGATGGTGGCTTCGTCGTCCAGGTCCAGCGCCGGGCGGGTGTGGCGGCCCAGGCCCATGGCCAGTGCGCAGCGCGGGTCGGCCTGCAGCCGGGCCAGCAGGGCGCCGCCGATGGCGCCCGTGGCACCGATGACGAGTGCGCGGTAGCCGGGGGGAAGGGAGTGCATGGGTCAGGTCCTGCGGCCAGGGGAGGGATCAGAGCGTATCGAGGCGGGCGCGCAGGCCGGCCGCATGCGCGCGGAGTTCGTCGAGCTGCGGCCCTTGCATTTTCCGCAGCTGGCGGTACACCATGCCGAGGCGGAGATTGCTGCCCAGCATGCCTTCGTGGCGCGCGAAGAAGTCCCAGTACAGCGCGTTGTAGGGACAGGCGCGGTCGCCCAGCTTCTGCTTTTTGTCGTAGTGGCAGCCGCCGCAGTAGTCGCTCATGCGGTCGATGTAGGCCGCGCTGCTCACATAGGGCTTGGTGGCCAGCAGGCCGCCGTCGGCGAACTGGCTCATGCCGACGGTGTTGGGCAGTTCCGCCCATTCGAAGGCGTCGATGTACACGCCGAGGTACCAGCGGTGCACGGCGGCCGGGTCGAGCCCCGCCAGCAGTGCGAAGTTGCCGATGACCATCAGGCGCTGGATGTGGTGGGCGTACGCGCCCTGCAGCGACTGGCCCACGGCATGCCGCATGCAGCGCATGCGGGTGTCGCCGGTCCAGAACCATTCGGGCAGTGGTGCGCTGTGGCCCAGGGCATTGCGCTCGTCGTAGCCGGGCATGTGGGCCCAGTAGATGCCGCGCACGTACTCGCGCCAGCCCAGGATCTGGCGGATGAAGCCCTCCACGGCGGAAAGCGGCGCCCGGCCGGCCTGGTAGGCAGCCTCGGCATGCATGACCAGTTCGTGCGGGCGCAGCATCTTGGTGTTGAGCGCGAACGACAGCAGCGAATGGAAGAGCCGTTCGCTGCGGCTGCTCATGGCGTCTTCGTAGTCGCCGAAATGCGGCAGCGTGATGGCGATGAAGTGGTTCAGGCAGGCCAGCGCCTCAGCCCGGTTCAGGGGCCAGCGCAGCTGGCCGGCCTGCGGATGGCCGAAGCTCTTGACGCCCGCCGCTTCGATGGTGGCCCACAGGGCGCCGTGGTCGTGCGTGGGCCGCGCGTCGGGTGGGAGCGCGGGCGCGTCCCCGGTGCCGGGCCAGGGCTTGCGGTTGTCGTGGTCGTAGTTCCACTGCCCGCCTTCCGGCTCGCCCGCTGCGTCCACCAGCACGCCGTGGCGCTGGCGCATGCGCCGGTAGAAATGCTCCATGAGCCACTGCTTTCGGCCCTGGAACACCTCGGCCAGTTCCGTGCGGGTGGTGTAGAAGTGCTCGCTGTCCACGGCCTGCACGGCGAAGGCCTGTTCCACGCCCCATTTGCGCAACTGCGCGTCCAGCCGCCATTCGTCGGGATGCTGGTATTGCAGCGCCTCTGCGCCGTAGTGGGCCATGAGGGCGGCCAGGTTGGCGGGAATGGACTGGCGATTGCTCGCGTCGTCGATCGCGACGTAGCGCACGCGGTGTCCCGCCTCGCGCAGCTGGCGCGCCATGGCGCGCATGGCGGCGAAGAGGGCGAGGATCTTCTGCGCATGGTGCAGCACGTAGTCGGTTTCCTGCCGCACTTCCATCAGCACGTAGACCACGCCTTCGTCCTGGGTGGCGAACCAGGAGTGCTCGGGGTTGAGCTGGTCGCCCAGCAGCAGGCGCAGCGTGTGGGTGCGGGGCCGCGGCGGTTTCACAGCGTGCCCCACTGCCGGCGGTAGGCGCCGTCGGGATCGTGGTCCAGCGCCTGTTTCACGGGGTTGAAGCGCCGGCCGCCGCGCGGGTCGGTGCCGCGCCCCGCGATGTAGAGCCAGTTGGCCTGGTTGCTGTAGACGTCGTAGTCCACCAGCTGCGATTCGAACCATGCGGCGCCTGCGCGCCAGTCGCCGCCCAGGCCATGCACCAGATGGCTGGCGGCCACCTGGCGCAGGCGGTTGCTCAGGTAGCCGGTGGCGGCCAGCTCGCGCATGGCGGCATCCACCAGCGGCTCGCCGGTCTCGCCCCGCCACCAGCGTTCGAAACCGCGCGGGTCATGGGGCGCGGGCGGCTGCTCCGACAGCCCGCGGGCACGGTACAGTGCCGCGCCCCACTGGAGGTGCAGCAGCCGGAAATAGTCGCGCCACAGCAGTTCGAACCACAGCCAATAGGTGCCGTCGTTCGCGCCATGGTCGCGCTCGAAGGCCTTCAGTTGCGCATGGATCTGCCGGGGCGAGAGCGCCCCGATGGCCAGCCAGGGCGAGAACTTGCTGGAACTGTCCCGGCCCATGATCCGGTCGCGCGTGTCCTTGTAGCCGTGCGGCAGCTTGCGGGCCAGGTACCGCGCGAGATGGGCCAGGGCGGCCGCCTCGCTGCCGTCGAACGCGGGGCTGCCGTAAGGAAAGGAGGAGCGCGCGTCCCAGCCGGAAGGCGTGATGGGTGGTTGCTCCACAGTGGCGCCCGCGGCCTGCAGGGCCTGCAGCGGCACCGCGGGCGGCGGTGGCAGCGCCGCGGGGGCGGGCAGCGGCGGGGCGGGCGTGATGCCGGCGCGTTCCACCTGCTGGCGGAAGTGGGTGAACACGCCGGGCAGACGATCGGCCGGCCACGGCATCTGCGACGGGTGCAGCAGGCTGCTGTGCCACACGGTGCGCACCGGGAGGCCGGCGGCGCGCAGGGCGTCCACCTCGGCCTGCTCCCAGGGGGCGGCGATGTCTTCGCACACCACGGCGGCCGCGCCCACCGCGCGGGCGAGGTGCGGCAGGGCCGTGGCGGCGGGGGAGCGGCAGACGTGCAGCGGGTTGCCCAGGGCGGCCATGCGTTCCTGCAGGCCCCGCAGCGTGGCGGCGGTGAACGCGCGGCGGTGCGCGCCCACGCGGTCGAAGCCCCAGGGCGTGGTTTCCGCGGGCGCGGGCTGGCACGCCACGGGCAGGAGGTGGGTGGCGCCGCTGGCCAGGGCGGCGTGCAGCGCGGGCTGGTCGTGCAGGCGGAGATCGTTGCGGAACCAGAACAGCACGGTGCTCATGGGGCGCGGTCCCCGGCCGGGGGCGCCGCCACGGCGCCGCCGCGTTTGCGCTCGGTGCGGCAGCGATCGGAGCAGTACTTCACCTCGTCCCATACCTTCTCCCACTTCCTGCGCCAGGTGAACGGCAGGCCGCAGTGCAGGCAGGTCTTGTGTGGGAGATCGGATTTTTTGCGCATGGTGTGGTCCAGCGGGGCCGGCGGGCTCTGATGGATGGTGAGGGTGCCGGCGGCTTCAGCCCGCCACGGCCCGGGCCAGCGAGCGGCCGCTGAGCCATGCGCCTTCCACCTGGCCGCCATGCAGCCAGTCGCCGCACATGCCGACCCGGTGGTCCGCATCCCACCAGTGGCCGATGGTGAGGGCCGGCGCGGTGTCGGCATAGCGCCAGCGGTGGGCGGTGGCCTGCACGTGCGCGGGGGCCGGGCCGCCCAGCGCATGGAAGGCGGCCAGCAGGGTGGCCGCCACGCTGCCGGCCTCGTCTTCGATGTGCGCTTCGCTCCATTCCGGGCTGGCGTGCAGCAGCCAGGTTTCCGTGCCTGCCGGTGCCGTGCGGCCGGGCTTGCTGCTGTCGCGCGCGATCCAGTGCAGAGGTCCGCCGTGGACGAAGGCGCCGTCGCAGGGCAGATCCACCGGTGCCGCGCAGCGCACCATCACCGCCCAGCTGCCGCGCATGCGCGCGCCGGCCGCCACCGAGGCTCCGACAGGGGCAGCCGCCGTGAGCAGGGGCACGGCCTGCGGTGCGGGAACCGCCAGCAGCACGGTGCCGTAGCGCACGGCGTGCGGCCCGTGCTCGGCGGACGTAAGGGCCAAGCCATCGCGATGGCGCTCCAGCCGCTGCACCGTGGTCTGCCACTGCGCGAGCGCCCGATCGCCCACCTGCCGCAGGCCCTCCACCAGCCACCCGGCGGGCGACGTCATGCGCGGGGTGCCGACGAAGCACGCCTGCGGCGTGGCCGGTGCGGTCCACGCGGCGCCGTCCAGGCGGGCCAGGCGCGCGTCCCACCGGGCGGCCACGCCCGCCTCCTGCCAGCGTGCCAGCTCGGCACGGAACTCCGGAGTGCTCGCCGTGAAACAGGAAACGCCATGGTCGCACTGCCAGGGGCCGGCAGGATCTTCCGCCCGGCGGGTACTCATGCGGCCCGAAGGCCCGCGGCTTTTGTCGAATACGTGGACCGTATGGCCTGCCTGCAGCAGGGCCTGGGCGCACGACAGGCCGGACAGGCCTGCGCCGATCACGGCGACGGGCGCATCGGCAACGGTGCGTGGTGAAGAGGGAATGGTCATTGCAGCGATCTGTACGTGGGTCCGCGCTTCCTGGATTACCCGGCGAAGCGGACGCAGTCATCAGGACGCGACAGGCAGGTGCAGCGGTGCGCGCGCGAGGGTCGGCCCCTCGATGCTCCAGCAGGTCCGCGATAACGCCCTGGCGGGTACCGTCTGCTGCCACAATCGGCTGGTCGTCCCATGACGGTTCCTGTCAACACGCGAACCCCCGGTACTCGTGAAAAAACTACCCATTCTCCTGTTGTCGCTCTTCGGGTTCACTGCGGTTCGGGCCGCGGATGTCGGCATCACCATCGATAACCTGCCGGCCGCGCCGAGCCGGGTTTTCGTGGCCGTCTATCCCAGCGCAGACGCCATGACCAAGAACAAGCCATCGCATACGAACATCTCTGACTCGCAAGGCGAACCGACGACGGTGCTCTTCAAGGATCTGGCGCCTGGGACGTATGCCTTCGTTGCATTCGCGGACGAAAATTCCAACGGGAAGCTGGATACGAATTTCCTGGGGATACCCAGCGAGCGCTACGGGTTCTCCAACAACGTCATGGGTTTGTTCGGGCCACCGGATTTCTCCGCGGCGTCGCTGCAGCTGAAGGACGAGAAAACCCGGATCGCTATCAGGCTGCGCTGATTTCCCTTCGGGTTCCGGCAGGGGCCGCCGGCAATGCCCGATGCCTGCCGACTCGCAGTCCTGGCCTGTGCGATGACGCCCGGCGCGGCGTCCATTGAAGGGAGACGTGGCGCCGCCTGCCGGGTGCTCCATCAGCGTGCCGATGGCGGCGCGGCCGGAAACAGATGCAGTGCCGCGTATTGCAGCAGCATGATGGTCTTGCCATCCCGTATCGCTCCGGAGTCGACCATCGCCAGCGCTTCGGCGATGCCCAGCTCCATCACGGCGATGTCCTCGCCCTCGGATGCGATGCCGCCGCCGGCCGATTGCCGGTCCCCGGGCTGGTACTCGCCCACGAAGAAGTGCAGCCGCTCCGTCACCGACCCGGGGCTCATGAAGGCATCGAACACCTGGCGCACTTCGCGCACGCGAAAACCCGTTTCCTCTTCCACCTCCGCACGGATGCGCGCCTCGGGTTCCGCGTCGTCGAGCAGGCCCGCAGGCGTTTCGATCAACAGATCGTCGTGCCCGTTGACGAAGGCGGGATAGCGGAACTGGCGGGTGAGGACCACGGTGCGGCGGCGCGGGTCGTAGAGGAGGATGGTCGCACCGTTGCCCCGGTCATAGGTCTCGCGCGACTGGCGCTGCCAGCTGCCGTCGCTGCGCTGGAACGAGAACGTGGTCTTCTTCAATGTGTACCAGTCGTCCGAGAGGGTGGTGACGTCTTCGATGCGGATGCGGTGGGCGATGCTCAAGGGGATGACTCCTGTTCGTGTAATGCCGTGTAGTCGGCCCCCACCCGCCGCCCGGCAGGTGTGCGGTATCGTGGCCGAGGACTTCGACGCCCGCGCAGCGGGCCGTGCGGAAGTCTGCAGAGCATACGAACTCACCATTACGGAGGGGGAATCCCATGTCGGATACCGTTTCATTCGGCTGCGCCTGCTGCAGCCCACGCATGCTGCCGGCGTACCGGCACGACCACGATGCCTGGAACGACCTGCTCGCGGACGTGGCGCAGCAGGAAGGGCCCCGGGGGCCTGCGCAGGCCGTCATCTTCCATGGCGGCCACATCCATCCGGACCCGGAGCATCCCGAAGAAACCGTGGAGGCGATCGGCATCGCGGGCGGGGAGGTGGTGGCGAGCGGCAGGCTGCACCACGTGCGCAAGGCGATGGCGAAGTTCGATCCGCTCGAACGGCCGCTCAAGGGAGACCAGACGCTGCTGCCCGGGCTGGTCGAGCCGCACGCGCACACGCTGACGAGCGCGCTGATCGCCGACTGGGTGGATCTGTCGCCGTTCGATGGACAGTACCTCGACACGCGGTACGACATCGATGCGATCGAGACCCGCCTGCGGGCCGCCGTGAAGGCGGCGAAGGATGCGCAGCCGCCGCAGCCATGGGTGCTGGGCTTCGGGGTCGACCCGTCGCTGATGGCGGTCTGGACGGACATCGATGCGAAATTCCTCGACCGCATCGCTCCCGACGTGAAGGTGTTCCTGCTCAATGCGTCGGGCCACATCAGCTACGTGAACACGCCCGCGCTGAAGGCCGCGAAGCTCGACCAGCAGTTTCCCGCGGGTGTGCTGACGGAGACGCAGTCCGCGATGATGCTGGGCGCCATGCCGCCCGTCACGCCGGACCGCCTGCTCGCCGGCTTGCAGAAGGTCTTCCGGCAGGCCAACGAGCGCGGCATCACTACGGTGTTCGAGGCGAGCGTCGGTCTCATGAACGGGCCGAAGGAGGTCACGCTGCTGAAGGCGCTGGCGGCCACGTCCGCGATGACGGTCCGCATGGGCGGCGCGCTGTACGGCAACAACAACGACCTGATGACCTGGGTGAATTTCTACGAGCCGGAGCTGGCGAGCGGCGGCAATGCCCTCTTCACGGTGCGCGCCATGAAGCTGATCGCCGACGGCTCGAACCAGGGACTGACCGGGTTCCAGAGCCGCCCCTACCGCTGCTGCGACGAGCATTCGGTGCCCGGCGTCGGCCCCTGGGGCCTGTTCAACTACGACCCGGTGCGCAAGCTCGCCGACACGATGGCGATGGTGGCCGCCGCGGGCTGGCCGATCCTGACGCATGCCAACGGCGACGAGGCGATCACCAACGTGCTGGCCGCCTACCAGCTGGCGCTGAGCGAGGTGCCGGCCCTGGTCCCGCCGGGCACGCCCCGGGCATCCCTTCCCGCCACTCCCGCCTGGGCGGACAAGCGCCACCGCATCGAGCATGCCTCGCTGCTGCACGACGACGCGATCGGCCTGATGGCGCGCATGGCCGTGTCGCCGAGCTTCCTGATCGGCCACGTGGGCTACTGGGGCCAGGCGTTCCGCACCACCATCCTCGGCAAGAAGCGGACGCAGTTGCTCGACCGCTGCGCTTCCGCCCTGGAAGCCGGGCTGCGCATCAGCCTGCACAGCGACCATTTCGTGACGCCGCTCGGGCCGCTGCGCTGCATGGAGCAGTCGATCGGGCGCGTGATGGAGGCCACCGTGAAGGCGACGGAAAAAGGCGCTCCTGCGGGCGGGAGTGGCAAGGTGCTGAATCCCGAGGAATGCCTCACGCCGCAGCAGGCGCTGCGCGCCGTGACCATCGATGCGGCCTGGCAATGCCACCTCGACCACCAGATCGGCTCGCTGCTGCCCGGCAAGCAGGCCGACCTCGTGATCCTGGCGGACAACCCGCTGCAGTGGAGCGCGCCGCACGCCGCGGGCCTGCGCGACATCGCGGTGCTGGAGACCTGGGTGAACGGCAGCCGGGTGTTCGTGGCCGGGCAGTGAGACGGGCCGCGACCGGAGCGGCGATTCGCTGAGACATAGCGCTTTGGCGGGTGATGGTGAGGCGCCGGGGCGACACGGCGCGTGGGTTTGTTAATGCAACCTGATTGCGTTAACATCGGCGCCACCCGCCCGGCCGCACGCCAGGGCAGGGCATCCACCTTCCCGACATCCCGGCGGGCGGCCTGCGCGCCTGCTTGCCCGCCCGCGCCTGCGCGCGCCTCGCCGACAATACGCCATGCCTTTTTCTCCCGTTCCCGGTCCGCGCGCGTGGGCCTTCCTGCTGGGCACCGCGCCCGTCGCCGCGCTGGCGCAGTCTTCCGTGCCGCAGGATTCTCCGGCGGCCTCCCTGCCGCCGGTCGAGGTGCGCGAGCGCGCCGAAACCCCGCGCCTCGCACAGCCGGCCACATCCGCCTCGCGCCTGGGGCTCACCGTGCGCGAGACGCCCGCCTCGATCGACGTGGTGCCGCGCGAAGTGCTGGCCGAGCGCGGCCTGCGCACGGTGTCCGAGGCGGCGCAGGCGGCCGTGGGCGTGCTGGCCGGGGATTTCCCCGCCGAGCCGGCCGCCTTCTCGATGCGCGGTTTCGCCAACAGCCAGATCAACACCCTCTACAACGGCATCAAGATCGGACCGCCGAACATGACCTCGCGCGTCACGGGCACGGCGAATCTGGAGCGCGTCGAATTCCTGAAGGGGCCTGCCTCGCTGATGTCGGGCGAGGGAGCCGCGGGAGGCGCGGTGAACTTCGTCACGCGTGCGCCGCACCGCGGGCCCGTCGAGACCGAGGTGACGGCCGCCGCGGGCTCGTTCGGCGAGCGGCGGTTTTCCCTCGGGGCCGGCGGCACCACGGCCTGGAAGGACGTCGACTTCCGGCTGGACGCCAGCGGCTCCGACGGCGACGGCTTCGTGCACGATACCGGCCAGCGCCTCTGGCACCTGTCGGGCGGGCTCGATTGGCACCTGCAGCCGGGGCTCAGGCTGTTCGTGGCGGCGGAGGTGCAGCGCGACCGCGGCCACCCGTACTGGGGCACGCCGCTGGTGTCGGCCGGCTCCGCGGGCATCGAGGCGGAGCCGGGCGTGGTCTCGGGCACCTACGCCTCGGGCTTCAACGGCAGCGTGCTCGGCCCCGTGGCGATCGACCGGCGCACGCTGCGCACCAACTACAACGTGCTGGACAACCGCAACGAAGCGCGCGAGACCTGGCTGCGCACGGGGGCGGATTGGCGCATCGAACCGGCCTGGGCAGTGCGCACACAGTTCTACCGCTACACCGCCACGCGCTCGTGGCTGAACAACGAAGTGCTCGCTTTCAACACCGGCACGGGCCTGGTGGACCGCGAACGCTTCTTCGTCGCGCAGGACCAGACCACCACCGGCAACAAGACCGAGCTGCAGTGGGACGGCCGGCTCGCGGGGCTGGAGAACCGTGCCGTCGCCGCGCTCGAATTCAGCCACACCGACCTGACGCGGCCCGGCGCCGCGAACTTCCCAGGCGACAGCGTGTCGCTCGTGGCGCCCGACCGCGGCTTCTACGGCCCGCTCGTGCAGCAGCTCCAGACCACGCGCCTGCGCAACACGGCGCTCGCACTGGAAGACCGGCTGCGCCTCACACCCGCGGTGGCGCTCGTCGCCGGGCTGCGCCACGAGTCGATCGGGCTGGACCGCACCTCCACCGATGCGGCCGGCGCGGCGCGGCGGGGCTTTCCCTACGGCAAGACCTGGCACCCGACCACCGGCCGGCTGGGCCTGACCTGGGAAGCCGCGCCGGGCACCACGTTCTACGCCCAGGCAGCGACCGGCGCCGACGTGGCGGCCAACAACATCTTCCTGCTCGGGCCCACGCAGCCGCTCGATCTGACGCTTGCGCGCAATGCCGAGGTCGGCGTCAAGCAGAGCTTCTGGCAGGAGCGCGGCGAATGGACGCTCGCGCTCTACGACGCCGAGCGCCGCAACGTGTACGCGGGGCAGGGTGGCCAGTCGCTCGCGCGGGCGGGCGCACTGCAATCGCGCGGCGCGGAGATGTCGCTGGCGCTGCGGCCCACCGCGGCGTGGAGCGTGTGGACGCAGCTCGCTCTCAACCGCGCGCGCTACGAGGATTTCGAGCTGGCCAACGGCACCTCGTTCTCGGGCCACACCCCGCCGAATGCACCGAAGGCGATGGGCAGCCTGGGCGCGTCCTACCGCTTCACGGCGGGCCGGCCCATGCAGGTCTCGGCCTCGTTGCGGCACGTGGGCGAGCGCTTCCACAGCGATGCGAACACCGTGCGGCTCGCGTCCTACCGCGTGCTGGATGCCTCCTGGAGCGTGGACGTGGCGCCGGGCACCCAGCTCACGCTGCGCGGCCGCAACCTGACCAACAAGGTCTATGCGGCCTGGGCGGACCCGTTCTACCCCGACCAGATCCTGCTCGGCGCACCGCGCAGCTTCGAGCTGGCGCTGCGCTGGACGCTGTGAGCGCCGAAGGTTGACGGACGTGTCGGTGGCATTGCAGGCCCGGGGCCTCGGATGGTGCTCGCCCCGCGGCGACTGGCTGCTGCAGGGCGTGGACGTGCAGGCCGTGCGCGGCGAATGCGTGGCGTTGGTGGGCCCCAATGGCGCCGGCAAGAGCACGCTCATGAAACTGCTGGCGGGCCGCATCGCGCCCACGGCCGGCACGGTGCGCTGGCTCGGGCAGGACGTGGCCCGCTGGCCGGCGGCGGAGCGTGCGCGCTGCGTGGCGGTGCTCGGCCAGGACGACGCGGCGCAGGGTGGCCTGCGCGCCTGGGACTACGTGGCGCTCGGCCGCCTGCCGCACGAAGGCCGCATGGCGGCCGACGGGCATGCCCGCGCCGTCGCGGACGCGCTGCGCACCTGTGGTGTGGAGGCACTGGCCGATCGCGCGCTGTCCAGCCTCTCCGGCGGAGAACGCCAGCGCATGCACCTGGCCCGCGCGCTCGCGCAGGCGCCGGAACTGCTGCTGCTCGACGAACCCACCAACCACCTCGATCTCGCGGCGCGCGCCGACGTGCTGGCGCTGGTGCGCGGCCTGGGCATCAGCGTGGTCGCCGTGCTGCACGAACTGGCGCTGGTGCCGTCGTTCGCCGACCGGGTGTGGGTGCTGCAGTCCGGCCGCCTCGTCGCGGAGGGTTCGCCCGCCGAGGCGCTGCGCGGCGAATGCGTCTCGCAGGTGTTCGGCATGGAACTGGTGCATACGCGCCACCCCCGGCATGGCGGCCTGCTGTGGTCGTTCGAGCGGGAGGCGGCATGACGCTGAACGGATGGCGCCGCCGGGTCTTGGCCCCGGCCCTGGCCCTGGCGTTCGTGTCCGTCGCGGAACTGGCGATGGGGCAGGGTGCGCTCGCGGCCTACGCCACCTACCCCGTGATGGTCTCCAATTGCGGCGAGCCGCTGCGCATCGACCGGCCCCCGCGGCGGCTGGTCGTGCACGACCTCAACATGACCGAGATGGCGCTCGCGCTCGGCCTGCGGCCTGTGCTCGTCGGCGTGACGGGCATCACCGGCTGGTACAAGCAGACCGGCGAGGCGCTGCTGCGCACGCTGGACGGGGTGCCCGAGCTGGCGCCCAAGTACCCCACGCTGGAAACGCTGGTGGCCGCGCGGCCCGATCTGTTCTTCGCGGGCTGGTACTACGGCATGCAGCCCGGTGGCGAGGTGACGCCCGCCACGCTCGCGCGGCACGGCATCCAGACCCTGGTACTGACCGAAAGCTGCGCGCAGAACCGCGCCGACAAGCCGCATGCCACCATGGAGCTGCTCTACGGCGACATCCTGCGCCTGGGCCAGGTGTTCGGCCGCGGCGCGCAGGCACGCCAGCTGGTGGACGGATGGCGCGCGCGCGTGGCCGCCGCGGCGCGCCCCGCGCTCGCCGGCCGGCCTGGCGTCTTCGTCTACGACTCCGGCGAGGACAAGCCCTTCACCGCCGGCCGGGCCGCCATGCCCACCGCGCTCATCGACGCCGCGGGCGGCCGCAACGTGCTGGACGACCTGCCCATGAGCTGGGGCAACGCCGCCTGGGAGGCCGTGGCGCGGCGCAATCCGCAGTTCATCATCCTGCTCGACTACCAGAACGGCCAGGGGCCGGACCATCTGGAGCGCGTGCTGCGGGAGCATCCCGCCATGCGCCTGACGGATGCGGTGCGCAACGGCCGCTTCATCGTGCTGCGCTATGCCGAGCTCACGCCCGGGCCGGCCAACATCGACGCCATCGAGAAGATCGCCCGGGCGCTGCGGAGCGCGCGGTGAGCGTGCGTGTTCCGCAGACGGGCTGGCGCCGCTGGATGCCGGGGCTGCTCCTGCTTGCGATGGTGGCGCTCGTGCTGCTGTCGCTCATGGCCGGCGGCGTGCCGATCGGCGGGCGCGACGTGCTGTGGGCGCTGGCCGGCCGCGATGCCCCGGCCGATTCCGGTACCGCGATGGCCCAGGCCATCGTGCGCGACCTGCGCCTGCCGCGCGTGCTGCTCGCCATCGCGGTGGGCGGCGCGCTCGCGCTCGTCGGCAGCCTGCTGCAGACGACCACGCGCAATGATTTGGCCGACCCGTTCCTGTTCGGGCTCTCGTCCGGCGCCTCGGCCGGCGCGGTGGCCGTGATCACGCTCGCGGGCACGGCGCTCGGCATGTGGACGCTGCCGCTCGCCACCTTCGCGGGCGCGCTCGTCGCGGCCGCGGCGGTGCTGCTGATCGTGCGCGGCGGCGCGGGGCAGGGGCCCGCGCGGATCGTGCTGGCCGGCGTGTCGGTTTCGTTTCTGTTCGGCGCGCTCACGCATGCGCTGATCTTCGCGGGGGACCAGCGCGCCGCGCATTCCGTCGTCTTCTGGTCGCTCGGCGGCCTGGGGCTCGCGCGCTGGGACAACCTCTGGCTGGCGGCCGCGGGCCTGCTGGTGCCGGCGCTGTTCGTCGCCCGGCGCCACCGGGCGCTCGACGCGCTGCTGGCGGGCGACGACACCGCCCACAGCCTGGGCGTGGACCCGCAGCGGCTGCGCACGCAGACCTTCGTGGTGGCGGCCTTCGCCACCGCCTGCTGCGTCGCGCTCACCGGCCTGATCGGCTTCGTCGGGCTCATGGTGCCGCACCTCGCGCGCCGCTGGAAGGGGCCGCTGCACGGCGCATCGTCTCCTGCTGCGGTGGCGCTGGGCGCCGTGCTGCTGCTGGCGAGCGACCTCGTCGCCCGCACGCTGCTGGGCGCGCAGGAGCTGCCCGTGGGCATCGTCACCTCGGGGCTGGGGGCGTGTTTCGTGATCGTGCTGCTGCGGCGGGGGGAGGGCGGCGCTTGAGGTGGGCGGCGCGCTGACCGCGTGCGTGTGCATGCGCATGCGGGACGGCCTGGAGTCCGTGGAGCGCTGCGGCGCACCGCAGACGCCGGGCGGTGCTCACGATCGTGGAGCGGAAAACGAACAGGCCGAAGAAAGGCCGTGGCAGGTCATCGCAAAAAAAGCCTGGCTACGCGGGAAAACCGTTGGCTGGCAAAAACGACCCTTGGGACCCTTGACGGGCCCGGAGTCGCCCCACGATGAAACCTGTCTGGAGCGGCTGGCCCGATCGCCTGGGAGGCGGTGAGGTCAGCGATTGACGGCAGTGTAGCACTCAATGAGAATGCTTATCAATACAAACAGTCGTTGAATGGTTATCTGGGAGGGCCGTACGGCAATGGCGGCGCGTCCGCTTACCTTGAGCGCCGTACGGGCCCCCGCGCCCAGGAGGAAAATGCATGGAAGCTGGTCCGGAACCGGTGCTCGACGAGCACCGCGCATTGCTTGCCGAGTACGGCCGTGCGCAGCGGCGCTGCAGCCGCGATCTGGCGGCGCAGGCGCGCCGCATCGACGATCTGCAGGCCGAGGTGATGCTGCTGCGGGCGCGCGCGATCGTGGCCGAGACGGCGCTGGCCTATGCGCTGGAAGACCGGCGTCTGCAGGAGGAGGCGGTGCCTGGCCTCCGCCGGCGCCGCGCGCTGGCCCGGCAGGTGGAGGGGTTGACGCACCGCCTGCAGGGCCTGATGCGCGAGGTGCTGCACTGGCAGTGGCGTGCCGCCGCGCGTGAAGCGGCGCGCGGCGTCGCGTCAGGCCCGGTTGCTGCGATGGCCGCTGCATCGGAGCCGGGTGGCGCGCGCGCCCCGGCGCCGAAGTCCGTGGTGTGCATCGCCCGGGGACCTCGCGGCGCGCTGGTCGCCCAGCCCTTCGGCGGTGCGGACGGATCTGCATCGGCCCGCGATGCCGCGGCCATTGCGCAGAACGCGGCCAGCATGCCGGACGACCCCGCCGGGTTCGAGGCCAGCCTGCGCGCCGCCGATTTCGTCATCTGCCAGACCGGCTGCGTCGGCCACGACGACTACTGGCGCGTGCAGGACCACTGCCGCCGCACCGGCAAACCCTGCGTGCTCGTAGACCAGCCGCAGGTGGTGCATGTCATGCGGAGCCTTGCCCGGGCCGGGACGCAGGAAGCGGCTTCCTGAGCCCTGGCGTTTCCTCGCGGGGGATCGGGCGCGATGCCGGTCAATCCATGGTCATCAGGCTCGCATTGCCGCCCGCCGCGGCCGTGTTGATGCTCACCGCCCGCTCCGCCACCAGGCGTTCCAGCGACACGTTCGCATCGCCGGGCGCATGGCCCGAGACGCCCACGATCGGCCCCGGGCGCGCCGCCACCGCGCGGCAGACGTCGCGCAGTGCCTCCGGCGTGCCGTGGTGCAGCACCGCATCCAGCGCCACGGCAGGGGCCTGCCAGTCCGCCACCAGCACCGTGCGCTCCCGCACCGCCGGGGGCAGCGTGGAATGCAGCGTGGCTGCGGAGGCCGGCCACACGGCGTGGCCACCCACGGCCAGCACCGCGGCCAGCTGCAGCAGCCGGTCGGCATCGCCGCCCGCCAGGCACAGGACCCGCTCGCGCGGCAGCACGCTGTACTGATTGCGCTCCCCGGTAGGCCCTGGGAGCAGCACCGTGGCGCCGGCCGGCGATTGCCGGGCGAAGGCGCCGCAGGCCGCCTCCAGCGCAACGTGGCCCGACGTGGCCGCCCAGTCCGCCAGCGCCTGCAGCGGGCCCGGAACCGTTCTTTCGCCTGCCGCGCCGCGCACGGCGGCAGCGTCCGCTCCCACCGCGGCAACGGCGGTGCGCGCCGCGTCCGCGGGCGCCTGCGCCACCAGCCGCAACAGGTAGAGCGGGCCGCCGGCCTTCGGCCCCGTGCCGGACAGGCCCTCGCCGCCGAACGGCTGCACGCCCACCACGGCGCCCACCATGTTGCGGTTCACGTAGAGGTTGCCGGCGCGTGCGCGGCGCAGCACGCGCTCCACGGTTTCGTCGATGCGCGTGTGCAGCCCCTGGGTGAGCCCGTAGCCGGTCGCCGCGATCTGGTCCAGCAGCGTGTCGAGCCCGCTGCGCGGATAGCGCACCACGTGCAGCACCGGCCCGAAAATCTCGCGCTCCAGCTCGGACAGATCTTTCAGCTCGATCAGCGTGGGCGGTACGTAGGTGCCCGCCGCATCGGCGTCCCGCGGCACCGGCACCTGGTGCACCTTGCGGCCTTTCGCGCGCAGGGCGTCGATGTGCCGCAGGATGCCCGTGCGCGCCTCGTCGTCGATGACCGGGCCGACGTCCACCGCCAGCCGGTCTGGCCGGCCCACCTGCAGTTCCGCCATCGCACCGCGCAGCATCTCGAGCACGCGGTCGGCCACGTCCTCCTGCAGGCACAGCACGCGCAGCGCCGAGCAGCGCTGGCCCGCGCTGTCGAAGGCGGAAGAGACGGCGTCCGCCACCACCTGCTCCGCCAGGGCGGAGGAGTCCACGATCATCGCGTTCTGCCCGCCCGTCTCGGCGATCAGCGGCACCGGCCGGCCCGCGGCATCCAGGCGGCCCGCCACGCTGCGCTGCAGGATGCGGGCCACGTCGGTGGAGCCGGTGAACAGCACGCCCATCACGCGTGCATCGCCCACCAGCCGCGCGCCGACGGTCTCGCCGCGGCCCGGCAGCAATTGCACCGCACCGCGCGGCACGCCCGCGCCGTGCAGGATGCGCACGGCCTCCGCCGCCACCAGCGGGGTCTGCTCCGCGGGCTTGGCCAGCACCGTGTTGCCCGCCGCGAGCGCCGCGGCCACCTGGCCCATGAAGATCGCGAGCGGGAAGTTCCACGGGCTGATGCAGACCACCGGCCCCAGCGGCACCCAGCCACCGCCGGCCGATTGCGATTCGGCCTGCGCGGCATAGAAGCGCAGGAAATCCACCGCCTCGCGCACCTCGGCGACGCCGTTCGCGCAGGTCTTGCCCGCCTCGCGCACCAGCAGCGAGAGCAGGGCGGGCATGTGCTCCTCCAGCGCGTCGGCGGCGCGGCGCAGCGCGGCGGCGCGTTCCGCGGCCGGCGTCGCGGCCCAGGCGGGCGCAGCTTCCTGCGCCCACTGTACGGCGTGGCCGGCATCGTCCTCGGTGGCCTCCTGCACGCTGCCCACCACGTCAGCGTGCCATGCGGGATTGCGCACCGGCTCGCGCGGCCCGCCCTCCGCCGGGCCGGCCAGCAGCGGAGCCGCCTCCCAGGCGCGCTGCGCATGCTGCCGCAGCGCATCGGCCAGGGGCTCCAGCACCGCGTCGCTCGCCAGGTCCAGCCCGGCGGAGTTGCGACGCTCCGTGCCGTAGAGGGCCGGCGGCAGCGGAATGCGCGGGTGCGCCCGGCCGGGCGGCGTTTCGGCGGCCACGGCGGCCACGGGATCGGCCACCAGCGTGTCCAGCGGCAGGGTCGCGTCGGCCACGCGGTTCACGAACGAGGTGTTGGCGCCATTCTCGAGCAGCCGCCGCACCAGGTAGGCCAGCAGCGTTTCGTGCGTGCCGACGGGGGCATACACCCGGCACGGCCGGTTCAGGCCCGCCGCGCCCACCACCTGCTCGTAGAGCGGCTCGCCCATGCCGTGCAGGCACTGGAATTCGTACTGGCCCGGCGCGTAGCGCTCCGGCCCGGCCAGTTCGTGGATCGCGGCCAGCGTGTGGGCGTTGTGCGTGGCGAACTGCGGATAGACGGCATCCGGTGCCGCCAGCAGCCGGCGCGCGCAGGCGATGTACGACACGTCGGTGTGCGCCTTGCGCGTGTAGACCGGGTAGTCCGTGAGTCCGTCCACCTGCGCGCGCTTGATCTCGCTGTCCCAGTAGGCGCCTTTTACCAGCCGCGCCATCAGGCGGTGCCCCGAACGCCGGGCGAGGTCGACCACGTAATCGATCACGAACGGGCAGCGCTTCTGGTAGGCCTGGATCACGAAACCGATCCCGTTCCAGCCCGCGAGCGAGGGTGCCTCGCACAGCGCTTCGAGCAGGTCGAGCGAAATCTCCAGCCTGTCCGCTTCCTCGGCGTCGATGTTCAGCCCGATGTCGTAGCCGCGCGCGAGTTCCGCGAGCCCCAGCACGCGCGGGAACAGCTCCTGCATCACCCGGGCGTGCTGGGCCCGGCTGTAGCGCGGGTGCAGTGCCGACAGCTTGATGGAGATGCCCGGGCCTTCGTAGGGCCCGCGGCCCGCCGATGCCTTGCCGATGGCGTGGATCGCATCGACGTACGACTGCAGGTAGCGCTCGGCATCCGCGCCGGTGAGCGCGGCCTCGCCCAGCATGTCGTAGGAGTAGCGGAAGCCCTGCGCCTCGCGCGGGCGGGCGTTCGACAGCGCCTGGCCGATGGTCTCGCCCGTCACGAACTGCTCGCCCATCATGCGCATCGCCACGTCCACGCCCTTGCGCACCAGCGGTTCGCCGCCGCGCGCGGTGATGCGCCGCAGCGCCGCGCCCAGGCCCTGCTCGCTGTGCGTGGCCACCAGCCGGCCCGTGAGCAGCAGGCCCCAGGTGGCCGCGTTCACGAACAGCGACGGGCTCTTGCCCAGGTGCGCTTCCCAGTCGCCGCCGCCGATCTTGTCGCGGATCAGCGCGTCGCGCGTGGCCGCATCCGGAATGCGCAGCAGCGCCTCGGCGAGGCACATCAGGGCCACGCCTTCCTGCGAGGAGAGCGCGAACTCCTGCAGCAGCCCCTGCACCCAGCCGGCGCGCCCGCTGGCCGCCTTGCGCTCGCGCAGCCCGCCGGCCAGCCGCATCGCCAGGGCCTGAACGCGGCCGGCCGCGGGCCCGTCGATCCGTGCGGCCTCCAGCAGCGGCGCCACGGCGTCCGGCTCGGGAATGCGGCAGGCGGCCGCGATGGCCTGGCGCAAGGGCGAGGCGAGGGGCGCGCCGGCATGCGGGGCGAAGTCGGCGAACGGGGCGGAATGCAGGAGCGGCAGAGGGGCGTTCATGGCGGCGGGACAGTGGAGAGGATTTCTCGCCATCATCCGTCTGTGTTGGGAGAATTAATGCGTAAAAATAAGAGGTATCGATGAATAAATCACTGTCAATCGGAGAATCCATGGAGGAACTGGATCGCATCGACCGCAAGATCCTGGCGATCCTGCAAAGCGACGGCCGCATCGCCAACCTCAAGCTCGCGGAAAGCGTCGCGCTGTCGCCCACGGCGGTGCTGGCGCGGGTGCAGCGGCTCACGCGGGAGGGCTACATCCTGGGTTACGAGGCACGGCTCAATCCCCAGAAGCTCGGGGCCGGCATGCTGGTGTTCGTCGAGGTGCTGCTCGACCGCACCACGCCGAACGTGTTCGACCAGTTCAAGGCCGCCGTGCAGGTGCATCCCGCCATCATGGAATGCCACATGGTGGCCGGCGGCTTCGACTACCTGCTCAAGACGCGGCAGGCCGACATGAACGCCTACCGCCAGTTCGCCGGCGAGGTGCTCTGGCAATTGCCGGGCGTGCGCGAGACGCGCACCTACGCGGTGATGGAAGAGGTGAAGCATTCCTTCCACCTGGCGCTGGAGACGCGCGGAACGCGGGCCTGAGGCCCCGGGGCCCGCAAAGTCCGCAATAATCTTCCGCAGTACCTTGCGGCGCGGCAACGCAGCGTTGCCTGTCCCCGGTTCCCGCCCGCGCCCCTTCCCGAGGAGTTTCCCGATGACCGCCTGCCGTTTCGCCCTGTACGCCGCCGCGCTGTCCGCGGGGCTCTGGAGCACCGCCGCGTCCGCTGCCTGCTACCTGGTCTATTCGCCCGCCCAGCAGGTGATCTACCGCTCGCAGACCCCGCCGGTCGACTTGTCGCGGCAGATCCACCAGACCCTGCCGGCCGTCGCGCCGGGCAGCACGCTGGTGTTCTCGCTCGACTCCAGCGACTGCCAGGTGGAATTCAACCGCCTGCCCGGCGCTGCCTCGATGCCCGCCGCGCGCCGGGGCCTGCCCCCCCACGATCCGACGCCGCGTCTCGTGCGTCCCGCGCGCAGCTGACCGGCGCCGATCGCCCTCGCCGGTGGCGGTCCGGCGGGCCTGAGACAATCGGGGGATGAGCGACCCCACCGACCACACCGCGACCCTTCAGATTCCCGAAATACCCGCACCGGCCCCCGGTGCCGCCGATCTCCCGCCCGGCTGGCTGGAGGTCACGTCCATGGACATGGATGCCCAGGGCGTGGCCCGCAGGCCCGATGGCAAGGTCGTCTTCATCGACGGCGCCTTGCCTTTCGAATGGGTGAGCGCGAACACCCACCGCAAGAAGAACAACTGGGAGCAGGCCAGCCTCACCGCCATCCACCGCGAGTCGCCCCAGCGCGTGCGGCCCGGCTGCCCGCATTTCGGGCTGCATGCCGGCGCCTGCGGCGGCTGCAAGATGCAGCACCTGCACGTCGGCGCGCAGGTGGCCGTGAAGCAGCGCGTGCTGGAGGACAACCTCTGGCACCTGGGCAAGGTGAAGGCCGAGATGGTGCTGCGCCCCATCGAAGGGCCGGCCTGGGGCTATCGCTACCGCGCGCGCCTGGCCGTTCGCCACGTCGCCAAAAAGGGCAAGGTGCTGGTGGGCTTCCACGAGCGCAAGAGCCGCTACATCGCCGACATGGAAGTCTGCCCGGTGCTCCCGCCACACGTGAGCGCCTTGCTCATGCCCCTGCGCGAGCTGATCGCCTCCCTGGATGCGCGCGACACCTGCCCGCAGATCGAGCTGGCCTGCGGCGATGACGTCACCGCCCTGGTGCTGCGCCACCTGGAGCCGCTCTCGGATGCCGACCTCGACCGGCTGCGCGCCTTCGCCGCCGCGCACGGCGTGCAGTGGTGGCTGCAGCCCAAGGGCCCGGACACCGTGCGCCTGCTGGACGAGGGCGGCCCGCAACTGGCCTATGCGCTGCCGGACTTCGGCATCACCATGCCGTTCAAGCCCACCGATTTCACGCAGGTGAACCCGCACATCAACCGCGTGCTGGTCACGCGCGCCCTGCGCCTGCTGGACGCGGGCCGCGACGATCGCGTGATCGACTGGTTCTGCGGCCTGGGCAATTTCACGCTGCCCATCGCCACCCTGGCCCGCGAGGTCGTCGGCATCGAGGGCAGCGAGGCGCTGGTGGCCCGCTCGCGCGAGAACTACCGCAAGAACCAGGAGGGCCGTGCGCAGGGGCAGGCGCTGGCCCCCACCACGTTCGTGGCGCGCAACCTGTTCGAGATGACGCCCGAGATGCTGATCGCCGACGGCGTGGCGGGAAAATGGCTGGTCGATCCCCCGCGCGAGGGCGCGTTCGCCCTCGCCAAGGCGCTGGCCGACATCCACCAGGCGCGGATCGGCGGGGAAGACGCGCCGCCCCTGCCGGCCTCGGCCGAAGGCTGGACGCCGCCGCAGCGCATCGTCTACGTGAGCTGCAACCCGGCGACGCTCGCGCGCGACGCGGGCCTGCTGGTACACCAGGCGGGCTACCGCTGCGTGGCGGCCGGCGTGGTGAACATGTTCCCCCACACGGCGCACGTGGAGAGCATGGCGGTGTTCGAGCGCGCCTGAGCGCCTCGGCGCAACTCGCCCGCCCACGCAGGGGGGCCGGGCCCGCGGGTGGGGGCTGCGCCACCGCCGTCAGCTGCGGCTGCGTCCCGCTCCGCCTTCGCGTGTTTCGGCCTCGCTGCGGCGGGCCGGTGCCGCGGGCGCGGCCGGCGGCTTCTCCAGGTTGCTCAGCACCGAGGGCGCACCCTCGAGCTTGTTCTCGCGCATGTACTGGTCCATCTCCTTCCAGCCGGCGAACACCTGGGCCTTGGCCGCCTTCGGATTGAGGATGAAGCAATCCTCCAGCCCGCGCAGGGCGTGCCGGCAGGCACCGCCGATGGCCTTGGCCTCGGACTCCTTCTGCACGGCGCGCGGGTCCGGCCCCAGCCCGGGAATGTCGCAGCCCGCGAGCAGCAGGGGCGCGGCCAGGCACGCGGCGACCCACGCAGCGCGGGGGCGTGGCCATGGCGCGGCCGGGCGGGTGGGGTAGCGGCGATGAGGCATGTTCCCGACATTATCGGCAGTGCGGCCGGATCATTGAGGGCGGACCGCTGCGAAGGACGTGACGGCGGCGCCAGAAAAAGAAAAAGGCCTCGCGGGGGCGGAGGCCTTCTTCGTGTGGGCAAGAACAGTACCCCTGCGCCGGCATGGGGGTACCGGGGGCGGTCAGTCGCGCTCGCCGCCCATGATGCCCAGCAGGGCCAGCAGGCTCTGGAACACGTTGAAGACATCCAGGTACAGCGCCAGCGTGGCACTGATGTAGTTCGTCTCGCCGCCGTCCAGGATCTGCTTCAGGTCGTAGAGCATGTAGGCGCTGAAGATGCCGATGGCGGCCACCGAGATCGCCATCATGCCGGCCGAGGAGCCCACGAAGACGTTGATCACCGAGCCGACCACCAGCACCATGGCGCCCACGAAGAGCCACTTGCCCATGCCGGAGAGGTCGCGCTTGATCACGCTCGCGAGGCTGGCCATGACGAAGAACACGCCCGCGGTGCCCGCGAAGGCCGTCATGATGAGATCGGTGCCGTTCTTGAAGCCCAGCACCATGCCGATCAGGCGCGACAGCATCAGGCCCATGAAGAACGTGAAGCCCAGCAGCACGGGGACGCCGGCCGCGGAGTTCTTGGTCTTCTCGATGGCGAACATGAAACCGAACGCGCCGCCCAGGAAGACGATGAGGCCCACGCCGCCCCGCAGGGACTCCGTGATGCCCGTGGCCACGCCGATCCAGGCGCCCAGCACCGTGGGCAGCATGCTCAGCGCGAGCAGCCAGTAGGTATTGCGCAGCACGCGGTGCCGCTGCTCCTGCGAGATGCCGTATCCCGCGGAGTCGTACGTGGTGACCCGGTCGTTCATCATTTTCTGTCTCTCCCTTTGCCTGTTGAGGCCTGCACATCGCAGACGGACAAATTCTAGGTGGAGGCTTTCAAACAGCTTTCAAATAACCTTGGCTGATCCCGACCTTTTGGGATGAAGTGTTTTGCCGGGAATCGCCCCGGAACGGTCCTCGGCGGAAGCTATCCTGCACGAGGTACTGCACCGCACCGGCCCGTCGCGGCCCCGGTGGCCTGCATTCCGCATTCCGCATTCCGCGTTCCGTTTTTATTTCCCCCTCTATTCCCGACGCCATTCCATGAAGACCCGACACGCACTCGAATACGCCGACGTCAAGAAAATCGCCGCCGCCGCGGAAGCCGAGGCCGCCAGCAACGGCTGGGCCGTGACCATCGCCATCGTGGACGACGGCGGCCACCTGCTGTCCCTCCAGCGCCTGGACGGCGCCGCGCCGCTGTCCTCGCACATCGCGCCGGGGAAGGCCCGCACGGCCGCGCTGGGCCGCCGCGAGAGCAAGTTCTACGAAGACACCATCAACGGCGGCCGCACGGCCTTCCTCACGGCACCGTTCATCGACGGCATGCTGGAAGGCGGCGTGCCGATCCTGAAGGACGGCCAATGCCTGGGCGCCGTCGGCGTGAGCGGCGTGAAGTCGAGCGAGGACGCGCAGATCGCCCGTGCGGGCATCGCCGCCATCGGCCTCTGAGAGGGCGCCCTGGGGGAATGGCCCCCGAAGGCTGCGTTGCCCCTGCTGTGCGCCCATGGAAAAACCGGCCGAGGCCGGTTTTTCTACGTTCAAGCCGTGGAGGGAAAAAAAGTGCCTGGCTACGCGGGCGAACCGTTGGCTGGCGAATACGACCCGGCGGGCCCTGAACGTGGCCCGGGAGTCGCCCCACGATGAAACCGTCGGAGCAGGCGCTGCGGCTGCTCCGGATGTCTTTACTTGGTGAGGATCAGCTTGCCGAGCTTGGTGGCCTGCAGTCGGTAGATCGAACCGTTGTGGAAGATCGCCACGGTCTTCTGGCCCTTGAGCAGATCGCTGCTGTCTACCGCCGGGGCGGAAGCGGGCAGGCCGTTCACGTCCGTATGCCGGTCGTGGAGGCCCGCGCCGAAGAAAGCTGCGGAAGGGGACATGGCGGTCAGGCTGGCGTGCATGGGTGGGGTCCTCGGTGCGTTGGCAATGGATTAATGATAACCATTCTCAATTGAGCGTCAAGGCCCGGCCCGGCTTTATTGCAAGTATTTGTCTCACTGCGGATCGGTGACGAAACCGATCTTGCGCACGCCCGCGCGCTGCGCTGCCGCCATGGCCTGCGCCACGCGCTCGTAGCGCACTTCCTTGTCGCCGCGGATGTGCAGGTCCGGCTGCGGATCCTTCGCCGCCTCGGCCTTCAGGCGGGGCTCCAGCTCGGCGTCACTGATGTCGGTCTCGTTCCAGTGGTACTTGCCGTCGGCGGTCACGCTCAGCCGGATGGTCTCGGGCTTGACGTTCTCGCGCTCCGCCGAAGCGCGCGGCAGGTCCACCGGCACCGCATGCTTCATGACGGGCACGGTGATGATGAAGATGATGAGCAGCACCAGCATGACGTCCACCAGGGGCGTCATGTTGATCTCGTTCATTACCTCGTCGGCGTCGTCCTGGGTTCCGAATGCCATGGCGCATCAGCCTTTCTTGATGGGCAGGACCTTGGCCTGGTCGCCGGGCGCGCTGACGCGGGCGCCGGTCACGAAGTAGGCGTGCAGATCGTGGGCGAAGCTGTTCAGTCCGTTCAGGATCGACTTGTTGCCCCGCACCAGCGCGTTGTAGCCCAGCACCGCCGGGATGGCCACGGCCAGGCCCAGCGCCGTCATGATGAGCGCCTCGCCGATCGGGCCGGCCACCTTGTCGATCGTGGACTGTCCCGAGGTGCCGATCGCGACCAGCGCGTGGTAGATGCCCCAGACCGTGCCGAACAGGCCGATGAACGGCGCCGTGGAGCCGACCGAGGCCAGGATCGCGAGGCCCGACTGCAGACGTGCGGTGAACTCGTCGATGGTGTTGCGCAGGCTGCGCGTGATCCAGTCGCTCACGTCCAGGCTGTCGTGCAGATGGGCCTTGGTGTTGCGGTGGTGCGCGGTGGCTTCACGGCCTTCGAGCGCCAGGTGGCGGAACGGGTTGTCGGCATCGCTGCCGAGCTTGTCCATGCCGGCCGCGAAGTCCTCGCTGTGCCAGAAATCGCGGGCCGCCCGGGCGTGCTTCTTGAATTTGACGATGTCCAGCGCCTTGATGAGGATCACGATCCACGAGGCGAGTGACATGCCGAGCAGCAGCACGGCGACGGCCCGGGTGACGAAATCACCCTGGACCCAGACGTTGGCGATGCCGAATTGCGATTCCATGAGAACTCCTGAAGCTGTAGAGGATTTGAGAACGGGTGGGCACGCCGGAAACCGCCGGGGCACCGGAAGATCGCGCCCGGCCGCTTATTCGAGAACGAAATTGACCGGAACGAGGTTCCACATGGTCTCGGGCACGCCATTGCGCTTTCCGGGGACGAATTTCCAGCGCATGACCGCGTCCACGGCCTGCCGGTCCAGGCGTTCGTAGCCGCTGGACTTGTTGATTTCCACCTTCTGGGGCTGGCCGTCGGTGCCGATCAGCACGCGCAGCACGACCTTGCCCTGTTCCCCGAGCCGCCGGCTGATCGCGGGGTAGGTGGGCTTGGGGTTGTTCAGGTAGGCGGCATCGCTGGAGGGCAGCTCGATCCTGGGGGGCGCCGGCGGAGCGGGCGGTGCCGGCGCCGGCGCCGGCGGTGCCTGGGGCGCGGCGATCGGCGGCGCCGGGGGCTGCGGCTCGGTGATGCCCACGGGCGCATTCGGCGCGGGTGCGGGATCGGGCACGGCCACTGGCATGGGCGCCGGGCGAGGGGCGGGAGCGCGCGGCGCGGGCTTGGGCGGCGGTGGCGCCGGCTTCGGGGGCGGCGGAGGCGGCGGCACCGGCGGGGCCGGAGGCGCGGGCGGGGTGATGAACTCGCTCAGGACTTCCGCTGGAACGATGATTTCGGCGGCCTTGCGCACCAGGCCGGACTGCAGTGCCCACAGGCCGGCGACGTGCAGCAGCACGACCGAGCCTGCGATCACCGCATTGCGGCTCACGCCCCCGGAGGAGCCATAGCGATCAAACTGGGACATAGGGAAAAGGTTTGCCGGCGCCCAGGCGGTGCCGTGGCACCGGCGCGCACAACAGCTGAGCAGAAAAGGAGGGATTATTTACGGAAGATCCACCACATGGATCCCAGAACGAAGATCAGGCTGCCAGCGAGGACGCAGAGCAGTTCCATGCCTTGCTCTCCAGAATGGACGGTGCCAGCTGGATCGGCTGCGGCACGGCCTCTTCCTTGTGGATCGCCGCCACCTGCTGCCCGCCACCGCAGCGCGCCACGACGTCGCGCGCGCAGGATTCGCAGCGGCCGCACTGGGTGGCCACGCCGAGTTCGAACTGGATTTCATCGAAGCTCAAACCCGCATGCGCGTGGCGTGCGATCTCCCGGTCGGAAACCCGGCGGCATACACAGACGATCATGGGGCAGCGGCGTTCAGTGGATTGGCGATGGAGCATTATAAATGCGAATTCATCGCATTTGCAATCCTTTCGATGCATGCCCCTCGCAATGGTTCCCTGTAGTGGTGTGCCACATCCCAAAGCCCAGCCGACCGGGGGTCACCGACAGCCCAAAAAAAAGCCCGGCAGTGCCGGGCTTTGAATGGATCCAGGAACGCTAGCCCGAGGATCCAAGGAGACAACGGGTTCGTGGCTCAGCGCTTGCGTGCAGCAGCGTCGGCGGCAGCCGCTGCGGCGTTCGTGGCCGTGGCAGCGTTGCTGGCAGCCGTGTTGGCCACCGCGTTGAAGTTGGCACCGGCCACGTCGCTGGCCTGCTTCACGGCCTTCTGGACGGTTTCGAAGGCATTGTTGGCGGCGGAGACGGCGCTCTTGAACACGGCCACGCCGGTTTCGGTGCCGGCGGGCGCGTTGCGGGCGGCGGTGTCCACGATGTTGCTGAGGTTGCGCTGCGCTTCAGCGGCCTGTGCTTCGAAGGCGCGGCCGAATTCTGCGCTGGTGCTCGAAGCGATGTCGTACAGGTGGCGGTTGTAGGCGGCGGTCTTCTCGGCCAGGGGCTGGAAGAAGGCGGCCTGCAGGGACAGGAGTTCCTGGGCGTCCTTCACGGACAGCAGGGCCTGGGTGTGGGCAGCGGCTTCGGACAGGGTGGCGCGCGATGCCGTCACGTTCAGCTCGACCAGCTTTTCCATGCCTTCGAAGGCCTTGTTCGTGAGGCCGAACAGGGTGTCCAGATGGGCCTTCTGGGTGGCGATCACTTGTTCAGGGGTCAGGGACATGGATATCTCCTCAGGAAGTAAAAGATGGCTGGACGGAACCGCGCCGCTTCATTGGATGTTGCAGTGCAGCATGGAATGAATTTTAGGGTCTTCCCGCAGGGATGCAAGCCCTTTTGTTGCAATGCAGCATTTTTAGAGGCGGGGCTCCAAAAACGCAGGTCCGGCCGGTGACCGGCCTTCCCGCGGCCCGCTGGCAGAATCTGGGGGCATGATCCACGCCACGCCTTCCGCCCCCGCCGCCGCGCCCCGGCGCGCTCCCGAACCGCGTGCCGGCTATGCCGTGTTCCGCGGCATCACCACCCGCTGGGGAGACAACGACGTCTACGGGCACGTCAACAACGTCGTCTACTACAGCTGGTTCGACACCGCCGTGAATGCCTATCTGATAGAGCAGGGCGCACTCGACATCCATGGCGGCGACACGATCGGGCTCGTGGTCGAGACGCAGTGCAACTATTTCGCGCCGCTGGCCTTTCCGCAGACCGTGGAAGCCGGCATCCGCGTGGCGCGGCTGGGCGGCAGCAGCGTGCGCTACGAAGTGGGTCTGTTCGCGCGTGGCGAGCCGCTGTGCGCCGCGGCGGGCCACTTCGTGCACGTGTACGTGGACCGCACCGACCGGCGCCCGCGCCCGCTGCCCGAGGCGCTGCGCCGTGCGCTCGAGCCGCTGCGCCGGGAGCCGTCCAGCGCGTAACACGGCGCGCGGTACGGCCGTGTCCAGGGGCCTGCCCTTCCGGAGGCACGCCCGGCTGCGGCCTGCGGGCACCCCGCCCACGGGGGGCGGGGCCGGTCCGGCGGTTTCCCGCCCGCCGTCAGGGCTTGAAGGTGTCGCCCAGCACGACGCCTTCGCGCCGCGGATCGGCGCCGCCCTGCAGCACGCTCGCGCCGTTGCGGTTCACGCGCAGGATCGTCGCGGTGCCGCTCGACTGTGCCGAGGTCGAGACCGTGTGGCCCAGCGCACGCAGGCCGGTGATCAGCGGATCGTCGTTGCCGTTGTTCGCCGTGTTGACGTTCGGATGCTCGCCGCCCACCGAGGTGGTGGCGCTGTTGCTGGCGCCGAAGTCCACCAGCGAGGTGGCCTGCTGGGCATCGAGGCCCCAGTCGAGCGCGCCGACCACGGTCTTCACCACGTACTGGATGATCGTGCCGCCGCCGGGCGAGCCGGTGCCCATCACGAAGTCGCCCATGCTGCCGTCGGAGGCCTTGCGGAACACCAGGGTCGGGGCCATGGAGCTGCGCGGGCGCTTGCCGGGCTCGACGCGGTTGGCGACGGGCGCGCCGGAAGCGTCGGTGGGCGTGGCGGAGAAGTCCGTGAGCTGGTTGTTCAGCAGGAAGCCCTGCGTCATGTGGAACGAGCCCATGCTGGCCTCCACCGTCGTGGTCATGACCACGGCGTTGCCGTTGCGGTCCACGATGGTGAAGTGGGTCGTGCCGCGCTCCTCGACGGGCACCACGCCGGCCGCACCCGTGCCGAAGTCCCCGGCCGTGGCCGTGCCCATGCTGCGCGTGGTGCTGATCAGGTTCGCACGCGTGCGCAGGTAGCCCTTGTCCAGCATGCGCGCGGGGGAGCCGCCTGGCAGCGGGACGAAGTCGGTGTCGGCCACGTACTTGTCGCGGTCGGCATAGGCGAGGCGTTCGGCTTCGCTCACGAGGTGCACGCCCATCACCGTGGGCTTGCCGCCCTCGATGTCGATGGCCGTGGGCTTGTACGGAGCGAGGTCGAAGTTCTCCAGGATGCCGAGCGCCGAGGCCACGGCGATGCCGCCCGAGGACGGTGGCGACATGCCGCACACCCAGTAGTCGCGGTAGGTGGTGCAGACCGGGTCGCGGCGCTTCGCGCGGTAGTTGGCCAGGTCGCTCAGCTCCGTGAGGCCCGGGGTGATCGCCACGGCCGGCGAGCCGCCGCTGGTGGTCTTGATCTTGTCGACGATGCCCCGGGCGATGGACCCGCTGTAGAAGGCGTCGGCGCCGTTGCCGGCGATGGACGACAGCGTGTCGGCATAGGCGGGGTTCTTCAGCACCGTGCCCAGGGCCTTGGGCGTGCCGTCGGCATTGAAGAAATAGGCGACGGCCTCGGAATCGCGCGAGAGGCCGGACGCGGAGCCGGAAATCGCGGCGGCCATGCGGCCGCTGATGCGGAAGCCGTCGCGCGCGAGCTGCACCGCCGGCTGGAACAGGTCGCCCCAGGCGAGCCTGCCGTAATCGCGGTGCGCCATCTCCAGCATGCGCACGGCGCCCGGCGTGCCGATCGAGCGGCCGCTGGCGCGCGCGCCGCCCGGCTGGGGCGCGGTGCGGTCGGTGTCGCTCACCCAGCGCAGGTAGTTTTCGTTGGCCGCCGCGGGCGCGGTCTCGCGGCCGTCATAGGCCTGCACTTTCTTCTGGGCGGCGTCGTAGTGGAGCATGAAGGCTCCGCCGCCGATGCCCGAGGACTGCGGCTCCACGAGGCCCAGCACCATCTGCACGGCCACGGCCGCATCCACGGCCGAGCCGCCCTTCTTCAGCACCTCGCAGCCCGCGCGCGAGGCGAGCGGGTTCGCGGTGGCGACCATGTACCGCTTGGCGTGCACGGCGGTCTTGCCGACGCGGTAGCCCGAAGCGGGTTCCGGTGCCGCGGGATCGCCGGGAAGGCCCGAGCCGACGGTGACCAGGCCGCTGTCGCTCGAAACCGCGCAGGCATTGGCGTCCTGCTCGGGCAGCGTCGCGAGGCCGTCGCTGTTGCCGCCGCAGCCCGCGAGCGCGAGCAGCGCGGCGGTCAGCACGGCGGTGAGGCCCCAGGCGGGGCGGGCGGAGGGGGGCGCGTGGAGCTTGCCGAAGGTGTGCATCCGGAATCGCTTTCTGAATGGAGGGAGGGAAGGCGCGCCGGGGCCGCTGCGTGCCCGGGCGCCGTGCAAGCATATGCCTCCTGAGGGGGTTCGGGGAGCATGAATGGGGGCATTCGGCCCGCATCGTGGAATCGCGTGCATCGCGCGCGGCAGCGCAGCGCGGCCGTGCGTGGCCGCTGCCGCGCGCGGTGTCGCGCTTGGTGCCACAATGCTCCGCGCACCCTGCCGCTTTCCGTTCCGCGCCGTGGCCCCGCCGCCATGCCGCGCGCCGATGCCTCCGACATGATCATCACCAGCCTGCTCGACACCGACCTGTACAAGTTCACCATGATGCAGGTCGTGCTGCACCAGTTTCCGGGGGCGCAGGTGGAATACCGGTTCCGCTGCCGCAATCCGGGCGTGCAGCTCGCGCCGTATGCGGCGGAGATCCGCGACGAGATCCGGTCGCTGTGCAGCCTGCAGTTCCAGGACGCCGAGCTGATGTACCTGCGCTCGCTGCGTTTCGTGAAGAGCGATTTCGTGGATTTCCTCGGGCTGTTCCGGCTCAACGAGAAGTACATCACCGTCACGCCGCTGCCCAGCGGGGAGATCGACATCCATATCGCCGGGCCGTGGCTGCACACCATCCTGTTCGAGATCCCGGTGCTGGCGATCGTCAACGAGGTGTACTTCCGCAACACGCAGAAGGTGCCGGATTTCCCCGAGGGCCGCCGCCGGCTGGAGACGAAGATCGCGCAGCTGCAGGCGGACGGGCTGGGCGAGCTGAAGATCGCCGACTACGGCACCCGCCGCCGCTTCAGCCGCGCCTGGCACGAAGAGGTGCTGCGCGTGCTGCTCGCGCGCCTGGGCACCGGCGACCGCCGCCCCGACGGGCGCACGGGGCCGGGCCAGTTCGCGGGCACGAGCAACGTGCTCTATGCGATGAAGCTCGGCATGACGCCGCTCGGCACCATGGCGCACGAATACCTGCAGGCCTGCCAGGCGCTGGGGCCGCGGCTGCGCGACAGCCAGATCTACGGCTTCGAGATGTGGGCGCGCGAATACCGCGGCGACCTCGGCATCGCACTGTCGGACGTCTACGGCATGAGCGCCTTCCTGCGCGATTTCGACCTGTACTTCTGCAAGCTGTTCGATGGCGCCCGGCACGACAGCGGCGATCCGTTCGCGTGGGGCGAGCGGCTGCTGGAGCACTACCGCCGCAACCGCGTCGATCCGCTGACCAAGACGCTGATCTTCAGCGACGCGCTCACGGTGCCGCGCACGATCGAGCTGTTCCGGCAGTTCCATGGCCGCTGCCAGCTGGCCTTCGGCATCGGCACCAACCTCACCAACGACCTGGGTTGCGAGCCGCTGCAGATCGTGATCAAGATGACGCGCTGCAACGGCCAGCCCGTGGCCAAGCTGTCCGACACGCCCGGCAAGGGCATGTGCGACGACGAGAAATACCTCGCCTACCTCCGGCAGGTGTTCGAGATACCCGCCCCGGCCTGAGCCCCGGCGGCGCCCGGTCCGCGCGCCGCTCCCGGCGCCCGCGGCGCCGTGGCACGCTTTCTTTTTCTGCTCCCCCGTTTCTCCCAGCCCATCAGGAACTTCGCCCATGACCCGACCCCGCATCCTCGTCGCCCGCGCCATCTTCCCCGACGTGGTGAACCGCCTCGCCGGGCACTTCGAGGTGGAGGCCAACCCGGACGACGTGATCTGGAGTCCGGCCGAACTGGCCGAGCGCCTCGCCGACAAGGACGGCGCCCTCACCACCGGCAGCCAGCGCATCGACGCGGCGCTGGTCGCTGCCTGCCCGCGCCTGCGCATCGTCGCCAACATGGCGGTGGGCTACAACAACTTCGACGTGGACGCGCTCACCGCCGCGGGCGTGCAGGCCACGAACACGCCCGACGTGCTGACCGAAACCACGGCGGACTTCGGCTTCGCGCTGCTCATGGCCACCGCGCGGCGCGTGACCGAAAGCGAGATCTACCTGCGCGAAGGACGCTGGAGCAAGTGGAGCTACGACATGTTCGCGGGCTCCGACGTGCACGGCTCCACGCTGGGCATCCTGGGCATGGGGCGCATCGGCCAGGGCATCGCGCGCCGCGGCGCGCACGGCTTCGGCATGAACGTGATCTACCACAACCGCTCGCGGCTCTCGCCGGAGCTGGAGGCCGAATGCAAGGCCCGGTACGTGACCAAGGAAGAACTGCTGCGCGAGGCCGACCACGTCGTGCTGGTGCTGCCCTATACGGCCGAATCGCACCACGCCATCGGCGCGGCCGAACTCGCGCAGATGAAGCCCACGGCGAACCTGATCAACATCGCGCGCGGCGGCATCGTGGACGACGCGGCGCTGGCGCAGGCGCTGCGCGAGCGGCGCATCGCCGCGGCAGGCCTGGATGTGTTCGAGGGCGAACCGAAGGTGCATCCGGACCTGCTCACGGTGCCCAACGTGGTGCTCACGCCCCACATCGCGAGCGCGACGGTGCCCACGCGCCGCGCCATGGCGAACCTCGCGGCCGACAACCTGATCGCGTTCTTCGACGGCCGCGGCCCGCTCACGCCCGTGAACACGCCCCGGCCCCGCTGATTCTTTCCTTGAACGCATAGCAACCGAAACGTCTGGAGTTCCATGTCGATCGAATGGCTGGTGGTGATCGCGATGCTCGTGGTCGCCATCGTGCTCCTGGGAATGCTGCTGCTGCGCAGCCCCCGCCTGGAGCTTCCTCCCGAGTGGGCCGTGCGCCTGCAGCGCCTGGAGCAGATGGCGCAGGCCACGCAGCTCGCCGTCGCCAAGAACGATGGCGCGCTGGAGGGCATGGCGCAGCAGCTGCGCGGCTTCACCCATGCCACGCAGGCGCATCTCGAAGGCCAGCGCGCGGCGCTGGACGAGCGGCTCGCGCAGGCGGTGCACGACGCGCGATCGGGCCGTGCGGAGCTGCGCGAAGGCTTCGATGCCTTCGAGGCGCGCCTGGGCCAGCGCATGGCGCAGGTGCAGGCCGATGCCGCGGTCGCGCGCCGCGAACTGGCCGAGGCGCTCGGGGCGTTCCGGGCCGAGATGTCGCAGACGTCGGAATCGATGCGCGGCACGCTGCACGAGCGCCTGTCCGCCATCCAGGCGGACAACGCCGCCCGCCTGGAGGACATGCGCCGGACGGTGGACGAGAAGCTGCATGCCACGCTGGAGCAGCGGCTCGGCGAATCCTTCAAGCTGGTGAGCGACCGGCTGGAGCAGGTGCACCGCGGGCTGGGCGAGATGCAGACGCTCGCCGGCAGCGTGGGCGACCTCAAGCGCGTGATGACCAACGTGAAGACGCGCGGCACCTGGGGCGAGTTGCAGCTCGGCGCCATCATCGAGAACGTGCTCGCGCCCGAGCAGTACGCGCGCAACGTCAAGACCGTGCCGGGAAGTGCGGATATGGTGGAGTTCGCGATCCGGCTGCCGGGCCGCGGCCAGGAAGAGCCCGTCTGGCTGCCGATCGATGCGAAGTTTCCCGTGGAGTCGTACCAGCGACTGCTGGATGCGCACGACACGGCCGACAAGCCCGCGATCGTGGCCGCCGGCAACGCGCTGGAGGCCGCGGTGCGGCTGGAGGCGCGCAAGATCGCGTCCAAGTACGTCTCGCCGCCGCACACCACCGACTTCGCGGTGCTGTACCTGCCGACCGAGGGCCTGTTCGCCGAGGTGATCCGCCGCCCCGGGCTGGTCGAGGCGCTGCAGGGCGAATGCCGCGTGATGGTGACCGGGCCCGCGAACCTCGCGGCGATGCTCAGCAGCCTGCAGATGGGCTTCAAGACGCTGGCGATCGAGAAGCGCTCCTCCGAGGTCTGGGGCCTGCTCGGCGCGGTGAAGACCGAGTTCGCCAAGTTCGGCGACGTGGTGGAAGCCACGCGCAAGTCGATCGACGCCGCTGCCAAGCGCTTCGACGAGGTGGGCGTGCGCACGCGCGCCATCCAGAAGCGGCTGCGCGACGTTCAGGAGCTCCCGGCGCCGCAGGACGGTGCGACCGCTGCGCTCGGCACCCCCCGGGGGGACCGCGCGGAGGGGGAGGGCGCCTGATATGGACACGGCCCTCGCGCGGCTGATCGCCGGCCAGGTGTGCATCCACGCCAGCATGACGGGCATGCGCCTCGCGGCGCCACTGCTGGCGCTGCGCGAGGGATACAGCCCCGCGGCCGTGGGCGCGCTGCTGGCGCTGTTCGCGCTCACGCAGGTGTTTCTGTCGCTGCCCGCGGGCCGCTATGCCGACCGCCACGGATTGAAGCGCCCGGTGGGCTGGGCCGTGGCCGTGGCGTCGGCCGGCGCCGCGGGCGCGCTGGTGTGGCCGGCCTTCCCGATGCTGTGCGTGGCGGCGCTGATGACCGGCGGCGCCTCGGGCGCGGCCATGATCGCGCTGCAGCGCCACGTCGGCCGTGCGGCGCACGATTCCGAGCAGCTGCGGCGGGTGTTCAGCTGGCTGGCGATCGGCCCGGCCGTATCGAACTTCGTGGGTCCGTTCTTCGCAGGGCTGCTGATCGACCATGCGGGCGCCGCGCCTGGCAGCACCACGGGCTACCGGGCGGCCTTCGCGCTCACCGCGCTGCTGCCGGTGGCGACCTGGTTCTGGGTGCGCGCCACGGTGGAATTGCCGCCGATCATCGCGCCCGCAGGCGGCACCCGGCCGCGCGCCTGGGATCTGCTGGGCGATGCCGGCTTCCGCCGGCTGCTGCTCGTGAACTGGTTGCTCTCGTCCTGCTGGGACGTGCATACCTTCGTGGTGCCGCTGCTCGGACACGAGCGGGGCCTGTCCGCCTCGGTGATCGGCTCCATCCTGGGCGCGTTCGCCATCGCCGCGGCGGCGATCCGCATCCTCATGCCGCTGGTGGCCGCGCAGCTCAGGGAGGCGGCGGTGGTCGCCTGGGCGATGGTGGCGACGGCCCTGCTGTTCGCGGTCTACCCGCTGATGCCGACCGCCTGGGAGCTCGGCCTGTGCTCGGTGCTGCTGGGCTTCGCGCTCGGCTCGGTGCAGCCGATGATCATGAGCATGCTGCACCAGATCACGCCGCACCACCGCCATGGCGAGGCCCTGGGCCTGCGCCTGATGGCGATCAATGCGTCCAGCGTCGCCATGCCCGTGCTGTTCGGCTCGGCCGGCGCGCTGATCGGGGTGGCGGGGCTGTTCTGGGTGGTGGGCGGTGTCGTGGGGATGGGGTCGCGGACTGCCGCCAGGCTGGGGCAGTAGGGCGAGGCCGCACGGACACCAGGGCCCGTGCCCGGGGGACGCCGCCGCGAATCCTTCAGGGGTGGCTGGACGAGGTCGCACGGGCGGAAAGCACCGGCTGGCCATCGTCTCCCCTGACCAGGCCGAGCAGCAGATGTACCAGTTCCCTGGAACTATCGGCCCTGTAGGCCACGTTCACCACGCGCTGGTCAGCGACTCCGTCCGCCAGGTCGGCAAGGTGATCGACCACCTGCTGGGTATGGCGCCCGGTCACATCGGTCATGTCGTCGGGGTCGTCTTCCGAAGTCGCGGCGACGTGGTTCAGCGCCCCGAGAAGCAGGTTCCTGTCGATTTGCGGAGCGAACATCCGTCTGACTGCCGCGATGGCTTCCTGCAGCAGGGGAGCCGCCAGCACGGCGATCGAACGCCCTGCCAGCATGGTGAAACCCGCTTGCGCAATATGGGCGCCCTGCGCCGCAGCGGTTCCGTTTCCGCGCCGCTCATTGATCACGGCTTGGTGGGCCCCCGCCGCCATCAATCCGATGGCCGTGGTGGTGTAGGTGTGGTGGAGTAGCGTGCGGGTCGAGGGCAGGTTGAAGCGGGCGGCTTCGCGCTGCGGAAGACCTTCCGGCGCGTCGTGCCGAGCGCTCGGCCGCGCACGGGGCGGAGAGGTGTCGGAGTCGTCGTCCTGCGACGAGTTGGCGCGGGACGTACTGGCAGCGTGGCTGGATATGCGGCGCATGGGTGGATTCCTGGAAGGGTTTGGATTGCGTCCATTCTTCCCGGCGTCGGCGGACCTCGGACCGCGCCGCGCGAAGCGGTCGCGCGCCTCGCGAACGCCGGCGGCGCGCGCGAGCTGCCGCGCGGCCGCGTTCCGGCCGCCCTCTCAGGCTGCCGTCACAGCTGGTAGAACTTCTTGATGAAGCCCCAGGCCTCTTCGGGATCGTCCGTGTAGCGGAACAGGTTCAGGTCGGCCGCCGAGATCGTGCCCTGCTCCACCAGCGCCTCGAAGTTCACCACGCTCTTCCAGAACTCGGTGCCGAACAGCACGATCGGCACCGGCTTGGCCTTGCCGGTCTGCACCAGCGTGAGCACCTCGAACAGCTCGTCGAGCGTGCCGAAGCCGCCGGGGAAGGCGACCAGTGCCTTCGCTCGCATCATGAAATGCATCTTGCGCAGCGCGAAGTAGTGGAACTTGAAGGAGAGCGAGGGCGAGATGTAGCGGTTGCCGCTCTGCTCATGGGGCAGGGCGATGTTCAGGCCCACGTTCAGCGCGCCGGCTTCGTGCGCGCCGCGGTTGGCGGCTTCCATGATGCCCGGGCCGCCGCCGGTGCAGATATAGATGCGGTCGGAAGGCGGCAGCTGCTGGCTGTGATCGGCCACGACGCGGGCGAAGCGGCGGGCGAGGTCGTAGTAGCGGGCGTTGCGCACGGCCAGTCGCGCGCGCGCGATGCGGTCCGGGTCGCCGCTGGCCTCGGCATCGGCCAGTTGCTGCGCGGCGTCTTCGGGCGCCAGGAAGCGCGCGCTGCCGTACACCACCACGGTGTTCTCGATGCCCTGGGCCGTCTGCCCGAGGTCGGGCTTGAGCATCTCCAGCTGGAAGCGGATGCCGCGGGTCTCGCGGCGCAGCATGAATTCCGGGTCGGCGAAGGCGAGCCGGTAGGCGTCCGCGTGCAGCGGGTTGCCGTTCACGGCATGGTTGTGCAGCTCGGCCCAGGCGTTGGCCAGTCGGCTTTCGTTGAGTTCGGTGTTGGATTCCATGGATGCGATGGTGCAGGGGAAAGATGGCACGGCCGTGGCCGTGCCGGGAGACAGTGGCGAGTGTGCGACAAGTCAGCGGGCGAGCCACCAGAGTGCCGTGCGCATGCCCGCCCAGGTGAGGGCCAGCGAGCCGCCCAGGTGCAGCGCGATGGTGCCGAGCGCCACCCCGAAGCGTTGCTGCATCAGCATGGTCACCACCTCGCCCGAAAAGCTGGAGAAGGTGGTGAGCGCGCCGAGGAAACCGGTCACGACGAGCAGGCGCCAGGCCGGATCGATGTCGGGCCGCGCGGTGAACAGCGCGATGGCGAAGCCGATGCCGTATCCCCCGACGAGGTTCACGGCCAATGTGCCCCAGGGGAGCCAGCCCCCCGGGTTGAGCCAGAGCGCGAAGCCCCAGCGCATCAGGGCGCCGACGCAGGCGGCCACACAGATGACGGCGATATTCAGCAGCATGCCCCGGAGTATGTCAGCAGGCGCGGGCGTGCCGGAAGCTCATCCGCCGTCCTTGCCCATCACCAGATCGGGCAGCACGGTGACGATCTGCGGGAACAGGGTGATCAGCGCGATGCAGACCACCAGGCAGATGAAGAAAGGAATGGCGGCGCGGGCGATGGTGTTGCTGTCCTTGCCCGTCATGTTCTGCAGCACGAAGAGGTTGAACCCGACCGGCGGCGTGACCTCGGCGATCTCCACCAGCAGCACGATGAAGATGCCGAACCACACCAGGTCGAAACCGGCCTTCTGGATCATCGGCAGCACCACGGCGCTGGTGAGCACGATCATGCTGATGCCGTCGAGCGCCGTGCCCAGCACCAGATAGACCACCGTCAGCACCGCGATCAGGGCATAGGGCGGCAGCTGCATGGACTCCACCCATTCGGCCAGCTCGCGCGGTATGCCGGTGAAGGCCATGGTCTTGGTGAGGAAGGCCGCGCCCGCCAGGATGAACATGATCATGCAGCTGGTGCGCGTCGCGCCCATCAGCCCCTCGGAGAAATTCTTCCAGGTGAGCGACCGGCTCCAGAGGGCCAGCCCCAGCGATCCCGCCACGCCGAAGGCAGCGCATTCGGTGGCCGTGGCATAGCCCGCGACCAGCACCCAGACGATGAACACGATCAGCGCCGTGACGGGGATGAGGTGGCCCGATTGCCGGATCTTCTCGCGCAGCGTGCTGGGCGGATCCGCCGCCGGAACCCGTTCGGGATGCCGCAGGCTCCACCAGCCGATATAGCCCGAGAACAGCAGCATGAGCAGCAGCCCCGGCAGGAAGCCCGCCAGGAAGATGCGGATGATCGAGGCGTCGGCGGCCACCGCGTACACCACCATGGTGATGGAGGGCGGGATGAGGATGCCCAGCGTGCCGGCCGTGGCCAGTGAGCCGAGCGCCAGCCGCTCGTCGTAGCCGCGCCGCAGCAGTTCCGGCAGGGCGACCTTGCTGATGGTGGCGCAGGTGGCGGCCGAGGAGCCCGACACCGAACCGAAGATGCCGCAGCCCAGGATGGTGGTGTGCATCAGCCGGCCTGGCACCCGGTTGAGCCAGGGCCTCAGCCCTTCGAACATCTCCTCGCTGAGCCGCGTGCGGAACAGGATCTCGCCCATCCAGATGAAGAGCGGGAGCGCGGCCAGCTCCCAGCTCGCATTGCTCTCCCAGAAGGCCGAGAACAGGTTCTTGCCGGGCTGGGTGCTGGTGAAGAAGGCCTGGCCCACCCAGCCGCAGATGGCCAGCGTCATCGCGATCCAGACGCCGCCCGCGAGCAGCACGATCATCAGCAGCAGCAGGATGCCGCCCACCATCAGGATATCCAGGGCACAGGTCTTTCTGCCGCGCGCGGCGGCGCAGGCTCGGGTACCGGTAAACGGTGGCGGGCGGTGGGTGGGTGGAGGATGCGCGGCGGGAGCGCCTCAGATGTCGGCGGAGAAATCGCCGCGCGCGTGGCGTTCCTCGACGGCGCGCACGAAGCTCGGCGTGCCACCGCGCAGCACGATCAGGAATTCGTCCAGCACGGCCACGAGCAGCAGCACGGACCCGATCGCGAAACTCATCTGGGGAATCCACATCGGCAGCGGCAGCAGGCCCTGGGCCACGTCGTTGAATTCCCAGCTCTCGTACGTGAACAGGCAGGCGGACCAGGCGAGGTAGGCGGTCGCCACCGTGCCGATGGCTAGCGCCGCCAGCTCGAACGCGCGCCGAGCTCCCTGCGGCAGCTTTTCCAGCAGCAGGGTGACGCGCACGAAATCGCCGTGCTTGAAGGCATGGGCCATGGCGAAGAACGCGGCGGCCGCGCACAGCCAGGCCACCACGTCGTTGAGCGCGCCGGTGCGCACGCCGACCTCGCGCAGGATGCTCTGGGCGATCATCAGTGCGCAGATCAGCGCGACGCAGGCGGCGCCCAGGGCGCCCGCCGCGAGGTACAGCCGGTCGAGAAAGCGCCGCACGGCCGCCTCACTTCGCCGCGGCCGGCGCCGACTTGCGGTAGGCCGCGATGATGGCCTCGCCGTCCGGGCCCGCCTTGCGCAGCCAGTCGGCCAGCATCACGTCGCCCACCTGGCGCAGGTCGGCGGTCAGCTTGGCCGGCGGCGGCAGGATCTTCATGCCCTTGTCGGCCAGGGCTTTCTTGTACCACTCGTTCTTGTCCGCGCTCAGCTTCCAGCCGCGCGCCTCGGCCTCCGCGGCGGCCTTCAGCAGCGCGTCCTGCGCGGGCTTGTCGAGCGCATCGAAGGCCTTGCGCGACACGATGACCGCGTTCTTCGGCAGCCAGGCCTGCGTGTCGTAGAAATACTTGATGCTCTCGTAGAGCTTGCTGTCGTAGCCGGTGGAGCCGGAGGTCATCATCGATTCCACCGCGCCCGTGGCCATCGCCTGCGAGAGTTCCGCGGCCTGGATCGTGACCGGCTGCGCGCCGATGAGCTCCGCGATCTTGGCCGTGGCGGGGCTGTACGCGCGCCACTTGATGCCGCGCAGGTCTGCCACGGAGGCGATTTCCTTCTTGCTGTAGATGCCCTGCGGCGGCCAGGCCACCGTGTAGAGCAGGCGCAGCCCCTGCGCGCCCAGCAGGCGTTCGAGCACCGGCTTCTGGGCTTCGTACAGCCGCCGCGACTCGGCGTAAGAGGTGGCGAGGAAGGGGATGCCGTCCGCCCCGAAGACGGCGTTCTCGTTCTCGAAATTGGGCAGCAGGATCTCGCCCGCCGGCGCCTGGCCGCCCTGGACCGCGCGCTTGATCTCATTGGCCTTGAAGAGCGAGGCGTTCGCGTGCACCGTGATGCGCAGCTTGCCGCCGGTGCCGGCCTCCACGTCCTTGGCGAACTGCACCAGGTTCTCGGTGTGGAAGTTGCTGGCCGGGTACGCGGCCGCGAGGTCCCAGCGGACCTGCGCGGCGGACGGCGCCGCGGAAAGAACGCCGGCCAGGGCCAGGGCGAGGAAGGGAACGGCTCTGCGCTGCATAGGGGCTCCGGAAGGAAAGGTCGTCCAGGAAGGGCTGTACGGCCCGGCACCGCGCGAACACCGGTGCGGCCGCCAGGGGGCGCATCGAATGTAAGCGGGGTGACGGGGAAGGTCGCCTCGGGTGCTACCCGGATGCTGCCTGTGCCGCGCCAGTGCTATGCATGTGCCGTGCCAGGTCGGCGCCGGCCGGGACGGACCGCCGCATCAGGTGCCGGCCATGATGTCCTGCCAGGCCCGCTCCGCCGCCAGCACCGCGGCGCACTGCGCCGTGTGGGCGAACCGGAAGTCCGCTCCGTGGAGGGTCTCGTCGGGAAACTCCGTGATGAGCGTGACGGGGGCGCCGCGCGGCACCTCGGACTGGATGCAGGCGGTGCCGTGGATGCGCTCGAACGGCAGCGCGCCCGCATGGCGCTGGTAGAGGGCGATCTGCCGGTCGTTGAATGCCGGCAGGCCGGGCACCTGCCGCAAGGCGGCGGCCACGCGTTCCAGCAGGGCCCGGCCGCGCGCTTCCCATCCGGCATGGTGGCGCAGGATCAGGAAGAAGCCCTTGGGAATCGTCCACAGATCGAAGCCGCGCGGAACGTAGCCGGTGAGCGGGCGCGTCCATTCGTGGGCCGGGTAGCCGTGCAGGTTGAGGTGCAGCTGTGCGCCGGAGAGCGCCAGGCCCTGCTCGAGGGCTTCGCGTTCGTACCAGGGAGCGCTCGCGCGGTACTCCAGATCATCGCCCAGCGCGGTGTAGCGCGCGGCGTGGTGCATGTGGTTCGGGTGGTGGGCCCCGAGCTCCCGGTGCAGCGCGTAGCCGTCGGGATTCTTCAGCGGCAGTAGTGCGAAGTGCGCGCCCGGCTGTGCCGCCAGCGCCCGGGCCGCCCGCAGCGCGCCGACCACCCCGGAGGTCTCGTTGGCATGCTGGCCCCCGCTCACCAGCACGGGCGCACGGCTGCCGCGCAGGTAGCGTCCCCGGACGGCGCGGCCCTGGCGCGAGTGCGCTCCGAACGGCTCGCCGCCCAGCTGCTCCAGCTCGCGCGCGATGCGCTCCGGCGAGGGGGCCTTGTCCAGGGCGTCCAGCGGCTGGCCGGCATCGGTGTCGTTCCATGCGGCGGCGTCCTGCGCGGCGGTGTCGAACGGCCGGGCCTCGACGCGCACGCGCGGCGGTGCACCGGGGGCGCACGGCCGGACGTCGGGCGCGAGCTGCCCCGGCTGCAGCAGGCGATCGCCGGGCGGCCGGCCCGAGTGGCGCTGGAAGAACTCCAGCAGACCGAAGTACAGGTCCTCGTGCAAGGCCTCGAAGGTGCTGATGCATTCGTGGGGCACGTCCAGCGGGCATTCGTAGCCCGGCAGGTCCACGCGCAGATCCAGCCGCTCGAAGTACGGCTCCTGCAACGGCCAGGGGTGGGATTGCACGGCCTCCACCGCGCGCCAGAACAGGTTATAGAACTCCGTGGCCTGAGCGGTATCGATCAGGTCGCCCGCGCCTTCCGAGCGGCCTGCGCGCAGCCAGCCGGCGGGGCAGAGCTGAACCGTCCCCAGCACGTCGGGCCGCAGCTGGTTCGGGGCGAACACCCGGTGCGTCTGCTGCGCGCCGCCGGCGAAGGTCAGTGCGACTTCGTAGTACAGAGTGTCCGCGCCCGCCTCGAAGTCCAGCGTGCAGGCGGGAAGCAGTGCGGCGAGCGGATAGGCTTCCAGCAGAAAGCGCTGCGCGCCCGCACCAGGATGGACCGGATAACGCACCACGGCGGCCACCGGGCGCTCGCCCCCGGAGCATGCGGGAAGCTCCTCGAGGAACCAGTGCACCAGCGGCTTGTAGGCACTGCGCAGGCGCGCCTGCACGCCGGCCGCGGCGAGTCGCCCTTCAGCCGCGCGCCGTGCCTCGGCGCCCTCGAACAGCCAGCCTTCCACGAAGCACCCCCGCCACTGCGGCGTGGCGAAGCGCGCCAGCCATTCGTCCAGCGTGCGGGGTTCCGTCGCGTCGAGCAGCAGTGTTGTGGTGGGGGCGTGGCCGGCAGGTTTCATGGCAGGGAAGAAGGGGCGGAAGGCGGGGGCGGCACCGGGCACGATCCCTGCGGGACAGGGGAAGGCCCCATGGGCCCCTACATTATGGAAATCGCAGGCCGTGCCATGCACGCGCCGCAACAACGGAATCTGGACGAGGACGCACTATGGCAGGAAACGGCTGGCAGTTCTGGGTGGACCGCGGAGGCACCTTCACCGACATCGTGGGGCGCGCCCCGGATGGCTCCCTGGCCACCCACAAACTGTTGTCGGAAAACCCGGAGCAGTACCGCGACGCGGCCGTGGCGGGCATCCGCCACTTGCTGGGACTGCCTCCCGGCGCGCCGGTCACGCCCGGCCGGGTGGAGTGCGTGAAGATGGGCACCACCGTGGCCACCAACGCGCTGCTGGAGCGCAAGGGCGAGCCCACGCTGCTGGTGACCACGCGCGGCTTCCGCGACGCGCTGCGCATCGCCTACCAGCACCGGCCGCGGCTGTTCGACCGGCACATCATGCTGCCCGAGCTGCTGTACGAGCGCGTCATCGAGGCCCAGGAGCGGGTCGGCGCGCACGGCGAGGTCGAACAGCCGCTGGACGAGGCCCACCTGCGCGAGCGCCTCTGGGCGGCGCACGACGCAGGGCTGCGCAGCGTGGCCATCGTGTTCATGCACGGCTGGCGCTTCACCGCCCACGAGGCCGCTGCGGCGCGGCTCGCGCGCGAGGCGGGCTTCACGCAGGTGAGCACGTCGCACGCCACGAGCCCGCTGATGAAGTTCGTCAGCCGCGGCGACACCACCGTGGTGGACGCCTACCTGTCGCCCATCCTGCGGCGCTACGTGGAGCAGGTCGCGGCCGAGATGCCGGGCGTGCCGCTCTATTTCATGCAGTCGTCCGGAGGCCTGGCCGATGCGCGGCGCTTTCAGGGCAAGGACGCGATCCTGTCGGGCCCGGCGGGCGGCATCGTGGGCATGGCCCGCACCGCCACCGCCGCAGGCTTCGACCGGGTGATCGGCTTCGACATGGGCGGCACCTCCACCGACGTGAGCCATTACGCGGGCGAGTTCGAGCGCGAGTTCGAGACGCAGGTGGCCGGCGTGCGCATGCGTGCCCCCATGATGGGCATCCATACCGTGGCCTCCGGAGGCGGCTCCCTGCTGGACTACGACGGCGCGCGCTTCCGCGTGGGGCCCGAGAGCGCCGGCGCCCATCCCGGCCCGGCGTGCTACCGGCGCGGCGGCCCGCTCGCGGTGACCGATGCCAACGTCATGGTGGGCAAGATCCAGCCCGCGCACTTTCCGCAGGTGTTCGGGCCGGCCGGCGATGCGCCGCTCGATGCGGGCGTGGTGCGCGAGCGGTTCGGTGAGTGGGCCGCGCGCACCGGCCGCGCGCCGGAGGACGTGGCGCACGGCTTCATCCGGATCGCCGTGCAGCAGATGGCCAATGCCATCAAGAAGATCTCGGTCGCGCGCGGCTACGACATCACTGCCTACACCCTGCAGTGCTTCGGCGGCGCGGGCGGCCAGCACGCGTGCCTGGTGGCCGATGCGCTGGGCATGCAGCGCGTCTTCGTGCATCCGCTCGCCGGCGTGCTGTCGGCCTACGGCATGGGCCTGGCGGACCAGAGCGTGATCCGCGAACAGGCGCTGGAAGTGCCGCTGGACGCGCCGTCGTGGCCCGCGGTGGAAGACGCGCTGGCGCTGCTCGCCGCCCGCGCGCAGGAGGAGCTGCAGGCCCAGGGCACGGCATCGCAGCCCCAGGATGCCACCGTGCTGCGCCGCATGCACGTGCGCTATGCCGGCTCCGACACCGCGCTGGCCGTTCCCTTCGGCACGCCCGCGGAGGTGCGGGCCGCGTTCGAGGCCGCCTACCGGCAGCGCTTCGCCTTCCTCATGGCGGGCCGGGCGATGGTGGTGGAGGCCGTGTCGGTGGAGGCCATCGCGCCCGGCGAGGCTCCCGCCGAGCGCCTGCACGCCCTCCATACGCCGCGCGAGGTGCCCCGCCGCGAGACCGTGCGCGTATATACCGAAGACCCGGACGGCGCCGTGCGCTGGCACGACGCCGCGCTGGTCGTGCGCGATGACATGCGCGCGGGCGATGTGCTGCAGGGGCCCGCCATCATCGCCGAGCGCACGTCCACCACCGTGGTCGAGCCGGGCTGGGAGGCCCGCCTCACCGCGCAGGACCATCTCGTGCTGGAGCGCCGGGCCCGGCGCGCGGTGCGCCACGCCGTGGGCACGACGGTGGACCCGGTCCTGCTGGAGGTCTTCAACAACCTGTTCATGAACATCGCCGAGCAGATGGGGCTGCAGCTGCAGAACACCGCCCACTCGGTGAACATCAAGGAGCGGCTGGACTTCTCCTGCGCGCTGTTCGATGCCGATGGCCAGCTCATCGCCAATGCGCCCCACATGCCCGTCCACCTGGGCAGCATGGGCGAGAGCATCCGCACGGTGATCGCGCGCAATGCCGGCCGCATGCGGCCCGGCGACGTCTACGTGCTCAATGACCCCTACCATGGCGGCACCCACCTGCCGGACATCACCGTCATCACCCCCGTGTACCTGGAAGAGGGAGCGGAAGCGTCCGGCCCGCCGTCCTTCTACGTCGGCAGCCGCGGCCACCATGCGGACGTCGGCGGCACCACGCCGGGCTCGATGCCGCCCTTTTCCACGCGCATCGAGGAAGAGGGCGTGCAGATCGACAACGTCAAGCTCGTGGAGAACGGCATGCTGCGCGAGGCCGAGATGCTGGCGCTGCTGTCCGGCGGCGACCATCCGGCCCGCAACCCGCAGCAGAACCTCGCCGACCTGAAGGCCCAGATCGCGGCCAACGAAAAGGGCGCGCAGGAGTTGCGCCGGATGGTCGCGCAGTTCGGCCTGCCGGTCGTGCGGGCCTACATGGGCCATGTCCAGGACAACGCGGAGGAATCGGTGCGCCGGGCCATCGCCCGGCTGGCCTCGCGCCTGCCCGAAGGCGCCTACACGCTGGCCCTCGACAACGGCGCGCGCATCCAGGTGGCGGTGCGCATCGACGCGGCGCGGCGCAGCGCGGTGATCGATTTCACCGGCACCTCGCCGCAGCAGCCCAACAACTTCAACGCGCCCACCGCGGTGTGCATGGCGGCCGTGCTGTACGTGTTCCGCTGCCTGGTGGACGACGACATTCCCCTGAACGCGGGCTGCCTCAAGCCGCTGCAGGTCATCATCCCGCCGGGCTCCATGCTGAACCCGCTGCCGCCGGCGTCGGTCGTGGCCGGCAACGTGGAAACGTCCACCTGCATCACCAATGCCCTGCTGGGCGCCCTGGGCGTGTCGGCGGGCAGCCAGTGCACGATGAACAATTTCACCTTCGGCAACGAGCGGTTCCAGTACTACGAGACCGTCGCCGGCGGCAGCGGCGCGGGCGGGCTTTTCGACGAATCCGGCGCACTGGCCGGAGGCTTCCCGGGAACCAGCGTGGTGCAGACGCACATGACCAATTCGCGGCTCACCGATCCGGAAGTGCTGGAGTTCCGCTTCCCCGTGCGGCTGGAGAGCTTCGCGCTGCGGGCCGGCTCGGGCGGCTCCGGCCGCTGGCGCGGCGGGGACGGCGGCGTGCGCCGCATCCGCTTCCTCGAGCCCATGACGGCCAGCATCCTCTCCAACGGCCGCAAGGCGGGCGCCTTCGGCATGGCCGGCGGCGAAGCCGGGCAACCGGGGGTGAACCGGGTGGTGCGCGCGGACGGCCGGGTGGAGGCGCTGGACCACATCGGCCAGGTGGACATGCAGCCGGGCGACGTGTTCGAGATCCATACCCCGGGCGGGGGTGGCTTCGGCAACAGGGGCTGAGTGTCCGGGGGCTGCAGCAGCACCATGCTGCAGTCTTCGGCGGCGGCGGGCCGCAGCCCGCGGCCGTCAGGAGTCGCGTTCGCCGGCCTGGTCGGCCTGGCGGCTCAGGCTCGGCGGAACGTCGCGGCCCGCGCGGCGCGCACGGAACAGGGCGGCGCGCATGAGGAAGATGTTGGTCACGGGCACCGTCACCGCGACGAACAGCGCGATCAGCAGCGGATGCAGCGCCAGGCCATGGCCCGCGACCGAGAAATACAGCAGCGTGCCGTGCATGATGCACCAGCAGCCCATGGTGGCGATGATCGAAGGCGCATGCACGCGCTCGAAATACGTCTTGAGCCGCAGCAGGCTGAGCGAGCCCAGCATCGCGATCGCCGCGCCCACGAGCACCAGCACGGCCACGGCGATCTCGGCCCAGAGCGGGATCGCCTGCGTCATTCGATCACCTCGCCACGCAGCAGGAACTTCGCCATGGCGGTGGAACTGGCGAACCCCAGCAGCGCGATCAGCAGCGCCGCCTCGAAATAATTGGTGCTGCCGTAGTAGATGCCCAGCACCAGCATCGCCAGCATGCCGCTCTGGTACATGCAGTCGAGCGCCAGCACCCGGTCCTGCGCGGAAGGGCCCTTGAGGATGCGCACGAGCGCGAACACGATCGCCAGCGCGAGCATGGCCAGCGCGAGGGGCAGGGCCCAGGAGAGCACGGGGCTGGTGGTCATCGTCATGATTCGAAGATCTCCATCAGGGGGCGTTCGTAGCGCTGCTTGATGTGGCCGATCACGGCCTCGTGGCTGTCGAGCTCCAGCACGTGCAGCATCAGGATGGAACGGTCCAGCGACAGCTCGGCCCACGAGGTGCCGGGCGTGATGCAGACGATCACCGCCAGCACGGCCAGCCCGTTCGCGTCGCGCAGGTCCAGGGGGATCTGAACGAATCCCGGGGGATGCTTGCGCTGCGACTTGAAGACGAGGAAGCGCACCACGTTCAGGTTGGAGAGCGAGGTGTCCACCATCACCGACCATGCCAGGCGCAGGATCGCACCGGGCCGGCGCACCCGTACCGGCAGCGGGCGCAGTCCGCGCGTGAGCAGTGGAATCGCCACGCCCACGATGGCCGCGAGGATCAAATGGCCGGCGCTCACCGAGTGGTTGAGAAGCAGCCACATGCCGGCCAGCGCGACGGACAGCAGCGGGGCGGGGAAGAGGCGCTTCATCATGGCACGGCCTTCGGTTCGGCCACCGGCCGTGCCGCCACGTCGGTCGCCGGAGAGCCCGCCGGCAACGGTGAGGGCGCGGGAGGCATCCTGCGCACGGTGGCGCCGGCCCCCGCGCCTTCGGGCGTGGCGGGCCCGGGCTTCGGCCGGGCCGACATCACGGCGTCGATGTAGCCTCCGGGCGCGTGCAGCGCGTTCGCCGTCGCCTGCGTGAAGTCCATCACCCGGCCGGCCAGCAGCGTGAGGCCCATGCAGCAGGCCAGCAGCAGCGCGATCGGAATGCCTTCGAGCACCCGCAGCTGCGGGGCGGCGCGGTCGTGCGTGGTCCAGAAATGCCGCATGCCCGTGCGCGTGAGCGCGAGCAGCGCCATCAGCCCCGTGGCGATCAACATGGCGAACAGCACCCAGCCGACCGTGCCGGCCCGCAGGCCGGAAGACGCGCCCAGCCCCAGCGGATTGAGCAGCGCCGTGAGCATCGCGAACTTGCCGACGAAGCCCGACAGCGGCGGCAGGCCCGCGATCACCAGCGTGCACACCAGGAAAGCGAGGCCCAGAAAGGCCACCGCTGCCGGAATGACGCGGCCGACCAGCACCATTTCCTGCTCGTCCATGTTCATGCGCTGCGCGGGCACCAGCTCGGGCGTGAGGAAGGGGGCATCGTCGTCCAGCTCGTGGGGCGCGAGCGTGGCGCCGTCGTTGCGCCAGCGGTCGATCAGGTCGGTGAGCAGGAAGAGGGCGCTGATGGCCAGCGTGGAACTCGGCAGGTAGAAGAGCAGGCCTGCGGTGAGCAGGTTCTGCCCGAAGCCCGCGGCCGCCAGCAGCGTGCCCGACGACAGGATGGCCGCATAGCCCGCCAGCACCCCGATGCGCTGCGAACCCAGCATGCCGATCGCGCCGAAGGCCATCGTCACCAGGCCGCCGCCGATCAGCCACAGGCTGCCGAACAGCGCGGACGGCCCGGCCTCTGCGCCGAACATCAGCGTCCACAGGCGCAGGATGGTGTAGACGCCGACTTTCGTCATCAGCGCGAACAGCGCACCTGCGGGAGCGCTCGCCGCGCTGTAGGCCGGCGCCAGCCAGAAGTTCAGCGGCCAGACCGCCGCCTTGATGAGGAAGGCCGTGGCCAGGATGCCCGCGGCCGCGTGCAGCAGGCCACGGTCGGCATCGGCCACGTGCGGGATGGTCCGCGCGAGGTCCGCCATGTTCAGCGTGCCCGTGATGCCGTAGAGCATCGACACGCCGATCAGGAACAGCGACGAGGCCGCGAGGTTGATCGCGATGTAGTGCAGCCCCGCCTGCACCCGCGTGCGCCCGGAGCCGTGCAGCAGCAGTCCGTACGACGCCGCCAGCATGATCTCGAAGAACACGAACAGGTTGAAGAGATCCGCCGTGAGGAAGGCGCCCGCCAGACCCATGAGCTGGAACTGGAACAGCGGATGGAAATGCACGCCCGCGCGGTGCCAGCGTGCCGCGGCGAAGACGATGGAGCACAGCGCGACCACGCCCGTGAGCACCAGCATGAGCGCCGAGAGCCGGTCGAGCGCGAGCACGATGCCGAAGGGCGCGGGCCAGTTGCCCGGCAGGTACACGCCCATGGTCACGGGCTTGCCGCCCAGGTGCGTCCAGAACAGCAGCGCGACCGCGATGCACAGCCCGGCCAGGGTGGACACCAGGTTCATGCCCATCTTGAGGCGCTGGCGCTCCTCGCGCAGCAGCAGCATCAGCGCAGCCGTCAAGAGCGGAAGCATGATGGGCGCGAGCATCAGATGCGGCATCGCGGCCGCCATCCACTGCGAGAACTGTGCCTGCATAGCCGCGCTCATCGGCGGCTCCCGGCCCGGTGGCGGCGATGGGTGGAGGCGCGCACGGCGGTCATGGCATCTCCTGCACGTCGCGCGAGTTCGATCCGTCCACGTGGTCGGTGCCCGACATGCCGCGCGAAGCGAGCAGCACCACCAGGAACAGCGCCGTCATCGCGAAGCCGATCACGATGGCCGTCAGCACCAGCGCCTGCGGCATCGGGTCGGCGTAGTGCAGCAGGTCTTTCGGCACGCCTTCGGCGAGCACCGGCTCCTTGCCCACGGCCAGGCCCAGCCGGCCCATGCTGAAGATGAACAGGTTCACCGCATACGACAGCAGCGCCAGTCCCATGATGACCTGGTAGGTCCGCGGGCGCAGCACCAGCCACACGCCCGATCCCGCGAGCACGCCGATCGCGACGGCCAGAACGATTTCCATCAGGGGGTCCCTCCGGGTGCGGTGGCGGCGGCTCCGCCGCGCGCGCCTTCCAGCGCCGCCGGCTGCTGGCCTTCAGCGGCCTGGGCCGCCTGCGCGGACTGCGCCGATTCTTCCGCCTCGCGCTCCTCCGCGAGGCGGGCGTGGAAGCGGTGGCCGCGCACCGACTGGTGGGCGATGGCCGTCAGCATGAGCAGCGTGGCGCCGACCACGAGCGCGAACACGCCGATGTCGAAGAAGAGGGCGCTGGCCACGTGGATCTCGCCCACCACCGGCAGGTGCAGGTGGGCGGTGTGGCTGGTGAGGAACGGGTAGCCGAAGAACAGCGCGCCCGCCCCCGTGCCGAGCGCGAACAGCAGCCCGGTGGCGATCCAGCGGCGCGGGTACAGGGCCAGGTGCGCCTCCACCCACTGCGTGCCCGAAATGATGTATTGCATCAGCAGGCCGACCGAGAGCACCAGGCCCGCCACGAAGCCGCCGCCGGGCTGGTTGTGCCCGCGCATGAACATGTAGAACGACACCAGCAGCGTGAACGGCAGCAGCAGCCGCACCAGCACGGCCGGCACCATCAGATAGCCGACTGCGGTGTCGGTCGCGTGGCGGGGGTTCAGCAGGTCGGTCTGCAGGTCGGCGGGCATGTTGCGCTGCTGTTCCGGCAGGTCCATGGCCTCGCGCGCGGGGCGGAAGCGCCGCAGCAGCGCATACACCGTGAGCGCCACGATGCCCAGCACCACGATCTCGCCGAAGGTGTCGAAGCCGCGGAAATCCACCAGCATGACGTTCACCACGTTGGTCCCGCCGCCTTCGGATTGCGCGCGCTCCAGGAAGAAGGTGGACGTGCTTTCGGGAAACGGCCGGCTCATCATCACATAGGCCAGCCAGCCCAGCCCGCCGCCCGCGAACAGCGAGATCACCAGGTCGCGCGCGCGCCGCAGCCGCGGCAGGCCGACGACCGGCGCCACTTCCCGCAGCCTCTCGTCCCGCCGCGGCAGCCAGCGCAGGCCCAGCAGCACCAGCACCGTGGTGACGACCTCCACCACGATCTGCGTGAGCGCGAGGTCGGGTGCGGAGAACCACAGGAAGGTGATGCAGGTGCACAGCCCGGCGCCGCCCAGCAGCGTGAGCGCGGCCAGCCGGTGGTACTTCGCCTGCCAGGCCGCGCCCACCGCGCAGACGGAGCCGACGACCCAGATCGCGACGAAGGCCGGCGACAGCGGCAGCGTGCCGCGATCACCCAGCTGCAGACCGCGGGACCACAGCGGCAGCGCGCCCGCCACGAGCGCCGCCAGCACCAGCCACAGCATCTGCCACTGCAGCCGCGGCGTGGCGAGCATGCGGCGGCCACGGTAGCCGGCCAGCGTCACCACCGTGAGCACGGCCTCGAAAATGCGCTTGCCGTTCACGCGGTAGATGAGCGGGGGAGCGTCGATCCGGCCCGCCTCGCGCTGGCGGCGCAGCAGCAGGTAGAGCGCCGTACCGCCCGCGAGCGCCACCAGGCTCATCACGAACGGCGTGTTGAACCCGTGCCAGATCGCGAGGCTGTACTCGGGCAGATCGCCGCCCACCACCGGCAGGGCCGCCGCGGCCAGATAGCGGCCCACCGACCAGGCCGGGAAGATGCCGACCACCAGGCAGGCCAGCACCAGCAATTCGACCGGAACGCGCATCCAGTGCGGCGGCTCGTGCGGCTCGCTCGGCAGATCCTGCGCTTTCGGGCCCCAGAAGACGTCCACCGTGAAGCGCAGCGAATAGGCCACGCTGAACACCCCGGCGAGCGTGGCCGCCACGGGCAGCGCGGTAGCGACGATCGGCGAGGCATCGAGAAAGACGGTCTCGGCGAAGAACATTTCCTTCGAGAGGAAGCCGTTGAGCAGCGGCACGCCGGCCATCGCCGCGCTCGCCACCGTCGCCAGCGTGGAGGTGACCGGCATCATGCGCCGCAGGCCCGACAGGCGCCGGATGTCGCGCGTGCCGCTCTCGTGGTCGATGATGCCTGCCGCCATGAACAGCGACGCCTTGAACGTGGCGTGGTTCATGATGTGGAAGACCGCGGCCACGGCCGCGAGCGGGCTGTTGAGGCCGAGCAGCAGGGTGATGAGCCCCAGGTGCGAAATGGTGGAATAGGCCAGCAGCCCCTTCAGGTCGTGCTGGAACATGGCGGCATATCCGCCCACCAGCAGCGTGAGCAGCCCGGCCCCGCCGACGATCCAGAACCATGGCTCGGTGCCTCCCATCACCGGCCACATGCGCGCCAGCAGGAACACGCCGGCCTTCACCATCGTGGCCGAATGCAGGTAGGCCGAGACGGGCGTGGGAGCCGCCATGGCGTTCGGCAGCCAGAAGTGGAACGGGAACTGCGCGCTCTTGGTGAGCGCGCCCAGCAGCACCAGCACCAGCGCCGTGAGGTAGAGCGGGTGGCCGCGCACCAGCTCGCCCGCGGCCAGCACGCGGTCCAGGTCGTAGCTGCCGACGATGTGGCCCAGCACCAGCGCGCCGGCCAGCAGGCACAGGCCGCCGGTGCCGGTCACCGTCAGGGCCATGCGGGCGCCGCTGCGCGCGTCCTTGCGGTGGTGCCAGTAGCCGATCAGCAGGAACGAGAACAGGCTGGTGAGCTCCCAGAAGAACACCATCTGGATGAGGTTGCCCGAGATCACCACCCCGGTCATCGCGCCCATGAACGCCAGGAAGAACGCGAAGAAGCGCGGCACCGGATCGGCGGCCGACATGTAGTAGCGCGCGTACAGCACCACCAGCGCCCCGATGCCCAGCACCAGCATGCAGAACATCCACGCGAACCCGTCCATCCGCAGCACGAGGTTCAGCCCGAGCGAGGGCAGCCAGGAAATCTCCTGCCGCACCACGCCCCCAGCCGCCACCTCCGGGAAATAGAGGGCCGCCTGCACCGCGCAGAACAGCGCCACGGCGCCCGCGAGCGTGGACTCGGCGTTGCGCGCGTTCGCCGGCAGCAGGGCCGCCAGCAGGCTGCCTGCGAAGGGCAGGAGGACGAGGAGGATCAGGGACATGCTCGGACCATTCTACGGGCAAGGTCCGTGCCGACCGCTATGAAAACCCGAGCAGACTCCAGTGTATGGGCGCACCCCGGCGAGGTGACCTGGACCGCAGCGACCAGCGCGCGGCGGCCACCGTGTTCACAGCTCTTCCACCCGCCGGGCGGGGTAGCTGTCCCAGCTCTGGCAGCCGGGGCATTGCCAGAAGTGCTGGCGCGCCTCGAAGCCGCAGGCGGCGCAGCGGTAGCGCGTGAGCGGCTTGGCCGCCTGGTCGAGCGCCCGCTGCACCTGGGGATGGAATTCCTCGTGCTCCAGCCGCTCCTGGGCCAGCCACTTGGCGGCGGCCACGAGCGAGGGCTCCTTCTCGAGATGGCGCACGTACCAGTCGCGCGGCGCTCCATCGGCCGCGCCCGCGGCGGTCTCCATCGCCACGATCGCGTCGAGCACGTCCAGCGACGGGGCCTGGGCATAGTGCTCTGCGAGCATCTGCGCGACCTCGGCCTGCCGGCCCGTCGCCGCGGCCAGCTCGATCAGCAGGGGCGCCGCGAGCGGCAGGGCGCCGGGCGACTGCCGTGCCAGCGCCTGCAGCGTGGCGAGGGCCGCCGCCGCATCGCCGCGGCGCTGTTGCAGGCGCGCCAGCTCGATGCGCGGACGCGGCGCATCGGGGGCGGACACCATGGCCTCCTCGAACTGTGCCTGGGCCGCTTCCAGATCGCCCTGGGCGGCGCGAGCCAGCGCCTGCTCGCACAGGTAGTGCGCCTGGCGCGTGCTGAAGTCCCCCTGCTGGGAATCGTGCATCTTGCGCGCGATGGCGGTGGCCTGCGGCCAGTCGCGGGAGCGCTCGTAGATGGCCAGCAGCGCCAGCCGCGCCTGGCCCTCGAAGGGCGTGCCCTCCAGGCGCTGCAGCGCGTCTTCCGCCCGGTCCAGCAGGCCGGCCTTGAGGAAGTCGAGCGCCAGCGCATGCTGGGCCCGCTCGCGGTCGGTGCGGTTCAGGTCGCCCCGAGACAGCAGGTGCTCGTGCACGCGCACCGCGCGGTTGTATTCGCCGCGGCGGCGGAACAGGTTGCCGAGCGCGAAGTGCAGCTCCGACGTGTCCGGATCGTTCTGCACCGCCTCGATGAAGGCGTCGATCGCCTGGTCCTGCTGTTCGTTGAGCAGGTAGTTCAGGCCCTTGAAGTACGCCTTGGGTGCGCGCCGGTTCTCCTCGCGCAGCTGCCGCAGGTCGAAGCGGGAGGCCAGCCAGCCCAGCACGAAGGCGAGCGGCAGTCCCAGCAGCAGCCAGCTCAGGTCAAATTCCATGGATGGGGGGCTGCTGCTGCAGATCGACGGTGGGGACCGCTGGGGCGGCGGCCGGGCTGGGCGCTGCGGCCGTGCCCGCGGCGGCGGGTGCGGTGGCCGGCAGTGCGGCCTCCGCGCGCCGGGCGGCCCGCAGGTGCTTCCACCAGCGGGGCACCATGCCGAGCACGCCGACCACGAGCCCCAGCGCAAAGGCCGCCAGCACCACCAGCACCAGCGGTGCGGTCCAGCGCGTGCCGAAGAAGAAATGCACCGTCGTGTCCTGCTGGTTGTTCAGGGCGAAGGCGAAAAGGGTGAAAAAAATGGCTGCCTTCAGCAGCCACAGGAAGTATTTCATGCGTCTCCCCGAGGGTGGGGCGATTCTACGGGCAGGGCGTGGCCGCGGAGGGCCGGCGGACGTGGCTCAGGGCTTGCCGGCCCCGGTATCGCCGGGCGTGCCGATGCCCAGTTCGGCCGTGCGCTGGCCCACGGCTTCGCGCAGCGCCTTGCCGGGCTTGAAGTGGGGTACGCGCTTTTCCGGAATGTGCACCGCTTCCCCGCTGCGCGGGTTGCGGCCCATGCGGGGCGGGCGGCGGTTGACCGAGAAGCTGCCGAATCCGCGCACCTCGATGCGGTGACCACGCACCAGGGCGTCGCCCACGGCGTCCAGGATGGTCTTGACGGCGGCTTCGGCATCGCGCTGCGTGAGCTGGCCGAAACGTGCGGCGAGTTCTTCGACGAGGTCTGATCGGGTCATGGAATGCTCACTTGTAAAAAAGCGGCGGGCGCACGAGGCGCCCGCCGCTCGCGGCCGTGCGGTGAACACGGCCTTCCGTCGCCTTGCGGGGCGGCAGGTTCCGATTACTTGTCGGAATTGTCCAGCTTGGCGCGCAGCAGGGCGCCCAGGCTGGTCGTGCCGGCGCTTTCGCGGGCCGACTGCTGCGACAGGGACGCCATGGCGCCTTGCTCGTCGGCCATGTCCTTGGCCTTGATAGACAGCTGGATGTTGCGGGTCTTGCGATCCACGTTCACCACCACGGCCGTGACTTCGTCGCCTTCCTTCAGCACGTTGCGGGCATCTTCCACGCGGTCGCGGGAGATTTCCGAAGCGCGCAGGTAGCCCACGATGTCTTCGCCGAGGTCGATTTCAGCGCCGCGGGCGTCCACGGTCTTGACCTTGCCGGTCACCGTCTGGCCCTTGTCGTTCACCGTCACGAAGGTGGTGAACGGGTCGCCGTCGAGCTGCTTGATGCCCAGGGAGATGCGCTCGCGGTCCACGTCCACGGCCAGCACGATCGCCTCGACTTCCTGGCCCTTCTTGTAGTTGCGCACGGCGGCTTCGCCGGGCTCGTTCCAGGACAGGTCGGACAGGTGCACCAGGCCGTCGATGCCGGCAGCAAGGCCCACGAACACGCCGAAGTCGGTGATCGACTTGATCGGGCCCTTCACGCGGTCGCCGCGCTTGGTGTTCTGCGCGAACTCTTGCCACGGATTGGCCTTGCACTGCTTCATGCCCAGGCTGATGCGGCGCTTGTCTTCGTCGATCTCGAGGACCATGACTTCGACTTCGTCACCCAGCGACACGAGCTTGGACGGGGCGATGTTCTTGTTCGTCCAGTCCATTTCGGAGACGTGCACCAGGCCTTCGATGCCGGGCTCGAGTTCCACGAACGCGCCGTAGTCGGCGATGTTCGTGACCTTGCCGAACAGGCGCGTGCCCGAGGGATAGCGGCGCGAAACGCCCATCCAGGGATCGTCGCCCATCTGCTTCAGGCCCAGCGAGACGCGGTTCTTCTCGGTGTCGAACTTCAGGATCTTGGCCGTGATTTCCTGGCCGGCCGTCACCACTTCCGAGGGGTGACGCACGCGGCGCCATGCCATGTCGGTGATGTGCAGCAGGCCGTCGATGCCGCCCAGGTCGACGAACGCACCGTATTCGGTGATGTTCTTGACCACGCCCTGCACGATGGAGCCTTCCTTCAGGGTTTCCATCAGCTTGGCGCGCTCTTCGCCCATGGAGGCTTCCACCACGGCGCGGCGGCTCAGCACCACGTTGTTGCGCTTGCGGTCGAGCTTGATGACCTTGAATTCCATGGTCTTGTTCTCGTACGGCGTCAGATCCTTGATCGGACGCGTATCGATCAGCGAACCGGGCAGGAATGCGCGGATGCCGTTGACCAGGACCGTGAGGCCGCCCTTGACCTTGCCGCTGGTCGTGCCGGTGACGAATTCGCCGGATTCCAGGGCCTTTTCCAGCGCGAGCCACGAGGCCAGGCGCTTGGCGGTGTCACGCGACAGGATGGTGTCGCCGTAACCGTTTTCGATCGAGCCGATGGCCACGGAGACGAAGTCCCCGACCTGCACTTCGACTTCGCCCTTGTCGTTCTTGAACTCTTCCAGGGGCACGTAGGCTTCGGACTTGAGGCCTGCGTTCACCACGACGAAGTTGTGCTCGACGCGCACGACTTCAGCGGTGATGACTTCGCCCGGGCGCATTTCGGTGCGCTGCAGGGATTCTTCGAAAAGGGCGGCAAAAGATTCAGACATGTAGTTCCTCATCCGCGGGCGCGTTTCCGCCGGCACCATTGCCGGCGTTTCTATCGTTGCCTGCGGAGGCTTGCGGCCTGGTCGGCCGCGGTTGGAGTTGCACGGTTCGCCAGGCCGTGCGCTGCGTGCGCGGTCGGGGGCCTGGCGGGCGGGTTCACCCTTGCGCGGTCTGCGCGAAGGGCTGCAGGCGCTGCCACCAGACGAGCACCTGCTCGACGGCCTCGTCGACCGACAGCAGGGAATTGTCCAGCACCAGCGCATCCTGCGCGGGCTTGAGAGGCGCGACCGCCCGGGTGCTGTCCCGGACGTCACGCGCCTCCAAATCCGCGCGAAGGTCGTCTATGCTAGCCGAAATCCCCTTTGAAATCAACTGTTTATGGCGGCGCTCCGCGCGGCAGGCCGCGCTGGCCGTGAGATAGACCTTCAGCGCGGCGCCCGGGAAGATCACCGTGCCCATGTCGCGGCCGTCCGCCACCAGCCCCGGCAGCCGCCGGAAGCTGTGCTGCAGCGCCACCAGCGCCTCGCGCACGGGGGGCAGGGCCGAGACCCGGGAGGCGTTCATGCCGGCCTCCTCGGTGCGGATCGCTTCCGTCACGTCGTCCTGGCCGAGCCAGATCCGGCCGTCCTCGAAGCGCACCGGCAGGGTGCGCGCCAGGGTGGCGATGGCGTCCTGGTGGGCGGCGTCGATCGACAGGCCCGCGCGCAGCGCCGCCAGGGCCGTGATGCGGTACATGGCGCCGGAATCGAGAAACCGGTAGCCCAGCCGGTGCGCCACCGCCGCGGCTACCGTGCCCTTGCCCGAGGCCGTCGGCCCGTCGATGCAGATCACGGGAATGCGTTCCACGGGCGTCTGCGCGACCGAGAACAGCGCCTCGAAATAATCAGGGAACGTCTTGGCGACGCACTTCGGGTCCTCGATGCGCACCGGCAGATCCGCCGGGTTGAACGCCGCGAGCGAGAAGCACATCGCGATGCGGTGGTCGTCGTAGGTGTGGATGCTCGCGGCGCGCCAGTCGGCCGGCGTGGCGGGCGGGGTGACCCGCAGGTAGTCCGGTCCTTCCTCGACGGTGGCGCCCAGGCGGCGGCAGCCCTCGGCCATCGCGGCGATGCGGTCCGTCTCCTTCACGCGCCAGCTCGCGATGTTGCGCAGCGTGGTCGTGCCCTGTGCATAGAGCGCCATCACGGCCAGCGTCATGGCCGCATCGGGAATGTGGTTGCAGTCGAGGTCCACGGCCTTCAGCGGCCAGGCGCCGCGGCGCACTTCCAGCCAGTTCGCTCCGCCGGCCACCTCCGCGCCCATGGCGCGCGCCGCTTCGGCGAAGCGGATGTCGCCCTGGATCGAGTCCAGCCCCACGCCCTGGATGCGCAGCGGCCCGCGCGCCGCATCCGGCGCCGCGAGCGCGCCCAGCGCGATGAAATAGCTGGCCGAGGAGGCGTCGGCCTCCACATGGATCGTGCCCGGCGAACGGTAGCGGCTGCCGGCCGGGATCGTGAAGCGCTGCCACTCGTCGTGCCGCACCGCGATGCCGAAGCGCTGCAGCAACTGCAGCGTGATGTGGATGTAGGGGCGCGAGATGAGCTCGCCCACCACCTCGATCACCACGTCCTGCGTGCGGGCCACCAGCGGCAGCGCCATCAGCAGCGCGGTCAGGAACTGGCTGGAGACGTCGCCGCGCACCCGCACCGGCGCATCGAGCGCCAGCGGCGGCACGCCGCCCGCATGCGCGATCCGCAGCGGCGGGAAGCCCGGGTTGCCCAGGTAGCTGATCTGGCAGCCGAGTTGCAGCAGCGCTTCCACGAGGTCGCCGATCGGCCGCTCGTGCATGCGCGGCACGCCCGAGAGTTCGAACTCCCCGCCCAGCAGCGCGAGCGCCGCCGTCAGCGGACGCATGGCCGTGCCGGCGTTCCCCAGGAACAGCTTGGCCGGAGAGCGCGCAGGCGCCGCGCCCAGGCCCGTGATGCGCACCACGCCCTGCGCCGCGCCGCTCTCATCGACGCCGCAGCCGATCTCGCGCAGTGCGTCCAGCATGACCCGGGTATCGTCCGAGGCGAGCAGGTCGTGCACGTCGGTCGTGCCCTCGCTCAAAGCGGCCAGCAGCAGCACGCGGTTGGAAATGCTCTTGGAGCCCGGCAGCTGCACGGTGCCGCCCGCGGCGGCCAGGGGAGGGAGGTCGAGGAAGGCGGTGCTGTACATCGGAGAAGGGGCAACTAGGAAGCGCGGCGGGCGCCCATGCGCCAGTGCGCGCGGGTCTCGCTGGCCAGGGTGATGAGGTCTTCGAGCGCCTGGCCGTCGCCCTGCTGCATGGCCTGCTCCATCTGCTGGAGCGCCTGGCCGAAGTGGCGCGACTGCGCCAGCAGTTCCTCGCGGTTGGCGAGCAGGATGTCGCGCCAGATCTTCGGGTCGCTGGCGGCGATGCGCGTGAAATCGCGGAAGCCCGGGCCGGCGAGCGAGAGGAAGGTGTCGGCCTCCGGCTGGGCGTTGATGCCGTTCATCAGCGCGAAGGCGAGCAGGTGCGGCAGGTGGCTCACCGCGGCGAAGGCCGCATCGTGCGATTCCGGCGACATGCTGCGCACCTTGCAGCCCAGCGCGGTCCAGACCGCCTCCGCGCGGCGCAGCTGTTCGGTGAGCGTGCGCTCGGTCGGCGTCAGGATGACCTGGCGCCCGGCGTAGAGCTCGGCCTGCGCATGGTCCACGCCGGAGGATTCGCTGCCCGTGATCGGGTGCGCCGGCACGAACGAGCCGATCTGGTCGCGCAGCGCGCCGCGCGCGGCCTGCACCACGTCGGCCTTGGTCGAGCCCACGTCCATCACCAGCATCTGCGGCGTGACGAGGTGCTTGATGGCGCGCAGCGTGGATTCCGTGGCCGCCACCGGCACCGCCAGCAGCACGATGTCGGCGCCGGCCACCGCGAGCAGGGCGGAGGGCGCCTCGACGTCGATCACGCCCATCTGGCGCGCGCGGTCGGTGGTGGAGGGCGATTTGCTGTAGCCGACGACGCGCTTGACCAGGCCGGCCTTCTTCATCGCGAGCGCGAACGAGCCGCCCATCAGCCCGCAGCCGATGAGGCCGAGCTGCTCGAACACCGGGGGGGACGATGCCGCGCTCATGGCGCCACCGGATAGGTGCCCAGCACCTTGTAGAACGCGCAGAGCGAGTGCAGTTCTTCGAGGGCCTTGGCCACGTGCGGCTGGCTCGGATGGCCGTCGAGGTCGATGTAGAAATAGTAGTCCCACTGTCCCGTGCGGGCGGGGCGCGACTCGAAGCGCGTCATCGAGACGCCATGCGTCTTGAGCGGCACCAGCAGATCGTGCACCGCGCCGGGTTGGTTCGGCACCGACACCACGAGGCTCGTGCAGTCCTTGCCGGAAGGCGGCGGCGTCTGCAGCGTGTGCGGCAGGCAGATGACGGCGAAGCGCGTGCGGTTGTAGGCATCGTCCTGGATCGCGTGCGACACGAGGTGCAGGCCGAACTGCGTGCCCGCCCGCTCGCTCGCGATGCCCGCCCATGCCGGGTTGCCGGCGGCCAGGCGCGCGCCCTCGGCATTGCTCGACACGGGGCGGCGCTCCGCATGCGGCAGGTGCTTGGAGAGCCAGGCCTGGCACTGCGCCAGCGCCTGGGGATGCGCCAGCACCACCTCGATGCCCTCCAGCGAATCGGAGAGGCGCAGCAGGTTGTGCCGCACCAGCAGGCTGACCTCGCCCACCACGTGGCAGGGCGTGTGCAGGAACAGGTCGAGCGAGCGCGTCACCACGCCTTCCACCGAGTTCTCCACGCCCACCACGCCGTACTGGGCGCTGCCCGCGGCCGTGGCGTGGAACACTTCGTCGAAGTTGGCGCAGTACATCAGGTCGGCCGCGCCGCCGAAGAATTCCACCGCGGCCTGCTCGCAGAACGTGCCGGCCGGGCCCAGCACCGCCACGCGCTGGGGTGATTCCAGCGCCAGGCAGGCGGACATGATCTCGCGCCAGATCGCCGCGACGTGCGGGCCCTTGAGCGGACCCGGGTTGGCCGTCTGGATCTTCTCGATCACCTGGGCGACGCGGTCGGGGCGGAAGAAGGGCGTGCCTTCGCGCTTCTTGACCTCGCCGACGCGCTCGGCCACCAGCGCGCGCTGGTTGAGCAGGGTGAGCAGCTGCTGGTCGATGTTGTCGATCTGCACCCGCAGGCTGGCGAGATCGGGGGAGGCTTGTGGGGAAGTGGACATGGATCGGTCGGTCGGATCGGTACTGCGTGCGGCCCGCGGCGGCCAGAGCGCGCCGCGCGGTGCGCCGCCGCGTTTCAGGCGCTGCGCTGCTCGAATTCCTGCATGTAGGCGACCAGCGCCTCCACGCCCGCGAGCGGCATGGCGTTGTAGAGGCTCGCACGCATGCCGCCCACCGACTTGTGGCCCTTGAGCTGCAGCAGGCCGCACTCTTTCGCGCCGGCCAGGAAGGCATCGTTGCGCGACTCGTCCCGCAGGAAGAACGGAATGTTCATCCGCGACCGCGCATTCGGCGACACCTTGTTCACGTAGAACTGCGACTGGTCGATGAAGTTGTAGAGCAGCCGCGCCTTGGCGACGTTGCGCGCCTCCATCGCCGCGATGCCGGACAGCTCGCCCTCGCGCTGGCGCTTGAGCCACTGGAACGTCAGGCCCGCGATGTAGATGCCCCAGGTGGGCGGCGTGTTGAACATCGACTGGTTGTCGGCCACGACCTTGTAGTCGAAGGCGCTCGGGCAGGCGGGCAGGGCGTGGCCCAGCAGGTCTTCGCGCACCACCACCAGCGTGAGGCCGGCGGGGCCGAGGTTCTTCTGCGCACCGCCGAAGGCCAGGCCCACGCGCGACCAGTCGACCGGGCGCGAAGCCACGTGCGACGAGAAGTCGATCACCAGCGGCGCATCGCTGCCCAGCGCGCGCAGGTCCGGCAGCTCGTGGAATTCGATGCCGTGGATCGTCTCGTTGCTGCACAGGTGCAGGTAGCTCGCGCCGCGGCTCAGCTGCCAGCTCGCCGGATCGGGCAGGGTGGTGAAGCCGCTGTCCTCCGCCGACGCGGCGACGTGCACCTCGGACGCGTACTTGCGCGCTTCCTTGAGCGATTTCTGGCTCCAGCTGCCGGTCACCACCACATCCACCGTCGCGGCGCGCGAGAGGTTCAGCGGCACGATCGCGTTCTCGGCCAGGCCGCCGCCCTGCATGAACAGGATCTTGAAGTTCTGCGGCACGGCGAGCAGCTCGCGCAGGTCCGCCTCGGCCTGCTCGTAGATCGACAGGAATTCCTTGCCCCGGTGGCTCATCTCCATCACGCCCATGCCGCTGCCGTGCCAGTCCAGCATTTCGGAGGCGGCCTGCTGCAGGACTTCGGCGGGGATGGCGGCGGGGCCGGCGGAGAAGTTGTACGGGCGGTTCATCGGTTCAGGCGGTCGAAAGGGCCGTGCCGCACGGGGCGGCAGGGCCGTTGGAGAAAAGGCGTCCGGCGCGGGCCGCGGGGGCCGCACCGGCGCACTGCGCTGTCACGCGTCGGCGGAGCCGTCCGTGCCGGAGTCCGCTTCCGGGCCGGCATCGGGCGCCGGCTCGTCGCCGCCCTCGGCCACCACGGGGTTCGCGTCGTTCTCGACGATGCGCTGCAGGCCGCTCAGCTTGGCGCCTTCGTCGAGCGCGATCAGCGTCACGCCCTGCGTCGCGCGGCCCAGCTCGCGGATCTCGCCCACGCGGGTGCGCACCAGCACGCCCTTGTCGGTGATCAGCATGATCTCGTCCTCGGCATGCACCAGTGTCGCGGCGACGACCTTGCCGTTGCGCTCGCTCTGCTGGATGGCGATCATGCCCTTGGTGCCGCGGCCGTGGCGGGTGTATTCGACGATGGAGGTGCGCTTGCCGTAGCCGTTCTCGGTGGCCGTGAGCACGCTCTGCGTCTCGTCCTCGGCCACCAGCATGGCGATCACGCTCTGGCCTTCTTCGAGCATCATGCCGCGCACGCCGCGCGCCGCGCGGCCCAGGGGGCGCACGTCGTTCTCGTCGAAGCGTACGGCCTTGCCACCGTCGGAGAACAGCATCACGTCGTGCTTGCCGTCGGTGAGCGCCGCGCCGATCAGATAGTCGCCGTCGTCCAGGTTCACCGCGATGATGCCGCCCTTGCGCGGGTTGCTGAACTCGTCGAGCGCCGTCTTCTTCACGGTGCCCATGCTGGTCGCCATGAACACGTAGCGGTCGGCCGGGAAGGTGCGCATGTCGCCGGTGAGCGGCAGCACCACGTTGATCTTCTCGCCTTCCTGCAGCGGGAACATGTTCACGATCGGCCGGCCGCGCGAGCCGCGCGAACCCGCCGGCACTTCCCAGACCTTGAGCCAGTACAGCCGGCCGCGGTTGGAGAAGCACAGGATGTAGTCGTGCGTGTTGGCGATGAAGAGCTGGTCGATCCAGTCGTCTTCCTTGGTGGCGGTGGCCTGCTTGCCGCGCCCGCCGCGCTTCTGTGCGCGGTACTCGGACAGCGGCTGGCTCTTGATGTAGCCGGTGTGCGAGAGCGTCACCACCATGTCGGTCGGCGTGATCAGGTCCTCGGTGGAGAGGTCCTGCGCGCTGTGCTCGACCAGGGTGCGGCGCATGCCCAGCTTGTGCTGGCCGAACTCCTGCTTGATCGCGGTGAGCTCGTCGCCGATGATGACCGAGACGCGCTCGGGCTTGGCCAGGATGTCCAGCAGGTCCTCGATGACCGCCATGATGTCCTTGTACTCGGCGACGATCTTGTCCTGCTCCAGGCCGGTCAGGCGCTGCAGGCGCATCTGCAGGATTTCCTGGGCCTGCGTTTCCGAGAGGCGGTAGAGGCCGTCCTGGCCCATGCCGTATTCGCGTTCCAGGCCCTCGGGGCGGTAGTCGTCGGCATTCACCACGCCACCGTCTGCGCGGGAGCGCGTGAGCATCTCGCGCACCAGCTGGCTGTCCCAGGCGCGGTTCATCAGCTCGGTCTTGGCGACCGGCGGCGTGGGCGATTCGCGGATGATGCGGATGAAATCGTCGATGTTGGCCAGCGCCACGGCGAGGCCTTCCAGCACGTGGCCGCGCTCGCGCGCCTTGCGCAGCTCGAACACCGTGCGCCGCGTCACCACCTCGCGGCGGTGCTGCAGGAAGACGACGATCAGGTCGCGCAGGTTGCACAGCCGCGGCTGGCCGTCCACCAGCGCCACCATGTTGATGCCGAAGGTGTCCTGCAGCTGCGTCTGCTTGTAGAGGTTGTTCAGCACCACCTCGGGCACTTCGCCGCGCTTGAGCTCGATCACCAGCCGCATGCCGGATTTGTCGGACTCGTCCTGGATGTGGCTGATGCCCTCGATCTTCTTCTCGTGCACCAGTTCGGCCATGCGCTCCTGCAGCGTCTTCTTGTTGACCTGGTAGGGCAGCTCGTCGACGATGATGGATTGCCGCTGTCCGCGGTCGATGTCCTCGAAGTGGCAGCGCGCGCGCATGATGACCTTGCCGCGCCCCGTGCGGTAGCCGTCCTTCACGCCGTTGATGCCGTAGATGATGCCCGCGGTGGGGAAGTCCGGCGCGGGGATGATCTCCATGATCTCGTCCACCGTCGCATCCGGGTGGCGAAGCACGTGCAGGCAGCCGTCCACCACTTCGTTCAGGTTGTGCGGCGGGATGTTCGTCGCCATGCCCACCGCGATGCCGGCGGAACCGTTCACGAGCAGGTTGGGCAGCTTGCTGGGCAGCACCAGCGGCTCTTTCTCGCTGCCGTCGTAGTTGGGGCCGAAGTCGACGGTTTCCTTGTCGATGTCGGCGAGCATCTCGTGCGCGATCTTCGAGAGGCGGATTTCGGTGTACCGCATCGCGGCCGCGCCGTCGCCGTCCACCGAGCCGAAGTTGCCCTGGCCGTCGACCAGCATGTGCCGCAGCGAGAAGTCCTGCGCCATCCGCACGATGGTGTCGTACACCGCGCTGTCGCCGTGCGGATGGTATTTGCCGATCACGTCGCCGACGATACGCGCCGACTTCTTATAAGGGCGGTTCCAGTCGTTGTTCAGCTCGTGCATCGCGAACAGCACGCGGCGGTGAACGGGCTTCAGGCCGTCCCGCGCATCCGGCAGCGCGCGGCCGACGATCACGCTCATCGCGTAATCGAGATAACTGCGCCGCATCTCCTCCTCTAGGCTGATGGGCAGGGTTTCTTTGGCGAACTGGGTCATGGGGGTCGGCGATCAGGATCGGGGCGGCGGAGGTCGGACATTCTAAGGCGCAACGCCTTGTCGCAAGTGCGCAACAGATCGGGGGGTAAAGCGCTTTTGTCCTACGGTTGAGGGTTGGGGTGCGGTCACTTTGCCTTGTTACGTATGGCACAATCAATTCAACGTTTTTGGTGATGGTCACTGACGACGTCCATATTCGCAGCGCGGCTGCGGCTTTTTCCCCAAGAGGAGAACCATGAAGAAACTGAACAAAGTGGCGATGTTGTTGGCCTCTGCCGTGCTGGCTACCTCGGCTGGTGCCCAAGTCAAGGCCGCTGACGGCGGCAAGGTGATCGACAACTGGCAAAACGGCACCGGCGAGCTGGTGTGGAAGAACGGCACGAACGAACTGTGCTGGCGCGATGCCAACTGGACGCCCGCCACCGCCGCTGCAGGCTGCGACGGCGCCCTGGTGGCCCAGGCTGCTCCGGCTCCTGCCGCTGCTCCCGCACCTTCCGCTGCACCGGCTCCTGCTCCCGCTCCGGCTCCCGCCGTGGCCAGCAAGGTGACCTACGCCGCTGACGCTTTCTTCGACTTCGACAAGTCCGTGCTGAAGCCCGAAGGCAAGGCCAAGCTGGACGATCTGGTCTCCAAGGTCAAGAACGTGAACCTGGAAGTCATCATCGCCGTGGGTCACACCGACTCCATCGGTACCGATGCCTACAACCAGAAGCTGTCCGTGCGCCGCGCCGAAGCCGTGAAGGCTTACCTCGTGTCCAAGGGCATCGAGAAGAACCGCGTCTACACCGAAGGCAAGGGCGAGAAGCAGCCCATCGCCGACAACAAGACGAAGGAAGGCCGCGCCAAGAACCGTCGCGTGGAAATCGAAGTGGTCGGCACCCGCGCCAACTGATTTCGACAGGTTTCCAGCCTCTGAAAGCCCCGGTCTCCGGGGCTTTTTTTATGGCCGCGCGGCAATGGGGCACAATTTGGCAATGAGCCCATCCTCCGCCAACGTCGACCCGGCCGAACTGGCCAAATTCTCCGAACTGGCCCACCGCTGGTGGGATACCGAGAGCGAGTTCCGGCCGCTCCACGAGATCAACCCGCTGCGGCTGGGGTGGATCGATTCGATCGCGCCGCTGCACGGGCGCCGCGTGCTCGACGTGGGCTGCGGCGGCGGCATCCTGGCGGACGCCATGGCCCGCCGGGGTGCCGAGGTCACCGGCATCGATCTGGCCACCAAATCGCTCAAGGTCGCGCAGCTCCATGCCCTGGAAACCGGCACGCCGAATATCCAATACCGTGAAGTCAGCGTCGAAGCGCTGGCCGAAGAATCTCCGGCGGAATTCGACGTCGTCACCTGCATGGAAATGCTCGAGCACGTGCCCGATCCCGCATCGGTGGTTCAGGCGTGTTCACGGCTCGTCAAACCGGGCGGCTGGGTGTTTTTCTCCACCATCAATCGCAATGCGAAGGCGTTTCTGCTGGCGATCGTGGGCGCCGAATATGTGCTGGGTATGCTGCCACGCGGAACGCATGAATATGCCAAGCTGATCAAACCCAGTGAACTGGCCACCGCATGCCGGTCCGCGCATCTGGACGTGCAGCATTCCCGTGGAATGGAATACAACCCATTGACGCGGCGTTATGCATTGAGCGCAGATACCAGCGTCAATTACCTGCTGGCCTGCCGGAGGGCGCAGGCGTGATGGCGGAATTGCCCCCTTTCCCGTCCCGCGTGAGCGCGGTGCTGTTCGACCTCGACGGCACGCTGGTGGACAGCGCACCCGATCTCGGCGCGGCCGCGGACAAGATGCGCACCGACCGCGGGCTGCCGTCGCTGCCGCTGTCGGAGTACCGCCCCATGGCGGGCGCCGGTGCGCGCGGCATGCTCGCGGTGGCGCTGGGCATGGCACCCGACCATCCCGACTTTCCGGCCCTGCGCGAGGAGTTCTTCGTCAACTACGAAGCCTGCATCCATGACCGCACGATCGTGTTCGACGGCGTCGAGGCGCTCATCAAACGGCTGGCCCAGGCCGGCCTGCCGTGGGGCGTGGTCACCAACAAGGCCACGCGCTTTTCCGTGCCGCTCACGGAGGCGATCCCGATGTTCCGCACCTCCGGCGTGCTGGTGAGCGGCGACACCACGCCGTATGCCAAGCCGCATCCCGCGCCCCTGCTGGAAGCCGCTGCCCGCCTGGGCGTGCCGCCCGAAGAGTGCCTCTACGTCGGCGACGACGAGCGCGACATCGTCGCGGGCAACGCGGCCGGCATGGGCACGGTCGCCGCGCTCTACGGCTATCTCGGCCAGCACAAGGAGCCGGAGCTCTGGGGGGCGCACTGCACGATTAAATTTCCCCTCGACCTCTTGCAATGGCTTCCCGAGGCCTAAAATGGGAGGCTTGGGGCTGCCCTGGTTTCGACGTGGGTTCGGAATCGGTGTGGTGCATGTCGAGCTTGATTGGCGCTCGTAAATCTGCATTCAACAAACCAACTGCAAACGACGAACGTTTCGCACTCGCCGCTTAAACACCGGTGAGCCTTGCAACAGCACGCTGACGGGCTGGGCAAGGGGGCCGCAAGGCCTCCCGGCTGCAAGGTTATTCACGTCAGCTGGCCTCCTGCCGGGTACCTTGGCATGGGGCGAGATCCAAGGGTGCTGGCCTTCCTTGCAGCGTGCGACTGCGCGGCTCGGAAGGTGAGATCCAAAACAGACCGCTAAACATGTAGATCTGCCCGAAGAAGGCTTGCGGACGCGGGTTCAATTCCCGCCAGCTCCACCACTCAAGACACCGCCACACACTGGAATCCCCAGCGTGTGGCGGTTTTTTTATGCCCTGCGGGGTCTGGCGGTGTCCTGAAATTCGCACCGAATTCGCACCGAATTCGCACCGATCTAGGACCCGCCCACCACGCGCAGCTCTGGCGCAGGCATCTGGTAGTCCTCGCGGATGAACTTGCCGTAGGTGCGGAAGACCATCTGCACGTCCTCATGCCCGAGCTGGGCGGCCACGTACCATGGGTTGTGCCCAGCCGTCAGCAGTGTGGAGGCGTAGGTGTGCCGGACCTGGTAGGGGTTCCGGTAGTCGATCTCCGAGCGGTCGCACAGCGGCAGCCACAGCGTCTTGCGGATCTGGGCATCGGTCTTCCACGGTTGCCCATCGCGGGGATTCAGGAACACCCGGGCCCCCTTGCTGCCGGAGATGAGGCGCTGCGCCTCCAGGGCGCGCAGCGCCTGGTCCGATAAATCCACGTCCCGGATGCCGGCGGCCGTCTTGGGGGCCTTCACGACACCCGCCACCTGGTTCTGCTCGATTCTGGCGATGCGCTTGGAGGTGTCGATGTGCGGCCACTCCAGCGCCTGAAGTTCGCCAGGCCGCAGGCCCGTCTCGAACCAGAACTGCAGGGTCGGCAACTCGTCTGCGCGGCACGCACGGAGCAGCTGGGCGCGTTCGGCGGCGGTGAATGGGGCCACCACGTAGTCGCTGGCCTTAGCGATCTGGCGGATCAGCTTTGCCAGGGCGATGCGCTCGAACGGGTTGAAGGGGATCAGCCCGTCGTTCAGGGCGTCTTCGAAGACGCTGCGCAGCGGCGTGAGGGTGTTGCGGATCGCCTTGCTCGTGCAGTCCATCCTGGCGATCCAGGCTCGGAGCATGCTGGGGGTCACATCGGCCGCCTCCACGCCGTGCCATTCGCGCATGCGCGCTCCGTTGATGGCCTTCTTGTAGCCGGCAAATGTGGACGGCGACATCTTCCCGTTGGCCACCTGGTGCTCATAGACCTCCAGCTGTTGCTGCAGCAGCACCTTCATGTCTTTGGACTTGCCGCGCGCTGCGGCGGCCCGCGGGCTGTCGGGAAAGTAGTCGCCGTACTGGAAATCGCCTTCCTTGATCTTGCGGCGGATCTCTTCCCTGAGAAGGGCGGCCCGTTGCACGCTCGTTTTGTTCACGGGCCCGGGCGGCAGCAGCTCGCGGCACTCGCCATGCTCTGGATGGGTGAAGGCGATCTGCAGGCGATCGCCTCCCACCAGCGGCCGGATTTTCACACCCGGCGGGGTTTGGGGGTAAGTTGGTCTCGGATCCATTGGTCTGCTGCTTTCACGTTGACGTAGAGGCGGCGCTGCACGACGCCCACCTGCACGCCGACCTTCCAGACCCCGCTCTTCTTCCGTTGCTTTACGGTTTCGCGGGTGACGCCCGTCAGTTCTTCGTACTTCGAGGCAAGCACCCACTCGGCAGGTACTGTCGCTGCGGTGTTCGTACTTCCTGAAACATCGTGTAACTGGGCAAGGGGGGTGGCGCGCACCGGAACGAGTTCGATGGCGTCATTCATGGCCGGCCTCCTGGGCGGATTGGCAGAGCGAGGCAGCCACTTCCAGAATCGACGCGGCGGCATAGAGCAACACCTCGTCGTCCTTCTCGGCGACCAGGTTCAGAAGCGACATCAGGCACGCGATGTCGCACGCAGTGTCGGAGCAAGGGTTTTCCGAATCGTCCAGCCCGTCAACCCGAGCGTGCACCTTCTCGGTCAGCCAGTCGGCGAGCCGGACCAGTCCCCAGACTTGATCGGTGCCGCCCTTATCCACCGCTACGGAAAGGACCGCAGCAGCCTCGCTCACCTTCGCCAAGACGTCAGGCAGCGAGTCGCGTTGCGACTTTGGGTCGAGTTCAGACGGCAGGGAACGTTTCCGCGGATAGGTGTCCCATCCATCCAGGACAGTGGCGCAGCCGGTCAATCCAACCAGCGGCGCGCGCGTCTGCTCGATGAACGCCAAGCGCTCGGGGGATGGCGTATCCCCTGGCACCTGCAGAGCGGCCTTGATCAGCGCGGCGATGGTGTATGCGCGATTGCTCGGCGTGTTGTCTTCATGTCCCGCTGGAACTGTGATCAGCTCCACGGCCATTCCGTGAGCAGTGCGCAGAATGCGATCGCTTTCGCCGCTCCACGAGTGGGTTTCTTCGGTACGGGCCGCTTCGCCAAGGGCCCGTGCCAGTTGTTGGGAGGCCGCTGCGATTGGGCACACGGGAACCCGATCAGGAGCTTTACTCATGTAGACAGGCCAGCCTTCCACCACCAAGGGGTCGCCTCCGGCTAGCCAAACCAGCGGCCACAGCGCTTCCGCATATCCTGAACAGCGTTGCTGGGTTTCTGCCGCAACTTGCTCCTTAATGGCCGCTTCCACTTCTGCTGCGATTGCTCGCACGCATTCAGTGAGCCCATCACTGCGGGCAGCACCGCGCTTGGCAGTAAGTCCCCTGGCCATTTCGTAAGCGCGGCGGAGGTGGATGTCGCTGGCTGTCGGATTCAGGCAATCGACCATGCCATGGGCGGCGGCAGCCAAAGCCTTCTCCAACTGGGCAATCCATACAGCGACGTTCGCCGGATCGTCCGCCGTTCTCCTCGTCTCGGCTTGACCCCAGGCATCCACGCTTACCTTCCGGGGGATCTTCTGCGCGGAGCGTGAAGACTTTGCCCGCGGTTTGCCGGCAACCCGGGTAACTGTTGGTGCGGTGATCATGCTGCATCCCCTTCGATCTCGAGGAGGCGGTCCACCGCCCAGTCCGCCGGGCCACCAGCGACCCGGTAATTCAGCATCTGGTCGCAGACCGACCCCATGAAGGCGCACAGGTATTCCGCCATCAGAAAGTTGTTCGCGGCCTTGCCTCTGTCGCGGCATTGCTCAACGTCCATCCGCGCGTCGAACAGGAATGTGCGGAGCGTGGACGCATGCATTGCGAGTTCGGAAAACACCCTTTTGCTGTCCTCCGCGGACTGCCGGTCCGCCGCAGACACAGGCCGGCTCGGGGGCGGGGTCTCGTCCTGGGAGAGCTCGGCGGTAGGAGTCTGCAGCGCGCTGGTCATGGCCGCAATGTCCCTTCCCAGTTTCAGAGCTTCGCATGCGATCGCCAGCCGTTGAGCCACCGTGCGGAAGGCCCTGCCAGCCGCGCCCGTCCCGTCATGCTTAGTGCCCAGCAAGGCCACCACCGCCAGCATGCTGTCCCGTGCCCACTGCAACTCATCGATGCTTGCGAAGCGATCTTCCCACTGGGGGCTGGTATCGGGAGCGTTCAGCAGAGCCCAGAGAGATTCGGCACAGTGGATTGCCAACTCGCTCAGCAGCCCTTCCGGGACGCGGCCTTCAGAGGGCAAGACGGCAGCGGACAGGACATCGTGCGTTTCCGTCAGGTAGTGCCGGATCAGCACACGCCACGGCTCGGCGGTGGCCATGCCCTGATCAACACTTGCTTGTCCTGCCTCTAAAGCGGGGGAAGAGGGCGCCATGGCCATGGGAGGCATGGCGACGGCTGGCTTCTTGGGATTACGCGGCCGGCGAGATGCTTCGACAGAGGTATGCACAGCTTCGGTTGTCATGGTTCGTTCCTGTTGACGGTGTTCAGGGAATGGGCCAGTTCAGCGGCCATATCAGGCCCGCAGCGAGCGCCAGACCAAGCCGGCGGCCCACGACAAGGAATGGAGGTGCCCAGCGCCCGCACGGCGGCGCATGGAAGCAAGGCGATAGAGGAGGGGGAGGTAGCTCATGGAAACGATCCCTTTGCGGTTGCTGTGTTCGACACCTGCATTAAAGCATTCTTGTTGTAGTGAGTAAAGAACGCCTTTTGATGCACGCGTTTTTAAAGTGGGGTTAAAGCGTGGAGAGCTTCAGAAGCCAGGTCCGAAGTTCCAGCGGTCGTGGTCGCCCACCAGCGTTGCGCCGGCAGCGTTGTCTGCGATGGCGCCGATGTTCTCGGCGATGAGAGCTGCTGCACCGATCTGCGCGGACCAGTAGTCCCGCTCGGCGTTGGGCTGCTGCTGCAGGTACATGAGCAGCGTACGGAGGGTGTCGGCCTTCCCGGCCAGGTTCTCCATGATGGCTTGGAGCTGGGCGTGGGTGTACCGCCTCACGTCCTGTGGGGGCTCGTCAGTAGGAGGAGGGGGCGCACCCCGCGACAGGGGCTTCTGGGCAACGGTTGCCCCTGCCGCGGCAAGCGTGGCATCATTCGTCATGATTCTTTCCTGCTAAGGGTTGGATCTAGAGATCTGCTCGGTTGGCGCCGAGCGGTTTTTGATAGAGGGGCTGACGGTTGGCGCTGTCAGCCCTTCGCCTTTTCTGGCAGCAGTCGGACTGCGATCGTATCGGGGCACGGTTCAAAAGTTGGGGCGAAAAGCACGTCCTAGAGTGACTGTTCGCCTAAGCAGCCTGTTTGTGAGCGGTAGGGAGGACATCGCGTAGCACGGATTCGTGGTAGCTGTGGACCTGCCCGAAACGCGGGTCGCTCACATTACCGATGACCAACCCTCGCTCGCGAGACAGTGCTGCGCAGCGCCGGCCGTACCCTGCTGCGGTCCGAGCATCGACGGGGTGACCGATCAGGTTGGCGTAGCCCATGACCGTAAAGTGCTTGTTCTCGGGCTGCGTGCGCGCTTCGATCACGGCCATGTTTTCCGCCATGAGGGCGATCTCTTCCGCTTGCCGCTTTTGCTCCTGCTCGACGGCATCTACGCGCGTAAGGGCCAGGATGACGGCCGCGATCTGCGGGTCCTTCACCGTGGGCATGGACTTGGCTTGGCGCTCGCAAGCCAGGAAGTACTCCCGCACCTCCGCTCCACGTGCCGTGCCGCTCATCATGGCGATGTGCTTGGCAGCTTCCGTGGTGAAGTGGTACTCAGAAGGGGGCCTGCCCACGGCGGGCTTCTCCCCCTTTTGGGTGAAAACTACGTAGTCCCGGTTGCTCACCAAGTGCGCGCGCTTGATTTGAGCCTTCACCCAGGTGGTGTAGTCCTTCGAAACGCCCAGCTCTGCGTACAAATCGCGACCGCTGCAGGTCTTGATCGGCTCGTCCCCGATCTGACGTTCGTTGATGGCGATGTTGACGGTCATTGGTGCTGTCCTTCGTTGTTGCTGAAGAAGTGGCGTTCGTTGAACTTGATCTTGTTGTTTTCCTGTATGTTTTCGTAGCGGATCTCACCGTCAACTTGGTCGGAGTTGGAGGTGTGCTTGTTCCATCGTTCGCTACGCGTGGCATCATTCGTCATGGTTCTTTCCTCGTGAAGGTTGGATCTAGAAGCCCTTGAGCGCTCTCACCTGCTCAGGGGCTTCGCCGTTTGTAGCCAGGACTTTTGGAGGGGTGGACGGTCACTGGGGATCAACAGTGTGCATCACTGTGTAGTGCCGACGAGTTCGAGCACCTACCCGTAGGTTCGGTGCCCGCTGTCCTGGGCTGCAAAGCCCTTGTTGTCAAGTCCACAGACTTCGTCCTTGATCTGCTGATCCATGCTCCGTTGCAGACGGACGACGACCTCTGCATTGAACGAGCGACAGTTGGCAGAGGCTTGCTGCTTGAGCCAATTTTTCAGTGTGGGCGGTACACGGATCCCAGAAGGGATGATGGGTGACGGCTGGGGCACTTTTTTCCTTTCGGCTTCACTGTGAAGTTGTATCGAGCATAAACCGGCTTCACTGTGAAGTCAACTTCACGATGAAGTCACCTCCTACAATGGGCCATGGCCAAGCAGGACGACTACATACGCACAGCGCTCCGCGTTCCCCCGGAGCTTCACAAGGAGTTGCATCGAACTGCTACCGAAGCGGGGCGCACGTTCAACGCAGAAATTGTTCATCGCTTGCTGGCAAGTTTCGTAGCTGACCAAGAGGCCGCATTGCTCAAGGCGCGAATTGAGGAGCTTACACAAGCGCTTGATCAACAAGCTGAACAGCTATTGACCACTTTTTCCCGTTTGCGGAGGCTTGAGCAGGAGCAAGTCCAGATCGCTCCTCGACCAAAGGGACAACTGCATACCCTGCGGATTGCGCTTCGGGGACAAATGAGGTTAACCCAAGTCCTTGCGCAGTATCTCAGATTGTTAGCTGAGAAGTTTCCCGCAGACGAAACTGCGAAGAACGCGATCGAATTACTGAGAAACACGGCTCTTCTAATTGAGCGCGGGAATTTTGAGGGGGTATTTGAATTGGCTGCTGAAATCGTCCGCTATGGGGCGGATATTGAGCATCTGTCAAAAGATCTCAAAGATTTTCTCTCTGAGGAACCGTCGCTTCCTGTGATAGAGAATAAAATTGATGGACCTGAGTCGCCTTTTGAAAGCTGAAGTGCTACCGCGGTAATGACTGTGTTGTTCTTGCTAATAATCACCGTAGACTATGAAAAATGAAACACAGAGAGGTATCGAGCAAGCTGTGGCCCCCCTCGTCGCGCATTGGACGCCGCTTAACTGGGAGAGCTCTAAAACTTTAGGATTAGGATGCGCGGCCGCATCTACGGGCCTGGTGTTCCTTATTGCGCAAATCGGTGTTAAGTCTACGGCGCTAGTCTTGTCGTTGTGGTTCGCGGCTATCGCACTGCCGTTGTGGCTTGCTTTTTGGCAAGTTTGTGATACTTATTCATTCTGGGGACGCCGTGCTACAGGCCACTTCAACCAAATAGGGTGGGTGTTGACCTGTAGCATAACTTTCGGATTGGGTGCTGTGCTGTTATTCATGGCAATTGCCGCCCTTATTTGGAGCCTCCTGCCAGGTGCAGGAGCAGCTTTCGTTGCCCTGACCTTGATCGCATTCGCCTTTGCCGGTTGGCACTCGGTTCAGGTCAAGAGCTTTGTTGCAGGGCCCACTTCTGGCCAAGCTGAAAATGATCCTGACCGTCGGGAAGAGCGGCCGTAGCAATTTTTTTGTAAGATCGTTCGAGATGGCCAAACACCACTACCTGCAGTTCATCGTCAGAGGTGAGGACAAGGAACTCACCTTCCCCGTGGATGAGAAGACCTGCACCAGGCTGCAGGACATCCTCGACCCCAACACTTCCCCGCGTCCTCAATTCTTCTGGTTCGACACGCTGAGCGAGCGTTCAGTGGTCATCAACCTGGACGACGTGCAGGGGGTGCGGTACCTGTGGGAGGCTTGGCCCTACGTGCAGGAGGAACTACCCGAAGGAGAGGCTGAGGCTTCGGTGCTGAAGCTTCGCGGCAAGGAGCCGTTGCCGCTGGGAGTGCTTGAGGATGGCAACGAGATGCAGCTCTTCTGCTCGATCTTGGAGACGGATCCGAAAGTGCAGCCATTCCCGTCTTTCGTTGATGCGGACGGGGAGCTTTTCCAGGTGAGAGCCAGCGAGGTAGTGTGGCTTGATGTTCCGTCATCGCTTGTCGCTGATGTGGATGACGATGATCCTGAGAGCGAGGTGGTCAGCCCGACTCCGAAGCCGAGCGCGGCTACCACGAAGGCTCCCAGCAGGCCCGTTCGCAAGCTGGTTGCTACTGATCCTAGGAAGTGGTTGAAAGACAACTCCTAAGCAGTTGCGCGCAAAAGCAAAGCTGCAAAGTTCGCCGAAGCGCGCTGTGCCAGGAGGCAGAACACATGTCCGGCTTTGACATCGCGATGTGGTTGCCAGACTGCCACCCAAGGTTGCCGGCGTCTGCTATTCGCTGTCACAGGAGTGCTGCGCGGCCATCTCGTTGCGAGCCCTCTCGGCCGCGGCCGCGCGTTTGTCGAATCTGCGCAGCATCCACATGATGCCGATCCACATTGCGAAGGCCCACCAGCCCCAGTTCGGAGCGTTGCAGACCATGAGGCACAGCAGTCCGATCCATCCAGCAGCGATGCCCAGATCCCCCGCTGTTTTCTGCTGCTCCTTCGCAACGAAAGCCTTGATGTTCGCCCAGTCCATAGACGTGAGACTCGCTTTGTAGTTCTCCATGCTTCCTCCTGGGGGCGGAATGTAGCGCTCCACGGAAAAAAGCCCGCATCAAGCGGGCCCACCGGCTAGGGTTGGAGGATGCCGCAGAAGCGGTGCACCATGGGCGTCATGCTATTGGCCCGCTTCTCCGTTGCGCCGTGCACGGCTCTCCTCGATCTGTTTTGGCAGGGTGTAGAGGTACGTCAGCAGGAAGTAGGTCAGGTGGTGCATCTGGTCCGTGATTTCCTTCGTCGCCTCATCATCGCCGTGGATTGCTTCGTTGCCATCCAGTCGCAGTTCATGCGCCCACGCCTTGAGGTCGGGTGTGATCCGATTCTCTGCGGCCAGCTTGTCAATGCGCTTCTCCAACTTCCAAGCCTCGACGTCGGGGGCAAACTGCTTCAGGGCCAGCTCCATGCATCGACGGTAAGCGCCACACGCTGGAGTCCACAGCCCAATTCTGCGGGCATTGGCCGCATCCATGTAAGAGCGTGCCACCTTTTCCGGCAGATGCTGAGGCGCATCGACTACTTGCTGCTCCGGCCAGACCCCTTGCACCCTCAGGTACTTACCAGCCTTCAGCAAATTGCCCTCCATTTGGTGCAGGCGCCAATCGCTGGGCGCATAGTGGTTCGCCACCCACTCTGCTTTGACAACCACAGGCATATCGCATTGCGCGCAGAAAGCCAAGGCCGAGCGCTCAAGACTATTCTGCTCGTGCCCGCAGTCCGTTCGCACGTTGAACGTCATGTTGTCTGCCCCGCAGTGCGGGCACGTCATCACCATCACTGACATGAATACCTCTCACCAATCGATTGTTCTGGATGATCGTCGCATTAGCGAGGTTCTGGAGGCTGGTGACTCGTTTCGCCTCCCCCGCCTGCTCGACCTCTACCGCACATCCTATGACAAGGACGCGTTTGTGGCGACCCTGGCGGTCAGGGCGATGCTGGAGCACGACCAAAAGAAGCTGGCAGCAGCCGCCGGCCGCAGGGATGGCGCGTGATGGATGTGAAGGTTTCGCTGCCCTGCCCTCTATGCGGGGAGGTCGTCACGGCCTTTTTGCGCAACTACGACCAGATGCACCACTACTTTTGCAGGTGCTGTCGGCACATTGAGGTCAATCACATCTTTGTCGACGGCAGAGAGTTTCCGCCTGTGCGGGGCTTCCCTGCACAGCTCCGCGCCAAGTTTGCTGGGGATGCGAAAGCTCAGCCTGTCGGAAAGCTGCTGCGCATCACCCTAGCCAACTGCGAACTGCAAAAAGCTGGTCAGATTTGGCAGGGTGTGGTGGTGGACCGATCTGTGCCTGAAGAGCTACTGGGGGAATACAGAGAGACGGAATAAAGCCCGCCGAAGCGGGTGGGGGCGGAATGCAGCAGGAGTGGCACCAGGGATACACGAGGGGCGCTGAGCGCGGTCTCCACGACGTACCCCCTATCGGCAAGTCGCCCCACCAATGCCATTTGGCGTACAGCGGTAGGTGCGAAACGAGTTCTCGTTTTGCATCTGCTGGATCTGCGATTGGGTGATCGCATGATTCCGGTCCGCGCGCTCTGAGTCATAGTGATCCCGCCACATGCGATAGTGGCGGTCCGAGGTCGGCTGCCCATTCTTTTCGGCCTGCAAGTTCTGGATGCATTCCCGTTTCGCGTTGTCAGCAAGCACCTTGCCTTGGCGATCCCCGATCTGGAAATGCTTGAAACGGCACTGCTGCGGCGGGTTCTGCATGAGCGCTTGCATCTGACGCTCTGCGGTTGTCTGCGCTTCCGCTCTTCTCAGTTCGGCGGCCGCGGCCCTATCAGCAGCCCCATCCAGCACATTCCCCTGCACGTTGACGGCCTGCCCTGGTGCGCCAGCAGCACACGGTCCATCGCTGTACGTGACCCGCCCGTCAGCCCCTCTGCATTTGACCACCTGTGCTGACGCTGCAGACGCAGCAAGAAGCACCGCCAGCGCTGCGGCTGTTCGAAGACTGGACATTTGGGGCTCCCTCCTGGCCGGAATGTAGCACCAGGGTGGCAAGGCGTCAGAACGGGGCGCGCGACACGGCCACAGCCACCGGTCCGAGCCCGGAGTAGATGAGCTTGTTCGTAGTTCGCTCCCGCACTTCAAACCACTCGGGTTGCTTCTCTCGGATCGCGTAGCAGTCGACCGGGAGCGGCAGCAGCACCTGTTCCGGCACGCCAAACCATTGCGGCAGGTGGAGCAGGGTAGGGTGGTCATTCGGGGGGTTGCCAAGCCAGCGGGTCAATGAAGTCATCTCGGTCATCCTCCAATGGGTCGTAGGGGCGGGCCGCGGCGGCAGCAGCCATGCGCTGCAGGAAAGGCCGCGCGTCGGCGGGGTCGAATGCGCACATCCACGACTGTCGCCGCCACGCAGGTGATGCCTTCTTGCTCTGCCGGCCGCAGTCCTCGCGCCCCACCAGGTGCATCACCCCTTCCACGCGGCGGAGGCGAGCCCAGTTGAGCGGCCTCAGCAGCGGCTTGCCGCCGGCCATCGTGAGCAGGTGGGCCTCCCACCGCGGGCCAAGGTCGTCCAGCGGCACCTGCTTGTACTGCAGCCACCCGCGCACGGGCTGCTGCTCCAGCAGATCCGTGGAGGCCACTCGCTTACCGCCATTGCGCAGGACGTAGACATGGGTGAACACTGTTTAAATATACAGTGCGTTTCCGGCTGCGAGTACTGCTCGGCCGGCTCGCGGCCTGGCGGGACAGCCGGGAAACTTGGGGCTGACCATTGGCGCGCCGTGGCCCGGTGCTGCAAAAGTCGGAGCGTGGAAAGTACGCGCGATCCGACAGACGGCGCCCGGGTCGCGGCGCATGCTGGCGCCATGTGCAATCGATACAAGCCCCCGCCGGATGTCCGAACCATCGAGCTCACCTGGGAGATCTCACGCCAGCACCCGGAAGGCGGGCGGTGGTGGGACGAGGTGCTACACCCGCGCGGGCAGGGCCCGTTTCTTCGCCGCTCGCGGAACGATGCGGGTTACTCGCGCGAGCTGGTGGTGGGGCAGTGGGGGCTGATTCCCTGGTTCGCCAAGGAGGCCCGCTTGAAGTACCCCACCAACAACGCCAGGTCGGAGGAGCTGGCGCAGAAAGCCAGCTACAAGGAGCCGTGGGCGCGCGGGCAGCGCTGCATCATCCCCGCTACCGACTTCGATGAGCCGAACTGGGAGAGCGGCAAAAACGTGTGGTGGCGCTTCCACCGCGCTGACGGCCGGCCCTGGGGGCTGGCAGGGCTCTGGAACACCTGGACGGACCGCGCCACGGGCGAGGTGCACGAGAGCTACACAATGCTGACGATCAATGCGGACGGCGACCCGCTCATGAGCCGGATGCACCGGCCGGACCCGAAGCGGCCGGCTGACCGCCAGGACAAGCGCAGCGTCATCCCCATCGAACTCGAGGACGTCGACACCTGGCTGGCCGGCACGGTGGCGGAGGCTTCGAAGCTGCTGCGGCTGGCGCCAGTGGAGGTGTACGACGCCGGGCCAGTGGAGACGTTAAAAAGCCCGCACGCGGCGGGCTGAATCCGAGCTTGGCTCGATCAGCGACTGGCGGGCGGCGTGACGGGAAGGGCGGCCGCAGGCGCAGGGGGTGTAGGCACCGTGATGAACACCGGTGACGCCTGCGGTGTGGGCGCTGCGGACTGCTTTAATCCGTTGCTCATTGCAAGAAAAAGCCCTCCAAACCCGAGGAAGAGGCCGACCACCGTGCCGAGCATCCAGCGGTAGACGTCAATGCTGTTCTTGTGCATCTCCGCCTGAAGGCCCGAGATGCCAGTCTTGACGTCGGCGCGCAACTCCGCGAAACCTGCCCGCAGCTCTGCGAGGTCAGCCTTGGTAGGCAGGCCCGCAACGGTCTCTTCGAGCTTGTTTACGCGATGCTCCATGTCTTCATTATGAGGGGGATCGCCGGAATTGCTAGATCCCCCAGCATAGTTACCCTTAGACCCCTTCCGGATATCGAGGACTTTAACCATGCTCACTCTCCAATAGGGACAAAGTCGCATCAGGAGTTAGATCCACCAGCTCCATGTATCCACATACTGGACAAAGATACCATCGAAGCGGCCCTACGTATTTAGGATTGACCATTGGGGAGTCGTAAAAACCATAGGCCATAGCTATAAAAAGCGGCTTCCCTCCGATTTTATCAACGTGCTTAAGAGGTCCGTGCCCATATCGACACGTCCGAGGCTGGTCGGCAACGCCGCTGGGGGCATTTATGATTATCGTGTCAGTCATTTGTTATATGGATAAAAAATATCTTGGGCAACAGATGAACAACTTCTTGCCATAAGTCGCCTTGAACATGCTGCGCTCTACTGACCGCCAGTCCCCAAAATCAGCTTGGATTTCAGTCGCTGGAACTCTTTCTCTGTGATCAGTCCATCAGCCTTCAGTTTCCCCAGCTTCTGCAGTTCGTCAGCAGCCGACGGAGTAAATGGGGAGGGACGCGATTTGAGCGCCTCCACTCCCTTGTAGCCGGCTGTGGTTTTTTCTTTGGTGTACTGCGCGGACTCTTCCCTCGCTCGCGCCACTAATTGCTTGAAATAGATCGGTGGCACGCTGAACACGTAGGGGGCCGCGCCTCTTCCTCGTAGCTGCACCCTAAGCTGTTCGTCAGTGCTGCGTTCGGCAATGGCGGTAGGTAAATCGACGGAAATCTCTTCGGAGTAAAGACATCCGCCGCGGCATGAAACCACCTTGGACGATAGCTTCGTCACTGGCAGTGTTTCACTCTTGGCGGTTGAGGCCAGCGACCAAAACTTCCAGCTATCAGAAGTGTATATCTCGTAGAAGTGGACGTAGTAACTGATGCTGCCGTCCTCCTTGTTGACCATCGCTGATGGCGTCCACTGGGTAGTCCCATACCGCCCGGTCGTCAGCTTCGTAGCGGGGGCCTGCAGCTTGATGAACTTGCTGAACTCGCTGGACTCGCTCGTAACCTGGGGTGGCCCTTCCGTTTGCGAGCCAGCAGTATCCGCTATAGCGGCTGAGAGCGTGTTTTCTTCGATAGGCTCGCGCGGCCCAGGGTCTTGGCCCATTCTGCGCCTAATGTCCGCAATCAGCGAGTTCTGCGTGAGGATCGCGCTTCTCAACCGGTAAATGTCGGCCTCGGATGTTGCCGTCTTCAGGCTCGCACGCTGTGAGTCCCGAACCACGATCATCTGATCGAGTTGCGCTTGAAGCCTGTCGGTTTTGTTGTACTCAGGGTTATCCGGAGAAGTCGGCGCAGCGCACCCGGAAAGAACGGCCGCGGCCACAACCCACAACGCAGCGTGTTTCATCATTACCTCCCTCATAGAACCGACCCCGTCCACACGGCTCGTCCGATGATTTCAATGTCATACGGACTGGAGTACACCTTGATGCGTGGCTTGAAAAGCGGGTTCTCTGCGATGGCCAGGACCCCGGCACCTTCTACCAACTCGAGCCGGCGTAGGAGCAGCTCACCCTTGCTACGGAAGGCGAATAGCTCACCGTTCAAGCGCTCACTGTCACCGCGATTCACCAAGACGACGGCGCCATCGCGTATCGCAGGCTCGCTGCTGTTGCCCACGGCCAAGACCGCGACGGCATCGCCCTCGGCAATTCCGAGCCGCGCGAGGAAGTCCGCGCTTGGGGCGATAGGCAGAAGGTCGTCCTCAGCGTAGACCACCTGGGCCTTGCCGCTGGAGGTCCGCACGATCGCTCGCTGGACTGGGACGAAATTCTCGACTGCTGACGCGGCTTGACCTGGCAGGCTGGAATCTCTTGCTCCTGGCGCACGGTGGCCTTTGCCTGTGGCAAGCCACGACGGATTGACGCTCAGAAACCTCGCTGCGTTGGCGTTGTTCTCGGCCGTGAGGGCCTTCGTCTTGCCGTTGATGACGTCTCCAACGGCCTGCACGCTGATGCCAATGGCAGAGGCGAGCTCGCGCCGTCCCTTGCCGGATTGCTGGAGGGCGTCGTTGAGGCGGTCACCGTAGGTCATAAAGCTAGCTTACATGCAGAGCATGCAGGTATTCTTTGCATTTGCTTGTCATGAATGCTTTAATGGAGGCATGGACGACAGAGAAATCATCTATGCCCTCGGCGGCCCATCGGCGGTTGCAAAGCTGTGCGAATGCACGCCCCAATCGGTAGTGCAGTGGTCTGGGCGCAACCCCAAGACTGGCGCGGAACGACGTATCCCGAAGGCGCGGCTGATGTTCCTTCGGGTCGTCCGGCCTGATGTCTTCGCAACGGCTGAACGCACCATCGAGGCGGTCAAGAATGCTTGAAGATCGTTCGGCCGAGCAGGCTCATGCGGGGCCTCTTCGTCTTCCCGGCACGGTCAACGTCGCGGGCATCTCAACGCGCGAGATGACTGCCCGCATCACCAACTGGCCCGCCACCCACGCCATCTCCAGCCGTGAGGTGCAGAGGGTCTGCAGTCGGTTTCCGGTGTCCGGACATGTGTTGATGGACAGCGAAGTCCGGGTCGATGTGTGGAACGGATCTGTGAGTGCTCGCATGGCGCTTCGGTGCCTTCACTCCAACCGGAAATGCGGTCGGGCGCGTGCCCATGTGTCGCGAAAGGATGGGAAAGCGACTCGTGCTTTCGGGCGCATCGCTTTCGCCGGCGACCAAACGCCGGGCCTCCGTGCGTTCGTGCCGGGCATGGTCGAACGCACCGACTGCTGCAGTGCGAGGGAGAAGCGTGATGTGTTGGAAGTCATGGCCGCAATGGTCGCTTTCGGCACCACGCCCGTCCACGTCCAAATTCAGGAGAGCCGGATATGAGCCTTCACGACGCACTGCGCCGCGGCGCTGATCACTTTCCAGGAGGGCGTGCGGTCCTCTCCGTTCGCATGAGCAAGGGCGACGAGGTGCTGCGCAAAGAGCTGTCTGGTGCCGTGTCGCACAAGCTCGGCGCGATGGACGCACTGGCCATCGCTCGCCTGCTCGTCGAAGGCCGGACGCCTCATTGCTACGACTACCCCGCTTTCGTGGCTCAGGAGTGTGGTGGCCGCTTCGTAGCCAACGACGAGCCCGAAACCGACGCCTCCCTCAACCCGATGACCAAGGTGTCACGCCTGATGCGCGAGACGTCGGATGTCACCACCACGGTGATCGAGGCGCTGAGCGATGGCGTGATTTCGGACAACGAACTGGCCCGCATCGAGCACGAAATCGCTGAAGCAGAAGAGGTGCTCCGCAAGCTGCGTCGTGCAGCCCGGGCAACGAATGCCGCTGGCAAGCCCAAAAGCGAGCGCCAACACGTTGACCTACCCGTGCTGGACCCAATGGCGCGCACTCCCGCCCCCGTCTGATTTTTGAGCCACGGCTAGGGGCAGGGTAGCTCCCTCAACCCCGAAGAGCAGTGCCACCACCTGCCTGCCGTTGGCTTTTTCTGTTGGTGCTTTTTTTGAGGTGGCAGATGTCTGTAGTTTCCAACAACGCTCGGAGCGATCAACACGGTGGCCGTGCCAAGTCGCCCTGGATCGCCGGAGCCATGGAGCCCTGTGATCCTGAGATCTTTCGCGCTGCCCTCGAGGCTTGGGGTGCCGCGCGGCAGGTTCCTCTGCGTAGCGGCCCAACCAAAGGCCCCGGCTATGCGTTGTCCGACATCCCGATCAATCGTGCCGCGATGGGCGCCGCCAAGTTCCTCCGCGAGCGTGGAGTGGCGCACCCGCAGGCTTACCTGATGCGGCTCATGCACATGGGCGACGTCTTCGAGAACGCCGGCAAGGGTGGCGTGCTGGCCAAGTTCGTGAAGCCTGCCGACGAGGAGGGCATGGTCAGCGTCAGCGAGGCTTTGCTGAACGCTGTGGCACTTGCTCCTATCCCCGCAGCAGCAGGCCTCTCGCACGCCGCAGCGATGCTGGATATCGAAGCGATCCGGGTGCTGGCGGAGACTGCATGGGTGGAAAGCGAGGGGGCGTCAGGTGACGACTGATGCACGAATCGCGGTAGGTCTGAAGGACCACCCGAAGATGAAGAAGCTGATTCGGCGCCTCGGACCGGGCGCTGGTTTGTCCATCATCTGGCTGTTCCTGTGGGCAGCACAGAACCGCAGCAATGGTGACCTCACCGGCATGACCGATGAGGACATCGAGCTCGCGTGCGACTGGTCTGGCGAGCCTGGCGCGTTCGTTCGCGAAGCGGCTGCCGTGAAGTTTCTGGATGGCGAGGAGGGTGATCGCCGCATCCATGACTGGGCCGAACACAACCCCTGGGCTGCTGGCTCGGACATGCGCAGCGCCAAGGCCAGATGGAACGCTGCAAAGCGTCATCACGGCGTTGCTGAGGCTGATCGGCTAGTACCCGAATACGCTGCTGTACGCAGTGCTGCCAGCATTGCTATGAGCAGTGCTACTAGCAGTGCTGCGGGGGATGCTACTAGCATGCTGCCAGCATTGCTGCAGAACGATCGTAGCAATGCTCCGTCTCCGTCTCCGTCTCCGTCTCCTATCGTAGAAGAAGACCCTATCGGGTCTTTGTCGACTTCGCAGTCGACCGACAGCCCGCGGCAGGCCGAAATGCTGCCGATCGGGGAACGATTGCAGGCCCCAAGGTCCGAGGTGCCATCGTGTCCGTACGACGTGCTGCTGAGGCTGTACCACGAGCTTTGCCCGACCATGACCGGGGTACGAGCGGACCTGTTCAAAACCGGGAAGCGTGGCGACGCGATGCTCGCCCGCTGGCGGTGGGTGATGACGTCAACGGCTGTGGTTGGCGACAAGGCCGGCCAGCGCATGGCGACCACGCGGGAGGAGGGCGTCGAGTGGTTCCGGCAGTTCTTCGCCTATGCCGCTGAGTCGGCATTCCTCCGTGGCGAGCGGCTCGGCGCGACAGGGCGAAGGTGGGTTGCGGACCTGGGCTGGCTGATGAAGCGCGAGAACTTCGAGAAGGTCCTCGAGGGCAAGTACCACACCGACGTGCAGGAGGCCGAGTATGCGTGAGCTCGCCCTCGCAGTCCCCGCCAGCGTCGAAGCCGAGGCCGCACTCATCGCGGGCCTGCTTCTCGACTCTTCCATGCTGCAGAAGATCGGCGAGCTGGACGCCGATGCGTTCTACAACCCAACGTTTGCCGAGGTGTACCGCGCCATCCATTCGCTCGTTGCGAAGGGCAACCCGGTGGACGTGGTGAGCGTGCATGTGCAGCTCATCGCTCAGGGCAAAGACATCGGGGTCACCGAGCTCCACGAGATGGCCCCGTACGCCACAGGCCCAACCAGCATGCGCAACTTTGCGCGGGTGGTCATGGACTGCTACCGGATGCGCCAGTTGATGGCCGTAGGCCACGAAATCGTGGACGGTGCGATGACGCCCGGGCACACCTCCGCTGAGCAGATCGACAAGGCCCAGATGCAGCTGGCCAAGCTCGCCACTGTGAAGTCAAGGCGGGAGCCCCAGCACGTCACTGAGTCGATGGACGAGTACTTGGCGCTCCTACAGGACCTCGCGGACGGCAAGAACCCGGCGATCCCGACCGGTATCGGCGGGCTGGACAAGATCCTCAACGGCGGCCTGCGCCGTGGACAGATGATGGTCATCGGCGCGCGGCCGAAGCATGGCAAGACGGCGCTGTCGCTCACGATGGCGCGCAACATGGCCCGCGACCACAGCGTGCTGTTCCTGAGCCAGGAAATGCCGATCACCGAGCTGATGCACAGGCACACTGCGGCGGCCGGCCCGTTCGACCTAGCCCGGATCATGGCGGCGGACGCCACGGACCACGACATGTGGGATGCGGTCGGGGACGCGGCGCGACGGTTGGGCGACCTCAACCTGAGCCATGACGATCAGTGCGCGCTGACCTTGATGGACATCCGCCGGAAGGCCATGAAGGTCAGGCGCGAGCGTGGCCTCGATGTGCTGTTCATCGACTTCCTGCAACTGATGGCCGGGGCGGGCGAGGAAAGCCGGAACCGTGAGCTGGACGTCATCGTGAACGGCATCAAGGCGATGGCTCTCGACCTGCAGATCTGCGTGGTGGTGTTGAGCCAAATGAGCCGCAAGGCTGACGAGCACTACGGCCGCCCCACGATGACCTACTTGCGGGACTCCGGCGCGATCGAGGCCGCCGCCGACCAGATCGCCCTGTTGTTCAACGACTGGGCCCACCCACTGAGCAAACGCACCCCCGAATTCCAAGGCTACGCCGAGCTCGAGGTGGTAGCCCACCGCAGCGGGCCGCAAGGCCTCGTCCCGTTGGAGTTCATCGGCAAGTACCAGCAGATGGGCGACTGGATGCGTGACATCCCGAAGCGTTCTGCCGCCACGCCATCTGCGCCCACTCCACCGATGCGCACCCGCGGCGCCCAGTTCTGAGCCAGCGAATGCCGAGAAACCCATCAACCCAACCTTGAGCACAGCAACCTATGACCGCACCCACCGCCACCCGCCCATGCCTGGCAGAACGCATCGCCAACGCGAGCAACAGCAACGACCTCTCGGTGCGTCTGGAATCGCGCGGCGATGCCGACTACCTGATCGCAGCTGGAGCTGCCCCGGCACAGATCGGGCGAAGCGTCTACAGCCTCATGGCGGAATGGGATGCCTGCGCCAAACCTCGGCCGATCACGGAGGAGGACATTGCGCGGATCGCGGAACAATTGCCGCGAATCAGGGTGGTGAAGCAGGGAAAGCGCGGAACGCCGAAGACGGTAGAGGCGCTGGATCTGGCCGGCGCGCGTGCGCAGGTGGATGAATGGATGGGAGCGGAGCGCCGACGCATCGTCAGCCGTCTGCGTAGCCTGCCCAAGCTGCTCGACCCGCATGCAGGGCTGCTTCCCTGGGTGAAGGCTCAAGGCTATGGGAACGCTCGGGACAAGCTGCTGGATGTTCTCGGCTGGTGGGCCGATCGGTGCTGCCCTAACTGTCACGGCACTGGAGAGGCCGACGGCCGGACCTGCAAGCATTGCCGCGCGACAGGTCTGCGGGACGTGCCGCACGGGCGGGAAGGGCAGTCGATTTCCGAGCACATCGCCCATCACGTCGACCGGGCACGCAGCGGTTCAATCGCCGCGCTGAAGCGGACGGAGTCGCTGAAAAAGATTGCCGCAGCGGTGGTTTAGGGTATACTGCGTCCCTAGAGCGCAGGCGCAATATATCCGCCATGCCAACATGTTGAGCATCCACCGGGCGGTGAGTCCGGATAGGGAAACTTGGAGGAGATGCTCGACTCGAATTCACAAAGCCCGCACGGTACGCCCTGCAGGCTTTTGTTTTCAGGTCAGTGGAGGAATCACTGGGGCAATGTGCAGAGCGAAGCGTTTAACGTTCGAGCACACTCTCGACTAGGTGCTCCAGCAGCAGACTCGCCTGTATGTCGACAGGGTCGCCTCCCTCCTCAAGAACATTCCTTGCATGATTCAATTTATTGCGCAGAAGGGTGCAGTCCAATGAACCCGAATGTTTCAGTGCAAGTACCAATTGCAATAGAAGCGTATGGGTTGCGAGGTTCAGAGCACGTAATTGTCTGAGGTCTTCGTTCATATGTGTTCGAGGGGATGCATACGGAATTTCGAAAGCAAGATGCTGGAGCCAGTCTACGACCGTATCGCTGCCTGACTTCCGTCATACTCGGTGTGGCCAATGTTGGTCGAGGAGGATGATGTGAAGGTTATTCAAACTTTGGGGAAAAAGGGCGGCAAGCAACTGGGATTTTTCCAGTACAAGCGGACGTCCAAAGGCGTGCTGATCGACCTCTCGATTGGCTTGGCAACCGCTAGCGGCAAGCAGTACCTGTTCACACCCGGGGAGTGGCAACAAATTCTTGACGGCGTAGCAGCAGGGAATCGTCAAACTTTCGGCCTGAGCAAAGGAATCCCTTCCACACAGCCAAGTCTCCATAAGCAGTTGGCGGCCTGGCTTCCGGCACCGGCTCACGGGCATGGTTGGAACGTTCCAATCAAGGCGGCGATCGTTGCTGTGTTGGAAAATGAAGGCACCCTATCTCTGTACCACGGCGGCAATGCGGGGATACAAATAGTATTGCAACGTTGATCAAAAGCCATCTTCGGGTGGCTTTTTCGTTTGCCACCACCGGGGCGCATCCACCACGCCTCTATCGCTGCCAGGGACGCCATGCCCCAGGTGGTGGCTGCCTGCCGGGCAGGTCGGCTGATTAGCTACATGACCCATTGGTGCCAGCAGGCCTTGCACGTCACCTTGAAAGTGCTGTCGCTGGCCTTTTCGGCGTCAAGGTTTCCTTCCACACCTTTAACCTGCAGATCGACCGTTTTCATGTACATGTGGTCGTTCTCACGCGCGACGACGATTCCCTCGTTTTTGCACTTCTCACACTTAACTTGGTAGCGGACGGTTTCCTTGGCTGCCATGGTTGGTCCTTCTGATGGTTGATCGGCAAGCAGGAGTATGTCGTGCTATCTCGTCCTCGCATCCCCGCTGCCACCACCCGCATCACCATGGCCCAGGCCACGCGCATGCAGCAGGCGCCGCGCATTGGGGCGACTCCTCGGGATCGGGGGCGCGCCCGGCAGGAGGCGCGGTTGCGCATCTGGCTGCGCGACGGTCCGAACTGCAAGGCATGCGGGAAGCTGATCGACATCACCCCAAGAACCCCCGACCCCTTCGAGCTGGATCACACGGTCCCACTCTGGAAGGGTGGCAAGGACGCCGACCACAACCGCCAGTGCCTGTGCCCTGCCTGCCACGCGGCCAAGACGGCGCGCGAGGCCCGGGAGCGGGCCGTGCACCAACCGGAGAGATGAGCCATGACGCGTGAGGTATGGCAGGACTACGACTGCCCAATGGGCGTCGATTTCGACCTTCACGGCGAGGACATGGTGTATCGCGGTCAGTCGATCGCATGCGCTGGCTGTGGAGGTGTGCACCGTGCCGGCGTCGAAGTCAAGGTCGGGACGTATGTGGATGTCAACGGCCTGCGTGAATATCCGGACCTGCCTAACACGCCGGAAGAACTGCAGCACCTGAAGACGGGAGACCGACCATGAGCGAGATCAAGATCGAGGGCGGCAACGGGTGCGCCCATGTCAGTGTGGATGGCGTGATGCTCAACCGCCTGACTTCCGTCAGCATTGGCATCCGGCCCGGCGAGCCGGCCCAGGTGACCGCCACCATGGCCGTCCGCCAGCAGGACGTTGACCTCTCTGGCGCAGCGCTCCGGATCGCGGGTTGCGAGATGCCCGAGGCGGTGGAGACGGCGCTGCTCGAATACCTCTGCGCGAAGCACCCGATGCGCACCGCCCTGGCCCGAGCCACAGGCGGGCTGTTCGACGTGGCGAAGGCTGCGCAGTCGGCCGGTTGAGATCGTCCCGCCTGCGGTCCGCCAGGGGCCTCGCCGGGGCACCGTCGGCCGGTCGAGGTGCGCCCCGGTGCACCAGATCGGTGCATCGATCGGCCGAAGGGAGGGGGGTGGGTGAAAGTCCAGAACCCTTTCCCTTGGATACCGCCCGGTTCCGCACGCGCAGAAAAAATCCCCTGCGTATGAATACCGGAGGGGCGGAAATCAAAGAATTCAAAGGAGGCCGCCATGCCAAGAGGTGGTGCGCGGCCTGGTGCGGGTCGCCCGAAGAAATCCGCACCCGCTGACACGCCGAAGCCGGCGGCACCGAGCAAGAAACGGGCCGCCAAGAAGACCGAGGCGCCGCCGCTCGATGCGGACGGGTACAAGACCGATCCGAACTGGCCTTTCGGGCAGGAGCGACCGCCCGAGCCGCCAGCCGAGGAAGACCTGAGCGCGCTCACGCCGCTGGACTTCCTCCTGCAGGTCATGCGCGACAAGCGTCAGGATGACCGCACGCGCATGCAGGCGGCCCAGCTCGCCGCGCCCTACGTGCACGCCAAGAAGGGCGAGGCGGGCAAGAAGGCGGAGGCCGAGCAGAAGGCAAAGGCTGCGGGGTCTGGGCGCTTCAGCCGCCGGTCGCCGCCGAAGCTCGTGGCAGCAGGTGGAAAGAGCGTATAGCCGGTCTCCGGCGTGAGAGCCGGAGGTGACCATGGAGTGGACGACAGCCTGTATCGACTGGGAGGATCGAATCGTTCGAGGCGACAGTCTGATCGTCAGCCCACCCCTGTTCCCTGATCTCGCGGACGAGGCGTGGGCAATCTGCAGCGAGTTGCGGCTGAAGGATCTTGGTGGTCTCACCGTGGGCGAAACCGCCCGACCGTGGCTGCGCGACCTGGTGCGGACGATCTTTGGCGCCGAGAACCCGGAGGGCCGGCGGCTGATCAACGAGTATTTCCTGATGGTGAGCAAGAAGAACGCGAAGAGCACGATCGCCGCGGCCATCATGCTCACCGCGCTCCTGATGAACTGGCGGGACTCGGCGGAGCTGCTCATCCTGAGCCCGACCATCGAGGTGGCGAACAACAGCTACAAGCCGATCAGCGACTTCATCAAGCAGGATGACGAGCTCGGCGCGCTGCTCAAGGTGCAGGACTACCACCGGCTGGTGACGCACAGTGAAACCGGCGCGTTCCTGAAGGTGGTGGCCGCCGACGAGGCGACGGTCACCGGCAAGAAGGCGAGTTTCGTGTTCGTGGACGAGCTGCACGAGTTCGGCAAGAAGGGCCGTGCTTCGAACATGCTCTTGGAGGCTACGGGTGGCTTGGCATCGCGGCCGGAGGGCTTCGTGATCTACGCCACCACGCAGTCCGAAGAGCCGCCCGCGGGCGAGTTCAAGGCAAAGCTGGACTACGCGCGGAATGTGCGCGACGGCAAAAAGATCGACCGCAAGTTCCTGCCGATCATCTACGAGTTTCCCCAGCACATGCTGGACGCCCAGGCCCACCACGACCTGGCGAACGCCTACGTGACCAATCCCAACTGGGGCGCGTCGGTGGACAAGGAGCGCATCGAGCAGTTGTACGGGCAGGCGCAGGAGAAGGGTGAGAAGGGCCTGAAGGAGTTCTTCGCCAAGCACCTGAACGTCGAGATCGGCATGAACCTGCGCAGCGACCGCTGGCTGGGCGCCGACTTCTGGCTTGCGGCTGCCGTGCCGGTCTTTACGCTCGAGGAGCTGCTGCAGCGCTCGGAGGTGGTCACCGTCGGCATCGACGGCGGCGGCCTGGACGACATGCTGGGGCTGGCCGTGGTCGGGCGCGAGGTCGGCACGGGCCGGTGGCTGGTGTGGGCCCGGGCGTGGTTGCACCCGATCGCGCTGGAGCGCCGGAAGTCGGAAGCCGCCAAGTACCACGACTTCGCGAAGGCGGGCGACTTGGTGCTGGTGGAGCGCGTGGGCGAGGACATCGCCGACGTCGTGCGCATCGTCACCCAGGTGGTGGACTCGGGCCTGCTGGACAAGGTGGGCGTGGACCGGGCCGGGCTGGGCGGCATCTACGACGCGCTGGTGGGAACGGATGAAAAGGTCGGGCCCGTCACCGCCGACGAGGTGGTGGGCATTCCGCAGGGCTGGCAGCTGCAGGGCGCGATCAAGACCGCGGAGCGGCACCTGGCCGCCCGCAAGCTGGTGCACGGTGGCGCCGCGCTCATGGCGTGGTGCGTGGGCAATGCGAAGGTGGTGGCCGTCGGCAACGCGATCAGCATCACCAAGCAGGCCAGCGGGTTCGCGAAGATCGACCCGCTCATGGCCCTTTTCGACGCCGTCTACCTCATGGCGCTGAATCCGGAGGCCAAGGGCGGTCTGGATGACTGGTTGAGCAACCCCATACGGACGGGCCGCGCATGAAACTACGAACGAACACAGGCCTTGCCGGCCGGGTGCGCGCGGCGATCGACGGCTGGGTCCGTTCCTTCAGCCTGCGCGACAAGGATCTCTACGTCGATCGGACCATGGAGAGCGAGACGGGCGTCGACGTGACGCCGAAGGCGGTAATGCAGGTGGATGCGGTGTGGAGCTGCGTGCGGCTCATCTCCGAGACCATCGCCACGCTTCCGCTGTCCATGTACGAGCGCACGCCGTCGGGCAAGCGGCTCGCGAGCCAGCACCCGCTGCACTTCGTCATCCACGACCAGCCGAACGCGGACAGCACCGCCTCGGTGTTCTGGGAGGCGATCGTGGCATCCATGCTGCTGCGCGGAAACGGCCGGGCGGAAAAGCTCTACGTTGGCGACCGGCTGGTGGGGCTGGCGTTCCTGGACCCAAACAAGCTGGTGATCACGCGCGATGCGAACGGCCGCAAGATCTACCAGTACCCGCGTTCGGACGGCACCCCGCGGCTGATCCCCGCCGCGCGCATCTGGACGCTGCCTGGCTTCACCCTGGACGGCGAGACGGGCGTCTCGGTCATCTCCTACGGTGCCAAGGTGTTCGGGGCGGCCATGGCGGCCGAGCGCGCTGCGGCGCGCACGTTCCGCAACGGGCTGCTGCAGACCGTCTACTACAAGGTGGCGGCCTTCCTGAAGCCCGAGCAGCGCCGCATGTTCAAGGCGGAGATTGCGGGCTCGGTGGAGCGCGGCGAGACACCGGTGCTCGAGGGCGGCACGGACGTGGGCACGATCGGCATCAAGCCCTCGGACGCGCAGCTCCTGGAGTCCCGGGCGTTCTCGGTCGAATCGATCTGCCGCTGGTTCCGCGTGCCGCCCTGGATGGTTGGACACACGGAGAAATCGACCAGCTGGGGCACGGGCATTGAGCAGCAGATGATCGGCTTCCTGACCTTCACCCTGGGGCCGTGGCTGAGGCGGATCGAGCAGGCCATCAGCAAGGACTTGCTGACGCCCGCCGAGCGCGCGCGCTACTACCCGAAGTTCGCGGTGGAGGGCCTGCTGCGCGCGGACAGCGCCGGCCGCGCGGCCTTCTATGCCGCGATGGTGAACAACGGCATCCTGACCCGCGACGAGGTGCGGGAGCTGGAGGACCGGGAGCCCATGGGCGGCAACGCCGCGGTGCTCACAGTGCAATCCGCCATGACGACGCTGGACGGCCTGGGGCAGGCCGGCGGCGCAGACCAAGCCAACCAGGCCCGGGCCGCGATCCGTGCGTTCCTGGGTTTCGACGAAGAGCCGCAGAAAGGCTGACCATGAGCATCAAGAATTTGCCGGGCGCTCCGATGGGCCGCCCGAGCGCCAGCGTGCGCAGCGAGATCCTGCCGCGCGCCCTGGACCGCTGGAATCCGGAGGTCCGGGCCGCCGACAAGGACGAGGACCGCACGATCAGCATCTACGACGCCATCGGCTACGACCCGTGGACGGGCGAGGGCGTGACGGCCAAGCGAATCGCGGGCGCGCTGCGGAGCCTGGGCAAAGGACCGGTCACGGTGAACCTGAACAGCCCTGGCGGCGACATGTTCGAGGGCCTCGCCATCTACAACCTGCTGCGCGAGCACGAGGGCGAGGTGAACGTGAAGGTGCTGGGGCTGGCGGCCTCGGCCGGCTCCGTGATCGCGATGGCCGGTGACACCGTGCAGATCGCGCGCTCCGGCTTTCTGATGATCCACAACGCCTGGGTGGTGGCCGCCGGCAACCGCAACGACCTGCGCGAGATCGCCGCATGGCTGGAACCCTTCGACGCGGCGATGGCGGACATCTACAGCGCGCGTACCGGGTTGGAGCCAAAGGCCGTCGCCAAGCTGCTGGACTCGGAGTCCTGGATCGGCGGCACCGCGGCGGTGGAACAGGGGTTTGCCGACGAACTTCTCGCTTCCGATCAAGTGGGCAAGGGCCACGGCGGCGCCAGTGCCAGCGCGGTGCGCCGCATTGAAGCCGGGCTGCGCGCCAGCGGGATGCCCAAGAGCGAGGCCATGCGCCTCATCAGCGAAATCAAGTCCAGCGCGGGTGATCCCGCTGGCGGCGGTGAGGGCGATCCCACCGGACGAGTCGATCCCGGCTCTCTCAGTGAAACCGCGGCCCTTGCCGCTTCCCTCATCTCCATCCAATCCTGAAAGGGCCACCATGGCACTCGAACAAGACATCCAGACCATCAACGCCAGCCTGAAGAAGGTCGGCGACCAGATCAAAGAACAAGCCGAGGCGTTCGCGAAAAACGCGAAGCAGAACGAAGAAGTCGTCGCCAAGGTGGACGGCCTGCTGAGCAAGCACGGCGAGCTGCAGAACAGCCTGACCGTCACGCAGCAAGCGCTGGCGAAGCTGGAAGCCAACGGCGCCGGCGGCGACGTGCAGCACCACACGCTCGGCCAGCAGTTCGTGAACGCCGACAACGTGAAGGCCTTCCTGGCGCAGACCACGCCGCGCGGTCGGGTGGACATCCCCATCAATGCCGCCATCACCAGCCTGACCACCGACGCCGATGGCTCGGCCGGCGATCTGGTCGAGCGCACCCGCGTGCCCGGCGTGGTGGCCCTGCCGCAGCGCCGCATGACCGTGCGCGACCTGCTGACGCCCGGCACGATGGACGGCAACTCGCTGGAGTACGTGAAGGAGACCGGCTTCACGAACAACGCGGCGCCGGTGGCGGAGGGCGCCCTGAAGCCCGAATCGAGCATCAAGTTCGACCTGATCAACACCAACGCCAAGGTGATCGCGCACTTCGTGAAGGCTTCCCGCCAGATCCTGAGCGATGCCTCCCAGCTCGCCAGCATCATCGACGGCCGCCTGCGCTATGGCCTGGCCTTCAAGGAAGAAGGGCAACTGCTGAACGGCGACGGCACGGGTCAGAACCTCCTGGGGATCATCCCCCAGGCGTCGGCCTTTGTCCCCCCGTTCGATCCGGCGGGCACGGAGACGAACATCGACAACATCCGTCTCGCGATGCTGCAGGCCTTCCTGGCCGAGTACCCGGCGACCGGCCATGTGATGAACCCGATCGACTGGGCACGCATCGAGCTGCTGAAGGACACGACCGGCCGCTACATCATCGGCAACCCGCAGGGCTCCATCGGCGCGACGCTGTGGAACCTGCCGGTGGTGGAAACCCAGGCGATCCCGGTGGACAAGTTCCTGACGGGCGCCTTCAAGCTGGGCGCCCAGGTCTTCGACCGCTGGCTGGCCCGCGTCGAGGTGGCCACCGAGAACGGTGACGACTTCGTGAAGAACATGGTCACCATCCTGGCGGAAGAGCGCCTGGCGCTCGCCGTGTACCGCCCCGAAGCCTTCATCTACGGCGACTTCGGCAACGTGACCTGATGGCCGGCGGCCCGCCGCACGCGGGCCCCGCCATCCACAGGAGACTCCCATGCTCATCAAGTTCAAGGAAACGGACCCGCGCGCCGGCATGAAAGCCCGCATGGACAGCAGCCGCGGGCAGCAGCTGATCGACGCAGGCGCGGCCGACCGCTTGACGGAGAACGGCGATGCGCTGCGTGCGGAACCGGTGGCGGCCGCTGCTGCCACCGTGCCTGCCGATGAAGCGGCCGCAGCACCAATGCCGGAACCGACCGACGCAGCGCCCGCAGCAGCACCAGCCAAGCCGACGCGGAGCCGGAAGTGAATCTGGTGCCCATCGAGACGGCCCGGGCGCACCTGCGCATCGATGCTGGCGACGAGGACGAGCTGGTGACGCTGTATCTCGCGGCCGCGCAGGCCTCAGCCGTTGAGCACCTGAACCGCAACGTGTACGCGACCCAGGCAGCGCTGGACGCGGCGGAAGAGCCGCCCGAGGCGCTGCCGATGGTGGTCAACGCTGCGATCCAGGCCGCCATCCTGCTGATCCTGGGCCACCTCTACGCCAACCGCGAGGAGGTGATGCCCGGCACGGCCACCAAGGTGCCCTTTGGCGCGCACGCGCTGCTGCAGCCGTACCGCGTGGGCCTGGGGGTGTGAGATGCGAGCAGGAGACCTGAACCGCCGCATCACCATCCAGCGCCGCGGCGCGGCGACTGACGCCTGGGGCTCTCCGGTGCCGGGCGCCGAGAACTGGGTAGAGGTCGGCAAGGCCTGGGCCAGCATCAAGACGCTGTCCGGGCTGGGTGCCATCAAGGCGGACGCCCAGGCGTCCACCGTCAAGGCATCCATTCGTGTGCGCTGGCGCACCGACTTGGCAGCCGGCATGCGCGTGCTGCACGGCGGCACTGTGTACGACGTGCAAGCAGTGCTGCCGGACGTTGCCGGCCGCGAGCACGTCTATCTGGTGTGCGAGGCGGGCCGATGAGCTTCACGGTCAACGCCGACACCGCCGGCCTGGAGAACTACCTGGACGAGCTGGGCGACGAAGCCGAGGCAGCCGTCCGGCCCGCAGCGCAGACGGGGGCCCAGGTGCTCTACGAGCAGGTCCAGCGCAACGTCGCGGGGCTGGGTCGAAGAAGCGGTCGGCTGGCGGCCTCGATCTACCAGGCCTACAGCGCCAGCAAGTCCGGCGACGGCAAGGCCACCTATGACGTCTCGTGGAACCACCGCAAGGCACCCCACGGGCACCTTGTGGAATACGGCTACCTGCAGCGGTACGTGTACCGTCCGGACGGCATGGGCCCGGTGGTGCGTCCAGGCATGGACGGCAAGCCGCGGCCCGGACGGCGCGCCACGCGCGAGCAGAAGGACGCCTACTACCTGACGTTGCCCGCTCCGCGGATCGTGCCCGGCAAGGCGTTCGTGCGCGGCGCGGCATCGGTCATGGACGTGGCCTACAAGGCTGCCGAGGCGGAGATGCGGCGCCGCGTCGCGCAGAAGGGAGGGACATGAGCCTCGAAGAAGACCTGGTCGCAGCCCTGCGCACGCAGTGCCCGCGCGTGTTCCCGATGACCGCACCCTACGACACGCCCACGCCCTACGTGGTGTGGCAGCACGTCGGTGGTGAGCCGATCCGCTTCCTGGACAACTCGGCCCCCAGCACGCGCCACGCCGACATCCAGATCACCGCCTGGGCCACCACGCCGAAGGCTGCATTGGACCTGCTGCGCGGCATCGAGGAAGTGCTGTGCACCTCGACCGCGCTGCAGGCTTCGCCGCGGGCCGAGCCCACCGCGGCCTACGACGACGGCGACGAGCTGACCGGCGCGCTGCAGACCTTCAGCGTCTGGGGCGCGCGCACCTGATTTCCGGCCTCTGGCCATCCGCCCGCGAGGGCACATCCCCAACGCCCGCACCGCGGGCTTTTTGCACTGAAAGGCCCAACATGGCTGTCTCTCTCCCCGACGGTGCGACCGTCGCCATCGCAACCAGCTACGGCGCCGCCAAGGCGATCAGCGCGATCTCCAACGCGGCGCCCGGCGTCGCCACCAGCACGGCCCATGGCCTGGCAAACGGTGCCTTCTTCGAACTGAAGACCGGGTGGCAGAAGATCAGCGAGCGGATCTTCAAGGCCGGCAACGTGGCCACCAACTCCCTCGAGGTGGCCGGCACCGACACCACCGACGTGAACCGCTTCCCGGCTGGTTCCTCGGCCGGCTCCATGCGCGAGATCCTGGCCTGGACGCAGATCCCGCAGATCCTGGAATTCACCACCAACGGCGGCGACCAGCAGTTCGCGAACTTCTCGTTCCTGGAAGAGGACTACGAGCGCCAGCTGCCCACGGTGACGGCCGCGCAGTCCATCCAGATCGGCATCGGCGACGACCCCACGCTGCCGGGCTACCAGGCGCTCAAGGCCGCAGGCGAAGCCCGCGCCATCCGCGCCATCAAGATCACGCTGCCCAACGGCTCGGTGATCCTCTACAACGGCTACGTGTCGTTCAACGAGACCCCGACCCTGACCAAGGGCCAGGTGATGCAGGTGCGCGCCACGATCTCGCTGCAAGGCCGCCCGGTGCGCTACACGGCCACCTGATCTGTCCGCTTCTGCCACGGGGCCCTTCGGGGCCCTTTTTCATGCCCCGCCGACCGTATGCGGCGAGGGTCTTTTTCACCTCTCCGAAAGCACAACACCATGGCAAAAATCGTTCTGGGCAAGCGCCCCGAGACCTTCAAGAAGACCGTGACCATCCCCATGCTGGACGGCACCAAGGGCACCATCGAATGCACGTTCCGCTACCGCACGCGCAAGGAATTCGGCGCGCTGGTGGACGGCATCCGGGCCGACGCCGAGAAGCTGGGCGCCCAGGCCACCAGCGAGGCCGCCCCCGTGGAAGAAGGCGCGCCCGCGAAGGCGTGGAGCATGCGCGACCACTTCGAGAAGCTGGTGGGCACCAACGCCGACTACATGCTCCAGATCCTGGACGGATGGAACCTGGATGTGCCCCTGAACGCCGAATCGCTGCAGCAGCTCTCCGACGAGCTGCCGGCCGCGAGCGAGGCGATCGTCGAAGCCTACCGGGTCGCCACCATCGAAGGCCGCCTGGGAAACTGAAGGCGCTGGCCGCGGCGCTCTACACGAGCCCGCCGACGGCCGAGGAGCTCGCCTTCTGGGGACTCACGCCCGACGACTACGGGCACGAGGAGGTGTGGGTCTGGCCCGAGAACGCCGACGCGTTCTTCCTCTTCCGCGACCTCGCCACCCAGTGGCGCGTCGCGATGGGCGGCCCCACCGGCCTCGACCACAACGTGCTGCTGCTGCGCCTGGATCGCATGCGCCTGTCAGACGACGACCGTGACCAGCTCGACGCCGACGTGCGCGTCATGGAGCTGGCCGCCCTCGAACAGATGAACGAGGAGCGGGAAAAGCGCGAGCGAACGGCACGCGGCTCCTGACACCGGCCCTGCGGGGCCATCAACACCTGGCCTTGCGGATCTCCGTGGGGCCTTCGCATTTCTGGACACGCCATGGCCAACGAAGAACGGAAAGCACAGCTGAGCTTCGGGGTGGATTCCTCGGGGGTGAAGCAGGGCGTGGCCGAGATCAAGCGCGACGTGCGCGAGATGGCGCAGGACGTGCAGCAGTCCGGCCAGCAGGCGGCCAAGGGCATCCAGGCCATCGGCGACGGCGCGCCCGCAGCGGCCCAGAAGATGGACGGCGCCACCAAGTCCATCGTGAGCAGCATCGAGCGCGCCACGGCGGCCATGCAGGCCGGCGAGAAGGGCAGCGCCTCCTACTTCGAAGCCCTGGCCAAGCAGCGCGGCGCGAACGCCGACGTGCTCAAGCCCTACATCGAGCAGCTGCGCCAAGCCGAGGAGGCGCAGCGCGTCGCGTCCGGGTCGCTGGGCAAGATGGGCGTGTCCGCGGCGCAGACTGCCGCGGCGCTGCGCGGCGTGCCGGCGCAGTTCACCGACATCATCGTGTCGCTGCAGGGCGGGCAGGCGCCCCTGACCGTCTTCCTGCAGCAGGGCGGCCAGCTGAAGGACATGTTCGGCGGCGCTGGCAACGCTGCGCGCGCGCTGGGCGGCTACGTGCTGGGCCTGGTGAACCCGCTCAACGTTGCCGCTGCGGCCGCGGGCGTGCTGGCGCTCGCCTACCACGAGGGCAGCAAGGAGGCGCAGGGCTACAGCAATGCGCTCATCTTGACGGGCAACGCCGTCGGCACCACTTCGGGCCAGCTCAAGGCCTACGCCCAGGACATCAGCGGCGTGGTGGGCACCCAGAGCAAGGCCGCCGAGTCCCTGACCGCGCTCGCGGGCACGGGCAAGGTGGTGGGCGACGTGCTGCGCGATGCCGGGCTCGCCGCGGTGCAGTACGAGCGCGCCACCGGGCAGGCCGTGAGCAAGACCGCCGACCAGTTCGCCGACCTGCGCAACGAGCCGCTGGCCGGTGTGCTGAAGCTCAACGACGGGATGAATTTCCTGACGGAGAGCACCTACCGCCAGATCAAGAGCCTGGAGGACCAGGGCCGCACGACGGATGCCGCGCGCGTTGCACAGCAGGCCTATGCGGACGCCCTCATCAGCCGTGCGGGCGACATCGACCGCAACCTGGGAACCCTGGAGCGCGGATGGCGCGCCGTGGCGGATGCTGCGAAGAAGGGCTGGGACAGCATGCTGGGCGTGGGCCGCGCGCAGACCACGCAGGACCGCCTGAAGCAGGTGCGCGAGGAAATCGCAGCGGTCGAAAAGCAGATGGGCAGCGGGCGGGGCTTCGCCGCCAATGAAGGCGGCGCCGCATTCGGCACGGGCCGCGGTGGCCTCAACCCGGCCGCCCAGAAGCAGATGCAGGACCGCCTCGCGGCGCTCGGCGCCGAAGCTGCTGCCCTGGAAGGCGTGGCCGCAGGGCAGAAGGCGGCCGCGGATGCCGAGGCGGAGCGCGCGCAGAGCCGGAAGGCCTACTTCGAGTGGGAGAAGCAGGGCGAGGCATTCCAGTCGAAGGCAGCGAAGCGACAGGAGGAGATCAACAAGGCTGAGGTGGAGGGCCGCGCGCTGGTGGCCGCGGGCCTCATCACCGAGGCCGACCTGCGCGAGCGCATCTCCGACATCAACGAAAAGTACAAGGAGAAATCCGCCGCGGCCGGCCAGTCCGAGGTCGCCACCATCCGCGCCAAGATCAAGGAGGAAGAGGCGTACATCGCACGCCTGCGCGATCGGGGTGCCGAGGCGAGCAAGCTCACCGAGGGCGAACGTCTGGTGGCCAAGCTGCAGGAGGAGCTGACCGGCAAGCTGGACGCGCGCACGCGCTCGGCGAAGCAGCTGGCGCTGGCAGAGGCTCAGCGCCTCGCGACCGTGCAGGCGCAGCGCGTGGAGGAAGAGCGCTCCATCAAGAGCCAGGAGCAGGCTGAGGCCGCCTATCGCAAATTCCTCGACTCGATCTACAAGGGCGCGGACGCCACGCGCAAACAGGCCGAGGCCCAGGAGGCGGCGAACGAATCCTTCGGGAAGTCCAAGACCGCCATCGCCGAGATGAACCTCGAGCAGGTCAAGCTCGCCCGCGACATGGCCAAGGACGCGGGCCCGTGGACGCCCGAGTACCTGGCGGCAATGGACGCCGCGATCGATGCGCAGGAGCGCTGGGTGCGCGCGCTGCAGGCCGGCGACCTGAAGACGATCAACGCTCACACCGACGAACTGCTGCGCGCCGCTCAGGAGCAGGCCAAGCTGTACGCCGACGAGGGCAAGCTTGCAGGCCTCACGCGGCTGGAGCGCGAGAAGATCGTGGCGCTGCGCCAGGTGGAGCTGAAGTACGCGAAGGAGCTGGAGAAGATCGAAAAGTCCGGGCTGGACGAGGACGACAAGGCGGCGCAGCGCGCGAAGGTCGAGCAGGCCAAGCGCATCGAGGGCGAGGCCGCCGTGTCGAAGGTGATCCAGCAGGACTGGGACCGCACGGCGGACGAGATCAACAAGTCGCTGACGGACGCGCTGCTGCGCGGATTCGAGAGCGGGAAGGGCTTTGCCGAAAACCTGCGCGACACGTTGAAGAACATGTTCAACACGTTGGTGCTGCGCCCGATCATCAGCTACATCCTCGCTCCGGTGTCGGGTGCCATTTCGGGCATCACGAACGGGATCGTGGGCGGCGGCGCCGGTGGCGGTGCGCTCGACATGCTGACCGTGGGGAAGAACATCTACTCGGCGATCAGCGGTGGCTTCACGTCGCTGACCAACAGCATCGCCATGTACGTGCAGCGGGGCTTCAACTACCTCACGGGCGCGGGGCCGATGACCGCAGGTCAGCTGCCGGGCGCGGCAGCGCAGGGCGTTGGGCTCGCGGGCAGCTACGTGGCGGGCGCCTACGGCGGGGTGATGGCCGGCCGGCTTATCTCCAACGGCTACTCCGTGTTCGGGAGTTCGGGAAATACCGCGGTCAACGCGGGCACGATCATCGGCTCCATCTTCGGCGGCCCGATGGGCGGCGTCATCGGTGGCGCGATCGGCGGCCTCGTGAACCGCGTGTTCGGGCGCAAGCTCAAGGACACCGGGATCGAGGGCGAATTCGGCGGTGCAGACGGCTTCACTGGCCGGACCTACCAGTTCTACAAGGGCGGGTTCCTGCGGTCCAACAAGACCAAGTACGGCGAGCTGGACGAGGAGGTGCGCAAGGGCCTGGCGGACCAGTTCAGCGCCATGAAGACCTCCATCAAGGAGATGGGCAAGGTGCTCGGCCTGGGTGGCGAGGCGCTGGACAAATTCACCGCGCGCATCAAGGTCAGCTTGCAGGGCCTGAGCCCGGAGGACGCCGAGAAGCGACTGAAGGAGGAATTCGAGAAGCTCGGCATCAGCATGGCCGACCTGATCCTGGGGCTACCCACCACGATCCAAGAAGCGGCCGCCGATCGGAAGTATTTGTTCGGCGTCAACCCAGACGCGGCGGCGCCGGCACCGGTTGACCCCGTGGCCCAAGCCAACGCCGAGGCGTTCAAGAAGCTGCAGAAGGCGGGGGAATCCTCGCTCGACACGCTGACGCGGCTGGCCACGAGCCTGGCCGCGACGAACGGTGTCTTCGAGACCCTGGGCCACAGCATGTACGCGGCCAGCCTCCAGGGAGGGGACATGGCGGACAAGCTGGTGGAGCTGTTCGGCGGGGTGGAGAAATTCACCGCGGCCAGCGCCGACTACTTCGCGAAGTTCTACTCGGCGGAGGAACAACGGGAGGCCGCGCGGAAGCAGCTCGAGAAGCAGCTCGCCACCGTGGACATCAAGCTGCCGTCCATCGACGCCACCGACGCGCGGGCCCAGTACCGCAAGCTGGTGGAGGCGCAGGACCTCAACACCGAGGCGGGCCGCAAGGCCTACGCGATGTTGATCCAGCTGGCGGGCGCGTTCGACGCGGTGGCGGTGGCAAGTCTGGATGCGGCGGCTGCGGCGCAAGAGGCAGCGCGCAAGCAGCAGGAGATCACCGACAAGGGCCGGGATCTGGAGCAGCGCCTGCTGATCGCCCAGGGCAAGGACCGCCAGGCCCTGGACCTGCGCCGCTTGCAGGAGTACTACGCGCTGCTCAACCTCAATCCTGAACTCGCCCGGATGGTCATTGAGATCTACAAGGCCGAGGACGCCGCGGCGGCGCTGGTGGCCGCGCAGCAGGGGAGGGAGGATGCGTACCGGCGGCTGCAGAACGCGGCCACGCTGCAGAGCGAGAAGCTGAACGCGCAGCTGGCGACGATCGACGCGCAGCGCACGGCCCTGGGCCAGCAGCGCACGCTGGCCGACGAGTCGCTGGCGCTACTCACCGGGATCTTCGACCTGGTGCGCACGAACGCGCGCGAGCTGTACGGGCAGGTGGAGAGCACCGCGTCCATGCAGGCCGCACAGGGCTGGGCGTTCTTGGAGCGCGCGCTGGCGACGGCCAAGGCCACGGGCTACCTGCCCGAGCAGGCACCGCTGCAGGAGGCCATTGGGGCCGCCCGCGGCGGGCTTGATGCGCGGGCCTACGCTACGCAGTTCGAGCAGGATCGGGACCGCCTGGTGCTGGCCGGCATGCTCTCCGGTCTGGAGGGCATCGCTGGCAAGCAGAAGACCGCTGTGGAGCGGCAGATCGAGGCGATCGAGGCCCAGGGCAAGGCCCTGGACGTGCAGACCGAGGCGATCAACAAGCAGCTCAAGGCCCAGCAGGAAATGCTGGACTACTGGCGCCGGCAGATCGACATCGCCAACGGAACTTTCGACGCCACGATCTCGGTCGAGCAGGCGATCGACAAGCTGCGCGCGACGCTGACCAAGGAGCCCGACAAGGGCCCCGACGGAACGCTCAACGTGAAGCCCGATCGGGCGCCTGCCGACGCCACAGGCTCCAGCGGTGCCGTGTTCGGTGGGTCCGCCTACGGGGCACCCCGAGAGACCGCAGAGGTGCTTCCCCGCGACGACTACGGCCGAGTGCTCTACCGGGACGGCAGCAAGGGCCCGCCCGTGGATTCGTGGTTCGAAGGGACCATCCTGAAGTGGGCGCGCCTGAGTCCCTACAACCCTGCGAACGTGGGCAAGCACCTGCCGCCGCTGCCGGCGTTTGCGGTGGGCACGAACTTCGTGCCGCGGGACATGGTGGCGCAGATCCACGAGGGCGAGGCGATTGTGCCGAAAGCGTTCAACCCTTGGGCGAGCGGCGCGGCCTGGAGCAGTGGAGCGGACAACGCTGCGCTGCTGGCAGAGGTGCGGGCCTTGCGGCAGGAGGTCGCTGCACTGCGTGCTGCTGGTGAGCGGACGGCGGACAACACCGCACCTCTGCCGGGCTTGGCTGACCAGTTCGACCAGGTGACCGAGGGTGGCAATGGGATGCGGGCCGATGTCATGAACCGAGTGGAAGTGGAGGTGATGAATTGAACATCCTGCTGCCAACCACGATCACGCCCGGCATGTTCGGGGGCGGGACCAACATCCCCGCCGTCGATGCGTCTGTGGGTGAGGTGCTGTGGGTCTCCGGGACCACCTACGCGGTGAGGGACCGGCGCGTGTGGGAGGGGTACACGTACGAATGCGTGAAAGCCGCACCCAGCAACACCACGCCGCCGTCGTCGACGGCCGGTGCGGAGTTCTGGCTCAAGGACGAGGGCGCGCCAACCAACCGGATGGCGCCCTTCGACGAGTACCTGTTCACCAAGGCGCGGCGCAAAGGCTCGCTGACGTACGTGCTCAATCCGGGCTTCATCACCGGGCTGGCTCTTTACGGCATTGAGGCCGACACGCTGGACGTGCGCGTGCGTGCCGGACCTGGCGGCTTGGACCTGGTGAAGCCGGTTCGCCTGGATCTCTGGGAGCAGGCGTTCGGCGAATGGGAGTACCTGTTCGGCAACCTGCAGCGCGCCACCTCGTACACCCTGAAAGACCTGCCGCTACACCCGGGCGCGGAAGTGACCATCACGCTCTCGCGCAACAACGCGGACGTGGAGGCCGCGGTGGGCTACATCAGCGTCGGGCAGTGGAGCCGTCTCGTGGCTCCGGCAGGCCGCATCAGCGCTGTGGTGCAGGGGGCCGAGGCCAGCACGAAGAGCTACGCCTACTACCGCGAAAACACCGACGGCACGTTCGTGCGTCGGCGCGGCCGGCAGTCCACCAACATGACGCTGTCCTGCGTCATCGACGCGGACCAGGCCAACGCCGCCAAGACGCTGCTCGATCGCATCCTGGATCAGACCGTGGCCATTGAGGCCAGTGGACTGCCGCGATTCGGCTACCTCTCCACCGTGGGCTCCGTGACCGGCACGGTTCGGGCCGACACCTCCGCGACCGCATCGGTCGCGCTTCAGATCAAAGGCAACGTATGACGGACATCGTCCCCATCCCGACGCCGCCCACGGTGCCGCTCTATCCGGCCCTGGGCAGTGCGAATTTCAACTCCGAGGCTTATACCTACGGGTCCAACATGCCGGGCGTGGTGGCTGGCATCCAAGCGATGTGCCAGGCGGCCTGGACCAACGCCGTTGCCGCCCAGGAGCGCGCCGCGGCGGCGGCTGGTTCGGCTACCACGGCCGGCGCACAGGCGACCAACGCGGCCGCCGCACGTGCCGGAGCGGAGGCCGCGCGCGACACGGCCAGCGGGCACGCCACCGCCGCCGGCACCGCGCGCACCGGCGCCGAGGCAGCACGCGACGCGGCCAGCGGCAGCGCGAGCGCGGCGGCCACCGCCCGTGCTGGCGCCGAGGCCGCGCGCGACCAGACGCTGACCATGGGCGCCCAGGTGCTCACGGCCAGCAGCAGCACGAGCATGGTGCCGGGCACTGGCGCCAAGAGCTTCGCCATCGAGACGGGCAGGGTGTTTGCGCAGGGCATGCGCCTGGTCATCACGAGCGCGGGCGATGTCTCCGCGCAGATGACGGGCTCCGTCACGAGCTACGACCGCGCAACGGGCGCGCTGCAGATGCTGATCACCGCGAGCAGCGGCAGCACGGCCCGGGCGGACTGGGTGCTGGGCATCGCCGGCGGCGACAGCAGCGACCTGCCGCTGGTGCTCATCACCGCCAGCACCACCGCCCAGGCCGGCCGGTGCTACGTGATCGGCGCGGCCGGCATCACGCTGACGATGCCCACGACGTGGGCTACCAACGACCGTATCCAGGTGCTGGAGGCGATCGGCAGCGGCGCGCAGTACAGCCTGGCCTTCGGCACCACGCCGCTCCGCGGCCGGGCGGTGGGGACGCAGGTGCTGTCGGCGCGCAATGGGGGCACTTCGGTGCTCCGCTACCAAGACTCAACCAGGGGGCTCGTGTAATGGATCTCGCAAAACTCATGGGGCAGGGCGGAGGAGGCTCCGCCGAACTGTGGTCGGCCTCGGCCACGATCGAGCAGGGCGCGCTGGTGATCAGCCCGCTTGATAAGGAGGTCTACCGGCGCGTGGCGGCCACGGGCATCAGCAGCACCGATCCGGCCGACGATCTCACCAACTACGTGGCGGCCAGCTATGCGCGCACTACGTCGTTGCCGATCGGCTACACGCTGCCGCAGATCTACGCCGACAACGTGCGCGGCGTCACGCGTACGGCCCAGACCAACATCGCGCAGGGTGCGCGCACCCAGGCTCTCTCCGTCACAGGCCGGGGGCAGTTGCTGCACGTGGGCGCATGGCGCAGCGCCAATTCGGGCGAGACGGCGGGCTTGCGCACCGAGATCTGGGTAGACGGCCGCAAGCTGGTCGAGTGGGAGTCCACGGCGGCAGGGGCGCACTACGTGACTGCGCTGGGAGCCTCCACCAAAGTCGGCGACGATGTGATTGCCGCTCCCGCGGCGCCGGTCGTGTTCCGCCGGTCGCTGGTGATCTGGATTACCCCGACCTATCGAGCCTGGACGGGTTCCGCCGAGTATGTCGGCTACTCGCTACGCACGGAGGCATGAGCATGGCCGAAATGATCGAATTCCAGCTGGGCGGCGCCACCGTGCGCGCCTACCCCGAGATCCCTGTCGCTTCCGCGGCGCCCGCGCGGCGCATCAGCGTCGGAGCTTTCTACGACCGTTTCGGCGCGGCGAAGTGGGCCATCCTGGCCGACGAGTCCCCACAGGTCCGGGCCGTGGTGCGTGACGCCAGCGTGCGCGCATTCATCGACTTGGACAACCCCGACCTGCCGGCGGGCCTGGCCATCCTGCAGGCGGCTGGGCACGACATCGACCCTGCCGAAATCATCGACGCGCCCGTGCGCGCGGAGGAGCACCCATGAGCTGGCTGCAGCACCTATTCCTGCTGCCCGCGCTGTTCGTCGGTGTCCTGCTCGCGCTGACGGCGTGTGGAGGTGGCGGTGGGCACTCTTCTTCGGAGCCGCTCACGATCGAGATCTACGGGGACAGCATCGTGCGCGGGCCCGGCCTCTCGGCGCCGTTGCCGGCCGCCCTGCGGGTACTGCGTCCGGGCTGGGTGATCGATGATCGCAGCGCGTCGGGCCTGGTCCTGGCGGACCTTGTCGCCGGCTATTCGGAGCCCTGGCCCGGGGCGCCGCCAGACGCCTATCCACGCGGCCCGCAACCGCCATTTGCAAAGGTCTCTCGCTCCGCGCGCGTGGTGGTGCTGGCCGCTGGGCTCAACGACGCGCTGGAGATGCGCACGCCGGCCCAGTACGAAGCGGATCTGCGCGAGGCCATACGGATCGTGCGCGCGGAGAACCGCACACCGGTGTTGGCCGGCATCGTCGGCCTCCCGGTGGCTGAGCTCTTCACTTCTGAGCGTGTGGCGCGCCAAGCCGAACTCAACGCAGTGACCCACGCCCTGGCGGCGGAGCAGGGGCTACAGCACGCAGGGTGGGGCGAGGATTACCTCGGCCCCGTGGACGTGATCGACAACGTGCACCGCACGCAAGCGGCCAGCGACCGGCTGGCAGCGCTGCTGGTAGCGGCCATCGAAAGGACGCAGCAATGACCAAGACCACAGCCGGGAGGCTCATGAAATTCGACCCCACGATCAACACCGGAACGATCATCCAAACCCTGGTCTTCGTGGGCTCGGTGGCCGTTGCCTATGGCGCCTACCGTGAGGACCAGACCCGCCAGGACGGACGCATCGCGCAAATCGAGTCCACAGCGGCCCAAGAGCGCGAGACCACGCGCGCCTACCTCGCAGAGATCAAGGCGGAGCAACGCGACCAGGCCAAGACCCTCGGCGACCTCAAGGAGGGCGTGGCCATCCTTCGCGGCCGCGCCGCTGAACCAGGGGTGCGCAAATGAAGACGTCCGCTGCAGGCACCGCCCTGATCGAAGAGTTCGAGGGCTTCCGCGACCAGGCCTACCGCGACCCGGTGGGCATCTGGACCATCGGGTACGGCTTCACTCGCGACGTGCAGGCGGGCGACCGGATCACGCGCGCACAGGCGTACGAGCGGCTGCGCGCAGAGCTGGCCGCATACGAGGCGGGGGTGTGGCGCGCCACGGGCGGCAACGTCACGCAGGCGCAGTTCGATGCGCTGGTGTCCTTCGCCTGGAATGTGGGCACTAAAGGCATGGCTGGCTCCAGCGTCATCAAGGCGCACAACCGGGGTGACCACCAGGCGGCCGCCCGCGCCTTCGGGCTGTGGAACAAGGCAGGTGGCAAGGTCTGGCCCGGCCTCACCCGGCGGCGCGCCGCCGAAGCCGCGCTGTACCTGAGCGATGCGCCGGCGGATATGCCGCAGGCTGTGGAGCCGGAGCGGCCGGTGACGGCGAGCACCATCAACCGGGCAGGCGTTGCGGCCGGCGGCACCGCTGTGGTGGCCACCGTCGCCGAGACCGCACGGACGGTGAGCGACATCAAGAGCAGCGCAGACAGCCTGGGCACTTGGCTGCTGCCGGTGCTGTTGGTGGCTGTGGTCGGGCTGTGCGCGTACATCGTCTGGGAGCGCGTGCGGGTACGGCGGGAGGGGTGGTCGTGATGGCGCCGCTGTGGGTGGTCGTCGTGCTGCTGGTGGGCAACCTCGCCAGCGGCTGGGCCTGGCTCGGCGCGCGCAACGACGTGGCCACCGCCCGGGCCGAGCTGGCGGCAAAGGGTCAAGAGCTGGCGGGCGTGCTCGGCGCCGCCCAAGCCTGCAGCACCAAGGTGGACGAGCTGCGCACCTTGGCCGGCAAACGTGCCCAGGAGGCAGCACCAGCTCGGCGCGCGGCCGCTGATCGTGCCGCCAGCCACAACCGCCAGGCGGACGCCATCCTGGCCGCGCCGGCGGCCGTGCCCGGGGATGCCTGCGCCAGCGCGCAGGTGCGCGTGGACGCCTGGCTGCAGGGGAGGGCGCGGCCATGAGGGCGGCCGTCCTGATCCTGGCGGCGCTGTTGGCTGGCTGCGCTGGTGCGCCACGCGTGGAAACTGTGGAGGTGCGGGTGCCTGTGCCGGTGGAGTGCCGTGAGCCCGTGCCCGCCCGGCCGGCCATGCCCACGGAGGCGCTGCGGCCTGGCGTGACGGTGGACGACTTCGCCCGCGCCGCCATGGCCGAGTTGGAGCGGCGCGAGGGGTATGAGGGGCAACTGGTGGCGGCGCTGGAGGCGTGCCGCGCACCGATCAAAAAATAGTGCTTGCGGAAGTCTCAAATAGAGACTAATATTCTCTCCATGGTGATCGCAGTGATCGCCACCGGCGCCTCCCCGTATGAGGGGGCAAGGAAGAAAAAATGACCATCGCTCAAATCCGCGCAGCCCTGATCGCCAAGTTCGGCGCCCGCAAGTACCGCATCACCTCCAGCGGCGACATCCACGCATTCGGCACCATGCCGAACTCCAACGTGGAGGGCTGGTTTTTCGCCGGCCACGTGGACACCATCACCCCCGAGGAACTGGCTTGAGTAACCTCGCCAAGCTGACGATCACGCCAGGCGGCCCCTGGCGTCTCTACCAGCATGCAGCTGTGCCCGGCTGGGAGATGCTGGGCACGGTGCAGCGCGGGGACGAGATCGGCGCTCTGGCCCGTGCGACCGCCACGGGCAATCTGGTGATGATGCGGGCCGGTGCGGTATCCATGCTCAATCAGCGCAAGGCAGCCGCAGCGCTCGCGGCAGCGGAGAAAACAGATGGCGGCACCTGAGCTGATCGCTGGGCCGTACCTGCCGCCGCCGTGCAAGGTAGGCGACTGGATCGACGACGAGGTCGACGGCCGGCTCGAGGTCGGCGGCTGGACGGTGGCCCCTATCTCGTGGCCGCGGCGCAAAAAGACGGGGAGGGCGGCTCTCATCCTCTGCGGAGACCTCGCCCGGGCCGTGCGCGTCGAGTCTGTCGAGGCCATCTGTTATTGGTGGGGCGTGCGGCCCACCAAGGTATGGATGTGGCGCAAGGCGTTGGGCGTGGAACGCGTGACAGAGGGCACCCGCAAGCTACTGCAGGAGCGCACTGGCGTGCCGCCGGATGCGGCCCGGCGTGGCCGCAGGCGCGCCGCGTCGCCGGAGTCCAGGGCCAAGATGGCGGCGACGAAGCGCGGCCGGGCTGCACATCCCAACACGCTTGCGGCGCTGCTCAAGGCCGCCCGACGCAAAAAGACGCAGGAGTGGGGCGTGGTCGCCAACGCTTGGATGCGCGGAGCCCACCTTCCGCGCCTGCACCGCGGGGAATGGACAGCCGGTGATCTGATGCAGCTGCGGGACGAGTACTTGCGCGGCAGATCGGCCAGAGCCATTGCGCTCATCCTTGGCCGGACCGTACCTGCGGTCACTGCACAGATCGATGTTCTCGGCCTATCCGCTGTGAGCAGGAAAAAGTGGAAGGCCAGGAAATGACCTCTGACGACCTCCGCGCCTGGCAGGCGGCCATGGGCTACACCTACGACACCGCCGCCCAGGCCCTCGGCGTGAGCCGCGCCGCCTACGCGGACTGGGTGGCCGGCCGCAGCCGCACGACTGGCAAGCCAGTGGCGCCGAGCCGGGCCGTGGGGCTCGCGTGCGCGGCGCTGGCGGCCGGGCTGCAGGAGTGGAATTCCTCCCCGAATCCTCCCTGAGACTGGACGCAATTGTCAGTTTTCAGAGAGAAATCGATGGCCTGCCCGGAGGGACTCGAACCCGCGACCGCGGTTACAAAATAGAACGAATTGTCGGTGTCAGGCGGTGTCGTGGAGAGGGAGTAAATTCGCACCGATTTCGCACCGATTGCCTGGAACCCGCGTAGCTGCGCGGTCGGACGCGGGTTCAATTCCCGCCAGCTCCACCACTCAGGATACCGCCACACACTGGAAGCTCCAGCGTGTGGCGGTTTTTTTATGCCCTGCGGGGTCTGGTGGTGTCCTGAGATTCACACCGATCCCAGCCCGTGCGCTGCGATGCCGGCTCCACCTTGCGCAAGGTCGGTTTCGGCTTGCTCCGGTTGCTGACACAGAGGAGCAACGGGGGCGAGTTGCGGTAGCAACTTCTGCCACTGTCTGGATACGCTACTTCCGGCTGCAGGCAAAGATGGCAGGGATCTTCAGCTTGCAACCGAGGGGGGCCGGATGCCCGGCGCATTCTGGTCTGGCTCCATCTCCGCAAGAGGTAAATGCACGCACGCGGTCACCCCACCGCCCGGCGACTCCTCCATCCACACGCGGCCCTTCATCAGCTCCGCGTATCGCCCCACGATCGCCAGCCCCAGCCCCGCGCCATGGCCAAGCCGCCGGCCCTGTTCACCTTGAATCCAACGCCGGACCATGGGGGTGTCGTCGCCACCGTCCAGTCCTTCCCCCGTACCAGGGCCGTTGTCGGCCACGCGCAGCACCGCCCAGGGCGGTGCCTGCTCCAGCATGACGGTGATGCGCGGCGGCTCTCCACGGCCGTAGCGCAGGGCGTTGTCCAACAGGTTGTTCAGGATGCCTTCGATCAGGCCGGCATCGCCCCGCACGGCGACCGGTGCGTCCAGGCCTTCGGCGCCGAGGTCCACGCCGAGGGCGTCGGCACGCGGCAGGTAGCGCAGCAGCACGCGGCGCACCAGGGCGTCGAGCGCCACGGTCTGCAGGGGCAGGGCGATCTCGCCCTCGGCGGCACGTGCCAGGGCCAGCAGCTGATCGACGGTGCGGCTCGCGCGCTGTTCGGCGTCGGCGATGCCCTGCAGCTCGCTGCGCCAGATGGCGGGGTCGTCCTGTGCCAGCGCGTTGCCGGCCTGCGCGCGGATGCCGGCGAGCGGGGTGCGCAGTTCGTGGGCCACGTTGCCCGCGAATTCGCGTTGCGCCTGCAGGCCGCGGCGCACGCGGGCGAGCAGGCCGTCGAGCGCTTCGCCGAGCCGCTCCACGTCGCTCGTGCGCGCGCCGGTGGTCAGGGCGCCCGGCAGGGGCTGCAGGTCGGCCGCGTCGCGCCGTGCCATGGCATCCTGCAGGTCCGCCAGCGGGCGCAGATCGCGCTCGATGCCTCGCAGCAGCCACGAACCCAGCACCACGAGCAGCCACAGCTGCGCGAGCACCGAAAACAGCAGCAGCCTGCCCAGCAGCTGGGCGCGCTGGGAGGTGGTCTCGGCCATCACCACGGTGTAGCCTGGCGGGCCCTCGATCCGCAGGGTGGTGCGCCGCATCTCACGGCCTTCCACCACGGTGTCGGAGAAGCGGTAGCGGTGGTCGCCCCCTTTGATGCCGCTGCTGGTGCCGCCGGGCAGGGCTTCGTCGCCGCCCAGCAGCGCGCCCGTGTCGCTCCAGACGGCGAAGCGGACGGACTCGTGCTGGTCGAAGCGCAGCAGGTCTGCCTCGCGGGGCGTCAGGTCCAGGTGCAGTGCACCGTCGGGGCCGCCGCGCACGTGGAGCGCCAGGGCATGCGCGTCGTCGAGTAGCGCGCGGTCGAACGCCTCGGCCACGAAGTGGCTGCCCACGACGAGCACCACCGCGCTGCCCAGGGCCCAGATGAGCAGCAGCGACAGCAGCACGTGCCGGCCGATGCGCTGGCGCAGCGCCGGCTTGCCCGCGGTGCGCGGCTCAGGCGGCATCTTCTTCGAGCGTGTAGCCCAGGCCGCGCAGCGTGCGGATCGCCGCGCCGCTGCCGGCGAGCTTGCGGCGCAGGCGCGAGACGAAGGCCTCGAGTGCGTTGTCGCCCAGTGCGTCGCCCGGGTCGGAGAGGCGCTGCGACAGCTCGCTCTTGCTCAGCACGCGGCCCGGCGGCGTCATCAGTTCCCAGAGCAGTTCGAACTCGCGCGCGGGCAGTTCGAGCGGCTGGCCCTCCACGCTGCAGCGGCGCGACGTGCGATCGAGCTGCAGGCGGCCGACGGCGACGAGGTCGCCCGAGCCGGTCGCGCGCCGCGCCAGCGCACGCAGGCGCGCCTCCACTTCCTTGAGTTCGTAGGGCTTGCCGAGGTAGTCGTCGGCGCCGGCGTCCAGGCCGGCGATGCGTTCCTCGGTGCTGTCGCGCGCGCTCAGCACCAGCACCGGCGTGCGGTCGCCGCGGGCGCGGGCGGCGCGCAGCGCGGCGAGGCCGTTGCCCAGTCCGCTGCGGGCCTGCGGGCCGTGGGGCAGGTTCAGGTCCAGCAGCACCGCGTCGAAGGGCTGCACGGCCCACCAGTGCCGCGCCTCTTCCACGTTGCGGGCCAGTTCGACGCGGTGGCCCGCGCGTTCGAGTCCCTGCGCCATGGTGCGGCCGAGGACGGGGTCGTCTTCCACGAGAAGGATGCGCATCGCGGCGAGGAAAGGGTACGTGGGGGCTACGTGGAACTACGCACGCTGAGGGTCAGCCCGCGATCAGGTTGGAGGGCAATAGTGCCTTCGCCAGCATACCGCAGCCACCGGCGCCGCCGCGTGGCCGCGGTGCGCGGCGGAACCACAAGGAGACGCATCGATCATGAACAACCGCAATCTCGTCCGGGGCCTGGTCCTCATGGCGCTGGCGCTGGCCTTCGGCCTGCCGTCGGTGCATTACTCGCTGGGCTCGCTCAGCCACGCGGGGCCGGGGATGTTCCCGTTCATCGTGAGCTGCATGCTGTTCGTGATCGGCGGCATCACGGTGCTGCGCGCGCGGCTGGTGGCGCCCGTGCCGCTGAATTTCAATCCGCGCAACATCGCGATCATCCTGGCCAGCCTCTGCGGCTTCGCACTGATTTCGCACTTCGTGAACATGATCGCGGGCATCGTCTTCCTGGTGTTCTGCTCCGGGTTCGCGGGCACGTCGTATTCGGTGGCGCGCAATGTGAAGATCGCGGCGGTGCTGATCGCGATCGCGTTCGCGTTCCAGAAGCTGCTGGGCCTGAGCCTGCCGCTCTATTGAGCCGACGGCGAGCCACGACATGGACGTCCTGCACAACCTCGCGTTCGGCTTCGGCCACGCCCTCACGGTCCAGAACCTGATGTTCTGCGCGCTGGGCTGCACGGTGGGCACCCTGGTGGGCCTGCTGCCCGGCCTCGGCCCGCTCGCCACCATCAGCCTGCTGCTGCCGCTGACCTATTCGATGGACACGACCGGCGCGCTCATCATGCTCGCCGGCATCTACTATGGCGCGCAATATGGCGACAGCGTGAGCGCGATCACGATGAAGATACCGCACGCCAGCAGCATCGTGGCGTGCATCGACGGCTACGCGATGACGCTCAAGGGCAAGACCGGGCTGGCGCTGTTCACCGCGGGGGTGTCGAGCTTCATCGGCGGCACGGTGGCGATCGTGGTGCTGGCGTTCCTGGCGCCGAGCCTGGGCGAGGTGGCATTCCTCTTCGGGCCGCCCGACTACTGCGCGCTGATGCTCGTGGGCTTCGTGTGCGTGAGCTTCGTGACCACGGGCAGCCTGCTCAACGGCCTGGCGATGTGCCTGGTGGGCGTGCTGCTCGGCTCTGTGGGCACCGACGTGAACAGCGGCGCGGAGCGCTTCACGCTGGGCCTGCCGTTCCTGGCGGACGGCGTGGGCATCGTGAGCATCGCGCTGGGGTGCTTCGGCATCGCGGAGATCACCAAGAACCTCGATTCGCGCGAGGAGCGCTCGCCCTTCAACGGCAAGATCAAGCTGATCCCGACCTGGGCGGAGTTCAAGCGCATCGTTCCCAGCGCGCTGCGCGGCAGCGTCGTCGGCTCGGCCCTCGGCATCCTGCCCGGCGGCGGTCCGGTGATCGCGCAGTTCGCGGCCTACGCGCTGGACAAGAAGGTCAGCAAGTACAAGCACGAGATCGGCACCGGCTGCATCGAGGGCGTGGCCGGGCAGGCCGCGGCCGACGAGGCCGCCGCGCGCACCAGCTTCATTCCGCTGATGAGCATCGGCATCCCCGAGAACGCGGTCATGGCGCTGATGATGGCCGCCTTCATCATCAAGGGAATCCAGCCCGGCCCGAACATGATCGCGGGCCATCCCGAGCTGTTCTGGGGCCTGGTGGCGAGCATGTGGATCGGCAACTGTTTCCTGCTGATCCTGAACGTGCCGCTGGTGCGCTACTGGCTGTCGGTGTTCAAGATCCCCTACAACGTGCTGTTCCCGGCGATCCTGTTCTTCTGCTGCATCGGCACGTTCAGCATCAACAACAACCTGGACGACATCTACATCACCGTGGTGTTCGGCGTGCTGGGCTACCTGTTCATGCGGCTGGAACTCGATCCGTCGCCGCTGATGCTGGGCTTCATCCTGGGGCCGATGCTGGAAGAGAACTTCCGGCGCGCGATGCTGCTGTCGCGCGGCAGCTTCGGGGTGTTCGTGTCGCGGCCGATCAGCGGCACGCTGCTCACCTTCGTCGGTGCCTTCATCCTCTGGCAGGTGGTGTCGTTCTTCCGCCAGCGCGGACGGGCGCCTGCCGTGCCTGCGCCGGTGGTGGAGCAGGGCGCCTGATCTCGCCCGCGGCGCACGGGCAGCGGCCCACTGCCCACGGAGCCGGTAGCGCTGCCCAGGGCCCACATGCAGGGGAATACCGGCTCGGCCGTGGCTAGAATCGGAGGATGTGCAGGCGCTGGTCCGTGTTCTGGTTGTGGTGCGCCCTGTGGGCGACGCTCGGCCACGACCTCCTGCCGGCACTGCACCAGCACGCGCACCTGCGCAGCGCCGTGTATGCGGCGGCGCTGGCCAACCCGCCGGGCGAGGCCGATGCGGACGATGCGCAGAGGCCACCTCCGCCTCCGCCGCGCAGCGCGGCTGCCGATTCCGACTATTGCGCGCTGTGCGTGCATGCGGCGGGCACCTGCGCCGCCATGCCGGCTCCTGCGCCGTTCCCTCCGGCGGGCGCGTGCCGAAGCCGCTCCGAGCGGCTGCCCGAACACGCGCAGCGGCCCCCGCAGCGCATTCCCTGGCTGCTCGCCGTCTCCCGGGCGCCGCCCGATCTCTCCACGTTCCTCTGATCGCTGGCCGCGCACATTCCCATCCCGGTCCGGGGCGGGGGCGTGCGCGCGCCGGGCGTCGCCCGCTGGGCGCCGCCGTGGCCCTGGTTCGTCCGGACGCGTCATCCGTCCGTGGAGAGATTTTTCGTGTTGTTGTCCCCCAAAGTGCTGCCCTTCGCGGTGGCTTCCCCCTTCCTGTGCCTTGCCGCAGCCGCCCAGACGGCCGGTGATTCCGTATCCACCCTCGGCGAAGTGTCCGTGCGCACGGGCACCAGCGGCGCCCTCGCGCCCAATACGCTGCTGACCTCGGTCGACATCCTCGGTGCCGACAAGATCGAGAACCAGACCGTGGGCACCAGCTGGGAGCTGATCGGCCAGTTGCCCGGCATCCAGCTCACCGAAACCCGCATGGGCGCGGAGTCCGGCAAGGCCACGTTCCGCGCCTTCAACGGCGAGGGCTACATCAACGGCATCAAGGTGCTGATCGACGGCATCCCCAGCAACGTGAACAGCGGCAACCAGCGGTTCATCGACATGATCTTTCCGCTGGAGATCGACTACATCGAGGTGGTGCGCGGCACCAATGATCCGCGCTACGGCCTGCACAACATCGGCGGCAACATCAACTTCGGTACGCGCCAGGGCGGCGATTACACCGAAGGCCGCTTCACCTACGGCAGCGGCGCGACGCGCGAAGTGCAGCTGGCGCTGGGCCACGAGTCGGGCGGCTTCGCGCAGAACTATTTCCTGGCCAAGCAGGAATCCAACGGCTACCGGCCGCATGCCCATTCCGACAAGTACTCGCTGGGCGGCAAGTGGTTCGTGACGTCGGAAGGCGGCGCCGTCAAGGTGGGCCTGGTGGCGCGGCTCTACTCGCACCAGGCCGAGGAGCCCGGGTTCCTCACCGCGGCCGAACTCGCGCGCGACCGCCGGCAGTCTCCGGCCAAGAACGCGCACGACGGCGACGACCGCGACATGCGGCACCTGAGCGCCCACCTGGACTGGCAGATCGACCCGCGCCTGTTCCTCAGCAACAAGCTCTACCTGAACCGCTACGAGGACGACCGCCGCATCACCTTCACCGACAGCCAGGCGGCGAGCCTGTTCAACGGGCCCCGGCAGGTACGGCGCTGGGACGAGACCCAGCACGGTCTGATGAGCACGCTGACCTGGCGCGCCGGCAGGTCGCTTTCCGTCGACGGCGGCATCAACGTGGAGCGCCAGCGCAACACCTACGAGCGCTACCGCTACCCCTACGCCCTGCCGACCGATTTCGGCGTGCCGGGCGCGGTCTCCAACAACGACCGGTACACGCTGAACAACGTGGGGGCCTACGTGCAGGCGGTGGTGCAGGCCACCGACCGGCTCAAGCTGGTGCCGGGTATCCGTACCGACCGCTTCACGGGCCACACCGTGCTGAACACCGGGGCGCAGGGCGGGCTGCAGGACTACGGCTGGATCCATCAGCCCAAGTTCAGCCTGGTGTACGGCGCGACCGATACGGTGAGCGTGTATGCCAACTGGGGCCGCACCTTCCAGATCCTGACCGGCTCGCGCGCGCCGGCCTACCTCACCTCGGCCACGCAGCCGCGCTTCGCGCCCTCGATGAACACCGGCAAGGAGCTGGGCGTGAAGTTCACGCCCGCGCCCGGCACCGAGATGCGCGCCGCCGTCTGGCAGCAGGACGCCACGGACGAGGTCGCCAACATGCCGGCCACCGGCACCACGGTGGGCCTGGGGCAGACCCGCCGCCGCGGCCTGGACCTGCAGGCATCGACCCGGGTCGGCAGCCAGTGGCAGGTGTGGGCCTCGCACTCGCTGCAGGAAGCCAAGGTGGTGAGCGCGTTCACGGCCGACGGTGTCTCGCTGGCGGGCAGGGAGGTGTTCTCCACGCCGCGCCACATCTCGAACGCAGGCGTCGAATACCGCGCCACGCCGGAGCTGCGCCTGGGATTGCAGGGCCGCGCGCAGGGCAGCTACTACATCGACAGCCTGAACGCCAAGGGCAAGTACGGCGCCTTCGTGCTCTTCGATGCCAACGTGCGCTACGCGTTGACCCCCACGGTGAGCCTCGATCTGCAGGTCAAGAACCTGGCCGACCGCAAGACCGCCTACGTGTGGGACGACACCTTCTTCTGGCCGGCAGGCAGCACGCAGCCGATGTTCGCGCCGGGGCCGGGCAGGGCGGTGTACGTGTCGCTGAACTTCAAGATGTAGCGGGCAAGGGTGCCACCGCCCCTGGGGTAAACAGGGGGGGCGCGTGAAAGCCCGCTGAAAGGCGGGCGGCGGGATGATCGCCGCATCGACGACAACACCGGAGACACGCGTGACCCCCATCACCTGCACGGCGGACGACCGCCATCCTTCCATCGCACGGCGGCGCCTGCTGCTCGCCGGCGGCGCCGCGGGCGTGGGCGGAGCCCTGGGCCTCTGGCCGCAGCTCTCGCGCGCAGAAGCCGCATGGCCTTCGAAATCCGTGCGCTTCGTGGTGCCGTTCGCCCCGGGCGGCAGCTCCGAGATCGTCGCCCGCTCCACTGCGGCCGAGCTGTCGAAGACGCTCGGGCAGAACGTGTACGTGGACAACAAGCCCGGCGCCGCCGGCAACATCGCCATGTCGGAGGTGGCGCGCGCGGACGACCAGCACACGATCATCCTGGGGCACATCGGCACGCTGGCCGTCAACCCCTACATCTTCTCCAAGCTGCCGTGGTCGCCGAGCGACTTCAAGCCGGTGAGCCTGCTCGCGAAAGTGCCGAGCCTCTACGTGGTGCATCCGGACGTTCCCGCCAAGAACCTGCGCGAGTTCATCGCGTACGCCAAGCGCAATCCCGCCAAGCTGAGCTACGGCTCCGCCGGCAACGGCAGTGCCGGCCACCTGGCGTTCGAGTACCTGAAGATGGCCTCGGACGTGTTCATGCTGCACGTGCCCTACAAGGGCACCGGCCCCATGCTCACCGACCTGATCTCGGGCCGCGTGGATGCCTCCGCCATCGGCGCGGCGGCCATCATTCCATTCATCAAGTCGGGCAAGGTGCGCTGCATCGCCACGGGCTCGGCGCAACGCCTGCCCCAGTTGCCGGACGTTCCGACGGTGGCCGAGCAGGGCTACCCCGGCTTCGAGATGACCCAGTGGTACGGCATGCTCGCACCCGCCAGCCTGCCCCAGGCTCACATCGACAAACTGGCCGCGGAGACCATGAAGGCCGTGAAGGCGCCCGAATCGATGCGCAGGCTCTCCGGTGACGCGGCCGAGGCCATCGGCGGAACGCCCGCGCAGTTCGCCGAGTTCATCGCGGCCGAGCAGGCGCGGTGGAAGAAGGTGATCGCCCGGGCGCAGATCAAGCCCGACTGACCGCGGCACGCTCGTGCGCCTGCGCCTGCGCCTGCGCCTGCGCCTGCGTGGCGCGCAGGGTCCGCGGCCTGCACAATCGGTGGCCGGGCCATTCCGGCACACCGAACGACACCGCATGCGACTGCTCCTCGCCGAAGACGAAGCGGCCCTGGCCGACTGGCTGGTACGCACCCTGGCCCAGGGCGGCAACCAGGTGGACTGGGTCGCCGACGGGCGCCTGGTGCGCCGGGCGCTGCGCGCCGAACGCTACGACGCGCTGATCCTCGACCTGGGCCTGCCCGGGCTGGCGGGCGAGGAGGTGCTGAAGAGCCTGCGCGAGGACGACGACCCCGTCCCCATCCTGATCCTGACGGCCCGCGACACCCTGGCCGAGCGCGTGGCGACGCTGAAGGCGGGCGCCGACGACTTCCTGGCCAAGCCGTTCGAGGTGGAAGAGCTGGAGGCGCGCCTGCTCGCGCTCACCCGCCGCGCCCGCGGCCGCGAGACCCGGCGCTTCTCCTGCGGCAACCTCACCTTCGACGCCACCACCAAAAGGTTCGAGGCCGGCAGCGCGCCGCTCACCCTCACGGCCCGTGAGCACGCCCTGCTGCGCACGCTCATCCAGAGCGGCGGCGAACCGCTCACCAAGCGGGAACTGCTCGACCGCGTGTTCCCCGACGACTCCGGCGTGCAGGCGGAGGCGATCGAGGTGCTCATCCACCGCCTGCGCAAGCGCCTGGCCGGCACTGGCGTGCAGATCGCGACGCTGCGGGGGCTGGGCTACCTGCTCGAGCCGGCCGCATGAATGTCGATGCGCTGCACCGGGTCAGCCTGCGCAGGACGCTGATCGTGGTGCTGCTGGCCGGCGTGATGGTCGGCAGCTTCGTGCAGGTCTGGCTGACGTGGCACACGGCGCGCTCGGCCGTGGATGCCGCCTTCGACCGGTCGCTGTTCGGCGCGATCAAGGCAATCGACGCCAACGTCTCCACCGAGAGCGGCGGTCTGGCGGTCGAGCTGCCCTATGCGCTGTTCGAATTCTTCGAACTGACGGCGGCCGGGCCCGTGTACTACCGCGTGGCCACGCAGGACGGGCTGGTGGAAATCGGCAACCCCGACCTGCCGATGCCGGCGCCCCATCTGCTGCGGGACCGGCAGCCGCATTTCGAGACCGTGCCCTATGCGGGCGAAACCGTGCGCGTGGGCACCTACGCGCGGCCGCTGCGGCATCCCGTGGGCGGCAGCAGCGACCGGCGCCTGGTGGTGCAGGTGGCCGAGCCGTACGCCGCGCGCGAGCAGTTCAGCCGTCAGTTCCTCGTCGGCGCGATCGGGCCCGACCTGCTGCTGGCCGCGCTGGCCGCCGGCATGGTCGCCGCGGCCGTGGCGTGGTCTCTGCGCCCGCTGCGGCAACTGCGCCAGGACCTGCAGGCGCGGGCACCGGACGACCTGTCGCCGATCGACACCCACCGCGTGCCGCGCGACGTGCTGCCGCTGGTGGAGGCGATGAACCAGCACATCCTCCGCTACCGGGAATTGCTGGAAGGGCAGCGCCGGTTCGTGGACGACGCATCCCACCAACTGCGCACGCCGCTCAGCACGCTGCTCACCCAGGTGACCTTCACCCAGCGGGCCGGCGACATCGACAGCATGCAGGATGCGCTCGCGGCCCTGCGCGAGCAGCTCAAGCACACGATCCGCCAGACCAACCAGATGCTGGCGCTGGCCCGGGCCGACACGCCCGACGCCGCGCTGCAGCCCGTGGACCTGGGCCGGCTCGCGGGCGACGTGACCCGGCGGCTCTGGTCCGCCGCGCGGAGCCGGCGCATCGACCTCGGGTTCGAGATGCCGGAGCCGGTTCCCGCCGTCCAGGCCGACCCGGGACTGCTGGAAGAGGCTCTCTCGAACCTGATCGACAACGCCCTGAAGTACACCCCGGACGGTGGAAGCGTGACGGTGCGCGTGGCTGCCGGCGACGGCGTGGTGGTTCTGAGTGTGGCCGACGACGGGCCCGGCATTCCGGCCGAGGAATTGCCGCGTGTGACCGAGCGGTTCTTCCGGGCCAGCAACACGCAGGGTTCTGGCTCCGGCCTGGGCCTGGCCATCGTCGCCGCGATCGCCCGGCGGCATGGCGCGCGCCTGGTGCTGGCGCCCGCCGCGGGCGAAGGTGGCCTGGTGGTCGGCCTGGAATTCCCGCTGCGTTGAAGGCGCGGTGGCCTGCGTGCCGCTGCGGGCAGCCTACCGGGCCGGCGTGCGCAGGCCGAAACCTTCCGCCAGCTGGCGGTACCGCGCCACCTGCTGCCGCACGCGTTCGTCCAGTTCCCGGCCCACGAGCGCGGGCGGGTACAGCCCGTACTCCGCCCGCAACTGCTCGAACGCGGGCGTGGCCACGGTGCGCGAGAACACCTGCGCCCACGCTGCATAGTCCGCATCGGAGACGCCCGGCCCCAGGTACACGCCGCGCAGGATCGGCCACTCGATGTCGGCGCCGGCCTCCTTCGCCGTCGGCACGCCGGCCAGCTCGCCCGGCAGGCGGTGCGGGGCCATCACGGCGAGGATGCGGACCTTCGCGCCGGCTTCGCGCTGCCGCCGGGTTTCCGCCACGTCGCCCGTGAGCACCTGGATGTAGCCGCCCTGCAGCGCACGGATCGCTTCACCGCCACCCTCGAAGGCCACAAAGCGCATCCGCTTCGGGTGCGACCCCGCGGCCCGGGCCAGCAACGCCGCCTTCATCCAGTCCTGGCTGCCGATCGTGCCGCCCGCGCCGAGGGCGACCCTGGCCGGATCGTCCCGCAGCGCGCGCATCACGTCGGCCAGGGTGCGGTACGGCGAATCCTCCGCCACCACCACCGCGCCGTAGTCGGTGCCCAGCGCGGCCAACCAGCGCACGTCCTGTTCGGTGTGGCGGCCGAACTTGCCCTGCGCCAGGTTCAGCAGCGAGCCGCTGGAGAACGCGACCAAGGCGCTGCCCTGGCCGGGGCGCTGGGCGATCACCGTGTTGTACGCCACCGCGCCGATGCCGCCGGGCAGATAGCTCACGCGCATCGGCTCCGAAATGGCGCCGCTCTGCCGCAGCGCGGCCTGCACGAGCCCGCAGGTCAGGTCGAAGCCGCCGCCCGGCTTGGCGGGGACGATGCACTCGGTGCGGTCCAGCGGGCCGGCGGAGGCGGTGGCGAGGCACAGCGACAGGGCGGTGGCGCACAAGACCGTCAGGGACCGGGTCGTCACGGGAAGTGTCCTGGGGGATGGGAGAGTGAAAAGGGTGGGGCCGCTTCCGACCTTACCGCCAACCGGTGGTGGATGCATCACCCCGCGGCTGCAGGAAAACCCGGGGCGCCACGTCCGAAGCCGCATGCTGCCGCGCAAGCCCAGTGAGCGCGCCCAAGCAAAAAAGCCCAAGTAGCGCGAACTACTTGGGCTGTGCATTTGGCGGAGAGGGCGGGATTCGAACCCGCGGTGGGGATTAGCCCACACACGCTTTCCAGGCGTGCGACTTAAACCGCTCATCCACCTCTCCGGAAGCCCGCAAGTATAGCAGCGATTCCGGGGGCTCCCGACGAGGCGGCGCAGGAATTTTTCACAGGCCTGCCGCACCGCCGGGATCCCCGCGTGCGATACGGGGTCCGCGGCCCGCGCTCAGGGCCGCTGCGCGCCCTGCACCATCTTCATCGCGGAAGTGATGAGGGTCGAGACCTCGGTCATGTTGCTCGGCACGACCAGGGTGGTGGTCGCGTCCGCGGCCACGCGGCTGTAGGCATCCACGGCGCGCTCCGCTACCTTGAGCTGCACGGCCTGTTCGCCGCCGGGCTGGCGGATGGCGGCGGCCACGCGCTCGATGGCCTGTGCAGTGGCTTCGGCCACGGCGGTGATGGAGGCGGCCTCGCCCTGGGCGTTGTTGATCTGGGCCTGCTTCTCGCCTTCGGAGCGGGCGATGAAGGCCTCGCGCTCGCCGGTGGCGATGTTGATCTGTTCCTGGCGGCGGCCTTCCGATGCGGCGATCAGCGCGCGCTTTTCGCGTTCGGCGGTGATCTGCGCCTGCATGGAGCGCAGGATTTCCGCGGGCGGAGTCAGGTCCTTGATCTCGTAGCGCAGCACCTTCACGCCCCAGTTCAGCGCCGCTTCGTCGATGGCCTGGACGACCTGGGCATTGATGATGTCCCGTTCCTCGAAGGTCTTGTCGAGCTCCAGCTTGCCGATCACGCTGCGCAGCGAGGTCTGCGCGAGCTGGGTGACGGCCATGATGTAGTTGCTCGATCCGTAGCTCGCGCGCATCGGGTCGGTCACCTGGAAGTAGAGGATGCCGTCCACCTGCAGCTGCGTGTTGTCGCGCGTGATGCAGACCTGGCTGGGCACGTCCAGCGGGATCTCCTTGAGGCTGTGCTTGTACGCCACGCGGTCGACGAAGGGCACCAGGAAGTTGAGGCCGGGCGTGAGCGTGCCGGCGTACTTGCCCAGCCGCTCCTTGACCCAGGCGTTCTGCTGGGGCACGACCTTGATGGAGCGGGCGACGAAGATGCCGGCGATGACGAAGAGGATGAGGGCGATTTCCATGGAGTCCTTTGCGGTCCCGGAACGAATCCGGGAAGGGGGTGGGTGGATGGAATCCTGCGCCGGGGCGCAGGCGGAACGAAGCACGCGGGGCACGCCAGCGCAGCCGCGCTGCCACGCGATCGGGCCGCAAGCACGCGGTGAGCGCGGCGCGCGCGGCTCAGGCGGCGGCGTCCACCACCAGCCGGTTGCCGACCACCTCCGCCACGCGGTAGGTGCCGGGCAGGGCGGTGGCCGCGCCGGCCGGGCCGCCGCGCAGCACGACGGTCCACTGCGCGCCGCGGTAGCGCACCTGGGCCGTGCCGTCGGCATTCCAGGCGCCCACCTGCACGGTTTCGCCGACGTCGAGGTTCACGTCGCGGTTGCTCGCGGCCGGCTGCACGGCGGCCATGCGGCGGCGGCGCAACGAGTGGCAGCCGAAGACGCCGGCCACGCCCACGCAGGAGGCCGCCACGAGCTGCGCGGTGATCGGCAGGCCGGCATGCGCCGCCAGCGCGCCGGCCGCCAGCCCGGCGGCCAGCATGAGCAGATAGAAGGTACCCGTCACGAGTTCGGCGGCGACCATGGCGCCGGCCATCAGCCACCAGAGGGTGGAATGCTGCATCACGGGTCGGGTCCTCCTGTCGAGTCTTGTTTCGTATCGTCGTCGCGCCGGGTCCGCGCCCTGCGGTCCGGCGCTTTCCCGTCCATTCTGGGTCAAATGCCGATGTCTTCAAAGGAATGACACCGTTATTCCTTACACTTCGCGCCTATTTCGTTTTTTGGGCCCGCTCGCTCGGAGGCTGTGCATGAAATTCCGCTTTCCCATCGTCATCATCGACGAGGACTACCGTTCCGAGAACACATCGGGCCTGGGTATCCGGGCCCTGGCACAGGCGATCGAGGCCGAGGGTTTCGAGGTGCTCGGCGTCACGAGCTACGGTGACCTGACGCAGTTCGCACAGCAGCAGAGCCGCGCCAGCGCCTTCATCCTGTCGATCGACGACGAGGAGTTCACGCTGGGCTCGGGGCTCGATCCGGTGGTGCTCAGCCTGCGCAACTTCATCGCCGAAGTGCGCCGCAAGAATTCCGACGTGCCGATCTACGTGCACGGCGAGACCAAGACCGCCCGCCACCTGCCCAACGACATCCTGCGCGAGCTGCACGGCTTCATACACATGTTCGAGGACACGCCCGAGTTCGTGGCCAAGCACATCATCCGCGAGGCCAAGAGCTACCTCGAGGGCGTTCAGCCGCCGTTCTTCAAGGCGCTGCTGGATTACGCCGAAGACGGCTCCTATTCGTGGCACTGCCCGGGCCACTCGGGCGGCGTGGCGTTCCTGAAAAGCCCCGTGGGCCAGATGTTCCACCAGTTCTTCGGCGAGAACATGCTGCGCGCGGACGTGTGCAACGCCGTGGAGGAACTCGGCCAGCTGCTGGACCACAACGGCGCCATCGGTGAGTCCGAGCGCAACGCGGCGCGCATCTTCAACGCCGACCACTGCTTCTTCGTGACCAACGGCACCAGCACCTCGAACAAGATGGTGTGGCACCACACCGTGGCGCCGGGCGACGTGGTGGTGGTGGACCGCAACTGCCACAAGTCGATCCTGCACTCGATCATCATGACCGGGGCCATCCCCGTGTTCCTGAAGCCGACGCGCAACCACTTCGGCATCATCGGCCCGATCCCGCAGGCCGAGTTCGAGCGCGACGCGATCGAGGCCAAGATCCGCGCCAACCCGCTGCTCAAGGGCGTGGATGCGGCCGCCGTGAAGCCGCGCGTGCTGACCATCACGCAGTCCACCTACGACGGCGTGCTCTACAACACCGAGACCATCAAGTCGATGATGGACGGCTACGTCGACAACCTGCACTTCGACGAGGCCTGGCTGCCGCACGCGGCCTTCCATCCGTTCTACGGCAGCTACCACGCGATGGGCAAGAAGCGCGCACGCCCGAAGCACTCGGTGGTGTATGCGACGCAATCCATCCACAAGCTGCTGGCCGGCATCAGCCAGGCGAGCCACGTGCTGGTGCAGGATTCGCAGACGGTGAAGCTCGACCGCCCGCTCTTCAACGAGGCGTACCTGATGCACACCTCGACCAGTCCGCAGTACAGCATCATCGCCAGCTGCGACGTGGCCGCCGCGATGATGGAGCCGCCCGGCGGCACCGCGCTGGTGGAAGAGAGCCTGCTCGAAGCGCTGGACTTCCGCCGCGCCATGCGCAAGGTGGAAGAGGAGTTCGGCAAGGACGACTGGTGGTTCAAGGTCTGGGGCCCGGACAAGCTGGTGGACGAGGGCCTGGGGCGTGCCGAGGACTGGATCATCCGCAGCGACGGCAAGGGCAAGAAGAACGCCGCGAGCAAGTGGCACGGCTTCGGCCCGCTGGCCGACGGCTTCAACATGCTGGACCCGATCAAGTCCACCATCGTGACGCCGGGCCTGAACCTGGACGGCAAGTTCGACAAGACCGGCATTCCCGCGTCGATCGTGACCAAGTACCTGGCCGAGCACGGCGTGGTGGTGGAGAAGACGGGGCTCTACAGCTTCTTCATCATGTTCACCATCGGCATCACCAAGGGCCGCTGGAACACGCTGCTGGCGGCGCTGCAGCAGTTCAAGGACGACTACGAGAAGAACCAGCCGATGTGGCGCATCCTTCCGGAGTTCTGCCAGCAGCACAAGCGCTACGAGCGCATGGGCCTGAAGGACCTGTGCCAGCACGTGCACGAGCTCTACGCGAAGTACGACATCGCGCGCCTGACCACCGAGATGTACCTCTCGGACCTCACGCCCGCGATGAAGCCCAGCGACGCGTTCGCCCACATCGCGCACCGCAAGACCGAGCGCGTGGAGATCGACGACCTGGAAGGCCGCATCACCACCAGCCTGATCACGCCGTACCCGCCGGGCATTCCGCTGCTGATCCCGGGCGAGGTCTTCAACAAGAAGATCGTGGACTACCTCAAGTTCGCGCGCGAGTTCGCCAAGCTCTGCCCGGGCTTCGAGACCGACATCCACGGCCTGGTGGAGATCGAGGACGACAACGGCCACGTACGCTACTACGCCGATTGCGTGACCAAGACGGTGCAGGCCAAGCCCGGCCGCCGCGGCGGCCGCAAGGACGCGCCGGATGCCGAGGACATCGTGCAGGTGGGCAGCGACGGCCCCTTCGGCCGCAAGATCTGACGGCACGCCGGGCGGCATCGCCCGCCCGGCCCTGAATCCGCAAGCCCGGTGGCGCACCAGCGCCCCGGGTTTTTTTTGCATCGGGATGCGTCGCGGGCGAATCCAGGCGGCTCCGTGCCCCGTATCAGTGTGCAGCCGCACGGATTTTCCGGCGGCCTTCACTCACACCGATCGCATGGAGACCCGTATGACCTTCCGCCTGAATGCCCGTATGGCCGTTGCCGGCCTCACGCTCGCCCTCTCCGCAGCCGCGCTGCCCGCCTTCGCGCAGGTGACCGTCGGCGGCGCGCCGATGTTCCCCACCAAGGACATCATCGACAACGCCGTGAACTCCAAGGACCACACCACGCTGGTCGCTGCGGTGAAGGCCGCGGGCCTGGTGGACACGCTCAAGGGCCCGGGTCCGTTCACGGTGTTCGCGCCCACCAACGCCGCTTTCGCCGCGCTGCCGGCCGGCACGGTGGACACGCTGCTCAAGCCCGAGAACAAGGCCACGCTGACGAAGGTGCTGACCTACCACGTGGTGCCGGGCAAGATCGATGCCGCCGCGCTCTCCAAGATGATCGCCGACGGCAAGGGCTCGGCCAGCCTGAAGACCGTGGCCGGCGGCACGCTCACGGCCAAGGCCAGCGGCTCCACGATCGCGCTGACGGATGAAAAGGGCGGCATGTCCACCGTCACCATCCCCGACGTCTACCAGTCCAACGGTGTGATCCACGTCGTGGACAAGGTGCTGCTGCCCCAGTAAGCGCACATCCGGCGCCCGCCAGGCCGTCGGCACCGCCCGCCGGTGCGGACCTGCCTGGATGCGCAGAAGCCGCAGGGGCCTCTCCACGGAAAGGTCCCTGCGGCTTCTCTTCATCGGTTCCGCCGGCCCGGCACGGTGCCGGCCGGCCGGTTCGGCCCCGCGCTCAGGCCAGGTTGGCGCTGTCGCGGCTGATGCCGCCGGTCTGGCTGAAGCCGCCGTCCACGTACATGATCTCCGCCGTCACGCCGCTGGCCAGGTCCGACAGCAGGAAGGCCGCGGCATTGCCCACGTCCTCAATGGTCACGTTGCGGCGCAGCGGCGAGGCGTCGGCCACGGTGCCCAGCAGCTTGCCGAAGTCCTTGATGCCGCTGGCGGCCAGGGTCTTGATCGGGCCGGCGCTGATGCCGTTGGCGCGCATGCCCTTGGGGCCGAGCGATTCGGCCAGGTAGCGCACGCTGGCTTCCAGGCTGGCCTTGGCCAGGCCCATGGTGTTGTAGTTGGGCACCGCGCGCAGCGCGCCCAGGTAGCTCAGCGTGAGCACCGCGGCCTTGTCGTTCAGGTAGGGCAGGGCGGCCTTGGCCATGGCCGGGAAGCTGTAGGCGCTGATGTCGTGCGCGATGCGGAACGATTCACGCGACAGGCCTTCCAGGAAGTCGCCCGCGATCGCCTCGCGCGGCGCGAAACCGATGCTGTGCACGAAGCCGTCGAACTTCGGCCAGGTGGCCGACAGGTCGGCGAACATGCGCTCGATCTGCTCGTCGCTCGCCACGTCGCAGTCGAAGATCAGCTTGGAGTCGAACTCGGCCGCGAAATCGGTGATGCGGTCCTTGAAGCGCTCGCCCACGTAGCTGAAGGCCAGTTCGGCGCCTTGCGCATGGCAGGCCTTGGCGATGCCGTAGGCGATGGAGCGGTTGGACAGCACGCCCGTGATCAAAAGCTTCTTGCCGGACAGGAAACCCATTTGTTGTTCTCCAATGAAATGCGGTGAGAGGGGGGATGGCGAGGGGACCGGCGGAGATGCGCCGGTCCGGGAAAATCCCCGCCGGGCACGGGCGGGCCGCCACCGTAGTGCAGAATTGTCGCATGCGGTTCTGGATGCTCTTCGGGGTCTTGGCAAGCTGGCTGTGCGCGGCACCGGCGTGGGCCGCGCATGGGTACGCGCTGTGGGACGATCTCAAGTACCCGCCCGGCTTCGGCCACTTCGACTACGTGAACCCCGACGCGCCCAAGGGCGGCGAGCTGCGCATGGTGAGCAACCTGCGCTATTCCACGTTCGACAAGTACAACCCGTTCACGATGAAGGGTTCGCCCCCGGCGTATTTGTCCGACCTGCTGTTCGAGAGCCTGCTGACCGGCTCCATGGACGAAACCGCTTCCGGCTACGGCCTGCTGGCCGAGGACGTGCAGGTGCCGCCGGACCGGCTGAGCGCCACCTTCCGGCTGCGGGCCGAGGCGCGCTTCCACGACGGCAGCGCCGTAGAGGCGGCGGACGTCCGATACACCTACGAAACGCTGATCGGCCCGCACGCCTCGCCCAGCTATGCCACGCTGCTGCAGGACGTGGCCGGAGTCGACGTGCTGGACCGGCGCACCGTGCGCTTCCGCTTCAAGCACCCGAACCGCGAACTGCCCCTCACGGTGGGCAGCCTGCCGATCTTCAGCCGGGCCTGGGGCCGGGGCCCGGACGGCAAGACGAAGCGCTTCGACGAGATCGTGACCGACACGCCGATCGGCAGCGGGCCCTACCGCATCGGCCCGGTGGCGTTCGGCCGCGACATCACCTACGTGCGCGATCCGCAGTACTGGGGGCGCGATCTGAACGTGAACCGGGGCGCGCACAACTTCGACCGCATCACCGTCAAGATCTACCGCGACAACACCGCCCGCCTGGAGGCCGTGAAGGCGGGCGAGTTCGACTTCATGACCGTGTATTCGGCCGGCGACTGGGCGCGCCGCATCGACGGCAAGCTGTTCAAGCAGGGCGTGCTGGTCAAGAAGGAGCTGGAGCACCGCCTGCCCGCGGGCTTCCAGAGCTACGTGCTCAACACCCGCCGGCCGCTGCTGCAGGACCCGCGCGTGCGCGAGGCGCTCGGGCTGGCGGTCGACCACGAGTGGATGAACCGCCAGATGTTCTACGGCAGCTATCCGCGCGTGACGGACCTGTTCGGCAATACCGACTGCCAGGCCACGGGCATGCCGGGGCCGGAGGAACTGGCCCTGCTGGAGCCGTGGCGCGGCAAGGTGCCCGACGCCGTGTACGGGCCGATGTACCAGCCGCCCGTGACCGAAGGCGAGGGCCATTCGCTGCGGGCCAACCTGCGCCGCGCCCGCCAGCTGCTGGCCGACGCGGGCTGGACGTACCAGGGCGGCGCGCTGCGCAACACCCGGGGCGAGCCCATGGTGCTCGACTACCTCGACAGCAAGGAGGCCGGTGCGCGCACGGTGACACCCTGGATGCGCAACCTGGAGAAGCTGGGGATCACGCTGCGCTTCGTTTCGGTGGATTTCGCGCTCTACCTGCAGCGGCTGGACAAATTCGATTTCGATCTGATCACGCTGAATTTCGCCGGCACCTACAACCCGGGGCAGGAGATGCAGGAGCTCTTCGGCAGCCAGCGGGCCGATGTCGAGGGGGCGGGCAACTACGCCGGCGTGAAGAACCCGGCGGTCGATGCACTGGCGGGCGCCCTGACGCGCGCGAAATCCAAGGCCGAGCTGCTGCCCGTGTGCCGGGCGCTGGACCGGGTGATCATGCACAGCCACTACCTGATTCCGCAGTGGCGGCTGTCCTCGCACCGCTTCGTCTACAACCAGCAGCGCCTGGCCTACCAGGCCCCGATGCCGCCGTATGCGCGCGCGGAGGAGTGGGTGATGTCCACATGGTGGCACGGGGACGGCGCGCAGCGCCCTGGCCGCTGAAGCTCCGATCCTCTGAACGCCCGCATGCTCGCCTACATCGCCAAACGCCTGCTGCTCATGCTGCCCACCCTGTTGGGCGTGCTGCTGCTCACCTTCGCCGTGATCCAGTTCGTGCCCGGCGGGCCGGTGGAGCAGTACCTGGCGGAGGCCCGCACCGCCGCGGGCAAGGGCGGGGGCGGCGCGGAATCGGGCGGCATGAGCTACCGCGGCGACCAGGGCGTGGACCCGAAGCGGCTGGCGCAGATCAGGGCGCTGTACGGCTTCGACAAGCCCGCGCACGAGCGTTTCCTGCAGATGCTGTCGCAGTTCGCGCGCTTCGACCTGGGGCAGAGCTTTTTCCAGAACAAGAAGGTGTGGGATCTGGTGCTGGAGAAGCTGCCGGTCTCCATCAGCCTGGGGCTGTGGACCTTCTTCATCAGCTACCTGGTGGCCGTGCCGCTGGGCGTGGCGAAGGCGGTGCGCGCGGGCTCTCGGTTCGATTTCGTCACCACGCTGATCGTGCTCGTGGGCTATGCCATTCCGGGTTTCGTGCTGGGCGTGGCGCTGCTGGTGGTGTTCGGCGGGCAGCTGCAGTGGTTCCCGCTGCGGGGGCTGGTGTCCTCCAATTGGGAGCAGATGAACTGGGGCGCGCGCATCGTGGACTACCTGTGGCACATCACGCTGCCGGTGACGGCGATGGTGGCCGGCAGCTTCGCGGTGACGGCGATGCTCACCAAGAACGCCTTCCTGGAGGAGATCCGCAAGCAGTACGTGCTCACGGCACGGGCCAAGGGGTTGTCGGAGCGGCAGGTGCTCTGGAAGCATGTGTTCCGCAATGCGCTCATTCCCATCATCACGGGCTTTCCCGCCGCGTTCATCGGCGCGTTCTTCACCGGCTCGCTGCTGATCGAGACGCTGTTCTCGCTCGACGGCCTGGGCCTGCTCAGCTACGAGAGCGTGATCCGCCGCGACTATCCGGTGGTGCTGGGCACGCTGTACCTGTTCACGCTGATCGGGCTGGTGACCAAGCTCGTCAGCGACCTCTGCTATGTGTGGGTCGATCCCCGCGTGAAGTTCGATTGAGCGCATGAGCCTTTCTCCGACCGATCCTCCCGTGCAGACGGCGGTGCCCGCCGCGCCGGCATCCCTGTCGCCGTCCCGCCGCGCCTGGATGCGCTTCAAGCGCAACCGGCTGGGGTTCTGGAGCCTCGTGGTGTTCTGCGTGCTGGTGGTGATCAGCCTCGGCGCCGAGCTGGTCAGCAATGACCGGCCGCTCATCGTGCGCTACGAAGGGCAGACGTACTTCCCGCTGTTCAAGACCTACCCGGAGACGACCTTCGGCGGCGATTTCGACACGCCCACCGACTACCTCGACCCGTTCATCCAGGAGCGCCTGAGCGTGGGCGACAACTGGGCGCTCTACACCCTGAACCGCTACGGCCCGAATACGCTGAACTACTTCGCGAAATCCCCCAACCCCTCCGCGCCGACGGCGGAGAACTGGCTGGGCACGGACGACCGGGGCCGCGACATGCTCGCGCAACTGCTCTACGGCTTCCGCGTGAGCGTGCTGTTCGGGCTGGCGCTCACCGTGACCGGCGTGCTGCTGGGACTCGCCACCGGGGCCGTGCAGGGCTTCTTCGGCGGCCGGACGGACCTGGCGTTCCAGCGCTTCATCGAGATCTGGAGCTCGATGCCCGAGCTGTACCTGCTGATCATCTTCAGCGCGCTGTTCTCGCCCAGCCTGTCGCTGCTGCTGATCCTGCTGAGCCTGTTCGGCTGGATGGGCCTGTCGGACTACGTTCGGGCCGAGTTCCTGCGCAACCGCCAGCTCGACTACGTCAAGGCGGCCCGTGCTTTGGGCGTGCCCAACGGGCAGATCATCTGGCGCCACATCCTGCCCAACAGCATGACGCCGGTGGTCACCTTCCTGCCGTTCCGCATGAGCGCGGCGATCCTGTCGCTCACCTCGCTCGACTTCCTGGGCCTGGGCGTGCCGCCCGGAACGCCGTCGCTCGGCGAGCTGCTCAACCAGGGCAAGAACAACATCGACGCCTGGTGGATTTCGATCTTCACCTTCACCGTGCTGGTGGGCACGTTGCTGCTGCTGACCTTCATGGGCGATGCCTTGCGCGATGCCTTGGACCCCAGGAAGCAATGAACATCGCACCCCTCTCTCCATCCTCCACCGCGCCGTTGCTGCGCGTCGAAGACCTGTACGTGCGCTTCGGCGGCAAGGCGGTGGTGCACGGCGTGGGTTTCGACATCGGGGCCGGCGAGAAGCTGGCGCTGGTGGGCGAATCCGGGTCGGGCAAGACCATCACGGCGCTGTCGCTGCTGCGGCTGGTGCCGGACGCCCATGTCACGGGCCGGGCGCTGCTGCAGGGGCGCGGCGGCGCGCCCGCGCAGGATCTGCTGTCGCTGCCGGAGCAGGCGATGCGCGGCCTGCGCGGCGGCGACATCGCGATGGTCTTCCAGGAGCCGATGACGGCACTCAACCCGCTGATGGCGGTGGGTGCGCAGATCGCTGAGGTGCTGCAGCTCAAGCAGGGCCTCACACGGAGCCAGGCGACGGCCCAGGCGGTGGAGCTGCTGGCGTCGACGGGCGTGCCGGAGCCGGCGCGCCGCGCCGGGGCGTTCCCGCACCAGCTCTCGGGCGGGCAGCGCCAGCGCGCGATGATCGCGATGGCGCTGGCGAGCCGCCCGCGGCTGCTGCTGGCCGACGAACCGACCACCGCGCTCGACGTCACGTTGCGCGGGCAGATCCTGGAGCTGCTGTCGGACCTGCAGCGCCAGACCGGCATGGCGGTGCTCCTGATCACGCACGATCTGCACCTGGTGCGGCGCTTCGCCGACCGGGTCGCGGTGATGGAGCGGGGCGTGCTGGTGGAGCAGGGCCCCGTGGCCGACGTGTTCGCGGCGCCCGCCCACGCCTACACCCGCCGGCTGCTGGGCAGCGTGCCGCGCCGCGACGTGGTCGAGGCGCCTGCCGCGGCCGACCGTCCTCCCGCGGCGCGGGCCCGTCGGCTGCGCGTGGCGTATCCGATTCCTGCGCCCGGGCTGCGCGGCTGGTTCCGCCGCGGCGAATTCGTGGCCGTGCAGGGCGCCGACCTGGACATTCCCGCCGGCCGCACGCTGGGCGTGGTGGGGGAGTCGGGCTCGGGCAAGTCCACGCTGGCGCAGGCGCTGCTCGGGCTGCTGCCCTTCCAGGGCGAGCTGGCGGTGGCCGGCGGCGCCTGGGAGATGCCGGCGCAGCGCAACAGCGCCGCCAACCAGGCATTGCGCCGCAGCGTGCAGGTGGTGTTCCAGGATCCGTTCTCCTCGCTGTCGCCACGCCTCACGGTGGAGGAGATCGTGGGCGAGGGCCTGCGCGTGCATGCTCCCGGGGGCGGCGTGGCCGAACGGCGCGCGCGTGTCGAGAGCGCGCTCGCCGACGTGGGGCTCACGCAGGCGCAATTCCCGGGGCTGCTGGGCCGCTATCCGCACGAATTCTCCGGCGGCCAGCGCCAGCGCATCGCGATCGCCCGTGCGCTGATCCTGGAGCCGCAGCTGCTGGTGCTCGACGAACCCACCAGCGCGCTCGACGTGACGATCCAGCAGCAGGTGCTGGTCCTGCTGCAGCGGCTGCAGAAGGAGCGGGGCCTGAGCTATCTGCTGATCACCCACGACGTGGCGGTGATCCGCGCCATGGCGCACGACGTGATCGTCATGAAGGACGGCGAAGTGGTCGAGGCCGGCCCGATGGCGCAGGTGCTCGACGCGCCGCGCCATCCCTACACCCGGCGGCTGGTGGCCGCGGCGGAGGCAGGCGCGCTGCCCGTGGCGTGACGGCTGCCGCGGCGTGGCCAGTGCGGAAGGCCCGTCCGTGCCCGCGGTGCGGGTGTCCCCCGCCGGCCGCGGAGCCCGGCTATGCCGTCGGCGGCCCGGCTTCCGCTGCCGGGGCGGCCGCCGGCGCTTCGACCGGCACCGGGTCGCGGCCGGGGCCGTCGCTGAGCATGAACTGCCCGCGGCCGGCGCGCTTGGCGGCATAGAGCGCCACGTCCGCGTTGCGGGCGAGTTCCTCGAAGCCTTCGCCGTGCCGGGGGTACAGCGCGATGCCGCCGCTCACACCGATCCGGCGTGGCTCCCCGTCCAGCACGATGGGAGCCTCGCACGCCGCCATGATCTTGCGGGCGACATGGCAGGCCTGCTCCGCACGCTCCACGATCGGCAGCAGCACGATGAATTCGTCGCCGCCCTGGCGGCACACGGTGTCCGAACGGCGCACGCAGTGGCGCAGGCGCCGGGCCACCTGCACCAGCAGCAGGTCGCCGGCGTCGTGGCCCAGCGTGTCGTTGATCTGCTTGAAGCCGTCCAGGTCGATGTACATCAGGGCGAGGCCGTGTCCGTCGCGTTGTGCCTTCGCGATGGCCTGCTGCGCGCGGTCCTGCAGCAGCATCCGGTTGGGCAGGTCGGTCAGCATGTCGTGCTGTGCCAGATGCGCCATGCGCCGCGCGAGCGCCATCGCCTCGGTCACGTCCCGCAGCACGGTGACGCTGCCGGTGACTTGGCCATGCCGGTCGGTGATCGGCGCCACGGTGGTCTCCACGTCGATGCGCCGGCCGTCGCGGCAGTGCAGCACGAGTCCGCGCTCGGTCGGCGCCGCGCCCGCGCCCGCGAGCGCGCGGCGCGCGGGATGGTCCGACCGCACCCCGCTGGCGGCCTGGATCGGCGCCACCGTGCCGATGTCCTGGCCGGCCGCGTGGAAGGCCTGCCAGCCCGTCATCGTTTCGGCGGCGGGGTTGACGTAGGTGACGTGGCCCGCGGCATCGGTGCACAGCACCGCGTCGCCGATCGACTGCAGCGTGAGGCGGATCAGCTCTTTTTCCTCGAAGAGCACGTCTTCCATGCGCTTGCGCTCCGTCAGGTCGTCGATCTGCACGAAGATGCCCTGGGTTTCCGTGCCGTCCAGATCGGGCACACAGGACACTGCCACGTGGCGCACCTCGCCCGACGACTGGCGGATGGTGCGCTCGTACGCCTGCCTGCGGCCCTGCAGCGCTTGTTCCAGATGAGGGTGCGCCGTCGCGAACGCCTCCGCCGGCAGCAGCTCCTGCATGCGCTTGCCGCGTATCTCGTCCTGCGACAAGCCCAGCCAGTCGAGGTACGCCTTGTTGGCGAACCGGTTGCGCAGGTCGCGGTCCCAGTAGACGACCATCGAGGGCAGGTTGTCGAGGATGGTGCCCATGTCGTGGTGCGCGCGTTCCAGCTGCGCGGCCACGGCCTGGCGGCGCGAGAGTTCCCGCGCGAACAGCACTGCGAGGCCCAGGCTCGACAGCATCAGCAGCGCGGCGAAGCTGCCGAGCACGAGCGCGCTCCTGCGCCACTTCGACAGGATGCTCTCCACCGACTGGGCCACGGACACCACGAGTGGGTAGGTGCCCACGTGCCGGTACGCGTAGAGGCGCGCGACGCCGTCGCCCGACCGGTCGGCGGATTCCGTGAAATGGCCTTCGCGGCCCGCGTCCAACTGCCGCAGGCGGGCGGCGGGCACGGGCTTGCCGATGTCGGCCAGCAGGAAGGGAGTGCGGGAGACGACGGTGCCGTCCGTGCGCACGATGTCCGCCAGGCTCTGCGGGCCGAGGCCGAGCGAGTCGAACAGCTCGTTGAAGTAGGACAGCTGCACGGTGCCCACCACCACCCCGCCGAAGCTGCCGTCCTCGCGGTAGTACGCCCGGCTCATCGGGATGCTGTATTCACCCGTCACCCGTCCCTGGATCGGCCTGCCGACGTAGACCCCGTGCACCTTTTCGCGCGTGTGGACGCGGAAGTAGTCCCGGTCCGCGAGATTGGGCATGCCGCCCTTGCGGTCGTACGAGGACAGCAGCACGTTGCCGCCCTGATCGAGCACCACCATGCCGCCCAGGCCCCGCGTCCGCAGCGAGTGGTCGAACAGCATCAGGCGCCGGACCTCCACCGGCAGGCCGTCGTAGTCCGGCCGCCCGAGCACTTCCACCACGCCCTGCAGCGACTGGTCGAACCCGTCGAGCGTGCGGCCGATGTTCTGTTCGAGCGTGCGGGCCAGCGCCGCATTGGCGTCGCGCGCGTACGACCACTCATCGTCGCGGATGGTGAGGATGGCACGCGCGAACAGGGCACCGATGCCGACGGACAGCGCCAGGGCGAGCAGGGTCAGTCGGTGGTGCAGCGGGAGACGCATGGGGGCGATGGCGAAGGGAGCCTCCAGCAGCGCGCCGCCCGCGGGGGATCGTCGCGGGAACACGGCCCGCCAGGGCAGGGTGCGCTATTGTTGCCGCGTGTGGTGCGGCGGCGCAAACAGATCCCAGGTGGCGATGAACAGCGCGGCGATCACCGGGCCGATCACGAAGCCCGTCAGGCCGAAGAGCGCCATGCCGCCCAGCGTGGAAATCAGCACGATGTAGTCGGGCATCTTGGTGTCCTTGCCCACGAGCACGGGGCGCAGGACGTTGTCCACGAGGCCGATCACGGCGATGCCGTAGGCCGCGAGGCCCACGCCGTGCCAGAACGCGCCCGTGGCCAGCAGGTAGATCGCCACGGGCGCCCAGATGAGCCCGGCGCCCACGGCCGGCAGCAGAGAGAGGAAGGCCATCAGCACGCCCCAGAGCACCGGCGCCTGGATGCCGAGGAACCAGAACGCCAGGCCGCCAAGCGCACCCTGGGCCGCGGCCACGGCGATGTTGCCCTTGACGGTGGCGCGGATGACGGTGGTGAACTTGGTAGCCAGCTGGCGCTTGTGGCCTTCGTCCAGCGGCGTGGCCTCGCGAATGCGCGCCGCCAGCGCCGGGCCGTCGCGCAGCAGGAAAAACAGCAGATACAGCATGATGCCGAGGCTCACCACGAACTGCAGCGTGTTCTGCCCGAAGTCGATCGCCTTGCTGCCCACGAACTGCGTGGCCTGCACGGTGACGGACGACAGCCGCGCCTGCAGCTCGGAAGCGGTGGTGAGGTTGAGCCGGTCGAGGATCTGCATCATCCAGGAGGGCATCGCCTGCACCACCTGGTGGAAGTAGGCGGTGAAATCCAGTTGCCCGGAGCGGATGCGCTCGTAGACCAGGCTGGCTTCCTGCACCAGCGACAGGGTGATCAGCGTCATGGGCAGGATCACGATCAGCAGGCAGAGGGTGAGCGTGCACAGGGCCGCGAGGTTGGTGCGGCGCGGCATCAGGCGCTGCAGCCGGCGGTGCAGCGGCGCGAACAGGATCGCGAGGATCACCCCCCAGAAGACCGCGCCGTGGAACGGCCAGAGGATGGCCACGAAGGCCGCGCTGACGGCGATCAGCAGGGCGATGAACGTGCGGTTCTGCAGCAGGGTGGTCTTCATGGCTCGGCAGTGGCGAAAAGTGGCGCAAATGTACGCGAGGACGGAGCCGCCGCGCTGTGGGACACGGCCGCGCAGGCGCACTTCTGCGATCGGTGGCACAATCGTGGGCGCAAGATTCAAGGCCCTTCCCAGCCACAGTCGCATCCGCCAACCGGTTCAGCCGTGTCGCGGAAGGTTTCACCAACCAGCTAATGCTTCCCTCAGGGAAGCGGAGGTCAGCGGAAATGAGCGAGACGACATCCGTCTACCAAGCCTACCAGGGCAACACCTACCTCTTCGGCGGCAATGCGCCCTATGTCGAAGAAATGTACGAGAGCTATCTCGTCAACCCCGGCAGCGTGCCCGACACGTGGCGCGAGTATTTCGACGCGCTCCAGCACGTGCCCGCCGTCGACGGCTCCAATGCCAAGGACGTACCGCACCAGCCCGTCATCAACGCCTTCGCGGAGCGCGCCAAGCAGGGCGGCACGCAGGTCGTGGTGGCCACCGGCGCCGATTCCGAACTCGGCCGCAAGCGCACCGCCGTCCAGCAGCTCATCTCCGCCTACCGCAACGTCGGCCAGCGCTGGGCCGATCTCGACCCGCTGAAGCGCACCGAGCGCCCCTCCATCCCCGAGCTGGAACTCTCCTTCTACGGCTTCACCGACGCCGACCAGGAGACCGTGTTCAACACCAGCAACACGTTCTTCGGCAAGGAATCGATGCCGCTGCGCGAGCTGATCAACGCGCTGCGCGAAACGTATTGCGGCACGATCGGCGTCGAGTACATGTACGCCTCCGACCAGAACCAGAAGCGCTGGTGGCAGGAAAAGCTCGAAACCATCCGCAGCAAGCCCAACTTCGGCAACGAGAAGAAGAAGCAGATCCTCGACCGCCTGACGGCCGCCGAAGGCCTGGAGCGCTTCCTCCACACGAAGTACGTCGGCCAGAAGCGCTTCTCGCTCGAAGGCGGCGAGAGCTTCATCGCCGCCATGGACGAGCTGATCCAGTCGGCCGGCACCAAGGGCGTGCAGGAAATCGTCATCGGCATGGCCCACCGCGGCCGCCTGAACGTGCTCGTGAACACCCTGGGCAAGATGCCCAAGGACCTGTTCGCCGAGTTCGACCACACCGCCCCCGAAGACCTGCCCGCCGGCGACGTGAAGTACCACCAGGGCTTCAGTTCCGACGTCTCCACCCCCGGCGGCCCAGTGCACCTGTCGCTGGCCTTCAACCCTTCCCACCTGGAAATCGTGAACCCGGTGGTGGAAGGCTCGGTGCGCGCGCGCATGGACCGCCGCGGCGATCCGCACGGCCAGCAGGTGCTGCCGGTGCTGGTGCATGGCGATGCGGCCTTCGCCGGCCAGGGCGTTATCCAGGAAACCCTGGCGCTGGCCCAGACCCGCGGCTACTCCACGGGCGGCACGGTGCACATCGTGATCAACAACCAGATCGGCTTCACGACCTCCGACCCGCGCGACAGCCGCTCCACGCTGTACTGCACGGACGTGGTCAAGATGATCGAGTCGCCCGTGCTGCACGTGAACGGCGACGATCCGGAAGCCGTGGTGCTCGCCACGCAACTGGCCCTCGAATTCCGCATGGAGTTCAAGAAGGACGTGGTGGTGGACATCATCTGCTACCGCAAGCTGGGCCACAACGAGCAGGACACGCCGGCGCTCACGCAGCCGCTGATGTACAAGAAGATCAGCCAGCATCCCGGCACGCGCCGCCTCTACGCCGACAAGCTGGGCGCGCAGGGTCTGGGCGAGACGCTGGGCGACGACATGTCGAAGGCCTACCGCGCCGCCATGGACGCCGGCAAGCACACGGTCGATCCGGTGCTGACCAACTTCAAGAGCAAGTACGCCGTCGACTGGAGCCCGTTCCTGGGCAAGAAGTGGACCGATGCCGGCGACACCGCGATTCCGCTCACCGAGTGGAAGCGCCTGGCCGAGCGCATCACCACGATCCCCGAAGGCGTCACGCCGCACCCGCTGGTCAAGAAGGTCTACGACGACCGCGCCGCCATGGGCCGCGGCGAAGTGAACGTGGACTGGGGCATGGGCGAGCACATGGCCTTCGCTTCGCTGGTGGCCAGCGGCTTCCCGGTGCGCCTGTCGGGCGAGGACTGCGGCCGCGGCACGTTCACGCACCGCCATGCAGTGATCCACGACCAGAACCGCGAGAAGTGGAACGAGGGCACCTACGTGCCGCTGCAGAACGCCAGCGAGAACCAGGCTCCGTTCGTCGTGATCGACTCCATCCTGTCCGAAGAGGCGGTGCTGGGCTTCGAGTACGGCTACGCCTCCAACGATCCCAACACCCTGGTGATCTGGGAAGCGCAGTTCGGCGACTTCGCCAACGGCGCCCAGGTGGTGATCGACCAGTTCATCGCCTCCGGCGAAGTGAAGTGGGGCCGCGTGAACGGCATCACGCTGATGCTGCCGCACGGCTACGAAGGCCAGGGCCCCGAGCACAGCTCGGCGCGCCTCGAGCGCTTCATGCAGCTGTCGGCCGACGCCAACATGCAGGTGGTCCAGCCCACCACGGCCAGCCAGATCTTCCACGTGCTGCGCCGCCAGATGGTGCGCCACCTGCGCAAGCCGCTGATCATCATGACGCCGAAGTCGCTGCTGCGTAACAAGGACGCGACCTCGCCGCTGTCCGAGTTCACGAAGGGCAGCTTCCAGACGGTGATCCCGGAGCAGAACGCGGCCATCGACCAGAAGGCTGACAAGGTCAAGCGCATCATCGCCTGCTCGGGCAAGGTGTACTACGACCTCGTGAAGAAGCGCGAAGAGAAGGGCACCGACGACGTGGCGATCATCCGCGTGGAGCAGCTCTATCCCTTCCCGCACAAGGCCTTCGCCGCCGAGGTCAAGAAGTACCCGCAGGCGACCGAGATCGTGTGGTGCCAGGACGAGCCGCAGAACCAGGGCGCCTGGTTCTTCGTGCAGCACTACATCCACGAGAACATGCAGGACGGCCAGAAGCTGGGCTACTCCGGCCGCGCCGCCTCCGCATCGCCGGCCGTGGGTTATTCGCACCTGCACCAGGAACAGCAGAAGGCGCTGGTCGAAGGCGCGTTCGGCAAGCTCAAGGGCTTCGTGCTCTCGAAGTGAGCACCGCACGCTCCCCACGATCCGCATCCCGCAGCGACACGTACACGTTCTGAAAGAATCGAAAGAATCGTCATGGCTATCGTAGAAGTCAAAGTCCCCCAACTGTCCGAATCCGTGGCCGAAGCCACGATGCTCACCTGGAAGAAGAAGGCCGGCGAGGCCGTCGCCATCGATGAGATCCTGATCGAGATCGAAACCGACAAGGTGGTCCTCGAAGTGCCCGCGCCGGCCGCCGGCGTGATGGCCGAGATCGTGCAGGGCGACGGCGCCACGGTTGTGGCCGACCAGGTCATCGCCAAGATCGACACCGAAGGCAAGGCCGGCGCCGCCGCTGCGCCCGCGCAGTCCGCTCCGACCGCCGCCGTCCAGGCCCCCGCCGTGGCGGCCGCCGCGGCCGACGCGGCACCCGCCGCGGGCGGCTCCAAGGGCGACGTGGCGATGCCCGCCGCCGCCAAGCTGCTGGCCGACAACAACCTGTCGGTGTCGGCCGTGGCCGGCACCGGCAAGGATGGCCGCGTGACCAAGGGCGACGTGCTGGCCGCCGTGGCCGGTGGCGCCAAGCCGTCCGCCGCCCCGGCAGCCATCCCCACGGGCGTGCCCACCAAGTCGCTGCCCCAGGTGTCGTCGCCTGCCGCGCCGAACCTTGGCGACCGCCCCGAGCAGCGCGTGCCGATGAGCCGCCTGCGTGCCCGCATCGCCGAGCGTCTGCTGCAGTCGCAGTCCACCAACGCCATCCTGACCACCTTCAACGAGGTGAACATGGCCCCGGTGATGGACCTGCGCAAGAAGTTCCAGGACAGCTTCACCAAGGAGCACGGCACCAAGCTGGGCTTCATGAGCTTCTTCGTGAAGGCCGCCGTGCATGCGCTCAAGAAGTTCCCGGTGCTGAACGCCTCGGTGGACGGCAACGACATCGTCTACCACGGCTACTTCGACATCGGCATCGCCGTGGGCTCGCCCCGCGGCCTGGTGGTGCCGATTCTGCGCAACGCCGACCAGATGAGCTTCGCCGACATCGAGAAGAAGATCGCCGAGTTCGGCAAGAAGGCCCAGGAAGGCAAGCTCGGCATCGACGACATGACCGGCGGCACGTTCTCGATCTCGAACGGCGGCACCTTCGGCTCGATGCTGTCGACCCCCATCATCAACCCGCCGCAATCGGCCATCCTGGGCGTGCACGCCACCAAGGACCGCGCCGTGGTGGAAAACGGCCAGATCGTGGTGCGTCCGATGAACTACCTGGCGATGTCGTACGACCACCGCATCATCGACGGCCGCGAAGCCGTGCTGGGCCTGGTGGCGATGAAGGAAGCGCTGGAAGACCCGGCCCGCCTCCTCTTCGACATCTAAACCGCCTGAACGAACCCGCCCGCGTGGTGGCTGGCCCAGGGCCGCCACCCGCCGGTGGGTTTTTCTTCAACCGAATCAGCGAGACTGAACCGACATGAGCAAACAATTCGACGTGATCGTCATCGGCGGAGGCCCCGGCGGCTACATCGCCGCCATCCGCGCCGCCCAGCTGGGCTTCAACGTGGCCTGCATCGACGAGTGGAAGAACGAGAAGGGCGGCCCCGCGCCCGGCGGCACCTGCACGAACGTGGGCTGCATCCCATCCAAGGCGCTGCTGCAGTCTTCGGAGCACTACGAGCACGCCGTCAAGCACTTCGCCGAGCACGGCATCACCGCCACCGACGTGCAGATCGACGTGGCCAAGATGATCGGCCGCAAGGACGCGGTCGTGAAGCAGAATAACGACGGCATCCTGTACCTGTTCAAGAAGAACAAGGTCAGCTTCTTCCACGGCCGCGGCTCCTTCGTGAAGGCGGCCGAGGGCGGCTACGAGATCCAGGTGGCCGGCGCTGCCCAGGAAACCCTGGTGGGCAAGCAGATCATCGTGGCGACGGGCTCCAACGCCCGTGCGCTGCCGGGTGTGCCGTTCGATGAAGAGAAGGTGCTCTCCAACGACGGCGCGCTGCGCATTGGCGCCACGCCGAAGAAGCTGGGCCTGATCGGTGCCGGCGTGATCGGCCTGGAGATGGGCTCCGTGTGGCGCCGTGTGGGCGCCGAGGTGACGGTGCTCGAAGGCCTGCCCACGTTCCTGGGCGCGGTGGACGAGCAGATCGCCAAGGAAGCCAAGAAGGCCTTCGACAAGCAGGGCCTGAAGATCGAGCTGGGCGTGAAGATCGGCGAAGTGAAGACCGGCGGCGAAGGCGTCACCGTGGCCTACACCGATGCCAAGGGCGAAGCCCGCGAACTGGCGGTGGACAAGCTGATCGTGTCGATCGGCCGCGTGCCCAACACCATCGGCCTGAACCCCGAAGCCGTGGGCCTGCAGCTCGACGAGCGCGGCGCGATCGTGGTGGATGCGGACTGCAAGACCAACCTGCCCGGCGTGTGGGCGGTGGGCGACGTGGTGCGCGGCCCGATGCTGGCGCACAAGGCCGAGGAAGAGGGCGTGGCGGTGGCCGAGCGCATCGCGGGCCAGCACGGCCACGTGAACTTCAACACGATTCCCTGGGTCATCTACACGCACCCCGAGATCGCATGGGTGGGCCGCACCGAGCAGCAGCTCAAGGCGGACGGCGTGCAGTACAAGGCCGGCACCTTCCCGTTCCTGGCGAACGGCCGCGCGCGCGCGCTGGGCGACACGACCGGCATGGTCAAGTTCCTGGCCGATGCCACGACGGACGAGATCCTGGGCGTGCACATCGTCGGCCCGATGGCCAGCGAGCTGATCTCCGAAGCCGTGGTGGCCATGGAGTTCAAGGCGAGCGCGGAAGACATCGCGCGCATCTGCCACGCGCACCCGTCGCTGTCCGAGGCGACCAAGGAAGCGGCCCTGGCCGTGGACAAGCGCACGCTCAACTTCTGATCGTGCCCTGAATGGGAGCGCGCTGCGCTCCCCCGGCTGCCGGCGTGCGCATCCGCGCGCCGGCAGCCGTCGTTTTTTCGTGTGGATGCGTGGGTCGATGATTGCGTGGGAGAGACGTCCGTGAACGTGAAGCAGGCGTATGAGGCCGAGCTGGCCGCCAAGGGGTTCCGCAGCGACCCGGCCCAGCTGCGCGCCGTCGAGGCGCTGCAGCGCTGCGCGGACGACTGGGCCGCCTACAAGGAAAAGCGCTCCAACGCGCTCAAGAAGCTCATCCACCGCCCGGACGTGCCGCGCGGCGTGTACATGTACGGCGGCGTGGGCCGCGGCAAGAGCTTCCTGATGGACTGCTTCTTCAACGCAGTGCCGATCCGCCGCAAGGTGCGGCTGCATTTCCACGAGTTCATGCGCGAGGTGCACCGCGAGCTGGCCGGCCTGCAGGGCACGGTGAACCCGCTGGACGTGCTCGGCGAGCGCATCGCCAAGCGCTACAAGCTCATCTGCTTCGACGAGTTCCACGTGGCCGACATCACCGACGCCATGATCCTGCACCGGCTGCTGGTGTCGCTGTTCGACAACGGCGTGGGATTCGTCACCACCTCGAACTTCAAGCCCGACGACCTGTACCCGGGCGGCCTGCACCGCGACCGCATCCTCCCGGCGATCGACCTGCTCAACCAGAAGCTGGAAGTGGTGAACGTGGACAACGGCACCGACTACCGGCGGCGCACGCTGGAGCAGGTGCGGCTCTACCATTGCCCGCTGGGCCCGCAGGCCGATGCGGAGATGGAAGCCGCGTTCGACCAGCTCGCCGAGACCCGCGACGAAGACCCGGTGCTGCACATCGAGGCGCGCGAGATCCTGGCGCGCCGCAAGGCCGGGGGCGTGGTCTGGTTCGACTTTTCCGTGCTCTGCGGCGGCCCGCGCTCGCAGAACGACTACCTCGAGATCGCCTCGCAGTTCCACACCGTGCTGCTGTCGAACGTGCCGTACATGCCGGTGGCGATGGCGTCGCCGGCCCGGCGCTTCACGTGGCTGGTGGATGTGCTCTACGACCGGCGCGTCAAGCTGATCCTGTCGGCCGCCGTGCCGCCCGAGCAGCTCTACACCGAGGGGCCGCTCGCGCACGAGTTCCCCCGCACCGTGTCCCGCCTCAACGAGATGCAGTCCAAGGAATTCCTGGCGCTCGAGCGCCGGGTGGTGGACACCGGGCTGACCTGAGCCCCCGCACGCCGGCCGTGCCGCCGGCAAAGGATTCCGAATGCAGACCTTCCCCATCTTCCGCACCGCCACCGCCCTCGCGCTGGCCGCTGCATGCATGGTGTCCACCGGGGCCCGCGCCGCGGCGCCCGAGGGCGATGCGACCGCGCGTGCCGCATTCGAGCAGGCGCAGGCCGCCCGGCAGGCGGAGCACGCCCGCATCGCGCAGGAGCGCCGCGCCCTGAACGAGCGCAAGGTGAAGGAAGAGGCCGTCTGCTACCAGCGCTTCTCGGTGGAGGACTGCCTCGCCCAGGTGCGCTCCCAGGCACGCGATGCCGAGGCCGTGCTGCGCCGGCGCGAGGTGGTGCTCAACGATGCGGAGCGCCGGGAGAAGGCGGCCCTGCGCATGCAGTCCATCGAGCAGAAGCAGGCCGAGCAGCGCCAGAAGATCGAAAGCGGCGAGCGGCCGGCGCCCATGCGGGCCGAATCGCGCGCTTCCCGCTCGCATGGGCGGCCGGCGTCCGGAGCGCAGCCCTCGGAGCAGGAGCAGCTGCAGTCGCAGGCGCAGGAACGCGCGCAGCGCGAGGAAGAGGCCCGCTCGCGCGCCGCCCAGCAGCGTGCGCGGGTGCAATCGCACGAGGAGGCCCAGGCCGAGCGGGCCGCCGCGCAGCCGGCGCGCTCGGCGGCCGCGCGCGCGAGCTACGAAGCCAAGCAGGAGGCCGCGCGTGAACGCCGGGAAAAGCGGGAGCGCGCCAATGCGCAGGCCGCCGCCTCCGGCCGCACGCCGGCGGCGCCCCTGCCGCCGCCACCGCCGGCCGGCACTGCGTCGGCGCCCTGAAACCCTCTTGCGCCAGAGGCTGATCGCGGGCGGTCGTACCCCATGGCCGGGTAGTGCCGGCCGCCGTCCGAACCGCTCAGGCCGTGCCCGGCAGCGCCCGCGCCGCCGGTCCGCGCACGGGCTCGGCCATGGCCTCGATCTTCACGATCGCGAGCGAGAGGTTGTCGCCACCACCGCGCGCGCGCATCCGGGCTTTCTCGATCAGGAATTCGCTCGCTTCGCGCGGCGACAGCGAATCCACGACCGCGCCGAGCTCCGCCGGCGAGAAGTAATGCCACACCCCGTCGCTGCAGGCCAGCAGCACGTCGCCCGGCACGAGCTGGGGGATGGTGTGGATCGCCACGGGCGGGTCGCTCTCGGTGCCGAGGCAGCCCACGAGGATGTTGGATTGCGGATGGACGTGGGCTTCGGCCTCGGTGATTTCGCCGCGGTCCACCAGGGCCTGGACGTAGGAGTGGTCGCTGGTCCGGTGCACGAGCCGCGTGCCCTGGAAATGGTAGATGCGCGAATCGCCGGCATGCGCCCAGTGGCAGTCCCCGCGCGGGTTGATGAGGAACACGGCCACGGTGCTGTGCGGCTCCTGCTCGGCCGAGATCGCGGTGAGCCGGATCACGAGATGCGCTTCTTCCACCATGTGGCGCAGCATGGCCACCGGATCATCGATGTCGGGCGCGTAGCGGTCGAAGAGCTGGCGCGCGGTCAGCATGACCTGGTCGGAGGCCTTGCGCCCGCCACTGCGCCCGCCCATGCCGTCCGCCACCACGCCCAGCACGCAGCCGTTGTGCCGCGGATGGGCGATGAGCAGCACCTGGTCCTGCTGGTATTCGCGGTCGCCTCTGTGGATACCGGTCGACGCGATCAGGCGAAACGGTTGGTTCATGGCGTTGTCGGGCAAGGGAAGGAAAGCCGGCAGGCGGCCGCATGCGGGCGGGGGGCCCTATTATCGAGGGATGGACAGCCGTTTCGGAGAAGTCTCTCCCACCCGCCCGCGCCGCGGGGCCCTTGCATGAGCGCCGGCGCGCTGCACCCCACCACGCTGCAGCAGGCCGTGGCGGCGGCGTTCGCGGAAGACGGGGCCCTGGCGCTGGCGCAGGCCCGCTTCCAGCCGCGTCCGGGCCAGGCCGCCATGGCCGCAGCCGTCGCCGAGACCATCGAGCAGGGCGGAGCGCTCGTCGTCGAGGCGGGCACCGGCGTGGGCAAGACGTTCTCATACCTGGTGCCGGCGCTGCTGAGCGGCGAGCGTGTGCTCGTCTCCACGGCCACCAAGGCCCTGCAGGACCAGCTCCACGGCCGCGATCTGCCCAAGCTGCTGCAGGCGCTCGCGTTGCCGGCGCGCGTGGCGCTGCTGAAAGGGCGCGGCAGCTACCTGTGCCTGCACCGGCTGGAGCTGGCACGGCAGCATCCCTCGGCAGAGGATTCCGCCGTCGCCCGGCTGCTGGCCCGCGTGGAGGTCTGGTCGCAGGCCACGGCGACCGGCGATCTCGCGGAGCTGCCGGGCTGGGACGAGCGCTCGGCCGCCACGCCGCTGTTCACTTCCACGCGCGACAACTGCCTGGGCTCGGCCTGCCCGCGCTTCCGCGCCTGCCATGTCTACCAGGCGCGGCGCGAGGCGATGGCGGCCGACGTGGTCGTCATCAACCACCACCTGTTCTTCGCGGACCACGCGATCCGCGGCACAGGCGTGGCCGAGCTGCTGCCGAGCACGCGCGTGGTGGTGTTCGACGAGGCGCACCAGCTGAGCGACACGGGCGTGCAGTTCCTGGGCAGCCAGATGGCGTCGTCGCAATGGCTCGACCTGGCGCGCGACGTGCTGGCGGCGGGGCTGCAACTGGCGCGGGGGCTGGCGGACTGGCAGGGCGTCGCCGCCGCGCTCGAGCATGCCGCGCGGGACTGGCGCATGGCCGCCGGCGTGCGCACGCCCGGCACCCGGCTGCGCTGGGCGGGCGACGTGCCGGACGGCGTCGACGCCGGAGGATGGGGCCAGGCGCTGCAGGACCTGTCCACCGCCTGCCGCCAGGCATTGGCCGCCCTCGACACGGTGAGCGAGATCGCACCGGATTTCGTGCGCCTGCACGAGCGCTGCGTGGCGCTGATGGAGCGGCTCGGCCTGTTCCTCGACCCGGCACCGGGAAGCGCCGTGCGCTGGGTGGAGATCGGCACGCACCATGTGCGCGCCGCGCAGGCGCCGCTGGACATCGCCGTCCCGCTGCGCAGCCTCTGGTTCCCCGGGAGCGCCGCTGCTGCTGCCGACGAAGCGGGCGAAGGTGGTCCGGCGGCGGCCGCGCAGGATGCCGGTGCCGACCCGGACCTGCCCTGGAGCGACGAACCCGCCAGGGCAGTGACCGCTGCGCAGGCCGCCGAGCCGCCCGTGCCGCTCCTGGCCCAGCCACCCTGGCCGGAGGGCCCCGCCGGGTCCGGTGCACTGGAAGGGGTGCAGGGGCGCGACGGCGCTTCGCATGCCGACGCCGGTCCGCCCGAACGCCCCCGGGCCTGGATCTTCACGTCGGCCACCCTGGGCGACGATGCCTCGCTGCGCTGGTTCACCGAGGCCTGCGGGCTGGAGGGTGCGCGCGTGCTGCAGGTGCCCAGCCCCTTCGACTATGCGGCGCAGGCCGGGCTCTACGTGCCGCGCCACCTGCCCGCGCCGTCCGACCCGGGGCACGGCGCGGCCGTGGCCCGCTGGGCGGGCGACGCGGCGCGCCTGCTGGGCGGGCGCACGCTGGTGCTCACCACCACGCTGCGCGCGCTGCGCACCATCGGCGACGCGCTCAAGACGCGCTTCGCGGACGGCTCGGGCATCGAGGTGCTGGTGCAGGGCGAATGGCCGAAGCGCCGGCTGATGGAGCGCTTCCGGGAGGGGGACGGCGACGGCATGCGGCCGGGCTGCGTGCTGGTGGCCTCGGCCACGTTCTGGGAGGGGTTCGACGTGCCCGGCGACGCGCTGCAGCTGGTGGTGATCGACAAGCTGCCGTTCCCGCCGCCGGGCGATCCGGTGGTGGAGGCGCGCTCGCAGCGGCTGGAGCAGGAGGGCCGGAGCGCGTTCCGGCATTTCGCACTGCCGGAGGCCGCCATCGCGCTCAAGCAGGGCGCCGGGCGGCTGATCCGCCACGAGCAGGACCGCGGCCTGCTGGCGGTGGCGGACGTGCGCCTGGCGACGATGGGCTACGGCAAGCGGCTGCTGGCCGCGCTGCCGCCCATGCGCCGGATCCAGGACGAGGCGGAGTGGGCGGAGGCGCTGCGGGAGCTGGCCGCCGTCACCACACCTTCCACCACGGATCGTCCTTCGCCTTGAAGCCGTTGCGCATGTAGCTGCTCTGGGGGTACGACGCGGCCATCACGCGCTCGGTGTCGTCGCGCAGCTGGGTCATGCCGAGCGCGTCGTACGACTTGATGAGGATGTAGAGCGCCTCTTCCAACGCGGGCACGTCCTTGTAGTCGGCCAGGGCGATCTGCGCGCGGTTGATGGCGGCCACGTAGGCGCCGCGCTGGTAGTAGTAGCGGGCCACGTGGACCTCGTACTGCGCGAGCGAATTGACGATGTACGTCATGCGCTGCTGCGCATCGCGGGCGTAGCGCGAGTCGGGGAAGCGGGTGACGAGTTCGCGGAAGGACTCGAACGAATCCTTGGCGGCCTTCTGGTCGCGCTCGGACAGGTCCTGGCGCGACAGCCACGAGAACAGGCCCAGGTTGTCGTTGAAGTTGACCAGGCCCTTGAGGTAGAGCGCGTAGTCGTACGCCGGGCTCGCGGGATGCAGCTTCATGAAGCGGTCGAGCGTGGCGATGGCCTGGGCCTTCTCGCCGCCCTTGTACTGGGCGTAGGCCTTCTCGAGCTGGGCCTGCTGCGCGAGCGGCGTGCCGGCGGCGCGGCCCTCGAGCTTCTCGAACAGCGGCACGGCCTTGTCGTAGGCGTTGCTGCCCATCTCGTCGCGCGCTTCGGAATAGATGCGGTTGGGGCTCCAGCCGGCGGTCTTGTCTTCGGTGGTGGTGGAGCAGCCCGCGAGCACGCCTGCGGCGAGCAGGGCGGTCAACAGCGGCAGGGAAAAACGCGGCATGGCAGCGGCTTTCTGACAATCGGTGAAAGGAGGTCGGGCGGGCCCGCGCACGGCGGCGCCGGCCGGCGGACCCTTGGAACATTGTACCGGCCGGCCGACACCCGCTCGGACCGCCCGGGAAGGGGCGGATTCCTACAATACCGCCCATGTTTGTCCATTTGCGCCTGCACACCGAGTTTTCCGTCGTCGACGGCACCGCCCGCATCGACGAAGTGGCCAAGGCGGCGGCCAGGGATGGCCAGCCCGCCCTGGCCATCACCGACCTCCACAACCTCTTCGGCGCCATCAAGTTCTACAAGGAATGCCGGGGCAAAGGCGTCAAGCCCGTGCTGGGCGCCGAGGTCAGCCTGGAGCCCGAATCCGGCAGCGGCGGCTCCTCGCGCATCCTGCTGCTGGTGCAGGGCCGGCAGGGTTACCTGAACCTTTGCGAACTGCTCGCCCGCGCCTGGACGCGCAACGTCGTGAAGAACGTGCCGCTGTGCACCTGGGAATGGCTGGAAGAGCTGGGCGGCGACCTGATCGCCCTCTCCGGCGCCCACACCGGCCCGGTGGGCCAGGCGTTCACGCGCGGCGACGACGAAGGCGCCTCCCGGGCCGCGCTGCGCCTGGCCGGGCTGTTCCCGCACCGCTTCTACCTGGAACTGCAGCGTGCCGGCCGCCCGGAGGACGAGGCCCAGGTGGTGGCGGCCGTGCAGCTCGCCGCGCGCCTGCAGCTGCCGGTGGTGGCCACGCATCCCACGCAGTTCCTCACCGCCGACGATTACGAGGCCCACGAGGCCCGCGTCTGCATCGCCGAGGGCGAGATCCTCGCGAACCCGCGCCGCGTGCGCCGCTTCACGCGCGAGCAGTACTTCAAGTCGAGCGCGCAGATGGAGGCGCTGTTCGCCGACGTGCCCACGGCCATCGCCAACACGCTCGAGATCGCCAAGCGCTGCAACCTGTCGCTGGTGCTCGGCAAGCCGCGCCTGCCGGACTTCCCCACGCCCAACGGCATGCCGGCGGAGGAGTACTTCCGTTTCGCGTCGTTCCAGGGGCTGGAAGAGCGGCTCGCCCACCTGTTCCCCAACGAAGCCCAGCGCGACAAGGAGCGCCCGCGCTACGTCGAGCGGCTGGAGTTCGAGCTGGGCACCATCCTGAAGATGGGCTTCCCGGGCTACTTCCTCATCGTGGGCGACTTCATCCAGTGGGCGAAGGTGAACGGCTGTCCGGTGGGCCCGGGCCGGGGCTCCGGCGCCGGTTCGCTCGTGGCCTACGCGCTGAAGATCACCGATCTTGATCCGCTGCAGTACAACCTGCTGTTCGAGCGTTTCCTGAACCCCGAGCGGGTCTCGATGCCCGACTTCGACATCGACTTCTGCCAGTCCAACCGCGACCGGGTGATCGACTACGTGAAGGACAAGTACGGCAAGAACGCCGTGAGCCAGATCGCCACCTTCGGCACCATGGCGGCCAAGGCCGCCATCCGCGACGTGGGCCGGGTGATGGACATGAGCTACACCTTCTGCGACGGCATCTCCAAGCTGGTGCCCGGCAAGCCCGGCATGTCGTACACGCTGGCCTATCCGCCCGAGGTGAAGAAGGAGGGCGACAAGAACAACTATGCGCTCGAACTCGAACCCATGCTCTACGAGCGGGTGCGCAAGGAAGAGGACGTCAAGACCGTCATCGAGATGGCGCAGAAGCTCGAGGGCATGACCCGGAACATCGGCATGCACGCCGGGGGTGTGCTGATCGCGCCGGGCAAGCTCACCGACTTCTGCCCGCTCTACCAGCAGCCGGGCAGCGAATCGGCCGTGAGCCAGTACGACAAGGACGACGTGGAGGCGATCGGCCTCGTGAAGTTCGACTTTCTGGGCCTGGCGACGCTGACGATCCTGGAGATCGCGCGCGAGTTCATCATGAAGCGCCACAAGGGCCAGGAGAACTTCGCGTTCGAGAACATCCCGCTCGACGACGCGCCCACCTACCGGCTGTTTTCCGACGGCAAGACGGAAGCGGTGTTCCAGTTCGAATCGCGCGGCATGCAGGGCATGCTGAAGGAAGCACGCCCGAGCCGGCTGGAAGACCTGATCGCCCTGAACGCGCTCTACCGCCCGGGCCCGATGGACCTGATCCCCACCTTCGTGAACCGCAAGCACGGCAAGGAACCGGTGGAGTACCCGCATCCGCTGGTGGAGCCCGTGCTGGCCGAGACGTACGGGATCATGGTCTACCAGGAGCAGGTGATGCAGACCGCCCAGGTGCTGGGCGGCTACAGCCTCGGCGGCGCCGACATGCTGCGCCGGGCCATGGGCAAAAAGAAGGCCGAGGAGATGGCCGAGCACCGCGAGATCTTCCGCAAGGGCGCGGCCGAAAAGGGCATCGGGCAGGACAAGGCCGACGAGGTGTTCGACCTGATGGAGAAGTTCGCGGGCTACGGCTTCAACAAGTCGCATGCCGCCGCGTACTCCCTGCTGGCCTACCACACCGGCTGGCTCAAGGTGCACTATACGGCCGAGTTCTTCTGCGCCAACATGACGGTGGAAATGGACGACACCGACAAGCTGAAGGTGCTGTACGAAGACGCCATGAAGATGGGGCTCACCTTCGAGCCGCCGGACGTGAACCGCGGCATGTACCGCTTCGAGCCGGTGACGGACAAGGTGATCCGCTACGGGCTGGGCGCCATCAAGGGCACCGGCCAGCAGGCCATCGAAGCCATCATCGCCGCCCGCGAAGGCCGCGGCGTGGGGCCGCGCGGCGAGACCAGGGGCCCATTCGCGAGCCTGTTCGACTTCTGCGCCCGCGTGGACCGCACGCGCCTGAACAAGCGCACGCTGGAAGCGCTCATCAAGGGCGGCGCCTTCGATGCGATGGAGATGAACCGCGCTTCGCTCGCGGCCTCGATCGACCGGGCGTTCGACTTCGCCAACGCGCTCATCGCCAACGCCAACCAGGGCGGGCTCTTCGACATGATGGGCGACGACTCCCACGGATCGAGCACGCAGGATCCGGACCTCGTGGAGATGGTGCCCTGGGGTGTGAAGGAGCGGCTCACGCAGGAGAAGACGGCCATCGGCTTCTACCTCTCGGGCCACCTGTTCGACGAGGTGGAGAAGGAGGTACGCCGCTTCGTGCGCACGCCGATCGAAGAGCTGTCCGACAGCCGCGAGCCGCAGATCATGGCGGGGATCGTGAGCGACTTCCGCGTGATCAACGGGCAGCGCGGGCGCCTCGCGCTGTTCAAGCTCGACGACAAGTCGGCCACCATCGAGGCCTCGGCCGACGAGAACGTCATCAACGCGCACCGCGATCTGCTGAAGGACGACGAGTTCGTCGTGCTGCTGGGCCGGCTGCAGCTCGACCACTTCAGCGGCGGGCTGCGCGTGAAGGTGATGCAGGGCTGGGATCTCGCGAGCGCGCGCGCCAAGTTCGGCCGCTACCTGCAGGTGGCGGTGGGCGACTGCGCCCCGGACGTGCAGCGGCTGGTGCGCGAATTCCCCCCGAAGCGGCAGGAGACGCCCGAGGGCGAGGTGCTGGTGCACGGCCTGCGGGTGCGCATCGGCGTGCGCTGCCAGGCCGAGGGGCAGCAGGCCGTGGCCGAGCTGCAGCTGGGCGAGGGCAGCCGCTTCTTCCCCTCCGATGCGGCCCTCGCCGCCTGGAGCGCGGAGGCCGGCAGCGGCGCGGTCAACGTGGTGTACGACGCCGGCTGACGGCTGCGCGGCCCTGCCGGGGCCGCCATCTTGAAATTCCGATGTCCGCCGGCAATTGGAACGGTGCGTCTCCCGCCGGCGGATTTTCCGCCCCTGCCGCAACCCGTGCCGAGCCGTGTCGCAAGACCGGAATTTGCACCCCGGCAATGGGCTTTTTCGCTCTGGGGCAAACTGCTCCGGACGCTCTAGAATGGTCCGCATGGCAACAAAACCACCCTCAATCACCCCGGTGCCTCCCACGGGAGCGCCGTCACGGGACGATGGCGGTTCGGTCGTGCTCGAACGGCGCACGCAGAAGACCCAACCGCCCCAGATGTACCAGGTGGTGATGCTCAACGACGACTACACGCCGATGGAGTTCGTGATCGTCGTACTGCAGGAGTTCTTCAGCAAGGACCGGGAAGCAGCCACCCAGATCATGCTGAAGATCCACCTGGACGGCAAAGGCGTCTGCGGCGTGTACTCACGCGACGTGGCGGCCACCAAGGTCGAACAGGTGCGCGAGGCCGCGCACAAGGCGGGACACCCGCTGCAATGCCTGAGCGAGCCGGTTGAATAACCGCCGCCGGGTCCCGATCTACCGTTATCCCTTCCTCGCAAGCACAAAGGAGTTCACATGATTGCCCAGGAACTGGAAGTCAGCTTGCACATGGCCTTCGTCGAGGCCCGCCAGCAGCGCCACGAGTTCATCACCGTGGAGCATCTGTTGCTTGCACTGCTTGATAACCCCAGCGCAGCCGAAGTGCTGCGCGCATGCTCGGCCAACGTCGAGGACCTTCGCTCGTCGCTGGCCAACTTCATCAAGGACAACACCCCGCAGGTGGCGGGCACGGACGAGGTGGACACGCAGCCCACGCTGGGATTCCAGCGGGTGATCCAGCGCGCCATCATGCACGTGCAGTCCACCGGCAACGGCAAGAAGGAAGTCACCGGCGCGAACGTGCTGGTGGCGATCTTCGGCGAGAAGGATTCGCACGCCGTCTACTACCTGCACCAGCAGGGCGTCACCCGCTTGGACGTGGTCAACTTCATCGCCCACGGCATCAAGAAGGGTGAGCCGCCGGAGCCCGCGAAGGCCGAGAACCCCGCCGAATCGGAAGAAGGCGGCAACGGCGGCGAGCGCAGCGAGAAGGCGTCGCCGCTGGAGCAGTACACGCAGAACCTGAACGTCGCCGCCAAGGAAGGCAAGATCGATCCGCTGATCGGCCGCCACTACGAGGTCGAGCGCACGATCCAGATCCTCTGCCGCCGCCGCAAGAACAACCCGCTGCTGGTGGGCGAGGCGGGCGTGGGCAAGACCGCGATCGCCGAGGGCCTCGCCTGGCGCGTCACGCAGAACGACGTGCCCGAGATCCTCGCCGAGGCGACGGTGTACTCGCTCGACATGGGCGCGCTGCTGGCCGGCACCAAGTACCGCGGTGATTTCGAGCAGCGCCTGAAGGGCGTGCTCAAGTCCCTCAAGGACAAGCCGAACGCGATCCTGTTCATCGACGAGATCCACACCCTGATCGGTGCCGGCGCGGCCTCGGGGGGTACGCTGGACGCGTCCAACCTGCTCAAGCCGGCGCTCTCCAGCGGCCAGCTCAAGTGCATCGGCGCGACCACGTTCAGCGAGTACCGCGGCATCTTCGAGAAGGACGCGGCTCTGTCGCGGCGCTTCCAGAAGGTGGACGTGGTCGAGCCCACGGTGGCCGAAACCGTGGACATCCTCAAGGGCCTCAAGAGCCGCTTCGAGGAGCACCACAGCGTGAAGTACGCCACCGCGGCCCTGCAGGCGGCGGCGGAGCTGTCGGCCAAGTACATCAACGACCGCCATCTGCCCGACAAGGCGATCGACGTGATCGACGAGGCCGGCGCGGCCCAGCGGATCCTGGTGGCCAGCAAGCGCAAGAAGACCATCGGCAAGGCCGAGATCGAGGAAATCGTCGCGAAGATCGCGCGCATTCCGCCCGCGAACGTCTCCAACGACGACCGCAGCAAGCTGCAGACCATCGAGCGCGACCTGAAGAGCGTGGTGTTCGGCCAGGACAAGGCGCTGGAAGTGCTCGCCTCCGCGGTCAAGATGGCGCGCTCGGGCCTGGGCAAGGGCGACAAGCCGATCGGCTCGTTCCTCTTCAGCGGCCCGACCGGTGTCGGCAAGACCGAGGCGGCCAAGCAGCTGGCCTACATCCTGGGCATCGAGCTGATCCGCTTCGACATGTCGGAGTACATGGAGCGCCACGCCGTGAGCCGCCTGATCGGCGCGCCCCCGGGCTACGTCGGCTTCGACCAGGGCGGCCTGCTGACCGAGGCGATCACGAAGAAGCCGCACGCGGTGCTGCTGCTCGACGAGATCGAGAAGGCGCATCCGGACATCTTCAACGTGCTGCTGCAGGTGATGGACCACGGCACGCTGACGGACAACAACGGACGCAAGGCCGACTTCCGCAACGTCATCATCATCATGACGACGAACGCGGGTGCCGAGACCATGAACAAGGCCACCATCGGGTTCACCAATCCGCGGCAGGCCGGCGACGAGATGGCCGACATCAAGCGCCTGTTCACGCCTGAGTTCCGCAACCGGCTGGATGCGATCGTCAACTTCAAGCCGCTCGATGAGCAGATCATCCTGCGCGTGGTGGACAAGTTCCTGCTGCAGCTCGAAACCCAGCTGGCCGAGAAGAAGGTGGAGGTCACCTTCACCGACACGCTGCGCAAGCACCTCGCCAAGAAGGGCTTCGATCCGCTGATGGGCGCGCGGCCGATGCAGCGCCTCATCCAGGACACGATCCGCCGGGCGCTGGCCGACGAACTGCTGTTCGGCCGCCTGACCGACGGTGGCCGCCTGACGGTGGACATCGAGGTCAAGACCGACGACAAGGGCACCGAGACGCCCGAGGTGCTGCTGGACATCCAGCCGCTGCCAAAGAAGGACCGCTCTGCCAGGTCGGAACCGGCGGAGCCGGAAGAAGCCACGGCGGACTGACCGTCACTGCCGTTCCGTACCGGCGCTTTTCTGGCGCCGTACCGGGCCCGTAGCCTCCATCGGAGACTGCGGGCTTTTTTTTCGTCTGGGCATTTCTGCTCTTCTGCAGGCTCTCCATTCGGATGGGCAGCGCCCGCAAATGCAAGAAAGGTTTGGGGGGTTATGGTGGATATGGTATCTTTTGATCTTCCATATATCTCCAGGAGCTCGCCATGAAGGTTGTCGAAGATCGCTCGGGCGTCGCCACCTGGGGCGGCACACCCCAGGAAGTGCAGGCCCGCCTCGGCCGGTCCCACGCCGATCGTGTGCTCGTGCTCGCTTTCGACAAGATCCACGAACCCGTCTTCGAAACCCTGGCGGCGAACGTCACCAGCGTGGCTTCTTCGATGTTCGAGGTGCTTTTGCAGCGGCACGACAACGAATCGCTGGAACGCCTTGCCGAGGTGCTGGTGCCGCGTGCCCCGGTGTCGCCCCGGCTTATCAAGGAAGCCGCCATGTGGGTGCAGGCGCGCAAGGCGGTGCTGGACAGCGGCGACTGGCTCACCGCGGTCCAGATCGCCGAACTGGCCGACCTGAGCCGCGTCAACCCGAGTGCCCAGCCGAACAAATGGAAGCGGCAGGGGTCGATCTTCGCCATTCACCACAATGGGGTGGATTACTTTCCCGGTTTCGGGCTGGACCCCGGCAGCCAGTTTCGCCCGGTGAAGGCGCTGGCGAAGGTGATCGAGGCCTTCGGCGGGCACAAGGACGGCTGGGGAATGGCCTACTGGTTCCAGTCCGACAACGGCTTTCTCGGGGGCAAACGCCCGCAGGACCTGCTGGCCTCGGAGCCGGACAGGGTGATCGAGGCTGCGCGGGACGAGGTGCAGGACATCGCGCATGGCTGAGGCGCCAGCGGGCGCTTCGGAGCCGGCAGTGCCCGAGGCGCTCGCCATGCCGGCGATGACCCCGGAGCCTGCGCACGCGCTGCAGCTTCGACTCATCGGGCTGCCGGCAGGCCAGCTCCTGCACCGGGTGCATCTGGCGCAATACGGTGCGGTCCAATTCAACCCGGGAGTTCAGGGCAATGCCCGGTTCAGTCCCATCCAGGACGACCAGGGCCGGCCGATCCCGACCCTGTACGCCGGTACCACGCGCGACTGCGCGCTGATGGAGACCGTCTTCCACGACGTTCCCCACACGGCAGGCACCAAGACCTTCGACAAAAGGAGACTGGCGGGCCAGAGGCACTCGGCCGTGGAGGTGCTGCAGGGCTTGCAGTTGGCCGATCTCTCCAGCGTGGCGCTGCGGAGGCTGGGCGTCACGCGCAAGCAGCTCATCGACACCGAAAAGGACCAGTACCCGAGAACCCGCGAATGGGCGCGGGCGATCCACCGGCAATGCCCGCAGGCGCAGGGGCTGTCGTGGATCTCCCGGCAGGACGATTCGGCGCGTGCCTTCGTGCTGTTCGGCGATCGCGTGCCGGAACGTGCCTTCGTGCAACAGGGAGAATCGCGCAGCCTGCACGAGGACATGGCGACCTACGAAGCCGTCCTCGATCTCGCGGAGCGGATCGGCGTCTACATCGTTCCCGGCAGGATCTGACGTCGGCCGCGCGGCGGGCACCAGGCCCCGGCGTCCCGCCCCCGGATCGCCAGGGGCCTCGGCCGTCTCAGGGCGCCTGCAGACGCTGCAGCAGTTCCAGCGTGGGATACCCGTCGGCCACCTGCCCGATGCTCTGCTGGTAGCGGCGCAGGCCCGCGCGCGTGGCCGGGCCCATCACGCCGTCGGCGGTGCCCGCCGCGAAGCCGCGTGCGTTCAGCGCGTTCTGCAGGTCGCGTGTCTGGGTGCGCGTGAGCGGCTGCAGATCGCGCGGCCAGGGCGCGGTCACGCCGGGGCCGCCCGTGAACTGGCGCGCGAGCAGGCCGACGCCCAGGGCGTAGTTGGTGGAGTTGTTGTAGCGCAGCAGCACGCGGAAGTTCGGCCCCACCAGGAAGGCCGGGCCGCGCACGCCGGCGGGCACCAGGATGGAGGCGCCGTCCAGTGCGGGCAGGGGCTGGCCGTCGATCGACTGCACGCCTTCGGCCGCCCACTGGGTGGACGGATGCCGCACGGCGAGTTCCGCGCGCTCGTAGTCGAAGCCTTGCGGCAGGCGCACTTCCACGCCCCAGGGCTGGCCGGGCTGCCAGCCCATGCGCGCGAGGAAATTGGCGGTGGAGGCGGCGACGTCCGGCACGCTGCCCCAGATGTCGCGGTGGCCGTCGCCGTCGGCATCCACCGCGTAGCCCAGGAACACCGAGGGCAGGAACTGCGTGTGGCCCATGGCGCCGGCCCAGGAGCCGATCATGCGGTCGGCGGCGATGTCGCCCTGGTCGATGATGCGCAGTGCGGCCAGCAGTTCGCCGCGCGCCCAGTCGCGCCGACGGCCTTCGTAGGCGAGGGTGGCGAGCGCATCCACGGTGCGGAAGCTGCCGAAGTTGGAGCCGTAGTTGCTCTCCATGCCCCAGATGGCGGCGATGACCTCGGCGGGCACGCCGTAGCGGGCCGATGCGGCGTCCAGCGCGCCGCGCTGCTCGGCGAGCACGGCGCGGCCGCGCTGGATGCGCGCGTCGGAAACGGCGCTGTCCAGGTAGGCCCAGGGCGTGCGCGTGAACTCGGGCTGGGACCGGTCCAGCTCGATCACGCGGGGCAGCCACTCGGCGTTGTCCAGCGCGGCGGCGACGGTGGCCGGGCGGATGCCGGCCTGCAGGGCCTCCTGGCGGAAGGTGGTGAGCCATTGCGCGAACCCGGCCTTGTCAGCCTCTGCGGAGGCTTGGAGCACCGTATCTGCGGGCGTGGCGGCCTGCGTGCCCGGGGCGGGCACGGCCGGTGCGGCAGGTGCCGGGGCGGTCGGGGCGCTGCCGGCAGGCATGCCCGTGGATACCACGCCGGGCGCGGCGGGCGGGGCGGAGGCACAGCCGGCCAGCAGGGCGCCGAGCAGGCCGGCCCCGGCAAGGGGCCACCAGGGCCGCGGCGGTGCGGCGGCGGTGCACGAGGACGGACGGAGGGCGGAGGCGGGCGTCGTGTTTCTGCGTTGCATCCCCCCATTGTCACGCGCCACGGCCGTGCCGGCATACTCGGGGGCTGGAGCTTTACCTGCGGACAAGCCTTTCTTTTCCACGACGCGATCCATGCACACGTTCTTCTGGCACGACTACGAAACCTTCGGCGCGGACCCGCGGCGGGACCGCCCGGCGCAGTTCGCGGGCATCCGCACGGATGCGGACCTGAACGAGATCGGCGAGCCGGTGATGCTCTACTGCCGCCCGGCGCCGGACTACCTGCCCGATCCGGAGTCGTGCCTGCTCACCGGCATCACGCCGCAGCTGTGCCTGGAGCGCGGCGTGCCGGAGCACGAGTTCGCCGCGCGCATCGAGGCGGAGCTGGCCCGGCCCGGCACGATCGGCGTGGGCTACAACACGATCCGCTTCGACGACGAGATCACGCGCTTCATGTTCTGGCGCAACCTGATCGACCCGTATGCGCGCGAGTGGCAGAACGATTGCGGCCGCTGGGATCTGCTGGACGTGGTGCGGCTCACGTACGCGCTGCGCCCCGACGGCATCGAGTGGCCGCGCAAGGAGGACGGCTCGCCGAGCCTGAAGCTGGAGCACCTGTCGCGCGCCAACGGCCTGGCGCACGAGGCCGCGCACGATGCGCTGTCCGACGTGCGCGCCACGATCGCGCTGGCGCGGCTGATCCGCGATCGCCAGCCGCGGCTGTTCGAGTTCGCGCTCGGCCTGCGCCGCAAGGACCGCGTGGCCGCGGAGCTGCGCCTGCCGGCCACGGCCGATACCGCGCGCCCCTTCCTGCACGTGTCGGGCATGTTCCCCGCCGACCGGGGCTGCCTGGGGATTCTGTGGCCGCTCGCCAGCCACCCGACCAACCGCAACGAGCTGATCGCGTGGGACCTGGCGCACGATCCGTCCGAGCTGGCCGGCCTGGACGCCGCGCGCATCCGCGAGCGCCTGTTTACCCGCACGGCCGACCTGCCGGAGGGCGTGGTGCGCTTGCCGGTCAAGAGCGTGCACCTGAACAAGTCGCCGATGGTGGTGGGCAATGTCAACACCCTCACGCCCGCGATGGCGCAGCGCTGGGGCATCGACATGGAGCGCGCTGCCGCCCATGCGGAGATCGCGCGCGGACTGCCGGACATGAGTGCAATCTGGTCGGAAGTGTTCGCGCGGCCCAAGGAAGGGCCGGCCGACGTGGACCAGGACCTGTACGGCGGCTTCGTCGGCAACGAGGACCGGCGGCGGCTCGAGCGGCTGCGCGCGCTGCCGCCACAGGAGTTGGCGCTCGCACGCCCGGGCTTCGACGACGAGCGCCTGGAAGAACTGGCCTGGCGCTACCGTGCGCGCAATTTCCCCGAGACGCTGGACGGGGCGGAGCGCGAGCGCTGGGAGGGGCTTCGCGTGGCGCGCCTGATGGAGGGCGAGGGCGGAGGCCTGACCTTCGACGCGCTGTTCTCGCGGCTGGACACGCTGGGAGCAACGGCGGACGAGCGTGGCGAGGCGATCCTGGGAGCGCTGTACGAGTATGCCGAGAGCATCGCTCCCGATTTCTGACGGGCCCGCGGGCACCGGCCAGGGCCTGTCCGACACCGTGCCCATGGCCGCATCGGCCGGCGGGCTGGACGCCTTGCTGGGCTGGGCGCGCGCCTGCCCGCGGCTCTTCGTGCTGACCGGCGCCGGCTGCAGCACGGCATCCGGCATTCCCGACTACCGCGACGAGGGCGGCGCCTGGAAGCGTCCGCAGCCCGTCACCTACCAGGCCTTCATGGGCGACGACGCGGTGCGCCGCCGCTACTGGGCGCGCAGCATGATCGGCTGGCGCGTCATGGGCGGCGCCGTACCGGGCACGGCGCACCGCGCCCTGGCCGCGCTGGAGGCGATGGGCCGCGTGGAAATGCTGCTCACGCAGAACGTGGACGGCCTGCACGGGGCCGCGGGCCAGCAGCGGGTGATCGACCTGCATGGGCGCATCGACACGGTGCGCTGCATGGCCTGCGAGGCGCGCATGCCGCGGGCCCTCCTGCAGTCCTGGCTGGAGGACCGCAATCCGGCCTGGGCCGCGCTGACGGCCACCGCGGCACCGGACGGCGACGCCGACCTGGACGGGCGTGACTTCTCCGCATTCACGCTGCCGTCCTGCCCGCACTGCGGCGGCGGGCCGCTCAAGCCGGACGTGGTGTTCTTCGGAGAGAGCGTGCCACGCGAACGCGTGGAGGCCGCGCGGGCGGCGCTCGGGCGCTCCCACGGTCTGCTCGTCGCCGGATCGTCGTTGATGGTGTACTCAGGCTTCCGCTTCGTGCAGGCGGCCGCCGATGCCGGGCTGCCGGTGGCCGCCGTGAACCGCGGCATGACGCGCGCCGACGGATTGATCGCGGTCAAGGTCGAGGACGACGTGGGCGCGGTGCTGGAGGCGCTGGTGGACGCGCTGGCCGGTGATCCGCCGGCAGCCGCGGGCGTGCCGCAGGGCGCATGACCCGGGGACGCGGGCGGTTTTGCGGGACGGCGCCCGCCGATGGTGCTATGGTGCCCGGATAACGCCGCGGGCCGCGCCCTGAACGCGAGCCTGCGCCACCGAGGAGACAATCCATGCAGAGCTCCCTTCGCGGTGCGGGGCCGGCGCAGCCCGCCGCCTTCGTACCGATGCCGCCGGCCCGCGTGATCGCCGAAGCGCACGAGCGCTCCCGCTCCTTCGGGCTGCACCGCCATGCATCCGCCGATCTCCAGCCCCTGGCGGCCGATGCATTGGCCTGGACCGTCGCGCGCAACGAGGCGCTGTTCGCGCATGCCGTGCCGGTGATGGAGACGCTTTCCGCCCAGATCGCCGGCACCCAGAGCATGGTGCTGCTCACCGACGCGCAGGGCATCGTGCTGCACGCGCTCGGCGACGAGGAGTTCCTGGGCCGCGCCCAGCGCGTGGCGCTGCGCCCCGGGGGCACCTGGTCCGAGCAGAGCAAGGGCACCAACGCCATCGGCACCGCGCTGGCGCTGGGCGACGCGGTGCAGGTGAACGGCGACGAGCACTTCCTGGCGGCGAACCAGTTCCTTACCTGTTCCTGCGCGCCCATCTGCGATCCGCAGGGGCAGGTGATCGGCGCGCTCGACGTGAGCGGCGACCGCCACCAGCAGAGCGCCCACACGCTGGCGCTGGTGCGCATGTCGGCACGCATGGTGGAGAACCACCTCTTCGGCAAGGTCTACGAGGATGCGGTGCGGCTGCGCTTCCATGCCCGCCCGGAGTTCCTGGGCACGCTGGTGGAGGGCCTGGCGGCATTCACGCCCGAAGGGCGCTTTCTCGCGGCGAACCGCAGCGGCCAGTTCCAGCTGGGCCTGTCGTCGAATGCGATGCAGGCGCAGACCTTCCCGTCGCTTTTCGGCATGCCCATGAGCGCGCTGCTGGCCCATGCGCGCAGCGCCACGCCGCAACCGCTGCGGCTGGCGCTGCCGGGCGGCGTGGTGGTCAGTGCCCTGGTGGAGTTCCGGCCCCGGGGCGCCTCGGCGCTGGGCTGGATGCCCGATGCCGCAGGCGCGGCGGACGGAATGTCGGGCCGCGGCCCGCTGCCGTCGCCGGAGCGGCGGGAGGCCGAACGGACACGGGGCCAGGGGCTGGGGCCCGGATCCCGGCAGGCCGCACCGCTTCCGTGGGCGCGGCCGGCGGGCGCGGTACCGGGCGGCCGCATGTCCGGCCTGCGCTATCTGGACACCGGGGACGCGCACCTCGCGCAGGTGCTCGACCGCGTCTCGCGCGTGCTCGGCAGCGACGTGCCGATGCTGATCCTCGGAGAGACGGGCACGGGCAAGGAACTGCTCGCGCAGGCGATCCACCAGGACGGTCCCCGCGCTCGCGGGCCCTTCGTGGCGGTGAATTGCGCATCGATCCCGGAGACGCTGATCGAGGCCGAGCTGTTCGGCTACGAAGAGGGTGCCTTCACGGGCGCGCGCCGCAAGGGCAGCGTGGGCAAGATCGCCCAGGCGCACGGCGGCACGCTGTTCCTGGATGAGATCGGCGACATGCCGCTGGCCATGCAGGCCCGGCTGCTGCGCGTGCTGCAGGAACGCACCGTGGCGCCGCTGGGCTCGGCGCGGCAGATTCCGGTGGACGTGCACGTGCTCTGCGCCACCCACCGCAACCTGCGCGACATGATGGCCCGGGGGCTGTTCCGCGACGATCTCTACTACCGGCTCAACGGCCTCGTGGTGCGGCTGCCGGCGCTGCGCGAGCGCACCGATCTGGGCGTGATCGTGCAGCGGCTGCTGCAGGCACAGGACCGCGAGCGCGCCGCCGAAACGGCGAATGCACCGGTGCCTGCGTCCGGCGGGTGGCATCGGCCCTGCGGTGCGGCGCCGCTGCGCGTCTCGGCCCGCGCCATGGAACTGTTCCTCGCGCACCGATGGCCGGGCAACCTGCGCCAGCTCTCGAACGCGCTGCGCACGGCGGCGCTGATGGCGGGCGACGCGGACGAGATCGACATCGATCACCTGCCGGAAGACCTGTTCGACGAGGCCGGCCCGGTGGCCTCCGCGGCAGCGCGGTCTGCGGGCGGAGAGGCCTTGGGCGATATCGAAACCCTGGCGTATCCGGCGAAGGAGACACTGCCCCAGCCCACCCCCGTGCACCAGGCGGTGCCGCCCTCGGTGCGGTCTTTGGACGCCACGGTGGGTGACGCGCTGCGGCATGCCCTGTCGGTACATGGCGGCAACGTGTCCGCCGTGGCACGGGCCCTGGGCGTTTCGCGCAATACGGTGTACCGGCGGCTCAAGGCCATGGACGCAACGCCTGCCGGACACTGACGGCGGCGTCACCCTGTCGGTGCCGACAGGCGAGCCATTGCACAGCCGGGGGATCGCGGGGGCCGGCCAACGCGGTTCGTCAATCGGTCGGACGCCTGGTCTGTCCCGGGGCTGATCGCCTGGCAAAGCAGGACCGCAACGCCATGTACCCGACAGGGCAGGCCCAGAGAACGGACAGCACCCATACCGCCCAGCGCGGATCGGGGTCGGCGGGGACCAGAGACGCCGGGATGAAGAAATGGGCGGCCCCGGCGATGGGCGCGACGGCCACCCACCAGACCGCCGCCACCGGATTCCGCTGCAATGCCATGCCCGCCAAGGGCAGGAAGCAGAGCACCGCAGGGCAGAACAGCAGCCAGGTGATCAGGGCGCCCGCGTCTTTGTCCAGATAGGGCAGCCCACCCTGCGACACGGCGATGGCGATGCCCCAGGTGAGCAATGCGACAGCGAGGCCTGCCAGCCCGAGAAGGATTCGCATGGAACGAGATAGGTTCTGAAAGCGTCCAGCATGCCACGCCTTCGGCGCTGTGCAATGGACCGCCTGGCCCTCAGCCTCCGCCGCGCCGCGGCGGGCCCAGCGCCTCGATCGCCGCCCACTCCGCGTCCCCGTAGAGCCGCGAGCGCGTGAGGAACCGCAGCCCCGTGGGCCGCTCCAGCGAGAACATGCCCCCGTTGCCCGGCACGGCATCGATGATCAGGTGCGTGTGTTCCCAGTACGCGAACTGCGATTCGCTCATGTAGAAGGGCGTGCCCGCGATCTCGCCGAGCAGCACATCGGAGTCGCCGAGCATGAATTCGCCGAGCGCGAAGCACATCGGCGCGCTGCCGTCGCAGCAGCCGCCGGACTGGTGGAACATGAGCGGCCCGTGCTGCGCCCGCAGCCGCTCGATGAGCGCGACCGCCTCGGGCGTGGCGGAGACGCGGGTGGCGGGGCCTGCATCGGCACCGGCTTCGGCCGGAGCCGGGGAGCCGGCAGACACGGGGGGCGCGGTCGTCGTCGTCATGCGGTGTCTCCTGTCATGGGGATCGGCGCTTGTGGCAGTGTGCCCGAAGCGCGGCGTCGGCGCGCGCCCGGCGGCGGCGCACGCCCTTGCGCCGGGGCGCAGGGCGTGGCCGGCCCGAGCCGGTCAGTGCGCCGCCATGTCCAGCACGATGCGGCCCTGGATCTGGCCCTTGTGCATGCGTGCGAACACGTCGTTGATGTTCTCCAGCTTCTCCGTCGCCACGGTGGCCTTCACCTGGCCGCGGGCCGCGAAATCCAGCGATTCCTGCAGGTCCAGGCGGGTGCCGACGATGGAGCCGCGCACAGTGATGCCGCGCAGCACCATGTCGAAGATCGGCAGCGGGAAGTTGCCGGGCGGCAGGCCGTTGAGCGACACCGTGCCGCCGCGCCGCACCATGCCGAGGGCCTGCTCGAACGCCTTGGGCGAGACGGCAGTGACCAGCGCACCGTGGGCGCCGCCGATCTCCTTCTGCAGGTAGGCGGCCGGGTCGGTGTTCTTCGCGTTCACCGTGACGCTCGCGCCCAGCCTTTTCGCGAGTTCGAGCTTGTCGTCCTCCACGTCCACGGCCGCGACGTTCATGCCCATGGCGCGGGCGTACTGCACCGCCATGTGGCCCAGGCCGCCGATGCCGGAGATGACCACCCAGTCGCCCGGCTTCGCATCCGTCACCTTCAGGCCCTTGTAGACTGTCACGCCCGCGCACAGCACCGGAGCGATGTCCACGAAGCTGACGTCCTCGGGCAGGTGGCCCACGAAGTTCGGGTCGGCCAGCGCATAGTCGGCGAAGCCGCCGTTGACCGAGTAGCCGGTGTTGCTCTGCGATTCGCACAGCGTCTCCCAGCCGCCCAGGCAGTGCGTGCAGCAGCCGCAGGCCGAGTGCAGCCAGGGCACGCCGACGCGGTCGCCTTCCTTGACGTGCTTCACGTTCTTGCCGATGGCCGCGACGAAGCCCACGCCCTCGTGGCCGGGGATGAACGGCGGGTTCGGCTTGACGGGCCAGTCGCCTTCGGCGGCATGCAGATCGGTATGGCACACGCCGGAGGCCTCGATCTTCACGAGGATCTGGTCGTCGGCGGGCGTCGGCACCGGGGCCTCTTCGATGGCGAGCGGCTTGCCGAATTCGCGCACGACGGCGGCTTTCATGGTCTTGGGGAGCATGGAACGGAAATCCTTTCTTGTGGGGGAAGGGTTGGGACCTGGGACAGGTTCCCGACGGGGAGGGCTGGCTTCCACCATATGCCGCCCTCCCTCGGTCGCTGCTGATGCAGGTCAAGCCGTCAGAAGAAGCCCAGCTTGTCGGGGCTGTAGCTCACGAGCAGGTTCTTGGTCTGCTGGTAGTGGTCGAGCATCATCTTGTGGTTCTCGCGGCCGATGCCGGACTGCTTGTAGCCGCCGAAGGCCGCGTGCGCGGGGTAGGCGTGGTAGCAGTTGGTCCAGACGCGGCCGGCCTGGATGCCGCGGCCCATGCGGAAGGCGCGGGCACCGTCGCGGCTCCACACGCCGGCGCCCAGGCCGTAGAGCGTGTCGTTGGCGATCTCCAGCGCTTCCTCCTCGGTCTTGAAGGTGGCGACGGACACCACGGGCCCGAAGATCTCCTCCTGGAAGATGCGCATCTTGTTGTGGCCCTTGAAGACCGTGGGCTTGACGTAGTAGCCGCCGGCCAGCGAGCCTTCGAGTGCGTTGCGCTCGCCGCCGATCAGGCATTCGGCACCCTCCTGCCGGCCCAGGTCGAGGTACGAGAGGATCTTCTCCAACTGCTCCTGCGACGCCTGCGCACCGATCATCGTGCCCTTGTCGAGCGGATGGCCCTGCTTGATCGCGGCCACGCGCTTCAGGGCGCGCTCCATGAACTGCTCGTAGATCGATTCCTGGATGAGCGCGCGGCTCGGGCAGGTGCAGACCTCGCCCTGGTTGAGCGCGAACATCGCGAAGCCTTCCAGCGCCTTGTCGAAGAAGGCGTCGTCGGCGCTCATCACGTCTTCGAAGAAGATGTTCGGGCTCTTGCCGCCCAGCTCCAGCGTCACCGGGATGATGTTCTGGCTGGCGTACTGCATGATGAGCCGGCCAGTGGTGGTCTCGCCGGTGAAGGCGATCTTGGCGATGCGCGGGCTGCTGGCCAGCGGCTTGCCGGCCTCCAGCCCGAAGCCGTTGACGACGTTCACCACGCCCGGCGGCAGCAGATCGCCCACCAGCTCCATCAGCACGAGGATGGAGGCGGGCGTCTGCTCGGCGGGCTTGAGCACCACGCAGTTGCCGGCGGCCAGGGCCGGCGCGAGCTTCCAGACGGCCATCAGGATCGGGAAGTTCCAGGGAATGATCTGGCCCACGACGCCCAGCGGCTCGTGGAAATGGTAGGCCACCGTGTTGTGGTCGATCTCGCTGATGCCGCCTTCCTGCGCGCGCACCGCGCCCGCGAAGTAGCGGAAGTGGTCGATCGCCAGGGGGATGTCGGCCGCCATGGTCTCGCGCAGCGGCTTGCCGTTGTCGATCGTCTCGGCCACGGCGAGCGTGAGCAGGTTCGCTTCCATGCGGTCGGCGATCTTCAGCAGGATGTTGGCGCGGTCGGTGGTCGAGGTCTTGCCCCAGGCGGCACGGGCCTTGTGCGCGGCGTCCAGCGCGGCGTTGATGTCCTTGTCGTTGGAACGCGGCACCGAGGTGAACGGCTGGCCGTCGATCGGCGAGCTGTTCTCGAAGTACTGGCCGTCCACCGGCGCGGTCCAGGCGCCGCCGATGTAGTTGCCGTACTGCTTCTTGTAGGGGTTGGCGATGCCGAGGTTGGCGATTTCTGCCATGTCCATGGTGCTTGTCTCCTGAGGTGGATGTGTGCCGTGGGCTGCACCACGCAGCCCCGGTGCCTTCCATTGCGCAATCGCCATGCCAGGGCGCTGCACTGTGCCGGATGCCGCAGCGGGCCTGCGGAAGGTGTTCCATGTGTTCCGTTATGGAACACACGTGGCGCACCGCCTGTACCGTGTCGCCACACATCGCACGGCCGGGCGGGCCGACCGCCGCAGCCCGGCCGTACGGAGGACCCGCGAACCCGCACGCGGGCACGGCCGCCGCTCTTGGTGTATAACCGCGCCTCCCCGGGCCCTGGGGCGGCGCCCGTGCGCCCGTCCGTCCCCACCCCTTCCATCCCGCGCATGACCGATCACTACGCCGCCCTCGGGCTGGGCGCCCACGCGACCCTGGCCGATGTCAAGAAGGCCTTCCGCCAGAAGGCCGCCTTCTACCATCCCGACCGCAATCCCTCGCCGGATGCGGCCGAGCGCTTCCGCGCGGTACAGAAGGCCTACGAGGTGCTGTCGGACGACGCGGCGCGCCAGGCCTACGACGACAACCGCCGCCGCAACCTGCTCGACGACCCGCTGCAGACGGCGCGGGAGATCTGGCAGTCCTATTCCCGGAATTTGCTCTCCTCGTGAAACTCTCTCCCTTCTTCCATGACCTGCGCTCGGCCTACCAGGCCGAGCTGGACGACCTCGCCCAGGATTCCGAGGGCAAGGACGTGCTGCGCAAGCGCCTCGCCCAGAAGCGCGGCGAGATCGCCTTCCTGGCGCAGATGATCGATTTCAGCCCCGAAATGGTGGCCGTGGCCTTCCACCAGGGCTTCCGCTTCCACCGGCCTGCGGCGCTGGAGCCGCTGCTGGCGCGCGCCGGGGCCGACCTGCCCGAGTGGTCCGCCCTGGGCGGCGCCGCCGCGCTCGAATCCTGGGCCCAGCCGCTGGCTGACGTGGTGCTGGCCGAGCCCTCGGGCGCGCGCTTCCTCACCATGGCGGCGCTTCTGGAGTACCAGCGGCTGCATGCGCGCCATGCCGCGGCCGCCGGTGACGCAGCGGCCACCGACGGTGACGACGCGGACGGCGAGGGGGACGACTCCGCCGATGCCGGCGACGACGACTCCGCGCGCTGGAGCGCGGACGACGCCTCCGGGCCGCGCACGCATTCCGACCGCGAAGAGGCCGGTGCCGACTGGCTCGCCGACCTGGGCTTCGACCGCAAGGACTGACGCTGCCCCTGGCCTGCGCCCACGCCCGCCTTTCCACTTTCTCTTGCCGAACCGCTTCCGTTCCGCTGCCTGCCCATGTCAAGACACCTCGCCCTCATCACCCAGACCCAGGCCCTGATCGCCGCCGGCGACATCGTGGGCGCGGAATCCGCCCTCTCCGAGCTGGCCGACACCCAGGGCGACGGCGCGCTGGTGGAAGTGCTGGGCGAGCTGGCGCCCAAGGACGTGCTCGCCGTGATGCGCGAGTACGACGAATCCAAGGCCTCGGTGGTGAACATGCTGGTCACGCCGGAGCAGTTCGCGCGCGCGCTGGTGCTGGAGAAGCAGTACAAGGACGCCACCCACACCCACCTGCGCAGCATGGTGAACGCCGTGGTGTTCCGCGGCGACGCCGATCCGCTGGAGTTCATCACCGCCATCGGCGATCTGGAGGGCGGCAGCGAGGCCCTGGCCCACTATTTCGCGGAGAAGTGGAGCCGGCTGGAGGCGTTCGCGCGCACCGGCCTCTTCGACGCCACCGAAGACTACGGCCCCTCGCTCACCGAAGACCAGCTCTTCAACGTGGCCTACGCGCCGCCGAAGGTGGACCAGGACGAGGTGGCCGACCGCGACTGGATGCAGCTCGCCTGGCTGCTGCGCTACCAGTGCCCGGACCTGTTCATCGAAACGCTGCTCGTGCTGCGTGCCAAGGCCCAGGCCTACGACGAAGGGCTGGGCGACGACGAATCCGGCACGGACGAGGACGACGACGGCAAGTTCGAGACCAGCGAGACCGACCGCGGCAAGGCCACGCCGGCCGCGCGCGCCTCCGACGAAGAGTCGGCGATCTGAGAACCCCGCGAGGCGCGCTGCGATGACGTCTTCCATCCCCGATTCCGCATCCGCCGGGCAGGGCGCCTCGTCGGCGCTCTCGCTGCACGATGCGCGCGCCTTCTTCGAGAAAGCGCTCATCCACGGCATCCGCCACGGTATCGTGCCGCCCGAGAAGGTGGAAGCCATCGGCGCCGACGCGCCCAAGGGCATGGTGCAGATCGCGCGCTATTTCGGCACCGAGTTCCTGCGGCCCGACCTGGAGCGGGCGCGCGAGCGCATGGTGAACCTCGTCAGCCTCGATCTGCTGGAAGAAAGCGGCGGCGATCTGGACCGTGCCGCGCAGATGCTGCGCGAGCACACCTTCCTGTCGCGCTCCAAGGCGGGATCGGACCGGCTCCGCCGGCTGATCGCGCTACCGCAGAGCAGCAACTTCGGCTTCCTGTCCACCACGGACGAGCCGGACGTGCAGCAGCTTTCCGTATGGTCGCTGCGCAGCCATGCCGAGTACCGCGCCGAGCTGGAGCGGCGCAGCGGCATCGCCGCCGCGATCGCCGCCGCGCGCTGGTTCGCCGAGCGACTGGACGTGGACGAATCCGCCCTGGAGGAATCGGGCGCCGAGGCCGAGGCCGTGGTGCGCATGGGCCTGCTCTGGCACTGGATGCATCCGGCCGCCGAGGCCTGGCCGCATGCCGTGTCGTTCGAGAAGCGCCTGTCGGCGATGCGCCGCAAGGGCATCCCGCCGCCGGCCCGCCTGCCGCTGCCGGGCGGCTTGCCCACCGGGACGGCGGCCGTGGTGGACGCACAGGCCCCGGCCGTGCTCGCCGACGCCGCGCGCATCCTCGATGGATCCGTGGCCACCCGCACGCTGCTGCGGCCCATGGGCAGCTTCCGCGCCCGCTATTTTCTGCAGGACGATCCGCTCGCCGAGGTGGACGACTACCACCACGGCCTGGACGCGCTGCTGGAGGCGGGCGGCGAAGAGGAGGGCGAGCCCGCGGCGCCCGCCAGCCGCACCTGGGAACGCCTCACGCAGGGCCACGAGGACGAGCATTCGCTGCTCACCCTGTTCCTGTGCCTCGCGGCCGGCGTGCCGCGCAAGACCGTCCTGACTGAGAAGGCCGCGGCGAGCCTCGTGCGCCGCGTGCGCCGCCATGGCTGGCAGCCCAAGCTGGCGGAAGCGTTCATCCGCGACCATGCGGCCGGCGCGCGCCGCGCCAGCTACCTCGCGCTCTGGAAGTCGTTCGTGGACGAGTCGGGCCGCACGCTGCTCGATGCGCGGGACGAGCGCCTGGAGGAAGCCCGCGCCCTGCTGCGGCGCGAGTGCCATGTGGTGGACGGGCCGGGCGATTGATGCGGCGGCCGTGCGGGACGCCACGCCCCGCCAGGTGCCCGAGCAGCGGACCGAACGCAAAAAAACAGCCGTTCCGGCAGGGCCTGAACGGCTGTTCCCGACACTGCGCGCCCCGTTACCTCCCAGGTGCGGCGGGCGCGGGCTGGACGGTGCTCAGCAGCAACCGAACTTGGTGGTGTACACCGGGCTGTTGTTGAGATAGACCGTCACCTTGGCGCCGCACGGAATGGTGCCGCAGGTCGTGAGGCACACCTTCACCGCGCCCGCCGGCAGAGGAATGTTCGAGGGGATCGTGATGCACTTCGTGCCGATGACCGGTACCTTGAAGCACAGCTGGTGCTTGCTGGGGTTGTACGTTCCCGTGACACAGGCCTGGATGGCCATTGCATCGACGCCCACCAGCTGCGCGCGGACGTCGTCGAAATTGTCCGGCGAAGTGCTGGAAGCGAATCCTTCCACCGCGTAATTCGGCACGTGTTCTTCGTTGCTCGATGCATTGTTTTGGTTGCAATTGCAGTCGGACATGATTTTCCTCTCTGAGTTCAGTTGCGTTCGAAGTAAACCGGAGCTGTGCAAACTTTCTGCTTCCGGCCATGGGGGGTGCCTTCGGCATCAGAGTGCTTCACCGCTCGCGGGCCGCACTCTGCTGTGAAAGGCAGACGCATTCTGTGGGCTCCGGATTATTCAGCCTTTAAAAATCGCTTTATTTTCCTGAATATTCATCAATGGATAGGCACCGCAGCGATGTTCCCGGGTGCTGCGCCTCATTGCCCTGTCAGATTTCAATGAAATATCTATGCTCGCGGTAATGAATATTATTTATGGATTCCGTGCCAATCGCTTTCGTCGACATGACTGAGCCGCTTGCGATTGCATTCGATTACATGGGTGTGCTGGCGCGTGATGCACGCGTTAGAGTGCGTTCCGCGGGGAGGAACCGCACAGTTGCTCGAGAAAAAAATGATGGCCTCAGAATTCGCATTCGATCACTTCTTGCTGAAAGTGCGTGAGCGTCAACTGCTCTCGCACGGTTGCCCCGTCGCCGTGGGAGCGCGGGCTTTCGACGTGCTGTGCGCGCTGGTGCACCGGGCCGGCACGCTCGTCACCAAATCCGAGCTGTTCCGGCAGGTGTGGCCCGGGGTGGTCGTGGAGGAGAACAACCTGCAGGTGCATGTGTCGGCGCTGCGCAAGCTCGTGGGCGCGGACCGCATCGTCACCATTCCAGGCCAGGGGTATCGGTTCGTGGGAAGGGTGGCAGGGCCGCAGGAGGAGCCGCTGCCAGCGCGCGAGACGGGGATGGAGCCGATGCCGGAGTTCGACGGCCGGTCGATCGCCGTGCTCCCCTTCGGTGGGGGCTCCGAGGCGGTGCAGCGGCACTTCACCGACGGCGTGGCCGAGGACGTGATCCACCGGCTGTCCCGCTCCCGCTGGCTGGGGGTGATCGCGCGCAACGCGACACAGCGCTACGGCGACGCCTCGCCGTCCAATGCCGTGATCGCCCGCGAACTCGGCGTGCGCTACCTGGTGTCGGGTCAGGCCCGCTTCCACGCCGGCCGCGTGCGCGTGACGGCCGAACTGATCGACGCGCCGCGCAACGAGACCATCTGGACCGAGAGCTACGAGCGGTCCGCGGACGACCTTGCCGCGGCGCAGTCGGGGATTGCCGCGGCCATCGCGGGGTCGGTCGAGCCGGTCCACCTGCGGCGCGAGGAAGGACTGCACGGGGCCGTGGCGCCGCAGGACGGCCAGTACTGGCCGCTGCTCATGCGCGCGCGCTGGCACTTCTGGCGCTCCGGCCGCGACCACCTGCGGCAGGCCGAGCACTACGCGGAGCGGGCACTCCAGGCGCGGCCCGACGATTCACCCAGCCTGTCGCTGCTGGCCTTCGTGCGTATCGCCCGCGTGTGGGCTGGCCGGTCGGCGTGCGTGCGCATGGATGCCTCCGAGGCCCGCCGGCTGGCGCTGCGCGCGGTGGCCAGCGACGAAACCGATGCCTTCGCGCATTTCACGCTCGGCACCGCGCTGTCGTTCTCCGGCCAGTTCGCGCAGGCGGTGTCGGAGCAGGAACTGGCGCTGTCGCTGTGCCCGCAATTCGCCGCGGCCACGGGCGAGCTTGGACGGCTGCTGGCATTCAGCGGCCGCACGCGCGACGCGGACGCCTGCGCCCGGCAGGCCTGCGAGGCCAGCCCGCTCGATCCGCAGACGAGCCTCTGGGTGCGCACGCGGGCGATCGCGCGCTTCGTGGAAGGGGATTACGCGGCCGCGGAAGGTTTCGCCTTGCAGGCGCTCGCGCAGCGCCCGGACTGGCTGTTCAACCACTACCTGCTGGCCGCCTGCCAGACCGCGGCCGGCCATGGCGTCGACGGCCGCCGCACGCTCGAGCAGGCCCGCCGTTTCGGGCCCTATCCGGCCGAGGCGCTGAAGGCCTGCCATCCGTTCGCCGACGCCGGGCGGATGGCGCATTACACGGATTGCCTGCGCCAGGCCGGCTGGAAGGGATAGCCGCTGGACCGGCCCGGGTCCGGGCGGTCCAGGGAGGCGCCCGGGCATGGAGAGTTCCTGCGTCAGCGGCCGTGCAGGAAATCCACCTGCGCGGGCCGGCCAGGCAGCGACAGATTCGCTGCGGGCGCGGGGCTGGCGGCCAACCGCCGTCCGCGACGCCAGACGCCCAGGCGCGTGGCGCGCAGGCGGATCGCTTCGGCCGGGGTGCGTGCGTGCAGCAGCACGAAATCCGCATGGCAGCCGGCCGCGAGGCCGTAGCCTTCCAGGCCCAGCAGGCGGGCGGGGTTTTCCGTCACGGCGGCGAAGCACTGGCGCATCGCCTCCTGCCCGGTCATCTGCGCCACGTGCAGGCCCATGTGCGCGGCCTCCAGCATGTCGGCGCTGCCGCCGCCGTACCACGGATCCATCACGCAGTCGTGGCCGAAGGCCACCGTCAGCCCGGCCGCGAGCAGTTCGGGCACGCGCGTCATGCCCCGGCGCTTGGGGTAGGTGTCGTGCCGGCCCTGCAGGGTGATGTTGATGAGCGGGTTCGCCACCACGCCCAGCTGTGCCTCGGCCATGAGCGGGATCAGCTTGCTCACATAGTAGTTGTCCATGCTGTGCATCGACGTGAGGTGCGAGCCCGTGGCGCGGCCGTGCAGGCCCAGGCGGTGCGTTTCGTGCGCGAGGGTTTCGACGTGGCGCGAGAGCGGGTCGTCGCTCTCGTCGCAGTGCATGTCCACGCGCAGTCCGCGCTCTGCGGCGAGTTCGCAGAGCAGGCGCACGCTCTCGGCGCCCTGCGCCATGGTGCGCTCGAAGTGCGGAATGCCGCCGACCACGTCCACGCCGAGATCGAGCGCCCGGCGCAGGTTCTCGAGCCCGCTGGGCGTGCGCAGCACGCCGTCCTGCGGGAAGGCCACCAGTTGCAGATCGAGGTAGGGCGCGACGCGGCGCTTCACCTCCAGCAGCGCCTCCACGGGCAGCAGGCTCGGGTCGCTGGTGTCCACGTGGCTGCGGATCGCCAGCAGCCCGCGCGCCACCGCCCAGTCGCAATAGGCGAGGGCGCGTTCCACGATGGCCTCCTGCGTGAGCAGCGGCTTGAGCTCGCCCCAGAGCGCGATGCCTTCGAGCAGCGTGCCGCTGGCGTTCACGCGCGGCAGGCCGTAGGAGAGCGCGGCGTCCAGGTGGAAATGCGCGTCGACGAACGGCGGGCTCAGCAGCATGCCGCCGGCATCCACGGTGGCATGGGCCGGCGCGCGCAAGCCTTCGGTGACTTCGGCGATGCGGCCGTCCTGCACCGCCACCGACATGGAGGTGCGGCCGTCGGGCAGGGTGGCGTCGTGGATCAGCAGGTCGAGCATGGGGTCACCGGGGTTCGTGGATGGGGAGTCATCGGGGAGGGGGCAGGAGCGGTGCCTGCCGATTGCATATTCTGGGCCAGTCGCCAGCGGGCCGTGGCCTTAAGGCCAGCGCACCGCCACGTTCCAGCCGGAGGCCGACAGCAGCGGCTTCAGCACGGCCTCGGTATTCGAACGCGCTTCGCTCAACGTCTCGGGCGTGGCGCAGGCCTGGGCCACGTCCTGCTGGGCGATGCGCAACGCCGACTCGATCGCCTGGGTGCGGTGCTCCGATCCAGGCACCAGCGGTTCGAGGCCGCTGCCGTGCAGGGCATAGAAGTAGGAGCCGCCTTCGTCGCGGGTGCCATGGTTCACGCGGGCCGAGACGGTGCGCGGCGCGGGCAGCGCCAGCACGGCGGTGCGTGCGGCGGTGTCCACCTGCTCGTAGCGGGCAGCGCGCAGGTCGGTGCCCACCAGGCAGTCGCCGCGTGCCACCAGCAGCACGCGGGTCTCGCCGATCGGCAGTTCCCAGCGGGTCCAGGGGATGCCCTGCGTCATCGCGCGGTGGAATTCGATCACGTTGGCGTAGCGCACGCGCACGGAGACGAGCTCGCCCAGGGATTCGACCGCGGCCAGCGGCGGGGCGGGCGGAACCGGGGCGGGGGCCTGCTGGCGGCCCACGGTCCAGGCGGCCGCGGCCGCGAGGGCGGCGGCGAGAAGGAGGGCGGAAAGGGAGACGCGTCGCATGTCCCATTGTGGCCCCGCAGGTAGAGCGGGCGCCAGAACGGGGCTTTCCGCGAGAACCCGGAGCGCGGGCGGCGGGGGACGGCCGGGCGCCATGCCGTGGGAGCGTAAGCTCTTCTTTCCAGGGTGCAGCGGTACCGAGCCGTTGCCCTGTTGTGTCTCACTTTGCGGAGTTCGATCCCATGCAGTTCGCCTACACCATCCTCTACGTCCAGGACGTCGCCCGGTCCATCGCTTTCTACGAAGCCGCCTTCGACCTGCGGCGGCGCTTCCTGCACGAGGGTGGCGATTACGGCGAGATGGAGACGGGCGCCACCACGCTGGCGTTTTCGTCCCATCAGCTCATGGCGCAATTGGGTAAGAACCCCCGCCGCGCCAGCGCCGACACACCCAGCTTCGAGATCGCCTTGACGACGGACGACGTGCCCGCCGCGCTCGCGCGTGCCGTGGCGGCCGGTGCCCGGCAGGTGCGCGCGCCGGAGCGCATGCCCTGGGGCCAGACCATCGCGTACGTGGAGGACGGCGACGGCGTGCTGGTGGAGCTGTGCACGCCCGTGCAGCCGGGGTGAGGCTCTGCGCGCCCGGTGGTGTTCAGGCGGCTGGCTGGGACGCACGCCACGCCGTGCGCGTGAGCCGGTAGAGCACATGCGGGCGCACCGCATGGCCCTCGGGGACGGACGGGTGCTCGAACGCCTCGGAGGGCGACCCGTGCATGCCCAGGCGCTCCATCACCGCCTGGGAGCGCCGATTGCGCTGCGCGGTGAAGGCGACGATCTCCTCCAGCCCCAGCGCCTCGAAGCCCGCCCGCAGCGCCAGCCGCGCCCCCTCCGTGGCCAGCCCACGGCCCCAGAAAGGCCGTGCGAGCCGCCAGCCGATCTCCACGCAGGGTGTGAACGGCAGCGGTGCCGTGGGCCGGTGCAGGCCGATGAAGCCCATGAACGTTCCGCCGGGCGCGCCCGGGCCGTCCTGTCCGTCCACGCCGCCTGCCAGTTCGGCCGCCCAGAATCCCCAGCCCTGCTGGCCGATCAGCGCTTCGATGCGGTCGGCCATGGCATCGCTCTGCGCCCGGTCCAGTGGCGCCGGGAAATGCTCCATGACCACGGGGTCGGCATTGAGCGCAGCGAACGGCGCGCGGTCCGCGGGCGTCCACTGGCGCAGGCGCAGCCGGGGTGAGCGCAGCAGGGCCGGGTCGATGGGGGCAGGGCCGCCCGGCATGGGGCCCGAAGCGGCAGGGTCTGGCATGGCTTTCGGCATCCGCCGATGGTAGTGCGCCGCATGCCTGCAGCCGATGGAGGCCTGCCGTGCGCGGGCCCTCGGCGTCCGTTTCCCAGCGCCTGTGGCTCAGCGTTCGCCCTTGCGGTACGGCTTCATCAATGCCTGCGGGTACGCGGCCTTGCGGGCCACCAGCACCAGCGCCAGGATGGACAGCAGATAGGGCAGCATCAGGTACACCTGATAGGGCAGCCACGCGTCGCCCGACTGCTGCAGGCGCAGCTGCAGCGCATCGAAGAACGCGAACAGCAGCGCGCCCAGCAGCGCCTTGCCGGGCCGCCACGAGGCGAACACCACGAGGGCCACGCAGATCCAGCCGCGGCCGTTGACCATGTTGAAGAAGAATGCATTGAACGCCGACAGCGTGAGGAAGCTGCCCGCCACGCCCATCAGTGCCGAGCCCGCCACGATCGCGCCCGTGCGCGTGGCCGCCACCGAAATCCCCTGGCCTTCGGCCGCCTGCGGGTTCTCGCCCACCATGCGCACCGCGAGGCCCAGCGGCGTGCGGTAGAGCGCCCAGGCCAGCAGCGGCGCCAGCAGCAGGGCGAGCAGCGTGAGCGGCGTCTGCGCCGAGAGAATCGGCACGCCCAGCCAGTCCATGGGCGCGAACGGCGTGATGGTGGGCGGCGTGTTCACCTTCGGGAACCCGACGCGGTAGCCGTAGTAGCCGAGCGCGGTCGCCAGCAGCGTGATGCCCAGGCCCGAGACGTGCTGCGACAGCGCCAGGCCCACCGTGAGCCAGGCGTGCAGCAGCCCGAACACCGCGCCCGTGAGCGCCGCCACCGCGACGCCCGCCCACAGGCCATGCCCCGCATACACGGTGAGCCAGCCGGTGAAGGCACCCGCGACCATGATCCCCTCGATGCCCAGGTTCAGCACGCCCGCGCGCTCGCACAGCAGCACGCCCAGCGTGCCGAGGATGAGCGGCGTGGCCACGCGCAGCGTCGCGATCCAGAAGGCCGGGTTGGCGAGGATGTCCAGCAGCTCGGTCATTTCCATCTCACGCGGTACTGGGCCAGCAGGCCCGCCACCAGCACCGCGATCAGCGAAGCAGCGACGATCACGTCCGCGATATAGGTCGGCACGCCGATGGCGCGGCTCATGCTGTCGGCGCCCACCAGCACGCCGGCGACGAAGACGGCCGCCGCCACCACGCCCAGCGGATGCAGCCCGGCCAGCATGGCGATCACGATGCCGCTGTAGCCGTAGCCGGGTGACATGTCGAGCGTCACGTAGCCGGTGCGGCCCGCCACCTCGATCGCGCCGGCCAGGCCCGCGAGCCCGCCCGAGAGCAGCGCCACCAGCACCACGGTGCGCGTGACCGGCACGCCCGCGAACGCCGCGGCGCGCGGGTTGGCACCGGCCGCGCGGATGTGGAAGCCCGGCACGGTGCGCGCCAGCAGCGCCCACAGCAGCACGGCGAGGCCCATGGCGATGAGCAGTCCGGTGTGCAGGCGCGATCCCTGCACCAGCCGCGAGAGTTCCAGCTCGCCCTGCAGCGCTACGCTCTGCGGCCAGCCCAGCGCCAGCGGGTCTTTCATCGGGCCGTCGAGCAGGGCGGAGACCAGCAGCTGCATCACGAAGTTGAGCAGCAGAGTGGTCACCACCTCGTCCACGCCCAGCCGCGCCTTCATCAGCGCCGGGCCCAGCAGCAGCGCGGCGCCTGCCAGCGCGGCGGCCAGCATCATCAGCGGGAACAAGACCCAGGGCGACCATTCCAGGCCCGTGCCGCCATGCATGCCGCCCACGGCGACCGCGGCGATCGCACCGGCGTAGAGCTGGCCTTCGGCGCCGATGTTGAACAGGCGCGCGCGGAAGGCCACGGCCGCGGCGAGGCCCGTCAGGATCAGCGGCGTGGCGCGCGTGAGCGTTTCGGTGAGCGCGAAGACGGAGCCGAACGCGCCCTGCGCCAGCAGCGCATAGGTGCGGCCCACGGGGGCGCCCGCCCACAGCACCAGCAGCGCGGAGACGAGCAGCGTGAAGGCCACGGCGCCGATGGGCGCGGCCACGTAGGCCGCGGCGGAGGTGCGGTGGCGTTTTTCGAGTCTCATGGGGTGTTGTCGCCCGGTGCGCGGGCCGCGGCAAAGCCTTCGCCGGCCATCGCCAGGCCGATGGCCTCGCGCGTCCAGGCGTCGGCCGGCAGGGCTTCGGTCAGGTGCCCGCCGTGCATCACCGCCACGCGGTCGCCCAACTGCAGCACTTCGTCCAGGTCGTCCGAGATGAGCAGCACGGCCGCGCCCGAGTCGCGCGCGGTGATGAGCTGCCGCTGCACGAAGGTGACGGCGCCGATGTCCAGGCCCCAGGTGGGCTGGTGGGCGACGATCAGCCGCGGAGGCTCCGGATGGTGCGGATCGGGCGACAGCAGCGCCCGCCCGAGGATCAGCTTCTGCATGTTGCCGCCCGACAGCGACCGCGCCGGCACATCGGGCCCGCCGCCGCGCACGTCGAAGGTCTCGGCCACGCGGCGCGCATGCTGGCGGGCCGCGCGGCGCTTGATCCAGCCGGCGGTGAACCACGGGTGGGAGAACCAGCGGCTGCCCAGGCGTTCGGAGACGGCGTTCTCCCAGACCGGCAGATCGCCCACCACGCCCACGGCGTGGCGGTCCTCGGGAATGCGCGCCACGCCCTGGGCGACGAGGCGCTGGGGATGCGCCGGCAGCGGCCGGCCCTGCAGCGTGGCGCTGCCCCGCGTGGGCACGCGCACGCCGCAGAGCACGTCGGCCAGCGCCACCTGCCCATTGCCCGACACGCCCGCGATGGCGGTGATCTCGCCTGCGCGGAGCACAAGGTGGACGCCGTGCAGCGCATCGCGCCCGCCGGCGGTATGGACATCGTCGAGGGTGCAGACGGCGTCACCCACGTGTCGCGCGGGCCGGCGCTCGGCACGCTCGACGGCATGGCCCACCATCCATTGCGCGAGTTGCGCCTGTGTGGTGCGCTGGGCGGGCGCCTCGGCCACCAGCCGGCCCTGGCGCAGCACAGCCACGCGGTGCGAGACGCGCAGCACCTCGCCCAGCTTATGGCTGATGAAGATGATGGACAGGCCCTCGGCGACCATCTGCGAGAGGGTGGCGAAGAGCGCCTCGCTCTCCTGCGGCGTGAGCACGGCCGTGGGCTCGTCCAGGATCAGGATGCGCGCGCCGCGGTAGAGCGCTTTCAGGATCTCCACGCGCTGGCGCTCGCCCACGGAAAGATCACCCACGCGGGATTCCGGTACCACGGGCAGGCCGAAGCGCCGCGACACCTCCAGCAGCCGCGCGCGTGCGGCTCCGCGGCGCGAGAACGGCTGCCACAGCGGCTCGCTGCCCAGCAGCACGTTGTCCAGCACGCTCAGGTTGTCGGCCAGCGTGAAATGCTGGTGCACCATGCCGATGCCCGCCGCCAGCGCGGCGCGCGGCTGGCCCGGCGGCAGCGGGCGGCCGAATGCTTCGATGCTGCCTGCGTCCGCCACGTAGTGCCCGAACAGGATCGACATCAGCGTGGACTTGCCCGCACCGTTCTCGCCCAGCAGCGCCAGCACCTCGCCGCGCGCGAGCGTGAGCGAGATGCCGTCGTTCGCCACCAGGCTGCCGAAGCGCTTGGTGATGCCGGAGAGGCGCAGCACGGTGTCCGGCGCGGCGGCCAGTGGCGGTGCGGACATGGGGGAGGGCGGGCGCGCCGCCTTACTTCGCCGTGGACTTGGGCTGGCTGTCGTCCACCTTCACGGTGAATTTTCCGGCCAGGATCTCGGCCTCGCGCGCCTTGACCTTGGCCACCACGTCGGCCGGCACCTTCTTCTCGAACGTGCCCAGGGGCGCCAGGGACGAGCCCTTGTGCTGCATCATCGAATACGGGCCGTAGTCCTCGGCGGTGAACTTGCCGGCCTTCACGAGCCCGATGGCGCGGTCCACGCTGGGCTCCATGTGCCACAGGGCGGAGGCGACCACGGTGTCGGGATACTGCGGCTGGGTGTCGATCACGTTCCCGATGGCCAGCTTGCCCTTTTCCTTGGCCGCGTCGCTCACGCCGAAGCGCTCGGCATAGAGCACGTCCGCGCCCTTGTCGATCATGGCGAAGGTGGCTTCCTTGGCCTTCGGGGGGTCGAACCAACTGTTGATGAAGGTGACGGTGAACTCCACCTTCGGATTCACTTCCTTGGCGCCGGCCATGAAGGCGTGCATCAGGCGGTTCACTTCAGGAATGGGGAAGCCGCCGACCATGCCGATCTTGTTCGTCTTCGTAATGCCGCCTGCGATCATGCCGGTCAGGTAGGCGGGCTCCTGGATGTAGTTGTCGAACACGCTGAAGTTGGGCGCCTGGGGCTTGCCCGACGAGCCCATGACGAAGGCGGTCTTAGGGAAGTCCTTGGCCACCTTGCGGGCGGCGGACTCCACACCGAACACCTCGCCGAAGATCAGCTGGTTGCCGCCGTTGGCGTACTCGCGCATCACGCGCTCGTAGTCGGCATTGGCCACGTTCTCGCTGCTCTTGTACTCGATCTCGCCGCGCGCCTCGGCCGCCTTCAGCGCCTTGTGGATGCGGCTCACCCACTGCTGCTCATAGGGCACCGTGTAGATGCCCGCCACCTTCAGCCTGGCCTGGGCGAAGGCCGCCACGGGCGCGAGGCCCAGGGTGGCCGAGATGGCCAGGGAGGTGCAGAGCAGGCGGCCGGTGAAGAGGCGGCGGGTGGTCATCGCGGTGTCCTTGGATCGAAAGAGAGTGACGTAACGGGCGGGATGCCGCAGTCAAGCAGGATGCATGCCATCCACGCGCTGCGGCAGGTCCCTCATTTGGTGCCGAAAATCCGATCCCCCGCATCCCCCAGCCCCGGCAGGATGTAGCCGTGCTCGTTCAGTTCGCGGTCGATCGCGGCGGTGAAGATCGGCACGTCCGGGTGCGCCTTCTGCAGCGTGGCGACGCCTTCGGGCGCGGCCAGCAGGCACATGAACTTCACCGAACGCGGCTTCAGTTCCTTGAGCTTGGCGACGGCGGCGGCGGCCGAGTTGCCGGTGGCGAGCATCGGGTCCACCACGATGATGTCGCGCTCCTCCATTTCGGAGGGCATCTTGAAGTAGTACTCGACCGGCTGCAGCGTCTGCGGGTCGCGGTAGAGGCCGATGTGGCCGACGCGGGCGCCCGGCACCACGGTCAGCATGCCGTCGAGGAAGCCGTTGCCCGCGCGCAGGATGGAGACGAGGACCAGCTTTTTGCCGTCGATGACCTTGCCGGTCATGGTTTCGAGCGGGGTCTCGACCTCGATGTCGGACAGCGGCATGTCGCGCGTGATCTCGTAGGCCATCAGGGTGCTCAGCTCGCCGAGCAGGCGGCGGAAGCTGTTGGTGCTGGCGTCCTTGCGGCGCATCAGGGTGAGCTTGTGCTGCACCAGGGGGTGGGTGATGACGTGGACGTTGCCGGAAGGGTTCTCGGTGCTCATGGGCGTGGGAAAGGGAGAGAAAAGGGAGACAACCGGTCAGTCTGCCAGAAACCGCGCATACCGCGGCAGATCGACGTTGCCGCCGCTCACCACGATGCCCACGCGCGCACCGCGCAGGTCGATGCCGCCGTGGTGCGCGCCGGCCAGCGCCAGCGCCCCGGTGGGCTCGACCACCATCTTCATGCGCTCGGCGAAGAACCTGAGCGCCTGGGCGAGCTGGGCGTCGGACACGGTGACCACCTCGTTCACCCGCCGCTGGATGATCGGGAAGGTGATCTCGCCGGGCGCCTGGGTCTGCGCGCCGTCGGCGATGGTGCGGGGCGTCTCGATGCGCACGATGTGTCCTGCGCGCAGCGACTGCTGCACGTCGTTGCCGGCCTCGGGCTCCACCCCGATCACCTTGCATCCGGGCGCGAGGTGCTCGGCCGCGAGCAGGCAGCCTGAGAGCAGCCCGCCGCCGCCCAGGCAGACGAACAGGTAGTCGAGCTGGGGCACGTCCTCCAGCAGCTCCTGCGCCACCGTGCCCTGGCCGGCGATGACGTGGGGATGGTCGAACGGCGGCACGAGCACCATGCCGCGCTCTTCGGCCAGGCGCCGGCTGATGGCCTCGCGGTCTTCCCGGAAGCGGTCGTAGGTGACCACCTGGGCGCCGTATTCGCGCGTGGCGGCCATCTTGGAGGCGGGCGCGTCCTCGGGCATGACGATCACGGCGGGCATGTCGAGCAGGCGGGCCGAGAGCGCGATCGCCTGCGCATGGTTGCCGGAGGAGAAGGCCAGCACGCCGCGCTCGCGCTGGGCGGCGTCCAGCTGCACCAGGGTGTTGTAGGCGCCGCGGAATTTGAAGGCCCCCATGCGCTGGAGGTTCTCGCACTTGAAGAAGAGCTGCGCGCCCAGGGCCTCGTCGGCGGTGCTGGACCGCAGCACGGGCGTGCGGTGGGCGATGCCGGCCAGGCGCCGGGCCGCGGCGGCGACGTCGTCGTAGGTGGGCAGGGCGGGGCGGTGCGGTTCCATGGGCGTCCTCGCGAAGCGTGTGCGGCATCCAACGAAAATGGGTTGCCGCATCATAGACCCGGCCGGGCATCCTCAGCGTACCCCGGACCGGACCGGACCGGACCGGACCGGACCGGACCGGGCCGGGTCGCACGCCGCGGCGGGCCGCCCCCGTCAGCCCAGTTCGCTGAACCGCTGCACGGGTGCCAGGTCGGGGAAGTCGCCCGTGCGCCGCTCGCGCATCGCGCCCACGGCCTCGCCGACGTGTCGGTTGCTCCACACGGCGCCCTGCAGCCAGCCCATCTGGCGCAGGCTGTCGTCCACCGAATGGTCGCGCGCATAGTGCACCGCCTGCTTGGTGCCCCAGACCGCGACGGGCGGCTTGGCGGCGATCTCGCGCGCGCAGGCCAGGGCGGCCTCCAGCATCGCCTCCTGCGTGGCGAACACCTCGTTCACCAATCCGCAGGCCAGGGCGCGGGGCGCGGGCAGGCGCCGCCCGGTGTAGGCCAGTTCCTTGACGATGCCCAGCGGGATCAGCTTGGGCAGGCGCTGCAGCGTGCCCACGTCGGCCACCATGCCGATGTTGATCTCCTGGATGCAGAAGAACGCGTCCTCGGTCGCGTAGCGGATGCAGGCCGCGGTCACCATGTCCACCGCGCCGCCGATGCAGCCGCCGTGGATCGCCGCGATCACCGGAATGCGCAGCGATTCGATGCGCGTGAAGGTGGCCTGCATGTCGGTGAGCAGGTCGAAGATGGCGGCCCGGCCTTCGGGGCTCTGGTCGTCCATCGCGACGGCGCCGCCGAAGGTCTCCAGCGACATGCCGGCCGAGAAATGCTTGCCGGTGCTGCTGATGACCAGTGCGCGCGCATCGCCCGCGCGGTGCAGCCGCGCGAGCACCGCATCCAGCTCGCGCCAGAAGGTGGGGTGCATGGTGTTGAGCGCCTCCGGACGGTCGAGCACCAGGTGCGCGACGTGGTCCGAGACGGTCAGGCGGAAGCAGGTGAGGGCGGCGGTGTCGTTCATGCGGCGCACTCTAGGCGCGATGGCGCGGCCCCGGCCGTCACCTGCGCGACGGGCCGTGCGACGCGCCGCGACGCATCCCTGGGCCCCGCCAGCCTGTTCAGCGGCGCACCGTGCCGGCGTCCTGCCCGAACAGGATCTTCTTGGCGTCCTCGTCCACCGTGGGTGCGGTGTTGATCGACTTCGCGACAGCGTAGGCGCGGACGGTGGCGGGGCGCTCGGCGATGCGCGCGAACCAGCGCGCGAGGTGCGGGAAATCCTTCAGGTCCTGGCGCTGCTTCTCGTGCGGCACGATCCAGGGATAGCAGGCCATGTCGGCGATCGAATAGCTGCCGGCGATGTACTCGCGGCCGTCCGCCAGATGCTTGTCGAGCACGCCGTACAGGCGGGCGGTTTCCTTCACGTAGCGGTCGATGGCGTAGGGCACGGGCTCCGGCGCGTACTGCGTGAAGTGGTGGTTCTGCCCGGCCATGGGCCCCAGGCCGCCCATCTGCCAGAACAGCCACTGGACGGCTTCCGTGCGGCCGCGCAGGTCCTGGGGAATGAACTGCGCGGTCTTGTCCGCCAGGTAGAGCAGGATGGCGCCGGACTCGAACACGGACACCGGCTCGCCGCCGCCGGCCGGATCATGGTCGACGATGGCCGGGATGCGGTTGTTGGGCGCGATGCGCAGGAACCCGGGCTGGAACTGCTCGCCGCGGCCGATGTTCACGGGCAGCACGCGGTAGGGCAGGCCGGCCTCTTCGAGGAACATCGTGATCTTGTGGCCGTTGGGGGTGGTCCAGTAGTGCAGGTCGATCATCCGGAAAACTCCAGGCAAGGGTGGGGCGGGGTGCGGAGCGGGGGCCCGGGCGGGCCGTGCGCCCCGCGGGGCGACGGGCCAATGTAGCGGGCGCTGCCGCGCCCCGCAGCGCGCCGCCGCGAAGACCCCGCAGCGTTCGCGGGCCGGCCGGAGTGCGTCAGCGCTTGCGGCCGCCGAACACGCTGCCGAGCACGCCGCGCAGGATCTCCTTGCCGAGCGAGGTGCCCATGGTGCGCACGGCCGAGCGGGCCATCGTCTGCACCAGCCCGTCCTTCTTGCCGCCGCGCGGGCCCGTGGAGCCGAACAGCACGTCGTTCAGCCCGCCGAGCAGGCCGCCGCCGTCGCTGCGGTTCGCCGGGCCCGCGGTGCCGGCGGGGGCGGTGCCGGGCGCCGGCGAGACCGCGCTGTCCGCCCGACCGCGCAGCTTCTCGTAGGCCGACTCACGGTCCACCGCCTTCTCGTACACGCCGGCCACGAGCGACTGCGCCATCAGCGCCTGGCGCTGCTGCGGGGTGATCGGGCCGATCTGGCTGGCCGGGGGCAGCACGAAGACGCGCTCGGTCACGCCGGGGCGGCCCTTGGCGTCGAGCAGGCTCACCAGGGCCTCGCCCACCGCCAGCTCGGTGATGGCGGCTTCGATGTCCAGCCCGGGCTGCGGGCGCATCGTGGTGGCCGTGGCCTTCACGGCCTTCTGGTCGCGCGGCGTGAAGGCGCGCAGCGCATGCTGCACGCGATTGCCGAGCTGGGCGAGCACGGTATCGGGAATGTCGAGCGGGTTCTGGGTGACGAAGTACACCCCCACGCCCTTGGAGCGCACCAGCCGCACCACCAGCTCGATGCGCTCGACCAATACCTTGGGCGCCTCGTTGAAGAGCAGGTGGGCCTCGTCGAAGAAGAACACCAGCTTCGGCTGGTCCGGGTCGCCGATCTCCGGCAGCTGCTCGAACAGCTCGGACAGCATCCAGAGCAGGAAGGTGGCATAGAGGCGCGGGGACTGCATCAGCTTGTCCGCGGCGAGGATGTTGACCACCCCACGTCCGTCCACCGTCTGCATCAGGTCGTTGATGTCGAGCATCGGCTCGCCGAAGAACCGGTCGCCGCCCTGCGCCTCGATCTGCAGCAGCCCGCGCTGGATGGCGCCCACGCTGGCGGCGCTGATGTTGCCGTAATCGGTGGTGAACTGCTTCGCGTTCTCGCCCACGTGGGCGAGCATGGCGCGCAGGTCCTTCAGGTCGAGCAGCAGCAGGCCGCTGTCGTCGGCGATCTTGAAGACGATGTTGAGCACGCCCAGCTGCGTCTCGTTCAGCCCCAGCATGCGGCCGAGCAGCAGGGGCCCCATGTCGGAGATGGTGGCGCGCACCGGGTGGCCCTGCCCGCCGAACACGTCCCAGAGCGTGGTGGGGCAGGCCAGGGGCTCCGGCAGGGGCAGGCCGCGCTCGGCCAGGGTGGCCGCCATCTTCCCGCCGATGCGGCCGGGCTGGCTGATGCCGGTCAGGTCGCCCTTCACGTCGGCCATGAACACCGGCACGCCGGTGCGGGAAAAGCCCTCCGCCAGGGTCTGCAGGGTGACCGTCTTGCCGGTGCCCGTGGCGCCCGTGATGAGCCCGTGGCGGTTGGCCAGCGCGGGCAGCAGATGGCATTCGGTGGTGTCGCGCTTCGCAATCAGGATCGGTTCGGCCATGGCGGTGGAGAGTCAAAAGTAAAATCGCGTTCGACCGGTAGATTAATCGATAGACACAACAGCAAGGACTCCCTGTGGCAGGACACAGCAAATGGGCCAATATCCAGCACCGCAAGGGGCGCCAGGATGAAAAGCGCGGCAAGATCTGGACCCGGATCATTCGCGAAATCACCGTCGCCGCGCGCGCCGGCGGGGGCGACGTCTCGGCCAACCCGCGCCTGCGGCTCGCCATCGACAAGGCCAAGGCCGCGAACATGCCGGCCGACCGCATCAAGTACAACATCGACAAGGCCACCGGCAACGCCGAAGGCCTGACCTACGAGGAAATCCGCTACGAGGGCTACGGCATCGGCGGCGCGGCCATCATCGTGGACACGATGACCGACAACCGCGTGCGCACCGTGGCCGAAGTGCGCCACGCGTTCAGCAAGTACGGCGGCAACATGGGCACGGAAGGCTCGGTGGCCTTCCAGTTCAAGCACGTGGGCCAGCTCATCTTCGCGCCGGGCACGAGCGAGGACAAGGTAATGGAAGTCGCGCTGGAGGCCGGCGCGGAAGACGTGGTGACCGACGAGGACGGCGCCATCGAGGTGCTGACGGCACCGGGCGATTTCGAAGCGGTGAAGAACGCGCTCGAGGCCGCGGGCCTGGTGCCCGACGCGGCCGACGTGACCATGCGCCCGGACGTCACCATCGACCTGGCCGGCGAAGACGCCGAACGCATGCAGAAGCTCCTGGACGTGATCGAGGATCTCGACGACGTGCAGGAGGTCTACCACAACGCCGCGCTCTGACCGAGAGGCACCCGGACACCCCATGAAAGTTCTTGTCATCGGAGGCGGCGGCCGTGAACACGCAATGGCCTGGAAGCTCGCGCAGTCTCCCAAGGTCACCAAGGTCTACGTGGCGCCCGGCAACGGCGGCACGGCCCTCAACCCCAAGCTCGAAAACGTTCCGCTGACCGACGTGCGCGCGCTGCGCGCCTGGGCGCAGGAGCAGAAGATCCAGCTCTCCGTCGTCGGCCCCGAGGCGCCGCTCGCCGCCGGCGTGGTGGACGAGTTCCGCGCGCACGGCATGCGCATCTTCGGCCCCACGAAGGCCGCCGCGCAGCTGGAGAGTTCCAAGGCGTTCTCCAAGGCGTTCATGCGCCGCCACGGCATCCCCACGGCCGACTACGACACCTTCACCGACCCGGCCCAGGCCCATGCCTTCATCGACCGCCTGGGCGCGCCGATCGTGGTCAAGGCCGACGGCCTGGCCGCCGGCAAGGGCGTGGTCGTGGCGATGACCGCGCAGGAGGCCCACGACGCGGTGGACTTCATGCTCGTGGACAACAAGTACGGCGTGAGCCACAACGAGGGCGGCGCGCGCGTGGTGATCGAGCAGTTCCTCGAAGGCGAGGAGGCGAGCTTCATCGTGCTGTGCGACGGCAAGAACGTCGCCGCTCTGGCCACCAGCCAGGACCACAAGCGCCTGAAGGACGGGGACCAGGGCCCCAATACCGGCGGCATGGGCGCATATTCGCCCGCGCCGGTGGTCACGGCCGACGTGCACGCGCGCGCCATGCGCGAGATCATCCTGCCGACCATCCGCGGCATGGAGAAGGACGGCATTCCGTACACGGGCTTCCTGTACGCGGGCCTGATGATCGACGCCAAGGGCCACCCGAAGACGCTGGAGTTCAACTGCCGCATGGGCGATCCCGAGACCCAGCCGATCCTCATGCGCCTCAAGAGCGACCTGGTGGACGTGCTGGGCGCGGGCGTGGACGGCAGGCTCGACCAGGTCGAACTGCAGTGGGACCGCCGCCCCGCGCTGGGCGTGGTCATGGCCGCCCACGGCTACCCCGAGACCCCGCGCAAGGGCGATGCGATCACCGGCCTGCCGGCCGATGCCGACGATGCGGTGGTGTTCCATGCGGGCACCGAGCTGCAGGACGGCGTGGTGCGCACGACGGGCGGTCGCGTGCTGTGCGTGACGGTGCTGGCCGACAGCGTGAAGCTGGCGCAGCAGCGCGCCTACGACGTGGCGCGCGGCGTCCACTTCGACGGCGCGCAGTACCGGCGCGACATCGGCCACCGGGCGGTGAAGAGCTGATGGCGACGGCACCGGGACCGGGCCGCGCCGCGGGCGTGCCCGCACCGCCGGCCGACGCGGCCGACCGCGTGCGCGCCTACCTGCTCGACCTGCAGTCGCGCATCACCAACGCGATCGAGAGCGTCGAGGGGCAGGGCGGCGCGCGCTTCCTGACGGATGCCTGGAGCAAGGCCCCGGGCGAGCCGCTGCAGGGCGACGGCGTCACGCGCATCCTGGAGGCCGGCCGCGTGTTCGAGCGCGCGGGCTGCGGCTTCTCGCACGTGCGCGGCGCCTCGCTGCCGCCCTCGGCCACGCAGCACCGGCCCGAGCTGGCCGGCGCGCCGTTCGAGGCCATGGGCGTGTCGCTGGTGTTCCACCCGCAGAACCCCTACGTGCCCACGGTGCACATGAACGTGCGCATGATCGCCGCGGCGCGCGAGGGGCAGCCGCCCGTGTGCTGGTTCGGCGGCGGCATGGACCTCACGCCCTGCTACGGCTTCGAGGAAGACGCGGTGCACTTCCACCGGAGCTGCCGCGACGCGGTCTATCCGTTCGGCGAAGGCCTCTACCTGCGCTTCAAGCGCTGGTGCGACGAGTACTTCTACCTCAAGCACCGCGACGAGCAGCGCGGCATCGGCGGCATCTTCTTCGACGATTTCTCCGAGCTCGGCTTCGAGCGCAGCCTGGCGATGATGCAGTCGGTGGGCGACGCCTTCCTGGGCGCCTATCTGCCGATCGTGCAGCGGCGCCAGCACATCTACTTCGGCGACCGCGAGCGCTCGTTCCAGTGCTACCGGCGCGGCCGCTACGTCGAGTTCAATCTCGTCTGGGACCGCGGCACGCATTTCGGACTGCAGTCCGGCGGGCGCACCGAGTCGATCCTGCTCTCGATGCCGCCGCTGGCGGGCTGGGCCTACCAGCGGCAGGACCCGCCCGGCACGCCCGAAGGCGAGCTGACCCGGCGCTTCCTCGTGCGGCGCGACTGGCTCTGAAACCCGGCCGCAACGGGCCGTGCGGGCCGGAAAGCTATAATTTCAATAGCTGTCCGGCTCCGTTGCACCGTGTCGCCCGGCCCTGATGGCGCCGATCCACGTTGCACGGCCCCCCGCGTCCGCGCGCCGCGCCATTGGCCCCCGCGCGGGTTGCGCGCTATATTGCCCCTCACCCCCCATTTCTTCCCGTCTCTGATGACCACCTCCACCCGTTCGGAATCCGCCGCCAAGAAAGACGTCACCAAGCTCCAGCGCGCCATCGTCGATGGCCTGGAAGACGTCAAGGCGCAAGACATCCAGGTGTTCAACACCGAGAAGCTGTCGCCGCTCTTCGAGCGGGTGATCGTGGCGTCGGGCACTTCCAACCGGCAGACCAAGGCCCTGGCCGCCAGCGTGCGCGATGCCGTGCGCGAAGCGGGCTTCCCGAAACCGCGCACCGAAGGCGAGGACAACGGCGAATGGATCATCGTGGACTGCGGCGCCGCCGTGGCCCACATCATGCAGCCCGCCATCCGCCAGTACTACCGCCTCGAAGAGATCTGGGGCGAGACGCCGGTGCGCCTGAAGCTCGGCGCGGCCAAGCCCGTGAAGGCCGCCGAATCCGGCGATGCCGCATCCGCCAAGAAGAAGTCCGCACCGCGCAAGAAGGCCGCCGCCGCCGAAGCGGAAGTGCCGGCACGCAAGCCGGGCCGCAGCAAGTCGGCCGCCGCACCCGCGTCCGCGCCCGCGAAGAAATCCGCCGGCAAGGCTGCGCCCGCGAAGGCGGCTGCAACCAAGGCCCCGGCCAAGGCCCCCGCGAAGACCGCCACCAAGACCGCCGCCACCAAGACCGCCGCCGGCAAGTCGCCCGCAGCCAAGTCCGCCGCACCGAAGGTGAAGACGGTGGTGGTGAAGCCGGTGGCCCGCAAGCCCGCGGCCAAGTCCGCCGCTGCGAAGAAGGCGCCTTCGGCCCGCCCTGCCGCTCCGCGCAAGGCTGCGGCCGCCAAGAAGGCCCCGGCCCGCAAGAAGGCCGGGTGATTGAGCAGGCAGGCGGGCGATCCGACGACGGCCCTGCGCATGCACCAGGCCCCGGCGGAACGCCTGCGGAGCACTGACCGATGAAACTCCTCATCGTGGCCGTGGGCCAGCGTGTGCCCGACTGGGCGCAGACCGCCTACGACGACTACGCCAAGCGGTTCCCGCCCGAGCTGAAAGTCGAGCTCAAGGCCGTCAAGACCGAGCCGCGCGGCTCCAAGACGCTGGAGACGCTCTACGCCGCCGAGCGCGAACGCATCGAAGCCGCCATTCCGCGCGGCACGCGCGTCGTGGCGCTCGACGAGCGCGGCACCTCGCTCACCACCAAGGCCCTGGCCGTCCGCCTCAAGGAATGGCAGCTGGGTGGCGACGACGTGGCGCTGGTCATCGGCGGCCCGGACGGGCTCGATCCGGCCTTCCGCCAGGCCGCGCACGAACGCATCCGCCTGTCCGACCTCACGCTGCCGCACGCGATGGTGCGGGTGCTGCTGATCGAGCAGCTGTACCGCGCCTGGTCGGTGAACGCGGGGCATCCCTACCACCGTGAGTAAGGGCCCGGCGCGCGCGGCGGCTGCCCCGGCATCCGCTATCCTGCCGCCGTGAACCCGAACCCATCCTCTTCCTCCTCCGCTCCTGCTGCGCCGTCCGCGGCGCTTCCGTTCGTCTATCTGGCCTCGCAGAGCCCGCGCCGCCGGCAACTGCTCGACCAGATCGGCGTGCGCCACGTGCTGCTCCTGCCCAACGCCGATGGGGATGCAGTCGTCGAGGATGCCGAAGCGATCGAAGTGCCCCGGCCCGGCGAAGCACCCGCGCGCTACGTGCAGCGCGTGACGGGCCTCAAGCTGGACGCGGCCGTGGCGCGGCATGGGCGGCGCGGCTTGGCGCCCGCGCCGATCCTGTGCTCCGACACCACCGTGGCGCTGGGCCGCGAGATCCTCGGCAAGCCCGACGACGAAGCCCATGCTCGGAAGATGCTCGCGCAGCTCTCCGGCCGCACGCACCGCGTTCTCACCGCGGTGGCCGTGCAGGTGCCGGGCGGTGAGCGCCACGCGGCGCTGTCGGTATCGCAGGTGGCGTTCGCCGCGATGACCGAGGCGCAGATCGCCGCCTATGCCGCCAGCGGCGACCCGCTCGGCAAGGCCGGCGCCTACGGCATCCAGGGGCCGGCGGCGCGCTACGTGGCGCGCATTTCCGGCAGCTACACCGGCATCATGGGCCTGCCGCTGCACGAGACATCGCTGCTGCTGCGCGAGGTCGGGCTGCCGGACTGACGGAGCCGGGATCGGGCTACCCGGCGGCAGCCCGGCGTGGGCCGGGCCGTTGAGGCATCATCGGTTCCCGAGCCTCCTTTCGTCCCTCCTGCCCCGTCCCGCCCACCGCGATCCGCGCCGCCCGCCATGCAACAAGACATCCTCATCAATTGGTCCCCCCAGGAAACCCGCGTCGCCGTCGTCGAGCATGGCGCCGTGCAGGAGTTGCACGTGGAGCGCACGCTGGAGCGGGGGCTGGTGGGGAACGTCTACCTGGGCAAGGTCTCGCGCGTGCTGCCGGGCATGCAGTCGGCGTTCATCGACATCGGCCTGGAGCGTGCAGCCTTCCTGCACGTGGCCGACGTGTGGCACCGGCAGGAGGGCGGAGAGGCGCCGATGTTCGCGCGCAAGGGCGAGCCGCCGGTGCCCATCGAGAAGCAGGTGTTCGAGGGCCAGTCGCTGATGGTGCAGGTCATCAAGGACCCGATCGGCACCAAGGGCGCGCGCCTCTCCACGCAGATCAGCATCGCGGGCCGGCTGCTGGTGTTCCTGCCGCAGGACGACCACGTCGGTGTTTCGCAGAAGATTCCCGCCGCCGAGCGCGATGCGCTGCGCGCGCGCCTGCAGGCGCTGGTCGGCGACAAGGCGACGGGCGGAGGCGGGGGCTTCATCCTGCGCACCAACGGCGAGGATTCGTCCGATGCGGAACTGGCGGAGGACATCGCCTACCTGCGCAAGACCTGGGGGCGCATCAAGGATGCCTCGCTGCGGCAGCCGCCGGCCTCGCTCCTGCACCAGGACCTGAACCTGCTGCAGCGCGTGCTGCGCGACCTGGTCGGCGACGAGACCGCCAGCATCCGCATCGACTCGCGCGAACAGTTCGCGCTGCTGCAGGCCTTCGGCCGGGAATTCACGCCCGCCGCCGTGCCCAAGCTGCAGCTCTACAAAGGCGAGCGGCCGATCTTCGACCTCTACGGCATCGACGAGGAAATCGCGCGCGCGCTCGGCCGCCGCGTGGACCTCAAATCCGGCGGCTACCTCATCGTGGACCAGACCGAGGCGCTCACCACCATCGACGTGAACACCGGCGGGTATGTCGGCGCGCGCAACTTCGACGACACCATCTTCAAGACGAATCTGGAAGCCGCACAGGCCATCGCCCGCCAGCTGCGGCTGCGCAACCTGGGCGGCATCATCATCGCGGACTTCATCGACATGGCGCGCGAGGACCACCAGCACGCCGTCCTCTCGGAATTCAGGAAGCAGCTCGCGCGCGACCGCGTCAAGACCATGACCGGCGGCTTCTCGCAATTGGGCCTCGTCGAGATGACGCGCAAGCGCACCCGTGAATCGCTCGCCCACATGCTCTGCGAGCCGTGCGTGCACTGCCAGGGATCGGGGCAGATCAAGACCGCCCGCAGCGTCTGCTACGACATCCTGCGCGAGATCCTGCGCGAGGCCCGCCAGTTCAACCCGCGCGAGTTCCGGGTGGTGGCTTCGGCCAAGGTGGTGGAACTGTTCCTGGACGAGGAGAGCCAGCACCTGGCGGGGCTGTCGGATTTCATCGGCAAGCCGATTTCGCTGCAGGCGGAGGGGGGGCTGGGGCAGGAGCAGTACGACATCGTGCTGCTGTGAGGATGCAGGGCTTGGCTGCCTTGTTGCTAATTTACGAGGACAGTTGCATCGACGTTCCATTCGCGCGCTCTTCGCAGTGGGCCATGGGCAAGCTCGTGATGTGAGGTGGGGCGAAGGCCGCGCCCGAGAGGTTCACGCCCGGTGCTCGCCAGCCACGGCTTCCGCCACCTGCGCCGGAAACGAAAACGCGAATTCGGTCCCCTCCGCGCCGCAGGACCGCACCTGCACCTGCCCTCCGTGCGCCTGCGCGATCGCGCGCACGATGAACAGGCCCAGGCCGACGCTGCGTGCCGACGTGTCGCCTTCTTCCACGCCGCGCACCATCGGCTCGAACAGGCGGCCGAGCGTGTGGGAGGGGATCGGGTCCCCGCAGTTGTGCACGGCCAGCCGCGCGATGCCTGAACCATCCACCGACGATTCCACGGTGACGGGCGTTCCCGGCGTGCCGTAGGCCATGGCATTGCCCACCAGATTGCCGACGAGTTGGGCGACGCGGTCGGGGTCGGCGCTCGCCGCACCGTCGCCGTGGGCCGTGTGCTCGATGGTGCGGCCGGGGAAAGCCTCGGCCAGTTCCTCGACGATCCGGGCCGCCAGCTGGTGCAGGTCCACCGGCTGGCGCGAGACCTTCAGCCCGGAGCCAAGGCGCACCACGGTGAAATCCAGCAGGTCGGCGATCAGGCGGCGGGCGCGCTGGCCGGCGCGGGTGATGTTGCCCAGCATGCGCCGCGACGCGTCCGCCGGACCGGTGGCCTGGCGCGTGAGTTTTTCGGTGGCGAGCAGGATGGTGGCGAGCGGGTTGCGCAGATCGTGGCTGACGATGCCCACCATCTGCTCCGCGAACACGGCGCGGTCTTCCGCGAGCGCGCGGCCGTGCTCCGCTTCGGTCACGTCGCTGAAGATGCCCACGAACTCCATCAGCGAGCCGTCCTCGGCGCGGAAGCCCTGGCCCGACGACACGAGCACGCGGCGCTGGCCCGCCGCGTCCACGAGGCGGTGCTTGAACTGGTAGGGCTCGCCGCTCCTCAGGGCATGGTCGAGCGCGGCGCGGTCGGCAGCGCGGTCCTCGGGCACGAGGTGGGCCACGAACTCCTCTTCGCCCACGGGCCGCTCCGGGCCGAGGCCCAGCAGCGTGGCCACGTCCGCGCCGAAACGCCGGCGGCCGGTGGCCGGGTCCAGGTCCCAGACATGGATGGCGCCCGACTGCATGGCCTGCCGCAGCCGCGACTGCGAGGCCTGCAGCGCCTGCTGGGCCTGGCGCTCCTTGGCCACCATCTCATCCGCGCGCTTGCGGGCGGCCAGCAGTTCGCGCTCGTATTTGTTGCGCTCTTCGGCCACCATCACGGCGACCTCGTCGTAGATGCCTTCCGGCGTGACCCGGCGGTTCGCGTTGATCAGCACGGGGAAGGTGCTGCCGTCCCTGCGGCGCATGTCCAGCTTGACCTCGGAGATCGAGCCCTGCATCTCCAGCATCGGCTGCCAGTGCGTCTGGTGGAACATCCGCCCGCCCACGTTGAACAGTTCCTGCAGTTTCCTGCTGCCGATCAGCTCATCGGCCGGCAGGCCGGTCCATCGGCACAGGGTCTGGTTCGCACGGAGGATCAGGCCCGTGGTGCTGGTCACCAACAGGCCGCAGGGCATCTGGTCGAACAGCGTCTCGGGGCCGGGCAGGGTGGGCGGGGTGGGGGCGGGCACGCCTAGTACCCGATCGCCGCGAAGAATTCGTCCATCGTGGCGCTGCTCGCGCTGGGTGCGCTCAGGTGCGGGCAATGTCCCACGTTGTCGACCAGGCGCAGCGTGCTGCGCGGCAGATGGCGGTGCATGTATTCGCCCACCGAGATCGGGGCGATGAAATCCTCGGTGGACTGGACGATCAGCACCGGCTCCTGCAGCTTGGGCAGGTCGGCCCGGTTGTCCGAAAGGAAGGTCGCGCGCGCGAAGTTGCGGGCGATGTCGGGGTCGGTGCGGCAGAAGCTCTGGTTCAGTTCCTCGGCCAGTTCCGGCCGGTCGGGGGCGCCCATGATGACGGGCGCCATGTTGCTGGCCCAGCCCAGGTAGTTGGATTCGAGCGTGTCCAGCAGCGAATCGACGTCCTCGCGGGTGAAGCCGCCGACGTAGTCGCCGTCGTTGATGTAGCAGGGCGAGGGCCCGATCATGACGTGCCCCGCGATCCTGCCGGGTGCGTGCAGGCCGGCCAGCATGCCGATCATCGCGCTCACCGAATGCCCGACGAAGATCACCGGGCCCTGGGCGAACGCGTCGATGACCTCCAGCACGTCGCTGGCATAGCCCGCGAGCGTGCCGTATTTGTCGGGATCGTAGGCGCCGAGGTCGGACAGGCCGCTGCCGACCATGTCGAAGGTGACGACCTGGAAACGCGAGGCGTATTCCGGCGCGAGCAGGCGCCACATGTTCTGGTCGCAACCGAACCCATGGGCGAACACGAGGCTGGCGGGGCCGCTGCCCCGGATCTTCACATTGTTTCTTCGCCCGACCGAGACCGACATGGGAACTCCTGGTGATGCGCTCGCGCAGCAGACGCGCTCGACCGTGGGGATTATGGGTGATACGCCGTGCGGCGTGCCCTGCTATGGCCGGAGTCCGTGTGGGTGATCACGGGTGGCGCTTCGTGCCGGGATGCCCGCCTTCGCCGGCCCCGCGTCCGCCGGCCTCGGTGGTCCGTAGATTGGGGCAGCCGGAGATGTCTCCCCCGGGCCGGGAGCCAGGCTTTCTTCCACCTTCGCCAACGCCACCGCTGCGCGCCATGCACCCTTCCTCCCTGCGTCCGACGTCCGTATCCTCCGCCGCCACCGCAACGGTGCCGGGCGCCGCGCCCCGTGCCGCGGATGCCGGCCAGGCTCCGTCGAAGCCGCGGCGTTCCCGGCCGGCTCCCGACGGAGCGCCCCTCCGCCCGCTGCGCCGGTCGCGCTCCTTCCCGTCGCCGCAGGCGCTGGCGTCGGCACGGTCTGCGGATCCGCAGCCTCCCGATGCCGCTGCCGCCGGGAACTCCGTCCGGGCCCGCAGACCGGTGGCCGACGTGGCCGGGAAGGGCCGCTCCAGCGTGCATCCGGAGGGGACGCCCGGGTGCGTGGACGGCGGCGCATTCCGGAGATCGGTACCGTTGCCGGCACAGGCACTGCCCGTGCTGCGCAGCGCCCGGGACATGGTCATTGCCCTGCTGGAGCCCGCGCAGGCGCGCGATGCGGCCGTGGTGCGGCAACTGCGGCGCAATGCACAGGTGCTGCTCGGCAAGGGCATCGACACGCCCGAGAAGCTCCAGCGTTTCCTGGCGGATGCATGGCGGCACGATGCGCTGCTGAGCTTCGCGGGGCTGGGTTTCAGCAATGGGGCGGGTTACATGGCGGGGATCACGGCTGCCAACGAAAAGCTGCTCTCCCTCATGCCCGCGGATCTGTTGCGCAACCCTGCGCGGCTGGGCTTCCTGGCCGGGCTGGGCGTCGGCGCGCTCGACGTGCTGGTGAAGGTGGTGGGCAACGCCATGATGGTGCCGCGTCTCTACAACGGACCCTCGGGACTGGAGCGGTTGCCCGGCGTGCTGCGCCCCGAGGTGCATGCCGAGCGCATCCGGAACGTCGGCCTGTCGGTCGGCTTCAGTGTCGCCAAGAACCTGCCCCGCGTGGCGGAGCCCGCAGTGCAGGCCGCCATCGAGGGCCGGAGCGACCACAGCGTGAATCGCGCGTGGGCGGATCGCATCGATGCCTCGCTGCTCGACGGCTTCGGAGGCATGCTGGCTGCCGGGGCGCGCAGCGTGCACAGCCTCTCGCAGTCGGTCCCCTACGACGCGCGCATGCTGCTGCGCAGCGACCTGGACGAGGTGATCGAGCGCACGCGCAGGCCCTGGAGGGAGTCGCTGCAGGAGATCGGCCCTGCCGCGCTGGAAGGCGCGAAATCGCTCGTGACCTCTCCCGTGCCGGTGGCGGTGGTGGCCACGGTGGGATGCTTCATCGCCGAGCTGTTCGCTGCCGGCGCGACCATCGACCGTGCGGGCACGCCCGCCGGCATGCCCGCCGACCGTGCCGACGCCGGCATGCTGTCGGCCAAGCGGGCGTCCTCGGTGCTGCTCATGGGGCTGATGTCCGGGACCATCGAACTGGGGGTTCCCTACGTCGCCGAAGGCGGCGCCTGCGTGGCCCGAGCGGTCCGCGACGGCCTGCGGCGCACGTCCTCCGATCTCATGGCCTGGGCGCAACACCGCTTCGGCGCGGAGCCCCTGCCGGACATCGAGGCCGGACGCCGCTTCTGAGGGCGGGCCGCCGGCCCCCGCGGCCCCGCGCTTGTCGCGCATCGCGGTACGCCGCATGCGTGTTTTCCCGGAGAAAGATCGCTGGCCAATTAGTTGACATCTAAATCATCCATTCCTAAAGTTGTCTCCGAGGCCGCGACGGCCCTGGAGACCAGCGCATGAAGATCGTTTGCATCGGCGGCGGCCCGGCGGGCCTGTATTTCGCGCTGCTCATGAAGCAGCGGGATCCCGCCCATGACATCACCGTAGTGGAACGCAACAAGCCCTACGACACCTTCGGCTGGGGTGTGGTGTTCTCCGACGCCACCATGGACCACATGCGCACGTGGGACCGCGAGACGGCCGACGAGATCCAGGAGGCCTTCAACCATTGGGACGACATCGAGCTGCGCTTCAAGGGCCGCACGATCCGTTCGGGCGGGCATGGATTCGTGGGCATCGGGCGCAAGAAGCTGCTCAACATCCTGCAGGCGCGCTGCGAGCGCCTGGGCGTGCAGCTCGTGTTCGAGACCGATGCCGCCTCGGACGAGGACTATCCCGATGCGGACCTCGTCATTGCGAGCGACGGCGTCAACTCGCGCATCCGCGGCCGCCATGCGGACGTGTTCCGGCCCGACATCGTGACCCGGCCCAACCGCTACATCTGGCTGGGCACGCACAAGCTGTTCGACGCCTTCACGTTCGACTTCCAGCGCACCGAGCACGGCTGGTTCCAGGCGCACATCTACAAGTTCGACGACCGCACCACGACCTTCATCGTCGAATGCCCCGAAGCCGTGTGGAAGGCCCACGGGCTGGACCAGGCCAGCCAGGAGGAGTCCATCGCCTTCTGCGAGAAGGTGTTCGCCGATACGCTGGAAGGGGCACCGTTGCTGAGCAATGCGCGGCACCTGCGCGGCTCGGCATGGCTCAACTTTCAGCGCGTGGTGTGCGGGCAGTGGTGGCTGCGCAACCGCAGCGGCGCCCATGTCGTGCTGATGGGCGATGCGGTGCACACGGCGCATTTCGCGATCGGCTCGGGCACCAAGCTCGCGATCGAGGATGCTATCGAACTCGCGCGCCAGTTCCAGCGGATGGGTGGCGGCAAGGCCGCCATTCCCGCGGTGCTGGCGGCCTACCAGGAGGCGCGCCGGGTGGAGACGCTGCGCATCCAGAACGCGGCCTGGAACGCGATGGAATGGTTCGAGGTGTGCGGCGAGCGCTACTGCGACCAGCTGGAGCCTGAGCAGTTCATGTATTCGATGCTCACGCGCAGCCAGCGCATCAGCCACGAGAACCTGCGGTTGCGCGACGCGGGCTGGCTCGAAGGCTACGAGCGCTGGTTCGCGCGGCGTGCGGGCGTCGAGGTGCCTGAGGGTCGCCGCCCGCCGCCGCCGATGTTCACGCCGCTCGCCGTGCGCGGCGTGGTGCTCAAGAACCGCATCGTGGTCTCGCCGATGGCGCAGTACTCGGCCGAAGACGGCCTGGTGGGCGACTACCACCTCGTGCACCTGGGGGCGCGCGCCATGGGTGGCGCCGGCCTCGTCTTCGCCGAGATGGCCTGCGTGAGCGCCGAGGGCCGTATCACCCCGGGCTGCCCGGGCCTCTACCGGCCCGAGCACACGGCGGCCTTCCGGCGCATCGCCGACTGGATCCATGCGAACAGCGATGCGAAGTTCGGCATCCAGATCGGGCATGCGGGCGCGAAGGCTTCCACGCGCCGGGCCTGGGAGGGCATCGACCAGCCGCTGCCGGAAGGCAACTGGCCGATCCTCTCCGCGTCGCCGCAGCAGTACCTGGACGGCGTGAGCCAGCAGGCGCGCGCAATGACGCGCGCCGACATGGACGCGGTGCGCGAGCAGTTCGTTCAGGCCGCGCGCGCCGCCGATGCCGCGGGCGCGGACTGGCTGGAGCTGCACTGCGCGCATGGCTACCTGCTGTCGAGCTTCCTGTCGCCCCTCACCAACCAGCGCGCGGACGACTACGGCGGCCCGTTGGAGAACCGCCTGCGTTATCCGCTGGAAGTGTTCGCGGCGGTGCGCGCCGCCTGGCCGCAGGACAAGCCGCTGTCGGTGCGCATCTCCGCCCACGACTGGGTGGAAGGCGGCACCACGCCGCAGGACGCGGTGGAGATCGCCCGGGCGTTCAAGGCGGCGGGCGCGGACATGATCGACTGTTCTTCGGGCCAGGTGAGCAAGCGCGAAAAGCCGGTCTACGGCCGCATGTTCCAGACGCCGTTCGCCGACCGCATCCGGCAGGAGGCGGGCATCGCCACCATCGCCGTCGGCGCGATCAGCGAGGCCGACCATGCCAACAGCATCCTGGCCGCCGGCCGCGCCGACCTGTGTGCCGTGGCGCGGCCGCACCTGGCGAATCCGGCCTGGACGCTGACCGAAGCCGCGCGCATCGGCTACACCGCGGTGGAGTGGCCGCGGCAATACCGTTCCGGCAAGCAGCAGCTGGAGGCGCATTTCGAACGCGAGAAATCCCTGGCGGCGGCCGCGGGCGGGAAGGGCTGAAACGATGGTGCAATCGCCTTTCCCTTCATCGTCCCGCTCTCCGCGGCACGCCCTGGTGACCGGCGGAACCCGCGGCATCGGCGCCGCCATCGCCCGGCGGCTCGTGGCGGACGGCCTGCACGTCACGGTGCTGGGCCGCAGCGAGGAGGCCGCGCATGCCTTCGCCGCGACCGACGCCGGGCACCTGCACGGCGTGGCCGCCGACGTGGCCGATGCGCGGCAGGTGGCGGATGCCTTCGCCTCTGCCCGGGAACGCTTCGGCCCGGTGCAGGTGCTGGTGAACAACGCCGGCCAGGCCGAGAGCGCGCCGTTCCTCAAGACCGACGCGCAGCTCTGGCAGCGCATGCTGGACGTGAACCTGACGGGCACGATGGTGTGCACGCAGGCGGCGCTGCCGGGCATGCTGGAGGCCGGCTGGGGCCGCATCGTGAACGTCGCGAGCACGGCGGGGCAGGTGGGCTATGCCTACGTGGCCGCCTACTGCGCGGCCAAGCACGGCGTGATCGGCCTCACGCGCGCACTGGCGCTGGAGCTGGCCGCCAGGGGCGTCACGGTGAATGCCGTGTGCCCCGGCTACACCGATACCGACATCGTGCGCGAGAGCATCGACCGCATCGTCGCCAAGACCGGCCGCAGCGCCGAGGCGGCGCGCGAGGGCTTCGTGTGTGCCAATCCACAGGGCCGCCTCGTGGCGCCCGACGAGGTCGCCGATGCGGTGGCCTGGCTGTGCACCGAGGCGGCGCGGTCCGTGAACGGGCAGTCCGTGTCGGTGAGCGGCGGGGAGGTCATGTGAGCGCGCGTGCGAAAAAAGTGAACCCCGCCGCGGCCACTCGCCAGCAGAGTTTCCGCCTCGTTCAGGCCCTGGGCGAGGAGCACATCGGCCTGGAGGCCCGCGCCCAGGCCGGCGACCACCTCGACATCAAGATCTGGCTGCGCCTGCTGGCCTGCAGCACGCAGATCGAGCAGCAGATCCGGCAGTGGCTGCGCGCGCGCTTCGACACCACGCTGCCGCGCTTCGACTACCTCGCCCAGCTGGACCGCCATCCGGACGGGCTGCGCATGAACGTGCTGTCGCGCTACCTGATGGTGACGGGCGGCAACGTCACGGGCCTGACGGACCAGCTCGTGAAAGAAGGGCTGGTGGAGCGCACCGAAGACCCGGAAGACCGCCGCTCCTGGCGCGTGCGCCTGACGGACCAGGGCCGCGCGGATTTCGCCGCCATGGCGGGCGAGCACGAGCGCTGGCTCGGCGGGCTGTTCGAGGGCCTGCCCGCTGCCAGCAAGGACGCGCTCTACGAACACCTCGGCGACCTGCGGGTGCATCTGGTGCAGCGCCAGATCGCCGGCGGCACCTCCCCATCCGAAGCGTCCGGTGCGTCCGCCGGCGACGCCACAAAACCCTATCCGAAACGCAGCAGGAAACCCCTCCCATGACCGCATCCCTCATCGACCCCCGGCTGCTGGCCGGCAACCGGCGCCCGCTCGCCGGCTACCAGGCCGAGCACTTCCTCTGGAACGTGCAGGACGGCGTGGCTACGATCACGCTGAACCGCCCCGAGCGCAAGAACCCGCTCACCTTCGACAGCTATGCCGAGCTGCGCGACCTGTTCCACGGGCTGCGGCTGGCCGACGACGTGCGGGCGGTGGTGCTGGTGGGCGCGGGCGGCAACTTCTGCTCGGGGGGCGACGTCCACGAAATCATCGGACCGCTGGTCGCTCTGAAGGCGCCCGAGCTGCTGATGTTCACCCGCATGACGGGCGAGCTGGTCAAGGCCATGCGCACCTGCCCGCAGCCGATCGTGGCGGCGGTGGATGGCGTGTGCGCCGGCGCGGGCGCGATCATGGCGATGGCGTCCGACCTGCGGCTGGGCACGCCGCGCAGCAAGACCGCCTTTCTCTTCAACCGCGTGGGGCTGGCGGGCTGCGACATGGGCGCGTGCGCGATGCTGCCGCGCATCGTCGGCCAGGGTCGCGCGAGCGAGCTGCTCTACACCGGCCGCAGCCTGGGCGGGGAAGAGGGCGAGCGCTGGGGTTTCTTCAACCGCCTCTGCGCATCCGACGCCCTGCTGCCCGAGGCGCAGGCGCTCGCCACCCAGTTGGCCGAAGGGCCGGCCTTCGCCAACGGCATCACCAAGACCATGCTGCACCAGGAGTGGGCCATGACCATCGAGCAGGCCATCGAGGCCGAGGCGCAGGCGCAGGCGATCTGCATGCTGACGGAGGATTTCTCGCGCGCCTACCATGCGTTCGTCGCCAAGCAGAAGCCCCGCTTCGAAGGGAACTGACATGGCGGACACCACTTACCTCGACTGGCCGTTCTTCGAGCCGCGGCACGCGCAGCTGGCGCGCGATCTGGATGCCTGGGCGCAGGCCCATCTGCATGCCCAGCACGGCCCCGACGTGGATGCCGAATGCCGCGCACTGGTGCGCGCGCTCGGCGATGGCGGCTGGCTGCGCCACGCGGTGGGCGAATCCGGCGCCGCGATCGACACGCGTACGCTCTGCCTGATCCGCGAGACGCTGGCGCGCCATGCGGGCCTGGCGGATTTCGCGTTCGCCATGCAGGGCCTGGGCAGCGGAGCGATCAGTCTGCACGGCACGGCGGAGCAGCGTGCGCGCTACCTGGAGCGCGTGGCGCGCGGCGAGGCGATCGCCGCCTTCGCGCTCTCCGAGCCCGAGGCCGGTTCCGACGTCGCGGCCATGGGCTGCACGGCCCGCGCGGAGGGCGACGGCTATGTGCTCGACGGCGAGAAGACCTGGATCTCCAACGGCGGGATCGCGGACTTCTACGTGGTGTTCGCGCGCACCGGCGAGGCACCGGGGGCGCGCGGCATCAGCGCCTTCATCGTCGATGCCGACGCGCCCGGCTTTTCGATCGCCGAGCGCATCGAAGTGATGGCGCCGCATCCGCTCGCGCGTCTGCGTTTCGACGGCTGCCGCGTGCCGGCCACGCAGCGCCTGGGCGCGCCCGGCGAGGGTTTCAAGGTGGCGATGCGCACCCTGGACGTGTTCCGCACCTCGGTGGCGGCGGCGGCGCTGGGCTTCGCACGGCGCGCGATGGACGAGGCGCTGGCACGCGCCACCACGCGCCGCATGTTCGGCGGCGTGCTGGCCGACTTCCAGCTCACGCAGGCGAAGCTCGCGCAGATGGCCACGGCCATCGACAGCGCGGCGCTGCTCACCTACCGCGCCGCCTGGCTGCGCGACCGCGGCGCGGTGGTCACGCGCGAGGCCGCCATGGCCAAGATGACGGCCACGGAGAACGCGCAGCAGGTGATCGATGCGGCGGTGCAGCTCTTCGGCGGGCTGGGCGTGGTCAGTGGGCAGCCGGTGGAACGGCTCTACCGCGAGATCCGCGCGCTGCGCATCTACGAAGGGGCGACGGAGGTGCAGCAGCTCATCATCGGCCGCGACCTGCTCAAGTCCGCTGTCGCCGCGGCGGGCCCCGACCGCCGCTGACGCCGCCCGTCCGGCACGACGACCGCCCCCTCGCTCCGCCCACCGGATTGGACAAGGAAGACGCCATGCACGCCAGCGCCCATGTCGACACTTTCGCGCGCGACCGCCTGCCGCCCGCCGCGCAGCAGCCCGAGTACCTGTTCGAATTGCCCGAGCTGCAGTTTCCCGAGCGCCTCAATTGCGCCGATCCGCTGCTGGACGTGCACGTGCGCGAAGGCCGCGGCGGGCGCCCCTGCATCCGTGCGCCGGGCGGCCTGTGCTGGACGTATGCCGAGCTGCAGGAGAAAGCGCACCGCATCGCCAACGTGCTCGTGCACCGCATGGGCCTGCAGCCCGGCCACCGCGTGCTGCTGCGCGCGCCCAACAACCCCATGCTCGCGGCCTGCTGGTTCGCGGTGATGAAGGCCGGCGGCATCGCCGTGGCCACCATGCCGCTGCTGCGGGCCAAGGAGCTGAAGGCGATCATCGACATCGCCCAGGTCACGCATGCGCTGTGCGACGCCTCATTGGCCGAGGAACTGGCGCTGGCCGCGGCGGAGCCCGGCTCGCCGCTGCGCGCGGTGCGCCACTTCCACGATGCCGGGCCCGAAGGCCTGGAGGCGCTGATGGCCGGGGCCTCGGCCGATTTCACCAACGTCGACACCGCCTCCGACGACTGCTGCCTGCTGGGCTTCACCTCCGGCACCACGGGAGTCCCAAAGGCGACGATGCATTTCCACCGCGACGTGATGGCGATCTGCCTGTGCTGGCCGCCCCACGTGCTGCGGCCCCACGCCGACGACGTGTTTATCGGCAGCCCGCCGCTGGCGTTCACCTTCGGGCTGGGCGGGCTGCTGCTGTTTCCGCTGCACGTGGGGGCCTCTGCGGTGCTGCTGGAAAAGGCCGGGCCGCCGCAGCTGCTGCAGGCGATCCAGGAGTTCGGCGCGACGGTGCTATTCACGGCGCCGACCTCGTACCGCGCGCTGGCCGCCGAGGGCGCGCTGCTGCGCGCTACACCGCTGCGCAAGTGCGTGTCCGCCGGCGAGGCGCTGCCGGCCTCGACGCGCGCGCTCTGGAAGGAGGCGACCGGCATCGAGCTGATCGACGGCATCGGCGCCACCGAGATGCTGCACATCTTCATCTCCCACGACGAGGCGGGCGCCCGGCCGGGCGCCACGGGCCGGCCCGTGCCGGGCTACCGGGCCCGCGTGGTGGACGACGAGGGCCGAGAGGTGCCGCCGGGCACCATCGGGCGGCTGGCCGTGCAGGGCCCCACGGGCTGCCGCTATCTGTCGGACCCGCGCCAGCAGGCCTACGTGCAGAACGGCTGGAACCTGACCGGCGACGCCTACCGGATGGATGCCGACGGTTATTTCTTCTACCAGGCGCGCACCGACGACATGATCGTCTCGGCCGGCTACAACATCGCCGCGCCGGAGGTGGAGGAGGCGCTCATGGCCCACCCCGCGGTGGCCGAATGCGCGGTGATCGGCGTGCCGGACGCGCACCGCGGCCAGATCGTCAAGGCGTTCGTGGTGCTGCGGCCCGGCACCGCGGCGGACGAGGCCACCGTGCAACTGCTGCAGGATTTCGTCAAGCGCACGGTCGCTCCGTACAAATACCCCCGCGCCGTGGAATTCATCGAACGGCTGCCGCGCACGCCGACGGGGAAGCTGCAGCGCTTTAAGCTACACGCCCCGGCATGATGCCGGCGCGCGGCGTCTTCCCGTGCCCCGCGCGATCCGTCCCTTCCATCCACTGCCTGCCGCCCATTGCCAAGGAGCCTTCGATGCCATTCCTCCCGTCCCGCGCGCACCGCCCCTCGACACGCGCCGCCGCCCTCGGCGCCGCCATCGCCCTGCTGGCCGGCGGTGCCCAGGCGGCGGACCAGGTCAAGGTCGGCCTGCTGACCACGCTCTCCGGGCCGGGATCGGGCCTCGGCATCGACATCCGCGACGGCTTCCAGCTCGCCGTGAAGCAGGGCGCCGGAAAGCTCGGCGGACTGCCGGCCGAAGTGACCGTGGCGGACGACCAGCAGAGCCCCGACGCCGCCAAGCAGACGGCCGACCGGCTCGTCAAACGCGAACGCGTCGATTTCATGACCGGCATCGTGTTCTCCAACGTGATGCTGGCCGTCGGGCAGCCGGTGTTCCAGTCGCGCACCTTCTACATCAGCGCCAACGCCGGGCCGTCGCAGTACGCGGGGGCGCAGTGCAATCCGTACTTCTTCAGCGCCTCCTACCAGAACGACAACATGCACGAGGCCGTCGGCAAGACGGTGCAGGACCGGGGCTTCAAGAAGGTGGCGCTGCTCGCGCCCAACTACCCCGCGGGCAAGGATGCGCTGGCCGGCTTCAAGCGCTATTACAAGGGCGAGGTGGTGATGGAAGCCTACACCCCGCTGAGCCAGCTCGACTACGGCGCGGAGCTGTCCAAGATCCGCGCCTCCGGCGCCGACGCGGTGTTCGTGTTCCTGCCGGGCGGTCTGGGCGTGAACTTCGTCAAGCAGTTCACCGGCGCCGGCCTGGGCAAGGAGATGAAGCTCTTCGCGCCGGGCTTCTCGGCCGACGAGGACGTGATCCGCGCGGTGGGCGATGCCATGGTGGGCATCTTCAACAGCTCGCAGTGGGCGCACGACATGGACAACCCCGCCAACAAGCGCTTCGTGGCCGACTTCCAGAAGGAATACGGCCGCCTGCCGACGCTCTATGCCGCGCAAGGCTACGACGCCGCCCGGCTCATCGACGGCGCCGTGCGCCGCGTGGGCGGCAAGCTGGGGGACAAGGCCGCGCTGCGCAAGGCGCTGGAGGCCGCGCCGTTCGAATCGGTGCGCGGGCCGTTCCGCTTCAACACCAACCACTACCCCGTGCAGGACTACTACCTGCGCGAGGTGGTGAAGGACGGGCAGGGCCGCATCACCAACAAGACCGTCGGCCGCGTGTTCGAGGCGCATGCCGACGCCTATGCCGGCGAATGCCGCATGCCCTCCTGAGGCCATGGGCCGGTCGCGCGCATGACGGGGCTCCTGCTTCTCGAGCAATCGCTCAACGGCCTGCAGTTCGGGCTGATGCTGTTCCTGCTGGCCGCCGGCCTCACGCTGGTGTTCGGCATCATGGACATGATCAACCTGGCGCACGGCTCGCTCTATATGGTGGGCGCCTACCTGATCGCGGCCATCGCCACGGCGTCGGGCTCGTTCTGGATCGGCCTCGCGGGCGGCACGCTCGCCACGGCGGCGATCGGCGTGCTGCTGGAGGTGGCGGTGCTGCGCCGCCTGTACCGGCGCGACCACCTCTCGCAGGTGCTGGGCACCTTCGCGATCCTGCTCATGGCCAACGAGGCCGTGCGGATGGTCTGGGGATCGCAGCCGGTGCCGCTCAATCCACCGCCCGCGCTCGCCGGTCCCGTGGAACTGCTGCCGGGCTTCTCCTACCCGGCCTATCGTCTCTTCATCATCGGCGTGGGGCTGGCGGTGGCGCTGCTGCTCTACGTGCTGGTCACACGCACGCGCCTCGGCATGCAGGTGCGCGCCGGTGCCTCCAACCGCGAGATGGCGATGGCCATGGGCACCAACGTGCGAAGGCTGTTCACCGGCATCTTCGCGCTGGGCGCAGCGCTCTGCGCGATCGCGGGCGGCATGCTCGGGCCGCTGCTGGCCGTGCAGGTGGGCATGGGCGAGAGCATCCTGATCCTGGCCTTCGTGGTGATCGTGATCGGCGGCATCGGCTCCATCCGCGGTGCGCTGGTCGGGGCGCTCTTGGTCGGGCTGGTGGACACCGCCGGCCGCACCCTCGTGCCGCTGCTGGCCGAGCGCCTGCTGGGGCCTGCCGCCGCGGCGGGCGCGGGCCCGGCCGTGGCGTCGATCCTGATCTATGTGCTGATGGCGGCGGTGCTGTTCTGGAAGCCGCGCGGCCTGTTCCCCTCCCATGGCTGAAAGCACCATGCCGCCCACCCCATCCCATTCCCCCAGCCTGCTGGACCACGGCCTGCAACCGCGCTGGAGCATCCCGCTGCTGGTGTTGCTGGCGCTGCTGCCCACCATCGCGCAGGCGCTGGACGAGGGCTTCTACATCGGCGTGGCGAGCCGCATCCTGGTCTTCGCGCTGGCCGCCACCAGCCTGAACCTGATCCTCGGCTTCGGCGGCATGGTCAGCTTCGGCCATGCGGCCTTCGTGGGCGTGGGCGCCTATGCGGTGGGCATCCTGATGCAGGAGGGCATCGCCTCCGCCTGGATCGCCTGGCCGGCCGCCGTCGCCGCGGGCGCACTGTTCGCTTTCGTGATCGGCCTGGTCAGCCTGCGTACGCAGGGCGTGTACTTCATCATGATCACGCTCGCCTTCGCGCAGATGCTGTTCTACCTGATGGTGTCGCTGAAGGCCTACGGCGGGGAGGACGGCCTCTCGCTCGCCTCGCGCTCGCAGGTCGGCCCCTGGCTCGATCTGGCGGATGACGCGCGCTTCTATTACTGCGTGCTGGCGGTCTGCGTGCTGGTCTTCGTCGGTCTGGCGCGGCTGCTCAATGCCCGCTTCGGCCATGCGCTGCAGGGTATCCGCGAGAACGAGACGCGCATGGCCGCGCTCGGCGTTCCCGTTTTCCGCACCAAGCTCGCGGCCTTCACGCTGGCGGGCGCCATCGCCGGGCTCGCCGGTGCGCTGCTGGCGAACCAGGCCGGCTTCGTGAGCCCCGCGGCGCTGCAGTGGAGCCAGTCGGGCATGCTGATGGTGATGGTGATCCTGGGCGGCGTCGGGCGGCTCTACGGCGGCTTCGTGGGTGCGGTGGCCTTCCTGCTGATCGAGGAAGTGCTCGCGGCGCACACCATGCACTGGCAGTTCGGCCTGGGTGCGGTGCTGCTCGCCGTGGTGCTGGTGGCGCCCAACGGGCTGCTGAGCCTCGGGCGCGACCGGGTTGCGAAGGCGGGGCGGCCATGAGCGCGCGCGTCCTCCTGCGGACCGAGCAGCTGGTGCGCCGCTTCGGCGGCCTGCTCGCCACCGACCATGCGGAGCTGTCGGTGCTCGAAGGCGAAGTGCATGCGCTCATCGGCCCCAACGGCGCCGGCAAGACGACGCTGATCCACCAGCTCTCCGGCACGCTCGCGCCCACCAGCGGACACATCCACTTCGACGGCGAAGACATCACCGGCCTGCCGATCCATGCGCGGGTGCGGCGCGGGCTGGTGCGTTCCTACCAGATCACCAGCGTCTTTCCCCGGCTGCCGGTGCTGGACAACCTCGCGCTCGCCGTGCAGGCACGCACCGGCGGCGCCCGCGGCTTCTGGCGCCCGGCGCGCGCGGAACGCGAGCGCTATGCCGAGGCGCGGGCGGTGGCGGAGCGTGTCGGCCTGGGCGATCAGGCGCCGCAACTGGCCGGTGCGCTGTCCCACGGCCAGCAGCGCCAGCTCGAAGTGGGGCTGGCGCTGGCGCTGCGGCCCCGGCTGCTGCTGCTCGACGAACCCATGGCCGGCATGGGGCCGGAAGAATCCGAGCGCATGGTCGGCCTGCTGCAGGGGCTGCGCGGCGAGGTCACGCTGCTGTTGGTGGAGCACGACATGGACGCCGTCTTCCGCCTGGCGGACCGCATCTCCGCGCTCGTCTCGGGCCGGGTGATCGCCACCGGCACCCCGCAGGAGATACGCCAGCACCCCGACGTGCGCCGCGCCTACCTGGGCGACGAACTGGAGGAGGCCACGCCATGAGCGCATTGCTCGAAGTCGAGGGGCTGGAGGCCGCCTACGGCAGCAGCCAGGTGCTGTTCGGCATCGCGTTCGACATCCGTGCCGGCGAGGTCGCCACGCTGCTGGGCCGCAACGGCATGGGCAAGACGACCACGGTGCGTGCGCTGCTGGGGCTCACGCGCGCCAGGGCGGGATCGGTGCGCTTCCGCGGCGAGCGCATCGAGCGCCTGGCGCCGGACCGCATCGCCCGCATGGGGCTCGCGGTGGTGCCCGAGGGCCGGCAGATCTTCCCCAACCTCTCCGTGCGCGAGAACCTCGTGGCCTTCGCCGCGCGCCGCAATGCCGCCGCCGATCCCTGGACGCTGGACCGCGTGCATGCCCTGTTCCCGCGGCTGGCCGAGCGCGCCTCGCACATGGGCGGGCAACTCTCGGGCGGCGAGCAGCAGATGCTGGCCATCGGCCGCGCGCTGATGACCAATCCGCACCTGCTGGTGCTCGACGAGGCGACGGAGGGCCTGGCGCCGCTGATCCGCGAAGAGATCTGGCGCTGCCTGGACGCTCTGCGCGCGCAGGGCCAGACCATCCTGGTCATCGACAAATACGTGCGCCGGCTCGTCCGGCTCGCCGACCGCCACACCATCATCGAGCGGGGCCGCGTGGTGTGGCAGGGCGACTCGGGCGCGCTCGCGGCCGACCCGGCGCTGTGGGAGCGCTATGTGGGCGTGTGACCCGCGGCGCAGGAACGATAACGATGGTTGAGAACCGAACGGACAGGAGATTCGCATGCAAGTCCTTCTACCCCCCGGATGGCCCCGGCCCAAGGGCTACTCCAACGGCGTCGCGGCGCGCGGCCGCATGGTCTTCGTGGCCGGCATGATCGGCTGGGATGCGCAGGGCGTTTTCCACACCGACGCGCTGTGCGGCCAGGTGCGGCAGGCGCTGCAGAACATCGTCGAGGTGCTCAAGGAAGGCGGCGCCCGCCCCGAGCACATCGTGCGCATGACCTGGTACGTGACGGACAAGAAGGACTACGTGGCCTCGCTGCGGCAGATCGGCCAGGACTTCCGCGAGATCATCGGCAGCTTCAACGCGGCGATGACGGCGGTGGAGGTGTCGGCGCTGATCGAGGACCGCGCCAAGGTCGAGATCGAAGTCACGGCCGTGGTGCCGGACTGATGCGCGGAGGCTCCCCATGGCGATGGTGCTCCCCCACGGCTTCGCGAACCCACGGGAAATCGACGAGGCCTACGACCCCCTGAAGCGCGCGCACGATGCCACCGCCTCGAACCGGCATTTCGCCGAACGCAGCGAGGCCACGCGCCAGGCGTTGCCCTACCTACCCGCCGTGCCCTACGGCCCCACGCGGGCGGAAACGCTGGACATCTTCCCGGCCGAGCGGCCCGGCGCGCCGGTGTTCTTCTTCATCCACGGCGGCTACTGGCGCGCCCGCAGCGCGCGCGATTTCAGCTGCGTGGCGCAGGGCCCGCATGCGCTGGGCTTCACCACCGTGGTGGTGGACTATGCGCTGTGCCCGGCCGTCACGATCGACGAGATCGTGCGGCAGGTGCGTGCCGCCGCGGCCTGGGTGGTGCGCCACATCGGCGGGCATGGCGGCGACCCGGCCCGCATCGTCGTCGGCGGGCATTCCGCGGGCGGGCACCTGGGCGCCATGCTGCTGTGCACGCCCTGGGAGGCAGACTACGGCCTGCCGGCCGATCCCTTCGCGGGCGCGGTGCTGGTGAGCGGCCTCTACGACATCGCGCCGCTGCGCTACAGCTACCTGCAGCCCGCGATCCAGCTGGACGAAGGCACGGTGCGCCGCAATTCCCCCGTGCTGCACGCACGGCCCAGCGCCACGCCGGTCACGCTCTGCTGGGGCGGGGCCGAGCAGGAGGCGTTCGCCCAGCAGTCGCGGGGCTTCCATGCCGCGTGGCGCGCGGCCGGCAACGCGGCCGACCTGCAGCCAATGCCGGGGGCCGACCACTTCGACGCCGTCCAGGCGTTCGAGGATCCGGCCAGCCTGCCGTGCCGCGCCCTCACGCGCCTGGCGCAAGGGTAGGGGGCGCGCCGTTCAGAGCCGGCGCAGCCGCTGCAGCGCCTCGCGCAGCGTCTCGTCGCGCTTGGCGAAGCAGAAGCGCACCACGCGCTGATCGAACCCGTCGCCGTAGAACGGCGACAGCGGTATGCCGGCCACGCCGATCTCGCGCGTGAGCCACTGGCAGAACTCCACGTCGCCCAGGTCGCTGACCTGGGAGATGTCCACGCATTGGAAGTAGCTGCCGGTGCTCGGCAGCAGCTTCAGGCGCGAGCCTTCGAGCCCCTGGCGGAAAAGGTCGCGCTTGGCCTGGTAGAAGGCCGGCAACTGCAGGTAGGGCGCCGGATCGGCGAGGTAGGCGGCCAACCCGTACTGCACGGGCGTGTTCACCGTGAACACGTTGAACTGGTGCACCTTGCGGAATTCGGCCATGAGCGGCGCGGGCGCGACCACGGTGCCCACCTTCCAGCCCGTGACGTGGAAGGTCTTGCCGAAGCTCGACACGATGAACGCCCGCGCGGCCAGCCCGGGGAAGCGCGCGGCGCTCTGGTGCCCGGCGCCGTCGAACACCATGTGTTCGTAGACCTCGTCGCTGATCACCACCACGTCCGTCGGCGCGAGCAGCGCTTCGAGCGCCCGCATGTCCTCGTCCGTCCAGACGGTGGCCGAGGGGTTGTGCGGCGTGTTGATGATGATCGCGCGCGTGCGCGGCGTGAGCGCGGCGGCGATGCGGCCGAAATCGGGCCGGAAGCTGCCGGGCGTGAGCGGCACGCGCACCGCCGTGCCACCCGCCAGATCCACGTTGGGCACGTAGCTGTCGTAGCAGGGATCGAGCACGATCACCTCGTCGCCCGCCTGCACCACCGCCAGGATCGCCGTGAGGATGCCCTGCGTCGCGCCGGCCGTCACGGTGATCTCGGTGTCCGGCGAGTAGGCGCGGCCATGCAGCGCCTCGATCTTGCGCGCCACCGCCTGGCGCAGCGCCGGCACGCCCGGCATCGGCGGGTACTGGTTCTGCCCGGCGCGCATCGCATGCGCCACGGCATCGACCAGGGCCGGGTCGCAGTCGAAGTCGGGGAAGCCCTGGCCCAGGTTCACGGCCCCGTGCTCCGCCGCCAGGGCGGACATCACGGCAAAGATCGTCGTGCCCACCTGGGGCAGCTTGCTCGGAAGGGCCGGCGTGCGCGCGGCAGCGGTGGTGGTCATGTGCGTGGCAGAAAGGGGAGGGAAAAATTCACCGGCGGAAGGCTGCGGATTCGGCGCCCGTGGACGGGCTCGCCCGATGCGCCGCGCCGGCTCAGAGTTCGTAATCGTTCACGTGCCCGGTCATCGCGCGCGCGACGAGTTCGCGGTTCAGCCGGTCGCTCAGCAGCTCGGCGAAGCGGTACACGAAGTTGCGCAGGTACGCGCCGCGCTTGAACGCCACGCGCGCCACGCTCTGGCCGAACAGGTGGCCCACGGGGCGCACCACCAGATCGCCGAGCGGATCGTCGCGCATGGCCATCTCGGCCACGATGCCGACGCCCAGGCCCAGGCGCACGTAGGTCTTGATCACGTCCGAATCGATCGCCTCCAGCACGATGCGCGGCTGCAGCTTGCGCGCCGCGAACGCCTGGTCGATCTTGCCGCGGCCGGTGAAGGAAGGGTGGTAGGTGATGAGCGACTCGTGGGCGATGTCGTCCACGCTGATGCGTTCGCGCTGCGCGAGCGGATGGCCCGTGGGCATCACCAGCACGTGCTGCCATTCGTAGCAGGGCAGGGTGACGAGGTCGGGATAGTCGGCGAGCGATTCGGTGGCCATGCCGATCTCGGCCACTTCGTCGATCACCATGCGCGCCACCTCGTGCGGCGTGGCCTGGTGCAGGCTGACGTTCACCTTCGGATAGGCCTCGCGCAGCTTGGCCACCGGCACCGGCAGCACGTAGCGCGCCTGCGTGTGGGTGGTCGCGATGCTCAGGGTGCCGCTGTCCTGCGCGCTGAACTGCTCGCCGATGCGCTTGAGGTTGCCCACCTCGCGCATGATGAGTTCAATGCTCTTGAGCACGTGCTGGCCCGGCTCGGTGATGCGCTTGAGCCGCTTGCCGTGGCGCGCGAAGATGTCCACGCCCAGCTCCTCTTCCAGCTCGATGATGGCCTTGGACACCCCAGGCTGCGACGTGTGGAGCGCCTTGGCGGCTTCCGTCAGGTTGAGGTTGCGGCGGGCGGCTTCCTGGACGAAGCGGAACTGGTGCAGGTTCATATCTGATTGCTGCTAAAGATGGTTGCAATTATGCGGCAGCCATCTAAGCAATGCCGGCCTGGCGGTGGAAAACCGTGACAAGCCACGGTGGCCGGCAGGCTCCGTGCGGCCCGGACGGCAGGGTCTCGCGCGGTGCGGGAACCCGGCTGTCCGGTTGCGCGCTCAGCGGCCCGCCGCGATCTCGGCCATCAGCGCCGTCATGCGCGGGTCTTCGCCGATCGCGCCCTGCACGATGACCTCCATGCCCGGATGCTCTTCGCGCAGCGCCTGCACGAGAAGAGGCAGGTCTTCCCGCGCATGTTTGCCCGTACCCAGGAACATCGGCACCACGGTGAGCCGCCGCACGCCCCGGCCGGCCAGTTCGCGCACCGCCGTGGGCAGGTCGGGCTCGGCGAGTTCGAGGTAGGCGCAGCACACCTGCGCGCCGGGCACCTGCTCCCGCATGCGGGCTTCCACCGCCTCGATCGGCGCGCGCCACAGCGGATCGCGCGAGCCGTGGGCGAACAGCACCACGCCGTGCCCGGCATGGGCCGCCCGCGGCTGCCCGCCGAAAGCTTCCGTGCCGTCTTCCATCGCCGTTTCCGTTTCCGTTTCCGTTTCCATTGCCATCGTCGTAGTCGTCATCGCCTCAGGACCAGCCAGCCGAACGCCCCGAGCGACAGCAGTGAATAGATGATGCCCGGTGCCGCCGCGGTGAGCCAGGGCGACCAGTTCTGCAGGTTGCCCGCATAGCCGAACACGTTGTTGAGCAGGAAGAAGCTGATGCCCGCCATCACGCCGCCGAACACGTAGCCCGCGATCCCGCCGGAGCGGAAATGCAGGTAGGCGAAGGGCAGCGACAGCACCACCATCACCAGGCAGCTCAAGGGGTAGAACACCTTGCGCCAGAACTCGATCTCGTACTTCTGCGCGGTCTGTCCGTTGGACTCCAGGTGGCGGATGTACTGGAAGAGATCGATCGTCGCCATGCGGTCGGGCTTGAGCAGCGAGGCCGCCACCATGTCGCTGCTGATGTGGGTGGGCCAGACGAAGTTCGCCTCCTGCAGCCGCTCGACGCGCGCCTCGGCCGCGCCCTTGCGGTGGAAGACGCTGCGTTTCACGCCGTGCAGCGTCCAGCCCTCGGCGCCGAACTCGCCCGATTCGGCCTGGATGGTGGAGGCCACCCTGCCGTCGCCGTCGAATTCGAAGATCCGCACGTTGCCCATGCCGCCGTCGTGCCGCAGCGAGCGCACGTTCACGGCCACCGACTGGTCGCCCTGCCGCTCCTTGAGCCAGGCGCCGGTGGCGCCGGTGGTGATCTGGCCGAGGTAGCGCGCCTTCACGAGCTGCGCGAGCCGGTCGGTCGCGGGTGCGAGGTAGTCGCCCACGGCGAAGGTGAGCACCACGAACCCCAGGCCCAGCACCAGCAGCGTGCGCAGCGCGCGCCAGGGCCCCAGGCCGCTGGTGCGCATGATGGTGAATTCCGAACTCTGCGCGAAGCGCGCCATCACGAAGATCGTGCCGATGAGCACCGTGATCGGCAGCAGCTCGTACAGGTGGCTCGGAATGCCCAGCGCGACGTACAGCAGCGCATGCGACACCTCGTAGCCCAGCGCGCGGCCGACGTAGCGCAGCTCGTCCACCATGTCGAAGAACACGAACAGCGCGAGGAAGCCCAGCGTGACGAAGGCCACGGCCGAGAGGGCCTCGCGGTAGATGAGGCGGCGGATCGTCTTCATGCGTTTCCTCCGGCCGGCCGCTGCCACAGCGTCCGCGGCGACCAGCGGTTGTGCCGCGCCACCAGCAGCAGCAGGCCCAGCGCGAGCGTGCCGCCGTGCAGAAGCACCATGAAGGCGCCCAGGCCCATCCGGCCCGAGCCCACCCAGCTCTGGCCGAACGTCATGAGGTTGTAGTAGACGACGAAGGCGAACAGCGCGAAGACGAGGCTCGTGCTGCGCGCGGCCCGCGGGTTGGCGCTCGCCACCGCCAGGCCCAGGACGACGAAGTTCAGCGCCGCGAGCGCCAGCCCGAAGCGCCAGCCGAGTTCCGCGCGGAAGGTGGGATCGCTGGAGGCGAACAGCTCCGGCGTGGTGCGCGTCTTCACGGCCACGTCGTCGGACGGGTTGGCCGAGGCGGAGCCGATGCGCGTGCCGTACTCGGTGAATTCGCTCACCTTGAGACCGGGCTTGTCGGTGGAGGTCTCCAGCCGCTGCCCGTCGCTCAGCAGCGCCATGCGCTGCCCGCCCTGCGTCTCCAGCCGCGCACTGCGCGCGGAGGTGACGGTCTCGCGTCCACGCTCGGTGGAGGCGATGAACACGTTGGTGGCCTGCTGGTTGTCAGGCGTCTCGCGGTCGATGAAGAACACGCGGTTGCCGTTGGCGGATTCCTGGAACTCGCCCGGCGCGATCCGGTCGATGTCGCCGCGCTGCTGGTACTGCACCTTGAGCTCCTGGATCTGCTGGTTGGCCCAGGGCCAGATCAGCAGGGCCAGCGTGGCGATCGCCAGCATCACCGGCCACGCGAAGCGCAGCAGCGGCCTGAGCAGATGGAGCATGCCCCGGCCGCTGGCGAACCAGATGACCATCTCGCTGTCGCGGTACATGCGCGAGAGCGTGCCGACCACGGCCACGAACAGGCTCAGCGTGAGGATGGTGGGCAACTGGCCGAGCACGGTGAAGCCCATCACGAGCATCACGTCCGACGGGTTCACGCTGCCGCGCGACGCCTGGCCGAGCGTGCGGATCAGCATCATGGTCATGACCACGGTGACCAGCACCACCAGCGTCGCTCCGAAGCTGCGGGCCAGTTCCTTGCGAATGGATGAATCGAATAACATTGGCTCGAAGGAAAACGCCGATTATGAACTTCGATCTGAAGACCCTGTCCCTGGCCGCCGCCGCTGCCGAGAAATGCGATCTGCTCGCCGTGCTGGTGCCCGAGGGCTTCAAGCCCTCCGGCGACGCGCTGTCCGCGCTCGTGGCCCATGCCACCCGCCAGGGCGACTTCGAAACCAAGCCCGGCAAGAGCCTCGCGCTCTACCAGGCGCCGGCCGTCGCGGCCCGCCGCGTGCTGCTGCTGGGCGCGGGCGATGGCAGCCCGCGCGCGGTGCGCCAGGCGCTCACCGGCGCCGCGGCGCAGTGGAAGGCGCCGCAGGTGAAGCGCGCGGCCGTGTGCCTCGCGGCCCTGGCCGATGCCGACGCGGCCGCGTGCGCTGCCGTGCAGGCCATCGCCGACGCCAGCTACGTCTACACCGCCACCAAGTCGCAGGCCGAGCCGCGCGCGCTCTCCCGCGTGGTGGTCGGCGTCGCCGACGCCTCCGCCGCCAAGGCCGGTTTCGCCCGCGGCACCGCGCTCGCCCTGGGCGTCGAATACGCCCGCGAATGGGCCAACCGGCCCGGCAACCATGCCACGCCCACGCTGCTGGCCGACGCGGCCAAGGCGCTGGCCAAGCACGGCCCGATCCAGGTGAAGGTGTTGGGGCCCGCCGAGGTGCAGAAGCTCGGCATGGGCGCCTTCATCGCGGTGGCCAAGGGTTCCGAGGAGCCGCTGCGCTTCATCGAGCTGCGCTACCAGGGCGCCGGCCGCGCCGAGGCGCCCGTGGCCCTGATCGGCAAGGGCATCACGTTCGACACCGGCGGCATCTCCATCAAGCCCGCCGCCGAGATGGACGAGATGAAGTTCGACATGGGCGGCGCCGCCAGCGTGCTGGGCGTGTTCCGCGCGCTGGCCGAACTGCGGCCCGCGATCAACGTGGTCGGCCTGATCCCCGCCTGCGAGAACATGCCCGACGGCCGCGCGGTGAAGCCGGGCGACGTCGTCACCAGCCTCAGCGGCCAGACGATCGAGGTGCTCAACACCGACGCGGAAGGCCGGCTGGTGCTGTGCGATGCGATCGCGTATGCCGCGCGCTTCAAGCCCTCCGCGATGGTGGACATCGCGACGCTCACGGGCGCCTGCGTGATCGCGCTCGGCGGGGTGCGCAGCGGCCTGTTCGCCAACGACGAGGCCCTGGCCACGCGCCTGCAGCAGGCGGGCGAATCCGCGATGGACCCGTGCTGGCGCATGCCGCTCGACGACGAGTACGCCGAAGGCTTGAAGAGCAATTTCGCCGACATGGGCAACGTGGCCGGCCGCGCCGCCGGCGCCGTCACGGCCGCCAAGTTCCTGCAGAAGTTCGTGGGCACGCAGCCCTGGGCCCACCTGGACATCGCCGGCACGGCCTGGAAGAGCGGCGGCGGCAAGGGCGCGACGGGCCGCCCCGTCGGCCTGCTCGTGCAGTTCCTGCTCGATTCCGTGCAGGCGCCTGCTGCCCGCGCGCGCTCCCGGACGGCGGCCGCAGCCGCGGCACCGGCGCCCGTTTCGGCACCGGCAGCGGCGCCCGCCGCCGGCCGTGCCCGGCGTGCCGCGGCGCCTGCCCGCTCTGCCCGGGCTGCGCGCGCCGCGTGATCGCCCAGGCTGCATTCCGCTCGATGGCGCCCGTGCCCGCATGACCGAGATCGCCTTCCATTTCAATGCGCCGGACAAGCTCGCCTATGCGTGCCGGTTCGCGCGCAAGGCGGTGCGCAGCGATGCGCTGCTGGTCATCACGGGACCCTCCGCCATGCTCGATGCGGTGGACCGCGCCCTCTGGGCGCTGGGCCCGCAGGATTTCGTCGCCCACTGCCGCCAGGAGGACGAGGCCGATCTGCGCGAAGCCTCGCCCGTGCTGCTGGCGAGCGATCCCCGCGCCGCTGCCCATGCGCAGGTGTTGCTGAACCTCGGCCCCACGGTGCCCGCGGGTTTCGAGCGCTTCGGCCGGCTGGTGGAAGTGGTGAGCTCCACCGACGAGGCCGACCGCGCCGGAGCGCGCGAGCGCTGGCGGCACTACGCCCAGCGCGGCTACGCCATCGTGCGCCACGACCTGGTGCTGAAGGGGGGCTGAACGATGGCTGCGACGCCGCCCAAGGGGCCTCCCAAATTCGTGCCGACCCTCACCGATGTGGTGCAGGTCTCGGGTGATGCGGTGCCCGGCGCGGCCCATGGCGACGCGGCGCCGTCCGGGACGGAGCCGCCGCCTGCCGGCGACGCCCGGCCGGCCATCCCGACGGGCACGCCATTCCCGGCTCCGGTTCCGACTTCAGACGCGCCCGCCGCCACCGGCACGTCGGCGGACGGCGACCCGATCGCCGCCGTCCCCGTGGCCGTCCCTGTGCTCGCCGGTCCGCCACTCGCTGCACCCGCGGAGCCCTCCGTCCCGCCGCTCACCGCCGCGGATTTCTCCGGCATCGAGGAGATGGTGATCCACCGCATCATCCAGCGCGTGGACGTGGTGCTCGATCAGCGCCTGCGCGAGGCCATCGCCACCGTGGTGCAGGAGCAGACCCGCTCGATGGTGCCGCGCCTGCGCGAAGAAGTCGAATCCGTCGTGCGCCATGCCGTGTACGAAGCCGTGGCGGACGAACTCGCGGCCCCGGGTGGCCCGCAGCGCTGAACGTCCCGGCGCGGCGGCCCACGGTCCGTGGTCCGCAGCTACAGGGTATTCCCCTGTGGTTTTCGATCACATTTGCTCGCAACTACCCGTGCCCTGGCCCATAAATTGCGATATGTTTCCGGCGCTGGGGGAAAAGAAGGTTCTCAGCGATCACCCTTATTGGAGATTCATATGCAATTGAAGTTGAAACTGACCGTGGTTGCCGCTATCGCGGCGCTTGCCGGTGTCGCCTCCGCACAAGAGCAGGTGGTGAAGATCGGCCACGTGGGTCCGGTTTCCGGCCCGCAGGCTCACTACGGCAAGGACAACGAAAATGGCGCCCGCATGGCCGTCGAAGAGTTGAATGCCCAGGGGATCACCATCGGCGGCAAGAAGATCAAGTTCGAACTGCAGGCCGAAGACGACGCCGCCGATCCCAAGCAGGGCACGGCTGCCGCCCAGAAGCTGTGCGACGCCAAGGTCGCCGGCGTGGTGGGTCACCTGAATTCCGGCACGACGATCCCCGCGTCGAAGGTGTACAACGACTGCGGCATCCCGCACGTCACCGGCGCCGCCACCAACCCCAACCTGACCAAGCCCGGCTACAAGACGACGTTCCGCATCATCGCGAACGACAACGCCCTGGGTGCCGGCCTCGCCGCCTACGCCGCCGACACGCTGAAGCTCAAGTCGGTCGCCATCATCGACGACCGCACGGCCTACGGCCAGGGCGTGGCCGACGTCTTCAAGAAGACGGCCGCGACCAAGGGCATCAAGGTGGTGGACGAGCAGTTCACGACCGACAAGGCCACCGACTTCATGGCCATCCTGACGTCGATCAAGTCCAAGAACCCCGACGCCATCTTCTTCGGCGGCATGGATCCCCAGGCCGGCCCGATGCTGCGCCAGATGGAACAGCTCGGCCTGTCGAACGTGAAGTACTTCGGCGGCGACGGCATCTGCACGGCCGAAGTGGCCAAGCTGGCCGCCGGTGCCAAGACGCTCGCCAACGTGATCTGCGCGGAAGGCGGCGCCTCGCTGGCCAAGATGCCCGGCGGCACCGCCTGGAAGGCCAAGTACGACGCCAAGTACCCCAACCAGTTCCAGGTCTACAGCCCCTACACCTACGACGCCACCATGCTGCTGGTCGACGCCATGAAGCGTGCCAACTCGTGGGATCCGAAGGTCTACATCCCCGAGCTGCAGAAGTCGAACTACAAGGGCGTGACCGCCCAGATCGCCTTCGAACCCAACGGCGAACTGAAGAACCCCGCCATCACCCTGTACAACTACAAGGACGGCAAGAAGACGCCTCTGAACTGAGCGGCTTCGTTCCACTGAAAAGGCCTCCGCGTGCGGAGGCCTTTTTCGTTGTGGCGGGGAGCACCGGCCAGAGACGCAAACCTTGTGTCGGGCTGCGGCGCGCCGTGCCCTCAGCGCCGCACCTGCAGCGCGCCCGGGTTCACGATGTTCGTCGGCGTGCCGCGGATGTAGTTCACCACGTTGTCGAAGGCCGCGCCGAAATACAGCTCGTAGCTGTCCTGCTCCACGTAGCCGATGTGCGGCGTGCAGATGCAGTTCTCCAGCCGCAGCAGCGCATGGCCCTGCAGGATCGGCTCGCTCTCGAAAACGTCCACGGCGGCCATGCCGGGGCGCCCGCGGTTCAGGGCGGCGATCAGGGCGTCGGGCTCGATCAGTTCCGCGCGCGAGGTGTTGACCAGCAGGGCATTGGGCTTCATGGAGGAGAGGTCCTCCAGGCGCACGATGCCGCGGGTGTCGTCGTTGAGCCGCAGGTGCAGCGAGACCACGTCGCACTGCGAGAAGAATTCCTCGCGCGTGGTCGCCACCTGCAGCCCGTCGCTGAGGGCCTGCGCGCGCGACGCCTCCCGGCCCCAGACGCGCACGTTCATGCCGAAGGCACGGCCGTAGCCCGCGACGATCTGCCCGATGCGGCCGTAGCCCCAGATGCCGAGGGTCTTGCCGCGCAGCACGGTGCCGACGCCGAAGTTCGGCGGCATCGAGGCCGAGCGCAGGCCCGACTGCTGCCAGGCGCCGTGCTTGAGGTTGGAGATGTACTGGGGCAGGCGCCGCATGGCCGCCATGATCAGCGCCCAGGTGAGTTCGGCCGGCGCCACCGGCGAGCCCACGCCCTCTGCGACGGCGATGCCGCGCTCGGTGCAGGCGGCCACGTCGACGTGCGCGCCCACCTTGCCGGTCTGGGCGATCAGCTTCAGGCGGGGGAGCTTCTCCACGAGCTGCCGCGTGATCTGCGTGCGCTCGCGGATGAGGACGATGATGTCGGCGTCCTTGAGGCGCACGGAGAGCTGGCCGAGGCCTTTGACGGTGTTGGTATAGACCTTGGCGGTGTACGCATCGAGGCGCGCGGCGCAATGGAGTTTGCGGACGGCGTCCTGGTAGTCGTCGAGGATGACAATGTTCATGGAGTCCATGGGCCGCAGGCCGTGACCGCGCGCAGCACCGCGCGGGCCGGCATGAGATAGCGATGAAGGTGCGGAAAAGAAGCTGCGGCGCCGCCGGCCCGGCGGAGGGCGGGGCACGGTGGCGCGCAGACGCAGCCCGCATTGTCGTTCATGGGGAAAGGCCCTGGCCGTCCCGCCGGTCCGGAACGGGGCCTGTGGGACAAGCGGTTACAAAAACGCCGTGTCCCGAAACGTCCCCGGGGCGCCCTGGCCACCGCGCCGCCCGAGCGTCGCATGGGTGACGGAGCCTAGGGGCCATCCCCAATACGGGGCCGGCGCATGCGGCCCACGATGGGAGCTTCGTTTCGATCCATGGAAACTCTGGAAATCCTCCGTCCCATGCCTGCTCCACAAGTCCACTACGCCCACTGGCCCAAGCGCCTGCCGCACTCCCTCACCCCGCCTGCCACTTCCCTGTGGAGCAACCTGGCCATCAATGCGGAGCGCTACCCGGACAAGCCGGCGCTGGTGTTCTTCGGCGCGCGGCTGGGCTACCGGGCGCTGGCGGCCGCGGCGGAGCGCCTGGCCGCGCACCTGCGCGCTTCGGGCGTCCGCCGGGGCGACCGGGTGCTGCTGTGCATGCAGAACTGCCCGCAACTCGTCATCGCGCACTTCGCCATCCTGCGTGCCGATGCCGTCGTGGTGCCGGTCAACCCGATGAACCGCGCGGAAGAGCTCAAGCACTACATCACCGATCCCGATGCGCGCGTGGCCATCACCACCGCCGACCTCGCGCCCGAGCTGGCCGCCGCGAGCAATGCGCTCCCCGCCGACCGCCGGCTGGAGCACCTGGTGGTGTCGCAGTTCACGGATGCCTTCGATCCGGCATCGGAAGAGGCGCAGGCCATGCCGGAGGCCTGGCGCGACTGGCTCTGCATCGCCCGGCCGCTGCCGGCGCTGGACGGCGGCGCCGTGCATGCCTGGCACGAGGCCCTGGCCTGCCGGGACGCGATCCCCGCGCCCGAGGCCGGCCCGGACGACCTGGCCGTGCTGCCCTACACCAGCGGCACCACCGGGCTGCCCAAGGGCTGCATGCATCCGCACCGCAGCATCATGCACAACGCGGTCGCCAGCGCGCTCTGGGGCACGGCCACGTCCGAGAGCGTGACCCTGGCCGTGGTGCCGATGTTCCACATCACCGGCATGGTCAGCCTGATGCATTCGTCCATCTACGCGGGCGCGACGCTGGTGATGATGCCGCGCTGGGACCGCGATCTCGCGGGCCGCCTGATCTCGCGCTACCGCGTCACCAACTGGACGAACATCCCCACCATGGTGATCGACCTGATGGCGAGCCCGCATTTCGGGGGCTACGACCTCTCCAGCCTGGTCTACATCGGCGGCGGCGGTGCGGCCATGCCGCAGGCCGTGGCGCAGCGGCTGCTGGACCAGTTCGGCCTGCGCTACTCCGAGGGCTACGGCCTGACCGAGACCGCCGCGCCGTCGCACACCAACCCGCCGGACCGGCCCAAGCAGCAGTGCCTGGGCATTCCGTTCATCAGCACGGATGCCCGCGTCATCGACCCGGACACGCTCCAGGAAATGCCTGTGGGGGAGCAGGGCGAGATCGTGATCCACGGTCCCGGCGTGTTCAGCGGCTACTGGAAACTGCCCGTGCCGACCGAGGCAGCCTTCATCGACATCGAGGGCAAGCGCTTCTTCCGCTCCGGCGACCTGGGCCGGGTGGACGAGGAGGGCTATTTCTTCATCACCGACCGCCTGAAGCGCATGATCAACGCGAGCGGCTTCAAGGTCTGGCCGGCCGAGGTCGAGGCGCTGATGTTCCGCCACCCCGCCATCCAGGAGGCCTGCGTGATTTCCGCGCGCGACAGCTACCGCGGCGAGACCGTCAAGGCCGTGGTGGTGCTGCGGCCCTCGCACCGGGGGCAGGTGTCCGAGGCGGACATCGTCGCCTGGTGCCGCGACAACATGGCCGTCTACAAGGTGCCGCGCGTGGTGCAGTTCGCCGATGCGCTGCCCAAGAGCGGCAGCGGCAAGGTGATGTGGCGGCAGCTGCAGGAGGCGGAGGCCGCGGCCCCGGCCGCTGCGGAGGCGCCTGCGCACTGAGTCGCCGGCGCACGCCATGTGGGGGACACGCCCCCCGGCGTTCAGTGCCCCATGGCCGGCTGGGCCGGCACTCCGCGGCCCCGGTGGCCCGACACCAGCGCCTGCAGGTCGCGGTCCAGCAGCGCCGCATCCCCCAGCTGCAGTTCGATCAGCCGGCGCAGGTGGGTGACGCTGTCGAGGTCGATCGTGTCGCCCTGCAGGCCCGCGCAGCTGCCTTCCATGTGCGCCAACTCGCCCGACATCGCGATCTGCTCCTGGCCTTCCATCAGCGGGATGGAGAGCGCGCAGGCCACGCCCTGCGGCAGGGACTGGCCGGTGGGCAGCTCCACCAGCGCGCCGCGCAGGGAGACGTCGAGCACCTGCACTTCGAAGGTGCCGTGGCCGCTCACGGCGAGGCGGGCGGGCGCTTCGAAGGCGACGCGGACATAGTTGCGGCGTTCATGGGCCATGGGAATCTCCTGAGGGCTCGGCCGGCGGCAGCCGCGGCGGCATGCATGCTACTGCACCCGGCACGCGCGCAGGGCACGCGGCCGGGGAATTCTTCGAAAGCCCGTGAAGCGTTTGCACTGTACCCGCAGGTGACGCCGACCGGGTTCCGGCATGCATGCCGACGCGCGCGGCCGCGCCGCCGGGCGTTAAGCTTGCCGCACCATGGCGCACATCACCTTTCCCCCGCCGTACCTGCCGCCAGGGCAGGTCGCCACGCACCTGCGCAGCACCGGCTATGCCGTGCTGCGGCCCGAAGACACCGCCGCGTGGATCGGAGTGCCGCTCGCGCAGCTGCAGGCGCTGCATGCCGACTGGCCTTCCCTGCCGCCCGACGAGTTCCTGAAGGATGGCGGCCGCTACCGCCGGCGCCGGCATTCCTGCTTCGTGGCCGAGGGGCCGGGGGCGGAGGACGTGAGGCAGGTACCGCACCGCGCCCACTGGCAGCCGCTCGACTACAACGCCCTGCACGGCGGCATGCAGCGATGGTTCGTGCCCATGCTGGACACCACCACGGCGCAACCGGCCTGGCGCGCGCTGCTCGCCGCGCTGGCCCGCCTGTCGCAGGAGGCGCTGGCGGAACGCCCCGAGCCGTGGTTCCTGGAGGCGCACCAGTTCCGCATCGACACCACCGACGGCATCGGCCGGCCCACGCCCGAGGGCGCGCACCGCGACGGCGTGGACCTCGTGGCCGTGTTCCTCGTGGGCCGCCAGGGCGTGAAGGGTGGCGAGACGCGCATCTTCGAGGCGGCCGGCCCGACCGGCCACCGCTTCACGCTCAGCGAGCCCTGGTCGCTGATGCTGCTGGACGACGCGCGCATGATCCACGAGACCACGCCGATCCAGCCGCTGGGCGAGGGCGCCGGCTTCCGCGACACGCTGGTGGTCACCTGCCGGCGCGGCGGGTTCCAGCAGGACGAGGCGGAGGCCGCAACCCCACCGGCTTGATGCGAATCAACCCTGCGGCGGCCCATTGCGGCACACTGGTGCCGTCATTTCCACAACCATCAACGAAGGAGAAGTCCATGTTCAAGCACATCCTGATTCCGGTGGACGGATCGCCCACTTCCATGACGGCCGTGGCCAAGGCCGCCGGCCTCGCCAAGGCCTTCGGCTCGCAGGTGACCGCCGTGTACGTCGTGGACCCGTACCCCTTCACCGGCGTGGGCGCGGATTTCGCCTACGGGCAGTCGCAGTACATGAACGCCGCCACCGCCGAGGCCAACACCGCGCTGGACGCCACCCGCCGCGCGATGGAAGAAGCCGGCGTGCCCGTGAACACGGTGATCGGTGAAGGCCATGCCGTGCACGACGGCATCCTCCAGGCGCTGGAGAGCACGGGCGCCGACCTGATCGTGATGGGGTCCCACGGCCGCCGCGGGCTGGAGAAGCTGGTGCTGGGCAGCGTCACGCAGCGCGTGCTGGGCGTGGTGCACACGCCGGTGCTGGTGGTGCGCGACTGATCCCGCAGCCGCCATGAAGAACGGCTCCCACGGGAGCCGTTTTTTCATGGATCAGGCGCCGGTCCGGGCGAATGCCGTCAGGTCGCCGCGCTGATGTTCTTGTCCTTCGCGACCTTCGTCCAGCGGGCCCGGTCGGCGGACAGGCGCTTGCGCATCGCGTCGGCGGGCTGGTAGGCGGCGATGGCGCCGGCCTGCAGCAGCTTGTCCTGCACGTCCTTGTCGTTCGCGAGGATGTCCTTGAGTTCGCGGTTCAGGCGCGCACTCACGGCCGGCGGCGTGCCGAGCGGCGCGATGATGCCGCCCCAAGAATCGAAGTCGAAGTTCGGAAAACCCTGCTCGGAGATCGTCTTGACGCCCGGCAGCAGCAGCCGGCCGCGGGGCGAGCTGAGCGCGATCGCCCGCAGCTTGCCGGCGCGGATGTGCGGCAGGGCCGCGACCACGTCGGCGAACATGATGCCCAACTGCCCGCCGAGCAGGTCGGTGACCGCGGGCGCGCTGCCGCGGTAGGGCACGTGCTGCATGTCGAAGCCGCCCAGATCCTTCAACTGCTCCATCGCCAGGTGCCCGAAGCTGCCCGTGCCGGAACTGGTGTAGTTCAACGCCGGTTTGGCCGCCTTCGCCTGCGCGATCATCGACTGGACGGAATCCACGCCCTGCATCACTGACGGGTTCACGACGATGGCCATCGGCAGGTCATAGACCGTGGAGACGCACTGGAAATCCTTTTCGACGTCGTAGGCGTTGTTGTTGTACATGAGCGGCGCCAGCAGCGCGGGCATGCCGAACATCGACAGGGTGTTGCCGTCCGGGGGCGACTTGATGAACGACCCCGTGCCCACCGAGCCCGAGGCGCCGGGCCGGTTGTCCACCACGACCGCGGTACCGAGCCGCTCGGCGAGCTTCTGGGAAACGATGCGCGCTGCCGTGTCGGTCGGCCCGCCCGCGGGGAAGGCCACGACCATCTTGACGATCTTGGCGGGCCAGGCCTCTTCCGCTGCCAGGACCGGCAGGCCGGTGCCCGCGAAGGCGGCGGCCGCGCCGGCCTGGAGCAGCCGTCGGCGGGAGAAGGGGGTGGTCGGATGGGGGTACATGCTTGTCTCCTTGTTGAATGGATCGTCGTGTGCGCCGGCGGGCCGCGAGGGCCGCGCCGGCAGGGAAGCGCCCGGCCTCAGCCGGCCGCTGCCGCGTCTTCCAGGGCCTGCAGTTCGCGCAGGATCTCGTCGGTGTGCTCGCCCAGGCGGGGCGGCGTGCGGCGCACGCGCAGGCGTTCGCCGTCCATCACGTAGGGCGGCGACAGCACGGCCTGCGCGCCCGCCTCGGCGTCCTCGTAGCGGTGCAGCAGCCCGGCGGCCTCGGTGCGGGACGAGTTCAGCGCCGCGTGCATGCCGAGCACCTCGCCGCAAGGGATCTGGGCCTGCTCCAGGCGGGCCAGCAGTTCGCGCCGGCTGAAACCCAGCAGCGCCTCGCGGACCATCGGCAGCAGCACGGCGCGGTGCGCGGAGCGGGCGGTGTTGGTGGCGAAGCGTTCGTCGGCCGCCCATTCCGGGCGGCCCACCACGTCGCGGCAGAAGCGCTCGAACTGGCCGTTGTTGCCCACGGTCATCACGACCGGGCCGTCGCTCGCGTCGAACACGCCGTAGGGCACGATCGCCGGATGCGCGTTGCCGAATTTCGGGGGGTCGCCGTCCCGCAGCAGCGCCTCCATGCCGTAGTAGGAGGTGATCATCAGCCCGCAGTCGTAGAGCGCCATCTGCACGTGGCGGCCCCGTCCGGTCGCATGGCGTTCGTACAGCGCCGCGAGGATCGCCTGGCCCGCGTACATGCCAGTGAACATGTCCACCGCGGCCACGCCGAACTTGAGCGGGCCCTGTCCTTCTTCGCCGTTCATGGCCATGATGCCGGCTTCGCCCTGCACCACCAGGTCGTAGCCGGGGCGCTGCGCCTCCGCCGTGGCACGCGAATACCCGGAGATCGAGCAATAGACCAGCCGCGGGTTGGATGCGCTCAGCGCGGCGTAGCCCAGTCCCAGCCGGTCGGCCCCGCCGGGCTTGAAGTTCTCGATCACCACGTCGGCCCGGGCGGCCAGGCGGCGTGCGACCGCGAGGCCGGCCTCGTCCTGCAGGTCCAGCGCGATGGAGCGCTTGTTGCGGTTCGCGCTGTTGAAGTACGAGGTGTTGCGCGCGCCGATGCGCACGCCCCAGTCGCGCGTGTCGTCGCCGCGCTCCGGATGCTCCACCTTGACCACGTCGGCGCCCAGGTCGGCCAGGGCCATGGCGCACATCGGGCCGGCCAGCACGCGCGACAGATCGAGGACGCGCAGGCCGGAGAGGGGAAGGGGGGCGGAGGTGCCGAGGTGCATCGTGGGCGCAGGGAGGAGGGCGACGGAGGAAGGAGATGCCGCGGCAGGCAGGCTGTCGGCGGCGTCGGACCTCGATTATTCGAACGTCCGTGAAAATTTACAATCGTGCGCGGCGAGTGATCGCGGTGCTAACTGGAGATTGACAATGGACGTGCAAGCCCTGGGACTGCTGGTGGACATCATCGAGGCCGGCAACCTGAGCCGGGCCGCCGCGGCGCTCGGCATGAGCCGTGCCAACGTCAGCCAGCGCATCAACCGGTTCGAACGCCAGCTCGGCGTGCAACTGCTGCGCAGGACCACGCGGGAGCTGGTTCCCACCGAGATCGGGCTCAAGCTCTACGAGCACGGCCTGGCGATGCGCCACGAGGTCATGGCGGCCGATGAAGTGGTGAACGACCTGGGCAAGGGCCTGCAGGGAACGGTGCGGCTGGGGGTGCCGATCGGCTACGGCCAGCTGCGCATGTCGGCGTGGCTCACGGAGTTCATGCGCACGCATCCGGACATCGCCCTGCATGCGATTTTCAACAACGATCTCGAAGACCTGGTGAAGGGATCGATCGACTTCGCCGTGCGCGTCATGGCCGAGCCGCCGGCGCAGCTCGTGGCCCGGCGGCTCGGCACGGTGCGCTACGTAGCGTGCGCGGCCCCGGCGTTCCTGGACCGGCACGGCCGGCCGCGGGACCTGGAGGCGCTGCGGGCGCTGCCGCTGATCGCTTCGTCGCAGACCAGCGAGCGCTTGCGGACCACCTGGGTGCAGGGGTGCAGCCGGCGCGTCGCGCGCATCCGGCCGCGCCTCATTTCCGCCAACTTCCACTTCCTGCTGGACGCCATATCGCAGGGGCTGGGGGTCGGGCTGATGCCGGACTACATGGTGGAGACCGCGGTCGGGCGGGGCGATCTGGAGTTGCTGGCGCTGGAGCCGGAAGCGCTCGATTTCCTGTCGACGCAGAAATTCCTGCTGCACGTGCCCGACCGCTACCAGACGCCGGCGGTGCGCGCGCTGATCGATTTCATCATCGCGCGGGAAGAGGGCGAGGTACCGGCCCGGGCGTGAACCGGGCGTCGCGGCGCAGCACCCCCCTTGCGGCCGCTGGCCGCCCGCCGCCGACCCAGTGTTTACTCGATCTTCGCGCCCGAGGCCTCCACGATGCCCTTCCACTTCGCGTAGTCGGTCTTGAGCAGCGTCGAGAACTGCGCGCTGCTCATCGATTCCGGCTCTGCGCCCTGGGCCTGGATGGCGGCGCGCATTTCCGGCTGGGCGAGCAGCTTGTTGACCTCGGTGTTCACCGTGGTGACGACGTTGGCCGGCGTGCCCGCGGGCGCGAAGATGCCGTACCAGGAGCTGACGTCGAAGCCCTTGTAGCCCGATTCGGCGACGGTGGGAACGTCCGGCAGCGAGGAGCTGCGCTTGATGGAGGTCACGGCCAGCGGGCGCAGTTTGCCGGACTTGATCTGGCCCATGGCCGAGGGTACGGAGGAGACCAGCAGGTCCACGTTGCCGGCCATCGCGTCCATCAGGGCCGGGTTGGAACCCTTGTAGGGAATGTGGCTGAGCTTGATGCCTGCCGCCTTCTCGAACAAATCGCCCGCGAGGTGGATGGTGGTGCCGTTGCCGGGCGAGCCGTAGGTGACCTTGCCGGGTTCGGCGCGCGCGGCGGCCACCACGTCGGCCAGGGTCTTGAAGCGCGAATTGGCGCTGGTGGCGATGATCACCGGGGTGTAGGCCACGTGCGCGATGGCCACGAGGTCTCGGGTCGGGTCCCAGGGCAGGTTCTTGTAGAGGTAGGGCGCGACGACGAGGTTGTCCTTCTGGCCCATGACGAGGTCGTAGCCCGTGGGCGCGGCCTTGACGGTCTCGGTGATGCCGATGGTGCCGCCGGCACCGGCGCGGTTGTCGGGCACCACCGTCCAGTGCAGGGTCTCGGTGAGCTTGGTCGCGACGAGGCGCGAAAGGATGTCGGTGCCGCCGCCGGGCGGGAAGGGCACGATGAGCCGCACGGGCTTGGCGGGGTAGGCATTGCCGGCGGGTGCGGCGGCGGGGGCCGTCTGGGCCGTGGCGGTGCCCAGCGCGAAGGCGAGGGCGGCGAACGAAATCGCGGTGCGGATCATGGGTGGTTTGTCTCCGGAAGGAAGTACTTTGTCTGCGGTGGCCACCATTCTTGGCGTGCCGGGAGACCGCGCGCAACCGGGCAAGCGCTAGGCGCGGCGGAATCTTCACGATGGCCGGGCGCGGCACCGGCCGCGCGGGGGCGTCAGGGCTGCCGCACGTCGGCCACGGGGGCGTCGCCGAAGTCGGGGCGGGCGAGCCAGGCGAGCACGCGGGCGGCGGCGTCGTCGGGAGAAGTCAGTGCGCCATCCGTCTTGAGGTTGGCGAAGTTCTGCTGGTCGGGAAAAGCGGCCGGGTCGGCGGCGCGCAGATGGACCTGCATGTCGGTGTCGATCACACCGGGAGCCAGCGAGCATACCCTGGCGCCCCCGGGCCGCTGCGCTTCGTCGAGCGCGAGGCAGCGCGTGAAGTGGTCCATGCCGGCCTTGGCCGCGCAGTAGGCCGATTGCGACGCCATGGCGCGGCGTCCGAGGCCGGACGAAATGTTCAGCACCTTGAGCGGCACGCCCCAGCCGCGCGTGGCGGCGAGGAACGCGGCAGTGAGCTGCATCGGCGCTTCCAGTCCGACGCGCAGCGCATTCGCGAGATCGGCCGGTTCGCAATCCGACAGGGGCGCGATGCGGGGCACCACGCCCGCGTTGTTGAGGAGCGTGGCGCTTGCGTAGCGGCCGGCCGGCTGCGCCGTGAGCCACTGGCGCAGGCGCTCGGCGGCAGCGGCGCCGTCGGCGAGATCCTGCTCCCACTGCTCGAGCGGCACGCCAGTGCGCTGTGCGAGGCTCGCCAGTTCGCCGCTGGTGGCGCGCGCGAGCGTCACCAGCGCGTGCCCCTGCTGCAGCAGCTGCCGGGCCATGGCCAGGCCCATGCCGCGCGAGGCGCCGGTAAGGATGACGAGGGGGCGCGGCCCGGAGGGGGATGCCGCAGCCGCGGAGGACGGGGAGGGGGAAGTGCCTTGCATGGTGCGTCGATCGTACTGCGGCGGCATGGTCAGAACGGCGCGGGCAGATGGAAGGACAGGGGTGCGCCGGTGCGCGGATGCGCGAACGCGATCTGCTGCGCGTGCAGCAGCAGCCGCGGCGCGCGGGCCTGCACGCACGGCGGGGCGTAGAGCGCATCGCCCAGGATCGGGTGGCCGATCGCCGCCATGTGTACGCGCAGCTGGTGCGTGCGGCCGGTGACGGGTTCCAGCAGCACGCGCAGGGTGCCGGGCGCCCAACCCGGAGAGTCGCCCGCGGCGGGCGCGGGCCGCCAGCGTGTGAGGCTAGGCTTGCCGTGCCGCCGGTCCACCACGCGCAGGGGGCGCTGCTCCCAGTCGGCGGCGATGGGCAGGTCGATGGAATGCCAGTGCCCTTCCGTGACGAGGGCCTGTGCGCAGGCCGGTGCATGTGCCGGCGTGATCACGGGTGGGGTGGCAGGAGCGCTTTCTGCCGGGGCAGAGCCTGGGGCCGCGTGCACGACCGCCACGTAGCGCTTGTGCACCTGCCGCGTGGCGAAGGCGTGGCCGAGCGCGCGCTGCGCCCCGGCATGGAGCGCCATCAGCAGGAGGCCCGAGGTCGCCTGGTCGAGGCGGTGCACCACGCAGGCGCCGGGCCAGTGGAGCGCGGCGCGGGCGCTCAGGCAGTCCTGCTTGTCCGGGCCGCGGCCGGGTACGCAGAGCAGGCCCGAGGGCTTGGCCAGCACGATGAGATCCTCATCGGCGTACAGGCATTCGGGTGCGGGGGGCTGCACACCGCCCTCCGAAGCGGCCGGCATGTCCGGCACGGAGGGCGCCGCAGGGGCGGCAGGGTGGACGGCAGCGCCGTCCGGTGCGGAGCCGTTCACGGGCTTCCGGCCTTGGCGCCGTGCACCAGCCGGTGCACCGTGGCGCACAGTTCGTCCACGTCGTTGGGCTTGTGGATCAGCGCATTCGCGCCCTCGGCCAGCGCATCGCGTTCTATCTCGGCGGTGACGTGGCCCGAGGCGAGCGCCACGGGCAGGTCGGCGCGGATGCGCTTGGCCTCGCGCACCAGATCCACGCCGCAGTAGCCGGGCATGTTGTAGTCGGTCACCACCAGGTCGTAGGCCTGCGGGTCGGCGGCGAGCGCCACGGCCGCCTCGCGCGGATCGGTGAAGCCGCTCACGCGGTAGCCACGCCGGCGCAGCAGCCGCTGCACGAGGAAGACCAGCGCCTGGTCGTCGTCCACGTACATCACGTGGTGCTGGCGCTCGGGAGTGTGCCCCTGCGCGGGCAGGGACGGGGGTGACGCCGGGCTGGCGGCCGGGGTCGTGTGGCTGGCGCCGGCTGCCTCCGTGCCCGCACCGGTCCCTGCCTCGGGCGGGGCGGCGATGGCCTGGGGCACGGCGGGGAAGTAGAGCGTGAAGCGGCTGCCTTCGCCGGGCGCGCTCTGCACGTCCACCGCGCCGCCGTGGGTGCGCATCACCCCGTGCACCACGGCCAGCCCCAGGCCCGTGCCCTGGCCGACGGGCTTGGTGGTGAAGAACGGCTCGAAGATGCGCTGCTGCGTGGCGGCATCCATGCCCGGGCCGGTGTCGACCACGCTGATCACGACGTACTCGCCGGGGGGAAGGGCAAGCCGCTCGCACAGTCGCTGGTCGGGCTGCGTGGCCGAGGCTTCCACGCGCACCGTGCCGCGCGCGTCGCCGATGGCGTGGATCGCGTTGGTGCAGAGGTTCAGCAGCGCCTGTTCGACCTGGGTGGCGTCGGCGAGCATGGCGGGCAGGGGGGCGTCGATCTGCAGGCGCAGCTCGATGGCGGGCGGCAGCGTCACGCGCAGCAGCCGCTCGGTGTCGTGCACGGCCTCCGACACGGGGACGGCGGTGCGCTGCGGCGGCTCGTTGCGGCTGAAGGTGAGGATCTGCCGCACCAGGTCGCGCGCGCGCCGGCCCGCCTTCTCGATCTCGCGCAGGCTCTCCAGCGCCGGCGCATCGGCGGCGCAGTCGGCCTTGGCGAGCTCGACGTTGCCGAGGATGGCGCTCAGGATGTTGTTGAAATCGTGGGCGATGCCGCCGGCCATGGTGCCCACGGCCTGCATCTTGTGGGACTCGCGCAGCTGCGCCTCCAGCTCGCTGCGGTGCGCCTCGGCCTTCTTGCGGCCGGTGAGGTCGCGCGCGAACACCGTGGTGGTTTCGCCCTCGGCATGCCGCTCGAACGACAAGCTCACTTCCACCGCCAGTTCCTTGCCGCTGGCGGTGAGGGCCACCATCTCGCCGAGCACCGCCTGGGTGGCCAGTTGCGCGAACGCGAGCGCCTGGACGGCGTCGGGCAGGAAGCGGTCGAGCGGGCTGCCGAGCGCGTCGGCGGTGGAGCACTGGAACAGCGCCGCGGCCGTGGGGTTGAAGACTGTGATGCGCTGGTGCTGGTCCACGCAGATGATGGCGTCCAGTGCGGAATTGATCACGGCCTCCAGGCGCCGCTCGCTGGCGTAGAGCTGCGCGTTGCGCTCCTGCAGGGCCGCGGCGCTCTGCTGCAGGGCGCGCCGCTCTGCCACGAGCGGGCCCTGGTCCACCACCGCGCAGAGGTACTGCAGTTGGGCGGGCGCGCCGTCCGCCTGCGGGGCCTCGATGCGTGCGATGTACAGGTCGCCCGTGATGCCTGCGCCATGCGGGCCGATCGGGAACACCACTTCGCTGGCCTCGCCATGGCCCTGGTCGCGGGCCTGCGCGAAGGTGTCGCGCACGCGGTCGGCGTCGTCCGAGCACACGAACGGCATCAGCGAGGTGAGCGGCCGGTCGGCCTCGGTGGGCTGGAAGCAGCGGTGCGCCATCGAATTGGCCTGCACCACCATGTCGTGCTCGTCGAGCACCATGAGGGCCAGCGGCACGCTGGCGAAGAGCGTCTCGAAACGTTCGGAAGCGCTCTCGGCCGCCGCCTGGCTGTAGCGCAGGACCTTGTTCTGCACTTCCAGCTCGGCCTGGTAGGCGCGCAGTTCCGCGATGAGGGCGGCCACCGGACCTTCGGGACGGCCAGGGCTGCGCCGGTTGGCGCCGGCCTCGCCCCCGGCCGGCGCGGGCGTGGCGGGAGCGGCGTCCGGGGGCGAGGCCGCCGGCCCGCCGTCCGGGGAAGTGCCGCGATCACCCTCGGGATCGGGGGGCAGCAGGAAGGACAGATGGGGGCGGCTCATGGGCGGCGGGGGCGGCTCGGGAACGGTTGCGCCACCCCGGAGCGTGGAAGGCGGCGCGGTGGCGGGCGAGCCTGCCAGTGTACGACGCAGTCCGGCGGCCCTGCGCCAAGGCCCGCGCCGGGGCGCGGTCAAGGCAGCGGCCGTCGCACGTCCTCCATCCGGCGCATCGGCGTGGCCACGGCCGCGATGGCCGCGGCCAGCACCAGGGTGGCGCCGCACACCATGAACAGCCGGCCAGGCGGCAGGGCCTGCAACAGCCAGCCGGTGGCGGCCGCAGCCACCGGCTGCAGTCCCATGAAGATGAACATGAACAGCGCCATCGTGCGCCCGAGCAGCCGGGTCGGAACGCGCTGCTGGATCCAGGTGAACAGTCCCACTTGGACGAAGCCGCCGAGCAGGCCCACACCGCCCATCAGCAACCCGCCTTGCCAGACCGCCGAAATACCGCCCAGAGGCGCGATCAGCAGGCCCACGACGGCGTCCACCGCCAGCAGGGTGGTGCCGAGGTTCACGAGCCGCAGTCGGGGCAGCGCGCCCGCCAGGGCCATGCCCGCGAGCGTGCCGGCCCCGTGCACGCCCACCAGGATGCCGAAGGCGGCGGCCCCGAGTTGCGGGCGGTCGTGCGCGAGCACCGGCAGGGCGATCTGCATCGGTCCCATCACCAGCACCGACAGCAGCCCCCAGTAGAGAAAGCAGGTGCGCAGCGGCCGGTCGTGCCAGGCATGGGCCAGGCCCTCCCGGATGGAACGCGCCACGGCGCCGGCCGGCGGCGTCTGCCCGGCGGCCGGCCGTATCCGCACCCGGCCGAGCATCCATGCGGCGACGACGAAGCTCAGCGCATCCAGCGCGAAGGCCAACCCGGTGCCGGTCGCGTGCGCCGGCCGCTGCACGCCCGCCCCGCCGAGCCCGGCGATCAGCAGGCCGGCGAGCAGCGGGCCGACGGACATGCCCAACTGCCGCAATCCCATGCCGATGCCGTTGGCCGCGTGCAGTTGCGACGGCTCGACCACGCGCGGGGTGATGGATGTCGCGGCCGGAATGCCGAAGGCGGTGGAGATGCCGATGGCCAGCGACAGCGCGTAGAGCGCCCAGAGCGGGCAAGGACCGGACAGCACCAGCATGGCGAGCACGCCGGTGAGCGCGGCGTTCAGCCAGCGCGTGGCGCGCAGGATGCGCAGCGGCGAATGCCGGTCCACGATGGCGCCGCCGGCGAGGATGAACACTGCCCGGGGCACGCTGATAAGGGCCAGCACGGTGCCCAGCACGCGGGTGTCGCCGGTGGTCTGCAGCACCAGCCAGGGCATGGCGATCAGTGAGAACTGGTCGCCGAGCAGCGAGAGGGCCGAGCTGGCCGTGAGCCAGCGGAAATCCCGGTTGCGCGACAGGGGCGCCGGGGCACCGGAAGGGGAGGAGGTCGGAGCGGATGTCATGGGCCCCGACTTTCGAGCCTCACGTTGCGTGAGGGTCAAGCGGTGCCGTTTGCCGTTGCGCGGATGCCAGGGCGGCCGCCTCCAAATACGCCCGCACGGCCGGGCTGAGCGGAGCGCCCGCGCGCAGCAGCGGCTCGGCGGCCGAGGCCGCGAGAAGCTTGCGCCGCAGTGCCGGGTCGTGGCCGCACAGCGTGTCGAACAGCGCGCTCCAGCGCCGCGCCGCCGCCGCGGCTTCCTCGCAGGACGGGGCCTGCCTCCGGTCCATCAGCGCCTGCACGTCGGCTTCGAGGTCCGCCCATTCGGTATGGGGAACATGGCCCATGCGGCGCAGGTCCGCCATGTCGACGTGCCGCAGCAGACGCTCCATGCGCAGGTCGATCGCCGCCTCGATATAGGCGATCATGTCGCCCGGCGGTGCGTGGTTGCGGCCCTGCGCGCCCGGTTCCGTGCGGAACATGTGGCCCCAGCGCTCCAGCAGGTCCATGTCGCCCTCCATCCAGTGGAGCATGAGGCCCATCCAGCGGTGGGCAAGCCGCTGCACCTGCGGGTCGTCGGCCGGCAGCCCGCGGTCCATCGCGCCGCGCACGAGATCGCGCACCACGAGCCAGTCGGCCTCGATGCGCTTCCAGTTGCGGAAGATCCACTGCAGTTCGGCGGCACTGAAATGCCTGCCGTAGGTGGCCATCAGCGCCAGCGAATCGAGCCAGTCGCCCATGCCGGGCGCAGGCCCGGCCAGCAGGCCGTCGCGCAGCAGGGACAGCCGTGCGCGCAGTTCGGCGGCCTGGGCGATCTGCCGGTCCAGCGACTCGATCTGCTGCGCGATCAGGTGCCCGGGCTCCGGCCCGCCGTCCTCCAGCAGGCCGGCGATGTCGCAGAGCGGCAGCCCGAGGTGGCGCAGGGTCTGGATGGCGTGCAGCCGCTGCACGTCCGCCTCGTTGTAGAGGCGGTAACCGGATCCGGAGCGTCCTGAGGGGGTCAGCAGGCCGATCTCGTCATAGTGGTGCAGCGCGCGCACCGTCAGGCCAGCGCGGCGGGCCAGTTCGCCCACGCGGAGCCACAGCACGCCGGGCACCCGGATCAGCGGCGCACGGAGACCAGCTCAACCTCGAAGCGCAGCGTGGCGTTGGGGGGGATCACGCCGCCCGCGCCGGCTGCGCCGTAGGCGATCGCGGGCGGGCAGGTGAGGCGGGCCTTGCCGCCCGGCTTCATGCGCTGCACGCCTTCGGTCCAGCACGGAATCACGCGGTTGAGCGGGAATTCGGTGGGCTCGCCGCGCTTGTAGGAGCTGTCGAATTCCTTGCCGTCCAGGAAGGTGCCGCGGTAGTGCACCTTCACCACGTCCGTGGCCTTGGGCGACTCGCCCGTGCCTTCCCTGATCGACTCGTACACCAGACCGCTGGCGGTGGTGACGGGGGCCGATGCGGCGGCGGCCGGAGCGGCCGGTGCTGCGGGCGTGGCAGGGGTTCCGGCGGGTTTCTGGGCGCAGGCGGTACCGGCCAGCAGCACGGCGGCGAGAACGGGCAGCAGGGTCTTCTTCACGTTTCGGTTTCCAGTCAAAAGACGCGATGGTAGCCGGCCCGTGCCGCCGGGCAGTGCTCCGGGCACGCACGGTCACGGCCACCGCTGGGGCCCAGGCTCAGGCGAAGTCCGATACCGGCACGCAGCTGCAGAACAGGTTGCGGTCGCCGTAGACGTTGTCCACCCGGCCCACGGGCGACCAGTACTTGGCCTGGCGCAGCCCCGCGACCGGATAGGCCGCCGCCTCGCGCGGGTAGGGATGCGTCCAGTCGCCGCCCAGCAGGCTGTGCGCGGTGTGGGGTGCGTTCTTCAGCGGGTTGTCGTCCTGCGGCCACTCGCCCTGCTCGATCCGGCGGATCTCGCCGCGGATGGCGATCATCGCGTCGATGAAGCGGTCCAGCTCGGCCAGCGTCTCGCTTTCGGTGGGCTCCACCATGAGCGTGTTGGGCACGGGGAAGGACAGCGTCGGCGCATGGAAGCCGTAGTCGATGAGCCGCTTGGCGACGTCTTCGGCCATTACGCCGCTGGTCTCCTTGAAGCCGCGCAGGTCCAGGATGCACTCGTGCGCCACATGGCCGTTGGCGCTCGCGTACAGCGTGGGGTAGTGGTCCTTCAGGCGCGCGCTGATGTAGTTGGCCGAGAGAATGGCCGTCTCGGTGGCGGCGCGCAGGCCATCCGGGCCCATCATGCGGATGTACATCCAGCTGATCGGCAGCACCGCGGCATTGCCGAGGGGCGCGGCACTGACAGCCCCCGTGCCGCCCGCGACGCCAGCAGTGGCATGGCCGGGAAGATAGGGCACGAGGTCTTCCACCACGCAGACGGGACCGACGCCGGGGCCGCCGCCGCCGTGCGGGATGCAGAAGGTCTTGTGCAGGTTCAGGTGGCTCACGTCGCCGCCGAAGGCGCCGGGCGCGGCCACGCCCACCATGGCGTTCATGTTGGCGCCGTCCACGTACACGCGGCCGCCGTGGCGGTGCACGAGCTGGCAGAGTTCCTTGACCTGCGTCTCGAACACGCCGTGCGTGCTGGGGTAGGTGATCATCACGCAGGCGAGCTTCTCGGCGTGCTGCTCGCACTTGGCGCGCAGGTCGTCCATGTCGACGTTGCCGTTCGCGTCGCAGGCCGTCACCACCACCTGCATGCCCACCATCTGCGCGCTGGCCGGGTTGGTGCCGTGGGCGCTGCTCGGGATCAGGCAGATGTTGCGGTGGCCCTGGCCCTGCGCCGCATGGTAGGCGCGGATCGCCAGCAGGCCCGCGTATTCGCCCTGCGATCCGGCGTTGGGCTGCAGGCTGATGCCGGCGTAGCCCGTGGCCTGGCAGAGCCAGGCGCGCAACTGCTCGTCGAGCTGCCGGTAGCCCTCCAGCTGGTCGGCGGGCGCGAACGGATGCACCTGCGCGAATTCGGGCCAGGTGATCGGGATCATCTCGCTGGTGGCGTTCAGCTTCATGGTGCAGCTGCCCAGCGGGATCATGCTGCGGTCGAGGGCCAGGTCCTTGTCCGAGAGCTGGCGGATATAGCGCAGCATGCCGGTCTCGGAATGGTGGGTGTTGAACACCGGGTGCGTGAGGAAGGCGCTCGTGCGCAGCAGTTCGGCGGGGATCAGCGGGTTCACGCCGCCTGCGAAATCCTCGATGCGGGGCAGGGCCTGCCCGTCGGCGGCGAAGACCGACCAGAGCAGCTCGATGTCGGCCCGCGTCGTGGTCTCGTCGAGCGAGATGCAGAGGTAGTCGTTCCAGGCCACCCGCAGGTTGGCGCCGCGCTCCACGGCGCGGGCGAGCAGCGCGCCGGTCTGCTCCTTCGTGTGCAGGCAGAGGGTGTCGAAGGCCGACTCGTGGTGGTGCGCGGTATGGCCCAGCGCCACGAGGCCCTTGGCGAGGATGGCCGTGAAGCTCGCCACGCGCTGGGCGATGCGCTTGAGGCCCTCGGGACCGTGGTAGACGGCGTACATGCTGGCGATCACCGCCGGCAGCACCTGTGCCGTGCAGATGTTGGAGGTGGCCTTCTCGCGGCGGATGTGCTGCTCGCGCGTCTGCAGCGCGAGGCGGTAGGCCGGCTGGCCATGCACGTCCACGCTCACGCCCACGAGGCGGCCGGGCAGCGAGCGCTTGAAGTCGTCGCGGCAGGCCATGAAGGCGGCGTGCGGCCCGCCCGCGCCCATCGGCATGCCGAAGCGCTGGGTGCTGCCCACGACGATGTCCGCGCCCCATTCACCCGGCGGCACCAGCAGCGTGAGCGCCAGCAGGTCGGCGCAGACGATGGCGGCGGCCTGCTTCGCGTGGATCTTCTCCACGTCGGCGCTCCAGTCGGCGAGCCAGCCGCTGCTGGCGGGGTACTGGATGACGGCGGCGAAGAACTCGCCCTCGAGCGCGGCGTTCCACTCGGCCTCGGAGTTCGCGATCACCACGCTGATGCCCAGCGGTTCGGCGCGCGTGCGGATCACCTCGATGGTCTGCGGATGCGTGTCGCCCGAGACGACGAGCGTCTGGCTCTTCGATTTCACGGAGCGCTTGGCGAGCGTCATGGCCTCGGCCGCGGCCGTGGCCTCGTCCAGCATCGAGGCGTTGGCGATCGGCATGCCCGTGAGGTCGCACACCATCGTCTGGAAGTTGACCAGGGCCTCCATGCGGCCCTGCGAGATCTCGGCCTGGTAGGGCGTGTAGGCGGTGTACCAGGCGGGGTTCTCGAGGATGTTGCGCAGGATCACGCCGGGCGTGTGCGTGCCGTAGTAGCCCTGGCCGATGAAGCTGCGCAGCACGCGGTTCTTCGAGGCGATCGCCTTGAGTTCCGCGAGCGCAGCCGCTTCGGTCGCGGCGGGGGGAAGCTCCATCGGCCCGGTGCGGGCGATGGAGGCCGGCACGATGCCGCCCACCAGCGCCGCGCGCGACGCCTCGCCGATGACCGAGAGCATGCGCTCCTCGTCCGCGGCATCGATGCCGATGTGGCGGGGCTGGAATTCGGCGGCGTTTTCGAGCGCGGAGAGCGGCGGCAGGGTGGACGTGGGCATGGGAGGGATCCCGGTCAGCGGAGGGAGGAAAAAAAAGGAAAAGGGGTGCAGCGCACCGGCAGGCGTGCACCGCGGCAGGCGGGGGCGGGTCCGCCCGCCGCCGGCGCCGGTCAGGCGTTCTTCGAGAACTCGGTGTAGGCGGTTTCGTCCATGAGCGCGTCGAGCTGCGACGCGTCGGACAGGCGCACCTTGAAGAACCAGCCATCGCCCAGCGGCGCGCTGTTGGCGAGCGACGGATCGGCGCGCAGCGCCTCGTTCACCTCGACGATCTCGCCGGACACGGGCATGTACACGTCGGCGGCGGCCTTCACGGACTCGACCACGCCAGCCACTTCGCCCTGGGCGAAGGTCTTGCCCACTTCGGGCAGATCGACGAACACCACGTCGCCGAGCGCATCCTGCGCATGCACGGTGATGCCGACGACGGCGGCACCCGTGTCTGCGGTGTTGATCCACTCGTGGTCGCGGGAGAATTTGACGGTCATGGGGGGGCTCCTGGAAGAAAGGTCCGCGGAAAAAGGCGGCGGGAAAAATGAAAAGAGGGTGGTGCGGCCCTGGAAGGGACACGCGATTGCGACTGTAGCCGCGCCCGGCGCCCGGCCGGGAGCGCCGCGGTCAGCCGCGGTGGTAACGGGCCGGCAGGAACGGCATGGGGCTGACTTCCATCGGCACGGCCTTGCCGCGCACGATCGCGTGCACCACGGTGCCGGCTGCGGCGAACTCGGGCGCCACGTAGCCCATGGCGACGGGCTGGTTCACGCTCGGGCCCAGCAGCCCGCTGGTCACTTCGCCGATGGCCTGGCCGTCGGTGCTCTGCAGGGGCGTGTGCTCGCGCACGGGCACGCGCTCGCGCGCCACCAGGCCCACGCGGCGGCGCTTGAGCAGCGACGGCTCGTCGATCTGCGCGAGCACCGTGTCGGCGCCCGGGAACCCGCCCGCGCGCGCGCCGCCGGTGCGCCGCACCTTCTGGATCGCCCAGTTCAGCGCGGCCTCCGGGGGCGTGGTGGTGGTGTCGATGTCGTTGCCGTAGAGGCAGAGGCCGGCTTCGAGCCGCAGAGAATTGCGCGCGCCGAGGCCGATCGGCTTCACCTCGGGCTGGGCCAGCAGGGCGCGCGCCAGCGCCTCGGCCTGGGCGGCAGCGACGGAGATCTCGAAGCCGTCCTCGCCCGTGTAGCCGCTGCGGGTCACGTAGCAGTCGCAACCGGCGATCTCGAAGCGCCCGCCGGTCATGAACACCAGCGACGCCGTGCCGGGCGCGAGCCGCGCGAGGGCCGCGACGGCCAGCGGGCCCTGCAGGGCGAGCAGCGCCTGGTCGGGCAGGGGGACGACCTCGCAGCGGCCGCCGATGCGCTGCTGGATGTGGGCGATGTCGCCGGCCTTGCAGGCGCCGTTCACGATCACGAACAGGTCGTCGCCGCGGTTCACGAACATCAGGTCGTCGATGATGCCGCCCTCGTCGTTGAGCAGCAGGCCGTAGCGCTGCTTGTGGAGTCCGAGGCCGATCACGTCCACGGGGATCAGCGTCTCGAAGGCAGCGGCGGCATCGGGGCCGACGAGGCGCAATTGGCCCATGTGGGACACGTCGAACAGGCCGGCCGCCTGCCGCGTGTGCAGGTGCTCGGCCATCAGGCCGGCGGGGTATTGCACGGGCATGGAATAGCCGGCGAAGGGCACCATGCGGGCCCCGAGTTCGAGGTGCAGCGCGTGCAGGGGCGTGGTGTGCAGGGAAGCGGATTCGGCGGACATGGGCGGAGTGGCCTTTCGGGCGAGCGGGGACGGACGACGCGCGTGCCGCCATGGGGCGCCACGCCTGTGCCCGCTGTCCGCTTTACCTGAGAGATTCACCGCGCCGTGCGCGCTGCCTGGTGGCGGCGCGTGGCGGGCTTGCTCCTTCGGTGGGCCTGCCATGCGAGGCAGGCCTCTCTCCAGCCGGGGAAACGCCCGCATCCCTGCGGGCGCCTTGCCAGTCCTTTTGCCTGAGCGTTCGGGATTCCCTGCGCCTTCGGCGGCACCGGCCACCCGTTGCGGGCGCGGCGCTCTCTCCTGACCCGGCGGATTCTAACGGCTGTGTGGGGGATCGGCGGTGAAGTTCGTTCGCGCCCGGGTTCTGGCGCCACGTGCGTGTCTGCGTCGCGTGGCGGTGTGCGGTGTGGGGTGGGGGGTGGGGTGCTGAGGTGCCAAGCGCCCCGGGCCGGCGGTAACCGGCCGGGGGCTTGCCATTCGCCTGGCGCCCCGGTAGAGGCGCCCTGTGGGAAAGATTGTGCCGGTGGAGTGGCCGACGGATTTTTCGAATTTCTGCCGAATCCTCTTTTCCGCAGAAAAATATTCTGCCGAACCGGCTTTGCCAGCACAATGCATCCATGGACCGCATCGACCGAAAAATTTTGGCCGTGCTGCAGGACGACGCGCGCGCGAGCCTGCAGGAAATCGGCCAGGCCGTGGGCCTGAGCCCCTCGCCGTGCTGGGGCCGCATCCGCAAAATGGAAGAGGCCGGCGTGATCGAGGGCTACACCGTGCGGCTCAACGCCCAGGCGCTCGACCTGGCCGATACCGTGCTCGTGCAGGTCACGCTCGACAGCCATTCCGACAACACCCTCGAGAAGTTCGGCGAAACGCTCGCGAGCATTCCCGAGGTGATCGAGGCGCACCTCGTCTCCGGCGACTACGACTACCTGCTGCGCGTGGTGGTGAAGGACACGCGCGACTACGAGCGCCTCTTGCGAGAGAAGCTCTACAAGATCAAGGGCATCCGCCACAGCCGCTCGAGCTTCGTGCTGCGCACGCTCAAAAAGGCGGACCTGCCGCTGCGCGCGGACTGAGCGGCGGCGCAGGGGCGGGCACCGGGGCCGCGTCTATTCCGGGGCAGAGTTCCTTTAGAGCAGCTAGCAGGACCCAGCGAAGCGGTTCTGGCTAGGCGCCGCATTGCAGGCAGTACGAGTAGTACGACCAGATGAGGCAACGACGCCAGAAGGGTCCTGTTAGCTGCTCTCAGCCCAGCAGCAGCGCGTCGTCCGCCAGCTTCTCGCCGCGCACCTTCTCGAACATCTGCAGCAGGTCGGGCACGTCCAGGCGGCTGCGTTCCTCGCCCGACACGTCCAGCACCACCTGGCCCTGGTGCAGCATGACGGTGCGCTGGCCCACGTCCAGCGCCTGGCGCATGCTGTGCGTGACCATCATGGTGGTGAGCTGGTTCTCTGCCACGATGCGGGCCGTGAGCTGCAGCACGAAGTCGGCCGTGCGCGGGTCGAGCGCGGCAGTGTGTTCGTCCAGCAGCAGGATGCGCGAGGGCTGCAGTGCCGCCATCAGCAGGCTCACGGCCTGGCGCTGGCCGCCCGAGAGCAGTCCGATGCGGTCGGTGAGGCGGTTCTCCAGCCCCAGGCCCAGCGTGGCCAGGCGTTCGCGGAAGGTGCCCTGCTGCTGCGCCTTCACCGCGCCGCGCAGGCCGCGCAGCGTGCCGCGCTGCTGCGCGAGCGCCATGTTTTCCTCGATGGTCAGGTCTTCGCAGGTGCCGGCCATCGGATCCTGGAAGACGCGCGCCACCCGCTTCGCGCGCGCCCAGACGGGCTGGCGGGTCACGTCTTCGCCGTCGATGGCGATGCGGCCCGTGTCCACCGACAGATCGCCGGATATCGCGTTCAGGAAGGTCGATTTGCCGGCCCCGTTGGAGCCGATGACGGTGACGAACTGCCCGGCCGGAATGTCCAGCGACATGCCGCGCAGTGCGCGCGTCTCGATGGGAGTGCCGGGGTTGAAGGTGATGTGCAGGTCTTGTGCGCTCAGCATGGTGCGGTTCCTTCTCAGCGCTTCGAAGCGAGCTTGCGTTTGATCTGCGGAATGACGAGCGCCACCGTCACCAGCACGGCGGTGACCAGATTCAGGTCCTGCGCCTTCAGGCCGATGAAGTCGCTGTTGAGCGCCAGCGCGATGAAGAAGCGGTAGACGATGGCGCCGATGACGACGGCCAGCGTCGCGAGCACGAGGCGGCGCGAAGGCAGGATGCTTTCGCCCACGATCACGGCGGCCAGGCCGATGACGATGGTGCCGATGCCCATGGAGATGTCCGAGCCGCCCTGCGTCTGCGCGAAGAGGGCGCCCGCCAGGGCCACCAGCGCGTTCGACACGGCCATGCCCAGCAGCACCATGGCGCCGGTGTTCACGCCCTGGGCGCGGGCCATGCGGGCGTTGGAGCCGGTGGCGCGGATGGCCAGGCCCCGTTCGGTGGCGAAGAACCAGTCCATGGCCAGCTTGGCGGCGATCACGATCACCAGCAGCAGGGCGGGCCGGGCGATGTAATCGGCCAGGCCTTCAGGCTGCAGCAGCGTGAAGAGGGTGGGGTCGTTGATCAGCGGCACGTTGGGGCCGCCCATGATGCGCAGGTTGATGGAGTAGAGCGCGATCATCATCAGGATGCTGGCCAGCAGATCCATGATCTTCAGCTTGACGTTCAGCCAGCCGGTGATGAGCCCGGCCACCGCGCCGGCCGCCGTGGCCGCCAGCGTCGCCACATACGGATTGGTGCCCGTGGAGATGAGCACGGCGCAGACCGCGCCGCCCAGCGGGAAGCTGCCGTCCACCGTCAGGTCGGGAAAGCGCAGCAGCCGGAACGAGATAAAGACGCCCAGCGCGACCAGGCTGAAGATCAGCCCGATCTCGACGGCGCCGAGCAGGGAGAAGAGGGACATGGCAGAGGGCCTTGCAAAAGCAAAGCAGGAGCCGAAGCTCCTGCGGTCATGGGAGTGCTTGCGGCACGCGCCGGAAGCGCAACCGTGAACCTTACTTCACGATATGGGCGGCGGACTTGATGAACGCGTCGGAGAGCTTCACGCCCTGCTTTTCGGCGGCGCCCGGGTTCACCGTCAGCTCCAGCTTGGTGCTGATCTCGGGTTGGATGTCGCCGGGCTTTTCGCCCTTGAGCACGCGCACCACCATGCGGCCGGTCTGCTCGCCCAGGTCGCGGTAGTTGATGCCGAACGATGCGATCGCACCGCGCTTGACGCTGTCGGCATCGGCCGCCACCAGGGGCAGCTTGGCCTCCTGGCCCACCTTGACCAGCGATTCGTAGGCCGACACCACGTTGTTGTCGGTGCTGGTGTAGATCACGTCGGCCTTGCCGATCAGGCTGCGCGCGGCGCTGCCCACGTCCACCGATCGGGGCGCGGCGGCCTCGACCAGGGTCATGCCCATCTTGGGCAGCAGGGCCTTGAGTTCCTTGACCACCACGGCGGAGTTGGCCTCGCCGGGGTTGTAGACCACGCCGACGCGCTTGGCGTTCGGCACGACCTGCCTGACCAGTTCCATCTGCTTGTCCAGCGCGAGCAGGTCGGAGACCCCGGTCACGTTGGTCTTGCTGGGCTCCCAGTTCTTCACCAGCTTGGCGGCGACCGGATCGGTCACGGCCGAGAAGATCACCGGCACCGCCTTGGTGGCGGCCACCACGGCCTGGGCCGAGGGCGTGGCGATGGCGACGATCGCATCCGGCTGGTCGCCGACGAACTTGCGCGCGATCTGCGCAGCCGTGCCCGTGTTGCCCTGGGCGCTCTGGTACTGCCACTTGAGCGTCTTGCCGTCTTCGTAGCCGGCGGCCTGCAGGCTCGCCTTCACGCCGTCGCGGATCGCATCCAGCGCGGGGTGCTCGACGATGGCCGTCACGGCCACGGACTTGGGGGCGGCGGCCTGTTGGGCCACGGCGGGGATGGAGACGGCGGCCAGGGTGGCCGCGGCGGCCAGCGCGAGGGCGCCGAACGGATGCTGCTTCATGCTCGAACTTTCTGCCTGCCCGGCTCCGCACGGAGCGGGACGCGGGGGCGTGACTGCGGATGCCCGCCGGGAGCGGGCGCGGTTTCGCCGGAACGGGCCCGAGCCGGCGCGCGACGAGACGGCACCAGCGGAGCCCGGGGTGGGAAGTCTACTGCGCGCGCCGCGGCATGGCGCGCGACGGCCGCGATGCCGCAGTGCGGTGCTGCGGTTCAGCAGACCGGGGGGAAACGGGAGTCGCCGCTGCGCACCGGCGCCGAGGCATCATCCTGCGGCACCCACAGGATGCGCCCCACGTCCACGCCGAGCGCACGCGCCCGCGCCAGCAGGCGTTCGCGCACCACGGCATGCAGCGTGGGCGTGCGCGACAGGATCCAAAGGGCGTCCAGGCGCGGCCCGATCACCATGGCCCAGCGATAGTCCTCGTCGAGCGCCGCCACGAAGTAGCCGGCGTAGAACGGGCCGAAGAAGGACACCTTGAGTGCGCCCGTACCGGTATCGCCCAGGAATTCCGCGCGGCCCTCGGCCTCGCGCCAGCGGCCGCGCTCGGGGTCGTAGCCGCGGTTCACCACGCGCAGGCTGCCATCGCCGCGGCGGCTGTAGTGGGCGCTGGTGCGCACCAGGCCGCGTTCGAAGCGCTGGTCGATGCGCGCGACCTCGTACCAGTGGCCGGCGTACCGGTCGATGTTGAAGCCCCGGACCGGCTGCACGCCGGACGGTGGCCGCACGTTGGCCCGGAGGTACAGCGCCGCCGCCGCTCCGGCCGCTGCCGCCGCGGCACCCAGTACGAGCGGCGTGGCAATGGGGGGGCGACTGTGGGTGGTGTAGCGCTGTAGGTCTGGACGGGGCATCTGTCGGGGCTCCTGCAAAGAGACGGGCAAATGCCACGAGTCTCGCGAGCCGCCATGCCGCGCCCTGTAGGCGCGCGGCGCGCCCGGCCGTGGGAGTGCGCCGCCGCCAAATTCTTTTCGCAAATCTGAATCCGGTACGCGCCCAGCGGCGTATCCGCTGGCAGGGACGTGCTGCGGGAGGCGAGGGCCGCGAACAGGGCCGCGCCGCCCGTGCCCGGACCTTCCCACGGCAACGGCGTGTCCGCCGCTGGACCGACATGTGCAATTCCGTGCGCCATGCGCACCCCACAGGAGCCACCATGATCGACCTTCCCGCATCGCCCCAGGAAATTCTGCAGCGCCGTTCCGACAAGCTCAAAGAGCGTCGGATGTTCTTCCGAAAGACCGGCGGATTCGCTGCCGGCATGGCCGGCGGGGCCATCCTGACGGCCTGCGGCGGAGGCTCCGGCGACGCCATCGGCGCGGATGCGCCCACCGACGCCGAAATCCTCAACTTCGCGCTGAACCTCGAATACCTCGAAGCGCAGTTCTATCTCTACGCGACCACGGGTGCGGGCCTGCCCGACGCGCTCACCACCGGCACGGGCACGCGGGGCACCGCGCGCGGCGGCAGCCGGGTGCCGTTCTCCGACCCGGTCGTGGCGGCCTACGCGAAGGAGATCGCCGCGGACGAACTGGCGCACGTGGCCTTCCTGCGCAACGCCCTGGGCTCCTCGGCCGTGGCCATGCCGTCGATCGACGTGGGCGGCACCGATCCCAACGGCGCCTTCTCGAAAGCCGCGCAGGCCGCGGGCCTGGTGCCGGCGGGCACCGCCTTCAATCCCTACAAGGACGATCTCAGTTTCCTGCTGGGCGCGTTCATCTTCGAGGACGTGGGCGTCACCGCGTACAAGGGCGCCTCGCCGCTGATCCAGAACAAGACCTATCTGGAAGCGGCCGCCGGCATCCTCGCCGCGGAGGCCTACCACGCCGGGCTGGTACGCACGGTGCTGTACGCGAAGGGAGTGGATGCGCAGGCGGCGGCCGGCAAGATCTCCGACGCGCGCGATTCGCTCGACAACTCCAAGGATGTCGACCAGGGCATCGCGCCCGATGCCGCCGGCGCCGCCAACATCGTGCCGCTGGATGCCAACGGCATCGCCTACAGCCGCTCGCCCGACGACGTGCTGAACATCGTCTACCTGACGCGCGATGCGGCGAGCCAGGGCGGCTTCTTCCCGGCGGGCGTCAACGGCAACCTGCGCCTGAGCAGCGCGTACATGTAAGGCACGTCCGGCCGGTGCCGGCGGGCGTTCGCTTCGCCTGCCGGCCCGGCGCTCCCAACCAGTGAACGCAGCAGAGGAGGAGTCACCATGCGCACGATCCACAGCGGTCCGGCCTCGGTCGCCACGGCACCGCCACCCTCATCCGTTCCGAGGACGCTCACCTGGCGGCAATGGCTGGGGCTTGCCATCGCGGCGGCAGGGGCGGCGATCCTGGTTTCGCAGGCGCTTCAGGGAGTCCTGGCTGGCGACGAACGCATGCGGGGCGCGCTCGTCGGCGGGCTGATGGCGGCCGCGGCCACGGCGCTGGGCGCGCTGCCGGTGCTGCTGTCGCAGAAATTCTCGCAACGCGCGCACGACACCATGCTGGGCTTCGGGGCGGGCGTGATGCTGGCGGCCAGCGCGTTCTCGCTCGTCATCCCCGCCATCGCGGCGGCGCGGGCCCAGGGCGCGGGCCCGTGGGGGGCCGGCGGCACGGTGGGCGCGGGCATCCTCCTGGGCGCCTTCCTGCTGCTCTGGATCGACCGCGCGGTGCCGCACGAGCATTTCGTGAAGGGCCTGGAAGGCCCGCAGGCAAGGGCGCTCAAGCGGGCCTGGCTGTTCGTGCTGGCGATCACACTGCACAACCTGCCCGAAGGCCTGGCGATCGGCGTCGCGTTCGCGGGGCCGGACGGCGTGGGCGCCCAGGCGCTGGCCGCGGGCATCTCGATCCAGGACGTGCCCGAAGGCATGGTGGTCGCCCTGGCGCTGCGCGGCGTCGGCTACGGCCGCTGGGCATCGGCCGGGCTGGGGCTGGTGTCGGGCCTGATCGAGCCGGTCGCGGCGGTGGCCGGTGTCGCGCTGATCGGACTGTCAGCGGGGCTGCTGCCCTGGGGCCTGGCGGCGGCCGCCGGGGCGATGCTGTACGTCATCAGCCACGAGATCATTCCCGAATCCCACCGGCAGGGCCACGAGACCTCGGCCACGGCCGGGCTCATGCTGGGGTTCGTGGCGATGATGCTGCTGGACACGGCGCTCGGCTAGCCGGGCGCCGGGCGCTTACATCCCCGAATAGTTCGGGCCGCCGCCGCCCTCCGGCGTCACCCACACGATGTTCTGCGTCGGGTCCTTGATGTCGCAGGTCTTGCAGTGCACGCAGTTCTGCGCGTTGATCTGCAGGCGCTGCGCATTGCCGCCCTGGGATTCGTCGGGCACGAATTCGTACACCGCGGCGGGGCAGTAGCGCGCTTCGGGGCCCGCGTACTTGGCGAGGTTGATGTTCACCGGCACGCTCGCGTCCTTCAGCGTCAGGTGGGCGGGCTGGTTCTCCGCATGGTTGGTGTTGCTGATGAACACGCTGGAGAGCCGGTCGAAGGTGAGCTTGCCGTCCGGTTTCGGATAGACGATGGGCTTGCATTCGGCCGCGGGCTTCAGGTAGGCGTAGTCCGGCTTGTCGCGGTGCAGCGTCCAGGGGATGTTGCCCTTGAGCACGAACTGCTCGATGCCGTTCATGAGCGTGGCGGTGGCCAGGCCCTTCTTGAACCAGGCCTTGAAGTTGCGCGCCTTGTTCAGCTCCTCGTGCAGCCAGCTGTTCTCGAACGCCTGTGGGAAGGCGGTGAGTTCGTCGTGCTGGCGGCCGGCGCGGATCGCGTCGTAGGCGGCCTCGGCCGCCAGCATGCCGGTCTTGATGGCGGCATGGCTGCCCTTGATGCGGCTCACGTTCAGGAAGCCCGCCTCGCAGCCCACGAGCGCGCCGCCCGGGAACACGAATTTCGGCAGCGACAGCAGGCCGCCCGCCGTGATCGCTCGCGCGCCGTAGCCGATGCGCTTCGCGGGCTTGATGCCCTTGGCCTCGTCGCCTTCCAGGTAGTAGCGGATGTTCGGATGGGTCTTCCAGCGCTGGAACTCCTCGAACGGGCTCAGGTAGGGGTTGGAATAGTCCAGGCCGGTGATGAAGCCGAGCGTGACCTTGTTGTCCTCCGCGTGGTAGAGGAACGAGCCGCCGTAGGTGTCGCTCTTCATGGGCCAGCCGGCCGTGTGCATCACGAAGCCGGGCTGGTGGCGCTGCGGGTCGATTTCCCACAGCTCCTTGATGCCGATGCCGTAGCTCTGCGGATCGCGGCCCTCGTCGAGCTTGTAGCGCGCGATGAGCTGGCGGCCCAGGTGGCCGCGCGAGCCCTCGGCGAAGATGGTGTACTTGGCGTGCAGCTCCATGCCGAGCTGGAAGTCGCCCGTGGGTTCGCCGTCCTTGCCGACGCCCATGTTGCCGGTGGCCACGCCCTTGACGGAGCCGTCCTCGTTGTAGAGCACCTCGGCCGCGGGGAAGCCCGGGAAGATCTCCACGCCCAGTTCCTCGGCCTGCGCGGCCAGCCAGCGCACCACGTTGCCCAGGCTCACGATGTAGTTGCCGTGGTTCTGGAAGCAGCCGGGCAGCAGGAAGTTGGGCGTGCGGAAGGAGGACTTCTCGCCCAGGAAGATCATGGCGTCTTCCGTCACGGGCTGGTTCAGGGGCGCGCCGCGCTCCTTCCAGTCGGGGAACAGTTCGGTGAGCGCGCGCGGGTCCATGATGGCACCCGAGAGCGTGTGCGCGCCAGGCTCGGAGCCTTTTTCCAGCACCACGACCGAGACGTCCTGGCCGTTCTCGGCGGCCATCTGCTTGAGCCGGATGGCGGTGGACAGCCCGGCCGGGCCGCCGCCGACCACCACCACGTCGTATTCCATGGCCTCTCGCGGGCCGTATTGGGCAAGGATTTCGTCTTTCGTCATGGGTTGTCTCGTCTCGGCATTTGATAATCGAACGATGTCGCGTGCTGGGCGTGGGGCCCCGCGCGGGCGCTGTGCGGTCCATTGTATGCACCTGCGGCGCAACAATCGAACGATCGTTCTTTTTTTGTCCCTCCGGAGACGATTTTCATGGCATACACCATCGATTTGTCGGGCCGCGTGGCCCTGGTGACGGGCGCGTCCAGCGGCCTGGGCGAGCAGTTCGCGCGCACCCTGGCCCGCGCAGGGGCGGGCGTGGTGCTGGCGAGCCGGCGCATGGAAAGGCTGAAAGCGCTGCGCGCGCGCATCGAAGGCGAGGGCGGCGATGCGCACGTGGTGGAACTGGACGTGACCGACCACGACTCCATCAAGGCCGCCGTGGCCCATGCCGAGACCGAGATGGGCTCGATCGACATCCTCGTGAACAACTCGGGCGTCTCCACCACGCAGCGCATCCAGGACGTCACGCCGGACGATTTCGACTTCGTCTTCGACACCAATGTGCGCGGCGCCTTCTTCGTCGCGCAGGAGGTGGGCAAGCGCATGCTGGCGCGCTCGCGCGGCGCGGCACCGGGCAGCTTCACGGGCGGGCGCATCATCAACATCGCCTCGATGGCGGGCCTCAAGGTGCTGCCGCAGATCGCCGCCTACAGCATGAGCAAGGCGGCCGTGGTGCACATGACGCGCGCCATGGCGCTGGAGTGGGGGCGCTTCGGCATCAACGTGAATGCGATCTGCCCGGGCTACATCGACACGGAGATCAACCACCACCACTGGCAGACCGAGCAGGGCCGCAAGCTGGTGGACATGCTGCCGCGCAAGCGTGTGGGCCAGCCGCGCGATCTGGACGCGCTCATCGTCACGCTGGCGAGCGACCAGAGCCATTTCGTGAACGGCGCGGTGATCGCGGCGGACGACGGCTTCGGGGCCTGAGGCCCGGCGGCAGGCCTCCCGGCCCGGGGCGGGCTCAGCCCGCGGCGGCCGCGCCGCCGCCCACCACGCGCAGCCGGTCGGCGTTGGCCGCCAGCCAGTCGCCCGCGAGCGCCGCGGCGCCGGGCTGGGCGTGCTCCTCGTCGGGATGGAAATCCCGACGCAGGTAGCGCAGCAGCGCCGGCAGGCTGCGCCAGGCGACTCCGTCGCGCCCCCAGAACATGCGCACCGCGCTGATCCAGGTGCCCGGGCGCCAGAGCGTTCCGTCTCGGCGCAGATTGAGCACGGTCTGCCGCATCGCGTCCACCATGAAGACGATGCCCACGTAGAGGTACCAGCGCACGCGCCACGTATTGCTGCCGCCCAGCGCGCGGTAGAGATCGAACGCGACCGCGCGGTGCTCGGTCTCCTCGGCCGCATGCCAGCGCCACACGGTCTGCATCTGCGCGTCGGCGCCCTCCAGCCAGCGCGCATAGCGCAGGGTGCCGTCGGCCAGCAGGGCGGTGAAATGCTCGTAGGCGCAGGTGATGGCCAGTGCATGCAGCGGATTCGACGTGCGCTGGTGCAGCCGCTTCAGACGGGCCAGCGCCCAGTGCTGCCAGCGGTTGTCGAGGCCCTGCCGCTCCAGCTCGGCGTTGTAGAGCCCGTGGATGTGGCGGTGCGTGGCCTCCTGGCCGACGAAGCCGCGCACCAGTGCGCGCAAAGCGGCATGGTCCGGCCGGCTGGCGTCGAGTCGCTCCGCCGCGGCGCGCACCGAGTCGATGAAGAACTGCTCGCCCACGGGAAAGCTCATCGACAGGGCATTGAAGAACTGCGTGCGGAAGGCATCGCCGCCGTGCCAGTGGCGCGGAAAGCCCCGGGCCAGGTCGACGGCGAGCTTGCGCACCGGGAGCGTGGCGGCGGGGGGCACTGCGGAAGTGGGGTGGACGGGGTCGGTCATCGGCGGTTCTCCTTGCGGGACGGCATGGCGCGGCGCGCTTGCGGCGCCGGCGTTTTCTGAGCATTATTCAGTTTTCAACGCCCGCCGCTACTCGCCTGGGGCTCACTTTCCATCCGCCATGCCCATGAAGAAGCCCACCGCCTCCGCAGGCCCCGCCGGCATGCGCCGCCAGCCCACCCAGGAGCGCGCGCTGCAGACCATCGAGGCGATTTTCGGCGCCACTGCTCAGATTGTGGAAAACGATGGCGAGGCCGCGCTCACCACCAACCGCGTGGCGCAGGTGGCGGGCGTGTCCATCGGCACGCTCTACCAGTACTTTCCCTCCAAGGAGGCGGTGCTGCTGGCGATGGTGGAGCGCGAGCGCGGGCGCGTGCAGCAGGAAATGCAGCGGCTGCTCGACGACGCACTGGAGCGCCAGCGCCCCGTGCGCGAGGTGCTGCAGGACATGGTGCGGCTGCTGGTGTCGGCCTTCGGCACGGGAGGGCAGTCGCGCGTACGGCGCGCGATGGTGCGCCTGGGCTGGCGGGTGGACCAGCACGAACGCTTCACCGCCGCGCTGCGCGAGGGTGCGGAGCGCAACGCCGTGGCGCTCGCGCGGCTGGTGGAGGGCGGCGACGGCTCCATCCGGCCGCCCACGCCCGCGATGATGTTCGTCGCCACCCGCGCGGTGATGGGCGCGATCCGCAGCGCGTCGCTGGAGGATTCGCCCTTGCTCGGCCAGCCGGCCTTCGAGGACGAACTGGTGCGCATGCTCTGGGGCGTGCTGCGCGCGGACGGCTGAGCGGCCGGCGCGGCCCGGCCGCAACGCCTCGCCCACCTCCCGCTGGCGGGCGCTCAGCGCTGCCGCGGCACCCGGCCCATCAGGTAGAACTCCGGATTGGGCTGCATGCCCGCGAAGCTCGCCATGCGGTTGGAGAGGCCGAAGAACGCCGTGATGGCGGCGATGTCCCAGATGTCCTCGTCGTCGAAGCCGTGGGCGTGCAGCGCCGTGAAGTCGTCATCGCCGATCGCCTGCGACTGCTGACAGACCTTCATCGCGAAGTCGAGCATTGCGCGCTGGCGCGGGGTGATGTCGGCCTTGCGGTGGTTCACGGCCACCTGGTCGGCCACGTAGGGCTTCTTCTCGTAGATGCGCAGCAGCGCACCGTGCGCCACCACGCAGTACAGGCACTGGTTGGCGGCGCTGGTCGCCGTCACGATCATCTCGCGGTCGCCTTTGGTGAGCGAGCCTTCCTCCTTGAGCATCAGTGCGTCGTGGTAGGCGAAGAAGGCGCGCCACTCGGCGGGCCGGCGCGCGAACGCCAGGAACACGTTGGGCACGAAGCCGGCCTTTTCCTGCACCTCGAGGATGCGGGCCTGGATGTCTTCGGGCAGCGTCTGCAGATCGGGAAGCGGGTAGCGGCTCACGGGGGTGTCTCCTGTCGTCGTTGGAATGCGTCGCGCGGCGAAAACGGTATCACGGATGCCAGTGGCTGGCACGCACGCCCGGCGAGGAGGGCGCCGAGGCGCTGCCGGCCAGCGCGTACGACAGCTGGTTCGCCGCCGCCACCACGGTCTGCGCGAGCGCTTCGAGCTTCTCCGCCTGCAGGCGCGATGCGGGCCCCGAGATGCACACCGAGCCCAGCAGCCGCCAGTGCATGCCGAATACCGGCGCCGATACCGTGGCGACGCCCTGTTCCCGCTCGCCGATGGACCAGTGGTACCCGCGCTGGCGGATGCGCTCGTACTCCGTGCCGGGCGCGCCCGAGAAGGCCAGGATCACGCGGCCCGGCGAGCCCTTGTCCAGCGGCAGGCCTTCCCCCATGCGCGCATGGTGCCGCAGGGCCTGGGGGCCTTCCACGCGCACGAGACAGGTGCGCACCTCTCCTTCGCGCACGTAGAAGGCCGCGCTTTCCCCGGTTGCCTGGGTGAGCGCGCGCAGGGCCGGCTCCAGGACGTTCTGCACGTCGAAGCCGGCCTGATAGCGCGCCCCCAGCCAGCCGGCGGCGGGCCCGAGGCGCCAGTCGCCGTCTTCGCGCTGCACCAGATAGCCGGACTGCGCCAGCGTGCGCGCGAGCCGCAGCACCGTGGTCTTGTGCAGCGCGCACCGCCGGCTCAGTTCGGCGAGCGACAGATGCGACTCGCCCACGCCGAATGCCGCGAGCACCTGCAGCGCGCGCGTGACGGCGGTGACGCCGCCGTCGCGGGCGGTCGCCGGCGATTCCGCATCGCCCCCGGTGGGCGGCGTGGCTGGGGGCGCGGGAGGGCGCGCGGCCGCGGCGGCCCGCCGTGACGGGCCACGGCCTGCCGGCCTGGTGTCGGAGGGCCCCAGGGCCATGGCGGGCGCGGTGGAGGAGGGCGCCGGAGGAGTTCGTGTGGGGTTGCTCATGGCAGTACGCGTTGCATTGTGCGAAACGGCATTGTATGCAGCGAAACGTTTTTCTACAGTGGCGCCACGCCGGGTATCGACCACCACGGCGCCGGGCCGACAAACACAACGGAGACAACCGACATGCCATTCCTTCCGGCTTCCCGCCTTGCCCTGCCGCGCCGCGGCGCCCTGCTGCTGGCCCTGGCCGCCACCGCCGCGCTGTGCGCCGGCGGCGTCCATGCCCAGGCCGCCTACCCGAACAAGCCCATCCGCCTCATCGTGCCGTTCCCGCCGGGCGGCGGCACGGACATGATCGCGCGCACCGTGGCGCAGAAGCTCACCGACCAGCACAAGTGGAACGTGGTGGTGGACAACCGCCCCGGCGCCGGCGGCAACCTGGGCGTGGACGCCGCGGCCAAGGCCGCGCCGGATGGCTATACCCTCGTCATGGGCCAGACCAGCAACCTGGCCATCAACCCGTCGCTCTACGCCAAGCTGCCGTACGACCCGATCAAGGACCTGATTCCGGTGGCGCTGGTGTCGTCCGCGCCGATCGTGATGGCCGCGCCCGCCAGTTCACCCTACAAGACCTTCGCCGACGTGGTGGCCGCCGCCAAGGGCAAGCCCGACGGCATCACGCTGGGCTACTCCGGCAACGGCACCGTGGCCCACTTGGCCGGCGAGCTGGCCGAGAACGCCGCCGGCATCAAGCTGCGCCACGTGCCCTACAAGGGCGCCTCCCAGGCCATGACCGACCTGGTGGGCGGGCAGATCGACCTGTATATGTCGGCCGTGCCCACGCTGCTGGGCCAGGTGCGCAACGGCAAGCTGCGCGCGGTGGCGATCACCTCGCTCAAGCGCTCGGCCCAACTGCCCGACACGCCCACGCTGGCGGAGTCCGGCTACAAGGACTTCGAGGCCGCATCGTGGTACGGCGTGCTGGCGCCCGCGGGCACCCCCGCGCCGATCGTGCAGACGCTCAACAAGGCCATCAACCAGGCGCTGGCCCAGCCGGACGTGGCCGATAAGCTGAAATCCGAGGGCGGCGACGTGCTGGGCGGCACGCCCGAGAAGTTCAGCGCGCTGCTCAAGGCCGAAGTGCCGCGCTGGGCCAAGATCGTCAAGGACTCTGGCGCGAGCCTGGACTGACCGGCCGCACCCGCCGCCGTTTTCCGCGTTTCCGCATGACGCTCGCCATGGACCGCGACGACCGCCCCGCCACGCCCGTGCGCTTCTCGGCCGGCACCGCCGCACCGCGCACGCCGGTACCCGAGGGCGCCTGCGACTGCCACGTGCATCTCTACGACAGCCGTTTTCCGGCCGATCCGGCGGCCCGGCTGAGGCCACCTGATGCACAGGTCTCCGACCTGCGCGCACTGCAGCGCCGCATCGGCACCACCCGTGCCGTGCTGGTCACGCCGTCCACCTACGGCACCGACAACCGCTGCATGCTGCAGGGGCTGGCGGCGCTGGGCGACGAAGCGCGCGGCGTGGCGGTGATCGGCGGCCATGAGAGCGATGCCGAGCTGCGCCGCCTGCACGGGGCCGGCGTGCGCGGCGCGCGTCTCAATTTGTCGCTGGGCGTGTCCGGCACCGCGGAATCGCTACTGCCGCTGGCGCAGCGCATCGCTCCGCTCGGCTGGCACCTGCAACTGCTGATGGCCCCCGACCTGCTGGCGGACCGGGCCGACGTGCTGCGCCGGCTGCCGGTGCCGCTGGTCTTCGATCACTTCGGACGCATTCCTCCTGCGCTCGCCGGTCGCCATCCTGCCCAAGCGCTGCTGCTCGAGCTGCTGCGGGACGGCCGCGCGTGGATCAAGCTCTCCGGCGGCTACATCGTGAGCGAGCGCCATGCGGTGGACGACCCGGGGCTGGACGCGCTGGCCGAGAGCTACCTGCGCGCGGCGCCGGAGCGCGTGGTCTGGGGCAGCGACTGGCCCCACGCCACCGCGACGGCCGGCCTGCAGCCGCTTCCCGACGACGCGCAGCAGCTGGACTGCCTGGCCCGCTGGGCCCGGCAGACGGGCGATGGCCTGTTGCTGCAACGCGTGCTGGTGGACAACCCGGCCGCCCTCTACGGTTTCGCGCCCGCCGCGGCCGTGCTTGAAACCTCCACGAGAACACCGAGAGACATTCCATGAACGACTTCCTCCCCACATCCGCATCCCGCCCCGCCGGTTCCCGCGCCGGCATCGGCCGCCGCGGCCTGATCGCCTCCGCAGGCGCGCTGCTGCTGGGATCGCTGGCCACGGTCCCGGCGCTGGCGCAGTCCGACTGGCCCGCCGGAAAGACCATCACCTGGGTCGTGCCGTATCCCCCGGGCGGCAGCACCGACGTGCTGGGTCGCAACATCGCGCAGCGTGTGGGCACCGCCCTCGGCACCCATGTGATCGTGGACAACAAGGCGGGTGCCACCGGCACCATCGGCGCCGCCTTCGTGGCCAAGGCCGCGCCCGATGGATACACGCTGCTCGGCACCTCGATCGGCCCGCAGGCCATCGCGCCGCACCTCTTGGGCAAGCTGCCCTACGACCCGATCGCCGGCTTCGAGCCTGTGGTGACCATCGGCACGATTCCCCACATTCTGGTGGTGGGCGCGGAGCAGCCCTTCAAGACCGTGGCCGACCTCCTGGCGGCGGCCAAGGTGCAGCCCGGCCAGCTGGCGTTCGCCTCCGGCGGCAACGGCACCATCCTGCAGATGCAGGGCGAACTGCTGCAGCAGCAGACGGGCGCGCGCTTCATCCACGTGCCCTACAAGGGCGACACCCCGGCCCTGCAGGACACGCTGGCCGGCCAGGTGCAGTTCATGTTCGCCCCGGTGGCCGCGGCGCTGCCGCACGTGCAGGCCGGCAAGCTGCGCGCGCTGGCCGTCACCTCCGCGCAGCGGCTCCAGGCGCTGCCTGCCGTGCCCACCATGGCCGAGGTCGGCATGAAGGACTTCGTCGTCGAGCAGTGGCAGGCCGTGTTCGCGCCCTCCAGGACGCCGGCCGCCGTGGTCCAGCGCCTCAACCAGGAAATCAACAAAGTCTTGAAAGATCCGGACGTCGTGGCGCTGGCCGACAAGCTCGGCGTGACGCTGGTCGGCGGCACGCCCCGGCAGCTGGGCGACCTGCAGAAGGCCGATTCCGCCAAGTGGGCGAAGGTCATCAAGGACGGAAACATCAAGGCCGAGTAAGGCCGCGGCCCCGTTCCTCCCGCGCTTTTTTTTCTTCCCCTCCTTCGCCATCGCATCGGAAACAACCACCATGAGCCAACTCCCCGAAGTCATCCGCGACATCGAGCGCGTGAGCGCCGACGTCGTCGCCAAAGCCGCGACCTTCCAGGCCGCCATCCTGGCCGACGTGGCCGGCCGCCGCGGCACCATGCACGCCCGCGTGTCCCCCGTGCACCAATCCATGAAGGTGGCCGGCCCGGCCTTCACCGTCGAGGTGCGCCCCGGCGACAACCTCATGATCCACGCGGCCATCGCGCTGGCGAAACCTGGCGACGTGCTGGTGATCGACGGCAAGGGCGACCAGACCGCCGCCCTGATGGGCACGCTGATGCTCAGCGCCTGCAAGAAGATCGGGCTGGCCGGCGTGATCGTCGATGGCGCGATCCGCGACAAGCTGGAGATCCTGGAGCTCGACTTCCCGGTATTCAGCGCGGGCTTCAACCCCGCCGGGCCCACCAAGTTCGTGCCCGGCCGCATCAACCACCCCATCTCCGCTGGCGGGGCCGTGGTGAACCCGGGCGACCTGGTGGTGGGCGATGCCGACGGCGTGGTCGTGATCGAGCGCGCCAAGGCCCCCGCCATGATGGCCCTGGCCGACAAGAAGGTGGCCGATGAGGCCGCACGCATCGACGCCATCGCCCGCGGCGATACGGCATCGAAGTGGCTGCCGGCGGCACTGCGCGCCGCCGGCGTGCTCAAGGAAGGGGAAACGCTGTGAGGGCCCATACCATCATCGTCACCGGCGCCGACCTGGCGCAACAGGCCCTGGATCTGCTCGGGGGTTTCGAGATCGTCTATGCCGGCAAGACGCCCACCGAGGACGACCTCGTGGCACTGTGCCGCCAGCATGACCCGGTGGCCATGATCGTGCGCTACGGGAAGGTGGGCGCGGCCGTGATGGACGCGGCGCCGTCGCTGAAGGTGATCTCCAAGCACGGCAGCGGCACCGACACCATCGACAAGGTCGCGGCGAAGGCGCGCGGCATCGAGGTGGTGGCCGCCGTGGGCGCCAACGCCGCCGCGGTCGCCGAGCAGGCACTGGCGCTGCTGCTGGCCTGCGCCAAGTCGGTCGTGGAGCTGGACGCGCGCATGCACGCCGGCCATTGGGACAAGGCCACGCACAAGAGCCTGGAGCTGGGCGGCCGCACCGTGGGCCTGGTGGGCCTGGGCGCGATCGGCCTGCGCTTCGCGAAGATGGCCGACGCGCTCGGCATGCGCGTGATCGGCTTCGATCCGTTCGCGAAGAACCTGCCGGACTATGTGCAGAGCGCGCCGCTCGACGCCATCTGGCGCGAGTCGGACGCTGTGTCTTTGCACTGCCCGCTGACCGACGAGAACCGCGGCATGCTGAACGCGGCCACGCTGGCGCAGTGCAAGCGCGGCGTGATCGTGGTGAACACCGCGCGCGGCGGCCTGATCGACGAGGCGGCGCTGTTGGAGGCCGTGCGCTCCCGCCACGTGATGGCGGCGGGGCTGGACAGCTTCGCCGTGGAGCCGATGACCGCAGGCCACCCGTTCCAGGGCGAAAAGCACTTCGTTCTCTCCCCGCACATCGGCGGCGTGACCAGCGATGCGTACGTGAACATGGGGGTGGGCGCGGCGAAGAACCTGCTGGCCGTGCTGGAGCGTGCTGCCGCAGCGGCGTGATCGAAGGGCAGGGCATGGCTGCATGGCCGCGCTCTGCGCCAGCGACCATTCATCACACGAGGCCGCGCGCGACGCGGCCCATGACAGGAGACATGCGCATGCATTCCATTTCTGCACGCACCGGGCGAACCCCGTTGGCCCGGTTCACCGCATCCGTTCCGAAGGCCCTGGCTGCCACGCTCTTCTTCGCTGCACCGGCCACCAGCTTCGCGCAGGCCGGCGCATACCGCGCCAAGCCGGTCAAGCTGGTGGTGGGCTTCGCGGCCGGCGGCCCCACGGACGTGGTGGCGCGCGCCTTCGCGGACCACGCCAGCCGCGTGCTGGGCCAGCCGTTCATCATCGACAACAAGCCCGGTGCCAACACCATCCTGGCCGCGCAGGCCGTGGCCAGCGCGGCGGCGGACGGCTACACGCTGCTGTTCGGCGCCACCAACCACACGATGATCCCGGGGCTCTACAGCGGCCGGGTGAAGTTCGATGCGGTGAAATCCTTCAAGCCGCTGTGCACGGTGGCCACCAGCCCCACGGTGCTGGTGGTGGGGCCGGGCATGCCGGTGAAGACGCTGGCCGACTACATGGCCCGCGCCCGCCAGGAGCCGGGGCGCATCACCGCGGGCACTGCGGGCGTGGGCAGTTCCGGGCATTTCGCCACCGAGATGTTCGCGCGCGCCAACGGGCTGAAGTTGAACCACGTGCCCTACAAGGGCGCCGCGCCCGTGGTCACCGACCTGATGGGTGGCCAGCTCGACAGCTCGTTCCCCACGCTCGGCTCGGTGCTGCCGCAGATCAAAAGCGGCAAGCTGGCGGCGCTGGCGGTGGCGTCGCCGAAGCGCTCGTCGCTGCTGCCGCAGGTGCCCACCTTCGCCGAGGCCGGCGGCGGCAACTATTCCGCCGATGCCTGGTACGGCGTGCTGGCGCCTGCCGGCCTCCCCGAGCCCATCGCGCAGCAGCTCGAGAAAGCCGCGCGCGAGTTCACCGGCAGTGCCGCGGCGGCCGAGAAGCTGCGCGGCCTGGGGCTCGATCCGGACTCCACCTGCGGCGCGGCTTTCTCAGCGCAGGTCGAGCGCGAAGTCGCGGCCTACACGCAGATCGCCCGCGATCTGGACCTGAAGGCAGAGTAATGAAGCCAACCCCCTGAGGCGCTTCGCGCCTTCTCCCGCCTCGCTGCGCGAGTTGACGATGACTACTACTTAGGAGACACCATGCACCGCTTCATCAAACCCCTCGTCGCCGCGGTCGCCCTGGCCGCCGGCCTGGCCCAGGCCGCCTTTCCGGAGCGGCCCATCACCATCGTCGTGCCGTATGCGCCTGGCGGCGCCGCCGATGCGGTGGCGCGCGTGATCGCGACGCGCATGGGCGAGAAGCTCGGCTCCAGCGTGATCGTGGACAACAAGCCCGGCGCCAGCGGAACGATCGGCGAGAGCTTCGTCGCCAAGGCGCCGGCCGACGGCTACACGATGCTCTACGACGCCACGCCGTACTCCATCAACCCGCACCTGTTCCCGAAGATGCCGTATGCGAGCACCGCGCTGCAGCCGCTTTCGATGGTGCTGCTCGCACCCAACGTGCTCATCGTGAAGGCCGACTCGCCGTTCAAGAACGTGGGCGACCTCGTCGCCAAGGCGAAGGCCCAGCCCGGCAAGCTCAACTTCGCCTCCGGCGGCAGCGGCACGGTGCAGCGCCTGGCCGCCGAGCTGTTCCGCCAGCAGCTGGGCCTGGACATGGTGCACGTGCCCTACAAGAGCGGCGGCCCGGCGATCGCCGACGTGATGGGTGGGCAGGTGGACTTCATGTTCGGCACCGTGGCCGCCACCTACCCGCTGGTGTCCGGCGGCAAGCTGCGCGCACTGGCCGTGTCCGCGCCCGAGCGCTCCAAGCGCCTGCCCGACGTGCCCACCGTGGCCGAGTCCGCCATTCCCGGCTACGAGGCCTACGAGTGGAACGGCGTGTTCCTGCCCGCCGGCACGCCCGCGCCCATCGCCGCGCAACTGCAGCAGGCGCTGGCGGCGGTGCTGAAGGAAGACGAGGTGCGCCAGCGGCTGACCGACCTGGGCGCCCAGCCCATCGGCTCCACGCCGGCCGAGTTCGCCACCTTCCTGAAGAAGGAAGACGCGAAGTGGGGCGGGGTGGTGAAGAAGGGCAACATCCAGCTCGACTAGTACGCGATGAACCTGCCCAGACTTGCTGAACCCGTACCCCATTCGGCTGGAGTGAAGCGGCCATCGCGCATGCTGCCCTCGCTCGCTTGCGACAGCCACATGCACATCTTCGACCGGCGTTTCGCACCGTCGCCGCACTGGCCGCGCACGCCGCCCGATGCGCCGGTGGCCGCCTACCGCCGGCTGCAGCAGCGGCTGGGCACGTCGCGCGCGGTGGTGGTCACCCCGTCCACCTACGGCACCGACAACGCCTGCACGCTCGACGCGCTGGACCAGCTGGGCGAAGGCGCGCGCGGCGTGGCCGTGGTCGGGCAGGACATCTCCGCTGCCGAACTGTCCCGCCTCGCAGCGCGGCGGGTGCGGGGGCTGCGTGTCAACTTCGTCTCGCCGCAGTCGTGGGGCGAGACCACGCCCGACATGCTGGACAATCTGGCGCGGCAGGTGGCAGTCCACCCGGACTGCTGCGGCTGGCACATCCAGGTGTTCGCGCAGCCGGCGCAGATCGTGGCGATGGCGCCGCTGCTGCGGGAATTGCCGCTGCCGCTGGTGATCGACCACCTGGGGCGCATCGACCCGGCCGAAGGCACCGCGGCTTCGGCCTATGGCGTGCTGCGCGGGCTGCTGGACGGCGGCCACACCTGGGTCAAGCTCTCGGGCGCCTACATGCGGTCCGCGGCGCAGGGCCCCGGTTACGCCGATATGCTGCCCCTGGGCCGCGCGCTGGTACAGGCCGCGCCCGAGCGGCTCGTGTGGGGCAGCGACTGGCCGCACACCACCGAGGCGCCCGGCAGCGTGGACGATGCCGCGCTGGTGGAACTGCTGCGGGCCTGGGCGGGCTCGGACGACGCCATGGATGCCATCCTGGTGGACAACCCCGCGCGTCTCTACGGTTTCGGCGCGGCGGCCTGAACACCGCGCATCCGTCCGACCGAACGCGAGACCCCTGCCACCGACGAATCCCCAGAAAAGCGAACCATTCCATGTTCCTGCTGCAGCCCCCCCAGATCCGTGACCTGGAAACCTTCACGGCCATGCCGGCCGACCTGCGCCGCGCCGAGCGCAGCGACTGGGCCGACGCCAACCGCGGCGGCACGGTCACGGATTCCTTCCTCGAAGGCCCGGTGTTCGACGATGCGGGCAACCTCTACGTGAGCGACATTCCCTGGGGCCGCATCTTCCGCATCGATCCGCAGGGCGCCTGGAGCCTCGTGGCCGAATACGACGGCGAGCCGAACGGCATGAAGTTCCTCGATGCCGGCACGCTGCTCATCACCGACTACAAGAACGGGCTGGTGCGGCTCGACGTCGGCACAGGGCAGGTGTCGCCGTACCTGGAGCGCCGCAACAGCGAGCGCTTCAAGGGCGTCAACGACCTCGTCTTCGATGCGCAGGGCAATCTCTACTTCACCGACCAGGGGCAGAGCGGCCTGCACGACCCATCCGGGCGCCTCTACCGGCTGCGGCCGAATGGCCAGCTCGATCTGCTGCTGCACAACGTGCCCAGTCCCAACGGCGTGGCGCTCTCGCCCGATGGCCGCGTGCTGTACCTGGCCGTCACGCGCGGCAACTGCGTCTGGCGCGTGCCGCTGCTGGCGGACGGCAGCGTGGCCAAGGTGAGCCAGTTCTTCACGTCCTACGGTCCCAGCGGGCCGGACGGGCTGGCCGTGGACGCGCAGGGCCGCCTGCTGGTCGCCAACCCGGGGCTCGGGCTGGTGTGGGTGCTGAACGGGCGTGCCGAGCCCGAGGTGGTGCTGCGCGGCGTGCCCGGCAGCTCCACCACCAACCTCGCCTTCGGTGGGGAGGGGCGGCGCACGCTCTACGTGACCGACTCCACGCACGGCCGCGTGCTGCGCACTACCGTGGCCGCAGCGGGGCTGCCGTTGCACCGCGCCGGCTGAGCCCTTCGCCTGCCGGCTCGGGTTGCGCCGCGCGGACCGGTGCCCGGTGCCGCACGGGTTTTGCCCCCGCATGGCCACGTCTGGCACGGCTGCGGGTTTGGCAAAGCCTATGGGAGAGATTTGATCATTTGATTTCTGGTTTACGCCGCTGTTGCGTAGCATTCCTTCCATTCACCAGCCACTTCAGGAGTGCCCCATGACGCAAGAAGCCACCAAGTGCCCGTTCCACGCCGCCGCCGCCAACGGCGGGACCATCAACAAGGACTGGTGGCCCAACCAGTTGCGCCTCGACCTCCTCAACCAGCATTCCTCCAAATCGACCCCGTTGAACGGTGGCTTCGACTATGCCGAGGAGTTCAAGAAGCTCGACTACGAGGGCCTCAAGCGCGACTTGCGCGCGCTCATGACCGATTCGCAGGACTGGTGGCCCGCCGACTTCGGCCACTACGGCCCGCAGTTCGTCCGCATGGCCTGGCATGCCGCCGGCACCTACCGCACGGGCGACGGCCGGGGCGGTGCCGGCCGGGGCCAGCAGCGCTTCGCGCCCCTCAACAGCTGGCCCGACAACGTCAACATCGACAAATCCCGCCGCCTGCTGTGGCCCATCAAGCAGAAATACGGCCAGAAAATCTCCTGGGCCGACCTGCTGGTGCTGACCGGCAACGTGGCGCTCGAAACCATGGGCTTCCGCACCTTCGGCTTCGCCGGCGGCCGTGAGGACACCTGGGAACCCGATCAGGACGTGTACTGGGGCCGCGAGAAGACCTGGCTCGGCGGCGACGCGCGCTACGGCAAGGGCACGCCTGGCGACGGCACGCTGGTGGCCGACCCCGCCATGCACGGCCACGAGCAGGACCGCACCGACAGCCAGGGCCGTCACCTCGAAAACCCGCTCGCCGCGGTGCAGATGGGCCTCATCTACGTGAACCCGGAAGGCCCCGAAGGCAACCCCGACCCGGTCGCCGCGGCGCACGACATCCGCGAGACCTTCGGCCGCATGGCCATGGACGACGAAGAGACCGTGGCGCTGATCGCCGGCGGCCACACCTTCGGCAAGACCCACGGCGCCGGAGCCGCCGACCACGTCGGCCCCGAGCCGGAAGCCGCGGGGCTGGAGCACCAGGGCCTCGGCTGGGCCAGCAGCTTCGGCTCCGGCAAGGCCGGCGATGCGATCACCAGCGGCCTCGAAGTCACCTGGACCAGCACGCCCGCCCAGTGGGGCAACGAGTTCTTCGAGAACCTGTTCAAGTTCGAATGGGAACTCACCAAGAGCCCGGCCGGCGCCCACCAGTGGCAGGCGAAGAACGCGCCCGCGACCATTCCCGACGCGCACGACCCCAGCAAGAAGCGCGTGCCGACCATGCTCACGACCGACCTGTCGCTGCGCTTCGACCCGGCCTACGAGAAGATCTCGCGCCGCTTCCTGGAGAACCCGCAGGCCTTCGCCGAAGCCTTCGCCCGCGCCTGGTTCAAGCTCACGCACCGCGACATGGGGCCGCGCGCCCGCTACCTCGGCCCCGAAGTGCCGAAGGAAGAGCTGATCTGGCAGGACCCGGTCCCGGCCGTCCACCATGACCTGGTCGATGCTGCCGACGTGGCCGCCCTCAAGGAACGCGTGCTGGCCTCCGGCCTCACGGTGCAGGAACTGGTCGGAACGGCCTGGGCCTCGGCATCGACCTTCCGCGGCTCCGACAAGCGCGGCGGCGCCAACGGTGCGCGCATCCGCCTGGCTCCGCAGAAAGACTGGGCCGTGAACCAGCCCGAACAGCTGGGCCGCGTGCTGCAGGTGCTGGAAGGCATCCAGCGCGACTTCAACAAGTCCGCCGACGGCGACAAGCGCATCTCGCTGGCCGACCTGATCGTGCTGGCCGGTGCGGCCGGCGTGGAGCAGGCCGCCCGCAACGCCGGCACCAGCGCCACGGTGCCGTTCACGCCGGGCCGCACCGACGCCCGCCAGGACCAGACCGACGTGGAATCGTTCTCGGTGCTGGAACCCGTGGCCGACGGCTTCCGCAACTTCACCAAGGCCCGCTACAGCGTGCCGGCCGAAGTGCTGCTGGTGGACAAGGCGCAGCTGCTGACGCTCACGGCCCCCGAGATGACGGTGCTGGTCGGCGGCCTGCGCGCCATCGACATCAACGTGGGCGGCAGCACCCACGGCGTCTTCACCGGCACGCCGGGCGCGCTCACGAACGACTTCTTCGTGAACCTGCTGGACATGTCCACCGAATGGAAGCCGGCCGGCGACGTGTTCGAAGGCCGCGACCGCAGGACCGGCGAAAAGAAGTGGACCGGCACGCGCGTCGATCTGGTCTTCGGCTCCAATGCCGTGCTGCGCTCCCTGGCCGAGGTGTACGCAAGCGCCGATGCGAAAGCGAAGTTCGTCCAGGATTTCGTGGCCGCCTGGGCCAAGGTGATGGACCTGGACCGTTTCGACCTGCGCTGACCGCCCGGCGCGGCCACCCCGCTGCCGCCCGGCCCGCTGCCCTGGAAAGGGGCGGCGGGCTTTTTTTCGTTGGCGGGCGGCGGGCGGCATACTCCCTGCCGGTGCACGGGGTACCCGATTTTTCACACAATGGAAGCGACAATGAACAACAACAAGGTGGGAGCAGTGGCGGCAGCGGTCGCGCTGGTCGTGGCGGCATACGGTGGCGCGACCTGGTACCTGGGCCAGCGCGTGCAGACGGGATACCAGGACGCCGTGGCCGGACTGCGCCAAGCGCTCGGCGATGGGGCGGTGGTGTCCAGCGATTACGACAAGGGATTCTTTTCGTCCACGGCCCGCCTGGTGCTGCAGTGGGCGCCGCCGGCCGCGGAGGAGGGCGCTCCCGCGCCCACGCCGCTGCGGCTGATCGTGGACACCGTGGTGCGGCACGGCCCGCTGGCCGGTGCACGGGTGGCCGCCGCGGTGGCGGACTACCGGTTCACGCTGGAAGGGCTGGACGACCAGGCCCGGGCCAGCCTGGCGAAGGCCTCCGCTCCCTAGCTGCAGAGCGTGCACCACCTCACGGGCAGCCACGACCTGCACCTCAGGCTGCCCGCGGGCGAGGCGGCGGGCGGCGACGGCGTGGCCCTCCGGTGGCGGGAGATGGTCTCCGACTTCGCCATCGGCCGGGACCACCACCGTCTGCAAGGCAGCTTCCGGTGGCCCGAGTTCACCATGACGGGCATCCCGGACGCTGCCGCGCAGGCGACGGCAGAGGAAGAAGAGGAAGAGAACGACGCCGACGAAACCGAGTCCGCCGGACCGGTGGACCGCACGTCGATCACCGTGGAGGGCATGGCCGGGACCTTCGACTACGTTCCGATCAACGGACTCTGGGGCATCGGGCCCGGCAAGGCGGACGTGCGCGTCGCGCGGGTGGCGGCGAGTGTGCAGCCCGCGGAAGGCGGCGATTCCCGCCCCAGGCTGGATGTCAAAAACGCCGCGGCGGTCTACGCCATCGACGCGACCGACAGCACGGTGGGCATGACGACGACGATGAATGCGTCGGGGCGCATCGGCTCCCTCGACTTCGAGTCGATCGGCCTGGAAGAGAAAATCCAGCGCATCGACATCGAAGCCCTCCGCAACTTCCAGCGCACGATGCTCGACGGCTACCGCGCGGGCGGCATCGCCCAGGCGATGGCCTCGATGGAAGAGCGCGGCGCGGCCGTGCTCATGGAGAACGCGCCCCGCCTGGTCGGCGCCTTGCCCGCCTATTCGATGAAGATGAAGGCCACCTACCAGGGGCGCACCGGCGAGCTGGAATACGGCGCCGAAGTGAAGCGCGCGCCTTCCGACGCGGAGGTGGCGAAATCGGGTTGGGTGTCGGCGTTGATGAAGACCTCCGAGCTGCAGGCGTCGGCCCGCGTTCCCAGGGCCTGGGCGCAGCCGCTGGCGCAGTCCATGGGCCGGCCCGATGCCCGGCCGCAGGACGTGGACGCCATGGTGGCCATGGCCCAGTCGTCGGGCTATCTGGTGCAGGACGGCGAGTTCCTGGCCAGCGCGATCCAGTGGAAGCCGGACCAGCTGACGCTGAACGGCAAGGCCTTGCCGGTGCCCTTCGGCGCAGCGCGCTGACCGCGGCTCCGCGGGGGCTTGTCCTTTCCCGCGGGCCGGCCATGGCCTCCGGGGATGGCGGATCAGGGTTTGCCGCAATAGACTCGGTCATCGCATCACTGGGAGAGCCAATTCATGCACTCGGACATCGTGATCGTGGGCGGCGGGGCCGGCGGGCTGGAACTGGCGGCCCGCCTCGGACGCAGCCTGGGGGCGCGGCAGGGGCGCGAGCGCGTGCTGCTGGTCGACCGTTCGCCGTTCCACATCTGGAAACCCACCCTCCACGAGGTGGCCGCGGGCACGCTCGATGCGCACCAGGAAGGGTTGTCGTATCCCGTGCTCGCCCGGCGCAACCATTTCGGGTTCGCCATCGGCGACCTCACCGGGCTCGATACCGCGCGCAAGACCATCGAGCTCGCCGAGATCCGCAACGCCGAAGGCGTTCTGCTGGTGCCCCGCCGCACGGTGAGCTACACCCGGCTGGTGCTGGCGATCGGCAGCGGCTCCAACGCCTTCGGCACGCCGGGCATCGAGCACGCCTACCTGCTCGAGAACGTGCGCGATGCCCAGCGCTTCCATGCCGACTGGCTGGGCGCGTGCGCGCGGGCCTCGTTCTCCGAGAGCCGGGCACTGTCGATCGCCATCGTCGGCGCGGGCGCGACCGGGGTGGAACTCTCCGCCGAGCTGCTGGAGGCCTATGCCGAGCTGCTGGAAAGCCTGGGCACCAGCCAGCGTTTCCGGCTGGACATCACCCTGGTCGAGGGCGGCAGCCGCATCCTGGGCGGTCTGCCGGAAAAGATCTCCGAACAGGCCGAAGTGGCGCTGCGCCGCAAGCAGGTGCAGGTGCTCACCGGCACGCGCGTGACCGAGATCCGCCGCGGCGCGCTCGTCACCCCCGCCGGCGAGATCCCCGCCGACATGGTGGTCTGGGCGGCCGGCATCAAGGCCGCCGAGGGCAATGCCCGCCTGGGGCTGGAAGTCAATCGACTCCACCAGTTCGTCGTGGACGACCGCCTGCGCACCTCGGCGCCCGACGTCCTGGCCATGGGCGACTGCGCCGCCTGCCCCTGGGGCGAAGGCAGGATCGTCCCCGCCCGCGCGCAGGCCGCCCACCAGCAGGCGGACTACCTCGCGAAGGTGCTGGGAGCGCTGCTGCGCGAGCGCGAGGTGACCGAGCCCTTCGTCTACAAGGATTTCGGCTCGCTCGTGTCGCTGGGCGACAACAAGGGCGTGGGCAACCTCATGGGCGGCCTCGGCGGGCGAAACTTCTTCGTCGAAGGCCTGATCGCCAAGTGGATGTACATCTCGCTGCACCTGAACCACCACCGCGCCATCCTGGGCACGGGCAAGACGGTGGTGCTGGCGCTCGCACGGCTGCTGCAGCAGCGCGTGTCCGGCCGGCTCAAGCTGCACTGAGCCGGCGTGGGACGGAAAGGGGGCCTGCGGGCGGCCTCAACCCGCCATCAGCTTCTGCACGAGATCGGCCGCGGTCGATGCCGCGTACTTGCGCATCAGCCGCGCGCGGTAGATCTCCACCGTGCGGTGGCTGATCTCCAGCGTCCGTCCGATTTCCTTGGAGGTCATGCCGTCCAGCAGCCGCGCAGCCACCTCGCGCTCGCGCCCCGTGAGCTCGGCCTTCACCGGGCGCTGCGCGCTCAGGTCCTCGAAGCTCCAGATGCCCGACTCGTGCGGCGCCTCGCGGTTGAGCGCGCGTCCCGAAACATGGCACCAGAACACCTCGCCGCTGGCCCGCTTCATGATGCGGTTGTCGGCATAGTGGCCCTTCGCGTTCAGGATCGGCTCCATGCGCCTGCCCAGCCGCTCGTATTCGTCGGCGCTCGGGTAGAGAATGCGGAAGGATTGGCCGATCAGCACCTCGCGCGAGGCACCGAACATTTCGCAGACATGGCGGTTGCAGTCCACCATCGTACGGTGGCGCGATATGACCAGGCCCACCGGGGCCATGTCGAACGCGAGGCGGTAATCGGCGACATCCATGGAAGTATTTAGGGAAAACTACGTAACAGGGTACGTAGTATCGTAGCGGCCATCCACCTTGATGTTGAGGAGTCTCCAGTGAACAAGCTTTTTCCTTCCGCGGCCGAGGCGCTCAAGGGCGTCGTGGCCGACGGCCAGATGCTGGCCGTCGGCGGTTTCGGGCTCTGCGGCATCCCCGAGGCGCTGATCGACGCGCTGCGCGACAGCGGCGTGAAGGGCCTCACCGTGATCTCCAACAATGCCGGCGTGGACGGCTTCGGGCTCGGCAAGCTGCTGGAGACGCGGCAGATCCGGAAGATGATCTCCTCCTACGTGGGCGAGAACAAGGAGTTCGAACGGCAGTACCTGGCCGGCGAACTGGAGCTGGAATTCACGCCCCAGGGCACGCTGGCCGAAAAGCTGCGCGCCGGCGGCGCGGGCATTCCCGCGTTCTTCACCAAGACCGGCGTGGGCACCATGGTGGCCGAGGGCAAGGAGCTGCGCGAGTTCGACGGCGAGACCTACGTCATGGAACGCTCGCTGGTGCCCGACGTGGCGCTGGTGAAGGCGCACCGCGCCGACAAGTCCGGCAACCTGCAGTTCCGCCTCACCGCGCGCAACTTCAACCCGGCGGCGGCCACCGCCGGCAAGGTGTGCATCGTGGAAGTCGAGGAAATCGTCGAGACCGGCGACATCGCCCCGGACGACGTCCACCTGCCCGGCATCTACGTGCACCGCATCGTGCACAACCCCACGCCCGAGAAGCGCATCGAGAAGCGCACCGTGAGCGCCGCGGCGCCGGTCGATCCGGTCGCCGCCAAGGTCGAGGCCCAGACCGCCATCGCCCAGGCCGCCGCTGCGGCGGAAGCCGAACTGCCCGTCGTTCCCACCGTGCCTGCCAACAAGAAAGAAGGAGCCTGACATGCCCTGGACCCAAGACCAGATGGCCGCGCGCGCGGCGCAAGAGCTGGAAGACGGCTTCTACGTGAACCTCGGCATCGGCATTCCGACCCTGGTCGCCAACCACACCGGCGACAAGGAGGTGTGGCTGCAGTCCGAGAACGGCATGCTCGGCATCGGCGCGTTTCCGACCGAAGACCAGGTGGATGCCGACCTCATCAACGCCGGCAAGCAGACGGTGACGACCATCCCCGGCTCGTCCATCTTCGGCAGCGACCAGTCGTTCGCGATGATCCGCGGCGGCAAGATCAACCTCTCGATCCTGGGCGCGATGCAGGTGAGCGAGAAGGGCGACCTCGCCAACTGGATGATCCCCGGCAAGATGGTCAAGGGCATGGGCGGCGCCATGGACCTGGTGGCCGGCGTGAAGCGCGTGATCGTGCTGATGGAACACGTCGCCCGCAAGAAGGACGGCACCGAAGACCTGAAGATCCTGCCGGAATGCACGCTGCCGCTGACCAGCGTCGGCGTGGTCGACCGCATCATCACCGACCTGGCCGTGATGGACGTCACGCCCGACGGCCTGCGCGTGGTCGAACTCGCCCCAGGCGTGGAGTTCGACGCGCTCCAGGCCAAGACCGGCGTGAAGCTGCTGGCGTCCTGACGGCGCCAACCCCGCCCCCGAAGTGCTGCCGCGCCCTGCAGTGGACGGGCGGCGGAGCCAGGGGGGCCGGGGCAGGGCGGCGAATACCTGCAGGTGCCGTGGGGACGGCATGCCGGCCGACAGCGCGCAATGATAGAAAATGCGTAAATGTCACCACAAGTAACCACGGGGCTGCTATGCTGCCCCACACTTGGGGTGGCTGCGCCGGCGTGAGGTCGCCCGGTCGCGCACCGCCCCCGCTTCATCAAAGGATCCGACATGCTGTCCACCCCCTCGTCCTCGCACCACCGCTCGGGAGGCCAGGCCGCCGCCACCCCGCCCGCCGAGTACCTGACGTTCCGCCTGGGCCAGGAGGAATACGGCATCGACATCCTGCGCGTTCAGGAAATCCGCTCCTACGAGCAGCCCACGCGCATGGCCCATGCGCCCGAATTCATCAAGGGCGTGATCGACCTGCGCGGCGTGATCGTCCCGATCGTCGACCTGCGCCTGAAGCTCAACTGCTCCAAGGCCGAGTACACCGACTTCACCGTCGTCATCATCCTGAACGTGGGCGGGACGGTGCTGGGTGCGGTGGTGGACGCCGTCGCCGACGTGGTCGAGCTCTCGAAAGAGGCGATCCGTCCCGCGCCCCAGTTCCAGGGCCAGGTGGATTCCGCCTTCGTCACCGGCATCGCCACGCTCGGCGAGCGCATGCTGATCGTGATGGACATCGAATCGCTGCTCAGCAGCGCCGAGATGGGCCTGGTGCGCTCGGTCGCCACCAACTGACGGGCGGGCGCCCCGGCGCCCTTGCCGGTTTCCACCCGTGCCACTGTCCGTGCGCAGGGCGGCGCGAATAGGCACTCCTCAGTTCGCGCCCTCGCCGGCCTGCGCCTTGAACGGGCTGTGCTCCTGCAGCTCTTGCAGGTAGCCGTCCACGCCCCGTCCCTCGCGGCGCAGAAAGTCCTCCACCGCCGATGCAAAAGCCGGGTGGGCCAGCCAGTGCGCACTGGTGGTCGCCACCGGCATCAACGCGCGCGCCATCTTGTGTTCCCCCTGGGCCCCGCCTTCGAAGCGCTGCACGCCGTGCGCGATGCACCAGGCCAGCGGCTGGTAGTAGCAAGCCTCGAAGTGCAGGCAGTCCACGCGCTCCAGCGCACCCCAGTAGCGGCCATAGGCCACCGCGCCGCCCGGCGCGTCGGGGGCCCCCAGGGCGATCAGGCTGCAGGCGATGGGCTCGCCGCCACGCTCGGCGACGAACAGCAGCCAGGCCTCGGGCATGTCCTGCGCCATCCGCTGGAAGAAGTCGCGCGTCAGATAGGGCGCGTTACCGTGCTCCCAGTAGGTGCGCTCGTAGCACTGGTAGAAGAAATCCCAGTCCGACGGCTCGATCGCGCGGCCCTGCGCCGAGCGGAACGACACGCCCGCCTCGGCCACGCGGCGGCGCTCCTGCCGGATCTTCTTGCGCTTGTCCTGCGACAGGGTGCCGAGGAATTCATCGAAGTTCCCGAACGCCGCACCCGTTCCCGGCGCGGCGTTCTGCCAGTGGAACTGCACGGTCTGCCGCAGCATCAGCCCGTTCGCTCGGGCCGCCTCCACATCTTCACTGGCCGCGAACAGCAGGTGCAGCGATGACAGCCCCGCCTCCGTGCACCACTGCACCAGCCCCTGCACGAGCATCGCGCGGGCCGCGGCGTCCACCGCCAGCAGCCGTGCTCCCGGAACGGGCGTGAACGGCACCGCGACCACCGCCTTGGGGTAGTACTCCATGCCGTGGCGCGCGTACGCGTGCGCCCAGGCGTGGTCGAAGACGTACTCGCCGTACGAATGCGATTTGGCGTACACCGCACAGGCCGCCACGAGCGCACCGCCGCGCCGCAGCGTGCAGAAGACCGGTGTCCAGCCCGTGTCCGGCACGGCACTGCCGCTCTCGTGCAGTGCCGCGAGGTAGGCATGCCGCATGAAGGGGGTAGGGTGCGCCTGCGCTTCCAGCAGCGCGTCCCATTCATGGGACTCCACCCCGTCGGGCGAGGGATGGCATTGCAGGGTGTAGTCGCCGGGGGAATCCGTGGGGGCGTCGTCGTGCAGGCTCAAGGCGCGGTCCGTAGCGTGGGTGGTGGTCGGTACGGGCTCCATGATGGCGCAAAAGGCGTGACCCGCCGCGCCGCGCAGGTACGTCCATCCACTGCCCAAAAAAGCGGCATTGCAACAAATCTGTAATGAATCCAAGGGTTTACCCGCGCCCTACAGCGCAAGCCACGGCTTATCCACAGAGTTGTCCAGTGCGTGCGGGGATAACGCGCCGACCTGCCGGGCCGGAAGGCGGGTGACATAATCGACGGAGTCACCTTCCGTACCTTCTCCATGCCATTCGTCATCAGCATCGCGCAATTCAACTTCATCGTCGGCGATGTCGAAGGCAATGCCCGCAGGATCGTCGATGCCGCGCGGGACGCGCATGCCCAGGGCGCCGCCCTGCTGCTGACGCCTGAACTGGCACTGTGCGGTTACGCGGCCGAGGACCTGTTCCTGCGCCCGGCGTTCCTGGATGCCTGCGAGCGGGCGCTGGACGGCATCGCACGCGCGACGGCCGACCTCGGCGATCTGGCCGTGGTGGTCGGCCACCCCTGGCGGCGCACGGTGGACGGCGTGGAGTGGAGCCACAACGCCGCCAGCGTGCTGCGCGCCGGCCGCATCGAGCATACCTACGCCAAGCAGGAACTGCCCAACTACGCCGTCTTCGACGAGCGCCGGTACTTCGATGCCGGCACCGCTCCCTGCGTGTTCGACGTGCGGGGCGTGCGCGTCGGCGTGCTGGTCTGCGAGGACGCGTGGTTCCCGGGCCCCGCGCGGCAGGCCGCCGATGCGGGCGCGCAATTGCTGGCCACGCTGAACGCCTCGCCGTTCCACCTCGGCAAGAGCGCCGAGCGCGAGCAGATCATGCGCGAGCGCGTCGCCGAAACCGGCCTGCCACTCGTCTACGCGCACCTCATGGGCGGACAGGACGAGGTCATCTTCGAAGGCCGCTCGTTCGCGCTCGACGCCACCGGCTTCGTCGCCGTCCGCGCGCCGGGCTTCCAGGAGGCGCTGGTCCACGTCACCGTGCAGGCCGCTGAAGAAGGCGGCGAGGGCGGGCTCCGGTTCGTGCCCGACGTGGCGCCGATTCCCGCGCCCGAGGCGGATCTCTGGAGCGCACTCGTGCTGGGCGTGCGCGACTACGTGGGCAAGAACGGTTTTCCCGGTGCGCTGCTGGGGCTGTCGGGCGGCATCGATTCCGCGCTGGTGCTCGCCATCGCGGTGGATGCGCTCGGCGCCGACAAGGTGCGGGCGGTGATGATGCCGTCGCCCTACACGGCGGACATCAGCTGGATCGACGCGCGCGACATGGCCGAGCGCCTGGGCGTGCGTTACGACGAGATCGCGATCGCGCCGGCGTTCGAATCCTTCAAAAGCGCGCTGGCGGAAGAATTCGCCGGCCGGGCCGAGGACGCCACCGAGGAGAACCTGCAGGCGCGCATCCGCGGCACGCTGCTCATGGCGCTCTCCAACAAGTTCGGCGCGGTGGTGCTCACCACCGGCAACAAGAGCGAGATGGCCACGGGCTACTGCACGCTCTACGGCGACATGGCCGGCGGATTCGCGGTGATCAAGGACGTCGCCAAGACGGCGGTCTACGGGCTCGCCCGGTGGCGCAACGCGCACGACCCGTTCGGCACCGGCGCCGCCCCCATCCCCGAACGCATCATCACGCGCCCTCCGAGCGCCGAGCTGCGCCCCGACCAGAAGGACCAGGACAGCCTGCCGCCCTACGACGTGCTCGACGCCATCGTCGCGCGCTACATGGAGAACGACGAACCCATCGAATCCATCGTCGCCGCCGGCTACGAGCGGGCCGATGTCGAGCGGGTGACGCGGCTCATCCAGATCAACGAATACAAGCGCCGGCAGGCCCCCGTCGGCATCCGCGTCACGCGCCGCAGCTTCGGCAAGGACTGGCGCTATCCCATCACCAACCGCTTCCGGGCCTGACCAGCGGCGCGCCCTGCGCGCCGTCCGCCCGATCCACTTTTGCCCAGGAGACTGTCCCCCATGAAAATGATCACCGCCGTCATCAAGCCGTTCAAGCTCGAAGAGGTCCGGGAGGCGCTCGCCGAATGCGGCGTCACCGGCCTGACCGTGACGGAGGTCAAGGGCTTCGGCCGCCAGAAGGGCCACACCGAGCTCTACCGCGGCGCCGAGTACGTGGTGGACTTCCTGCCCAAGGTGAAGGTGGAGGTGGTCGTCAAGACCGACGACGTGGACCGCTGCGTGGACGCGATCGTCGGCGCCGCCCGCACCGGCAAGATCGGCGACGGCAAGATCTTCGTGACCGAGGTGGAACGCGTGGTGCGCATCCGTACGGGCGACCTTGACGACGCGGCGGTCTAACCACACTTGGCCCCTCGGGCCTGTCAAATCGGTAGCCCGGCCTCGGGAAGCGGTGCCGGGCCCCGTGCTCAGATCACCGAACGCAGCGGCACCGTGTCCATGTGGGTGCCCGCGGCCTCCACCAGCCCGCGCAGCAGCGCGTCCGGCTCCGTGCCCACGGTCAGCAGGCCCATCTGCCATTCGCTCATCAGGCCGTTGCGCACGCTGTGCTGCAGGAAGTCGAGCAGGCCTGCGTAGTAGCCGTCCACGTCCAGCAGGCCCAGCGGCTTGTCGTGGTAGCCCAGTTGGCGCCACGTCCACACCTCGAACAGCTCCTCGAAGGTGCCGATGCCGCCCGGCAACGCCAGGAACGCGTCGCAGCGCTCGGCCATCATCGCCTTGCGCTCGTGCATCGTCTGCACGATGTGCAGCTCGTCGCAGTCCTGGTTGGCAAGCTCCTTGTCCACCAGGGCCTGCGGGATGATGCCGACCACGCGGCCGCCGGCGCGCCGCGTGGCTTCGGCCACCGTGCCCATCAGGCCACTGCGCCCGCCGCCGTACACCAGCTGGCCGCCATGGCGGCCGATCCACTCGCCCACGGCGACCGCCGCATCGGCGAACGCCGGATTCTCCCCGGGGCGCGAGCCCAGATATACGCAAATCGAAAAAGCAGGAACGGTCATCCGAAAAACCTCTGGAACAACGCCGCGGCCCACACCGCGGCACAGAACAGCAGACTCAGCAGCACCGCGGCGCTGCCCATGTCCTTGGCGCGCTTGGACAGCGCATGCCACTCGGGCCCGATGCGGTCGATCGCGGCCTCGACGGCGGAATTCAGCAGCTCGGTGATGAGCACCAGCACCACCGCACCGCACAGCACCGCCGCCTCCACCCAGCCCCTGGCCACCCAGAACGCCAGCGGCAGCAGCACGCAGGCCAGCATTGCTTCCAGCCGGAACGCCTTTTCGGTCCAGCCGGCCCGCAGGCCGTCGTAGGAATGGAGGCCCGCATGCCAGATCCGGTGCATGCCGCGCCGGGCTTTGTGGGGATTGTCGAAGATCGGTGTGTTCATAGAAAGACAAAGCGTCGAAATCCTGGCGACCGGCGTCTGCCGGGTCGCAACCTGGAAACGTCAGGGGCTGGAGAGTGCACGCCGTCCATGGCCAAGGCGATTCCCGACCGTGGCGACGATTCCCCAAATCACTGAATTCTCCGCGCCCAACGCCGCCAAGGCGCCCAGGGAAAGAACCCAGCCGCCACGCACGTTGCGCAGAGCCTGTGAACCTGGCGCAGCCTCACCCTTCAGAAGGCCGCGGAGCAGGCCAGGCCAGCGGATGCCGTGGAACGGGCTCTGCCCGGCCACTGGCGTCCAGCCCCTCGCCAGAGTCGAGGAGCGTTCGTCCCGTCCATGCCCGCGCAGGTGGGCACGGAGCCGCGGTCCTCACTCCGCCCTGCCCGCCGTGCGCGGCACGGCGAGAGCGGGGGGAGGCGGCGCAGCCGCTCAGGGGGGTGTTCCCTCCGTGTTCACCAGCCGTGTCCCCGCCCATGCATCGTGCCAGAACTGCCGCTCCGGGTGAAACCGGCTCAGCAGCGCCCAGATAGCGACCCATCCCAGCGTGAGGACGGTGATCTCTCCGGCGCCCAGGCCCATCGGGCCGAGCACGGCCAGGGGCGGCAGCAGCCAGAGCCAGCTCAACACGTAGCGCCACAGGGCCCGGGCCTGCGTCAACTGCGCACCGCGGCGGTCCACCAGCCGGATGTGCCACGTCTTCATGGCCAGCGTCTGGCCCTTGGCCCAGAACCAGGTGAAGTAAATGCCGAAGATGACGAACAGGAACGCCATCCGCAGCGCGCGGTGGTCCAGCGCGTGGCGCGACTGGCTGAGCGCGTCGAACAGATAGCCCGAGATGAACACCACGCCGAACATCAGGATGCCCTCGTACATCCAGCAGGCCATGCGCCGGCGCAGCGACGGCGTGCGGAGGGCAAGGGCGAGGGCGGCCGCGCCGGCAGAGCCAGGCATGTTGCCGGCGGCCACGGGGCCGGGGGGAAGACCAGGATCCTGGGGGCGGGTGGTGGAAGGCATCCCGCGATTATTGCGGCGCGTACTGCGATTCGGTATCCCGCGATTCCTGCTGGGAGGCGGGAGACGTCGAAGATGAGGGTGATGGTGATTCGGCACCGGGGACGAGCGGCGGCAGCGGCGCGGGCACGGCGCTCGGAACGGCCACCGGCTGGGTCGCGACACCCGCGGCCGATGCGGGAACGGCGGGCGCCGAGGCCGGCGACGGTGCCACCAGCACGGGCAGGGCCTGCATCGGGTGCGATGCCGGCGGCGTGGGGATCTTCGGTGCGTTGGCCCGGTTGGCCGCCGCGGTCGCCGCGGGCACCCGGGCGAGCTTGCGCGGCGATACGGGCCGGACCGCGGTGGCCGCCCCGGCCGGCCGGGGTGCGGCGCGCGCGGCGAGCTGCCGCTTCTCTTCCTCGCTCAGCGCGAGATAGGCCTCCCACTGCGCCCGTTTGTCGTCGGCGGCCAGCCGGTTGGTGAGTGCATAGTTGAGGCGCGCCTGGCTCCGCTGCTGGCCGCTCAGATTGGCCCAGTCGGTGATGCGGTCCTGCAGCTTCTCGCGCTCGCGCGGCGACAGGCCGGGGAACGACGCGGCCAGGGTCAGCCAGTGGCGCTTCTGCGCTTCGCTCATCATGGCCCAGCGGTCGGTCAGGGGCGCCAGCGCCTGCTTCTGCACCACCGTCAGCTCGGACCAGGCGGGCCCCGTGCCGGCACCGTCCGGATCGGGCAGGGCCAGCCGCACCTCGGGCCCGCGGGCCGTGTGCTTGCCGGCCAGCGCCTCGGCCGGCACGGGCGCGCCCGGCGCCATGCCCGCCTGGCGCCATGCCTGCCACCCGGCGGCGGAAAGCACGCCCAGCAATGCGAAAGCCAGCACGGCGGCTGGCATCAGTCGGGGGGCGGCGAGCGAGTCAATGGGCATGCAGGGGCAGGGGTGTCAGCGGTTCGGTGTCTGTGCGGAAGTCTTGAGGAACTGCACGAAGCCCGGGTCGGCATAGGCGGACGGCGGCAGGTCGTCGGTGAGCAGTGCGGCATCCACCTCCGCCACCTCGTGGAGGCCCTTCTCGTCCTGCGACACGTTGATGACCACGAGGCCCACCGCCAGCGCCGTGAGGGGAATGGCGGACACCAGTGCCCGCCACCAGTTCCCGCTCTCTCCGCCCCGGCCCAGCACGGCCGCGCCGCCCTTGCCGCCGAGCACGGCGGCGGCACCTGCGGCCTGGCGGACGGGCACCGCCACCACGCGCTTGCGCCGCGCGATCGCCTGGACGCGCGAGGCGCGCAGCCGCTCGCTGATGTCGTAGGGCATCTCCGCGGTGCCTTCCGACAGGCGCGCGGTGACGCGGCGCGCGAACCGTTCGGCGGCGTCCTCGTGGGTGGAGAGGGGCGGGGTGGTGGAGTTCATAGTTCGATTCCTCTTGCCTTCAGTGCCTTGCTGAGGGTCTGGATGGCGCGGAAACAGTGGGTCTTGACGCTGCCTTCCGAACAGCCCATGGCCGCGGCCGTCTCCGCAACATCCATCTCCTCCCAGTAACGCATCAAAAAGGCCTCCCGTTGACGGGCGGGCAGCTCTTGTATCTCGGATTCGATGTCCCGGAAGACCTGGGCGCGGCGTGCCAGATCTTCCGCGCTCTGCGCCGTCTGCGTCTCTTCGAGGCCCGAATAGGCTTCCAGCAGATCGAAATCGTCCCCGTCGTCGCCCGGGCCCTCGAAGTCGCTCATGTTGGAAAAGAGCGCATTGCGCGTCTTCTGCCGACGGAACCAGTCGAGCGTGCAGTTCGACAGGATGCGCTGGAACAGCATCGGCAGTTCCGCCGCGGGCTTGTCGCCGTAGTGCTCGGCCAGCTTGAGCATGCTGTCCTGCACGATGTCCAGGGCGGCTTCCTCGTTGCGCACGTGGTAGACCGAGCGCTTGAAGGCTCGTTTTTCGACGCTTTTGAGGAAATCGGACAGTTCTTGTTCGGTCGCCAAGTGAAATCGGAGCCCGTGGGGGCTGGCAGGGGGAACCGCGCGGTGCGGGGCACCAGGGGCGGTGGTTTATGCGCTGCATTATCGCATCGGCCCGATGTTTTTTGGATCCCGGGCCCCGTCGGCAGGGCGACAGTGCCATAATCCACGCTGCAATTCAAAAAGGCAAACGGGTCCCGGTCCGGCGCATCCATCATTTCGCCCATGTCCGGGGCCTCAAGTTCCACGCCGTCTCCACAAGAGACGCGCAAGGGGCACCCTAGGTTTTTCGTCAGAGAAATTCACAAAGGTTGATCATGGAAATCTCCAGGGCCGAACTCTCCTCGGCATCCACCGCTGTGCAGGCGGCTGGCTCCCAATCTTCTTCCGCTCCCCAGGACCTCATGGGGTCCGAGATCCTCATCAAGTCGCTGCAGGCCGAGGGCGTGCAGTACATCTGGGGCTATCCGGGCGGCGCCGTCCTCTACATCTACGACGCGCTCTACAAGCAGGACACCATCCAGCACGTGCTGGTGCGGCACGAGCAGGCCGCGGTGCATGCGGCCGACGGCTATGCGCGGGCGACCGGCGAAGTCGGCGTCGCGCTGGTGACTTCCGGCCCCGGGCTGACGAACGCCGTGACCGGCATCGCCACCGCCTACATGGATTCCATCCCCATGGTGATCGTCTCCGGCCAGGTGCCCACGCCGGCGATCGGCCTGGACGCCTTCCAGGAATGCGACACCGTGGGCATCACCCGCCCGATCGTCAAGCACAACTTCCTGGTGAAGGATCCGCGCGACCTCGCAGCCACCATGAAGAAGGCCTTCCACATCGCGCGCACGGGCCGGCCCGGCCCCGTGGTGGTGGACATCCCGAAGGACGTCTCCTTCAAGAAGGTGCCCTACCACGGCTACCCGCAGAGCGTCGAAATGCGCTCCTACAACCCGGTGCGCAAGGGCCACGGCGGCCAGATCCGCAAGGCGCTGCAGCTGCTGCTCACCGCCAAGCGTCCCTATATCTACACCGGGGGCGGCGTGCTGCTCGGCAACGCCACGCAGGAGCTGCGCACCCTGGTGGACATGCTGGGCTACCCGGTCACCAACACCCTCATGGGCCTGGGCGCCTATCCCGCGAGCTCGCCGAAGTTCCTGGGCATGCTGGGCATGCACGGCACGATCGAAGCCAACAACGCGATGCAGAACTGCGACGTGCTGCTGGCCGTGGGCGCGCGCTTCGACGACCGCGTGATCGGCAACCCCAAGCATTTCGCGCAGAACGACCGCAAGATCATCCACATCGACATCGATCCGTCGAGCATCTCCAAGCGCGTGAAGGTCGACGTGCCGATCGTCGGCGACGTGAAGGACGTGCTCACCGAGCTGATCTCGATGATCCGCGAATCCACGGTGCGGCCCGACGCGGGCGCTCTGTCTTCCTGGTGGGACACGATCGAAGGCTGGCGCCGCCGCGACTGCCTCAAGTACGACCGGGGCAACCAGGACGTCATCAAGCCGCAGTTCGTCGTCGAGACGCTGTGGAACATGACCAAGGACGCGGACACCTACGTCACCTCCGACGTCGGCCAGCACCAGATGTGGGCGGCGCAGTACTACCGCTTCGACGAGCCGCGGCGCTGGATCAATTCCGGCGGGCTGGGCACCATGGGCGTGGGCATTCCCTACGCCATGGGCATCAAGCTGGCCAAGCCGCAGAGCGAGGTGTTCTGCATCACGGGCGAAGGCTCGGTGCAGATGAACATCCAGGAGCTTTCGACCTGCCTGCAGTACAACACACCGATCAAGATCTGCTCGCTGAACAACCGCTACCTGGGCATGGTGCGCCAGTGGCAGGAGATCGAGTACTCCGGCCGCTACAGCCACAGCTACATGGATGCGCTGCCCAATTTCGTGAAGCTCGCCGAGGCCTACGGGCACGTCGGCCTGCTGATCGAGCGTCCCCAGGACGTGGAGCCCGCGCTGCGCGAGGCCCGCAGGCTCAAGGACCGCACGGTGTTCCTCGACTTCCGCACCGACCCCACCGAGAACGTGTTCCCGATGGTGCAGGCCGGCAAGGGCATCACGGAGATGCTGCTGGGCTCGGAGGATCTCTGATCCGCTGAAGGCTTGGCCCGGCGAGGCAGGGCAGGGCAGGGCTGCGGCCCCGCTGGCCGCGTCCGGCGCGCCGCGCGCCCCCTCCTTCTTCCCGCTTTCCCGCCGCCCCTTCGGGCGGCATCCTTCGACGAATCTATTGCCTGCCGAGCCTGGGTCTTACCGGTCCCAGGGGAGGGCAGCGAAAAGAGGAATCCTCAGTCATGAAACACATCATCGCCGTTCTGCTGGAGAACGAGCCGGGCGCGCTGTCGCGCGTGGTGGGCCTGTTCTCGGCCCGCGGCTACAACATCGAATCGCTCACCGTGGCGCCCACCGAGGATGCATCGCTCTCGCGCATGACCATCCAGACCACGGGCTCCGACGACGTCATCGAGCAGATCACCAAGCACCTGAACCGCCTCATCGAGGTCGTGAAGGTGGTCGACCTCACCGAGGGCTCCTACACCGAGCGCGAGCTCATGATGGTGAAGGTGCGCGCCGTGGGCAAGGAGCGCGAGGAGATGAAGCGCATGGCGGACATCTTCCGTGGCCGCATCATCGACGTGACCGAGAAAAGCTACACGGTCGAACTCACCGGCGACCAGTCCAAGAACGACGCGTTCCTGCAGGCGATCGACCGCACCGCCATCCTCGAGACCGTGCGCACCGGTGCCTGCGGCATCGGCCGCGGCGAGCGCATCCTCCGCGTCTAGGCATGACACACCCCCTGAGTCGCCTGCGGCGCCTTCCCCCTCCAGGGGGACGACGCTGGTGGCCCGGCGAAGCCGGTTCCACGGCGTCTGCTGGCATGGCCTGCTCCGCGGCCTTGCGTCCACTGGGCACACGTGGTCCGCTGACGATGCCGGCTTCGTGAGGGTGCCCCCTCATCCATTTTTCGAAACCCCTTTTCTTCACCGATTCAACCTGGAGCCCACAACATGAAAGTTTTCTACGACAAGGACTGTGACCTGAGCCTGATCAAGGGCAAGACCGTGGCCATCATCGGCTACGGCAGCCAAGGCCACGCGCACGCCCAGAACCTGAACGACAGCGGCGTGAAGGTCGTGGTCGGCCTGCGCAAGGGCGGCGCGTCCTGGGACAAGGTCGGCAAGGCCGGCCTGACGGTGCTCGAAGTGAACGAGGCCGTGAAGGCCGCCGACGTCGTCATGATCCTGCTGCCCGACGAGCAGATCGCCGAGGTGTACAAGAACAACGTCGAGCCGAACATCAAGCAGGGCGCCTCGCTGGCGTTCGCCCACGGCTTCAACGTGCACTACAACCAGGTCGTGCCCCGCGCCGATCTGGACGTCTGGATGGTGGCTCCGAAGGCCCCCGGCCACACGGTGCGCAACACCTACACCCAGGGTGGCGGCGTGCCCCACCTGGTGGCCGTGCACCAGGACCAGTCCGGCAAGGCCCGTGACCTGGCCCTCTCCTACGCCATGGCCAACGGCGGCGGCAAGGCCGGCATCATCGAGACCAACTTCAAGGAAGAGACCGAGACCGACCTGTTCGGCGAGCAGGCCGTGCTGTGCGGCGGCGCGGTCGAGCTGATCAAGATGGGCTACGAAACCCTGGTCGAGGCCGGCTACGCTCCGGAAATGGCCTACTTCGAATGCCTGCACGAGCTCAAGCTCATCGTGGACCTGATCTACGAAGGCGGCATCGCCAACATGAACTACTCGATCTCGAACAACGCCGAGTTCGGCGAGTACGTGACGGGCCCCGAGGTCATCAACGAAGAGTCGCGCAAGGCCATGCGCAATGCGCTCAAGCGCATCCAGAACGGCGACTATGCCAAGATGTTCATCCAGGAAGGCCGCCTGAACTACCCGAGCATGACGGCCCGCCGCCGCAACACGGCCGACCACAGCATTGAAGTGGTGGGCAACAAGCTGCGCGCCATGATGCCCTGGATCGCCAAGAACAAGCTCGTGGACCAGACCCGCAACTGATTTCCGCAGTGCTTCCCGCCGCGGCGCCCGTGCGCCGCGTGCTCCGAAGAAGGCCACCCTCGGGTGGCCTTCCTGCTTTTCTTTTCCAACGAGGGCAGTGGAGCGCTCTACACTGCGGGGTTTTCCGCCTACGCCACTGGACCTTATGCCTATGAAGCCTCTCATTGAATGCGCCGCTGCGGCCTTCGCCGCCGCACCGTGCCGGGGGTGCGAATGATGCAGGGCGGCAAGGATCTGCACGACACGCCGGGCGTGATGACGCGCAAGCGCCGCAAGGGCATCTACATCCTCCCCAACCTGTTCACGCTCGCGGCGCTGTTCGGCGGCTTCTACGCCATCGTGATGGCGATGAACGGCCGCTTCGATCTCGCGGCGGTCGGCGTGTTCTGCGCCATGGTGCTCGACAGCCTGGACGGGCGCGTGGCGCGCATGACCAACACCCAGAGCGCCTTCGGCGAGCAGATGGATTCGCTCTCCGACATGGTGTCCTTCGGCGCCGCGCCGGCGCTGATCGCCTATGAGTGGGCGCTCAAGGGGCTGGGGCGCTGGGGCTGGATCGCCGCCTTCGTCTACTGCGCCTGCGCGGCGCTGCGGCTCGCGCGGTTCAACGTCAACACCACCGTGGTGGACAAGCGGTACTTCCAGGGGTTGCCGTCCCCGGCGGCCGCGGCCCTGGTGGCAGGCTTCATCTGGCTCATGACGGAGCTGGGCATCGTGCGCGGCATGGACGCCTGGATGGAATGGCGGCACATCTGCTGGCTGATGTTCGCCGTCACCCTTTATGCGGGCCTGACGATGGTCACCAACGTGCCGTTCTACAGCTTCAAGGACATCCAGATGAAGCGCAGCGTGCCGTTCGCCACGATCGTGCTCATCGCCCTGGGCATCGCCGTGGTCAACATCCATCCGCCGACGGTTCTTTTCAGCGTGTTCGTGCTGTATGGCCTCAGCGGCTACGGCGTCTACGCCTGGCGCAAGGCCAAGGGCCAGCACAGCAGCGTCATCAGCACTTCCACGGACGAGCCGGACGAGCGCGGCCTGCATAAGTGAGGGCAGGGCTGGCGCGCAGGAAGGCTGTGCTACATTGCCCCGCCCTGCGCCCGCTACTGCCGGGGGCACGCGCGGCTGCCCCAAGAGCGGCTAACACGACCCAGCGAAGCGGTTCTGGCTAGGCGCCGAATCGCAGGCAGTACGAGCAGTACGACAAGATTCGGCAACGACGCCAGAAGGGGCGTGTCAGCCGCTCTAAGAACCACAGGAGCACACGATGGCAGATAAGCTGATCATTTTCGACACCACCCTGCGCGACGGCGAACAGTCGCCCGGCGCCTCGATGACGCGGGACGAGAAACTGCGCATCGCCCGGCAGCTCGAGCGGCTGAAGGTGGATGTGATCGAAGCGGGCTTCGCGGCCAGCTCGAACGGCGACTTCGAGGCCGTGCAGTCCATCGCCCAGGCGATCAAGGATTCGACGGTCTGCTCGCTCTCGCGCGCCAACGACCGCGACATCGCGCGCGCCGCCGAGGCGCTGAAGGACGCGCAGAGCGCGCGCATCCACACCTTCATCGCCACCAGCCCGCTGCACATGGAGAAGAAGCTCCGCATGACGCCGGAGCAGGTGCTGGAGCAGGCCAGGCAGTCCGTGCGCTTCGCGCGCAACCTGGTGGGCGACATCGAATTCAGCCCCGAGGACGGCTACCGCAGTGAGCCCGACTTCCTCTGCCGCGTGCTGGAGGCCGTGATCGCCGAGGGTGCGACCACGATCAACGTGCCCGACACCGTGGGCTACGCCGTGCCCGAGCTGTACGGCCACTTCATCAAGACGCTGCGCGAGCGCATTCCGAACAGCGACAAGGCCGTGTGGTCCGTGCATTGCCACAACGACCTGGGCATGGCCGTGGCCAATTCGCTGGCCGGCGTGAAGATCGGCGGCGCGCGGCAGGTGGAATGCACCATCAACGGCCTGGGCGAGCGCGCGGGCAACTGCTCGCTGGAGGAAATCGTCATGGCCGTGAAGACGCGCCGCGACTATTTCGGGCTGGAGCTGGGCATCGACACCCAGCACATCGTCGCCGCCAGCCGCATGGTCAGCCAGACCACCGGCTTCGTCGTGCAGCCGAACAAGGCGGTGGTGGGCGCCAATGCGTTCGCCCACGCGAGCGGCATCCACCAGGACGGCGTGCTCAAGGCGCGCGATACCTACGAGATCATGCGCGCCGAGGACGTGGGCTGGACGGCCAACAAGATCGTGCTCGGCAAGCTGAGCGGCCGCAATGCCTTCAAGCAGCGCCTGCAGGACCTGGGCGTGCAGCTGGAGAGCGAGGCGGAGGTGAACGCGGCCTTCCTGCGCTTCAAGGAACTGGCCGATCGCAAGAGCGAGATCTTCGACGAGGACATCCTCGCGCTGGTCAGCGGCGAATCGGCGGCCGGGGAGGACGAGCGCTACGGCTTCGTATCACTCGCGCAGCGCAGCGAGACGGGCGAGCGCCCCCATGCCACGGTCGTTTTCACGGTGGATGGCAAGGAAGTGCATGGCAACTCGGACGGCAACGGTCCGGTCGATGCTTCGCTCAAGGCCATCGAATCGCACGTGCGCAGCGGCGCGGAGATGGTGCTCTACTCGGTGAACGCGATCAGCGGATCGACGGAGAGCCAGGGCGAGGTGACGGTGCGCCTGCAGAACAGCGGCCGTGTGGTGAACGGCGTGGGTGCCGATCCGGACATCGTCGTCGCGTCAGCCAAAGCGTACCTCAGTGCGTTGAACAAGCTGCAAAGCAAGGCCGACCGCGTGGCCGCCCAGGGCTGACGGTAGGAGTTGCACGGAAAACCCCGTGCGGCTTCCGGTAATTCCCCTGTGATCGTGTCGGCACATGCCGGCACGCTGGCAGCGTGCGAAGTGCTTACTTATAATTGAGTCTCTTCATTGAGAAGGTCGCGCAAGATATTGATCTTGCGCGACTTTTTTTGTGTAAGTACACTCTCTCACACATTTTCTGCCGCTTGGAGCACCCGATGCTAGAACGCCGCCGTCCCGTCCCCCGGCTCATCCACGCACTGGCTTTCTGTGCGTTGAGCATTGCGCTGGCGGCGCCCGGGGCGCACGCGGCCGAGCGCAAGAGCGCGGGAGCGAAGAAGCCGGCAGCGGCCAGCGCGAAGCAGCAGCGCAGCGCGGCACGTTCGACCAAGGCCGTGCCGCGCAAGGCGGTGGCCCGGGTCAAGGTCACGCGGTCGGTGGCGGCGAGCGCCAAGCTCGCTCCACGCGTGGCGGCCATCGTGCCCGAGCGCCAGTCCTTCGGCCAGGTCGCCGGCCTGCACGCGGCCACCGATCCGCTCGACCTGAAATCCAGCGTCGCGCTCGTCATCGACCAGGACACCCACGAGGTGCTGCTCAGCAAGAACGACCACGCGGTGCTGCCGATCGCTTCGCTGACCAAGCTCATGACGGGCCTGCTCATCTCGCAGGCCAAGTTGCCGATGGACGAGGCCATCACGATCACGCAGGACGACGTCGACACCGAGAAATTCAGCAGCTCGCGCCTGGCCGTGGGCACCACGCTCACGCGCGGCGAGATGCTGCACCTGGCGCTCATGTCCAGCGAGAACCGGGCGGCGCATGCGCTCGGCCGCACCTTCCCCGGCGGGCTCGCCGTGTTCGTGGAGCATATGAACGCCAAGGCCAAGCTGCTCGGCATGACGGATACGCGCTACGTGGAGCCCACGGGTCTCTCCAGCCGCAACCAGTCGAGCGCGCGCGATCTCGCCACGCTGGTCAACGTGGCGCATTCCGATCCGCTGCTGCGCGAGCTCACCACCTCGCCCGGCTATGAGGTGGCCATCGGCCGCCGCACGCTGCACTACAACAACACCAACCGCCTGGTGAAGAACCCCGCCTGGGAGATCGGCCTGCAGAAGACGGGCTACATCTCCGAGGCCGGCCGCTGCCTCGTCATGCAGGCGCACGTCGCCGGCCGCAAGCTCATCATGGTGTTCCTGGATTCGGCCGGCAAGTTCAGCCGCCTGGGTGACGCCGAGCGGGTGCGCAACTGGGTCGAGAAGCTGCCGTCGCTGGGCGCGCCCGGCACCCTGCACGCCGGCGGCGGCGTGGCCAAGCTCGACTGAGCAGCCGGCTCCCGCAGGAATCCGATGGGCCATGTACCGCGAGGTGCATGGCCCGAATGGTGGGGGGAAAGATCGCCGGAGCGGTGTACAGCGGAGCGCTGCCGAAGGGCCGCCGCGCCGTCACGCCGTGCGCGCGAGGGCTGCCTGCGCTGCTATTGCCTACCGGTGCGGATGCCCGGCTTCAGCGTCTTTTGCGGCCCTGGCGCGGTGATAGCCGAGGGCCATGGAGATTTCTTCCGCGGTGGCCTGCAGCTTGGGCAGCCAGCTTTCGTCCAGCCGGTCCGCGGGGGCGGAGATGGAAAGACCCGCCACGAGCTGGGCCTGGTCGTCGTACACGCCAGCCGCCATGCAGCGCACGCCGAGTTCGAGTTCCTCGTTGTCGCGCGCGATGCCGTACTGGCGGGCCTGGCCCAGTTCACGCTCCAGCACGGGCAGTTGGGTGATGCTGTTGCGGGTGTGCCCCGCCAGCCCGGTGCGCATCGCGTAGGCGCGCACGCGCTGCGGGTCGTCCGCCGCGAGGAACAGCTTGCCGGTGGAGGTCAGGTGCAGCGGGGCCCGGCCGCCGATGGCGCGCACCACCTGCATGCCGGAGCGCTCGCTGTAGGCGCGCTCCACATAGACGATCTCGTCGCCCTGGCGCATGCTGAGGTTGACGGGCTGCTGGGTGAGCTTGTGCAGGCCGCGCATCGGGAGCAGGGCCGCGTCGCGCACGCTCAGCCGGGCCTTGACGAGGTTGCCGAGCTCCAGCAGCCGCATGCCGAGCCGGTAACTGCCCGACTCGGGCCGGTCCACGAACCGGCCGAGGGTGAGGTCGTTGAGGATGCGATGGGCCGTGGAGGGATGCAGCCCCGTCTTCTCGCTGATCTCCTTGAGCGGAATGGCTTCCTCCCGCGAGGCGAGCACGTCGATGAGGGTGAACATGCGCTCCAGCACCTGCACGCTGGGTTTGGAAGAGGCGCCTGCGTCGTCTTTTTTCATGGTTCTCGGCCAAGGCAATATTCCATAATTTTATCTTATGAAACGCCAAGCCGCCGGGGCAGGCGCGTCAGGGGCCGGCGCGCCGCCACTCGCCATCGATGCGCAGTTCGTGGGGATGGAAGCGCGATTTGTAGTTCATCTTCGGGCTCTGCGCGATCCAGTAGCCCAGATAGACGTGCGGCAGGCCGAGGCTGCGCGCCTGCGCGATCTGCCAGAGCACGTTGAACGTGCCGTAGCTGGCGGCAGGGTCCGGGTCGTAGAAGGTGTAGACGGCGGAGAGGCCGTCGTCCAGCACGTCCAGGATGGAGACCATGCGCAGGGTGCCGGTCGCACCTTCCGGCGCGGGATCGCGGAACTCCACGAGGCGCGAGTTGACGCGGCTCTGCAGCAGGAACTGCGTGTACTGGTCGATGCTGTCGTGGTCCATGCCGCCGCCGGAATGGCGCTCGCGCTGGTAGTGCAGGTAGAGCTGGTAGTGTTCCGGCTCGTAGCCCAGGCGCAGCACGCGGGTCTGCAGCGTGGCATGCCGCTTCCAGGCGCGGCGCTGGCTGCGGTCGGGTGTGAAGGACTGGGCGAGCACGCGCAGCGGCGTGCAGGCCTGGCAGCCGTCGCAGTAGGGCCGGTAGGTGAACATGCCGCTGCGGCGGAAGCCCCGCGCCACGAGGTCGGAGTAGACATCGCTGCGGATCAGGTGGCTGGGCGTGGCGACCTGGGAGCGCGCCTGCCGCTCCGGCAGGTAGCTGCACGGATACGGCGCGGTGGCATAGAACTGCAGCGTCTGCAGCGGAAGGTCGTTGAGCTGCGTCATTCCGTTCGGGAGGAGGGGGCCAGCAACGCGTCCCAGTATACGGATTCGAACCGCCAGGTGATCGGCGGGAGGTCGCGCGCGGCCTCCAGCCCGTGCAGAAAGTCGGCCCGCGGGATTTCGCGCGCGCCGAGCGACGCCAGGTGCGCGGTGTTCTGCTGGCAGTCGATCCAGCCGGCGCCCTGGGCGCGGCAGAGGCAGACCAGGGCCGCCAGCGCGATCTTCGAGGCGTCGGTGGCGCGGGCGAACATCGATTCGCCGAAGACCGCCCGGCCGATGCCGATGCAGTAGAGGCCCCCGAGCCGCTGCCCGTCCTTCCAGGTCTCGATGCTGTGGGCGTAGCCCGCCTTGTGGAAGGCCTCGTAGGCGGCGATCATCTCCGGGAGGATCCAGGTGCCGTGCTGGCCGTTGCGCGGTGCGCGGGCGCAGGCGCGGATGACGGCGGAGAAATCGTGGTCCACGCGGATCTCGCAGTCCGGGGCATCGCGGAATTTCTGCACGGTGCGGCGCAGCGAGCGGTGCAGGCGGAAGTCCTGCACGGAGAGCACCATGCGCGGGTCGGGGCTCCACCAGAGGGTGGGCTGTCCGTCGCTGTACCAGGGGAAGATGCCGCCGCCGTAGGCACGCAGCAGCGTCTCGACGTTCAACGCACCGCCCGCGGCGAGCAGCCCGGGGGCGGGATCGTCCGCACCCCAGGCCCGTTCGGCGGGCGGGAACGGGTCGGCGGGTTCGAGCCAGGTGAGCGGCGCGGGCTGGTGCATGGGGCGGGGCGGATCGTGTGATGGGGGCGACATGCCTGGATACGGCCCGGCAGCCGGGCTCGGGGCGTGCAGGTACGCGGCAATGCCGCATTGTGCGTCGCGCAGAAAACAAAAAGGCCACCCTTGTGGGGTGGCCTTTGATTTTGGCTCCTCGACCTGGGCTCGAACCAGGGACCTACGGATTAACAGTCCGGCGCTCTACCGACTGAGCTATCGAGGAATATCTTTGAATTGTGCTGCGCAGGCGTCGTTCGGTTGCAATGCCTGCTGGAAAACTTCTGGCTCCTCGACCTGGGCTCGAACCAGGGACCTACGGATTAACAGTCCGGCGCTCTACCGACTGAGCTATCGAGGAACAAGACTTAGATTATATACACAAAAAAACGGCCCGCAGGCGAATTGGCACGAACGCATTCGAAAGACGTCATTCCGGCCGGCGCCAGAGCCACAGGAGCACGCATGCCATGCAGGCCGACGCGCCCAGCGCCACCCACCGCGGGGCGGAACTGACGGCCAGCACCACGCCGCACAGTGCCATCATGGCGGTGGCGCTCCACTTCGCGCGGCGGCTGACGCGGCCGCCGTCGGCCCAGTTGCGCAGCATCGATCCGAAGAGCGGATGCCGCCACAGCCAGGCGTGCAGGCGCGGGGAGCTGCGCGCGGCGGCCCAGCCGGCCATCAGCACGAAGACGGTGGTGGGCAGGCCGGGCACGAAGATGCCGACGATTCCCAGGCCCAGGCTGCATGCCGCGAACACCAGCAGCAGCCAGCGCACGGGGGCCGGCAGCGGCGCGTGCGCGGGAGGCGGAGGAATGTGGTCCGGAAGCGGCTCGGGCATCGTCCGATTGTGCCTGCGGCGCGGCATGGCGATATGCTGCGCATCCCCCATGCGGCGGGCGGCCCGGTGTGCCGCCGGCCATTCCCACGTTGTTTCCATGACCATCCATTCCATCCTGAAGATGGGCGACGAGCGCCTGCTGCGCACCGCCCGGCCTGTCGACGCGTTCGGCACCCCCGAGTTGCTGCAACTGGTAGAAGACCTGCGGGACACCATGCGCGCCGTGAATGGCGCCGGCCTCGCCGCGCCGCAGATCGGCGTGGACCTGCAGGTGGTGCTGTTCGGCTCCACCGAGCGCAATCCCCGCTACCCCGACCGGCCGCTGGTGCCGCCCACGGTGCTCGTCAACCCGTGCATCACCCCGCTGGGCGAGGAGGAAGAAGAGGACTGGGAGGGATGCCTGTCGGTGCCGGGGCTGCGCGGCATGGTGCCGCGCTGGTCGCGCATCCGCTACACGGGCTTCGACGAGCAGGGCGCGCCGATCGACCGCACGGTGGAGGGCTTCCATGCCCGCGTGGTGCAGCACGAGTGCGACCACCTGATCGGCAAGCTCTACCCGATGCGCATCCGCGACTTCTCGCGCTTCGGCTTTACCGAGGTGCTGTTCCCGGACATCGCCGACCAGGAAGACGATTGAGGCGCAGACGCCATCGCCATCGCCATCGCGGCTCTGGCGCCGGCTGCGGCGCGCCTCACTCCGACAGCGCTTCCAGCAGTTCCGTTTCGATCTGGATCTGTCGCGCGTTGTGCTGCAGCTCCGGCCCCTGAACGAGGAAGGTGTCTTCCACGCGTTCGCCGAGCGTGCTCACCTTGGCGAGCTGCACGCTGAGGTGGTGGCGCGAGAGCACGCGCGCCACGAGGTAGAGCAGGCCGGCGCGGTCGCTGGCGGAGATGTGCAGGATCCAGCGCTGCGCCTTCTCGTCCGGCCGCAGGGCGATGCGCGGCGTGATCGGGAAGCTCTTGACGCGGCGCGACACGCGCTTGCGGCCGGGCTCGGGCAGCGCGCCGCCTTCCTCGATGGTGCGCGTGAGCTCGCTCTCCACCATGTGGGTGAGTTCGCGGTAGTGGCCCGCCTGTTCGGAGGCGACGATCTGGAAGGTGTCGAGTGCGTAGCCATTGCTGGCCGTATGCACGCGCGCATCGAGGATGCTGAAGCCCGCCCTGTCGAAATAGCCGCAGATGCGGGCGAACAGGTCGGGCTGGTCCGGCGCGTAGACCGCCACCTGCAGGCCTTCGCCGGCCAGCGACTGGCGCGCGCGCACCACGGAGCGCCCGCCGCCGACATGGCGCGCGAGGTGCCGCGCATGCCAGGCGATGTCCGCGGCCTCGTGGCGCATGAAATAGCCGACGTCCAGCGTGTCCCAGAGCTTCTTGTGCCCTTCGAAGGGCTGGGCGCTCAGGGCCAGCAGCACGAGCGCCTCGCGCTTGCGGGCTTCCACTTCGGCCGCGGCATCGGGCGCGCGGCCGCCGAGCGTGCGCAGGGTGGCGCGGTAGAGGTCTTCCAGCAGCTTGCCCTTCCAGGCGTTCCAGACCTTCGGGCTGGTGCCCCGGATGTCCGCCACGGTGAGCAGGTAGAGGGCGGTGAGCCGGCGTTCGCTGCCCACGCGCCGGGCGAAGGCGGCGATGACGTCCGGGTCCGAAAGGTCCTGCTTCTGCGCGACCTGGCTCATGGCGAGGTGCTCGGCGACGAGGAATTCGACGAGCGCGGCATCTTCGGCGCCCACGCCGTGCTGGCGGCAGAAGTGGCGGACTTCTTCGGCACCGATCCTGGAGTGGTCGCCGCCGCGCCCTTTGCCGATGTCGTGGAACAGCGCCGCGAGGTACAGCAGCCAGGGCTTGTCCCAGCCGCCCGCGAGCTGCGAGCAGAACGGGTACTCGTGCGCATGCTCGGGCATGAAGAACCGGCGCACGTTGCGCAGCACCATGAGGATGTGCTGGTCCACGGTGTAGACGTGGAAGAGGTCGTGCTGCATCTGGCCGACGATGCGGCGGAAGGACCAGAGGTAGCGGCCCAGCACCGAGGTCTGGTTCATGAGCCGCATCGCGTGCGTGATGCCCACGGGCTGCTGCAGGATGCGCAGGAACTGCTGGCGGTTGACGGGGTCGCGCCGGAAGGCGGAATCCATCACGCCGCGCGCGTTGTAGAGCGCGCGCAGCGTGCGCACCGACAGGCCCTTGAGACCTTCCTCGGTCTCGTAGAGCAGGAAGGTTTCGAGGATGGCGTGCGGCTGGCGGTGGTAGAGGTCGTCGTCCGCGACCTCGATCAGGCCGGATTTGTCGAAGAAGCGCTCGTTGATCGGGCGCAGCTCGTGCGCCGGAGGCTCCAGGCGCTCCTCGATGTTGAGCAGCAGGATCTGGCTGAGCTGCGAAACCGCCTTGGCGGCCCAGTAGTAGCGCCGCATCAGCGTTTCGCTCGCGCGCAGCCGCATCCGCTGGCCCTCCGCGTTCTGCGTGCGGTAGCCGAAGGATTCGGCCACGGCGGTCTGCAGGTCGAAGACGAGCCGGTCTTCATGGCGGCCGGCGACGGCATGCAGCCGGGCCCGGATCAGGAACAGCAGGGCCTCGTTGCGCTCGATCTGCCGCACTTCGAATTCGGTGGCGAGGCCGTGCGCGGCCAGCTCCTTCCAGTTGCGGCCCAGTCCCGCCGCACGGGCGACCCAGAGCACGGTCTGCAGGTCGCGCAGGCCGCCGGGCGATTCCTTGCAGTTGGGTTCGAGCGCGTAGGGCGTGTTCTCGTACTTGTTGTGCCGCTGGCGCAGCTCCAGCGTCTTGGCGACCAGGAAGGCCTCCGGGTCCATCGCGGCGTCGTAGCGCTGCTGGAAGTCGGCCACCAGCGCGGCGCTGCCGACGATGCGCCGTGCTTCCAGCAGCGAGGTCTGGACCGTCACGTCGGCCGCGGCTTCTGTCAGGCATTCGGCCACGGTGCGCACGCTGGAGCCGATCTCGAGCCCCGCGTCCCAGCAGCTGCCGATGAAGGATTCGATCGCGGGCTTCAACGGGCCGTCGCAGGCGGCCTCGTCGCCGTCCGGCAGCAGCACGAGCACGTCCACGTCGGAATGGGGAAACAGCTGGGCGCGGCCGTAGCCTCCGACGGCCAGCAGTGCCATCGTGTCGGGCAGGCCGGCGCGCTGCCACAGGGTGCGCAGCAACCGGTCCGCCAGGGCCGAGAGCTTGCCGAGCAGGGTGCGCACACCCCGGGTCGATGCGCCGGTGGATTGCAGGCTGGCGAGCAGCACAGCCTTGTCCTGCCGGTAGGCGTCCCGCAGGGGCTGGAGGTCCGAGAGTGGGAGCGGCATGGGCGTGCGGGCGGACGGGGAGGGCGTCGGGGGCCGGTGGTGGGGCATGGCGCCACTGCAAGCAAGAACCGTGCTGCAGTCGCGCCGCGTGGCCGTCACCGCCCGGCCGGCACCGTCAGGTCTTGACGGCCGTGACGAAGGGGGGCGGCGTGGGCGAGCCGGCCGAGAGCGTCAGCACTTCGTAGCCGGTGTCGGTCACGAGCACCGTGTGCTCCCACTGGGCGGAGAGGCTGTGGTCCTTGGTGACGATGGTCCAGCCGTCGTTGCCGTGCTCTTTCACTTCGCGCCGGCCGGCGTTCAGCATGGGCTCGATGGTGAAGGTCATGCCCGGAACCAGTTCCTCGAGCGTGCCGGGGCGGCCGTAGTGCAGCACCTGGGGCTCTTCATGGAATTTCTTGCCGATGCCGTGGCCGCAGAACTCGCGCACCACCGACAGGCCGTGGCCTTCGGCGAACTTCTGGATGGCGTGGCCCACGTCGCCCAGGCGCGCGCCCGGCTTGACCTGCACGATGCCGAGCCACATCGCTTCGTAGGTGAGCTGGCACAGGCGTTTGGCGGCGATGGAGACGTCGCCGATCAGGTACATGCGGCTGTTGTCGCCGTACCAGCCGTCCTTGGTGATGACCGTCACGTCGACGTTCATGATGTCGCCCTTTTTCAGGGGCTTGTCGTTCGGGATGCCGTGGCACACCACGTGGTTCAGCGAGGTGCAGAGCGACTTGGGGTAGGGCGGGTAGCCCGGCGGCTGGTAGCCGATGGTGGCGGAGACGGTTCCCTGCGCGGCCATGCATTCGGCGGCGAGCCGGTCGACGTCGTTGGTGGTGATGCCGGGCCGGATGTGGGGGGTGATGTAGTCCAGCACTTCCGAAGCCAGGCGGCAGGCTTCGCGCATGCCGGCGATTTCCTCGGCGGACTTGATGGTGATGCTCATGGCGGGATTATCCCATCGGGGCCCGCGCCGTGCCGGGCGTGCCGCGACGGCCCGGCCGTGCGGACGAAGCCGGCGGCCCGGTAAAATGGCGGGCTTGCGACAGTGCCGCGACGCCCGGACAGGCAGGCCCCATTCAGCGGCCCCGCCCGGCGGAGCGCGGCCCCCTTTCCCCGAGTTCCGAGCCCCCATCTCCATCTCCCGCAACAGGCCGCCAAAGTGACCCTGCACATTACCTCGTTCGAGGGCAGCAATGCCCTCAGCCCCTTCCGCGTCCAGCAGCTCCTGCCCCGCCTGCAGGCCATCCACGACCGCATCGAGGGGATCGCAGCCCGGTTCGTGCACCTGGTGGCCACCGACGCGGAGCCTACGCCTGCCGACCGTGAACGCTTGGCGGCGCTGCTCACCTATGGCGACCCTTATGCGGGCACCGACGCCGGCCCGGCCATCGTGGTCGCGCCGCGCATCGGCACCGTGTCGCCCTGGGCCTCGAAGGCCACCGACATCGTGCGCAACTGCGGTCTGCACGTGCGCCGCGTGGAACGCGTCACCGAATACCGGCTGTCGCTGCGCTCGGGCCTGCTGGGCGGCGTGCCCACGCTGACCGAGGCGCAGAAGCAGGCCGTGGCCGCGCTGCTGCACGACCGCATGACGGAATCGGTGCTCTGGGACCGGGCCGGCGCGGCCGACTTGTTCACCGAGCTGCCTGCCGTGCCCATGGAGTTCGTCGACGTGCTGGGCGGCGGGCGCGCCGCGCTGGAGGGCGCGAACACCCGTTGGGGCCTGGCCCTCGCGGACGACGAGATCGATTACCTGGTGAATGCCTTCACGGCGCTGCGCCGCAATCCGACCGACGTCGAGCTGATGATGTTCGCGCAGGCGAACAGCGAGCACTGCCGCCACAAGATCTTCAATGCGCGGTTCACCATCGACGGGCAGGAACAGGACAAGAGCCTGTTCGCGATGATCCGCAACACCCACCAGCTCGCGCCGCAGCACACCATCGTCGCCTACTCCGACAACGCCTCCATCATGGAAGGCAGCGCGGTGGAACGCTTCATCGCGCCGGCCCCCACCGGGCGCGCCGCGCAGGACGTGCCGGCCTACCGCAAGAGCGACGCGACGCACCACGTGCTCATGAAGGTGGAGACGCACAACCACCCGACGGCGATCTCCCCGTTCCCCGGCGCCTCCACCGGCGCGGGCGGCGAGATCCGCGACGAGGGCGCTACGGGCCGCGGCTCCAAGCCCAAGGCCGGCCTCACGGGCTTCACGGTGTCCAAGCTCTGGGGCGGCTGGAGCGACGAGGCGGGCGGCAAGCCCGAGCACATCGCGAGTCCGCTGCAGATCATGGTGGAGGGCCCGCTGGGCGGCGCGGCCTTCAACAACGAATTCGGCCGGCCGAACCTGCTGGGCTACTTCCGCGAGTACGAGCAGGACGTGGCGGGCGTGCGCCGCGGCTACCACAAGCCGATCATGATCGCGGGCGGCCTGGGCGTGATCGACGCCGGCCTGACGACGAAGATCGAGTTCCCGGCCGGCACGCTGCTGATCCAGCTGGGCGGCCCGGGCATGCGCATCGGCATGGGCGGCGGCGCGGCCAGCTCCATGGCCACCGGCACCAATGCGGCGGAACTGGATTTCGACTCGGTGCAGCGCGGCAACCCCGAGATCGAGCGGCGCGCGCAGGAAGTCATCAACCACTGCTGGGCGCAGGGCGCGCAGAACCCGATCCTGGCCATCCACGACGTGGGCGCGGGGGGGCTGTCGAATGCGTTCCCCGAACTGACCAACGACGCCGGCCGCGGCGCGCGCTTCGACCTGCGTGCGGTGCAACTGGAGGAATCCGGCCTGGCGCCAAAGGAGATCTGGTCCAACGAGAGCCAGGAGCGCTACGTGCTGGCGATCGCGCCCGAATCGCTGGAGACCTTCCGCGCGTTCTGCGAGCGCGAGCGCTGCCCGTTCGCGGTGATCGGCACGGCCACGGGCGAGCGCCAGCTGGTGCTCGAAGACACGGCCGTGGAGGCCGGCGACCAGAAATTCCCCGTGGACATGCCGATGGACGTGCTGCTCGGCAAGCCGCCCAAGATGCACCGCGACGTGAAGACGGTGCGCCGCGAGGCCGCGCCGATCGAGCTCACCGGCGTGCCGCTGCAGCAGGCCGTGATCGACGTGCTGGCGCACCCCACGGTGGCTTCCAAGCGCTTCCTGATCACCATCGGCGACCGCACGGTGGGCGGGCTCTCGCACCGCGACCAGATGGTGGGCCCGTGGCAGGTGCCGGTGGCCGACTGCGCCGTGACGCTGGCCGATTACAAGGGCTTCGCGGGCGAGGCGATGTCGATGGGCGAGCGCACGCCGCTGGCCGCGATCGACGCCCCGGCCTCGGGCCGCATGGCCGTGGCCGAGGCGATCACCAACCTGCTGGCCGCGCCGATCGAACTGCCGCGCGTGAAGCTGTCGGCCAACTGGATGGCGGCCTGCGGCGAACCCGGCGAGGATGCCGACCTGTACGCCACCGTGAGGACCGTGGGCATGGAGCTGTGCCCGCAGCTTGGCATCAGCATTCCGGTGGGCAAGGATTCGCTCTCCATGCGCACCGTATGGACGAGCCACTCCGGTAGCGGGAAGGATGACGGCGGCGCCGCGCGGAAGGTGACTTCGCCGGTGAGCCTGATCGTGAGCGCGTTCGCCACGCTGTCCGACGTGCGGGGGACGCTGACGCCGCAGCTCGACGCACGGGAAGAGGACACCACGCTGGTGCTGGTCGACCTGGGCAAGGGGCGTTGCCGCATGGGCGGCAGCATCCTGGCGCAGGTGCTGGGCCAGGAGGGCGGCGAGGTGCCCGACCTGGACGACGCGCAGGATCTCGTGAAACTGGTGGATGCCGTGAACGCGCTGCGCGCGCAGGGCCGCATCCTGGCCTACCACGACCGCAGCGACGGTGGCCTGCTGGCGGCGGTGGCCGAGATGGCCTTCGCGGGCCACGTGGGCGTGGCGCTGAACGTCGATCTGCTGGTCACGGAAGGCGACGGCATCGCCGACAGCCGCATGGAAACCGGCGACGCCAAGAACTGGGCACAGCAGGTGAGCGCACGGCGCGAGGAGTTGACGCTCAAGGCGCTCTTCAACGAAGAGCTGGGCGTGGTGCTGCAGGTGCGCACCGCCGAGCGCAACGAGGTCATGCAGACCCTGCGTGAGCACGGCCTCTCGAAGTTCAGCCACTTCGTCGGCAAGACGCGTCCCGCGGCGTCCGCCATGGACGTGGGCAAGGGCGAGCTGCAGGTGTGGCGCGACGTGAAGGCGGTGTTCAGCGCATCGCTGTCCGATCTGCACCAGGTGTGGGACGCCGTGAGCTGGAAGATCTGCCAGCAGCGCGACAACCCGGCCTGCGCCGATGCCGAGCATGCGGCCGCGGGCGCTCCCCAGGACCCGGGCCTGCACGTGGCGTTGACGTTCGACCCCGCCGAGGATGTGGCGGCGCCGTTCCTGCACCTCGCACGGCCGAAGGTCGCGATCCTGCGGGAGCAGGGCGTGAACTCGCACATCGAAATGGCCTACGCCTTCTCGGAGGCGGGCTTCGATGCCTACGACGTGCACATGACCGACCTGCAGGCCGGCCGCGCGCGCCTGTCCGAGTTCAAGGGTGTGGTCGCCTGCGGCGGCTTCAGCTACGGCGACACGCTCGGCGCGGGCATCGGCTGGGCGCGCTCGATCACCTTCAACCCGGTGCTGGCGGAACAGTTCCAGGGCTTTTTCGGGCGGGCCGATACGTTCGGCCTGGGCGTGTGCAACGGCTGCCAGATGTTCGCCGAACTGGCCGACATCATTCCGGGCGCAGAGGCCTGGCCGCGCTTCACCACCAACCAGAGCGAGCGCTTCGAGGCCCGTCTGTCGCAGGTGGAAGTACTGGAGTCGCCCAGCCTGTTCTTCGCGGGCATGGCCGGCAGCCGGCTGCCGATCGCGGTGGCGCACGGCGAAGGCTATGCGAACTTCGCGCGCCGCGGGAATGCCGCCCAGGCGATCGCGGCGATGCGCTTCGTGGACCACCACGGCACCGCCACCGAGCAGTACCCGTTCAACCCCAACGGCAGCGCGGGCGGCCTCACGGCCGTGACCACGGCGGACGGCCGCTTCACGGCCATGATGCCGCACCCCGAGCGGGTGTTCCGCAACGTCCAGATGAGTTGGACCAGCGGTGACCGCAGCGCGCTCAGCCCGTGGATGCGGATCTGGCGCAATGCGCGCAAGTGGGTAGGTTGAGTGAGAGGAAGCTGTCTCCTACCGCTGCTTATGCCGAGCATTGCTTAAATGAATGCCCCGTTATGTGATGCGTAGAGAAAATATGCATTTTCGTAGCCGGGGTGTTCAAAGCAATGTTCAACGTGGACGGAGAGGGTATGGTGGTAGGCGATCCCCATATCAAGGTGAGGCGATTTCCTGCTGTGGAAAAGGCTTCAATGGAAACCGTGAGCGGAATCGTCATTCACCAGACGGATTCTGAAGACGAGTCAGCGGTGTTCAGCAGCTATGGGCGTGCCAACGCCAATGGTGCCCACGTTCTGATCGCGAAGAATGGCGTCATCTACCAGACGGCCTCCCTCCTGCGTTCGACCAGGCATGTGGGAAAGATCAAAGCCCGTTGCCTGGCCGAGCACCGATGCACGGCCGCTGAGCTTGTTCAATACCGCCAGTTTTCCCCGGAAAAAACCCCATCGGGCTGGAAATGCTGAAAAGTGTGCCCCAGCGGTATCCATCCAACTTCGACAGCATCGGCATCGAGGCTGCTGGTAAGTGCCGGTTGCCCGGCCATCTTCCCATGCCTCCTGGGCTCAATGAGATTCAGAAGAATGTATTCATGGAGAAGTATGGGGCCTACGATCCGCTGACTGGCCCTCAACAGACTGCGCTGCAATATTTGGTGAGAGGCTTGGTGAATACTCTGAAAATACCATCACGGGAGGTCCACAAGCATCCCGACATCAGTTACAAGCAGCCAACGGAAGCCTCTACGGCCGTTTGGAAATGAACGCTGGGTGGTTGACGGTGTGGTGCCTGGCGCTATCCGCAGGTGCAGGTGCCGTGGGTCCGGCGGCAGCATGGGCCGGAAATGCTGCGCAAGTGCGCCCGTACGCCGATGCGAAGGTCCGCAAAGTAGTGATCGAACGTTCCGCCGCGCAGGCGCGGTTTGCTCCCGAGGTGGATTGCAGGGGGTTGGCACTGGACGCACGGCGCGTCCGCTTTTTCCTCGCACATGCCGTAGCCACGGACAGCGGCGAATACCGACGCAATGCGGTCTTGGACGATTGCTCTGCGGATGCGCGGGTGGTGTTCTCGGATGGGAGGAGCGCCACGGTATCCATCGACAGTGGTACAGGATGGGGCGCGGTCAGCAGAGGGCTCCGATCCGAATTCCTGGCGTGCGATGCATGCGTGGATATATTGCAGCCCGACTTCGCTTTCGATCCTCGAAGGCTGCCTTCTGACTTGCCGCGTTAAAAGTGCCCAACACGACCCAGCGAAGCGGTTCTGGCTAGGCCCCGCAGCGCAGGCAGTACGAGTGGTACGACAAGATGCGGCTGTAAGCACCGAGGGGACGATTACCTTATTCCGGTGTGACCAGCTGGTTCCACCGCCCCACGAACTCGAACGCCTCGGCGGGCGGCAGGGGCCGGCTCAGGTAATAGCCCTGCACCTGGTCGCAGCCCAGCAGCATGAGCTGGTCGAACACTTCGGCGGTCTCGACGCCTTCCGCCAGAAGGCGATAGCCCAGGGTGTGTCCGAGCTGCACCATGCCGCGCACGACGTCGAGCGCACGCGCGTCGCAGCCGATCGGGCGGATCAAGGCCTGGTCGAGCTTGAGCACCTCCGCGGAGAGCCCGTAGAGACACCCGAAATTGCAATACCCGGTGCCGAAGTCGTCGAGCGCCACGCGCACGCCGAGCGCCCGCGCTTCGTTGATCCCCCGCAGCGTGGGGCCTTCCGTGAGCACGGCGTTCTCGGTGCATTCGATTTCCAGGCGTGACGGAGCGAGGCGGTGCCGCGCGCAGGCCTCCCGGAGGGAGTCGGTGAAATCCGGCTGCTCGAGGTTGCGGGGCGAGACGTTGATCGCCACGTCGACCACCAGCCCGGCGTCCTCCCAGGCGCGGACCTGGGCGAGCGCGGTGTCCAGCACCCACCGCGTGACGGCCTGGATGTGCACGGTTTTCTCCAGCAGCGGTATGAAATCGCCCGGCGGCACCGGCCCGAGCTGCGGATGGTCCCAGCGCAGCAGCGCCTCCACGCTGGTGTAGCGGGTCGTGGCGCGTTCGAACTGGGGCTGGTAGACCAGCCGGAACTCGCCCGCGGCCAGGGCGCGCGGAACGCTCGCTATGAGTTCGTAGGAGCGCCGGTAACTGGCGTCCGCGGCGGCGTCGTAGTCGCAGATCGCCACGTCGGGCGACGGATGCTGGTAGAGCGCTGCATTGGCACGCCGCAGGGCATCGATCGCGTCGGCGGTTTCCAGCGCGAAGGGCGCGAGGCCCACGCGCCGTCGCTGATTGATCACGAGGCCGCTGCTGCCGTCGGACAGCGGCGCGAGGAAGGTGCCCAGCAATTGCCCCGCGAAATCCCGCAGCGCATCCCCTTCCTGCGGTTGCAGCACGAGTGCGATCCGCGCGATGCTGGTGTGGTAGATGCGCGATTCGCTGCCCAGGAACTGCGCGAGCCGCTGCCCAGCCTCGTAGGTGAGCTGCTCGACGGGCTGCATGCCCACGGCACGGATGGCGTCCATGAGGCCGTCGGGGGGCATCAGTTCGAGCAGCGCGAGAACGCGGTGCCCGCCAGGCTCCGCCCGGCACAGGCCGACGAGGTCCTGCAGGAGCTGGGCGCGGTTGGGCAGCAGGGTGGACTCGTCCACGCGGGCGTTGGAGCACTGCAGGTCGATCTGCGCCATCACCATCGCCGCCAGGTCTTCCAGCTGGCGCTGCTGATCGGCACTGAACGGGCGCGGCACGGTGTCGATCAGGCACAGGCTGCCGAGGGCATGCCCTCCGCGCAGCACGAGCGGCGCGCCCGCGTAGAACCGGATGCGGGGTTCGCCCTGGACGAGGGCGCCCTGCGCGAACCGCGGATCTTCCAGCGTGTCCTCGATCACCATCACCTGCGTGGTGCGGATCGTGTGGTCGCAGAACGCATCCTCGCGGCAGGTCTCCGGGACCGCGAGGCCGACCCGCGACTTGAACCATTGCCGGTCGGCGTCCACCAGGCTGACGAGCGCGATGGGCACGCCGAAGAGCTGGCAGGCGAGCCGGGTGATGCGGTCGAACTCCTCGGACGGCGGCGTGTCCAGGAGGCCGGTGGCCTGCAGGGCCGCCAGCCGCCGGTGTTCTGCGCTGAGAGAGGAGTTCATGGATCGGAAAGACGGTGCGGGGCGCCGCTGGCGGGTTTTGCCGGCGCAGGCTTCTGCACAGGATACGCAATTGTCCGGCTTTATGTATGCAATTGTAGGAATAGGGGATAACCTGTGCCGCGCTCGCGTTGCACTGCCTCTGCCTCTGCCTCTGCCTCTGCCGCGGCGGAGCCTTGCCCCTCCATAATCTCCCGATCCCCCTCTCGGAGCCTTTCCATGGCCGGCGCCAGCCTTCTGACCCTGCTCGACGATATCGCCACGGTGCTGGACGACGTCGCCCTCATGACCAAAGTGGCCGCCCGGAAAAGCGCGGCGATGGCGGACGACGTTTCGCTGATGACCAAGACGGCGGCGCAGAAGACGGCCGGCGTGCTCGGCGACGACCTGGCGCTCAACGCGCAGCAGGTCACGGGCGTGCGCGCCGAACGCGAGCTTCCCGTGGTCTGGGCCGTGGCCAAGGGCTCGCTGGTGAACAAGGCCATCCTGGTGCCGGCGGCGCTGCTCATCAGTGCCTTCATTCCCTGGGCCGTGACGCCGCTGCTGATGCTGGGAGGCGCCTTCCTCTGCTACGAAGGGGCGGAGAAGCTCGCGCACAAGTTCCTGCATGCCCCGGCCCGCGACACCGGCAGCGGGGCCGCCCGGGAGGCCCAGGCGGTGGCGGCCTCGGGCCCCGCCGTGGACATCGCGGCCTTCGAGAAGGACAAGGTCCGTGGGGCGGTGCGCACGGATTTCATCCTCTCGGCCGAGATCATCGCGATCACGCTCGGCACCGTGGCCGGTGCGCCGTTCGGGCAGCAGGTGGCCGTGCTGGCGGGCATCGCGCTGGTCATGACGGCGGGTGTGTATGGCCTGGTGGCCGGGATCGTGAAGCTCGACGACGTGGGCCTGTGGCTCAGCCGCCGCGCGAACGCGGCGGCACGCGGCCTGGGCCGCGGCATCGTCGCGGCGGCTCCCTGGCTCATGAAGCTGCTGTCGGTCGCCGGGACGGCGGCGATGTTCCTGGTGGGCGGCGGCATCCTCGTGCACGGCCTCCCGCCGCTGCACCACGCGGTGGAAGGCCTCGCGGCGCGCGCGGGCGGCGGCTGGCTGCAGGTGCTGGCCCTGAACGGGCTCAACGCGGCGAGCGGCATCGTGGCCGGCGCGCTGGTGCTCGCTGCCGTGACGATCGTGCAACGGCTGCGGGGCCGCGGCGGCGCGGCGCACTGACGCCCGGAGTCCCTTTGATCTGCGGCAAGGCGGCAGCCGCGGTTCCGGGGCCCAATGCATGCACGGGGGCCGTCCCCGTTCAACCGCATCGAGTTCCCGTATGAAAAAGAATCTGCTCGCTCTGGCTGCACTGTGCCTCCTGTCTTCCGGCGCCGCCCACGCGCAGGCCGCCGACGGCCCGAGCCCCTGGCTGGTCCGCGCCCGCGCGGTGCACCTGGACAGCGCCAACAAGGACAGCACCGGCCTGGGCCTGTCCATCAACGACAAGACGATCCCCGAAGTCGACATCTCGTACTTCTTCGACAAGAACATCGCCGCCGAGCTGGTGCTGACCGTTCCCCAGAAGCAGGACGTGCGCTCCGACGCGCTGGGCGCGCAGATCGGCACGCTCAAGCACCTGCCGCCGTCGCTGATGATCCAGTACCACTTCGATGCGCCCGGCTTCACCCCGTACGTCGGCGCCGGCATCAACTACACGCGCTTTTCGAGCGTGCGCCTGCCGGCCGGCGTGAGCATCGACAAGAGCAGCTGGGGCGGTGCGCTGCAGCTCGGCGTGGACATCCCGCTGACCAAGAACCTCTCGCTGAACTTCGACATCAAGAAGGTGTACATCCGGACCGACGTGGCGGCGGGCGGCGCCAAGCTGGGCACGCTCAAGATCGATCCGGTGCTGGCGGGCGTGGGCCTCGGCTGGCGCTTCTGAGCCCGGAGCCCGGCGGCGCGCATGCGCGCCGGCCGGTGCCGTGTGCGAGGTGGGGAAGGGCCGGCGCCTGTGCGCCGGCCTTTTTTCCGTGCACGGACGCATTCCGTGCGCGGACGCGTCCGGGCGCCGTGGCGCGTCAGTCGGACGGGGCGGGTTCGGGCGCGTCCACGGGCAGCTCCAGGGTGAAGCGGGCACCGCCCGCCGCCTCCGAAGCCACCACCAGCTGGCCACCCATGAGTTCGGCGAGCGCGCGCGACAGCGTCAGCCCCAGCCCCGTGCCGCCGTGCCGCGTGCTGGTGTCGGTGTGGCCCTGGCTGAACTTCTCGAAGATGGTGTCCTGCAGTTCCTCGGGAACCCCCGGGCCGGTGTCGACCACGTGGAAGCGGACGGTGCCGGCCTTCGCCGCGTCCACCTCCAGGCGCACGCTGCCGTGCTCGGTGAACTTGAGCGCGTTGCTCAGCAGGTTGTTCAGGATCTGCTGCAGCCGCACGCCGTCGCACCGCAGGGTGTGCGGAACGCCGGGGTCGACGTGCAGCTGCAGGTCGAGGCCCTTCTGCTCCGCCGAAATCGTGAACAGGTCCACCGTGGTGCGCACCAGCTCGCGCACCACGTGGTCTCCCGGCACGATCGGCATGGCACCGGCCTGCGCCTTGGCGAGATCGAGGATCTCGGACAGCAGGGTGTTGAGGTGGTCCGCGGCCTTGCGGATCAGCCCGGACGCCTCGCGGTACGAGGGCTGCTCCAGGCGATGCTCCAGCAGTTCGGCGAAGCCGTGGATGCTGGTGAGGGGCGTGCGCAGTTCGTGCGAGATCGCTGTGAGGAACTCGCTCTTGGCGCGGTTGGCGGAGCGTGCTTCTGCCTCGCTGGCCGCCAGCTCGAGGTTCTTGCGCTCGAGCTGGCGCACGCCCCGGAGGAAGCCCGCGCCGATCGCCACCAGCGCGGACGAGAACAGCCCCGCGAAGACCACGGCGAAGTTGCGCATCGTCTTCCATTCGGCGAGCGCCGCGTCGTTGGTGGTGGACACCACGACGCTCAGTGGATAGCCGAGCACGCGGTGGAAGGCGGTGATGCGTTCGAGACCGTCGATATGGCTCACACGCTGGTAGGTGCCCTGGATGCGGGACGCGTCGTGGAGCGGATGGCCGGGGGGGAAATCGACCGCCTGCCCGATGCCTTCCGCGCGACCTCCCACCACCTTCGAGCGGAGGGTGAAGTCGGAGCCCATGAGTGCCACCACGCCCTGCGGGCCGATGTCCACGTCGCCATAGACCTTGTCGAAGTACTCGGGATTGAGCGAGGCCACGACCACGCCGGCGGGTGCGCCGTTCTGGTCCAGCAGCGGGCGGCTGAGCTGCACGGTCCACCGGCCGGAGACGACCCCCAGCACCGGCTTGCCCACGAAAAGCCCGGACGCCGTCATCTGCAGCCAGCCGTCGGGCACCGTGCCCGGCAGCAGGTGCACGCGGATGTGCTCGCGACCGCTCAGGTCCAACCCGCGGTTCTTGGTGCCGTCGGCATCGAGGTTGCTGCCCAGGAAGCGGCCGTCCGGCCCGACCACCGACAGCTGGGTGAGGATGTCGGGCGCCAGTCCCGTTTCATTGGCGAAGAGCACGTAGTCCTGCGGGGTGAACTCGCCAGCGCGGATCTCCGCCGCCACCCGCAGCGTGGCCTGGTCCGCGGCCGCGAAGACCCGCAAGGTCTGCTCCTGCAGCACCCGCGCCAGGTTGCTGTTCTGCCGCTCCTCGGCGCGAACGGCGTCCTGCGACTTGATGTGCAGGGAGACGGCCACCATCACCCAGGTGACCGTGATCGCCAGCGCGAGGAATCCCACCACCAGCGCACGCAGCCGTCGGCCATGCGCCGCGGCCGGCGGGGTGGCGGGGAGGGCATGGTCGTCGTGGCGGCGGGCGTTCCTGGGCATGCGGTGCGGGCTCAATGCGCAGCGGCCGGCGTGCCGAACAGCCCGTCGCCACCGCCCTGGCCGCGGATGCGGCGCCAGAGCGCGGGCAGGGCGGCTGCCGGGTCGGGACGCTGCCAGGACTGCGTGATCCGGGTCTGTCCCACGGCCGCTTCCGCGGGCGTTCCCAGGTCGAAGTGGAAGCTGTAGGCGGGCTCCTGGCCCATGCGCAGGTCGGTGAGGAACACATGGCCGTTCTCTTCCCGCATGCGGAAGAAGCCGTGGCTGAAGTGCGCCACCTGCCGCACGGGCTCCAGGGTGCCGAAACGCTGGATGAGGTTTTCGCCGCGGTCGTGCACCGTGAACCGCACCGGACGGCCGCCGTCGGCGAGCGCGTAGAACCCTTCGGCGTAGCGGTCCGGAGCGATGGCCACGATCCGCCACGCAAGGGTGTTGAACGGGGTCGGCGTGACCAGCACCTGCCCGGTGGGCCATCCGATGGCGGTGAGCGAGGTCTGGGCGACCGTGGCAACGTGCTGCTGCGCGGCGGCGCTCCAGGCCAGGTAGGCGGTGCTCAGTGCCAGGCCGGCCGCGTTCCAGCGCAGCCCGCGCCGTCCGGCCACCGCCACCGCCGCGACCGTGCCCACGATCAGGGGCACCGTGTAGAGCGGATCGATGATGAACATGCTGCCGAGCCCGTAGGGCTCGCGGGAGAACGGGCGCAGCAGCTGCGTTCCATAGACGGTCATCCAGTCGAGCAGCGGATGGGTGAACAGCGCGAGCCACAGGGCCCAGCACCAGCGCTTCCACTGGCCGGATTCGCCGTGCAGCCGCGCCACGGCCCAGCCCAGGGGCAGTGCGGCGAGGGTGAGGTAGAGCAGGGCATGGCTCCATCCCCGGTGCAGCACCATGTTCGAGACGGGATCGCCGTGGTCGATGAGGGCATCCAGGTCGGGCAGGGTTCCGGCCACGGCGCCCCACAGCACGGCTTTCCAGGCGGCGGTGCGCCGGCCCATGGCAGCCAGGGAGACGGCGGAGCCGAGGGCGATCTGGGTCAGGGAGTCCATGGAAGTGGTGAAGGCGGCGCGCCGGGTGCACGGGCGCCGCGCAGGCTGGGCGCGGAGAAGACATGCGCGCCGTCTCATTCTAGGGCCGTCCATTGATCGGTGGCTCTTCCGTGGGGATGATCCGCTGCCGCACGCCATTGCCGACGGCCGGTTTCGGGCTGGCGCCCGCGCCGGCGCTGGCGGAGTGCGGACGAGGACGCGTCCTACATGGCGGTCCCGGTCTCTCTGCAATGCTGGTCACCGGCCGCGCAGCCCCGTCAGGCATCGCCGCGTACAGCCCGCCCGCGCGTGCTCCACGCCCTCGCGCCTCTCCTGCCACCCCTCCAGGAAACCCACCGATGAACGCCCACGCACTCCAGCAACCCGCCCCGGCGCATGCCGACATCGTCCAGGGGCTGCTCCAGCACCCGGCCTGCATCTCGCCCAAGTATTTCTACGACGAGCACGGCTCGACGCTGTTCGAGCAGATCACGCGCCTGCCCGAGTACTACCCCACCCGCACCGAGAAGGCGGTGGTGGAGCAGCAGGGTGCCGACATCGCGCAGGCCGTCGGGCCGGTGGAGACGGTGATCGAGCTGGGTGCCGGCAACTGCGAGAAGGTGCGTGCCCTGTGCCGGCTGCTGCGCCCCGATCGCTTCGTCGGCGTGGACATCTCCGCGGATTTCCTGCGCGGCGCAGTCGCGCGGCTGCAGGAGGAGCTGCCATGGCTGGATGCGCGGGCGGTGGCGGGCGATCTGACGCGCCCGGTGGCGCTGCCGCACGACGTGCCCCGCACGCGGCGGCTGGTGTTCTATCCCGGCTCCTCGATCGGCAATTTCGATCCGCCGCAGGCCCTGGCGCTGCTCACCCGCATGCGCGGCCTGGTGGACCGCGACGGCGGCGTGCTCATCGGCTTCGATCTGCCCAAGGACACGGCGGTGCTGGAGGCGGCCTACGACGACGCCGCCGGCGTCACCGCGGAATTCAACCGCAACGCGCTCGCGCACGTGAACCGGCTCATCGGCAGCGATTTCGTGCCGCAGGAGTGGCAGCACCGCGCGTTCTTCGATCGCCGTCTCTCGCGCATCGAGATGCACCTCGAAACGCCCCAGGGGGCGCACGTGCGCTGGCCCGGCGGCTCGCGCGTCTTCGCGCCCGGCGAGCGCATCCATACCGAGAACAGCTACAAGTACACGCTGCCGGCGTTCCAGGCGATGCTCGTGCGGGCCGGGTTCTCCCGCGCCCGCGCCTGGACCGACGAACGCGGCTGGTTCGCGATGGTCCATGCCCGGCCCTGAGGCCCCGCAGCGCAGCGGCCGCGCGAAGCCCCGCGGCCCGGACGCAGCACACGCGGCCCGCAGCCAGGCCGTTCCAGGAGATTTTTCACCATGACCTCGTCCCTTTCCCTGGTGCGCATGGCGCCCGCTCGCCCGGCCCCGTCCGGCGCCGGCCTGCGGGCCGGATACGCCGCAGTGCGCGCCGCCTCGCTGGCGCTGGCCGTGCCGCTGTCCGACGAGGACTGCTGCGCCCAGTCGATGCCCGATGCGAGCCCCGTCAAATGGCATCTGGCGCACACCACCTGGTTCTTCGAGACCTTCGTGCTGGAGCCGCGGGAGACGGGTTTCGCACCGTTCCATCCGGCCTTCCGCGTGCTGTTCAACTCCTACTACAACGGCGTGGGCGCGAAGCACCCGCGGCCGCAGCGCGGACTGCTCACGCGTCCCTCCATGGCGCAGGTGCTGGACTATCGGCACGACGTCGACGCGCGGATGGACCGCCTCCTCGCCGCGCTGGAGGGGGCGCCTGTGGAGCAGCAGGCAGGCCTGGCGGCCCTGGTCGAACTGGGGCTGCAGCACGAACAGCAGCACCAGGAACTGATCCTCACCGACGTGAAGCACCTGCTGTCGTGCAGCCCGCTGTGGCCTGCCTACCGCCTGCAGAGTGCCGGTGGCGCGGTGACGGCCGCGGACGCCCGGTCCACGGCGGCGGAAGCCCCACCGCTGCTGTGGCGCCGCTTCGAGGGCGGCGTGACCGAGATCGGCCATGCCGCGGAGGCGGAAGGCGCGGGCTTCGCGTTCGACAACGAATCGCCGCGCCACCGCGTCTACCTGCAGCCCTACGCACTCGCTTCGCGGCCGGTGAGCACGGGCGAATACCTGGCGTTCGTCGAGGCGGGCGGCTACCGCGATCCTGCGCTGTGGCTGGCCGAAGGCTGGGACTGGATCCGCTCGCAAGGGCTGGAGCATCCCCTCTACTGGCGCTGCCTGAGCGATGGCGGACAGGGCGAGGGCACGCAGGGCGCCGGCTGGCACGAATTCACGCTCTCGGGGCTGCGCCCGCTGCAGGCTGCGGCGCCCGTGGTGCACCTCTCCTACTACGAGGCCGACGCCTATGCGCGCTGGGCCGGTGCGCGCCTGCCCACCGAGGCCGAATGGGAAGCCGCCGCTGCGGCGGCAGCCTCCCGGGCGGGGCAGGGCCACTTCGCGGACAGTGACGTGCTGCATCCGCGCCCCGCGCCGGCGGCACCCCGGCACGCGGACGCCACGCGGCCGCCGCTGCTGGAGCAGATGTTCGGCGACGTCTGGGAGTGGACGCAGTCCAGCTATGCGGCTTACCCGGGCTTCCGCGTGGCGGAGGGCGCCGTGGGCGAATACAACGGCAAATTCATGGTGAACCAGTACGTGCTGCGCGGCGGTTCGTGCGCGACGCCGGCCGGGCATGTGCGCGCCACCTACCGCAACTTTTTCCCGGCCACGGCGCGGTGGCAGTTCTCGGGCCTGCGGCTCGCACGTGACGCGTAGCATCGGGCGGCTCCGCTGCCGGTGGCTAGACCGCGTCCAGCGCCTGCGCGAGGTCGGCGGTCAGGTCGTCGATGTGCTCGATGCCCACCGACAGGCGCACCATGCCCTCGCTCACCCCGGCCTGCCGCAGCTCCTGCGGGCCAAGCTGACGGTGCGTGGTCGAGGCCGGATGCGTGGCCAGCGAGCGGGCATCGCCGATGTTCACCAGCCGGGTGAAGAGCTGCAGCGCATCGAGAAAACGCGCGCCGGCCGCCCGGGGATCTTCGCTGGCGGCGGAGCGCAGTTCGAACGACAGGATGCCCGACGCGCGTCCGCCCAGCAGCCGCTGGGTGAGCGCATGGTCCGGATGGCCGGGCAGGGCGGCATAGCGCACCTGCGCCACCTTGGGGTGCTGCTGCAGGTAGTGCGCGATCGCCAGGGCGTTGTCGCAGATGCGGTCCATGCGCAGGGCCAGCGTTTCTATGCCCTGCAGGATCAGGAAGGCGTTGTGCGGCGACAGGGTCGCGCCGGTGTTGCGCAGCGGCACGACGCGCGCGCGGCCGATGAAGGCGGCCTCGCCCAGCGCTTCGGTGTACACCACGCCGTGGTAGCTGGGATCGGGCTCGTTCAGCCGGGCGAAACGTTCCTTGTGCCTGCCCCAAGGAAACTTGCCGCTGTCGACGATGGCGCCGCCGACGCTGTTGCCATGGCCGCCCAGGTACTTGGTGAGCGAGTGCACCACGATGTCCGCGCCGTGCTCGATGGGCCGCAGCAGGTAGGGGCTGGGCACGGTGTTGTCCACGATCAGCGGCACGCCGTGCTCGTGCGCCACGCGCGCGAGCGCGGCGATGTCGGTCACGTTGCCCAGCGGGTTGCCGATGGACTCCACGAACACCGCCTTGGTGCGGTCATCGATGTGTTGCGCGAAGCTGGCCGGATCGCTCGGATCGGCGAAGCGCGTGGTGATCCCCTGGCGCGGCAGCGTGTGCGCGAACAGGTTATAGGTGCCGCCGTAGAGCGTGCCGGCCGAGACGATGTTGTCGCCGGCCTCCGCGATGGTCTGGATCGCGTAGGTGATCGCCGCCATGCCCGAGGCCAGCGCCAGCGCGGCGATGCCGCCTTCGAGCGCCGCGACGCGCTTCTCCAGCACGTCGGTGGTGGGATTCATGATGCGCGTGTAGATGTTCCCGGGCACCTTCAGGTCGAACAGGTCCGCGCCGTGCTGCGCGCTGTCGAACGCATAGGCCGCCGTCTGGTAGATCGGCACCGCCACGGCGCGCGTCGTCGGGTCGGGTGCCTGTCCGGCGTGGACGGCGAGGGTCTCGATCTTCATGGTGCATCGTCTCCTGCGGTGGTGCTGCGGGTCATTGTGTCGGCCGGCAGTCGCGGCGGGAACGAACCGTTCGCTATGTGCTTATGCGCCTCCGTGGGGGCCGAGTCTCGTGCTTCGCAAGGCCGGGCATGCCGGTTGCCGATTTGCCTGCGCCGGGATCTGACCTCGGCGCACACACAGTTTTCTTTTTGCTCCACCGATCCATGAGCCCCGTACGACCGCCTTTCCCATTCCTTCTTTCCTGCGGCCCTCACCGCACCGGCTTCCTTTCCCCCCCATTCCAGCTCCTCCACGGCGGCCCCGCGCTCCGGGAGGTGATTGCATGAGCGCCGCACCCTGGAATCCGGAAGACCTCATCGGCCACCAGTCCCTCCAGGATCTGCAGGGGTCGCCCACCGAGGAACTGCTGGTCTGCACGGTGCAGAGCGTCAACGCGACGGCCGACCGCGCGGAGACCGCGCTCTGGTGCGTGCCCCTGGACGGCGGGGCCGCGCCCTGGCCGCTCACGGCGGGCGCTTCGGACAACAGCCCGCGCTGGTCGCCGGACGGCAGCCAGGTGGCGTTCATTTCCTCGCGCAACGGGCAGAGCCAGGTGTTCGTGATCTCCCGCCATGGCGGAGAGGCACGGCAGGTGGGCGCGCTGGACGGCACGGTGCTCTCGGCCGAATGGTCGCCGGACGGCGCCTCTTTCGCCGTGCTGTGCACCGTGGCGGTGGACCCCGACCTGCGCGGCCGCCGGCCCGGCCCGGATGCACCGCCGCCGCGCAAGGGTGGCCCGCGCGTGGTCTGGCGGCTGCCGTACAAGGCGGACGGGCTGGGCTATGTGCTCGGCCAGGAGACGCACCTCTTCGTGCTGCGCATGGCCGACGGGCGGTGCAGCCGGCTCACCGACGGAGCGTTCAACGTGCGCGCCGCGGCCTGGTCGCCCGACGGCAGCCGGCTGGCCATGGTGCGTACGCGCGATGGCGACGATGCGCACCGCACCGATCTCTGGACGCTGCAGGCCGACGGCAGCGGCGCAAGGCAGCTCACGCACGATCTCGCGCAGGTGCTGTCGCCGGTGTGGTCTCCCGACGGGCGCAGCATCGTCTTCTCGGGAACGCGCGACGACGGCGACGCCATGGTGCGGCTCTGGCAGTGCGACCCGGGCAGCGCCGCGGTGCAGCCGCTGGGGGACGCGTCGATCGAGATCGGCACCGAGACCGCGAGCGTGCGGTTCGTGGGCGGTGACGCGGAGCAGGTGCTCGCCATCGTCGCGCGGCGCGGCGTGCATGCCGTGGTGTCCGTCGGGCTGCGAGACGGGGCGCTGCGGACCTTGGCGCAGGGCGACCGGCAGATGGCGTCGCTCGCCCACACCCGCCAGCGGCTGGCGTTCGTCGCGCACACGCCCGTGGAGCCGATGGAAATCCATGCCTGCGCGCACGACGGCAGCGGCGAGCGCAAGGCCACCTCGTTCAACGCGGCGTGGTGGGACGCGCACGGTGGCGCCACCCTGGAGCGGCGGCGCTTCACCGTACCGGATGGCGAGGGCGGCACGCACGGGATCGACGGCTGGCTGCTGCGGCCGGCCGGTGCGCAGGGCGCACTGCCGCTGCTCGTGGACCTGCACGGCGGGCCGGCGGCCTACGCGCTCTTCGACTACCCGGCCACGGCCTACTGGTCGGTACTCTGGTCGCGCGGCTGGTCGGTGCTGGCGCTCAATCCGTCGGGATCTTCGGGATACGGCCGTGCGTTCGCGGAGCGGCTGCGCGGCCACTGGGGCGAGCGCGACCTGCCCGAGGTGCTGGCCGCCATCGACGCGCTGCAGGCCGAAGGCATTGCCGATGCAAGAATTGCCGTGGCCGGAAAATCTTACGGCGGCTTCCTGAGCGCCTGGACCATCGGGCACACGGAGCGCTTCCGCGCGGCCGTCGTGATGGCGCCGGTGGCGGACGCGCGCAGCCACTACGGCACGTCCGACAGCGGCTACTACGCCGACCCGTTCGATTTCGGCGGCACGCCGTGGAGCGTGCCGCAGGCGTACCTCGGGCATTCGACGCTGCCGGGCGCGGCACAGGCCCGCACGCCCACGCTCATCCTGCAGGGCGAGGACGACCAGCGCTGCCCGGTGGGCCAGAGCGAAGCGCTTTTCTGCGCGCTCAAGCGCGGGGCCAACCCGCCGTGCGAACTCGTGATCTACCCGGGCGAGGGCCATGGTTTCACGGCCAGCGGCGCGCCCTCGGTGCGCCAGGACGCGGCGCGGCGCATCGTGGAGTGGCTGGAGCGCTGGATCGACCCGGCTGCGCCCGCATCGCCGACGGATTGACACCTGTCGCGTCCTGCCCGGCGCGCGCTCAACGCGGGCCGGGCGGGATCAGCGCGTCCCGCGCGGGCTCGCCGCGCTGCGGGTTCAGGCTGCCCTCCGTGTGCTGTTCGCGCTCCTGCTGGTCCTGGTCGCGCTGCTGTTCGGTCTGGGGCCGGCGCGGGTCGGTGGGCGGCAGTTCCTGGCGGTCCTGCACGTGTTGCTGGTCGCGTTGCGGCTCGGGCTGCTGTGGTTGCATGGCGGTCTCCCGGGATGGTGAGGCGTGTGTCGGGCGGCGGATGACACCGCACCCCCTTGCGTGGCAATGCGCGTGCCTCCGGCCGTCTTCCGCCTCTGCCGCGTTGCGGCCCCGCCAGCAGCGGCAGCCAGGCGACCTGCGGGCATGGAGCCGGGAACGGGCGTTGCCCCGACAGCGTTGCAACCGGCGCCCATGCCCGCCACCACAGGAGCGAACCATGCCCATCTTGTTGTCGACAGAACTCCACACCACCCCGGAGAAGGACGATCTGGCCAGCGCGCCCGATGCCCTGCCGGACGGACCGAACGTCGCGCCCAGCGGGCACGAACACGAGGCCGCCCAGGGCGTCCTGCCCGATGCGAACGGCAAGGCCGACAACTCGCAGGGAGCGCAGGGGACGCAGGCAGGCATGCAGACAACGATGCGCCGCCACCGGGCCATGTAGGCCGGCCGGCGCCGCGCCGTACCGCTGCCGACCGGGTACGGGCCGAACGGCGCGGCTGCGGGTGCCGTTGCCGCTTTGCCGTTGCAGGCCTCAGCGCGGCGCGCCCGGTGCCGGCCGCGTGCGGTAGAACTGCATCGGCACGGCCTGCATGTCCTTGGCGTGCTGGTTCAGCACCGACTTCTTCATACGGCCCACCACGTGCATCTCGCAGGGCTTGCAGTCGAAGCGCAGCGTGAGCTTTTCCTTGCCGTTGACGAGCTGCAGCGGCTCGGCCTTGATCGTGCCCTTCACGCCGATCACGCCCTTGGCCTGCTTGGGGCATAGGCTCATGGAAAAACGCACGCAGTGCTTGGTGATCATCAGGCTGACTTCGCCTTCCTCTTCCTTCGACTCGTAGGCCGCGTCGATCACCTTCACGCCGTGCTTCAGGTAGAAGTCGTGCGCCTTGTGGTTGAAGACGTTGGAGAGGTAGGTGAGCGTGTCTTCAGGGAAGGGGGCCGGCGGCTCGACCGGCGCGGCGCGCGGCAGGCGCGCGAGGCCGGCCGCCCGCGCGGCCTCCAGCGATTCCACGGCATCGCGGCGCAGCGCATTGAGCGCCGAGGCCGGAACGAACCACGGCTGCGACAGCGACAGGGCGATGTCGTGCACCGCGAACACCGTGGCGCCGAAGCGGCCCAGTTGCTCGCGCAGCGCGGGCTCGGAGCGGGCTGCGTCGGTGGCGGCCTGGTGCGGCTGCACGATGGCGGCGCTGCCCATGAAGCCGTCCTCGTCGGTCAGCGTGAGCGCGAAGCCGTCCGGGGTTTCCGACAGCTGCGCCCACAGGCCGATGCGGCGGTCGCTCGATTTCTTGTCGAGCGTGCGCACCCAGTCCATGTCGCGGTTGCGGTTGATCTCCAGTCCACGGCGCAAATCCTTGAACCCGGCGATCGGGTCCTTGGGGAACACCCTCCACAGGCCCTTCTTCGCGTTCACCGCCTCGGCGCGGTTGATCTGCAGGCCCACCAGCTCCTTCTGCAGGTCGTAGTAGCACAGGCCATCGCCGTTGTGCAGCACGGTCTCCGGACTGGAGAGCTCCAGGTCCACGGAGTTCTCGCCGACCTTCGTGACCCAGCCGATCGCACGGCCCGGCGTCTTGGGCGTGTCGAACGCGCCGATGTCTTCCTTGCGGCCGTTGACGAAGTAGTCGGTGAACTCGCGGTTGAAGTTCTGGTCCGGGTCGGGCGTGAAGGTGAACGTGGTGCGGCCCGAGGACGAACGCGCCAGCGGCCGCGCGGTGAATTCGCGCTCTTCGATGATCTCGTCGAGCAGCTTGCGGTAGTGGGCCGTGATGTTCTTCACGTAGCCCATGTCCTTGTAGCGGCCCTCGATCTTGAAGCTGCGCACGCCGGCGTCGATCAGCGCGCGCAGGTTGTCGCTCTGGTTGTTGTCCTTCATCGAAAGCACGTGCTTTTCGTGCGCGATGATGCGCCCCTGGGCGTCCAGCACCTCGTAGGGCAGGCGGCAGGCCTGGTTGCAGTCGCCCCGGTTCGCGCTGCGGCCCGTGTGGGCGTGCGTGATGTAGCACTGCCCCGAGTAGGCCACGCAGAGCGCGCCGTGGATGAAGAATTCGATGGTGGTGCGCGCCGGATCGGTCGCTGCGCGCACGGCGGCGATCTGGCCGAGGTCCAGCTCGCGCGCCAGCACGATTTGCGAGAGGCCCGCATCCTGCAGGAAGCGCGCCTTCTCGGGCGTGCGGATGTCGGTCTGCGTGCTCGCGTGCAGCTGGATCGGCGGCAGGTCGAGTTCCAGCAGGCCCATGTCCTGGATGATGAGCGCGTCGGCCCCCGCCTCGTACACCTGCCAGGCCATGCGGCGGGCGTCTTCCAGTTCGTCGTCGCGCAGGATGGTGTTGAGCGTGACGAAGATGCGGCTGTGGAAGCGGTGCGCATGGCGCACGAGCCGCTCCAGGTCCCGCAGCTCGTTGCCCGCGCCGGCCCGCGCGCCGAAGGCAGGGCCGCCGATGTAGACGGCATCTGCGCCGTGGTTGACCGCCTCGATGCCGATGTCGGCGTCGCGCGCGGGGGAGAGCAGTTCGAGCTGGTGGGGCAGGAGGGACATGGGGCGATTATCCCAGGCGCGCCGCGATGGCCCCCAACCGCGCCCCGCGGGCAGCTGCGTGACCGCGCATGCACCGGTTTGGCGCCGACCTGGCCCACGAATGGTGCGAGTGGCGCTACGATAAGGCCGGTGACTGCCGAGCGCAGTACCTTTCGCCCCCAGAGACCCACCAGGAGACCCCCTCAGTGCCTTCCGCCTTCCGCTTCCGCCCCTCCGTGTCCTGCACCATCGTGGCCACCGCCCTGGCCGCCTTCGCTGCCTCCGCCAGCGCGCAGGACGTGCAGAACGTCAAGATCGGCCACGCCGGCCCCGTTTCGGGCGGCATCGCCCACATCGGCAAGGACACCGAGAACGGCGTGCGCATGGCGGTGGACGACCTGAACGCGCAGAACCTGGTCATCGGCGGCAAGAAGATCCACTTCGAGATCGCCGCGGAAGACGACGCGGGCGATCCGCGCCAGGCCACGGCCGTCGCCCAGAAGTTCTGCGACCTGAAGGTCGCCGGCGTCGTCGGCCACCTGCAGTCGGGCACCTCGATCCCGGCGTCTTCCCTTTATGACAAGTGCGGCCTGCCCCACATCACGGCCGCCGCCACCAACCCGGATCTCACCAAGCCCGGCTACAAGACCACCTACCGCCTGATCGCCAATGACAGCGCCCTGGGCGCGGCGCTGGCGATCTATGCGGCCGACCACCTCAAGCTCAAGACCGTGGCCGTCATCGACGACCGCACGGCCTACGGCCAGGGCGTGGCCCAGGTGTTCAAGGCGACGGCACTGCAAAAAGGCCTGAAGGTGGTGGCCGAGGAGTTCACCAACGACAAGGCCACCGACTTCATGGCGATCCTGACCTCCATCAAGCCGAAGAAGCCCGACGGCGTGTTCTACGGCGGCCTGGATGCACAGGCCGGCCCGATGCTGCGCCAGATGGAGCAGCTCGGCATGGGCGACGTGAAGTTCTTCGGCGGCGACGCACTGTGCACCGAAAAGCTGCCCGATCTGGCCGCCAAGTCGGCGGCGCTCAAGAACGTGACCTGCGCGACCGGCGGTGCATCCGTCGCCAAGATGCAGGGCGGCGCCGAATGGAAGAAGCGCTACGACGCGAAGTTCCCCGGCCAGTTCCAGATCTACAGCCCCTACGCCTACGATGCGGCCATGGTGCTGGTGGACGCCATGAAGCGCGCCAACTCCGTCGATCCGAAGGTCTACACGCCCTTCCTCGCCCAGACCCAGTACAAGGGTGTGACGGCCAACGTGTCGTTCACGCCGAAGGGCGAGCTGACCACGCCGGCCGTGACGCTCTACCATTACCCGGCGAACGCGCGCGTGCCCCTCAACTGAGTCCCATCGCCGGCGCTGCGGGCCCTGGGCCGGCGGCGTTTCGCTACAGTGGCGTGCCGCGCCCGGGTGTCCG
>CAJYKV010000021.1 GCA_913774955.1 uncultured Acidovorax sp.
GCGCGGAGCAGCTGTGGCTGCACGCGCAGAAGGACCAGCTCACCGAAGTCGAGAACGATGAAGACAAGTGGGTAGGTCAGGATCGGCGAAAGACGATCGACCGGGACGAGACGAACGTCATCCACCGCGACCGTACGGAGACCGTGGATCGGAACGAGAAGATCACGGTGCATGGCTGGCGCACCGAAGAAGTCGATGGCGACGAAACCATCACCATCCACTCCAACCGTACCGAAAGCGTGGACCGGGACGAATCCATCACCATCCACCGCAACCGCCGCGAACGGGTCGATCTGGACGAAACGGTATCGATCGGCGTGGACCGCTCGGAAGACGTGGGCCGCAACGAGCAGGTCTCGATCGGCGCCAACCGGACCAAGAACATCGGCAACAACGAAAAGGACCGGATCGGCAGGAACTGGTCCCTGCGCGTGGGCAACACCAAGACCGAGACCATCGGCCGGATGTCGCTGCAGAACGTGGGCATGGCGCGCATGGACAACGTTGGCCTGGGGTACAGCCTCAACGTGGGCGTGGCGATGAACACGCTGGTTGGCCTGCAGCAGAGCACCCAGGTGGGCAGGACCAAGCGCCTGAACGTGGGCGACACCTACGCCCAGGACATCGGCAAGGCCTGGACCCTGCAGGTCGGCCGCACCCAGACGGTGAACGTGGGCGAGCGCCAGGAAACCCGCGCCGGCAAGGTGCTCTTCGCCCAGGCCGGCGAGCACCTGGAACTGGCCTGCGGCGCGGCGAAGATCGTTTTGCGCAGCGACGGCGGCATCTACCTGCAGGGAACGCACATCGAAATGCAGGCCAGCGCCGCGATCAACGGGGACGCGGGGCTCATCGACCTCAACTGCGGCAGCAGCCAGCCTGCCCCGCAGACCCCACCACCTGTCGACGATGCGCCCGGCGACGCAGCGCAGCAGGCGGCCGCCGCAGCGGAAACCCAGGCGGAGTCTGCCGCGAGCAGCGCCATGAACGGTGGCATCGCAGGCCTGCAGAGCGCCTTGGGCGCCCTCCAGCAGGCCAAAGGCCTGCTGGACACAGCCAAAGCACTGAAGAACGGCGACCTCGGCGCCCTTGCCGGCCTCGCGGGTGGTATTGCCGGCCTCGGCCCGAGTGGTGGTAGCCACGGCCCCAACGCAAGCAGCAGTGCCGCCGGCCCGGCTGCCATCGGGAAGACGCCCGGCTGGAACGGCAAGCCCTGAGCGCCCAGCGCCGACGGCATCCCGGATCCCCTTAAAACCAGATACACGACAGGAGTGCGTCTCGCCATGGCCCAGCCCGCCGCCCGCATGCACGACGACGTCGCCCACCAGCGCGGCGCCGGTCTCATCCTGGAAGGCGCGCCCACCGTCCGCATTGGCGGGCAACCTGCCGCCCGCATGGGCGACCGGGTGCGCCACAACAAGGGCATCGAACCCATCACCGAAGGCGAGCCTTCCGTGCGGCTGGCCGGACGCCCCGCCGCCCGCGTCGGCGATGAAGTCGCCTGCCACGGCGTGATCGCCCAGGGCTGCCCCACGGTGCGCATTGGCCGCGACAAGGACGAGGCCTGCATGCAGGCCGCCGCCGACGAGGGCGCGGCCTTCGTCGTGCCGGCGCACGGATCGTGACGTGAAGCCGTCGCACGGCCCGAGCCCGCCCGGTCCCATTCCATCGACACCGAAAGACCCTGAAACCCATGGCACTCAAGGAAGAAGACCTTCCCGACTACGACAAGGACGCCCTCTCGCGCGAACGCGCGTTGCGCAAGACCGCCGAGGAATGCCGGCAGGAGCAGGAGAAGGCCAAGGCGGAATTGCCCGGGCTGAAAAAGGAACGGCAGAAACTGGACCGCAAGGCGGAGGGGTATGCGGAAGAGGCGAGGAGGCTTGATCAGGAGATCAAGGAGAAGGAGGGGAAGCTGAAGCGGAAATGCCTCACGGGAAATATTGCCTGCCTGCCAGCAGATAAAACAAAACCGGGGGCCCTGAACCTGGAGATTGGAAAAATCATCAACACGTCTCTAGGAACGAAAATAGATCTGGCGCAAATTGCCAAATGGGAAGACGTTTACCTTAAAGCCTACGTACCGTGGTGGCCGGTCAACGAACCCGATGGCGGACCCTCGATGACGAAAAGAGACGGAAACACCAGACTGCAAGGCAAAATGAAAAACGGAGAAGCAAACAACTCCGGCGTGACTATTGCCAAAGGGATAGATTTCGGAGGCCAGAAGTACGATGCGTACAAAAAAGAATTAAGTAAATTTAACAAAAGAAATGGAATTATAACGGAGGAAGAGTTTGAAAAATTTTCCGAAAAAATAAAACCATATTTTGGCAAAATAGGTGGAGAAGCATGCGCGCTTGCTCGAAAAAATACTTTGGAAATTACACAGAAAGAAGCCGATTTACTGAATCTACGTGCTGGCGAAGAGGCTACAAGAAGAGCAATAGAACTCTTTGAAAAGAAAACCCCAGATGGCTCCCCAAGATTTATAGATTTGACAACTGAGCAACAGACCGCATTACTTTCCAACGTATATCAAAACTGGAGCATCCACCCAAAAATGAAACAGGCAATTCTGGAAGGCGATCGAGAAAAAATACCTAGCGACAGACGAGAACGCGACTATCTATACGCATCCATGCCTTCGAAAAATTCCGATAATCAAAAAAATTAGACATATTTTATGAGAAAATCCTCCTACCCAAAAAGACTATTCATGTTTTCCATCATATCGCTTGTCGGCTTGCAAAACGTATTCCCCAGTACGTCCAACATTGCCCAACCATCGCGCAAGCGATTTAAGAGACCAGCCATGGAAATCTCTGGCTGGTGGCAAGTTATCAGGCATGAGGCTGATATGAATCGTTCTCTTCCCCCTGATTGGCCAGGCATATACAAACACAACAAAGCCTATCTACCGATTGGAAAAATAATTCACATACAGCCTACTGGAGAATCTACCATGATCCTCAAGGGACCAGATGGCATGCCCAACGGCCCATCCGGCGAGGGCTTTATCTACACGATATTTCCACCGTTCGGCGATGACTACTGCGCCATAAGAGAAGACGGCGAAGGGTGGAAACAGTTTTGCGACATATACAGGGAAAGGGGAGTGCCAACCCAGCAAAGAATGATAATTCTCGACATAGATTTCAACGATCGATTGGCAAGAAGATGGCCCAAAGTGGAACCATATTTATTTGATGTCGTGCCTGAAGCCATCATGCCAACCGCACTGGACTCCATGTCAATTTCTCGCGATAAAAAAGAAATCTACCTGATGCTGCTCCGCCCAGAGAATAGGCCGAAAAATGGAGAAAAGGAATACGAAGGCTTCGAATATGCCACAGTGCTCAGGAAAATTCCTGCGCCATCCGGGCTAACCTTGCCAAAATCCGACTGATTGTTGCAGAATCCCTGACAAGAAGAAGTCTTCACCTATAAATAAACCAAGTGGCAAATCGCCAAAGTCGATTACCGCTACTCAGATGAAGTGCAACTCGGAAATCATCATGACCTTATGTCCGTTGCTGCCGCCGCGAATTCCAGAGGTTTTGGCAGAGATGGGGCGAATCTGCGGGGTATCAGCTCATCAAATACTGCTACACGAGGTAACTTGTCCTGATCCAACTCTACAGCAACATCGTCGTCTACATGGCTCCTCCGCCCAGCGACACGGAAACGGCGATGAATGCGCAATCTTCTGCCGCAGCGTACGTCCGGCAGAGCCCCGGCAACGCCCTACTGTCCGCTGACCGAAACACTCCCGCCATGGCCTCTCCTCCCAGTCTTCCTCGCTTCATCGCCCACCTGCGCAGCGACGCCGCCAACCTCTACGCCCTGATCGACTCCGCCCGCGACCATTCCCTGGTGCCGCAGATGCGGCAGGCGAACATCGAGCACCACTGCCTGTTCTCCGGCGTGAAGGCGCTCACGCTGGCGCGCGTGGCGCCTTACCTGGTGCCGATGACCGCGCTGGCGCCACACCTGGAGCGGCTCGTGCCCTATGCCTGGGGTGGGGCCTGGAGCATGGTTGTGCACGGCACGGGCGGCGTGGAGGCCACACGCATCCAGCTCAAGAAGAGCAGCCTGGTGCGGCTGCCGGGCGGTACATCGGCGTATTTCCGCTTCTACGACGCGCGGGTGTTCGACCGGTTCATGCGCATCGGCACCGAGGGGCAGCTGCGCTGGATGCTGGGTGACCGGCTGGACGGGCTGACCTGGGTGAGCGGCGGGGACGCGGCACGCACGCGCACCGTCCGCCATGGCCTCGCACGCAAGGGGCTCTGGGGCCTGGTGCCGGCCGCAGTCCCTCTGCGGGTGACGGACCACCACTGGGGCAAAGGGGCCGACGCAAATGAAGGAGGTCGCCGATGACCCTGATGGCATTCACCGCGGAACAGATGGAGCGCGCCACCCTGGAGGAAGCACAGCGCTGGATCGTGCAGGTGGCACGGCGCTGGTTCCGGCTGGAGGCGCAGGAGTTCCCGGACGAGGAATCGCTCACGCCCGAGCAGGTCACGGCCTGTCTCTACATGGTGCATCGGGCCGGGCGCCTGGCCTCACTGGAGGACGGCGCGGCCCTGATCCTGATCGGGTTCGACATGCTGCGCGCGATGCACTGCGGCGTCGACGGCAATCTGGGGGAGATGCTCGACTTCTGCGTGCGCATGGCCCGCGGCGGGAACGTGGCGTTGGCCCACGCCAGTGTCGAGCGCGCGCTGGTGCTGGCGCGCGGCGCGGCGTAGGCATCTCCGGCCGCCACGCCGGTACCAGCGCCACTTCGGCCCGACCGCCAGCCACGCCGCCTCCGTCAATCCAACCCCGCCGGCAGCCTCGCCTCCTCGTACCACGCCACCGGCAGCCCCGGCGCGGGCGCCGGCCGGCCGGCGCGCAGCAAAAAGCCCGTCCATGGCAGGCGGATGATCTCGCTCTCCGGGCGGCCCTTGCGGGCCGAGGTGACGAACAGTTCGCGCCCGCCCGCGCCGCCGAGGCAGGGCATGGTGGGGCACATCACGGGCACCGGGACCTCGGCCACGATCTCGCCGGAGGGCGCCAGCCGCAGCAGCTGGCCGCCTTCGTACATCGCGGTCCAGTAGTGGCCCTCGGCATCCACCACGGCACCGTCGGGGCGGCCGCCGTAGCCGGGGTCGCCCGGCTGCCAGCCGGCAGGCTTCGGGGGGAAGGAATGAAAGACGCGCGGCTCGCCCACCGGCTCGCCCTGGGCATCGCAGTCCCAGGCGCTGATCGTGTGGTCCGGCGTGTCCGCCCAGTAGAGCCGGCGGCCGTCCGGCGCCCAGGCCAGGCCGTTGGCGGTCATCACGCCGTCCAGCATGCGGCGCACCACGGGGGCGGTCGCACTGCCGCGGCCGTCGATGCAGTAGAGCGATCCCACCGGCTCGCGCGAGCGCCCGGCCGGCGGCTCGTGCAGCGTGCCCACCCAGAAGCGGCCCAGCGCATCGCATTTGCCGTCGTTGGCGCGCTGGGTGGCCGGGTCGTAGGGCAGCGTGGCCACGGGCACCAGGGTGCCGCCCCACTCTCGCGCCCGGTAGATGCCGTCGCGCAGGGCGATCACCAGCCCGCTGGCCACGCCCGCGGTCCGGGCCGGCGCGATGCAGCCCGGCTCGCTCGGCATGTCCCAGCGGTCGATGCGGCCGGTGTCGGGCTCCCAGCGCGCCAGCGCGCAACCGGCGATGTCCGCCCAGTAGAGGCGCGTTTCCAAAGGGTGCCAGAACGGCGATTCGCCGAGCGCGTCGGGCTCCCGGCTGCCGGTGCGCCAGTCCATGTCCAGGTGCATGCGGTGTCCTCTCGTCGTCGGGCCTCCGGGCGGCGCGACCGCCGCAGCCGCCTTCCGGGCCCGGCTCCGATTATTCGGCCACGGCGCCGCCGCGCCAAAAAAAAGCCCGCCTCAGGGGCGGGCTGAATGTCCAAAAGGAGTAACTCTCGATCGTTCGTTGTCGTCCGGCCCGGGTGACGCCACCAGTCGCCGCCCCGTTCCAGATTCCTGGCACCGTATCCTTTTTCAGCACTCCGGGAAACGGCGCATAAACCCTAGTTTCCTCGCCCGCAAGGCCACAAACCTTCACCGCCGAACGGCCGCGGAGCAGGCCATACCAGCAGACGCCGTGGAACTGGCTTTGCCAGGCCACTGGCGTCGTCCCCCTGCCCGCCGCGCTCGCGCGGCGAGAGCGGGGGGAAGCGGCGAAAGCCGCTCAGGGGGGTGTCGCTTGCTCTAGCGGTTGTAGGCGGTTTCGCCGTGCGAGGTGATGTCGAGGCCTTCGCGCTCGGCTTCCTCGCTGACGCGCAGGCCCACCAGCAGATCGGCGATCTTGTAGGCGATGAAGGCCACCACCGCGGACCACACCAGCGTGATCGCCACGCTCTTGACCTGGATCCACACCTGGGCACCCATGGAGAAGGTGTCGGGGGTCAGGCCGCCCGTGCCGCCCAGGCCCTGCGAGGCGAACACGCCCGTCAGGATGGCGCCGACGATGCCGCCCACGCCGTGCACGCCGAACACGTCGAACGCGTCGTCGGCACCCAGCATCTTCTTGAGGCCACCGACGCCCCAGAGGCAGACCACACCGGCGATCAGGCCCAGCACGATGGCGCCCATGGGGCCCACGAAACCGGCGGCCGGCGTGACGGCCACGAGGCCGGCCACGGCACCCGACGCGGCGCCCAGCATGGAAGCCTTGCCCTTGTGCAGCGCCTCGCCGGCGAGCCAGCTCAGGGTGGCGGCGGCCGTGGCGAGCACGGTGTTCACGAAGGCCAGGCCCGCGGCGCCGTTGGCGGCACCGGCCGAGCCGGCGTTGAAGCCGAACCAGCCCACCCACAGCAGCGATGCGCCCACCATGGTCAGCGTCAGGCTGTGGGGCATGAGCGCTTCCTTGCCGAAGCCGATGCGCTTGCCCACCATGTAGGCACCGACGAGGCCCGCGATACCGGCGTTGATGTGCACCACGGTGCCGCCAGCGAAGTCCAGCGCGCCATCCTTGCCCAGCAGGCCGCCGCCCCACACCATGTGGGCCATCGGGATGTAGCTGAAGGTGAACCACAGCACCGAGAAGATCAGCACGGCGGAGAACTTGATGCGCTCGGCGAACGAGCCCACGATCAGCGCGACGGTGATCGCCGCGAAGGTGGCCTGGAACGACACGAACACGTATTCGGGAATCGTCGGCAGCAGCGTCGAGAGCGTGTCCGGCGCGATGCCCTTCAGGAAGATCTTGTCGAAGGTGCCGAAGAACGTGCCTTCGCCGCCGAACGCCAGGCTGTAGCCGTAGATGGCCCAGAGCAGCGAGATCAGCGAGAAGACCACGAACACCTGCACCAGCACCGACAGCATGTTCTTCGAGCGTGCGAGGCCGCCGTAGAAGAGCGCCAGGCCTGGGATCACCATCAGGATCACCAGCAGGGTGGAGGTCAGCATCCAGGCGGTGTCGCCGGAGTCGAGCTTGGGCGCCGGAGCTGCCGCGGGGGCGGCCGGCTCAGAAGCGGCAGCCGCCATGGCGGGGGCTGCGGCGGTAGCGGGTGCCGGAGCGGCCTCGGGGGCCGACGCGGTGGCGGCGGCGGGCTCGGACGCGGCGGGGGCCTGTGCCATCGCGGCGCCGCCGGAGGCCAGCAGGCTCATCCCCAGCAGGAAGGAAGCAAGCAGTTTTTTCATGGTGGTGTCTCTCGAATGCGTTGATCCGTCGGGCTCTGCGCTGAAGGCCGGCCCTTAGAGGGCTTCCTTGCCGGTCTCGCCGGTGCGGATGCGCACGACCTGTTCCAGGTGGCCCACGAAGATCTTGCCGTCGCCGATCTTGCCGGTGCGGGCGGCCCCCTCGATGGCCTCGATGACGCGCTCCACGAGTTCGTCCGAGACGGCGGCCTCGATCTTCACCTTCGGCAGGAAGTCCACGACGTACTCGGCGCCGCGGTACAGCTCCGTGTGGCCCTTCTGGCGTCCGAAGCCCTTCACCTCGGTCACCGTGATGCCCTGCACGCCGATGTCCGAGAGGGCTTCGCGCACTTCGTCGAGCTTGAAGGGTTTGATGATGGCTGTCACCATTTTCATGTTCGTATCTCCATGGTGGGCGCCCCGGGGGCCCCGTTGTCGGTATGGTCGTTCAAAGGGTTTTCGTGAGCGTGACGATCAGCCGGTTCTTGTTGACCGGGCCGAAGAAGTCCTTTTTGTTCGCGCCGGCCACGGCCGCCGTCAGCGACAGGCCCGCGCCGAAGTCGTAGGCGCCGCCCACGCTGTAGTCCACGTAGTTGGGCACGCCCAGGTCCTTGATGTCCCCCGCGAAGCGCGTGTAGCCGACCGACGCCTTGAACGTGGTGTTGGGCGCCACTTCCTGCGCGAACGCGAGGTTCAGGTAGCCGGTGTTGCGGCCGCGGCTGCTGGTGGTCTTGGCGCCGGCCCAGCCGAAGTAGTCCTTGGACACCGTGTGCGAGTACTTGGCCGTCACGGGGCCGAAGGTGGCGGCGCCGTACAGCTCGGTGGTGTTGCCGGTGGTGTTGCCGGGATAGACGTAGGTCAGCGCGCCCACATCCAGGTCCATGCCGCCGGCCTTGAATTTGTAGCCGCCGTAGAAATCCATCTCGACCGAGTTGCCGCTCAGCCAGTCGACGCTGGAGTTCCAGTTGCCCAGGTAGAAGCCGGTCTCGCCGAAGGTGTAGTCGAAGCCGCCCTGGATGGCGGGCTTGATCGCCTTGGTCTTGCTCGCGTCCTGATCCTGGCCGCGGAACTTGTAGTTGGTGGTGAGGCTCACGTTGGCGGTGAGCTGGGCGCAGGCCAGGACGGGAGCGGCAGCCAGCAGGACGACGCTGAGGGACTTCAAGGCGCGGGTCATGGATTTTTTCCTTCCGGAGTGGTGCTGACGAGGGCAGGGACTGGCCTGCACTAAGCAGGGACCGTGCCATGCGGCGTCGCACCGGACCCGGATGCGCCCCGGCACCGCGCGCCACAGAGGCGAGGGGCTGGAAGAATGGTTACAAAGCTGACTCTTCCGCAGCAATTTGCACCCCGATGGTGCGTATTATTCGGGCTCTACAGTCCGCATCCGAGCGGCGCACCCCAATGGGGAGGGGACATCCGATGAGTCTTGCATTGGTGCAGAGCCGTGCGTTGCTGGGCCTGCAGGCGCCGGCCGTTACGGTGGAGGTGCATCTGGCCAATGGCCTGCCGAGTTTCACGCTCGTGGGCCTGGCCGATGTGGAGGTGAAGGAAGCGCGCGAACGCGTGCGCTCGGCCTTGCAGAACGCCGGGCTGGAGTTCCCGCACAACAAGAAGATCACGGTCAATCTCGCACCGGCAGATCTGCCCAAGGATTCGGGCCGTTTCGATCTGCCGATCGCCCTGGGCATCCTGGCGGCCAGCGGCCAGATCGACGGTGCGCGCCTGGCGGGCTATGAATTCGCGGGCGAGCTCTCGCTCTCGGGCGGGCTGCGGCCGGTGCGGGGGGCGCTGGCCACCAGCCTCGCGCTGCGCTCGGCGGGCGAGGCCGCGCGCATGGTTCTGCCGCCCGGCAGCGCCGAAGAGGCCGCGCTCGTGCCGGACACCGAGATCTACCGCGCCCGGCACCTGCTGGACGTGGTGGCGCGCTTTCTGCCGCCACAGGCCGAAGGCGCAGCGCCCGACGGCCGCCAGGGCGAGCCGGGCGGAGGCACGGATGACGGCTGGTGCCGCGTGCAGGGCATGCCCCCGACGGGCACCGCGCACGGCGACGACCTCGCCGACGTGAAGGGCCAGGCCGCCGCCCGGCGCGCGCTGGAGATCGCCGCCGCGGGCGGGCACGGGCTGCTCATGGTGGGCCCTCCAGGCTCGGGCAAGTCGATGCTCGCGCACCGCTTCGCGGGCCTGCTGCCGGCGATGTCGGTGGACGAGGCGCTGGAGAGCGCCGCCGTGGCCAGCCTGGCCGGGCGGTTCACGCCGGAGGCCTGGGCCGTGAGACCCACGAGAGCGCCGCACCACACCTGCAGCGCGGTGGCACTGGTCGGCGGAGGCTCCCCTCCGCGCCCCGGAGAGATCTCGCTCGCCCACCACGGCGTGCTCTTTCTGGATGAGTTCCCCGAATACGCCCGCAGCGCGCTGGAGGCATTGCGCGAGCCGCTGGAGACCGGCCGCATCACGATCGCACGGGCCGCGCGGCGTGCGGACTTCCCCGCGCGCTTCCAGCTGGTCGCGGCCATGAACCCCTGCCCCTGCGGCTACCTCGGCTCCCGCCAGCGCGCCTGCCGCTGCACGCCCGACCAGGTCACCCGCTACCAGGCCAAGCTGAGCGGCCCTCTGCTGGACCGCATCGATCTGCATGTGGAAGTGCCCGCCCTGCCCGCGGACCAATTGCTGGCCGCCACCCCCGGCGAATCATCCGCCACCGTGCGCGGCCGCGTCGCCGCCGCCCGCGAGCGCGCCCTCGCCCGCCAGGGCAAGCCCAACCAGGCGCTGCAGGGCCGCGAGATCGACGTGCAGGCCGGCCTGCAGGAGGACGCCGCCCGCTTCCTGCAGTCCGCCGCCGCGCGCCTGGGCTGGTCGGCGCGCAGCACGCACCGCACGCTGAAGGTGGCCCGCACGATCGCCGACCTGGCGGGCGAGGAGCACATCGGGCCCGCGCAGGTGGCGGAGGCGGTGCAGTACCGGCGGGTGCTGCGGCAGGCGGCGTGACGATGGGCGGAGCGACACGCCTGTGCGTGCCCCCCCCCGCAGCCCCCGAGTGCCCTCCGGCGGTTCCTGCACCCCTGGACCAGGACGCACGGATCAGCGAATGGTCGCGAGCGGCAGGAACAGGGTGAGGGGTGCATCGACCAGCGCGATGAACCCGTGGTGCGCGTAGAACGCTGCAGCCTGCTCGTCCTTGGCGTCTACTACCAGGACTGCGGCCGGGATCTCGGCGCCGGCAGCGCGGCGCAGGGCATCGACCAACAACGCCCCGCCCAGGCCTTTGCCCTTGAACGCGGCGTCGACCGCGAGCCGGCCCATGCGGACTGCGGGCACCGAGGCATAGCGCGGCAACTTCCGCCGCACGTCGTCGGACAACTTGTCCAGCGGGAAGCCCGCTGCCGCGAGCGTGTAGTAGCCGACGATGCGCTGTGCATCGTCCACCGCGACGAAGCAGGCTGCGACACGCCGGCGAATGTCCTGGGACACCTGCTCGCGCACGTAGCGGTCGAGCGCAGGGACGCCGCTGGAGAATTGGCTGCGGTCATGCGTGGCCCCATCCAGCAGGGCGACACGAAAGGGCGCCCGGCTCATTCCGGGCGCAGCAGCTTGCGGTGGCGCGCCATGGCACGTTTGAGCGCCGGGGTGGCCTTTGGCGGCGCGAGCAGCGCATCGGCGAATCGCTGCTGATCCGCGAGAGAAAGGCGGATGACCTCCGATTCCTCGATCGTGCGCTGTGCAACGGCCTGGAGCGCCGTCACCATGAAGTCGGTCAGGGACCGGCCCTGGAGTTCTGCCGCACGCTTGATCAGCTCTTGCAGGGCGGGGGTGACCCGGGCTTCCAGCCGGGCGGATGCAGCGGTGGCCATGGTGGATACCTCCTGCGAAAATTGTACGGCAATTTGCCGGAAATGACTATTTTCTAGGAGCGCATTTCCACGCGCGGCTGTACGACCCGCGCGAAGAAATCCTCCGAACTCATGGGTTTCGCGAACAGATACCCCTGCAGCACGTCGCACGACTGCTGGACGAGATAGGCGGCCTGCGGCTCGGTTTCGACGCCCTCCGCCGTCACCTCCAGGTCCAGCTCGTGCGCGAGCGCGATGATCGCGTTCACGATCGCGCGGCTGTGGTCCTGCTGCGGCAGCTCCTTGACGAAGCTCCGGTCGATCTTCAGCCGGCGCATCGGCAGCTGCCGCAGGTACGCGAGCGAGGAATAGCCGGTGCCGAAGTCGTCGATCGCCAAGTGGATGCCGATCTGGCTCAGCCGCATCAGCGTGTGGGCGCCCGCGTCCACGTTCTCCATGAGCACCGTCTCGGTGAGTTCGAGTTCCAGCAGGTGCGGAGGAAAGTCCTCCTCGCGCAGGATGTCCATCACCTGCTCGAGAAAATGCGGTTCGGCCAATTGCCGGGCGGAGAGGTTCACCGCCACGCGCATGGGGCCGGCCGCCTGCCATTGCGCCGCGGCCCTGCACGCGGTGCGCAGCGCCCAGTAGCCCAGTGCGGCGATGAGGCCGCTTTCTTCCGCCACAGAGACGGCCTCCAGCGGGGGAATGTGGCCCAGCTCGGGGTGCGTCCAGCGCAGCAGCGCCTCCGCGCCGATGGGGATGCGCGTGCGGGCATCGAGCAGCGGCTGGTAGTGCAGCGTCAACCCGCCTCCCGTCTCCAGTTCGGCGCGCAGCGCCTGCCCGATCGCCCTTCGCCGTGCGGCGACCAGGTTCATGGACGCATCGAAGCGCACGCTGCGGTTCTTGCCGAGCTCCTTCGCGCGGTACATGGCCGTGTCGGCGCAGCCCATGAGCGCGTCCATCTCGCGGGCGTCTTCGGGGAACGTGGCGATGCCGACGCTGCACGTCAGCGCCACGGGCTGGCCCAGTTCGGAGTACGGCGACTTGAACATCTCCACGATGCGGCGGCCGTAATGGTCGAGGGCGGCATCATCGATGTTCCACCGCAGGATCAGTGCGAACTCGTCGCCGCCGAGCCGCGACACGATGTCCGCGCTGCGGACCACGGACTGCAGGCGGCGGGCGACTTCGTGCAGCAGCCCATCGCCGGCGGCATGGCCGAAGGTGTCGTTGAGGGCCTTGAAGTTGTCCAGGTCGATGTAGACCAGGGCGACGCGCTCGCCGCGCTCGCGGGCCTGCGCGATCTGCAGCGCGAGCTGCTCGTTGAACGCGTGCCGGTTGCCCACGCCGGTGACGGCATCGGTATGCGCCAGCAGATGCAGGCGGCTTTCCGCGGCCCGCACGACCGCCCGGCTGCGCAGCACCATCACGGCAGCAGCTCCCATCACGCACAGCGCGATGAACAGGGCACCCGCGAACCGGACGGCCAGCCGCCGGTTGGCGGTGCCGGTGGACTTCTGGATGTAGAGCGTTCCCCAGGCCGTGTCGGACACCATGATGGGCCGCTGGATATCGAGCCGGCTCCAGCCATGGTGCTCGGCAGCCACGGCCGCACCAGAGGACGGCGAGGACGCGGGCAGGCCCGCGTCCTCGCCGTACTTCGCGAACAGTACGCCGTCGCTGTCGTAGATGCCTGCCGCGACGACCATGGGCGAGTAGCGCAGCGCAGCCAGCGTCTCGTTGGCTGCGCGCGCATCCTGGAACATCACGGCCGCCGAGACGTTCTCCGCCACGATGGCGGCCTCGACCGCGCTGTCCTGCAGCAGCATCCGGCGGCTGCTCCAGTAATCGAACGCGGTCAATGCGAGCACCACCGTGAGGACCGCCAGGCCGGCCGTCAGGATGCCGGTCACAACCAGGCGCGACGACAGCATGCGGGGAGCCCGCGGGGCGGACTGGCCGTAGCCCGGCGCTTCGAACGGGCCCGCGCTCATCGCGCCCCCCTGGCCAGCCGCAGCAGCCGGGAGCTGATCACCACGCCGGCCCGGGCCGCGGCCTCAGGGTGGATGGCGAACACCACGCGCCCGCCCTCCCGGCCCAGGACGAAGACGGCGTCCGCCTGCGCCGCATGGGTGTCGTCGACCACCGTCAGCACCCCATGCCCCGGCGGCAGTGAACGCAGGGCGCTGAACACCGGCTCCGCATCGGCGGCGTCCAGGACGATGACCCGGCACTTGCCGAGGCTGGGCAGGTCCAGGAGGTGGACCTGCAGGGGGCTGCCCTGCGCGGGCTTTCCCTCCAGCGCTCCGATCTGGCGCTTGAGGGGACTGAAGGGCGACACGCAGAGCGTCAGCTCCGGCGGGGCTGCGCTGCTGCCCTTCGGCCACTCCACGAACTGCAGGAAGTTGTAGACGAATGCCGCTTTCAGCTCCAGCTCACCCACCTGCCCATGGGCCTGGACCGAGCCCAGGGCCCATAGCAGAGCCAGCCCGCACCTGGTCAGGCAGCGCAAGGGGAAGCCGCACATGGTCAAAACGCGTAGGTCAGCTTGATGCGGTAGGTCCGGCCGTCCTGCGGGATGGTGTCGTCACGTACCTCGTAGGAGGCCGGGTCGGAGTATCGGCGGTTGAACAGGTTGTGGAGGCCCAGCGACACGTCGGTGTTGCCCAGGCGTGTCGAGTATGTGAGATTCGCCAGGACGTGCGGGGGCAGCCGGTCACGGAGCCGTGTGGTGCGCGGCCCCACGCCGATCAGCTCGACCGCGTAGCGGCCCGGGTCCCATCCGGCGGCCGGCGCGGCCACGAGACGGTCGGACCATTGCGCCTTGAACAGGTGGCGGGGTGAATTGACCAGCGCCTCTCCCGACGTCGTTCCCCGGGCCTTCTGCCACCCGTAGGCCAGGCGAAGCCGTGCATCGCCGCGCCCGCGCCGTTCGTATTCGAACTCGGCCCCGTGGACCTTGACGCCGCGGGCGTTGTCGAGGGTCAGGCGCTCCGGCGTGGGCGCCTCGGCCAGCGCTATCAGGTCGCGCACTTGGGACAGGAACGCGTTGACCACCACGCGCTGGCCACCGTCCGCGGCATGCTCCAGCGCGATTTCGGTGGTGCGGATCCGCTCGGACCGGATCTTCTGGGTGTCCACCAGGCCTCCCGGCGTATCCACCCGGTAGTCGCGTTCATAGGCATTCGGAGGGCGGAAGGCCGTGCCGTGCAGCAGCTTGAGCGCCGTGGTGGGTTGCAGCCAGTAGACCAGGCCGAGCCGGGGATGGAGATTGCCTTCGCTGCCGGATTGCCTTCCCCACCGCAGGCCGGCGTGCGCCGTGAGGTCCGGGGCCAGCGCGAACTCGTCCTGCACGTACAGGCCGATGACGTCGTCGTGCCGCCGGGTGTCCAGATACGTCACGGCGGGCGACAGGTCCAGGTTCTGCTGGCTGACCCGGATGTCCCGCCGGTAGTCCACGCCCCAGGACAGCTTGTGCCGGGCCAGTGCGGTGCTGATCCACTGCAGTTCGGTCCCCATCCACTGGGCGCGGCCGATGTCCCGGTTGACGGTGAGCGGCGGGTAGTCGTAGACGTAGTCGCCCACGTACTCGTAGCGCCCGACGTGCGCCCTCCCGACGAAGGACAGGTCGGACCGGATCGGGTAGGCGTATTCGGCGCCCAGGCGCGTGCTGGTGTCGCTCACCCGCGATCTCGGGTCGTTGAAGACCTGGGCGAACGCGCCGGTGGGTACCCCCTTCTCCCGCTCGCCGTGCGCGAAGTAGACCGAGAGCCCCCCGTTGCGCAGGCTCGCGAACAGCTGGGTGCTGCGATCGGAATCCAGCCCGTGGGCGATGCCGGAGTTCTGCGAGGGCGTATCGAACGCGGGGAAATAATGGTCCGCGCCCCGGGAGATGGACCGCGTGGCGGAGATCAGCCAGTTGGCCCCCTCTTCCGTCACGGTACCCGCGGAGAACCGGAGTTTGCGGCCGCCGTGGCTGGCCGCCTCGGCGCTCACCTGGGGGCCGCGGAGATGCGCGCCGTCCCGCGTGATCACGTTGATCACGCCGAAAAATGCATTCGGCCCGTACACGGCCGACCCGGCGCCGGAGACGAACTCGACCCGCTCCACCAGGTCGATGTCGATGGGAAAGTCGGTGCCGATGCTCGCCTGGTCGTACAGGCTGTCGTTGAACCGGATGCCGTTGACGAGCAGCAGCACGCGGGTGTTGTAGTCGCCCGGGGTGGCGAATCCCCGCGTGCCCAGGTAGTGGGAGGCGCGGTCGTAGGACACGTAGAGCCCGCGCATGCTCGCCAGCACGTCGGCCAGGGTGCGGTAGCCGAACAGGCGGATGTCTTCTGCCGTCACCACGCTGACCACGGCGGGGGCTTCGAGCGCCGACTGGGCGTACCGGCTGGCCGTCGTGACCTGCAGCTGCATGAGCTGCTCCAGCGGCAGGTCCGATACCTCCGCATGCAGCGGCCCTTGCGCGAGGCACAGACAGGCCATGGCCGCGCCGAGGCGCCAGCCTTTGGTGGACGGCAATCGATGTTTCATAAGGGCGACCCAGTCCGGATTCTGCTGTCCACCCCCCGCTTTCGAGAAACCCCTCCTTACCAATTCCCCGAGATTGTTTCAAATTGTGTTCTTTAACCAACTCATGCGTGGTCCATCCGGGGCATCCGCCAGCGTGCGGGCCCTTGCGTCGCCTCAGCGGCTCCCGGGACGCGCAGGCGCAGCCGAGGCGGGAGCGGGCATCTGGGCGCAGACCGCCCGCACCTGCTGCGCGATCACCCGGGCCACCTGCGCGCGGCGTTCGGGGCCCAACCGGCTGGAAATGGCCGCCACGCTGATGGCGGCCACGGGGTTGTCGGGCGGAAACGCGATGCCGACGGCCGCCGTGCCGGGGGTCGCCGCGCTGTCCAGGAACGCGTAGCCCTGGGCCCGGGTTTCCGCGACGGCCCGCTGCACGAAGCCGGGCTCGAAGGTGCCGAAACGGGCATAGCGCGCATCGTTGGCTTCGACGATCTGCGCCACCTCGGCCTCGGGCAGCGCACTCAGGATCGCCAGCCCGCCGGCCCCGACGCCCATGGGCCGGCGGATGCCCACGTCCAGGGTGAGCGCCTTGATCGGGTAGTCGCCGAGCACGCGGCTGGTGCAGATGGATTCGACGCCGCGGCGCTCGCTGAGGTAGACCGTGTCCTGCGTCTCGTCGGCGATGGCCTGCAGGGCCTGCGCGCACAGATCGGCGAGCTGAAAGCGTGGCTGCGCCAGCAGGCCCAGCTCGTGCAGCAGCGGGCCCAGGTGGTATTTGCGCGTGATGGCGTCTCGCACCACCATCCCCTCCAGCTCCAGCCGCTGCAGCATGCGAAAGCAGGTGGACATGGGCAGGCCGCTCACGCTCACCACGTCGGCGATGCGCATGCCGCGCCGCCCGCGCGAGGCCACCACGCGCAGCATGCCCACCACCCGCTCGATGCTCTGCGTGCCGGTGCGGGCGGTGCTGCCGGCCTCCATCGCGCCGTCTTCGGGGCGGCAGGCGCCAGGTCCGGTGTCCGATTGAGTTTCCACAGTGTGGCAGTAATTGGGGTTGCACCTGAAGAACCAGGATTCAGACTCCAATGTAATGGGATGCATGACGACAGATCAATGCCCACCACATCGTGGAAGTTGAACGGAGACTGCATGCCCCAGACGATGACTGAAAAGATCCTGGCACGCGCCGCGGGCCTGGCCCGGGTGTCGCCCGGCCAGGAGATCACGGCCCGGCCGGACTTCGTGATCACCTACGACTTCCCCGGCTACACCGACGTGTTCTTCAAGGAGACGCGCGAGGACTTCGGCGTGGAGAAGGTTTCCAGCCCCGAGCGCTTCGTGCTCTTCATCGACCACATGGTGCCGGCCACGGCGCCGAAGGAGGAAGAGCTGCACCAGATCACCCGCGCCTGGGGCAAGGAGCAGGGTGTGCCGGTGTATGAACGCGAGGGCATCGGCCACCAGGTCGCGGCCGAGCTGGGGTATGCCGTGCCGGGGGCCTTCGCCGTGCATTTCGATGGGCATGTGAGCCAGCTGGGCGCCTTCGGCACGTTCGCCTTCGGTGCGCGCAAGGGCGTGGTCGAGGCGTTCGCCACCGAGACCCTCACCCTGACCGTGCCGGCCACCATCCAGGTGCGGCTCACGGGCACGCTGCAGCCCGGCGTGATGGCGCGCGACGTGTTCCACCACATGGTGCGGGTGATGGGCCCGGCCTCCTGCCGCTTCAAGGTGGTGGAGCTGTGCGGCCCGGTGATCGACGCCATGGACATCGAGGGCCGGCAGGTGATCTGCGGCCAGGCAATGTTCCTGGGCGCGACCACGATGCTGATCGCGCCGGACGCCAAGACCCTCGAACATGCGCGGGGGCGCTCGAAGATCGCCCTGGAGCCGGTCCACCCCGATGCCGATGCCGTGTACGAGCGCGTCGTGACCATCGACGTCTCCGGCCTGGAACCGATCGTGGTGGTGCCGCCCAGCCCCGCCAACACGCGCGATCTCGCCGACTTCACGGGCGTGGAAGTGCACACCGGCTACCTGGGCTCCTGCGCCAGCGGGCGGCTGGAAGACCTGCGCATCGCCGCCGAGGTGCTGCGCGGACGGCGCATCCATCCCGGCTTCCAGCTGCACGTGGTGCCGACCTCCCGGGCCATCATGGCGGCGGCCGCGCGCGAGGGCCTGATCGAGACGCTGGTGGAAGCCGGCGCCTTCATCAGCTCGCCCAGCTGCGACTACTGCTTCGGCCGCATCGCCACCATGAGCGCGGGCCAGCGCGCCGTCTCCACGGGCACGCTGAACACGCCGGGCCGCATGGGCAGCGTGGATTCCGAGATCTACATCTGCAACGCCGCCGTGGTGGCCGCCTCGGCCCTGGAAGGCCGCATCGCGGACCCCCGGCCGTATCTGGCCGGAGCGGCAGCGGCCCCCGCGGGAGCCACGGCATGAGCCTGCACAACCTGCGCGGCCGCGTGGCCTGGGTCTTCGAGGAAGACGACTACGACATCGATCTGATCGTCGGTGTGCGCAACATCAAGATCACCGACGTGGCCGAGCTGGCCGCGCTGGCCATGGCCGATTACACGCCGGGCTTCGCGGCCACGGTGGGCCGCGGCGACCTGCTGGTGGGGGGCGAGAACTTCGGCTACGGGCATCCGCACTATCCAGCCATGCGCGCCATGCGGCACCTGGGGATCGCGGCGGTGATCGCCGAATCCTTCTCGCCGGGCTTCTTCCGCGGCGAGATGAGCATGGGCTTCCCGCTCGTGACCTGCCCCGGCATCCGCGCCGCCGCGGCCCGCGGAGACGAGCTGACGGTGGACTGGAATACGAGCGAGGTGAAGAACCTGCGCACGGGCGAGGTGCTGGCGCTGCAGCCCTTCTCCCCTTCCGAGCGCGGCATGCTCGATGCCGGCGGCCTCGTCCCCTACCTGAAGCGCCGCATGGCGAAGGCCGGGGACGCGGCGCAGTCCGGGCCGGCCTGATCCTTCCCCTTCTTCCGGAGAATTTTCCATGCACCCATCCCGCAATGCACTGCGCCAGCGCATCGACGCCGGCGACACCCTCTGGTTCGGCGGCGCGCAGGACGCGCTCTCTGCCCTGCTGGTGGACCAGTCCGGCTTCGACGGCATCTTCAGCACCGGCTTCGGCATTTCCGCCGCGCTGCTGGGCCAGCCCGACATGGAGCTCTACACGCTGAGCGAGAACGTGGCCACCGTGAACCGCATGGCCCACGTGGTGCGCAAGCCCATCTTCGTGGACGCGGACACGGGCTACGGCAGCGTGCTCAACATGGGCCGCACGGTGCGCGAGTTCGAGAAGGCCGGCGCCGCCGCGCTGCAGATCGAAGACCAGGTCAGCCCCAAGCGCTGTCCGGCGGCCACCGCCACGTCCACGCTGGTGCCGGTGGCGGACGCGCTGGCGCGCATCCACGCGGCGCTCGACGCCCGGCAGGACCCGGACCTGCTGATCGTGGCCCGCACCGACGCCATGGACCCGTCCGAGGCGCTCGACCGCGCCGCACGCTACGCGGAAGCCGGGGCCGATCTCATCCAGCCGATCTCGCGCACCTTCGACCGCTACGAGCAGCTGGTGCAGCTGCGCGAGGTGTGCGGGCGGCGCCTGTCGCTGCAATTGATGGCCGGCACCTGGATGACGGCCCTCACCCGCGAACAGATCGAAGACGTGGCGGCCTTCGCCTCCTACCCCATCGCCAGCCTGCTGACCACCGTGCATGCGGTGCAGGCCAACCTCGCCGAACTGGCGCGCCGCCGCTCGGGAGACTTCGCGGACCTGCCCTTCGCGCAGACAAGCATGGCGGACTTCAAGGCGCTGATCGGCTGGCATGCGCTGGAAGAGCGCCAGGCACGGTACGAAACCGGCCAGGCGCGTTGACACGCCCCTTGGGCTGCGTCCTGCCGCCAGCGCATTTCTTCCCTTCACACAAAAACAGGAGACAAGCACCGTGCGTTCCATCCACTTCATCGGCCGCCTCGCCCTGGCCGGGGCCCTGTCGCTGGGCCTGGCCGCGCCCGTCCTGGCCCAGGCCGGCTATCCGACCAAGCCGATCCGCCTGGTCGTGCCATACCCGGCGGGCGGCGCCACCGACGTGGCGGCGCGGTCCCTGCAGCCCCGCCTGCAGGAGGAACTGGGGCAGCCCATCGTGGTGGAGAACCGGCCCGGCGCCGGAGGCAACATCGCCATGAGCAATGTGGCGATCAGCGCCCCCGACGGGTATTCGCTGGCCATGACGCTGACGGGCATGCTGTCGATCAACCCCGAGATCTACAAGAAGCCGGGCTTCGCGGCCACGGACTTCGTGCCCGTCGCGCGAGTCTCCCTCGCCCCGCTGATCCTCGTGGTGCCGGAGAAATCGCCCTACAGGAACGTCAAAGAACTGCTGGAAGCGGGCCGGAAGGCCGGCAAGGGCGGGCTGGCCTATGGATCGGCCGGCGCGGGCGGCCTGTCGCACCTGGCCTCCGAAGCGGTCAACCGCCATGCCGACGGCCATTTCACGCACGTGCCCTACAAGGGCGGCGCACCCCTGGTGCAGTCGCTGATGGCGGGCGAAGTGGCGTGGGGACTGCTGGGCACGGGCGATGTCCGCAGCTTCATCCAGTCGGGCAAGCTCCGGGCGATCGGCCAGTTGCGCCAGGGCCGCTCGGAACTGTGGCCCGACGTGCCCACCCTGACCGAGCAGGGCGTGCCCGGCGGCGTGGATTTCGACGTCTGGTTCGGCGTGGTCGCCCCCGCCAAGACGCCCGCCTCCATCGTCAAGCTGCTGGGCGAGAAGATCGCCAAGATCACGGCGGAGCCCGCCTTCCGCCAGCGCCTGCTGGACCTGGGCGGCGTGGCCCCGGCGGCGGACAACACACCGGAGGCGTTCGCCGGCGTCCTGCAGCGCGAACTGTCCGTGCTGCCCAAGGCCGCGAAGGAAGCGGGCCTGCAGCTGGATTGAGACCGCGGGCACCGCGGGAGCCGGCCCGGGTGGCCGGCAGCGCACCCCTCAAGCGTCGCGCCCGGCCCCACCCGCCGCGCCGGGTGCCAGCCCGTGGCGCTGCAGCTTGTCGTACACCGTCTTGCGCGGCATCTTCAGCAGCTCCGCGGCGCGGGCCACGTTGCCCTGCGTGAGGTCCAGCGTGTCGCGCAGCAGCTTGCGCTCGAACGCGTCCACGCGCGCGGCGAGCGAGGGGGCGGAGTCGGCCCCGCCGTCCAGGGGCTGCACGGGCAGGCCCAGGCAGAGGCGCTCGGCGGCGTTGCGCAGCTCGCGCACGTTGCCGGGCCAGTCGTGCGCCAGCCAGCTGGCGAGGTCGCGGTCGCCCCAGGCCGGCTCCGGGCGGCCGTGGCGCGCGGCGGCCTGCGCGAGGAAGTGGGCCATGAGCAGCGGGATGTCCTGCGGGCGCTCGCGCAGCGGCGGCAGCGCGATGGCCGCGACGTGCAGGCGGTAGTACAGGTCGGCGCGGAACTGCCCGCGGTCGGCGAGCTGCTTCAGGTCGGCCTTGGCCGCCGCCACGAAGCGCGCGGTGATCGGCACGGTCTGGTTGCTGCCCAGGCGCTCGATCTCGCGCTCCTGCAGCACGCGCAGCAGGCGCAGCTGCAGCGCCGGCGGCATCGATTCGATCTCGTCGAGCAGCAGGGTGCCGCCGTTGGCGTATTCGATCTTGCCGATGCGCCGGCGCGTGGCGCCCGTGAAGGCGCCGGGCTCGTGGCCGAAGAGCTCGCTCTCGATGATGGTTTCGGGCAGGGCGCCGCAGTTGATGGCCACGAACGGGCCGGTGCGGCCGCTGGCGGCGTGCAGGGCGCGGGCCACCACCTCCTTGCCCGCGCCGGTCTCGCCATGCAGCAGCACGTCCACGTCCAGCGGCGCGAGCGCGGCCACCAGCCGGCGCACTTCCGCCATGCCGGGCGACTGGCCCACCAGCCCCGAGAGCGCGTCGGTGCCGCCGCGCGCGCGCAGCCGCTGCAGTTCGTCCGACAGGGCCCGGCGCTCCAGCGCGCGGCGCACGGTGAGCAGCAGGCGCTCGGACGAGAAGGGCTTTTCGATGAAGTCGTAGGCGCCGTCGCGCATCGCCTCCACCGCCATCGCGACGTCGCCGTGCCCGGTGACCAGCACCACCGGCAGCGCGGCATCCCGCTGCCGCAGCAGGCGCAGCAGCTCCATGCCGTCGATGCCGGGCATGCGGATGTCGGTGACCACCGCGGCCGGGGGGTCCTGCGCATAGGTGTCCAGCGCGGCCTGCGCGTGCGGGAAGGCGCGCACGGGAATCTGGGCGAGCTCGATCGCCTGGCCGTAGGCGCGCCGCACCATGGCGTCATCCTCGATCAGATAGACGGGGCGGGCACCGCCGGCGGGGCCGGCCGGAAGGGAGATGTCGGTCATCGGCAGGAAAATCCTCGGGAAGCGGAAGGCATGTCAGGCGGCGGCGGCGTCGTCGGCCTCGGCGCGGGCGAGCGGCAGGGTGACGGTGAACTCCGCGCCGCCGCCCTGCGGGAGGTCGCCCGCCGCGAGGGTGCCGCCCAGGCCTTCCACGATGATGCGCGAAACCGCGAGGCCCAGCCCCAGGCCCTCGCCCGCCTTGGTCGTGAAGAAGGGCTCGAACAGCCGGTCGCGCGCCTCGGGCGCGAGGCCGCCGCCGGTGTCGGCAACGCGCAGATGCACCCGCCCGTCCACGGCCGCCGCCGAGAAGCGCACCACGCGCACGGGCTGGCCCTGCACGGCATCCAGCCCGTTGCGGAGCAGGTTCACGAGCACCTGCTCCAGCCGCGTGGCATCCGCCTGCACGCACAGGTCCGCAGGAAAGCCGTCCACGTCGATGCGTGCCTGCACGGCCGTGCAGCGCTGCGCCAGCAGCATGAGCGCATGGTCGAGCGCGTCGCGCACGCTGCAGGGCCGCGGCACGGGCGTTTCCTTGCGCGCGAAGCTCTTGAGCTGCCGCACGATCCGGCCCATCCGCGCCGCGAGCTCGCCGATCAGGCGCAGGTTCTCGGCCACGTCCTCGCGGCGGCCCTGGCGCTCGAGCGCGAGGGCGTTGTCCGACAGCGTCTGCAGCGCGGCCAGCGGCTGGTTGAGCTCGTGGCCCATGCCGGCCGACATCTGGCCGAGCACCGCCAGCTTGCCGGCCTGCACGGCCGCGTCGCGCGTGCCGCGCAGGATCTGCTCGGCGTGCTGCAGGTCGCGCACGCGGTCCTGCAGGGCGGCGTTGGCGGCCGTCAGATCGGCGGTGCGCTGCGCGATCTGGGTCTCCAGCGTGTCGCGCGCGGCCTGCAGGCGCTCGGCGCTCGCGCGGCGCTCGGCCTGGCCCTGGCGGTCCAGCCGCAGGTAGAGCGCCAGGCCGAGCAGCAGCGCGGCGCAGAGCGCGCCCGCCAGGCCCGCCACCAGGGCTTCCTGCCGCGCCGGAGTCTGGTCGGCCAGCAGCAGCATCTGCCAGCCGAGCGGTCCGACGCCGCGCGCGGCCACCGTGAAATCGCGCTCCTGGCCCGCGTGCCGCAGGCGCACCGCCGTGCCGCCGACCGGCCACGCACCCAGGCCATGGTCGAGGGGCCGCAGCGCATGGCTGCCGTACTGCTGCGCGCCCTGCAGCCGCACGAGCGCATCGCCGCCGAGCGGCGCCAGCGTGCGGTAGCGCCATTCCGCTTCCGTGCTGAGGAACACCACGCCGTCGCGGTCTGCCAGCAGCACCGTGTCGCCGCTGGCGGCCAGCGCCGCCTCGAAGGGGTCGAGCGAAATCTTCACCGCGACGACGCCGCGCGCCGGGGCCTCGGCGGGCAGCGGCGCGGCGATGAAATACCCGGGCTTGCCGGTGGTGGCGCCCACGCCGTAGAAACGCCCTGTGAGCCCCTGCATCGCGGCCTCGAAGTACGGCCGGAACCGGTAGTTCTGCCCCACGAAGCTGCTGGGCTGGTTCCAGTTGCTGGCCGCGATCGTCAGGCCCCGGGTGTCCATGAGGTAGGCGGCCTCCACGTCCGCCAGGCGCGCGGCACGCCCGAGAAAATCATTGGCGGCCCGCAGCGGGGCGGTGCCGGGATCGCGCAGCGCGCGGGCCGCTCCGTCGTCCAGCGCCAGCAGCGCGGGCAAGGCCTCGTTGCGGTGGAGCAGCGACTCCAGGCTCTGCGCTGCGAAGTCGAGCCGCTGCGCGGCGGCCCGCTGCTGGCCGGCGAGCTGCGACCCGAGCGATCCGCGGTATGCGAGCGCCCCGGCGCATACGCACACCAGCACGGCGAGGCCGGGAATCAGGAGGGAACGGTCGGGCTTCACGGGAGAACGGAGCGGGTCGGGCACGCATTGTGGTGGGCCAGGGAAAGCCCCATGCAAGGGCTAGCCCCGTTGACAGATCGCCGCGTGCGGAAATCCGCACAAAACCGCCCGCTGCGTGCGGAAATCCGCCGCTGCGCGCGCTGCCCGGCCGCCCGCGCAGGAAGGCGGCCATGGCGCGGTCGCCAGCGCTGGCGCGCCCTGCGGGCCCATCCGCCACGGCGGCGGAGGCGGTTGGCATGCAAGCTGCAAAGGAATCGGCGCGAACGCCGCAGCCCGGCAAGAATTTACAGCCCCTACAGGAGACAACGCATGACACGCACCGCATCCCTCACGCGCCGCACGGCCCTGGCCGCCACCGCCCTGCTGATCGGCGCAGGCCCCGCCCTCGCCCAGGACTATCCCTCCAAGCCCGTGCGCCTGATCGTGCCGTTCGCTCCCGGCGGCACCACCGACATCGTGGCGCGCGTGGTGTCGCAGTCGCTGGGCACGACGCTCGGCCAGCCGGTGGTGGTGGACAACAAGGCCGGCGCCGGCGGCGTGGTCGGCGCGACGGAGATCGCCCGCGCGGCACCGGACGGCTACACGCTCGGCGTGGCGACGGTGTCGTCGGTCGCGTCCGCGCCCGCCATCAACCCTGCCGTGAAGTACAACCCGCTCACCGACTTCACGTCGATCGTCAACATGGCCGCCACCCCGAACGTGCTGGCCGTGCACCCGAGCTTCCCGGCGAAGGACTTCAAGGCGTTCATGGCCGAGGTGAAGGCGAATCCGGGCAAGTATTCGTTCGCCACTTCCGGCACGGGCGGCATCGGCCACCTGCAGATGGAGCTGTTCAAGTCGCTGTCCGGCCTGGGGCTGGAGCACATCGGCTACAAGGGCGCGGGCCCGGCGCTCAACGACGCGGTGGCCGGCCAGGTGCCGATGATCTTCGACAACCTGCCCTCCGCGCTGCCGTTCATCAAGGAAAAGCGGCTCATCGCGATCGCGGTGGCGGCGCCCCAGCGCCTGCCCTCGATGCCCGACGTGCCCACCTTCAAGGAAGTCGGCTTCGAGCCCGTGAACCGGATGGCGTTCTACGGCATCCACGGCCCGAAGAACCTGCCGCGCGAGGTCGTGGACAAGATTTCGCAGGCCGTGAAGAAGACGCTGGAAGACCCGGCCGTGCGCCAGCGCATCGAAGACACGGGCTCGCTCGTCGTGGGCAACACGCCGGAGGAATTCACGGCGCAGACCAAGGCCGAGTACGAGCTCTACAAGGGCGTGGTGGCCAAGCAGAAGCTGAAGCTGAACTGACGCGGCAGGGGGCCGCCCGGCGGCCCCGCGTGCGCGGCTGCAGGCACCTCGGGAACGTGCGGATGGCAGACCGCCGGCCAGGCGGCACCATCGGGGCGGTTTCCCGTCGCTCCGTTCGTCCCCGACCTTGCCGGCTCGCGCCGCGCCCCACTCCATGACCCCTTCCGCACGCCGGCCCTCCGGGCTCGCCGCCCTGCTCCTTCTCGCCGCATCGATGGCGTCGCCACCCGCATCGGCGCAACTGCTCGTCGGGCAGACGGCGGGCTTCACCGGCCCGGTGTCCGCCGGCGTGCAGGAGGTGACCCGCGGCGCGAAGCTCTACCTCGATGCGGTGAACGCCGAAGGCGGCGTCGGCGGCGAGAAGATCGAACTCGTGTCGCTGGACGACCGCTTCGATCCGAAGGTCTCGGCCGAGAACGCCCGCACGCTCATCGAACAGAAGGGCGTCATCGCCCTCTTCCTCACGCGCGGCACGCCCCACACCGAGGCGGTGCTGCCGCTGCTCGATCGCCATGCGGTGCCGCTCGTCGGCCCCTCCACGGGCGCGATGGTGCTGCACGCGCCGGTGCGCCGCCACGTGTTCAACGTGCGCGCCTCCTACCAGCGCGAGGCCGAGAAGGCCATGGGCCACCTGGCCGGCATCGGCATGCAGCGCATCGCCCTGCTCACGGTGGACGACAGCTTCGGCAACGACGCGCTGCAGGGCGCACTGCGCGGCCTGCGCCGGGCCCGGCTGGAGCCCGCGATGCAGGCCGCCTTCGACCGCAACCGGCCCGATTTCAGCGGCCTCGCGCCCGAAGTCGCCCGCGCGAACGCCCAGGGCGTGCTGATCGTCGGCACCGCGCAGGCCGTGGCGGAAGGCATCGCGGCGATCCGCGCGGCCGGGTCGAAAGCGCAGTTGGTGACGCTGTCGAACAACGCGACGCCCGGCTTCGTCGCCGGCCTGGGACCCAACGCCTCGGGCACCATCGTCACCCAGGTGTTCCCGAACGAGCGCTCCGTGGCGGTGCCGATGGTGAAGGAGGCGCAGGCGCTCGCGAAGAAGGGCGCGCCGGACGGCGAACTCAGCGCCGCCATGCTCGAAGGCTACGCCTCGGCCAAGGTGCTGGTGGAAGGGCTGCGGCGCGCCGGCCCCAAGCCCACGCGGGCCACGCTGCAGGCAGCGCTCGAAGGCATGCGCAAGTTCGACCTCGGCGGCCTGGAAGTGGGCTACAGCCCCACGGACCATACGGGCCTCGATTTCGCGGACCTCTCGATCGTCGGCGCGGACGGCCGGTTCCGCCGCTGACACGGCGGAGCCGCACGGGCCGCGCACCCCTTTTTTTCTCCTGTCGCGTTCAAGGCGCGGTGCCCGCTGCCGATAACTGGCCACACCTGCGCGCGCAGCGGCCCACAGGCCCGTGCGCGCGGCCGCATCGATCTCCAGGAACTCCCAATGCGAAATCTCTCCATCGGCGCACGCCTCGGCGCCGGCTTTGCCATGGTGCTCGGCCTCATGGCGCTGATGACCGTCTTCGGCCTCTGGCGGCTGCAGAGCGTCGCCCAGGCCACGCACGCCATGACCCAGTCGCCGCTCGCCAACGAGCGCATGATCAGCGACTGGTACCGCTACGTGGACAGCGCCGCCCGCCGCACCACGGCCATCGTCAAGAGCACCGACCCGTCGCTGGCGGGTTTCTTCGCCGAGGACTCGGCCATGACCACGCGCGAGGCCGCGAAGCTCGTCGAGAAGATCGAACCGATGCTCGACAGCCCCGCCGAGAAGGCCGTCTGGGCGGACATCGGCCGGGCCCGCGCGGCCTACCTCGCATCGCGCGACCAGGCCGTGAAAGCCAAGGCCGCGGGCCAGGCGGACGAGGCCGAACGCCTGCTCACCCAGGTCTACCTGCCGGCCACGAAGGAGTACGTGGCTTTGATCCAGAAGCTGCTGGACCTGCAGCGCGCCGACATCGACGCCACCGCGGCGCACATCCAGGACATCCATGCGCAGAGCCGCCTGCTGCTCACCGTGCTGGGCCTGCTCGCGCTCGCGCTGGGCGCGGCCTGCGCGGTGTGGCTCACGCGCGGCATCGTGCGGCCGCTGTCGGAAGCCGTGCGCGTGGCGCGCGCCGTGGCGGCGAGCGACCTCACCAGCCACGTCACCGTCACGTCCACGGACGAAACGGGCCAGCTGCTGCAGGCCCTGAAGGACATGAACGAAAGCCTGGCGCAGGTGGTCGGCCGCGTGCGCTCGGGCACGGACAGCATCGCCACCGCATCGAGCGAGATCGACGCGGGCAACCAGGATCTGTCGTCGCGCACGGAAGAGCAGGCCAGCTCGCTGCAGCAGACCGCCGCCGCCATGGAAGAGCTGACCAGCACCGTGCGCCAGAACGCCGACAACGCCCGCCAGGCCAGCCAGCTCGCCTCCTCCGCGGCCGGCACCGCCACCCGTGGTGGCCAGGTGGTGGCGGGCGTGGTCGGAACGATGGGCGCCATCCACGAGAGCAGCCGCAAGATCGCCGACATCATCGGCGTGATCGACGGCATCGCCTTCCAGACGAACATCCTCGCGCTCAACGCGGCGGTGGAAGCCGCGCGCGCCGGCGAGCAGGGCCGCGGCTTCGCCGTGGTGGCCGGCGAAGTGCGCGCCCTGGCCGGCCGCAGCGCCGCCGCCGCGAAGGACATCAAGGCGCTGATCGGCGACTCCGTCTCGCGCGTGGCCGAGGGCTCCAGCCAGGTGGCGGAGGCCGGCCGCACCATGGACGAGATCGTCCAGAGCGTGCAGCGCGTGAACGACCTCGTCGCCGAGATCAGCGCCGCGAGCGGGGAGCAGAGCCGGGGCATCGACCAGGTGCACCAGGCCGTCTCGCAGATGGACCAGGTGACCCAGCAGAACGCGGCGCTGGTGGAGGAGGCCGCGGCCGCCACCGGCTCGCTGAAGGCCCAGACGGGGCAGCTCTCGCAGGCGGTGAGCGTGTTCCGGATTCCGGCGGGCATGCAGGGCGCCAACGCGGCCACTACAACGGCACCGGCGGCACCCGTGGCCACCGTGGCCCGGCCGGTGCGCCCGCCTGCGGCCGCAGCGCCCTTCCGTGCCGCACCTGCCGCAATGCCCAAGGTGGCGGCACCCCGCCCCGCCGCGGCAGCGGCCCGCGCCCCGGCCGCTGCGCCCGCACTGCCGCGCACCGCGGCACCCGCGCCCTCCCCAGCCGCACGCGGGGGCGACGACGACTGGGAAACCTTCTGATCCGGTTCAGACGAACATGCCGCCCGACGCCTCGATGCGCTGGGCGTTCACCCAGCCCGTGCCCGGCTGCAGCAACGCCGCGACCACGCCGCCGATGTCGTCGGGCAGGCCCACGCGGCCCAGCGCCGTCTGGCCGGCGATGAAGCCGTTGAGCTGCGCGTTGTCGCGCACCGCGCCGCCCCCGAAATCCGTCTCGATCGCGCCCGGCGCCACCACGTTCACGGCGATGCCTCGCGCGCCCAGCTCCTTGGCCAGGTAGCGGGTCAGCACCTCCACCCCGCCCTTCATCGCCGCATAGGCGGCATAGCCCGGCAGCGCGAACCGTGCGAGGCCCGACGACACGTTCAGGATGCGCCCGCCGTCGTTCATCAGCGGCAGCAGCTTCTGCGTGAGGAAGAACGTGCCCTTCAAGTGGATGGCGACCATCTGGTCGAACTGCTCTTCGGTGGTCTCCATGAAGCTGGCATAGGCACCGGAGCCGGCGTTGTTCACCAGGAAATCGAAGCGTTCGCGCTGCCAGTGTCGCGCGAGTACGCCGCGCACCTGCTCCGCGAAATCCGCGAACGTCGCGCTGGCGCCCACGTCCAGCGGCAGCGCCACCGCACGGCGGCCCAGCGCCTCGATCTCGGCCACCACGGCCTGGGCCTCGGCCGCCTGGCTGCGGTAGGTCAGGATCACGTCGATGCCGGAGCGTGCCACGTGCAGCGCGGCGCTGCGGCCCAGGCCCCGGCTGCCGCCCGTGATGAGCGCGATGGCGGGATGGGCGGCGGAGGAGGAAGGAAGAGTGGATGCGATGGAGACCATGGCGGAGTCCTTTTAAGTGCAGGGGTAAGGAAGAAAGCGATGGAAGGGAGTCTATTGATCGACGCCGCCGCCATAAATCACGCAGAATCGATTACATCGTTCATACCAAAAGAACAATGAGCCCATTCGATCGCATGCACACCTTCGTCCGCGTGGCCGAACTCGCCAGCTTCACGCAAGCCGCCGAAGCGCTCGGTATTCCCAAGGCCAGCGCCTCCACCGCCGTGCAGCAGCTGGAAACCCAGCTCGGCACGCGCCTGCTGCACCGCACCACCCGCCGCGTGCAGCTCACGCAGGACGGGCAGGCCTACTACGAGCGCTGCAAGGACCTGCTGGCCGACGTGGACGAGCTGCAGTCCATGTTCCAGCACGCCGACGGGGGCGACGGCACGGGGGGAAGCGGCCTGCGCGGGCGTGTGCGCATCGACATGTCCACCGGCATGGCGCGCAACGTCGTCGTGCCGCGCCTGCCCGAACTATTGGCCCGCCACCCTGGCCTGGAAGTGGAGCTGAGCAGCACCGAGCGCCGCGTGGACGTGGTGCGCGAGGGCTTCGACTGCGTGCTGCGCACCGGCGCGGTGGTGGACGCCAGCCTCGTCGCGCGTCCGCTGGGGCCGGCGCGGCTGATCAACTGCGCGAGCCCGGCCTACCTGCGCACGCACGGCGCGCCGCACACGCTGGACGACCTCGCGCACCACCGGCTGGTGCACTTCGTGAACACCCTCGGCGCCCGCTCCGGCGGCTTCGAGGCCGTGGTGGACGGCACGCTGCAAGCCATCCCCATGCAGGGCGCCCTCACGGTGAACAACGCCGAGGCCTACATCGCCGGCTGCCTGGCGGGCCTCGGGATCATCCAGGTGCCGCGCCTGGGCGTGCTGGACCTGCTGGCGCAGGGCGACCTCGTCGAAGTGCTGCCGCAGCACGCCGCACCGCCGATGCCGCTCACGCTTATGTACGCCAACCGCCGGAACCTGCCGCGGCGGGTGCGGGCGGTGATGGATTGGCTGGCGGAGGTGGTGGGGGAGCATCTGGCACAGGATGCGGCGGCGCCCCCACCCGGAGCAACCGACGGCCGGTGAAACCCATGCGGCACCAGGCTCCCGCGATTGCGCCACGATGCGCTGGCTGCGGCAGGCGGGCCGATTTTCCGAATGACGATAGACGGCATTCGCGCACACGTTCTGAGGCCTGACGTCCCCCACCCGCCGCGTTTGTCCGACAATGCAGGGGTTTGCCCACCCGGCAGGGGGCAGCCAGGGCGCCTTCGCGGCCGCCCGCACGAGCCACCGGCCCTGCCTTCGACGGCCACGCGCCCCTTGTCGTTTTCACTTTCCGCCATCCATCCATGAGCGCATTCAACGAAGAGCGAGTCCTCTCCGTCCACCACTGGACCGACCGCCTGTTCTCCTTCACGACCACCCGCGACACGTCGCTGCGGTTCTCCAACGGCCACTTCACCATGATCGGCCTCAAGGTGGACGGCAAGCCGCTGCTGCGCGCCTACAGCATCGCGAGCGCCAACTACGAGGAGCACCTGGAGTTCCTCTCGATCAAGGTGCCGGACGGCCCGCTCACCTCGCGCCTGCAGAACATCCAGGTGGGCGACAGCATCGTCGTGGGCCGCAAGCCCACCGGCACGCTGCTCATCGACTACCTGCTGCCGGCCAAGCGCCTGTACCTCATCTCCACCGGCACCGGACTCGCGCCGTTCCTGTCGGTGATCCGCGACCCGGACACGTATGAGAAGTTCGAGGAAGTGGTGCTGGTGCACGGCGTGCGCCAGGTGAACGAGCTGGCCTACCACGACTTCATCACGCAGGAGCTGCCCCAGCACGAGTTCCTGGGCGAGATGGTGGCCAAGCAGCTCAAGTACTACCCCACCGTCACGCGCGAGCCGTTCCGCAACCAGGGCCGCATCAACGACCTGATCGAGAACGGCAAGCTGTTCACCGACCTGGGCGTGCCCCCGCTCGATCCGCTGGTGGACCGCGTGATGCTGTGCGGCAGCCCCGAGATGCTGGCGTCGCTCAAGGCGATCCTGGAAAAGCGCGATTTCGAAGAGGGCAACACCACCAAGCCCGGCGACTTCGTGATCGAGCGCGCCTTCGTCGAGAAGTAAAAGAAAAAGCCCACGGGCCGCCCAAAGCGAACGGGCGGCCTCGAAGGCCGCCCGCAGGGTCGAAAAGGGGTGGAGGGAAATCAGGCGCTGCCGCCTGCGTCCCTTTCAGGCTCAGTAGCCGTTGTCCACCACGCGCACCGACTGCGGAGCCTGTGCGTAGCCGCCGCCGGACCCGCCGCCGTAGTTGCCGTTGTCCACGCGGAAGCCGCGGCCGTCCACGCGCACCGAGGTGCCTTCGGCCACCGGCTGCGAGCGCGTGAAGGTGCGCACCGAGCCGTCGTCCATGCGCACGCGGATCTGGTAGGCCGTGGTGGTGCGGGTGCGCTGCTCCACCGTGTGGCCCAGGTAGCCGCCGCCCACGGCGCCGAGCACGGTGGCGGCCGTGCGGCCGGAGCCCTTGCCCACCTGGTTGCCCAGCACGCCGCCGAGCACGCCGCCGGCCACCGCGCCGATGCCGGTGGCGGGCGCAGCCTGCTGCACGGCCTGCACGGACTCGACCCGGCCGCAGCTCGCGCACACCGGCGCCGCGGCCCGCTGCATCGCGACCTGCTGGCCCTGCGAGGGCGGGTAATAGGATGATGACGACGGGGCGGAGCCCTGCGCATAGTTCTGAGAGCCCTGTGCGGGTGCGCGGTGCACCACGGCCGGGGCCGGCGTGCGCGGTGCGGGAGCGGCAGCGGGCGCCTGGGCGAGCTGCTGCGGTGCGAACGACGCCGCACCCGGGTTGGCGGCAAGGGCCTGCGGCGTGCCGGGGGCGGCCGTGGCCGCGGCGACGTCGGGCGCGCGGTCGCTGTTCTGGACGACCAGGGTGGCGCCCAGGGCGAGCACGCTGACGCCCAGCGCGCCGATCGCGGCCCAGAGCCACTTCACCGAGCCGCCGGCAGCGGCCGGGCCCGTATCGGAGTTGGAGCGGACAACGAGAGTCATGGTGTTCCCTTTCATGGGTGTTATGCCCGCAGAGTAAACGCGGCCCCCCTTCACATAACGCCGGGCTCTGTAAACACCGTAAGCAGCTGTAGAGCTACCGGAAAGCGTCCGACACGGGGCTGCGGTACCGCCTTGCAAGGCGCCTTCCGGATGGCGTGCACAGTGCGGTGCCATGGGTACGAAGGCGGCCGGCGCCGCACAGATCCGCATCGGGGTGTCGGGCTGGCGCTACGCGCCATGGCGGGGTGTTTTCTACCCGGACGGGCTGGCACAGGCCCGTGAGCTGGCCTTCGCCGCCCGGCAGTTCCCGGTGCTGGAACTCAACGGCTCGTTCTATTCGCTGCAGCGGCCGCACAGCTGGGCCGCCTGGGCGCAGGCCACGCCGCCGGGCTTCGTCTTCACCGTGAAGGCGCCGCGCTTCATCACCCACATGCTGCGGTTGCGCGATGGCCGGGCGGCCATCGCCAACTTCTTCGCCTCCGGGCTGTTCGCGCTGGGGCCGAAGCTCGGGCCCATCCTGTGGCAATTGCCGCCCACCCTGCCCTTCGACGCGGGCACGCTGAACGACTTTCTGGGCCTGCTGCCGCACGACACCCTGCAGGCGGCCGCCCTGGCGCGCGAGCGCGAACCGCGCATGCGGGGCCGTGAACGCCTGGAGCCGCCCGAGCCGGCCTGCCGCATCCGCCATGCGCTCGAAGTGCGGCACGCGAGCTTCGCCACGCCCGAATGCATCGCCCTGCTGCGCCGCCACGGCGTCGCGCTGGTGGTGGCCGACACGGCCGGGCGCTGGCCGGAACTGGGCGACGTGACGGCCGATTTCGCCTACCTGCGGCTGCACGGAGCGCAGCAGCTCTACGCGAGCGGCTACAGCCGTGCGCAGATCGGCACCTGGGCCGATCGCATCCGCGCATGGCACCGCGGTGCCGCGCCAAGCGGCATGGCACTCGCGGGCCCGGCAGCGCAGGCGCCCGCGGCACCGCCGGGCGGGCGCGACGTGTTCTGCTTCTTCGACAACACCGAGAAGCTGCATGCGCCCGAGAACGCCCTGCACCTCGCACGCGCGCTGCGGCTGGACCCGGAGACGCTGCGCCCTGCCGTAAGTTGACTCGGCGTCGGAGTGACGTTACCAGGTACGCATGCGGCCGCCCGGCCCTGCCCGCCGCCGCGGCCGCGTGAGGTTCAGCGCGCGGGTGCAGACGTGGGTGCGGAAGCGGGTGCCGGGGCGACCGTCTCTCCCGGCTCCGGCGGCACGTCTTCGGCGTGCCCGGCATCCACGCGCTGCCCCACGTTCTCGGCGCGCGCCTCCTGCAGGGCGCGCGCGCAGCTCGCGGAAAAGAGCAGCACGGCCGACGAGAAATAGATCCACATGAGCAGCACCACCAGCGAGCCGGCAGCGCCATAGGCCGACACCACGGCGGCGGTGGAGAGATAGAACGCCAGCAGCTGCTTGCCCACGGTGAACAGGATCGCCCCCACCACGGCGCCGAACACCAGGCAGCCCATCGGGGGCTTCGGCCCCGTGCCGATGCGCATCAGCCCCACGAACAGCAGCACGGCGATGCCGAAGGCCACGATTTCGTTCACCAGCAGCAGCAGCGGGCCGGACACCACCGGCAGGCGCGCGCTGGCCCAGGTGGCCACCACGTGGATCGCGGTGGAGACGACCAGCGACACCAGCAGCAGGAAGCCGATGGCGAGCACATAGGTGAGGCCCCGCAGCCGCAGCGACGCCATGCGCCACCACGCCTTCTTCTCCTGCACGGGAGGATGGCCGGAAGTCCAGAGCCGCTCGAGCGCCGACTGCAGCTCGACGAACACCCCGGTCGCGCCCGACAGCAGCAGCACGAAGCCGGCGATCGAGGCGAGCCGCCCCTCGGAAGGCTCGCGTGCGCTCGACAGTGCGAGCTTCACGACTTCGGCGCCACGCGCGCCCATCACCGACTGCACCTGGGCGACGAGGCTGGACTCGAGGTAGGACTTGTCGATCCACCAGCCGAGCACCCCCACCAGCAGCAGCAGCAGCGGCGCGAGGCTCAGCATGCCGTAGAACGACATGGCGGCACTCATCCGCAGCCCGTCGGCATCCAGCCAGAGGTTGACGGCCCGCACGAGCGGCATGATGGGCTGCACCAGGCACTTGGCGCGCTCCACCCAGGTCTTGAGAAACGAAGACGGCATGCCTGCATTGCACCGCAAAGATGAGCCGGCGGGTGTCGGCGCACTTCGCCAGTGCCCGGCGTTACCGGCCATGCCCGGGTTCTGCGCCGCGGGCGGGGTTTACCGCGCAGGCCATTGCATGGATGTGCGTATGAGAGGCATCATGGAAGCGCCTGTTTCTGCCCAGCCCGCGCGAGCGGTACTCCTGGCTGGGGCAGGCACCCCGCGCAAGCTCGACCGAAGCCTGGGAAAAGAACACGTATGAAGAGGGATTTCCTGCCATCCGCATCGTCGGGCCGTTTCCTGGCCCTGCTGGTGCTCACCCTGATCGCCGCCCAGCTGGTGGCCTTCGTTTTCCTGCATTTCTCCAACCGGAGGATCGCCATGGAAAGCGTCGACGCGGCCCTGGAGGCCGGCACCCAGACCTTCGAATACACGGCCGTCACGCGGCGCCAGTACCGGTACGCCACGTCCGAGCTGATCGCGAAGGACTATGGCCTGCAGAACACCGTCTTCAACGAAACCAACCGCGCCACCGTCGAATCGGCCCTCTACAACCAGCTGGCCCGCTCCGGCGCCGAGCTGATCGTGCTGACCGACCTGGGCGGCAGGCTGCTGGCCCGGGCCTCGGTGACGGGGTTCCTGAACGACCGCGACGACGTGCTGGACCACCGGCTGGAGGAGATCGTCGCCGGCATCAAGCCCCCCGGCCGCAACATGCGCGTGCTGGCCGGAGACGACGGCAGGCCCGTGCTGCACAACTGGGTCAAGGTGACGATGCGCGCGCCCCTGCCGGTGGCCCACATCTACCTGGCCTACCGGATCACCACGGCAGGCACCGAGGAATTCACGCGCATGACGCAGCTCGAGATGGCCTTCGTCACGCATGCGCAAGGCTCCGGCCACGACGTGCACGCGAGTTCGCTGCCCGCATCCTTCCCGCTGAACACCGCCCATCTGAACGAGCTCCACCGGGAGCCGTTCACCGTCGAGGCCGAGGGCGTCGGCTACCGCGCCAAAGTGATCGTGATGGACGATTCCGGCCCCTCGCCCGTCTGGGCCCTGGTGGCCAAGCCGTTCGCCCCGGTGCTCGCGCCCTTCCTGCGGCTGGAGGCGCTGTTCGCCGTCAGCGTGCTGTTCAGCGCCGGCGTCTCGGCCCTGGCGGTCAGGATGGTCGCCCGCCGCGTGGTCACGCCGCTGGAGGACGTCGCGCAGAAGGACGCGCTCACCGGCCTCGCCAACCGCCGCACCTTCGAGGCCCGTCTGCAGCGCGCCGAGCAGGAGCTGAGGAAATCGGGCGCGCGCTTCTCCGTCATGCTGATGGACCTTGACAAGTTCAAGTTCGTCAACGACACCTACGGGCACGACGCGGGCGACGTGGTGCTCAAGGAAGCCGCGACCCGTATCCAGAAGATCATCCGCTCGTCCGACACGCTGGCCCGCCTGGGCGGCGACGAGTTCGCCATCCTCGTGCGCACCGACGACCCCCAGACGCTCAGCGACATCGCCACCGCCATCGTGGAAGTGGTGCGCCAGCCCATTCCCCTGAAGCCCGGCCTGTCCGCCGAAATCGGCACCAGCATCGGCATCGCGTTCGCCCCCGCCCACTCCCGCATCGGCGCCGAGGTGGTGCGGTGCGCCGACCTGGCGATGTACGCGGCCAAGCGCAACGGGGGTGGGTTCTCCATCGCGGAGCCCGTGGCACCGGCCGCCGGGGCGCAGGCGGAGGGGGGAGAGGACACGGACGGGCCCGCGCGGGCCCGGTGACCCCGTCAGCCGCCCTGCCCCATCGCCGGGTCGGACACCGCATCGCGCCCGTTCTCGACGCGGCCCGCGAAGCGCCGCGCGAAGGACGGCGCGGCGCTGCAGCGCACGGTGAAGTCGTACCAGTGGCCGCTCTCGCCCAGCGCCCAGGCCAGTTCCTCCACCGCGCCCGGCGCGACGCTGCGCGTCCAGGGGCCGTCGGTGCGGTAGGCACCCGCCTCGGCCGTGAAGGACAGCGCCGCGGTGCCGCGGTTGTAGAGCTTCACGCGCACCTGGGGCGGGTCGCACAGCTCGTAGCAGACCTGCACCTCGGGCATGCCGGCCGCCGCCTGCTGGGCCAGATCGCCCGTGAACTGGCGGTGGTAGCCGTTGGGGCCGAGCACCCAGAGGTCGTAGGCGCCGCCGTCGGCCGCCACGTTCCAGACGCCGTCGAGCGTCTTGCCGGGCTCCACCACGTAGCGCCGCGGGATCGCGGTGAGGTGCTTCTTGTCGTAGACGTGGAACACCGCCGCGGGGCTGCCGGCCTTGGCCGAGTTGGCGAACAGCAGCCTGACCGTGCCGGCACCGGCGCTGGCCTGGGCCGTCGTGTGCAGCTCATAGGGCAGCGCGCGCGAGGGCCGCACGCCGGGCGCCTGCGCCGGCAGGGCCGCATCGACGGAGGCGGCGGGCTGGGGCAGCTTGCCGGCCTGCACCTGCGCCGCCACGCGCGCATCCACCGCCGTCTTGGTGGTGCGGCCATCCAGCGTGGGCAGCTTCTCGGTGTTCGGGTTCACGAAGTTGAAGCAGCTCGTCAGGTCGCCGCACACGGCGCGGCGGTAGGCGCTGATCTGCGGCTCGGCCACGCCGAAGCGCTGCTCCAGGAACATGAGCGTGGAGGTGTGGTCGAACACCTGCGAATTCACCCAGCCCCCGCGGCTCCAGGGCGAGACGACCCACATCGGCACGCGCGGGCCAGGGCCGTAGGGCCGGCCGTCCGCCGCGGGCTGGCTCGGCGTGGCCGGCTGGAAGTCGTGGTACTCCGCCGCCACGTCGGCGTCGGGCAGCGTGCAGGCGCCCGCGAGGCTGCCGTCCGGGTTGCGCGACGGGGCCGAGGGCGACGGCAGGTGGTCGAAGAAGCCGTCGTTCTCGTCGTAGTTGATGAGCAGCACCGTCTTGCTCCACACCTCGGGGTTGGCGGTGAGCGCGTCCAGCACTTCCTGCACGTACCAGCCGCCCTGCGCTGGGCTCGACGGGCCGGGGTGCTCGCTGTAGACCGAGGGCGCGATGATCCACGACACCGCCGGCAGCTTGCCCTGGCGGATGTCCTCGCGGAAGGTTTCCAGGAAACCCTGCGGCATGGTGTTGCCAAAGCCCTTGGCAAGCGGGCTCAGGGCATCGTCGATGGCCGGATCGTAGACGGGGCCGGCCAGGCCCTGCGGCTGCGTGATGTCGGTCCTGGCCACGTAGAGCGGCTTGCGGTCCGCGGGCATCTTCTCGATCTCGGCGCGCCAGTGCCGGAAGCCCATCATCTCGTTGCAGCCGAAATTGTCGATCAGGCTCTGGTAGACCTTCCACTTGACGCCGGCCTTCTCCAGGCGGTCGGCATAGGTCGTCCACGTCCAGCCCTCGGTGGAGGCGCCGACGTCATTGCCCGCGTTGAACTGGTTGTTCAGGCCCGCCACGCGCACCTTCGAGCCATCCACCGGGCTCATGCCGTTCGGGCCGTTCGTGCCCGTCCAGTAGAACAGCCGGTTGGCGATGGTGCCGGTGTGCATGCCGCAGTGGTAGTGGTCGCACAGCGTGAAGGCCTCGGCCAGCGCGCGCTGGAACGGCACCTCGGCCGTCTCGTAATAGCCCATCGAGAGCGGCAGCTTGGCGTCCGGCCATTGGTACATGCGGCCATGGTCCCAGGCCGCCTGCGAGTCCACCCAGGTGTGCGGCGTGCTGCCGGCGCGCTGCGCGTTGCCCTTCGATTCGTCCAGGCGGTAGGGCACGTAGGTGCTCGCGGGCGTGGTCTTGCTGTAGGTCTGGTAGAAGACGTTGCGGCCGTTGGGCGTGGGGATCGGGAACCGGTCGCCGAAGCCGCGCACGCCCTTGAACGTGCCGAAGTAGCTGTCGAACGAACGGTTCTCCATCATCAGCATCACCACGTGCTGCACGTCCTGGATCGTGCCCGTGGCGTTGTGCGCCTCGATGGCGAGCGCGCGCCGGATCGCCGGCGGAAACGCCGTGAGCGTGGCCGCGGCCGCGCCGGTGCCGAGCAGGCTGGAGAGGAAATGGCGCTTGGAGGAATCGACGGTCATCTGGAGGAATTTTTATAGGTTGCGGGTTGCCGTGTGCCGTGGGAAGAGGCGGGCACGCGGGCGAATGCGCGTGCGGGCAAGCCAGCAGTTACGCGGGGGTTGCGTGCAGCCGCCCCGGGCCGCGCGGCACGCAGCGCCTGGGCGGGCTGCGCCGGATCAGGGCTTGGGCGCGCAGTGCGTGTCGGGCGCCGTGCAGGTGGCCAGGCCCGAAGAAGAACCGGAACCGCCACAGCCGGCCAGCAGCAGTCCGAGCGCGAGGGTGCAGGCGGCCAGCAAGGGGCGGCCGAGGTAGAACGGCAGGGGTTGCCGTGGGTGCGGAGTCATGGGGCGGGGGGAAGAAGAACGAAGAGGGTTTGCATTCTTCTCGCCGCCTGTGGCACCTGAGTGACGTGCGGGTAACAGAAAAGTAACGTGCACGAGTTACGGATGAGTTGTGCGGGCGCAAGCCGCCGATCGATGCGTTTGCGCTTTCCCCTGTGAGCCCTGAGTGCGCCACCCAAAGGAAAGCCCCGCATGCGGGGCCTCCATCTTTGGGCGTCGGGTGATCAGAGATTCGGCGCCAGCAGCCGCTCCAGCACCTTCTCGTCCATCCCCCGCCGCTCGGCCATGTCGTGCAGCTGGTCCTCGCCGATCTTGCCGACGTTGAAGTACGTGCTCTCGGGGTGGCCGATGTAGAAGCCGCTCACGCTGGCGGCGGGGGTCATGGCCAGGCTCTCCGTCAGGCCCATGCCGATCTCTTCGCACTGCAGCACGCGGAACAGGTCGGTCTTGGGGCTGTGGTCCGGGCAGGCGGGGTAGCCGGGGGCGGGGCGGATGCCCTGGTACTTCTCGGCGATCATGTCGTCGTTGCTCAGGGCTTCGCTGGCCGCATAGCCCCAGAGGTCGGTGCGCACGCGCTGGTGCAGGCATTCGGCGAAGGCTTCGGCGAGGCGGTCGGCCAGGCTTTTCAGCATGATGGCGGAGTAGTCGTCCAGCGCGTCGATGAACGCCTTTTCCTTCTTCTCCACGCCGAGGCCCGCCGTCACGGCGAAGAGGCCGGCGTAGTCGGCCACGCCGCTCTCCTTGGGCGCCACGAAGTCGGCCAGGCACCGGCTGGGGCGCATCACGCCGTCGATCATCTGCTTTTCGGTCTGCTGGCGCAGGCCGTACCAGGTCATGGCGACTTCGGTGCGCGATTCGTCGGTGTAGAACTCGATGTCGTCGCCCACGCTGTTGGCGGGGTAGAGCGCCAGCACGCCGCTCGCGCTGAGCCAGCGGCCCTCGATCAGCTTCTTCAGCATGGCCTGGCCGTCGGCGAACACGCGCTGCGCCTGCTCGCCCACGACGTCGTCGGTGAGGATGGCGGGGTACGGGCCGGCCAGGTCCCAGGTCTGGAAGAACGGGCCCCAGTCGATGTATTTCGCCAGCTCGGTGAGGTCGAAGTTCTTGAACACGCGGCGGCCCAGCAGGCGGGGCTTCGGGGGCTGGTAGGTGGCGAAATCCACCGGCGTGCGGTTGGCGCGGGCCTTGGCCAGCGGCCACATCGGCGTCTGCTTCTTGTTGGCGTGCTGGGTGCGCACTTTGTCGTAGTCGGCGTTCAGCTCTTCGACGTAGCTCTGCGCGCCGTCGCCCAGCAGGCTCTGCGCCACGCTCACGCTGCGGGACGCATCGGGCACGTAGACCACGGGGCCTTCGTAGTTCGGCGCGATCTTGACGGCGGTGTGCACGCGCGAGCAGGTGGCGCCGCCGATCAGGAGCGGGATCTTCTTCACGCGGAAGTGCTCGTCCTTCTGCATCTCGCCGGCCACGTACTGCATCTCTTCGAGGCTGGGCGTGATGAGGCCCGACAGGCCCACGATGTCCGCGCCCTCGACCTTGGCGCGCGCCAGGATCTCGTGGCACGGGACCATCACGCCCATGTTCACCACCTCGAAGTTGTTGCACTGCAGGACCACGGTGACGATGTTCTTGCCGATGTCGTGCACGTCGCCCTTCACGGTGGCGATGACGATCTTGCCTTTGCTGCGCACGTCGCGGCCGGCGAGTTCGTCCTGGCGTTTTTCTTCCTCGATGTAGGGGATCAGGTGGGCCACGGCGGACTTCATCACGCGTGCGCTCTTCACCACCTGGGGCAGGAACATCTTGCCGGCGCCGAACAGGTCGCCCACCACGTTCATGCCGTCCATCAGCGGGCCTTCGATCACGTGCAGCGGGCGGCCGCCCTTCGCCAGGATCTCCTGGTAGGCCTCTTCGGTGTCTTCCACAATGAAGTCGGTGATGCCGTGCACCAGCGCATGCGAGAGGCGCTCGCCCACGGTCTTCGGGTGCTCGGGCGTGCCGCGCCATTCGAGCTTCTTGCTCTCGTCCTTGGCGCCGCTCTTGGCGGTCTCGGCGATCTCGACCAGGCGCTCGCCGGCATCGGGGCGGCGGTTGAGCACCACGTCTTCCACGCGCTCGCGCAGGGTGGGCTCCAGGTCGTCGTACACGCCCACCATGCCGGCGTTGACGATGCCCATGTCCATGCCCGCCTTGATCGCGTGGTAGAGGAACACGGTGTGGATGGCCTCGCGCACCGGATCGTTGCCACGGAAGCTGAACGAGACGTTCGACACGCCGCCCGAGACCTTGGCGCCCGGCAGGTGCTGCTTGATCCAGCGCGTGGCCTCGATGAAATCGACGGCGTAGTTGTTGTGCTCCTCGATGCCCGTGGCCACCGCGAAGATGTTGGGGTCGAAGATGATGTCCTCGGGCGGGAAGCCCACTTCATCGACCAGCACGCGGTAGGCGCGTTCGCAGATCTCGATCTTGCGGGCGAAGGTGTCGGCCTGGCCGACTTCGTCGAAGGCCATCACCACGGCGGCGGCGCCGTAGCGCTTGACGAGGCGCGCCTCGTGCTTGAACTTCTCCACGCCCTCCTTCATGGAGATGGAGTTGACGATGCCCTTGCCCTGGATGCAGCGCAGGCCGGCCTCGATCACGTCCCACTTGGAGCTGTCCACCATGATCGGCACGCGCGCGATGTCGGGCTCGGAGGCGATGAGCTGCAGGAAGCGCACCATGGCCGCCTTGCTGTCCAGCATGGCCTCGTCCATGTTGATGTCGATGACCTGGGCGCCGTTCTCCACCTGCTGGCGCGCCACGGCCAGGGCCTCTTCGTACTGGCCGTTGAGGATCATGCGCGCGAAGGCCTTGGAGCCGGTCACGTTGGTGCGCTCGCCGACGTTGACGAACAGCGTGCCCTCGCCGATGGAGACCGGCTCCAGGCCGGACAGCTTCATGGGGGGAACGGCAGGGGCGGAGGCGGAGGCAGCGGCGTCGGCGGCGGACGGGGAATGCGGGGCAGAGGACATCAGGCTCACCTGTGCGATCGGTTCGGGGATGAAACAGGCGAGCGTCGTTGTGCGGATGCCGGCCCCGAGCCTGACGCCGCCGTCCTGGTTCTGGGCTCCTGCGCTTTCATCGGCAGGGGGACGGCGGGCGCTGCAACGCTCCTCGGGGGCGGGCAATTTTAACGGGCCGGGGGCGCAGCGGGGTCCGGCCGCCCGTCAGCGCACCGGCAGGAACTGCAGGAAGGTGCCGCCCACCAAGTTCTGCACGTAGCTGATGGCCGCGCGGCGGTACTTCTCCACCACCACGCCGGCCAGCAGATCGAGCCGGGCGATGACCTTGCCGAACTCGCGCTCGAAGCTCAGGTTGCGCGTGTCCGCCGTGATCTCGTCGGCCAGCAGCAGCGGCCGGCCGTCGGCGCCGCGCCGCTGCGCGAGGATCCAGACGGCGATCTCCACGTTGCGCGCGGCGTTGTAGAGGTGCTGCGCGTCCAGGCTGTCGATCAGGAAGAACTCGGTCTTGCCGCCGTGCGCGGTGATGAGCATGTCGGCCGTGGCGCAGGTGAACGCCGCCACGCGGTCGCCGGTGAACTCGGGGCCGAGCGCGAGCGCCAGCGCGGCGATGTCGCGCCGGCCCTGCAGCGGCGCCCAGGCCTGGCGGTGCTCCACGGCCTCGCGCACGCGCTGGCCCGCGAGGATGCGGCCCGGCAGCTGCCCGGGCTCCTGGCCCTTGCGCCATTCGGCCGGGTTGCGGCGGTACAGCTTGTCCATCACCAGGTAGAGGCTGTCCAGGTTGGCGCGCATGCCGAGCGTGGCCATGCGGTTGACGTCGGACTGGGCCAGCTCGGTGGGCGCGACGGCGGCGGCCTGCACCTCGCCGCGGTCCGTGTGGGCGGGCGTGCCGCAGCCGGCCAGGGCGGCGCCGGCGAGCGCACAGCCCTGCCACAGCAGGCAACGGCGGGAAAGCGGAGGTGGAACCATGTGCGCCGCATTATCGGCAGGCGCGGCGGTGGCGGTGGCGGCGCCCGCTGCGGATCTGCGGTGACAATCGCCCACCGACAGGCACTGGCAGCAGCGAAGGCAATGGCATTGGCATCCCACTCCCCCGACAACCTCCGGTCGATCCAGATACTCCGGGCCGTCGCCGCCACCAGCGTCGTGTATTTCCACATCGGCGCCGTTCCCGTGTTCGGCTCGTTCGGTGTCGACATCTTCTTCGTCATCAGCGGCTTCGTGATGGCGATGGTGTGCGAGCACGGCGAAACGCCCCGCGCCTTCGCGGCGAAGCGGCTGGCCCGGATCGTGCCGCTCTACTGGGTGCTCACCACCAGCGTGCTGCTGCTGGCCGCCGTGCGGCCGGATCTGCTGAACTCCACGACGGCCCACCTGGGCAACTACCTCAAGTCCCTGCTGTTCATTCCGTACTTCAAGGAGAACGGCGCACTGCACCCGATGCTGGCGGTGGGATGGACGCTCAACTACGAGATGTTCTTCTACCTGTGCGTGGGGCTGGTGCTGCTGGCGGGCCGCCAGCGCCTGGCGCTGTTCATCGGCAGCGTCGGGGTGCTGTTGACTGCGGCCTTCATCGGCCTGGGGCACCTGGCGGGCGGGCCGGTGCTGTCCAGCTTCTTCGGATCGGCGCTGCTCTTCGAGTTCCTGTTCGGGATGGTCGCCTACCTGCTCTGGCGCAAGGGATGGCCCGCGAAAGCCGGCGGGCCCTGGCTGGCCGCGGCGGCCCTGGCGGCGTATGCGTTCATGGCCGTCTGCGAAAGCCGGGGCGCCACCATCGACCGGGTGTTCATCTTCGGCCTGCCCTCGTGCGTGCTCGTGCTGGCCTTCGTGGGCTGCGAGCGCTGGATTCCCGGGCCCGGCAGGACGGTGTCCGACGCCCTGTGCCGCATCGGCGATGCCAGCTACGCCACGTACCTGAGCCATTTCTACGTCGTCGAGGGCATCCGCAAGATCGCCCACCAGAAGCTGGGCCTCATCGACCCCTACCGTCCGGTCGGCGTGGCGGTCATCGTGGTGTCGGCGCTCGTCGCCGGGCACCTGGTGTACCTGTGGCTGGACCGGCCCCTCAGCCGCTGGGCCCGGCGGGTGCTGGCCCCCGCGCGCCAGCCGGCGCGGGCCCTGCCGTCGGCCTGAGGCGGCGCGCGGGAGGCCGGGGGCCGCGCCCTCCGGCCGCGCACGCTCAGAAGGTGTGCAGCACGCCGGTCGTGACGCCGGTGGCGCGCGACTTGTTGGCCGCGCCCTGGTAGCCGTCGCGCCAGTGCGTGCGGTCCAGCTCGGCGTACAGGCGCGTGCGGCGCGAGAGCTTGTATTCCGCGAACAGGATCGCGCGGGTGTAGCCGTCGTCCCGCTGGCCGGTGCGCTGGCGGTCGAGGCGGTAGAGCGAGGCCGTGAGGTCCACCGCGGAGGTGGCGGCCCAGGTGAGGCCGGCCGAATGCACGCGCTGCACCGTGCGGGCGGTGGCCGAGGTGTCGGCCTCGCTGCGCGCGGTGTTCAGGGCCAGGCGCACGCTGTCCCACTGGTAGGCGGCGCCCAGCGTGGCGGCCTTCAGCTCCAGCTGCGTGGCGGTCTTGAAGCGCTGGTAGGCGCCCGAGACGGCCCAGGGGCCCGCGGCGTAGGCCAGGCCCGCGCCCGTAGAGGCCTGCGCGGAGGCGCGGCCCGCGTTCTCGCCGAAGCTGTGCATGGCACGCGCCGTCACGGGCCCGAACCGGCCGGTGTACTTGACGGAGTTGTCCAGGCGGTACGAGCCGGTGGTGGCGCCCGCGCTGCCGTACTCCTGGCCCAGGCCGTGGCTGCTCAGGGCCGCGGTGGCGATGTTCGGGTTGAAGGACGCGAAGCGCATGCCCACCGGGTCCACCGGGCTGATCGCATCGGCCAGCAGGTTGGTCTGGCGGCCGGCCGTGATCTGGCCCCAGCCCCCACCCAGGCCGACGATGGCGGCACGGTCGAAGAACTTGGTGGAGTTGGCGGTGGTGCCGGTATCGAGGTTCAGGCCTGTTTCCAGGTTGAACAGCGCATGCAGGCCGCCGCCCAGGTCTTCGCGGCCGCGCAGGCCGAAGCGGCTGGTGCTGTTGACGCCGCTGGCGACGCCGGTGGTGGAGGTGGCGGCCGGGGCATTGGCGGCCGTGAGGCCGGAGCCGTAGCGCACGCCGGCATCGGCGATGCCGTACACGGTGAGCTGGGTCTGGGAGAAGGCGAACGCGGGCGCGCAGAGGGCAGCAGCCGCCAGGGATCGGTAGGCCATGGGAAGTCTCTTGAGGAAAGGCGCGCAGGAGCGCGCCGCGCCGGGCGCGGCGGCAGGCCCCGCGCGGAAGCCGAAGAACGGGGAAAGGAACAGCACGGGCGCGGATCGGCCCGGCAGGATCGCACTCAGAGCGCGGGCGCGGGCTCCTTGCGGGCCGGCGCGGCGGGGGCCGCCGGCTCGGCACGGGCGGGAGCGGCCGCGGGCTCGGCACGCGTGGCGGGCTCCATGCCGGTGCTGCGCACGATGGCGGCGGCGGCGGGGGCGGCCAGGAAGCGGATCAGGTGGCGCGCGGCCTCCGGGTCCGGCGAGCCGGTGGCGACGCCCGCGGAGAAGAACACGCGCTGCTGCACCTCGTCGGGCAGCGCGCCGACGAACTGCAGCTCCTTGAACGGCAGCAGTTCGCTCACCTGCTGGAAGCCGATCTCCGCATCGCCGCGCAGCACCACCGCGCCCACGCGCTCGCTGTAGATCTTCGTGGCCTTGCCCTTCATCTGCTCCGCCACACCCAGGCGCTGGAACAGCTCGGTGGAGAGATAGGTGCCGCTCGCGCTGGCCGAATAGGCGACCGACTTGGCATTCAGCAGCGTCTGGCGCAGCGCGTCCACCGTGCTGATGTCCGGCGCGGGCGTGCCCTTGCGCACGCTCATGCCGATCATCGAGCGGGCGAGATCCACGCGGCTGCCCGCCTGCACCTTGCCCTGCGCGATCAGCTGATCGAGCGCCGAATCGGCCAGGATCACGACGTCGAACTGCTCGCCGCGCGCCATGCGGCTGGGGATCGAGTCCGGCGCCGTGCCCATCGAGGCACCGCGCGCGGTCGTCACCTTGTGGCCGGTGGCCTGCTCGTAGAGCGGCACCAGTTGGTCGTACGCCGCGGAGAACCCACCGGAGGTGACCACGCGGATCTCCGCCGCCTGGGCCGTGGAGGGCAGCGCTCCGCCGAAGGTGAGCCCCAGGCCCAGCGCGGTGCCCAGCAGCGCGCCGAGGAAGCGGCGGCGCAGGGCGGGAAGCACGGGAGAAAGGGCGTGGGAAGGGGAAGAAGCGGCGCGCGGCGGCATGGGATGTCTCCTGTCGTTGTGATGGTGCTCGGCGGTGTCTGCCAGAGAGCCCGGATGCTAGGCAGGCGGGGATGTTCTGTGAATTGCAATTTACAGAGGGACTGTTGCACCAGAAACATCAAACAGCGGCTGCGGTCCCTCGCCCCGCCCCACTCCAGTCCCAATGCCTAGGGCCGCCTCGCCAGCAGGTCCGACAGCCTCCGAAGCCCTGCCCGCAACTGCCCCCGGTCCTGCACGCTGCCCAGCGAAATCCGGATGGCATTCACCTCCGGGGCTCCACTGCCAACGGCGAACGCCTCGGCCGGCATGACCGCGATGCCCTCGCTGCGGGTGGCCTGTGCCAGCTCCGATGAGGCCCAATACCCCGGCAGCTCCAGCCACACGTGCAGGCCGTCTCCGGCGCCGCTGTACCGCCCCGCCAGAAGGTCCCTCGCCATGCGGTGCCGCAGCCTCGCCTCCTTGCGCACGCCTTCCATCAACCGGGCGGCCGAGCCATCGAGGATCCACTGCGTGGCGAGTGCGACCGTCAGCGGCGTGGCCATGAGCGCGAAAGACCTCAGCGCGGCGAGGAAACGCTCGCGCTCTTGTGGATCACGCAGGAGCACGAAGGCGACGCGCAGGCCGGGCGTCAGGCATTTCGACAGGGTCGCGAGGTAGGTCACCTGCTCCGGGGCGAAGGTGGCGATGGGCGGTGGCGGGGCCTCGGCGAGTAGCCAGTAAGGGTCGTCCTCGACGATGCGCACCATGCAGCGCCGGGCGATGCCGGCCAGTGCCTTGCGCCGGTGTTCCGGCATGGTGATGGCGGTCGGGTTCTGCAGGGTCGGATTGAGGTAGACCAGACCGGGGCGGTGCCGGCGGCACGCCTGCTCCAGCGCATCCGGCACCATGCCGTGGCCGTCCGTTTCCACCGCCACGATGCGCCGGCCGAATTGCGTCGCCGCCGCCAGCAGGCCGGGGTACGTGGCGGGCTCTGCCAGGATCGCATCGCCCGGCTCCGTCAGCGCCAGGATCGATGCGGCGATCGCCGCCTGCGCGCCGGGGCAGACGACCACCTGCGCCGCGTCCACGTCGCCCAGCATCGGCCGGAGCCATCGGGCGCCGGCCCCACGGTCGGCATCGCTGCCGCCGCCCGGGTGGTAGCTCATCAGCAATCCCGCGTCCGCCCGCATGAGGACCTGGGACACGCCGTGCTTCAGCAGCTCCCCAAAGTCCACGCCCTCCGGTGGGGGCGGGATGTTCATGCCCAGGTCGAGGATCGGGGTGCCTTCGACTTTCGGCGCCGCGACATAGGTGCCGCGGGCGCCGCGCCCCTCCAGCAGGTGGCGGCGCCGGGCTTCGCCATAGGCGCGGGTGACCGTGGTGAGGTCGACGCCCAGCCGTGCTGCCAGCAGGCGCTGCGGCGGCAGGCGATCGCCGGGCCTCAGGGTCCCACCCTCCACCGCCGCCTGCAAGGCATCCGCGATCTGCAGGAAACGCGGCCCACCCTGCGCGGCCACGTGGGGCAACCAGAGGGGGGCGTCGTCGTCTTGCATGGCTGGATGAATGGGATGCGGCTTGCGCGGCATGTATGGAAGTTGCTTTTCCATACTATGCCGGGAACGGGCAGCGGATGCGTTCTTGCACCTTCCACCAGAGCGATCGTGCGGCCTACCCCACCTATCCACCCACCCACACCCTGCCCCGCTCCGCGTCAGGCTGCAAGTCTGGAATTTTCACCATGATCGACTGGGTTCCCGTCGCCTTCCTCACGTTCAAGGTCCTCGTCTTCGGCACCTGCATGTTCTTTGCCATCAAGTGGCACTACGACCAGGACAAGAAGACGCTGGACAAGCGCGCGCTGCTCGTCAATGCGGCCAAGGTGGGCGCCGCCTTCCTGGTGGCGCTCGCGGTCGTGTTGTGGTTCACGTTCAGCCTGGCCCGGCATCTCGGGATGGACCTGAGCCTGCCGTGAGGCGCAAGGCAGAGCGGCCGCGACGTCGCGGACGTGTGCCCTACTTCTTTCCTTCGTGCTCCATGCCCAGCAGGGCCTGCAGCGTCACCGCCGTCGCGTCGTCATCGATGCGGTTCCGGTGCGCGATGCCCAGTGCCCTCGACAGCGCAGGGCGCAGTGGCCGGGTGCTGATGCGGGCATCGGGCTGCGGCGCGCCCGCTTCGTGGGGCAGCAACGCGGCGCCATAGCCTGCGGCCACCAGGCTCTTCATCGCATCGTTGTAGTTCAGCTCGATACGGGCCTTGGGCCGCTCGCCGCCGGCGGCGAACCATTCGGCCGTCTGCCGGGAGAGCCGGGTGCCGCTGTCGTTGGCGATCAGCGGCCGGGCGGCGAGCCAGGCGGGCGTGACGTGCCGCGGCGGCTTCCAGGCCGCCGGAATGAAGGCCAGCACGGGGTCCTGGCGCCAGGGCTGCACCTGCAGGCCGCGCGACACCGGCTGCGGCAGCGCGACGATGCCGATGTCCAGGCTGCCGGCCGCCAGGCGCACCAGGGTTTCCTCGCTCGTCATCACGCCGACCTGCACGTCGATCTCCGGGTGCCGGGTCGCCAGGGTTTCCAGTGCGCGGGGCAGCAGGTGCGCGAGTGCACCCGTGGACGCACCCAGACGCACCCGGCCTCCTCGCGCTGCGATCTGCCGCTCCACGGACTGCAGCAGGTCGTCGGCCTCGGCCAGCAACCGCCGCGCCCTGTCGATCAGCAGGCTGCCCGCCGACGTGGGCGTGACGCCTGCCGACGCGCGGTGCAGCAGGCGGGCCCCGAGGCGCGCCTCCAGCTGTGCCACATGCAGCGTCACCGTGGGCGGCGCCAGGTGCAGTGCCTTCGCGGCGGCGGCGAAGGACCCGAGATCCGACACCGCCAGCAGGGTGCGCAGACGGTCGAGATTGATTTCGCGCATGGATTAGCGGCGCACCGGCCATTCAGGATAAATGAATCCGTAGTTTGTCAGATTCAACTGGCCTGCAGACAGCTTGCGTTGCACCATGCGCCCCCACACACACCATGGAGCACGCAATGACCACCCATGTATTCATCGACGGTGACCAGGGCACCACCGGCCTGCAGGTACGCCAGTGGCTCGCAGGCCGCGACGATCTGCGCCTGCTGCAGTTGCCCGCCGAGCACCGCAAGAGCGCCGCGCACCGGGCCGAAGCGCTCAACGACTGCGACATCGCTTTGCTGTGCCTGCCGGACGACGCGGCGCGCGAAGCCGTGGCGTTGGTGCGCCGGCCCGGCGTGCGCATCATCGATGCCAGTTCGGCGCATCGCACGGCGCCCGGCTGGGTCTATGGGTTGCCGGAACTGGAAGCGGGCCAGGCCGAACGCATCGCGCAGGCGCACCGCGTCAGCAATCCGGGCTGCTACCCGACCGGCGCGTTGGTGCTGCTGAGGCCGCTGATCGACGGCGGCCTGCTTCCGGCCGACCACCCGGTGACCATCCATGCGGTGTCGGGCTATTCAGGGCGGGGCCGGCCAGGACTCGAGGACCATGAAGGCGCGAATGCACAGAGCGCCGTGCCGTTCCAGGTCTACGGCCTCGGCCTGCACCACAAGCACGTGCTGGAGATCCAGCGGCATGCCGGCCTGGCGCACGCACCCGTGTTCGTGCCGGCGTATGGCAATTACCGGCAGGGCATCGTGTTGACCATCGCCCTGCACCTCCGTCTGCTGCCCGCCGACGTGACCACCGGGCGCCTGCACGCGGCGCTGCAGGCGCGGTACGCCGGCCAGCCCTGCATCGAACTGGCCCCCCTGGTGGAGGACGCGGACGCACAGCGGCTCGACCCCCGCGCACTCAACGGTACCAACCGCGTGCGGTTGGCGGTGTTCGGCCAGCCGCGGCAGGAGCAGGTGTTGCTGACGGCGGTGTTCGACAACCTGGGCAAAGGCGCCGCGGGTGCGGCGGTGCAGAACCTGGATCTGATGCTGGGGTTGATCGGGTCCCAAAGCGGCTGACACGGCCCAGCGAAGCAGTTCTGGCGAGGCGTCGCATCGCAGACCGTACTAGCAGTACGACAAGATGCGGCAACGACGCCGGAAGGGTTGTGTGAGCCGCTCTCAATCCATCCGGATGTTGCGTTCCTTGATCAGCTTGCCCCAGCGCGCCATTTCCTTGTCCAGGTGGGTGGCGAGCTGCGCGGGCGTGCTGCCGATCGGCTCGGCGCCGATCGCGTCGAAGCGGGCCTTGGTGTCGGGCTGCTTCATCGCGTCCAGCAGGGCCGCGTTGATCTTCTGCACGATCGGCGCGGGCGTGCCGGCGGGGGCGAACACCGCGAACCAGGGCGAGACCTCGTAGCCGGGCACGCCGGCTTCGGCGATGGTGGGCACGTTGGGCAGCGCGGCCGAGCGCTTCGCGCTGGTGACGCCCAGCGCGCGCAGCTTGCCGGCCTGGATGTGCGGGGCGGCCGAGGTGATGCTGTCGAACATCAGGTCCACCTGCCCGCCTAGCATGTCAGTGACGGCCGGGCCGCTGCCCTTGTAGGGCACGTGCAGCAGGTTCAGTCCTGCCATGGAGGCGAACACCTCGCCCGCCAGGTGGATGGAGGTGCCGTTGCCGGCCGAGGCATAGGTGAGCTTGCCGGGTTCGCGCTTGGCGTGCGCGATGACGTCGGCCACCGTCTTGTCGGGGCTGTTGGCGTTGACGACGAGCACGTTGGGTACCACGGCGAGCAGGCTGATGGGCGCGAAGTCCTTCACCGGGTCGTAGCTCAGCTTGGCGTAGAGCGCCTTGTTCGTCGCCATGCCGATGGAGGTGATCATGATCGTGTAGCCGTCGGCGGGCGACTTGGCCACGGCGTCCGCGCCGATGTTGCCGCCCGCGCCGGGGCGGTTCTCGATCACGAAGGGCTGGCCCAGGGCACGGCCGGCGCGCTCGCCGAGCGTGCGGGCGATCACATCCATGGCGCCGCCGGGCGGGAACGGCACGACCCAGCGGATGGGCTTGGCGGGCCAGGGGCCGTCGGACTGGGCGTGCGCGGGGGCCGGCAGGAAGGCAGCGGCCGCCACGGTGGCGACGGCGCCGGCCGCGAGGGCGAGGGTGCGGCGGCGCGTGGGCAGGGGGTGCGGGGTGATGGACGAGGCCATGGTCTTTGTCTCCAGGTGTGTGATTCGTGGGTACGCCTCAAGGCAGCGGTCGGGCCGCCCGGGCTCAGTTCGCGGGGGCTGCCGCGGCAGTGGTGCCGCGGCCCATGTCCACATGCACGGGCGCGAGGCCTTCGCGGGCGCGGTCGAAGCGGCGCAGCGCCTCGGGCAGCACGTCCACGCCGAAGCCCGGGCCGTCGGGCAACTGCAATGCGAAATCGCGCACTTCCATGGGCGCGGCGACGATGTCGTCCACCAGCAGTTGCGGGCCGAACAGCTCGCAGTTGTGGTGCGCGCCGGGCAGCGTGGCGAACACATGGGCCGATGCGGCGCTGCCGAGCGAGGTCTCCAGCATGGTGCCGCCGTACCAGCCGATGTCCGCGGCCTCGGCCACGGCGGCGACGGCGCGGGTGCGGAGCAGGCCGCCGTGCTTGGCGACTTTGAGCGAGAAGACGTGGCAGGCGCCCTGCCGCGCGAGCAGCATCGCGTCCTGCGGCGTGCAGACGGTTTCGTCGGCCATCAACAGCGCGCCGGCGGGCAGGCCGGCGGTGAGCTGGCGCAGGGCCTCCACGTTCCACTGCGCGACGGGCTGCTCGATCAGGGTCACGCCTGCATCGATGAGCTGGGGCACGTAGCGGCGCGCGGTGTTGCCGTCCCAGGCCTGGTTGATGTCCACCGTCATGTCGGCGCGCCCGTCCAGGCCGCGCGCGATGCGGGTGACGTGCGCCACGTCGTCCTGCGGCGCGCGCGCGCCGATCTTCATCTTGAAGATGCGATGGCGGCGGGCCTCCAGCATGCGCTCGGCCTCTTGCACGTCGCGCGCGGAATCGCCGCTGGCGAGCGTCCAGGCCAGGGGCAGGCTTTCGCGCTGCTTGCCGCCCAGCAATTGCCAGGCGGGCAGGCCCAGCGAGCGCGCCACGGCGTCGATGGCGGCCATCTCCACGGCGCTCTTGGCGAAGCGGTTGCCCTTGCAGACCGCGTCCATGCGCTGCAGCAATTGCTCGAAGCGGCCCGCGTCCTGCCCGGCCACGGCGGGGCCGAGGTACTGCGTGATGGCGTGCAGGATCGTCTCGGGCGATTCTTCGTTCCACGACGGGCCGCCGATGGTGGCGGCCTCGCCGAAACCGCAGGCCCCGTCCGCCAGCCACAGCTGCACCACCACCGGGCTCTGGCGGTGGATGGCGCCGAAGGAGAACTTGTGCGGCCGGATGGTGGGGATGTCGAGGATGCGGGCCTCGATGCGCTCGATGCGCAGGCCGGCGGGAGCAGGTGCGGTCATGGGGAGGGACGGATGGAAGTGCGGTCTTCGGGTGCCACCTTATCTCGCGGAAAGCATCCGATCCAATGGTATATATCGCACGTTCCGTTCGACCTCATCGAACGGTCTACCGCACCGCTTTCGAAGGACTTTTCCATGGAGCTGCGCCAGTTGCGCTATTTCCTGAGCGTGGCCGAGACCGAGCACCTCACGCAATCGGCCGACGCGCTGTTCGTCACCCAGTCCACGCTGTCGCACGGCTTGCGGCAGCTGGAGGCCGAGCTGGGCCTGCCGCTGTTCGACCGGCTGGGGCGCGGCCTGAAGCTCTCGCAGGCGGGCATCGCGTTCCGCAGCCATGCGGCGCGCGCGCTGCAGGAACTGGAGGCCGGCCGCATGGCGCTGGCCGACATGGCGGGGCTGCAGGCGGGCACGCTCACCGTGGGCGTGATTCCGACCTTTCTCACGCACCTGGTGCCGGACGCGGTGGCCGCGTTCAGCGCGGATTACCCGGGCGTGCAGGTGGTGGTGCGCGACCTGCGCGGCGGCCCGATCGAAGAGCAGCTGATCGCCGGGCGGCTGGACGTGGGCATTTCCTTCCATCCCGCGCAGCGCGCGGAGATCGAGGCCGAGCCGCTGTTCGAGGAACGTCTGCAGCTGGTGGTGCACGCAGGCCACGCGCTCGCACGGCGCCGCAGCCTGCGCATGCGCGAGCTGGCCGGCGTGCCGCTGGCGCTGCTGCCGCAGAGCTTCGCCACGCGCCGCATGATCGACGCGGCCTTCGCGCAGGCCGGCGTGGCGCCGGTGGTGCGGGTGGAGATGGAGTCGGTGGACGCGCTGCTGCACGCCTGCCGCGGCGGGCCCCTCGCCACCATCGCTGCCGAGCGCGCGGCGGGCCAGGCGGGGCCGGGCATGCGCGCGATCACGCTGACGGAGCCTGCCACCGTGCGCCGTGCGGGCGTGCTGTGGCGCCGGGACGCGTCGCGCAGCGCGGCCGCGCGCGAGTTCGTGGCGCGGCTGCGGCCGGTGGCGGGCACCGGCGGCGCCACTGCAGCCACCCGGCGGGCCGCGTGCCGGACAATGCAGCGATGAACGACTCTCCCCTGCAGAACACCGACGAGGCATCGCCCGAGCACCACGAAGCACCGATCCAGGAAGCGCGCCTGTGGAGCGATGGCCGCTGGACGGCCGAAGTGATCAAGAACGAGGACGACGACGGCTGGGCCGTGTCGATGACGCTGCGCGGCGAATCCGAGCCGGCGCTGGTGGGCCCGTGGACGATGGGCCGCGACAAGAAGAACCCCAAACCGCTGGACGTGGCGGCCTTCCACACGCTGGTCAAGACCGCCTCCGAGGTGCTGCGCCGCCACGAGCAGCAACTGCATGCGCAGCTGCACAAGGAGGTGGCCGTCGGTTCCGGCGCCGACCTCGTCCGCGTGGCGCTGCGCATCGTGCCGGACGAGGAGTATCCGTATGCCGTGCTGACGGCGCATGACGCCGCAGGGCAGTTGCTGGGCGAGGCGCGCGTGGAAGCGAACTTCAAGCTCGGCCAGGGCAGCGCACTGGCGTGGGTCGAGAGCGATTATTCGCCCCGGGGGCGGTAGGCGCCGGCACCCGCGTCAGGACTCCCGCCCGTCATGCGGGATGCCCTCGATCGGGCATTGCGCCGTGCCCACGGTGCCGCGCGTCACGGTCTCGGCCGTGCGGCGCGCGGCGGCCGGGTCGGTCACCCACTGGCGGTAGAAGCCGTAGGGGCAGTCGGCCACGCCCTGCTCGCCCTCGCCCGAATTCAGCACGCCGGTATAGCCCCGGTGCAGCAGCTTGAAGAGGTGGTTCTCGCTCTGGCCGTGCCGGCGGAAGTCGCGGATCAGGTGCTTGGAGAGCGCGGCGTACTGCACGCCCATTTCCTCCTCGCCGCATTCGCCCAGCGTGCGGCCGTCGAAGCCGATCAGCGCGCTGTGGCCGAAGTAGCTGTAGACGCCGTCGAAGCCGGCCGCGTTCGCCACGGCCACGTAGCTGTTGTTGGCGAAGGCCATGGCCTTGCTCATCAGGATCTGCTGCTCCTTGGCCGGGTACATGTAGCCCTGGCAGCGCACGATGAGTTCCGCGCCCTGCATGGCGCAGTCGCGCCAGATCTCGGGGTAGTTGCCGTCGTCGCAGATGATGAGGCTGATCTTCAGGCCCTTGGGGCCGTCGGTGACGTAGGTGCGGTCGCCCGGATACCAGCCCTCGATGGGCGTCCACGGCATGATCTTGCGGTACTTCTGCACGATCTCGCCCTGGTCATTCATGAGGATGAGCGTGTTGTAGGGCACCTTGCGCGGGTGCTCCTCGTGCCGCTCGCCGGTGAGCGAGAACACGCCCCACACCCTGGCCTTGCGGCAGGCGGCGGCAAAGATCTCGGTCTCTTCGCCGGGAATCGTGGCGGCCGTGTCCAGCATCTCCTGGCGGTCGTACATGATGCCGTGGGTGCTGTACTCGGGGAAGATGACCAGGTCCATGCCCGGCAGGCCTGCCTTCATGCCGACCAGCATGTCGGCGATCCTGCGGGCGTTGTCCAGCACCTCGGCTTTGGTGTGCAGCCGGGGCATCTTGTAGTTGACGACCGCGACGCCGACGGTGTCGTCGCTGCTCGAAATATCGCCGTGGATCATGGCGGAGGCTCCTTGCGAATGGGGGAATGCATCGGTGGCCGCGCGGGCCCGGCGCTCAGTGGCTGATCATCCAGGGGCGCTTGGACGGGAACGCCTTGGCGCCGCCGGGCGCGGTGACGGTGGCGCTGCGCTTGCCGCTGCCCGCGCCGCTGCAGCAGCCGCAGCCCGCGGGGTGGCGCAGCCGGCCGTAGCTGCCGGCCTCAGTGTCGCGCGAGGAGCGCGGCGCGTGGCGGGCGCGCTCGTTGGTGTCGTGGGCGCGGCGCTGGTCCGGGCTCACACAGGCCAGGTGCGGGGCGCTGGCGAATACGCGCGGCGAGGCCGCGCCGCAGGCCGGGCAGGCCGCAGGCTCGTTGCGCTGGGCCACGCTGCGCAGCGCGTCGAAGCCGCCGCAGTCCGCGCAGTGGTAGTCGTAGGTGGGCATGGGCGGGCTTCCTTCTCGCGCGCTCAGGCGATGTCGTGCGACAGGGGCATGTCGATGCTGCCGTCGAGCATCTTCACGGGGCCGCTGGCGCTGGGGTTGATGTCGAAGTCGAAGATCTGCGTGGGCAGCCAGAGCGTGGCGCAGGCGTTGGGCACATCGACCACGCCGCTGATATGGCCCTGCACCGGGGCCGTGCCCAGGATGGAATAGGCCTGCGCGCCGCTGTAGCCGAACTTCTTCAGGTATTCGATGGCGTTCAGGCAGGCCTGGCGGTAGGCCACGTTCACGTCCAGGTAGTACTGCTTGCCGGCCTCGTCCACCGAGATGCCCTCGAAGATCAGGTAGTCGTTGTAGGTCGGCACGATGGGGCTGGGCTTGAAGATGGGGTTCTTGATGCCGTACTTGGCCATGCCGCCCTTGATGAGCTGCACCTTCATGTGCACCCAGCCGGCCATCTCGATGGCGCCGCAGAAGGTGATCTCGCCATCGCCCTGGCTGAAGTGCAGGTCGCCCACGCTCAGGCCCGCGCCGTCCACATAGACCGGGAAATACACCTTCGCGCCGCGCGAGAGATCCTTGATGTCGCAGTTGCCGCCGTGCTCGCGCGGCGGCACGGTGCGGGCGGCCTCGGCGGCGGCCCTGTCGCGCGCCTCGCCCTGCATGCGGCCCATGTGGGCGGTGCCGGGCGAAGGCGGGTTGGCCAGGCCCGCGGTGGGGTCGCTGTCGATCAGCTGCTGCTCGCGGGCGTTCCACTTGTCGAGCATCGCCTTGTCGGGCAGGCAGCCGATCAGGCCGGGGTGGATCAGGCCCGCGAAGTTCACGCCGGGGATGTGGCGCGAGCTGGTGAACATGCCCTTGAAGTCCCAGATCGATTTCTGCGCCTCGGGGAAGTGCTCGGTCAGGAAGCCGCCGCCGTTCTTCTTCGAGAAGAAGCCGTTGAAGCCCCAAAGGCTGTCCTGCTTGGCGCCGATGTCCAGCAGGTCCACGACGAGCAGGTCGCCGGGCTCGGCCCCCTTCACGCCCACCGGGCCGGAGAGGTAGTGCACGGTGGTCAGGTCGATGTCGCGCACGTCGTCGGCGCTGTCGTTGTTCTTGATGAAGCCGCCGGTCCAGTCGAAGGTCTCCAGGATGAAGTCGTCGCCCGGGTTGACCCAGCAGGCCATGGGAATGTCCGGGTGCCAGCGGTTGTGGATGTTCTCGTTCTCGGTGGGCGACTTGGTGAGGTCAACTTTGATGAGGGTGTCGGTCATGGCGGGCTCCTTCGTTGGTGGGTGGTGGTCAGACGGAGAGGTAGGACTTGATGCGCTGCTGGTCGGTGTCGGCGCGGGTGGTCTCGTGCACCAGCCGGCCGCCTTCGATGACGAACAGCCGGTCGGCCACGTCCATCGCGAAGCTCAGCACCTGTTCGGACACGACGATGGTCAGCTGGCGCATCTTCCGGATCTCGTTGAGCGCCTTCGCGATGTCCTTGATGACGGAAGGCTGGATGCCTTCGGTGGGCTCGTCGAGCAGCAGCACCTTGGGGTCGGTGACCAGCGCGCGGGCGATGGCCAGCTGCTGCTGCTGGCCGCCGGAGAGGTTGCCGCCCTTCCTGCGGCGCATGTCCCAGAGCACGGGGAAGAGCGCGTAGATCTCGTCCGGGATGCGCTTGTCCTTGGCGTTCTCCAGGCCGGTCTGGATGTTTTCTTCCACGGTGAGGGTGGGGAAGATCATGCGGCCCTGGGGGACGTAGGCGATGCCCTTGGCGACGCGGCGGAAGCTTTCGTCGCGCGTGACGTCCTGGTCCGCGACGCGGATGCTGCCGCTCTTGGTGGGCAGCACACCCATCAGGCTCTTGAACAGCGTAGTCTTGCCCATGCCGTTGCGGCCCATGATGGCGACGGTTTCGTTGGCATGGCCTTCGAACGAGATGCCGTGCAGGGCTTCGCTCTGGCCGTAGGCGACGTGGAGGTCGGTGACTTTCAGCATGGGATCGCTCCTGGGGGGTGCTCTGGGGTGCTTGGTACGTCGTCGGCGCGGGTGTGCTTGCTCTGCGTTGTTTCAGTCGCCATCGCTGCAGAGTTCTTGATGTGCGGGATGGGCGCCCGGGCCGGGATCGCCGGGTGGCCCCTTCCGCGAATGTCCCCCGGCTTCGCCTCCTCCTTTATTTCGCTGCAGGGGCCACCCGGCACTCCCGGCCAGCCCACCGCTCTGCCGTGCCAGCCTCGGACAGGGCGCGGCGCTGGCTGCCCGTGGTGGTGGCATGCCCCGCGCAGCGAAATAAAGGAGGAGGCCGCAGGCCGGGGGACATTCGCGGAGCGGGGCATGCCGCCGCCACGGGCCACCCCGGAAGCACGCACTACGCCGCAACGGGCCACTCCGAAGCCACGCCCCACGCCGCACCCGATCCAGCACTGGGGCAAAGAGGACAACCGTCGTTCGCACCGCATGCTCAATGCCCCAGGTACACGTCGATGACCTTGGGGTCGGCCTGCACCTTGTCCATCGGCCCTTCGGCCAGGATCTTTCCCTGGTGCATCACCGTCACCTTGTGCGCGATGCGCTTGACGAACTCCATGTCGTGCTCGATCACGATCACCGCGCGGTTGCGGCAGATGCGCTCCAGCAGCTCCGCCGTCAGTTCCCGCTCGCGCGCGCTCATGCCGGCGATGGGCTCGTCCAGCATCAGCAGCTCCGGCTCCTGCATCAGCAGCATGCCGATCTCCAGCCACTGCTTCTGCCCGTGCGACAGCAGCCCCGCCTCGGTCTCCAGGCGGCCGGCCAGGCCGATGTCTTCGGCCACGGCCTGCACGCGCTCCTTCACCGCATCGGTGCAGCGGAAGGCCAGCGCGCCGAACACGGTGCGGCCCGTGGGATACGACACCTCCAGGTTCTGGAAGACCGACAGGTTCTCGTAGATGGAGGGCGTCTGGAACTTGCGGCCGATGCCCAGGCGCACGCGCTTGTGCTCGGCCATGCGCGTCAGCTCCTCGTTCTTGAACTTGATGCTGCCGCCGGTGGCGCGCGTCTTGCCGCAGATGAGGTCCAGCAGCGTGGTCTTGCCCGCGCCGTTGGGGCCGATGATCACGCGCAGCTCGTTCTTGTCCACGTACAGCGTGAGTTGGTCGATGGCCTTGAAGCCGTCGAAGGAGACGCTGAGGTCTTCCACGGCGAGGGCGAAGTCGGTGTTGCTCATGGATGGGGCTCCTGCGCGGTGGTGGTGTTGTTCAGACGCCCTGGTGGCGCGTGCCCTGGGGCAGCGGCGCGTCGGCGGGGGCGGCCAGGGCGGAGGGCTGCGGCTCGGCGGCCGGGGCCTGCGCGGGCCACGGGGCCGGCGAAGGTGCCGGCACGGCGGCGCGGCGCAGGGCCTCGCGGCGGCCCTTCCACCAGGGCACGATGCGCTCTTCCCACACGCCGGCCAGCCCCATCGGGAAGGCCATGGTCACGCCGATGAAGAGCGCCGCCATGAGGAACAGCCACAGGTCCGGAAAGCTCTCCGAGAAATACGTCTTGCCCGCGTTGACCAGCAGCGCGCCATAGACCGCGCCCACCAGGCTCATGCGCCCGCCCACGGCGGCGTAGATCACCATTTCGATCGACGGCACGATGCCCACGAAGCTCGGCGACATGAAGCCCACCTGCAGCGTGAACAGCGCGCCGCCGATGCCCGAGAGGGCCGCCGCCAGGCAGAAGGTGAAGACCTTGAAATTGGCCACGTCGTAGCCCGAGAAGCGCACGCGGTCTTCCTTGTCGCGCATGGCCAGCAGCAGCGTGCCCAGCTTGCTCTGCTGGATGAAGCGGCACAGCAGGATGGACAGCACCAGCAGCGCCACGCACACGTAGTAGAGGACGATCTTGGCGCTGTCGGTGCGCGTGTCCCAGCCCCAGAGGGTCTTGAGGTCGGTCATGCCGTTCACGCCGCCCGTGTAGCCCTGCTGGCCGATGATGAGCACCGTGCAGATCAGCGCCACGGCCTGCGTGATGATGGCGAAATACACGCCGCCCACGCGGCGCTTGAACATGGCGAAGCTCACGATCCAGGCCAGCAGCGTGGGCAGAACGACCACGGCGGCGAGCGCGAACGGCAGGCTCTTGAACGGCACCCAGAACGAGGGCAGCGCGGTGATCTGGTTCCAGTCCATGAAGTCCGGAATGCCGGGCGTGGACTGGATCTTGGTGCTGACCGGGTCGGAGGCTTCGAGCTTCAGGAACATCGCCATCGCGTAGCCGCCCAGGCCGAAGAACACGCCCTGCCCCAGGCTCAGCACGCCGCCGTAGCCCCACACCATCACCAGGCCGATGGCGACGAAGGCATAGGTCAGGTACTTGCCCACCAGGTTGAGGCGGAAGACGTCGAGGCTCAGTGGCAGGACCACGGCCAGCAGCACGGTGAGCAGCACCAGGCTGGCGAGCTGGTAGCGCTGGACCCAGGCTTTGAAGGCGTTCATGGGGTGACTCCGGTGGATGCGGGAAGGACGTGGGCGCGGCCGTTCAGCGGCGGACCTTGGAGGCGAACAGCCCCTGCGGGCGCACCATCAGGATCAGCACGATGAGCGAGAGCGTGATCACCTTGGCCATGGAGCCGGCCAGGAAGAACTCGGTGATCGACTGCGTCTGCGCGATGCCGAACGCCGACACCACCGTGCCCAGCAAGCTGGCCGCGCCGCCGAAGGTCACGACGAGGAAGGCATCGACGATGTAGAGCGAGCCCGAGGTAGGCCCTGTGGAGCCGATGGTGGTGAAGGCCGCGCCCGCCACGCCGGCGATGCCGCAGCCGATGGCGAAGGTGAGGCGGTCGGTCTTCTTCGTGTCGATGCCGATGGCGTTGGCCATCACGCGGTTGCTCACCGTGGCGCGCACCCGCAGGCCCCAGCGGCTCCGGTGCAGCGAGATCAGCACGCCGGCCGTCACCACCACGGTGAGCGCCAGCACGAACAGCCCGTTGACGGGGATGTCCAGCCCCTCCGCGGGCGCCCAGGATCCCATCAGCCAGTCCGGCAGCGTGGGGCTCACTTCCTTGGGACCGATGAAGGTGCGGAAGCACTGCTGCAGCGCCAGGCTGATGCCCCAGGTGGCCAGCAGCGTATCGAGCGGGCGCTTGTAGAGGTGGCGGATCAGCCCCCACTCCACCAGCCAGCCGGCGGCGAACGCGAAGCCGAACGCGGCCACGATCGCCAGCGGGAAGTAGAACGGCATGAAGCCGGGCGCGTACTGCGCAGTGAGTGTGGAGCCCAGGTAGATCGTGTAGGCGCCGATGGTCATGAACTCGCCATGCGCCATGTTGATCACGCCCATCTGCCCGAAGATGATCGCCAGCCCCAGCCCCATGAGCAGCAGCACCGCGAACAGGCTCAGGCCCGCGAAGCCCTGCATCAGGCCGATGTTCATCATTTCGGAGAAAGTCATGGTGCAGCTCCTGCGTGCAAGCCAATGGAAACAAGCGATCCGTGCCCCTACCAACCGCGGCAGGGGCTCGCATGGGGCGCGGCACCGAAGAGCGGCGCGGCTCCTGGCCAGGGACACCGAGGAAGGGCCGCCCCGCACCGACGGTGTCGTCCCCCTCCCGCGCAGCGAGAGCGAGAGGGGGGAAGGCGCGCAGCGCCTCAGGGGGTGCTCACTGATAGCCTTTGGGGAACGGATCGGGCTTGATGAGCTCGGGCGACTCGGACACCACCTTGAACGTGCCGTCCGGCAGCCCCTGGGCGATGCGCGACTTGCTCCAGAGATGGTGGTTGGCGTCCACCTTCACGTAGCCTTCGGGCGCGGTCTTGAGCTCGATGCCGGGCGACGCGGCCACCACTTTGTCCACGTCGAAGCTCTTGGCTTTTTCCACCGCCGCCTTCCAGAGCCAGGGGCCCAGGTAGCCGGCCTGCGTCACGTCGCCGATCACCGCGTTGGGGCCGTACTTCGCCTTGAAGGCGGCCACGAACTTCTTGTTGTTCTCGTTGTCCAGCGACTGGAAGTACTTCATCGACGAATAGAAGCCCGCGAAGTTCTCGCCGCCCACGCCGGTCATCTCGTCCTCGGTGACCGAGAGCGTCACCAGCAGCTGCTTGTCGCCCGTGATGCCCGCGGCCTTGAGCGCCTTGTAGAAGGCCACGTTGGATCCGCCCACCACCGCCACGAAGATGCAGTCGGGCTTCTGCACCTTGATCTTGTTCATCAGCGAGCCGAAGTTGGTGCTGCCCAGCGGGTAGTACTCCTCGCCGACGACCTTGCCCTTCTGGAAGTTCTCGATGTGCTTGCGCGCGATCTTCATCGAGGTGCGCGGCCAGATGTAGTCCGAGCCGATGAGGAAGAAGGTCTTGGCCTTCTTCTCCTTCTGCGCCCAGTCCAGGCTGTAGAGGATCTGCTGCGTGGCTTCCTGGCCGGTGTAGATCACGTTCTTGGACTGCTCCAGGCCCTCGTAGAACGTGGGGTAGTAGAGCAGGCCGTTCTCCTTCTCGAAGATCGGCAGCACGGCCTTGCGCGAGGCGCTGGTCCAGCAGCCGAACACGGCGGCGCAGTGGTCGTTGATGAGCAGCTTCTTGGCCTTCTCGGCGAAGGTGGGCCAGTCGGAGGCGCCGTCTTCCTTGATGACCTTGATCTTGCGGCCCAGCACGCCGCCCATGGCGTTGATCTGGTCGATGGCGAGCTGCTCGGCCTGGATGGAGCCCGTCTCCGAGATCGCCATCGTGCCCGTGGCCGAATGCAGCTGGCCCACCGTCACCTCGGTGTCGGTCACGGCCAGCTTGGTCGTGTTGACCTGGGCCGTGGGCTGGGCATGGCCCCAGGCCGGCAGGCCGGCGATGGACGCGGCGCCCATGGCCTGCAGCAGGCGGCGGCGGCCCGCGTCGGCGCTGGCCAGGGGGGACGAAACGTTCCGGGGGTCGAGGGGGTGCTTCATGAAGGCGCTCCTTGCGTCTGGCGGGGTGGATGGCGGCGGTGGTGTCGCACCGGATGGACGACAGGTGCCGCGCTGGAATGAAGGTTAGGGAGAACCCTGCGAAGCGCCCATACGTCAATTAACGTAGGGGCTTGCGTACGCCGCCCTGCTCTCTCGCGCACCGCGCCAAGAACGTTTCTTGCATGCGGTCCCTGCATGGCCGCCCCCTCCACCGCCACCCCTGCCGATGCCCCTGCTGCGACCCAGACGATCTTCCGCTTCCGGCGCGAGTACAACGCCTGGGTGGCCGACGAGTCGATGGAGGACTACGCGCTGCGCTACACGCCCAAGGGTTTCCGCCGCTGGAGCGAATTCCGCGTGGCGAACACCGCGTTCGGCTCACTCTCGTTCCTCGCGCTGGAGGCGATCGGCGGTGCCATCGCGCTCAACTACGGCTTCGCCAACGCGCTCTGGGCGATCCTCGCGGTGGGCGTGCTGATCTTCCTCACGGGCCTGCCGATCGCCTACTGCGCGGCGCGCTACGGGCTGGACATGGACCTGCTCACGCGCGGCGCGGGCTTCGGCTACCTGGGCTCGACCATCACCTCGCTGATCTACGCGGTGTTCACCTTCATCTTCTTCGCGCTGGAGGCGGCCATCATGGCGCTCGCCCTGCAGCTGGTGGTGGACTGGCCGCTGCAGTGGTGCTATGTGCTCTCGTCGCTGGTCATCCTGCCGCTCGCCATGCGCGGCATCACGCTGATCTCGCGCCTGCAGGCCTGGACGCAGCCGCTGTGGCTCTTCCTGCTGCTGCTGCCTTTCGTGTGGATCGCGCTCGCGCAGCCGCAGCTCTACCGCGACTTCGCCAGCCTCTCGGGCCTCAAGAGCGGCAGCAGCCAGTTCGATCCGCTCATGTTCGGTGCGGCCTGCGCGGTGATCTTCTCGCTGGTGGTGCAGATCGGCGAGCAGGTGGACTTCCTGCGCTTCCTGCCCGAGCGCACCGCCGCCAACCGCTGGCGCTGGTGGGGCGCGGTGCTGGTGGCCGGGCCGGGCTGGATCGCCATGGGCATGCTCAAGATGGCGGGCGGCGCCTTCCTCGCATTCGCGGCGCTGCAGTTCGAGGTGGGCGTGCACCGCGCGGCCGAGCCCACGCAGATGTTCCTGGCCGGGTTCCGGCAGGTGATGCAGTCCCTCGGCCTGCCGGGCATGGCGGTGGCCGTGACGGTGCTGTTCGTGGTGGTCTCGCAGATCAAGATCAACCTGACGAATGCCTATGCGGGCTCGCTGGCCTGGTCCAACTTCTTCGCGCGCGTCACGCGCAGCCATCCCGGGCGCGTGGTGTGGCTGGTGTTCAACGTGGGCATCGCCACGCTGCTGATGACGCTGGGCGTGTTCGGCGCGCTGGAGAAGGTGCTGGCGGTGTACAGCAACGTGGCGATCGCCTGGGTGGGCGCGCTGGTGGCCGACCTGGTCATCAACAAGCCGCTGGGCCTGTCGCCCCGGGGCATCGAGTTCCGCCGGGCGCACCTGTACGACTTCAACCCCGTCGGCCTGGGCGCGATGGTGGTGGCCGCGGCCGTGGCCTGCTGCGCCTATGCGGGCCTGCTGGGCGAGGCCGCGGCGGCCTTCTCGCCCTTCATCGCGCTGGCCCTGTCGATGGCGCTGGCGCCGCTGTTCGCGTGGTGGACCGGGGGCCGCTACTACCTGGCCCGGCAGCCCGCCAGCGGCTGGGCGCCGGGCGAGCTGGTGCGCTGCGCCGTCTGCGAGAACCGCTTCGAGGCCGAGGACATGGCCCGCTGCCCCGCGTATGGCGCGGCCATCTGCTCGCTGTGCTGCTCGCTCGAATCGCGCTGCCACGACCGCTGCAAGACCGGCTCGCGCGCGGCCGAGCAGCTGCGCACGCTGGCCACGCTGCTGCTGCCGCGCGCCTGGGCGGCCAAGGTGAATTTCCGGCTCGGCCAGTACCTGATGGTGTTCGCATCGCTGTGCGCGGTGGTCGCCTTCCTGGTGGGCGTGGTGTACGTGCAGGAAGGGCTGGAGACGCCCGCGCAGTTTTTGCGCATGCCGTTCCTCAAGGTCTATGCCCTGCTGGCGCTGCTGGCCGCCGTGTGCGCGTGGTGGGTGGTGCTCAGCACCGACAGCCGGCGCATGGCGCAGGACGAATCCGAACGCCAGACCCAGCTGCTGCTGCAGGAGATCGAGGCGCACAAGCGCACCGACGCCGAGCTGCAGGCCGCGCGCGACCGCGCCGAGGCCGCCAACATGGCCAAGACCCGCTACGTCGCCGGCATGACGCACGAGCTGCGCTCGCCGCTCAACAGCATCCTGGGCTACACGCAGATCCTGCAGAAGGGCCCGCCGGACGCGCATGCCCTGCGCGACGCGCTCTCCACCATCGAGCGCAGCGGCCGGCACATGCATGCGCTGATCGACGACTCGCTGGAACTCGCGCGCATCGAGGCCGGCCGGCTGCGGCAGGTGCTCGCCCCGCTGCCGCTGCCCGAGCTGGTGCGCGACGTCGAAGGCATGCTGCGCCCGCAGGCCGAGGCCAAGGGCCTGGCCTTCGCCGTGGAAGTGCTGGGCAGCATGCCCGAATGGATACGCGCCGACGCCAAGCGCCTGCGCCAGATCCTCATCAACCTGCTGTCCAACGCGGTGCGCTTCACGCGCCAGGGCGAGGTGCGGCTGCGGCTGGACTTCCGCGCGCACGTGGCGCGCATCGAGGTCATCGACACCGGCATCGGCATCGAGCCGCAGGACCTCGAACGCATCTTCCTGCCCTTCGAGCGCGGCAGCGCCGGCCGCCGCGCCAGCGAGCCCGGCACCGGCCTGGGCCTGACCATCACCCACCTGCTGACCGAGCTCATGGGCGGGCAGCTCAGCGTGCGAAGCACCGTGGGTGAAGGCAGCACCTTCACCGCGCGCCTGTACCTGCCCGCGGCCGCGCCCGACCCGGCCTGGCAGCCCGCGCAGGCCGCCGCCCTGCGGCCCGTGGTGGGCTACCGGCCGCCGCGCCGCACCCTGCTGGTGGTGGACGACCAGCCGCTGCAGCGGCAGTTGCTCGCGGGCCTGCTGGTGCCGCTGGGCTTCGACGTGCGCGAGGCCGCGAGCGGGCGCGAATGCCTGGAGATCGTGCGCCAGTCGCCGCCGGACCTGGTGCTGCTCGACATCAGCATGGACGACCTCGACGGCTGGCAGACCGCCGCGCTGCTGCGCGAATGCCTGCCGGCGGCGATGCTGCCCATCGTCTTCGTTTCGGCCAACCAGTTCGACAACGACGCCGCGCGCGTGGCCGCCCGGGGCTGCCAGGGCTTCGTGGGCAAGCCGGTGGTCGAATCCGAGTTGCTGCAGGCGCTGCAGTCCCCGCTCGGCCTGCAGTGGCTGCACGACCCGGCGCCGGACGAAGTGCCGCGCATCGCCGCCGCCACGACCACCCCCACGCAGGCCGCTGCCGCAGCGATCTGCGCGGCGCCGCTGCCGGAGCCGCTGCGCGAGGCACTGCACCAGCTGGCCCGCTCCGGCCAGGCCTCCGCGCTGCGCGCCCGGCTGCATGCGGTCCAGGCCGCACATCCCGAATGGGCCGCGCTGCTGGAGCAGTTGCAGGAGGCGGCCGGCCAGCTCGACTTCGACCGGCTCACCCGCCTGCTGCGCGAACCCGAAGACGACACCGATGCACCCGACTGACCTCGCCCCCGCTTCCGTCCCCGGCGCCCCTTCCGCTGCGCCGCAGCGCGTCATCCTGGTGGTGGACGACGACCTCGCCACGCTGCGCATGCTCGGCGACGTGCTGGCCGCCGAAGGCTACGCCGTGCTCGCCGCGCGCGACGCCGACGAGGCGCTCCAGCGCTTCGACCTCGCCGTGCCCGACGGCGTGCTGCTGGACGCCGTCATGCCCGGCACCGACGGCTTCACGCTCTGCGCCCGCATCAAGGCCACGCCGCCCTGGTCGCACGTGCCCATCGTGTTCATGACCGGCCTCTCGGAAACCGACCAGATCGTGCGCGGCTTCGCGGCCGGCGGGGTGGACTACGTCGTCAAGCCGCTGCGCCTGCCCGAGGTGATGGCCCGGCTGGCCACGCACGTCGCCAACGCCCGCGCCGCCCGGCTGGCGCGCGAGGCGGTGGACGTGGCCGGCATGGGCGTGGTGGTGCTGGATGGACAGGACCGCATCGCCTGGCGCTCGCCCCAGGCGATGCGCTGGCTGGAGGCCGCTTTCGCCGCCGAACCCGCGCCGGCCCCCGCCATGGCGCGCTGGCTGGCCCAGGCGCAGCAGGCGGGCGAAGGCGCCACCGGTCTGGAGCCCGGCCAGCGCCTCCTGGCGCGTCCGCTCGGCGCCAGCGGGCTGGGCGAAACCATGCTGCTGCTGTCGGTGCAGGCCGCCGGCGCCGCGCCCGCGGCGCGCCTCCCGCGCGTGGACCTGACACCGCGCGAGACCGAGGTGCTGTCCTGGATCGCCAAGGGCAAGACCAACCGCGACATCGCCGACATCCTGGGCATGAGCCCGCGCACGGTGAACAAGCACCTGGAGCACATCTTCGAGAAGCTGGGCGTGGAGACGCGCACCGCCGCTGCGGCCCTGGCAGGGCAATGGGAGACACCCCCCTGAGGCCCTGCGGGCCTTCCCCCGCTCTCGCCTTGCTGCGCAAGCCGGGCAGGGGGACGCAGCCTTTGCTGCGGGGCGGCCCTTGCTCGGCTGCCGCTGGCCTGGGCCGCGCCGGTGTTGCAGGCCGTGTGCGGGACGCGGCGCCGTAGATCGCTGTGGCTTGCTGACGGCGCAGCCCGTCAGCCCTGTGCCGAGGCGGGCAGGCCGAACACGCGGTCGAACACCCAGTTGAAGACGAAGGTGTAGCCCAGGAAGAACAGCAGCAGGCCCATGTCCATCACGAAGGCCTCCCACAGGCCGATGCCGAACCACCAGGCCAGCACGGGCACGAGCACCAGCGCCAGGCCGCCCTCGAAGCCGATCGCGTGCGCCACGCGCCGCGCCGTACTGCGGCCGCGCACCGCCTGGCGCGACTCCCAGCGTTCGAACGCCCAGTTGAACACCACGTTCCACACGATGGCGATGCCCGAGGCGATCGCGGCGACGGCGCCGGAATGGCCCGCGCCCTGGCCGGTCGCCCACATCATTCCGAACGTGGCGAAGGCGATGGCGATGAGTTCATAGAGGGTGACGTACACCACGCGGCGCACGGGGCCCTGCAGGCCGGAAGGACGGGAAACGGTCGAAGACGAAGTGGACAGCATGGGGCCACTGTATTTGCTGGTGGCTGATATATAAAGTCAGCTTCTTTCAATTTTTCTGATACTTTGAACCCATGGCGTTCTCTTCCGACAGCGTGCAGGTGTTCCTGGCCGTGCTGGATCACGGATCGTTCTCCGCCGCCGCGCGGGCGCTGTCGCGCGTGCCTTCGGCCGTGAGCATGACCATCGCCCACCTCGAGGCGGAACTCGCCGTGCAGCTCTTCGACCGCAGCGGGCGCGAGCCCCGCCCTACGCCCGCGGCCCGCGCGCTGGAGCCGCAGGCGCGGCTGCTGGGCGCACAGCTGCGGCAATTGAACGCGCAGGCCCTGTCGCTCACGCAGGGGCTGGAGGAGCGCCTGACGATCGCGATCGCTCCCGAACTGCTGGCCGGCCCGTGGACCGGGGCGCTGGCCGCGCTCACCGCCGACTATCCGCAACTGCAGGTGGAGGTACTGGCCGCGCCGCAGGCCGATGCCATGGCCCTGCTGCACGCCGGGCGCGCCCAGCTGGCGCTGGTGTTCGAGCGCTCCAGCCTGGACGGGCGCGAGGGCTTCCAGGAACTGGGCAGCGCCACGCTGGTGGCCGTCATCGCGCCGCAGCATCCGGTGATGCAGGCCGCCGCGGGCGCGCCGCTCAGCGAGGCCCACCTGACCACCACGCGCCAGATCGTGGTGGCCGGGCGCGACCTGGCACAGACCGATGCGCGCTTCGTCTTCGCGCGCCACCACTGGCGCACCGACAACCACCTGGCTGCCCTGGGCCTGATCGAGGCGGGCCTGGGCTGGGGCTGGCAGCCGCGCGAGCTGGTGGAGCCGCGCATCCACGCCGGCACGCTGGTCGAGATGCCGTTCGACAACCTCAGCAACGGCGTGAAGCTGTGGGTGGACGTGGTGTGGTCCAAAGAGCGCCCGCAGGGCCTCGGCGCGCGGCGTTTCGTGGAATGGATCCGCGATTCCGCGAAGACCGCGGCGGACCGGAACGGCTGAACGCGGAAGGCGGCCGCAGCGCAGCCGCACAAATCGGTTTGCACAAATTACAAACGGCAAAACGGCGACGCGCGCAGGCGCCCTAGACTGGCGGCCCGACCGACGGATGGAACCACCCCGACCCATGCCAGCGCCGCAAAAAATCAACTACCACCACACCGGCCCCTACAACCGCGTCGTCTTCCAGGAAGAATTCACCGAGCGCTTCAGCACGAGCGGCCGCTACAGCGCCGCCGCCATTCCGGACATGCTGAACCTGCTCGGCATGATCGAGCGCGACACCGCCATCAACGACGTGCGCCAGGCCGCCTACATGCTGGCCACCGTGATGTGGGAGACCACCTCGCCGCAGACCATCACCAAAGTGGCGACCAACAAGAAGGGCCAGCCCATCCTGGACAAGCACAAGAAGCCCGTGGTCCTCAAACAGCGGAAATGGCTGATGACCATGGCGCCCGTGAGCGAGATCGGCCACGGCAAGGGCCGGCGGTACCACGAGCCCGTCAAGATCAAACCGCTGCCGGACGGCGGCGTGCGCATCACCGAGCAGGACGGCGACCAGTTCAAGGTGACGGCCGGGGGCGACGTGTCGCCGCTCACCAAGGGCGCCGCCATGGGCACCAAGGACGGCGGCGCCGCGAGCAAGACCTACGACGCCGACGACGGTGTCGAACACGCCTACTACGGCCGGGGCTACGTCCAGCTGACCTGGTGGTCCAACTACGCCAAGGCGGGCGTGGCCCTCGGGCGCGGGCTCGACCTGCTGAACGACCCGGAGCTGGTGAAGACGGCGGAGGTCGCCTACGCCCTGATGTCGCACGGCATGCGCACGGGCAGCGGCTTCGCGAACGGCCGCAAGTTCTCGATGTATTTCGCGGGCGACGTGACCGACTACGTCTCGGCCCGCAGGATGGTCAACGGCAGCGACCATGCCGAAGACATCGCCGCGATCGCCCGGAAATTCGAAGCGATCCTCCTGAAGTCCGTTCCCACGGCCGCCAACGTCCCCACTCCCGCGGCCCAGCCCTGATCCAGCCATGACCCAGCCCCCTTCCCCCGCCCGCCTTCCCCGGACCGTCCGGCTCCTCGTCCATGCCCTGCTCTGGGCCGGCGCCTGCCAGCTCGCGGCCGCCGGTGCCCCGCCGAATGCCACCGCGGCGGCGGTACAGAACCGCTGCGGCTGGTTCGACAACCCGACGCCGGGCAACGCCACGCTGGTGGACAAGGACGGCGAATGGACCGTGGGCGTGCAGGGTGGGCACCAGGCCGAGGGCAAGTGGCCTGCGTTCTCCAAATCCCGCTGGGTGCAGACCGGCAACGGCAGCGCCGGCTACGGCTGCGCCTGCCTGAAGATGAGTGCCCGCCCCGGCACGCAGGAGGTGGCGACCATCGTCTCGGCCCGCTCGCAGCCGCTGGCGACCTGCCGCAACGACAAGGCGCTGGCGGGCCAGGAGCCGGAAAACCCGTTGAAGTGATCCGGACCGTCCCGCAGGCGGGACGACGACGGAGGCAGCACGCCATGCCCGGGCAGGCAGGGCGCAGGCCCCATGGCAGGTGACGGATCGGCGCCACGGTGGCACGGCCATCGATGAGAATAAAACTCATTGCATGTATCATCGCCGCCCACAACGGTCGAGCCCGGATGCCGCATACCGCGGCGCTCCGCCCCGTTGCCAGGCCCGATACCCACCGTCCAACGCTCCGACATGTCCCAGCCCCTGCCCATGGCGCCGTCGCGCCGCCGCCCGCCCCTGGCCCTCTCCCTGGTCACGCTCTGCGTGCTGTCCGCCACGCGCATCGCCACGGCGCAGACCGCCCCTGAACCCGCGCAGGCCCCGGCGCCCGCCGCGGGCACGGGCACGCCGGCCACCGCCACGCTGCAGGAAGTGCAGGTGCGCGATGCGGGCGACGCGGCCCAGGGCTATCAGGGCGCGCAGCGCAACACCGCCGCCACGCGCACCGACACCCCCCTCATCGAAACCCCGCAGGCCGTGCGTGTGGTGCCCCGCCAGCTCATCGAAGACCTGGGCGCGCGGCGCCTGGCCGACACGGTGGACTTCGTGAGCGGCGTCACCCGCATGAACGATTTCGGCGGCACCTGGGACAACTACGCGATCCGCGGCTTCAGCAACACCGACGGTGGCTCGCTGCTCAACGGCTTCGCCTCCGGCCGCGGCTACGGCCCGCAGCGCGACGCGGCCACCATCGAACGGGTGGAGTTCCTGAAGGGCCCGGCCGCCGCACTCTACGGCAGCAGCGAGCCCGGCGGCACGCTCAACGTGGTCACGAAGAAGCCGCAGTTCACCGCCGCGCACAGCGCAGGCCTGCAGATCGGCACGCTGGGCCTGCGCCGCGCCACGCTGGACACCACCGGCCCGATCACGCAGAACCTCGCCTACCGCCTGAACGTGGCGGCCGAGGACGGCACCAGCCGCACGAACCTGGTGGACAACCGTAAATACGTGGTCGCCCCGGCCTTCACCTGGACGCTCGGCGCCGACACCGTGCTGCAGTACGAGGCCGAGATCATCCGCATCCGCACGCCGCTCGACCGGGGCGTGGTGCAGGTGAACGGCAATGCCCTGGCCCTGCCCGCCGACCGCTTCCTGCAGGAGCCCGACCGCGGCAACCTGCACGTGAACGGCGACACGCACCAGGTCACGCTGGACCACGACCTGGGCGGCGGCTGGCGCACGCGCCTGGGCGGCACGTACCGCGAAACCGAGCTCTACGGCAATGCCGTGGACTTCGGCACGGGCCAGATCGGCCTGCTGGCCGCCGACGGCCGCACGCTGTGGCGCACCGACAGCCGGCGCATCCTGCCCGCGCGCGACGTGTCGGTGCAGGGCGAGGTGGAAGGCAAGTTCAGCACGGGCGGCCTGCGCCACACCGTGCTGGCGGGCGTGGAATCCTGGCGCCTGTACATGGGGCAGGACATCCGCTACTCGGCGCAGAAGTACCCCATCGACATCTACGACCCGGTCTACGGCACCGTGCCGCGCGGCCCGATGGTGCAGGGCTACCTGCAGGACGACCGGCTGCGCGCCACCGGCCTGTTCCTGCAGGACCAGATCGACCTGACGCCGCGCTGGAAGCTGCTGGCCGGCCTGCGCTTCGACCGCTTCCACCAGGACTTCGTCAACTGGATGGCGAACGCGCGCCAGGTGCAGCAGCACTCGTCCGCCACCCCGCGCGTGGGCCTGAGCTACATGCTCACGCCGGACAGCTCGGTCTACGCCTCCTATGGCCGCTCGTTCCGCCCCAACGCCGGTGCGGACGCCGCGGGCAACGCCTTCGACCCGCAGGAGGGCAAGGCCTGGGAGGCCGGTGCCAAGTGGCAATCGCCCGACCAGCGCCTGAACGCCTCGGTGGCGGTGTTCGACATCCGCAAGACCAACGTGCTCACGCGCGACCCCGCCAACGGCAATTTCAGCGTGGCGGCGGGCGAAGTGCGCAGCCGCGGCATCGAGGCCGACGTGGCCGGCCGGCTGGATGCCCACTGGCGCCTGACGGCCAACGCGGCCTTCACCGACACCGAGGTGCTGCGCGACAACAACCCCGCCCTGGTCGGCAAGCGCCTGCTCGGCATCCCGCGGGTGAGCGCCGGCCTGTTCGCCATCCGCGAAGACCGCCTGGCCTCGGGCGGGCGCTACGGCGTGGGCGCGGGCCTGGTGCACGTGGGCGAGCGCACGGGCACCGCCACCGACACCTACCGGCTGCCCGCCTACACCACCGCGCGCCTCACTGGCTACTGGCAGATCGACCCGCGCACCCGGCTCACGCTGGACGTGAACAACCTGTTCGACAAGCACTACGCCGCGGCGTCGTGGAACGCCATCGCCGTCATTCCCGGCCTGGGGCGGCAGGTGGTGGCGGGGGTGCAGGTGAAGTTCTGAGACCGGGCGGGCCCGGCCGCGGCCACCGCAGAGGCGAGCCGCTGCCGCTATAAGATGCATAGCGGCAGCGCGGCCTCTCCTTGCGCCGTGCCGCAGACAGGAGCCCTCCCCATGTCCGACGACGTCCTCCATCCCGCCGCCCGGGCGTTCCAGGTGCGCGACCCGGCGCTGGCCGAACGCTGGTCCCGCTGGCAGCCCCAGGCCGGCAGCAAGTCGAAGCCCTTCTCCCTGGCGGATTTCGATCCCGGCAAGAAGCCCTTCTCCCTCGGCGACAAGGCCACCGACAAGGCCGCCGTGCAGGACCTGGCCGCCGAACTGGATGGCCTGCAGAACCTCTTCTACGCCGACCGCCGCTTCAAGCTGCTGGTGCTGCTGCAGGGCACCGACACCTCGGGCAAGGACGGCACCGTGCGCGGCGTGTTCGGCCAGACCAGCCCGCTCGGCGTGCGCGCCGTGGGCTGGAAGGCGCCCACCGAGACCGAGCGTGCCCACGACTACCTCTGGCGCATCCATGCCCAGGTGCCCGCGGCCGGCGAGACCGTGGTCTTCAACCGCAGCCACTACGAAGACGTGCTGGTGCCGGTGGTGCAGGGCTGGATCACGCCCGAGCAGCACGCCCAGCGCCTGGCGCACATCAACGACTTCGAGCGCATGCTGGCCGAGACCGGCACCGTGATCGTGAAGTTCATGCTGCACATTGGCAAGGATGAGCAGCGGGAGCGCCTGCAGGCCCGGCTGGACGACCCGGCCAAGCACTGGAAGTTCGAGATGGGCGACATCGCGGCGCGCAAGCATTGGGACGACTACCAGCGTGCCTACGAGGCGCTGCTGCCGGCCACCCACACGCCCTGGGCGCCGTGGACCATCGTGCCGGCGGACTCCAAGACGCACCGCAACCTGATGATCGCCACCGTGCTGCGCGCGGTGCTGCAGAACCTGGATCTGCGCTATCCCGAAGGCGATCCGGCGCTGGCGCATTTCAAGGTGGAGTGAAGCGGCGGCGGCGCCGGGAACGCCGCCGGAGGGTCTATGCATTAAATGCATGATTCTGTAACGCACCGGCCTTGGACAGTGTGGGGGGCGAGGCATAAAGTCCTTCTCCTGACCCCGATCCTCCAAGGAACCTCTTCATGTCGAACACCAACGACACCCTCGTCCAGCACGCCGTGCCCTCCTACCTGCAGGCCGACCACCTCGGCCCCTGGGGCAACTACCTGCAGCAGGTGGACCGCGTCACGCCGTACCTCGGCGGCCTCGCGCGCTGGGTGGAAACGCTCAAGCGCCCCAAGCGCATCCTGATCGTGGACGTTCCCATCGAGCTGGACAACGGCACCATCGCCCACTTCGAGGGCTACCGCGTGCAGCACAACCTGAGCCGCGGCCCCGGCAAGGGCGGCGTGCGCTTCCACCAGGACGTGACGCTGTCCGAGGTGATGGCCCTGTCGGCCTGGATGTCGGTGAAGAATGCGGCCGTGAACGTGCCCTACGGCGGCGCCAAGGGCGGCATCCGCGTCGACCCCAAGAAGCTCTCGCGCGGCGAACTCGAGCGCCTGACGCGCCGCTACACCAGCGAGATCGGCCTGCTGATCGGCCCCTCCAAGGACATCCCCGCCCCCGACGTGAACACCAACGGCCAGGTCATGGCCTGGATGATGGACACGTACTCGATGAACGTGGGCGCCACCGCCACCGGCGTGGTCACCGGCAAGCCGGTGGACCTGGGCGGCTCGCTGGGCCGCGTCGAGGCCACGGGCCGCGGCGTGTACACCGTGGGCGTCGAGGCCGCCAAGCTGACGGGCCTGCCGATCGAGGGCGCGCGCATCGCCGTGCAGGGCTTCGGCAACGTGGGCGGCATCGCCGGCAAGCTGTTCGCCGAGGCGGGCGCCAAGGTCGTCGCCGTGCAGGACCACACCGGCACCATCCTGAACAAGAGCGGCCTGGACGTGCCCGCCCTGCTGGCGCACGTCAAGCAGACCGGCGGCGTGGGCGGCTTCGCCGGCGCCGAGGCGATGGCGAAGGACGACTTCTGGGGCGTGGAGTGCGAGATCCTCATCCCCGCCGCGCTGGAGAACCAGATCACCAAGGACAACGCCGGCCAGATCAAGGCCAAGCTGGTGATCGAGGGAGCCAACGGCCCGACCACCACCGAGGCGGACGACATCCTGGCCGACAAGGGCGTGCTGGTGCTGCCCGACGTGATCGCCAACGCCGGTGGCGTGACGGTCAGCTACTTCGAATGGGTGCAGGACTTCTCCAGCTTCTTCTGGAGCGAGGACGAGATCAACGCCCGCCTGGTGCGCATCATGCAGGAGGCCTTCGCCGGCATCTGGCACGTCGCGCAGGAGCACAAGGTGACGCTGCGCACCGCCACCTTCATCGTGGCCTGCCAGCGCATCCTGCACGCCCGCGAAATGCGCGGCCTGTACCCCTGATGCACTGATTTCGGCAAGACCGATGCCCTCCCATCCGTGCGCGCCCACCCAGCACGCACGGAAGAAAGAAGCCGCCAGCGCCCTACCCGGGCCTGGCGGCTTCTTTCATGGCATGGCGATGTGCCCGCATTGCCGGGAGCGTGGTGCGTCCGTGTGGCTTGCGTGCCGCCTGCCGGAGCGCAGGCCGGTCAGGCCGGGCGGCGGGGCTCGACGCGCAGCGCCAGGCAGAAGGGCTGCGCGCAGGGTGCGCGGCCCTCGTAGGGGCAGCCCGGCTGGTCGCAGGCCGGCAGTGCGCCGCGGCGTGCGGCGGCCTCGGCTTCCTCGTCCTCCGGACGCCATCCGCCCGCCTGCAGCGCCGCCATCTGCAGCCACGGGTCGGCCCGCGTCGCCGCCTGCTGCATCCACTCGCGGCCGTAGAGCGCGGCCTGCGGCGGTGGCTGGAACTCCAGTGACAGCAAGGCGCTGGTGCGGCCCGCCGCGCCGGCTTCGCCAGGCCCCTGCTGCAGCACGAGCGCGAACACGCCCGAATCGAGCCGGCCCATCCGCCCCGGGAAAGGCAGCGCCAGCGAGGGCGCCGCAATGCTCGCGGCATTCGGGCCCGACGCACCGGGAGCGCCTGCGCCTGCGCCTGCGGCGGCGGGGGCGGCGCCCGCAGCCGATGCCGATGCCGCGGCGGCCGCACCGCGCTCCGCCCAGGCGGCAGGCACCTGGAGCGTGAAGGCGAATCCGCGCTCGCCGTCCTGCGCCAGGACGCTGCCCTGGCCCACGCGCCAGGTCTGCAGGGCGGCCGCCGCCCCGCCCTGCGCGGCCAGGGCATTGCGCAGGCCCTGGGCCAGCCCGGCCGTCCAGGGCTGTGCCGCCACCACGCGCACGTCGGCCCCGCCGCCGCCCTCCCCCAGCCGGTGCGCCAGCAGGCCGAGCAGCGTACGCATCGGGCCCGGGACCCCGCCGGCCGGCCAGGTCTCTCCCGCGCCTTCCGCTGCACCCGGGCCTGCGACCGTGGGCGGTGTGGGCAGGGCCATGCCCGGCAGGCGGCCCGCGGCGGGGGCCTCCCGGCCGGCCACTCCGGGCGACGGGGTACCCGCCGCCGTGCCAGCGCGCGGGGCCGGTGACGTGCTGCCGCCCGCGGCGGCCTCCGCCGTGCGCGCCCGCTCGCGGGCCTCGGGGGAAACGCTCACCCGGTCGGTGGACGGGAGCGGCAAAGGGGGAGGAACGACCGCCCCGGCCGGCAGAGCGGGCGCGGGCACGGCGCCGTCGGCACGGTCGGTGCCGAGCAGCATGCCCTGCCGCTGCAGGGCCGCCTCCGCCAGCAGGCGGGCCAGCGGCGCCTGGGGCGGGCGGGGTGGATCGATGGACGAAGGGGGCATGGCACTCCGGACCCGGCCGCACACTGCGTACATACGCATGCACGCACACGCGTGCGCTGGCGGCCAGTCAGGGATTCTGCGCCGGGGCGCGGGAGAACGCCAACGTGCGCGGAAGCTGCGCGGCGATGAAAGTGGCAGCGTCCTTCCGGTGCCGTGACGCGCCACCGTGGGCGCCCGCGCTGCGGCAGTGCCCGTAACGGCGCCATCGGCGCCCGCATGGCCGCCCACCCGGGCGGCCTGCCCAACCGTTCAGGGCGCAGCGGCCTCGCGGGCCACGGCCTCCAGCTGTTCGCGCAGGGCCTGCTGCAGCAGGGGCGAAGGTGGCGTAGCGGTCTCTTCGGCGGCCTTGTAGACGATGCCCGTGCCGTCGCCCTGGAGCGTGGCCACGCGGCGCACCACCATGAGCTGCTGGGTATTGCTGGAAGCGCCTTGCGAGTAGCCCTCGCCGTCGTTCACGCTGTAGTTCATCGCATAGGCGCGCAGCAGCGAGCCACCGCTCGTGACCCGCACGCACAGCACCGTGCCGGCCAGCTCGCCCGACACCTGGTGCTCGCACCCGAAGAGCCCGTCGCTGCTGACGGCGAGGCCGTTGCCGGTGCGCGTGGCCGGCAGGAAGCCGCTCAGCTGCACGGCGTCGGTGCGCACGCCTTCGGAGCCGATCGAGGTGAAGGTCCAGAGGCCGAGCAGGCTGGGCGCCGTGCGCGGATACCCGAAGCTGAAGCGGGAAATCGCTTTCTCGGGCTCGTTCGGGAAGGTGATGAAGCCGGTGGTGCCGCTCGTGAAGCGGATGCTGACGTTGCCCGGGCTGCCCGCCTCGGCGCCGGATTGCGCGGGGCCGCCGAAGTACGGCCCGCCGGTGTAGCGGTTCAGGCGCGCCGTGACCCGGTTGTTGGACACCTGGCCGACGGCCAGGTAGAAGGTGGGTTGCCCGTTGCCTTCATAGGCGTACATCTGCAGCGCGAGGGTGCCGTTCTGCACGTCCACCGACAGGCCCCGGCCGGGCTTGCCGTTCACCTCGGAGGTGACGACCCAGGTGCCCGCCTGGGGCTCGTAGGCGTGCGCACCCATGGCGCAGGCCAGCAGCGCAGCCGCTGCCCATTGTTTGAAACCCAAAGCGCTCTCCTCCTGGATATTTGCCACGTTATACCCAATCGGGGAGAAAACGTGAACTTTTGTAATCCATTGTCCCACCATGGTACTGGGGCCCTGCCCCCGTCAGGGCTGCGTAAGCCGCTGGGTCTAGCCGTTCATCGCTCCCCCGGCAGCATGCGCTCCAGCACGCCGTCGCGGCGCACCCGGTGGTGGTAGAGCGCGGCCGCCACATGCAGCAGCACCACGGCCCAGGCCACGTACTGGCCGATGAAATGGTGCACGGCATCGATCGGCGCCTCGAAGGCCTCCCAGCCCACGGCCCAGGTGCGGCCGATCCAGCCGAACAGAGCCGTGTCGTTGAAGCCGGGAACGCTGAAAAGGCCGAAATCCGTAGGCGCCCCGGTGCCGAGGTAGCCGGTGAGCGGCATCACGATCAGCAGGCCGTACAGGCCCCAGTGCGCGGCACGGGCGAGCGCATGTTCGAGCGGCGGGCCCGGCGGGTCGTCGGGCTGCGCGTCCAGCCACCGCCAGAGCAGCCGCGGCAATACCAGGAAGCCCACCAGCAGGCCCAGCACCCAGTGGATGTTGAGCACGGGCAGGGAGGCGTCGGAGGTGTCGTCCATGAACCAGATGACGTAGTAGACGACGGCATAGGCGCCGATGAACGCGGCGGCGCTCGTCCAGTGGAAGAATTGGGCGAGCGCGCCGAAGCGGGTCGCGGTGTTGCGCCACTGCATGGCCGTGTGCTCCTGGTTGCGTGGTGAAGACAAGGGCGAGGAAAGGCCGTCAGGGGGTGAGCAGGCCTGCCAGCAGCCGGTCGAGCCCGCGCTGTGCCTGGACGAGGCGCGTGGCGGGGTCGCCGTCCGGCTCCGCGATCCAGAACGACGCCTCGGTGACCGCACCGTAGAGCATCCGCGCCGCGGCCCCTGCGTGCACGGGCGCCACGGTTCCGCCGGCGATCAGGCCCTGCAGGGCGTCTTCCAGCGCGGCGACGGCCACCGATTGCGCGGCCTGCGGAACGTCGCCGAACACCGCCCGCGCATCCTGCAGGATGATGCGGCGGATCTCGGGCACCAGGGCCAGTTCGAGGTAGGTCTGGCAGCGGCGGCGCAGCCCCTCCCATGGATCGGGCGCGGCCTGGGAGACCTCGTCCAGGCGCTCGCCCACCTCGGCCTCGATCTGCCCGATGACCGCCACCAGCAGCCCCTGCTTGCCACCGAAGTGGTGGTAGAGCGCCCCGCGGGTGAGCCCGGCCTCGGCCGTGAAATCGTCCATCGAGGTGCCGGCGTAGCCCTGCTCGGCGAAGGCGCGGCGGGCCACGGCCAGCAGGCGGGCGCGCGTGGCGGCCATGGTTTCGGCGCGCGTGCGGCGCGGGGCTGGCGCGGCCTGCACGGAAGAAAAGGAACGCTTTGGCATACGGTGCGTATGTTAATTCACATACGCGCCGTATGCGACAACCATCACACCTCCCACCAGCGCGGCAGCAAACGCCGCACCTCGGCCCGCGCGAAGCGGTCGTCGATCAGGTGGACGACCCCCTCGTCGCTCGGCGTGCGGATCACGCGGCCCGCGGCCTGCACCACCTTCTGCAGGCCCGGGTAGAGGTAGGTGTAGTCGTAGCCGGCCCCGAAGAGCTGCTCCATGCGCGCGCGGATCTGCTCGTTCACCGGATTGATCTGCGGCAGGCCCAGCGTGGAGAGGAAGGCGCCGATCAGCCGCCGCCCGGGCAGGTCGATGCCTTCGGCGAAGGCGCCGCCGAGCACGGCGAAGCCGATGCCCTCGCTGTCCTCCGTGAAACGGGCCAGGAAGGCGCGCTGCTCGGCCTCCTGCATGCGGCGCGACTGGCACCAGTGCGGCAGCGCCGGATGGCGGCGGGCGAAGGCCTCGGCCACCTGGGCGAGGTAGTCGTAGCTGCTGAAGAACGCCAGGTAGTTGCCGGGCCGCTCCGTGAACTGCCGCGCCATCAGGTCGGCGATGGGAACGGCCGAGGCGGCGCGGTGCGCGTAGCGCGTGGAGATGTGCCGCGCCACCTGCACCTGCAACTGCGTGGCGGCGAAGGGCGATGCGACCTCGGTGGCCGCGTGCCCTGCGGGCAGGCCCAGCAGATCGGCGTAGTAGCGCGTGGGCGCCAGCGTGGCCGAGAACAGCGTGGCGGTGCGGGCGGCGGCGAAGCGCGGCGCGAGGAAGGGCGCGGGCACGATGTTGCGCACGCAGACCGTGGAGCCGCCCGGCGCGGCGCCCGCGGGCCGCTGCACGTCCACGAGGGAGTGTGCATCGAGCAGTTCGGCCATGCGCAGCGCCTGCAGGGCTTCGAGGTAGAAGGCCTGCAATGCGCCGTCGGCCTGCTCGGGGTGTTCGGCGAAATGCTCGCCCAGGGCGCTGCTGCCCTGCTGCAACGCGGCCAGCAGTTTCGGCGGAAAGCCCTCTTCCTGCACCACGTAGCGGGAGGCACCCGCCGGCCGCGCGGTCGCTGGCGCCTGCGCTTCCACTGCCTTGTCCAGCGCGACCCACGCGCGGCGGATGCGGTCCAGCGCCTTCTTCACGACCGGCACCGCGGCGGCGGTGGGCGAGCGGCGCGCCTCGTGCAGCGTGCCGGGCAGCAGTTCGGCCGTGTACATGCGGCGTCCGCGCTCGACGAGGTTGTGCGCCTCGTCCACCAGCACGGCCACGCGCCACTGGTTGGCCTGCGCGAGGCCGTGCAGCATCGCGCCCAGGTCGAAGTAGTAGTGGTAGTCGCCCACCACCACGTCGGCCCAGCGCGCCAGTTCCTGCGAGAGGTAGTAGGGGCACACGCCGTGGGCCAGCGCGGCCTCGCGCACGCGGGCTTGGTCCAGCGCCAGCGGGCCGGTGGCGTGGGCGGCGGTCGGGGTCGTCGGGGCGGTCGCAGCGTCCGCGGAGAAGGCCGGCGGGTCGAGTGCCGCGGCGCGGGCGGCGGGCAGCCGGTCGTAGAAGCCGCGCGCCAGGGGGCAGGCATCGCCGTGGCAGGCCTGGCCGGGATGCTCGCAGGCCTTCTCGCGCGCGACGAGTTCCAGCACGCGCAGCGGCAGGGCGCCGCCGCGGCCGCCCTCGCGCACGGGCGCCGCCATGCGCGCCAGCGCGTCCAGCGCCACCTGCCGGCCCGACGTTTTGGCGGCCAGGAAGAAGACCTTGTCCAGCCGCTCGCCGGGCACCGCCTTCAGCAGCGGGAAGAGCGTGCCCGCCGTCTTGCCGATGCCCGTGGGCGCCTGGGCGAGCAGGCAGCGGCCGGCGGCGGCGGCGCGGTAGACGGCCTCGGCCAGGGGCCGCTGCCCGGTGCGGAAGGCGCCGAACGGGAATGCCAGCGCGGCCAGGGCGGCGTCGCGCGCACGGCGGTGCGCCACCTCCTGCGCGGCCCAGGCCACGAAGCGGCGGCACTGCGCGTCGAAATGCACGCGCAGCGCCTCGGCGGTGCAGCGCTCGGTGAGCACCGTCTCCTGCTGGGTGCCGATGTCGAAGTAGACCAGCGCCACCTCGATCGCGGCGAGCTGCCGCGCCTCGCACAGCAGCCAGCCGTAGACCTTGGCCTGCGCCCAGTGCAATGCGCGGTGCGACGCGGGCTGCCGGTCGAGCCGGCCCTTGAAGGTCTTGACCTCTTCCAGCCGGCCGGCGGCGGCATCGAATCCGTCGGCCCGGCCCCGCACCCGCAGGTGCAGCGGGCCGTCGCGCCAGTCGCCCGCCAGCGTCACTTCGCGCTCGTAGCCGGCGCCGCGCCGCCCGGACACCACCGCATGGCCGGCGATGCCTTCGAGCGCGGTGGGCGCGGGCGTGAAGCGCAGATCCAGGTCACCGGCCTTGGCGGTGAATTCGCAGAGCTCGCGCACCGCGACGGTGTAGCTGCGGTCGGGGTCCTGCTGCGCGCCGGGCGCCGGCTCCGCGCCGTCCGGGAGCACGGCCATGGGCACCGCCTGCATGGTGCGGTCCGTCAGGGCTGCGCCGCGGGCGTGGGCGCGGCCACCGGCGCGGTCCCGGCGGCAGGCGGCCCCGGAGGCGACAGGGGATCGGGATCGGCGAGCTCGGGGGATGGCGATCCGGCCGCATCCGGGGCGCAGGGCGCCGTCTCCGCAAGGACCGGCTCCGCCGCGGGCCCGTCCGCGCCCTCCACCCCTTCGCCCAGCAGCGCCTGCGTGGGCTCGCCGTCGCCGTACATCGGCGTGGCCCGGCACAGCGCCATCCAGACGGCGAAAGGCAGCGGGCAGCGGGCATGGCGCGCGGGGCGCAGCAGCTCGAAACGGCCGGTCTCGATCGTGCCGTGCAGCACCCACACGCCGAACGGCTCGGGGATTTCCTCGGGCCGGGCGATGCCCGCGGGGAAGACGTAGTAGCACTCTTCGCAGAGCCACTGGTAGGCCTCGCGCTTGGCCGCGTGCCGCAGGTCGGAGAGCAGGTCGGCGCGGCTGGCCTTCACCTCGTGCACCATGGGCTGCAGGTAGGCGGGCACGCTGGTGTGCCGGATCGAGAACAAATCGGGGCGCGCCATGCGCCAGATGCGCGCCACGGCCGGCGTGGGGGCGCACGCGCCGCCTGCGCCCTCCTCGTCGTCGTCCCACAGCCCGCGCAGGGCCAGGCGGCCGGCGGGCGCGGGCATGGGTGCCGCCTGCGGACCGGGCGCCGGGGCGGGTGCCGACGCAGGTGCGGGCATGGGCGCGGTCGGCAGCGCCTCCACCGCCGCGCGCAGCGACAGCTCGCGCCAGACGATGCGGCCCGCCGCGCGCAATTGCTCGGAAAAGCGCATCGCCAGGCGGTCGTGGGCGCTCAGGGCACGCGCACCCTTCTGCCGCGCCTCGGCCAGGCAGACGATGCCGGCATCGGTGAGGCGCAGCACCTCGTGGCCGCCCGCCTCTTCCGCCAGCCGCACCATGCCGGCCGCGAGCAGGTCGATCTCGATCGCGTCCCGGCAAGGCCAGCCCGCGGACCGCCAGATCTGCAGCAGGCGCGTGCGGTGGATGCGTTGGATGGCGATGTCCGGCATGGCGTGGGCTCAAAGCACTGATTGTAAATACAGTGCCATGGACGAGCCCGGCCTCGGCCATTCGCCATCCGCGGCGCAAGGGACATTGCCCTACGGCACGGCATGCCCGCGCGCGATAGGGTGGAGCCTCGCGCCCGTGCCGAGGCCGGGCTTCGCCATTCCCTGTCATCGCCCGCATCCCGGGACCGCCCGCATGCCCGCTACGCTCTTCCCCGCACTCACCGCCGCCACCGTTCCTTCTTCCCGCGCCACCCGTCCGCTGCGGCGCCTGGCCTGCACCGTCTGCGCGCTCTGGTGCGTCGCCCTGGCGCCCGCCATGGCGCAGACGGCCCGGTCGGCGCAGCCCGTCGATCTGCCGCCCGCCACCCAGCCGCAGCCGGCCGCCCCGGGCCCGGTGGTGTCCGCCCCGGCCTGGGTGCAGCCCCTGGAGCGCGCCCTTGCACAGGCCGAAGCGGACAGCCGCGTGCGCCTGGGCGTCTACGTGCGCGATCTGGAGACGGGCGCCTCGGCTTCGTTCCACGGATCGGAGCCGTGGTACCTGGCCTCCACCGTGAAGGTGCCCGTGGCGATCGCGGTGCTGCGCGGCGTGGAGCGCGGCGACTTCACGCTCGACACGCCGCTCACCCTGCGCGCCGCCGACTACGTGGACGGCGCCGGCCCCACCAACGGCCGGCCCGTGGGCGCGCCGCTCACCGTGCGCTACCTGCTCGAGCAGATGATCATCTACAGCGACAACACCGCCAGCGACATGCTGATCGGCCTGGTGGGCATCGGCACCGTGAATGCGGTGGTGCAGTCGCTGGTGCCCCGGGGATTCGGGCGCATCACCTCGCTCGCCGACGTGCGCCGCCACGTCTATGGCGTGCTCACGCCCGAGGCCGCGCACCTCTCGGGCACCGACTTCCTCGCGCTGCGCCAGCAGCAGCGGCTGCATGGCGACGCGGCGGCGCGGTCCGCGCTGGCCACGCTGCTGCGCGTGCCGGAGCGTTCGCTCGTGCCCACGGACCTGGCCTCGGCCTACGAGACCTACTACGCCGGCGGCCTGAACAGCGGGCGCCTGGATGCCTACGCCGACCTGCTGCAGGCGCTCGTGGAAGGCCGCGCGCTCGATGCCCGGCACACGGCCTATCTGCTGTCCGTGATGGAGCGCGTGAAGACCGGCCCGCAGCGCATCAAGGCGGGACTACCGCCGGGTGCGCGCTTCGCCCACAAGACCGGCACGCAGCGCGCACGAACATGCGATTCAGGCTTGGTCACCGTGCCGCGCTCCCTCCCGGAGCGGCGCGTGCTGGTGGTGGCCTGCACGCGCGGCGAACCTTCCACGGCCCGGTCCGATCGCGCGCTCCGGCAGGTCGGCATCGCCCTCTGCCAGTCGGGCCTGCTGTCCGACGGGAGATCGCATGAACCACGCTGCCCCACCCTGCCCACCCGGGCTTCCGGCCCCGGTGCCGCGCCGTCCGGCGATGCGCCGGCGGCTCGCCCGCACGGTGCTGGCGGCGGCGCTGCCCCTGCTGCTGACGGCGCTGGGGACGACGACGCCTGAGCGGGCGCTGGCCGCCCCCGCCTGGGCCGAGGCGCTGGGCACCCAGGTGCAGAAACTGGAACGCGAAACCCCCGGCCAGTTCGGCCTGTACGTGAAGCGCCTGGACAACGGCGAGACCTTCACCTGGCAGGCCGACCGGCGCTGGTACCTGGCATCGTCGGCCAAGCTGCCGCTGGCGATCGCGGTGCTGCAGGAAGTGCAGCAGGGCCGGCTGCGCCTGGACCAGGAACTGCGCGTGGAAGAGCGCGACAAGATCGACGGCTCGGGCGCGCTGGTCTGGCAGCCCGTGGGCACGCAGCACAGCGTCGAAACACTGCTGCGCCGCATGCTGATGGAGAGCGACAACACCGCGGCGAACCTGCTGATCCGCACCATCGGGCTGGAGACGTTCAACACCCGCGCGCAGGCGCTGATGGGCGCTCGCAACGTCGGCCCGCTCACCAATTTCACGCAGGTGCGCCAGGACGTTTACGCGGAGCTGCACCCCCGCGCGCGCGAGATCGCGCCGATGGACCTGGTGCGCGTGGCCGCGGCCCCGATGGGCCCGCAGCGCGTGCAGGCGCTGGCGCGCACGCTGCAGGTCAGGAAGGACGAGCTGCAGGTGAAGACGATGGAAGAGGCCTACGACCGCTACTACGCGCGGGGCGCCAACACCGCCACCCTCGCGGGCTACGGCGGCATGCTGGAGAAGCTGGTGCGCGGGCAATTGCTGACGCCGCCCCACCAGCAGATGCTCTACAAGGACCTGAAGTTCGACACCTACGACGCCTACCGGCTGGAGGCGGGCCTGCCGCGCACCGTGCGCTTCATCCACAAGACCGGCACGCAGTACCACCGCGCCTGCCACATGGGCGTGATCGACCCGCAGGACGGCGGCGCGCGCGCGATCGTGGTGGCGACCTGCGCGGAAGGCCTGGACGAGATGCGGCAGGCGGGCCGGCTGTTCGAGCAGATCGGCCGTGCGATCACGCGCACGCTGCTGCAGGACCGGCCGGCCACGGGCCCAGGATCGGCGCAGTCCGGCGGTTGACCCGCACGGCAGCCGCGCTCGGCGAGCGGTTCAGAGCCGCTCACAGAACCCAGCGAAGCGGTTCTGGCTAGGCGCCGCATCGCAGGCAGTACGAGTAGTACGACAAGATGAGGCAACGACGCCAGAAGGGTTCTGTGAGCGGCTCTCAGCCCGCCGAGGCGCACACGCGCAGCACGTCCGCGCCATAGGCCTCCAGTTTCTTGGCGCCCATGCCGCTGATGCCCTGCAGGTCGGCGAGGGAGGCGGGCTGGCGTTCCGCGATCGCGGCCAGCGTGGCGTCGTGGAAGATCACGTAGGCCGGCAGGTTGTGCTCGCGCGCCACCTCGGCGCGCCAGGCCTTGAGGTTGATGAAGCGCACCTGCGCGTCCGGGCCCAGGTTGGCGGCGGCCGCCGGAGGCGCGGTGCTGCGGCGGGTGCGCTTGGCCGGCGTGCTCGCGGTGGATTCGCGCAATTGCACGGGCACCTGGCCCTTGAGCACGGGGCGCGAGCCTTCGGTGAGGCTCAGCGTGTCGAAGCTGTGGCCGCTCTCCAGCATCACCTTGTGCAGGCCCACCGCGCCCGTGGCGAGCAGTTGCCGCAGCACGCCGCGCAACTGCGGTTCGGTGTATTCCTTGCCCACGCCGAAGGTGGAGAGCTTGTCGTGGCCGAACTGCCGGATCTTCTCCGTGTCCTTGCCGCGCACGATGTCCATGATGTGGCCGGTGCCGAAGGTGAGGCCGCTCGCCTCGTGCACGCGGTAGATGGTGGACAGCAGCTTGCGCGCCGCGTCTGTGCCGTCCCACACCGCGGGCGGGTTCAGGCAGTTGTCGCAGTTGCCGCAGGGTTCCGACGGCTCGCCGAAGTAACCCAGCAGGCGCACGCGCCGGCAGTCCGTGGCTTCGGCCAGGCCCAGCAGCGCGTCCAGCTTGCCGCGCATCACCTGCTTGAACTCTTCGCCGGCTGGGCTCTCGTCGATCATGCGGCGCTGGTTCACCACGTCCTGCAGGCCGTAGGCCATCCAGGCATCGGCGGGCAGGCCGTCGCGGCCGGCGCGGCCGGTCTCCTGGTAGTAGCCCTCGATGTTCTTGGGCATGTCCACATGGGCCACGAAGCGCACGTCGGGCTTGTCGATGCCCATGCCGAACGCGATCGTGGCCACCATCACGATGCCTTCCTCGCGCAGGAAGCGGTCCTGGTTCTCCTGGCGCACCTCGGGTGGCAGGCCCGCGTGGTAGGGCAGCGACTTCAGGCCCGCATCGACCAGCGCGGCGGACATCTCCTCCACGCGCTTCCTCGACTGGCAATAGACCACGCCCGCATCCTCCGGGTGCTCGCGCTCGATGAAGCGCAGCAGCTGCGCGAGCGGCTCCTTCTTCTCCTCGATTCGGTAGCGGATGTTGGGCCGGTCGAAGCTGCTGACGAAATGCCGCGCGTCTTCCAGCTGCAGGCGCTCGACGATGTCCTCCCGCGTGAGCGCATCGGCCGTGGCGGTGAGCGCGATGCGCGGCACGCCCGGATAGCGCTCGTGCAGCACGGTGAGCGCGCGGTACTCGGGGCGGAAATCGTGGCCCCACTGGCTCACGCAATGCGCCTCGTCGATCGCGAACATCGAGAGCTGCCCGCGCTGGTGCAGGCCGTCGAGCAGCTCCAGGAAGCGCGGCGTGGTCAGGCGCTCGGGCGCCGCATACAGCATGGTGATGTCGCCGCGCGCCACGCGCCGCTCCAGCTCCTGCGTCTGCTGCCAGTCGAGCGTGGAGTTCAGATAGGCCGCATCCACGCCCGCTTCGTGCAGCGCGCCCACCTGGTCGTGCATGAGCGCGATCAGCGGCGACACGACGATGGCCACACCCTTGCCGGCGTCGCGCCGCACGATGGCGGGCACCTGGTAGCACAGCGACTTGCCGCCGCCCGTGGGCATGAGCACCAGTGCGTCGCCGCCGGCGATCACGTGTTCGACGATGGCCTCCTGCGGGCCGCGGAAATGCTCGTAGCCGAAAACGTCGTGCAGGACGAAAAGCGCGGGGGACAAGGCGGTGGAACTCTCTGTTCGGTGGCGTGGGGCATGCCCGCGCGGCAGTGGCGCCGGGCGGGTGCAGGGCAGGACGGCATTCCGGCGAAGCCGCTGCGCTGCATGCAGGCAAGGTGCGTATTGTGCTCCGCCTTGCAGGCCTGAAGCGCCGCGACCATTCGCAAAAGCTATCGCACGCATCAACGATTGAATTGGACGCGAATGGGAGGGGCGCCCAAGATGCCATCAGGCCCGGGTACAGCGGCCGCCCTTCCAGGAGACAACACCATGCGTTTTTCCCTTCCCCGCGCCCTCTTGCGGGCCTGCGGCGCCGCAGCCGCGCTGGCCACCTCGGCGGCCATGGCCCAGGCGCCCGACTATCCCAATGCGCCCATCACCCTCATCGTGCCCTTCGCCGCGGGCAGCGGCACCGATGCCGTGGCGCGCACCGTCGGCCAGAAACTGTCCGAGCGCCTGAAGCAGCCGGTGCTGGTGGACAACAAGCCCGGCGCGAACGCCCAGGTGGGGGCGGTGCTGGCGGCCCGGGCCAAGCCGGACGGCTATACGCTGTTCATGACCACGAACACCTCGCACTCGGCCAACCCGGCGCTGTATTCCAGCCTCAAGTACGACCCCATCAAGGACTTCACGCCCGTGGCCCGCGTGGGCGAGCTGCCCTTCGCGCTCGTGGTGAGCCCGGCCCTGCCGGTCAAGACCCTGCCCGAATTCCTCGACTACGCCCGCGCCCATCCCGGCACGCTGAGCTACGCCACGCCCAACAGCACCTCGCTGGTGGCGATGGAGAGCATCAAGCACATCGCGAAGGTGGACTTGCTGAGCGTGCCGTACAAGTCCAGCCCGCAGGCGCTGACCGACTTGCTGGGCGGGCAGGTGCAGGCCTACGTGGTGGACCTGGGCTCGGGCAAGACCATGCTCACGGGCGACAAGGTGCGCACGCTGGGCATCACCACCGCCCAGCCCTCGCCGCTGCTGCCGGGCGTGCCGCCGATCGGGCAGACGGTGAAGGGTTTCGATCTGACCTCGTGGAACGGCGTCTTCGGCCCGGCCGGCATGCCGCCCGCCGTGGTGCAGCGCCTGAACACCGAACTGCAGGCCGTGCTGGCCGACAAGGACACGCAGGACAAGCTCGCGCAGATCGGCTTCCAGGTCTGGCCCAGCAAGACTCCGGAAGAGTTCGCGCAGTACGTGGCGCAGCAACTCGCGCACTGGCGCAGTTTGATCCAGCAAGCCGGTATCCAGCAAACAACCCCCTGAGCGGCTGCGCCGCTTCCCCCTTCTCTCACGCCGCTGCGCACCGTGGGAAGGGGGGCCGGACGCCGGTGGCCTGGCGGAGCCAGTTCCACGGCGTCTGCTGGCCTGGGCCGCGCTGATGCGAACGCCGTGGGCTTGGGCGTGGCATGAGCGGCACTGCCGGACGGACCTGTCCAACGGAACATGACATGACAGACGACGCTTCTTCCCCTGCTCCATCCGCCCCACGCACCGGCCCGCTCGCGGGCGTGCGCGTGCTCGATCTCACCTCGGTGATCATGGGCCCGTTCGCCACGCAGATCCTCGCGCAACTGGGCGCGGAGGTGGTGAAGGTGGAGACGCCCGAGGGCGACAACATGCGGCACGTGGGGCCGATGCGGCATGCGGGCATGGGGCATATTTTTCTGCACGCGAACGCGGGCAAGCAGAGCATCGCGCTCGATCTGAAGCACCCGGAAGGGCGCGAGGCGGCGCTGCGGCTGGCCGAGGACTGCGACGTGCTCATCAGCAACGTGCGGCCGCGGGCGCTGGCCCGGCTGGGGCTGGATTACGAGGCGGTGAGCGCGCGCAACCCGCGCATCATCCACGTGAGCTGCTGCGGCTTCGACCAGGACGGACCGGACGCCGCGCGCCCCGCCTACGACGACCTGATCCAGGGCGCCACCGGCATCCCGTGGCTCATGCAGCGCTACGGCGCGCCCGAGCCGTCGTATGCGCCCACCACGCTGTCGGACCGGGTGACCGGGCTGCATGCGGTGTACGCCGTGACGGCGGCGCTCTACGCCCGCGAGAAGACGGGCCGGGGCCAGGCCGTCGTCGTGCCGATGTTCGAGGCCATGGCGCAGTTCGTGCTGGGCGACCACATGGCGGGCCTGACCTTCGAGCCGCCCCTGGGCGAGCCCGGCTACGCGCGCCTGCTCACGGCCCACCGCAAGCCCTACGCCACGGCCGACGGCATGCTCTGCGTGCTGATCTACAACGACAAGCACTGGCGCAGCTTCTTCGCCGCGATCGGCGAGGACGGCAGCGGCGGCCTCGCGCACGACCCGCGCTTCGCCACGCACGGCGCGCGCGCCGCGCACATCGACGCCGTGTACGCCGAGGTGGCGCGCATCCTGCGCACGCGCACCACGGCCGCGTGGCGGGCGCTGCTGGACGCGGCCGACGTGCCCAACATGCCGATGAATTCCCCGGCCGACCTGCTGCAGAACCCGCAGCTGCGCGCCACCGGCTTCGTGCACGACACCGAACACCCCACCGAGGGGCCGATGCACGCCATGGCCCACCCCACGCGCTGGTCCGCCACGCCCCCGGCGCGCGACCTGCCCCCCGCTCCGCGCCTGGGCGAACACACGCGCAGCCTGCTGGCCCGGGCCGGCTACACGCCCGCGCAGATCGATGCCCTGCTCGTGCAGCGCGCCTGCCGCGCCGCCGGTGACGGCGCATGACGTTCGCCACCGCGCCCATGACCTCTTCCGCAACCCCTTCCCCGACGACCGACACGACCACCGCCATGACCCCTGCCGCCCCTTCCTCCCGCTACCTGGTGCGCGCCGCCCAGGTGCCCGGCTACCAGCCCGCCAACCACCACCACACCGTGAACCAGCGCCTGATCGGCCCCGAGACCGTGGGCGCGCGGCAGATGGAAGTGCTGCTCGGCACCCTGCACAAGGGCGGCGGCGCGCTGCCGCATGCGCACCCGGGCATCGAGCAGGCCTGCTACCTGCTGGAGGGCACGGCCCGCGCCGAGGTGGAGGGCGAGGCTTTCGACATGGTGCCGGGCGACATGTGCTTCTTCCCGGCCGACCGCATGCACGTGTTCACCGTGACCAGCGACACGCCCGTGAAGCTGCTGGTGATCTACAGCCCGCCCTACGGCGAATCGCCCGACAAGGTGATCCGCCCGGCCACGAAAGGCGCATGATGGACTTCGCCCTCTCGCCGGAACAGGAACAGATCCGCGATGCCATCGGGCGCGTCTGCGCGCCCTTCGATGCCGACTACTGGCTCGCGAAGGACCGCGATGGCGGCTTCCCGCACGACTTCCACCAGGCGCTGGCCGATGCCGGCTGGCTGGGCATCGCCATGCCCGAAGCGTATGGCGGCGCGGGCCTGGGCATCAGCGAGGCCGCGCTGATGATGCACACGATCTCGGCCACGGGCGCGGGCCTGTCGGGCGCCTCGGCCGTGCACATGAACATCTTCGGGCTGCACCCGGTGGTGGTGTTCGGCACCGACGAACAGAAGGCGCGCTGGCTGCCGCCGCTCATCCAGGGCCGCGACAAGGCCTGCTTCGGCGTGACCGAGCCCAATACGGGCCTGAACACGCTCAAGCTGAAGACCCGCGCCGTGCGGCAGGGCGACCACTACGTGGTGCACGGCCAGAAGGTGTGGATCAGCACCGCGCAGGTAGCCAGCAAGATCCTGCTGCTGGCGCGCACCACGCCGCTGGAGGAGTGCCGCGGCACCGAAGGCCTGAGCCTGTTCTACACCGATCTGGACCGCAGCACGGTGGAGGTGCGCGAGATCGAGAAGCTCGGCCGCAAGTGCGTGGATTCCAACCAGGTGTTCATCGACGGCCTGCGCATTCCCGTGGAAGACCGCGTGGGCGAGGAAGGCAAGGGCTTCCAGTACATCCTGCACGGCCTCAACCCCGAGCGCATCCTGATCGCGAGCGAGGCCGTGGGCCTGGGCCGCGCGGCGCTGGCGCGCGCGGCCGGCTATGCGCAGGAACGCGAGGTGTTCGGCCGCCCGATCGGGCAGAACCAGGGCATCCAGCACCCGCTGGCGCAATCGTGGATGGAGCTGGAGGCCGCGCACCTCATGGTGCAGAAGGCCGCCTGGCTCTACGACCGGCACCAGCCCTGCGGCGCCGAGGCCAACGCCGCCAAATACCTCGCCGCCGAGGCCTGCTACCACGCCTGCGAGCGCGCCATCCTCACCCACGGCGGCATGGGCTACGCCAAGGAATACCACGTGGAGCGCTACATGCGCGAAGCGTGGATCCCGCGCCTCGCGCCCGTGAGCCCGCAGCTGATCCTGTGCTTCATCGCCGAGAAGGTGCTGGGCCTGCCGAAGTCCTATTGACATCCCTCTGAGCGGCTGCGCCGCTTCCGCGCACCGGATCGCGGGGACCGCGGCGGCTGGCATGATTCCTGGCATGAAACTGCACCTGCTGCGCTACTTCGCCGTGCTGGCCGAGGAGCTGCATTTCGGCCGCGCGGCGGAGCGGCTCGCCATCACGCAGCCGCCGCTCAGCTCGGGCATCAAGGCGCTGGAGGACGAACTGGGCGTGAAGCTGTTCGACCGCAGCAGCAAGCACGTGGCGCTCACGCCCGCGGGCCAGGCCTACCTGGCCGAAGTGCGCGTGGTCCTCGACCGCGTGGCACGCGCGGGCGATGCGGCGCGCGCCGTGGCCGCAGGCCTGCGCGGGCGGCTGGACATCGGCTTCACCGGCTCGATGGTCTACCGCGACATGCCCGCCATCGTGCGCGCCTTCGGCGAGCGCGCGCCCGGCATCGAGGTGCACCTGCGCGAAATGTCCTCGGGCGAGCAGATCGAGGCGCTGCTGCACCGGCAGCTGCATGCCGGCTTCATCAACGCCAGCGTGGTGCCCGTGCCGCTGCGCAGCCTGCCGCTGGCGCCGGACCATTTCGTGGCCTGCCTGCCGCACGACCATGCGCTGGCCGGCGCGGCGCAGGTGGACCTGCGCGCCCTGGCCCAGGAAACCTTCGTGATGTTCTCGCGCGACGTGGCGCCGGCCAACCACGACAACGTGGTCGCCCTCTTCCACCGCGCCGGCATCCATCCCCACACGCGCCACGCCACGCGCCAATGGCTGACCGTGGTCGCCCTGGTGGCCATGCGCATGGGCGTGGCGCTGGTGCCCGCCACGATGGCGCAGGCCGCGGTGCAGGGCGTGCGCTTCGTGCCGATCGCCCACCTGGAACACCCCACGGTGGGCGTGCTCGCGTGGCACGAGGCGGCGCCGAATCCAGCGCTGCAGACGTTTCTGGAAGTGGCGGGCGCCGCGGCGCCGCGGTAAGGCGCATCACGCCCCAGGGGCTGCCACGGGCATGCCACCGGCGGCCGCGGGCACGCCCGTCACGCGCGACCGGGCTGGCCGTCCGTCAGCCGCCAGAGCCCCAGCGGATTGGCCTGCTGCAACGCCTCGGGCAGCAGGGCGTCGGGCAGGTCCTGGTAGCACACGGGCCGCAGGAAGCGGTCGATGGCACTGGCGCCCACCGAGGTGAACATGGCGTTCGAGGTGGATGGGTACGGCCCGCCATGCACCATGGCATGGCAGACCTCCACGCCCGTCGGGAAGCCGTTGGCCAGCAGCCGGCCGGCCTTGCGTTCCAGCACAGGCAGCAGCCGGCGGGCGAGCGGATGGTCGGCCGCTTCCAGGTGCAGGGTGGCGGTGAGCTGGCCTTCCAGCTGCTCGGCGACGGCGATCAGTTCGTCCATGTCCTTCGCGCGCACCACCAGCGAGGCCGGGCCGAACACCTCGGACGACAGCGCATGCTGCTGCATGAAGTGGCGGGCATCGGTGGTGAACAACGCGGCCTGCGCGGCGTTGTGCAGCTCCCCTGCGGCCTGGCCGTCGGCCACGCGCTGCACGCCCGGCGTGGCCGCCACGGCCTCCACGCCGCTGCAGTACGCGCCGTGGATGCCGGCCGTCAGCATGGTCTGCGCATTCTTGCGGCCCAGGGCCTCGGCCGCGGACTGCACGAAGCGGTCCAGGTCCGGGCCGTCGATGGCCAGCACCAGGCCAGGGTTGGTGCAGAACTGCCCCGCCCCCATGGTGAGCGAATCGGCGAATCCCTGGCCGATCGCCTCGGCCCGCTGCGCCAGGGCGCCGGGCAGCAGGAAGACCGGGTTGATCGCGCTCATCTCGGCATAGACCGGAATCGGCTCGGGCCGGCGGCTGGCGATCGCCACCAGTGCCAGGCCGCCCTGGCGCGAGCCGGTGAAGCCCACGGCCTTGATGGCGGGATGGGCCACCAGCGCCTCGCCGATGCTGCGGCCGGCGCCGATCAGCAGCGAGAACACGCCTTCGGGCAGGCCCTGCTCGCGCACCGCGTTCTGGATGGCGCGGCCCACCAGCTCGGACGTGCCCAGGTGGGCGCCGTGCGCCTTCACCACCACGGGCGCGCCGGCGGCGAGGGCCGAGGCCGTGTCGCCCCCGGCCACCGAGAACGCGAGCGGGAAGTTGCTGGCGCCGAACACCGCCACGGGCCCGAGCGGCACCCTGGCGAGCCGCAGGTCCGCGCGCGGCAGGGGCTGGCGCTGCGGCTGGGCCGGGTCGATGGTGGCGTGCAGGAAGTGGCCGTCCCGCACCACGGCGGCGAACAGGCGCAGCTGGCCGACGGTGCGGCCGCGCTCGCCCGTCAGGCGCGCCATCGGCAGGCCGGTTTCGGCATGGGCGCGCTCCAGCAGCGCATCGCCCAGCGCCATGATCTGGTCGGCGATGGCTTCCAGGAAGGCGGCGCGGCGCGCGAGCGGCAGCGCGCGGTATTCGTCGAAGGCCGCTGCCGCCAGGCTTGCGGCGCGGTCCACGTCGGCGGCCGTGCCGAAGCCGAACAGGGGCTCGGCGATCTCGGCATTCGTGGTGGGGTTGAAGGCCCGCTGGCCTCCGTCGGTGCCGGCGACCGCAGAGGCACCGATCAGCATTTCGCCCGTGAGGGTGGTGGTGGTAGTCATGGCTGGATCGTCATCGGAAAGGAAGGAAAAGGGAGCGCCACCGGGGCATGCCGTTGGCGGCGGCACGGCCCCCCCGGCATCCGCGTGCGGCGGGCCGGGATGCCGTCGTGGTCACATGGCCGCTTCGAGCAGCCGCGCGTAGTCGTCGGTGCTGGCCTCGCGCGGGTTGGTCTTGTGGCTGTGGTCGGCCAGCGCGCCGGTGACGATGCGCGGCGTCAGGTCGGCCGTCACGCCCATCGCGCCCAGGCCGGCCGGGAGCTGGAGCCTGCGGGACATGTCCTGGATCGCGTCCTCCACCGACGCATGCGCCGGCAGGCCCATGGCCTGCGCCAGGCGGTCGATCTTCTCGTCGCGCACCACCGTCTCCGCCGCGCGGTTGAAGCGCACCACCGCCGGCAGCAGCACGGCGTTGAGCGTGCCGTGGTGCAGGCGCGGGTCGATGCCGCCCAGCGAATGGCTCAGGCTGTGCACGCAGCCCAGACCCTTCTGGAACGCCAGCGCGCCCTGCAGCGAGGCACTCATCATGTTGCTGCGCGCATCCAGGTCGCCCGGCTCGTGGAAGGCGCGTTCGATGTGCTTCCAGGCGCGGCGCAGGCCGTCCAGGGCAATGCCCTCGGCCGGCGGGTTGAAGCCGGGCGCGAGGAAGGTTTCGATGCAGTGCGCGACGGCGTCCATGCCGGTGGCGGCCGTGAGGCCCGGCGGCAGGCCCACCGTCAGCGCCGGATCGCACAGCGCCACCTTCGGGATGACGTGGGGCGAGATGATGCCCACCTTGCGGCCGTCGTCCAGGATGATGATCGCGCCGCGGCCCACCTCGCTGCCCGTGCCGGCCGTCGTGGGGATGGCCACGATCGGCACGGTGGCCGGCGTGATGCGGGCGAGCCCGCCCTCGATCAGCGCGAACTGCCGCAGCGGGCCGGGATGGCGGGCAGACACCGCGACGGCCTTGGCCAGGTCGATCGACGAGCCGCCGCCCACGGCGACGATGCCGTCGCAGCCCGCTTCGAGAAAGCTCTCCACGCCCGCGCGCGTCGCCGCCTCGGTCGGGTTGGAGGGCGTGCCGTCGAACACGTGGTGCTGCGGCAGATCGTTCATGGACAGCAGGGAGTCGATCAATCCCGCCGCCACCACGCCCCTGTCGGTGACGAAGAGCGGCTTCCTGAAGCCCTGCGCCGCGCAGACCGGGGCCAGCTCGGCGGCGGTGCCCAGGCCGAAGCGGATTTCCGTCACGTAGTTGATCACTGCCATAAGGCCCTCTGCTATCCGGAATTCTTATATTCATATGGAAAGCGGCCAGTCTATTTGAGCACCCGTAGTAGATAAACTGAGCTTTTTCGATACTCCTATAACTTTCCGTCAATGCAGAGCCCGCACAGCCTCAACTCCGTGATGTCCCGCCTGCACGCCCGGCAGCTGCGGCTGCTGATCGCCGTGGCCGAGCACGGATCGCTGCTGGCGGCCGCCGACCGGGTGGGGCTCACGCAGCCCGGTGCGAGCAAGGCACTGAAGGAGCTGGAGACGACGCTCAACGCGACGCTCTTCATGCGCACCAACCGCGGGCTGGTGCCCACGCAGGCCGGCCAGTGCGCGGTGCGCTTCGCGCGGCTGATCCAGTCGGACATCGGCCACCTGCAGCAGGAGCTGAGCGCCATCGCCAGCGGCGCGGGCGGCCGCATCGCGGTGGGCACGATCATGGGCGCGGTGCCGCTGCTGACGCGGGCGCTCACCCGGCTCATGGAACGGCAGCCCGACCTGTCCGTGGAGATCGTCGAGGACACCAGCGAAAGCCTGCTCGCGCTGATCGACCAGGGGCGGCTGGACGCCGCGATCTGCCGGCTGTCGGTCAGCCCCCGGCCCCACCTGTACGACGCCGTCGTGGTGAAGGAGGAGTCCCTGGCCGTGATCGCCCACCAGGCGCACCCGGCGGCGGGCCTGCCGTCGATCACGCTGCAGGACCTCTCCGGGAACCGGTGGGTGGTGTACCGGGCGCACATGCCGATGCGGCGCACGCTGGAGCGGGAGTTCTTCGAAGAGGACCTGTTCTTCCCGGCGCACCTGATCGAAACCACGTCCGCCCTGGCCACGCTCTCGCTGCTGAGCCACGATCCCAACCTGGTCGCGCTGGTGTCGGACGACGTGGCCGACTACGTCTGCCGGCACGGCCTGGTCGCGCGCCTGCCGCTGCGCCTCAAGTCGCGCAGCGAACCCTATGAGCTGATCGCGCGGCGCAACGCGCACCGCCATCCGGCGCTGGTGCTGCTGACGGAGGCGCTGCAGGCCTTGCAGGCCGTTCCCGACGCCGCCTGAACGGCCGGGGGGCGGCGTCCGGCGTCCGGCGCGACGGGAAGCCCACGCACTTTCTACAATCGAGGCTTATGCAACGCCTCCACTACACCCGCGCCCAGCAGCTTCCCGCCATCCTGGCCCAACGCATCGCCATCCTCGACGGCGCCATGGGCACCATGATCCAGCGCTTCAAGCTGGGCGAGGCGCAGTACCGCGGCGAGGGGTACGCCGGCCCCGGCGGCGCGGGCGACCGGTTCAAGGACTTCCCGCACGACGTGAAGGGCAACAACGAGCTGCTCTCGCTCACCCGGCCCGACGTGATCCGCGACATCCACGAGCGCTACCTCGCGGCGGGCGCCGACCTGATCGAGACCAACACCTTCGGCGCGACCACGATCGCGCAGGAGGACTACCACATGGCCGATCTCGCCCGCGAGATGAACCTGCAGTCCGCGCGCCTGGCCCGCGCCGCCTGCGACAAATACTCCACGCCTGACAAGCCCCGCTTCGTGGCCGGCGCCTTGGGCCCCACGCCCAAGACGGCGAGCATCAGCCCCGACGTGAACGATCCCGGCGCGCGCAACGTCGATTTCGAGCAATTGCGCGCCGCCTACTACGAGCAGACCGAGGCGCTGGTCGAGGGCGGTGCCGACGTGCTGCTGGTCGAGACCATCTTCGACACGCTGAACGCCAAGGCCGCGCTCTTCGCCATCGACGAATACTTCGAGGCGAGCGGCGAGCGCCTGCCGCTCATCATCAGCGGCACCGTCACCGACGCGTCCGGCCGCATCCTTTCGGGCCAGACCGTGACGGCCTTCTGGCACAGCGTGCGCCACGCGCGTCCGCTGGCCATCGGCCTGAACTGCGCGCTGGGCGCCACGCTGATGCGCCCCTACATCCAGGAGCTGAACCGGGTGGCGGAAGACACCTTCATCAGCTGCTACCCCAACGCCGGCCTGCCCAATCCGATGAGCGACACCGGCTTCGACGAGACACCCGAAGTCACCAGCCGCCTGGTGCACGAGTTCGCGGCCGAAGGCCTCGTCAACATCGTGGGCGGCTGCTGCGGCACGACGCCGGACCACATCGCCGCCATCGGGCAGGCGGTGGCGCCCGTGCCGGCGCGCAGGCTGTTCTACCCCGAAGCCGCCTGAGCCCCCGAAGGTGCCGCGGGCGAGGTAGCGGCAACGGCAGCGGCCCGCCCACGGATGGGCTGGCCTCCTACGCCGGCTCGACCGTGGTGCCGTAGGATGCGCGGGATTCCCCTCCACGGAACCCCTGTGCGCTCCCTGCGGATCCAACTCACCCTTTTCTGGGCCCTGCTGCTCGGCGCCTGCGCGCTGGTGGCCGTGGTGCTCACGGTGCTCTACCAGTCGGGCTCCGGCGCCCAGGTGGCCGCCGGCCGCGCGCGCGTCGCGCAGGCCTGCGGCGACATCGCGGCGCGCTATGCCCAGTCCGTTCCCGACGTGGCGGCCGACGCCCCGCGCGAAGACCTGCTGCGCGTGCTGCTGCACGTGGTGCTGCTGGAGGCGCCGCGCGTGGAGGGCGGCGTGTGGAGCGCCAGCGGCGGCATGCTGGGCTACGCCTACCCCACCTACGAGGGCAGCGGCGTCAAGAGCGACGTGCCTTCCGCCGAAGAGCCGCTGATCGTGGAGATGGCGCGCCAGGCCGGCGCCGGGCGCCAGCCGCTGGTGAACCTGGTGCGCGGCACGCACGAAGTGCTGATCGTCGCGGCCTGCCCGCTGGCCGCGCACCCCGATACCGCCGTCTGGACGATGACGCGCGTGCATGCCGGCGCCATCGCGGCGCAGGACAGCCTGCGCGCCGGCATCGGCATCCTGGCGCTGCTGGTGGTCGTCTCGGGCGCCTGGCTGGGGTGGGTGCTGCTGCGCGGCCTGCGGCAGGTCGGTCGGCTCGAGGAAGCCCTGGCCGGCGCCGGGGGCGACACCGTGCCCGTGCTGGAGCGCACCGGCATCCGCGAGCTGGACCGCATCGTGGACGGTTTCAACGGCTTCGGCGCGCGGCTGCAGGAGGCCCGCGCCCGCCTGCAGGAGGCGCTCGCGCAGCAGCACCGCGACATGCGACTCACCTCCCTGGGCCGCATGACGGCCTCGGTCGCGCACGAGATCCGCAACCCCATCGCCGCGATGCGGCTGAAGGTGGACAACGCCCTGGCCGCGCCGCCCGGGCGCGAGGCGGGCGCGCTGACGGCCATCGGCACGCAGATCGACCGGCTCGAAGGACTGGTGCAGAGCCTGCTTTCGCTGGTGCAGCCGCTGCAGCTGGCCCCACGCGCCGTGGACCTGCCCGCCTGGCTGCAGGAGCGCCTGGAGGCCGTGCGGCCCGCCGCCGAGGCGCGCGGCGTGCGCCTGGCCCTGCGCGGCGACGCACCGCCGCAGGCGGTGTTCGACCCGGTGCATGCCGCCCGCGCCGTCGACAACCTGCTGGACAACGCCGTGCGCCATGCGCCCGAAGGCGGCGAGGCCGTGCTCTCCGTACAGATGGATGCCGCCCGCGCGCGGTGCGTGCTCGCCGTGGAAGACGACGGCCCGGGCGTGCCGGAAAACCTGCGCGCCCAGCTCTTCGAGCCGTTCGCCACCGGCCGCACCGACGGCAACGGCCTGGGCCTGGCGCTGGCGCGCGAGGTGGCGCTGGCGCACGGCGGCGAGCTGCGTTACGCGCCGCGCGAGGGCGGCGGCGCGCGTTTCATCCTGGAGCTGCCATGGCGCGCATCCTGATCGTCGACGACGACGCGGCCTTCCGCGAATCGCTCGCCGAAACCCTGCAAGGCCTGGGCCACGAAGTGCACGAAGCCGCCAGCGGCGAAGAAGCGCTCAGGCAGGCGCAGCAGCACCGCTACGCCACCATCTTCCTGGACCACCGCATGCCCGGCATGGACGGCCTGGAAACCCTCGCCGCGCTCGCGGCCCGGTTGCCGCAGTTGCCGCCGGTGCTGGTGCTCACCGCCTACGCCAGCGGCTCCGGCACCATCGAGGCGATGCGCCTGGGCGCCTTCGACCACCTGACCAAACCGGTGGGCCGCGCCGCCGTCATCGAGGCGCTGGACCGCGCGCTGCGCTCCCGCGCCGATGCGGAGGCCGCCCCGCCCGCGCCTGCCGCGCGGGAAGGCCCGGACGACGAGGGCGAGCTGATCGGCGTGAGCGAGGCCATGCGCGAGGTGCACAAGCGCATCGGGCTGGCCGCCGCGAGCGAGGCACCGGTGCTGGTGCAGGGCGAGACCGGCACCGGCAAGGAACTGGTGGCGCGCGCGCTGCACCGGCATTCGGCCCGCGGCGCCGGCCCGTTCGTGGCGCTGAACTGCGCGGCCATTCCGAAGGACCTGCTGGAGAGCGAGCTGTTCGGCCACGTGAAGGGCGCCTTCACCGGCGCCGCCACCGACCGGCCCGGGTGCTTCCGCGCGGCCGACGGCGGCGTGTTGCTGCTCGACGAGATCGGCGACATGGCGCCCGACGTGCAGGCCAAGCTGCTGCGCGCGCTGCAGGAGGGCGAGGTGACGCCGCTGGGCAGCCACCGTGCCGTGCGGGTGGACGTGCGCGTGGTGGCCGCCACGCACCGCGATCTCGCCACCGCCGTGCGCGAGGGGCGCTTCCGCGAAGACCTGCGCTACCGGCTCGACGTGCTGCAGATCACCCTGCCGCCGCTGCGCGAGCGCCTGGCCGACATCGTGCCGCTGGCGGAGCACTTCCTGCGCCGTGCCGCGGCGCCGCGGCCGGCCAAGCGGCTCGCGCCCGACGCCGCGCGCGCCCTGCTCGCCCACCCATGGCCCGGCAACGTGCGCGAGCTGCGCAACGCGATGGAGCGCGCCCAGGCGCTGCAGCGCGGCCCCGCGGTGGGAGCGGCCGACCTCGATCTGGGGCCGGCCTCCGCGGCCGGCGGTGCGGATGCGGCGGGCGGCCATGCCCTGCCTGCGGATGCACTGGACGGCAACCTGCCCGAGGCCGTGGAGCGGCTGGAGCGCCGCATGATCGCCCATGCGCTCGCCGAGGCCCGCGGCAACCGTTCGCTCGCGGCGCGGCGCCTCGGCATTCACCGGCAGCTGCTCTACAGCAAGCTGGCGCAGTACGGCATCGAATGAGACACCCGGGGCCGCCCACCATGTCGCGAATCCGGACAAGCTGTCGCCACGCCACGCAGCCCGCCACCGCTGCCGAATCCGCAACCCGTTGATTCACAAGGCGAACCATGCTGGCACGCGTCTTGAGACACCAGGGCATCCACACCCGAAGGAGTTCCTCCATGCGACCGTCTCTCATCACCCGCGCCGGCCTCGCCGCCGCCCTGCTCGCCTGCGCCGCCGCGCAGGCCCAGCCCACGGCCCCCGCCCCCGGCGCAGTGCCGCCTCCGCCGCCCGCCGCCGGCCAGCCCCCGGGCCCGATCGGGCAGCCGGCCGCCGTGGAACAGGCCACGCACAGCGGCGTGCTGCAGCGCTGGCTGCTCAACCCCAACGGCGAGGCCGACGGCCTGCTGCTGCAGGACGGCACGCAGGTGACCTTCCCGCCGCACCTGTCCGGCAGCCTGACCGCCTGGCTGCAGCCCGGCGCCGTGGTGGACGTGGCCGGCTGGCACCACACCGGCGTGCCCGTGCTGCGTGCCAGCGCGATCCGCTCGCAGGGCCGCGCCGTCGAAGACACGCCGCCCGCCGCCGGCCAGGTGCCTCCGCCGCCCCCGCAGCGCCAGGCACTCGCCGAGCTGCAGGCCGACGGCCGCGTGGCCACCGTGCTGCTCAGCACCCGCGGCGACGCCCACGGCCTGCTGCTCGACAACGGCGTGATCGTGCGCTTCCCGCCGCACGTGGCCGCCAGCATGGGCGCCCTGCTGCAGCCCGGCGCCACCGTGTCGGCCCGCGGCTGGGGCACGCGCAACGCCCTGGGCACCGCGCTGGAAGCCACGCAACTCGGCACCTCGGCCAGCACGCTGCAGGAAGTGTTCCGCGGCCCCGCCGGCGGCCCGCCGCGCCAGCCCTGATCCGCGCCTGCCACCCACCCCACACCCCACCCCATTCACAGGAATCGTGTCCATGACCCAACCCCAGGAAACCATCGAAGTCTGGTCCCTCGAAGGCCGCTTCCAGCACCTGCTCCACAGCCCGCGCGGCGAGGTGGAAGGCGCGATGATCGACGTGGACGGCGTGCCCGCGCAGTTCACCCTCGGCAAGCAGGACGAGCGCGCGGCGCGCGCCTTCGAAGCCCTGCGCCCCGGCCAGGCCCTCGTGGTCGAAGGCACCGTGGCGGCGCCCCCGCGCCATGGCGAGGCCGCGCACGAGGTCTATGCCCTCGAACGGCTGGTGTCGATCGACGGCGCGCCCGCCGCACCCGACGAGGCCGTGCGCCGTGTGGAAGGCCGCGTGGCGCGCATCCACCACGCCCGCCACGGCGAGCCCAACGGCGTCGTGCTGGACACGGGCGACTTCGTCCACATGCGCCCCGACGGCTTCGCGGCGCTGCCGCTGCAGGCGGGCGACGCGGTCGAGGCCAGCGGCCCGGCACGCCCGCTGCGCGGCGCACCGGGCCACGTGATCGAGGCCCGCACCGTCAACGGCCACACGCTCCCCACGAAAACCCACGGGTGACACCATGACCACCGCCGCGCACACCGCCACCGCAGACACCGCCCCCGCCGCCCTCATCGGCGCCCCGGACCGGGACACACGGACTGCCGGCGGCAGTGCGCCGGTGGCCGCCGGGGCCTCCCTCACGGCCCTGGCCTGGATGGCGTTCTTCATGGCGGACGTGCGCGACGGGCTCGGCCCGTTCCTCGCCACCTACCTGCAGACGCAGCGCATCGACCAGACGATGATCGGCGTCGTGATGTCGGCCGGGGGCCTCGCGGCCATGCTGGCCACGCCGCTGGCCGGCGCCTGGGCGGACCGCACCCGCGCCAAGCGGGTCCTGATCGCCGTCGCGGCCATCGCCGTCCTGGGCGCGAGCGCACTCGCCTTCAGCACCCGGTCGCCGGCCATGCTGGTGCTGTCGCAGGTGCTCACCGGCGTGGCCGGCGCCCTGCTGGCCGCCGGGCTCGCGGCCCTCACGCTGGGCCTTGCGCGCAGCAGCGGCCTGCGCCACCAGACCGGCCGCAACGAGGCCTTCAGCCACGCCGGCAACATCGTCTCCGCGCTCGGCGCCGCGGCCTTCGCGCACTGGCTCGGCGCCCCCTGGATGCTGGTCGTCATGGCGGCGATGGCCGTGGGTGCCCTCGCCTGCCTGGCCTCGATCCGCGACCGCGACATCGACCACGTGGCGGCGCGCGGTGGCGCAGCCGCGGCGGAGCCCGGGCGCACCGAGACCGCGGCTTCCGTCGCCGGGGCCACGCCGGCACCCGAGGGCTGGCGCGCCTTCCTGTCGCACCGCGCGCTCTGGCTGTTCGGCCTGACCTGCGCGCTCTTCCACCTGGGCAATGCGGCCATGCTGCCGCTGCTCAACCAGCGGCTCGCGGCCACCGTGCCCGATTCCGCGCCGCTGCTGTGGACCGGCATCGCCATCGTCGTCGCCCAGCTCACCATGGTGCCCGTCGCGCTGTGGGTGTCGCGCAGCCGCCGCTTCGATCTGCAGGTGTTCGTCTACCTGGCCATCCTCGCGCTGCCCGTGCGCGGCATCCTGGCCTGGGCGATCCCCGAGGCCTGGGCCAACATCCCCGTGCAGGTCCTCGACGGCCTCGCCGCGGGCGCGCTCGGCGTGGCCACGCCCCTGATGGTGGAGCGCTACGTGCGCGGCAGCGGCCGCTACAACACCGCCCTGGGCCTGGTGATGACGCTGCAGGGCGTCGGCGCCGCGCTCAGCCCCGCCATCGCCAACAGCGTGGTGGGCGCGCAGGGGCATTTCGGGCTGGCCTTCGCCGTGCTCGCGGGCTGCGCGGTGCTGGCCCTGCCGATGTTCTGGCTCGCGCAGCGGCAGGCGGGCCGGCAACGCTAACCCGCGCCGTCGAGCTGCAGGTACACCCGGCCCTGCTCGATCCGCACGGGGTAGGTGCGCAGGCCCTGCGTGAGCGGCGCGCACAGCGCACTGCCGTCGCGCACGTCGAAGCGGCCCTGGTGCAGCGGGCATTCGATCTCGTGCCCTTCCAGGAAGCCGTCGCACAGCCGCGCGTTGCCGTGGGTGCAGAGGTTGTCGGTGGCGAAGACCTCGCCCTCCACCGAATAGAGCGCCACGTCGCGCCCGCCGACAGTCACGCCGATCACGTCGTCTTGCGGCACGTCGTCCAGCGCGGCGGCCTCGGTCCATGCGGTATCGATGGCGGTCATGGTGTGTCTCCTCGGATCAGATGGGGTAGATGATGGAATTCAGGATCATTTCGCTGTCGTAGATGCATTCCTTGCGGGCGAAGCGCAGCCCTTCGGGCGTGCGCACCACCACGTCGAGGTAGCGGCCCACGTTGAACACGGTGGAGGGCTCCGACAGCTTGGTGCGCAAGACGGCGTAGTTCGTCTCGCATTCCCAGCGGCCCTCGCCCGCCGCCAGCAGCCGGGGCACGCCGATCACGTGGCGCTGATAGTACGGGTCGTGGAACAGCGTCTCGCGGATGCCATAGACGCGGTCCTTCAGCATGCCCTGGCTGTCGAACGAGAGCGTGGCCAGCGGCAGGCCGCGTTCGTGGTTCTCGCGCGGCTGCAGGCGATAGACGCAGTCTTCGGTGAAGAAGCCCGGCCAGCGATCCCACTGGGCGGCGTCGAGCGCGGCGGCGTAGTCGGCATAGAGCTGCTGCAGCGCGAACCAGTCGGCGAAGTCGATGGCGGGCGTGGCGGTGTTGGTGGTCGTCGTCGTGCTCATGCTCTCAGTCCTCCTTCTCCATCACGCCGCGCCAGTATTCGTACATGCCGCGGATCAGCGTCTCGGTCACCATGTGGTCGGTATCGCCCACCCCGTGGCCGCCCAGTTCCACCAGCGCGCGGTGGAAGGGCTTCTGCTCGAAGCCCTGCTGCGAGAACTCGATCACCTCGCCGTCGTCGGCCGAGACGAAGCCCGCCGGGCCGAACAGGTTGGACTGGCGCAGGCGGCGCTCGGTCATCTCGTCGGTGTCGTCCTCGTAGCCGAAATGCGTCCACACGAAGTCGAAGGCATCGTGGCCCACGGGCTGGATGTGGCGCGTGGAGACGCTGTTGACCTGCTGCTGCAGGATGACGCTCGGGAACAGCGTGGTCATCACCGCCGTGGGGCCGCCCCACCAGGGCTCGGGCACGATGTCGAGAAAGCGCGGGTCTTCCAGCTGCATGCCGGCCTTGAAGCTGGAGACGTTCGACACGTCCGACGTCTGCTTCTTGGCCTCGCCGCGCGTGGACACCATGGCCGCATGGCGGTGGCGCTCGTCCATCTTCAGTTCGGACTTGTTGTCCGCGCGCCAGAGGCCGAAGGTGACGAACCAGGTGTGCAGCAGGCCGGGGTGGTACGGGTCCTTGATGTTCTCCTGCATCAGCTTCCAGTTGCCCGGAATGCGCTGGCGGTTGTAGCCCAGGATCTTCAGCTGGCGGCCGTTGAACATGCGGTCGAAGTAGCCCAGGATCACCGGGCCCATGAAGTCTTCCAGCGATTCGACTTCGTGGTCGAACGAGGCGAACACCACGCCGCCGCGCACGGCCACCTTGAGCCGCGTGAGGCTGTGCTCTTCCAGCTTGAAATCCGCCGGCATGCCGCCGTGGACCTTGCCGTCCTGCTTCACGCCGCGGCGGAAGGGCACGCCCTGCAGCGTGCCGTCGAGCTTGTAGTTCCACTGGTGGTAGGGGCAGACGAACTCCTTGCGGTTGCCGTGCCGCTCGCGGCAAAAGCGCATGCCGCGGTGCGCGCAGACGTTCTCCACCACATGCAGCTGCATGTCCTCGCCGCGCGTGAGGATCACCGAGCGCTCGCCGATCGCCGTGCGCTTGAAGTCGCCCGGGTTCGGCACCTCGGCCTCCAGGCCCACGTAGCACCAGTGGCCGCGGTAGAAGAAGCGTTCCAGCTCGCGGCGGTAGATCTCCTCGCTGGTGTAGGCCGCGAAGGGCACGCGGTGGGTGCCTGAGCTTTCCCAGACGGGCTGCAATGGAAAGACGGGGTGGGGCGAACTCATGTCATGGTCTCCTTGTGATGGTTGTTCAATGCACGGCGCGTCACGATCGAAAGGCCGCGGAGCAGGCCATGCCAGCGGACGCCGCGGAACGGGCTTGGCCCGGCCGCTGGCGTCGTCCCCCTGGAAGGGGGAAGCGGCGTAGCCGCTCAGGGGGTGCTCGCATAAAAAGCGTCGGCGTAGAGGTGCTCGGGCGCGATGCCGCGCTGGCGCGCCAGCAGCGACACGGCCTCCACCATGGGCGGCGAGCCGCACAGGTAGGCGCGCCAGCCTTCCAGGCTCGGCCAGTCTTCGGCGATGGCGTCGGTGACCAGGCCCATGCGCTGGCCCGGCGCCGCATCGGCGGCGGCCACCACGGCATGCACGTGCAGCTGCGGGTAGCGCTGCTGCAGCGCGGAGAGCCACTGCAGGCCATAGACATCGCGCGCCGACCGCGCGCCGGCGTAGACGTGGATGGGGTTGGGCATGCCGGCTTCCAGCGCGCCGCGCACGATGGAGAGAATCGGCGCCAGCCCCGTGCCGCCCGCCACGCAGAGCATGGGCCCCTCGTACTTGCGGCGCAGATAGGCCGAGCCCAGCGGCCCGCTCACGCGCACCGCATCGCCCACCGCCAGCACGTTGGCGACGTGGGTGGAAACCAGCCCGCCTTCGACCAGGCGCACGTGGAATTCGAGCTCGTCATCCTGGGGCAGCCCGGCCATCGAATAAGGCCGCACCAGGCCCGGGCCGAACTGCAGCTGCGCGTATTGCCCGGGCGAGAAGTCCAGCGGCTTGGCAGGCTTCAAGCGCAGGCGGCGGATGTCGTGCGTGAGCGTTTCCACGGCCGTTACCGTGGCCTTCAGGGTGCGGGCGGTGTGCACCACCACCTCGTCGGGCTCGGGAATCTCGATGGTGCAGGACTCGCTCAGGATCGTCTGGCAGGCCATCACGTACTGGGCCTCGCCATCGCCGCCCAGCGGCGGCATGCGCAGGGCCTGGCCGGAATCCAGCACCTCGCCCGCGATCACCTTGCAGCGGCAGGTGCCGCAGCGCCCGGCCATGCAGCTGTACGACACCGGAATCTGGTGCTCGCGCAGCACTTCCAGCAGGTTGGCGCCGGGCTCCACGGGCAACACGCGGCCCAGCGGCTCGATATGCAACTCCATCGGGGACTGTCTCCAGGTTTTCGTTATGGCCCCGATCATTCCTGTGAACGACCCATCAGCCAATAGAATGGCGTGAATACATCGCATCACTCCGATGAATAAAGGGTCAGCGTGGAACTGGAAGAGATCGACCTGAACCTGCTGGTGGTTTTCCAGCAGCTGCTGGTCACGCGCAAGGTGTCGCAGGCCGCCGAGAACCTGGGCCTCACGCAGCCGGCGGTGAGCAACGCCCTCGCGCGGCTGCGGCGCCTGCTGGGTGACGAACTGTTCCTGCGGACGGCCCACGGCATGCAGCCCACGCCCTACGCCGACCAGCTCGCGGAATCCGTGTCGTACGCGCTCGCGATGATCCACGGCGCGCTGAACCACAAGCTGGGGTTCGATCCCGCCACCAGCCGGCGCGTGTTCAAGGTGGGCATGACGGACATCGGCGAGATCTACTTCCTGCCGCGCCTGCTGGAACGGCTGGCCCAGGTGGCGCCCGGCGTGCGCCTGACCACCGTGCGCAACTCAGCGACCGACCTGAAGGACGCCATGGAGGCCGGCAAGATCGACCTCGCCATCGGCCTGCTGCCGCAATTGAAGGCCGGCTTCTTCCAGCGCCGGCTGTTCCGCCAGCCCTACGTGTGCCTCTTCCGCCAGGGCCACCCGCTGCACAAGCGCCGCAGCATCGGCCTGGCGGAGTTCTCCAAGGCGGAGCACGTGGTGGTCGTATCGGAAGGCACGGGCCACGGCAAGGTGGACGAGCTGCTGGAGCGCATGGGCGTGGCGCGCGACGTGCGCCTCACCGTGCCGCACTTCGTCGCCATCGGCCACATCCTGCAGGCCACCCAGATGGTTGCCACCGTGCCCGAGAAAATGGCCCAGAGCATGGCCGAACCCTTCGGCCTGGCCTATGCGCCCCACCCCGCCAAATTGCCGCAGGTGGCGATCAACCTGTTCTGGCACACGAAGTACCACCGGGATCCGGGGAATCAGTGGTTGCGGGGGGTGGTGGTGGAGATGTTTGCAGAGGGGGAGTGAGGGGGCTCCGGCCGGCAGATTTCACGTTGGATGTGCGCGATCGCATCCGAGGTCGAAATCGACCTCGCTGATATGCATTTTCAGTTTGCGGAACTGAGGTTACCCTCGATGCACAGACTTCTCGCATCAGACCTCCACACTCGTTGAGGAAAGGCCATTCGCTTGAGCTACCCCAAACACTGGAAGAGCTACGCCGATCAGCTGGAACAATTGATCGCGCGCGGCATGGCTGTCACTGACCGGGCGCGCGCTCTCGACTACCTGGAACGAATTGGCTACTACCGTCTCAGTGGCTATTGGTTTGCGTTTCGCGAGCGCAGCGGTCCGCTGTGCCTGCTGGACGAGCATGGGCGCAGGCCAAAGAAGGCTGTCGAAGAGCGCATTGCACTGGATACCTTCCGCGCCGGAACGACCTTCCAGAGCGCGGTGGACTTATACGTCTTCGACAAGCAGCTGCGCCTCCTGGTCATGGATGCGCTCGAACGCATCGAGGTTGCGCTGCGCGTGGATGTGTCCCACACGCTGGGGCAACTTGATCGGTTTGCCTATCTCCAGCCAGGTCTGTTCCACGACGACTTCAGTGTGAAGTTGGATAAGGACTCTGGCATCACCCGTCACCACGAATGGCTGGGCAAGCATGCCCAATTGATCGCACGATCCAAGGAAGAATTTGTCCGGCACAACAAGGCGAAATACGGCTTGCCGCTCGCGATCTGGGTGGCTTGCGAAGTATGGGACTTTGGCACGCTTTCCACGCTGTTCAACGGCATGCGTGAAACGGAGCAGGATGCGATTGCCAGCCAGTACGGCGTAGCCAACGGTCGGGTGTTCGCTACATGGCTGCGCAGCCTGAACTATTTGCGCAATGTCTGTGCACACCACAGCCGCCTATGGAACCGGAACATCGTCGATCAGCCCAGGCTGCCATCGTCTGCCGATCTGACTTGGGTGCGTCCATTCGAGACCGATATGCACGCGCGGGCGCGTTGCTTCTTACTGCTCAAGATCACCCAGCATCTGCTGAGTGTGGTCAACCCGCGTTCCAACTGGTCCGTTCGGATGAAGACACAACTCTTAGCCTTCCCCCAGCTCTCCCACGTGGGATTGAACTTAGCTGGCATGGGCGCTCCCGATGACTGGGAAACAGGCTGGTAAGTGCAAACAATAAAAAACCCCTCAGCAGCTTTCCTGCAGAAGCAGGATCGCCGAGAGGGGCCGTGTTGGTGAAGATTTTAGGCCACGTTGCGTGGTTTGTCAATTTTCATAGTGTCCAAGAACTTATGGCGAAGACTGAAGACAGGAATCGATAAGCTCCGACGCGAAAACCGGACAACGCAACCCCAGTGCTTGCCATAGAGTTGGCCCCGCCAAGCATTGTTGTTCATGCACTCAAGCCAAGTCAGCGCCTCTGACTCAAAACCGATAACTCACCCCCGCCGTCACCACCAGCGGATCCAGCCGCACCTTCGCATGCGCGGGCGCCCCGCCCAGCGCGGGCAGCGTGCCCGTCGCCGTCGTCTTGAGCCAGATCTTCTTCGCATCGACGAAGAAGCTCCAGCGCGGATCGATCGGCACCTCGAAGCCGGCCTGCAGCACCGGGCCGACGCCGTTCTTGACGTGAAGGTTCGACACGAAGCCATCGCGGGATTCGAGCACCAGGGTGTAGTTGATGCCCGCGCCGATGTAGGGGCGCACGGGGCCGTCTTCCCACAGGTGGCGTCGCACGGAGAGCACGGCGGGGCCGTATTTCACCTTGCCGAGCGTGCCGGCGCCGGCCAGGGTGCCGGTGCCCTGGAGGGCGGTGGTGGGCGGCAGGCCCAGGGCGATTTCGGCGCTCCAGCCCGGGTGGAAGTCGTAGATGGCGCCGAAGCCGAGGCTGTTGTTGGCGTCGGCCCGGGCGTCGGCGCCGGGCACCCGTTGGCCGCCGGCACGCACTTCGGCCGAGGTGCTGAAGCCGATGTGCGCGGGGCCGGCGTAGAGGCGCCAGGGCGACTTCGGAGCCGCGTCGGGCGCCCAGGTCTGTGCCTGAGTCTGCGCCTGCGCGGGCAGCGCGGCGGCGAGGCTCGCGAAAGCGGCGGCTGCGGCAAAGGCCGCACGGGCAGACCGTGAACGGAAAAGGAACGGGCGCGCGGCGGCAACGGTGGCCGGGGTGTTGCGGTGTGCAGTGGCTTGCATGGCGTTGTCTCCTGGCTGTCTGGGTGTGTGCTGTTGTGACCGCGGGTCAATCCCGCCCCGCGCGCTCGATGCCGCGCGCGAAACCTTCGGGATCGGTGAACAGCGCCTCGTGGCTGCCGCCCGCCTCCACGTAGCGGAACAGGCCGAGCCGCTCCGACAGGCGCGGATGCCAGGGCAGGCTTTGCGGCAGCGCGGTGTCTTCGCGGCAGTTCAGGTACGACTTGCCGAGTGCCAGTGCGGCGGTGGGCTGCGAGAGGGTGATGGGGTCGGTCAGGCAGCGCAGCGGCTGCGGATGCAGCAGCGCATAGGTGGTGCGCGCCAGCTCCGCATCGGCATCGTTGATGAAGCTTTCGCGCCACACGGCGAACGGCAGTTGCACCCCGCCGCCGTTCGCAGCGGCGATGTTTTCGAACATGGCGCGGTAATAGGGGGGCGCCATGTCGGCCAGGGATTCGCCGGGCAGCGGCACGAAGGCGTTCACGTAGACCAGCCGCCGGATGCGCTCGGGCACGCGGTCGGCCGCGCCGGAGAGCAGCATGCCGCCGTAGCTGTGGCCGACGAGGCGCACGTCCTTCAGGTCGTTCGATTCCAGGAACTGCACCAGCCCGTCGATCGCGTCCTGCAGGCCCAGTGGGGCCGTGCCGTCGCCGGGGCGGTTGCCCGGCAGCGTGGGGCAGTGCACGGTGTGGCCGCGCGCGCGCAGGTGCTTGGCCGTGGCCGCCAGGGTTTCGCCGGTGTGCCAGGCGCCGTGGACCAGAACGTAGGTGTCCGCCATGTCGTTGTCTCCTTGTGGTGTGGGAGACCCATGGTGGCCCGGCGGTGGGGCCGCGGATGGCCGATGCGTGCCAGCGGGGCGGACGCTGGATGCCAGGCGGGGCGGGGGGTCAGGGGCGTGCCGCTGCGCCCATCGCGCCTGCGCCTGCACCTGGGCCCGCGCACCGCTCCTGCGCGGGCGTCCTGCCGCACCACTGCCGGCAGGCGCGCGCGAAGTGCGACGGGTCCAGGAAGCCCGCGCGCCGGCCGATCTCGGCCACCGTCAGGTGCCGGTGCGAGGGCGCATGCAGCATGCGCTGCGCCACGGCCATGCGCTCGCGCAGGAGCAGCACCGCGAAGGTGGTGCCGCCCGACGACAGCGCGCGGTGCAGCGTGCGCAGCGAGATGCCGACGTCTTCGGCCACGTCGGCGGCGGTGAGGCCGGGCTCGCAGAAGCGCTCGCGCACGCAGTGTTCGATGCGCTGCACGAGGCCCGGGCGCGGCGGCGCTTCGGGCGCCGCGCCGCAGGCCAGGGACAGCAGGCCGCCCAGGTGCTCGGCCTGCAGCGCGCCCAGGCGGTCGGGCGTCTCGGCCTGCAATTGGTTCACGTAGGCGCTCAGCACCCGGCCCCAGCCGGCGGAGCCGTCCACGCGGCGGCCCAGCCACGGGCCGGCGTCGGGCAGCCAGGTGCCCAGCCAGCCGATCGGGATCTGGATGGAGACGGTGTCCACCACGTCCGGGAAATCCAGCAGGTAGCGACGGCGCGAATCGATCAGGGCCAGGTCGCCGGGCAGCAGGCGCGCGGCGCCGGCACCGTCCTGCGCGACGTGGCAGGGCGCGGCGTCCTTGCAGAGCAGGTAATAGAAGTTGTCGCCGTCCCCGCGGCGGATGGCCTGCTGCGTGCGGCGCACGCGCTGCCCGCTGCCGCTCGCGCGGTTGATGCGCAGGCCGCCGCAGGGCACGGAGGTGAGCGTGGCCGAGAACGCGTGGCGCTGGCCGGGCTCGACCTCCATGTCGAGGAAGCAGTCGCAGACGGCGCCGACCCAGTAGTCGGCCCGCTGCGCGGGGGGAACGGCGTCGGTGGTCCAGGTGCGAAGGCCGTCGTGCATGGCGTGTGGGATGCGGTGGGCCGCTGTGGGAATGTCTTTGCCAGGGATGCTATGCCGGCTCGGCAGTGGGCGGTCTCCGGGCCATCCCTATCACGTCGCCATCACGCGCCGCGCCGCACGCGCCCCAGCAGCACCACCGCCACGGCCGCCAGCACCGCTGGCACGGCCGCCACCAGGATGATGGAGGACGGCGTCCAGGCCGCGGCCAGCAGCGCGCCGCCGGCCAGTGGGCCGACGATCGCACCGATGCGGCCCACGCCCAGGGCCCAGCCCACGCCGGTGGCGCGGATGTGGGTGGGGTAGATGGCGGCGGCCAGCGCATTGCAGCCGATCTGCGCGCCCACCACGCCGAAGCCCGAGAGCGCGGCGCCGGCCAGCAGGCCTGTGAGGTTCTGCCCGCTGAAGGCGATCAGCGCGATGAAGCCGGCCGAGGCGGCATAGGCCGCGCCCAGCACGGTGTAGGCGCTGAAGCGGTCGATGAGCCGGCCCAGCACGAGCGCGCCCACCACGCCGCCCAGGTTGAGCATGGCGGTGGAGAGGATGGCTTTTTCCAGCGGCAGGCCGGCGCTCTTGAGCAACGTGGGCAGCCAGTTGACCAGGAAGTACATGACCAGCAGGTTCATGAAGAAGGCGAGCCAGAGCAGCACGGTGGTGTTCAGGCGGCCGTGGCGGAACAGCTCGAACACCGAGAAGCCGCCCTGCACGCCCGCGGCCTCGCCGCGCAGGCCGGCCATCACCGTGGCCGGGTCTTCGCCGGGGTAGGCGCGGCGCACGATCGGCTCGTAGCGCGCGGGCGCGGCGCCGCTGGCGGCGAGGTAGCGCAGCGATTCGGGCAGCAGCACGGCCAGCAGGGGCAACAGCAGCAGGGGCAGCACGCCGCCCAGCACGAACACCGAATGCCAGTCGAAATGCGCGATGAGCCAGCTGGAAATGAGCCCGCCCAGCGTGGAGCCCAGCGGGAAGCCGCAGAACATCACCGTGACCAGCGTGGCGCGCAGGCGCTGCGGTGCGTATTCGCTGGTGAGGGCGATGATGTTGGGCATGGCCGCGCCCAGGCCCACGCCGGTGATGAAGCGATAGGCCAGCAGCTCGTTCATGCTGGTGGCCCAGGCGGTGAGCAGCGCGAACAGGCCGAAGATGCAGGTGGACAGCAGGATCACCTTCTTGCGGCCCCAGCGGTCCGCCGCCGGGCTGAGCAGGAAGGCGCCGGCCATCAGTCCGAAGAGGCCCGCCGCGAAGATGGGGCCGAACTCAGAAGCCTTGAGGCCCCAGTCTTCCGCGATGCGCGGCGCCACGTAGGCGATGGACTGGGTATCGAAGCCGTCGAGCATGGCGACGATGGCGCACAGCAGCGTCACGCGCAATTGCAGCGGCCCGAAGGCGGCGCGGTCTGCCGCCGGAATGCCGGCGGCCATGGATGGGTTCATTGTTGTCTCGCTCCGTTTTATGGATGGAAGGGGCCTGGTCCGCCGGTGCCGGTTGGCGTGTCGCCACCCTGGCCGGCGGATCTCTGGGCCCTCGGGGCTCGCTCAGATCAGGTCATGGCTGGTAGTCCGGCTGCGCCTGCGGCCGCGCCGCGATGAAGGCGGGGTGCTGCTCGGCATGCGCGTAGACGGCCATCACGCGGGCGTAGGGCGTGAGGTCGCAGCCCGCGCGCAGGGCGTTCGCCACCTGGGGCACGAGGCACACGTCGGCCAGGGTGAGCGCGGCGCCGAAGCACCAGGGGCCTTCGCCGCCCTCGCCTTCGCCGCCATGCCGCACCAGCAACTGCTCCACGGCAGCGAAGCCTTCGGCCGCCCAGTGGGCGTACCACGCGTCCTTCTGCGCGGCGCTCAAGGCCAGCGGGCCCTGAAGGTATTTGAGGATGCGCAGGTTGTTCACCGGATGCATGTCGCAGGCGATCACGTTCGCCAACTCCAGCACGCGGGCGCGCAGGCGGGGTTCGAGCGGGATCAGGCGCGGCTCGGGGTGGCGCTGGTCCAGGTAGTCGAGGATGGCCATCGACTGGCCCAGGGCGAAGTCGCCGTCCACCAGCGTGGGCACGACGCGTGCGGCGTTCAGTTCGGCGTACTCCGCCGCGCGGTGCTCGCCGGTGCGGATGTTCACGCCGCGGTAATCGGCCGGCAGCCCCTTGAGCGCCAGCGCGATGCGCACCCGGTACGAGGTGGAGCTGTTGAAGAAGCTGTAGAGCTGCATGGCTTAGCGATGGCTTCAGACCACGTCCACCGTCAGCTCGCCCAGGCGCTCCACGCCCACCACCATGCGGTCGCCGCGCACCACCGGGCCCACGCCTTCGGGGGTGCCGGTGTAGATCAGGTCGCCGGGCTCCAGGCGGAAATACGTGGAGAGGTCCGCAATGGTCTCGGCCACCGACCAGATCAGGTGCGAGACGTCGCTGCGCTGGCGGTCCGCGCCGTTCACGGTGAGCCACAGGCCGGCCTGCTCGAAGTGGCCCACGTCGCTCGCGCGGTGGATCGGACCGATGGGCGCAGAGGCGTCGAAGGCCTTGCCGATCTCCCACGGGCGGCCCATCTGGCGCATCTCCATCTGGCGGTCGCGGCGGGTCATGTCCAGGCCCACGGCATAGCCCCAGGCGTGCTCCAGCGCCTGCTCGCGCGGGATGTCGCTGCCGCCCTTGCCGATGGCGACGACCAGCTCGGCCTCGTAGTGGAAGTTGTCGGTGCGCACCGGGTACGGCAGCCGCAGCGTCTCGCCGTAGGCCACCGGGATGACCGCATCGGCCGGCTTGCAGAAGAAGAACGGCGGCTCGCGGTCGGGGTCGAACCCCATCTCCCGCGCATGGGCCGCGTAGTTGCGACCCACGCAATAGACACGGCGGACGGCGAAGGCGTCGGAACTGCCCACGACAGGCACGGCGACGGTAGGAGGAACAGGAAACACGAAAGCCATGGTGTTGTTTCTTTCAGAGAAATGGATCGTTCAAAGAGGGAAGGCGGGTCACGCTCGTGAGCGGTCCACAGAGCCCTGATGGCAAGGCGCCGCATCGCAGACAGTGGCAGCGCCACGGCAAGATGCGGCAACGCCGCCAGCAGGGCTCTGTGGACCGCGCCCCGATCAGGTGCGTTCTTCGCGCAGGAGGTTGAGCGCCGCCTGCACCGGCCGGTCGGAATAGCTGAACAGCACCGCGTCCTGCGTGGCGGCCAGCTGCACCGGCGCCCACGAAGGCGCGACGAAGGTGTCGCGCGGGCCGAACTGGAAGGTGCTGCCGCCGATGCGTGCCGTGCCCTGGCCTTCGACCACGCTGAACACGGTGGCGTCGGTGGCGCGGTAGGTGCGGCCCTGGAAGCCCGCGGGCAGGAACTGCAGGAAGGTGGCCATGGTGGGCATGGGCCAGCCGCCGGTGGCGGGGTTCACGTAGCGCAGCTTCACGCCGTCCCAGGCGTCGAGTCCGCCCTGGCGGAAGAGCCGGTCCAGCGCCTCGCGGCTGCGGTCGTAGGGGTAGCTGAAGATGGGCGAGGTCGGGTCCGCCGCGCGGTGGCGCACGGGCGCCATGTTGTGCCCGAAGGCGGCGAAGCTGTGGCCTTCGGGGCGGCTGATGGGCTGCACGGCCTCGGGGTAGTTCTCGGCGAAGCCCGCATCCAGGTGGCCGATGAGGGGGATGTCCAGGCCGTCGAGCCACACCACGGGCTCGCCGCCTTCTTCGAGCCGCGGGTTGCCGTGGTCGTGCCAGGTCCACGACGGGGTGATGATGAAATCGCCCGGCCGCATGGTGGTGCGCTCACCGTTGACGGCGGTGTAGGCGCCCTGGCCTTCCACGATGAAGCGCAGCGCCGACTGTGTATGGCGGTGGCTGGGCGCCACCTCGCCGGGCAGGATCAGCTGCAGGCCCGCGTACAGCGTGGAGGTGATGCTGGAGCGGCCCGGCAGGCCGGGGTTCTCCAGGATGAGCACGCGGCGCACGGCCTCTTCGGCGCTGATCACCTCGCCGGCCTGCATGACCAGCGGGCGCACGTCGTCGTATTTCCAGAAGGCGGGCACGGCCTGCGGGCGCGGCTCGCGCGGCACCAGGCTGTGCAGCGATTCCCAGAGCGGCGTCATGCCGTGGCGGGCGATGCGGTCGTAGTAGGCCTGGCGCTCGGGCGCTGGGGTCCGGGAAGCCGATGCTGGGACCGGAGCCGACGCAGCGGCCGGGGCGGCGCCCTGGGCCGCGGGCTGGGCGAGGGTGGTGGTGTCCATGGTTGTCTCCTTGGCGGCGGCCCGGCATCGCGCCCTCGGGGAGAGGCTCGGCCGTGCCATGGAGTCCATTATTCGAAGCGAGCGATAGTCCGTAAAATCATTTATTGGTCTTATCCATAAGCTTTTGGATATACCTCCTCCCCACCTCTCCCACGCCTGGATCCCCCATGGACTGGACCCACCGCCTGCGGCTGCGCCAGCTGCAGATGCTCCTCAGCCTCGCGCAGACCGGCAACATGAGCCAGTCGGCGCAGCAGCTGCACACCGCGCAGCCCGCGCTCTCCAAATGGCTCAAGGAGCTGGAGGACGATCTGGGCATGGTGCTGTTCGAGCGCCATGCCCGCGGCCTGCGGCCCACGCCCCAGGGCGAGGCACTGATCGCCCATGCCCGCCGCATCGAGGCCCACCTGGACAGCGCGCGCGACGACATGCAGGCCCTGCGCGACGGCGGCAGCGGCCTGGTGGTCGTGGGCACCTCGGGCGCATCGGCCTCCGACGTGGTGCCCATGGCCGTGCTGCGCCTGCTGGAATGGCTGCCGCGCGCGCAGATCCGGCTGGCCGAGAGCACCATGAACGTGCTCATGCAGCAGCTGGCCCATGGCGAACTCGACGTGGTGGTGGGCCGCTCGGCGCCCGAGCTGCACGATGCGCACATCCATGCCGAGACGCTCTACATGGAGCCGATCCACTTGGTGGCCCGGCCGCAGCATCCGCTGCTGCAGCGCGCGGAAGGCGAGGCGCTCGACTGGCGCGACCTGATGGCCTACCGCTGGCTGGTCTGGCCGCGCGGCACGCCGATCCGCAACGCGCTCGAAGGCGCGCTGGCCGCCGCCGGCCATGCGCTGCCGCCGGGGAGCGTGGAATCGAACTCCGTCACCATCAACCTCACGCTGCTGGGCCACAGCGACATGATCGGCCTGGCCTCGCACCGCGCGGCGCTGCGCTTCTCGCACATGGGCGCGCTGCGCGTGCTGCCGGTGCGGCTGTCGGGCTTCGGATCGGTATCGATGTACTGGCGCGAGAACACCACCGACCGCACGGCCGTGGCCGCCATGCTGCGCGCGCTGCGCGAGGTTGCCTCATCGCCCGTGTCCTGAAGGCGCGTGCAGGCCCGGGCCCGTAGGTGCACCATGGAGGCTTCGGCGCACGCCGCCGCATCGCATCCCTGTGGAGGAGACACCATGATGGCCCAGGCCACCCACGCGGTTTTCAACCAATACGCCGAGCTGGCCGACTACGACCTGCTCGCCACCGATGCCGCGCTGCAGGAGGCACTGCAGCGCGCGGGCGCCGCCCATGCCCTGCCCGCGCTGGGCGACTATGCCCGCCGGCTCGGCAGCGCCGGCACCTACGCCCTGGCCGAGCGGGCCAACCACCACAAGCCCGTGCTGCACCGCTTCGACAGCCGCGGCCGGCGCATCGACCGGGTGGAGTTCCATTCGGCGTGGGACGCGCTCATGGCGCTCTACCGCGGCGAGGGCCTGGTCTCGCTGCCGTTCGACAGCGACCGGCCCGGCCGCTGGGCTGCCTGGGCCGCGGGCTTCTACCTGCACGGGCAGGTGGAACAGGGCACGCTCTGCCCCGCCACGATGACGCAGGCATCGATCCCGCTGCTGCGCAAGGAGCCCGCGCTGTGGGCGCAGCTGGGCCACCGGCTCCACAGCCGCACGCACGACCCGCGCGACCTGCCCGCGCACGACAAGGCCGGTATCTGGCTGGGCATGGGCATGACGGAAAAACAGGGCGGCTCCGACGTGCGCGCCAACACCACCGTGGCCACGCCGGTCGGCGCGGGCGGGCGCGGCGGCGAATACCTGCTGCGCGGCCACAAGTGGTTCTTCTCCACGCCGCAGAGCGATGCGCACCTGGTGGTGGCGCGCACGGGCGAGGGCGGGCCCTTCGCCTGCTTCTACGTGCCGCGCCGCCTGCAGGACGGCACGCTCAACGGCGTGCACGTGCAGCGCCTGAAGGACAAGGTGGGCAACCGCAGCAACGCCAGCGGCGAGGTGGAGTTCGACGGCGCCTGGGGGGTGCTCCTGGGCGAGGAAGGCCGCGGCATTCCCACCATCATCGAGATGGCCACCTATACACGCCTCAACTGCGTGGCCGGCAGCGCCGCCATCCTGCGGCAGGCCACCGTGCAGGCGATCGCGTACGCGCGCCGCCGCCACGCCTTCGGCAAGGCCCTGGCCGAGCAGCCCCTGATGCGCGCCGTGCTGGCCGACTTGGCGCTGGAGAGCGAGGCCGCGCTGGCCCTGCTGATGCGCCTGGCCCAAGCTTTCGAGCGCGACGACGACGGCGCCGCCAGCCCGGCCGACCGCGCCTGGAAGCGCGTGATGACGCCGGCCGCCAAGTTCTGGGTCTGCAAGCGCGGCGTGGAACTGGCGGGCGAGGCGATGGAAGTGTTTGGCGGCAACGGCTACGTGCAGGAAGGCGTGATGGCCCGGCTGTTCCTGGAGTCGCCCGTCAACTCCATCTGGGAAGGATCGGGCAACGTGATGTGCCTGGACGTGCTGCGCGCCCTCTCCCGCGATCCCGAGGCCGCCCACGCCCTGCTGGAAGAACTCGCACCCGCCGCGCAGGGCGAGCCGCGCATCGCCGCCGCGCTGCGCGAACTGCAGGCGCTGCTGGCCGAGCCCCCGGACGCCCTCGAAGCGCTGGGCCGCCTGCTGGTGCAGCGGCTGGTGCTGCTGGCCCAGGCCTGCCTGCTGCGGCGCCATGCGCCCGCGGCTTTGGCGGATGCGTTCGTCGCCACGCGGCTGGGCTTGGGGAGTGCAGGGCGAGTGGTGGGGGCGCTCGATGCACGAGTGATGGACACGGGTGCGATCCTGGCGCGGGCCTTTCCTCACTGAAGAACGAACATCACCCCGTCCGCAGGCGCGACAATGGCGCCCATGCTCACCCTCCCCGACATCCAGGCTGCCGCCGCCCGCCTCCAGGGCCAGGTGCTCGACACTCCCTGCGTCGAATCGCGCACGCTCTCGCAGATCGTGGGCGCGCAGGTGTTCCTCAAATTCGAGAACCTGCAGTTCACCGCGTCCTTCAAGGAGCGCGGCGCCTGCAACAAGCTGAGCCAGCTCTCGCCCGAGGAGCAGCGGCGCGGCGTGATCGCCATGAGCGCCGGCAACCATGCCCAGGGCGTGGCCTACCACGCGCAGCGCCTGGGCCTCGTGGCCGTGATCGTGATGCCGCGCTTCACGCCCGGCGTGAAGGTGGAGCGCACGCGCGGCTTCGGCGCCGAAGTGGTGCTGCACGGCGACACGCTGGAAGAAGCCCGCGCGCACGCCTATGCGCTGGCCGAGGAGCGCGGACTCACCTTCGTGCACCCCTACGACGACGAGGCCGTCGCCGCGGGCCAGGGCACGGTGGGCCTGGAGATGCTGCAGGCCGTGCCCGACCTGGACTGCCTGGCCATCGCCGTGGGCGGGGGCGGCCTGATCGCGGGCATCGCCACCGCCGCCAAGGCGCTGAAGCCCGGCATCGAGATCATCGGCGTGCAGACCTCGCGCTTCCCGGCCATGGTGAACGCCGTCAAGGGCACGCAGCACCCGCAGGGCACCTCCACCATCGCCGAGGGCATCGCCGTGGGCACGCCCGGCCGGATCACCCGCGAGGTGATCGAGCGGCTGGTGGACGACCTGCTGCTGGTGGACGAGGGCGACATCGAGCAGGCCGTGCTGATGCTGCTGGAGATCGAGAAAACGCTGGTCGAGGGCGCGGGCGCCGCCGGCCTGGCGGCGCTGCTGCGGCACCCGGAGCGCTTCCGCGGCAAGCGGGTGGGCCTGGTGCTGTGCGGCGGCAACATCGATCCGCTGCTGCTGGCGGCGATCATCGAGCGGGGCATGGTGCGCTCCGGCCGCCTGGCACGCGTCAAGGTGAGCGCGCGCGACGTGCCCGGCGTGCTCGCGCGCATCACCGCCACGGTGGCCGAGGCCGGCGCGAACATCGAGGAAGTGCACCACCAGCGCGCCTTCACCATGCTGGCCGCGCAGAACGTGGAGATCGAACTGGTGCTGCAGACGCGCGGCCGCGAGCATGTGCAGCAGGTGCTCGCGCACCTGCGCGCCGCGTCGATGGAAGCCGATCTGCTGTGAGGGGCGGGCCTGCGCTGTTGTAGGACGCGGACGGGTTTTGCCACTATTGCCTGCCGAGTCACAGGGCGTTGCATTGCGGCCGCGCCGTTTTCGGCACACTGCTGCCCCATGCAGAAACCCCAACGACGCCATTTCCTCCGCTCCCTCGGCAGCGGCGCCGCGCTGGCCACCGCAGGTGGGCTGGGCCTGAACTGGACCCAGGCCTTCGCTGCCCTCAAGCCGCTGGGCGAGGCCCAGCCCTTCGATTTCGCGGCGCTCAAGGGCCAGGCCCGGGCCCTCGCCGCCAAGGCCTACGAGCCGCCCAAGGACACGATTCCTCCCTCGGTGTCCAAGCTCGACTGGGACCAGTACCAGTCGATCCAGTTCCGGGGCGACCACGCCCTCTGGGCCGACGAGAACCTGCGCTTCCAGGCCAAGTTCTTCCACCTGGGCCTGTTCTTCAAGAAGCCCGTGCGCATGTTCGAACTCGCCGACGGCAAGGCGCAGGAACTGGCCTACGACCCGGAGATGTTCAACTACGGCAAGAGCGGCCTGAAACCCGGCGACCTGCCGCCGAGCCTGGGCTTCGCGGGCTTCCGCCTCAATTTCCATACCGACCCAGTGCGCGACGTGGCCGCCTTCCTGGGCGCGAGCTACTTCCGCGCGGTGGGCGGCGAATGGCAGTACGGCCTGTCGGCCCGGGGCCTCGCGATCGACACCGGCATGCAGCGGCCGGAGGAATTCCCAGACTTCACCGCCTTCTATCTGGAGCGCCCCCTGCCGGGATCCAACACCGTCGTGGTGCTGGCGCTGCTCGATTCGCCCAGCGTGTCGGGCGCCTACCGCTTCGCGATCACGCCGGGCGACACGCAGGTGATGGACATCGACGCCGCGCTCTACCCGCGCAAGCCCATCGAGCGGCTGGGCATCGCGCCCTGCACCAGCATGTTCCAGCACGGCGAGAACGACCGCCGCATGGCCAACGACTGGCGCCCGGAGATCCATGACTCCGACGGCCTGCAGATGTGGCGCGGCAACGGCGAATGGGTGTGGCGCCCGCTCACCAATCCGCCGACGCTGCAGTTCAACGCCTTCGCGGACCAGAGCCCGCGCGGCTTCGGCCTCGTGCAGCGCGACCGCAACTTCGACCACTACCAGGACGACGGCGTCTTCTACGAGCGCCGCCCCTCGCTCTGGGTGGAGCCCAAGTCCGACTGGGGCGCGGGCTCGGTGCAACTGGTGGAGATCCCGACCGTCGACGAGACCTTCGACAACATCGTCGCGTTCTGGAACCCCGACCGCAAGCCGCAGGCCGGCGAGGAGCTGCTCATCGGCTACCGCCTGTTCTGGGGCGCGCACCCGCCCGCGCAGTCGCAATTGGCGCGCTGCGTGGCCACCTGGACGGGGCTCGGCGGCGTGGTCGGCCAGCCGCGCAAGTACTTCTCGTGGCGCTTCGCGGTCGATTTCGCGGGCGAGAACCTCGTGGCCCTGGGCCGCAATGCCAAGGTGGAGCCGGTGATCACCGCGAGCCGCGGCACGATCGAGATCACCTCGGCCCGGCCGCAGGACGCGATCCAGGGCTGGCGCGCGATGTTCGACATCAAGCCCGACGACGACCGCACCGACCCGATCACCATCCGCATGTTCCTGCGCGGCGAGAATGGCGCGCCGCTCACCGAGACCTGGCTGTACCAGTGGGTGCCGCCCGCCCCAGCGGACCGCAAGCCTTATTGAATACTGAGGTTTGTACCGAGGAAACCGCGGGCCGGGCGCGACGGGGCTATGGCTAGAATGGTCCCACCCTCCGCAACACCGAACCGAGGAACCCGCCATGGCCCACGACACCACCACCACCCCGCACGCCGGCGAGCACCACGCGCCCGACGGTGTGGAGGCCGTGGTGCCCTACATGCCCATCGTGCTGCCCATCGCGGGCGGCATTCTGATGCTGCTGCTGGCGTTCATCGCCATCTACATGGCCTGACGCCCCGGCACGCTTCGGCGGCCCACGGCCCCGCGCATGCGGGGCTTTTTTCATTTCCCCCTCCCTTTTTTCGCCCCCAAGGACCCATCCCATGCGAGCCGGCCACGCCCTCGTCCTCTTCTCCGGTGGCCAGGACTCCACCACCTGCCTGGCCTGGGCGCTCGAACGCTTCGAGCGCGTCGAGACCATCGGCTTCGACTACGGCCAGCGCCACCACGTGGAGCTGGCCGCCCGCACCGAGGTGCTGGCCGCATTGCGCGCGCGGTTTCCGCAATGGCGCGACCGGTTGGGCGAGGACCACATGATCGACCTCGCCGTGCTCGGCCAGATCAGCGACACGGCACTCACCCGCGGCATCGCCATCCAGATGACCGAGGCGGGCCTGCCCAACACCTTCGTGCCCGGCCGCAACCTGCTGTTCTTCCAGCTCGCCGCGGCCGTGGGCTACCGGCGCGGCCTGCACACGCTCGTGGGCGGCATGTGCGAGACGGACTTCTCCGGCTACCCGGACTGCCGCGACGACACGCTCAAGGCGCTGCAGGTGGCGCTGTCGCTGGGCATGGGCCAGCGGTTCACGATCGACACCCCGCTCATGTGGATCGACAAGGCCGCCACCTGGGAAATGGCCCGGCAGCTCGGCGGCGACGACTTAGTGCGGCTCATCGTCGAGGACACCCACACCTGCTACCACGGGGAGCGCGGCGCCCTGCACGCCTGGGGCCACGGCTGCGGCGAATGCCCGGCCTGCGCGCTGCGCCGCGCCGGCTTCGAGCGCTGGACCGCAGCGAAGGCCGCCTGAAATCGCGCATAACCCCATGCATCTTTTGCATGGATTTCCCCCCTGTCTGACAGACAGGAGGGGGGTGGATTCATAAAATCGTCATCCCAGCCGACCTGCGGATGACGCAAACGCCCCCTGGCGAACCGCCTGCACTGCGCCGTTCACCCGCCCGCCGACTGAGCCGCAAGACGTTTTTTCAAAGACAGCGCTCAGGAGCCAGCGCGGCATCGCCGCATTCCGGCCGCTTCCTTTGAAAAACCGTTTTTCAACTTCAGGAAGCCCGCGATGAACGCACCCACCATGCAAGGCCTCGACCTCCAGGCCCCCGCATACGTCAAGAACGCCCGCCTGCTCGCCTGGGTGGCCGACATGGCCGCCCTCTGCAAGCCCGACCGCATCCACTGGTGCGACGGTTCGCAGGAAGAGTACGACCGCCTCTGCCAGCAGCTGGTGGACGCCGGCACCTTCAAGAAGCTCAACCCCGCCAAGCGCCCCGGCAGCTACCTGGCCTGGTCCGACCCGTCGGACGTGGCCCGCGTGGAAGACCGCACCTACATCTGCTGCGAGAAGAAGGAAGACGCCGGCCCGACCAACAACTGGATGGCCCCGGCCGAGATGCGCAGTACGCTGCAGCCCCTCTTCGACGGCTGCATGAAGGGCCGCACGATGTACGTCGTGCCGTTCAGCATGGGCCCCCTGGGCTCGCCCATCGCCCACATCGGCATCGAGCTCTCCGACAGCCCGTACGTGGCCGTCAACATGAAGATCATGACCCGCATGGGCAAGGCCGTGTACGACGTGCTGGGCGTGGAAGGCGACTTCGTGCCCTGCGTGCATACCGTGGGCGCGCCGCTGGCCGCCGGCCAGCAGGACGTGTCCTGGCCCTGCAACAAGACCAAGTACATCGTGCACTACCCCGAGACGCGCGAGATCTGGTCGTACGGCTCCGGCTACGGCGGCAACGCGCTGCTGGGCAAGAAGTGCTTCGCGCTGCGCATCGCCTCCACCATGGGCCGCGACCAGGGCTGGCTGGCCGAGCACATGCTGATCCTGGGGGTGAGCAATCCTGAAGGCAAGAAGTACCACGTGGCCGCCGCCTTCCCGAGCGCCTGCGGCAAGACCAACTTCTCGATGCTGGTGCCGCCCAAGGCCTTCGAGGGCTGGAAGGTCACCACCATCGGCGACGACATCGCCTGGATCAAGCCCCAGGCCGACGGCTCGCTGTGCGCGATCAACCCCGAGGCCGGCTACTTCGGCGTGGCCCCCGGCACCAACTACCACACCAACCCCAACTGCATGGCCAGCCTGGACCGTGACGTGATCTTCACGAACGTCGCGCTGACCGACGACGGCGACGTGTGGTGGGAAGGCATGGAGAAGGACACGGGCAGCCTGCCGGACCACCTGATCGACTGGCAGGGCAAGGACTGGACGCCCCAGATCGCCCGCGAGACCGGCGCCAAGGCCGCGCACCCGAACGCCCGCTTCACCGTGGCCGCCACCAACAACCCGGCGCTGGACCCGGCCTGGGACGACCCGAAGGGCGTGAAGATCGACGCCTTCATCTTCGGCGGCCGCCGCTCCACCACCGTGCCGCTGGTGACCGAGGCCCGCGACTGGCAGGAAGGCGTCTACATGGCCGCCACGATGGGCTCCGAAACCACCGCCGCCGCCTTCGGCGCGCAGGGCGTGGTCCGCCGCGACCCCTTCGCCATGCTGCCCTTCATGGGCTACAACATGAGCGACTACTTCCAGCACTGGCTGAACCTGGGCGAGAAGATCGCCGCATCGGGCGCCACGCTGCCGCGCATCTACACGACCAACTGGTTCCGCAAGGACGAGGCCGGCAAGTTCGTCTGGCCCGGCTACGGCGAGAACATGCGCGTGCTGAAGTGGATGATCGACCGCATCGAAGGCCGCGCCGCCGGCCGCGAGACCGCCTTCGGCGTGGCGCCGCAGTACGGCGAGATCAACTGGACGGGCCTGGACTTCTCGGGCGAGCAGTTCGACACCGTGACCCGCATCGACCAAGCCGCCTGGGCGGACGAGCTCAAGCTGCACGACACGCACTTCGAGCAACTGGCCCACCGCCTGCCCGAGCAGATGCTCCAGACCAAGGCCGCGCTGGAAAAGCGCCTCGCAGAAGCCTGATCGGCGCACGGACGCGCCCGCAACGGCGGGCGTCCTGTTGAGGAAAGCCCCGCACCACGTCCATGGCCGGGGCTTTTCCTTTGGCGGGGGTGGTATCGCGGGCCCTGCTCAGCGGTGCAGGCAGGCACGCACACCCGCCTTGCACGCGCCCACGAAAAAGGGCACCTTGCGGTGCCCTGGAAAGTGCCGGAACAGCTCGGGGTTCGTGGCCCCGCCCGGCCGGTCCGGGGCATAGCCCCGGGACCTGTATGGAGTCAGATCAGTAGTAGCGGCGGATGTTGTCCACGGCGATGCCGTTCATGGCGCGGCTCAGGTCGGCCATGATGCGGGCGTCGTGCAGGGCGGCGTTCCAGGTCTGCTCGTCCTCGGCATCGCGGCGGCGGGCTTCGGTCCAGGCGTGGAAGCCGGCGCGCAGCACGGCAGCGCCGCGGCGCACGGGGCCGGCCAGCAGGGCCAGGGCGGCGAAGGCGATCAGCCAGAGCACCATCCAGGCGGTGAGGGTGTGGCCTTCGCTCCAGGTGTCGATGATCTGGTTGGCGACCACCAGCACGGCGGCCACGACGGCGGCCAGCAGCAGGGAGGAGGCGCCGCGCGCGCCGTCGAAGGCGCTCTTCAGGGTGGCGGCGGCCTGTTCGGCACGGGCCACGCCAGGGTGTTCGGTACGGTAGTCGATGTGGACGAAGCTGGTCATGATGTGTTCCCTTTCGGTCGCTTGTGGCGAAGTTGCCGGGCGAATGCAGGTATCTTAGGGTTTACCCCAGGGTTCTTCCACTTTATATTTTGAATCCCAGACATTCACATCCGTGATGATTTGACGATGGCGCCGATCAATTTCCGCTCGCTCGACCTGAACCTGCTGCGGGTGTTCGACGAAATCATGGCCGAGCGCAACCTGACCCGCGCCGCCGCCAAGCTCGCGATCACCCAGCCGGCGGTCAGCAATGCCCTGCGCCGGCTGCGCGAGGTGCTGGGCGACGACCTCGTGGTGCGCAGCGGCCAGGGCGTGGAGCCGACGCCGCGCGCGCTCGCCCTCTGGCCGCCCGTGCGCCAGGCGCTGGCCCAATTGCAGCAGTCGCTGGCACCGGGCGCGTTCGACCCCGCCTCGGCCAATTCCACCTTCGTGCTCGCGCTGGCCGACGCCACGGGCGCCACGTTGATGCCGCCACTGGTGGAAATCGTGGAGCGGGAGGCGCCCGGGGTGCTGCTGCGCGTGGTGCCGCTCACCACGCGCGACCCGCGCGGCCTGCTGGACGACGGCTCGACCGACATGGCCGTGGGCTACTTTCCCGCGGTCATGGCCGACCTCACGGCCCGCGCCCAGACCGACAGCGTGGTCGCCTATGAAAGCCTGAGGCTCTACGACGGCGAATACGTCTGCGTGATGCGCCAGGACCACCCTCTGGCGGCCGAGCCGCTCACGCTGGACCAGTACTGCGCCGCGCGCCACCTGCTCGTGAGCTTCTCGGGCAAGCCCTACGGTTTCATCGACGAGGCGCTCACCGCCCTCGGCCGCGAGCGGCGCATCGTGCTCACCGTGAACCAGTTCTTCACCGCGGGCCGCGTGGTGGCCACCACCGATCTGCTCACGGTGCTGCCGCGCCACTTCGTGGGGGTGGCGAGCCTGGGCGGAGAACTCGTCTGGCGGGCCCTGCCGATGCCGCTGCCCACGGTGCACGTCGATGCGCTCTGGCACCGCAACAAGGGCCACGACGCCGCCCACCGCTGGCTGCGCGGCGCCATGGCGCGCTCGGCCCTGCACACCACGGCGCGCCCTCCGGCAGCCGCGCCCTCGCCCGCACCGGACAATCGGGGCGCATGAAGATCCAACTGCTGTCCGACCTGCACCTGGAGGCCCACCCCGCGTTCCAGCCGACCCCCGCCCCGGACGCCGACCTGCTCGTGCTCGCGGGAGACATCGGCTCCTACCAGAGCGGCTCGCGCCTCGCCGACGACGATTTCGGACTGGCGCGCTTCTCGCCGTTGCCGCAGCATGCGGGCTGGCCCATGCCGGTGCTGTTCGTGCCCGGCAACCACGAGTACGACATGCAGGACTTCGATGCGGGGCGCGAGCGGCTGCGCGCCACCTGCGACCGACTGGGGCTGCAGTGGCTCGACCGCGAGGCGGTGGTGCTGCAGGGCGTGCGCTTCGTGGGCACCACGCTCTGGAGCGACTTCGACGCACTCGCGCTGGAAAAAAGCGACCAGGGCGCCGACATGGCCCGGCTGCTGCGCCACCGCGACAAGGCCTTCCGCGCGGCGAACTTCTACCTGCGCAAGACCGGCGGCACGCGGGGCGGCGAGCCGTTCCTGGCCGAGCCCATGCGCGAAGAGGCCCTGCGCTGCCAGGACTGGCTGCGCGCAACCCTGCAGGCCCCTTTCGACGGCCCCACGGTAGCGATCACCCACTTCGCCCCCAGCCTGCGCAGCGCCGACCCGCGCTACGGCCTGGTGCCCGGCACTGCAGGCTTCTGCAATGCGCTGGACGACCTGCTGCCGCATGCGCAGGTGTGGATGCACGGCCACCTGCATGCACCCAGCGACTACACCGCCCAGGGCACCCGCGCGGACGGCAGCGCCTGGGCCTGCCGCGTGGTCGCCAACCCGCTCGGCTACGCGGGCAAGGGCGAGCAGGAGACCTTCCGGCCGCATTTCACGGTGACCGTATGATGGCTGCCGGGGCCCCGTGCCCCGCCCGCACGCGCACGGCAGCACAAAGATGACCCAGGTCAAGACAACAGGCACAGGCGCGCTTTAGTCTTTCCCCATCTTTTTCGTGAAAGCCCCTTCCCATGAAGATCCTCCTGGCCGTCGACGGCAGCGCCTATACCAAGAAAATGCTGGCCTACCTCGCCACGCACGACGAACTGCTCGCGGGCGGCACGCACGACGTGACCGCGATCACCGTGCAGTCGCCCCTGCCTCCGCGGGCCCGCGCGGCCCTGGGCAAGGAAGTGGTCGAGAAGTACTACGCCGATGAGGCCGAGAAGGTCATCGGCCCGGTCGCCAAGTTCCTCGCACGCCACGGCATCACGCCCAAGCGCCTCGTGAAGACCGGCCCGGTCGGCGAGACCATCGCCAAGGCGGCGGACAGCGGCAAATTCGACCTGCTGGTGATGGGCTCTCACGGCCACGGCGCGCTGGGCCAGCTCGTCATGGGCTCGGTCAGCACCCAGGTGCTGGCCAGCAGCCGGGTGCCGGTGCTGCTGGTACGTTGAGGAGGGCGTGGCAAGGGCCTGGGTCAAGTCCTCGGCCCATGACTGCCACGGAGCCATCTTTCGCGCTGTGCACCCCCGCATGCCATCAATGTAGTAACATACCTATATTGACCAGTGACGCAGGAGGTGCTCCGTGGCCATTACCACTTTCTCCAGTCGGGAGCTGAACCAGGACGTGACGCGTGCGAAGCGGGCCGCCGAGAACGGGCCGGTTTTCATCACGGACCGCGGCAGGCCGGCCCATGTGCTGCTGAGCTTCGAGGACTACCAGCGCCTGACGAAACAGCGGCGCAGCATCGCCGACGCGCTGGGGATGGCAGAAGGGGCCGATATCGCATTCGACCCACCGCGCATGGTCATCGAAACCCGTCCGGCCGATCTCTCATGATGTTCGTGCTGGATACCAATGTGCTATCCGAGTTGCGCAAGGCGCGTCTCTGCCGGGCCGATGCGAACGTGGTGGCCTGGGCGGAGAGCGTCGATGCCGCCGACCTCTTCATTTCCGCCATCACGGTGATGGAACTGGAGCTTGGCGTCCTGTCGATGGAGCGCAAGGATGCGGCCCAGGGAGCCCTGCTGCGCGCGTGGCTGGAGCAGCAGGTGCTGCCCGAGTTCTCCGGACGCACCTTGCCGGTCGACACCGCCGTGGCCCAGCGTTGCGCGCGGCTGCACGTGCCCGACAGACGCGGCGAACGCGATGCGCTCATCGCAGCCACGGCCATGGTGCACGGCATGACCGTGGCCACGCGCAACGTGGCGGACTTCGAGCCGACGGGAGTGACGCTCGTCGATCCGTGGAAGCCGTTGCCTACCTAGACTTCAGGCCGTCGAAGCACGCCTGCACCGCCCAGTCCACGATCTGCTCGTCGGTGTAGCCGCCCTGCTCCCGCAGCATGGAGAGCAGTGGATCGGCGCTGCGGGCATAGAGCGAATAGAGGATCACCTCGGCCGGCAGCGCCTCGCTCAGCCGTCCCTCGCGCTGCGCCGCGGCGATCCATTCCGTGACGCGCGCGCTCACCCCCTGCAGCGCGCCCTGGTAGGCCGCGCAGTCCTTGAGTGGGCCCCGCAGGCCCGAATTGCGGGCGAGCATCAGCGGCAGTTCGTCGGTGAGCTGCTGCGACAGCAGCCAGCGCAGCAGCTCGCGCAGACATTCGAACGCCGGCAGACCGGCGGGCAGGCCGTCGAGGAAAGTGCCGAGCCGGCCCACGGCATGGGCCATGGCCGTCGCGCACAGGTCTTCCTTGCCGGCGAAATGCTTGTAGAGGCTGGCCTTGGCCACGCCCACCTCGGCGGCGACCTCTTCGAGCGTCATGGCCTCGAAGCCCTTCTCGCCCAGCAGCCGGCCCGCGGCGGCCACGATCGCCTGGGCGCGGGCCTCGTGCATCTGTGCCTTGAAGGAGCGGCGGGGTGGAGCGGGCGTGTTCATGCGCGCATCTTAGGCCCTTCGCCGCCAGCTCGACCGTAACGCGGCCAGGATGCGGTCGTCAGGCAGCGGAGGCGAGCGTGCGGGCCGCGGTGGCGGTGAGCGCCTCGGTCAGCGCGTCCAGCACCTCGGACTCCAGGTTCCAGCAGTGCCAGTACAGCTGGATGGGCAGCGCGTGCCCCGGGGCGAGATCCACCAGCGCCCCGCTGGCGAGCGCCGGGCGCGCGAGCAGCTCGGGCACCACGCCCGCCCCCCAGCCGGCGACGACGGCGCGCACCTGGCCTTCGGAGCTGGGTACGAACAGGTGGTGCAGCGCCACCCGCTTGAGGCCGAAGGCGCGCATGATGAATTCCGACTGCATGTCGTCCTTGCGGTTGAACGACAGGAAGGGCACGTCGCGGAAGTTGTGCGGCGTGAGCCCCTGCGGCAGGTGCCGCGCCGCCAGGCCGGGCGAGGCGACCGCCACGTAGCGCATGGCGCCGAGCGGCACCACCTTGCAGCCGCGCATCGGCTGCCGTAGCGTGGTGACGCAGCCCAGCACCTGGCCGGAGCGCAGCCACTCCTGGGTGAAATCCTGGTCGTCCACGATGATCTCGATCGGCAGGCGCTGGCGGGCGAGGTCGTGCAGCGCGTCCAGCGCCCAGGTGGCGATGCTGTCGGCGTTGATGGCGATGGCGATGCGCTCGTCTTCGCGGGCGCCGCCGGGCGCGCTGGGCGCGAGGTCCTGCAGGTCGCGTTCCAGATCGGCACGCAGCAGGCGCAGCTGCTTGGTGTGCTTGAGCAGCAGCTGGCCCGCGCTCGTGGGCTTGAGCGGCCGGCTGCGCACGATCAGCACCGAGCCCACCTGCGCCTCCAGCGCGCGCAGGCGCTGCGAGACGGCCGACTGGGTGACGTTCAGGCGCTGGGCCGCACGCTCGAAGCCGCCCTCTTCCACGATGGCGGCCAGGCATTCCAGGGCGGCGGGATCGAAGGTGCTCATGGCGTCCGCTTCATTAGGTGAACTGATGAATTTGGAGGAAGTTTAATTCCTCTTCAAAAAAAATGGACGCCGCCGCACACTGCGCAGCTATGAAAACCATCGTCCTCGGAGCCGGCATCATCGGCATCAGCACCGCGTGGCACCTGCTGGAGCGCGGCCATGACGTCATCGTCGTCGACCGCCAGCCCGACGCGTCGCTGGAGACGAGCTACGCCAATGCGGCGCAGATCTCGGTGAGCTACTGCGAGCCCTGGGCGAACCGCGAGGCGCCCTGGAAGGCGCTCAAGTGGATGATGGACAAGGAGGCGCCGCTGCTGTTCCGCCCCCGCATGGACTGGGAGCAGTGGCGCTGGAGCCTGAAGTTTCTCGCGCAGTGCAACGATGCCGCCTTCGCCCGCAACGTGCAGCAGATCGTGGCGCTGGGCGCCTACAGCCACGCCGCGCTGAAGGACCTGGTGCGCTCCACCGGCATCGAATACCACCGGCTGGAGCGCGGCATCGCGCATTTCTACACCGACCAGAAATCCTTCGACGCGGCCGGCCATGCGGTGGAGCTGATGCGCCAGTACGGCGTGCAGCGCCGCCTCGTGAGCCGCGACGAGCTGCTGCAGATCGAGCCGGCCTTCCGCGCCTACGGCGACCGCATCACCGGCGGCACCTACACCAGCACCGACGAGAGCGGCGACGCCCGCGTGTTCACCCAGGCACTGGCGCGCCGCTGCGCCGAACGCGGTGCGCAGTTCCTCTTCGGGCACGACGTGCTGCGGCTGCAGCGCACGGGCGACGCGATCGATTCCGTGGCCGTGCGCTCCCGCGAGCCCGGCGCGGCCGTGCAGGAACTGCGCGCCGACGCCTTCGTGGCGGCCTGCGGCTCGTACACGGCGCCGCTGCTGCGCACGGTGGGCGTGGACCTGCCCATCTACCCCGGCAAGGGCTACAGCGCCACCTTCCCGCTGCTGAAGCCCGAAGGCGCGCCGATGGTCTCCACGATCGACGACGGCAAGAAGATCGCGATGAGCCGGCTGGGCAATGTCCTGCGCGTGGCCGGCACGATCGAGCTGGGCGGTTATGACCTCTCGCTGGACAGCCCGGTGGCCCGCGCGCGCTGCCACATGCTCTCGCGCCGCATCGCCGAGATCCTGCCCGGCGTGTGCGACACCCGCACGCCCGAGGAAGGCGGCAATCCGCAGTACTGGACGGGCCTGCGCCCCGCCACGCCGACCAACATCCCGTTCATCGGCCGCACGCGCGTGGGCAAGCTGTGGGTGAACGCGGGCCACGGTACGCTGGGCTGGACGCATGGCGCGGGCTCCGGCAAGGCGATGGCCGAGCTGCTGACCGGCGAGCGGCCGGCGATGGACTTCGGGTTCCTGGGCTTCGGCAGGCAAGGGCGCCCGGCGAGCACCATGCCCGTCGCCGCCTGACGCGCGGGACGGCGCGGCGCTACCATCGCGCGCATGCCGTCTTCGCCCTCACCCTCGCCCCATTTCCTCTTCCTGAACGCCTCCACCCGCGAGCCGGGCCATGTCGGCAACACCGAATGGCTGGCCCGGCAGGCCGGGGCCGCGCTGCCTGCCCATACCTCCCAGACCTGGCTGCACCTCGCCCGCTTCGAGCTGCCGCCGTTCGTGGACCTGCGCCACACCGCGGGCAGCTATCCCGCTCCCGAAGGCGACCTGCGCACGCTGCTGGACGCCACGCTCGCGGCCTCCGAGATCGTGTTCGTGTCGCCGGTGTACTGGTTCAGCATTCCTTCCTCGCTCAAGACCTACCTGGACCACTGGAGCGCGTGGATGCGCGTGCCGGGCCTGGAGTTCAAGGAGCGCATGGCCGGCAAGGCGCTGAGCCTGGTCACCACCAGCGGCGACCGTGCCAAGGCCCAGCCGATGATCGATTCGGTGGAGCTGTGCGCGCGGTTCCTGGGCATGCGCTTCCGCGGCGCGCTCTGGGGCAAGGGCGGGCCTCCGGGTGCGGTGCAGGCGGATGCGGCAGCCGTGCAGGAGGCCGCGGGCTTCCTGGCTGCGCCCCTGGGCTGACACGCTGAACGCGGGCGGGCCGCCTGGACCGCCTTTTTCGCGTTCTCCGCCGCGTCCGCCGCGCCCCCTCCTGTCCCTTTCGCGCTAGCGGACGGCGGTACCGGCGGGCGGCGTGTCGGCCGTGGCGAGGTGGGTGTCCATCCACCTGAGCAGATCCACCCACATCTGGCGCACCTGGCTGTCGTCGGGCATGCGCAGCTCGTGCTGCAGTTCGATGGTGACCACCGGCATGCCCTGGCGCACGCTGCCGTAGTGCCCAAGCGAGCCGGGGAAGATGCCGAGCTGGTCGAGCCGCAGCTGGCCCAGGCGGCTGGGCGGCGGCAGGGGCCCGTCGTAGTCGAGCACGCCGTAGGGCGCGTGGATGCTCACCACCAGGTCGGGCCGGAAGCCCTCCATCTGTTCGTGCAGGAAGCGCGATTCGGGCTCCGACAGCGGCGTGGGGCCGGGCCAGCGGCGCGGGTCGCGGTGCGTGCGCTTTTGCCAGTAGACGGGCGCATCGCGCTCCCAGTTCGGCGTGGGGAAGTTGCGGTTCAGGTCGACGCCCCGGGCGTTCACGCGCGTCGCCGGTTTCGCCAGCATGCCGTCAGGGTTGAGCGCCGGGATGAAGCGCCAGTGCACGGGCTGCCGCAGGGACCGCGCCGGCTGCGCGGCGAAGCCGATCCAGCGCATCGCAAGCGAGGCGGAGGTGGGTTCGTCGCCATGGATGGCGCCCACCACGAGCACGCGCAGCGGCGGCGGCGGCGTTGCCGAAGCCCCCGCCCGACCCGCCGGCGCGGGCGCCGGGAACACGTCGCGCCAGTAGAGGGGCAGGCCCTTGCGGGAGTGCGCCCCGCTTTCGGCGAGGCGCGTGGATTCGCACAGGGCCCGGTCCACCGTGGGCAGGCGCGGCAGCAGCAGCTGGCAGGCGGCCTTCGATTCCGGCGCACCGGGGGGTGGCACGGGCACGGGGGCCTGGGCAGCGGCAGCCGCCGTGCCACCGTTCCCGGTGCCCGCACCGGCCGGGCCCTGCGTGCCGTCACCACGCGCCGTGGCGATCGGCGGTTGTGCCCCGCGCGCCGGCGCGGATCCGGAGGCGGACGACGCCCGGGGCGTGGCGGCAGCGGCAGGCGCGGCCACCGCGTCGGAGCGCTCGGCGGGCGCGCCGAGCACCACCACCGAGTGGTAGCCGGCGCCCGCGTCGCCCGATCCCAGGTGGCCCCGGCCGACGGCGACCACGGCGTCCGATGCGGTGCCCGCGCCCGGCTGGCCGCCGTCCTGGAAGGCGCGCGGCTCCCAGACGGATGCGCCCAGCAGGCCGAGCGCCAGCACGGCCACGGGCGGCAGCAGCCATAGCGGACCGGCGCGGCGGACGGGGGCGGCCCCCCCGGAAGCGCCCGGGGTGTTGGATAGGGGCGCCGCCATCAGTGGACCGTCCGCGGGGCGCGGGAGCCCAGGAAGTCGAGCAGCGCGCCGTCGAAACCCTCCGGGTCTTCCAGCTGCGGCCAGTGCCCGACGTGCGGCAGGCTCAGGTGGCGCGCATCGGGCAGCACGTGCGCCAAGGCCTGCAGCGCCTCGGGCGGCATGCAGCGGTCCTGCTCCCCGCTCACGAGCAGCGTGGGCATCGACAGGTGGGCGAGGTGGGAGGCGTCGCGCGCGAACGTGGGCAGCAGCTCCAGCGCGCGGCGGAAGGTGGAGGGATGCACCTCGCCTATGGCGTGGCGCGCGAGGCGCACACCTTCGGGCAGGGCGCCGGTGCCGGTCTGGCGCGGCACCAGCAACTCGGCCAGCCGCTCCATCGACTGGCCCGCGTCCAGTGCGGCGACGCGGGGCTCCACCCAGGTCTGCAGGCCTTCGGCGTCCAGCGCCGGGCCGCCGGCGCAGAGCACGAGGCGCCCCACGCGGCGCGGCGCCCGGGCGGCCACTTCCACGGCCAGCATCGCACCCAGGCCGTGGCCGACGAGCGTGGCGCCTTCCGTGCACTGCAGGGCATCGAGCAGCGCGATGCAGCTCTGCGCCAGCCCCTTGAAGCCGTAGGGCTCGATGGGCGCGCTGTGGCCGTAGCCGGGCATGTCCCAGGCGATGGCGCGGTAGCCGGCGCCCGCGAGGGTTTCGACCTGGGGAGCGAAAGTCAGGTGGCCGCCGTCCGCGTCGTGCAGCATGAGCACGGTGGAACCGGCGCCGAGGGTGGAGAAGGTGGGGAGCAAAGCCATGGAGGGAAAGGGAAACGGCAACGCGGCGGTGGGGGCACGCGGGCCCGACGGCGGCAGGCCGGTGGATGCCGGCCCATAATAGCCGACCCCTTTCTCCACCCGGCGCGCGATGCGCCACCGCCCTTCCCGTGACACGTTCCCTGATCCGGCCCGCGCTGGCCCATCCCCCGAGTTTCTCGCCCCGTGAATTCCGCGACGCGCTCGGCATGTTCGCCACCGGTGTGACCATCGTCACCGCGCAGGACGCCGCCGGCGGCCTCGTCGGGCTCACGGCGAGTTCGTTCAATTCGGTGTCGCTCGCGCCGCCGCTGGTGCTCTGGAGCCTGGGCCGCGCGGCCGGCTCGATGAATGCGCTGGCCGCGGGGTCGCACTACGCGATCAACGTGCTGGCGGCCGACCAGCAGGCGCTGGCCGAACGCTTCGCCAGCCGCGGCGTGGACCGGTTCGCGGGCGTGAAGTACTCGCTCGGCGTGGCGGGCGCGCCGCTCATCGAGGGCGCGGTGGCCACCTTCGAATGCTTCAACCGCAGCCGCTACGACGAAGGCGACCACGTGATCTTCGTGGGCGAGGTGGAGCGCTGCGCGCACCGCCCCGGCGTGCCGCCGCTGCTCTACCACGGTGGGCGCTTCTACACCGAGCACCCGCTCTGAGCCGCTCCGGCGCCCTCTTCCCCGGGAAGACGGCGCCAGCGGATGGCATTCAGCGCACCGTGTCGGGCAGCTCGATCTTGACTTCGAGCACCTCGAGGTTTTCCTGGCGCTCCAGCTGCACCGTGAGGTCTTCGGGGCTGATCTTCACGTACTTGGAGATCACCGCCACGAGTTCGCGCTGCAGCGCGGGCAGGTAGTCGGGCTCGGAGGCATTGCGGCCATTGCGCTCGTGCGCGAGGATGATCTGCAGCCGCTCCTTGGCGACGCTGGCGGTTTTTTTCTTCTCGCCGAGCAGGAAGGAAAGAAAGGATGCCATGCGTTACCTCCCGCCGAAAATGCGCTTGAAGAAACCGGGCTTCTGCGCGTCGATGAAGCGCAGCGGCTTGTCTTCGCCGAGGAAGCGCGCCACGACGTCCTTGTAGGCCTCGGACACGTCCGTGCCCTGCAGGTGGATGGCGGGCGTCCCCTGGTTGGACGCCTGCAGCACGCTCTCGGATTCCGGCACCACGCCGATCAGCTCGATGCGCAGGATGTCCTGGATGTCCTCGAGGCTCAGCATCTGCCCGTCCTGCACGCGGTGCGGGTTGTAGCGGGTGATCAAGAGGTGCTCCTTGATCGGCTCCTTGCCTTCGATCGCGCGGCGGGTCTTGCTGCCGAGCATGCCGAGGATGCGGTCGGAATCGCGCACCGAGGAGACCTCGGGGTTGGTCACGAGCAGCGCTTCGTCGGCGAAGTGCATGGCCATGAGTGCGCCGCTCTCGATGCCGGCGGGCGAGTCGCAGACGATGTATTCGAAGTCCATCGCGGCGAGGTCGTTCAGCACCTTCTCGACGCCTTCCTGCGTGAGCGCGTCCTTGTCGCGCGTCTGGCTGGCGGCCAGCACGAACAGGTTGTCGCACTGCTTGTCCTTGATGAGGGCCTGGTTCAGGTTGGCCTCGCCGTGGATCACGTTGATGAGGTCATACACCACGCGGCGTTCGCAGCCCATGATGAGATCGAGGTTGCGCAGACCGACGTCGAAGTCGATCACGGCGGTCTTGTGGCCGCGCAGCGCGAGGCCCGATGCGAAGCTCGCGCTGGTGGTGGTCTTGCCCACCCCTCCCTTGCCGGAGGTCACGACGACGATTTTGGCCATGTATGCAAATTCCCTTTGGGGCGTTGGTTCTGGAGTTCGGAGGGGCGGCGCCTCAGGCGAGCGGCTCGATGATCAGCTTTTCGCCGTCGAGCCGCACCTGGGCGGGCTTGCCGCGCACGTTGTCGGGCAGTTCGGTCTCGGTGGTGCGGTAGATACCGGCCACCGACACGAGCTGCGGTTCCAGACAGGTGCTGAAGATGCGCGCGGAGGTGTCGCCGCGCGCGCCCGCGATGGCGCGGCCGCGCAGCGGCGCATAGACATGGATGTTGCCGTCGGCGATCACCTCGGCACCGAAGCTCACGACGGCCATCACGACGAGGTCGGAGCCGCGCGCGTACACCTGCTGGCCGGAGCGCAGCGGCTTGTCGACCACGACGGTGCCGGGCGCGGGGGCGGGCACTTCGCGCACCACTTCCACTTCGCGCACCACTTCGCGGACGGTCTCGCGGGCCTCCTCCTGCACGGGCATGGCCGCTTCGGCCGTGGCGGGTGCGGGCGCATGCGCGGCGCGGGCGGGCGGCGCCTCGGGCGCAGCGACGAGGCCGGCCGCGAGCGCGGATTCCATCTGCGCGGGATTGCCGCCGCGCACGGCCACGGGCTGGGTGCGGTACTGGCGCAGCAGGGCGATCAGGGCGGGGAAATCGATGGGTGCGGGCTCGTCGCGCACGGCGGCCAGGTCGATCAGCACCGGATCGTTGTCGAAGAAGCCCGGGTCTTCGCCGAGGCGGGCCGCCAGCTCGGCAGTGAGCGCGTCGGCGTCGGTGGTCCGGAGCGCAACGGCCACCACGGGCAGCTGGGCGCTCTTGAGGTCAAAGCTGGTGCGGGCCTGGCCCACCGTGTCAACGGCCATGGAAGGAAGGAGTGCGGACGACGCGGCTCAAAGCGGCGAAGTTTACCGTTACCGGGGCGGATGGCACGCGCGGCGGGGCTGGAGTGCGGGTAAATGTTCTGTACGGAAGCGAAATCCACAGTCGGGGGAGCGGAAGCCCTCGGCGTCCCTATGTTTCGCACGGTAGCGCCGCACGTCGCTGCCCGGCGTGCCACAAAGGACTGCCCGCCGTGCAAAAGTGCGCCTGTAAAGCCGGATACCGGCATCAACCCGGTCGGCCCTTCCCGCACCCGCAGAGCCTGCCCCATCCGAAGGCCGCGGAGCAGGCCACGCCAGCAGACGCCGTGGAACCGGCTTCGCCGGGCCACAGGCGTCGTCCCCCTGGGGGGAAGGCGCCGCAGGCGACTCAGGGGGGGTCAAAACTTCGGTATGCGGATCCGGCTGATCATCAGCGAACCCGACACCGCGAACAGCAGCACGAACGGGTGCAGGGTGAAGCCGCCCACCACGAGTTGGCCGAACCACAGGTGTTCGCGCACGGCGCCCGTCCAGGCGGCCAGCGCCATCAGGCCCACGAGCACGATGGAGGTGGGAATCGGCGTGCCCTCGAAGTACTTCACCTTGCCCGATCCTTCGGAGAGGGTTTCGGCGGTGACGTTGTAGCGCGCCAGGCGCGAGACGCCGCAGGCCACGAAGAAGGCCAGCACGATGCGGTCGTAGAGGCCCTGCATGCCGCAGGCATACGCGATGATGGCGGGCGCCACGCCGAAGGAGATCACGTCGGCCAGCGAATCCAGCTCGCGGCCCATGGCGGAGGATTTCTGCCGCCAGCGCGCGACGCGGCCGTCGAGCACGTCGAAGATCAGCGCCGCGAGCACCAGCGCGGCCGCGAAGTACACGTGGCGCACGTCGCCCGTCTCCAGGAACGTCATCGACGAGAACAGCGCCCCCACGCCGCACACGGCGTTGCCCAGCGTGAACCAGTCGGCGAGGTGGAACTCGCGGATCATCGAAAAACGCTTGGGGGCTTGGGGGGTCATGGGCGGTCTTTCCTTCCTGGCGGTCCTGAGGATGCGTGCGGCGGCGGCGACAAGAGCAAAAGGCCACCGGCCGATTCGATTATGGGTCGGGGCCGGCGACGGCCTCGTCAGGCATGTCCTACCGGCGGCCGGGGCCCTGCGGGAGCGGCGCGCGCAGCGTTTCCAGGTGGATGCTGGTCTCGGTGTTGCGGATGCCCTTGATGAGCCGGATGCGTTCCAGCGCCCGCGCCAGTTCGGCCAGCGTTGCCACCTGCAAATCGGCCAGCAGGTCCCACTGGCCGTTGGTGGCGTGCAGCGCGAGCACGCTGGGCTCGCCCAGCAGCGAGGCGGTGACGCGCCGCGCGTCGTTGCCTTCGATGGAGATGCTCATCCAGGCCTGCAGCCCGCCGGTCTCGCCCTCGGGCCGCAGCCGGACCGTATATCCGACGATGACGCCGGCGTCCTCCAGCTTGCGGATGCGGTTGGTGACCGTGCCGCGCGAGACGCCCAGGCGCTTGGCGAGGGTGGCGACGCTGGCGCGCGCGTCGTGCCGCAGCGCGGCGATGAGTTGCTGGTCGATGTTGTCCATAGTGGCAACCAATGCTGTCATAAAGCCAGGCTATTGTGCAAATGCATGCAGGATTGCCGATATGCATTGGTGCCGGGCTGTGGGAACCTTCCTGGGACATCGACGCAAGGAGCCGCACCATGCCTTCATTCCCCACCCGCCACGGCCTCACCCCCGGCACGGAATTCCTCGATGCGCCGCGCGCCGCCGAGCTGGTGGGGCGCACGGGCGTCGTCGCGTGCGTTCGCGCCATCGCCCAGGCGATCGAGGCCGACTTCATCCGCTGGAACGATTTCGACAAGACGGCCCGCACCGCGGCGCATTCGGCGCGCGGCGTGATCGAGCTCATGCCCGTGGCCGACACGCGGCCCGGCGGCGGCTATGCCTTCAAGTACGTCAACGGCCATCCTTCGAACCCCGAACGCGGCCTGCCCACGGTGATGGCGTTCGGTGCGCTGGCGGACGTGGACACCGGCCTGCCGGTCTTCCTGGGCGAGCTGACGCTCACCACGGCGCTGCGCACGGCCGCGGCCTCCGCCGTGGCGGCGCGGCGCCTGGCCCGGCCGGACAGCCGCAGCATGGCGCTGATCGGCAACGGCTCGCAGGCCGAGTTCCAGGCGCTGGCGTTCTTCGGTCTGCTGGGCGTGCGCGAGCTGCGCCTGTACGACACCGACCCCGCGGCCACGCGCAAGCTGGTGCGCAACCTCGCCCCCTGGCTGCCGCAGGGCCTGCGCTGCGTGCCTTGCGCGAGCGCGCGCGAGGCCATGCGCGGCGCCGGCATCGTGACCACGGCGACGGCCGACAAGACCCGCGCCGCGATCGTGCGGGAAGACATGCTGGAGCCCGGCATGCACCTGAACGCCGTGGGTGGCGACTGTCCGGGCAAGACCGAGCTGGCGCCGGAGGTGCTGCGCGCCGCCGCGGTGTTCGTGGAATACGAGCCCCAGACGCGCATCGAGGGCGATCTGCAGCAGATGCCGGCGGATTTTCCGGTGACGGAGCTCTGGCGCGTGCTCGCGGGCGAGGCGCCGGGGCGCACGTCGCCGGAGCAGGTGACGGTGTTCGATTCGGTCGGCTTCGCACTGGAGGATTACGCCGCGCTGCGCACCATGCGAGCGCTGGGCCAGGCGGCCGGCCTGCTGGACCGCGTCGCGCTCGTGCCCGCGCTCGCCGATCCCAAGGACCTGTACGCGCAGCTCCACCCCTGGCTGGCGCCCGGCGCCCCCATGCCCGCGGAGGCCGCGCCCGCGTTCCAGCACGAAGCGGCCTGATCTCCGACGCCCGCCCGCCACCGCCCTGCGCACAATGTCCGCTTCAGGAGAGACGCATCCGATGGAAACCACCCCCGCCTTGCGCCCGGTCACGCTGATCGGCGTTCCCACCGATGTCGGTGCCGCCCGCCTGGGGGCGGCCATGGGCCCGGACGCGCTGCGCGTGGCGCAGCTCGGACCCGCGCTCGAGCGCCTGGGCCTGGACGTGCAGGACCTGGGCAACCTGCATGGCCCGCCGAACCCGCGCGGCGAGCGCACGGCCGAAGGCCTGCGCAACTTCGCCGAGTGCGAGGCCTGGAACCGCTCTACGCACGATGCGGTGTTCGGCCAGCTGCAGGCCGGGCGCCTGCCGGTGATGCTGGGCGGCGACCACAACCTGGCGATCGGCTCGATCAGCGCCGTGGCGCGCCACTGCCGCGAGACCGGCAAGCGGCTGCGCGTGCTGTGGCTGGACGCGCACTCCGACAGCAACACGCCGGAGATCTCGCCCAGCGGCAACGTGCACGGCGTGCCGGTGGCCAGCCTCTGCGGACTCGGCCCTCCGGCGCTCGCGTCGCTGGGCGGCCCCGGCCCGGCGCTGCGGGGCGCGCAGATGTGCCAGATCGGGTTGCGCAGCGTGGATGCGGCAGAAAAGCGCATGATCCACGAGCTCGGGCTGGAGGTGTACGACATGCGCGCGATCGACGAGCTCGGCATGCGCGAAGTGATGCGCCGCGCGCTCGCCGGGCTGGAGGACGACGCCGAAGCGCACCTGCACCTGAGCTTCGACGTGGACTTCCTCGATCCCGAGATCGCGCCCGGCACCGGCACCACGGTGCGCGGCGGGCCGAACTACCGCGAGGCCCAGCTGTGCATGGAGATGATCGCGGACACGGGGCGGCTCGCCTCGCTCGACATCGTGGAGCTGAACCCCGCGCTCGACATCCGCAACCAGACCGCCGAACTGGTGGTGGACCTGGTGGAGAGCCTGTTCGGCAAGAGCACGCTGGTGCGCACCCCCGCCCCGGCCCCGTCCGGGCGCTAGGCCCTGCTCAGGCCCGCGCGGTGGATGCAGTGGCGGCCGCAGCGCGCGCCAGGTGCCGCCGTGCGAAGTCCTCGTACCAGCCGAGGCAGCCCGGGTTGGCCATGGCGTCACGGTTCACGACCTTCTCCAGCGGCTGGCCGAGCAGCAGCTTCTTGATGGGCAGCTCCTGCTTCTTGCCAGTGAGCGTGCGCGGCACCTCGACCACCTGCACGATCTCGTCGGGCACGAAGCGCGGCGAGAGCGCGGTGCGGATCGCCCCGGCGATGCGGCCCTGCAGCGCCTCGTCCAGCACGGCGCCTTCGCGCAGCGCCACGAAGAGCGGCATGTGGCTTTCGCGCCCCAGGTATTCCAGGTCCACCACGAGGCTGTCGAGCACCTCGGGCAAGGCCTCCACCGCGCGGTACAGCTCGCTGGTGCCCATGCGCAGGCCGTGGCGGTTGATGGTGGCGTCGCTGCGGCCGTAGATCACGCAGCGGCCCTCGGGGCCCACGCGCAGCCAGTCGCCATGGCGCCAGACCGCGCCCATGGACGCGGGGCCGTCGCCGCCGCCGGGCCGGCGGCCATGGCCGGGCGGGTACATGTCGAAATAGCTCGCGAGGTAGCGCGGGCCTTGCGGATCGCCCGGCAATGCGGGTGCGCCTGCCGGCGCGTCGCCCCAGAAGTAGAGCGGCATCGAGGGGATGGGCTGCGTGCAGACCAGCTCCCCCACCGCGCCGGTGACCGGCCGGCCGGCTTCGTCCCAGGCTTCCACCGCCGCGCCGAGCATGCGGCACTGCATCTCGCCGGGCACCTGGGGCAGTTCGCGGTGGCCGCCGATGAAGGCGCCGCAGAAATCCGTGCCGCCGGAGATGTTGTCCCACCAGACCGGCTCGCTGCCGCCATCGCCACCGGCCTGGGCCCGGATGCGTGCGAACTGCGCCGTGCCCCACTCCTGCACCTCGGGCGAGAGCGGCGAGCCGGTGGTGCCCAGCGCGCGGATGCGGGAGAGATCGCCGCAGGCCGCGAGATCGAGCCCCGCCTTCATGCAGTTCGCGTAGAAGGCGGCGCCCGCGCCGAAGAAGGTCACGCCGGTCTCGGCGGCGAATCGCCAGAGCGTGCCCCAGTCGGGGCGCTCGCGGCTGCCGCCCGGGTTGCCGTCGTAGATCACGCAGGTGGTGCCCGAGAGCAGGCCGCTCGCCTGCGCGTTCCACATCACCCAGCCGGTGGAGCTGTACCAGTGGTAGCGCTCGCCGAAGGAGTTGGGCGCGTGGCTCGGGCCGATGTCGTTGTGCAGGCCTTTGAGCAGCAGAGCCACCAGCACCATGCCGCCGTGGCCGTGCACGATCGGCTTGGGCAGGCCGGTGGTGCCGCTGGAATACACGATCCAGAGCGGATGGTCGAACGGCAGCCAGAGCGGCTCGAAGGACGCCACCGCGGCATCGTCCTGCGCGGTGGCCGCGGTGTATTCCACGCACCCGTCGATGGCGCCCGCGGTGCCGAGCTGGTCCACCACGACCACGTGCTCCAGCGTGGGCAGGGCCGCGCGCAGCTCGGCGAGCACGCCGCGGCGGTCGAGGTCGCGGCCGCCATAGGTCACGCCGTCCACGGCGACCAGGGCCTTGGGTTCGATCTGCCGGAAGCGGTCCAGCACCGCGGCCGTGCCCATGTCCGGCGCGCACACGCTCCAGATGGCGCCCAGGCTGGCCGTGGCCAGCAGGGCCACCATGGCCTCGGGGATGTTGGGCAGGTAGGCCGCGACGCGGTCGCCCGGCCCCACGCCCTGCGCGCGCAGGTGCAGCGCCAGCGCCGCCACCTGCCGGCGCAGCTCGGGCCAGGAGAGTTCACGGTGCTGGCCGCGCTCGTTGCGGCTGATGATGGCCGGCTGCCCGGCCGCGTGGGCGGCGTCGGCATGCCGCAGCGCCTGGCGCGCGTAGTTCACCTGCGCACCGGGAAACCATTCGGCGCCGGGCATGGTGTTGCGCGCCAGCACGGCCGTGTGCGGCGTGGGCGATTCGAGGCCGAAGTAGTCCCAGATGCTCTGCCAGAAGGCGTCCAGGTCGGTCACCGACCAGCGCCAGAGGGCTTCGTAGTCGTCGAACTGCAGGCCGTGCCGGGCGTGCAGCCACTCCTGGTAGAGGCGGATCTGCGGGATGAAGGGGGCATGCGCCGCGGGGGCGGCGGCCGCGTTGCGCGGCGTGGGGGTGGTTGTCTCCATGGCCACGCAGCGTACTGCGTGGTGCCCCGGCGTGTCACCGCCGGGGCGTCCCGGGCTTGACAGGCGCAGCGCCGGTCAGTCTTCCTTGAGTTCCTTCACGCTGGTGATGGCGTACTCCTTTTCCGCCAGCTGCCGGGCCGGCTCGGGAATGCCGTAGTCGTTCCAGTGGGAGGCGCTTTCGTCGAGTTCGTGGCCGCGCTCCTGGCAGGTCCAGTCGGTGTTGATGGCTTCCTGGGGGATGGGGCGGCCTTCGGGCACCACGAGGTAGGAATGCTTGCCGTCGGCTTCGGGCCGGCGGTAGATGTCGACGCGCATGGGCGGGATCCTTTACTGCGATGGAAGAGGAAACTCCACTCTAGCCAACGCCCCGCCCCGCTCCCGTAGGAAAACCGCCCGGCGCCGGGTGGCCGCCGGGGGCTTTCCCGTCATGCGCTCACTTGGCGGCCATGTCGCGCATGCGGTCGGCGCGGCCGGCCGGATCGGGGTGCGAGGAGAGCATCTCTTCGAGCGCGCCGCCCTTGCCGCCGCTCTGGGCCGCCAGCTTGCGGAAGGCCGATTCCATCGCGCTCACCTTGTACTTGTGCTTCTTCATGAAGGCCAGGCCGTAGTCGTCGGCGGCCGTCTCCTGGCTCTGCGAGAACTGGCTCTTGACCAGCTTCTCGCCGAGCGCGCCCAGATCGGTGTCGGCGAGGCGGCCCACGCCGCCGGCCGCGGAGGCGGCCTTGCGGCCGGCGGAGGCGAGGTAGGCGGTGCGCATGCGGGCCAGGGAATGCTGCAGCTTCACGTGGCCGATCTCGTGGCCGATCACGCCCAGCAGTTCCTGGTCGTTCATCATGTCCATCAGGCCGCTGTAGACGCGGATGGAGCCGTCGGCCGTGGCGTCGGCGTTCACTTCGTTGGCCAGGTAGACCTTGAAGTTGAGCTTCATGCCGTCTTCGTTGACGTGGTTCTTCGTGAGGCGGGCCAGGCGCTGGGCGTACTTGTTCTTGGCCGGCGCGACCTTCTCGGTGCGCTCCTCGTAGGCGCGGAACTGCTGCGAGACGGACTTGAGCTCCTCGTCGGACACGGTGGCCGCCTTGAACACATCCGCGGCCGCGCCGATCTTGCTGTCGGTGCTGGAGCCGGTGCCGCCCGTGCCGACGGCCCCCAGCACGGAGCCGAGACCGGAGCCGGCCGACGAGGAACCCGTGGAGCCGTTGGTGGCGCAGCCGGCCAGGATGATGGAGAGCGCAAGCGCGCCCAGGCGGAACGTGTTCATGGTTTTTCTACCCTCTTTGGAATGATGGATGGGACGGCCGGAAAGAAAGGTCCGGGCGCTGGACCCGGCATCTTTCGTGCGCTGGGGCCCGCAAGGGGCCGCTTTCCGGCGCGGGACGGATTCTCTTCACACGGACCCATCCGCGCGCCTTGCGCCGCCGCGCACTTGCATCCATTTGTATTCAGTTCCAAAACCGGTAACACCCTGCATCCTCGGGGAACTTTCCACGTTTTACGCGCAGAGAACCACGCCCTGCAGGCGACATCTTGTTGCTTCTTTTGCAAACACCGTCCGGTCGTTCTGCGACTCAGAGGGGCAGCGCGAACAGGCGCCCGGAGAGCGGAGCATTCGCCAGCATGTCGAGCGCGACGGACTGGCGCGCGCTGGTGACGAACAGCGTCCGGCCGTCCGCGCCGCCGATCGCCACGTCGGTCGGGCAGGGCACCGGCAGGGCCGCCACCCGGTCCAGGCTGCCGTCGGGAAGAAAGCGCACCACGCTCCAGCCGTCCCGCAGCGCCGTCCAGACGCCCCCCTCGGCGTCGAAGGCCAGCCCGCTGACGCGGCCCGAGCCCTTGGGCACGGTGACGAGCCGGCGGACCACGCCGGGGCTCTCCGGGTGCATGTGCAGGATGGCGCCGGTATCGGGCACCGTGGCCAGCAGGGCGCCGTCCTGGGCGCGCCAGCGCAGGCACTGCAGCGGCTCGGCAAAACGCCAGAGCACGTCGAGCGCGCCATCCTCGCCCAGGCGGCCCACCGCGCTGCCGCCCTCGGTGGTCTCCACCGCCATCCACGCGCAGCCCTCCGCGCCCAGGCAGGCGGCGCGCACCGGCATGCCGGCCGGCCATGCGGGCCAGGGCTCGGGCGCCGACGCGCCGGGCCGCCAGCGCAGCGCACGGGCCGCGCCGACGATCGATACGTCCTCCCGGCCGTGTACCAGCACGCCGATGATGGGCGCCTCGTCATCGGCCACGGCCCGGTCGGTGCCCGGCGCGTCCGGCGCTTCCGGTTCAGGCGGCGGCGCGGTCCAGGCGCGCAGCGTGGGGGCGAGCACGTCCGCCCAATACAGCACGCCGGAGTCCGCGCACCAGTGCGGGTGCGCGCCCTGGAAGGCCCAGGGCCCGGCCAGCGCGCGGGCCTCGGTATCGGCGACCGGGGCGCGCACGCGCCGCAGCTGCGCTCCCACGCGGCGGGCCGCCTCGGCCACCTCCGGGCCGAGCAGTTCCAGCCGTTCGGGCGTGAGGCGCCAGGCGGGGCCCGCCACGCTGAGCGCACCGCGCACCTGCCCCTGGCCGTCCACGATGGACGCGCCGACGCAGCGCACGCCGGACACGATCTCCTCGTCGTCGATCGCGTAGCCGCGCGCCGCCGTCACGCGCAGCTCGGCCTGCAGGCGCCGGCGGTCGGTGATGGTGCGCGGCGTGAGCGCCTTGAGCGCCAGCCCCCGCACCAGAAGCTCCCGCTCGGCGTCGGGCAGCGCCGACAGGATGGCCTTGCCCTGGCTGGTGCAGTGCACCGGCTTGCGCTGGCCGAGCGCGCTGGAGGAGCGCTCGCTGTGCGCGCCGTCGCAGCGCTCGAGCGACAGCACCTCGCGCCCGTCCAGCACGGCGAGGTAGCTGGTCTCGCCCGTCAGGTCGCGCAGCGCGCGCAGTTCCAGCGCCGCGGCAGCGGCGAGATCGGGCATGGCGTACACCTGCCGCGCCATCTCGAAGCAGCGCATCCCCAGGCAGTACACCCTGCGCAGCGGATCGCGCCGCAGCAGTCCGCGCGCGACCAGGGTGGCGAGCAGGCGGTAGACCGTCGTGCGGGACCATCCGAAGCGCTGGGCGAGCGCGGCCTGGCCGAGCCCGTCCGGCGTGGAGCCCACCGCTTCCAGCAGATCGAGCGCCTTGTCCAGGGCAGCGGTGCCTTCGGCGGGAGAAGAAGCCATGTGTGTCTCGAAGGGTGGAACGGGCTCGCACTGTAACGGCCCGTGATCCGCCCGCGATCGATGCCGCTATCGCCCGGCCGGCCGCGCGCGGGTCGCCGCTCCCCGGGCGCAGGCCAGCGCCGCGGCGGCCAGCACCACGGCAGGAAGGCCGTAGAGCCAGGGCGTGGGCAGCACCGGCAGCCACAGTCCGGCCGCCAGCGGCCCCAGCCCCGCCCCGATGTCCCGCCAGACGGACCGGGCCGCCAGGGCGCGGACCCGGTCAGCCCCGGGGTGGCGGATGGCGACGATGGGTGCGAGCAGCGGCAGCTGCAGCGCCCGCAGCAGCACGATCGCCGCGGCGCAGCTCCACAGCCAGCCCGCTCCGAAGCCGACGAGGGCCACGGCCGTCATGAGCGAGAAAACCACGAGCAGCCGTTCCGCGCCCCACCGCTCGGCCCAGCGGCCGCCCACCGGCCCCAGAACGATCTCGGAGCCGTACCGGACGGCGAGCAGCACCGCCGCGGCCGTCAGCGCACTGGAAGGCCACAGCTGCTGGCCCAGCACGGTGAGGCCGATGAGAAACAGGCCATCCAGCGCGAACCCCTCCACGAAGGACCACGTATCCAGGGCGTTGGGACGCGACGGCCTGGCCCTCACGGCGCCCATGCCCGGGTGGGGCCGGGCGGGAAGCCTGCGGGCGGGCCACAGGCCGGCCAGGGCCACGAGGCTCAGCGCGCCCAGCACCCACCGCGGCCCCGCCAGCGCGCTCAGCGCGGCAGCCACCGGCAGGGCGATCACGGGACCCAGCGCGATGAAGGCACGCGACCGTCCGGACCGCGCCGATGCACCGGCCGCCGACGACGTGGCCAGCACCTGGGTGGAGAGGTTCAGCGCAGCGAACGCCATGCCCCAGAGCAGCCGCAGCGGCAACAGCAGCCAGAAGCCGCCGAGGGTGGCATTGCCCAGGGCGCCCACGGCAGCCGCCGCCACCGCCAGCGTGCAGACCCTGCGGTCGCCGTACCGGGCATAGAGACGCGCGACCCAGCCGTACCCGGCGATGCGCACGAGGCGGTTGGCCGCGAGCAGGATTCCCGCCTCGGCCAGGGTGATGCCCCATGCGGCGCCGTGGACGGGGAACAGCAGATAGAGCACCACGTCCGAGGGCAGCGTGGTGGCCAGTGCGATCGCGGCGTTCCTGGAGTCGCGGTCGGCCGCTTCGGGACCGGGAGGAGCTGTCTCTGCCGCGCTTCGTGTCTGCATCGCCCGTATCGTGGGCCACGCGGAGAGCGCCGACAAACGAGTTTGTTGCGCAGCTACGTGTGCAAAAATCTCACGCATGGCCCTGGTGCTTCCTCCTCTCAACGCCGTGCGGGCCTTCGTGGCCGCGGCGCGGCACCAGAGTTTTTCGCGGGCAGCGCAGGAGCTTCACGTGACCCACGGCGCGGTCAGCCGGCAGATCAAGGGCCTCGAAGCCGATCTGGGCGTCGCCCTCTTCGAGCGCCGTGTCCGGCAGGTGGTGCTCACGGTGGAGGGCCAGGCGTTCTACGCGCAGGCCGAGGCGGGTCTCGCCCTGATCGGCCATGCGGCCGCCGCCCTCCGGTCCGGTGCGGCGGGCCGTGCCGTGCGGATCAACGTCCGGCCGTCGTTCGCCGTGCGCTGGCTGATCCCCCGGCTGCCCGACTTCGTGGCAAGGCACCCCGGCATCGAGCCGGAAGTCGTCACCAGCACCGCCGCCCCGGCGCGCGCGCCCGAGGCTTTCGACGTGGCCGTGCGGCGCGGGCTCCAGGGGTGGCCCGCATCGCTGCAGGTGGCGCCATTCCTGGAGGACGAGGCATTCGCCGTGGCCTCTCCCGCCTTGCTGCGCAGCATGCATCGCCCGGTCGAATCCCCCCGCGATCTGGCGGCGTTCGTGCTGCTCGGCGCGCGATCGAGAAAAGGGGATTGGGACGACTGGTGCCGGCAGGCGGGGATCGGCCGGCTGAGGGCGGCGGGGCGGCTGCACCTCGACCACCTGCACCTGGTCTTCCAGGCCGCCATCGATGGGCTGGGCCTGGCCATGGCGCCGCGCTCGCTGTGGGGCAACGATCTGCGGCAGCAGCGGCTGGTGGCGCTGCTGCCGCGGCACGGCCTGCCCCTGGACCGTTACTACTACGGCATTTCGCCCGAGGCCTCCGAAGAGGCCCGCTGCTTCGTGAAGTGGCTGGAGCGGCACAAGACCTCTAGCCCCGTCGGGGCCGAAGGTGCCGGGACCCGGTGCGGCGGCACCGACGCTTGATGCACGGCAAGGGCGGGCCCGGCCCCCCACGCCCACAATGGGCGGGTTCCCTTCCCTGCCGCCCTGCCCGCCCTCCACCCGCCATGCCCGAGATGCCCGCGCCCGCCTCTGCCACCGCCACCGATCCCCAGCCGACCCGGGCCCTGGCCGGAGCCTCCCACGATTGCGATGTCCTGATCGTGGGCGGCGGCCCGGCCGGCCTGTCGCTGGCGGTCTCGCTGGCGCAGGCGGGTTTCACGGCCACCGTGGTGGAGCGGCAGCCCGAAGCATCGCTGGCCGCGCCCGCCCCCGACGGCCGCGAGATCGCGCTCACCCATCCGAGCGCGGACACGCTGCGGCGCCTGGGCTCCTGGCAGCGGCTGCTGCCGCACGAGATCGGGCGCCTGCACGCGGCGCAGGTGCACGACGGCCCCGTGGGCGGCGCACCGCCGCTGCGCCTGCAGGCCCAGGCCGCGCACGGCCCCGGGCACCTCGGCTGGATCGTGCCCAACCACGCCCTGCGCCGCACCGCCCACGCCGTGGCCGCCGCCACGCCGGGCGTGCGGCTGCTGGCCGGGAGGCAGGTGGCGCGGGTCGCCGTCACGGCCGGTGCGGCGGAACTGGAATGCCTCCCCGCCGACGGCACACAGGGTGCCGGCACCGAGGACGGCAACGTCGACGTGGACGGCACCCGCCCGCTACGCCTGCGCGCGCCCCTGCTGGTGGCGGCCGACAGCCGCTTCTCCACCACCCGCCGCCAACTGGGCATCGGCGCATCGAGCACCGACTTCGGCCGCACGGTGATCGTCTGCCGCATGCGGCACGCGCAGGCGGGGGACGGCACCGCGCACGAATGCTTCGGCTACGAGCGCACGCTGGCCATCCTGCCACTGCCGCCCGACCCGGACACGGGCGCGCCCCTGTGCTCGGTGGTGGTCACCACCCGCACGGATGATGCCGCCGCTCTGCTGGCGCTGCCGCCCGCGGAGTTCGCCGCCCAGGTGCAGGCCCAGTTCGGCGGCCGGCTGGGCGCGATGCGCCTCGTGGGCGAGCGCCATGCCTACCCGCTGGTCGCCGTTTGGGCGCACCGCTTCAGCGGCCACCGCTGCGCGCTGCTGGGGGATGCGGCGGTGGGCATGCACCCGGTGACGGCCCACGGCTACAACCTGGGCCTGGCGGGCGTAGAACGCCTCACCGATGCCCTGGTGCAGGCGCGCCGGACGGGCCGCGACCTCGGCGATGCCGACCTGCTGCAGCGGCATTACGCGGGCCCGCACCACCGCCACGCCTGGCCGCTCTACGAGGGCACGAACGCCATCGTGCGGCTCTACACCGACGACCGCCCGCTGCCGCGCCTGCTGCGGCGCGCGGTGCTGCAGGGCGCACGCCGGTTCGCGCCCGTGCAGGCGGCGATCGTGGGCCAGCTCATGGGCACGGCGCCGCAGGCGGGCTGAACTTTCGCGCGGCGGCGGACTCAGCCATGCCGCCCGCGCGCCCCGTGAGAGACGGATGGCGCGCAGGGCGTGCAGGGAGGCCCTTTCCGTCACGGTGACCGGCTACCCTATGCTCTGCCATTCCGGTCCCGCACACCATGAAAAACCAAGCGTCCCGCGAATTCTTTCCACGCCAGGTCGTGGATGCCGGCCCCAACCGCTGGGACTGGGCCCTGCTGCCCCTGGTGCTGGCCGCCATCGTGCTGCTGGCCTATGGCGCCGCGCAGATGGCGCAGCCCTTCCACATGGGCGACGCGCTGCCGCTGTCGCTCGACCCGTGGCAGCTGCCCTACTACCTGCTGCGCACCACACTGCGCATGTTCATCGCGATGGGCGCGTCCCTGGTGTTCGCCTGCGTGTTCGCGGTGCTGGCCGCCAAGTACCGGCTGGCCGAGCGGGTGCTGATCCCGTTGCTGGACATCCTGCAGTCCATTCCCATCCTGGGCTTCCTCTCGATCACCGTCACGGGCTTCATCGCGCTCTTCCCGGGCAGCCTGCTGGGCGTGGAGTGCGCGGCCATCTTCGCCATCTTCACCTCGCAGGCCTGGAACATGGCCTTCAGCCTGTACCAGTCGCTGCGCACCGTGCCGGCGGAGCTGCAGGAGGCCGCGCGCGTGTTCCAGCTCTCGGGCTGGCAGCGCTTCTGGCGGCTGGAGCTGCCCTTCGCCATGCCGGGGCTGCTGTGGAACATGATGATGTCGATGTCCGGCGGCTGGTTCTTCGTGGTGGCGTCCGAGGCGATCTCGGTCTCGCACCAGGACATCAAGCTGCCGGGCGTGGGCTCGTACATCGCGCTGGCGATCGAGGCGCGCGACCTCTCCGCCATCGGCTGGGCCATCGGCTGCATGCTGGTGGCGATCCTGCTCTACGACCAGTTGCTGTTCCGGCCGCTGGTGGCCTGGGCCGACAAGTTCCGCTTCGAGGAGAGCGGCGCCGATGCCGTGCCGCGCTCGTGGCTGCTGGACTGGCTGCGCCGCGCGCGCGGCGTGCAGGGCGTGGCGGGCTGGTGCCAGCGGCAACTGGCGCGCACGCTCACGCTGTTCCGCCGCAGCCACGACGGCACCTCGATCCGCGCGCGGCCGCAGTCGCGCTCGGCGCGCGCCGAACGCGTGTGGGATGCGGTGCTGGCTGCGGGCGTGCTGTTCGCCATCGCGCGGCTGGTGCAGTTCGTGCATTCCGAGGTGGGCTGGCACGAGGTGGCGCACGTCTTCACCCTGGGCGGCTACACGCTGCTGCGGGTGCTGGTGCTGATCGCGCTGGCCGCCGTGGTCTGGGTGCCGCTGGGCGTGTGGATCGGCATGAATCCGCGCTGGTCCGGCCGCCTGCAGGCCGTGGCGCAGTTCCTGGCGGCCTTCCCGGCCAACCTGTTCTTCCCGGTGGCGGTGATGCTGATCGTGCACTGGAAGCTGAATCCGGACGTATGGCTGTCGCCCCTCATGATCCTGGGGACGCAGTGGTACATCCTCTTCAACGTGATCGCCGGGGCATCGAGCATTCCGAACGAGCTGCGGCTGGCGGCGCAGAACCTGGGCCTCTCGGGCTGGCTGAAGTGGAAGCGCTACCTGCTGCCCGCGGTGTTCCCCAGCTTCGTGACCGGCGCCATCACCGCCAGCGGCGGCTCATGGAACGCCAGCATCGTGGCCGAGTACGTGACCTGGGGCGACACCACGCTGCAGGCGCAGGGCCTGGGCAGCTACATCGCGCAGATGACGGCCGCGGGCGACTTTCCGCGCATCGCGCTGGGCATCGGCGCCATGGTGGTGTTCGTGATGGGGCTGAACCACTTCCTGTGGCGGCGCCTCTATCGCCTCGCGGAAGACCGCATGCATTTCTGATCCGCGCCCACCTGCACGACACGACACGATCCGAACAACGGCACGCACGCACGCACCTGAGCCGCCACCACCATGACGCAATCCATCATCGAACTCCAGGGCGTGGGCAAGAGCTTCCGCTCGTCCGACGGCCGCGAGCGGCCCGTGCTGCAGCAGGTCGATTTCACGCTGCGCGAGGGCGAGATCGTCGCCCTGCTCGGCCAGTCCGGCTCCGGCAAGAGCACGCTGCTGCGCATCATGGCGGGCCTGGTGCCGGCCGACGGCGGGCAGGTGCGCTACCGCGGCCAGCCGCTGCACGGGCCGGCGCGCGCGATCAGCATGGTGTTCCAGTCGTTCGCGCTGTTCCCGTGGCTGACGGTGCAGCAGAACGTGGAACTGGGGCTGGAGGCGCGCGGCGTGCCGCAGGCCCAGCGGGCGGCGCGGGCCGAGGCCGCGATCGAGCTGATCGGCCTGGCGGGCTTCGAGGGCGCGCTGCCGCGCGAGCTGTCGGGCGGCATGCGCCAGCGCGTGGGAATCGCGCGGGCGCTGGTCACCGAGCCGGACGTGCTGCTGATGGACGAGGCCTTCTCGGCGCTGGACGTGCTCACCGGCGAGCGCCTGCGCGAGGACATCCTGCAGCTGTGGCGCAGCGGCACCATGCCCACCAAGGCGATGCTGGTGGTGTCGCACAACATCGAGGAGGCCGTGATGATGGCCGACCGCGTGCTGATCTTCGCGAGCGACCCGGGCCGCATCCGCTGCCAGCTCGCGATCCAGCTGCCGCGACCGCGCGATCCGGACAGCCACCACGTGCGCGCGCTGATCGACGAGGTGTACGCGCTCATGACGGCCGGGGCCGCGCGCCATGCGCCGGCGGCCGGGGGCGAGGCGGCGGCCGGGCCCGCGCCCGCCACGCTCACCGACCGCCTGCCCGCCGCCGACGTGGCGCGCATGGACGGCCTGCTGGAGCTGCTGGCCGAGCCGCCCTTCGACGGGCGCGCCGACCTGCCGAGGCTCGCCGAAGAAACCAGCCTCACCGATGCCGAGCTGCTGCCCGTGGCCCATGCGGTCGCCCAGCTCGGGCTTGCGGCGCTCGCGGGCGGCGACCTGCAGATCACCCCGCTCGGCCGGCGCTACGTGGACGGCGCCCACGGCCTGCGTCAGGACATCTTCGGCCAGCAGTTGCTCGCCCACGTGCCGCTGGTGGCGCATATCCGCCACAGCCTGGAGCAGGAGCCCGCGGGGGAGCTGCCGGATGCGCCCTTCCTGCGGCTGCTCGCCGAGCAGCTCGACGCGCAGGAGGCCGAGAACGTGCTGCGCACGGCCATCACCTGGGCGCGGCACGGGGAGGTGTTCGAGTACGACTACCGGACGGGAGTCATGCGGCTGCCGACGGGGGACGAGGCGGCCCCCTGAGCCGACGGGTCGCCGAGATACGCAGAAGCACGGCGCTCCGGCAGCGCGCCGGCGGCAGGCGGCACGGAGCGTTCAGGGGCGGCCAGCCGCACGGGCATGGCCGCGCCGCCGACCGGCGCGAGGCTGCCGTACAGGAGGCGCCGGATGGGGATGACGCGGCTGAACATGGTCGGTGGTCTCCGGTCGGTCAGGCGGCGGCCGCGGGGGCGGATGCGGGGGCTGCGGCTTCCTCGCGCCACCAGGGCTGCGTGGCCGTGGGGAACCGGATGTCCACGCGCTCGCCCATGGCGGGCGTCAGCAGCGGCACGCCGCCTGCGGCCGCGAGGTCGGCGATGCGCTCGAAGGGTTCGGTCCAGCCGTGGAAGGCCAGGTCGAACGTGCCGTTGTGGATGGGCAGGCAGCGCCCGCCGCGCACGTCCAGGTGCGCCTGCAGGCTCTGCTCGGGCTGCATGTGCACGTCGGGCCAGTCGGCGTTGTAGGCGCCGGTTTCCATGAGCGTGAGATCGAACGGGCCGTAGCGCTCGCCGATCGCCCGGAACCCGTCGAAGTAGCCGGAATCGCCGCTGAAGAAAACGCGCGTGCCGCCCGCGATCAGCACCCACGACGCCCAGAGCGTGCGGTTGCCGTCGGAGAGGCTGCGTCCCGAGAAGTGCTGCGCCGGGGTGCAGACCAGCCGCACGCCCGCGAAGGTGGTGCCCTGCCACCAGTCGAACTGCCGCACCTTGTCGGCCGGCACGCCCCAGCCCACCAGGCGGTCGCCCACGCCCAGCGGCGCGATGAACTGGTCCACCTTCGGCGCGAGCGCGAGCACGGCCGCGCGGTCGAGGTGGTCGTAGTGGTCGTGCGAGAGCACCACGCCGCGGATCGGCGGCAGCTCGTCGATGGCGATGGGCGGCGCGTGGAAGCGGCGGGGCCCGGCGAACGGCACGGGCGAGGCGCGCTCGGCGAACACCGGGTCCGTCAGCCAGAAACCGCCCTGCAGCTTGAGCAGCACCGTGGAATGGCCCAGGCGCCACAGCGACATGTCGGGCGCGGACAGCAGGGCCTCCCGCGTGAGCGCCTGCACGGGCACCGGGCGGTCCGGCACCGTGCCGGGCGGCTTGCCCAGCGCCATGCGCAGCATCACCCGCAGGCCCTTGAGCCAGCCCATGCGGCGGGGCCGCGCCGCGTTGCGGAAGCGGCCGTCGGCCGAGGCTGGAAGCCGCAGGGGAGACGGATCGGCCGGGGCGGCGTGGCTGTAGGCGGACGGACGGGCCATGGCAGTAATGGAGGAAATGGGAAAAAGACGCACTACGAAGTGCACTGCACAGTGTAGTGTTGTTTTGGGAAAAGTAAACCGTGCGGTGTAAAATTTCCGCATGACAGCTACCGACGTGCTCCCCCGCCTGACCGACCGCAAGCGCGAAGCCATCGTGCAGGCGGCCATCGCGGAGTTCCGCGAAGGCGGTTTCGCCGGCACCAGCATGGACCGCGTGGCCTCCGCCGCCGGCGTATCGAAGCGCACGGTCTACAACCACTTCCCCAGCAAGGACGAGCTGTTCTCGGCCATCCTCGACCAGCTCTGGAACCGCAGCCACGCGCTGCCGGAAAAGCCCCACGACGCCGGCCGGCCGCTGCGGCCGCAGCTGCTGGAGCTGATCGGCGGCAAGATGCAGCTCTTCAACGATCCGAGCTTCATGGACCTGTCGCGCGTGGTGATGGCCGAGATGCTGCACACGCCCGGCCGCGCGAAGGCGATGGCCGAGCGCCTCTCCTCCAGGGAAGAAGGCCTGCCCGCCTGGATCCGCGCCGCGCAGCAGGCCGGACGCCTGCGCGCCGATGCCGACCCGCTGTACGCGGCCCACCTGCTCATGGGCCAGCTCAAGACGCACGCCTTCTGGCCGCAGCTTGTTCTCGGCCTGCCCGCCCTCGACGAGGCGCAGCAGGCCCAGGTGCTCGCCGACGCGGTGGACATGTTCCTGGGCTTCTACGCCCGCGGCTGACGGAATGAACGTTTAGAGCGGACGCAGCACGCGCCGCGCGGCCTCCAGGGCACTGCGGGCCAGGCGCTCCAGCCGGGGCGGCTGCTGGCGCCAGCCGTGCCAGAACAGGGTGACGTCGATGGCGCCGCCGGGCAGCAGGTCGACGAGTTCGCCGCGTTCGATGGCCCCGGGAATCTGCAGCTCGGGCACCATGCCGTAGCCGAGACCGCAGCGCACGGCCGCCACGAAGGGCTCCGATGCCGGCACGTAGTGGCAGGGGCAGGCGCTCGCCTGCAGGCCGAAGGCCTCGCGCAGCACCTGGGCCTGCAGCGCATCCTTGCGGTTGAAGACCACCACCGGGGCACGGCGCGCCGATGCCCGTGCGATGCCGCGCGGGAACCACTCCGCGGCGAAGGCGGGCGAGGCCACCAGGCGGTAGCGCATCGCACCGAGCGGCTCGGCCGTGCAGCCCCGCATGGCCTGCGGCTGCGCGGCGATGCAGGCATGCACCAGCCCGGCCTCCAGCAGCGCGTGCGTGTGCTCCTGGTCGTCCACCAGCAGCTCGAGCGCGATGCGCTCGCGCTGCAGGGTGGGCGCCAGCGACGGCAGCAACCACGTGGCCAGCGAATCCGCATTCACCGCCAGGGTGACGGGGGAGAACACGGCGCCCTCGCCTTCGCCATCCCCGGCCAGGTCGGCCAGCAGTTCCCGCTCCATGGCGCGTGCGCGCTGCAGGTGCTGCAGCAGCTGCCGTCCAGCCCGCGTGGCACGGCAGGGCCGGCCGCGCACCAGCAGCGCCTGGCCGAGGTGCGTTTCCAACGCGCGCACCCGCAGCGACACGGCCGAGGGCGTGAGGTGCAGCGCCACGGCCGCCTGCTCGAAACTGCCCGCCTCGGCCACGGCGAGAAAGGCTTCGCATTGCTTGGAATCGAGCGGCATGGCGGGTTCAGGCGGGTCGGTTGAGTAATTCTCGGCCATGCCGATGATTTCCCAAGTCTGGCTCAATTCCTCCACCTGCTGCCGACAATGCCCGCATGTGGTGGACGACATCCTTCCTGCAGGGCCTGGGCACCGGCGCCGGCCTCATCATCGCCATCGGGGCGCAGAACGTGCACGTGCTGCGCACGGGGCTGCGGCGCCGGCACGTGGCCCTCACGGTGGGCACCTGCATCGCCGTCGACGCCGTGGCCATCGCGGCGGGCGTGGCGGGCATGGGCCTGCTGATCCAGGGCCAGCCCCTGCTCCTCGCGGCCGCCCGCTGGGGCGGCGCAGCCTTCCTCGCGTGGTACGGGCTCGGCGCCGCTCGGCGCGCCCTGCGCGGCGGCGCCCGGCTGGATGACGGCGGAGGCGAAGGCGGCGCAGGTCCGGGAACGGGCACGACGGGTAAGCAGCAGGCCCTCGCCGCCGTGCTGGCGGTGTCGCTGCTCAATCCGCACATGTACCTGGACACGGTCGTGCTGCTGGGCGCACTGGGCGGGCAGCGCCCGCCGCCCGAGCGCGCGGCCTTCGCGGCCGGGGCCATCGCCGCCTCCACCGCATGGTTCCTGTCGCTGGGCTTCGGTGCCCGGCTGCTGTCGCCCTGGTTCGCTCGGCCCGCCGCCTGGCGCGCCCTCGACGGCTTCGTCGCGGCCGTGATGCTGTCGCTGGCCGCCTTCCTCGCCCTCACCCCCCTGCCTTCCACGCCATGAACCATCGTCCCCGCATCACGCTCGCCCCGCTCCCCTCCCTCTATGCGGTCGCGCGACTCGCACCGTCGTCGCCATTCCCCGATTGGGCCGACGGCGACGGTTTCGTCTCGGTCACGCGCACGTCCGAAGAGCTCTCGGTCGTCTGCCTGGAGGCGCGCGTGCCGCCCGACGTGCAGGCCGAGCGCGGCTGGAAGGCGTTCCGCTTCGTCGGCCCGTTCGCCTTCGGCGCCACGGGGATCGTGCTGTCGGTGATCCGGCCGCTGTCGGAGTCGGGCATCGGCGTGTTCGTGGTCTCGACCTTCGACGGCGACCACCTGCTGCTGCAGGAGCGCGACACCGCCCGGGGACGGGCGCTGCTGGAAGGCGCGGGCCACACGCTGCTCCCGCTGGCCTGATGCGGGCCGGGCCGGCATGGCTTACGCTCGCGGGTCCGCACCCCGAACCGCGGCCCTGGCCGCCTGCCCCATGCCCCTGTCCCCCTACCTCGATACCGCTCCCACGATGGACGCGGGCGTCTTCGTCCATGCCTCGGCCCAGGTGATCGGCGACGTACACCTGGGGCGCGATGCCTCCGTGTGGTGCAACGCCGTGCTGCGCGGCGACGTGCACCGCATCACCGTGGGCGAAGGCTCCAACGTGCAGGACCTGGCCATGGGCCACGTGTCCCACCGGCACCCCGGCAAGCCAGACGGCTCGCCCCTGGTGATCGGCAGCCACGTGACCATCGGCCATTCAGTGATCCTGCACGGCTGCCGCATCGGCGACGAATGCCTGATCGGGATGGGCAGCATCGTGATGGACGATGCCGTGGTGCAGGACCAGGTCATGCTCGGCGCGGGCAGCCTGGTGCCGCCCGGCAAGGTGCTGGAGCGCGGATCGCTCTACATCGGCCGGCCCGCCGTGCGCCAGCGCGCGCTCACCGCCCAGGAGCTCGCCTACCTGCGCTATTCGGCGGAGCATTACGTCCGCGTCAAGAACAACTACCTGGCCGCGCCGGAACTCGACAGCACGCAGCCGATCGTCTAACCTGCCCGCCAATGGCCGCCCTGCTTGAGCAATTGTCCGAGTCGGTCTCCACGGCGCGCAGCGTGGAAGACCTCACCCGCCCCCTGCTGGAGATGCTGGCCGCGGCGACGGGCTTGGAATCCACCTACCTGACTTCCATCGACGAGGCGCGCGGCATCCTCAAGGTGCTGCATGCACGCAACGCCGGCACGCTGCGGATCCCCGAGGGCATCACCGCCGAGTGGGGGAGGACGCCGTGCAAGCGGGCGCTGGACGAGGGCCGGACCTACGTCGACGACGTTGCCGAACGCTGGGGCGACATGCCGGTCGTGCGCGACCTGGGGCTGCGCACCTACGCCAGCATGCCCGTGCGCACGAGCAAGGGGCAGCTGTGCGGCACCCTGTGCGCGACCAGCACGCAGGCCCGCCCGGGCACGCCCGAGACCGGGCAGATCCTCGCGCTCTTCGCCCACCTGATCGGCCAGCAGATCGAACGCGAGGAGCTGATCGGGGAGCTGACCGCCGCCAACGAACGGCTGGCGCGGCACGCCACCACCGACGCGCTCACGGGCCTGCCGAACCGGCGGGGCCTGATGGAGGCGCTCACGCGCCTGCTGGCGCAGGGCCGTCGGCGGCAGGCGGAGGTACTGGTCGCCTTCGTCGACCTGGACGGGTTCAAGTCGATCAACGACCGCCATGGCCACGAGATGGGCGACCGGTTCCTGCAGGCCATGGCCCAGCGGCTGCGGACGGTGCTGCGCGGGGAAGACGTGGTGGCCCGCCTGGGGGGGCGACGAGTTCGTCGCGGCCACCCTCGGCACGCACCCCGGGATGCCGGGGCATTCCGGGCAGGGGGCCTTCCGCCAGCGCATCGCGCAGGCCACGCAGGGGCGGTTCGAGCTGCCGGGCGCATCGCTTGACTACGAAGGGGCCAGCGTCGGCGCCATCGCCGTGCTGCCGCAGGACGGGCCGATCTCGCCGGAAGATGCGCTGCGCCTGGCCGACCGGCAGATGTATGCGGTCAAGCAGGCACGGCGGCTCGCACGGCAGTGCCCCCAGGCGGGCGCGGGCGGCCACCGGCCGGGATAATCGGGGGCCGCCTCCCCCCGACTTCCATGCCCGATTCCGCCTGCCGCGTGCTGGCCGTCATCCCGCCGATGACGCAGCTCAACACGCCCTACCCCTCCACCGCCTACCTCACGGGCTTCCTGCGCTCGCGCGGCGTCGCGGCGTTCCAGGAAGACCTGGCGCTGGCGCTCGTCCTGCGGCTGCTCTCGCCCGAGGGGCTCCGGGACGTGGCGGCGCGCGTGCAGGCGATGCCGCAGCAGCGCCGCAGCCCCGCCGTGCAGTCGTTCGCCGCGCAGCAGGACCGGTACCTGGCCACCATCGGCCCGGCCATCGCCTTCCTGCAGGGCCGCGACAGCACGCTGGCGCACCGCATCGCGGGACGCCACTACCTGCCCGAGGGGCCGCGATTTTCCACGCTCGACGTCTATGTCGATGACGAGGGCGGCGACCCGCTGGGCTGGGCCTTCGGCGCCCTCGGCCTGCAGGACAGGGCCAAGCACCTGGCCACGCTCTACCTGAACGACTTGGCCGACGTGCTGCGCGATGCGGTGGACGAGCGCTTCGAGTTCGTGCGCTATGCCGAATCGCTGGCCGGCAGCCAGCCGACCTTCGACCCGCTGGCCGACGCCCTGGCCGCGCCGCCCACGCTGGTGGACGAACTGCTGGTGCAGCTCACGCACGAGGCCATCGAGCGCCACCGGCCCACGGTGGTGCTGCTCTCCGTCCCCTTCCCGGGCTCGGTCTATGCGGCCTTCCGCATCGCCCAGGCGATCAAGGCGCGGCACCCGCACATCGCCACCGTGCTGGGCGGCGGCTTCGTGAACACCGAGCTGCGCGAGCTGGCCGATCCGCGCGTGTTCGACTTCTTCGACTACGTCACGCTCGACGCCGGCGAACGCCCGCTGCTGGCGCTGCTGGAGCACCTGGAAGGCCGCCGCGGCCGCCAGCGGCTGGTGCGCACCTTCGTGCGCAACGATGGGGAGGGTGGCGACGGCGCCGTGCAGTACGTCAACATGATGGAGGCCGACGTCGCCTTCGCCGAGGTCGGCACGCCCACCTGGGACGGCCTGCCGCTGGACCGTTATCTCTCGCTGCTGGACATGCTCAACCCCATGCACCGGCTCTGGAGCGACGGCCGCTGGAACAAGCTCACCGTGGCGCACGGCTGCTACTGGAAGAAATGCAGCTTCTGCGACGTGGGCTTGGACTACATCGGCCGCTACGAGGGCGCGAGCGCGCAGGTGCTAGCCGACCGCATCCAGGCCATCGTCGCCGAAACGGGCCAGACGGGCTTCCACTTCGTGGATGAGGCCGCGCCCCCGAAGGCGCTCAAGGCGCTGGCCACCGAACTCATCGAGCGCAATGCGGGCATCAGCTGGTGGGGCAACGTGCGCTTCGAGAAGACCTTCACGCCCGAGCTGGCCGAGCTGCTGGCCGATTCGGGCTGCATCGCGATCTCCGGCGGGCTCGAGGTGGCCTCGGACCGGCTGCTGCAGCTCATGAAGAAGGGCGTCTCCGTGGACCAAGTGGCGCGCGTGACCCGCGCCTTCAGCGACGCCGGCATCCTCGTGCACGCCTACCTGATGTACGGCTTCCCGACGCAGACCGTGCAGGACACGGTGGATGCGCTCGAATACGTGCGCCAGCTCTTCGCCAACGGCTGCATCCAGAGCGGCTTCTTCCACCGCTTCGCCTGCACCGTGCATTCGCCCGTGGGCCAGAACCCGCAGGAATACGGCGTCACGCTCGCGCCGCTGCCGCCGGGCGGCTTCGCGAAGAACGACGTGGCCTTCATCGACCCGACGGGCGTGGACCACGATGCGCTCGGCAGCGCGCTGCGCAAAGCCATCTACAACTACATGCACGGCATCGGGCTCGAGGAGGACGTGCGCGCGTGGTTCCCGTTCAAGGTGCCGAAGACCACCGTGAACCGCCGCCGGATCGAGCGCGCGCTGACGGGCCAGGCCTGACCCCGGCGATTCGCGCCCGCGCAACGAAATGCGCGCATTGCCCCCGCAAAACCGTGGGCCGGAGGGAGCCGCCGCGCACTCCGTTGCGTTTTGTCACATACTCGCGGATTGTCACGGCTCCGCGCGAAAATGCGTGTCTGCGCCGGGCTTTCGCCCGGCCGAGCCCCTGCCGTTCTGAAAGTCCCCATGCAATTCCTCCGCCGCCTCAACCTGGGATCCCGGCTTGCCCTGGGCTTCGGCCTGCTGCTGCTGCTGCTGGCCATCATCACCGGACTGGGCATCGCCCGCATGTCCTCCCTCGACCATACCTCGCAGCAGATCTCGTCCGAGTACTACGCCAAGGCGAACATCAGCCAGCGCATCAGCTACCTCGTGCTGGACATCGCCCGGGCCGCGCGCAACATCGTCATCCTGGAGGATGAGGCGCAGATGGCCTCCAACAAGGCCGTGATCGACAAGAACATCGCCGAACTGGGTACCGCGATCGCGCGGCTGCGGCAACTTGAAACGGGCGCCGAGGCCCGCCGCCTGATCGACACCACCGAAGCCAGCAGCAAGGAGTACCTCGCCTTCACGGACGACGTGGTCAAGCTGGGGCTCGCCAACCAGAACGTCGAAGGGCAGAAGCTGCTCTTCGGGCCGCGCTACAAGATACAGGGCCAGCTGCTCGGCCATCTGGCCGAACTCGTGAAGCAGTACGAAGGCGAGATGCGGCAGGCCAGCGCCCAGGCCCACGAGACCTTCGTGCAGTCCGCCACCATCCTCGGCGTGGTGGCCCTGGTCGCCGTGCTGGCGGGCGTGGCCGGCGCGGTCCTCATCACCCGCTCGATCACGGTGCCCATGGCCCGGGCGGTGGACGTGGCCCATGCCGTGGCCGATGGTGACCTCACCCGCGCCTTGGACGATGACGGCCGCGACGAGGCCGCCCTGCTGCTGCAGTCGCTGCAGGCCATGAACGGCAACCTGACCCGCGTGGTGCACCAGATCCGCCAGGCGAGCGACTCCATCGCCACCGGCTCCAGCCAGATCGCCAGCGGCAACGCGGACCTCTCGCAACGCACGGAGTCGCAGGCCTCGAGCCTGCAGCAGACCGCCGCCTCGATGGAGGAAATGAGCGCGACCATCCGCCAGAACGCGGACACCGCCCGCACGGCCAGCCAGCTCGCCGCCACCGCCAGCCAGGCCGCGAGCCGCGGCGGCGACGTGATGGGCCAGGTGGTTGCCACCATGCAGGACATCTCGGGCAGTTCCAGCAAGATCGCCGACATCATCGGCGTGATCGACGGCATCGCCTTCCAGACCAACATCCTGGCGCTGAACGCGGCCGTGGAAGCCGCCCGCGCGGGCGAGCAGGGCCGCGGTTTCGCCGTGGTGGCCGGCGAAGTGCGCGCACTGGCCGGCCGCAGCGCCGAGGCCGCCAAGGAGATCAAGACCCTCATCGGCCAGAGCGTGGAGAAGGTGGGCACCGGCACGCGCCTGGTGGACGAGGCCGGCACGACCATGTCGGACATCGTGCAGCAGGTGCAGCGCGTGAGCGACCTGATCGCCGAGATCGATGCCGCCACGCGCGAGCAGAGCGAAGGCATCGGCCAGGTGAACGCGGCCGTGTCGCAGCTCGACCAGGCCACGCAGCAGAACGCCGCGCTGGTCGAGGAATCCGCCGCCGCGGCCGGCAGCCTGCAGCAGCAGGCCGTGCGCCTCACCGAGGCGGTGGGCGTGTTCCGGCTCTCGGGCATGGCCGAGCGTGCCGCCTCGATGGCGCCCGCGGCGCCCATCCCGGCGCCCGCGCCCCGCGCCGTTCCGGCGCGCGCCCCGGCCCGGGCGGCGGCTCCGGCCTCCACGCTCGCGGGCAAGGCGACGTCCGCCGGCCGGCTGGCGGGCGCATCGTCCGCCCCCGCACCCACGGCACCCCGCCCTGCCCCTGCCCCGGCGCCCGCGCCGGCCGCCGCCGCCAAGGCCCCGGCCCTGCCGCCCGCACCGAAGCCGGCCGCCAAGCCCTCCGCGCACAGCAACGCCGACGACGACTGGACGGCGTTCTGACCTGCCGCGCACGGCGGCAGACACGACGACACGGGGCGCCTTCGGGCGCCCTTTCTTCTGGCCGCTGGCCGGCGGCCGGTGATCAGTCGGGATCGCGGTACACCGGCGGCAGCCGGCGCGGCGCGGGTGGTTCCTGCTTTGCGTCCCCGCCGCCGAAGATGCGCCGCACGGTCTCGCCGATGCGCGCGCCCAGCACGGTGCCCACGCCCGGGGCGACCACCGTGCCCACGGCGGCACCGGCCAGCGCGGCGGGCGGCAGGCGGAGCGTGGGGTCCTTCACCGTGCCGCCGAATTCGAGCGGCACGCCCACGATGCCGTCCACCAGGTCGACCGCCACGTGGCCGCTCACGCGCTGGTTCTGCACCACCGCATCGCCGGTGGCGGTGAGCACGCCGGAGGTCGCCTTCAGGTCGCCGTAGCGCACGATGGTGCCGCCGGGATCGGCCTCGGTGCGCACGACGCCCGTCAGGCTGTCGAGCTGGGTCGTGCCGCCCTTGTCGCTGCCCGCGCTGAGGATGGCGGCTTCCAGGTCGAAGGTCAGCAGCTTCGCCCGGGCCACCGTGAAGGACGTGCGCGTGTGGAGCGCGCGCATCGCGGCGGCCGGGTCGTCGCCCTCGGCGATCAGGTCGGTGTGGCCGCTCGCGCGGCCGGACACGATGGAACGGCGATCGAAGGCGTCCATGAGGCCCACCACATCCACTCCCGAGAAATCGAGCGAACCTGTCACCCGGTAGCGCTCGCCGAACTCCTGCAGCCGCAGTTCGCCGCGCTCGGTGCGCCCGCCGGCCGTCACGTCGGCGCGCCAGCGGTCTTCGCCGCCCTCGCGTTCGATGGCCAGGCGCGTGGGCGTCGAGGCGCCCTCGCGCTCCAGCAGCCCGCGCACGGGGCGCCATGCGGGCCCGAAATCCACGGAACCGCCGTAGGCCAGGTCGCGCCCCTGCCGCCCGATCCAGCGCACGCCCTGCCACTCGGCGCGCGCCACCGGCACCTCGGCCAGCGTGAAGGGGCCGAAACCGGCCGGCCCGTCCTCCTGGGCATTGCGCACCTTGAACTGCGAGAGCGACAGCTGCGGGACGGCCGCGCCTTCCAACCGCAGCCGCGAGAGGGCGAGCCGCAGGCGCAGCAGGTCGGACCAGCGCGCGTCGGCCACGATGCGGTCCGCCGAGACGGGGGCTTCCTGCTCGGTGTGCACGCCGTGCAGCACCACCTGGGGCGCGGGCAGCAGGTGCCATTCGAGGCGGTCCACCACCACGGGTACCCCGAGCAGATCGCCGGCGCCATCGCCCGCGCGCCGCGCGAGTTCCTCGTCGGACGGCAGCCACCACCACAGCGCGGCGCCGGCCACCAGCACGAGCGTGCCCGTGGCGGCCACGGCGCCCAGCGTCCACCGCAGGGCCCGGCCCCAGCCAGGGCGGGACGCGGGGCGCGGGCGGTCCGGCCCGTGGCCGGCTGCGGCCAGGGGCTTGCGGGCCGGCACGGCGGACGGAGAGGAAGACGAGGGCGGTGGCACACTGCGTGGCCCGGTCGGGCGGAAGGTGGCGGGGGGAGGACGGCCCACCTTACCGCAGGCATACCGCTGCACGGGTCGTCCCATTCCTACGCACGCGTGGGCCGGGGGCGCCAGCGCCTACACTCGCCACGCTTCCCCTACCTCCCCCTTTTTCCATCCACCGCACGGGCGGGGCCCTGCCCTGCCCGGACGGAAAGCCCACACCCGATCCACCGGACGCCCAAGGAGCCCATCGCCGTGCCTACCCCCTCTTCCCCGTACTTCACCCGCTGGCGGCGGGTCTCGCCCGCCGAGGGCACCGTGGTCGCCCCCGACGAGCGCCTGCCCTGGGGCCACACCGCCGCCATGGGCGTGCAGCACGTGATCGCCATGTTCGGCGCCACGGTGCTCGCGCCCATCCTCATGGGTTTCGATCCGAACGTCGCGATCCTGATGAGCGGCCTGGGCACGCTGATCTTCTTCCTCGTCACGGGCGGCCGCGTGCCGAGCTACCTGGGTTCGAGCTTCGCGTTCATCGGCGTGGTGATCGCCGCCAGCGGCTATGCCGGCCCGGGCCCGAACGCCAACATGGCCGTGGCGCTGGGCGGCATCATCGCCTGCGGCCTGGTCTACACCCTGATCGGCGCCGTCGTGCAGGCCGTCGGCACGGGCTGGATCGAGCGCTGCATGCCGCCCGTGGTGACGGGCGCGGTGGTCGCGGTGATCGGGCTCAACCTCGCGCAGGTGCCCATCAAGAACATGGCCGCCAGCAATTTCGAGAGCTGGATGCAGGCCGCCACCTTCGTGTGCGTGGGCCTGGTCGCCGTGCTCACGCGCGGCATGCTGCAGCGGCTGCTGATCCTCGTGGGCCTGATCGCCGCCAGCGTGCTGTACGCGCTGCTCACCAACGGCCTGGGGCTGGGCAAGCCGATGGACCTCTCCGGCGTGCTGGCCGCGCCCTGGCTGGGCCTGCCGCGCTTCGCCGCGCCCGTGTTCAGCGCGCCGGCCATGCTGCTGATCGCGCCCGTGGCCGTCATCCTGGTGGCCGAGAACCTCGGCCACGTGAAGGCCGTCACCGCCATGACCGGCCGCAATCTCGACCGCTACATGGGCCGCGCGTTCATCGGCGACGGCATCGCCACCATGGCGAGCGGCGCAGTGGGCGGCACGGGCGTCACCACCTATGCCGAGAACATCGGCGTGATGGCCGCCACCAAGATCTATTCCACCGCCGTGTTCCTCGTGGCCGGCCTGATCGCGCTGGTGCTGGGCTTCTCGCCGAAGTTCGGCGCGCTGATCCAGGCGATTCCGCTGCCGGTGATGGGCGGTGTCTCGATCGTGGTGTTCGGCCTGATCGCCGTGGCCGGCGCCAAGATCTGGGTGGACAACCGCGTGGACTTCTCCGACAACAAGAACCTCATCGTGGCGGCGATCACGCTGATCATCGGCACGGGCGACTTCACGCTGAAGTTCGGCGATTTCGCGCTGGGCGGCATAGGCACCGCGACCTTCGGGGCGATCCTCCTCTACGCGTTGCTGGACCTGCGGCGCGGCCGCTGACGCCGGCCCCGGTCAGCGCTTCAGCAGCGACCAGACCAGCTCCACCCCGGCCGACAGCAGATCGAACCGCTCGGAGGTGTGGGAGGTGAATGCCTCCCGCTGGCGCTCCCGCCGCTCCCGCTCCCGCTCGCGTTCCATCGCGATGAGCGCGTCGGCCAGCGCCTCGGGCCGGGCGGGCTCGGCCGCCGCCTGCGCGGCGCGGGCATGGCGGTCGAGCGCCTTGTCCACGGCCTGCGGGTCGAGCAGCGACAGGGCCGAGCGGCAGTAGGGACAGGCGTGGTCGTTGCGGATGTCCACCGCGCCGCCGCAGGCCGTGCAGGCGATGGTGCCGACGCGGTCGGCCAGCGCATCGATCTCCAGTGGCGAGAGGTGGCGTACGAAGCCCTTCTCCACCATGAAGGCGCCGAAGGTGCTGAAGCGGCCGTGGCGCGCGGCGCAGCGGTAGGTGCGGTAGCTCCCGCCCTGGCCCAGGTCGAACCCCGGCTCCAGCGCCTTCGCGCAGCGCGGGCACTGCATGCGATCGGCGAGCGGGCGGTGCGCGTCGCCGCGGTGCCGGTGCAGCAGCCCGAACAGCTCCAGCACCGCGCCCGGCGCAAGCCGGGTGTTCTCCTGCGGATCGAACCACAGGCCCTGGCAGGCGAAGCACAGGTCGATATGCAGGTCCGCGCCGTCGCGCGCGGCGAAGCGGTGGTTTTCGGCGGGCTGGCGGCAGGAGGGGCAGAGGCTGGGCGCGGGCATCGCGCTGCATGGTACGGCACGGCGGGCAGCCCCGCGCAGTGTCGGCCGCGTCACGCTGCGGTGCCCGCGCGCCGCACGGGTGCCGCCCGGGCCGTGGCTCGGCCGTGCCGGGGCGCTAAGATTTTTGGATCCGCTCCCAAGGCCCCCGCGGCCTCCTCTTTCCGGCTTTTCCAAGCGGCCCCGCGCCCGCATCCTTTCCATGTCTTCTTCCGACACTTCCCGCATCCAATGCCCCGTCCTGCGGGACAAACTCATGACGGCCGAGCAGGCCGCCGCCCTGATACCGAACGGCGCGCGCGTCGGCATGAGCGGCTTCACCGGCGCCGGCTACCCCAAGGCGATCCCGCCCGCGCTCGCCGCCCGCATCGAGACGCTGCACGCCGCCGGCGAGCCCTTCAGCATCGGCCTGTGGACGGGCGCCTCCACCGCGCCCGAACTCGACGGCGCGCTCGCCAAGGTGGGCGGCGTGAACATGCGTATGCCCTACCAGTCCGACCCGACCTGCCGCGCGCAGATCAACGCCGGCAAGATGCAGTACGTGGACGCCCACCTCTCGCACGTGGCGCCGTACGTGTGGTTCGGCTTCTGGGGCCGGCTCGACGTGGCGGTGATCGAGGTGGCCGGCGTGCTGCCGGACGGGCGGCTGATCCCCTCCTCGTCCGTGGGCAACAACAAGACCTGGCTCGACCAGGCCGACAGGATCATCCTGGAGGTGAACGCCTGGCAGCCCGAGGGCCTGGACGGCATGCACGACATCTACTACGGCACCGACCTGCCGCCCAACCGCGTGCCGATCCCGCTGGTACACCCCGGCGACCGCATCGGCGAGCCCTACCTGCGCTGCGATCCGGCCAAGGTGGTGGCCGTGGTCGCCACGCACGCGCCCGACCGCAATTCGGCCTTCGCCGCACCGGACGACACCTCCGAGCGCATCGCCGGCCACATCATCGAATTCCTGCAGCAGGAGGTGCGGCACGGCCGCCTGCCCTCCACGCTGCTGCCGCTGCAGTCGGGCGTGGGCAACATCGCCAACGCCGTGCTCGCGGGGCTGGACGCCGGCCCGTTCCAGCACCTCACGGCCTACACCGAAGTGCTGCAGGACGGCATGCTGGACATGCTGCGCTCGGGCACGCTGGAGAGCGCCTCGGCCACCGCCCTGTCGCTGAGCCCCGCGGCCGCCGAGGAGTTCACGCGCCACATCGGCTTCTACCGCGACCGCATCGTGCTGCGCCCGCAGGAGATCAGCAACCACCCCGAGCTGATCCGCCGGCTGGGCCTCATTTCGATGAACGGCATGATCGAGGCCGACATCTACGGCAACGTGAACTCCACGCACGTGATGGGCTCGTCGATCATGAACGGCATCGGGGGCTCGGGCGACTACGCGCGCAATGCCTACCTCTCGATCTTCATGACGCCCTCGCTCGCCAAGGGCGGCAGCATCTCGTGCATCGTGCCCATGGCCTCGCACGTGGACCACACCGAGCACGACGTGCAGATCCTCGTCACCGAGCAGGGCCTGGCCGACCTGCGCGGCCTCTCGCCCTCGCAGCGCTCTGAGGTGGTGATCGAACGCTGCGCGCACCCCGACTTCCGCCCCGCCCTGCGCGACTACGTGGCACGGGCGCGCGCGAGCGGCTGCGGCCTGCACACGCCCCACCTGCTGGGCGAGGCGCTGTCCTGGCACGAGCGCTACGTGCGCACGGGCACCATGCGCACCTGACCGGAGCCGCTGTCCCGCGCGGGCCTGCAGGGAACGGCGGCGCCTTCCATAATCCACGGATCGCACCCGAAGGAGACACCCCCATGCCGATCTGGAAGCAGCCCATCGACCTGCACAGCCTGAACCACCCGGCCACGCCGAACGCGGTGACCCACCTGGGCATCGAATTCACCGAGATCGGCGACGACTTCCTGCGCGCCCGCGTGCCGGTGGACGAGCGCACCAAGCAGCCCTTCGGCCTGCTGCACGGCGGCGTGAGCGTGGTGCTGGCCGAGACGCTGGGATCGGTGGGCGCGTTCTACGCCTCTCCCGAAGGCTGCCGCGCGGTGGGCCTGGACATCAACGCCAACCACCTGCGGGCCGCCACCGAGGGCTGGGTGACCGGCACCGCGCGGCCCGTGCACATCGGCCGCACCACCCACGTCTGGCAGATCGACATGGCCAACGAGGCCGGCGACCTCACCTGCGTCTCGCGCCTCACGATGGCGATCCTGGCGCCGCGCTGATCAGTCGGCCCGGCCTTCGCGGCAGGCTACCGAGTCCGCGCTGGCGGCCCAGACGCCCAGGCGGAAATCCGCATCCGTCGCGTCCACCACGCGGCGCAGGTCCATGACCGCCTCCAGCCGCAGATGGGCCGCGTCGCCGGCCAGCGCGCAGCCCGCGATGGGCCGGCGCCAGTGGCAGGCCGCCACCACGCCGCCCGGGGTGAGCGAGGCGCGCACGCGCAGCGCCAGGCGGTCGATGTCAGCGGGCGCAAGGTAGTACACGAACTCGCTGAGCACGATGAGGTCGAACGCGCCCTCGGGCCACTCGTCCGGCACCCACATGCGGCGCAGCGCCACGTGGGCATGGCGCTCCAGGCGCCGTCCGGCGACCTCCAGCGCGCGATCGGCGCCATCGGTGGCGAGCAGCGCGCCGCAGCGGGGCGCGAGTTCGGCCGTGAGCAGGCCCGTGGCGCAGCCGGGCTCGAACGCCCGGGCATAGCGCTCGTGCGGCAGCGCCGCCAGCAGCAGGCGGCGCTTGCGCGCCTCGTACCAGCTGCCGTCGAAGTGCCAGGGATCGTCGCTGCCGGCGTACAGCGCCTCGAAATGCCGCGGCGGCACCGCCTGCGGCGGCGCCTCTGCGGACATGGGCGTGGGCATGGGCATGGGAGAGGCGGGGTGCGCGGGAGGGTCGGCCAGCAGGATCATGTGCTCGGGAGGAAGAAGTATTCGAGCGGCCAGCGGGCACGCTCCAGGATGGCGCCGTCGAGCACCGGCGCGAGGCCGTGCCCGCGGTCGGCGAGCTGCGATCGGTGATGCGCCAGCGCCGCCTGCTTGGCCGCCGCAGCCCCCGCCGTGGGCTGGAAGGCGCACAGCCGGTGCCAGGGCACCGGCGACTGCAGCGGGTCCGCCCAGTGCCACATCCACACCGGCGCCTCCCACAGCAGCGCGCCGGCCGCGCGAACGGCGCCCGCCGCCGCCCGGCCGCAGGCCTCGTGGTCCGGGTGGCCGTCGAGCCGCCAGGTGGTCACCACCGCATCGTCCGGGCGCAGCAGCGTGCGCAGCGACCGTTCCAGCGCATCGCTGCAGTCCTGCACGCCACCGTCCGGCAGACCGAGCAGCAGCAGGTCGGCCGTGCCCGCGCCCAGCGCTTCCAGCCCCTCCATGCGCTCGCGCCGGCGCGTGGCGGCGGTGTCGGGTGCCGACCAGCCGGGCGTGCCCTGGTGGCTGGCCTCGCCGTCGGTCACCCCGACGATGAGCACCTCGCCGCCGCGTCGCGCATGGGCGTGCAGCAGCATGCCGCAGGCCAGCAGTTCGTCGTCGGGATGCGGGGCCAGCACCACGAGGCGCTGGTCCGCGCCGACGATGGCCGCCGCGGGCAGGCGGGCCGGACCACGATCGGCGAGCCACTGCTGCCAGGCCTGCGGAGCGCGGCGCGGCCGGCCGATGTCGATCTGGCGATCGGCCGCAGGGTGTCCGGCTTCCATCAGATCGACCATGGGGCCGCCGCCTGCTGTTCCGCCAGGCATTCGCCCATCGCGGCATCGTCGCGTTCCGCGTGGCTCTGGCGGATGAAGACCGGCAGGTCCGCCGCCATGCGCGCGAACGCGGGATCGCGGCACAACGGCGTGGCGCCCAGCGCCCGGACGACCTCGTCGAGCACGCCGCGGGCACAGGCTTCCGCTGTCTGGCGCACGCGCAGCGCGGCCAGTTGCGCATCCTCCTGCGGGTGGGCATCGATCCATTGCGCCGTCTCGCGCAGCAGTGCCGCGGAGCCGGCCAGCGCGCGGTCCACGCGGCCCAGGGCCGCGAGCCGGAAAGGCGTGCGCTGGGCTGCAGGCACGCGCACCAGCGCCGCGTGCAGGGTGCGCGCCAGGGCCACCGTGCCGCCATGCCAGCACGCCGCCACGCCCGCCCCGCCCTGCCAGAAGCCGGGCCGGCGCAGATAGTCGCCCACCGCGCCCACGGCCACGGCCGGCACGTCCTGGAACAGCACGTCCACGCTGCCGCTGGCGCCCATGCCGACCGCATGCCACTGGTCGCCGCAGAAACCCACACCCGGCTGGCGCATGTCCACCGCCACCAGCTGCGGGCCTTCGCCGTCCGGCCCCCAGGCGGTCAGCAGGCCATGGCTCACGTGCTGCGCCCCCGAGCACCAGGCCTTGGCGCCGCACAGGCGCGGCATGCCGTCGGGCCCGGGCTGCACCGTCAGGCGCGCGCCCGGCGCTTCCGCGGCCCAGGTGGCCCAGACCGATGTGGCCGTGCTGCCCGCGATGCCCTCTGGTGCTCCGAGCTCGCGCAGGATCGCGAGCGCGTCGGTATGGCCTTCGTAGAGTTTCACGAGCGCAAGGTCGTGCGCCGCCACCTCGGAGAGCGCGCGCCAGCGGGCGGCGGTGTCGCCGCCGCCGGGCAGCGGCAGGTCGGCGCAGCCCGCATCCACCAGGGTCTGCAGGCGGTCCGCCGGGGCGAGCGTGCCGCTGCCCGCCAGCACCGCGCGCAGCACCGCCAGCGACGCGGCGCCGTGGTTCGGAGTCAGCGCGTTCATGCCATGCCTCCGGCGGCGACCCAGGCCGTGGCTGCGGTCAGACCGGCCAGGCCCGCGAGGTGCGCGCCGAAACCTTCCGGCGCGCGGTACTGGCGGCGCGCGCTGGTCACCACGCGCGGCAGGTTGGTCCAGGCGATCGAGGCCCCGGTAGCCTCCAGGGCGCGCACCAGGGCCACGTCCTCGCCCGTGCACAGCTCCTGGAAGCCCCCGGCGCGCAGGTAGGCGCCGGACGACACGCCCAGGTTCGCGCCGTGGATGTGCCGGTGGCCCGGCCGGTCGTGGTAGGCCGCGCGGTAGCGCTGCTGGAGATCGTCGGAATACCCGCCCCACTCGCGCACTTCCACGGTGCCGCAGACCACCTCGCTCGCCAGTTCCAGCTGGGAGGCGAGCCAGTCGTGCGCCACGGTGCTGTCGGCATCCGTGAACCCGAGCCAGCGGGCGCCCGCATCCAGTGCGGCCTGCGCACCGGCGGCACGCGCGGCGCCCACGTTGCGGCGGGTGAGGGTGAGGGTGTGCACGCCGTGCCGCCGGGCGATGTCGGCCGAGCGGTCGGAGCACGCATCGAGGGCCACCACGATGTCCACCCGCTCGCCGTGGAGCGCGGGATGGCGGGAGGCCGTGCGCAGTGCATCCAGGCACTCGCCCAGGCACGCTTCCTCGTCGTGCGCGGGAACGACCACGCCGATCATGGACGCGCTCCGGGCCACCGCATGGCAAGGCCTTGCCGACGCGCAGCCTGCCGCGGCACACTGGCCAGCGTCGTACGGCGGCAGCACCGTCGATGCCCGCTCCCTGCCGGTTCAGCCCGTTCAATCCGCGCCATGCACTTTCCTTGTTCTGCTACGAAAGGAAAGTTAAGGCGCACCCCCTTGCCGAACTGTAGGAGAACAAGCCCATCCATTACCCGACGGCAGCGGTTTCCGGGCCGTGGTGCGGCCGAGCTGCGGGGCAGTGGGGTGGAGCGGGGGCCGGGCGTGCGCCGGCAAGGCGGCGGCTAGGAGGCGGGGCCCGATTCCTCCTCCGCGCGCCGCGCCATCCGGTCGCTCTTCCAGTACACGTCGTCGCCCCCATTCATGCGGTTGAGCACGCGTGCGAGCACGAAGAACAGGTCCGACAGCCGGTTCAGGTAGCGCCGTGGGGCGGCCCGCAGGGCCCCGGGTTCGGCCTCGCCCAGCGCCACGACGGAGCGCTCCGCGCGGCGGGCCACGGTGCGGCAGACGTGCGCCTGCGCGGCGGCGCGCGAACCCGCGGGCAGGATGAATTCGGCCAGGCGCGGCAGGGTGCCGTTGTAGCGTGCCAGGGCCTCGTCGAGCTGCGCCAGGGCGTCGTCCTTGAGCAGCTCGAAGCCGGGGATGGAGAGTTCGCCGCCCAGGTTGAACAATTGGTGCTGCACGTCGCCCAGCAGCGTGCGCACGCCATCGGGCAGCGGCTCGCAGAGCAGCAGGCCGATGTGAGAGTTGAGTTCGTCCACGTCGCCCATGGCGTGGGGCCGGGCGCTGTGCTTGGAGACGCGCGTGTTGTCGCCGAGGCCGGTGCTGCCGTCGTCTCCGGTGCGCGTGGCGATTTGTGTCAATCGGTTGCCCATGGGGACCTTCCGGAGGAAATGGGGAGAAGAGCCCCGATTCTCCGTTACACCCGGGGGCCGATTGTGTACTCGGGCAACAGCGGGCAAAAGCGCTGGCCCGGCGGCCCGCGCTGCGGTGCAATGAAGGCCTGTTCAACTTCTACGGAGCCTGACATCCATGCCAGCTACGCAGCAACGACGATCCGCCCTTTCCTTCGATGCCCGCAGCGTGCTGCTGTTCGCGGCCATCGCCGTGGGAGGCGCCGCGGCGCATGCGCAGACCTCTCCGTCCGCCAGCGCGTCGACCGGCCTGCATGCCGCGCCCTCGCGTTCCGGAAGCAACGGCGGCAACGGCGCCCAGGGCCTGTCCGCATCCGCGGGCGGCGGCGCCGTGTTCGGCGGCACCCCCACCGCCACGTCGGCCACCTCCGCCGGTGCCTCGTTCGACCGGGCCGACGCCAACCACGACGGGCAGCTGAGCGCGCAGGAAGCCGCCCGCCTGCCCGCCATCAGCCAGCGCTTCAAGGCACTGGACACCAACCGCGACGGCGCCCTGTCGCGCACCGAATTCGAGGCCGGCGCGAAATCCTGACGCGCCGCCCTCGCCCCCCGACGTCTGGCTGACGTTCTGTGATTGCGCAACTACCACGGGAACTCCAGCTGTATCCTGCAACGACCCGGCCCGCATGACAGGAGGCATGCGGGCTTCGGTGCGTCCGGGTCGGCGTCAGCGGTCCAGTTCGGCCAGCCGCATCGCGAGCCGGCGGCGCACGAAGGGAAGATGGTCCACCAATCCGAGCAGCGCGCCCCGCGCCGTGCGCGCGAGCGGCGACGACGCGGTCGCCAGCCGGGTGAGCGCATCGGTCGTACGGACCACTTCGCGCGCGATCACGTGCCGCCGTGCCGACCAGGCCGCCAGCCCGCCGGTGTCGCCATCGCGCAGGGCCCGGTGCAGCGGGGCGGCCAGTTCGACGGCATCCTGGATGCCCGTGTTCATACCCTGCCCGCCCGCCGGGCTGTGCACGTGGGCGGCATCGCCGCACAGCAGCACGCGCCCCTTCCACACCTGCGCAGCCACCCGGTGCTGCACCTGGAACGACGACCCCCACAGCAGCTCCTTCACCGCAGGTGCGGTGCCGGGCCGGGGACCACGGCCGCCGAGCAGGGCGTGCACGCGCGCCAGCGTCACGTCCGGATCCGGGTCCAGGTCCGGATCGTTCACCGTGGCCACGATGCGGTAACGGTCCGCGCCCTCTTCGCCACCACGGTGGCCGCCAGGCAGGGGCGCGACCACCATCAGCCCCTCGGGCGAAAAGAACAGGCTGACCTCGCTGCGCGGCAGCGGCCAGTCCATGCGCACGTCGGCCAGCGCGAAGCGCTCCGCATAGTCGCCGCCCTCGAAAGCAATGCCGGCGCCCGCGCGCACGTCGCTGCGGGCGCCGTCGCATCCCACGATCCAGCGGGCATGCACCTGCCGCAGGCCTGCCTCGGCGCAGTCCAGTTCCGCCGCGATGCCTCCGGGCACCTCTTTGAACGACACCAGCCGCGCCGGGCGCCACACCGTGGCGTTCCGGGTGCCGAACCCCGCCGCGAGCACGGCCTCGGTCACGTTCTGCGGGCACATCAGGGCATAGGGATGGGGCGAGGGCAGCCCCGCGAAGCTGATGCGCAGCAGCACGTCACGGCCTTCGCGCACGCAGAAATCCGGCGTCTTGAGTCCCTCGGCCAGCAGCGCGGGCACCACCCCGAGCGGTTCGAGCACCTCCAGCGTGCGCGCATGGATGACGGCGGCACGCGAGGTATTCAGCCCGGCCGCGTGCCGGTCGACCAGCACCGAGGCGACGCCCAGCCGATCCAGCGCGCGCCGCAGGGCCAAGCCCGCCGGGCCGGCACCCACGATGAGCACATCTGTAGAAATCGGTTCGTTCGTCGCTGCGTCCATGGCCCCCTCCGAATGTAAACACACGTTTGCATTCTGAGCTCGCCCCGGCCGCAAGTAAACTGCCATTTACAAAAACCCACACGCTTATTTCCAGGACGATCCCGTGACCCGTTCGCAAGCCACCCGAGACCGCATCCTCGAATCGGCCCGCTGCCTGTTCGCCCAGGAGGGCTACGACGGCACCACGCTGCGGGCCGTGGCGGCCCATGCCCGGGCGAACGTCGCGCTGGTCATCCGCTACTACCGGAGCAAGGAGGCACTGTTCCTGGCCGCCTCGGAGTTCGATCTGCGCCTGCCGGACCTCGGCGCGGCCGCGCGCGACGAACTCGGCCCGCGGCTCGCGGCGCATTTCTTCGCCGTGTGGGAGGACGGCCCCGACGGACGGCAGCTGGTGTCGCTGCTGCGGGCCGCCGCGACGCACCCCGACGCGCGGGCCCGCATGCAACAGATTTTCGAGATGCAGCTGCGCACGGCCGTGCGTGCCCTGGTGCCGCCCGATGAAGACCCGGACCTGCGGGCCACCCTCATCGCCTCGCAGATGCTCGGGTTCGCGTTCGTCCGCTACGTGCTGGAGTTTTCAGCGGAGGGGCTCGACCGGTCGGCGGCCGTGCGCGCTATGGGCGGCACCCTGCAGCGCTACCTCGCGGAGCCCCTGTGACCGTCAGTCGTGCAGCGACGACAGGAACTGCTGCAGCTCCGGCGTGCGCGGGTTGCCGAACACCTCGGCCGGCGGGCCCATCTCGTGCACGCGGCCCTGGTGCATGAAGATCACGCGGTCGCTCACCTTGCGCGCGAACGCCATCTCGTGCGTGACCATCAGCAGCGTCATGCCCTCGGCCGCCAGGCCCTCCACCACGCGCAGCACCTCGCCCACCAGCTCGGGATCGAGCGCGCTGGTGATCTCGTCGCACAGCAGCACGGCGGGCTCCATGGCCAGCGCGCGGGCGATGGCCACGCGCTGCTGCTGGCCGCCGGAGAGCTGGTCGGGCATGGCGTCGAACTTCTCGGCCAGGCCCACGCGCAGCAGCAGCCGGCGCGCGTGTTCGGCGGCATCGACCTTGTCCTTCTTCTTGACCAGCGTGGGAGCGAGCATGATGTTGCGGCCCACCGAAAGGTGCGGGAACAGGTTGAAGCCCTGGAAGATCATGCCCACGCGCTGGCGCAGCTCGCGCATGGCCATGGGGCTGTCGTGCAGCAGCGGCTTGCCGTCCACGGTGAGCGCGCCGTCCTGGAATTCCTCCAGCCCGTTGATGCAGCGCAGCAGCGTGCTCTTGCCGGAGCCGCTCTTGCCGATGATGGCGATGACCTCGCCGCGCGCGACCTTCAGGTCGATGCCCTTGAGCACCTCGTTGGTGCCGTAGGACTTGCGCAGCGCCGTGACGTTGACGATGGGCGCGGATGCGGATGCAGGAGCGGCGGTGTCGGGCGTGGGCATGGCGGCGGTTTCAGCGGCGGCTTGCATGGACTTTCCTTTCCAGGAACTTGGCATAGAGACTGATGGGGTAGCACAGCGCGAAGTACATGAGCGCCACGCAGGCGAACACCGTGAACGGCTGGTAGGTGACGTTGGAGATCATGTTGCCGGCGCGCGTGAGTTCGACGAAGCCCACCACCGATGCCAGTGCGGTGCCCTTGATCACCTGCACCATGAAGCCCACCGTGGGCGCGATCGCGATGCGCAGCGCCTGCGGCACCACCACGTGGCGCAATTGCTCGCCGAAGGTGAGCGCCAGGCTCTGCGCGGCCTCCCACTGCCCCTTCGGGATGGCGGCCACGCAGCCGCGCCAGATCTCGGTGAGGAAGGCGCTGGTGTAGAGCGTGAGCGCCAGCGTGACCGACACCCACGCCGACACGTCGATGCCGAACAGCCCGATCCCGAAATACGCCAGGAACAGCTGCATCAGCAGCGGCGTGCCCTGGAAGACCTGCACGTAGGCGCCGACCAGCCGGTCGACCCAGCCGATGCGCGTGAGGCGCGCCACCAGCAGCAGCGCGCCCACGAGGCCGCCGCCGACGAAGGCGATGAGCGACAGCGCCACCGTCCAGCGCGCGGCCAGCAGCAGGTTGCGGAAGATGTCCCAGAAAGTGAAATCGACCATGGTGACTTATCCCTTCACTTCCCGAAGACGAAGCGCGGCCCCGCCCAGTTGAGCGCGCGCCGCAGCCCGATGGCCAGCAGCAGGTAGATGCCGGTGGCGACGATGTAGGCCTCGAAGGTGCGGAAGTTCTGCGCCTGGATCACGTTGGCCGAGTAGCTCAGCTCCTCGGTCGAGATCTGCCCGCAGACGGCCGAGCCCAGCATCACGATGATGATCTGGCTCACCATGGCCGGCCACACGCGCTTGAGCGAAGGCGGCAGCACCACGCGGGTGAACACCTGCACGCGGCTCAGCGCCAGGCTCTGCGCGGCCTCGATCTGCCCGCGCGGCGTGGCCTCGATGCCGGCGCGGATGATCTCCGTCGCGTAGGCGCCCAGGTTCAGCACCATGGCGATCACCGACGCCACCTCCGGGCTCAGCTTGATGCCCATCGACGGCAGGCCGAAGAAGATGAAGAACAGCTGCACGATGAAGGGCGTGTTGCGGATCAGCTCCACATACGTGCCCACCACCACGCGCAGCGCCAGCGGCCCGCTCGCGCGCGCCCAGGCGCAGCCGATGCCCACCACCATGCCGATCGCCATCGACACGGCCGTCAGGCCCAGCGTCCACAGCACGCCGCGCAGCAGGAAGGGCCACTGCACCAGCACGGCCCCGAAATCGAGTTGAACTTGCATATCAATCACTCATTGCCGGACGTTGTCGATGACCTTCGCTCGGCGTCCTGAAACGGTCACGACCCCACCCGTCAGAAGGCCGCGGAGCAGGCCACACCAGCAGACGCCGCGGAACCGGCTCCGCCGGGCCGCTGGCGTCGTCCCCCCTCCCATGCGCAGCATGAGAGAGGGGGTGAAGACGCGCAGCGCCTCAGGGGGGTGTTCACTCCGTCAGCGGCAGATCGCCCGCCGGCCGCCCCAGCCACTTCTTCGACATCGCATCCAGCGTGCCGTCCTTCTTCGCGGCCAGGATGATCTCGTTCACCTTGGCGCGCAGGGCGTCCTCGCCCTTGGCCACGCCCACGAAGTTCGGGCTGTCCTTGATCAGCAGCTTGTACTCGGCGTTCAGTTGCGGGTTCTTCTGCATCATCAGGCCGGCGTTGGAGACGCTGGTGGCGATCACCTGCGTCTGCCCGGCCACGAAGGCGGCGGTGGAGGCAGCCTGGTCCTCGTAGCGCTTGAACTGCATGGACGCGGGGCCGACCTTCGCCAGTTCCTGCTCCTCCATCGCGCCCTTGGCGACGGCGATGGTCTTGCCGGCGAGGTCGTCGAACGACTTGACCTGCATGTTCTTGGGTGCGTACACGCCCTGGAAGAACGGCGCGTAGGCGTGCGTGAAGTCGATCACCTTCAGGCGATCGGGGTTCTTGCCCAGCGTGGAGATCACCAGGTCCACCTGCTTGGTCTGCAGGTACGGAATGCGGTTGGCGCTGGTCACCGGCACCATCTGCAGCTTGGCGCCCATCTGCTGGGCGATGAGTTCGGCCATGGCGACGTCCAGGCCCTGCGGCTTCAGGTCCAGGCCCACGAAGCCGTAGGGCGGGTAGTCGGTGGGCACCGCGATCTTGATCGTCTTCGTCTGCTGGATCTTCTCCAGGACGTTCTGCGCATGGACGGCCGTGCCGCCCAGCAGGGCGGCGGCGGCCAGGGCGAGGGTGAGGTGGCGGCGGGTGGGGGTCATAGAAGCGCTCCTAGGTAGGTCGGGGAGGGGTCGCCGTCGTTGCCGGACGGGGAGGATGGGGAGGAAGACGCCGGGGACGGCGGCGGTGACGGCGCGGCGGGCCGGCGCTTCGCGCGCGGAACACGGGCGGCGGCGATGCCGGCCTCGCTGGAATGCAATGCACGTGCCTGCGCGCGCGGGCGTGGGCGCGCCGCCGCTTCCGCCACGGGCGCGAGCGCGCCGCGCAACTGCGCCAGCGGATCGGCATGGGCGGGCAGCCGCAGATGGTTCTGCACGGTGCCGATGTGTTCGGCCATCAGCGCCTCGGCGCGGGCGGTGTCGCCCGCCTCCAGCGCCGCGACGATGCGCACGTGGTCCTCGCACGACTGGGCGGCATCGTGCGACGACTGGTAGAGCATGGCGATGAGCGTGGTGCGCGCCGTGAAATCGCGCAGCGTGTCGGCCAGCAGGTGGTTGCCCAGGCATTCGGCCAGGCACACGTGGAAGTCGCCCAGCAGGAAGCTGCGCGCGCCCACGTCGCTGCCGCGCACGGCGGCCTTCTCGCGCGCCAGGTGCGCACGGAGCGACTGCAGCGCCGGCTTGCCCAGCGGCTTCGCGCCGCGGATCAGGCCCAGCTCGATCACGCGCCGCGCCTCGAAGGCCTCGCGCGCATCCTCCTGCGAAGGCTCCACCACGTACCAGCCGCGCCGCGCGCTCACGGTGACGATGCCGCGCACCGACAGCCGGGTGAGCGCCTCGCGCACGATGGTGCGGCTGCAGTCGAACAGCATCGCCAGCTGCTGCTCGCCCAGCCGCGCGCCGGGTGCGAGCTTCTGCGCCATCACCGCTTCGATGATGCGTTCGCTGATGTCGTTCGAGGAAATCGCCATGGCTTGCATACCAGCACGAAGCGTGCCCGCTGGTATGCAAGATCGGCGCACAACTCTGGTTCAGCCAGGGCACCGCTGCATGCACATCGGCACCAAGTTGGCGCCGCCCTGCCCGATCACGTGCCGAGCAAACCTTCCGCGAGCCACTCGGTGCCCAGGAGGAAGTCGTCGATGTCCATCGCCTCCTGCGGGTTGTGCGAGCCATGGGCATTGCGCACGAACAGCATGGCCGCCGGAATGCCCGCGGCGGCGAACACCGCCGCATCGTGGCCCGCGCCGCTCGGAATGCGTTCCAGCGCCTGCCCCGCGCGGGCCGCCACGGCCTCGAAACGCTGGATCCAGCCCTCGTCCATGGTCGCGGGGGCCGTGGTGAGGCGGTCGTCGAACTCGAAGCGCACGCCCCGGTCCGCCGCGATCGCGCGGCATTCGTCCTGCATCAGCTGGTGGAAGCGCTCCAGCGTGGCGGCGTCCTGGCTGCGCGCCTCGAAGCTGAAATGCACCTCGCCCGGAATCACCGACACCGCGTGCGACTGCGCGGGCGTGGTGCAGATGCCGCTGGTCATCACCAGGTCCATGCCCATCTGCAGCAGCACGCGCCAGTGCTCGTCCATGCGCGACAGCAACTGCGCCACGGCCAGCACCGCATCCTTGCGCAGCCAGCGCGGCACCGCGCCGGAATGGCCCGTCTCGCCGATGCAGCGCACGCGGTTGTGGCGCACGTTGCCGCGGATGCCCGTCACCGCCGCCATCGGCCAGCCGCGCGCCACCATCACCGGTCCCTGCTCGATGTGCAGCTCCAGGTAGGCGGCCACGGCGCACGGCAGCAGCGGCGTGCCCTGGGCGATGGCGGCCACGTCCGCGCCGCAGCGCGCCATCGCGTCGCCCAGCGTGCCGGCGGCGGCCCCCGCGCGGTGCGGCAACTGCAGCGCCGCGGCGGGCAGGCGCCCCAGCAGCGCCATCGAGCCCATGTAGGCGCGGCCGTACCAGGCACTTTCCTCGCCGCGCAGGGCCAGCACGCGCACCGGCGGCGCCTCCGCATGCCGCCCGCGCAGCGACGACAGTACCAGCATGCCCGCCACCACGCCGGCCAGCCCGTCGTAGTTGCCGCCCTGCGGCACCGAATCCACATGCGAGCCGATCACCACCACGGGATCGGCGCGTTCTTCCTCGGGCAGGCGCATCCACAGATTGCGGGCGCGGTCGTATTCGCAGGCCAGGCCCATCGCGGCCGCATGCCGCTCCAGCAACCGCAGGGCCGTGTCTTCGCCCGGGCCGTAGCTCTCGCGCGTGATGCCGGTGCCGTCGCGCGTGGCATCGGCCACCTCGCCGAGCAAGGCCTCGGCCTGGCGGCGCCACGCGCGGGTATCGAGGGATTCCATCACCGCGCTCATGCCGCCCCCCCCACCGGGCTCGCACCCGTGCCGCCATGGGCCAGCGACCACTGCGTGGGCGAGGCGGTGAACTCCGCCAGCGTCTGCGCCTGCGCGGCGTTGAGGCGCCCCGCTTCCAGCAGGGCCACGTGCAGCTGCGCCCACGAGGCCAGCGCGTGCAATTGCAACTGCTGCTGCGCCAGGCGCTGCGGCGTGTCCGGGTAGATCGCATAGTCGAACAGCACCAGCGCATCGCCCACGTCCACACCCACCTGCCGCAGCGCCTGCGCGGCGGCCATCTTGGAACGGCCGTCGGTGGTCACGTCGTCCACCAGCAGCACGCGCGCGGGCACCCCGTCTTTGCGGTGCGGCAGACGGCCCTGCAATTGCGCCTGCACGCCCCAGCCGATGGGCCGCTTGCGCAGGTACAGCATGGGCAGGCCGAGCCGGTCGGCCAGCCACGCCGCGAAGGCGATGCCGGAACTCTCCGAGCCCACCACCGCGCCGATGCCCTGCCTGGCCACCAGCGGCGCCACCGCGCGCGCCGCGGCCTCCATCAGCTCCGTGCGCCAGGCCACGTCGCACAGCAGCGCGTGCGCATCCACATAGACCGGGCTGGCCCAGCCGGAGGTGTAGAAGAACGGCGTATCGCCCGCGATGCGCACGGCATCGGTGGCGACCAGGGCGCGCGCCACGCGCGCCGCATCGGCGGGAGAAAAAATCATTGCGAGCCTGACAAAAGCCAAGCGATGCATCCTAGGCAGCACGCCGGTTCGGGAGAAGTGCAAAAATCTCCGCCAGCCGTTCCCAAACGCGATGGCTCGTGCCGAGCCCCTTCCGCCGCATAGGGCACGGCCGCGCCCCATCGCGCCCCGCCTTCTCCCTCTTCCCGCCGACCTCCTCTCCCATGGCCCGCCTTCTGTCACCCCGCAACTTCCTGCGCCAGCTCGACCTGGGCTCGCTCGATCTCTTCATGCTCGTGTGCGAGACCGGCAGCATCGCGCGCGCCGCCGAGCGCGGCCAGATGGCCGCTTCCGCCGTGAGCAAGCGCATCGCCGAACTGGAAGCGCTGGCGCAGGCCCCGCTGCTCGCGCGCCATGCACGCGGCGCGCGGCCCACGCCCGCGGGCCGGCAACTGCTGCAGCATGCGCACGCCATCCTGCTCGCGGTGGAGCACCTGCATGCGGACCTCGGCGAATTCGCGCAGGGCGTGCGCGGCCACGTCACCGTGTGCGCCAGCGCCTCGGTGGTGGAACAGTTCCTGCCGGCGGAGATCGCGGGTTTCATGCAGCGCCACCCGGACATCCGCATCGACCTGCGCCAGGCCGCCAGCCGCGCCGTGGCGCAGGCCGTGCGCGAGGGCACGGCCGACATCGGCATCTGCGGCGCGAGCGACGAAGTGCTGGGCCTGGAGGCCCGCCCCTACCGCCGCGAGCGCCTCGTGCTGGTGGTGCCGCGCGGCCATGCGCTCGCGCGCCTGCGCACCGTGGCCTACGAGCGCGCGCTCGCCTACCCGCAGATCGGCCTGCGCGACAGCAGCACCGTGCAGCAGGCGCTCGCGCAAGAGGCGCGCGCCACGCGGCGCGTGCTCGGCCGGCGCATGGAAGTGGACAGCCTGAGCGCGATGTGCCGCATGGTCGAGAGCGGCCTGGGCCTGGGCGTGATGCCCGAAGGCGCCTTCCGCGCGCTCGGCGAAGCCACCACGCTGCGGGCCGTCGCGCTCACAGATGCCTGGGCCGACCGCGAACTCAACCTCTACGCACGCCGCTTCGCCGACCTGCCCGCCGCGGCGCAGCGCTTCGCGGACCATGTCACGCCGCAGATCCAGGCCGCGCCGTCGGCGTGAACGCACACGGCTTCCTACAGGCGCGGCCTTTCGAAAAGGCGTTTGTCTCACTTGCAAGGGGCCCGCAATGAAAATACGCCCTCGCCGCTCGCCATCGTGGTGTGCGGCCAACCCTTGGTCACGAGAGTCGTCGTGAAGCGCACCTACGAAATCCCCGCCCTATGAAGAACAGCGTTACCGCCCGGGCACTTCGGCACGCAGGCACCTTCGGCTTGGCCGCGCTCGTCACAGGGCTGCTGCTCACGCCCCTGTCTTATCTGGCCATCGGCATGCTCGGTGAATTTTCTGCGGCATTCGCCCTTCTCTTCGTTCCACCGTTGATCGCCTGCGAGGGGTTCCTGCTCCACCAACTGCTGTCACGCGCACCGGATGGAGGGCTTTCGAAAACGAAAGCCGTCGCGGCGATGGCGTCATGGGCCTATGTCGCTTTCTTCGCGGTGGTCATCTCTGGCGCGAGGCTGCAGGTCGGTTGGGCCCGGCTCGGCGGGTGGTGCATGCTATGGCTGGTCTGCAGCGCTCTGGCGTATCCAATGCTCGCACTCCGGAGTCGCAATGCCTCGCTGGTGCAACGCACTGCGGGCTGGAGGCATGCGCCGTGGGTATTCCTGTGCGTCTGCTCGATGGCCGCCGGGATGTGTCTGCACTATCTGGTCACACCACAGCGGTTTCCCTGACCCGCCTCCTGTCTTGCGAAGTGGGGACGCGCCGCCAGCAGACAGGGTGCCTAGAATGGTCCTCCCCCAGGAGACAACGCCATGAACGCCCCCACCGCCACCGCCCACCTGCTGCCCGAGATCCGTCTGCGCCCCGTGCCGCAGGAATTCATGGATGCGCTCGTCGCGCGCTTCGGCGCCCAGTGCTCCCTCGCGCAGGCCGTGCGCGAACAGCATGGGCGCGACGAAGGATCGATGCAGGCCCCGCCGCCCTCGGCCGTGGTCTTCGCCGAAAGCACGCAGGACGTGGCCGATGCCGTGCGCCTCGCCGCGCAGCACGACGTGCCCGTGATTCCTTACGGCGCGGGCTCGTCGCTCGAAGGCCACCTGCTCGCCATCCAGGGCGGCATCAGCATCGACGTCTCGCGCATGAACCGCCTGCTGAGCGTGGACGCCGACGACCTCACCGTGACCGTGCAGCCCGGCATCACGCGCAAGCAGCTCAACGAGGCGATCAAGGACACCGGCCTGTTCTTCCCGATCGACCCGGGCGCGGACGCCAGCATCGGCGGCATGGCCGCCACGCGCGCCAGCGGCACCAACGCCGTGCGCTACGGCACCATGCGCGAGAACGTGCTCGCGCTCGAAGTGGTGACGGCATCCGGCGAGGCCATCCGCACCGGCACCCGCGCCAAGAAAAGCGCCGCAGGCTACGACCTGACGCGCCTGCTGGTGGGCAGCGAAGGCACGCTCGGCGTCATCACCGAAGTCACGCTGCGCCTCTACCCCCTGCCCGAGGCCGTGAGCGCCGCCATCTGCTCGTTCCCGAGCATCGAAGCCGCCGTGCGCACCGTCATCCAGACCATCCAGCTCGGCGTGCCGATCGCGCGCGTGGAGCTGATCGACGCGCACACCGTGCGCATGGTGAACGCCCACAGCAAGCTCGGCCTGCGCGAGGAACCGATGCTGCTCATGGAATTCCACGGCTCACCCGCCGGCGTGCAGGAACAGGCCGAAACCGTGCAATCCATCGCGCAGGACTGGAACGGCAACGCCTTCGAGTGGGCCACCACGCCCGAAGAACGCACGCGCCTCTGGACCGCACGGCACAACGCGTATTTCGCGGCCGTGCAGAGCCGGCCCGGCTGCCGCGCGATCAGCACCGACACCTGCGTGCCGATCAGCCGCCTGGCCGACTGCCTGCTCGATTCGGTGACCGAGGCCGACGCCAGCGGCATCCCGTATTTCCTCGTGGGCCACGTGGGCGATGGCAACTTCCACTTCGGCTATCTGATCGACCCCAACAGCGACGACGAACGCATGGTGGCCGAACGGCTGAACCACCAGCTCGTCGCCCGGGCGCTGGCCATGGGCGGCACCTGCACCGGCGAGCACGGCGTGGGCATCCACAAGATGGGGTTCCTGCTGGACGAGACCGGGCCCGGGGCCGTGGGGATGATGCGGGCGATCAAGCAGGCGCTGGATCCGAAGAATATTTTGAATCCGGGGAAGATTTTCGAGATGTGATCCGCCAGGAGCGCGTCGCCCCATGCTTTTAGCTGTCCTCTTCACCGACAGGCCCGATCGGGGGGACTTGCGGGCCGCACACCTCCAGGCGCACATTGCCTGGCTGGAGCAACACAAGGACATCATTCCTGTCGGGGGCTCGCTGCGACAGGAAATGGGGCAGACGCCGAAAGGCGGATTGTGGGTGGCCGAAGCGGATTCGAAAGAACAGATCGAAGAGCTGTTGAAGTCGGATCCTTTCTTCATTGCCGGGCTCAGGCAGAGCCATGAAATCCTGCATTGGTGCAAAGCCAATGCTGATCGCAAGGCGCTCATCTGATGTCGGTCTGCTTCGAAGGCACGATCCGCTCATGGAACGACGAACGCGGCTTAGGCTTCATCCAGCCCACGCAAGGCGATCCTCGGCCGGCGTAAGCACCACCGGCAGACGCTGCGGCCGCTTGCCTGTATCACCTCTTCCAACCCAGACGGCTTCGTCCTAAAACTTGCTTGTGCAGATACAGGATCGCCGCCTTAGGTTGGTTCTGCGTAGATGCCGATACATGTTTTCCACAGACAAATGGCTCAGGAACGCTTCGACCTAGACCGCGCCCCTATCGTGCGGATGGCGTTTACCGTGAAAGAGAACGAAATGGATCGCCGCGCAAAGTCGATATAAGCTTGTTCGGTGCGAATGCTGTAGTGCCGCGTGCGAAGGTGGATGCGCACTTGCTCAAGCAGCTTGGGCTGACGAGCTTCAGCGAGTTATTCAGACGCTGGAACCGCAAAAAGGGTTTATCTGGGAAATTTAGGCTTGCCCTTACGTGTTGGCGCCAGGGTTTGCCAGAGGATGCAACAAAGAGTGTTGTGTTGGCCGACTGCGGTTGTAGGATCGGCTTCGTCTAAATCTAGTTAAACCTAAAAAACTATGGAACCGTACCTCTTTCAAGGCTTAGTTCTTCCAGAACGAGCTCAACTTTCACTAGGTTTTCCGCTCAAATTTGAGCATGTCTCTACAGGTGTCAGTGCTGAAGCAAAAGTGAGTATTGTCCTTAACCAAGTGGCGGTGTGGGTGACGAGCGAGCACGACTGGAACATTTTTGATTTGCGAAATGTCGTCAAAAACATTGTCCATGGGCATCTATCAATGATTGGCTACCTCAAAGGTCTTGCGTATGACGTCGAAATCACCAGGGTGCTGTCTCGCGAAAGAGAAATAGACTACGTCTTTGGAATTGATATCCCATGCATCGCAAACCGCAATCAGGACATTAATCTCAATGAAAAATTATTGCAACTGAGACCAACGACCGCAGGCGAGCATGGAGTATTCATCCTTCGATGCTTTGATGATCTGACTTCAGCAATGAGGCACGCGAATGACACAGGCTTCTATTGCTACAGAGCAGTTGAGTCACTTCGGCATCATTGCGCGGCTCGAAACAATCTTAGAGAAGCAAACAAAGCCCAGCAGTGGCAGAAATTCCGCGATGTCTCTGGCGTGGATGAGGCATCTATTCGCCTCCTCAAGGCTGCAGCAGATCCACTAAGGCACGGCGAACTTGGCACTGAGGGTATCGACCGTGTGGAACTGTTTACTACCACTTGGGCCATAGTTGATGCTTATATCAGCAAAGTCTGACTATTGGTTCGACGCGGACGCCAACAGCTTTGCTGTTGGCACCCTCCGCCGTTGGTGCATACGTGAGCGCCATAAACACCAGAAAATGCATTCCGTCGAGCACCTCAGGCAGTAGCTCATAAACCCAATTAACTGAATGCTCGGCTATACACCCTGGATTTTTAAAGCGTACCCAGATTATAAATGACCGACAATCATGGTCTCGCAGCAACTCCGGGAAGTCTAGAACAGTCCGCACACTCAGGAGGAACGTTCTCAAACACGATATCTCGTCCAATCTGCACCGCATTGGCCGGCGGGTTCAACCACCAATAAAGCTGGCCGTTGATCCATAGATCAGCAACATCGCTCTCCCCCATCAAGGTCTCAGGTTCGATGCGATAAAGACGCACGAACGATGGAATTTTCATGTCGTAGTGGATGAGCCGTTGGATCGGCGATACATCGTAATACTCCACGCGATACACATGGCGAGGACTGATGTAGCTGCCTTTGAAAACAGGAGTCGTCAGATACCATACGCAGCATGCGAAGAGCGCTGCAAGGCAAAGCCAGAGCGCTCGTCGCAAGTGTTTTTTTGAACTGAGTCTGCCCATATCTCACCCTCCTTTTCTCCATCCACATCGGAAGAGGCCCATGATATAGCCCAACGGTTGAGCAGGGCCCTGTTCGCCCAGCAGACGATCACCCAGTGCAAGCCATCATCATCTGACTGCTGAATCTTCCAAAAAACCTTTCATGCGCTTCGAAGGCACCATCCACTCCTGGAACGACGACCGCGGCTTCGGCTTCATCCAGCCCACGCAAGGCGGGCAGGAGGTCTTCGTGCACATCAAGGCGTTCCGCGGCCTGCTCCAGGAGCGCCCGCAGGTGCACCAGCGCGTCAGCTTCGCGGTCGAGATGGGCCCGCAGGGCAAGAAGCGCGCAGTCCAGGTGGAGCTGGTGCGCGCCACGAGCCGGCCGCCGGCTGGCCGGGCCACGCGCCCACGTTCCGATACCCCGGGCGGTGCATCCTGGAGCGCCGCCAGCCGATGGGCGCTCGTGCTGGGTGCCGCGGTGCTGCTGGTCGGCTACGCGCTGGGCCATCCACCGCGCTGGACGCTCTGGCTGTACCTCGGGGCCAGCGTGGTCACGTTCCTGGCCTATGCCATCGACAAGTCCGCGGCCCGGCGCGGTACCTGGCGCATTGCGGAGCGAAAGCTCCACTGGCTGGCGCTGGTGGGCGGCTGGCCCGGAGCGCTGGTTGCGCAGCAGGCGCTTCGGCACAAGTCGACGAAGGCGGAATTCCGCACGGTGTTCTGGGCGACGGTGGTGCTGAATCTGGCGGGGTTCTGCTTCCTGGCGAGCCCATATGCCCGGGTGCTATGGCAGCGCTTCTAAAAACGATCTTCCTCTCGCATTTCCCTGGACCTTCGATGCCTGCATTACCTGAACAGGCAGACTGCGCCGTTGCCGATGGGAACACTTTCTCGGCACTGATGTAAGGCAGAAGAAAGCTTGAAGCGACGTAATGCCGAGCGCTGGAGGGAGGCCAGCACGCTGTAAAGCGCCAATCGACGCTGTGCCCCTACAAAAACAAATGTCCCATCCATCTGGCCACGCCCGCCGGCACGGTGCGGATCCTTCCTTACTTCGTCTATGTGCGCTGGGGCAGCCACACGCTCAGAATCGCCAAATGATCCCTCGGAGGACCTTCGCCTTCTACGCCCGATGGTTCAGCGCAGTATTCGCCTGGACCTGCTGGGCCCTCGCCGTTTTCCATTCGTGGTGGTGGCTGCTCCCTTCGCTCGTGCCCTATGTACTGTGCAATCGGTTCTTGAAAGACGAATAGAACCGCTTGGCATCCACTGTGGGCGGTGGTGGGGGAGCAGGTAGCCCTGAGCATCGATCGCGCAGCAGCTGCTTCGGCACAAGCCGTCGAAGGCGGTATTGCCGCTGGTTATGGCTGGCAGAAAGGCTTGCCACTGTCCGCCTCGAGCGTGGCGGTACAGAATGGCTGGGCACTAAAAAGACAGACAGGGAGGGAACCCGTGCATCTTCACGCACCGCAGGCGATATTCCTCGTCGGCCTGCTGGCCTACCAGGCCATCCGCACCGTTTACCAGCGCCGGGCCCGCGCCGCGGGGCCATCACGCGCGAACCATTCAACGGCCCTGGACAAGTCGCTGATCGGGCTCGTGGCGATCGGGCAGATGGTGCTGCCGCTGGTCTACATCTTCACGACCTGGCTCGATGGCGCCTCGTACGCCGACCCTCCGGACGCATGGCCGGCGGCAGGGGCGCTGGTCTGGGCCGCGGGTCTGTGGCTGTTCTGGCGCGCGCATGCGGAGTTGGGTACCTGGTGGTCGATCACGCTGGAGATCCGCCCGGACCACCAGCTCGTGCAGCGGGGCGTGTACCGGTTCATGCGGCACCCGATGTATGCCGCGTTCCTGCTGTTCGCGCTGGCGCAGGCCCTGCTGCTGCCGAATGCCGTCGCGGGGATGGGCGCGCTCGTCGCCGTGGGCATCCTCTGCATCGTGCGCATTCCGCGCGAAGAGGCGATGATGTGCGAGGTGTTCGGGCAGGCGTACCGCGACTACATGCAGGCCACGGGCGGGGTGGTTCCGCGGCGCTTCGCGCGCCGCAGCCGCATCGCGTGATGCCGAAGGGCTGTGTGGGCGGGTCGCATGCCCATGGCGGTCTCCGCCTTCCTTCGTCCATCCTCCCGCCCTTTCCATGCCACGCTCCCCCAACGGCACCCGCCGTGCCGACCTGCTCCTCGCAGGCGATATCCGCTTCGGCCCGGCGTTCTACCGGTTGTCGATCGGCGGGCGGGCGGTCCCGCACCGGATCTTCGGCGCGCCGCTGTGCTGGTCGGCCGATGCGCGATTTCTCGCCGCGCAGGAATGGCTCACCACCGACTATGGCACGGGGCCCGTCACCTGCGCCGTGCTGATCGACGTAGCCGCCTGGACGATCGCGCGGCAAGAGGTGGTGGTGAAGGGGTTCGCGGAGGACTTCCGCTTCGGCGAGGACGGCGTGCTGCACTACGCCCAGGTGTTCCCCGCCCGTGGCGAACGCGTGCAGGCCCGGGCCGCGCCGGACGCGTTGCAGCGGTGGGTGGACATCGACATCGATGCCGCGCCGCCGGCCGCCACGGCCGGGTTCTAAGTCCCCTCTAAGTCTGCGCTCCTACGATGAAACCGTCGTTGAAAGCTCCGCCGATTTCCTCCACGAAACCGCGGTGCTGACGGCACGGAACCGGCCAGGCCGCCGCGCTGCGTTGCACTGCACTGCGCGGCGCCTCCCCGGGAGACCCATCATCATCATCCGATCGAGGAGTGCCATCATGAGAGTTCTTGCCCGCCTGTCCGCCCTGACCCTGTCCACCCTGGTCGCCGCCACCGCGATGGCGCAGACGCCGAGCCCGGCCAAGGCCCCGACCGCGACGGCTGCCGTGGCCGCCACCGCTGCCGCGCCGGCCGCGAAGGCCCGCAAGCCGATCGTGAAGACCACCTGCTCCGACTACGTGGCGCTGGACGAGTCCATCAAGCCCAAGTTCATCTACTACGCCGTGGGCCACACGCAGGGCGGCAAGAAGGAAGCGGTGTTCGAAGAAGACGCCGTCGAGAAGATCAAGCCCGAGCTGGACCAGTACTGCTCGGTGCACCTGGACAAGTCCGCGTATGCGAAGGTGCTGGCCAGCAGCATGGCGTCCGAGGGGAATGCGGCGCATGGGCATTCGAAGGCCAAGTGATGGCGTTTTAGTGGCGGGGTCGCCTGCCCCGCCGCTGCAGCCAATGGCATCGCTGCGCTATCGTTTGCCTAGGGAAGGTCTGCACAACACACACACAAGCGTGCTGACGTCTGAACCTATCGATCTGCAACGCGGCAAAGGCCTGTTTCACCCCAGTTCAGGCGTCCGCGGCTGCGGATTGGCGGCCGAGGTGGCCTGCTTGGCGAACTGCGGGCGCACT
>CAJYKV010000022.1 GCA_913774955.1 uncultured Acidovorax sp.
ACATGCAGCAGCAGGAAGCCCTGACCCAGGCCGGCATCGCCAACATGGCCCGCCAGGCCCAGCTCAACTTCCAGAAGGAAATGGCGGAACTCAACGCCAAGACCATCGGTGCGCTGGCCAAGTCCCTGTCCGGCCTCGCTCCGCAGTAATGCGCCGCACCCGGCCATGCGGCTCCACGGCCGCATGGCCTGGCCCGGGCCCGACGATCTTCTTCACCGAGGAAACCTCCATGCATGCTCCCGATGTCGCCCCGACGCCCGCGTCCGGCCTCCCGTCGGCGCACGCGCCCTATTCCGGCTTCCTGGCTGCCGCCTGCCTGTCCTGCGCGGCGTATGCGGTCCAGGTCCACCACCATCCCCCGGCGACCGGCCGCCCCCTGCCCGCCGCGCCGGACGCATCCCCCACCCTCTTCAGAAAGACCGCGCCATGACCCCCCAACTGTCCCGTCAAGAAGTGGTCGCGGGCCTCATCCATCTCGCGGCGGCCGCCGTCGAGCGCGAGCTGACCGACGACGCCGCGGACATCCTCCAGGGAGCGCGCATCCTGCGCCCGCGCCTGCGGGAGCTGGACCTGCTGGAAGGGTGGATCTGCATCCAGCGGGGCCAGGTGGCCGAGTGCGCCCGGCTCATGCGCAATGCGGAGAACAGCCCCACCCTCTGGGGCATGGCCAAGGCCCTGATGGCGCGGTGCCAGTACTTCCTCATGGACCCGGCCTGGCGCATCAGCGCCGAGGAAGTGGCCGCGCACTGCAAGGACCCGTCCGCCCTCTACATCGTGCAGCGGCTTCTCGCGCCCCAGGGCACGGGCAGCGGCGATGGCGACAGCACCCCGGACACGGGCGACGCCGCCGCGCCTCCACTGCTGCAGGCCACGGCGATGGCGCAGGGCGCGGCCCCTGCCAACCCGCTCGCCAACCCTTTCGTATTCCAGTTGCGCGCCTGACCCTCGGCCGCCCGCCTGCCCAGGAGACCGCCATGAACGCTCTTCCATTGCCCGTATCCCCCACCGCGGCCGTCGATGCAGGGGCCATCCAGCCCGGCAACCTGAACGCACTGGCGGAAAAATTCTCGCGCCTGATGGAGGGCGCGGGCACGTCCTCCGCCATCGATGCACCGCCGGACTCCACCGTGGGCAACGCCCTGCTCCACCAGGACGAATCCATGCGCAAGTCGCTCCAGGACATGCACGCCCTGGCGCATGCGCAGAAGGACGGATCGCTCAACGACATCGATCTCACCTCCCGGCAGGTCGAACTGATGTACCGCATGTCCACCATGCAATTCCAGTTCAATGCCATGGTGTACCTCGCCCAGGGCGCCAAGAGCGGCCTGCAGACACTGATGCGCAACCAGTGACGGACGCACGCCATGGCCTCCCACCTCCCCTCCACGCCCGGCCGCCGCGCGGGCCTGCGCCGCTGGCTGCTCCCGCTGCTCCTGCTGCTGGCCCTGGCCGGCTGCAAGAGCGACCTCTACACCAGGCAGACCGAATCCGACGCCAACGACATGGTGGCGGCGCTGCTGGAGAGCGGCATCGACGCGGGCAAGGCCACGTCGGATGCCGGCAAGACCTGGAACGTGCAGGTCGACAAGGAAGACGTCGTGCGCTCGCTCGCGGTGCTGCGGTCGTACGGGCTGCCGCGCGAGCGGCACGTCACCCTCGGCGAGATGTTCAAGAAGGAAGGCCTCATCTCGACGCCGACCGAAGAGCGCGTGCGCTTCATCTATGGCGTGGCCCAGCAGCTGGAAGCCACGCTGTCGCAGATCGACGGCGTGGTCACCGCGCGGGTGCACATCGTGCTGCCGAACAACGATCCGCTCGCCTCCACCGTCAAGCCGGCGAGCGCTTCGGTGTTCATCAAGTACCGTGAGAACGCCCCCACCGCCGGCCTGACGGCAGGCATCAAGAACATGGTGGCCCGCAGCGTGGAAGGGCTGACATACGAGAACGTCACGGTCACGCTCGTGCAGGGTATGCCCATCGGGCCGGCGGCCGCGCAAGTGCGCAAGCCGTCCCAGGCCGGGATGTGGGCCGCGCTGGGCGCCGCCCTGGCGCTGGTGCTCGGCGCCGCGGCGGGCTGGATCGCCTGGAAGCGTCCCGGCTGGCTGCCCGGCAGGCGCAGCCGCGATCCCGCGGGAACCGACGGCGATGCCGCGCCGGAGAAGGCGCCCGCACCCTCCCGGAGGCTCGCAGGATGAGCCGCGCCCAGGACCTCGCGCGGCTCGCCGGCGAGCTGCAGGCGCGCATCGAGGCGCTGCCCGAGCACGTGGACCCGAGCTGGCTCACGCCGGCGGGGCCGGCCGGCTCCGCGGAGGTCCCGCCGGAGATCCAGGGGGCCGTCTCCAGGGGCTGGTTCCTGCGGCTGTCCGGCTCGCTGCCGCCGCTGGACCTGCTGGAGGACAGCGGCGCACGCCTCGCGCTGATGGACCGGCCCTCGCTGCTGGCGCGCCTGTGCGCGCTCGCGCTGATGGGCCGCCCGGGCGTGCTGCGCTGCTGCGTGCAGCGCAATGCCCGCCTGGCACTGCAGCAGGCCCTCGGTCCTGCGTTCGCGGTGCTGCGCGCGCGCGACGGCGGCCCCGCCGTGCCGCCGGAGGTGGCCGGTTGGCCGCCGATCGCCTGGTCCTGGGTGGGCTACCGGGAGCTGGTGCGCGCGGGCACCTGGCCCGACCGCGGCCTGCGGCGCATGGTGCGCCTCGCCCTGCCGGCATCGCGCGCCGACGCGCCCTGCCCCGGCGCGGTGCCGCGGGCCTCCATGGCCGCCCGCGACCGGCTGCGGGCCGTCGAAACCCTTTTTGCGGGAGATGTTCCATGCTGATCTGGTCCTCGCCCCGTGGCACGAGCCTGCAGGCGCCTTCCGGCATCCTGCGGGCCGGCGACTTCGACACGGCATGCGATGCGCTGGCCATCCTCGACCAGGCACGGAAAGAGCGCGAGCACCTGGCGGCGCAGGCCCGGCAGGACGCCGCCGTGCTGCTGGCACGCGCGCGCGCGGAGGCCGAGCAGCTGCGCGCCGACGCCGCGGCGGAAGCCGTGGACCTGGTCGCGCAGACCACCGCCCAGGCCTCGGAGGAATTCGTGCGCCGCTGGCATGCGCAGCTCGCGGACCTGCAGGCCTCCAGCGAGGCGGCCATGGCGCGCATGGAACGGCGGCTGGCCGCCATCGTCACCACCGCGGTACAGCGCATGGTGATGGCGGAGCCGCGCGAAGCGCTGATGCGCCGGGCAGTGCTCACCCTGCGCGACACGATGAGCGAGGCGCGTGCCGCCCGGCTGCACGTGCACCCCGACGACGTGCCCGCGGCCCGCGCGGCCCTGTCGGTCGTCGCGGGCGACCCGGATGCGCCGCGCGTACAGATCGAGGCCGACCCCGGCATCGCTCCCGGCGGCAGCATCTTCGAAACCGACATGGGCCGGCTCGACACCAGCCTGGCCGTGCAGCTGCAGGGCCTGCGCAGCGCGCTGGAAGGCGCCGTGCGCATCGCCCTCTGCGAACGCGTCGGCACGCCGGGGGAGCGGACCGGCGGCAGTGTGGAGGCGGGACCCGCCCCGGCACCCGGCGGCATCGCGAACTAGCTATCCCCCTTTCCCAGCACGCCGCACCGCGGCAATGGAGACGACGATGGACGACGTCAGCGAGATTTCCCGCATCGCGCGCTGGATGGAGCGCGAAGTGGCCTCCGCCCCCCTGGCGCGGCGCAGCGGCAAGGTGTCGGAAGTGGTCGGCACCCTGATCCGGGTGACCGGACTGGATGCCAAGCTCGGGGAGCTGTGCCACGTGCTGGACGAGCACGGCGGCCTGCTGCAGGCGGCCGAGGTGGTGGCCTTCGCGGGCGGGCAAGTCATCCTCTCGCCTTTCGGCCCGATCCTGGGCGTGCGCAGCGGCTCCGCCGTGGTGGGCCTGGGCGACGTGCTCTCGGTCCCCGTCGGCCCCCGGCTGCTGGGCCGCGTCATCGACAGCCTGGGCCAGCCGATCGACGGCAAGGGCCCGCTCGGCTGCCACGACACGCGCCCCATCTTCGCGCTGCCGCCCAGCCCGATGGAACGCGCGCTGATCGAAAAACCGCTCGCCACCGGCGTGAAGGCCATCGACGGCCTGCTCACGCTCGGCGAGGGCCAGCGCATGGGCATCTTCGCGCCGGCCGGCGTCGGCAAGAGCACGCTGATGGGCATGCTCGCCCGCGGCACCCAGTGCGACGTGAGCGTGATCGCACTGATCGGCGAGCGCGGCCGCGAAGTGCGCGAATTCGTCGAATTCATCCTCGGCGAGGAGGGCATGGCGCGCTCCGTGGTGGTGTGCGCCACCTCGGACCGGTCCTCCAGCGAGCGCGCCAAGGCGGCCCACGTGGCCACGGCCGTGGCGGAGTACTACCGCGACCAGGGCCTGAAGGTGCTGCTGATGATGGACTCGCTCACCCGCTTCGCGCGCGCGCAGCGCGAGATCGGCCTGGCGGCGGGCGAACCGCCTGCGCGCCGCGGCTTCCCGCCCTCGGTCTTCGCGGAGATCCCGCGCCTGCTGGAGCGCGCCGGCATGGGCGCGCGCGGCTCCATCACCGCGCTCTACACCGTGCTCTACGAAGACGAGAGCGGCAACGACCCGATCTCGGAGGAAGTGCGCGGCATCCTGGACGGTCACATGATCCTCTCGCGCAAGATCGCCGCGCGCAACCAGTACCCGGCCATCGACGTGCTGGGCAGCCTCTCGCGCGTGATGTCGCAGATCGTGCCGCGCGAGCACCAGCAGGCCGGCGGCCGCTTCCGGCAGCTCATGGCCAAGTACGACGAGATCGAGCCCCTGGTGCAGATGGGTGAATACCGGTCCGGCAACGATCCGCTCGCGGACGAGGCCATGGAGAAGCACGCGGCGATCCGCGACTTCCTCAACCAGTCCACGTCGGACCTGTGGGAGTTCGCGAACTCGGTCGATACGCTGGCGTGCGTCGCGGGCTGACGGCCCGGCGCCCGCCGCGGCACTGGCGGGGCACGCCGCCGAAAAAAAGGGCCGCGCCGGAAGCCGGTGCGGCCAGAAGAGAGGAAGAAGCACCGCCTGCGCAAGGTACACGCACGCGCGGGCGGACCGGCGGAGCGGTGGTCAGGCGTTCTCGGTGCCGCGTGCCGCGGGCGGCTGGCGGTCTTCCGCGCTGCGCACCGCGCCCTCGGCCTGCCAGGTCGAGGTGATGGTCTTGTAATGCACCGCGGACAGCACGCTCAACGCGCCGTTGGTCAACAGGGAACTGACCCCTGCGGGCAGGCCCTTGGTGACGACCGCCATCATCTCCCCCATGGAATTGAGGTGGTTGATGATCGCCAGGCGCGTCACGGCGTGGTCCTTCAGGCGGCCGAAGTCGTTGGGCTTGATGTGCGGCGCCAGCACCTGCTGCGAGCCTGCCTGGTTCGCTTCCTGCTGGTTCACCGCGAACCAGTCGGAAGTTTCCAGCGCCGTGTTGAGGGCGGCCTTCACGCCGATCATCTTCGCCGTGGCGCGGATGGCTTCCGGCAGGGACAGCCCCTCCACCATTCCTCCGCGCAACACATCGCGCACGTCGCCGGCCGTCACGCCCGTGGACGAGACCGCCGACAGGCCGACCTTCATGCCCTTGGGCAGCACCAGGGGAGGCAGCACGCTCCAGGCATAGGCGGTCGCCATGTTCGAGCCGCCGTAGAGCATCGCCGCGCCAGCGAGGTAGTTGCGGCTGACACCGTGGCTGCCGTCGATCTTGACCATGCCGAACTTCGACTGGATGCTGTCGCGCATCAGCGCGTAGACGATCGTCTTGGCTTCGCTGGCGATGCTGGAGGCGGCGAACGAGCTGTCACCCCGGAGCATCCCATGGACCGCGAAGCCCACGTTCACCATCAGCGAAGTCACCTGCAGCGCCACCACGCGGTCCGAGTGCTGCTGCTGCTCCTTGCGCAGCGCGGCCTGCTCCCGCGGTGTCTTGCCCGCCCATTCCTGCGGGCTCAGCGCATGGAATCCCCGTGCCGCCTCGTCGGGATTGCGCTTCTCGCGCACCTGGCGCAGCGACTGCAACGACATGTTGATGACGCCCATGCCCAGCTCCACGCCCAGCAGCGCGCCCGCCGGCGCCCGGCGCAAGCCCGCGATCATGGCCTCCGCGGCCACCTCGCGCACGGCCGTGGAGAACCCCACGGCCACGCCCTGGTGCACCAGATGGCCGAGCGCCGCCTTGGGAAGGCGCAGCACGGCGCCGCTGCCCCGGCTCCACGCGGACGCGATGTGGCTGCGGGCCAGGGTGACCGGCGCCACGGCGGTCCGGCCGAGCGCCGCAACGCCGTGCAGCGCGGTGCTTCCGGCGCCGGCGGCGAGGCGGCCCAGGTCCGTGAGAGCCTGGCGATTCAGTGCCGCCTGGGCCCTGCGGCGCAGCGCGGCGGCCGCACCCCGACGTGCGCTCTGCTGTGCGGGCGCGCCGGACGGCTCCGTGGCGGCGGCCTCGATCCCGCCCGCCCGCGATGCGTCCTCCGCGCGCGGGTCCACCTCGTGCTCGGGCACCGCTTCGTGGCGGAGGGATGTGCGCGCATCGCGCTGGAAGGCGCCGCTCTGCGACGGCCCGCCCCAGTCCGAGAAGGCACTGAGGTATCCCGAATCCGAGCCGATGGACACATCGTCGGACCGCTGGCTGCGGACGTCCCACAGCGGTACATCGGCGCCTTCGCCGGGCAGTGCGCCATGGTACGCGGGTGCGGCCGCCGGAGGGGTCCTTCTGCTGGAGTTGCGTGATGGCGGCGCGGTGCCCGGCTCATGCCGCAGGCTGCGGCTGCGGCTGCCGGGCGGTGCCGTGGAGCCGCCCTCGCGCGTGCCCGCGCTCTTTTCGGCACGGGAACTGGAGGCGGAACGGGAGGTGAAGGCAATGGGATCCATGAGGTCACACCTGTCTGATGGCGACGGAGTCCGCCGGAGGGGAAGGAAGAGAGTGGGCGGGGGCGGGGGCGGGGGCGGAACCGGAACCGGGTGCCCCGAACGTCTGGGCGAATGCGCCGAGCTGCCGGACGGCGTCGGCAAGCGATCCGGCATCGGCCAAAGACCAGCGCCGCAGCAGCACGGCACCGGCCAGCCCCAGCGCGAACGCCACGCCGGCGCCCACGAACAGCTGGATGTTGGCGGCCAGTGCCGCCTGGGCGCGGTCGGCCTGACCGAAGTAATCGGGGCTCAGGGCCACCGACAGCAGCAGTGCCTGCTCGCCGGAATCGGCGGCCACGGCGACGGTGAGCTGCTGCAGTTCGAAGCGCCCGGTGCACGCGGCCTCGCGGGCCTGTGCGGCGCTGGCGCCCAGCACCAGCGCGGCATCGCGGACCAGCCGCTGCGCATGGGGGGATGCGTCGAATTCCTGCACGGGCGCGGACCCGCCGTGCACCGGGTCATGGACCGCAGTGCTCACGCGGATGCCTCCCTCTGGAGCGCGCTTTCCGCCAGCGCCTGCGCGCCTTCCGCGACGGCCTTGCACAGAGAGAGCATGCCGTCGAACTGCGCCGCCAGCGTGCGCGCATCGTCGAGCCTCGGGTCGAGCGGCATCAGCAGCAGCGCGTCGCCGTCCGGATCCAGGCTGAAGATCCACGGCGCGACCAGGAGGGCCTGTCCGTTGGCCAGCAACAGGGCCTCGTTCCAGCGGGAGGGGGTGACGCTGTCGGGACGGGGCATCTGGGCCGTGGCGAGCCAGCGCCCGCTCACGTTACCGGCTGCCGCGGCGACGGACAGCAGGACGCCGTCCACCTGGATGGCGCCATGCTGCGCGAAGGCGCGGGCGGCGGTGTCGTCCGCGCCCATTCTGCGGACGGCGGCCTCCGCGCACGCGCGGCGGCCAGGGGAGAGGGAACTCTGCAGAGGCGCAAGCGCGCCGGGTGGTTCAGCAATATCGGTGGACATACGCCTCCCGCGTCGATCGGATGATGGTGGTGGGGACGGCCCGGCGGACGTCCCGCGCACCGGCGGGACATGGCGCAGGCCACTGGAATTCATCCTATGAACGCGGTCGCTGCGCGGAGCACTGCGCACGAAGCCCGTTTTCAGGAGGCGAAGCCGCCGGAGCAGCCTGCAGGACGACCCTGGACGGAGGGGGAATGGGGTGCAGGCACGAAAAAAGTCCGCCCAGCCGCGAACGGGCCGGGCGGACGGAGATGCCGCGCGATGGTCCGCAGGCGTGCCTGCGGACCGTGAGGGGCCGCTCAGGCCCGGGAGGAATCGGCGGAGTCCTGCACCGGCATCTGCTGCGCTGCGGCGGCACCGCCGTTGGCAGCGCCTTCATTGCCGGATTTCCTGGCCGTGAGCGTCTCGAGCAGCTTCAGCAGCACTTCGAGGATCTTCTGGATCTGCGCCTGGCCATCGTTGCCCTTGGCGAGGCTGTCCACGCCACGCGTGTCGCCCTTCGACACCTCGTCCAGCAGCTGCTGGATCTGCTCCGCCGGGCTGCCGCCGGCTGCGCCCTGTGCAGCGGCCGCCGGAGCGTTCGCAGCGGGATCGGCGCCGGCAGGCGCGCCGCCGCCAGCGGGAGCAGCGCCGGACGGGGCGGCGCCCGAGGGCGCACCACCCGCCGGAGCTGCACCGCCAGCGGGCGCACCGGCACCGCCACCGGCATCGCCGTTCTGCGAGTCCTTGCCCTTCTGTGCCGTCTGGAGCAGCTGGATCAGCTGCTGCAGCAACTGCATCAGCTGATCGATCGAGGAGCCGCCCTTGTCGCCGGAGCCGTTCGCGCCCGACGGACCCGACGGTCCGGACGCCCCCGATGGGTCTTGCGCACCGTTCTTGTCCGCCTTGTTGAGCAGCAGCTCCAGCAGTTGCTTGACCAGCTCACCCACCTCGTCCGTGCCGCCGGCGTTCGCGCCGCCGGTGCTGCCTGCCGCGGCCGGACCACCGGCGCTGCCAGCGCCACCGGCATTGCCCGCGCCACCCGTGCTGCCCGAACCACCGGCCCCCCCGGCGCTGCCCGCGCCGCTGCTGCCCCCGGAACCGCCCGTGCCGCCGCCGGCAGGCGATGCGCCGGTGAGCGATTCGAGGCTCTTCATGAAGTCCTTGGCAAGCTGGTTGAAGCTGCCGTTGGACTGGCCGTCGTCGAGCTTGTCCAGCGTCTGGGGGTCCGAGCCCAGCGCTTCGGCCAGCTTCTGTGCGAAGCGGTTGGCCTTCTGGTCATCGAGCGACTTCTGGATGCTCTCGCCGAGGCTCTTGAACAGGTCGGCGAAGCGCTGCAGCACGCCCTCGGGGCCCGAGCCGGCACTGCCGCCGGCACCGGGGCCGCCGGCGCCCGATGCACCACCAGGGCCCGACGCGCCGCCAGCCCCCGATGCACCACCGGGGCCCGACGACCCGGACTTGTCGCCCAGCTTGTCCTGCAGTGCACGCACGACCTGTTCGATGACCAGCAGCACGATCTGCTGGAGGGCATCGTCGGCGCCGCCGCCCGCCGGCGCAGCCGGCGTCGAGCGGGACAGGTCGATTCCCGGGCGGGACAGTTGGATCTGAGAAATGGACATGGATGAACTCCTGTGAAGTGAAGGAAGTAGCGCAACCCGAACGGGCGACGACGCAGCCGAGCGATGAAGCACACGATCTCCCGGTGCCTGCCGCCAGGTGCCGGATGCCGCGGTGCGGGGAGGGACCGAGCGCGCCGGAAGATCGCGAAGCCACGTTAAAAGTGCGGCGGGGTCCGGGCCGGCCGGCACGCGAAGGCGGCGCAACCGATGCGAATGCGGGCAGCTGCGCGGGCCCCGGGCTAGCGCGGCGCGCCGGCATCGCCGGGCGCGGGTACGGGCGCGGGCGCGGGCGCCGGTTCGGGCCGGCCGGGATCGCGTGGCGCGAAGATGCGCTCCAGGCGCTGCGCCACGGGCCGCAGCGTGAGCTGCTCGCGCACCTGGTGGAAGAACACGCCGACGAGCAGCACCAGCAGCAGCATGGTCGCCGCCCCCTTGAGCGGCTGCGCCAGGCTGCCGGGCTCGAGCTTTTCCGCGGCCTTGCTGAGCAGGCCCATGCCCAGGTCGATGAGCATCAGCGTCATCAGCACGGGCCCGGCGATCTTCAGCATCGCCTGCGTGTACGACGCGATTTCCTGGGGAAAAAAGCGCTCCGCCAGCACCGGCCCGCTGGGCATCATGCCCGTGAGGGGCCACCATGCGTAGCTGTCGAACAGCAGCCCGACGAACACCAGCATGCCGCCGAGCATGTAGAAGCCGACGATCGCCATCTGCATGAGCAGGTTGCCCACGGGCGTGCTCTGCATGCCGCTGAGCGGGTTGGTCTGCTGGATGTTGTTGTAGCCCGCCTGGTTGTCGATCAGCATGCCGATGCCCTCGGCCACCCAGAAAACGACGGAAACGACGAAGCCGATCAGCATGCCGATGAGCGCCTCCTTGAGCGCGAGCGCGACCAGCATCAGCGGACCGGTGCCATCGAGCAGGTCCGGCGGCTGGCCCCAGGCGACGAAGGCGCCCAGCAGCAGGACCATGCCGTTGCGCACCCGCCCCATCAGGAGCTGGTCGTTGGTGGCCGGCAGCACCAGCAGGGCCGCGTAGAAGCGCGTGCAGGAAAGCGCGAGCAGTGCGAACAGGCCCTTGAAATCCACGGCCATCCGGAAGAGGGCCAGGCCATTGTCGATGTAGCCTTCCATGGCGCGTCAGCCCACGGCCATCCCCATCGATTTCGCCGACACCCGGCTGCGCCGCAGATCCCGCGCGGCCGCCAGCATGCGGGCCGCCGCGGTTTCCTCGGCCTCCTCGTCCTGCGCGTCCTCCTGCGCGCGCTCGGCCGCCGCGAGGACCTGCTGCAGCCGCTCCTGGGCATCCTCCAGCTGCTGCCGCGCCCGGTGGAGGGACGCCCTGCAGCGCTGCACTTCGCCGCGCGCGGCCTCGACGCGCGCCTCTGCCTGCGCCGTCTGCCGCCGCGCGTCGGCGCTCCGCGCCTGCGCATCCTCCACCAGCATCTGCAGCGCCACCACGTCGTTGCCGAGGAAGCGGTGGCCCTCTCCGGTGGCGGAGGCCAGGCGGTCACGGCGGGCGCGCTCCGCGTCCAGCGCGGCCTCCTGGGCGGCCGTCACCTCGGCGTGCGCCGCCTCCTCGCCCTGCATCGCTCCGATGCTCTGCTGCAATGCCGCCTCCGCCTGCTCCGCGCGGCGGGACTTGAGGCGCACCAGTGTGCGCAGCCCTTTGATCGTGCTCACGGTATCTCCCGGGCCGACACCCTGCGACCCTGTGGCCAGCAGCCTAGGCGGGCCCCGCGGCGCGCGGCCCCGGCGCCCGAAGCACGGCGCGGAAACGCGAACACGGCGCGCCGCTTCGCATGGACCGGCAGCGCTTCGCGCCATGGCGGCCACAGGCCGGGGCGCGCTCCAACATGGGCCCTGCCGCGCATCCCGAGCGCCTCCCGGATGGCCCACCATGTCGGAAAAGACCGAAGAGCCCACAGACAAGAAACTCAAGGATGCCCGCAAGAAGGGGCAGACGGCCAAGAGCCAGGACCTCGTCGCGGCGGCCGTCCTCGGCGCGGCGCTGCTGGTGCTCGTCGGCGCCGGGCCCATGCTCTACGAGCGGATCCGCCGCATCGTCGCCACCGCGATCGAGCAGGGCATGCAGGTGCATGGCACACAGCAGATGCTCGCGCTGCTGTCCTCGATGGCGCTCGACGGCATGGTGGTGGCCTTCGGCATGATCGCCGTCTCTGTGCTCGTCGCCATCCTGGCACTGCTGCCGCAGGTGGGCTTCATGATCACCTTCGAGCCCCTGGCGCCGAAATTCGAGAGCCTCAACCCGGCCGAGGGCATCAAGAAGATGTTCAACGCGCGGTCCTTCATCGAGCTGCTGAAGTCGATCCTCAAGGCCCTGGTGCTGGGCACCGTGCTGTGGCAGATCGTGATGGGGCTGCTGCCGCTGCTCGTGGGCTCCGCCTACCTCACGCCCGAGGGCAGCGGACAGATCGCCTGGAGCGCGCTGCTGAAGCTCTTCTTCTGCGCCTTCCTCGTGTTCCTGGTCATCGGCCCGGTGGACTTCGGCCTGCAGAAGTGGCTGTTCGTGCGCGACCAGCGCATGAGCAAGGACGACGTGAAGCGCGAGCACAAGGACAACGACGGCGATCCGCACCTCAAGGGGCACCTGAGGTCCCTGCGCGAGGAAATGGCGACCTCGCCGCCGCAGGAGCGGGTGCCGGGCGCCACCGTGGTGGTCACCAACCCCACGCACTATGCCGTGGCATTGCGCTACACGCACGGCGTCACGCCGCTGCCCGTGGTGGTCGCCAAGGGCATGGACCGCGAGGCCGCCGTCATCCGCGGCCTGGCCGCGCAGCACCACATTCCCATCGTCGCCAACCCGCCGCTCGCGCGCGCGCTGCACAAGCTGCCGCTGGACCAGCCCATTCCGGAGGCGCTCTTCGAAGCCGTCTCCGTCGTGCTGCGCTGGGTGGCCGAGCTCGACCGGCTCGGCGGCGAGCCCCCGCCCGCCGACTGACGCCCTTTCTCCCCCCTTGCCCGCCGCCGCTCACCGAGGACGCACCATGGCCAAGAAACTCGACACCACCCTCGTCAACGACCTGACGATGGCCGCCTTCCTCGTCGGCGTGATCGCGCTGATGATCCTGCCGCTGCCCACGCTGCTGATCGACGCCCTGCTGGCGATCAACCTCAGCATCAGCGTGCTGCTGCTGATGACCACGCTGTTCATCCCGGACGCGGTCTCGCTCTCGACCTTCCCCTCGCTGCTGCTGTTCACCACGCTCTTCCGGCTGTCGCTCAACATCGCATCGACCAAGGCGATCCTGCTGCACGCCGATGCGGGCCACCTGATCGAGAGCTTCGGCCAGCTCGTGGTGGGCGGCAATCTGGTGGTGGGGATCGTGGTGTTCCTCGTGATCACCATCGTGCAGTTCATCGTGATCGCCAAGGGCTCGGAACGCGTCGCCGAGGTCGGCGCGCGCTTCACGCTCGACGCGCTGCCCGGCAAGCAGATGAGCATCGACGCCGACCTGCGCGCCGGCCTGCTCACCGCCGACGAGGCCAAGGCCAAGCGCGCGCGGCTCAGCATGGAGAGCATGCTGCACGGGGGCATGGACGGCGCGATGAAGTTCGTGAAGGGCGACGCGATCGCGGGCCTGATCATCACGCTGGTCAACATCCTCGCAGGCATCGTCGTGGGCATCATGTACCACGCCATGACCGCGGGCGAGGCCGCCAACCGCTTCGCCGTGCTGTCGATCGGCGATGCCATGGTCTCGCAGATCCCCGCGCTCTTCATCTGCATGGCCGCGGGCATCCTGACCACCCGCGTGGCCGACGAGCACCGCAAGAAGCCCACCTCGCTCGGCGAGGACATGACGGAGCAGCTCACGCGCAACACCCGCTCGATGTACCTGGCCGGCGCCCTGACCCTGGGCTTCGCCGCCATCCCGGGGTTTCCCGCCGTGCCGTTCGTCATGCTGGCCGCGGCCCTCGTGGGCGGCGGCCACTGGCTGTCGCGCCAGCGCAGGCGCAGCAGCCAGGCCCCGGCCAAGACCCATTCGAAGCCCATGGCCGCTCTGCTGCGCGAGGGCGGGAAAGGCGAAGGCGCGGCGATCCAGCACCGCCCGCCCGAATTCGCCAAGCCGCTGTCGATCCGGCTGTCCGCGGAACTGGTCCGCCTGCTCGACGCCGAGCGCCTCGACCGCGCGGTCGACAAGGAGCGCGAGGGCCTGCAGGCGCGGCTGGGCCTGCCCTTCCCGGGCGCGGCCATGTGGGTGGCGGACGAATTGCAGGAGCTGCGTTTCGACATCCTCATCAACGACGTGCCCGTGGCCCGGCGGCAGCTGCCCGGCGACATGCTCCTGCTGCTGGATGCGCAGTCCCCGCTGGCCGCGCAGGCCCTGCCCGGCGGGCCGCTGCTCGGCATGGCGGAATCGCTCTGGATCGCGCCGTCGGCGCTCGCGCCCGGCCAGCGCGCCGGAACGTGCCTGGAGATCGAACAGGTCGTCGCCCGGGAGATGGTGGAGATGCTGAACCGCCACGCGCACCTGTTCATGGGCGTGCAGGAGGTGCAGTGGGTCATCGAGCGGGCCACGCCGGAATACCCGGGCCTCGTGGCCGAAGTGCAGAAGGTGATGCCGCTGCAGCGCATGGCCGAGGTGCTGCGCCGGCTGCTGGAAGAGCAGGTGCCGATCCGCAACATCCGCAGCATCTTCGAGAGCCTGATCACCTGGGCGCCGAAGGAGAAGGACCTGCTGCTGCTCACGGAATACGTGCGCTCCGACCTCGGCCGCTACCTGGCGCACGAGGCCGGCGGCGGGCAGCGGCACATCTCGGCCATCCTGCTCGCGCCGGAGATCGAACAGGCGATCCGCGGCTGCATCAAGCCCACGCCGGCGGGCAACTACCTGGCCATGTCGCCCGACGACGCGCGCGACATCACGGAGCGCATCGCCGCCGTCGCGGGCCCCGCGGCCTCCGGCGGCGCGATCGCGCTCGTCACCTCGATGGACATCCGGCGCTACGTCAAGAAGATGATCGAGGGCCAGCTGGACTGGCTGCGCGTCTACTCCTTCCAGGAGCTCGGCAGCCTGATCGAACTGCGGCCCATCGGCCGCGTCGCCTGAGCAGCGGGGTCGTGGCCGTGGAAAGCGTGCCTTCCCTCCCGCGGCGCCCGGCGACCGCCACGGGCCCCTCCCCGCAGGCCGGCGGCTCCCCCCCCGGCCTCCGGGGCCTGGCCAGCCCGCTCGCGGCGGCCGCGGCCGGACGCTTCCAGCGCCATCTGTTCGGCGGGGCGCCCCCCGGGCCGGACGGCGCATCCTGCAGGCCGGCGCCCTTCGGCCTGGCGGAAATGTTGCCTCCCCCGTGGAGCGTCGGGCCCTGCACGGAACCCGGCGCCCCGGATTCCGCGCGCGACGAGCGGGGCGAAACGCCCGAGGCCATCGCCCCCCTGCCCTCCGGGCCCATCCCGCTGCCGGATCCTGTCGGCGGGTGGGACACGATGGATGCCTGGCCGCCCGCCTGCGGCCCGCTCAGGTCGCGGAGCGGCGCTTTCGAGCCGCTCCTGCACGCGGCCGAGTCGGAAGACGCGACCCCACCGCCGGACGCCGTCGCGCCGCGCCGGGAACCCGCCCCGCCTCCCGGCGGCGCCGCGCCACCCGATGGCCGGCACGGCGATGGCGAGCCGCACCGCGAACGGGAGGAGTGCGGCCCCGGCGGTGCGCCGGCCCCCGGCACGGCCTCGCCGCCCGGGGCCGCGCCGGCCTGGCTGCAGGACACTGTGCAGCGCATCGCGTGGCTCTGCTCCCGGGCGGACCCGGCGTTCCAGTCCTGGTCGGTCACGGTGCCGATGGACCCCGCCGTGCTGCCGGACAGCGAGGTCCTGCTCTCCCTTTCGCCTTACGCGATGCACCTTCGGTTCCGCACCGGCTCGCCGGAGGCGGCCCACCTAATCTCCCTCCATCGCGATCCATTGCGCGCGCAGCTCGAGGCATTGGGCCCCGGGCAGCGCGGCATCGACATCGATCTGGAATCCCTGCCGTGACCGCACTTGCGCCCTCCCCGCCCCCGCCGACCGCCATGCTGGCCGACTGCCTGCCGGCCGTGCACCCCGGCGAAGCGCGCCTTGCCCGCATCGCGTTCGACCGGCGCTTTGCGCGCTGGGCGAGCCGGGCCTGCGGCGGCGAACCGGGCCGGGTGGCTGCGGGGGGCGCCCCGCACGATGCGATCGCGCTGGACTTCACGTGCATGCATGGAAACCTGCAGGTCTCCGTGCCGCTGTCGTCCTGGCCCGCGCTCGGCATGGTGGCGCGCATGGCGGACCCGGCACTGGCGCGCGATGTGGCGGAAGCCATGCTCGCGGCGCCCCTCGCGGCCCTGGCGGACGAGCTGCCCGGGCTCGCCCTGAAACGCCTGGCCGTGCACACCGCCGTGCATTCGGCACCGCTGGAATGGGTGTGCGGCGGCGCACGCATCGGCCTGCGCGCCCTCGACGCGAAGGTCGCGGCGCGGGTGCGCGCCTGCCTGGCCCGCGCCGGCGATTCCGGGGGCACGCCGCTGCCCGGCCTGCGGCTGCCGGGCCGCGCGCACATCGGCACCCGCCAGCTCGCCCCGGCGGACCTGGAGTCCCTCGCGCCGGGCGACGTCGTCCTCTGCGGCCTGCTGACCGGCAGCCACCGCAGCCCCTGCCATCTCTACTTCGGACTGGGAAACACCATGCAGATCCTTGCAGAACTCGATCTCGATGCCTCGGAGCTGAGCCTGCGCGGCGGGCCGCGCGCCCACGCCGCCGGCACCGGCGAAGACCATGCGCCGGGCGCCACGCGGTCCGCCGCCGGACCGCAGCATCCCGGCGGAACGGCGCAGGAGCCGCAGCTCCTGGCGGACGTCGGCCTCATCAGCGTTCCCATCGCGTTCGAGATCGACACCGCGCGCATCCGCCTCGACGAACTGGCGGCGCTCGACGCCGGCGCCGTCATCCCGCTGGCAACCGCCGCGCGTGACGCCGTGGTGCGCCTCGTCTGCCACGAGCAGCTCGTGGGCACCGGGCACCTGGTGGTGATCGGCAACCGGCTGGGCGTGCGCATCGCGCACATGGCCATGGGCGGCATCGCCGCGTCCGCCGCATCGGCCGCGCCATGACCCCGATGCCGGGGCTCGACCCCGTCTCCCTCGGCATCACGCTGCTGATGCTCGCGGTGTTGCCGTTCGCCGCCATGATCGTCACCTCCTACACCAAGGTGGTAGTGGTGCTGGGCCTGCTGCGCAACGCGCTGGGCGTGCAGCAGGTGCCCCCCAACATGGTGCTGAACGGCATCGCCATCATCATCTCCGTGTACGTCATGTCCCCGGTGGTGATGGAAGCCTCGGACCGACTGCAGATGCTGCCGCCCGCCGCGCAGAGCTCCAGCACGCAGCAGCTGCTGGCCGCCGCCGGGGCCGCGCGCGAGCCGTTCCGCGCCTTCCTCGCCAAGCACGCGGCCGCCGAGGAAAAGGCGTTCTTCCTGAAGTCCGCCACCGCGCTCTGGCCCCCGGAACGCGCCCAGACCCTGCAGTCCGACGACCTGATCGTGCTGGCGCCCGCGTTCCTCCTCACCGAACTCGCGGCCGCCTTCCGCATCGGCTTCCTGCTGTACCTGGCCTTCATCATCGTGGAACTGGTCATCGCCAACATCCTGCTGGCCATGGGCCTCTCCCAGGTCTCGCCCACCAACGTCGCCATCCCCTTCAAGCTGCTGCTGTTCGTCATGCTCGACGGCTGGTCGCAGGTGATGCACGGGCTGGTGATGACCTACCGCTGACCGCGCGGAGCGCCATGAACTACGACAACGTCATCCAGCTCACTTCCGAAGCGCTCATGCTGTGCCTCGTGCTGTCGCTGCCCGCCGTGGCCGTGGCGGCCATCGTCGGCCTGCTCGTGGCGCTCGTGCAGGCCGTCACCTCCGTGCAGGACCAGTCGATCTCGCAGGGCATCAAGCTGATCTGCGTGACGGTGACCGTCGCCGCGACCGCGCCCTGGGTGGGCGGCACGGTGCTGCAGTTCTCCCAGCGGCTCCTCACTGCGGTCTTCGCGCCATGACTCCCGGCCTCTTCAGCGTGCTGCGGCTGCGGCAGCAGCGCACCCGCCAGTTGCTCCAGCAGCTCATCAAACGCGAGCACCTGAACGAGCAGCAGATCCAGGAGGGGGCGCACGACCGGCAGCGCGCGGCCCTGCAGGGCCGCTACGGCGACTACGTCTTCAGGACGCTGGGGCGCCCGCCCCCGCCCCCGCCCCGGCAGAGCGCGCTGCCCGGCCTGGGCAATGAACACGTGCCCGAGAGCGAGCACTCGGCGCTGGACTTCCAGGCGGATTTCGAGCGGGCGGAGGAAAGCGGCAAGACTGCGCGCAGCGAATCCCGCGTCGAAGAGGATGCCGACTCCCGCAGCTCGCGCGAGCGCAGCGGCGAAGAACGGCTCACGCGAAGCCGCGACGCCGCCGAGCCCGACGGGCGGGACGAAGACATCTTCCTGCAGCCCGGCAGCCAGGCAACTCCGCAGGACGCCCAGGGCGGGGACTCCGGCACGGACGGGCAACCCGGGGGCCGCCAGCCGGGCCAGGGCGGCGGCGAGGGCGCCGGGCGGGAATCCGCGGGCGCGGCGCAGCGGCTGCAGCAGATGCAGGCGGTGCTCGACCGGTTCGAGGCGGGGCTCTCCAGCCCGGACCCGCAGGAGCGGGCCGACACCCTCGTATCGACGCTCGCGGAGATCGTCTGGGCCAGGCACGGCATCGGACACCCGGTGCAGGCCATGCTGCTGGCGCGCATCGCCAAGTACCTGGGCGAGCAGCACGGCGAGGAAACGCTGTCCTCCGTGGGGAAGGTCAAGGAAGCGCTGCTGCGCGCGGGTCTGCAGGGTGTGGACATGCCCTCGGACCGCTTCGCGCTGCTGCCGCTGCAGTTGCTGAACTGCAGCCGGCCCAGAACCCGCGAGCAGCGCCGCCTGGCCGCGGAACGCCTGGACGGAGGCTCCGCCTGGCTGCTCCCCGACGCCGGGCCCCGCGCATGAGCTACCAGCAGTACGAGCAGCTCGTCACCGAGCTGTGCGCCGCCATCGACCTGCCCGACCCGGGCGCCGTGCTGGACCGCGGCTGGGTCGAGGTGGAGGGTTTCGAGGTGCAGCTCACGCACTACGAGAACGACGTGGCCGCCATGTACATCAACTTCCATTTCGGCATCGTCACCCCGGGGCGCACGCTCACCGTGTACCGGCTGCTGCTGGAGGCCAACCTCACCGTCTACGCCCAGGACCAGGCCCAGGCGGGCATCAACCCCGACACCGGCGGCATCATCCTGATCGTGCGGGTGCCCATGACGCCCGACATCAACGGTGGCTGGCTGGCCGAGACGCTCACGCATTACGCGGAGCACGGACGGTACTGGGGAGACAACATCCTGGCCTCCCACGAGGAGGCCTTCCTGGGCATCTGCTCCGGCGACTATCTGTGGATCAAGGTCTGATCCGGGGCCGCTTGCGCGGACCGTAGCGCCGGCCCGCCCGCGGTGCGCCCCGGAGCCGCGCCCCCGCCTCCGTTCAGCTGGCCAGCGGCGGCATGGACGGAAGGGCCGCCATCGGCGGGGCCGCATACACGCGCCGTGCCGGCGTGCTGACCGGCACGTGGACCGGCCCGGCGGCCTCGACCGTGGAGGCGAGCAGGCGATAGCCCCGCCCATAGGCAGCCTGCACGCGCAGGCTGCAGCCGCATTCCCGCAGTTTCGTGCGCAGCTTGTAGACGTGCTGCTCCAGCGTGCGCTTGTTGGACTCCACCGAACGCCCCCACACCCGCGCCACGATGGTCGGCGAGGAGACGACCTGGTTCGGCCGCGAGAACAGCAGCCAGGCCAGCTCGCATTCGCGGTGGGTGAGCTCGACGACGGTGCCGCGGTGTACCAGGCACTGGCGGGCCGGATCGAGTTCGCAGCCGTCCAGCGCGATGGCGCTCGCGGCCTCCTGCGCGATGGCTTCCACATGGCCCCGGATGCGGGCCTTCAGCTCATCGTGGCCGATGCGGGAGAGGTTGATGTAGTCCACCGCGCCGCAGGCGAGCGCCATGCCGAAGCCCGCCTGCAGTTCCGAGCCGGCCACCAGCACCGGCACCTGCGACGAGATGCAGCTGCGGATCAGGCCCAGGTCCTCGGCGAGCGTGCCGCCGGCATCCTCCAGGATCACCGCGTCCGGCGGCTGCACCCGTGCCTGCTGGCGGAACGCGGCGATGCTGATCTGCGACACGGCCTCGATACCTCCCCGGTTCAGCATGTCCACGAGGAATTGGTTCACCACGGGCCGGCGTGAGAGCAATGCGACTTGCATGAAAGTTCCCCATACGCAAACGTTTTCGTTGATATAGCCAGCGCTTCGAGAGCCCTGGGAACACCACCGGACTGCTGCAGAAAATCCGTTCCTGCGGACAGCCGTGCGTGAGTGGCATCTGGGTCAAAGCTTATCCATTCCGGTCGAGTTCTGTGTGGCAATCGGCGGGCCCGCATCGATAGAAATAGTCAATTTGTTCCTTGAATTGCATCAGATCTCGCCTGCGTGCAACCGTTTGTTAACCGTGGGCTGGGCCCACCCTGTGCCGGGCTACGGAAAGTGGGGGTGTCTCCCGAGTGAAATGCTCTGCGCCGGGGTGCCCGGACATCCCCCGCTGCGCCCCGTGCTGCGCCTTCCATCGGCTCGCCTGGAAACCTGAAAAGTGCGCAAATTTGAGGATTCCGGACCATCTGCGTGAGCTTTCGTCGGCCGCCCGTTCCTAGCATGGACCCGTCATTCAACACACGAGGCGCGGCGGGGGCCGCGACGACACCATGCTCATCTCTCTGCTCTCTCTCTCGTGCCAGCGCATCGGCCACAGCGCCCCGGCCCTTGCCCAGATGCTGCAGAACCTGCAGATCAAGGAGGCCGCGGCGACGGGCCGCCGCCGGCTGGAGCGCAGCCAGTCCCGCGAAGCGTCCAGCGTGGAGGAAGGTGCCCTGCTCGGCCGCATCCTGCTGCTGATCGGCCAGGAGGAGCTCGCGGCCGACGTGTTCCATCAGCAGCTCAGGTGCTATGACGCGGTTTCACGCAGCACGGTGCGCTGGCATTCGGCCCTGGACCAGGCCTGGATGTTCCAGCACCTGCGCAAGCCCGCCCGCGCCGCGGCCTGCTGGGCGATCGTGGCCAACGACCACGAATCCCCCGCCCCGCTGCGCGTCGAGGCCTGCTGCGGCCTGGCGCTGTCGCTCCAGGCCCAGGGCCAGCATGCCGCCGCGCTGGTCGCCGCGCACCGGGCGCAGTCGCTCTGCGGCGCACCGGACACGGCTGGCCTCGCGGGCCACGCCCAGGCCGTGCGGCTCGAAATCCTGGCGCACGCCGAACTGCTGCATGCCGACGAACTCTCCGACCATGCGTTTGCCGAACCCGCGCAGGAACTGGGCCGCGACCGGCTGCCCGCCGACACCCTGCTCGCCCAGCTGCGGGCGCTGGAGTCGGATGCCGCCACGCCCGCGCTGCTGCGCGCACGCCTGGGCTGCCTGATCGGACTGCAGGCCTGCCCCGCGCCGGCCCGTCAGGAGGCAGTGGCCGCCTTCTCGCGCTGGCTGCGCCAGCATGGCCTGGCGGGGGTCGACGGCGAGGCCCGCGTCGAAGGCGGCCTGGCCCTGCTGGCGGTCCGGGCCGTGCCCGCGGCACGCGAAATGATCCTGCCGCTGGCCGGCAGCGAGCGCGAGATCGAGCACCACCCCCTGGCGTCCGACATCCAGTACTGCCTGTCGAAGATCCACATGAGCGAAGGGCGGCTGGGGGAATCGCTGCGCTTCTACAAGCGCCACGTGGCCCAGACCATGCGCGTCGTCCACCAGGCGGCGCAGCGCGGGGATGCGCCCGCCGGCGGCAGCGCGCCCCAGGACACGGTGGGGCTGCGCCTGCCCCCGCGCTACCGCGCCGCCTACCGCTACATCATCGAGCACCTGCAGGATGCGAGCCTGTCGGTGCGCGAGATCGCGGGCCGGCTCGGCGTCACCGAGCGCGCGCTGCAGCTGGCCTTCCGCAACCACCTCGGCATGACGCCGGCGGAACTGATCCGGCGCGAGCGCGTGCGCCGCATCGAGGGGGAAATGGAGGAAGCCAGCGCCACGGGCGGCCGCGTCCACATGCTGGAAGTGGCCTCGCGCTGGGGCATCTCCAACCGTTCCACGCTCTCCAACGCCTTCAAGCTGTCGTCCGCGCGGATCTGACCGCCGCGGCGGGCACGCGCCCGCGCCCGAGGCCGGCCGTGTGCCGTGCTATCGGGCGGGTGGTTCGCCGTGCCCCGCGGCACCCTTCTCGCCCGCAGCCTCCAGCCGCGCGAACTCGCGGTGCTCGTAGGCGATGTACGCCTCCATCATGCCCCGGTAGATCGCCTCGATCACGTCGGGCTCGCCGCCCTCGGCCAGCGCGCGCTCGCGCACGCGCCGCACGATGAACTCGATGCGCCCTTCGTCGCGCACCTGCGAGGCCGCGCGCTTGTTGCGCGCCGCCTGCGTCATGTAGCCGCCGCGCTCCACCAGCAGCGGCACCAGGATGTCGTCGAGCGCATCGATGCGCTCGCGGACCTCGGCCATGCTGGCGCAACTCCGGGTCTTCTCAATCGCGCGTGTCATTCCAGTCCTTCTTCGACGAGTTCGGCCGCGCGCAGCAGGGCACGGGCCTTGTGTTCGGTTTCCTTCCACTCCAGCTCGGGCACGGAGTCGGCCACCACGCCGGCCGCCGCCTGCACGTAGAGCGTTCCGTCCTTCACGATGCCCGTGCGGATGGCGATGGCCACGTCCATGTCGCCGGCGTAGCTCAGGTAGCCGCAGGCGCCGCCGTAGAGGCCGCGCTTGGTGGGTTCGAGCTGGTCGATCAGTTCCATCGCATGCACCTTCGGCGCGCCGGTCAGCGTGCCGGCCGGGAACGTGGCCTTGAGCACGTCCATGCTGGTCATGCCTTCGTTCAGCAGGCCTTCGACGTTGCTCACGATGTGCATGACGTGGCTGTAGCGCTCCACCACGAAGGCCTCGGTCACCTTCACCGAACCGGTGCGGGCGATGCGGCCGATGTCGTTGCGCGCGAGGTCGATCAGCATCACGTGCTCGGCGCGCTCCTTCGGGTCGTTCACCAGCTCGACCTCGGCCGCCTTGTCGGCCTCCGGCGTGGCGCCGCGCGGGCGCGTGCCGGCCAGCGGCCGGATGGTGATCTTCTGCCCGTCGTCGGTGCGCTCCTGCCGCACCAGGATCTCCGGGCTCGCACCCACCACATGGCAGTCGCCGAAGTGGTAGTAGTACATGTAGGGCGACGGGTTCAGCGAGCGCAGCGCGCGGTAGAGCGACAGCGGCGATTCGGTGTAGCGCTTGTGGATGCGCTGGCCGATCTGCACCTGCATGAAATCGCCCGCGGCGATGAGTTCCTTGGCGCGGCCGACGGCGGCGAGGTAGTCGGCCTTCGAGAAATCGCGCTGCGGCGGATGGCTCTCGGTGGGCTTGACCTGCGGCGCGGCGACCGAGTACTTGAGCTGCTCCTTGAGTTCGCGCAGCCGCTTCTTGCCGCGCGAATAGGCCTCGGGCTGGGCCGGATCGGCATACACGATCAGGTAGAGCTTGCCCGAGAGGTTGTCGATGACGGCCACCTCCTCGCACTGCAGCAGCAGGATGTCGGGCATGCCCAGCGTGTCGGGCGGGCAGCTCGCCTCGAGCTTCTTCTCGATGTGGCGCACCGCGTCGTAGCCGAAATAGCCGGCCAGCCCGCCGCAGAAGCGGGGCAGGCCCGGGCGCAGCGCCACCTTGAAGCGCTTCTGGTATTGGGCGATGAAATCCAGCGGATTGCCCCGGCCGGTTTCCACCACCTGCCCGTCGGTCACCACCTCGGTGCGCGCCTCGGCCCCGAAGCCGCTCGCGCGCAGCAGCGTGCGTGCCGGCAGCCCGATGAAGCTGTAGCGCCCGAAGCGCTCGCCGCCCACCACGGATTCGAGCAGGAAGCTGTAGCGCCCGCCGTCGCGCGCATGGGCGAGCTTGAGGTAGAGGGACAGGGGGGTTTCGAGGTCCGCGAACGCCTCCGCGATGAGCGGAATGCGGTTGTAGCCTTCGCCGGCCAGGCTTTTGAATTCGAGTTCGGTGATCACGGGAGGTCGCTCCAGGTCGGCGGGCGCGCCGCGGGCGGTGCCACGTTCGGCTGCCGCGCCAGGTTCATTGCATTCGGCCCCGCAGGGGCCGCGAGGGGCACGCCGGGGCCGGACGCCCGGGTGCGGTCAGCGGTTCGGTGCGGCAGGCTTGCGCCAGGGCCAGGCTCCCCGGCCGCTGCGACCTGTGATGACCACGTGGTGAATGAACATGGCGCAAAGTGTAGCAAAGCGCCCTGCGCGAAAACCCTGTTGTGCCCGCCGCGTGCCGCACCGAAAATAAAAAAGAACGGTCGTTCTTTTTTGGATCCTCCATGACATTCCGGCAACGCGGCATCGGTTGGGCACTCGCCATGCTCCTCCTTGGGAGCGGCATGTCCGCAGCCGCCCAGCCCGCCGTCACGGTGGCCGGGGTGGCCTATGCGCCGCGGGCCGCGCTCGCGGGCTCGGACCTGGTGCTCAACGGCGCGGGCGTGCGCTACAAGGCGGTCTTCCAGGTGTACGCCGCGGGCCTCTACCTCCCCGGGCGGGCGGACACGCTGCAGGGCGTGGCGGCACTGCCCGGCCCCAAGCGGCTGTCGATCACGATGCTGCGCGCCATCGATTCGGCCGAACTCGGCACGCTGTTCACCCGCGGCATCGAAGACAACCTCGACAAGGCGGCCTTCTCGCAGATCGTGCCCGCCGTGCTGCGCATGGGCGAGCTGTTCGCGGCGACCCGCCGGCTCGCGCCGGGCGACCAGATCACCGTCGACTGGCTGCCGGGCACCGGCACGGTCATCACCGTGAAGGGCCAGCCGCAGGGCGAGCCGTTCCGCGAGGCCGGCTTCTTCGAAGCGCTGATGGGCATCTGGCTGGGCCCGCGGCCCGCCGACTGGAAACTGAAGGACGCCCTGCTGGGCCGCGCCGGCTGACCGCTGGCGGCTGGCGGGAGCAGGCTCGCGCCGCCACCGTGATCAGCCCGCCGGGCAGAGCTCCTGCAGGCTGTCCACGTACGCATCCGCCGGCACCTCGCGGGCGGGCTGGCCATGGTTGTAGCCGTAGGTCACCAGCACCACCGGGCAGCCCGCGGCGCGTGCCGCGGCCGCGTCGTTGACGGAATCGCCGATCGCCAGCGTGCGCGCGGGCTGCGTGCCCAGCGCCTCGCAGGCCTTGCGCAGCGGCAGCGGATCGGGCTTCTTGCGCTCGAAGGCGTCGCCGCCGAAGACATGGTCGAAAAAGCCGTCCAGCCCCTTGGCCCGCAGCAGCGGCACGGCGAAGGCCGTGGGCTTGTTGGTGACGCAGGCGAGCCGCAGCCCGGCGCCACGCAGCGCCCGCAGGCCCTCTTCCACGCCGGCATACACCCGCGAATGGCGGCCGTTGATGTCCAGGTAGTGCCGCTCGTACGCGGACCAGGCCGCGGGATAGTGCGACGCCACCGCCGCGGCCAGGCGCTCCGGCCCCAGGGGCTGCAGCACGTGCGCGAGCACCGAGCGCAGCAGGTGCTCCGTGCCCTTGCCGACCATGCGCTCGATCTCCGCCGCGGCGATGCCCGGCAGGCCCATTTCATCCAGCATGCGCCGCAGCGCCTCCGCGAAATCGCCCAGGGTGTCCACCATGGTGCCGTCCAGGTCCACGATCGCCGCGTCGGCGTGCGCGACCAGCGCCGCCGGGGAAATTTCCGCCATGTCCATTCTTGCCATTTCCGATCGATTCACGCCGCAGCGATACCCAAGAGCCCGCGCGGCCCGGCCGTGGCCGCCCGCCGGCCCGGCTTACGAGAGTGTAGGCCGTGGGGCATCGGCCACAGCGATTGTCTGACCCGTCCGACACGCCCCGGGCACCGCACCGGCTACGCTGGCTCGACCGTTTTCGCCGCATGCCGCGAAAGCTGTGACCCCCGCCATCCCGCCGCGGATGGCACCACCGACACATTGGAGGTTCCTGATATGCCCAATCGCTTCGCCCTCGCTCCCCGCATCCTGTCCGCCGCCTGTCTGCTCGCGGCCTGTGCCGCCGCCCAGGCCGCTCCCGCGGACGCCGCCGCCCGTGAGCGCTACCAGCAGGACCGCCAGGCCTGCATGACCGGCAACCCGGTCCAGGGGCGAGAAACCTGCCTGAAGGAAGCCGGCGCCGCGCTGCAGGCCGCCCGTTCGGGCCAGCTCACGTCGCAGGAGACGGCCGCGAACGGCTATGAGCGCAACGCCCTGCAGCGCTGCGAAGTGTTCAAGACGCCGGTGGACCGCGATGCCTGCATGGCGCGCGTGCGCTCCGGTACGCAGGACGGCTCCGTGGCCGGTGGCGGCATCCTGATGGAAGCCACCACGCAGGTGCCCGTGCCCCCGCAGCCCGGCGCAGGCGCCATGCCCGCGCCCCGCGGCAACGCCATGCCCCCTCAGGGCGGCATGCAGCCGCAGACGATGCCGGCGCCCCACGGCAAGCCGCATCCGCACGGCAAGCCCCATCCGCACCCGAAGCCGGGCGCGCCCATGGCTCCGCCGGCCCCGATGCCCCAGCCGATGACGCAGCCCGCGCCCCAGCCGATGCCCCAGCAGTGAGCTGGCGGCATGCCGGGCCCGCCCTAGCGCGCGGTCCGGGTGCGGCGCGCGCTCAGGCGAGCTGGGCGCGCATCGCGTCGATCACGGCGCGGTAGTCGGGCTTGCCGAAGATCGCGCTACCCGCCACGAACGTGTCGGCGCCGGCATCCGCCACGCGGCGGATGTTGTCCACCTTGATGCCGCCGTCCACCTCCAGGCGGATGTCCTTGCCGCAGGCGTCGATGCGCTTTTTCAGCATCTCCACCTTGCGCAGCGCGGAATCGATGAAGCTCTGCCCGCCGAAGCCCGGATTCACGCTCATCACCAGGATCAGGTCGATGTCGTCGATCACCCAGTCCAGCACGTCGATCGGCGACGCCGGGTTGAACACCACCCCGGCCTTGATGCCCTTGGAGGTGATGGCCTGGATGCTGCGGTGCACGTGCGCGGACGCATCCGGGTGGAAGCTGATGTAGTCGGCGCCGGCCTCGGCGAACGCCGCGGCCAGGGCGTCCACGGGCTGCACCATCAAATGCACGTCGATCGGCACGGGCCGGCCGTCGGGCGTGACCGCATGCGGCTTGAGCGCCTGGCATACCATCGGTCCGAAGGTGAGGTTGGGCACGTAGTGGTTGTCCATCACGTCGAAGTGCACCCAGTCGGCGCCGGAGGCGATGACGTTCTTCACTTCCTCGCCCAGGCGGGCGAAATCGGCGGACAGGATCGAGGGGGCGATGCGGAATTGGCGGGTCATGCCCGGATTGTCGCAGCAGCGGCCACGCCGCAGCCACCGTCCTGCGCCGGGCCGGCCCCTCCGCCGACGCAACGGCCGAGCCGTCCGGCCGCGAACCCTCTAATATCGCGCCCATGCCGAAGTACCAGTTCCAGGCCGAAGTCCAGCCCGAATACCTCCCCGACCAGTCCGCGCCCGAGGACGGCGTCTACAGCTTCGCCTACACGATCACCGTGACCAACACCGGCGACGTACCCGCGCAGCTCATCGCGCGGCACTGGACGATCAGCGACGCGCGGGGCCACACCGAAGAGGTCAAGGGCCTGGGCGTGGTCGGACAGCAGCCACTGCTGCGTCCGGGCGAGGCTTTCCAGTACACCAGCGGCTGCCGGCTGCGCACGCCCAGCGGCAGCATGCACGGCAGCTACTTCTGCGTGGCGGAGGACGGCGAGCGCTTCGACTGCCCCGTGCCGCTCTTCGTGCTCGAAGCCCTCTCCGGCAACACGCCCGGCGCCACGCCCCTGTCCGGCCGGGTGCTGCATTGAGCCGGCGCATTCCGCCGCCACAGCCCGGCACCCTGCTCGCGGCCCTCGATCCGGGGGCGCCGCTCGCCCGCCGGCACCTGTGGCTCATCGAGTGCCTCGCCTGGATCCGGGGCGACCGCCGCTCGGTCGAAGACGCGGTCTCCCGCGTGCAGCGTTTCGTCGAAGCGGCCGAGAGCGATGCCGAGGCCCGCGCCCGCCTGCAGGCCTGGTGGGGCACCCTGGTGGGCACGGTGGACATCACCACGCTCCTGGCCGATTTCGGGTTCGCGCCGCGCACGGCGCTCGCGAGCGAGGTGGCCGAGCGGCTGCGCTACAAGCTGCTGCCCGGCAGCCCGGAGACCATCGACGCCTCCGAACTCTTCATGCTGGCGCTGCCCGACGCCTTCGACGCGCTCTGGCTGGCCGCGCTCGAAGAACCCCTGCTCGAGCGCCTGCTGGCCGTGCTGGTGCCGGCCGCGGAAGGCGGCGGCGCCACGCGCTGGCAGCAGTCGCTGCTGGACGCCATCACCTACTGCGCGGGGCAGATCCTCTCGACCGGCTTCGCGCCCGAGCTGCGCCTGCGCATGAGCGAATCCGCGCGCGACGCGCAGCCGTTCCACGCGCTGATCCGCGACGTGGAGAGCCTGCGGGTCGAGGTGCTGCACCAGCTGCGCACCACCGACCGCCTCGACGAGGCCGTTCTGCGGCTGCGCGAGCGGCTGGAGGCCTGCCGCGCCGCCGCGGCCACCGTGTATTCGCATTTCGAGGACAACGGCATCTCGGTCGGGCTCGTGTTCCGGCTGCGGCAGCTGCGCGAGCGCATCCTGCGCGTGCGCGACCTGCTGGACTGCCTGCTCTCCCCCGAGCCGGCCACGAGCGCCGCGCGGCTCATGGCGAGGCTCGTGACCGTGGGCCGCGAGCGGCGCAGCCTGCGCGCGCTGATCGCTTCCAATTCGTCGCTGCTGGCCGCGAAAGTGGCCGAGCGCAGCGCCGAGACCGGCCAGCACTACATCACCCGCACCGGCGCGGAATACCGCGCGATGGTCGCCAAGGCGGCCGGCGGCGGCTTCGTGATGGCGTTCACCACGCTCATGAAGTTCGGCATCGTGGCGCTGGCGCTGTCCTCGTTCTGGGGCGGCTTCTGGGCCGGGGTCAACTATGCGGTGAGCTTCGTGCTGATCATGCTGCTGCACTGCACGGTCGCCACCAAGCAGCCCGCGATGACAGCGCCGGCCATGGCCGCGAAGCTCAAAGAGCTGCAGACGCCGGAGGCGGTGGAGTCCTTCGTGGACGAGGTCACGCACCTCGTGCGCTCGCAGGTGGCCGCCATCCTGGGCAACGTGCTGGTCGTCTTCCCGGCCGTGGCCGGGCTCACGCTGGCCATCGCCTGGGCCACGGGCGCGCCGGCCATCAGCCGGGCGGAGGCGCGGCACGTGCTGGATTCGCTGCAGCTGGCCGGCCCCTCGCTGCTGCACGCGGCGTTCACCGGCGTGCTGCTGTTCGCCTCCAGCATCATCGCGGGCTGGGCCGAGAACTGGTTCGTGCTGCAGCGGCTCGACTCGGCGCTGCAGTACAACCCGCGCATCACGGCGCTGCTGGGCCCCGGGCGCGCGGCCCGCTGGGCCGTGTTCTGGCGCACCAACCTCTCGGGCTTCGCGGCGAACGTGTCCCTCGGCTTCATGCTCGGGCTGGTGCCGGCGTTCGCGGGCTTCTTCGGCCTGGGGCTGGACGTGCGGCACGTGACGCTCTCCACCGGCCAGCTCGGCGCGGCGCTCACCTCGCTCGGCCTGTCCGCGCTGCACCAGCCCGCGTTCTGGTGGGCCGCCGCGACCATCCCGTTCATCGGCGCGCTCAACGTGACGGTGAGCTTCTATCTCGCCTTCCGCCTGGCGCTGCGCGCGCACAACGTCACGCGCGTGGAACGGGCCCGCCTGGGCGCCGCGCTGCGGTCCCGGCTGCGCCGCGCGCCGCTGCAGTTCTTCGTGCCGCGGAGCGCCGGCTGATACCCCTTCGCGGGAAGTGCCCGTCCTACAGGGGCGGCCCGGGATCAGCAGGTACATTCGGTCGGCCCCGGCCGGGGGACGCGCGGGCCTTCGCGCGGATCGGGCGGGGTGCGGGCGAACGCCCGCGCGAAGCGAAGGATTACAACAATGGATGAAATCATGGGTTTCTGGGCGCAGTGGCTGCGCCCATCGGCCGGGCTGCCCACGGTCCAGTGGTCGCTGCTGCTGGCGGTGGCCGCGGTGTCGGGCTACCTGTTCCAGCGCCACATCGGCCTGCCGAAGGTCGTGGGCTACACGCTCGTCGGCACCGTGGCGGGCCTGCTGGGCTTCAGCGGCGCGGTCTGGCCGCTGCAGGGCATCAGCCTCTTCCTGCTCGAGCTCGGCATCGCGATCGTGCTGTTCGAGGCCGGCGGCCGCATTCCGCTGCGCTGGTTCCGCCACAACCCGATGGTGCTCGCGCAGAGCATCATGGAATCGGCCCTCACCTATTTCGCGGTGTACTACGCGATGCTGTGGCTGGACGTGCCGCCGCGCGCCGCCGGGCCGCTGGCGCTCGTGGCCCTGGCCGCATCGCCGGCCGTGCTGACGCGCGTGGTGGCCGACACCCGCGCGGCCGGACCGGTGACCGACCGCGCCATCGTGCTGGCCACGCTCTCCACCCTCTACGCGCTCACGCTGGGCAGCGCGACGGCGGAGCTGATCAACCGGCCGGCCGCGGGCATCATGGACACCGTGTACCCCGTGATGGTGGTGCTGGGCGTGTCCGTCATCGTGGGCGCGGTGCTCGCGCTGGTGCTGCGCATGGCGCTGCGCTTCATGAGCCCGACGAGCGAGAACACCGCCTTCCTGCTGCTCACGCTGATCGCCGCCGGAACGGCGGTGGCGGCGCACATGGGTGGATCGGCGCCGCTGGCGGCGCTGCTCGCCGGCATGCTGCTCAAGCAGCTCAATCCCCGCCCCTGGGCCTGGCCGCGCCAGCTCGGCACGGCGGCCTCGCTGCTCACCATGCTGATGTTCGTGCTGGTCTCCACCGTGGCGGCGCAGGCCGACTGGAGCGGCCCGGTGGTGGGCGTGGTGCTGGCCTTGATCGTCGTGCGCCTAGTGGCCAAGGCCCTGGGCGTGGCCCTGGGCAACGTGGGCAGCGGCGCGAGCTGGCGCCAGGCCCTCTGGGTGGGCTGCGCGATGACGCCGATGTCCTCCATCGCATTGCTGATCGCCTCGCAGTTCATGGTGGCCTCCGCCTCCACTGGCCAGCTGATCGCCCGGATCGCCCTGCCCACCATCCTGCTCATGGAAGTGCTGGGCGCCGTCATCGCCACGGTCGCCATCTACCGCGCCGGAGAGAGTTCGAAACCCTGGGCGCCGGCCACGCGCGCCGCCAACGCAGAGCGGGAGCAGCAGCCATGAGCCTGGAAGCATTCCACCATTCCGAGCCGCTGACGCTCGGCGTCGAGCTGGAGCTGCAGCTCGTGAACACGCACAACTACGACCTCGCGCCCTACGCCGAGGACATGCTGCGCCTCATGGAAAGGCACCCGCTGCCCGGCAGCGTGGTGCCCGAGATGACCAACAGCATGATCGAGATCTCGACGGGCGTCTGCCATTCGAGCAGCGAGGTGCTGGGCCAGCTCACGCAGATCCGCGATGCGCTCGTGCGCAGCGCGGACAAGCTCAACATCGCCGTGGCCGGCGGGGGCACGCACCCCTTCCAGCAGTGGCACGAGCGCCGCATCTACGACAAGCCCCGCTTCCAGGAGCTGTCCCAGCTCTACGGCTATCTCTCCAAGCAGTTCACGATCTTCGGCCAGCACGTGCACATCGGCTGCCCCAGCGCCGACGAGGCGCTGCTGATGCTGCACCGCATGTCCCGCTACATCCCGCACTTCATCGCGATGTCGGCCTCCAGCCCCTACGTGCAGGGACAGGACACGGCCTTCGATTCGGCGCGACTCAATTCGGTGTTCGCGTTCCCGCTCTCCGGCCGCGCGCCCATGGTGCTCACCTGGAACGACTTCGAGGCGTACTTCGACAAGATGACGCGCACCGGCGTGGTCAAGAGCATGAAGGACTTCTACTGGGACATCCGCCCCAAGCCGGAGTTCGGCACGATCGAGATCCGCGTCTTCGACACCCCGCTCACCATCGAGCGCGCCGCCGCGCTCTCGGGCTACGTCCAGGCGCTGGGCGCCTGGTTCCTGGCCGAGCAGCCGTTCATCCCCACCGAGGACGACTACCTCGTCTACACCTACAACCGCTTCCAGGCCTGCCGCTTCGGCATGCAGGCGGTCTACGTGGACCCGGCCACGGGCGAGCACATGCCGCTGCGCGACCACATCCTGCAGACCATCGACCACATCGCGCGCCATGCGGCGGTAACGGGTGCCTCGGGCGCGCTGCACCTGCTGCGCAGCGAGGCCGCGGCCGGCCAGAACGACGCGCGCTGGCTGCGCGACCGGCAGCGCGACGAGCAGCTGCTGGGCGAGGTGAGCCGGCAGGCGGCCTTGCGCTTCCGCGGCACGCCCGCCTGAGCGCTGCCGGCCGGCCCGGGCCGGCCGGGGCCTCCACCATGGCCAGGGCCGCCGGATGCCCGGCCGAATGTCCGCGAGGTACCTCGCGCACCTTCAGCCTCAGGGCTGCTTGACCAGCTCCACCCGCCGGTTCTTCGCCTGCCCCTCTTGCGTCCTGTTGTCCGCCACCGGGCGCTCCGCGCCGAATCCGGCGGACGACAGCCGGGACGCATCGATGCCCCGCGCCGTGAGGGCCGCGGCGACAGCCCTGGCGCGGCCTTCCGACAAGGCCCTGTTGTGCGCCGCATCGCCCGTGTCGTCGGTGTGGCCGTTGACGGTGAGTTTCAGCGATGCGTCCTGCTGCAGCAGCTGCACCACCTGCTCGATCTGCGGTTGGGAGTCCGGCAGGATGTCGGTCTTGTCGGTGGCGAAATGGACCTGCAGCGCCACCTTGCCGGCCCTGTCGATCTGCGCTTTCAATTCGCTGGCCGGCAGCAGGCCCGCGGTCACCTGCAGCGGCTTCGTCTCGGCGATGAGCAGGCCCCCGCCGAACTGGTAGCTGCACAGGTGGATCCAGATGTCGCGGTCCGCCCGGTGAACGACGAACACCTGCACGGGCTCGTTCCAGATGTCGCCCAGGCCGCTGTTGTAGCGCGTGACCACGTCGCGCGGCCATTCCTTCATCTTGTCGGTGGCGGCCTGTGGCAGCCTGCCCTCGAAGATTTTTCTGCCGCCCAGCGAGGCCACCACGGATTCGATGTTGCGCGACAGCTCCAGATCCGAGAAGGTCTTGCCCTCGGCGGCGGCGATGTGCGCCGACCAGATGCGGCCTTCCACCGGTTGCAGCCGGTCGCCCGTCCAGAACGGCACCTGATCGAAATCGGCCACGTCCGGCTTCGTTCCGGTGACGTAGCCGGCAGGAAGCGCGATGTACGGAAAAGCGCCCAGCGGCACGCTGGAGACCGGCAGGCTGGCCGCATCGAAAGGCTTGGACGCGGCCGTTTGCGGGACGGCCGCACCCGCATCGGCGGGCGGCATGGCCGCGGACGGCGCGGAAGCGGCCGGCGCAGCGGCAGGTGCACCGCCGGCCGGCTGCGCCGCTTCCTTTTTTTTGCAGGCGCCCAGGCCCATGGCGAGAGACAGAACCAGTGTTGCCGCTAGTGCTTTGTGCACGGATGACCTCCTTGGCTGGTAAAAGGGCCGGCCAGTTTAGCGAGGCGTCCCTGCGCTGCCTTCCCCACCATGGGGGGCATGCAACGCTCAACGGGCTGGGGCAGGCTGCGATTCGGCGGCCTTTTCGCGGACGCGGGCGGCCTGCATTTCAGTGGCCAGAAGGGTGCCCCGCACCGCGGTGGCATGCTCGCGCACATGTTCCAGGCAATGGCGGGCGAATTCCCGGGCCGTATCCTGCGCAGGATGGGCCGTGCCGGTTTCGCACAGCAGGAAATCCTGCCGCAACGATTGCAGGTGCAGCGAAGCGCCAGGCCCGGACGCCGCGCTGCTGCCCAGGCTGGCATGCAATGCGCGCAGCCGCGCGAGCCGGGCTTCGTCATCGGCACGGGCCTTGCGGAGTTCCGCGGCGAGATGGGCCGGGGTCATGGGCGGCCTGGCTTTCTTCGCGGCCTTGCGGCGGCGGCCTGCGGGCCGCGCCGGCGCGGCGGGCGCCGGGGCCTCGTCCACGCGGGCCAGCGCATCCTCCAGGGCCTGCAGGGGCTGGCGCGCAGCCAGTTTGGCCTCCAGGTAGGCCTTCTGGAGTTCGACCACGCTGCGCATGTAGTCCAGCTGCGCCGGACCGGAGCCGGGGGTGTCGAGCCATTGGGTAAGTGCCGTGCGATTGAGGCGGTCCGTGCGGTCCGTGTAGGCCTGGCGGGCCTGCTGGCGGGCCTCGCTGGGCTTGTGGCCCGTCAGCAGTGACTTGCCGTACGCCACGCCGCCCCGCCACAGGGCCTTGGCCTCGCGCCCCCTGGAATGCCTGCGGGAAGAAGCCGGGGGAGGTACCTCGTCGGTGGAGCGGCCCCTGTCGCGGTAGTGCCGGTTCATCTGTTCGGCCGCCTGCCGCAGAAACCCGCCCAGCGCCCGCTCCTGGCCATCGGTGGCAGCGTAGAGAGCGCTGCGCAGCAGGAATCCGACCGGCTCCGCCTCGTCCGCGGGTGCGGCGGCCGCTTCGGGCACTTCGGGAACCGTGGGAACCTCGGGCACTTCAAGCCCCTCGATCACGGGCTGGATTTCCGGCTCGCTCCCGAAGGCCGGCCATCCGCTGCGGGAAGCCGTCGTCCCGAGGGAGGACCGGGCGGAATGGAAATCGCCGTCCATCTCCGCGCACAGTGCGGCCTCGCCCGGCATCGGCATCGGCATCGGCGCCAGGTGCGAACGGGCGGAATGGAAGTCGTCTTCTCGCCGGGAAAGGGACTGCGCCCTCGCGGAGTGGAAGTCCGCAGACAGCTCGGAGCGCGCCGAATGGAACCGCAGGGGCGCGGCCACCCGCAGCAGGTCGGCCATGGCGAGAAAGGCGCGGTCGATGCCCGGGGCGTCGCTGCGCTCGTAGTTCCGGTAGCGCTTCACTTTGCCGTGCGTCAGGAAGAACTGGTGGGAGCCCACGCCCATCGTCAAGGCGCCCAGCAGCCCCGCGCCGATCAGCAGCGCCAGGCCCACGGGTCCGGCGACGCTGGCGCCCGCGATCGCCGCAATGCCGAGGCCCACTTTGGCGGCCGTGCTGGCGGTGTAGGTCACGCCACCGATGACGAAACCCTTGTTCCAGTTGTGGAAGCCGTTCACGAACCGCTTGCGCTGGTCGAACTTGGTCTTCAGGAAGTCGTGGTAGCGCTGCGCGTCCCCTCCCAGGCGCCGCGCATCCACGCCCGCGAGGAAGTCGCTCACCCGCGAGAAATCGGCCCGGAAACGCCTTTTCTCGACATGCGACTGGTGCAGGAACACCCCGCCCACCACCGACGCCATGACGCTCGCGGCCGGCCCCAGGACGTAGCCCCCGGCGATGCCGACCGCAGAGGCCGCGCCCGCGGCTGCCGCGCTGTGCGCGACCAGGCCTGCGGCATTCGCGCTGCCCGCTCCGATCGCCAGCCCCGTGTGCGCCGAGGTTTCCACCGCCGTCTTCGCGAAGACGAGACCGGCCGACGTGAGGGTCGCCGCAGCCACGCGGCCGTCGTGGCGGTTGAGGTGCTGCTGGTAGGCCAGGTCGTCGATGGCCTGGCCGATCGCATGCGACCGGGCATGGCCCGCCGAAGGCATCCGGCCCCGCTCGAGAAAAGGAGCGAGCACTTCGCGCTGCTGCAGCAGCCCTTCTTTCTGCGCGCGCAGCTCCTTGCGCTGCTCGGCGACCTCGCGCAGTTCGCGGTAACCGGCATGGATGGCCACGGCCGACAGCGGCAGCATGGCGCCTCCCAGCGCCAGGGTGGCGGCGAGATCGCCGACACCGCCCGGCGTGCCATCCTCGGCGAAGGCATGCATCCGGCCGGGGTGTTCCGCGGCTTCGGCGGCAGCGCCATGGCCCTGCGCGCCCTCCGTGGAGCCGCTGCCTCCGGCGGAGCCGCCGCCATCGCCGTGCGGCCCCTCCGTGGCGAACTCGCCCGCCTTCTCCGCCACGCCGTGCAGAGGATCGGTGAAATACTTGGCTGCAGCAACGACATACGAGCCGACCTCTTCCGCATCGATGACCGCCAGGGATGTGAGTTCGGGGTGGCTCTCCGGCCCCGGGCCGTGTCCGGCGCGCAGGTGGGCCTCGCGCAGGGACAGCAGGCCCAGCGGCCACCCCGCCGACGCCGTCCGCGCGGAACGTGCGGTCTCCGGGGGGTGGGATGGTCCAGGACGTTCAGGCACGGTACCGGACGGCCGAAGCGCATGCAGATGGGTTTTCATGGACGGGACCGGAAGGAGGGGCGGAGAACCGCAGCATCGCCTGCCGGCACGCCGCGGAGGCCCCCTGGCGGAAATGCCTTCCGGAATTGCGAAGCGCGCCGCGGCCACGGCTGCGCGTATGCTCGGCGCATGGGTGAATTCGACCTGATCGCACGCTACTTCCGCCGCCCCGTGCGCCGCGCCGCGCTCGGCGTGGGCGACGACTGCGCACTGCTCGCGCCCGCCGCCGGCATGCACCTGGCCGTCTCCAGCGACATGCTGGTGGAGGGCCGGCATTTCTTCCCCGACGTCTATCCCGCGCACCTGGGCCACAAGGCGCTGGCCGTGAACCTCTCGGACCTCGCCGCCTGCGGTGCCCGGCCGCTGGCGTTCACGCTGGCCTTGTCGCTGCCGCGGGCCGACGAAGCCTGGCTCCAGGGCTTCTCGGACGGACTGCTGGCGCTGGCCGACGCACACGGCTGCGAACTGGTGGGGGGCGACACCACGCAAGGGCCGCTCAACATCTGCATCACCGTGTTCGGCGAAGTGCCTGCCGGCCAGGCGCTGCTGCGCAGCGGCGCGCGGCCGGGCGACGACCTGTGGGTGAGCGGCCACCTGGGCGATGCGCGGCTCGCGCTCGACGCGCTGCTCGGCGAAATGCCGGTGCAGCTGCCGCCGCCGGTGCTGGCGCAGGCGCGCGAGCGGCTGGAGCGCCCCACGCCGAGGGTGGCGCTCGGTCAGGCGCTGCGCGGCGTGGCCAGCAGCGCCATCGACGTGAGCGACGGGCTCGTGGGCGACCTGGGCCACGTCCTGCAGGCGTCGGGCGTGGGCGCGCACATCGACACCACGCTCGCTCCGCAGCTCATGGCGGCCTGCGCGGGAGAGCCCGTGCCCGAACGGCTGCCCTACGGCCAGGAGAACCTGCTGCGCTGCGTTCTCGCGGGCGGCGACGATTACGAGCTGCTGTTCACCGCCGCGGCACACCGGCGCACGGAGGTCGAGGCCGCCGCGCGGCAGACCGGCACGCGGATCACGCGCATCGGCGCCATCGAGGCCGAACCGGGGCTGCGCCTGCGGGATGGGCAGGGCGGGCTGCTGGACGCGCAGTACCTCGCCTTCGACCATTTCCGCTGACGGCGCCCGCCGTCCGGGTGCGGCGGCCGCGCTGCTAGCATCCCCATCCCCCTTTTGAGGAACAGGAGCCGCAATGCCCTTCGCCTTCCTGCCCGGCACGGCCCGTCCGGCCGCATTCACCCGCTGCAGTGGAGCACGGGCCGAGACCTCCGGCCCCGCCGCCCTCGAACGGCGTACGCCGGGTGCCCGCCCCCTGGCGGCCGCCCTCGCGGCCTGCTCGGCGATCGCGATGATCGCGGCGGTACCCGCTTCCCATGCGCAGGAGCGCCCCGCCGCGACGGCATCGCGCATCACCCAGGTGACCGTGGCGCCGGGCATAGCCACCATCGAACGCAGCGCCCGCCTTCCCGCGGGCGCGCGCAGTGCCACCTTCGCCTGCCTGCCGGCCGGCCTCGACCCGGACAGCCTGCAGATCAGCGCCGATGCCGGCGTGCGCGTCGGAGAGTTCAAGGTCACCACCGAAGACCGCGACATCGCCGCCGGCTGCGCGAGCCCGCTGGACGACCGCATCCGCGCGCTGGAAGACCGGATCGCGGACGTGCAGGCCGAAATCACCGCCCTGCGGCGCGTGGACCGGTACCTGGACCATGTGGCCGGCGGCAGCGATGGCACGGCCGGCGGCGGCGCCACCGCGCGCGACGGCCGCCCCCCGGCGGCCGCCCCCCTGCCCACGCCGGCTGCGCAGATACCGGCCACGGCCGAAGCGCTGCGCAAGACCTCGGCCGAGACGCTGGTGCGCCTGCCGCCGCTGCAGCGCCGCGAAGAAGCGCTGGAGCGCGAACTGAAGCCCCTGCGCGCCGAGCGCGACCGCGCCGCGGGTGGCGCCCGCGGAAAAGTGGTGTCGGTGGCCGTGAACCTCGCCACCGACCGCGAGGCCGGGCTGCGCCTGTCCTACCAGGTGCGCGGCCCCGGCTGGCAGCCCGCCTACCGCGCGCGGCTCGACACCGCCACCGGCGCCGTGGTGCTGGAGCGGCTGGCCGTGGTGGCGCAGCGCAGCGGCGAGGACTGGAACGACGTGCGGCTCGTGCTCACCACCCAGACGCCCGCGCGCGCCACGCAGGGGCCGCGTCCCGGCACCTGGACGGTGGATGTGGCGGCCCCGCCGGAACCGCAGAATCGGCCCGAGCGCGGGCCTTCCTCCGTCACCATGATGGGAGTGATGGCGAGGTCAGCGGCGGCACCCGCGGCCCCAGCACCGGCCGCCCCGGCGGAAGCCCCCCTGCCCGACTTCGACGTGACCGCCCTGGCCGGCAGCTACGCGACGCGCTTCGAGGTGCCGCAGCGCCTCACCGTGCCCGCGAGCGGCCAGCGCACCACGCTGCTGCTGGGCACGCACGCCGCCACCGCCCGCCTCGTCACGCGCACCGTGCCCGCGCGCCAGCCGGCCGCCTACCTCGTGGCCGAGATCGCGCCGCCCGCGGGCTCCTGGCCCGCCGGGTCCGTGGGCCTGTACCGCGACGGCGCCTTCGTGGGCGAGGGCCGGCTGGACTTCGCCGCGGCGGCACCCACGGCCACTGCCGCACCGGCCGGCGCCGGGGCGGAGGCCGCCCGCACCGTCCCGCTTTCGTTCGGCCCCGATGACCTCGTGCGCGTGCAGGCAGAGGCGCCGCAGCAGACCACCGGCAGCGCCGGCTTCACGGGCTCGCGCGTGGAACGCCGCACCGCGCTCGCCTACCGCATCGAAAACCGCCACACCCAGCCGGTCACGCTGCAGGTGATCGACGCGGCGCCGGTCTCGCGCAATGCGAAGATCGAGGTCGAATCGCGCTATGCGCCCGCACCGCTCACCACCGCCTGGGAAGGCCGCCCCGGCACGATCGCCTGGCAGCAGACCCTGGCGCCCGGCGCCGAGGCCCGCTTCACCGCCGAACACACGGTGCGCCACGACAAGGACGTCATGCTGGACGAGAACACGCCATGAACGCCCTGCCGCCTCTCTCCCCCCTGCCCGCCGCCGAAAAGCCGGGCCGCCGCCCGCCGATCGCCACCGCCGCCTTCCTGCGCGCCCACCCGGCGCACTGGATCGCCCTGGGCTTCGGATCGGGCCTGTCGCCGCGCGCGCCCGGCACCGTCGGCACCGCCTGGGCCTGGCTGGCCTACCTGCTGCTGCAGCAGTGGCTCGCGCCGATGCAGATCGGCCTGCTGATCCTCGTCGGCACGCTGGTGGGCTGGTGGGCCTGCACCACCACCGCGCGCCGCCTCGGCGTGGCCGATCCCGGCTGCATCGTCTGGGACGAGATCGTGGCCTTCTGGTGCGTGCTCTGGCTCGCCATGCCCATGGGCTTCTGGGGGCAGTGCGCGGCCTTCGCGCTGTTCCGTTTTTTCGACGCCGCCAAGCCCGGCCCGGTCGCCTGGGCCGACAGCCTGTTCAAGGGCTTCGGCTGGCGCGGCGGCTGGGGCATCCTCTTCGACGATTTCGTGGCCGCTTTCTGCACGCTGTTCGTGATCGCGCTCTGGAGGGTGCTGTGGTGAATGCGATCGCGCATGCCCTGCGCGCCCGCGGCTGGATGATGGCCACCGCCGAGAGCTGCACCGGCGGCCTGATCGCCGCCGCCTGCACCGATCTCGCCGGATCGAGCCAGTGGTTCGAGCGCGGCTTCGTCACCTATTCCAATGCCGCCAAGACGGAGCTGCTGGGCGTGCCCGCGGCGCTCATCGAGGCCCACGGCGCCGTCAGCGAACCCGTGGCACGCGCCATGGCCGAGGGCGCCGTGCGGCATGCCCGCGCGCAGGTCGCGCTGGCAGTGACCGGCGTGGCCGGCCCCTCGGGCGGCAGCGCGGAAAAACCCGTGGGCACCGTCTGGTTCGGCTGGCACGTGGCCGGCACGACGCACAGCGAGCTCGTGCGCTTCGCCGGAGACCGCGCGGCCGTGCGGGCGGGCGCGCAGGGCCATGCGCTGGCCCGCCTCGCCGAGCTGCTCGCCTGAGAGCAGCCCGCAGAACCCTTCTGGCATCGTTGCCGCATCTTGTCGTACTACCCGTAATGCCTGCGATGCAGCGCCTCGCCAGGACCGCTTCGCTGGGTTCTGTGAGCCACTCTCGTCAGCGCTCCGCCACCCGCTCCACCAGTCCGGCGCTGGCCTGGTTCAGGCCCACCACGTCCACGCTGCAGCCATGGTGGCGCAGCCGCTGTACCACTTTCTCGAGCGCGGCCACCGCCGTCACGTCCCAGAAGTGGGCGCGCGAGACGTCGATGCGCACCGGCCGGCCTTCCGCGGCGAGGATGTCGAAGGCGTCGATGAAGGCATCGGCCGAGGCGAAGAACACCTGGCCCGCGACATGCCAGGTGCGCAGGCCCGTGGCCACGTCGTCCTCGGCGCGCACGTCGAGCAGGCGGGCCACCTTGAAGGCGAAGAACACGCCGCTCAGCAGCACGCCCACGGCCACCCCGGCCGCGAGGTTGTGGGTGGCGAGCGTCACGGCCACGGTCGCCAGCATCACCGCGCTCGACATGCGCGGATGGCGCACCAGCGTGCGCAGCGAGCCCCAGTCGAAGGTGGAGGCCGACACCATCACCATGATCGCCACCAGCGAGATCACCGGCACGCGCGACACCCAGTCCTTGAGCGCCACCATCAGGATGAGCAGGAACACGCCCGCGAACAGCGTCGAGAGCCGCCCCCGGCCGCCGTACTTCACGTTGCCGACGGCCTGGCCGATCATTCCGCAGCCCGCGATGCCGCCGAACAGGCTGGCCGCGATGTTCGCCAGCCCCAGGCCCGCGCATTCGCGGTTCTTGTCGCTGGGCGTGTCGGTCATCTCGTCCACCACCGCGGCCGTGAGCACGGACTCCAGCAGGCCCACGAAGGCGATCGCGAGCGCCGGCAGCGCGATGATGCGCAGCGTCTCCAGCGTGAACGGCACGCCGGGCAGCGCGAAGGCCGGCAGCGCATCGGGCAGCCGGCCCAGATCGGCCACCGTGGGCAGCGGCAGGCCGGCCGCGGTGGCCAGCACCGTGAGCGCCACCACGCAGACCAGCGGCGACGGGATCGCGGTGAGCGCGCGCCAGCCCCACCACGCCCCCAGGCGCGGCAGCCCGTAGATGATCGCGAGCCCCAGCGCCAGCATGCCCCAGGTGGCCGGGCCGGCGCCGCGCAGGTGCGGCAGCTGGGCCGAGAAGATCAGCACCGCCAGCGCGTTCACGAACCCCGTGCGCACCGAGCTGGAGACGAACCGCACAAGGACGCCCATGCGCAGCAGCCCGAAGGCCACCTGCACCGCGCCGGCCAGCAGCCCGGCCGCGAACAGGTAGCCCAGGCCGTGCGACTGCACGAGCGGCGCGGCCACCAGCGCCACCGAGCCGGCCGCCGCCGACACCATCGCCGGCCGTCCGCCCGCGAAGGCGATCACCAGGCTGATGACGAACGAGGCGAACAGTCCCACCGACGGATCGACGCCCGCCACGAAGGAGAACGCGATCACCTCCGGGATGAGCGCGAAGGTGGCGACGGCTCCCGCGAGCAGCTCCCGCGGGATGCTGGGCGCCCATTGGGCGCGCAAGCGGGTGCTCAGCTTCCGCAGCATTTCTTGTATTTCTTGCCGCTGCCGCAGCTGCACGGGTCGTTGCGGCCGGGCGTGTCCCCGCGGCGCACGGATTCGATGCGCGGGCCCATGCTCTTCCACAGCTGGCGCAGATCGTAGGTGGCCCAGACCGCTTCGCCGAACACCTCCAGCCGGTCCTCGCTCACGCTGGGCGGGCCGTCCTCGGCATACATGTTGTGCTCGGCGCGGCCGGTGTCGTCCTCGGTCAGCGCGACGATGTGGTCGAGCGCGCCGTCCAGCCACTGCGCGGCCTCCTTGTCGCGCGGCGCGGCCCATTCCTCGGGCCAGTTCTCCACGGCGAACATGAAGCCCAGCGCCCAGACCTGGCCGAACGAGGGAATGTCCTGCCCCTCCATCTCGGCGCGCTCTTCCTCGGGCAGGCAGGCGATGGCGCCGCGCATGTCCATCACTTCGGGCTGGAAGGCGCGGTCGTCTTCCAGCGTCTCGACCTGCTCGTCGAGCTGGCGGGCCACTTCGTTCCAGCGGCGCGTCCACAGTTCGACGAAGCGCGCCTGCTGCGCGTCGTCCTGGAAGGCCGGCAGGCGCGGCAGCGCGTCGCCGTCGGCGGACAGCTCCATCGGGCCGCCGTCGTCCAGCAGCATGGGCAGGTATTCGGCCGGCGCGATCGGCCGGCGGGTGCAGACGAGCGCCGTCAGGAAGCCGTCGCAGAACTCCCACTGGGGGATTTCCTCTGCGCGCGAGCGCAGGTCGTCGAGCAGCGCGTCCAGTTCGTCGAGGTCGTCGTTGCTGAGCGCCGGCTCGGTGCCGGGCATGGGGGCGTGGGTGTCGGTCATGGGGAACTCCTGGCGCGGGGCGCACGGGCAGTAGGGGATCGGAGGGGGTGAGAAAAGGGGGCGCAGAGGGCAGCGTCCGCGGCGGCCGGCGCAGGCCCGCGCGCTGGCGGCGGCCGCCCGGCAGCAGCCCGCCGGACACGGCACACTCTATGATGCCGCCGCAGCGGCCGCGCAGGTGCCCGGCTGTGCTTTCCAAGGCGGCGAGTGTAGCCGCGCGCCCCGCCGCCCCTCTTTCCGAGCGCTCCAGCCCATGTCCGCCTCCCCGTCTTTTCCCGGGCCGTCCGGCCCCGCCGGTCCATCGGGCCCGCCGTTCCCGCCGGGCCCGGCCGCGCCGCACGCTGCCATCGACTGGGATGCCGTGCTGCGCGAGCGGCTGCCCCTGCAGACCCACGCCGTGGAGAGCCACATCGTGGACGGCACGCGCGTGTGGCTCAAGCGCGCCGCCCCCGTGCGGGGCGCCGGCCGCTACCGCGCCATGGCCGCGCTGGCCCGGCTGCTCGGCCTGCCCGTGCTGCGCCCGGTACCCGCACCGGGCGGGGCCGAGGCCATCGCGACCGAAGTGCGCCGGCTGCGCAGCCTGCATGCGCTGGGCCTGCGCGTGCCCCAGGTGCTGGCGGCCAGCGGCGAAGGCCTGCTCACGCTCGACCTGGGCCGCCCGGGCGTGGACACGCATTCGCTGGGCAACGAGATCGAACACCGCCTGCCCGAGGGCGCGGACTCCGTGCTCGCACTCTGGCGCCAGGGCCTCGCGGCCATCGGCGAAGTGCACGCGCGCGGCACCTGCCTGAGCCAGGCCTTCGCGCGCAACCTCGTGCGCTGCCCGGACGGAGTGGTCGGCTACCTGGACTTCGAGGACGACCCCGCCGCCACCCTGCCGCTGCCCGTCTGCCAGGTGCGCGACCTGCTTTGCTACGCCCACTCCACCGCGCTCTACCTGCGCGCCGCAGGCTCCCTGCCCGCGGCCCGGGCGGACACCGCCGCCTGGATCGCCGCGCACGGCGAGGATTTCCGCCAGGTGATGGACGCCACGCTCCGCCGCCTCGCCTGGCTGCGCCGGCTGCCCGAAGACCGCCGCTGGGGCCGCGACGTGCAGCGCGTGCGTGCGGCGTACGATCTGCTTGCGCGGTAGCGCTGCAGGGAAGCTTTATTTAAGAGCGGCTCACACGACCCAGCGAAGCGGTTCTGGCTAGGCGCCGCATCGCAGACAGTACGAGTAGTACGACAAGATGCGGCAACGACGCCAGAAGGGTCGTGTGAGCCGCTCTGAGTGGATGAGTGGCTTGGCGGGCGCCGTCTGGCTTTCAGACCCAGCGCAGAGCTCCGGGGCGCCAAGTGGCCGTTGCCTGACTCCCAGCGGCAGCAACCTGTGTCGGTGGCCACAGCAGGCCATCCAGCAGCGCCACGGTGTCATGCAGACTTGCGGCGTCGATGCGGTTTCTTTTCAAGAAGGCTTGCCACTGGCGCAGCTTGGCAGTGTCTTCGCTGAACTGGCTGGTCAGTGCCAAGGGCCGCTCGGCGGGCAGAGCGGTCTGGCGCCGGCCAAAAGTGGCGGCGATGGCTGCGGCCAGTGCGGCACCGTCCAGCTCGGTGCGCCGGGCGATCACGGTCAGGTCGAAGAAGTCCTTCATGCGACTGTTTGCCTGCCCCAGCATCAACCATGGCCTGGTACTTCTCGGCGATCACGGTGTAGACGGGGTAGACGGGGTAGACGCGCAGCGTGGGAGAGGGAAAATCACCCAGCAAGGTCGGGTAAACCGCCGTCTGTGGCCCAGGCGTCACGGCATCCCCGAAGCCCACGTCAATCTGCAGTGCGCAGCGTGCGGAGCCGATACGTGCCGCCAGCGTGATGCGTGTGCCGCCATAGGCGTTGCCATCGCGGATGGGGTCGGCCTTCACCGAGTCGAGATCGAACACGATGCCGTCGCCCAGTTCCATGGCTGCGACTTCGCGGAACGTGGCGATCAGGTCCGCGGCATCGTCCGGGCCGAAGCCGAGCAAGTCGGCATCCCTGGTGGGCCGGTGCGGGGTGTCGTACCAGAGTGCGAAGAGCAGCGCGCCCTTGAGCAGGAATCGGTCGGCATGCGGTGAGATGCCGACGCGGGCCAGGAGGCACTCCATGCCGAAGCGGTTGAGCAGCAGGCTGTAGTCGTCGCCACGCTGCTTGGCGAGGGCCAGCAGCCGGGCCAGGACCGACGCGGAGCGGTTGCCGCTCATTGCGCCATGGACTCCAGGTAGGGCTGCATGACGCGTTCGACCCGGTTGACCCTGGCGAAGTGGCTCAGCTCGGCCATGGTGACCTTGCGGTTGTGCCAGGCGTCTTTCAGGGCTTCGAGCGCCACGTCGAGTCCGATTTTGTGGCGGAACTTGAAGCAGTCGGTCACGGTCTTGGCGGCGCAGTACACGCGGATGGGGGCGCCATGTTCGGCCACGGTCTGGATGCCGCCGCTGTAGGCCGTGCCGCGCAGACGCACGATGCGCAACGGGGGGTATCCCAGCGCGGGGGTTTGGCTGCCAGCTGGCAGCGCGATCCAAACTTCGTGCGGCATGTGCGTGCCGATTCCATGGAATTGCAGCGCACTCAGCAGGCACAGTACGCCCCTGGGCACGCGCTGGCAGACTTCGATCAACGTCTGGTGTTCGGTGACTTCGGCATGGGGCAACGCATACAGGCCGCGGGCGATGCGTTGCAGTTGGCCAGCCTGGTGCAGCCGGATGAGCAACTGCGGCGACCAGCCCTGCTCGCGTACATCCGCTGCCCGCAGCACGCGCCGGTGCCGGGCCAGTTCAAGGATGTGATCAGACTGGCTCATGCGGGACGAGTTTAATAACCGCACTACTTTTTCACAAGTGATGCGATTTCCAATCAGACACAGGGAGGGCCCAGGGTTCGCATCAGGCGGCACACCCTGTCCTGCGGGCTGGTCGATGCGCGCACCCGCCCGCCGCAACCCAGCCCGCTAATCCTTCCACTCGACCTGCGCCCCCAGGCTGCGCAGGTTCTCCACGAACCGCGGATGGGCGCGCCGGATCGGACCGGCGTGGCAGATCTCCGAGCGGCCCTCGATGCTGGCCGCCACCATGAAGAGCGCGATCGCCACGCGGATGATGTAGGGGCTCTCCACCACCGCGGGCGTGAGCGCCTGCCCGCCGAAGGTCACGATGCGGTGCGGATCGGACGAGAACACGTGCGCGCCGAACTTCGACAGCTCGCCCGTCCATCCCAGCGCGCCGTCGTACACCTTGTTCCAGAACATCGCGTTGCCCTGCGCGCGCACGCCCAGGGCGATGAAGATCGGCAGCAGGTCCACCGGGAAGTACGGCCACGGGGCGGCCTCCACCTTGGTGAGCGTGTTGGGCGTGAAGGGCGGCTGCACCGCCAGCGGTCCGGCGCGGCGCGTGGTGGACCAGCCCCCTTCGTGCACGACCTCGACGCCGAACTTCGCGAACGTGCGGTCGATGAGCGGGAAGTTCTCCGGCGCGCTGTTGCGCACCGCCACGTCGCCGCCCGTGATCGCACCCAGCGCCAGGAAGGTGGTGATCTCGTGGAAGTCCTCGTCGAAGCGGAACTCGCCGCCGCCCAGTTCCGATCCGCCGTGCACCGTGAGGCGCGAGGTACCGATGCCCTCGATGCGCACGCCCAGCATCGCCATGAAGCGGCAGAACTCCTGCACGTGCGGCTCCGACGCCGCATTGGTGAGCGTGGAGCGCCCCGGCGCGCCGGCCGCGCACAGCACGAAGTTCTCCGTGGTGGTGACGGAGGCGTAGTCGAGCCAGTGGTCGGTGGGCACCAGGGCCCCGTCCCGGCGCACGAGCAGCGTCCCCTCGGCGCGCTCCACGGTGGCGCCGAAGCGGCGGAACACGTCCACGTGCGGATCGATCTCGCGCACACCCAGCGTGCAGCCTTTCACGTTGTCTTCCAGCCGCGCGATGCCGAAGCGCGCGAGCAGCGGCGGCACCAGCATGATCGACGAGCGCATCTCCTCGGGCAGGCGGTGCGATGCCGCGTCGAACGCGGTGTGCTCGTGGTGCAGCTCCAGCAGGCCGTCCGCCGGATCCCACTGCACCCGGCTGCCGAGGGTGCGGAAGATATCGAGGATCTTGCGCACGTCGGTGATGTCGGGCACGCCCACCAGGCGCAGAGGCGCCCGCGTGAGCAGCGTGGCGCACAGCACGGGCAGCACGGCGTTCTTGTTGGCGGAGGGGCTGATGCGCCCGCGGAGCGGCGTGCCGCCGTGCACGATGAGATGGGACATGGCTGGGAGGACAGGGACAAGGAGGGAGGAATGCGGAAAGGGAACAGCGCCCGCGCACTGTACCCCCGCACCGGCCCGGCCGTGGGCCGCGGAAGCGCTGCGTTCCACTTCGGGTGCGTTTCCGTAGCGCCGCGTGGGCGGCGTCCGACAGGACCGCGCCGGCCCGCCGCCCTATCGTTGGGTCCAGGCGCTCCTGCCCCGTTCCGAATCGTTCCGCATGCCTTCCTCCACCGCCGCCGCAGCCCCCGTGCCAGGAGCTGACGCGCCCCCGCCGGGCCAGGCGGACACCTCCCGGCATGCTCCCTCCCTGTCGATGGCCGCCTGGCGGCAGTTCATGAACGTCGCGCGGCCCTATTGGCAGGGTGACAAGAAGTTCGCGGCCTGGTCGCTGATGGGCCTGCTGGTCCTGCTCATGCTGCTGGAGACGCACCTCGCCGTGCGCCTGATCGACCGCACCGGCGAGATGACCTCCGCGCTCGCCGCCCAGGACCGGGACCGCTTCTGGGACGCCGTGCGCACCTGCCTCTTCGTGCTGGCCTTCGCGGCGCCGGTGTACGCCTTCTACTACTACATGCGCGACGCCTTCGCCAACCACTGGCGCCTCTGGCTCACGCACCGCTTCCTCGACGGCTATCTCGGCCGCCGCCGCTACTACGAGCTGAACGCCGAGGGCACGGTCGACAACCCCGACCAGCGCATCAGCGAGGACATCAACAGCTTCACCGGCCGCTCCACGCACTTCCTGCTGATCTTCATCGGCGCCACGATGCAGCTGGTGGCCTTCAGCGCGGTGCTGTGGTCGATCTCCCAGGCCCTGGTGGCCTTCCTGGCTGTATACGCGCTCGTGGGCACCGTGGTGGCGCTCTACGTGTTCGGCGCGCCGCTCATCCGGCTGAACTTCTGGCAGCTGCGGCGCGAGGCGGATTTCCGCTTCGGCCTGATGCGGCTGCGCGAAAACGCGGAATCGATCGCGTTCTACCGCGGCGAGGCGCAGGAGCGCGCCCAGCTCGACCACAGCTTCCAGGCGGTCTTCAACAACTATGCGCGCCTCATCAAGCGGCAGCGCTCGCTCAACCTCTTCCAGCGGGCCTTCAGCCAGCTCACGGTGGTGATTCCGAGCATCATCCTGGCCGACGCCGTGCTCTCCGGCGACATGGAAGTCGGCCGCGCCATCCAGGCCGGCGGCGCCTTCGCGGCGGTGCTGGCCTCGGTGTCGCTGATCGTGGACAACTTCGAGAGCCTGAGCCGCTTCGTCGCCGGCATCGGCCGGCTCGACACGCTGCGCCAGGCGCTGCTCGATGCGCCCGAGGGCCGCAAGGCCAGCGAACCGCAGGAACCCGAGGCGGCAGCGGCGGCGAAAAAGCAGCGCCGCCAGGACCGCAGGGCTTACCGGCAGGCCCGGCGGCGCGGCCGCAACGCCTCGCCCGCCGGCATGCCGTCCACGCGGTCGGCAGGCAAGGGAGGTGCGGTGGCGGCAGCGCCGGTCGCCGCCCTCGCACCCCTCTCCCCCATCACGGGCCGCGAGATCCAGGCCCGCGAGGGCGAGCGTTTCGCCATCGAAGGCCTGACGCTCTACACGCCCCGCTTCACGCGCCTTCTGGTGCGCGACCTGACCCTGCAGCTGCAGCCCGGCGACGCGCTGCTGATCACCGGCGCCAGCGGCTGCGGCAAGAGTTCGCTGCTGCGCGCCATCGCCGGCCTGTGGCGCGACGGCGAAGGCATCGTGCACCACCCGCCGATGGAGAGCGTGTTCTTCCTGCCCCAGCGGCCCTACATGCAGCCCGGCACGCTGCGCAGCCAGATGCTCTATCCGGCACAAAGCTGCGCGTTGGACGACGACCAGCTGCGGGAGGTGCTGGAGGCCGTGCAGCTGCCCGAGTTGGCCGAGCGCGTCGGCGGACTCGATGCGGTGCGCGACTGGGAAAAGGAACTCTCGATCGGCGAGCAGCAGCGGCTGGCCTTCGCGCGGGTGCTGGTGCGCCAGCCGCGCACCGTCATCCTCGACGAGGCCACCAGCGCGCTCGACAGCGCCAACGAGGCGGCGCTCTACGAACGGGTGCGCGCGAGCGGCGCCTCGGTGATCAGCATCGCGCACCGGCCTGCGGTGCTCGCCCACCACACCCACGTGCTGGTGCTGACGGGCGACGGGGGCTGGTCCCTCCATCCGGCGGAGGGCTTCCGGTTCGAGGACTGACGGCGCGGGCCGGGCGGCCCCGGCAAGGACTCAGGCCGCTGCAGGGAGGGCGTCCCCGGCCCGTTCCTCTTCGGGCTCTTCCAGCACCAGCGCGGTCGCCACGTGCGCGTCCATGTTCAGCAGGCGCTTGCGCATGCAGAGCACGGCCTTGTCCTTCGACAGCAGGATCGCGCGGTGCGCCGCCGCCAGGTCGATGAACTTCTGGTCGTCCGCATCCTTGCAGACGTAGGCCACGCGCGGGGCGATCTCCACCAGGCGCGCGTGCGCATCGAACGCGGCGAGCACCTGCGCGGAATCCACGCGGTAGTAATCCATGCGTTCCACGATGTGCGCATACGCCAGCACGCGCTCCAGTTCGTCGCGCATCACCTGCGTGGCGATCCAGGCGAGCCGCCCTTCGGCGAGCAGTTGCCGCAGCGGGCCCGTGCGCGGGTCGGAGAAGATCAGCAGGTCCAGCGCGACGTTGGTGTCCACCACCACGCTGCGCACGGGTTCGCCCGACGCGGCCCGCGCCGGCAGGCGCAGCTCAACCGGCATGGCCCGCGTCCGTGCCGGCGCCAGTACCGGTGCCGGTGCCTTGCTCCACCGGCCGGGCGCGCACGGCCCCGCGCACCATGTCGAAGCGGAACATCCGGCATTCGATCGGGCCGTTCCACATCGGCACGCGGCGCGATTCCTTCAGGCGCATCTTGCCGGGCAGCTTCAGGTCCGGCGTGAGCATCCAGGCCTGCCAGCCGGCATAGTGCTTCTTCCAGTGGGCGGCGAGCTGCAGGAAGAAGTCCACGCCGTCGTCCGTCTGGGCCGTCTCGCGGCCCGCGCGCTCGACCACGCCCATGCGCTCGCGCGCGCTGCGCCCCGCCGTGCCGGCCGCGGCGATGCGCTCGCCGTAGGGCGGGTTGAGCAGCATCACGCCCGGCTCCGCGGTGGGCGGCATGCGCTGCAGCGCGTCGCCGCCGCGCAGCTGCACGGCCTGCGCCACGCCCGCGCGCTCGGCGTTGCGCTGCGCGAAGTCCACCATGCGGTGCGACACGTCGCTGCCGAACACCGGCGCCGTGGGCGCCACGATCGCATCCTGCGCCTGTTCGCGCAGCGCGTTCCACACGTGCGCCTGGAAGGGCAGCAGCTTCTCGAACGCGAAACGCCGGCGCAGTCCCGCCGGGATGCGGCAGGCCATCTGCGCGGCCTCGATCGCGATCGTGCCGCTGCCGCAGCAGGGGTCGTAGAGCGGCAGGGGCGCATCGCCGCGCGGGTCCCAGCCGCTGGCGGCGATCATCGCGGCGGCGAGCGTCTCCTTGAGCGGCGCATCGCCCTTGTCCTCGCGCCAGCCGCGCTTGAAGAGCGGCTCGCCCGAGGTGTCGATGTACACCGTGGCCTGGTCGGTGGTGAGGTGCAGGTGGATGCGCACGTCGGGGTGCTGGGTATCCACGTCCGGCCGCACACCGCCCGCCTTGGCACGGAAGCGGTCGGCCACCGCATCCTTCACGCGCAGCGCGGCGAAGTTCAGGCTGTTGAGCGGGCTGTGCTGGGCCGTGACGTCGATGCGGAAGCTCTGGCGCGGGGTGAACCAGATTTCCCACGCCACCTCGGCCGCGATGGCGTAGAGGTCGTTCTCCGAGCGGTACATGCGCTCGGCCAGCTGCACCAGCACGCGCTGCGCGAGGCGGCTGTGCAGGTTGAGCTGCAGGGCCTGGCGCCACGACGCGCGCACCAGCACGCCGCCGCGCCCCGTGAGCAGATCGTGCCCCGTCAATCCGGTCAGGTCATGGACCTCGTCGGCCAGAAAACCCTCGACGCCGGCGGCGCAGGGCAGAAAGATGTGCAGTGAATTCATAACGCAGGGGCGAGAGGATACGCCCTGGCGGCAAAACCCCTCGCCCGATTATTTTTCCGTCTAGCAGAATGACGGCGTCAATCCGTTGATAAAGTTCAACAATAGCCGATACCCAGCGATCCCCATCACCCTTCCCGGAGTCGAGATGTTCCAAAGCCTTCGCGCCCGCCTCATCGGGATCTGTATCGCCATCACCGCCCTGTCGCTCATCGCGCTGGCGCTCGCCACCTTCTTCGCCGTCCGGAACAACACCCTGTCTGGCCTGGACGCCCAGCTCGCCCAGCAGACCCGGGTGCACGCCGAAGAGATCACGACCTGGGTGAAGGACAAGCAGCGGATCACCAGCTCGATCCGCATCGCGGCGACGCAGCCGGACCCGATCCCGTTTCTGCAGGCGGCGAAGCAGGCCGGCGCGCTCGACGATGCCTACCTGGTCCATGCGGACAAGCGCCACAGCTTCCTGCACCCCGTGCCCGACGGCTACGACGGCACGTCCCGCGGCTGGTACAAACAGGCGATGCAGGCCGGCGGCCCCATCGTGACGCCGGCCTACATCGGCGCCAGCTCGGGCAAGCTCCTCATCACGTTCGCCGAGCCCTGGGGCCCGCCCGGCCAGTTCGCGGGCGTGGTGGCCACCGACATGCTGCTGGAAACCGTCGGCCGCATGGTGACCGCCATCCAGCCCATGGCCAAGAGCTTCGCCATGCTGGTCGACGACAAGGGCCGCCTGCTCGCGCAGGCCGATCCCCAGCTGGCCCTCAAACCGGTGTCCGAACTCGCCGCCGGCATCGACGCACCGCTCCTGCAGAAGCTCGCGACCGAGGGCGGCCACGCACAGGTCAGCGCCAAGGGCGCGGAACAGATGCTCTACGCCGCCAAGGTCGAGGGCACGCCCTGGATCCTGGCCATCGCCATCGACCATGCCGAGGCCACCCGCCCCGTGCGCCAGCTGCTGCAGCTCGCCATCGCCATCACCGTGCTGTGCGTGGCCATCGCCGTCGGCCTGCTCACCTACGCCGTCAGCCGCCAGCTGCGCCGCCTCGCCGTGGTGCGCGACGCGCTGGAGGACATCGCCTCCGGCGAGGGCGATCTCACGCGCCGGCTGGACACGCACGGCAGCGACGAACTCACCCAGATCGCCCGCGCCTTCAACCACTTCGTGGACAAGATCGCCGCCGTGCTCGTGCGCATCCGCGCCTCGGCCGAATCCGTGCGCTTGGCCACCAGCGAGATCGCGAGCGGCAACCAGGACCTCTCCGGCCGCACCGAGCAGCAGGCCAGTTCGCTGGAAGAAACCGCCGCCGCCATGGAGCAGCTCACCGCGACCGTGCAGCAGAACGCCGAGAACGCCCGCCAGGCCAAGCACCTGGCCGCCAACGCCTCGCAGATCGCCGCCCACGGCGGCACGGTCGTCGGGCAGGTGGTGCAGACGATGGGCGGCATCGACGCCTCCTCGCGCAAGATCGTGGACATCATCGGCGTGATCGACTCCATCGCCTTCCAGACCAACATCCTCGCGCTCAACGCGGCGGTGGAGGCCGCCCGGGCCGGCGAGCAGGGCCGCGGCTTCGCCGTCGTCGCCTCCGAAGTGCGCACGCTCGCGCAGCGCTCGGCCACCGCCGCCAAGGAGATCAAGGCGCTCATCGACGATTCCGTCGCCCAGGTCAATGCCGGCAGCCGCCTCGTGCAGGATGCGGGCTCCACCATGCAGGAGGTGGTCGAGAGCGTGCAGCGCGTGACGGCCATCGTCAGCGAAATCAGCAACGCCAGCCAGGAGCAGAGCACCGGCATCGCCGAGATCGGCGGCGCCGTCAGCCAGATGGACCAGAGCACGCAGCAGAACGCCGCGCTGGTGGAGCAGGCCACCGCCGCCGCGCAGTCGCTGCAGCAGCAGGCGCACCAGCTCGCCGATGCGGTCGCGGGCTTCAAGCTGGAGGCGCCGTCCGGCCCGGCGGCAGTGGCTTTGCGGCGATGATGCCGGCATGACGCAAGCCCCTTCTCACCCGACCGGCTCCGGGACCGGAACCCGCCGCGCCCCGCTGTCGCCCCGCACCTGGCTGGCCCTCGCGGGCTGGCTGCTGCTGTCCTTCGCCGCCGCGGGCGTCGGCGGCATCGCCTCGGCGCAGGCACCGCAGTTCTACGCCCAGCTGGTGCAGCCGCCCTGGGCCCCGCCGCCCGGCGTCTTCGGCCCCGTCTGGAGCGTGCTCTACACCCTCATGGCCATCGCCGCGTGGATGGTCTGGCGCGAGCCCGCGGGCGCGGCGCGCCGCCAGGCGCTCTCGCTCTTCTGCGTGCAGCTGGCCCTGAACGCGCTCTGGAGCTGGCTGTTCTTCCAGTGGCATCGGGGCGCCTGGGCGCTGGCGGACATCGCGCTGCTCGGGGCCTGCGTGGCCGCCACCTTCGTGGCCTTCCTGCGCCTGCGGCCGCTGGCGGGCCTGCTCCTGCTGCCCTACCTGGCATGGATCAGCTTCGCCGCGGCGCTCAGCTACACGCTCTGGCGGCTGAACCCCGGCCTGCTGGGCTGAGGCTTTCTAAAGAGCCTTGCGCAGATTCGCCGGCGCAATCTTCAACGCCTCACGGTACTTCGCCACCGTGCGGCGCGCGCATTCGATGCCCTGCTCCTTGAGCATCTCGGCGATCTGGCTGTCCGACAGCGGCTTGGCCGGATTCTCGGACGCGACGAACTGCTTGATCAGCGCGCGCACCGCGGTGCTCGACGCATTGCCGCCCGTCTCCGTGCCCAGCCCCGAGCCGAAGAAGTACTTGAGCTCGTAGGTGCCCTGGGGCGTGGCCATGTACTTGGCCGTAGTCACGCGGCTGATGGTGGATTCGTGCAGGCCGAGTTCGTCGGCGATGTCGCGCAGCACCAGCGGGCGCATGGCCAGCTCGCCGTGCACGAAGAAGTTCTTCTGCCGGTCCACGATGGCGCGCGACACGCGCAGGATGGTGTCGAAGCGCTGCTGGATGTTCTTGATGAACCAGCGCGCCTCCTGCAGCCTTTGCTGCAGCGCCTGATGCCCTTCGCCGCCGCGGTTGCCGCGCAGCGCGCCGGCATAGATGTCGTGCACGCGCAGGCGCGGCATCACGTCGGGGTTGAGCTGCACCGTGAAGGCATGCGTCGCGCCCCGGCCGCTGCTCTTCTTCACGATCACGTCGGGCACGACGATGTTGCGCTCGACCTGCGCGAAGGGCCGGCCCGGGCGCGGCTCCAGCCGCGCGATCAGCGACATCGCCGCGCGCGTGCATTCCTCGCCCGCGCCGCAGTGCTGCGACAGCCTGCGCACGTCGCGCCGCGCCAGCATCTCCAGCGGCTGCTGGCAGATGCGCAACGCGGCCTGCACCACCTCGGGCTCGGCGGCGTCCTCGTCCTGCTGCAGCGCGCGCAATTGCAGCGCCATGCATTCGGCCAGGCCGCGCGCCCCCACGCCCACCGGCTCCAGGCTCTGCAGGAGCCTGAGCGCCACGGTGAAGCGGTGCACCAGTTCCTCGACCTGCTCCGGGTCTTCCTCGCCCGCGAGCGACACCGCCAGCGATTCGAGCGATTCGTCCAGATAGCCGTCTTCGTTCAGCGATTCGATCAGGAAGCGCAGCGCGGCGCGGTCCACTTCCGAGAGGCGCAGCGACAGCGCCTGCCGGTGCAGGTAATCGGTGAGCGACTCGTGTTCGCGCGCGAGTTCGGTGGCGTCGGCGTCGTCGCCCTCGCCGTTCTGGCTGCGCGTGCGCGCGGGCGCGTCGCCGCCCCATTCGCCGTCGTCGGGCGCCATCTCCACCGTGCCGTCGCCCTCCCAGTCGGGGGCGTCGGGCACCTCGGGGGCATCGCCGGCATCCCGCGTGTCGGAGGCGGCATCCGCCGTGCCGGCGGTGGATGCGTCACCCGTGCCGGAGGCGGCGTAGAGCGATTCCTCGGCGCCGCGGTCGGATTCGGCGACGGGCGTGTCCGCCTGCGCGAGGCCGAACTCCTCGCGCGGGGCTTCTTCGGAATTGCGTTCGAGGAAAGGGTTCTCGTCGAGCATCTGCTCGACTTCCTGCGACAGCTCCAGGGTGGACAGCTGCAGCAGGCGGATCGACTGCTGCAGCTGCGGCGTCAGCGCCAGATGCTGCGAGACGCGCAGCGACAGTCCGGGTTTCATCACATCCGGAAGTGTTCGCCGAGGTACACGCGGCGGACTTCGGCGTTGTCGACGATCTCCGGCGGCGTGCCCTGCGCGAGCACGCGCCCGTCGCTGATGATGAAGGCGTGGTCGCAGATGCCCAGCGTCTCGCGCACGTTGTGGTCGGTGATGAGCACGCCGATGCCGCGCGCCTTGAGGAACCCGATGATGCGCTGGATCTCGATCACCGCGATCGGGTCGATGCCGGCGAAGGGCTCGTCCAGCAGGATGAAGCGCGGCTGCGTGGCGAGCGCGCGCGCGATCTCCACGCGGCGGCGCTCGCCGCCCGAAAGCGCCAGCGCGGGCGAGGCGCGCAGGTGGTCCACGCGCAGCTCCTGCAGCAGCGCGGTGAGGCGTTCCTCGATCTCGGCGCGCGACAGCGGACGGCCGTCGTCGCCGCGCTGCAGTTCCAGCACGGCGCGCACGTTGTCCTCCACGGAGAGCTTGCGGAAGATCGACGCTTCCTGCGGCAGGTACGACAGGCCCATGCGCGAGCGGCGGTGGATCGGCATGTTCGCGACCGACTGGCCGTCGATGCGGATGTCGCCGCCATCGCTGCGCACCAGCCCCACGATCATGTAGAACGAGGTGGTCTTGCCCGCGCCGTTGGGGCCCAGCAGGCCCACGACCTCGCCCTTCTGCACGACCATCGACACGTCCTTCACCACCTTGCGGGAGCCGTAGGACTTTTCGAGGTGCAGGGCTTCGAGGCGGCTCTGCGAACCGGAAGGTGCTGCCGGCGCCGCGGACCCGGCGCCGGAGGGGGAAGGCGTCGCCATGCTCACTTCGCCCCGCTGCCCAGCTCGTTGCTGCGGCGCAGCGTGGGCGCGGGGCCCGGGGCCGGCGCCGCCGCGGGGGCCGAGGCGGATTCCTTGGGCGAGAGCACCGCGCGCACCCGTCCGCCCGGCGTGCCGGCCGAACCGGACCCGGCGGGCGCGGTCTTCTGGCCGTCCACGGTGAAGACGTCGGTGGTGTTGTTGTAGACGATCAGCGCGCCGGCCATCTGGTCGGTGAGCGTGGATTCGCGGTAGCGGCGCAGTTCGGCGCGGCGGATCAGGCGCACGAGGTCGGCACGGCCGTCGTACTCGATCACCTCGCCCTCCCCTTCGACGAACTCGTCCGGCGCGCCCGCCGGGGTGTCGCGCTTCTGGCGGAAGAACGCGCGCTGGCCGGCCTCGGCGGTCATGGTGCCGTACTGGAAGCCGTCCGGGTCCTGCCGCACTTCGAGGCGCGTGCCCCGCAGCACGATCGTGCCCTTGGTCACGACCACGCGGCCCGTGAACACGCTGGTCTGCTTGAGTTCATCGTGCCGCAGGGCGTCGGCCTCGATGTTCATCGGCTTGTTGCGGTCGGCCTTTTCGGCCTGCGCCGGCCCCGTGGCGAACGCCAGGGACGCCAGCACGAGAAGGGTGGGGAGGAGTCTGGATCTCATAGAGGGCACGAATCTTGCAAAGATTGTAGTCCCCTGCTGCGGCAGCGCAGCATCGGGCAAACAAAAGCCCGCCGGAGCGGGCCTGTGGATAGCCGGCAGCATGCCGCTGCCGCCGGCGCGCGGCGGCCGGTCAGCCCTTGCGCGCCTGGCCCGCCAGGTAGTCAACCACCTGCAGCACGTTCTGCATGCTGCCGGCCATGGTGCCGTCGGTGTAGTAGCGGCCAGCCACGCCCATCGAGGGCACGCCCTCGACGTTGTAGGCTTCCTGCAGCTGGGCCGCCTTGCGCAGCTGGTTGGAAACCGTGAAGGAGTTGTAGACCTCCTTGAACTTCGCCACGTCCACGCCCTGCTTGCCGATCCAGTCGAAGATCTGGTCGTCCTTGGCGAGGGGCAGCTTCTCCACGTGCACGGCGCGGAACACCTTGGCGTGCAGCTCGGGCAGCTTGTTCATGCCTTCGAGCGCGTAGTAGAGCTTCTGCTGGGCGGCGAAGCTGGAATTGAAGGCCACGGGCACGCGGTGGATCGCCAGGTCCTTCGGCGCCGACTTCATCCAGGCCTCGAGCGTCGGCTCGAAGGCGTTGCAGTGCGGGCAGCTGTACCAGAAGAACTCGATCACCTCGACCTTGCCGGCCGGCGCATCGGTGGGCGCGGGCTTGGCCAGGCGGACGTAGTCCTTGCCCTCCTTGAACTGGCGCGCCTGCGCGAAGGCGGGCGTGGCCATCGGCAGCGCGACGGCGGAAGCGGCCACGGCGGTGGCGGCGGAGAGGGAGAACTCGCGGCGTTTCATGGAAAGGGACACTCCTGTGATGTTTCTGGAGGATTGGGAGCCGCGCCGGGCGGCAAAGTTCAAGCCGGACCGGGCCGACTCAGTGCTGGACCCGCACCAATGCGGATTCGACACCGGCACCGTCGAGCTTCTCCTTGAGCATCTCGGCATCGTCGCGCTTGGTGAACGGGCCCACGCGCACGCGGAACACCGTGCGGCCGTTCTGCTCGCGCTCGCTCACGCGGGCCTCCCAGCCCAGCATGGCCAGCTTGGCGCGCTGCGCGTCGGCATCGCCCTGGGTGCGGAAGGCACCGGCCTGCACGAAATAGTCGAACGGCTCGCCGCCGCTCGCGGCCCGGGCACGCGCCAGGTCGCCCAGCGGATCGGCCGAGGCCGATGCGGCCACGGCCGGCCGGCTGGCGCCCGCGCGGGGCGTGGACGCGGCCGCCACGGCGGCGGATGCCGCGGGCGTGCTGGCCGGTGCGGGCTCGACGCCCGCCACGGCCGGCGTGCTGGCCGCCGGCGTGACCGGGCGCGCCGGATTCTTGCCGTAGAGCGGCGAATTCGGGTCCCAGTTCTTGTTGCGCTGGGATTCGAGAGCATCCTGGTCGGAGCCGCGCGCGCCACCCTTGTTCAGGAACGGCACGGGCACCTTGGTCACGTAGACCGCCACGGCGAGGGCGACGCCCAGGCCCACGACGATCCCCAGGATGAAGCCGACGGCCGAGCCGCCGCGTTGCTGCTTCTGGTTCATATGGTTCACATTCTGACGGGCGCATCGACGCCCAGCACCTTCAGGCCATTGTGCAATACCTGGGCCGTCGCGGCGACGAGCGCGAGGCGGGCGCGCTTCACGGCCTCGTCGTCCACGAGGATGCGCTCGGCGTCGTAGTAGCTGTGGTAGCTCGCGGCCAGGTCGCGCAGGTAGAAGGTCACGTCGTGCGGGGCCTCGCCCTCGGCGGCGGCCGTCAGCATCTCGGGGTACTTGGCGAGCTGCAGCATCAGCGCCTGGGCCTGCGGGCCTTCCAGCGCCGACAGATCCACGTCCTTGAGCGATGCCGCGTCGCCGCCGCCGGCCTCTGCCCAAGCCCGCAGCACCGACTGGATGCGCGCATGCGCGTACTGCACGTAATAGACCGGGTTGTCGTTGTTCTGCGCCACGGCCAGATCGACGTCGAAGGTGTATTCGGTGTCGGGCTTGCGGCTCAGAAGGAAGAAGCGCACCGCGTCCTTGCTGGTCCATTCGATCAGGTCGCGCAGCGTCACGTAGCTGCCGGCGCGCTTGCCGATCTTCACCTCTTTTCCGCCCTTGACCACGCGCACCATGGTGTGCAGCACGTAGTCGGGGTAGCCCTGGGGAATGCCCACGTCGGCCGCCTGCAGCCCGGCGCGCACGCGCGCGATGGTGCCGTGGTGGTCCGTGCCCTGGATGTTCACGACCTTGGCGAAGCCGCGCTCCCACTTGGCGATGTGGTAGGCCACGTCGGGCACGAAGTACGTGTACGTGCCGTCCTTCTTGCGCATCACGCGGTCCTTGTCGTCGCCGTAGTCGGTGGACTTGAGCCACAGCGCGCCGTCCTGCTCGTAAGTGTGGCCCTTTTCGATCAGGCGCTTCACCGTGGCCTCGACGCGGCCCGAGGTGTAGAGGCTCGACTCCAGGTAGTACTCGTCGAAGTGCAGGTTGAACGCCTGCAGGTCCTTGTCCTGCTCGTTGCGCAGGTAGGCCACGGCGAACTGGCGGATGTTGTCGTAATCCTCCACGTCGCCGTTGGCAGTGAACTCGCGGTCGTCCGCCTTCACGGTCTTCTTCGCCAGGAAATCGTTCGCGATGTCCTGGATGTAGTCGCCGTTGTAGAACGCCTTGGAGGCCGGATTCTCCGGATCGGTGGGCCAGCACGCGTCGCCCGGCTTGAAGCCCTTGGCGCGCAGCTGCGTGCTCTTGGTGAGCGTGTCGATCTGCACGCCCGCGTCGTTGTAGTAGAACTCGCGGTGCACGCTCCAGCCCTGGGTGGCGAAGAGGTTGCAGATCGCATCGCCCAGCGCCGCCTGGCGGCCGTGGCCCACGTGCAGCGGGCCCGTGGGGTTGGCGGAGACGAACTCCACCAGCACGCGCCGGCCGTTGCCCGGCTGCTCGCCGAAGCGGTCGCCCGCGGCCAGCACCTCGCGCACGATCTCCTGCTTGGCGGCGGCTTTGAGGCGGATGTTCAGGAAGCCGGGGCCGGCGATCTCGATCGCATCGACCCAGCGCGCGAAGGCCGGCGTGGCCTCCAGCGCGGCCTTGAGCTGTTCGCCCAGGGCGCGCGGGTTGAGCTTGAGCGGCTTGGCCAGCTGCATGGCGGCGGTGCAGGCGAAATCGCCGTGCGCGGCCACCTTGGGGGATTCGAAGGCGGCGCGCCCGGCGCTGCCGGGCGAGAGTTTTTCCAGCTCGCCGGCGAGCGCCGCGAGCAATTCCTGTTTGACGGAGAGCATCCGCGGATTCTACGGGCCGGCCCGTCATCCGCCGGGGGGCGAGCGGCGTTAAGCTGAACAGTCCCGGCCTGCGGCAAAGAGGCCGGGGCGCCGTGTCATCCGACCGACCCCTCGTTCCATCCTCTGCAGGAGCATTACATGAAGAAGCTGCTTTCGATGCTGGCCGCCTCCGGCCTGGCCCTCTCCTTCGCGACGGCCCATGCCGCCGGCCCCGCTGCGGCGCCGATGCCGACGACGACGGCACCCGCCCCCGTGGCGGCACCGGCTCCCGCTCCTGCGACGGCGGCCACCGCCTCCGCCCCCGCGGCCAAGGCGCCGACCGCGCAGCAATCCAAGATGAAGACCTGCAACGCCGAGGCCAAGGACATGAAGGGCCAGGAACGCAAGGACTTCATGAAGCAGTGCCTCTCGGCCAAGAAGCCCGCCACGCAGCAGGACAAGATGAAGAGCTGCAATGCCGACCCCAAGGCCAAGGAACTGAAGGGCGACGAGCGCAAGGCGTTCATGAAGGAATGCTTGAGCAAGTGACATCCCCCTGAGGCGGCTGCGCCGCCTTCCCCCTTCTCTCGCCACGCTGCGCGCAGCGGGAAGGGGGACGATGCCAGTGGCCCGGCAAAGCCGGTTCCACGGCATCTGCTGGCTTGGCCTGCTCCGCGGCCTTCTGCTCCTTGGAGGATGAAAGCTGCCGGCGATGGCTGGACGCGCCCGGATGCCGGCATGGCATGCGGGCGCTTCTTCTTTTACCGGCTGCCGACGCCGCGGGCCAGGAACACGGCCAGCAGCGGGATCACGGCCAGCAGGTGCGCCTCGATCATGACGAGGCGGCGCGTGCTGCGGATGGCGGCCTCGTCGGGCAGGGCGCCGGTGGCGCGCAGGGTTTTGCGCCAGCGCAGGAAGCGTACCGTGGGGACGATGGAGAGCAGGCCGATCACCACGAACAGCGTGACCTTGGCATGCAGCAGCGGCTGCGCCGCGTACCAGGCGCCACCTTTTATGCCCCAGACCACCCGGGCCGCGCCCGTGGCGAGCACTGCGAGGGCCGAGAGGCCGTAGACCAGGTCCACGCGCGCCAGGCGCTCCACGACGGCGGCGTTCAGCCACTCCTTGCGGCAGAGCGCGGCCTCGCTCGCCAGGAAAACGGCCATCGTCAGGATGGCCAGGAAGTGGGCATAAGCCAGCAGGGCTTCGGTGGTCACGCGGTGTCTCCTCGTGTCGATCGGAAGGGGTGGCGCATGGTAGCGCGCCCCGACCGCCGAAAACCCCGCGGCGCCGCTACTTCTGCGGCGGCAGGGCGTAGGCGCGCACGCTGTCGCCGGGCTTGGTGCCCGTGGAGCCATGCCCGCCGGCCACGACGACCACGTACTGCCGGCCGTCCTCCCCGGTGTAGCTCATGGGCGTGGCCTGTCCGCCCGCGGGCAGGCGGTCCTGCCAGAGGATGCGGCCATCGGCGAGGTCGTAGGCCCGCACGTAGTTGTCCAGCGCGCCCGAATAGAACGCGACGCCGCCGCCGGTGAGCACCGGGCCGCCGATGCCGGGCACGCCCATGCGGAAGGGCAGCGGCAGCGGCGAGAGATCGCGCACGGTGCCGTTGCGGTGCTTCCACGCCACCTCGCCGGTGCGCAGGTCCACGCCCGCCACGTAGCCCCACGGCGGCGCCTGGCAGGGCAGGCCCACGGGCGACACGAAGGGCTTCATCGACGCGGCGAAGGGCGCGCCGAAGTTCTCGTTCAGCGCCGGCAGGCTGCCCTTGGGCGGGCCGCCTTCCTGGACCAGCAGGCTGGTGTCGTCCTTGCGCGGCACGAGCTTGGAGACGAACGCGAGGTAGGTCGGCGTGGTGAAGGCCACCTGCCGCTGCGGATCGACGGCGATCCCGCCCCAGTTGAAGACACCGAAGTTGCCCGGATAGATGATGCTGCCCTGCTCCGACGGCGGCGTGAAGCGGCCCTCGTAGCGCAGGCGGTGGAAGGCGATCCGGCAGGCGAGCTGGTCGAACATCGTGCCGCCCCACATGTCGCGCTCGGTGAGCGGCGGCGGGTCGAACGACAGGGCCGACTTCGGCTGCGTGGGCGCCGTGCGGTCGCCCTGGGCGGCGCCCTGCGGCGCGGGATGCTCCGTCACCGGCAGGATCGGCGTGCCGGTGCGCCGGTCGAGCACGAACAGCTCGCCCTGCTTGGTGGGTTGCACCAGCGCGGGCACGGTCTGCCCGCCCACCTGCAGGTCGATCAGCGTCGGCTGCGAGGGCACGTCGTAGTCCCAGAGGTCGTGGTGCACGGTCTGGAAGTTCCAGCGCACCTTGCCGCTGTCCAGGTCCAGCGCGACGACGGAAGAGGAATACTTCTCCACCGCCGGGCTGCGGTTGCCGCCCCACTGGTCGGGCGGCTGGTTGCCCATGGGCACGTAGACCATGCCGAGCGCTTCGTCCACGCTGGAGATCGACCAGCTGTTGGGCGAGTTGGGCGTGTACGTGCGGCCGGGCGGCAGCGGTGCGGTGTCGTCGGGATTGCCGGAATCCCAGTTCCAGACGAGCGCGCCGGTGTCGATGTCGAACGCGCGGATCACGCCCGACTGCTCCTTGACGGAAGCGTTGTCCAGCACCGTGCCGCCGACGATCACGAAGCGCTGCGTAACCACCACGGGCGAGGTGGAGTAGTAGGCGCCGGGGCGCAGGTTGGGCATGCGCTGCCAGAGGTCGATCTGGCCGGTGCCGCCGCCGAAGTTGGTGCACACGGCGCCGCTTTCGGGATTGAGCGCGATCACCCGGCCGTCGGCCGTGGGCATGAAGAGCTTGGCGCGGCAGGCCGCGTCGGTCGGGCCCTGCTTCGAGGCGATGGGCGGCTGCCGCTGGTCGGCGGCCGTCGCGGCGGGCGCTTCGGGGCGCGTGGTCGTCGGCGAGGAATGGGCTGCCGGCTCGGCGCGGTCGCCGCCGGTGGCCGCATCGGCGATGGAGCGGAGCGCGGCGGGCGAGGCGTCGGCGACCGGGTCGCGCGGCGGCTGGTAGGAGAGGCCCCGGCAGGTCAGATGCTGCAGCGCGAGCTTGTTCTCGATCTGCGGGTCGTAGCGCCAGAGCTGCTTGCCCGTGGTGGCGTCGAGCGCGATCACCGACTGGTGCGGCGTGCACAGGAACAGGCGGTTGCCGATCTTCAGCGGCGTGACCTCGTAGGTGGTCTCTTCCGGATCGCCCGGCTTGCCGCGCACGTCGCCGGTGCGGAACTCCCAGGCCATCTTCAACTGGGAGGCGTTGTCGGGGGTGATCTGCGCGAGCGGCGAGAAGCGCTGGCCATAGCCGGTGCGGCCGTAGGCATGCCATTCGCCGTCCGGCAGGCTGGGGGCCGCCTGTGCGGGGCCGGCTGCCGGCTCGCCCGCCAGTTTGCCGGCCAGCTCGTGCGGCGCCGTGAACCACGACGCCACCGCGAGCACGGCCGACAGCGCCAGCACCACGCCGAGGGCCAGCCGCGGCATGCGCACCGCCGAAACCCGGGCGGCGGCCGCATCCGCTGCGGTGCGTGTAGCCGGAGCCGAGGCCGGGGCCGAAGCGGGGACGGGGCCGCGCAGCAGCGAGCGCCGCATCCATGGCGTCACCAGCCAGAGGCCGAGCAGGAAGAGGATGTCCAGGCGCGCGGCCAGCGGCCACCAGTCCACGCCGACCTCCCACACCGCCCAGGCCGCGGATCCCAGCAGCAGTGCCGCATACACCCACAGCGCCGCGGCGGAGCGGCGCGCGAGCAGCACGCCGGTGGCCAGGAGCGCCAGCCCGGCGATGACGTAATAGGGGCTGCCGCCCAGGGAAACGAGCCATCCGCCCGCCCCTGCGACGGCAACGCCCACGATGCCGACAAGAATGCCGGTGATGCGTGCGAGGCCTGCCATGTTGTTGTCCTTTCTGCCCATGCCCCAGCCGGCCATCGGCGCGGGGATGCCGCAGGATGGAAAAGAACCGGCCGAAAGACAAGGAGCCTAGGGGGACGCACCCCGGGGTGGCCGTCGGCACGCCGCCTGCATACCTGTGGGCGGGCGCCTACACACGCTGGCGTGCAGCCGCGCCCAGGATCAGTTCCCGCCGAATTCCCTGCGCACCCAGTCGTCGATCAGGCCCTTCTCGTAGCGCAGCGGATCGGCCCCGCCGCGTGCTCCGCGCTCCATGAACGCCGGATCGCTCAGTTCGCGGCGGCCCGACTGCAGCACCGTGCCGTCGGCGGCCAGGCGCTTGAACTCGAGCACGATGCGGGGCGGATAGATGTCGCGCACCACGCGCACCTGCCCGGCCTGGGAGCCGCGCCCCGGCTCGAAGCCGCCCGCGCGCTGCACGTCCACCACGCGCACTTCGAGCGTCTGGCCCTCGGGCAGCGCCGCGGCGGCGCGTTCGGAGAGGTGCATGCAGAGCGCGTCCACCCAGGCGCGGCGGGCCCGGTCGGATTCGCGCGGGCCGTTGCGGGCATCGCTGAAACCGGCCGGATCGGCGGTGGTCACGCTGACGATGCCGGGCGGTGGCGGACCTTTGCGCACGCGCGGCGGCACGGGTGCGCCGCCCCCCGTCCCCGCGGAGGCGGAGGCGGAGGCGTCCTGCGAGGGTGCGCGGGCGCCGGGCGCTCCGGCGCAGCCGGACAGCACGAGCACGGCGGCCAGCGACAGCGCGCCGGCGGCCGCAGCCCCGGCAACGGGGCTATGCGGCAAGCGCAGCGTCGGCGCGGAGGGATCGGCGGGCGCAGCAGGGGAAGGATGCGTCATGGCGAAACGGCCTGCGGGACAGGCGAAGGGAACGATGGAGAGGAGGCCGGCAGGGGAAACGCCTGCGACGCGCGGCGCCAGAAGGCCGGCTGCGCGTAGTGGTGCTTGAGGTAGTCGATCCAGAGGCGCACGCGCAGCGGCAGATGGCGCGCGTGCGGAAACACCACGTAGATGCCGTTGGGCGGTGCGGCGAACTCCTCCAGCACGGCCACGAGCCGGCCGGCGGCGATTTCCGCCTCCACCTCCCAGGTGCTGCGCCAGGCGATGCCCCAGCCGCCCAGGCACCAGTCGTGCAGGACCTGTCCGTCGGAGCAGTCGAGCGGCCCGCCCGGCTTCACGTGCACGACGTCGCCCGGCGCGCCGCCCGCGTCCGGCGCCGGCATGCGGAAGGCCCAGCCGCGCGTCTGGGAGGCATCGCTCGACAGCATCAGGCACGCATGGCGTGCGAGTTCAGAGGGGTGGCGCGGCGTGCCGTGGCGCTCCAGGTAGGCGGGCGTGGCCACGCAGAGCCGGCGGTTGTCGGCGATGCGCACGCTCACCAGCGACGAATCCGGCAGGTCGCCCACGCGCACCGCGCAGTCGAAGCCCTCGCCGGCCAGGTCCACCACGCGGTCGCTCAGGTTCAGCGAAATGCGGACCTCGGGGTGCAGGTCCCGGAAGGGCGGCACCAGCGGCGCCACGTGCCGGCGCCCGAAACCGGCGGGCGCGGTGATGCGCAGGTGCCCGGTCGCCCGGGCGCCGCCGACCGACACGCTGGCCTCGGCCTCGGCCACGTCGGCCAGCAGGCGCTGGCAGTCTTCGAGGAAGGCGCTGCCTTCATGTGTCAGGCTGATGCGGCGCGTGGTGCGCACCATGAGCTTCACGCCCAGGTGCTCTTCCAGGGCATCGAGCCGGCGCCCCATGATCGCGGGCGCCACGCCCTCGGCGCGCGCCGCGGCCGTGAGACTGCCGCGCGTCGCCACCGACACGAACGACTCGAACGCCTTGAGTTTGTCCATGGGCGGCCATTATGGTCAGGATGTAACGCGGCCACGGCCAGCACTCGCTGTGCGCCACCCTGGCGAACACCTCCCGCGCACGGCCAGCGCACAGCCGATCTCCTCGGCATGCTATGGAATTCGGAGCAAACCGATGGACACCGCTGTTGCACTCCCGCGCGGCCGCTTCCCGCTCGGTGCATTCGTGCAAAAAAGTCACTGGTTCTGAGCTTCGTGCACGGTTTATGCGGATAAACAATTCAAATACAGTGGCTCCATCGCGGCTCTGCCATGGGCACCGGCCGTTCGTTTTTCCTCCGTTCCACCGCAACTCCACCACCATGACCGACCGCACCACCGTCCACGGCCTGCAAGTGGCCTCCTCTCTGCACCGATTCATCGAAGAGCGCGTGCTGCCCGGCACGGGCGTCGACGCCGCCGCGTTCTGGTCGGGCTTCGATGCCATCGTGCGCGACCTCGCCCCCCGCAACATCGCGCTGCTGGCCGAGCGCGACCGGCTGCAGACGGAGCTGGACGCCTGGCACCGCGCCCATCCGGGCCCCATCGCCGACATGCCCGGCTACCGCGCCTTCCTGCAGGAGATCGGCTATCTCGTGCCGCAGCCCGCGGAGGCCCGCGCCACCACCGCCAACGTGGACGACGAACTGGCGCTGCAGGCCGGCCCGCAGCTCGTGGTGCCCATCCTCAACGCCCGCTACGCGCTCAACGCGGCGAATGCGCGCTGGGGCTCGCTGTACGACGCGCTCTACGGCACCGATGCGATCTCCGAAGACGGCGGCGCCGAGAAGGGCAAGGGATACAACCCCGTGCGCGGCGCCAAGGTGATCGCGTTCGCGCGCAACGTGCTGGACACCAGCACCCCGCTCGCGGCCGGCTCCCACAAGGATGCGAAAGCCTACCGCATCGAGGGCGGCCAGTTGTCCGTGGAACTGGAGGACGGCTCCTCCACCGGCCTGAAGGATCCGGCCCAGTTCGTGGGCTACCAGGGCGACGCGGCCTCGCCCTCCTCCGTGCTGCTGCGCCACAACGGCCTGCACCTGGACATCCGCATCGACCGCGGCACGCCCATCGGCCAGACCGACCCGGCCGGCGTGAGCGACCTGGTGCTGGAGGCAGCGCTGTCCACCATCCTCGACCTGGAGGATTCCGTCGCCGCCGTGGACGCCGAAGACAAGGTGGCGGGCTATGCCAACTGGCTCGGCATCCTGCAGGGCACGCTCACGGAGACCTTCCAGAAGGGCGGCCAGACGCTCACGCGCGGCCTGAACCCCGACCGCGTCTACACGGCGCCCGGCGGCCAGGGCGAGGTGCGCCTGCACGGCCGCTCGCTCATGTTCCTGCGCAACGTGGGCCACCTGATGACCAACCCCGCCGTGCTCTGGACCGACGCCGCGGGCACGCCGCGCGAGATCCCCGAAGGCATCCTGGACGCGGTGGTGACGACCGCCATCGCGCTGCACGATCTGCGGGGCAAGGGCCAAGACACAGGCAGCGGCGCTCAAGGCGCCGCAGCAGGCCTGCGCAACTCCCGCAAGGGCAGCGTCTACATCGTCAAGCCGAAGATGCACGGGCCGGCGGAAGTGGCCTTCGCGAGCGAGCTGTTCGGCCGCGTGGAAGGCCTGCTGGGCCTGCCCGAGAACACCGTGAAGCTCGGCATCATGGACGAGGAGCGCCGCACCAGCGTGAACCTCAAGGCCTGCATCGCCGCCGCCCGCGCGCGCGTGGCCTTCATCAACACCGGCTTCCTGGACCGCACGGGCGACGAGATGCACAGCGCCATGCAGGCCGGCCCGATGGTCCGCAAGGGCGACATGAAGGCCAGCGCCTGGATCCAGGCCTACGAGAAGAACAACGTGCTGGTGGGCCTGTCCTGCGGTCTGCGCGGCCGCGCGCAGATCGGCAAGGGCATGTGGGCCATGCCGGACCTGATGAAGGCGATGCTGGAGCAGAAGATCGCCCATCCCCGGGCCGGCGCCAACACCGCCTGGGTGCCCAGCCCCACCGCCGCGACGCTGCACGCGCTGCACTACCACCAGATCAGCGTGCAGGACGTGCAGAAGGAACTCGAGCAGCAGGATGCCGACGGGCAGCGCGACACCCTGCTCGCCGGCCTGCTGACCATCCCGGTGGAGGCCGCGCCGAAGTGGTCCGACGCCGAGAAGCAGCAGGAGCTGGACAACAACGCCCAGGGCATCCTGGGCTACGTGGTGCGCTGGATCGACCAGGGCGTGGGCTGCTCCAAGGTGCCCGACATCCACGACGTGGGCCTGATGGAAGACCGTGCCACGCTGCGCATCAGCAGCCAGCACATCGCCAACTGGCTGCTGCACGGCGTGGTGACCGAGGCGCAGGTGCGCGCGACCTTCGAGCGCATGGCCGCCGTGGTCGATCAGCAGAACGCCGGCGATCCGGCCTACCAGAAGATGGCCGGCCGCTTCGGTGAGTCGGCCGCCTACCGGGCCGCGTGCGACCTCGTCTTCAAGGGCGTGGAGCAGCCCAGCGGTTACACGGAGCCGCTGCTGCACGCATGGCGGCTGAAGGTGAAGTCCGGCGCCGCGCACTGACGCGGAACCGACTTTCCGCTCCCTGCGGCCTTCGGGCCGCCGCAAGCACCCCACGCGGGTGCTTTTTTTCGTCCTGCGGAAAACCGATACTTAAAATGCATCAACATGTAACTTCAACCAGATTATCCTACAAGGGTTTTCCCTTATAAGAATTGATCTGCATCATGAATTTCCACCATCTTTCCATCGGGAAGCGCCTGGGCCTCGCATTCGGCCTGCTGACGCTTTTCATCATCGGCATGCTGGCCGTCGGCACCTGGCGTCTGCAATCCGTGGCGCAGGACACCGCGGCGATGATGAACCTGCCCCTGGCGAAGGAGCGGCTGATCTCCGACTGGTACCGCACCATCTACAGCAACGTGTCGCGCCATGCCCTGGTCGCGCGCAGCAGCGACACCGGCCTGGCCGGCCGGTTCATGCAGGAGAACGCGGCAGCCTCCCGCCAATCGACGGAGCAGCACAAGCAGCTGGCCCGACTCATCTCCGGCCCGCAAGAGCAGGTCCTCTTCGACCGGGCCGGCGTGCTGCGCAAGCAGTTCATCACCGCCCGTGATGCGATCTACCAGGCCAAGGCCGAGGGCCGCTCGGAAGACGCCCAGCGCATCCTCGACACCGATTTCACTCCGTCCGGCGCGGGGTACCTGGATGCGCTGCAGGCCCTGCTGGACTTCCAGCGCCAGCAGATCAACGAAGCCTCCGCCTCGGTGCAGCGCAACTACGAAAGCGGCCGCGACGCGTTGGTCCTGCTGGGCCTGCTGGCCACCGCAGTGGCCGTGGCGCTGGCGCTCGCCATCACGCGCAGCGTGACGCGTCCCCTGCACCGCGCCGTATCGGTGGCGGAATCCGTGGCCGGCGGCGACCTGACGGCGCGCACCGGCAGCACGGCGCGCGACGAGATGGGGCAGCTGCTGCGCGCCCTGGACGCCATGGCCCTGCAGCTGCGCGACACCGTCGGCCAGGTGCGCCGCGGCGCGGACGGCATCGCACTCGCCTCCACCGAAATCGCCACCGGCAACCTGGACCTGTCCAGCCGTACCGAAGAGCAGGCCAGCGCGCTGCAGCAGACCGCCGCATCGATGGAGCAGATGACCGCCACGGTGCGGCAGAACGCGGACAACGCCGCGCAGGCCGACCAGCTGGCGCGCTCCGCTTCCGACATGGCGGTGCGCGGCGGCGAGGTCGTGGGCAACGTGGTGGTGACGATGGGCGGCATCCACAACGCATCGCGCAGGATCGTGGACATCATCGGCGTGATCGACTCGATCGCCTTCCAGACCAACATCCTCGCGCTCAACGCCGCCGTCGAGGCCGCACGCGCCGGCGAGCAGGGCCGCGGCTTCGCCGTCGTCGCCTCCGAAGTGCGCACGCTCGCGCAGCGCTCGGCCACCGCCGCCAGGGAGATCAAGGCGCTCATCGACGATTCCGTCACGCAGGTGGACGCGGGCAACCGGCTGGTGGAAGAGGCCGGCACGGTGATCCGCGACGTGGTGGCGGGCGTGCGCCGCGTGACCGGCATCGTGGCCGAGATCAGCGCCGCCAGCCAGGAACAGACCAGCGGGCTGGAGCAGGTGAACCGGGCCATCGCGCAGATGGACCAGGTCACCCAGCAGAACGCCGCGCTGGTGGAAGAAGCCGCGGCCGCCACCGGCTCCCTGGAGGCCCAGGCCTCGCAACTGGTCCAGGCGGTGGCGGTGTTCCGCGTGGCCGACGCGGGACCGGCGGTGCCGCGCCTAGCGGCCTGAAGCGCTGCCGGCACCTCTCCGCGCTCCGGAGCGTTCCTCCTTCACAGGCTGCAGGCCCCGTCCGCCCGGAACCTGCGCGGAGTGCGGCCTACACTGCCGGCATGCCCGACGCCGCCCCGCCCCCGGACCCCGCCCGCTGCCCCCTGTGCGGCCAGAGCAACCAGTGCGCCATCGAGGCCGGCCAGCCGGCCGCCGGCTGCTGGTGCATGGGAACCGCGTTGGACCCTGCCGCCCTGGCCGCCGTGCCGGACGCGGCACGCGGCCTCGCCTGCCTCTGCCCACGCTGCGCGGCGGGCGAGCGCGCAGCCCCGCCGGACAGCGCATCCGCCATGCCGCCGATATGATCGGCAGGCTGTTTTTTCGCATCCAAAGGAACCATCCATGCCCACGTACCACATCGAAATGATGGAAGGCCGCACCGTCGAGCAGAAGAAGAAGCTCGTGGAGGAGATCACCCGCGTCTCCGTCGAGATCCTGGGCGGCTCGCCCGAATCCGTGGACATCCTCATCACCGACGTGAAGCGCGAGAACTGGGCCACGGGCGGCAAGCTCTGGTCCGAGAGACAGTGAGCATCCCCCTGAGCGGCTGCGCCTCGGGGCGGCCCTTGCGCGGCGTCTGCTGGCCCAGGCCGTGCCTGCCGCACAGCGAGGTGTGCTGGCCAGTCACATTCCGGGGCCTGGCATGACGGGCTCCGCCGCCCTGCTGCGGGAGCGGTACGGCGAGCGCTACCGGTGGCTGCTGCTGCTTTCGGTGATGGTCGGCACCATGGCGTCGATCATGTCGTCCACGATCGTGAACGTCGCCATCCCCGACATGAGCCACCATTTCACGCTGGGCCAGTCGCGTGCCCAGTGGGTCACCTCGGGCTTCATGGTCGCCACCACCGTGGCCATGCTGGCGACGCCCTGGCTGCTCGCGCGCTACGGCTACCGCGCCACCTACGTGGGTGCCATGGCGCTGCTGCTCGCCGGCGGCATCGGCGGCGGCGTGGCCGGCCAGTACGAATGGGTGCTGCTGGCGCGCGTGCTCGAAGGGCTGGCGGCGGGCGTGGTGCAGCCGATTCCGGCCGTCATCATCCTCTACGCCTTCCAGCCGCACGAGCAGGGCCGCGCGAGCGGCATCTTCGGCATGGGCGTGGTGCTGGCGCCGGCCATCGGGCCGAGCGTCGGCGGGCTGCTGGTGGACTGGTTCGGCTGGCGCTCGATCTTCTTCATGGTGGTGCCGTTCTGCATCGCCTCCATCGCGCTCGCCTACAAATACGTGCCTGTGAGCAGTCCCGGCGGCGTGGCGGCCGACCGCGCGGGCGCCACGCTCGACTGGGCCGGGCTGGTGCTGGGCGCCGCGGGCACGCTGTGCCTGCTGAACGGCCTGGTGGCGCTGCACAGCGGCCCGGCGCTCGAGGCGGCCGCGCTGCTGCTGGGCGCCCTCGCGGCGCTGGCCGCGTTCATCGCCTGGGAGCGCCGCGTGCTGGCGCGCGGCGGCAAGCCGCTCATGGACCTGCGGCTCTTCGAGGTGCGGCAGTTCGCGATGGGCAGCATCGTCGCCTTCATCTACGGCACGGCGCTGTTCGGCTCCACCTACCTGCTGCCGGTGTTCATGCAACTGGGGCTGCAGCTGTCGGCCTCGCACGTCGGCACCATCATGCTGCCGGCCGGGCTCGTGCTCGCGGCCACCATTCCGATCGTCGGGCGCATGGCCGACCGCCAGCCCACGCACCTGCTGGTGGGCACGGGGCTCGCGCTGCTGGCGATCTCCTTCGGGCTCATGGCCCTGGTGGGCCTGCACGCCACGGTGTGGCTGCTGGTGGCCATCACCGCGCTCGGGCGTGTCGGCCTGGGCTTCATCCTGCCATCGCTGAATCTCGGCGCGATGCGCCCGCTCGCCAAGCCGCTCATCGCCCAGGGATCGAGCGCGATCAGCTTCGTGCGCATGCTCGGCGGCGCCGCGGGCGTGAGCCTGTGCGGCATCGTGCTGGAGTGGCGCATCGCCGCGCATGGCGATTCGCTGCAAAATGCGGTCAGCAGCTCGGGGCGCGTCGCCGCGTTCGGCGAAACCTTCCTGCTGCTCACGGGCCTGTGCCTGCTGGCGCTCGTGGCCGCGTGGCAGCTGCGGCCGCCGCGCAAGGGCTGACGGCCGGCCTCCGGCCCGGCTTCGCGAGAGCGGCACGCCGCCGATCCGGGAAGGCCGGGCGGTGCAGCCGGGCCGCTGCCTCCGTCCGCGGGCCGCCTGCCCGTTTCCACTTTCTCGTCTTTTCACCATCCGCCCCTCCGCCATGTGCCAGCTGCTCGGAATGAACGCCAACACGCCCACCGACGTGACCTTCAGCTTCACGGGCTTCGCCCAGCGCGGCGGCGTCACGGGCGACCACTCGGACGGCTGGGGCATCGCCTTCTTCGAGGACAAGGGGTTGCGCCATTTCGTGGACCACCAGCGCGCCGTGGATTCGCCCGTGGCCGAACTGATCCGCCGCTACCCCATCCGCAGCCGCAACGTCATCGCCCACATCCGCAAGGCCACCCAGGGCAGCGTGGCGCTGCAGAACTGCCACCCGTTCGTGCGTGAACTCTGGGGCCGCTACTGGGTGTTCGCGCACAACGGCGACCTGAAGGAATTCCGCCCGCGCCTGCATGCGCACTTCCACCCCGTGGGCGCCACCGACAGCGAGCACGCGTTCTGCTGGATCATGCAGGAGCTCTCGAAATCGCACGCCGCCATGCCCAGCGTGGCCGAGCTCACGCTGACGCTGCGCGAACTGGCCGCGCGCATCGCGCCGCACGGCACCTTCAACTTCCTGCTCTCCAACGGGCAGGCGCTGTGGGCGCATGCCTCCACGCACCTCTGCTACATCGAGCGCCGCCATCCGTTCTCGCAGGCCTGCCTGTGCGACGAAGACCTCACGGTGGATTTCTCCGCCCAGACCACGCCGCACGACCGGGTGGCCGTCGTGGTGACCGCGCCGCTCACGAGCGACGAAGTCTGGACGCCGTTCCGCAGCGGCGAGCTGAAAGTGTTCGTGGACGGAACCTGCCAAGCGCTCTGAGCCGCGACGGCAGGGCGATCAACTCAGCCCAGCGGCTTCCACAGCGGGGCTTCGGGCTCCGGAAAGCACGGCGCCGGCACTCCCGGCCGCAGCATGGCCTCCCGCTGCCGGCGCCGCTTCAGCTCGCGGGGTTTGCCGGTATTGCGCCCTAGAACGGCATCGGGCCAGTGGCGGTGGGACTTGGACATGGAGAACCTCCTGAAGCTGGGCCATAAGTGGTTTTCACTGCATTGGCGCACCGCGGCCACCCCCCGCCCGTCGGACAGCGCCCCGAACGGCTCGCAGGCGAAGCGCATCGACTTGCCAGCCGAACGCTACCGGAGGGGCATGACGGATCGGAGACAGGCGCGTGACCGTAGCGTCGCGGACATCCACAGCACGTGCCGTGCCTGCGGCTGCGAATTGATGCAGGTCAAGACCGGCCCTGCCTGTAGGACGGGCACTGCGCTTTTGCTGACACGGCTTCGATCCCCAGGCCGGCGCGGCTGCCGTGACGGCGGGCGGTACAACGGTTCCAGCGGGCCAGTGCCCGCATTGCACCGCTGAATCAACGACCCGAAGGAGAAACCATGCACCCCGACCACCACACCCCCCAGAACACCGCCGTCGTCAGTCCTTCCGCGGACGGCATCCCCGTGGAGCACCAACCGGGCCACGGCGTACCGTCGCAGGATCCGAACCCGGCGGCCCAGGTGGCCCTCTCGCCCGCAGAGGCGGAACGCGAAGCCGGCTCGGTGCTGGCCGGAGGCGGCGTGATGGCCGGTGCCGCGACCGGCGCCGCGGTAGGGGGTGCCGTCGGCGGCCCGATCGGCATCGTGGTCGGCGTGGCCGTGGGGGGCGTGGCCGGAGCGGTGGGCGGCGCCGCCATAGCCAAGGCAACCGTGGAACCCTCGACGCCCGGCACCGTGCCGCCCCCGCCCGAAGAGACGCGCGAGCCCGATCTGCCCAGGTGACCTCGGAGCGGGCCTGCGGGGCACGGCGCACCACGGAGTGCATGCCGGCCGCGCCGGCAAGGTCATGGGCTGGCCGGAGAAAACGCAGGGAAACAGGAAGACTGCCGCCTTGTGGCCCTCGCGGGCCTGCCTGGCGGCAGCGGAGGGGGCGGCGCTGGAAACGCTGGAAATTCTGGTGCGGCTGGCGGGGATCGAACCCACGACCCTTGGCTTCGGAGGCCAATACTCTATCCACTGAGCTACAGCCGCACGCGGGCCCTTGCGGCCCAGGGGCGGATTATGGCACGGCGTTGCGGCGCGACTGGCAAATCTGCCACGGGATACCCGCGACGAGCGGGTCGAATCCCTCCGCCACGTCGAACCCCAGCCCGCGCAGGTAGGCGTCCACCGCGGCGCGGCCGGTCTCCGCGAGGCCGAACGTCGCGTCCCCGAGCATCCACACCTGCATCAGGCCATCGAAGAGTGCCTGCAGCCCGGTGGCGGCGACTTCGGCCGAGCACGACAGCGCCAGCCCCTGGTCCTGCGCGGCGCGCGTGATCTCGTTGGCGAACTGCTGGCGGAACTCCAGGCTGGCCTCCAGGTGGCGGTCGCGCACGGCGGAGAGCTCACCCACGTACTCCACGCGGAACATCGCGATCTCGAACACCCGGCGCACCGAGGGGTCCTTCTCCAGGCTGCGCAGCACGAAATCGATCACGGCGCGCAGGCGCTGCAGCGGGGGCATGCGGTCGTTTCCCGCGCAGCCGTCGTTGGCGCATTCCAGCGGCAGCGTGACCCGCTCCATCATGGCGTTGAACAGGTCCACCTTGTCCTTGAAGTGCCAATAGATGGCTCCCCGGGTGGCACCGGCGGCCTGCGCGATGTCGTTCAGGGATGCGTGCGAGACACCCTTCTGATAGAAAACGTGTTCTGCCGCATCCAGCAGGCTGTTGCGGGTGGCGACCGCATCTTCCTTGGTACGTCGGGCCATGGGGGTGTCTCCTTGGGTTCTGCTGTCCGGGCCACGCGCCGCCGGGCCTGGGGAAGCCGGGATGCACGCTGCGCAGGCTAATTATACATTCATGTTTGTATGTATAATCCCCGCGAAATTCAAGGGCCGCCGCATGGGTTTGACGAAGATCCAAGTCCATGCGGCAGCCTTTCTCCCCTCGCGCCGATCCGGAAGGACTTCCATGTACCGCTTGAGTGTTGACTCCGATGTCTCCGCTGCCCCGCTCCGCCGCGCTTCGCGGACCGGGATCTTCTGCCTGGCCCTGCTGACGGCCGCGGCCCTCACGGCCTGCGGCAAGTCCGGCGATTCCGCCCAGCAGGCCCAGGGCGGCGGCACGCCCCCGCCGCCGCAGGTCGGGGTGGTGACCGTGGCCCCGGGCGACGTCGGCCTCGTCACCGAACTGCCGGGCCGCCTGGAGGCCTCGCGCGTGGCCCAGGTGCGCGCCCGTGCCGCCGGCATCCTGCAAAAACGCCTCTTCACCGAGGGCAGCGACGTCAAGGCCGGGCAGCGGCTCTTCACGATCGACGACGCGCCCTACCGCGCCTCGCTCGAAAGCGCCCAGGCGAGCGTCGCCCAGGCGGAAGCCACCGTCGCGCAGGCCCGCGCGCTGGCCGATCGCTACAAGCCGCTGGTGGCGGTGAACGCCGTGAGCCGCCAGGAATACGACAACGCCGTGGCGTCCCAGAAGACGGCCGAGGCCAACCTGGCCGCGGCGCGCTCCACCGTCACCACCGCCCGCATCAACCTCGGCTATGCCGCGGTGACGGCACCGATTTCCGGCCGCATCGGCCGCGCGCTCGTCACCGAAGGCGCGCTGGTCGGCCAGGGCGAGGCGACGCAGCTCGCGGTGATCCAGCAGATCGATCCGCTCTACGTCAACTTCACCCAGTCCGCCTCCGATGCGCTGAAGCTCAAGGCCGGTCTCGCGAGCGGCAAGTACAAGCAGGCGTCGAAGGGCGCGGCCTCGGTGAGCGTGGTCATGGAGGACGGCAGCGTGCATCCGCAGACCGGCCGGCTGCTGTTCACCGACCTGTCGGTGGACCCCACCAGCGGCCAGGTGACGCTGCGCGCCGAAGTGCCCAACCCCGAGCGGCAGCTGCTGCCGGGCCTCTACGTGCGCGTGCGCCTGGAGCAGGCCCAGGTGGACAACGGCGTGCTGCTGCCGCAGCAGGCGGTGACGCGCTCGGCCAAGGGCGACACGGTCATGGTCGTGGGCGCGGACAACCACCTCGCGCCCCGCCCCGTGAAGCTCGGCCCCGCCCAGGGCACCAACTGGGTGGTGCTGGACGGCCTGAAGACCGGCGAGAAGGTGATGGTGGACGGCTTCCAGAAGCTGCCGCGCGGCAAGCCGGGCGACCCGATCGTGGTGCAGCCGGTGCCGTGGCAGCCGGCCGGCGCCGCGCCCGCGGCCGGCGCGTCGGCACCCGCCGCCGGTGCCTCGTCCGCGCAGCCCCCTGCTTCCGGCGGCTCGGCCCCCGCGAAGCAGTAACCCCCAGAACACGGAGCGCGGCACATGGCCAAGTTCTTCATCGAACGGCCCATCTTTGCATGGGTCATCACGATCTTCATCATGGTGATGGGGGGAATCTCCATCACCAAACTGCCGATCGCGCAGTACCCGGCCGTGGCGCCGCCGACCATCCAGGTGTCGGTGGCCTACCCCGGCGCCAACGCCCAGACGCTGGAGGACAGCGTGCTCGCCGTCATCGAGCGCGAGATGAACGGCGCCACCGGCCTCGCCTACGTCGAGACCACGAGCCAGGCCAACGGCACCGGCTCGATCACGCTGAGCTTCGAGCCCGGCACCAACGCCGATCTGGCGCAGGTGGACGTGCAGAACCGCCTCTCGCGCGCCACCCCGCGGCTGCCCGCCGCGGTGACGCAGCAGGGCGTGCGCGTGGAGCAGTCGCGCTCGAACTTCCTGATGTTCGCCATGCTCACGACGGAGAACCCCGACGTGAGCATCGAGGCGCTGAACGACTACGCGGCGCGCAACGTGGTGCCCGAGCTGCAGCGCGTCTCCGGCGTGGGCACGCTCACGCAGTTCGGCTCGGAACGCGCGATGCGCATCTGGGTGGACCCGGCCAAGCTCAAGGGATTCAACCTGTCGCTCGACCAGGTGAACGCCGCGATCCGCGCGCAGAACGTGCAGGTGTCGGCCGGCAACCTGGGCGACCTGCCCGCCGAACAGGGCCAGCCCGTCTCGGCCACCATCGTCGTCAAGGGCCAGCTCAACAACGCCGACCAGTTCGGCAACGTGGTGCTGCGCGCCAACACCGACGGCTCCACCGTGCGCCTGAAGGACGTGGCCCGCATCGAACTGGGCTCGCAGAGCTACAGCACCAGCGCTCGCCTGAACGGCAAGCAGGCCGTGGGCCTGGGCGTGCAGCCCACGCCGTCGGCGAACGCGCTGGCCACCGCCAAGGCGGTGCGCGCCAAGCTGGAAGAGCTCAAGAAGTTCTTCCCGCAGGGCGTGAACTACGTGGTGCCGTACGACACCTCGAAGTTCGTCTCGGTCTCGATCGAGAAGGTGGTGCACACGCTGATCGAGGCCGTGGTGCTGGTGTTCATCGTGATGTTCCTGTTCCTGCAGAACTTCCGCTACACCATCATCCCGACCATCGTGGTGCCGGTGGCCCTGCTGGGCACGTTCGGCGCGCTGCTGGCGATGGGCTTCTCGATCAACGTGCTGACGATGTTCGGCATGGTGCTGGTGATCGGCATCGTGGTGGACGACGCCATCGTGGTGGTGGAGAACGTCGAGCGGATCATGGCCGAAGAAGGCCTGCCGCCGCTGCAGGCCACGCGCAAGGCCATGGGCCAGATCTCGGGCGCCGTGATCGGCGTGACCGTGGTGCTGATCTCGGTGTTCGTGCCGCTGGCGTTCTTCGCCGGGTCCACCGGCAACATCTACCGCCAGTTCGCGGCGACGATGGCCACCTCGATCGCGTTCTCCGCCTTCCTGGCGCTGTCGCTCACGCCCGCGCTGTGCGCCACGCTGCTCAAGCCGATCGACCCGGAGCACCATGCCGAGAAGAAGGGCTTCTTCGGCTGGTTCAACCGCTCGTTCAAGAGCACCACGCACCGCTATGAAAGCTGGATGGGCAAGCTGCTGCGCCGCGGCGGCCGCATGATGATCATCTACGCCGTGCTGCTGGGCGCCGTGGCGCTGGTGTACACGCGCCTGCCGACCTCGTTCCTGCCGAACGAGGACCAGGGCTACATCATCACCAACATCCAGCTGCCGGCCGGCGCCGCGCAGTCGCGCACGAGCGACGTGCTGCGCCAGGTCGAGGACTACATGCTGAAGCAGCCCGAGGTCGAGAACATCGTCACCGTGGCGGGCTTCTCGTTCTCGGGCCAGGGACAGAACGCGGGCCTCGCCTTCGTGATCCTGAAGGACTGGAGCGAGCGCTCTGGCGCCGAGCATTCGGCCGCCGCGATCTCGGGCCGGGCCTTCGGCGCGCTCTCGGGCATCCGCGATGCGTTCATCTTCGCGCTGAGCCCGCCGCCCATCCCTGAACTGGGTACCGGCACCGGCTTCAACTTCCGGCTGCAGGACCGCGCCGCGCAGGGCCACGACGCCCTGGTGGGCGCGCGCAACCAGCTGCTGGGCATGGCCGCGCAGAGCAAGGTGCTGGCGGGCGTGCGGCCCGACGGCATGGAAGACGCGCCGCAGATGCAGATCGACATCGACCGCGACAAGGCCAACGCCCTGGGCGTGGGCTTCGACAGCATCAGCAGCGCGCTGTCCACGGCGCTGGGTTCGGCCTACATCAACGACTTCCCGAACCAGGGCCGCCTGCAGCGGGTGGTGGTGCAGGCCGATGCCGCGGCGCGCATGCGGCCGGAATCGGTGCTCGACCTGCCGGTGCTCAACGCGCAGGGCCAGACGGTGCCGCTGTCGGCCTTCGCCTCGACGCGCTGGATCACCGGCGCCATGCAGACCGTGCGCTACAACGGCTATCCGGCGATGAAAATCGCGGGCGACGCCGCACCGGGCTTCACCACGGGTGACGCGATGGCCGAGATGGAGAAGCTCGCCGGCAAGCTGCCCCCGGGCTTCGGCTTCGAGTGGACGGGCCAGTCGCGCGAGGAAAAGCTCGCGGGCTCGCAGGCCACCATCCTGTACGCGTTCTCGCTGCTGGCGGTGTTCCTCTGCCTGGCGGCGCTCTACGAGAGCTGGTCGATCCCGTTCTCGGTGATGCTGGTGGTGCCGCTCGGCGTGCTGGGCGTGCTGCTCGCCACGCTGCTGCGGGGCATGTCCAACGACGTGTACTTCCAGATCGGGCTGGTGACCATCATCGGCCTCTCGGCGAAGAACGCCATCCTGATCGTGGAGTTCGCGAAAGACCTGCAGGCCGAAGGCAAGAGCGTGCTGGAAGCGGCGCTGGAAGCCGCCCACCTGCGCTTCCGTCCGATCGTGATGACCTCGCTGGCCTTCACGCTGGGCGTGGTGCCGCTGTTCATCGCCTCGGGCGCCAGCTCGGCGAGCCAGCGCGCCATCGGCACCGGCGTGATCGGCGGCATGATCACCGGCACCGTGCTGGCCGTGGTCTTCGTGCCCGTGTTCTTCGTGCTGGTGCGCTCGTTCTTCAAGGGCAGCAAGCGCCAGCAGGAACACGAGGCCCACCAGGCACAACTCCACCGCCACGCCGCGGACGCGGAATGAGCCCAGACGAACGGCAGGAGCCCACCACCATGCAAGCAACCTCCAGCGCGCGCCGCGGCCCGCGCCCCCTCCTCCTCTCCGCGGTGTCCGCGGCCGCGCTGCTCGCGGGCTGCAGCTTCATCCCGAAGTACGAGCGCCCGGCGGCGCCCGTGCCCGCGGCCTACCCGGCGGCCGGCGCGGCCGCGCCGGCCACGGCCGGCACGCCGGCGGCGGACATCGACTGGCGCGCGTTCTTCACCGATCCGCGACTGCAGAAGCTCATCGCGATCGCGCTGGAGAACAACCGCGACCTGCGCGTGGCCGCGCTCAACATCGAGCAGGCCCGCGCGCAGTTCCAGATCCAGCGCGCAGGCCAGTTCCCCACGGTGGCCGCGGCGGTGAACGCATCGCGCCAGCCGAGCACCGTCACGGGCAACTATGCCAACAGCTACCAGGTCGGCCTCGCGGTCTCGGCCTGGGAGATCGATTTCTTCGGCCGCATCGCCGCGCTGAAGGAGCAGGCGCTCGCGCAGTACTTCGCCACCGAAGAGGCGCGCCGCTCCACGCAGATCAGCCTGGTCTCGGCCGTGGCCTCCGGCTGGTTCAACCTGCTGGCCGACGAGGAACTGCTCGACATCTCCCGCCGCACGCTGCAGACGCGCGACGAGTCCGTGCAGCTCACGAAGCTGCGGCTCGAGAACGGCGTGAGCTCCGAACTCGACTTCAGCCAGGCCCAGGGCCTGGCGCAGGCCGCGCGCGCCACCTATGCGCAGCAGCGGCGCCAGCGCATGCAGGACGAGAACGCGCTCGCGCTGCTGCTGGGGCAGCCGCTGCCGCAGGACGTCGCGTCCACGCTCGATGCCCGCACGCGGCTGGCCGATGCGCCCGCGATGCCCGCCCTGACCGCCGGGCTGCCGTCCGACCTGCTGGTGCGCCGGCCGGACATCCGCCAGGCGGAGCAGCAGCTGGTCGCGGCCAATGCCAACATCGGCGCGGCCCGGGCGGCGTTCTTCCCGCGCATCTCGCTCACGGCCAGCGCGGGCACGGTGAGCAACGAGCTGTCGGGGCTCTTCAAGGGCGGCTCCTGGGCGTTCTCGCTGGCGCCGCAGCTGGCGCTGCCGATCTTCGACGGCGGCCGCAACCAGGCCACGCTCGATTCGGCGCGCGTGGGCCGCGACATCGCGGTGGCGCAGTACGAGAAATCGATCCAGACCGCTTTCCGCGAAGTCTCGGACGCGCTGGCGGGGCAGGCCACGCTGGGCGAGCAGTTCGCCGCGCAGCGCGCCCAGGCCGCGGCCGACGCCAAGCGCTTCGAGCTGTCCGACCTGCGCTACCGCAACGGCGTGGCGAGCTACCTCGATCTGCTGGATGCGCAGCGTTCCCTGTTCACCTCCGAGCAGCTGGTGGTGCAGACGCGGCTGCTGCAGTTGCAGAACCAGATCGCGCTCTACAAGGTGCTCGGCGGTGGCTGGACGCCCGCGCAGGAAGGCGCGCAGGACCCGGCCGGCACGGTGCCGCGGTCCTGAGCGGTTCCCGGGACCGCCGCGGCGGCGGCCCGGTGCTCCCCCGACCAAGCGCCCTGCGAGGCGCTTTTTTCTTGTGCGGCCCGGCGCTGGCGCCTTCATCCCGGCGGCACGCTGCCCGTCTGTCCGCCGGTCTGCGTGGCGAAAAAAACGGAATGCATTGCATGCCGTGCAGCAGCTTGTGGATTCCGGGAGGGGCGATACCTTCGCTGCTTCGAACACGCACCAGAAGGAAGGGAGAAAACCGATGCCAGATCCGCATTTCCCGGCACGCCACACGCCACCGCGCGCCCTGCCCCCCCATGCCCCGCCGCCGGCGCGCGACACCGCAGGGGCCGCGCTGCGGCGCCGGCACCTGCTCGGCCTGGGCGGCGCGGTCTCGGCCTGCGCGGCCCTCGGCGTGCAGGCCACGCCCCTGGCCCCGGACGACGGCGTATGGACCCGGCTGCAGAGCCCCGGGGCGCCGTCGGAGCGCAGCGCCCCCGTGGCGGCCGCGCTGCGCAGCAGCATCTACCTCTTCGGCGGCGTGAAGGATGACTTCCGCACCAGTCGCAACGACTTCCTGGCGGACCTGCACCGCTACGACGTGCACGCCAACCGCTGGACGCGGCTCGCCCCGCCCGGCGACGCACCGTCCCCGCGCGCCTTCGCCGGCGGAGTGGCCGTGCCCCACCGCAACTGGCTGGTGGTGTTCGGCGGCGCCCGCTACTCGGCCGATCTGTCGCAGTTCACGCCGCTCTCCGACGTCTGGGCCTACGACGCTTCCGCCGGCCGCTGGCAGGCCCTGTCCGGCATCGCACCGTTGCCGGGCAGCCCGGCGCCCGCGCCGCGCGCCTGGCCGGTGGTCTGGCGCGCGGACGACCAACTCTACGTCTTCGGCGGGGTGGTGGCGGGCTTCCGCACGCTGAACGACCTCTGGCGCTTCGACCTCGCCAGCCGTGCCTGGACCCAGCTCGCGCCCCACGGCGCGCCGGGATCACCGCCGCCGCGCTACTCGGGCGCCGTGACGGGCACGCCCCACCGCGGGCAGGTGACGCTCTACGGGGGCGAAGCCACCGATGGCAACGGCGGGTTCATCTTCCTGCGCGACACCTGGACGTTCGACCTGCACACCCTGGTCTGGCGGCAGCTCCTGCTGGGTCCGGGCCAGGACATCGACCCGCCGCAGAACCATGGCGCCGACGCGCTGCTCGGCAACGGCCTGCTGATGGCCGGCGGTGACCAGCCCGGCGGCAGCTCCGGCTGCGGCGCCGGGTTCCCGCAGAACCCGACCAATGCCCTGTGGCGGCTGGACCTGAACGCGCCGGCATGGCGCCGGCTCGCACCGCAGGGCGATGCCTTCCCGCGCATCAAGCGCACCGCGGCCGCCACGGTGCTGGGCGAGATGTACGTGTTCTCGGGCTTCGGCTTCACCTGCGGGGCCGATGGCGGCGGCGGACAGCTCTGGAACACCGACGTCTGGCGATACACGCCGCCGTACCGGTACTGGGGCCACTAAGAGCGGCTCACACGACCCTTCTGGCGTCGCTGCCGCATCTTGTCGTACCACTCGTCCTGCCTGCGGTGCGGCGCCTCGCCAGAACCGCTTCGCTGGGTCGTGCGAGTCGCTCCGAGGGGAGCCGGCACGGAGGGGCAAGCGCGCTTCTTGACCCAGCGCAAGGGTGTTGCGGCTGGCCGTTTTCCCTAACGGCCAGCCGTCAGGTCGCTTTCTATAATCGTCCGCTGGTTCCGCCAGACATACCCCCACAGAGGACCACCCCATGAGCGACACCCCCCACGAAGAAGCGCACACCGGACCGATCAAGAACCCTCGCCAGCTGCTCTGGACGGTCTTCTTCTGCTTCGTGGTGCCCGTCTTCGCCATCATCGGCCTCGTGCTCTACGTGACGTCGGGCACCAAGCCGGCCCAGGGCGCGGGCAATCCCGAACGGGCCCTGGCCGAGCGCATCCAGAAGGTGGGCATGGTGGAGGTACGCGACGCCAACCGGCCGCTGCGCAGCGGCGAGGAAGTCTTCAAGGGCCAGTGCGCCGCCTGCCACGCGACCGGTGCGGCGGGTGCACCCAAGTTCGGTGACGCGGCCGCATGGGGACCGCGCATCCAGACGGGCTTCGAGAAGCTCGTGCATTCCGCGCTGGCCGGCAAGGGCGCGATGGCCCCTCAGGGCGGCGGCGACTTCAACGACACCGAGATCGCCCGCGGCGTGGCCTACATGGCGAACGCGGCCGGCGCCAAGTTCACCGAACCCGCGGCACCCGCCGCCGCGGGCGCCTCCGCTCCGGCCGATGCGCAGGCATCGGCCGCCACGCCCGGCGCGCCGGCACCGGCGGCCCCGGCCGTGGCCGCAGCGCCTTCCGACCAGGCCTCTGCCGCTCCTGCGGCCGCAGCCCCCACGGCAGCGGTCGCGACGGCACCTGCCGCCGCCGTGGCGGCTGGCGCGGGCGAGGCGCTCTACAAGCAGGCCTGCCAGGTGTGCCATGCGGCCGGCGTGGCCGGTGCGCCGAAGTTCGGCGACAAGGCCGCCTGGGCCGAGCGCCTGAAGGACGGCATCGACGGCATGACGCGCATCGCCATCGCGGGCAAGGGCGCGATGCCGCCGCGCGGCGGCACGCAGGCCTCGGACGCGGAGATCCGCGCGGCCGTGGAGTACATGGCAAACGCCGTCAAGTAATCCCGCCCGCCTGCCCCGAAAAGCCGGCCCCGTGGCCGGCTTTCTGCCGTTCAGGCCCGGAGTTCCGTAGGCCGCATCACGTAGCCGTAGCGCTCGGGCAGCCCGCCGGCCCGCACGTCCACGGGCGTCCACAGCCCGCGCTCGACGGCGCGTGCCGCGATTTCCATGTCCAGCGTGTGCACGAGGCCGAGCACGCGCCCGTCGAACAGGTAGAGCCGTCCGTCTTCGTCGAGCAGGCATTCCCGCACGGACGAGCGCTCGCCGGTATGGGCCGTGATGGCGAAACCGCCGTCGGCCGTCTGGTTCTCCTCGACGCGCCAGACCACCGGCGTCGCTTCGAGCTCCACATACACGCGCTGCGGCCCGTTCTGGAAGAACCAGCGGCCCTGGCCGTCCGGTTCGTAGTTGCGCTGGATGAAATCGATGAGCTTGGCATGCTGCAGCAGCGCGCCGCGCGCCTCGGGAAAGCGTCCCTGGGCCTGCACGGCATCGTCGCGCATGAACCAGCGGCCGCGCGCATCCAGGCCCAGCCAGCCGTAGCAATCGGGTACGTTGGGCCACCGGGCGATGGCCTGCTTGACGATGTCATCCATGGGGCGATCGTAGAGCGGCCACGGCGGCCTCCGCGTAGGTGGGTGTCCCGGCCGGCACAGCGGGCGCGGCCCCGGCCTGCCGGGCCAGCCAGTCGGCCACGGCTTCCGGCATGGCGCGCACGTGGCCGGGCAGGCGCCCGAACGCGAAGCCCACATGCCCGCCCTGCGCCGGCTGCCAGAGCGTGACGTGCGTGCCGACCTCGCCGGGCCGCGGCAGGCTCGCCGCGGGAACGAACGGGTCGTTGAGCGCGTTCACCGCCAGCGCCGGGATGCGGATCGCAGGGAGCACGGGCTTGGCGGAGGCACGGCGCCAGTAGTCGTCGGCATCGCGAAAACCGTGCAGCGGCGCGGTGAACACGTCGTCGAAAGCGTGCAGGTCGCGCGCGGCCCGCAGGGTGTCCAGGTCGAACAGGCCGGGATGCTGCTGCCACTTGGCGACCGCCTTGGGCACCATGGTGCGCAGGAACATGCGGGTGTAGACCTGCCGGTTGAAGCCCTGCCCGATGGCGAGACCGCCCGCGGCCAGGTCGAGCGGCGAGCACACGGCCGCCACTGCATCGGCGCAGTACGCGGCGGCCGCGCCCCGCTCGCCCGCCCAGCGCAGCAGCGCGTTGCCGCCGAGCGACACCCCGGCCACCATGAGCGGCGCGCGCGGGCCCGCGTTGCCGCCCGCGGGCCGCTGCCGCTGCGCCATGCGCTGCAGGATCCAGTCGATCTCCTCATGGTCGCCCGAGTGGTAGGCGCGCGGTGCCCGGTTGATCTCGCCGCTGCAGCCCCGGAAATGCGGCACGGCGTAGTCCCAGCCGCGGGCCCGGGCCACGCCGGCGAAGGCCTCGGCATAGTGGCTGCGGGACGATCCTTCCAGGCCGTGGAAGAGCACGAGCAGCGGGCGCGGTGCGCCGGGTGCGGCGGCGGCGCGGCCGGGAACGTCGAGGAAGTCCACGTCCACGAAGTCGCCGTCCGGCGCCGTCCACCGCTCGCGGCGGTAGGCGGGCGGGCCCCCTTCGGCGCGGCGCGCGGCGATCGCCGGCCAGATGGTCTGCAGGTGGCCTCCGGGAAGCCAGCGGGGAGCGGCGTAGTCCATGGTGTCGGTCATGCCGGGATGGCCGTGCTGGCAGCGGTGGCAGCGGTGGCAGCGGCCGCGCGGCCGTGCCGTCCACTTGGCCGGGGCGGGCTCAATGCAGTACCGGCGGCACCGGGCCGGCCACGGCTTCGTGGACGGTGCCCGGACTCGCGTGGTGCGCCACCAGCCGCCAGCCCTGCGGGGTCTTGTGGTAGACGTTGGTGGACTGCACCAGCGCCTCGCGCACGTTGCCCTCCATCCGCACTTCGACGTGCTCGACCACGCTGTGCACGGCGCTCGCCAGCGCCTGCACCCGGTGCACCTGGGCCGGCTTGGCGCGCAGCCCGCCATGCTCGAACATGGCGGTAAACGCGGCGCGGATGGCGCCCGCGCCCAGCAGCCTGGGGCCGCCGGGATTCACGCAGACGATGTCGTCCTCTTCCGCCCAGCAGGCCATGAAGCGGTCGATGTCGCCGGCCTGCAGTGCCTCGTAGAACGCGGCCTCGGTCTCGTCGGCGGAGCCGCTCACCAGGGCGGCGCGGTAGGGGGTGCGTGTGTTCATCGTGGAGGTGTCCTCGCGTGCGGGAACGTGTTGCTGCGCATTGTCGGCAATCCGGCCGCGCCGTGCAGCCGCCGGTGGTGCATTCTCGCGCGGCGCGCGCCGGTCGTGCGATGCGCATATGCGCCGCTGGCTGACGCGGCAGCGGCGGGAGGCTGGGGCAGAATGGCCCCGCACCGGAGCGGAGGGGGCGCGTCGCCCCCGTACGGCACTCCCGCCCGGTGGCCGCACACCATGAAACGCCTCATCGCCACCCTCGCCGCCGTGCTGGCCCTCTCGGGCTGCGGCTACAACGACTTCCAGCGCCTGGACGAGCAGAGCAAGGCCGCCTGGAGCGAAGTGCTCAACCAGTACCAGCGCCGCGCCGACCTGGTCCCCAACATCGTCGCCACCGTGAAGGGCGAGGCCGCGTTCGAGCAGGACACGCTCACCAAGGTGGTGGAGGCCCGCGCGAAGGCCACCTCGATCCAGGTGACGCCCGAAACGCTGAACAACCCCGAGGCGTTCAACAAATTCCAGCAGGCGCAGGGCGAGCTGTCGTCCGCGCTCTCGCGCCTCATGGTGGTGGCCGAGCGCTATCCCCAGCTGCAGGCCAACCAGGCGTTCCGCGACCTGCGCGTGACGCTGGAGGGCACCGAGAACCGCATCACCGTGGCGCGCAACCGCTACATCCAGACCGTGCAGGAGTACAACGTGCTCGCGCGCAGCTTTCCCACCAACCTGACGGCGAAAGTGTTCAGCTACGAGCCCAAGCCCAGCTTCACGGTGCAGAACGAGGCGCAGAACAGCACGCCGCCCACGGTGGACTTCTCGCGCCCCGCGGCACCGGCAGCCCCGGCCGCATCGCGCTGAACGGCACGGCCCCCTGCAACTGCAACTGCACCCCGTCCCCATGCGGCATTCCGGCCTCCTGCGTTTCCTCCTGGCGATCGCCTGCATCGCGCTCGCGCTGTGCGCCGCGCCGGCCCGGGCGCAGCGCGCGGTGCCGCCGCTCTCGGCCCATCTGATCGACGAGACCGGCACGCTCGGCGCCCCCGAGCGCGAGCGGCTGGAGGCACGCCTGGCCGGCATCGAGGAGCGCCAGGGCGCGCAGATCGCCGTGCTGATGGTGGCGACCACGGCGCCGGAGGACATCGCCGCGTTCGCAAACCGCGTGGCCAATGCCTGGAAGATCGGCCGCAAGGACGTCGGCGACGGCGTGCTCGTGGTGGTCGCGAAGGACGACCGCCGCATGCGCATCGAGGTGGCCAAGGCGCTGGAGGGCGCGATCCCCGACATCGCCGCCGCGCGCATCATCGACGGGGCCATGAAGCCGCGCTTCCGCGACGGGGATTTCGCGGGCGGCATCGACGCCGCGCTGGGGCAGCTCAGCGCGCGCATCGCCGGAGAGAACCTGCCCCTCCCCACGGGAAATGCCCCGGCACCCCGTGCCGAGCGCGGCGTGGACTGGAACGATTTCGCCATCTTCCTGTTCGTCGGGGTGATGATCGGCGGTCCCCTGGCGCGCGGCATTCTGGGCCGGGGGCTCGGAGGCGCGGCGACCGGCGGGGCGGCCGGCCTTTTCGCCTACCTGTTTACCGCCAGCGCGCTGCTCGCGGCGGGCGCGGGCATCATGGCGCTGCTCTACACCTGGCTCTTCGGCGGCAGGGCGGGCCTGACCGGCGGACGGCGCGGCGGGCTCTCGACCGGGCTGGGTACCGGCATCGGCATGGGCGGCTGGGGCGGCGGCCATGGTGGTGGCGGTGGCTTCGGTGGGGGTGGAGGTTTCAGCTCCGGCGGGGGCGGCGACTTCGGCGGAGGCGGCGCGTCGGGCGACTGGTAGACGGAGCGCTCCCCGCCACAGCCTTCGATCCCTGATCCACGCAGCACCAGCCCCTTCAGACCGCTTCTTTGTCCGGCACGCCCATGACGTCCTCCACCCATCCGCCCGCGCCGTCCCACCCGCCCGGCTTGGCCGCCCGGATCGCGCGCCTCGTGCGCCACCGCTGGGCCGAGGGCGGACTGCAGCGGGCGCTGCCGCCGGACCTGCTCGATCGCCTCGCGCGCCGCGTCGCGGCCAGCGAGGCCCGGCACACCGGCCAGATCCGCATCTGCGCCGAGGGCGGCCTGCCCCCGAGCTACCTCTGGCGCGGCGCCAGCGCCCGGGAGCGCGCCGTGACCCTGTTCGGCAAGCTGCGCGTGTGGGACACCGAGCACAACAACGGTGTGCTCATCTACCTGCTGCTCGCCGACCACGCGATCGAGATCGTGGCCGACCGCGCCCTGGCGCGCACCGTGCCGCCCGCCACCTGGCATGCGATGGTGGCGCGCATGGGCTCGGCGTTCAGGGAGGCACGCTACGAGGACGGGCTGACGCAGGCGCTGGAAGAGGTGTCCGCCCTGCTGGTGGCGCATTTCCCGGCCACGGGGGACGCCCGGGAAGCCAACGAGCTGCCCGATCGGCCGGTGCTGGGCGGCAATGCGCAGCTGAAGGACCGATAGGCCTTCGGGCCGAGCCTCCAGGCCCTGCGGTGCGATTTCTGCTTTTTTCGCGCAGTGCGCTTCGGCTGCGCATGGGCGCGCGGCACGCGGCCAGAACGAGCGACCATCGCCTCACACATCCACCGCCACCGCGCCGTGCCCGCCCGCGGCAGAAAGCCCCCATGGACGCTCTCCGGCCCTCTGGCCGCACACGCCCGCACGAACCCGGCTCCCCCACCGATGCGACCGCACGCTCCGTGCGCCAGCGGACGTCGGACCCATCGGCACCCGGCCCTTCGGACCTGCCGGCCGGCCCTGCCGCGCGGGCCCCGCTGCCCGGGGCGACACCGCAGGGGCTGGCACCCCGCGCGCGGCTGATCTCGCCATCCCCGCCCCGCCCTGCCACGCAGCCACCGCTGGACGCGGACCCCGGCGGCACGGCCGCACCGCCTCGGCGGGAGTCGCCGCCCCCCGGCAGCCCGGATCCCGACGGGTACGGCACGGAGCTCCGAGCCGCGGCCTCCTGGCTGATGGACCTGTTGAACCATGCCCCGGCGCAGCCGCCGGAGACGCTGCAGCCGTCCGACGAGGAGGAGCGGCATGCCACAACCGAAGCGGAATCGTCCAGCAGCCCGCAGCCCCCCCATGCGGAGCCAGCGGCGGCCGTGGAGACGGCCGCGCGGCAATTGCTGCGCTACCGGAACGACACGGAGGCCGATGATGCCGCGCCGTTCGGAGCCGTGCCGTGGGACGCCGAAGCCGAGCTGGCCCTGGATCTGGCGCGCCAGACGCAGCCCCTGGCACGGGAAATGGCGTGGTGGACGGGCAGTACGGCGGCCCCTGGCGACCGGTTCGACGGCGAGCCCCATGCCCCGGCGTTCAACCGCCTGCTGGCGCGCCTGCGAGAAACGCTGTCGGCGGAGGCGTGCTCCGCCACGGCCGCGGAGCGCACCGGACAGGTCGCCGCGGTAATCGATGCGATCCACCAGAGTCCCGCACTGCGCGGACAGGTGTTCCTGGTGGCGCAGACGGCGCTGGGCAGTTGCGCCGACAACGTACTGGAAGGCTTCTCCAAGATCCTGCTGGCCGTGCGCGATCACCAGATGGTGGACGGCATCCGCAGCGGACGGGTGGACGCGGCGCAGTTCCATCGCTGGGCGGACCAGCAATTGCGGCTCACGCTGCTGGAGAGCGAAGTCCACCGCTTCATCGAGCGGCAGCTCCGGCGCCCGGACCTGGAAGACCGGCTCCGCAAGCGGCTGACGGAAGAACCGCTGGAAACCATGGTGCACGCCAAGCAGTCGCTGCGGGAGCGCCTGGACCTTCCGGAGGGCACCGTGTCCGGCACGACCGGCCGGGGCGTCAGCGGGCTGCAGCAGGACCAGCTGGCCACGCTGGAACAGGCCGTGCTGCGGCAGGCGCACCACCCGGCCACCCGCAGTGATTTCCTGATGGGCCATTCCACCTGGCGCGCCGGCATGCAGGCCCTGCACCCGGAAGAATTCCGGGCGCACGTCCAAACCCGGGACGCGGATGCGTTCTTCGACCAGGACGTGCCCGAAGACCTGGAGGGCCAGGCCGACTACGCGGCACGGGCCCGCGCAGTGGAGGCGCACTGGCGCCGCGAAGAAGACCGGCTGCTGCGGCGCCTGGCAGGCTTCGATGCACCGGGCCACGGCCCGGCAGGACCCGGACCGTCCGGATCCTGAGCCGCAGGCGGGCGGCTCAGGCCCTGCGGGATGCCTCGCAGACCGTGCCGGGCACGGCCCACACGCGGCCTCCGCCCACGGCGAAGAACCGGCGGCCCGCCGCCGGCGCCATGGTCTGCCCCCCGGTGAATTCTCCGAAGGCCGGCAGCAGCGTGAAGCCGGCGTCGGTGGCACGGCCCGCCTCCACCACGAAACATGGCAGCCGCAGCGCGTCCCGGCCCGTTCCGCGCAGCACCATGGCCGGATGCACATGCCCCGCGAGCCCGTGCAGCGCCGCGTGCCGCTGCGGATGGTGGCAGCAGGCGAAGGGACCGAGCGGCCAGGGCTCGTCCACGATCGCGATGCCCAGTTCAGCAGGGGGGTCGCCCGCATGGCTATCGTGGTTGCCGCGCACCAGCACCACCTCCAGCGCCGCATGCGCCGCACGCCACGCCGCGAGCGAGGCCAGCACGGCGGGTGACTGCGCCTCGGCCGCATGCAGGAAGTCGCCCAGCACCACGAGCCGCTGCGCGCCCTGAGCCGCGACCAGCGCCGACAGCCGCGCGAGGTTGTCGCGGGTGGTGCCGGAGGGCACGGGCAGCCCGCGCGCGCGGAAGGTGTCGGTCTTGCCCAGGTGCACGTCGGCCACGAAGAGCGTGCGGCCCGCGGGCCACCAGAGGGCTCGGTCGGGAAGCAGATGCACTTCGGTGCCGGCGATGGAGGCCGTCGCCGCCGTGGCGGCGGATGCGGAGGGGAACGCGGAAGCGGGAACGGTGGCGCCGGTCAAAGGGATGGTGCTGTGCGGAGCGATGGCGGGAGGATGCCCCATTGTCCCGGACGGCGCAGCCGATCGGGCCCATGTCCCTTCCCGCCGCCGGCCCGATGGCGGCGCCCCGGCGGTCACAGTCTCGGCAGCGGCCGCGACGGCTTGCGTTCGCGGCGCCGGCCCCGCCCTGCGCCCGGCGCACCGCTGCGGCCCGCCTCTTCGGCGGAGGTGAGCGAAAAATCCAGCGTGCGGCGCACGGCGTCGGCGGCCTGCTGCATCGCGCTGGGGGCGGGCGGCTCCGCGGCGTCGGCGTCCTGCGCCTTCGCCTCCGCCTCGGCCGCCGCCTTCTTCGCCGCAGCACGCCGGCGCTGCGGCCGTGCGGGTGGATCGGGCGGCACCACGTCCTGCGCGGCCGCCGCTGCGGGAGGCGCGGCACTGCCCGCGTCGGCGGCCGTGTCCAGCTGCGCCAGCATGCGCGCGATGCGGTCGGCCAGGTCCTCGTTGGTGAGCTTCTCGCGGAAGCGCTCGATCATGAGCGGGAACGCGAACGGGCTGGGCCGGGTGAGCGGCTTCACCACCAGTTCCTGCGCCTGCATGCGGCGCAGGGCGGCCAGCAGCTGCGCCACGTCCAGCTCCTGGCTCAGCACCTCCTCATCGGCCTGCCGCAGCAGCATGTTGCCGGTGTCGTACTTGCGGAAGACTTCGAAGAACAGCTGCGACGAGGCCTGCAACTGGCGCGCGCTGCGGCGCTCGCCCGGGTGGCTCTGGAAGATGAGCCCGGACACGCGCGCGATCTCGCGGAAGCGGCGGCGCGCCATTTCGGTGGCGTTCAGGCTGGCCAGCACCTCGTGCAGCAGCGCATGGCGTTCGGCGTCGGCATCGGCCTCGGCGTCCGGACCCGCAAGGGCTTCGCTCAGCGGACCGGCACGAGCACGGGCATCGTCCCCGGCCCCGTTCCCCGCGGCGTCTTCCGCCTCCGCCCGCGCGGCATTCGCGGTGTTGCGGATCTCCAGGGCCTCGCGGGCCGCGATGCGTCCGTCCGGCCGTTCCACCGCTTCGGCCGCTTCCGGCCTCCGGGCCGAATCCGGGCCCTCCCGCGCGGGGGCATCGGGCTCCGGCGGCTCCGCCACGGCCCGCACCCGCAGCAGGTCCGGCAGCAGCGCCGCCCAGTCGCGCTCGGTGGCCGACAGCAGCTCCAGCCCGTAGTCGTTCACGGCGATGGAGAACGTGCCGGCCTCGCCCTGGGCCGCGCGCCAGGCGAACAGGCTCGCCAGGCCGGTGTGCGCGTGGCGCCCCGCGAACGGATAGACGAAGAGGTGCCAACCCTCGCGCGTGCGCAGTGTCTCGGCGAGCAGCGTGCCGGGGGTGGGCAGCGCGGACCAGCGCTGCTGCACGTCCAGCAGTGGCCGCACGCAGCGCAGTTCGGGCGAGCCGTAGCGCCCCGCGGCCGCCTGCGCGAGCTGCTGCACCACGAAGTCCGCGAGCACGGTGGACAGCGGCATGCGCGAGCCGCCCCAGCGCGGCACCGTCGGCCGGCCGCGCGCGGCGCGGCGCACGTAGGCCGTCATGTCCTCGATCTTCACCATCTCCAGCACCTGCCCCGCGAACACGAAGCAGTCGCCCGGCGACAGGCGCGAGAGAAAACTCTCCTCCATCGTGCCCAGCCGCGCGCCGTGCAGCACCTGCACGGCCATGCTGGCATCGCTCACGATGGTGCCGATGTTCGAGCGGTGGCGGCGCGCGAGGCGCGCGCTCGGCATGCGCCAGATGCCCTCGTCGTCCGGCGCCACGCGCTGGTAGTCCGGGTAGGCCGCGAGCGAGGGCCCGCCGCGGTGCACGAAATCCAGGCACCACTGCCAGACCGCGCGCGGCAGATCGCGGTAGGCCACGGTGCGGCGCACCTCCGCATACAGCGCCTCGGGCTCGAAGCCGCCGCCCAGCGCGACGGTGACGAGGTGCTGCACCAACACGTCCACCGGCCGGCGCGGGCTGGCGCGCATCTCCACCTCGCCGGCCTGCACCGCGGCGCGCGCGGCGACGGCTTCCACCAGCTCCAGGCTGTGCGTGGGCACCAGCGTGATGCGCGAGGGCCGACCCGGCGCATGGCCAGAGCGGCCGGCACGCTGCAGCAGCCGCGCGATGCCCTTGGCCGAACCGATCTGCAGCACGCGCTCCACGGGCAGGAAGTCCACCCCCAAGTCCAGGCTGCTGGTGCACACCACCGCGCGCAGGCGCCCTTCCTTCAGGCCCGCTTCCACCCATTCGCGTACGCCGCGGTCCAGCGAGCCGTGGTGGATCGCCAGCTCGCCCGCCCAGTCGGGGCGCGCATCGAGAATCGCCTTGTACCAGAGCTCCGCCTGCGACCGCACGTTCACGAACACCAGCGTGGTCGACGTGGACTCCAGCTCGCGCACCACCGCCGGCAGCATGCGCAGCCCCAGGTGCCCGGCCCACGAGAACCGCTCCGGATGGTCCGGCAGCAGCGTGTCGACCACGAGCTTCTTGTCCACCTGGCCCTGCACCAGCACGCCCGCGGACCGTGCCTGCGCGCCCAGCGGCGCCAGCAACGCGTCCTGGGCCTCCGGCAGATTGCCGAGCGTGGCCGACATGCCCCAGACCTGCAAGGCGGGGTTCCAGCCGGAGAGCCGCGCGAGCGCCAGCTGCACCTGCACCCCGCGCTTGTTGCCCAGCAGCTCGTGCCACTCGTCGGCCACCACCAGCCGCACGGTGGACAGCAGTTCCTGCGCATCGGCGCGTGCGAGCAGCAGCGACAGGCTCTCGGGCGTCGTCACCAGCACCGTCGGCAACCGGCGCGACTGGGCCCCGCGCTCGGCGCTGCCGGTATCGCCCGTCCGTGCCCCGCCCGTCCAGCGCGCGAGCACGGGATGCGCGGCGGCGAGTTCGTCGAGCGGCGTGCGCAGCGCCTTGAGTGTGTCCGCGGCCAGGGCCCGCATGGGCGTGAGCCAGAGCACCGTCAGCGGCTCGGAAACCGGCTTTCTTGCACGGCCGGGGGAAGACTCGGCCGGGTCCGCCCGGGAGGCGGAGCGCTGCGCGCCGCGCTCCTGCGCGAGTGCCTGCAGGGCCCCCAGCCAGACCGCATAGGTCTTGCCCGCGCCCGTGGTGGCGTGCAGCAGGCCGGAGGCGCCGCCGGCCATGGCATCCCAGACCTCGCGCTGGAAGGCGAACGGCTTCCAGCCGCGCTGCGCCAGCCAGGCGGCCACCGCCTGGTGCGCGGCGCCGCGGCGCGGCCGGCGGCGCGGGGTATCGGCATCCCTCGGTTCCATGGCTGCGATTACACCGCGCCGCCCGGCCCCGCCGCGTAGTCCAAACGCCACCCCGCCGCCCCGCCGCCCTCCGGTCTGCCCAATGGGACCAGCAGGTTCCATTGAAAGCGCCGGGCAGCGTGCCTAGGATCGGCCGATCGACAAGAACACCCCAGGAGACACGATGAACACCGCCCTCCGCCGGCGCTGCGCGCTGGCCGCGCTCTGCGCCCTCCCCGCCGCCCTGGCCCCCGCGCTCTCCTGGGCACAGGACAGCGCCAGGCCCATCACCATCGTCGTGGGCAGCCCGTCCGGCGGCACCACCGACACGCTGGCACGCGTCATCGGCCGCATGGTGGGGGACACGCTCGGCCGCCCCGTGGTGGTGGAAAACCGCGCGGGGGCCGGCGGCAACATCGCCGCAGCCTACGTGGCCAAGGCGCCGGCCGATGGCTCCACGCTCCTCATGAGCTTCACGGGCCACACCATCAACGCCACGCTCTACAAGAACCTGGGCTTCGATCCGGTCAAGGATTTCACCCCCATCACCATGGTCGCCAAGGTGCCCAGCGTGCTGATCGCGCGCAAGGGCGCACCGTTCTCCGACACGGCCGGGCTCATCGCCTACGCCAAGGCCCATCCGGGCAAGCTGAACTTCGCGATCGGCGCCCAGGGATCGTCCCTGCACCTGGCCAGCGAGCAGTTCAAGATGCTGACCGGCACCGACATCGTCAACGTGCCGTACAAGGGCACCGGTCCGGCGCTGTCCGACGTGCTGGCGGGCACGGTGGACCTGATGTTCGCCAGCACCGTGAACGTGCTGCCGCACATGAAGAACGGCAGCATCCAGCTGCTGGGCGTGAGCAGCCGCGAGCCGCTGCCGCAGTTCGCCGGCGTGCCGCCGATCGGGCAGACCGTGAAGGGCTTCGAATCGATGGCCTGGTTCGGCCTGTTCGGCCCCGCGCAGATGCCCCGGGACGCGACGCAGAAGCTCTACGCGGCGGTGAAGAAGGCCATCGAGTCCCCCGACTACCAGGAGCGCATGCGCGCGGAGGCGGCCACCACGGTGGACATGCCGCCCGCCGCGTTCGGGAAGTTCGTGGCCCAGGACGTGCAGGACTGGGCGAAGATCATCAAGGCCTCGGGCGCGAGCGTCGAATGAACAGCACACTCGCCCCCGCCCCCGCGCCGGATGCCGTGCCCGCGCAGACCCTGGCGCAGAAGCTCGTGGCCCGCGCCGCAGGCCGCAGCCACGTGGTGCCCGGCGAGATCGTCACCTGCCGGGTGGATCTGGCCATGATGCACGACTCGGGGGGGCCGCGCCGCGTGAAGCCCATGCTCGACCGCCTGGGCGCGAAGGTCTGGGACCCGGACAAGGTGGTGGTCGTCACCGACCACTACGTGCCCGCCTACGACGACGAGAGCCGCGCAATCGTGCAGATCGCGCGCGACTGGGTGAAGAGCGCCGGCGTGGCGCGCTTCCACGACACCGAGGGCATCTGCCACGTGGTGGTGCCGCAGAAGGGCTACCTGCGGCCCGGCATGTTCGCCGTGGGCGGCGACAGCCACTCCCCCACGGGCGGCGCCTTCGGTGCCTACATGTTCGGGGTGGGCGCCACCGAGATGCTCGGCGTGCTCGTCACGGGCGAGATCTGGCTCAAGGTGCCGCACACGCTGCGCATGGCCTGGAACGGCCGGCTGGCCCCGGGCGTGTCCGCCAAGGACATGATGCTGTTCCTGTGCACCCGCTTCGGCATGGACGGAGGGCAGTACCAGGCGGTCGAATACGCAGGCCCGGCGGTGCAGGCCCTGTCGATGCAGGAGCGCATGACGCTCTCCAACATGACCGCGGAGCTGGGCGCCCAGGCCGGGCTGGTGGCGCCGGACGAGGTCACCCGCGCCTGGCTGGCCGGCACGGGCGCGGGCGCCGACGGTGTGGACACGGCCCCGTGGCACACCGACGCGGGCGCCCCGCTGCTGGCGGACCACGCCTTCGATGCCGGCGCCCTCGCTCCCCAGGTGGCCGAGCCGCACAGCCCGGCCCACGGCCGCGATGCGGCGGACCTGCGCGGCGTGGCCATCAACCTGGCCTACGTCGGCGCCTGCACGGGCGCCAAGCTGGACGATCTGCGCATGGCCGCGCAGGTGCTGCGCGGGCGCAGGGTGGCCCGCGGCGTGCGCCTGCTGGTGGCGCCGGCCAGCCTGCAGGACCAGCAGCGCGCGCGGGACGAAGGCGTGCTCGGCGCACTGCTGGACGCCGGCGCCGAGCTGCTGCCCACCAGCTGCGGCGCCTGCTCGGGCTACGGCGCGCACACCTTCGGGCCCGACGTGGTCGCCATCAGCACCACGGCGCGCAATTTCAAGGGCCGCATGGGCTCGGCCGAGGCGCGGATCTACCTCGGCTCGCCCTGGACGGTGGCCGCCTCGGCGGTGGCCGGCCGCGTGGCCGATCCCCGGGAGATGCTGCAATGACGGCCCCGCACGCCATCGCCGCCACGGGCCGCGCCTGGGTGTTCGGCGACGACCTGAACACCGACCTGCTGGCCCCCGGCGCCTACATGAAGTTCGGTATCGCCGAGATCGCGCGGCACTGCCTGGAATCGGTGGATCCGCGTTTCGCGGCCGAGGTCCGGCCGGGCGACATCGTGTTCGCGGGGCGCAACTTCGGCGCGGGCTCGTCGCGCGAACAGGCGGCCGAGGTGCTGCGGCACCTGGGCGTCGCCTGCGTCGCGGCCCGGTCGTTCTCGGGCATCTACTACCGCAACGGCTTCAACCTCGGCCTGCCGCTGCTGGTGTGCCCCGAGGCGCCGACCGTCGCGCCCGGCGCGCCCGTGGCCTGCGACCTGGACCGGGCCTGCGTGCACGACCTCGCCACCGGCCGCGCGCTCGCCTGCGAGCCCATTCCCGCCCACCTCGTCGCCATGATCCGCGACGGCGGCCTGCTGCCCCACCTGGAGAAGCGCCTGGCGGGCCGGCGCGCCCCCTCCCCCACCGACGTCCCCACGCCATGACCACCGACCTCAAGACCCGCCTGCAATCGCCCGCCATCGTCACCGCGCCCGGCGTGTACGACGCCTTCTCGGCCCTGCTGGTCGCGCAGGCCGGCTTCGACGCGGCCTACCTGTCCGGCGCCAGCATCGCCTACACGCGCCTGGGCCGGCCCGACATCGGGCTGCTTTCGCTGGACGACGTGGCGCAGGTGACCACCGCGATCCGCGAGCGCACCGACCGGCTGCACCTCATCGTCGATGCCGACACCGGCTTCGGCAACGCGCTCAACGTGCAGCGCACCGTGCGCCTGCTGGAACGCGCGGGCGCCTCGGCCATCCAGCTGGAGGACCAGACCAGCCCCAAGCGCTGCGGCCACCTGGACGGCAAAACACTCATCGGCAGCACGGAGATGGCCGGCAAGATCCGCGCGGCCTGCGATGCGCGGCGCGACGCCGGCACGCTCATCGTGGCCCGCACCGATGCCGTGGCGGTGGAGGGCCTGGACGCCGCGCTTGACCGCATGGAACGCTATGCCGACGCTGGCGCGGACATCCTCTTCGTGGAGGCGCTGCGCACCCGCGAAGACATGGCGACGGCACTGTCCCGGCTGTCCCCGCGCGCGCCCATGCTCGCCAACATGGTGGAAGGCGGCAAGACGCCCATCCTGCCCGCGGCCGAGCTGCAGGCGCTGGGCTACCGCATGGCCATATTCCCCGGCGGCACCGTGCGCGCCCTGAGCCACGCCCTGCAGGGCTACCTGGCCAGCCTGCACCGGCACGGCACCACCGAACCCTACTGGCCGCAGATGCTCCAGTTCGACGGGCTCAACCAGCTGCTCGGCACGCCGGAGCTGCTGGCGCAGGGCAAGCGCTACGAATGAGCACGCGCCGCGGTCCGTGGCCGCCTTGCACCGGCTCTGCCCGCCGCCTACAGTCGGCGCCATGCCCCGGACCGAGCCTTCCGACCCGCCCGCCCTGCCCACCCTGCCGCGCTTCCACCAGGTGCGGCTCATCCTGCGCGAGCGGCTGAAATCGGGCCGGTACGAACGCGGCCTGCCGCTGCCGGGCGAGCGCCAGCTGGCCGAGGAGTTCGGCGTGGCGCGCGTCACCATCCGCTCGGCCCTGGCGCGGCTGGAAGAGGAAGGCCTGGTGGTGCGCCTGCGCGGCAAGGGCACGCTGCCCGCGGCGCAGGACGAACTGCCCAGCCACCTGCGGCTGCGGGGCGGCCTGCTGGACAACATCGTCAACATGGGCCGGCGCACGCGGGTGGCCGTGCTGGAGCACCGGGTGCTGCCGGCGACGTCGCAGGTGGCCCAGGCGCTCCGGCTGCCGCCCGGCAGCCCGGTGCTCAAGGTGGTGCGCGTGCGCAAGTTCAAGGGCCAGCCGATCGCCTACACCGAAGTCTTCCTGCCGCACGACCTGGCGGCGGCGGTGGAGAAACCCACGCTGCAGGACGTGCCCATGCTGGTCGCGCTGGAGCAGTCCGGCGTGCAGGTGGTGTCGGCGGAGCAGACCCTGGGGGCCGCGCTGGCCGACCTGCACGTGGCCGCGGCCCTGCGGGTCGCGCCCGGCGTGCCGCTGCTGCGCGTCTCCCGCGTGGCGGTGGATGCCGCTGGCCGGCCCGTGCAGTTCCTGACCGGTCTCTACCATCCGGAGCGCTACGAGTACCACATGCAGCTGTCCCGCGTGGGTGATGCGACCAAGGTCTGGATCGAGAACGACCGCCCCCCGGAAGCCGCGGGCTAGCGTGGCGCCCGGGGCTCTAGCGAGGCGGCGGGCGCACCCGGGCCGGCGCGGGCACCGCGGCGGTGCGCGCGGTCAGGCTCCGCCGGTCTCCGGCAGCAGCGCCGCGAGCGTGTCGAGGGAATCCGCCTCCTCCACCGGCTTGTCCTCGCGCCACCGCAGCATGCGCGGAAACCGCACCGCGATACCGCTCTTGTGCCGCGCACTGCGCGCGATTCCTTCGAACCCCAGCTCGAACACCAGCGTCGGCTTCACGCTGCGCACCGGCCCGAAGGTCTCCAGCGTCGTGCGCCGGATGACCGCGTCCACGCGCGCCATCTCGGCATCGGTGAGGCCCGAATAGGCCTTCGCGAACGGCACGAGCGTGCGGCCTTCCGTGCCGGGCGGGCCGTCCCAGACCGCGAAGGTGTAGTCGCTGTAGAGGCTCGCGCGGCGCCCGTGGCCGCGCTGCGCGTAGATCAGCACGGCATCGATGCTCAAGGGATCGATCTTCCACTTCCACCACGTCCCCACGTCCTTGGTGCGGCCCACGCCGTACTGCGCGGCGCGGGCCTTGAGCATCATCCCCTCCACGCCCAGCGAGCGGGCCTGCGCGCGCTGCGTGGCGAGGTCCTGCCAGCTCCCTCCGTGCAGCACCGGGCTGGCAACGAGCGACGGGTGCGCGGTGCGGGCGAGCAGCGCGTCCAGGCGCGCCCGGCGCTCGTGCTGCGGCAGGGCGCGCAGGTCCTGGCCGCCCTCTTCGAGCAGATCGTAGGCGAGAAGCACCACGGGCAGCTCGCGCAGCAGCTTCGGCCCCAGCGTCTTGCGCCCGATGCGCTTCTGCAGATCCGCGAACGGCCGCACGTGGGCCGCGGTGTCGCCTTCGGCAGGCTGCCAGACCACGATCTCGCCATCGAGCACCGTGCCGTCCGGCAGTGCCTCCTCGCCCAGCTGCTGCAGCTCGGGAAACCGGTCGCTCACCAGCTCCTCGCCGCGCGACCAGACCCAGGTGGCGCCCGCGCGCCGCACCAGCTGGGCGCGGATGCCGTCCCACTTCCATTCCACGATCCAGTCGCCGGGCGGGCCGAGGGTGGCGTCGAACTGCTCCACCGGCAGCGAGAAGGGGTGCGCGAGAAAGAACGGATACGGGTGGCCGCTGGTCTCGGCGCTGCCGCCGCCCCCGGCGCCGTCGCCGCTGCCCTCCTCGGGCTGCGGCGCCACGAGGCGTTCGTAGTCCGCGGCACCGGGCCGTGCGCCGATGTGGGTATAGCCCATCAGGCGCTGCGCCACGCGCTTCGGGTCCAGGCCGCCCACGGCGGCCAGCGCCTGCGTGACCTGCAGCTTCGACACCCCCACGCGGAACGCGCCCGTGATGAGCTTGAAGTACACCAGCCGCTCCTCCGGCGCCAGCCGGGCCCACTGCGCGCGCAGCACCGGCTCCAGCGCCTCGGGCGCCTGGCCCCGCAGCGGCAGCAGATGCTGCTCCACCCACTCCGCCAGGCCCAGCTCATGGCGGTCGGTGGGCGGGGGCAGCAGCAGCGCGATGGTTTCCGCCAGATCGCCGACGGCCTCGTAGCTTTCGTCGAACAGCCACTCCGGCAGGCCGGCCGCCTCGCGCGCGAACTGCCGCAGCAGCTTGGTCGGCACGAGCTGGCGCGGTTTGCCGCCCGCAAGGAAATACACGGCCCAGGCGGCATCCGCGGGTGCGGCCGCGCGCAGGTAGGCCTGGAGCGCCGCCTGCTTGGCGAGGTTGGAAGTGCTGGCGTCCAGCCCGCGGTAGAGGGCCGCGAAATCCTTCATGCGCCATCCTCTTGCGGGCCCGGCGCGGCATCCAGGACCGGCGACGCATCGCCCCCGGGCCCGGCCACCGGCGGGACGGGGTCGCCGTCCGCGGATGAGGCCGCGGCATCCGCCGGCCCGGCATCGCCATCCTCGTCGCCGTATTCCGTCTGGAAGCCCTGCGCATCCAGCCCCTGCTCGCGGAGCCAGCGCACGAGCACGGCCACGCTGCCGTGGGTGACGAACACGCGCTCCGCGCCCGTGGCACCGATCGCCGATTGCAGGCCCGGCCAGTCCGCATGGTCCGACATCACGAACCCCCGGTCCACCCCGCGCCTCCGCCGCGTGCCGCGCAGCTGCATCCAGCCGCTCGCGAACGCATCGGAATGGCGCGGGAACCGCCGCATCCAGGGCGTGCCCTGCGCGGACGGAGGCGCCACCACCAGCGCCGTCTGCAGCAGCTTCGCCGTGACTTCCGGATCGGTGGCGCGCAGCGTCGGCGGCAGCGCCACGCCCGCCGCGCGGTACACGCGATTCAGCGGCTCCACCGCGCCGTGCACGACGATCGGACCGATCGACGGATCGACGCCATGCAGGATGCGCTGCGCCTTTCCGAAGGCGTAGCACAGCATCACCGACGGCCGTCCTTCGGCCGCATTGGCGCGCCACCAGGCGTTGATGTCGGAGAACAGTTCTTCCTGCGAAGGCCAGCGGTAGATCGGCAGGCCGAAGGTCGATTCCGTGATGAAGGTGTCGCAGCGCACCGGCTCGAACGGCGGGCAGGTGCCGTCCGCCCCCGTCTTGTAATCGCCCGAGGCCACCCAAACGCGCCCTCCGTGCTCCAGCCGCACCTGCGCGGAGCCGAGCACGTGGCCGGCGGGATGCAGCGAAATCCGCACGCCGTGGTGTTCGATGGCCTGCCCGTACGGCAGCGTCTGCAGCGTGATGTCCTCGCCCAGGCGGGTGCGCAGAGTGCCTTCGCTGTCGATGTGCGCCAGGTAGTGCCGGTGGCCCCAGCGCGCGTGGTCCGAGTGGCCGTGCGTGATGACGGCCCGGTCCACCGGCTTCCACGGATCGATGTAGAAGTCGCCCGGCGGGCAGTACAGCCCTTCGGGCCGTGCGATCACCAGGTCATGGGAGGGCGCGGCCATGCAGGCGCCTTTCTGCGGGATGGGGAGAAGCGCCAACCCGCCGCCCCGCTGACCCCGCCGCCCAATGCGTCGTACGTAGAAGGAAGAAAGCCCTGGTGTGCGCTTGCATGAGGAATGCTATCGCCAGGGCCTTTTCCGGCACCGTACAGCGCGCCGCATGCCGTTGTCGGAGCGCACCTACCCGGTGCCGCGGTTTCCGGGCCATGGAACCACCCCGGCCGCGGATGGACGACACGGACGGGCAAAGAAAAAGCCGCCCGAGGGCGGCTTGATCATGAGGGCCCCGCGCGGCCTGGGCGGCCGAGGGGGATGCGGCGGGCGGAGGGAGCCGCTCAGCGCTTCTGGCGGAACTTGCGCAGCGCAGCGATCTGCGCGGCCATCACGGCCAGCTCGGATTGCGCCTTCGCGAAATCGACGTCGCTCTTGGCGTTCTTGAGCGCTTCCTCGGCGGCGGCGCGGGCGGCAGCCGCCTTCTCGTCGTCCAGGTCCTTGCCGCGGATGGCGGTGTCGGACAGCACGGTCACGCTGCCGGGCTGCACCTCGAGGATGCCGCCAGCCACGAAGACGAACTCTTCGCCGCCATCGGCCGTCTCGATGCGCACCGATCCCGGCCGGATGCGGGTGATCAGCGGCGTGTGGCGCGGGTAGATGCCGAGCTCGCCGGCCTCGCCGGGCAGCGCGACGAACCGCGCCTCACCCGAGAAGATGGACTCCTCGGCGCTGACCACGTCGACGTGGATGGTGTTCATGGGTTTTCCTCTGGGCTCTGAAAGAAGGTGGGTGAAGCAAGCAGACGGGAGGGCCCGCTAGGCGCCGCGCACAGCCGTACAGGAGTACGGCGAGCACGGCAACGACGCGGGCTGCCCGTATGCGCCGCTTACGCGACCTTCTTGGCCTTTTCGAAGGCTTCGTCGATCGTCCCGACCATGTAGAACGCCTGCTCCGGCAGGTGGTCGCATTCGCCGGCCACGATCATCTTGAAGCCGCGGATGGTTTCCGCCAGCGGCACGTACTTGCCGGGCGAGCCCGTGAACACTTCGGCCACGTGGAACGGCTGCGACAGGAAACGCTGGATCTTCCGGGCGCGGGCCACGGCCAGCTTGTCCTCGGGAGCCAGTTCGTCCATGCCCAGAATGGCGATGATGTCGCGCAGTTCCTTGTAGCGCTGCAGCGTGCCCTGCACGCCGCGGGCGACCGCGTAGTGCTCCTCGCCCACGACCTGCGGGTCGAGCTGGCGGCTGGTGGAGTCCAGCGGGTCCACGGCGGGGTAGATACCCAGCGAGGCGATGTCACGCGACAGCACCACGGTGGAATCCAAGTGGGCGAAGGTCGTCGCGGGCGACGGGTCGGTCAAGTCATCGGCAGGCACGTACACGGCCTGGATGGAGGTGATCGAGCCCACCTTGGTGGAGGTGATGCGCTCCTGCAGGCGGCCCATTTCCTCGGCCAGCGTCGGCTGGTAGCCCACGGCGGAAGGCATGCGGCCCAGCAGTGCGGACACTTCGGTGCCGGCCAGCGTGTAGCGGTAGATGTTGTCCACGAAGAACAGCACGTCGCGGCCTTCGTCGCGGAACGACTCGGCGATCGTCAGGCCGGTCAGGGCCACGCGCAGACGGTTGCCCGGGGGCTCGTTCATCTGGCCGTAGACCATGGCGACCTTGGAGTCTTCGAGCTTCTCGAGGTTCACGACGCCGGAGTCGGCCATTTCGTGATAGAAGTCGTTGCCCTCACGGGTACGCTCGCCCACACCGGCGAACACCGACAGACCGCTGTGGGCCTTGGCGATGTTGTTGATGAGCTCCATCATGTTCACGGTCTTGCCCACGCCGGCGCCACCGAACAGGCCCACCTTGCCGCCCTTGGCGAACGGGCACACCAGGTCGATCACCTTGATGCCGGTTTCCAGCAGTTCCTGCGACGGCGACAGCTCGTCGTACGCGGGGGCCTTGCGGTGGATGGAGGCCGTCAGTTCCTGGCTGACCGGGCCGCGCTCGTCGATCGGCGAGCCCAGCACGTCCATGATGCGGCCCAGCGTCGCCTTGCCCACGGGCACGGTGATCGGGTTGCCGGTGTTGGACACCATCAGGCCGCGGCGCAGGCCGTCGGACGAGCCCAGCGCGATGGTACGCACCACGCCGTCGCCGAGCTGCTGCTGCACTTCCAGCGTCAGCGTGGAGCCTTCGAGCTTCAGCGCGTCATACACCTTGGGCATCCGGTCGCGCGGGAACTCGACGTCCACCACGGCGCCGATACATTGAACGATCTTGCCCTGAACGCCAGCGTTCACTTGGGTGTTCTCTTGAGCCATTGCATTTGCTCCAAAAATTTAAACTGCCGCGGCACCCGCGACGATCTCCGAAAGTTCTTTCGTGATCGCGGCCTGGCGCGTCTTGTTGTAGACCAGCTTGAGTTCGCCGATGACGTTGCCCGCGTTGTCCGTGGCGGCCTTCATGGCCACCATGCGCGCCGACTGCTCGGACGCCATGTTCTCGGCCACGGCCTGGTAGATCAGCGACTCGACGTAGCGCACGAGCAGGTCGTCGATGACGCTCTGGGCATCGGGCTCGTAGATGTAATCCCAGCCGTGTTCCGTCTTCTCGGCCTGCATCTTCTCGGACGAGAGCGGCAGCAGCTGCTCCACGACCGATTCCTGCTTCATGGTGTTGATGAACTTCGTGTACGCGAGGTACACGCCGTTGATCTTGCCTTCCGCATAGGCGTCGAGCAGCACCTTGACGGGGCCGATCAGCTTGTCCAGGTGGGGGGTGTCCCCCAGGCCGGTCACGTGCGACACCACCTGGGCGCCGACACGGTTCAGGAAGCCCAGGCCCTTGTTGCCGATCGCGACGGTCTGCGTGGACACGCCCTGCGACTGCAGTTCGCGCAGCTTCGCCGTCACGGCACGCAGCACGTTGGTATTCATGCCGCCGCACAGGCCCTTGTCCGTCGTCACCACGATGAAGCCGGCCGTCTTGGCGTCGTTCGACTTCATGAAGGGATGGACGTACTCCGGGTTGGCCTGGCCGAGGTTCGCCGCGATGTTGCGGATCTTCTCGCTGTAAGGCCGTGCGGCACGCATGCGGTCCTGCGCCTTGCGCATCTTGGACGCGGCCACCATTTCCATGGCCTTGGTGATCTTCTTGGTGTTCTCCACCGATTTGATCTTGCCGCGTATTTCCTTGCCTGCTGCCATGATGGCTCCTCGTCCGGTTTAAGCGAACGACTTCTTGAAGGCCGTGATGGCTTGCGTCAGTTCGGCCTCGTCCTTGCCTTCCTTGTCGAAGGCACGGTTCTTCTCCAGGCGCTCCAGCAGGGCGCCGTGGCTGGTCTTGAGGAACTGGTGCAGGCCGGATTCGAAGGCGAGCACCTTCTTCACGTCCACGTCGTCCATGAAGCCCTTGTTCACTGCGAACAGCGTCGAACCCATCAGCGAGATGGGCAGCGGGCTGTACTGCGGCTGCTTCAGCAGCTCGGTCACGCGGGCACCGCGGTCCAGCTGCTTGCGGGTGGCTTCGTCCAGGTCGGAGGCGAACTGGGCGAAAGCGGCCAGTTCACGGTACTGCGCCAGGTCGGTACGGATACCGCCGGACAGGCCCTTCACCAGCTTGGTCTGCGCTGCACCGCCCACGCGGGACACCGAGATACCGGCGTTGATGGCGGGACGGATGCCGGCGTTGAACAGGCTGGTTTCCAGGAAGATCTGGCCGTCCGTGATCGAGATCACGTTCGTCGGCACGAAGGCGGACACGTCGCCGGCCTGCGTTTCGATGATCGGCAGGGCCGTCAGCGAACCCGTCTTGCCCTTGACTTCACCCTTGGTGAAGGCTTCGACGTAGTCGGCGTTCACGCGGGCGGCACGCTCCAGCAGGCGGCTGTGGAGATAGAACACGTCGCCGGGATAGGCTTCGCGGCCCGGCGGGCGGCGCAGCAGCAGCGAAACCTGGCGGTAGGCCACGGCCTGCTTGGACAGGTCGTCATAGACGATCAGCGCGTCTTCGCCGCGGTCGCGGAAGTACTCGCCCATCGTGCAGCCGGAGTAGGCCGACACGTACTGCATGGCCGCCGACTCGGAAGCCGATGCCGCCACCACGATCGTGTATTCCATGGCGCCGGCCTGTTCCAGGGCGCGCACCACGTTCTTGATCGACGAAGCCTTCTGGCCGATCGCGACGTAGATACACGTCACGCCCTGGCCCTTCTGGGCGATGATCGCGTCGATGGCCACGGCCGTCTTGCCGGTCTGGCGGTCGCCGATGATCAGCTCGCGCTGGCCACGGCCCACGGGCACCATGGCGTCGATGGACTTGATGCCGGTCTGCAGCGGCTGGTCCACGGACTGGCGCGCGATCACGCCGGGAGCGACCTTCTCGATCACGTCCGTCAGCTTGGCGTTGATCGGACCCTTGCCGTCGATGGGCTGGCCCAGGGCGTTCACCACGCGGCCGACCAGTTCGGGGCCCACGGGCACTTCCAGGATGCGGCCCGTGCACTTCACGGTGTCGCCTTCGGAGATGTGCTCGTATTCGCCCAGGATCACGGCGCCGACGGAGTCGCGCTCGAGGTTCAGGGCCAGGCCGTAGGAAGGCTGGCCGTCCTGGCCGGCCGGGAATTCCAGCATTTCGCCCTGCATCACGTCCGACAGGCCATGGACGCGCACGATACCGTCGGTCACGGACACCACGGTGCCCTGGTTGCGGATGTCGCTGCTGGCTGCCAGACCTTCGATGCGGCTCTTGATCAGTTCAGAAATCTCTGCGGGATTGAGTTGCATGACTCTTTCCTTCTTTCTTGGGTTAGCCGAAACCTCGGGCGCTTACGCGACGAGGGCCGCTTTCATTTGTTCCAGACAGGCCTTGACGGAGGTGTCCAGCACCTCGTCGCCCACGACCACGCGCACGCCGCCGATCAGCGAGGCGTCCTGCTGCACGGAGAGGTTCAGCTTGCGGCCGAAACGCTTCTCCAGCGAGGCGCCGAGCTCCGCCAGGGCGGAGGCATCGATCGGGAAGGCGCTGTGGACGACCGCGTCGGACGAGCCGCTCTGGCGGTTGACGAGGGCGCGGAACTGCGCGGCCACTTCGGGCAGCGCGTCGAGGCGGCCGTTGTCGATGAGCACGCGCAGGAAGTTGCGCGCCGCATCGGAGAGCGGCGCGCGCACCACCCCGGCGATCAGGTCGAACAGCTGTTCGGGCGTGACCTTCGGGTTGTCGGCCAGCTGCCGCACCTGGGGGTCGGCAGCGATCGCCGCCAGTTCGTCCACCCAGGCGACGGTGCTGTCCAGGCCGGCGCCCGGCTGGGCAGTGCTGGCCTTGAACAGGGCTTCCGCGTAAGGGCGGGCAATGGTGGCGAGTTCAGCCATGGTTGCGTCCCTTACTTACAGCTCGGTCTTGAGCCGGTTCAGCAGATCGGCGTGGACGCCGGCGTTCACCTCCTTGCGGAGGATCTGCTCGGCACCCTTGACGGCCAGCGCAGCCACCTGCTCGCGCAGGGCTTCGCGGGCCTGGACCGTCTGCTGCTCGGCTTCGGCACGGGCGGCGGCGACGATCTTGTTGCCTTCCTCGGTCGCACGGGCCTTGGCCTCTTCGATGATGGCCTGGGCACGGCGTTCGGCGTCCGCAAGACGCGATGCCGTCTCGTTGCGCGTCTGCGCGAGTTCCTTCTCGACGCGCTGGTTCACAGCGGTGAGTTCGGACTTGGCGCGGTCGGCAGCAGCGAGGCCTTCGGCGATTTTCTGGGCTCGCTCGTCCAGCGCCTTCGCGATCGGGGGCCACACGAACTTCATCGTGAACAGCACCAGGATCAGGAAGACGATGGCCTGAACGAACAGGGTCGCGTTGATACTCACGGCAACACCTTTCTAGTTGGGCGTTGGTCGGGAATCAGGCCAGGACGAAGGGGTTGGCGAAGGCGAACAGCAGGGCGATGGCGACACCGATCAGGAAGGCGGCGTCGATCAGGCCGGCCAAGATGAACATCTTGGTCTGCAGTTCGTTGATCAGTTCGGGCTGACGGGCGGAAGCTTCGAGGTACTTGCCACCCATCAGAGCGATGCCGATCGATGCGCCGATGGCGCCCAGACCCACGATCAGACCACAAGCCAGAGCGACGAGACCGAGAATGTTTTCCATGATGACTCCTAGGATGAAAAGAAAGAAAGGTTGAGAAGAAAGGAAAGGGAAGGCTCAGTGAGCGTCATGTGCCTGGCCGAGGTAGATCAGCGCCAGCATCATGAAAATGAAGGCCTGCAGGGTGATCACCAGGATGTGGAAGATCGCCCAGATAGAGCCCGCAATGATGTGCCCCACGGGGAGCAACACACCGGAAAGCGACATGGCTGCCGCGCCGCCCATCAGGGCGATCAGCATGAACACCAACTCACCAGCGTACATGTTGCCGAACAGCCGCATGCCATGCGACACGGTCTTGGCAACGTATTCGATGATCTGCATCAGCAGATTGACCACGCCCAGGATCAGGGCGAAGACGGGATTCTTGCTCGTGCCGAACGGGGCCGTCACGAGTTCGTGCGCCCAGCCGCCCAGGCCCTTGATCTTCACGCTGTAGTACAGGCAGAGGATCAGCACGGCCGTGGACAGGCCGAGGGTGGTGGACAGGTCGGCGGTGGGCACGACGCGCAGGTAGGCGTGGTGCGGATCGTGGCCGGCGGCGCCGTAGATCTGGGCCCAGATGGCGGGCAGCAGGTCGACGGGCAGCATGTCCATCGCGTTCATGAGGAAGATCCACACGAACACGGTGAGGGCCAGCGGAGCGATGAACTTGCGGCTCTCGGCGTTGTGGATGTTGGCCTTGGCCTGGTTGTCGACCATCTCGACCAGGATCTCGACGGCGGCCTGGAAGCGGCCCGGCACGCCGGAGGTCGCCTTGCGGGCGCAGATCCAGAAGGTGAACAGGGCGATCGCGCCCAACACCAGGCCGACGATGACGGAGTCGTAGTTCACCACGGAGAAGTCGACGATGGACTTCTGCTTGATGTTCTGGAGATGCTGCAAGTGGTGAACGATGTATTCACTGGCAGTCGGGGCATGCGCTTCTGCGGCCATCGGACAACTCTTCTCTCAATCAATCGGTTTGCGGACACCGGACCGCACCATGAGCGCGATCCAGTACGTTTTCATCGTCACCACCATGCCGGCGAGCAGAGCCAGCCAGCTCAATCCCGGCACCAGCCGGGGCGCCGCCGCCAGCATGGCGACGGTCAAAGCAATCTTGACCAGCTCCCACCCGAAGAGCCCCGTCAGGGCGCCCCCGGCCGAAGACCTCTGGCGCGCCATGCCCCGGGCGAAGAGCGCCGCGGGAAGAACCACCGCCAGCGCTCCGTAACCCGTCGACCAGGCGACGTGGGAGCGACCGGTTACGCCCCAGGCCACCAGGGCCGCCAGCAGCCCGACCAGGGCCTGGCCCGCCACGATGCGCCAGATGGACACCGGCGGATGGCGCTGACGCCACGCCTGCGCCTCGGCGGCGGAAAGGGGCTTGAAACCGGAATCCTCGACCTCAGTTCCAGTGTCCGGAGCGTCTGTTTTCATGGTTGGTGAACGCCTGTGGACACCCGGCTCGCGGGCTGGAACTTCTTACAAAGCCCCTGATTATAAGTAAAAACCCGTTGCATCCTGCAATGCCCTGGGGCGCGCGCGCGACACCGGTGCAAAGCGGCGCACCCGACGGGTGAATGCGGGCGCCCGCGGCACCAACGTGGCGCACGCCCACGCAGCTTCGCTTCCCACCGCTTCACCGACAATCATCGCATGACCCAGCCCCCGACCCCCTCCCCCGTCATCGGCGCCGAGGGCGATCCGCGCCAGGAATCGCTCATCGAGTATCCCTCCCGCTTTCCCATCAAGGTGATGGGCCGCAAGGTGGACGGCTTCGTCCATGCGCTCGCCGAAGTCGCCCGCAGCTTCGACCCCTCCTTCGATGCCTCCACCATCGAGTTGCGTGACAGCCGCGAGGGCAATTACCTGGGCGTGACGCTCACCGTCACCGCGACAAGCCGCGAGCAGCTCGACGACCTGTACCGCGCGCTCTCGGCGCATCCGATGGTGAAGGTGGTGCTCTGACCGTGGAGGGCGCCATGCAGGTGCGGATGCTCGGGCGGGTGGACTACCGCGACACCGTGGACGCCATGCAGGCGTTCACCGAGCAGCGCACCGAAGGCACGCCCGATGCCCTGTGGGTGTGCGAGCACGCGCCCCACTTCACGCAGGGCCTCGCGGGCCGCTCCGATCACCTGCTGGCCCCGGGCGACATCCCCGTGGTCGCCACCAACCGCGGCGGCCAGGTCACCTTCCACGGCCCCGGGCAGGTGGTGGCCTATCCGCTCGTCGACCTGCGGCGCGCCGGCTACTACGTGAAGGAATACGTCCACCGCGTGGAAGAGGCCGCGATCCGCACGCTCGCGCATTTCGGCATCACGGGCCACCGCGTGGCCGGCGCGCCGGGCATCTACGTGCGGCTGGACGACCCGCGCAGCCATGCGCTGCTGCCCCAGCGCCCGCAGAAGGACGACCCGTCGGCGCCCGCGGCAGCCCCCGACTTCTCCGGCCTGGGCAAGATCGCCGCGCTCGGCATCAAGGTCACGCGGCACTGCACCTACCACGGTGTCGCGCTGAACGTCGACATGGACCTGGAACCCTTCTCGCGCATCAACCCTTGCGGCTACGCAGGGTTGCCGACCGTGGACCTTTCTACAATCGGCGTCCACACCACCTGGGACGAAGCGGCGGCCGTACTGGCGCGCCAACTGGCGATCCGCCTCGCTCCCTGACCGCAGCACCAGAGCCATGAGCACTCCCGAAGTCGTCCGCGAAGCGCAATCCACCGTTGCCTACAACCCGCTCGCCAAGCAGAAAGCCGCCGCGAAGCTCTCGCGCATTCCCATCAAGGTGGAACAGGGCGAGGTGCTGAAGAAGCCCGAGTGGATCCGCGTCAAGGCCGGCTCGCCCACCACGCGCTTCTACGAGATCAAGGAGATCCTGCGCGAGCACAAGCTGCACACCGTGTGCGAGGAAGCGTCCTGCCCCAACATCGGCGAGTGCTTCGGCAAGGGCACGGCCACGTTCATGATCATGGGCGACAAGTGCACGCGCCGCTGCCCGTTCTGCGACGTGGGCCACGGCCGCCCGGACCCGCTCGACAAGGACGAACCGCTGAACCTCGCGCGCACCATCGCCGCGCTCAAGCTGAAGTACGTGGTGATCACCAGCGTGGACCGCGACGACCTGCGCGACGGCGGCAGCGGCCATTTCGTGGAGTGCATCCAGAACATCCGCGCGCTCTCGCCCCAGACGCAGATCGAGATCCTGGTGCCCGACTTCCGCGGCCGCGACGACCGCGCGCTGGAGATCCTCAAGGCCGCGCCGCCCGACGTGATGAACCACAACCTGGAGACCGCGCCGCGCCTCTACAAGGAAGCGCGCCCGGGCTCCGACTACCAGTTCAGCCTGAACCTGCTCAAGAAGTTCAAGGCGCTGCACCCCGGCGTGCCGACCAAGAGCGGCATCATGGTGGGCCTGGGCGAGACCGACGAGGAGATCCTGCAGGTGATGCGCGACATGCGCGCGCACGACATCGACATGCTGACCATCGGCCAGTACCTCGCACCCTCCAACAGCCACCTGCCGGTGCGCCGCTACGTCCACCCGGACACCTTCAAGATGTACGAGGAGGAAGCCTACAAGATGGGCTTCACCCACGCCGCCGTGGGCGCGATGGTGCGCTCCAGCTACCACGCGGACCAGCAGGCGCACGCGGCGGGCGTGTGAGCCCGCGCCCGCCGCACGGGCGTCAGCTGCCTTCCGGTCGATTCAGCAAATCGAGAAGCACCTGGTTCTGCCGCCGGGTTTCACCCGTCAGGCACATGCCGAGCGCTACGCCGTGGAGCGTGCCGCCTTCTCCGGATTTCGTCTTGGCCTCGCAGAGCGCGTCGGTGTAGGTATCGGACGCCTTGAACAGCGCGTCCAGTGCCTTGCGGGTGCCCGGATCGGACGCCTTCCGCAATTTCTGGCGGGTCGCCTTCAATTCCTGCTCGGCCCGCTCCAGATCGCGGCTCGCGCACACCCGCATCCCGACCGTGGACATCTGCTCCCTGGAACAATCCACGTCGTCGGACGTGCCGGCTTCCGGTTTCGCAGCCGTGGTGGCGGCGGCATGGGCACCACCGGCGAGTGCCAGGGCGAACAGCGCGGGCAGGAGTGAAGGCTTCAGTGGCATGGGCGGTCTCCCCGCATGTTGGCGACGGTTGATCTTATTCCGGCCCGCCGGCCCCGGTGTCAATGAAGGTTTCGCCGCAGCGGAGCGAAGACGGCTCACGCCGCGAGCCGATAACCCGAAGCCCCAGGGAGTCGAGGTGAAGTTCGGCTTCGTTGCACAACACCGGGGACGTGGTCGTCGGCAATGATGTGCGAGGCGCTCGGTGTCCCACGAAGCGGTTTCCATGCATGGCTCGGCAGGTCCCGAAGCCAACCCGGTCTGGGAGACGAGGTGCTCGGCAGCCAGGCGCGCCGAAGATCGGGAAACCATGCAAAAGGAGCGCGAAATGCGCTCCTTTTGCATTGGGATGGTGGGTAATGCCCTCAAGACAGGGCGTGCACTCCGGCAGATGGCACGAGCCGGCTCAGGGGGGAGGCATGTACGACACGGTGCAACTCGCATTGGCAGCCAGCGTGGTGCCCACGGCACATGCAGCCGGCAGCCCGTTGGGGACGGCCCGGGCCGTGAAGCCATTGGGCACTTCGATCTTGATGATCTGCTGCGTCACGCCGCTCGTGTTGCCGACGATGGTCAGGTCGGAGACCAGCACCATTCCGCCCGCTTTGTTCGACAGTTCCGCGCCATCGGCACCCGCGAACGACGGGCTGATCCAGTTGCCCGAACTGCCCATGGCAAGGGCCAGGGCCCCGGCCAGCATCAGTCCGGCGATGGGGCGGCCGTTGCCGGCCTTGCGCAGGGTGCGGTACATCACGACCACCAGCGCGAGCGACAGCAGGGCCAGGCCCCATTGCGACAGGGTGGGGATGGGCGCGGCGGATTGAATGACCGGTGCATAGGTCACCGCGATGCCCGGGGCGGCGAAAGCCGTCTGGGAAAGGGTCAGGAGGCCACCGGCAGCGGCCAGGGCCGCACGGGCCATCGAAATGTTTTTCATGGGACTCCAATAAACAGGCGCTAAGGGTTACACAAAGTTACCTGGTTTATTGTAGAGCCACATCGTGTCGAGCGCTGTTTTCAAGTGCCCCTTTTCACTCTGCCAGCCGGTACCCCACTCCTGTCTCGGTCAGCAGATGCCGCGGCTGCGTGGGATCGGCTTCGAGTTTCTGGCGCAGGTGGCCCATGTAGATGCGCAGGTAGTGGCTCTGGTCGGAGCGCGCCGGCCCCCAGACCTCCCGCAGCAACTGGCGCTGGGTGATGACGCGGCCGGCGTTGGCCACCAGCACCGTGAGCATGCGGTACTCGGTGGGCGTGAGGTGCACGTCGGCGCCCGCGCGCCGCACGAGGCGCGCGCTGCGGTCCACCTCGATGTCGCCGAAGCGGAACACGGGCTCGGCCGCGTTGGCCTGCAGCCCCTGGCCCGTGGTGGGCCGCGGCCGGCGCAGGTTGGCGCGCACGCGCGCGAGCAGCTCGCCGGTGCCGAAGGGCTTGGTGAGGTAATCGTCGGCGCCAGCGTCCAGCGCGGCGATCTTGTCGGCCTCGTCGGTGCGCGCGGAGAGCACGATGATCGGCACGGCCGACCAGCCGCGCACGTCGCGGATCAGCGTGGCGCCGTCGCCGTCGGGCAGCCCCAGATCGAGCACCAGCAGATCGGGCTGGCGCGTGCCAGCCGCGGACAGGCCCTCTCGCAGCGTGGCGGCCTCGTGCACGTGCCAGCCCTCCTCTTCCAGCGCGCCGCGCACGAAGCGGCGGATCTGGGGCTCGTCCTCGATCACGATCGCGGTGCGCAGGTGGGGGTTCATCGGCAGGAATTCATTCAGGAAAAAGCGGCGCGCGGGCCCTGGGAGGTGGAAGCGTCCTCGTCCGGCAGCTCGGCGGCTTCCGGCACGGCAGGCGGATTGCGCCGCGGCAGGGTGACGGTGAATTCTGCCCCGGGACCGGCCGCGGCGCCCGCTGCCGCGATGTCGCCGCCATGCGCCAGCACCACGGCGCGGCAGATCGCCAGCCCCAGGCCCACGCCGGGCGTGGACGACTCGGCCTGGCCGCGCGTGAACTTGTCGAACAGCGTGTGCTCGCGCCCGCGCAGCGCCGCGGGCAGCCCCGGGCCGTGGTCGCGCACGCGGATGCGCAGCGTGCCGGGCAGCGCCTCGGCGGCGACGTCGATCGGCGCAGCGCCGTACTTGGCGGCGTTCTCCAGCAGGTTCACGAGCACGCGCTCGATCAGCACCGCATCGAACTCCACGAGCGGCAGGTCCGCGGGCAGCGCGGTGCGCACCTGCAGCGCACCCAGGGCGGGCCGCGCCGCCCGGATGGCCGAGCCCACCACTTCCTCTACCGATTGCCAGTCGCGCCGCAAGCGCACGCTGCCGCCCGCGAGGCCGCTCTCCAGCCGGGCCATGTCCAGCAGGTTGCTGACCAGGGCATGCAGTTGGTGGGCCTGCTGCACGATCGCCCGCGACGCGGCAGGCAGTGCTTCGTCGGACTGGGCCGGCAGCGATTCCGCCAGCGCGATGAGCGCGGTGAGCGGCGTGCGCACGTCGTGCGAGATGGCGCCGAGCAGCGCGTTGCGCAGTCGCTCGGACTCCATGTCCAGCACGGCGCGCTGCGCCACCTCCACGTAGTGCACGCGCTCCAGCGCGATGGCGACCTGCCGCGCGAGGGTTTCAAGGTGCTGCGCCTGCTCGGGAATGAGCAGCCAGCGTGGCCGCGCGGGTTCGAGCGCCAGCACCCCGCGCACGCGCATCGGGGCCGTGAGCGGCACGTAGCGCCAGCCCTGCGCGGCCAGCGTGGCCGTGCCCAGGCCCGCGCTGCGGCCGTGGCGCAGCGTCCAGTCCGCCACGCTCGGGTCGAAACCCGCGGGCGGCACGCCGGGCACCGCGAGGCGGTCGGTATCGTCCAGCGGCAGCACCACGGCCTGCCCGCCGAAATGCTGCTGCACGGCCCGGGTGGCGATGTCCACCACCTGCGAGGCCTCCAGCGCCGCCGACAGCTCGCGCGTGAGTTCGAACAGCGAGCGCATGCGCTGCTCGCGCCCGGCCGAGACACCCGCGGAAAAGCGCAGCCCCGCCGTGAGCTGCCCCACCAGCAGGCCGACGCCGAGCATGACGCCGAAGGTGACGAGGTACTGCACGTCGCTCACGGCGAAGGACAGCTGCGGCGAGACGAACACGAAATCGAACGCCGCCACGTTGAGCAGCGCGGCCAGGGCGGCGGGAACGCGCCCGAAGCGCACCGCCACGCCGACCACGCCTAGCAGGTAGAGCATGACGATGTTGGTCAGCTCCAGCACGCCCGAGAGCGGCAGCGCGAGCAGCGTGACGGCCACGCTCGCGGCGACGGCGGCGCCGTAGCCGGGCCAGCGGGCGGAGGGCCGGTCCGCATCCTCCTGCGCGCCGCCACCCGCCGCATCGCCCACCTGGCGCCAGAGCGCCGACGGCAGCCGGCGGCTGCTGCCCGGCTCGCCCGCTTCCACGATGTCCAGCGCGGGCGCGGCGCTGCCGATCGCCTGCGCCGTGCCGGGCGCCGGCCACCATCGCCCCGGCCCCGTGCGGCGGCGCGCACGGCCGACCACGACCGTCGCGCAATTGAGCTGGCGCGCGTGTTCGGCCAGCGCGGGCGCCACGGCACCACCGGTGAGCACGGCGGTTTCCGCACCCAGTTCTTCGGCCAGCTGCAGCACGGCCAGGATGCGGTCGCGCTCACGTGCCGGCAGCCGCTGCAGCCGCGGGGTTTCGACATAGGCGGCGTGCCAGCGCACGTTGAGTTGGCCGGCCAGCCGGGCGGCCGTGCGAACGGTGTGGGCGGCATCCTCGTGCGGGCCCACGCAGGCCAGCAGCGCGCCGGAGGTGTTCCAGGCCGGCGGCACGCCGTGCCCCCCGCCGGACTGCTCGACGCGCCAGACGCGCACGTCGTCCTCCACGTGTTCGGCCGTGCGCCGCAGGGCGATCTCGCGCAACGCGATCAGGTTGCCCTTGCGGAAGAAATTCTGCGCCGCGCGCTCGGCCTGATGCGGCAGATAGACCTTGCCCGCGGTCAGGCGCGCGGCCAGCTCGTCGGGCGTGGCATCGACGAACACCACCTCGTCGGCTTCGTCGAGCACGGTGTCGGGCACGGTCTCGTGCACGCGCACGCCCGTGATCGCCCCCACGGTGCCGTTGAGGCTCTCCAGGTGCTGCACGTTGAGCGCCGTCCAGACCTCGATGCCCGCGGCCACGAGCTCCTGCACGTCCTGCCAGCGCTTGGCATGGCGGGAGCCCGGCGCGTTCGAATGCGCGAGCTCGTCCACCAGCAGCACGGCCGGCCGGCGCTGCAGCGCGGCATCCAGATCGAACTCGGTGCGCGTGCGCCCGCCGTGCTCCAGCGTGCGCCGCGGCAGAACGGGCAGGCCGTCGAGCAGCGCCGCCGTCTCGGCGCGGCCATGGGTCTCCACCACGCCCACGAGCACGTCGCGGCCGGCCTGGCGCTCGCGCTGCGCGGCGCCGAGCATCGACCAGGTCTTGCCCACGCCGGCGTTGGCACCGAAGTAGATGCGCAGCTTGCCGCGCTGCACGCGCTGCTCCTCGGCGCGCATCTGCGCGATGAGGGCGTCGGGATCGGGTCGGAGGTCTGTCGGCATGCTGGAGGGCGGCACGGGAGTGCGCAGTCTCCCGGATTCAACGCACCGCGTCGAGCGCCATATTGAGCGTGAGCACGTTCACGCCCGCCTCGCCCAGCCACGGCAGCAGCGGCGCCTCGGTGTGCGATCGCACCAGCGCGTCCACGCGCTCCAGCGGCAGGCCGCGCGCGCGGGCCACGCGGGCCGCCTGGTAGCGTGCCGCCGCCACGCTGATGTGCGGATCGAGCCCGCTGGCCGAGGCCGTGACGAGGTCCACCGGCACGGGCGCGGTGTTGCCGGGGTCGGCCGCCCGCAGCGCCTCGATGCGGGCCTTCACCGCATCGGCGAGGGCCGGGTTCGTCGGCCCCAGGTTCGAGCCGCCGGAGGCACCCGCGTTGTAGGGCATCGGTGCGGTGGCCGACGGGCGGCCCCAGAAATGCGCGGGATCGGTGAAGTTCTGTCCGATCAGGCGCGAGCCGACGGCGTTCCCGGCCGCGTCGCGCACGATGCTGCCCGCGGCCTGCTGCGGGAACACGGACTGCGCCACGCCGGTGACGGCCAGCGGATACAGCACGCCGGTGACCAGCGACAGGCAGGCGAACAGCGCCAGCGCCGGCCGCAGCAGCGGCCCGCGCAGCGCGGGTGCGCCGCCGTCGTCCGGGCTTGCGGCGGGGGGCGGGACGGCCGGGGCGGCCGGCGATGCGAGGGAAGAGGAAGCCATGGGGGTTCTCCGCAAAAACGCGTTCAGACGAGGCCGACGGCCACGAGCGCCCAGTCGATGAGCTTGATGCCGATGAACGGCACGACGAGCCCGCCCAGGCCGTACACGGCGAGGTTGCGCCGCAGCAGCGCGGCCGCGCCCACGGGGCGGTAGCGCACGCCCTTGAGCGCGAGCGGGATCAGAAAGACGATGATCAGCGCGTTGAAGATCACGGCCGACAGGATCGCTGACGACGGGCTCGCCAGCCGCATCACGTTCAGCGCGCCGAGCTGCGGATACGTGGAGACGAACATCGCCGGGATGATCGCGAAGTACTTGGCCACGTCGTTGGCGATCGAGAACGTGGTGAGCGAGCCGCGCGTCATCAGCAGCGCCTTGCCCGTCTCCACCACCTCCAGCAGCTTGGTGGGGTTGGAATCCAGGTCCACCATGTTGCCGGCCTCCTTCGCGGCCTGCGTGCCGCTGCCCATGGCCACGGCCACGTCGGCCTGGGCCAGAGCGGGGGCATCGTTCGTGCCGTCGCCGGTCATGGCGACCAGCCGGCCTTCGGACTGGTAGCGGCGGATGAGGGCGAGCTTGTCCTCGGGCGTGGCTTCGGCGAGGAAGTCGTCCACCCCGGCCTCGGCCGCGATGGCCGCCGCCGTGAGCCGGTTGTCGCCCGTGATCATCACGGTCTTGATGCCCATGCGCCGCAGCTCCGCGAAGCGCGACTGGATGCCGGACTTGACGATGTCCTTGAGCTCCACCACGCCGAGCACGCGCGCGCCCTCGGCCACGGCCAGCGGCGTGCTGCCGCGGCGTGCCACGTCGTCCGCGGCGCGGCCCACTTCCATCGGCATGGCGCCGCCCAGCGCCTCCACGTGCCGGGTCAGCGCCTGCACGGCGCCCTTGCGCAGCGCCACGGCGGCACCGTTCGTGGCGGGCAGGTCCACGCCGCTCATGCGGGTCTGCGCGGTGAAGGGCACCAGCACCAGGCCGGCGGCCGCGCCGGCTTCCGCCTCGATGCCCTCGCGGCGCGCCAGCTCCACGATGCTGCGGCCCTCGGGCGTCTCGTCGGCCAGCGAGGCCATGAGCGCGGCCCGGGCCAGGTGCGCGCGGGTCACGCCCGGCGCCGGCATGAACGCGCTCGCCTGCCGGTTGCCGTGCGTGATCGTGCCGGTCTTGTCCAGCAGCAGCACGTCCACGTCGCCCGCGGCCTCCACGGCCCGGCCCGAGGTGGCGATCACGTTGGCCTGCATCATGCGGCTCATGCCCGCCACGCCCACGGCCGACAGCAGGCCGCCGATGGTGGTCGGGATCAGGCACACCAGCAGCGCGATCAGCGCCGTGAGCGACACCACGGTGCCCGCGCCCGAGGCCTGCACGCTGAAGAGCGAGAACGGCAGCAGCGTCACCGTCACCACGAGGAACACGATGGTGAGCGCCACCAGCAGGATGGTGAGCGCCACCTCGTTGGGCGTCTTCTGCCGCTTGGCGGCCTCCACCATGCCGATCATGCGGTCGAGGAACGATTCGCCCGGGTTCACCGTGATGCGCACCACCAGCCAGTCCGACAGCACGCGCGTGCCGCCGGTCACGGCCGAGAAATCGCCACCCGATTCGCGCACCACCGGAGCGGATTCGCCCGTGATCGCACTCTCGTCCACCGAAGCCATGCCCTCGATCACTTCGCCGTCGAGCGGAATCACGTCGCCGGCATCCACCTGCACCACGTCGCCGCGGCGCAGATTGGTGGCCTGCTCGGGCAGGAAGCGCGCGCCGTGGCGCGGCTCGGAGAGCTTCTTGGCCCAGGTGTCCTTGCGCAGCCCGCGCAGCGAGGCGGCCTGCGCCTTGCTGCGGCCTTCGGCCAGCGCCTCGGCGAAATTCGCGAACAGCACCGTGAACCACAGCCACACGGCCACCGCCAGGATGAACGCCGGGCGCATGCCCAGCTCCTGCGCGGAGGTGAGCGCCTGCAGCCACAGCAGCGTCGTGAAGATGCTGCCGATGAAGACGATGAACATCACCGGATTGCGCCACTGCACGCGCGGGTCCAGCTTGGCGAAGGCCTGCCAGAGGGCCGGGCGCACGAGCGCGGCGTCGAAGAGAGTGGGGTTCCGTGCGGGAACCGGGGCCGGGGCGGATACCGGGGCCGGGGATTGGGGGGTCGTCATGTCGTATCTCTCCTCGCGCTCACCGGGCCTGCAGCACCAGGTGTTCCACCACCGGGCCGAGCGCCAGCGAGGGCACGTAATTCAGCAGGCCCACGAGCAGCACCGTGAACACCAGCAGCGCCACGAACAGCGGGCCGTGGGTGGGCATGGTGCCGGGGCCGGGCGGCAGCCGCTTCTTGGTGGCGAGCGATCCGGCGATGGCCAGCACCGGCACGATCACGCCGAAACGGCCGAACCACATGGCCAGCCCCAGCAGCACGTTGTAGAAGGGCGTGTTGGCCGACAGGCCCGCGAAGGCGCTGCCGTTGTTGTTGGCGGCGGAGGTGAGCGCATACAGCACCTCCGAGAAGCCGTGCGCGCCTGGATTGGCGATGCCGGCCTGGCCCGCGGGCGCCAGCACCGCCACGGCGGTGCCCACCAGCACCAGGATCGGCGTCACGAGGATGGCGACGGAAGTCAGCTTCATCTCGCGCACCTCGATCTTCTTGCCCAGGTATTCGGGCGTGCGGCCGATCATCAGCCCCGCGATGAACACCGCGAGGATGGCGAACACCAGCATGCCGTAGAGACCCGTGCCGACCCCGCCGAACACCACTTCGCCGAGCTGCATCAGCACCATCGGCACCATGCCGCCGAGAGGAGTGAACGAGTCGTGCATGGCGTTCACGGCGCCGCACGAGGCCGCCGTGGTGACGGCCGCGAACAGGGCCGAGGCGGAGATGCCGAAGCGCGCTTCCTTGCCCTCCATGTTGCCGCCGGCCTGCAGCCCCGAGGCCACCGGATCGGCCCCCAGCGCAGAGAGCGCCGGATTGCTCGCCTGCTCCGCCGCCGTCACCGCGACCACGGCCACCACGAACATCAGCGCCATCGCGGCGAGGATGGCCGCGCCCTGGCGCCAGTCGCCCACCACGCGGCCGAACGCGAAGCACAGCGCCGCGGGAATCAAAAAGATCGCCAGCATCTGCGCGAAGTTGGTGAGCGGCGTCGGGTTCTCGTAGGGGTGCGCCGAGTTGGCATTGAAGAAGCCGCCGCCGTTCGTGCCCAGCATCTTGATCGCTTCCTGCGAAGCGACCGGGCCCATCGGCAGCGTCTGCGTGCGCGTACTTGCCTCCTGGGTGACCGGATTGCCGGAGGCATCCTTCACCGGCTGGCCCTGGGCATCGGTCTGCGGCGCCTGGTACACGGTCGCCTCCACCGTGGCCACGTCGCGGTAGGGCGCGAAGTTCTGGATGACGCCCTGGCCCGCGAGCAGGAGGGCCAGTACGAACGACAGGGGCACCAGCACCCAGGCAGTGATGCGCACCAGGTCCGCCCACACGTTGCCCACGTGGCCGGCACCGTCCGTGCGGCGCGCTGCGAATCCCCGCGCCAGCGCGAAGGCCACCGCGATGCCCGTGGCGGCGGACAGGAAGTTCTGCACCGACAGCCCGAGCATCTGCACGAGGTAGCCCATCGTGGATTCGCCCGCATAGCCCTGCCAGTTGGTGTTCGCGACGAAGCTCACCGCCGTGTTGAAGGCGGAATCCGGCGCCACGGCCGGCAGGCCCTGCGGATTGAGCGGCAGCACGCCCTGCAGGCGCTGCAGCGCATACACCGCCAGCACGCCCAGCGCATTGAAGGCGAGCAGCCCCAGCGCATAGTGGCGCCAGTGCATGCCCTGCTGCGGCCGCACGCCGGCCAGGCGGTAGAGGGGCGCTTCGGCGCGGTGCATCCAGGCCGGCAGGCGCCCTTCGCACACCGTGGCCAGGCCCCGGCCGAGCGGCCAGGCCAGCAGGCCCAGCACGGTCAGGAACAGGGCCAGCAGGCCCCAGGCGGAGGTGTCCATGTCAGAACTCCTCCGCGCAGATCAGCGCGAACACCAGGTAGGCGAACAGCAGCACCGCGACGATGGCGCCGAACCCGTAGAGCACGTCGATGCCGATCATCGCGACGCTCCCCGCCGCCGGCCGTCGCGCCTGCCCAGGATCACCACGGCCTCGGCCATGGCCACCCACAACGCCGCGATCGCGGCAACCCACAGCACATCCATGTTCATGCACTCCAACAACCCTTGCGGGCGATGGAGGCATTCTGGAAAAGCCCGCGTAAAAAGTGTGCACAGCTTCCCCGCGCGCCCGTAAACGCGGCGTAAAAACCGGCGCGGCGCCGCCCGCATTGACGCCGCCTTGACGCCGCGGGCCTGCCTTTTGACACCGTTTTGACGGCGGCCTCCCTACGCTGGCGGTTTTCCTCACCGGCGTCGCCACGGGCGGCGTATTCCCCATGCAACGCACGCACCGCATCGCCCTCCCCGCCACGCTCCTCGCCGCCTGCCTCGCCGCGGCGCCCGGGGCCCGCGCACAGCTCACCGGCAACCTGGCCCTCACCACCAACTACAAGTTCCGCGGCCAGGACCAGGACATGCTCAAGAGCGACGGCTTCGCCCGCGGCAGCGCATTCAAGCCGGCCGTGCAGGGCGGACTGGACTACGCCTTCGGCGACAGCGGCTGGTATGTGGGCACCTGGAACTCTAGCGTGCAATGGCAGCGCGGCAACAGCCTGGAGAGCGATCTCTACGGCGGCTGGCGCTTCAAGGCCGGTCCGATCGACGTGGACCTGGGCGCGCTCGCCTACCTCTACCCCGGCAACCGGGCGGGCAACACCCGGGAGGTGTACGCCAGCGCCGGCTACGGCAACGACACCCTGGGGCAGTTCACGCTGAAATACGCCCACACCGTCTCGCGCGACTACTTCGGCTATGCCGGCGCCAGCGGCGGCTCCGGCCTCTCCGGCCGCGGCACCGGCTACGCCAGCCTCGCCTACAGCCGCGAACTGGTGTCCCGGCTGACGCTCAAGGCGGCCGTCGGCATGACCCGCATGTCCGGCGACATCCGCTCGCTCGGCCTTCCGAGCTATGCGGATTACCAGCTCGGTGCGTCCTGGGATTTCGGCGGCGGCCTGCTGCTCGCCGGCTCCGTGCAGGGCGCCACGCGCGCAGACGCCTACGCCGCCGCCACGGGCCCGGGCGACGCGGGCCGCACCTCGCCGAACCGCCGCCGCTTCATCGCCACGCTGACGAAGAACTTCTGAGCCGGCCCCAGGGGCCCGCCGGCCGGCGGGTCAGCCGCCCAGCACGTCGGCCGGGCTGTCGGCGTCGATCACCGTGCGCGCCCACGGCGCGAGCTTGCGCGTGTCCGACCGCAGCACTTCCTGCTTCACGGCCAGGATCTGCGCGGGATGCATCGAGAAGCTGCGCAGCCCCAGGCCCAGCAGCAGCTTCGTCATGGACACGTCGCCCGCGGCCTCGCCGCACAGGCACACGCTCTTGCCCTGGCGGTGGCCTTCCGCGATCACGTCGGCCACGAGCTGCAGCACCGCCGGGTGCATCGGATCGTAGAGATGGGCCACGCTCTCGTCGGCCCGGTCGATCGCGAGCGTGTACTGGATCAGGTCGTTGGTGCCGATGGAGAGGAAATCGAAATACTGCAGGAAGCGGCGCACGATCAGCGCCGCGGCCGGCACCTCGATCATCGCGCCCAGCTGCACCGCGCCATAGGGAACGCCCTGCGCCTGCAGCTCGGCCCGCGCCATGTCCACCTGCGCGAGCGTCTGCCGGATCTCGCCCACGTGGGCCAGCATCGGGAACAGCAGGTTCACCGGCCCGTGCGCGGCCGCGCGCAGCACGGCGCGCAGCTGCGTGCGGAACATCGACGGATCGGCCAGGCTCCAGCGGATCGCCCGCAGTCCCAGGGCCGGATTGAGGTGGCTGGGCGCCTCCTTGGCGGCCTTGCCGTCCAGCGGCTTGTCCGCCCCCACGTCGATGGTCCGCAGCGTGACGGGCAGGCCCTGCATGCCCTCCACCGCGGCCCGGTAGGCCTGGTACTGCTCCTCTTCGCCCGGAAGGTCGTCGCCCCGGCCCATGAACATGAATTCGCTGCGGAACAGCCCCACCCCCGCCGCACCGGCGCGCACCGCACCGGCCGCGTCGCCCGGCTGCTCGATGTTCGCCAGCAGCTCGATGCGCTCGCCGTCGAGCGTGACCGCGGGCGTGTGCAGCAGCCGGGTGAGCCGCCCGCGCTCGAGCTCCGTCTGGCGCTGGCGGAAACCGTACTCGGCCAGGATGATCGGCGACGGATCGACGATCATGACGCCCGCGTCCCCGTCGATGATCACCCAGTCGTCCTGGCGCACCAGCTGGCTCGCGGCGCGCGCGCCCACCACCGCGGGAATGTCCATGCTGCGCGCGACGATGGCCGTGTGCGAGGTCTTGCCGCCCACGTCGGTCACGAAGCCCGCGAACACGCTCTGCTTGAACTGCAGCATGTCGGCCGGCGACAGGTCGTGCGCCACCAGCACCAGCGGAACGTCCACCATGTCGCCGGGCAGCAGGTCCTGCTGCAGCCCGAGCCCCATCGCCGCGCCCGAGCGCCGGGGGCCCGGGGGCGGCGGCGACACGGGGCCCGCGACGCCCTTCATATACCGCAGGATGCGCTCGACCACCTGCTCCAGGTCGGCCTTGCGCTCGCGCAGGTACTCGTCCTCCATCTCGTCGAACTGGCGCGCGATGATTTCCAGCTGCGTGGTCAGCGCCCATTCGGCGTTGTAGAGGCGGTCCGTGATCCAGTGCTTCACCCCGCTCACCAGGGTCTCGTCCTGCAGCAGCATCAGGTGCACGTCGAGCAGCGCCGCCAGCTCGGGCGGCGCGTCGGCGGGCATCTCGGCCTGCAGCCGCTGCAGTTCCTCGACCACCGCATTGCGCCCGTCGCGCACGCGCAGGATCTCGGCGCGCACCTGGTCGGGCTCGATGAAGTAATGCGCCACGTCCACACGGCTGGAGCCGACGAGCACCGCACGCCCGATGGCGATCCCCCGGGCGACGGCCAGACCATGGACCGCGAACGTCATCGGGTGTCTCCGGGTGCGGCGGCGGATCGGGGGGCCATGCGGAGCGTCACTCCCCTTCGCCGAACTTGCCGTCGATGAGCGCGCGCAGTGCGTCCATCGCTTCCTGCTCCTGCGGGCCGTCGGTCTCGATCGTGACCTCGGAGCCGATGCCGGCGGCCAGCATCATCACGCCCATGATGCTCTTGGCGTTCACGCGGCGCTCGCCCCGGCCCATCCACACCTCGCAGGGGAAGCTGCCGGCCAGCTTCGTGAGCTTCGCGGACGCACGGGCGTGCAGGCCCAGCTTATTGCTGATGGTGATACTCGTCTTGATCATGGCGGGAACGTCGGTTCTGGTTCTGGGGGGCCGCGGCCGCGACCTGCATCACCCCCTGGGTGCCGCCCGCGATGGCCCGGGCGACGAGCGCATCGAGCGGCTCGCGCAGGTAGGTGACGGTGCGAAGCAGCATGGGAAGGTTCACGCCCGTCACCAGGCGCGACCGCTCGCCGTCCACGAGGCGCTGCGCCACGTTGCACGGCGTCGCGCCGAACACGTCGGCGAGCACGAGCGTGGAGGCGGCATCCTCCGCGTCGCCGCTTTCCAGCAGGATGCGGGCGGCCGCCAGCGTGTCCTCGGGCGGTGCATTGGGATGCACGTCCAGGGCCAGGATGTCGTCGGCGGATTCGGGGAACACATGCAGGGCGCAGGCGCGCAGCGCATGGGCCAGCGGGGCGTGGGCGATGAGGAGAAGGCGCGTGCTCATGGATGGATCGGGTGAACCGCATTATGGCGCCGCGCGCCGCCGCGTCACCGCAGGGCGAGCCCGCCGAAGAACGCGTCGGCCGCGGCGGCACGCGGCGTCGGCGCATAGAGCACTGCATGGTAGAGCCGCAGCCGCGGCGCGGCCCCTGCGGCGGCGGCCTCGGCACGGGCGAACCAGACGGCATGCGCGACCACGGCCGCGGAATGGTCCGGCGAGACGCCCTGCACCTGCACGCGCACCGACTGCGGCAAGGGCAGCGCGCCCGGGAGCGTGAAGGGGCTGCCGGCCGCGGCGGCATCCGTCGCCGGCACCCCCATGCGCCCGAGCGTGGCCGCGCGCCACTGCGACAGCACCACGCCGGCCTCCGCGGCACCGGCGGAGCCGTCCAGCACCATGTGCGACACGGCAAAGGTCGCTCCATCCGCCATGCAGCCCGCCATCGACAGCTCCACCGTCCGCCCGCCCAGCTCCACCGGCCGCGCAGCGCGGTCCGGCTTGCAGGGCAGCAGCGCCTCCAGCCCGGAGCCCTCCATGCGCACCGTGCGCCAGTCGAGCGGCGGACTGCAGGCCGCCAGGGCCCACGGCAGGACCCCAGCCGCCAGCCACCGCCGTGCGCCCAGGCGCGGCCAGCCACCCTCGCATCGGAAAGGGGCAGCGGGGACGGAAAGGATCGGGCGCATCGGACCATTATCCGCAGCCGGGAGGCCTGCGCGCTGCGGCCCGCTGCTCCGTGCCACCGGGTCCCGGGCACCCCACGGCCCTGCCCGATTGACGCACGTCAAGCGCCGAACTTTCCGCCCGCGCCCGGCATCCAACGCCGCGCACGCCGGAGCATCCCGTCCGGCACAATGGTGGATCAGCGCGTGCCGGGTGCGGCCCGCGCGGGAATCCGGGATCTGCAGAAAGGCGGGGCGACGATGGGCATGAAGCAATGGATCGGCGCGGCGGTGGTCGCGGCCTGCGTGGGCGTGGGGGCCTTCGTCTACCTGGGCGCCGGACGTTCGCAGGCGCCTGAATCCACCTTCGTGCTGCTCGACGGCTCCCGCCAGACCACGGCGGACCTGCGCGGCAAGGTCACGCTCGTGAACTTCTGGGCCACCAGCTGCACCACCTGTGTGGCCGAGATGCCGGAGATCATCTCCACCTACGGCAAATACCGCGATCGCGGCTTCGACACGCTGGCCGTCGCCATGAGCTACGACCCGCCGAGCTACGTGGTGAACTTCGCCCAGACCCGGCAACTGCCCTTCAAGGTGGCCATCGACAACACCGGCGCCGTGGCCAAGGCCTGGGGCGACGTGCGCCTCACGCCCTCGACCTTCATCGTGAACAAGCGCGGCGAGATCGTGAAGAGCTATGTGGGCGCACCGGATTTCCCGGAACTCCACCGCCTGATCGAACGGCTGCTGGCCGAAACCTGAACACCTTGGCCACCCTTGCCCGAGCGGTGGGGGGACCCATCGCGCAGTGATGCCGAACGTGCAGGGCATCCTTGCAGGCCGCGGGCACGGCACGGGCGTGACGCCCTCCGCGCCCGGGCCATCCCGCATGGCCGGCGTGCGGCACGTGCCAGTACACTGTTTTTCCGCACCACTTCCCGCCTTTGCCTCGTGGAACAGCCTCCCGTCGACCTCCTCATGCCCTCCGAGCCCGCTGAAATGGACGCCGTGCGCGACATCTTCCGGGAATACGGCGACAGCCTGGGCATCGACCTGCAATTCCAGGATTTCGAGACCGAACTCGCCCAGCTGCCAGCGGACTACGCACCGCCACGCGGCCAGATCCTGCTCGCGGAGGTGGGCGGCGCGGTCGCCGGATGCTGCGCCCTGCGGCCGCTGGACACCGCCGACTACCCGAACGCCGCCGAGATGAAGCGCCTCTACGTGCGCAAGGCGTTCCGCGGCTTCGGCCTCGGGCGCCAGCTCGCCGAGGCCATGCTCGACGTGGCCCGCCAGGCCGGCTATGCCTGCGTGCTGCTGGATACGCTGGACGGCATGGAGTCCGCCCGCGCACTCTATGCCGACCTGGGATTCGAGGAAATCCCACCCTACTACCACAACCCGATCGCGGGCTCGCACTACCTCAAGGTCGATATCGACTGAGGGCGCGGCCGCGCGGGGAAGGGGCCTGGGGACTCCGTCCTCAGCCGCGGGCCTGGGCCAGCAGCGTGTCAGCGTCGCTCACCTCGAACTTGCCCGGAGCCTCGATGTTCAGCGAGGCGACCTTGCCGTCCTTGACGAGCATCGAATAGCGGTTGCTGCGCAGGCCCAGGCCCTTGCCGTTGAGGTCCAGCGTCAGGCCGGTGGCCTTGGCGAAGGCGGCATCGCCGTCGGCCAGCATGCGCACCTTGCCGGCCGTCTTCTGGTCGCGCGCCCAGGCGCCCATCACGAACGCATCGTTCACGCTCAGGCACCAGACCTCGTCCACGCCCGCGGCCTTGAACGCCTCCGCCTGTTCGACGTAGCCGGGCACGTGCTTGGCCGAGCAGGTGGGCGTGAAGGCACCAGGCACGGCGAACAGGGCGATCGTCTTCCCGGCCGAGGCCTTGGCGACGTCGACCGGGTTGGGGCCGAGGCTGCAGCCCTCGCCTTCGGTATCCGAGTATTCCATCAGGGTCACCGCGGGCAGTGCGTCACCGATCTTGATCATGGTTGGGTTCTCCAGTTGGGAAGTGATGTGAAGGGGAAAAAAGGGAAGAGAGAAAAGCGAGGCCGGAAATGAAAAAACGGCCCACGATTGTGGGCCGTTTTCAGAGGGCGTGCCGCCGGGAGTGGTGAACCACTCAGACCAGGGCAGCCTTTTGCACCAGGCGCGTGGCGACCCAGTTCTTGGTCTTGGAAAGCGGGCGGCTTTCCGTGATCTCGACGGTGTCGCCCAGCTTGTACTCGCCATTTTCGTCATGGGCGTGGTACTTGCTCGACTTCATCACGATCTTGTCGTAGATCGGGTGCTTCACGCGGCGCTCGACCAGAACGGTCACGGTCTTGGCGCGCTTGTCGCTGACCACCTTGCCAATCAAGGTGCGCTTGAGGGATTTTTTAGCTTCCGTCATGTCGGCTCCTTACTTGGCGGCTTGCTTTTCAGCAAGGATGGTCTTGGCACGTGCGATGTCACGGCGCGTGGAACGCAGCGTGCTCGTGTTGCCCAGTTGTTGCGTAGCCTTCTGCATGCGCAGGCCGAAGTGGGCCTTCTGCAGGGACTTGATCTCGGCTTCGATGCCGGCGACGTCTTTTTGGCGCAGTTCAGCAGCTTTGGTCATTTCAATACTCCTGATCAAGCGCCGATTTGACGTGCGACGAACGTGGTGCGCAGCGGCAGCTTGGCGGCAGCCAGGCGGAACGCTTCACGGGCCAGTTCTTCGGGAACGCCGACGATCTCGAACACCACCTTGCCGGGCTGGATTTCAGCCACGTAGTACTCGGGGTTGCCCTTACCGTTACCCATACGCACTTCTGCGGGCTTGGTGGAGATCGGCTTGTCCGGGAACACGCGGATCCAGATGCGGCCACCACGCTTCACGTGGCGGGAGATCGCACGGCGTGCGGCCTCGATCTGGCGGGCCGTCAGGCGGCCACGGTCCGTGCACTTCAGGCCGAAGTCGCCGAAGGCCACCGAGTTGCCACGGGTGGCAACGCCGGTGTTACGGCCCTTCTGCTCTTTGCGGTATTTGCGGCGAGCGGGTTGCAGCATCGTTATTCTCCTTTGCCGTCCGCTGCTGTAGCGGGCGCGTCAACCTTGCGAACGCGCTTAACGGCGGTGTTATCGGCGCCACCGGCACCGGCGGGCTTGTCGCTGCCGTCGGCCGGAGCGGCATTGCCACCCATCGGACGGCGGGGGCCACGGCCGGCACCGGCACGGTCGCCACCCGGGCGGCCGTCACGGCGCGGACCGCGCGGGCGACGCTCTTCTTCCGGACGGGGCGTTTCAGCCACCGGCAGGTCGTTGCGGCCCAGCGTGTCACCCTTGTAGACCCACACCTTCACGCCGATCACACCGTAGGTGGTCTTGGCTTCGGAGGTGCCGTAGTCGATGTCGGCGCGCAGGGTGTGCAGCGGCACACGGCCTTCGCGGTACCACTCGGTACGTGCGATTTCGATGCCGTTCAGGCGGCCGGCGGACATGATCTTGATGCCCTGGGCGCCCAGGCGCATCGCGTTCTGCATCGCGCGCTTCATGGCGCGGCGGAACATGATGCGCTTTTCGAGCTGCTGGGTGATCGAGTCGGCGATCAGCTTGGCATCGATTTCGGGCTTGCGCACTTCTTCGATGTTCACTGCGACCGGCACGCCCAGGCGGGAGGCGAGTTCCTTCTTCAGGTTCTCGATGTCCTCGCCCTTCTTGCCGATCACGACGCCAGGACGTGCCGAGTAGATCGTGATGCGGGCGTTCTTGGCAGGACGCTCGATCAGGATGCGCGACACGGCGGCGTTCTTGAGCTTGGCCTTCAGGTACTCGCGCACCTTGATGTCTTCGGCCAGCATGCCGGCGAAGTCACGGTTGCTCGCGTACCAGCGGCTGGCCCAGTTGCGGCTCACGGCCAGGCGGAAGCCGGTAGGATGGATTTTCTGTCCCATATTCTTCCTTTGGCCTCAGTTGCCGACCGTCACGTAAACGTGGCAGGTGGGCTTGCTGATGCGGTTGCCGCGGCCTTTGGCGCGGGCCGTGAAGCGCTTGAGCGTCGTGCCTTGTTCGACGTAGATGGTCTTGACCTTCAGTTCGTCGATGTCGGCGCCGTCGTTGTGCTCGGCGTTGGCGATGGCGGACTCCAGAACCTTCTTGACGATGCCGGCAGCTTTTTTCTGCGTGAACGACAGGATGTTCAGTGCCTGGTCGACCTTCTTGCCGCGGATCAGATCAGCGACCAGACGGCCCTTGTCGACCGACAGACGGACGCCCCGAAGGACTGCACGTGTTTCAGACATGGTCGTTCCTTACTTCTTCGCTTTTTTGTCAGCGGGGTGACCCTTGAAGGTGCGCGTCAGGGCGAATTCGCCCAGCTTGTGGCCCACCATCTGGTCGGTGACATAGACCGGCACGTGCTGCTTGCCGTTGTGCACGGCGATGGTCAGGCCGATGAACTCGGGCAGAACCATGGAGCGACGCGACCAGGTCTTGACTGGCTTCTTGTCCTTGGTGGCGACGGCCTTTTCGACCTTGGCCAGCAAGTGATGGTCAACAAACGGACCCTTTTTGAGAGAACGAGTCATTTGTTATCCCTTACTTCTTGCGGCGCGACACGATCATGACCTGTGTGCGCTTGTTGTTGCGGGTGCGATAACCCTTGGTCAGATTGCCCCAAGGATCGACAGCATGGCGGCCTTCGCCGGTGCGGCCTTCGCCACCACCGTGCGGGTGATCCACCGGGTTCATGGCCACGCCGCGGACGGTCGGGCGAATGCCCATCCAGCGCTTCACACCGGCCTTGCCCAGTTGGCGCAGGCTGTGCTCTTCGTTGGCGACTTCACCGATGGTGGCGCGGCACTCGATGTGGATCTTGCGCACTTCGCCGGAGCGCATCCGCACCTGGGCGTACACGCTTTCGCGGGCCAGCAGGGTGGCGGACGTGCCAGCGGAACGGGCGATCTGGGCACCGGCACCGGGCTTGAGCTCGATGCAGTGGATCGTCGAACCGACGGGGATGTTGCGGATCGGCAGCGTGTTGCCCACGCGGATCGGGGCCTCGGAACCGCTCACGATCGTGGCGCCGACTTCCAGATTGCGCGGAGCGATGATGTAGCGGCGCTCGCCGTCGGCATAGCACACCAGGGCGATGTGGGCCGTACGGTTCGGGTCGTACTCGATGCGCTCGACCTTCGCGGGGATGCCGTCCTTGTTGCGACGGAAGTCCACCACGCGGTAGTGGTGCTTGTGGCCACCGCCCTTGTGACGGGTGGTGATGTGACCATTGTTGTTGCGGCCGGACTTCTGGTGCTGGGGTTCCAGCAGCGCAGCGAAAGCCTCGCCCTTGTACAGGTGGTCACGCGTCACCTTCACCACGGCACGTTGGCCGGGCGAGGTGGGTTTCATCTTGATGACTGCCATTTAAGCGGCCTCCCCGGACAGGTTCAGCTCTTGACCTTCCTTCAGCGTCACATAGGCCTTGCGCACGTTGTCGCGGCGGCCGATGGTCTTGCCAAAGCGCTTGGTCTTGCCTTTGGTGTTCACCACAGAAACGCCCTTGACCTCGACCTTGAACATCAATTCCACGGCGGCCTTGATTTCGGGCTTGGTTGCGTTCTGCAGCACCTTGAACGTCACAGCATTGGACTTCTCGGCAACCATGGTGGCCTTTTCGGACACGATGGGAGCGACCAGAACCTGCATCAGACGGCCTTCGTCAAACTGGGTCGTGCTCATGCGAACATCTCCTTGAGTTTGTCGATAGCGCCCTTGGTGACGAGCACTTTCTTGTAATGCACCAGCGACACCGGATCTGCGTAACGCGGTTCGACGACGAACACGTTCTTCAGGTTGCGGGAAGCGAGGTACAGGTTTTCGTCCACTTCATCGGCGATCACCATCACCGATTGCAGGTTCATGGCCTTGAACTTGTCGGCCAGCACCTTGGTCTTCGGGCTTTCCACCGTCAGCGAGTCCACCACGGCCAGGCGGCCTTCGCGGGCGAGCTGCGACAGGATGGAAGCCATGCCGGCGCGGTACATCTTCTTGTTGATCTTCTGCGTGAAGTTTTCTTCAGGCAGGTTCGGGAAGATGCGGCCGCCCCCACGCCACAGCGGGGAGGAGGTCATACCGGCACGTGCGTTACCCGTACCCTTTTGCTTGAAAGGCTTCTTGGTCGAGTGACGGACCTGCTCGCGGTCCTTCTGCGCGCGGGTGCCCTGGCGGGCGTTGGCGCGGTAGGCCACGACGATCTGGTGGATCAGGTCTTCGTTGTACTGGCGGTCGAACACGGTCTCGGGCACGTCGATCTTGGACGCGGCCTGGCCTTGGTCATTCAGGAGTTCGAGCTGCATTAGTTCGCTCCTTGGGAAGCTTTGGCCTTGACGGCGGGACGCACGGTCACGAACCCACCCTTGGAACCAGGGATCGCGCCCTTGATCAGGAGGAGTTGGCGAGCTTCGTCGACGCGGATCACGTCGAGGTTCTGCGTGGTGGTGGTGACGTCGCCGAGGTGGCCCGTCATGCGCTTGCCAGGGAACACGCGGCCGGGATCCTGCGCCATGCCGATGGAGCCGGGCACGTTGTGCGAACGGCTGTTACCGTGCGACGCGCGCTGCGAGGCCATGTTGTGGCGCTTGATCGTGCCGGCGTAGCCCTTACCGATCGAGGTGCCTTGCACGTCGACCTTCTGGCCCACCGAGAACACGTCCGCGACGGGCACGGCAGCACCCGCAGCGTACTTGCCGGCGGTTTCTGCGGTGACGCGGAATTCCTGGATGATTTCACCGGCTTCCACACCTGCCTTGGCAAGGTGGCCGGCTTCGGGCTTGGTCACGCGAGATGCCTTGCGCGAACCGAACGTGACCTGCAGGGCCACGTAGCCATCGTTCTCTTGGGTTTTCACCTGGGTCACGCGGTTGTTGGACACATCCACCACCGTGACGGGCACTGCGTCCCCGTCATCGGTGAACAGACGCATCATGCCCACCTTGCGGCCCAGCAACCCGAGGGAGTTGCTCAGACTCATTGGTTGTTCTCCAAAGCTTCCGCCGCCCCGACTTCAATTGGCCGAAACGTTTGCACGACGGGCGCTGGCCTCGACGGCTAAGCACCTATGTGCGCGAAAGAAGGTTGATAAAACTCCGCATCCCGCGCCCGGCCATCCGGACGCAAAAACGCGAAGCCGCAAAGTATAACGCGGACTGCCTTTGCAGGCAAGTCCGCGTTGGAGAGCGCGGCGCGGCCCCGAAGGACCGCGCCGCGCAGGTGGCAGCAGGAAGGGATTACTGCAGCTTGATTTCGACGTCCACGCCGGCCGGCAGGTCGAGCTTCATCAGCGCGTCCACGGTCTTGTCGGTGGGATCGACGATGTCCATCAGGCGCTGGTGCGTGCGGATTTCGAACTGGTCGCGCGACGTCTTGTTGACGTGCGGCGAACGCAGGATGTCGAAACGCTTCATGCGCGTCGGCAGGGGCACCGGGCCCTTGACGATGGCGCCCGTGCGCTTGGCGGTGTCGACGATCTCGGCGGCGGACTGGTCGATCAGCTTGTAATCGAAAGCCTTCAGGCGGATGCGGATCTTTTGCTTGGACATTGTGTTTCCTGCTCTTTCAAGGATTAAGCAATGATCTTGGCCACGACGCCGGCGCCGACCGTGCGGCCGCCTTCACGGATGGCGAAGCGCAGGCCTTCTTCCATGGCGATGGGGTTGATCAGCTTGACGGTGATCGACACGTTGTCGCCGGG
>CAJYKV010000023.1 GCA_913774955.1 uncultured Acidovorax sp.
GCAGGCCACCTCGGCTGCCAATCCGCAGCCGCGGACGCCTGAACTGGGGTGAAACAGGCCTTTGCCGCGTTGCAGATCGATAGGTTCAGACGTCAGCACGCTTGTGTGTGTGTTGTGCAGACCTTCCCAAAGGCGCCTTGAGCCCGGCATCTTGAAAGGCCGGGGGATCAAGTTCCGGTCCTTGTACTTTTCGCAGGTCGCGAAGGTCCGAATGGTGGTGCAGCTTTTGCCGATCAGCAGCGAGAGCTGCTCGATGAAGAGGATGCGAACGGGTGGAGGGGGCTCAGCGAGGAGGGCGCTGACAAGGTAATGGCCAGAGTGTGCTTCTGGCAGGACAGGGATCTCCATGACTCTTCCAATCGACATCGGCGAACCGGTGGCCGGTTCGTTGAGCGATTCAAATCAGATGAGAGCAGGTTCCCTTTTGAGTCTGGAACTATGGGCTAAGGGGAGTCACACAATCCCATCCCAGACTCAACTCGCCATCGTGGCGCTAAAAGACTGTCCGCATGCGTCGCGGCCTCGGGGATTTCCGGGCACTGTGTTTGGCGTGTCGGGCTATCGCTAAATCGCCCAAGGAACGTGCTGGCGCTTCCCTTAAATTACATCGGGTGGAGGGGCACTACTCCGCATCCACCGCACCAGCCACACAGGTCAGTCAGTGCGATCAGTGTAGAGCTGGGTGTCACCGCGCGCAACCTGCATGCCGACGTGGGCCATCCTTGGGCCATCGGCCCCCAAGAATTACTCTGAATTGGCATTCATGACGGCCCAAAACAAAAAAGCCCAAGTGCTTGATTCACTTGGGCTTTTCGTATGGATTCCTGGTCGGGGTGAGAGGATTCGAACCTCCGGCCTCTACGTCCCGAACGTAGCGCTCTACCAGGCTAAGCTACACCCCGTGTGGTCAGACAAGCAATGCGTTCGTTGTGCTAAACGCGCCTGTCTAATAGCTGAGACGCCAATTGTAGCAAACCTTCGGTGTAGTTATTGGAAGGAAGTGCAGATAGTGCGTGGATCGCTGCCTGCGCCTGCGCGGCGGCGGCGGCGCGGGTCGCCTCCAGGGCGCCGGTTTCGCGCACGATGGCCAGGATCGCGGGCAACTCGTCGAGCGATCCGTGCTCGATCGCGGATTCGATCAGCTGCCGCTGCGCTGCGCTACCGCGCTGCATCGCGATGATGAGGGGCAGGGTGACCTTGCCCTCGCGCAGGTCGTCGCCGAGGTTCTTGCCCATCTCGGCGCTGTCGCCGTCGTAGTCGAGCACGTCGTCGATCACCTGGAAGGCGGTGCCCAGCCGGTTGCCGTATTCCGCGCAGGCCGCCTCGACCTCTGCCGGGGCACCGGCCAGCACGGCCGCGAGGCGCGCGCTGGCCTCGAACAGCTTGGCGGTCTTGGAGCGGATCACCTCCAGGTACCCCTGCTCGTCCAGCGTCGCGTCGTGCGTGTTCATGAGCTGCTGGACTTCGCCCTCGGCGATGATGTTGGTGGCCTCCGAGAGGATCTGCATGACGCGCATGTCGTCCGCATCCACCATCATCTGGAAGGCGCGCGAATGCAGGAAGTCGCCCACCAGCACGCTCGCCGGGTTGCCGAAGTTCTCGTTGGCGGTGGGGCGGCCGCGCCGCAGTGTGGATTCGTCCACCACGTCGTCGTGCAGCAGCGTGGCGGTGTGGATGAATTCGACCACCGCCGCGAGGTTGAAGCGCTGCGCGCCCCGGTAGCCCAGCGCGCCCGACATCAGCAGCAGCAGCGCGGGGCGCAATCGCTTGCCGCCCGCCGAGATGATGTAGCGGGCGATCTCGCCGATGAGGGATACGGAGGACTGCAGTCGGACGGCGATCACCTTGTCCACCTCATGCATGTCGTCTGCGATGAGTGCAAGGATGGCCGAGGTGTGGGGCTGGGCGGACAAGGCGAGGGCGGGCTGCGAGGGTGAAAGGGTCATTATAGGAACGGCGCCGTGCGCTCCGGAGCTGTCGCGTGCGGAGGTCCCGCGGGGCGGGTTCTGCCGCCTGCGTCTTCCGCCTCGCCCCCCTCTAGGCAGAAGATCGCATCCGTGCTAAAGTGCGTGGTTCCGCGAAAAAATTCTTTTTCTCGGAGCTTCACTTCCCAAGAGGTTTACATGTACGCGGTCATAAAAACCGGCGGCAAGCAGTATCGCGTTGCTTCCGGCGAAAAAATCAAAGTAGAACAGATTGCTGCGGACGTAGGCCAGGAAATCGTGATCGACCAGGTTCTGGCAGTCGGCAACGGCGCTGAACTCAAGGTCGGCACGCCCCTGGTGTCCGGCGCAACGGTCACGGCCACGGTCGTGTCCCATGGCAAGCACGACAAGGTCCGCATCTTCAAGATGCGCCGTCGCAAGCACTATCAGAAACGCCAAGGCCATCGCCAGCAGTTCACCGAACTGCAAATCGGTGCGATCGCCGCTTAAGGAGCAGACACCATGGCACAGAAAAAAGGCGGCGGCTCTACGCGAAACGGGCGCGATTCCAAGCCCAAGATGCTCGGCGTGAAGGCGTTCGGCGGTGAGCTGATCAGCGCCGGCTCCATCATCGTGCGCCAGCGCGGCACGCGCTTCCACCCCGGCACGAACGTCGGCGTGGGCAAGGACCACACGCTGTTCGCCCTGGTGGACGGCCACGTGTCGTTCGGTACCAAGGGTGCGATGTCCAAGCACACCGTCAACGTGACGCCCGCCTGAGCGGTTTCGTCCCGGTGATGCAGTGAAGCCCCGACCTGTCGGGGCTTCGTCGTTTTTGAGTCTCCGCCGCATGCGCCGCGGTGGCTCCCGTCCGGGGCGGAAACCCCGTTTTTTGTAAACTCCCCTCATGAAGTTCGTCGACGAAGCCTTTATTGACGTGGCCGCCGGAGATGGCGGCAACGGCTGTGTATCGTTCCGGCACGAGAAGTACAAGGAATTCGGCGGACCCAACGGGGGGGACGGCGGCCGTGGCGGGCACGTCTTCGCCGTGGCGGATCCGAGCCTGAACACGCTCGTGGATTACCGCTACTCCCGCCGGCACGAGGCCAAGCGCGGCGAGCACGGCATGGGCTCCGACATGTTCGGCGCGGCCGGTGACGACATCACGCTGAAGATGCCGGTCGGCACGATCATCTCGGACGCCGACACCGGCGAGGTGCTGTTCGAGCTGCTCCAGCCCGGCGAGACGATCACGATCGCCAAGGGCGGCGACGGCGGCTTCGGCAACATGCGCTTCAAGAGCGCGATCAACCGCGCGCCGCGCCAGAAGACACCCGGCTGGCCCGGCGAGCGCCGCAACCTCAAGCTCGAACTCAAGGTGCTCGCGGACGTGGGCCTGCTGGGCATGCCGAACGCAGGCAAGTCCACCTTCATCGCGGCCGTCTCGAACGCCCGGCCCAAGATCGCCGACTACCCGTTCACGACGCTGCATCCCAACCTGGGCGTGGTGCGCGTCGGCCCCGAGCAGAGCTTCGTGATCGCCGACATTCCCGGGCTGATCGAGGGCGCCTCGGAAGGTGCCGGCCTGGGCCACCAGTTCCTGCGCCACCTGCAGCGCACCCGCCTGCTGCTGCACGTGGTGGACGTGGCGCCGTTCGACGAGGAGGTGGACCCGGTCGCGCAGGCTGCCGCGATCGTCGGCGAGCTGCGCAAGTACGACGCCGAGCTCTATGAGAAGCCGCGCTGGCTGGTGCTCAACAAGCTCGACATGGTGCCGGCGGACGAGCGGGCCGCGCGGGTCAAGGATTTCGTGAAGCGCTTCCGCTGGAAGGGGCCCGTGTTCGAGATTTCGGCGCTCACCCGCGAAGGCTGCGAGCCGCTGATCCAGGCGATCTACCAGCACGTGCGGGCCCAGCAGCAGGCCGAGCAGGTGCAGGAAGTGGTCGATCCGCGCTTCGCGAACGACGCCACTCCCGAGTGAGGGGCAGGGCCGCCATCCCCGGTGGGTGGCGGTGTGGGGGCCGCCGCGGCGGCCGGCGCTAGCTAGGACAAAAGACGGGGATTCATGGTTTCGAGCATATTGCGAGATGCGCGCCGCATCGTGATCAAGGTGGGCTCCAGCCTGGTGACGAACGAGGGCCGGGGGCTGGACGAAACCGCCATCACCGAATGGAGCCGGCAGATGGCCGCGCTGGTGGGCGGCTCCGCGGGGCCGCGGCGCGAGGTCATCATGGTCTCCAGCGGCGCGATCGCCGAGGGCATGAAGCGGCTGGGCTGGTCCACGCGTCCGCACGAGATCCACGAACTGCAGGCGGCCGCGGCCGTCGGGCAGATGGGCCTCGCGCAGATGTACGAAACCAAGCTGCGGGAACAGGGGCTCGGCAGCGCCCAGGTGCTGCTCACCCATGCCGATCTGGCGGACCGCGAGCGCTACCTGAATGCGCGCTCCACGCTGCTCACGCTGCTGCGGCTGGGCGTGGTGCCCGTCATCAACGAAAACGACACGGTGGTCACCGACGAGATCAAGTTCGGCGACAACGACACGCTGGGCGCGCTGGTGGCGAACCTCGTGGAGGCCGACGCGCTGGTCATCCTGACGGACCAGAAGGGCCTCTACACCGCCGACCCGCGGCGCGATCCGCTCGCGCAGTTCGTGCACGAGGCGGCGGCCGGCGATCCGTCGCTCGAGGCGATGGCGGGCGGCGTGGGCACCAGCATCGGCCGCGGCGGCATGATCACCAAGATCATCGCCGCCAAGCGGGCCGCGGGCTCGGGTGCATCGACGGTGATCGCCTGGGGGCGCGAGCCGGACGTGCTGCTGCGGCTGTGCGCGGGCGAAGCGATCGGCACGCTGCTCGTGGCGCAGACGGCCAAGAAGCAGGCCCGCAAGCAGTGGATGGCGGACCACCTGCAGTTGCGCGGTGCGGTCACCGTGGACCTGGGCGCGGCCGCCAAGCTGCGGCAGGAGGGCAAGAGCCTGCTGCCGATCGGCATGGTGGCGGTCGAGGGCGAGTTCTCGCGGGGCGACGTGATCGCCGTGCGCGATGCGGCGGGCGCGGAGATCGCCCGCGGCCTCGCCAACTACGCGAGTGCCGAGGCGCGGCTGCTGTGCCGCAAGCCCTCGTCGGAATTCGAGCGGCTGCTGGGCTACAGCGCCGAGCCGGAGATGGTGCACCGCGACAACCTGGTGCTGTCCGGCGCCTGAGGGCCGCGCGCGAGCGGAATGCAAAAAGGGCGACCGTTCGGGTCGCCCTTTTTTTCTGGTGCCGGAGGTGGCCGGTGCGCGGGATGCCCGGGCCGCCGGCCGCCCGCTGTGCGTTCAGCCGGCCGGCTTGTGCCCGGGCTGCATGCCGCCGCCTTCCAGTCCGGTCGGCAGTGCATCACCCGCGGTGCGCGGGTCGGGGTCGAAGCTGGCGCCTGGCGGGAGTTCCATGCCAGGATGCAGGAGCAGGGAAGCCGAACGGTGCTGCAGCGTGACCGCGGTAGCGATGCCCTCGGCCACGCCTTCGCGGTTGCGCATGCCGCTGCGCAGGTAGCGGTTGCGCTGTTCGTTGCGCGGCAGGAAGCGGGCGAGCTCGGTCAGCGCCATTTCATAGACGCCGCGCTTGAATTCGACCACCACGTCCAGCGGCACCCAGTAGTCGTTCCAGCGCCAGGCATCGAACTCGGGGTGGTTGGTCGCCCGGAGGTTCAGGTCCCAGTCGTGGCCGACGAGCTGGAGCAGAAACCAGATCTGCTTCTGGCCCTTGTAGTGGCCGCGGGCATCCCGTCGGATGTAACGGTCCGGCACCTCGTAGCGCAACCAGTCCCTCGTGCGGGCCACCACGCGGACGTGGCACGGGTGCAGGCCCACCTCCTCGTGCAGTTCGCGGTACATGGCCTGCTCGGGAGTCTCCCCCCGATCGATGCCGCCCTGCGGGAACTGCCAGCTGTGGGTGCGAATCCGCTTGCCCCAGAACACCTGGTTCCTCTGGTTGAGCAGGATGATGCCGACGTTGGGCCGAAAACCGTCCCGGTCGAGCATAATCTAACCCCAATTTTTAAAACTGTATCCATTATGCACGGGCCCCGATGCGCGGCAAGCGTCCCGATGCTGATGGTGGTTTCGTCCGTGCCATGAAAGCGTCCCAATTTTTCGTTTCCACCCTCAAAGAGGCTCCGGCCGACGCCGAAGTGGTGAGCCACAAGCTCATGACGCGTGCCGGGCTCATCAAGAAGCTGGGCGCGGGCATCTACAACTACATGCCCATGGGCCTGCGCGTGATCCGCAAGGTGGAGGCCATCGTGCGCGAAGAGATGAACCGCGCCGGGGCCGTCGAGGTCGCGATGCCGGTGGTGCAGCCGGCCGAACTCTGGCAGGAGACCGGCCGCTTCGACAAGATGGGCCCCGAGCTGCTGCGCATCCAGGACCGCCACGGCCGTGACTTCATCGTGCAGCCGACGAGCGAGGAAGTCGTCACCGACATCGCGCGCCAGGAGCTGCGCAGCTACAAGCAACTGCCCAAGAACCTCTACCAGATCCAGACCAAGTTCCGTGACGAGCGCCGCCCCCGCTTCGGGCTGATGCGTGGCCGCGAGTTCATCATGAAGGATGCCTATTCGTTCGACCGCGACCAGGCGGCGGCGAAGGCCAGCTACCAGGTGATGGCCCAGGCCTACCGCCGCATCTTCGACCGCTTCGGCCTGACCTACCGCGCGGTGGCCGCCGACAGCGGCGCGATCGGCGGCGACCTGAGCGAGGAGTTCCAGGTGATCGCCGCCACGGGCGAAGACGCCATCGTCTACTGCCCCCAGAGCGACTACGCGGCCAACATGGAGAAGGCCGAGTCGCTGCCCCCGCAGGGCGCGCGCCCCGTGGCATCGCAGGCGCTCGCCAAGACGCCCACGCCCGGCAAGAGCACCTGTGCGGATGTCGCGCAGCTGCTCGGCGTGCCGCTGCAGTCGACCGTCAAATCCCTGGTGCTGGCGACCGACCGCACCAACGAAGGGGGTGAGATCACCGGCAGCCAGGTCTGGCTGCTGCTGCTGCGCGGCGACCACGACATGAACGAGATCAAGGTCGGCAAGGTGCCGGGCCTGGATGCGGGCTTCCGCTTCGCCACCGTGGGCGAGATCGAGGACCACTTCGGCTGCAAGCCCGGCTACCTGGGCCCGCTGAACCTGCGCCAGCCCGTCAAGCTCGTGGTGGACCGCGAGGTGGCGGTGATGGCCGACTGGATCTGCGGCGCCAACGAGGTCGATTTCCACATGACCGGCGTGAACTGGGGCCGCGACCTGCCCGAGCCGGACGTGGTGGCCGACCTGCGCAACGTCGTGGCGGGCGATCCGTCGCCGGACGGCAAGGGCACGCTCGCGATCGAACGCGGGATCGAGGTGGGCCACGTGTTCTATCTGGGCACCAAATACAGCCGCGCCATGAACGCGACCTTCCTCGGCGAGGACGGCAAGCCGGCCTTCTTCGAGATGGGCTGCTACGGCATCGGCATTACCCGCCTGCCCGCGGCGGCCATCGAGCAGAACCACGACGAGCGTGGCATCATCTGGCCGGACGCGATCGCGCCGTTCACGGTGGTGGTGTGCCCGATCGGCATGGACCGCAGCGACGAGGTGCGCGCGGCGGCCGAGAAACTGCACGCCGACCTGCTCGCGGCCGGCGTGGACGTGATCCTGGACGACCGCGGCGAGCGCCCGGGCGCGATGTTCGCCGACTGGGAGCTCATCGGCGTGCCGCACCGCGTGGTGCTGTCCGACCGCGGCCTCAAGGAGGGCCAGGTCGAGTACCAGCACCGCCGTGACGCGGCGGCGACCAAGGTGGCAGCGGCCGACATCTTTGCCTTCATCAAGGATCGAATCAAGGTATGAACTGGGGTGGTGGGGAGCGGGGCGGGACGCCCGGCAGGGGCCTGTCCCGACGGGCGTGCGTGCTGGCCGGAGCCTCTTCAGGACTGACCGGCTGGCTCGGCATGCCCGCGGCCGCCCGTGCGGGCGGGCAGCTGGAAGAGCCGCTCATGGACTCGGTGCGCACCGCGCTCACGTCCGCGGTGTCCAACCAGGCACCGCCCGAGCCCGACTTCTCGACCACCGAGGCGCGCCTGCACTACCTGCGCTGGCTCGGCACCATGAGCGACCGCCTGCGCCGCCGCAAGCCCGACTGGGAGGTGCGCCGAGACTTCCTGCAGACGGTGTGGTACGAATCCAAGCGCGCGGGGCTCGACGTCTCGCTGGTGCTCGGGCTCGTGCAGGTGGAGAGTGCGTTCCGCAAGTACGCCGTCTCCAGCGTCGGCGCGCGCGGCTACATGCAGGTCATGCCGTTCTGGACGCGCGTGATCGGCGACGGCGACGCGAGCAAGCTGTTCCACATGCAGACGAACCTGCGCTTCGGCTGCGTGATCCTGCGGCACTACCTGGACCGCGAGCGCGGCGACCTGTTCATGACGCTCGGCCGCTACAACGGCAGCCGCGGCCGCTCGCCGTACCCCGATGCGGTGTTCGCGGCCCAGCGCAACTGGCTCTTCGAGGACCGCGTCCGGTCGGCCTGAGCGGGCCGGAGCTCCGCGCTCAGCCGCCCGATGCCGGCGCCGTCGTCCCGGGCCCGGCAGGATGGGCGCCCCCTTCCTGCAGGCGCGAGACCATGATCTGGTCGATGCGGTAGCTGTCCACGTCGAGCACCTCGAACTTGTAGCCGCCCCAGTTCACGCTGTCCGTGCGCCGGGGTACGCGGCGCAGCATCACCATCAGGAAGCCCGCGAGCGTCTCGTACTCGCCCGCGTGCGGCAGCTCGTCGAGGTGCAGCGCGCGCAGCACGTCCCCCACGGGCGTCACGCCGTCGATCAGCCAGGAGTTCTCGTCGCGGCGGACGATCTGTTCCTCGTCGTCGGGGCCGATCAGGTCGCCCATCACCGTGCTCATCACGTCGTTCAGCGTGACCACGCCCACGACGAGGCTGTATTCGTTGACGATCACGGCGAAGTCCTCGTGCACCTGGCGGAACTGGTCCAGCACCTCGGCGAGCGAGAGGCGATCCGGCACGATGAGCACCTTGTGGACCAGGCCCTCGTCCTGCAGGGAGATCGGCTGGTTGTTGAGCACGCGCTGGAACAGGTCCTTGGCGTCGACGTAGCCGACGACGTGGTCGATGTCGCCCTCGCACACCGGGTAGGTGGAAAACGGCTCGGCCGCGATGCGCGCGCGGATGAGCTGGTCCGGATCGTCGCGCAGGAAGAACGCGATGCGGTCGCGCTGCGACATGGCGCTGCTCACGGGGCGCGAGTCGAGTTCGAACACGTTCTCGATCACCTGCTGCTCGCGGGCCGCCAGCAAGCCGGCCCGGGTGCCGGCCTCCATCATGGCCAGGATGTCGTCCGAGGTGATGCGGTCGTCGCGCAGCGACGAGAGGCCCAGCAGCCGGAACAGCAGATCGGCGGCGCGGCTGTAGAGCCAGACCACGGGGCGCAGCACGGCCATCAGGATCGCCATGGGCCGGGCGACGACCACGGCCAGGCGTTCCGAATTGACCATGCCCAGGCGCTTGGGGAACAGGTCGGCGAACAGGATGAACAGCGACGTGATGGTGACGAACGATGCGATGAAGCCGAAGGTGTCGGCACGCGCATCGCTGAGCCAGAGCTGGAGCAGCGCGGTGAAGTGCGGGCTGAGCGCGCCTTCGCCGACGATGCCGCCGAGGATGGCCACCGCGTTCTGCCCCACCTGCACCACGGTGAAGTAGTCGCCCGGCTGCTCCTGCATGCGCATGACGCTCTCGGCGCGGACCTCGCCCTCGTCGGCGAGCTGGCGCAGGCGCAGGCGGCGGGAGGCCGCCAGGGAGATTTCGGCGACGGAGAAGAACGCGCTGGCCACGATCAGGAGGCCGATGAGGAAGAAGCTTTGCGACAGGGTCATGGGACGGGCGGGCGCCGCCATGGAGTCGTCGTGAGAAAGGCCGTGCGCCAGCGCGTCGAGTGTACGCGGGCCGTGCACCGCCAGCGTACGGCCGGGTGCAGCCCGGCCCGGTCTACTGAACGAAACCCATGCGCGGCTTGGTCGACCCGCTGCGCGGCAGATCGGCCACCTCGACGGTGGAGCGGTGCTGCAGCCGCGCATTGCCGAAGGCGGTCATGAGCGCGCGGCGCATTTCCCTGGGCGGCATCTGGGCCAGCACGTCCAGCACGTCGGCCGGCGGCTCGGGATCGACGAGGCGGCCCCAGTCGTGCCCGGCACGGATGCCGCGGTAGAGGTTGGCCGCGATCGTGCGCGCCTGGTCCGCCGAGGGCGCCTGCACCTCGAACACGTTCATGCGGTTCAGGATGGGTGCGGGAATGCCGCGCTCGTCGTTGGCGGTGGTGATCCAGATGACCTGGCTCGCATCGATCGCGATTTCGGCGAATTCGTCGGTGAAGCTCTGGGCGGTGTCGTGCTCCAGCAGGCCGTAGAGCGCGCCGAGAGGGTCGTACTGCGCATCGGCGCTGGCCTTGTCGATCTCGTCGACCACGATGACGGGGTTGGCGTATTCGCCGTCCACCAGGGCCTCGAAGACCTTGCCGGGCCGCGCGCCCTTCCACTGCGAGGACGAGCCCGAGAGCAGCCAGCCGGCGGTCATCGAGCTCATGGGAACGAGGTTCATGCCGGTGCCGAGCAGTTCGGCCAGCTGGCGCGCGAAATGGGTCTTGCCGATGCCGGGCGGGCCGATCAGCAGCATGGGCGTCACCTCCAGGCCGTCGCGGCTGTCCTGCGCCAGGGCGACGTGGCGCTTCACGTCGTCGAGCGCGTCGGAGAAGTTGGGCAGCTGTTCGTAGAGGCCGGCCATGTCGGGCACGCCGGACGGCTTCACCTGGAAGCGCTCGGGGCCCCGCTCGAGCATGCGCTCGTAGACCGCGCGCAGGGTTTCGTATTCACGCTGGCTGCCGGCGTCCTGCAGCCGGGCGAGGCGGCGCTCCACGTCGCCGGGCCGGAACACGTTGCGCAACTGGGCCACCGGCAGGCCCATCGAAGGCGATTGCGGGACAAGGCTGTGTGTCGTCGTCATGGCGCGCTCCTGGTTCGTTGGAGGGTGAGGGCACGCAACCATTCAAGCACACAACATGCCGGCCTCCAACGGTGGAAAAACCCCGTCAACCGGTAGCAGTTGTCCGACAGCGACAGCGACAGCGACAGCGATAGCCCCTGCTCCGCCCCTGCCACGGCAAGGCGTCTTCCGCCCGTGCCGCCGGACGTGAAAAAGCCGCCCGCGCACGAAGCGTCAAAGCGGCCGGGCAGGGTAGGCCGGGATGGCCGGCGATCAGGCCTGGGGCTGGCCGCCCAGCACCTGCTGGAGTTCACCGGATTCGTACATCTCCATCATGATGTCGGAGCCGCCGATGAACTCGCCCTTCACATAGAGCTGCGGGATGGTGGGCCAGTTGCTGTATTCCTTGATGCCCTGGCGGATTTCCGGGTCTTCCAGCACGTTCACCGTGGCCAGGCCCTTCGGCTCGACGCCGCAGGCCTTGAGGATCTGGATCGCGCGGCCGGAGAAGCCGCACATCGGGAAGCTGGCGTTCCCTTTCATGAAAAGCACCACGTCGTTGGATTTGACGAGGCTGTCGATACGTTGCTGGGTGTCGCTCATGGTGTGCTCCTGGTGGGGGCCGCGCGTGCGGCGATGGATGGGATTATTTCACTGCGGCCCCGGTTCTGGAGGCATGCACCATGTGGAGGCATGCGCCGGGGTTTCCAGAGGGGGACCGGATGGTGTCAGCAGGGCCTGCGGCCGCCGCTGCAGCGGGCATGGCCGGCCAGGTCGGCGCGGCTCTGCACGTCGGTGAACCCCCCGGCGCGCAGCAGCGCCTGCACGGCATCGGCCTGGTTCCACCCGTGCTCGAGCAGCAGCCAGCCGCCCGGCACCAGCCGCGCCGGCGCCTGCGCCACGATGGTGCGGATGTCGTCCAGGCCGTCGTGCCCGCTCGCCAGCGCCTGGCGCGGCTCGTGCGCCAGCGCGGCGAGGTGCGGGTCGTCGTCTTCGATGTAGGGCGGATTGGAGACGATCGCGTCGAACGGGCCGGCAACGCCGGCCAGCCAGCGGGAGCGTAGGAAGGCGACCGGCAGCCCGAGCCGCTGGGCATTGGCCTGGGCGACCTGCAGTGCCTCGGCACTGGCGTCGAGCGCCAGCACCCGGGCATCGGGGCGTTCGTGCTGCAGTGCCAGGGCGATCGCGCCGCTGCCCGTGCCCAGGTCGGCCACGCGGGGGGTGAGCACGGGGCGCAGCGCCTCCAGCGCCCAGTCCACCAGGGTTTCGGTATCGGGGCGCGGATCGAGCACGCGCGCATCCACCTGCAGGGTCAGGCCGTAGAACGCCTTGCGGCCCGTGAGGTAGGCCACCGGCTCGCCGGCCCGGCGGCGCGCGCAGAGGCCGTCGAAGGCGGTCCGGGCATCGGCGGGCAGCGCGTCGGTGTCGTGCGCCAGCAGCCAGGCGCGGCCGGCGTCGTGGCGGCCGAGCACGTGCAGCAGCAGCATCTGCGCGTCGATGCGCGCCAGGCCCGCGGCCTGCGCACGTGCCAGCGCCGCGGCGAGGGTTGAACCGGGCCCCGCGGCGGTCACGCGCCGGCTTCCAGGTCGGCCAGCAATTCGGCCTCGCGCGCGTGGCGCAGCGCCTCCAGCACCTCGCCCAGATCGCCTTCCATGATGGCGAGCAGCTTGTAGAGCGTGAGGTTGATGCGGTGGTCGGTGAGCCGGCCCTGCGGGAAGTTGTAGGTGCGGATGCGGTCGGAGCGGTCGCCAGAGCCCACCAGGCCCTTGCGCAGCGCGGCCTCCTTGGCGGCGCGCTCGCTGCGCTCCTTTTCCTGGATGCGCGCCTGCAGCACCTGCAGCGCCTTGGCCTTGTTGCTGTGCTGGCTGCGGCCGTCCTGGCATTCCGCCACGATGCCGGTGGGCAAGTGGACCACGCGCACGGCGGAGTCGGTCTTGTTGATGTGCTGGCCGCCCGCGCCGCTCGCGCGGAAGGTGTCGATGCGCAGATCGGCCGGGTTCAGCGTGACGGCCTGCTGCTCGTCGGGCTCGGGCATCACGGCCACCGTGCAGGCGCTGGTGTGGATGCGGCCCTGGGTTTCGGTGGCGGGCACGCGCTGCACGCGGTGGCCGCCGGATTCGAAGCGCAGCGCGCCGTACACGCCGTCGCCTTCCACGCGCAGCACCACTTCCTTGTAGCCGCCGATCTCGTTGTCGCTGGCGCTCAGGATCTCCACCTTCCAGCCGGCCGTGGCCGCATAGCGCGTGTACATGCGGGCCAGATCGCCCGCGAACAGCGCGGACTCGTCGCCGCCCGTGCCGGCGCGGATTTCCAGGAAGGCGTTGCGCGCCTCGTCCGGGTCGCGGGGCAGCAGCAGGCGCTGCAGCTCGTCCTCCAGCTGCACCAGCTCGGCCTCGGCGGCGGTGATCTCCTCGCGCGCCATGTCGGCCATGTCGAGCTCATGAAGCATCTCGCGGGCGCCTTCCAGGTCGGCCTCGCGCTGGCGGTAGCGCGCATAGCGGCCGGCCACCTGCGTCACCTCGGCATGCTCGCGCGAGATGGTGCGGTACTGGGCCATGTCGGACATGATGTCCTCGCGCGACAGCAGGAAGTCGAGCTCTTGGAGGCGCTGGGCGTAGCGCTCCAGCTGGCTTCTGAGGAAGGGTTTCATGCGTGGGAAAGAAGAGGAGGGGGCGGCTGCGTTCGATCGATGGATCGATCCGTCTTCGCAGCGGGGGCGTCCGGCGCGCGGATGCGGAAGGCCGGCGGGGCCCGGGGGGGAGGGCGCGGCGAGCGGCGCTACAGGCCGCTCTTGGACTGCGAGCGCAGGAAGAGGCGCGAGACGGTCTGCGCCGTCTGGGCGCGTGTGTCGGCATCGCCCGCGCGCAGTTCGGCCAGGGTGCCGTGCAGCATCTTCTGCGTGAGGCCGCGCGAGAGCGCCTCCAGCACGGCGTCCAGGTCCTCGCCCTTGGCGAGCATCTTCTTGGCGCGCGCGATCTCCAGCGCACGCCACTCGTCCGCCTGGGCGTTGATCTGCTGGATGAGGGGCACCACGCCGCCGGCCGGGCTGCGCTGGTCCATCCAGTGCATGAAGCTCTGCACGCCCGCGTCGATGATCGCCTCGGCCTGCGCGACGGCGGCCTGGCGGCTCGCCTGCGCGGTCTGCACGACGCTCGCGAGGTCGTCCACGGTGTAGAGGTACACGTCCTCCAGCGCCTTCACCTCGGGCTCGATGTCGCGCGGCACGGCCAGGTCGACCATGAAGATCGGGCGGTGGCGGCGTTTCTTGAGCGCGCGCTCGACGGCGCCCAGGCCGATGATCGGCAGGCTGCTGGCCGTGCAGCTCACCACCGCATCGAACTCGTGCAGGCGGTCGGGCAGGTCGGCAAGGCGCATGACCTCGCCGCCGAAGCGCGTGGCGAGCTTTTCCCCGCGCTCCAGCGTGCGGTTGGCGATCGCCAGGCTCTTGGGGTTCTTGGCCGCGAAGTGGGTGGCGGCCAGCTCGATCATCTCGCCCGCGCCCACGAAGAGGATGCGGATCTCGGTCAGGTCTTCGAACAGCTGCCCGGCCAGGCGCACCGCGGCAGCGGCCATGCTGATGCTGTGGGCGCCGATCTCGGTGCTGGTGCGCACTTCCTTGGCGACGGCGAAGCTGCGCTGGAAGAGCTGGTTGAGCGTGGTGCCGAGCGCACCGGCCGTCTCGGCCGCGCGCACCGCGTCCTTCATCTGGCCGAGGATCTGCGCCTCGCCCAGCACCATCGAATCGAGGCCGCTCGCCACGCGGAACGCATGGCGCGCCACGAGGCCTTCTTCGAGCGTGTAGGAGTGCGAGCGCAGCAGCGACGGGCTCACGCCGCCGCTCTGGGCCAGCCAGTCGAGCGTATGGTCGAGCGCGGGCTGCTGGCCGGCGCAGTAAATCTCGGTGCGGTTGCAGGTGGAGAGGATCGCGGTTTCCACCTGCGGATGGCGCGTGGCGCCGCCCAGCGACTGGCGCAGGCCCTGGAGCGTGGGCGCGATCTGGTCGATGGCGAACGCAAAACGACCGCGCAGATCGAGCGGCGCGGTCGTGTGGTTGATGCCGAGGGCCCAGACTGCCATGCACGGATTATAAAATTTCCCACCCGCCCGCGTGCTGCCCGCAGCACAAGGGCCTTGATCTGCGTCATGTCTTTGCGCTATGAGCCCGACCGCTGCTGCCCTCCACCTGCTGAATTTCATGGCGCCTGCGCTCGGCGTGGCGCTGCTGCTGGCTTGCGCGGCTGCGGTGTGCTTCCGCGGGGCGCCGCGCACTGTCGGCTTCCTCGGGCAGGTGGCCGTGGGCTTCGCGGTGGGGCTGGGGGTATGCGCTGCCGGGCTGGTCTGGGCGGGGCGGGACGGGAAGATGCTCACCTATGCCGCGCTGGTGGTGGCTTGCGGCACGGTGCAGTGGGTGCTGGTGCGCGGCTGGCGGTGAACCCGGCGGCTTTCAGTGCATGCCTGCACCGCAGGGCTGCAAACCCCTGCGTGTCGGCGAGTTCCTCAGCACCGCGAAACTGAGCACGGCCGTGAGCCAGGCCGCCCATCCACCATACAGCATCACCCAGCCGAAGCCCTGGATCACCACTTCCTGCAAGGGCGCAGCGCTCGTGTTTGCAATGGCCTGGCCGACCAGGAGTTGCTGCGCGCCGGCCAGGTCGCCGCCCGCCAGCCGCTGGGCCAGCGCCTGCAGTTGCCCCGGCTCCAGGGCGGCTCCCCACAGCCCATGCAGGGAGGCCTTGATGCCGGCCACCAGCACCAGGCCCATCACGGCGATATGGATGACCAGCGTGATGAGGCGCGCGCTCACGTCCATGCCTGACGCCATTCCGGCGCGGTGCGGAGGCACCGAGGCGGTGGTCATGCTGGTGGCCGGTGTCGTGGTCAGCCCGAGGCCGATGCCTGCGACGAGCGCGCCGGGCAGGATGGTCCAGCCGCCGAGGCGCGACAGCAGGCTGCCGCCCCACATCAGCAGAAAGCCCGATCCGATGATGAAGAGGCCGGACGGAATCACCCAGGTGGCCCGGTAGCGCAGCAGCAGCCACTGTGCGATCGGCGGCATGACCAGGAACGGCACGGTGTAGACCAGCAGCATCAGACCGGTGGCGGTGGTGTCCATGCCCAGGCCGGCGCTGAAGTAGAAGGGCAGGTAGATCATGAAGGGCCAGTAGCTGCAGTTCATGCCCACGCAGGCCAGGATGGCGCCCGAAAAATCGCGCACCGCGAACACGGAGAAATCGAACATCGGGCGGCGCTGGCTTCGCTCCACCACGATGAATGCCGCTAGGCTGGCAGCGGCCAGGGCCGCCAGGCCGAGCGTGGCGGGGCTCTTCCAGCCGAGGCTCTCGCCCTGCATGAGGAAGCCGGTGAAGCCGAGCACCGCCAGGGTCAGGGTGACCAGGCCGGCCCAGTCCAGCCGGTGCTCGCGGGCCTGGGGATCTCGGGACTCTGCCACTCCGGCCAGGATCAGCGCCAGCGTGGCGGCGGACAGCGGCACGTGCACGAGGAAGACCCAGTGCCAGCTTGCGGCCCAGACGATGGCGCTGCCGGCCATGGGGCCGAAACCCAGCCCGATGCCGGCCACCACGCCCCAGACGGCGAAGGCGCGCCCCCGCTCCCGGCCGTCGGGAAACTGGTGCGAGAGGATGGCGACGGAGCAGATGAACATGGCCCCCCCCGCGATCCCCTGCGCCAGCCGGCCCGCGATGAGCACGGGCGTGGAGCTGGCCCATCCGCACCCGAGCGAGGCGAGGCCGAAGGCCAGCACGCTGAGCAGGAAGACGCGGCGGCGGCCATAGCGGTCCGCCAGGGTGCCGGTGGCCATCAGCACCGTGGTGCAGCCGATGGTGTAGGCATTCATGATCCATTGCAGGCCCTGGAAGTCGGCGTGCAGTTCCTGGTCCAGCACGGCCAGGATCACGGGCACGCTGGAAATCTCCAGGCCGAACATCAGTGCGGCAAGGCAGATGGCGGCCAGTGCCAGTGGCTGGGAGTTCATGGGACGGCCAGGCATGAAAGTTCTCCTGAAAGGTGGTCAAAAAGGCTGCCGCCATTCTGGAAACCTTGGCTTCATGATGCAAATGATTAAATAATGTGGGATTCAGTGAAGTTCTTCATGAGTCAAACGCCATGAACATCGATGCCGGATTGCTGCAGACCTTCGTCACGGTGCACCGCCACCAGGGCTTCACCCGTGCAGCCGATCAACTGCACCTGACGCAGTCCGCCGTCAGCCACCAGATCCGGCGGCTGGAAGCGCTGGTGGGCCGGCCGCTGTTTCGCCGTACCACCCGTCAGCTGAGCCTGACGGCCGATGGCGAAGACTTGCTGCACCATGCCCAGCGCGTGCTGCAGGCGCAGGAGGCGCTGGAGCGGCATTTCCGATGCTCGCCCATCGAGGGCACCGTGCGCCTGGGTGTGATGGAGAATTTCATGAGCGATGGCCTGCCGCAGCTGCTGCACCAGTTCGCCCGCAGCTGCCCGCATGTCCGCCTGGAAGTGAGCGTGGGCCTCACGCTCGATCTGTCGGCCATGGTGCGCGAAGGGGATGTGGACCTGGCCGTGGTGGCCAGCACGTCGGAGGTGAGTGGCGGCATTCCGCTGCGCCGTCTCCCGCTGGTCTGGGCCGCGGCCGAGGGCTGGGAACGGCCGATCGGCGCCTCGCTGCCGCTGGCGTACTCGCCGCTGCCTTGCGTGTGCGGCCAGATCGGGACCGAGGCGCTGGAGCGGGCCGGCATCGCCTGGCACAAGGCCTTCAGTTCGCACAGCCTGCATGATCTGCGTGCTGCCGTGCTGAGCGGTCTGGCGATGGCCATGTTCACGAGCGACAACCTGCGCCCCGGCATGGTGCTGCTGGGTGAGCGCGACGGGCTGCCGCCCCTGCCCATGATGGATTACTTCCTGGTCTACAGCGAAGAGTCCGCACAGGGCCGCAGCGCGGCGGTGAAGGAACTGGGGCGCCTCATCGAGCAGGCCGAATGGGCCCCGCAAGAGGTGAGCGCACAGGGGCGGCCGCGGGGGCGGATGGCGCGTTAAGCTTCCGCCTCCACAACACCAACGATCCTGGAGACTCCCCCATGCGCTTGCGTACCTGGCTCACCGCGGCCGCCCTGGCCTGCACCTCCCTGGCCGCCCTGGCCCAGCCTGCCTTCCCCTCCAAACCCATCCGCGTGGTGGTCGGCTTCCCGGCCGGAGGCCCGCTGGACCAGCACGCCCGGCTGCTGACCGACAAGCTGCAGGCCGTGCTGGGCCAGCCGGTGGTGGTGGACTACAAGGCCGGGGCCGGCGGCACGGTGGGCGCGCAGGACGTGATGAAGGCGCCGCCGGACGGCCACACGCTGATGCTGGCCAACACGGGCGTGATGGTCATCAACCCGGCGCTCTACAGCAAGCTGCCGTACGCCACGCTCAAGGACTTCACTCCGATCGCGCGCACGGCGATGCAGCCGCTGGCGCTGCTGGTGAACCCGAAACTGCCGGCGCAGAACCTGCAGGAGTTCATCGCGTATGCCCGTGCGCGGCCGGGGCAGGTGAACTTCGGCTCGGCGGGCAACGGGGGCATCAGCCATCTGGTGCCGGAGATGTTCAAGACGGCGACGGGGCTGTTCATGGTGCACATCCCCTACCGCGGCAGCGCGCCGGCCTTCACCGACCTGATGGGCGGGCAGGTGCAGTTCATGGCCGAGAGCATTCCGCAGGCCGCCGCGTACCACAAGCAGGGCAAGGTGCGTGCGCTGGCCGTGACCAGCCGCGAGCGCAATCCGGCGCTGCCCGACGTGCCGACGGCGATCGAGAGCGGGCTGAAGAACTTCGAGGTGGTGGGCTTCTACGGCTTCCTGGCGCCGGCCGGCACGCCGAAGGACGTGGTGGCCAAGCTCAGCGATGCGTTCGGCCAGGTCATGCAGTCGCCCGAGGTGAAGAACCGCATGGTGGCGCAGGGCGCCGATCCGGCCTTCCTGGGCGCCGATGCGTTCGCCAGCTTCCTGGCCGCGGAGATGCCGCGCTGGGCGACGGCGGTGCAGCAGTCCGGCGCCAAGCTGGATTGATAAGAGTCCGCAATCCAGGCAATCCGTCCGCGGCCAGGGCTGACTGACTGACTACGCAGCGTTCGGCGCGGAGCCTCCTGCCGAAGCCTTGGACTGCGAAGGGGCCACGATGAGCGCCTCCACCGCGTCGCCCGGCGCGCTGTGGCGCGGCGCCATGGCCGTGGTCATCGTCGTGGGCGGCGAGAGTGCGAGCCCGGCCTGCCGCAGCGTCTCCAGGATGGAGAACAGCAGGTCGCTCTTCACGCCGCCCGTGTTGCGCGGGTTGACCACGTGGCCGATCGCGAGGAAGGTGAGGGTGCCGTCCACGATGCCTTCGAGCTGCACGACGGGCGCGGGCGCGTCGAGCACGTCCGGGTGCGCGGTGAAGGCGTCGAGGATCAGTTGCCGCATGCGCTGCGCGTCGGTGTCGAGCGGGGCCGGCAGGCGCAGCAGCACGCGGCCCTGGGCGCCGCCCCAGGTCATGTTGCGCACGGTCTTGGTGATGAACTCCGAGTTGGGCACGATCACGGTGGAGTGGTCGCCGAGCTGGATCTCGGTGGCGCGCACGTTGATGCGGCGGATGTCGCCCTCGGTGTCGCCGAGCTTGACCCAGTCGCCCACCTTCACCGGGCGTTCGGCCAGCAGGATCAGTCCGGAGATGAAGTTCTGCACGATGGCCTGCAGCCCGAAACCGATGCCCACCGAGAGCGCGCTCGCCACCCAGGCGATGCGCTCCACGCTGATGCCCAGCGCCGCGAGCGCGGCCGCGATCACCATCACGCCGCCGAAGTAGCCGAGCAGGGTGGTGATGGAGCTGCGCATGCCCGGCTCCAGCGTGGTGCTGGGGAAGTACCGGTCGCTCAGCCAGCGCTTGATCATGCGGATGCCGAAGAAGCCCGCGGCGATCACGCCCAGCGCCGTCAGCAGCGCCTGCGGCGCCAGCGAGAAGTTGCCCAGGTTCAGGCCCTGGTCGAGCGCGCTGCCGCGGCGGAACAGTTCGTCCGGCCCGGTGCCGAACGGCGCCAGCAGCGCGATGACCAGGTAGAAGAACAGCACGACGCGCAGCGCGCCGGAGACGATCACCGCGGCCTGGTCGAGCAGGCGCGGGTCGATGCCCATGCCGGTGTGCAGGCGCTGCCCGAAGCCGCTGCGCGACGACAGCACGGCGTCGCTGACGTCGTCCACGAGCTGGTAGAGCAGGTAGGCGGTGGCGAAGACGACGCCGCTCCAGACCATCTGGCGGGCGAGGGCCCCGGCCAGGGCGATGTAGCCGAACGCCACCAGCAGCACCACGGCGAGCGAGGCGATGCCCGCCAGCGCGACCAGCAGGCCGACCCAGAGCGGTCGGGCCGGCGGCGGTGCGGACGCCGCGGGGGCGTCGCCCTGGCCTTCCGCTGCGTCCGTGGCCGGGGCGGCGGGGGCGGCGGCCGGGGCGTTGAGCTGGCGCACGGCCGCGGCGACGATGGCCGCCACGAGCAGGGCGAAGCAGGCCTGGGCGGTCACGTCCGCTGCCAGGCTGGCGCTGACGGCGGCGTTGATCTCGGTCACGATGCCGCCCAGGGCCGCGATGATCGCGATGCACCACGGATAGGGACTCAGCCTGCGCGCGAGGTCGTCGGGCAGCGAGGGCAGGCGCCAGGAGCTGCGCTTGCGCGACAGCAGCGCATGTCCCAGGCCAATGGTGAAGGCCGCGAACACCGCGAGGCCCACGGCGGTATGGCCCAGGTCCTGCAGCCGCTCGCCGAGGTTGTCGCCGGTATCGAGGCCGCTCAGCAGCCACTGCGCCGCCAGGCCGGTGAAGGCCACGTTCGCCAGCACCGACGCGGTGGCGAGCAGGGAACGCCGCAGGCGGCCGGCGGGCAGCTTGGCGGGCGCGATGCGCACCAGCAGGCGCTCGCCGGCCCAGTTGCCGATCACCAGCAGCACCAGCGCTCCGAGCAGGCTGATGAGGAAGGCGCGGCGCCGTTCGGGCTCCAGCGCGCGCCGCACGGCCTGGCGGGCCTCGATGGCGAGCACGGAAAGGCGCTGGGTGTCGGTGGTCCAGGCGGCCCGCACGTTGCGCCAGAAGGCGGCGCCCAGGGGCGAATCGGCGCGCGCGGTGAGTTCGGCCTGGAACTGCTGGCGGCGCTGGCGCAGCAGGTCGGCGCCGAGCTGTTCGGCATCGACGGCGATCAGCCGGGCGAGCTTGAGGTCGGCATCCACCGTGCCCCGCTGCTTGGCCAGTGCGCTGCGCTGCTGGGCGACGTCCGGGGCATCGGCGGGCGCGCCTTTCTCGGGCGCGGGGCCGAGGCCCGCGAGCCGGCTGTCGAGGTCGGCCAGTTCGTTCGTGCGGCGGGCGACCACCTGTTCGGCCGTGGTGCCGACGGCATAGGCCTCGTTGACGAGCCGGCGGCCGTCGTCGTCTTCGCCGAGCTTGCGCGGGATCGCTTCCAGGCGCTTGCGCAGATCGTCCACGGAGGGCAGCGGCACGTCGGGATCGTCCGCGGCGGCTGCAGCCGCTGCGGCGGCCGACGCCGCGGCGGCGCGCGATGCGGCGGCGCTGGCAGCGGCGGCCGGTGCCGAGGCGCTGCCCTGCGGCGGCGCGGCCCATGCCGGTGGGGCGGCGAGCGGCCCGGTCAGCAGCAGCCACAGCGTGGCCAGCAGGACCGCAGGGCCGGCGCCGCGCGGAAGGGAGCGCCGGAGGCCCTGGAAGGCACGCCGCAGAAGGCGCGCAAGGTGATGAAGAGGAATGGTCGGGTCCATGGCAGGACCCGGAAGGGTATCACCGCGCGGGCAGCGCCCGCATCGGCGGGGCGGCGGGCGGGTGGTCCGCCGGCGAGGGGGCGTGCGGCAGGCGGAAGATGGCCACCGCATCCACCAGGCTCTGCGCCTGGCGGCGCATGTGGCTTGCGGCGGCGGCCATTTCTTCCACCAGCGCAGCGTTCTGCTGGGTGGTCTGGTCGATGCTGCCGACGGCGGTGCTGATCTGCGCCACGCCAGTGCTCTGCTCGCTGCTGGCGGTGGTGATGTCGCTGACGATGCCGGTGACGCTGCGGATGGCGCCGACGATCTCGCCCATCGTGCTGCCGGCGGCATCCACCAGCGCGGTGCCGCTCTGCACGCGGCCCACGCTGTCGCCGATCAGCGCCTTGATCTCGCGGGCCGCCTCGGCACTGCGGCCGGCCAGGCTGCGCACCTCGCTGGCCACCACCGCGAAGCCGCGGCCCTGGTCGCCCGCGCGGGCGGCCTCGACGGCGGCGTTCAGCGCCAGGATGTTGGTCTGGAAGGCGATGGAATCGATCACGCCGATGATGTCGGCGATCTTCTGCGAACTGTGCTGTATGCCCTGCATGGTATGGACCACGTCGGCCACCACGGCACCGCCGCGCACCGCCACGTCGCTCGCGGCCTGCGCCAGCCGGTGGGCCTGCACGGCATGCTCGGCGTTCTGGCTGACCGTGCCGCTCAGCTGGCCGGTGGCCGCCGCCGTCTGCTGCAGCGCGGCGGCCTGCTGCTCCGTGCGGTCGCTCAGGTCCTGGTTGCCCTGCGCGATCTCGGCACTGGCCGTGAGCACGCGTTCCGAGGTCTGCCGCACGCTGTCCACCACGGCGCACAGGCTCGCCTGCATGCTGGCCAGCGACTGCATGACGATGGCCACTTCGTCCAGTCCGCGCACGTCGATGGGCTGCGTGAGGTCACCCCGCGCCACGGCATCGGCGACCAGGGCCGCGCGCCGCAGCGAGCGGGCGATGCCGCGGACCAGCGCCAGGCCGAAGACCGCCGCCAGCAGCACGCCGGCCGCGATCGCTCCGCCGAGCACGGCGCGCAGGGTGCCGAAGCGGGCCAGCGCCTCCGCATAGTCCTGTTCCGCGAGCCGGCGGCTCAGGTCCACGGCAGAGGCGATGTTCTTGTCCAGCGGTTCGTAGAGCGCATCGAACTTGCGCACCGCCAGCACGCGGACGGCGGCGATGTCGGCGTCCTTCAGGGCGGAGAGGGCGGGGCCCAGGCCTTCCTGCATGATCTTCTGGCGCTGCTCGCCCAGCCGCTGCACCGGCTCGCGCAGTTCCGGCTCCAGCGGCAGTGCCTGGATCAGGGACCAGAGCCCGTCCGACCGGACCACGTTCTCCTGCGCCTCCCTGAGCGCCTGCTCGACTTTTTCGGGGGAGGGAGAGAGCAGGGCGCCCGATACGAGTTGCCGGTTGCGCGCCGTCAGGTAGCGCAGGTCGTTGATCGCGATCTGCGCCGTCAGCCGCTCCCGGTACATCGACTCGAGCGCGTGATTGGTCCTGGCGATGCCCAGCAGGCCGACCGCCCCCACCGCCACCAGCAGCGCCGACAACCCGCCCAGCAGCCACAGCAGCCGCGTTGAAATCTTGAAGTTCCGCATCACCTCGCCCCCCTGGTCCATTTTGTAAGTGGATGTGACATCCCGCCCCGCGGTGGCGATTGTGTCTTTGGGAGCGGCCGGGAAGGGCCTGGAGGGGTGCCCTGTTCGGGTAAACGGGGGTGCGTTTTTCGGCGCGGTGCGATCGCGATTTCGATATGCCTGCGCGCAGCGCAGGCGGCCTTAATCCATCGCCGGGCTGAACATGTCCACGCGGTCGGTGATGATGCCGTCGGTGCCGAGGTCGATCAGGCGCTGCGCGGCCCATTCGTCGTTCACCGTGTAGCTGAGCGCCCGCAGGCCGGCGCCCTGCACCGCGGCGACGTGTTCGGCCGTCCAGAGCGCATGGTTGCAGACCACGGCCGCGCAGCCCAGCTGGCGGGCGGTGTCGAGCCAGCCGTCCGGCAGGCCGTCGAGCAGCAGGCCGCGCGGCAGCAGCGGCGCCGCGTCGCGCGCACCGGTGAGGGCCGCCACCTTGAACGAGGTGAGCAGCGGCGGCACCGCGGCCTGGTGCCACAGGCGCGCGGCGAGCGACGCCACGGCGCGGCCGGTTTCCTCTTCGGTGCCCGGGGTGGGCTTGATCTCGATGTTCAGCAGGTAGCCGTTGGCGAGGCAGAAGCGGGCGACGTTCTCCAGCGTGGGCAGCGGCTCGCCGGCCCATTCGCGGGAGTGCCAGCCGCCCGCATCGAGCTGCGACAGCTCGCTCCACGGGCGCTCGCCGGCCGTGCCGCGGCCGGAGGTGGTGCGGTCGAGCGTGCTGTCGTGCAGGAGGAAGGGAACGCCGTCGCTGCTCAGCTTGGCGTCGCATTCGAACATGCGGTAGCCGTGGCGCGCGCCCAGGCGGAAGGCCGCGAGGGTGTTCTCGGGCGCGAGCTTGCCGGCGCCGCGGTGCGCGATCCAGCGCGGATAGGGCCAGGCGCTGGCGGAGGTGGATGCGGACGCAGGCGCGGACGTGTCAGGGGAGGGGGCTGTCATGGCGGTGGTCGGGGGAGGGTTCACAGGGCTCCCCGAATTTGAGCAGGTTGCCGTGCGGATCGATGACGTACAGCTCGCGCATGCCCCAGGCGCGCTCCACCGGCCGCTCGGACGCCAGTCCGCGGCGCGTGAATTCGGCATGCAGCGCGCGCACGTCGCCGCGCAGGTAGCAGGAGGTGTTCTCGGCGATGTGGCGCTCGCCGCAGAGCCAGAAGTGCAGCTCGCACCCGTCGCGCACGGCGATCAGGTAGTCGGCCGTGCGCAGGGCGATGGCGAAGCCCAGGCGGTCCGCGTAGAACGCGGCGCTCTCGCCCAGGTCGAGGGACGCGAGCACCGGCACGGTGGCGTGCAGCAGCGCGGCGGCTGCCGGCGGTGCGGACGCGGACGCTGGCGCCGGCATGCGCGCGCGGATCAGAGGCGCTTGCCGCTGGCCGCGTCGAACCAGTGCAGGCGCGCTTCGCGCGGGGCGACGCGCAGGATCTGGTCGGGCTGCGGATGGTGCGCGCCTTCCTCGATGCGCACGATGACCCCTTCGTCGCCGTTGCCGGACTGCAGGCGGCCGTAGACCAGGCGCTCGGCGCCGAGCAGTTCCACGGTTTCCACGCGCAGCTCCCAGCCGGTGTCGGCGATGTCGAGGTGCTCCGGCCGGATGCCGAGCACGGTGCCCGGGCGGCCGCCCGGCGCGTTCTTCAGCAGGTTCATGGGCGGCGAGCCGATGAAGCTGGCGACGAAGGTGGACGCGGGCGTGTGGTAGACCTCTTCGGGCGTGCCGAACTGCTCCATCACACCGCCGTTCATCACGATCATGCGCTGGGCGAGCGTCATGGCCTCGACCTGGTCGTGGGTCACGAACAGGCTGGTGATGCCGAGTTCGCGGTGCAGCTTCTGGATCTCCAGTCGGGTCTGCGCGCGCAGCTTGGCGTCGAGGTTGGAGAGCGGCTCGTCGAACAGGAACACCTGGGGCTGGCGCACGATCGCGCGGCCCATGGCGACGCGCTGGCGCTGGCCGCCGGAGAGCTCGCGCGGCTTGCGTTCGAGCAGGTGGCCGAGCTCGAGGATCTTCGCGGCCTTGTCCACGCGGGCGCGGATCTCGTCCTTCGGCACCTTGGCGATCTTCAGGCCATAGGCCATGTTCTCGAAGTTCGTCATGTGGGGATAGAGCGCGTAGTTCTGGAACACCATCGCGATGTCGCGCTGGGCCGGCTCCAGGTCGTTGACCACGCGGCCGCCGATGGCGATCTCGCCGCCGGAAATTTCTTCCAGGCCGGCGACCATGCGCAGCAGGGTCGATTTGCCGCAGCCCGAGGGGCCGACGATGACGATGAACTCGCCGTCCTGGATTTCGGCGTTCACGCCGTGGATGACCTGGTTGGCCTTGGGGCCGTGGCCGTAGCGCTTGATGACGTTGCGCAGGGAAAGGGATGCCATAGTGCGGAGGAATCGGTTAGCGGGTGGCGAAATGGGCGCGGAGCGGGCGGGTGTGGGTGAGCGAGCGGAGGCAGGCGGTGCGCCCGCTTACTTCTCGGTGTCCACCAGGCCCTTCACGAACCACTTCTGCATCAGGATCACCACGAAGGCGGGCGGCAGCATCGCGAGGATGGCGGTGGCCATGACGATGTTCCATTCGTTCTGGCCGTCGCCGCCGGCGATCATGCGCTTGATGCCGATCACCACGGGGTACATGTCTTCGCTGGTGGTCGCCAGCAGCGGCCACAGGTACTGGTTCCAGCCGTAGATGAACTGGATCACGAACAGCGCGGCGATGGAGGTGCGCGACAGCGGCACCAGCACGTCCTTGAAGAAGCGCATCGGGCCGGCGCCGTCGATGCGCGCGGCCTCCACCAGTTCGTCGGGCACCGTCAGGAAGAACTGCCGGAACAGGAACGTGGCGGTGGCCGAGGCGATCAGCGGCACCGTCAGGCCCGCGTAGCTGTTGAGCATGCCCAGATCGGACACCACCTGGTACGTCGGCCCGATGCGCACTTCCACCGGCAGCATCAGCGTGACGAAGATCAGCCAGAAGCACAGGCCCTTGAACGGGAAGCGAAAGTACACGATGGCGAAGGCCGACATCAGCGAGATGGCGATCTTGCCGAAGGTGATGACCATGGCCGAGACGAAGCTCACCCACATCATGCGCGCCACGGGGGCGGTGGAGCCCGCGCCCTGGTCGCGGCCGAAGAGGGCGGCGGAGTAGGTTTCCCAGAAGTGCCCGCCCGGCAGCAGCGGCATGGGCGCCTGCACGATCTCCTGGGCGGTGTGGGTGGATGCCACGAAGGCGAGGTAGAGCGGGAACGCCACGATGGCGACCCCCAGGACCATGATGAAGTGCGCGAGCATGCCGCGCGTGAGGCTGCGTTCTACCATCTCAGTATTGAACCTTTTTCTCGACGTAGCGGAACTGCACGACGGTGAGCGCCACCACGATGAGCATCAGCACCACCGACTGCGCGGCCGAGCCGCCCAGGTCCATGGCCTTGAAGCCGTCGTAGTAGACCTTGTAGACCAGGATGGCCGTGTCCTTGCCGGGGCCGCCCTGGGTGGCGGCGTCCACGATGGCGAAGGTGTCGAAGAACGCGTAGACCACGTTGATCACCAGCAGGAAGAACGTGGTGGGCGAGAGCAGCGGGAACTGCACGCTCCAGAACCGGCGCCAGGGCCCGGCGCCGTCGATGGCCGCGGCCTCGATCAGCGATTTCGGGATGGACTGCAGGCCGGCCAGGAAGAACAGGAAGTTGTAGGAGATCTGCTTCCACACCGAGGCCATCACGATCAGCGCCATGGCCTGGCCCGAGTTGAGCAGATGGTTCCAGTCGATGCCGAACGTGCCGAGCGCGTACGACACCACCCCGAGCGACGGCGAGAACATGAAGACCCACAGCACGGCCGCCACGGCGGGCGCCACGGCGTAGGGCAGGATCAGCATGGTCTTGTAGAACATCGCGCCCTTGGCGATGCGGTCGGCGAACACCGCCAGCAGCAGCGACAGCACGATGCCCGAACCGGCCACGAGCACCGAGAACATCGCCGTCGTCTTGAACGACTCGATGTAGCCCGGATCGTCGAACAGGCGTTTGAAGTTCTCCAGCCCCACCCATTCCGTGGAGGTGCCGAAGGCGTCCTGCATCTGCATCGACTGCACGAGCGCCTGGCTGGCCGGCCAGAAGAAGAAGACCAGGATGATCGCCATCTGCGGGGCGATGAGCAGCCAGGGCAGCCAGGTGGATTGGAATCGGACGCGTTTTTCCATGGGGATGCGCGGGTTCCCGGGCGTGCGCCGTGGGGTGCGCGCCGCAGGGGGTGGAAAGGACGAAAAAACCCTCCCCGCTCAGCGGGGAGGGCCGGGTGACAGGGGTGGGAGCCGGCCGGGCCGGCCCGCGCGATCAGCCCTTGTTGGCCTTCTGGAAGCGCTCCAGCTGTTCGTTGCCGCGCTTCACGATGGCTTCGAGCGCCTCCTTGGCGGTCTTCTTGCCGGACCAGACCTGTTCGAGTTCCTCGTCCTCGATGGCGCGGATCTGCACGTAGTTGCCCAGGCGGATGCCGCGGCTCTTGTCGGTCACCTTGCGGATCATCTGCGTCACGGCGACGTCGGTGCCGGGATGCTCCTTGTAGAAGCCCGACTTCTCGGTCAGCTCGTAGGCGGCCGTCGTCACGGGCAGGTAGCCCGTGCGCTTGTGGCTGGCCGACTGCACTTCGGGCGTCGAGATGAACTTGAAGAACTCGGCCACGCCCTTGTACTCGGCGGGCTTCTTGCCGGCCATCACCCAGAGGCTAGCGCCGCCGATGACGGTGTTCTGCGGCGCACCCTGCACGTCAGGGTAGTAGGGCAGGGGGGCGAGGCCGTAGGCGAACTTGGCGTTCTTGGCCACGTTGCCGTAGAAGCCCGAGGACGTGTTGATCATCGCGCACTCGCCGGAGACGAAGCTCGCCTCGGGCACGTTGCCGCGGCCCTTGTAGACGAACAGGCCCTGCTTGGCCATGTTGGCCAGGTTCTCGATGTGGCGCACGTGCAGCGGCGAATCGACCTTCAGGCGTGCGTCGAGGCCCTGCAGGCCGTTGGCCTTGCTCGCGAACTCCACGTTGTGCCAGGCCGAGAAGCTCTCCACCTGCGTCCAGTTCTGCCAGGCCGTGGTGAACGGGCACTTGTGGCCGGAGGCCTTCAGCTTGGCGGCCGCGTTGACCACTTCGGGCCAGGTGGCGGGCGCCTTGTCGGTGGGCAGGCCGGCCGCCTTGAAGGCGTCCTTGTTGAAGTAGAAGATGGTGGTGGAGCTGTTGAACGGGAAGCTCAGCATCTGGCCGTTGGGGGCCGTGTAGTAGCCGGCCACGGCGGGGATGTAGGCCTTGGGGTCGAACGGCGCGCCGGCGTCCTGCATTACCTTGCCCACGGGCACGATCGCGCCCTTGCTGGCCATCATCGTGGCGGTGCCCACTTCGAACACCTGCAGGATGTGCGGAGCGTTGCCGGCGCGGAAGGCGGCGATGGAGGCCGTCATGGACTCGTCGTAGGTGCCCTTGTAGGTGGGCACGATCTTGTAGTCCTTCTGGCTCTCGTTGAACTGCTTGGCCAGGTCGTTGACCCATTCGCCGTTCACGGCCGTCATGGAATGCCACCACTGGATCTCGGTCTGGGCCTGGGCGGAAGCGCAGGCGGAAGCGGCGATGGCGGCGGCCAGCGCCAGATGCTTGAATCGCATGGGGAAAACTCCTCAAAGAATCGCGGAATGAAAGGGTGCATCCTATGCACCGTTCATGTCATCGTCATGTCGTTGTCGCATACAACGGCCATTCCGCAGATCGGTAACTTCCCGGGAGGGGAAGCTGTATGTGGCGGAATTGTGTCCGTTTTGTGACGAACCCTTGTGAATGTACGTCACGCCGGTAAGGCACATTCCGCATGCCGGATCGGAGGGCCCGCCAGGTGCAGGGTTTTTTCCCATTGCACAATGGAACGCGATCTGCGTCGCGCAGGCGTTCGCGGGCTCCTTCCGCTCATCCTTACTTTTCCTCCTCGCCAATCCATGACCAAGACGACATCGCTGGACAAGAGCAAGATCAAGTTCCTCCTGCTAGAGGGCGTGCACCCCTCCGCCCTCGACGTGTTGCGCGGAGCGGGCTACACGCAGATCGAGACCCTCCCGGGCGCGCTGGACGGCGAGGAGCTCAAGCGCCGGATCGCGGACGTGCACTTCCTGGGCATCCGCTCGCGCACCCAGCTGACGGCCGACGTGTTCGCGCATGCGCACAAGCTGGTGGCCGTGGGGGCCTTCTGCATCGGCACCAACCAGATCGATCTGGACGCGGCGCGCGAGCGCGGCATCGCGGTGTTCAATGCGCCGTACTCCAACACCCGCTCGGTGGCGGAACTGGTGCTGGCCGAGGCCATCCTGCTGCTGCGCGGTGTGCCCGAGAAGAACGCCGTGGCGCACCGCGGCGGCTGGCTCAAGAGCGCCGAGAACGCCTACGAGATCCGCGGCAAGACGCTGGGCATCGTCGGCTACGGCTCGATCGGCACGCAGCTGTCGGTGCTGGCCGAGGCACTGGGCATGCACGTCGTCTTCCACGACGTGGTCAGCAAGCTGCCGCTGGGCAATGCGCGGCAGGCACCTTCGCTGCAGGCACTGCTCGCGCAGAGCGACATCGTGACCCTGCACGTGCCCGAGCTGCCCTCCACGCAGTGGATGATCGGGCCCGACGAGATCGCGGCCATGAAGCCGGGCGCGATCCTCATCAACGCCGCGCGCGGCACCGTGGTGCGCATCGAGGCCCTGGCCGACGCGATCCGCGACAAGCGCCTGCTGGGCGCGGCCATCGACGTGTTCCCGGTGGAGCCGCGCAGCAACAAGGACGAATTCACGTCGCCGTTGCGCGGGCTGGACAACGTCATCCTCACGCCCCACATCGGCGGCTCCACGATGGAGGCGCAGGCCAACATCGGGCTGGAGGTGGCCGAGAAACTCGTGAAATACAGCGACAACGGCACCTCGACCTCGTCGGTGAACTTCCCCGAGGTGGCGCTGCCGGCGCATCCGGGCAAGCACCGCATCCTGCACATCCACCGCAACGTGCCGGGCGTGCTGTCGGCCATCAACCAGGTGTTCGCCGACAACCAGATCAACATCGCCGCCCAGTACCTGCAGACCAACGAGAAGGTGGGCTACGTGGTGATCGACATCGATGCGCAGTCGTCGGAGCTGGCGCAGGACAAGCTCGCCACCGTGCCGGGAACGATCCGCAGCCGCGTGCTGTTCTGAGCTGAGCAAACGCCCGGGCACAGGCGACGCGGCGGTGCGGGCGAGGCCGGGGGCGGCCTGCCCGGCAGGCGGCGGGGCGCTGGCGTAAAATCGCCGGCCCCGAGGCACGATGGGCGCGCCGCCTGCGCCCGACCCAGGTCCACCCCATGAATGTTCCGATAGCGCTGGCCGCCCTGCAGGCCCAGTCCGCCGAGCCCACCCGCCTGCGCGAGATTCCCTACAACTACACCTCGTTTTCCGACCGGGAAATCGTCATCCGGCTGCTGGGCTCCGCTTCCTGGGACGTGCTGGACCAGCTGCGCCGCGAGCGCCGCACCGGCCGCTCGGCGCGCATGCTCTACGAAGTGCTGGGCGACATCTGGGTCGTGCAGCGCAATCCCTACCTGCAGGACGACCTGCTGGACAACGAAGGCCGCCGCAAGGCGCTGGTGGATGCGCTGCAGCACCGGCTGGCCGAGATCGGCAAGCGCCGCACCCCCGGCGAAGACGAAGAGCGCGACCGCCTGGTGGGCCAGCTGGTGGAGTCCGCCCGCCGCGCCATCGCCGAGTTCGACGCCACCTTCGTGGAGGCCGCGCAGCTGCGCCGCCAAGTGCACAAGCGCCTGGGCCGCCACACGGCCAAGGACAACATCAAGTTCGACGGCCTCTCGCGCGTGTCGCACGTGACGGACGCCACCGACTGGCGCGTCGAATACCCGTTCGTGGTGCTCACGCCCGACACCGAGGCCGAGATGGCTGCGCTGGTGAAGGCCTGCATCGAGCTCGAACTCACCATCATCCCGCGCGGGGGCGGCACCGGCTACACCGGCGGCGCCATTCCGCTGACCTGGCGCAGCGCCGTCATCAACACCGAGAAGCTCGAAGCCATGACGGAGGTGGAGATGCGCCGCCTGCCGGGCATGGACCGCGAGGTGGGCACCATCTGGACCGAGGCCGGCGTGGTCACCCAGCGCGTGGCCGACGCGGCCGAGCGCGCGGGCTTCGTCTTCGCGGTCGATCCGACCAGCGCCGAGGCGTCCTGCATCGGCGGCAACATCGCCATGAACGCGGGCGGCAAGAAGGCCGTGCTCTGGGGCACGGCCCTGGACAACCTCGTCAGCTGGCGCATGGTGACGCCCGATGCGCAGTGGCTCGAAGTCACGCGCCTCGATCACAACATGGGCAAGATCCACGACGTGGAGACGGCCACCTTCGAGCTGCAGTACTTCGAGGCCGACGGCAGGACGCCGGTCCGCACCGAGCGGCTGGCCATTCCGGGCCGCACCTTCCGCAAGGAGGGCCTGGGCAAGGACGTGACGGACAAGTTCCTCTCCGGCCTGCCCGGCATCCAGAAGGAAGGCTGCGACGGCCTCATCACCAGCGCGCGCTGGGTGGTGCACCGCATGCCGGCGCACACGCGCACCGTGTGCCTGGAGTTCTTCGGCAACGCCAAGGACGCCGTGCCCTCGATCGTCGAGATCAAGGACTTCATGTTCGCCGAGCAGAAGCGCTCGGGCGTGCTTCTCGCGGGCCTGGAGCACCTGGACGACCGCTACCTGAAAGCCGTGGGCTACGCCACCAAGAGCAAGAAGCACGGCGGCGGCCTGCCGAAGATGGTGCTGTTCGGCGACATCGCGGGCGACGACGCCGACGCGGTGGCGCGTGTGACCAGCGAGGTGGTGCGCATCGCCAACTCGCGCGCGGGCGAGGGCTTCATCGCCATCAGCCCCGAGGCGCGCAAGAAGTTCTGGCTCGACCGCAAGCGCACGGCCGCCATCAGCCGCCACACCAACGCCTTCAAGATCAACGAAGACGTGGTGATCCCGCTGCCGCGCATGGCCGAATACACCGACGGCATCGAGCGCATCAACATCGAGCTGTCGCTGCGCAACAAGCTCAAGCTGTGCGACGCGCTGGAGGAATTCCTGCTGCGCGGCAACCTGCCGCTGGGCCGCCAGGACGACGCGCACGAGATTCCCTCCGCCGAACTGCTGGAAGACCGCGTGGCCCAGGCCGTGGCGCTGGTGGGCGGGGTGCGCGACCTGTGGGCCGGCTGGCTGCAGGACGTGGCCGCGCTGTTCCCGCAGCTGCAGGACCACACGCTGCGCGCGAGCTGGAAGACTCAGCTGCGCGAGCCGCTCTCCAAGATATTCCCCGGCGCGTCCTTCCAGCCCATCATGGACGAGATGCAGGCCATCCACCAGCGCGTGCTCAAGGGCCGCGTGTGGGTGGCGCTGCACATGCACGCGGGCGACGGCAACGTGCACACCAACATCCCCGTCAACAGCGACGACTACGACATGCTGCAGACGGCGCACGAGGCCGTCGAGCGCATCATGGTGCTGGCGCGCAGCCTGGACGGCGTGATCTCGGGCGAGCACGGCATCGGCATCACCAAGCTGGAGTTCCTGACCGACGAGGAACTGCGCCCGTTCGCCGACTACAAGCGGCGCGTGGACCCGCAGGGCCGCTTCAACAAGGGCAAGCTGCTGCGCCACCAGGAGCCGCCGGTGCAGCCGGGGCAGGGCGCGCGCGCCGACGCGGCGGTGCATGCGCGCCGCTCGCTGATGTTCTCGGACCTGACCAATGCCTACACGCCCAGCTTCGGGCTGATGGGGCACGAGTCGCTCATCATGCAGCAGAGCGACATCGGCGCCATCGCCGATTCGGTGAAGGACTGCCTGCGCTGCGGCAAGTGCAAGCCGGTGTGCGCGACCCACGTGCCGCGCGCCAGCCTGCTCTACAGCCCGCGCAACAAGATCCTGGCGACCTCGCTGCTGGTCGAGGCCTTCCTGTACGAAGAGCAGACACGCCGCGGCGTGTCGATCAAGCACTGGCAGGAGTTCGAGGACGTGGCCGACCACTGCACCGTCTGCCACAAGTGCTACACGCCGTGCCCGGTGAAGATCGACTTCGGCGACGTGACGATGAACATGCGCAACCTGCTGCGCAAGATGGGCAAGAAGAGCTTCCGGCCCGGCAACAAGGTGGCGATGGCGATGCTGAACGCCACCAATCCCGACACCATCAAGCTGATGCGCTCGGCGATGGTCGACGTGGGCTTCAAGGCGCAGCGCGCGGTGGTCGATCTGGCGCGCGCCCTGGGCCGCCGCCAGACCGCGCACCCGCCGGCCACGGTGGGCACCGCGCCCATCAAGGAGCAGGTGATCCACTTCGTCAACAAGAAGCTGCCTGGCGGCCTGCCGAAGAAGACGGCACGCGCGCTGCTGGACATCGAGGACAAGGACTACGTGCCGATCATCCGCAACCCGGCCGCCACCACGGCCGAGACGGAGGCGGTGTTCTACTTCCCCGGCTGCGGCTCCGAGCGCCTCTTCAGCCAGGTCGGCCTCGCCACCCAGGCGATGCTCTGGCACGCCGGCGTGCAGACCGTGCTGCCGCCGGGCTACCTGTGCTGCGGCTATCCGCAGCGCGGCAGCGGCCAGTTCGACAAGGCCGAGAAGATGATCACCGACAACCGGGTGCTCTTCCACCGCGTGGCGAACACGCTGAACTATCTGGACATCAAGACGGTGGTGGTGAGCTGCGGCACCTGCTACGACCAGCTGCAGGGCTACCAGTTCGACAAGATCTTCCCGGGCTGCCGCATCATCGACATCCACGAGTACCTGCTGGAAAAAGGCATCCAGCTGCAGGGCAAGGGCGCCTACCTGTACCACGAGCCCTGCCACAACCCGATGAAGCTGCAGGACTCGGTGAAGACCGTGAAGGCGCTGGTCGGTCCGCAGGTGACCAAGAGCGAGCGCTGCTGCGGCGAATCCGGCACGCTGGGCGTGACGCGGCCCGACATCTCCACGCAGGTGCGCTTCCGCAAGGAGGAGGAGATCCGCAAGGGCGAGGCCGCGCTGCGCGCGAGCGGCGCCGTGGGCGCGCAGGACAACGTGAAGATCCTCACCAGCTGCCCGAGCTGCCTGCAGGGCCTGAACCGCTACCAGGACGACCTGAACAACGGCCTGCTCGAGGCCGACTACATCGTCGTCGAGATGGCGCGCGAGATCCTGGGCGAGAACTGGATGCCCGAGTACGTGCAGCGCGCCAACGCGGGCGGCATCGAGCGGGTGCTGGTCTGATGGCGCCGGCCTGCCCGCTCTGCGAGGGCGACGGCGGCACGCTGGTGTGGCGCGGGCCGCTGATGCGCGTGGTGCATGCCCCCGAGGAGGCCGGGCGCGGCTTCCCGGGCTTCTACCGCGTCGTCTGGAATGCGCACGTGGCGGAGTTCTCGGATCTGGCCGAAGCCGACCGCGCGCGCTGCATGGCGGCCGTGGCCGTGGTGGAGCAGGTCCTGCGCGAGCAGCTGCAGCCCGCGAAGATCAACCTCGCGGCCCTGGGCAACATGGTGCCGCACCTGCACTGGCACGTGATCGCCCGCTTCGCCGGGGACAGCCATTTCCCGGCGCCCGTCTGGGCGCCGCCCCAGCGCGAGCGCGATCCGGCGCAGGAGGCCGCCGTACAGGCGCGCTGCGAATCCATCGCGCGGCGGCTGCGCGAGCGCCTGGACCAGGCCGGCCTGGGCTGAGTCCGCGTTCCGGGGGGGGATGCGCCTTCCGGGGACGGCGGGCGGCCACCGGTCAGTCCGCCGCGGTCACGCGGTTGCGCCCCGCATCCTTGCTGGCATAGAGCGCCCGGTCGGCGCGGGCGATCGCGGCTTCGAGCGACTCGCCGCTGCGCAGCTCCGCCACGCCCAGGGACACGCTCGCCGCAATGGCGTCGGCCCCGTGGCCGGCCGGCTGGCGGGCCACGGCGTCACGCATGCGCTCGGCCACGGCCAACGCATCGTCCAGGCCGGACGTGGGCATCACCAGCAGGAACTCCTCGCCGCCCCAGCGCGCCAGCAGGTCCTGTGCGCGGCTGTTGCGCGCCAGCAGGTCCGCCACGTGCACCAGCACCCGGTCGCCGGCATCGTGGCCGTGGGTATCGTTGATGCGCTTGAAATGGTCGATGTCCGCGATCACCACCGCCGTCGGCCCGCCCGCCTGCCGTGCCTGCGCGATGCGCTCCGCGGCGAGGCTGGCCAGGCGCCGGCGGTTGGACAGTCCCGTGAGCGGATCGGTGGCGGCCTGGTCCTCCAGCCGGCGCTCCGCGCGCAGGACCGATCCGTAGTAGTAGCGGGCCGTGTACGCCGCCATGGCGAACACCACAGCCACGTTGAACGCATGCACGATGGAGAGCCCGGACGCGTCGAGCGGCGCCTGCGCGCCGTGGCGGCGCGACAGCTCGTACATGCCGATGTAGAAGGCGAACAGCGCGAGCAGCAGGACCGGCGTGACCCTGCGGCGCCCGCGGCCCACCACGATGGCGGGAATGAACATCAGCAGGTAGTAGTGGAAGCCGCTGTTCCAGCCGATCAGCCAGGTGCCGAGCGCGGAATGGCCCACCACTTCAGTCCATATCAGCACCAGCGCGGCACCGTTGCGGTGCCGCAGCAGCAGCGCATGGGCCGCGGCGTACAGGGCGATGGTCGCCACGTTGATCCAGGCCAGCAGCGGCGAGCCGAGCAGCAGGAAGAGGGGGATGAAGGACGCGTCCACGGCCGCGGCCATCACGGTCACGCGCCGGGTCATCACCCAGAAGGCCTTGCGTGCCAGGCGGCCCTCCCGGGCGGATCGGAGCGCGGGGGACGAGGAGGCGTCGGTGCTGGGCATGTGGGCCTGTGGGGGGCGGCGGGTGGTGGGACAATTCTCGTCCACGAATGTAAGAGTTGCTACCGCGCGGCCCTGCGCGTGTCGGCAAGACGAGACGACGAGAGAAGGATTTCCCATGGCAGACCCGCATATGGCCGCCGCCGCTGCGCCGCAATCGCTCACCGTGCATGGCGCCTCGCGCGTGCTCGAAATCGCCTTCGAGGACGGGGCGCGTTTCCGCATCCCGTTCGAGCTGCTGCGCGTGTACTCGCCCTCCGCGGAAGTGCAGGGCCACGGCCCGGGCCAGGAGGTGCTGCAGACCGGCAAGCGCGACGTGCAGATCACCGCCATCGAGCCCGTCGGCCACTACGCGATCAAGCCCGTGTTCTCCGACGGGCACCAGAGCGGCCTGTTCACGTGGCAGTACCTGTACCGGCTCGGGCGGGAGCAGGAGACGCTCTGGCAGCAGTACCTGGAGCGCCTCGCCGCCGCCGGGCTCGACCGCGATGCGGCCATGCCGGCGAGGCGCAGCGGCAGTGGAAGCCCCGGAGGCGCCTGCGGCGCCGAATGACCCCATGCTCTAATATTGATAGCGCCTGCACTTTTTTCCACGAGCGCCGGCGCCGGTTTTCCCTTCAGGTTACGCGTACCCGCCGCGCGACACATGCCCCAACCCTCTGCGGGGTTGTCGCCATCTGCGCGGCCCCGCGCTCTTAGCATGCCCACCATGAGCACCACCCATTTCGGTTTCCAGTCGGTCGATGAGAAGGACAAGGCCCGCCGCGTGCGCGGCGTGTTCGATTCCGTGGCCTCGAAGTACGACCTCATGAACGACCTCATGTCCGGCGGACTGCACCGGGCCTGGAAGGCCTACACCGTGATGGTCGCCAACCTGCGGGAAGGCCAGGCCGTGCTGGACATCGCCGGCGGCACCGGCGATCTGGCGCGCGCCTTCGCGAAGAAGGTGGGCGCGAGCGGCACGGTGGTGCATACCGACATCAACGAATCGATGCTGCGCGTGGGGCGCGACCGCCTGATCGACGGCGGCACGGTGCTGCCCACGCTGGTCTGCGACGCCGAGCGCCTGCCGTTTCCCGACAACCATTTCGACGTGGTGAGCGTGGCCTTCGGCCTGCGCAACATGACGCACAAGGACCAGGCCATCGCCGAGATGTGCCGCGTGCTCAAGCCGCGCGGCCGCCTGCTGGTGCTGGAGTTCTCGCAGGTGGCCAAGCCGCTGCGCAAGCCCTACGACTGGTATTCCTTCAAGGTGCTCCCGCGCCTGGGCAAGCTCGTGGCCGGCGACGACGCGAGCTACCGCTACCTGGCCGAATCGATCCGCATGCATCCCGGCCAGGAGGAGCTCAAATCCCTCATGCAAAAAAATGGCTTTGGGCATGTGGACTATCACAACATGACGGGCGGCGTGGTCGCCTTGCATGTTGGAATCAAGTGCTGAGCCGCGTCCGCGGCTCCCGATAAATAGAAGGAGATGACATGATGAAATTCTGGTCCTTGGCTCTGGTGGCGATGCTCGCCGTGGTCCACCTGGACGCCGATGCCCGCCGCATGGGGGGCGGCAAGTCGGTCGGCAAGCAGTCGAGCAACGTAACGCAGCGCGAGGCAACGCCCGCCGCGCCGGCCGCTCCCACGCAGAACGTGAACAATGCGGCGGCGGCCAAGCCCGCGACCGCACCCAACGCCGCGCCCGCCGCGGCGGCGCCCAAGAAGCCCTGGGGCGCGATGCTCGGCGGCCTGGCCGCCGGCCTGGGCCTCGCCTGGCTGGCGCACTCGCTGGGCCTGGGCGCGGCCTTCGGCAACTTCCTGCTGATCGCGCTGCTCGCCCTCGTGGCCTTCGCGGTGATCGGCATGGTCATGCGTTCGCGCAAGTCCGGCCCCGCGGCGGCCGGTGCCGGTTCCGGCGGTGCGCCCTTTGCCTTCCAGGGAGCGGGCGCCGGCTCGGTGTCTCCCGCCGAGGCGCCCGTGCCGCGCCAGTACAGCCCGCAGAACGTCGGCAACGATGCCTCCGCGCGTCCCTTCGAGCGCAGCGGCATGGCCTTCGACGCCTCGCGCGCCGGTGGCGCCGGCGTGGGCAGCGGCGTGGTGATCGGCTCGGGCCTCGCGGGTTCGCAGAACTGGGGCGTTCCGGCCGACTTCGACACGCAGGGCTTCCTGGCCGCGGCCAAGCGCAACTTCGTCACGCTGCAGGCCGCCTGGGACCGCTCCGACATCCCGACGCTGCGCTCGATGATGACCGACAGCATGGTCGACGAGATCCGCTCCCAGCTGAGCGAGCGCGAATCGCTGCGCGGCGCGAACCAGCCCAACCACACCGACGTGGTGATGCTGGAGGCGCAGCTGCTGGGCATCGAGGACCTGGGCGACGGCTACATGGCCAGCGTGGAGTTCTCCGGCATGATCCGCGAAGAGCTCTCGGCCGGCCCGAGCCCGTTCCGCGAGGTCTGGAACATGACCAAGCCCAAGAGCGGCAGCAGCGGCTGGCTGGTGGCGGGCGTGCAGGCGCTCCAGTGAAGCGCCCCGCGGGCCGCAGGCGGCCCGCGGTTTTTCTTTTTCCCTAATGGCGCGGCGCGCGTACGGACAAGCTTTCGGGCGTCCGGGCCAGTTCGGGGAATAATCGGGGACTATGGCAGCACCACAGTCCCCTTTTTCGTTCCTGGACGGGCTCTTCGAGCGCCTGGCCGGCGGCCCGCAGCCCCCGCAATGGCTGGTGCACGAGGTCCAGCACCGGCTCGTGCTGCTCGTCAACCACGTGCTCATGCAGGAGCCCGAGGCCATGGAGCGGCTCGTGCGGCAGAGTGGCAGCGTGGCCCGGGTGCAGTGGCGCGCCTATTCGATGGCGCTGCGCGTGACGCCCGCCGGCCTGTTCGATCTGGCCGGTGAGGCCGCCGTGCCGGACCTGCGGGTGGAGATCACCGACACCTCGCCGCTGTCGCTGGCCCAGACGGCCCTGCGCGGCGACCGGCCCGCCATCCGCATCGAGGGCGACGTACAGCTCGCCGCCGAGATCCAGTGGCTGGCCGACCACGTGCGCTGGGACCTCGAGGAAGACCTGGCGCGCATCATCGGCGACGCGCCCGCCCATGCGATCGGCACGGTGGCGCGGCGCGTGGCGCAGGCGCTCAAGCAGTTCGTGGGCATGCGCATGGCCGCGGGGCGCCCGGCGCCCGACGACGGCCCGCAGGCCGGCGCGCCCGGCTCGGACCGCGGCGCTCCATGAGCCGGCTTTTCCGCGGCGCCACCATCGTCTGGGTGGTGCTGCGCCATGGGCTCGACGAACTGGTCCTGACGAGCTTCCAGAAGCCCTGGCTGCGGATGCTCGCGCGCGTGGTCTCCATCGGCCGCAACCTGGACGCCCCGCGCGGCCGCCGCCTGCGCGAGGCGCTGGAGCGGCTGGGGCCCATCTTCGTGAAATTCGGGCAGGTGCTCTCCACGCGGCGCGACCTGCTGCCGCCGGACATCGCCAACGAACTCGCCCTGCTGCAGGACCGCGTGCCGCCGTTCGATCCGAACGTGGCGGTGGCCACGATCGAGCGCGCCTTCCGCCGGCCGCTCGGCGAGATCTTCGTGTCGTTCGACCGCGAGCCGGTCGCCAGCGCCTCGATCGCGCAGGTGCATTTCGCGGTGGTCCGCGACCGCTACGGCGTGGAGCGCGAGGTGGCCGTGAAGGTGCTGCGGCCCGGCATGCTGCCGGTGATCGACAACGACCTGGGCCTGATGCGCGCGATGGCCGGCTGGGTGGAGAGCCTGTCGGCCGACGGCAAGCGCCTCAAGCCCCGGCAGGTGGTGGCGGAATTCGACAACTACCTGCACGACGAGCTCGACCTGATCCGCGAGGCCGCGAACGCCGCGCAGCTGCGCCGCAACATGGAAGGCCTCGGCCTGGTGCGCATTCCCGAGATCCTCTGGGACTTCTGCCACCCCGAGGTGCTGGTGATGGAGCGCATGAACGGCGTGCCGATCAGCCAGATCGAGCGGCTGCGCTCGGCAGGCGTGGACATCCGCCAGCTCGCGCGCGACGGCGTCACGATCTTCTTCACCCAGGTGTTCCGCGACGGCTTCTTCCATGCGGACATGCACCCGGGCAACATCCAGGTGAGCCTGGAACCCGGCTCGTTCGGGCGCTACATCTCGCTGGATTTCGGCATCGTCGGCTCGCTCACCGAGTTCGACAAGGAATACCTCGCGCAGAACTTCACGGCCTTCTTCCGCCGCGACTACAAGCGCGTGGCCGAGCTGCACGTGGAGAGCGGCTGGGTGCCGGCCGACACGCGCATCAACGAGCTCGAATCGGCCATCCGCGCCGTCTGCGAGCCGTACTTCGACCGGCCGCTCAAGGAGATCTCGCTCGGCATGGTGCTGATGCGGCTCTTCCAGACCTCGCGCCGCTTCCAGGTCGAGATCCAGCCGCAACTGGTGCTGCTGCAGAAGACGCTGCTCAACATCGAAGGGCTCGGGCGCCAGCTCGACCCGGATCTGGACCTCTGGAGCACGGCCAAGCCGTTCCTCGAGAAGTGGATGCTCGACCAGATGGGGCCGCAGCGCTTCTGGCGCGAGGTGAAGGCCGAGGCGCCGCATTTCGCGAAGATGGTGCCCGAGCTGCCGCGGCTGCTGCACGACTACCTGCGCCACAAGCCGCACGACCACCGGCGCGAGATGCAGGAACTGCTGGCCGAGCAGCGCCGCACCAACCGCCTGCTGCAGGGCCTGATCTACGGCGGTCTGGGCTTCGTGCTGGGACTGCTCCTGCTGCAGATCCTGATCCGCTGGCGGATCTACTGACGGCGCACCTGCCGCGTTCCCGGGCCGCCCGCCGCCTTCCCCTCTCCCCACCCCTTCACCGCAACCCCATCACTTCGCGACATCGAGGAGCATGCCGTGCTGCTGACCCTGGTCATCGTCTATCTGCTGGTCACCATCGCCATCGGGCTGGTGGCCGCCAAGCGCGTCAAGAACACGGCGGACTTCGCCATCGCCGGGCGGCACCTGCCGCTCTACATGATCATCACCACGACGTTCGCGACGTGGTTCGGCTCGGAGACGGTGCTGGGCATTCCCGCCAAGTTCATCGAGGGGGGGCTGGGCAACGTGGTGGAGGACCCGTTCGGCGCCGGGTTCTGCCTGATCCTGGTGGGTCTGTTCTTCGCGGCCAAGCTCTACCGGATGACGCTGCTCACGATCAGCGACTACTACCGGGAGCGCTACGGCCGGGCCGTGGAGGTCATCTGCTCGCTGATCATCATGCTGAGCTACCTGGGCTGGGTGGCGGCGCAGGTGACGGCGCTGGGGCTGGTGTTCAACCTGCTGTCGGGCGGCGCCGTCAGCATCCCGATGGGGATGACGATCGGCGTGGTGTCGATCCTCGCGTACACGCTCTTCGGCGGCATGTGGTCGGTGGCGGTCACGGATTTCATCCAGATGATCATCCTGGTGGTGGGGCTGGCGATCATCGCGGTGTTCGCCGGCCGGATGGCGGGCGGGGCGGACAAGGTCATCGATTTCGCGGCCAGCCGCGACCTGTTCCGCTTCCTGCCGGAGCCGAAGTTCCACGACGTGGTGTTCTTCATCGCGGCCGGCATCACGATGATGTTCGGATCGATCCCGCAGCAGGACGTGTTCCAGCGCGTGATGTCCGCCAACAACCTGAAGGCCGCCACGCGCGGGCCGGTGATCGGCGGCATCTGCTACATCCTGTTCGCGTTCGTGCCGATGTTCCTCGTGGCGAGCGCTCTGCTCATCATGCCGAACGAAACAGCAGTGCTGCTCAAGGAAGATCCGCAGAAGGTGCTGCCCACGCTGGTGCTGGAGAAGATGCCGTTCGTGATGCAGGTGCTGTTCTTCGGGGCGCTGCTGTCGGCACTGAAGTCCACCGCATCGGCCACGCTGCTGGCGCCGAGCGTCACGTTCACCGAGAACATCTGGCGGCAGTTCCGCCCGGCCGTGAGCGACCGCGAGCACCTGCGCACGATGCGCATCAGCACGCTGGTGTTCAGCCTGCTCGTGCTGGCCTATTCGATCCGCATGCAGGGCACCTCCATCTACGAGCTGGTCTCGGGCGCCTACCAGGTGCCGCTGGTGGGCGCGTTCGTGCCGCTGGTGTTCGGCCTCTACTGGAAGCGTGCCACGACCCAGGGCGCGCTCTGCGCGATCGTGCTGGGCCTGGGCTTCTGGCTGGCGTTCATCGCGCTGCCGGTGGGCGCGGTGTTCCCGGCGCAGCTCGCCGGGGTGCTGGCCGCCGTGGCGGGGATGCTGGCGGGTTCGCTCGCCCCGCAGTGGCTGGCCAACCGCCATGCGCCGCACCACCGCGTGGTGGGCGCCGAGTGAGGCGGGCGGGGCCTGGCAGCGGCGCCGCGGGCCCGCGGTAGCGCCTGCCTATAATTGAAGGTTTTGCGGCGCTTGCGTCCGCATTTCCCACAGCTCGGTATTAAGCACGGTACACATGCCTATCTACGCCTACAAATGCGGCTCCTGCGGCCATGCCAAGGATGTGCTGCAGAAGATGTCCGATGCCCCTCTCACGGTCTGCCCCGCCTGCGGCGCGGAGACGTTTTCCAAGCAGGTCACGGCCGCCGGCTTCCAGCTCAAGGGCTCGGGCTGGTACGTGACCGACTTCCGCGGCGGCAACGGCGGCGGTGGCGGCACGAGCGCGCCGGCTCCGGCCGCAGAAGGCTCCGGCGGCGCCGCGGCTCCCGCCGCAGCGCCTGCGCCGGCCGCGTCGCCGGCCCCGGCGGCCGCACCCTCCGCCGCGGCGCCCGCCGCGTCCCCCTCCAAGAGCTGAACGCCCCTCGATGTCCGCTTTGCGCAAATGGCTGTTCACGGGCCTGCTGGTGATCGTTCCGGGCGTGATCACCGCCTGGGTCCTGCACTGGATCATCAGCACGCTCGACCAGACCCTGCAGATCCTGCCGGAGAACTGGCAGCCCGACCGGCTGCTCGGTTTCCACATTCCCGGCTTCGGGGTGCTGCTCACGTTCGCGATCCTGCTCACCGTGGGCGCGCTGGCGAGCAACTTCGCCGGCCGCAAGCTGGTGGAGTGGGGCGACCGGCTCGTGAGCCGCATCCCGGTGGTGCGTTCGATCTATTCGAGCGTCAAGCAGGTCTCGGACACGCTGTTCTCGGAGAGCGGCAACGCTTTCCGCACCGCGGTGCTCGTGCAGTGGCCGCGCGAGGGCGTCTGGACGGTCGCCTTCATCACCGGCTCGCCGAGCGGCGAAGTGGCCGCCTACCTGCGTGACGGCTACGTCAGCGTGTACGTGCCCACGACGCCCAACCCCACCGGCGGCTATTTCGTGATCCTGCGCAAGAGCGACTGCGTCGAGCTGGACATGAGCGTCGATGCGGCGCTGAAGTACATCGTGTCGATGGGCGTGGTGGCTCCCCCGGACCTCACGCCCCCCGAACCCAAGTAACCCCGTTTTCCATCGCCTCCCCGTGGGGCGCGTGGAATCCCTCCCCATCCCGTTTGCGCGCTCCCCGCGGGCGCAGGAAGAAGCACCCATGGCCATGCGTTCCCACTATTGCGGTCTCGTCACCGAAGCCCTGATGGGCCAAACCGTCACCCTCGCGGGCTGGGTGAACCGCCGCCGCGACCATGGCGGCGTGATCTTCATCGACCTGCGCGACCGCGAGGGCAACGTGCAGGTGGTCTGCGACCCGGACCGCGCCGACATGTTCAAGACGGCCGAAGGCGTGCGCAACGAGTTCTGCGTGCAGATCAAGGGCCTGGTGCGCGCGCGCCCCGAGGGCACGACCAACGACAACCTGAAGAGCGGCAAGATCGAGGTGCTGTGCCACGAGCTGAACGTGCTGAACCCCTCGGTGACGCCCCCGTTCCAGATGGACGACGAGAACCTGTCGGAGACCACGCGCCTCACGCACCGCGTGCTCGACCTGCGCCGCCCCTACATGCAGCGCAACCTGATGCTGCGCTACAAGACGGCGATCCAGGTGCGCAACTTCCTCGACAAGGAAGGCTTCATCGACATCGAGACGCCCATGCTGGGCAAGAGCACGCCCGAAGGCGCGCGCGACTACCTGGTGCCGAGCCGCGTGCACGACGGCCAGTTCTTCGCGCTGCCGCAGTCGCCCCAGCTCTACAAGCAGATGCTGATGGTGGCTGGCTACGACCGCTACTACCAGATCACCAAGTGCTTCCGCGACGAAGACCTGCGCGCCGACCGCCAGCCCGAGTTCACGCAGATCGACTGCGAGACCTCGTTCCTGGGTGAGGAGGAAATCCGCGCGATCTTCCAGCGCATGGTGACCGAGGTGTTCAAGACCCAGCTGGACGTGGACCTGGGCGAGTTCCCGATCATGACGTACCAGGACGCGGCGTTCCGCTTCGGCTCCGACAAGCCCGACCTGCGCGTGAAGCTGGAATTCACCGAGCTCACTGACGTCATGAAGGACGTGGACTTCAAGGTGTTCTCCGGCGCGGCCAACATGCAGGGCGGCCGCGTGGTGGCCCTGCGCGTGCCCGGCGGCGCGCGCGAGGAAGGCGGCCTCTCGCGTGGCGAGATCGACGCGTACACCGAATTCGTGAAGATCTACGGCGCCAAGGGCCTGGCCTACATCAAGGTCAACGACCTGGCCAAGGGCCGTGACGGGCTGCAGTCGCCCATCGTGAAGAACATCCACGACGCGGCCATCGCCGAGATCCTGAAGCGCACCGGCGCGCAGAGCGGCGACCTGCTGTTCTTCGGCGCCGACAAGCTGAAGGTGGTCAACGACGCCATCGGCGCGCTGCGCCTGAAGATCGGCCACAGCGAATTCGGCAAGAAGAACGGCCTGTTCGAGAACGTCTGGGCACCGCTCTGGGTGGTGGACTTCCCGATGTTCGAATACGACGAGGACGACGCGCGCTGGGTGGCGGTGCACCATCCCTTCACGGCGCCCAAGGACGGCCATGAGGACCTGATGGACACCGACCCGGGCCGCTGCATCGCCAAGGCCTACGACATGGTGCTGAACGGCTGGGAGCTGGGCGGCGGCTCGGTGCGGATCCACCGCGCCGACGTGCAGAGCAAGGTGTTCGCGGCCCTCAAGCTCACGCCCGAGGACGCCCGTGCCAAGTTCGGCTACCTGCTGGACGCGCTGCAGTACGGCGCGCCCCCGCACGGTGGCCTGGCCTTCGGCCTGGACCGCCTCATCACGCTGATGACGGGCGCCGAGTCGATCCGCGACGTGATCGCCTTCCCCAAGACGCAGCGCGCACAGGACCTGCTGACGCAGGCGCCGAGCCCGGTGGACGAGAAGCAGCTGCGCGAGCTGCACATCCGCCTGCGCAACCCGGACGCCGCCAAGGCCGTCTGACCGGAGGCCGGCAACGGTTTCTCCCATCCCATGGCAGGGGCCTCGCGGCTTCTGCCTTTTTTTTTGAGCGACCCGCACAACTCTTCTGGCGTCGTTGCCGCATCTTGCCGTACTGCGCGTACTGTCTGCGATGCAGCGCTTGGCCAGAACCGCTTCGCTGGGTTGTGTGGGTCACTCATGACAAGGAGCGGTATCCATGCGTGGTTTCGCGAAAAGCGCCTGGCTCGTTGCGGCGGCGCTGGCCCTGGCGGCCTGCGGCGAGAAGAAGACGGAGCTGGGCGAGGGCGGCTCGGTGGTGAGCGGCTCCGCCGGGCCGGAGGGCGCGCGCAATGCCGCGCGCGAACTGGTGCGCTGCGATGCGCCGGTGGCCACGCTGGCGCTGGCCGAGAATCCGAACGGCTATGTGATGGGCTCCGGCTACCAGCTGCCGGCCTCGCCCGTGCCGCTGGTCAAGCTGCTGGCCCAGCAGAGCGGCTGCTTTCGCGTGGTGGACCGCGCCGCCGGACTGCGCGGCACCGTGCAGGAGCAGGACCTGCGCGAGTCCGGCGTGCTGCGCAAGGAATCCACGGTGCGCAAGGGCCGGGGCTACGAGGCGCAGTACACGCTGACCCCGAGCGTCACCTTCAGCGAGCAGGACGCGGGCCGCGGCCTGGGCGGCATCCTCGCGATGATCCCGGGGCTGCGCGACGTGGCGGGCCTCGTCGGCCTGGCCGAGCAGGTGAAGTTCAAGGAAGCGCAGACGGCGCTGCTGCTGTCGGACAACGAAACCACCGAGCAGGTGGCGGCCGCCACGGGCGCCGCGCGCACCACCGATCTGGGTGTGGGCGGGCTGGTGCTGGGCCGCCTGGGCGGGGGCGCCGGGGCCGGCTGGAGCAACACCAACGAGGGCAAGGTGATCGCCGCCGCGTTCCTGGACGCGCACAACCAGCTCGTGGCGCAGGTACGCGCGCTGCAGGCCAAGGAACTGCCGCCCGCGGTGCCGGTGCGCACGCGGCCGGCCGGCGGCTGAGGCGGCCGTGGAGGTGCCGCCCGCCGCCTTCAAGCTGCCCGAATCGGTGCTGGTGGTGATCCACACGCCGGCCCTGGATGTGCTGCTGATCCGCCGCGCCGGCGGCGGCGAGCCACACTGGCAGTCGGTCACGGGCAGCAAGGACTGGCCGGAAGAGCCGTTCGAGGCCGCCGCGGTGCGCGAGGTGCGCGAGGAGACCGGGATCGACGCCCTGGCGCCCGGGCACGTGCTGGCCGACTGGTTCCTGGAGAACGACTACGAGATCTGGCCGCAGTGGCGGCACCGTTACGCCCCGGGCGTGGTGCGCAATCGCGAGCGGCTGTTCGGCCTGTGCGTGCCGTCCGGCACGCCGGTGGTGCTCAGCCCGCGCGAGCACGACGCCTGGCAGTGGCTGCCGTGGCGGGAGGCGGCGCTCGCCTGCTTCTCGCCCTCGAATGCCGAGGCGTGCCTGCTGCTGCCGCGGTTTGCCGCCGGCGCGCCGCCGCAGCCGGGCCCGCCCTGAGAGAAAGGGCGCACGGCGGGCGAGGGCGAGGGCGGCGCGGCGGGCCGGCTGTCTGCTTCAGGCGGGCCGCAGGCGGAGCACGTCGGCGGCGTCCGCGTTGGCGGCGGCCGCGGCACCGGCCGCGGCGCTGGTGTCGGCAGCCGTGGACGGGCGCACGGTTTCGGGCCGGGCGGCGGCGGCCCGACCGGTGCGCAGCACCAGCTCGCCGGGCTTGCGCTCCGTGCCCTGGCCCAGCATCGCCCGGGGCGGCACGTGGCCGCAGCGTTCCCGCAGGGCCGCGATCTCCGCCTCGTGGGCCGCGACCCGGGTGGGGTCCAGCCGTGCAGCGTAGCGCGTCAGCACCTGCTGGGCGAGGTCCAGCAGCTTGGTGTTGAGGGTGGCGTCGGCGTGCACGAGCAACTGGCGCACGGCGCCGCCCGGGTCGCCGCCCAGGCTGTGCGCGATCGCTTCCTCGGCCGCCCGGTTCACACGCGGCAGGCAGGCGCGCACGGCCTCGGCATAGGCGGGGCAGAGGGCGCCCGCGTTGGCCAGCAGCTCGCACAGGCTGCGCGTGTTCGAATAGCGCATGCCCAGCGCATCGACCCAGCCCGGCGCTTCCGGCAGGTCGATCGAGGTCTGGGTGAGCACGGCCAGCAGGCCGATGAGGTTGCAGGCGGCCTCGAAATCGAAATCCGGCGACGAGGCCTCCGCCGCCATCGCCCGCACGCCGGCCACGGCCTGCCCGAACTGCCGCTGCAGGATCAGCTGCAGGGCGCGCACGACGTTCTCGAAGCGCAGCAGGCGCTCGCTGCCGGGATGGCGCTCCCGGATGCGCGCGAAGTCGGCCATGCACCGCTCCAGGCCCTTGCGGTCGGCGGCGTCGAAGTGGTTGAAGGCGAGCAGCACCACCGACTGGTAGTCGAACAGCTTGGAATCGAGCCCCAGGACGGCCGCCCGCGCGAGCATCTTCGTGGCGGTGTCGCGCTCGCCCAGGTAGTGGGCCATCATGCCGAGCTTCTGCAGCCGCACGATGGAGTCGGGCGTGAGCTGGGCCGCGGTGCGGTAGGTGCCGAGCGCTTCGTCGAACTGGCCCATCTCCACCTGTGCGCGCCCGAGCACGTCGTAGGCGTCGGCGAAGGATGCGTCCTCGCCGATGATGCCCTGCAGGGTGGTGACCGCCCGTGGCGCCTGGCCGGCCTCGATCTGAGCGCGGGCCACGCCCAGCTTGGCCCAGGGCAGGGCGCGCGCGTCGATCACGGCCTCGAAGAGGGTCCGGGCCTCGGTGTGCCGGCCCAGGCGCAGCAGCAGCTCGCTGCCGATGCGCGCCGCATAGAGCCAGTAGGGTTGGCGGGCCTCGAAACGCTCCACGCACAGGCTGGCGGCCCCTTCGAAGTCCTCCGCGCCGATGGCATCGAAGATCGGCCTGAGGTGGTTCTTGCGCAGGCGCGCGAGCGACAGCCGCTCGAACAGCGCGAGGGGCGTGAACGGCTTGAGCAGGTAGCCGTCGAGCGCGGATTCGGCCGCCTCGGCGACGGCGCCGTAGGAGGCCTCGGCCGTCACCATGAAGAAGACGGTGGAGAACGGCAGCATCTGGGCGCGCCGCAGGTCGTCGAGCAGCGTCTGGCCCGACTGGCCCGTTTCCTGGAAGTACTGCTCGCAGAGCACGTAGTCGAAGGTGGTGTGCTCCAGCCGCGCGCGGGCGTCCTGCACCCGGCTGCACTGCACCACGCGCCCGATGCCGTAGTCGCGCAGCTGCGCCACGAGGATGCTGCGCGACGTGGCGTTGCCGTCGATGACCAGGGCCTGCGATTCGGGAGGGACGGCGGCGGCTTTGGCGCTGGACATGGCAGGGCCGCGGCACGGCCGGATGGGAATATCCGCGAGTGTAGGGCTTTGCCGCTTCCGGCGGGGCGGTAGATGCCCGGGGCTACGCTCCTGGGCCACAATCGCGCCATGGAAGCAACGGACGTCCCGGACGACGGCGGCATTCTGCGGGTCGCCACCTACAACATCCACAAGGGCGTGCAGGGCGTGGGCCCGGCCCGCCGCCTGGAGATCCACAACCTCGGCCATGCGGTCGAGCAGCTCGATGCCGACATCGTCTGCCTGCAGGAGGTGCGCAAGCTGAACCGCCGCGGGGCGCAGCATTTCGCGCGCTGGCCCGAAATGCCGCAGGCGGACTTCCTCGCGCCCGAAGGCTACGAGGCCGTCTACCGCACCAACGCGGTCACGCGCCACGGCGAGCACGGCAATGCGCTGCTCACGCGCTGGCCCGTGATCGGCCACCAGCACGAAGACATCTCCGACCACCGGTTCGAGCAGCGTGGACTGCTGCACGTCGAAATCGAGGTGCATGGGCGCCGCGTGCATGCCATCGTGGTGCATCTGGGACTGATCCCGGGCAGCCGCGTGCGGCAGGTGGCGCAGTTGCAGCGCTTCGTGGCGCGCGAGGTGCCGGCGGGCGAGCCGCTGGTGGTGGCGGGCGACTTCAACGACTGGGGCCTGCAGGTCAAGCGCGCGCTGGCGGCCTTCGGCCTGCAGGAGTACGAGAGCCTGCAGCGGGCCTTCACGTACCCGGCGCGCCTGCCGGTGGTGCAGCTGGACCACGTCTACGTGCGCGGCATGGAGCCGCTGGGCCTGCACGTGCCGCGCGGGCGCATCTGGTGGCGCATGTCGGACCACCTGCCGCTGATCGCCGAGTTCCGGCTGTGAACCGGCCGCGCCCGCGTTTCGCGCTCGGGCGGCGCGCGGCGCCGGCCGCGCTCTCCGGCGGCCACCGCATCGCGCTGCTGCAGGGGTCCGGCGAACTGTTCCCGGCGCTGGTGGCCGACATGGATGCGGCGCTCTCGGACATCCAGTTCGAAACCTACATCTTCGACTGCACCGGTGCCGGGGCCGAGATCGCCGAAGCGCTGATCCGCGCGGCCCGGCGCGGCGTGCGCGTGCACCTCGTCGTGGATGGCGTGGGCACGGGCATCCTCTGCTCCCCGTGGCCCGAGCGCTTCGAGGAGGCGGGCGTGCGCATGCAGGTGTATTCGCCGCTCGGACCGCTCGGGCTGCTGTTCCCGAAGCGCTGGCGGCGGCTGCACCGCAAGCTCTGCGTGGTGGACGGCTGCGTGCTCTACTGCGGCGGCATCAACGTCCTGGACGATCTGCACGACCCCAACCACGGCGCGCTGGAAGCGCCCCGGTTCGACTTCGCGGTGCGCGTGGAAGGCGCGATCGTGGAGGAGGCGGGCGAGGCGATGGAGCAGGTCTGGTGGCGGCTGCAGGCCGGCAAGGACGCGCGCCGGCACCGGCTGGCCGATCTGGTGCGCGACCTGCGGGCCGCGGCCCGGGCGCGCCTCGCCGAACGCATCGCCCGCGACCCGGACGTGCCTGCCGCGGCAGGCGCTGGGGGCCTGCGCGCGGGCCTGCTGCTGCGCGACAACCTGCGCAACCGCAGCCGCATCGAGCGGGCCTACCGCCGCGCGATCGGCAACGCGCGCGAGGAAATCATCATCGCCAATGCCTACTTCCTGCCCGGCGGCAAGCTGCGGCGCGCCCTGGTGCTGGCCGCGCGCCGGGGCGTGCGCGTGCGGCTGCTGCTGCAGGGGCGCTACGAGTACTTCATGCAATACCACGCGGCGCGGCCGGTGTACGGCGCGCTGCTGGCGGCGGGCGTGGAGATCCACGAATACGCCCCGAGCTTCCTGCACGCCAAGGTGGCGGTGATCGACGCGCAGGGCAGCCACCCCTGGGCCACGGTGGGGTCCTCCAACCTCGATCCGCTGTCGATGCTGCTGGCGCGCGAGGCGAATGTCGTGGTGGAGGACGCGGGCTTCGCGCGGGCGCTGCGCTCCCGCCTGGTGGACGCCATGGAGCACGCGGGGCGCCGCCTGGATCCGCTGGCCTACGGCGCGCGCCCCTGGGGCCAGCGGCTGCGCGACCGAGCCGCCTTCGCGCTCATGCGCCTGGCGCTCTGGGTGACGGGCAACCGCTATTGATTTTTGCTATCAAATGGATAGCTTGCGGCGTCCACCCACTGCCGTCGCGGCCACCCGGGACCCTGCCGAGCCGGAACCGGCCTTCGCTGGTACCATCGCGCGCATGTTCACACAACTCGCCGACGATCCGGACAGCGCGCCCCCCGCGGAAGGCGTGCCTGTCTCGGCCAAGATCCGGGAACGCCTGCTCGCGGCGCGCAAGCGGTTCCACGCCAACGACAACATCGCCGACTTCCTGGAGCCCGGGGAGCTCGAGCTGCTGCTCGACGAGGTCGAAGCCAAGATGCAGGGCGTGCTCGACAGCATGGTCATCGACACGGCCGGCGACCACAACACCCAGAACACGGCCCGCCGCGTGGCGAAGATGTACCTGGGCGAGGTGTTCAAGGGCCGCTACGCCAAGCAGCCGGCCATCACCGAATTCCCCAACGCCGAGCATCTGAACGAGCTCATGATCGTGGGCCCGATCACCGTGCGCAGCGCCTGCAGCCACCATTTCTGCCCGGTGATCGGCAAGCTCTGGATCGGCGTGCTGCCCAACGAGCACACGAACGTGATCGGCCTGTCGAAATACGCGCGGCTGGTGGACTGGGTCATGGGCCGTCCGCAGATCCAGGAAGAGGCCGTGGTGCAGCTGGCCGACCTCATCATGGAGAAGACCCAGCCCGACGGCCTTGCGATCGTGATGGAGGCGAGCCACTTCTGCATGTCCTGGCGGGGCGTACGCGAGATGGACAGCAAAATGCTGAACTCGGTGATGCGCGGCGTGTTCCTGAAGGACCCGGCGCTGCGCCGGGAATTCCTCTCGCTCATCCCTGGAAGGAACTGACATGCTCGTACGCCTGCTCTATGCGAGCCGCGCGGTGGACACCTCCAGCGCGGCCGTCGAAGACATCCTGGCGCAGTCGCGCCAGCACAACGCCGCCTGCGGCATCACGGGCGTGCTCTGCTATGGCGGCGGCGTGTTCCTGCAGGCCATCGAAGGAGGGCGCTCCGCGGTGAGCGAGCTCTACGGCCACATCCAGCGCGACCCGCGCCACAAGGACGTGGAACTGCTCCACTTCGACGAGATCGACGAGCGACGCTTCAGCGGCTGGACGATGGGACAGGTGAACCTCGGCAAGATCAACCAGTCGATCCTGCTGAAGTACTCCGAGAAGCCGGAACTCGATCCGTACGCGGTTTCCGGGCGCGTCTCGCTGGCGCTGCTGCAGGACCTGATGGCCACGGCAGCGGTCATCGGCCGGGGCTGATCCTGCCCGCGCAGGCGGGCTCCGCATGCCGATTTCCGCCTTCGCCCTCATCCTGCTCGCCGGCCTGATCCACGCCGGCTGGAACATCATCGCCAAGAAGGCGGGCGGCGACGCGCGCTTCGCCTTCTTCACCTCGGTGGTGATGATGGTGGTCTGGGCGCCGCTCGGCTTCTGGCTGGGGAGGGACGCCGTGCCGCGCTGGGGCGGGGTGGAGTGGGCCTTCGTGGCCGCGAGCGGCCTGCTGCACGTCGCCTACTACGTCATCCTGCTGCGGGGTTACCGCCAGTCCGACCTCACCGTGGTCTATCCCGTGGCGCGCGGTTCGGGGCCGCTGCTCTCTTCCTTCGTCGCGATCGCCTTCCTGGGCGAGCACATCAGCGCGCTCGGTCTGGCCGGCATCGCGGGCGTGGTCGGCGGAGTGTTCCTCATCGCCGGCGGGCCCGCGCTGCTGCGGGCGTCGCACGATCCGGTGGCGCGCCGCCGCGTGCACCAGGGCATCGCCTACGGGCTGCTCACGGGCGCGTTCATCGCCAGCTACACCGTGGTGGACGGCTATGCCGTCAAGGTGCTGCTGATGTCGCCCATCCTCGTCGATTACATGGGCAACTTCGTGCGCGTGGCGCTGCTGGCGCCGGTGGTGCTGCGCGACGTGCCCACGGCGCGCCGGCTCTGGAGCGCGCAGTGGCGCTTCGCCGTCGCCGTGGCGGTGGTGAGCCCGGTGGCCTACGTGCTGGTGCTCTACGCGATGCAGGAGGCACCGCTGTCGCACGTCGCGCCGGCCCGCGAGGTTTCGATGCTGTTCGCGGCCCTGATCGGCGGGCACCTGCTGGGCGAGGGCGACCGCGCGGCCCGGCTGGCGGGGGCGGTCCTCATCGCGGCCGGAGTGGCCGCGCTGGCGCTGGGGTAGGGCCCATGGCCGCACCGATGCCTCTTCCGATTCCTTCGCCGCCGTCCCCGGCGTCCGGTCCGGTGCTGCTCGGCTGCGACTTCTCCAGCAGCCCCAGCCGCCGCAAGCCGATCGTGGTCGCGCTCGGCCGCGAACGCGCGGGCCGGGTGGCGCTCACCGCGCTGGAGCGATTCGAGACGCTGGAATCCTTCGGCCACTGGCTGGCCGCGCCCGGGGCCTGGGTGGGCGGATTCGACATGCCGTTCGGTTTGCCGCGCGGCCTGCTCTCCGCCCTGGGCTGGCCGCTGGACTGGGAGGCCAGCATGGCGCACTACCGCACCCTCTCGCGGCCGCAGATCCGCGAGACCTTCGCGGCCTTCTGCGCGGCGCGTCCGGCGGGCGCGAAGTTCGCCCACCGCGCCACCGACGGGCCGGCCGGCTCCAGCACGTCGATGAAATGGGTCAATCCGCCCGTCGCCTACATGCTGCACGCGGGCATGCCGCTGCTGATCGACGCGGGCGTGGAGATACCGGGCCTGCGGCCGGGCGATCCGGCACGCGTGGCGCTGGAGGCCTATCCCGGTCTGCTCGCACGCGAAATTCTCGGGCGGCGCAGCTACAAGAGCGACGAGGTGGCCAAGCAGACCGCCGAGCGCTTCATCGCCCGCAAGGACCTGATCGCGGGGCTGGAAGCCGGCACCACCCGTCTCGGCCTGCGGCTGGCGCCCACGCATGCCCAGCGCGATCTGCTGGCCGGCGATGCGAGCGGCGACAGCCTGGATGCCGTGCTGTGTCTCGTGCAGGCCGCCTGGGCGGTCCGGCAGCATGCACGGGGCGATCCGCGCTACGGCCTGCCCGCGGGCATGGACCCGCTCGAAGGCTGGATCGTCACCGCGCCGTTCCCCGGCGCATGACATCGCCGTGCGCTGCCGTGGCGACCGGCAGCAGCGGGCGGCTTCGCACGGGAGACACCCGGGCTTTGCACCGGCTTCACTGGGCGGCCGCACAATCCAGACCGCACGGGCCGCAGTGGCTGCGGCGAAAGGATCCGGCATGCACCACAGGACGGGAGTGACATCGGCGGCATGGCGCCGCGCCGCGCGGGCGGCGCTTGGAGTGGCCGTGGCGATCACGGTGGTCGGCGGTGTGGCGGCGCCCGCGGCCGTCCATGCGGCCGCCGAGGGGCGCGCGCAGCGTGCGGCCCGGCAGGCGGACGGCGACGGCCCGTCCGGCGCTCCGTGGACGGCTCCCGCGGGCATGCGCTTCCTGCACGACGTGCCCTACGGAGCCGATCCGCGCCAGCGCATGGACGTCTACCTGCCGGCCCGTCCGCAGGGGGCTCCGGTGATCTTCATGGTGCATGGCGGCGCATGGCGCTACGGCGACAAGGCCGGCTCCACCGTCGTGCGCAACAAGGTGGAGCACTGGGTGCCGCGCGGTGCCGTGTTCGTGTCCATCAACTACCGCATGCTGCCGGACGCCGGCCCGCTCGTGCAGGTGCAGGACGTGGCGCAGGCCCTGGCCGAGGCGCAGCGCCTGGCGCCGCGCTGGGGCGCGGATCCGGGCCGTTTCGTCACCATGGGCCATTCGGCGGGCGCGCACCTCGTCGCACTGCTCGCGGCCCGGCCCGCGCTGCAGCGCGCGGCCGGCGCGCAGCCCGTGCTCGGCACGGTGGCGCTGGACAGCGCCGCCATGGACGTTCCCCGCCTCATGCGCACGCCCCATCCGAAGCTCTACGACCGCGCCTTCGGCACCGACCCCGCGCACTGGCCCGAGGCTTCGCCGGCCGACCAGTTGCGGCAGAGCGCCCCGCCGTTGCTCGCCGTCTGCTCCAGCCGGCGCGCCATCGCCTGCGACCAGGCCTACCGGCTGGCCGCGCAGGCCCAGTCCGTGGGCATGCGGGCCGACGTGCTGCCGCAGGACCTGAACCATCTCGGCACCAACGAGCAGTTGGGCCTGCCGGGCGCGTACACCGACGCAGTCGACGCATTCCTGCGGTCCGTGGGGGGCGCGCCGTGATGCGCGCCGTCGCCGCCCTGTCGGCCGCGGCCACGCTGGCCTGCGCGGCCCTGCTGGCGCCTGCCACGGTGCTGGGCGCGCCCGCGCCCTGGTATTACTGGCGCAGCAAGGTGGATGGCCAGCGGGTATGCGCGCAGGTGTCGCCCGGCCCCGGCTGGGAACGCGACAGCGAGCCCTACCAGGGGCCCGGCTGCACGGCACCCCGCAGGGTGTTCGTGATTCCGGTGCGCTAGCCGCGGGCCCCGCGACCGCAGGCCACGGCGGAAGTCCGTTCCGGTTCCTCTTCCGGCCGGACCGGCGGCCCCCGTTCAGGCGCTCTCGCGCTCGACGATCGAAAAGCCGATGTCGACGTGGGGCCGGGCCACCGATAGGCCTTCGGCCCGGTCGGCGATGAAGGCGGCCGCCGTCTGCCCGATGCGGGTGCCGTCGATGCGCACCGTGGTCAGGCTGGGCGCGAGCGTGGCGGCGAATTCGATGTCGCCGAAACCCGCGACGGCCAGGTCGCCCGGCACGGAGAGGCCCCGCGTACGCGCCTCGGTCAGCACCCCCAGCGCCAGCATGTCGGAGCTGCAGAACACGGCATCGGTGCGCGGCGCGGCCTCCAGCAGCGCGGCGAGCCCGGTGCGCCCCTGCGCATGCGAGGTGGGCGCCGGCACCCACTGCAGCGCCGGGGCCTCCAGCCCCAGCCGGTGCGCGGCTTCGGAGAACCCCCGCTGCCGGCGCGCCGCGCGTTCGTCGTCGCCGCTGATCACCGCCAGCCGCCGGCGGCCGCGCGCGTGCAGGTAGGCGCACACGGCTTCTCCCAGGCGCTCGTGCGACAGCCCCACCAGCATGTCGATCGGCGTGGGCGTGGTGTCCCAGGTTTCCACCACCGGGATGCCGGACGCCAGCAGCAGCCGGCGTCCTTCGGGCGAGTGGACCACGCCGGTGAGCACGATGCCGTCGGGCCGCCTTCCGACGATGGCGCGCAGCAGTTCGTCCTCGCGCGAGGCGGCGTAGCCCACCTCGCCGAACATGACCTGGAAGCCACGCCCGTGCAGCGCATCGGTGAGCGACTGCATCATCTCCCCGAACAGCTGTCCCCGCGTGGTCGGCACCAGCGCCATCACGAGGTGGCTGCGCGAGGAGCGCAGGCCACCTGCGACCAGATTGGGCACGTAGCCCAGCGCTGCGACGGCTTCCTGCACGCGGGCCCGCGTGGCTTCGCTGACCTGCGCGGGCGTCTTGAGCACGCGCGAGACCGTGATCATCGACACCCCCGCACGGTCCGCTACCTCGCGCAGCGTGACGGCGGCGCGCGCGGCGGAAGGCAGGGGGGACGGATCGGGCGGCCGGGAGGGGTCGGGGGGCGCGGACATGGGCCGAGTCTAGACCGTGGGGCGGTTGCCGGCGCAGCGCAGGCCGTCCTGGCCGTATTGGCCAGTCGGGGCGTGCCAGCGGTTTCCGCGGCGCCAACCGCCGGATGCGTTCTTCCTGCCCGACCGATGGGACAGCGACCATTGCCGACAACCTCCGGCACAGGGTTAACCCGCTCCAACTTCAAGATGTTAACGTTAACATTCTGCATAACCACTATTGGCATGGCGTGTGCCGGCGTGTTGCCCACGTCCCGCACAGGCCATGTCACCCAGCAGGAGACATACGCCATGCCAGAAAAGAACCCCTTGCGGCGCACGCTGTGCGTCGCGCTCACCCTCGCCACCGCGCTCTGCACCGCGCAGGCCGCGCGGGCGCAGACCGGCTGGCCCGACAAGCCGGTCACCATCGTCGTGCCGTTCCCGGCGGGCGGGTCCACCGACATGGTGGCGCGCGCCATGGCGCAGCACATGGGCGACCGGCTGGGGCAGAGCTTCGTCGTCGACAACCGGCCCGGCGCCACCGGCACCATCGGGGCCGGCCTCGTGAAGCGCGCCGCGCCCGACGGCTACACCCTGCTGGTTTCCTCGCTCGGCGCCTTCGTGGTCACGCCCCACCTGCAGAAGAACGTGCCCTACGATGCCACGCGGGATTTCGACTACATCACCGTGCCCGTGCAGGCGCCCAACGTGCTCGTGGCGAACGTGGCGCAGAAGGCCCGCACGGTGCCCGAGGTGATCGCCCAGCTCAAGGCGCAGCCCGGCAAGGTGAGCTTCGCGAGTTCGGGCAACGGCTCTTCCGACCACCTGGCGGCCGAGGTGTTCTGGCAGCAGACCGGCACCCAGGGCCTGCATATTCCCTACAAGGGCGGCGCGCCGGCCATCAACGACCTGCTGGGCAACCAGGTGGACTTCTCGTTCCAGAACGTGAACGCCGTGCTGCCGCACATCCGCGCGGGCAAGCTGCATGCCATCGCGGTGACCGGCGGCCAGCGCTCGCCCGTGCTGCCCGACGTGCCCACGCTGGCCGAGGCCGGGGTGGCGGGGGCCGAGGTGTATTCGTGGCAGGGCATGGCCGCGCCCCGCGGCCTGCCGGCCGCCGTCAAGGACAAACTCGCGGCTGCCGCCATCGCGTCGATGAAGGACCCCGTCGTGCGCAAGCGCATGGAGGAGCAGGGCCTGGAGATCGTGGCGAGCACGCCGGCCGAGTTCACCGCCTTCCAGGCGCGCGAGTGGACGCGCTGGAAGCAGCTCATCGACACCCGCAAGATCACCGCCGACTAGTAAGCAGCACCTCCCTGAGCGGCTGCGCCACTTCCCTCCGCTCTCGCCGTGCTGAGCACGGCGGGCAGAGGGACGCCGCCGGTGGCCCGGCAAAGCCGGTTCCACGGCGTCCGCTGGCGTGGCCTGCTCCGCGGCCATCGGACGGTTGCAGGCGCGCGCCGGACAACGGCACCAGCGGGCCATTCCCCTTTCCTTTACCCATTCACCATGACACCTCCCGACAACCTCCAGGCCCCGGGCGCCACGCCCGTCATCACCGACCTGCGCGTCGTGCCCGTGGCCGGCCACGACAGCATGCTGCTGAACCTGAGCGGCGCGCACGGCCCGTTCTTCACGCGCAACCTGCTGATCCTGCGCGACAGCGCGGGCCGCACCGGCGTGGGCGAAGTGCCGGGCGGCGAGAAGATCCGCCAGACGCTGGAAGACGCGCGCGCGCTGATCGTGGGCCAGGGCGTGGGCAACCACCGCGCCGTGCTGAACGCGATGCGCGCCCGCTTCGCCGACCGCGACAGTGGCGGCCGTGGCCTGCAGACCTTCGACCTGCGGGTGACGATCCATGCCCTCACCGCCGTGGAATCGTGCTTCCTCGACCTGCTGGGCCAGCACCTGGGCGTGCCCGTCGCCGCACTGCTCGGGGACGGCCAGCAACGCGACGCTGTGCAGATGCTGGGCTACCTGTTCTACGTGGGCGACCGCCGAAAAACCAACCTGGCCTACCGCGACGAATCCGGCGCGGAGGACGACTGGTTCCGGCTGCGCAACGAGCAGGCGCTCACGCCCGAGGCCATCGTGCGCCTGGCCGAGGCCACGCATGCGCGCTACGGTTTTGCAGACTTCAAGCTCAAGGGCGGCGTGCTGCGCGGCGAAGACGAAGTGGAGGCGATCCGCGCGCTGCACGAGCGCTTCCCGCAGGCGCGCGTCACGCTGGATCCCAACGGCGGCTGGCTGCTGAAGGACGCCGTGCGCCTCACGCGCGACCTGCACGGCGTGCTGGCCTATGCCGAAGACCCGTGCGGCGCCGAGGGCGTGTATTCCGGCCGCGAAGTGATGGCCGAGTTCCGCCGCGCCACCGGCCTGCCCACGGCCACCAACATGGTCGCCACCGACTGGCGCGAGATGTCGCACAGCCTGTCGCTGCAGTCGGTGGACATTCCGCTCGCCGATCCGCATTTCTGGACCATGGCCGGATCGGTGCGCGTCGCCCAGGTGTGCGAATCGTTCGGCCTGACCTGGGGCTCGCACTCCAACAACCATTTCGACGTGTCGCTCGCCATGTTCACCCACGTGGCGGCCGCGGCGCCCGGCAAGGTCACGGCCATCGACACCCACTGGATCTGGCAGGACGGACAGCACCTCACGCGCGCACCCTACCGCATCGAGGGCGGTCGGATCCAGGTGCCGCAGCGCCCCGGCCTGGGCCTGGAACTCGACATGGACGCAGTGGAGGCCGCGCACCGGCTCTACCTGCAGCACGGCCTGGGCGCGCGCGACGATGCGGTCGCCATGCAGTACCTGGTGCCGGGCTGGCGCTTCGACAACAAGCGGCCCTGCATGGTGCGCTGAAGGTCTCCACGGCACCGCCCGCCGGTTCGGGCGGATGCCCTACAGCCGCGCCCGGCGGGGCGCGATAGGGTCTCTCCGTTTCTTTCTGGAGACCCTTGCATGCTGAAACTCAAGAACCCCGGCCTGCTGCGCGAGCAGGCCTATCTGGACGGCCGGTGGGTGGATGCCGACGACGGCGCCACCCTCGACGTCACCAATCCCGCCACCGGCGACACCGTGGCCCGCGTGCCGCGCATGGGCGCGGCCGAAGCCCGCCGCGCCATCGAGGCCGCGAACCGCGCCTGGGGCCCGTGGCGCCGCCGCACGGCCAAGGAGCGCGCCGCCATCCTGCGCCGCTGGAACGATCTGATGCTGGCGAATGCCGACGACCTGGCCGCGATCATGACCGCGGAGCAGGGCAAGCCGCTGGCAGAAGCCAAGGGCGAGGTCACGTATGCGGCCTCCTTCATCGAGTGGTTCGCGGAAGAGGGCAAGCGCGTGCAGGGCGACACGCTGGCCTCGCCCGCGGCCGACAAGCGCATCGTGGTGCTCAAGGAACCGATCGGCGTCTGCGCGGCGATCACGCCATGGAACTTCCCCGCCGCCATGATCACGCGCAAGGCCGGCCCGGCGCTCGCGGCCGGCTGCCCGATGGTGCTCAAGCCCGCCAGCGCCACGCCGCTCTCGGCGCTCGCCCTGGCGGTGCTGGCCGAAGAGGCCGGCGTGCCGCCCGGCGTGTTCAGCGTGCTCACCGGAGGCTCCAGCGACATCGGCGGCGAGATGACCTCCAACCCGCTGGTGCGCAAGCTCAGCTTCACCGGCTCCACCGAGACCGGCCGCGCCCTGATGCGCCAGAGCGCGGACACCATCAAGAAGCTCTCGCTGGAACTGGGCGGCAACGCGCCCTTCATCGTGTTCGACGACGCCGACCTGGACGCGGCCGTGCAGGGCGCGATCGCCTCCAAATTCCGCAACGCCGGCCAGACCTGCGTGTGCGCCAACCGCATCTACGTGCAGGCCGGCGTGTACGACGCCTTCGCCGACAAGCTGGCCGAAGCGGTGCGGCGCCTGAAGGTCGGCAACGGCATGGACGAGGGCGTGGAACAGGGCCCGCTCATCGACGAAGCCGCCGTGAAGAAGGTGCAGGAGCACCTGCGGGACGCCGTGGACAAGGGCGCGCGCATCCTCACCGGCGGCAAGCCGCATGCGCTGGGCGGCACCTTCTTCGAGCCCACGGTGCTGACGGGCGCCACGCCGCAGATGCAGCTCTCGCGCGAAGAGACTTTCGGCCCGGTCGCGCCGCTCTTCCGCTTCGAATCCGACGACGAGGCCATCCGCCTGGCCAACGACACCGAATTCGGGCTGGCGAGCTACTTCTACAGCCAGGGCATCCAGCGCGTCTGGCACGTGGCCGAGTCGCTCGAATACGGCATCGTGGGCATCAACACCGGATTGATCTCCAACGAGGTCGGCCCCTTCGGCGGCGTGAAGCAGTCGGGCCTGGGGCGCGAGGGCTCGCGCTACGGGATCGACGACTATCTGGTCATCAAGTACCTGTGCCTGGGGGGCATGGAGCCTTGAGGGGCAAGGCTCCTGCAAGGGGGCCGAGTGAATGGAGCACGGGGTAATGCGGTGACGCGGCTGGGCCGCGCCCGATCCATTCATCATGGGTCGCGCGGCCTCTCAGGTGGGCATGCTCCCCAGGCGCGCCGCTCACCCTTCCACCAGCGCCACGTACGCCCGGCGCGTCTCGGGCGACACCGACTCCACGAGCTGCGCGTGCGGCGTGCGGTGGCGCGCGGCCATGCGCGCCGAGGCCACGGTTTTCGACTTGCAGAACCAGTGGCAGGTGTGCTGCATCAGCAGCAGCTCCGCCGTGAGCGTGAAGGCCTTGTCGCGCTGCGAAAGGCCGCGTTCGTTGTGGACGCCGCGCGCGATGCCTTGGGCATGCACGGCGAAGGCCTGGCGCAGGTCGAACGAGGCCGCGGGAAAGAGCTGCAGCGCGAACGGCAGCGCCACCGGGATGCGGCTCACGCGCGCCTTCTGCGGCTCCACCTGCGCGAAATCGGCGGCGAACCGCTGGAACTGCTCCGCCAGCTGCAGCTCGGTGGTGCGCAGCAGTTGCCAGATCTGGTCGCGCCGCGCTTCCTCCTTCTCGCCGAGCGCCCGCAGGTAGCCTTCGAGCAGGTTCTCCATGAGCTTCTCGATCTGGAACTGGGAAAGATGCCTGCCGAGCAGGGCGATGCGGCGGCGTTGCTGGCGCATGTTCAGCATGTGCACGCCGGCGGCGATCAGGGCCGCCATGATCAAGGTATCCATTCGGTGGCTTCGGTGCGTGGAGGGACGTTGGTGGGAAAAGCGAAATGCAGGCCAGGACGCCCGGCTCAGGCCGCCGGCGGCTGCGGCCATGCCGGCAGCGGGCCGCGCACCTGCTCGAACGCCCGCGCCACGCGCAGCACGCCGAGGTCGTCGAACCGCGGGCCGGCGATCTGCAGGCCGATGGGCAGCCCCGCGGACGTGTGGCCGCACGGCACCGAGGCGGCGGGCTGCTCCGACATGTTGAAGGGTACGGTGAAGGCGATGTGCTCCAGTGGGCGTAGCGGGTCGTTCGTGGGCGAGGGCAGTTCGGCCGCGAAGGCCGGGATGGGCGCCACCGGCGACAGCACGTAGTCGAACGGTGCGCAGGCCCGCACCGTGGCCACGCGCGTGGCGTGGAACTGCTGGCTCGCATGGAACACCTCCATGCCGTCCATGCCGGAGGCGCTTTCGGCCCAGGCACGGATGTAGGGCAGCACGCGGTCGCGGCGGCCGGCGGGGAGCGTGCGCAGATCGGCCAGGGAGCGCATGCGCCAGAAACGGTCCATGCCGTCCAGCATGTCGCGCGTGAAAAAAGGCTCTATCGGCACCAGGATCGCCCCGGCGGCCTCCATGCGCCGCGCGGCCTGCTCGATCGCCTCGCGCACTTGCGGCTCCACGGGCAGGCCGCAGCCGGCGTCGAGCAGCAGGCCCAGCCGCAGCCCGCGCAGGTGCTCTGCCGGCACCTCGGCACCGTTCCAGCCGATGTCCTGCGGCGGCAGCGCCATGCTGTCGCGCGGGTCCGGGCGGCTCAGCACGGCCATCATGAGCGCCGCGTCGGCCACCGTGCGGGTCATGGGGCCGGCCGCGCGGCCGGTGTAGGGGGGATCGATGGGAATGCGGCCCAGGCTGGGCTTCAGGCTGAAGATGCCGCACCACGAGGCCGGCAGGCGCAGCGAGCCGCCGATGTCGGTGCCCACGTGCAGCGGCCCGTAGCCGGCCGCCGCCGCCGCGCCGCCGCCTGCGCTCGATCCGCCGGGGCCCTTGGTCACGTCCCACGGATTGCGCGCCAGCGGATGGAAGGACGACAGCCCGGACGACAGCATGCCGTAGTCGGGCATCGTGGTCTTGGCGACGAACACCGCGCCGGCCTCCCGCAGCCGGGCGGCCGGAGGGGCATCGGCGGCCGCTGGCGCCAGTTCGGTGGCTGCCGTGCCCAGCGGCGTCGGGTCGCCCCGCGTGGCGATGTTCTCCTTGATCGTGGCCGGCACGCCGTCCAGCATGCCCAGCGGCTCGCCGCGGCGCCAGCGCTCCTCGCTGGCGCGCGCCTGCGCCAGCGCATCCTCCGGCCGTAACAGATAGGTGGCGTGCAGGTGCGGCTCCCAGCGCGCGATGTGGTCCAGCACCGATCGCACGGCGTCCACGGGCGAGAGGGTGCGGGCGCGGTAGGCCGCGAGCAGCGCGTGCGCGGGCCAGTCGTGCAGCGGCACGGCGGCGAGGTGGGCGGTGCTGCTGCTCATGCCCACGACAGCGCCGAGAGGTCGTTGGCGAAGATGGGCATGTCCTTCCAGAGCCCGCGCAGGTTCTTGTTCGCCACCGTGGCCCACTGCGGCTGGTAGAGGAAGGCATGCACGCAGTCTTCCGCCAGCAGCCGCTGCGCTTCGCCCAGCAGCCGCGCGCGGTCGGCGGGCGCGCCCGCGGCCTTGATCTGTTCGTAGAGCGCGTCGAAGCGCGGCGAGCGGTAGCCCCAGTAGTAGTCGGGCTTCGCGAAATTGCCCAGATCGAACGGCTCCACGTGCGAGATCAGCGTGAGGTCGTAGTTCTTGTTCGTGTAGGTGCCGCTGAGCCACTGCGCCCATTCCACGTTCTGCAGTTTCGCGGTGATGCCGACCTTGGCGAGCTGGGCCGCGATCACCTCGCCGCCCTGGCGCGCATACGGCGTCGGCGGCAGCGTCATCGTGAGTTCGAGCGGCGTCTTCACCCCGGCCTCGGCCAGCAGGCGGCGGGCCTTCTCGGGGTCGTACGGGTTGAGGCCCGTAGTGTCGACATAGCCGAAGGCCCCCGGCACGTAGTGGCTGCCTATCGGCACGCCCAGCCCGTCGGCACTGCCCTGGATCACCGCCTTGCGGTCGATGGCGGCGGCGATCGCGCGGCGCACGCGCACGTCCTGCAGCGGCTTGCGCTGGTTGTTGATCGCCAGGATGGTCTTGGCGCGCGAGCCGCTCACGATCACCTGGAAGCGCGGGTTCGCCTTGAACTGCGGCACGCTGCGCGGCGCGACGCGCGGGAACGCGTCCACGTCGCCCGCCATCAGCGAGGCCACCTGGGCCGCCGGGTCGGAGATGAAGCGGAACACCGCGCGGCGGATCTTGGCCGCGCCGGGCGTGCGGTGGCCGTCCCAGGCCGTCAGCGTGACGGAGGCGCCCTTGCTCCAGGCCGAGAACCGGTAGGGCCCGGTGCCGACGGGCCGGGTGGCGTTCGTGTCGGCGCTGCCGGGCTCGACGATCGCGGCCGTCGCCTGGCCGAGCAGGAACAGCAGGTCCGGTTCGATCTCCTGGTTCGTCACCACCACCGTGTGCTCGTCCACCACCCGCGTGGAAAGGTTCGCGAAAGTGCGCTTGTCCTTGTTCGTGCTTTTCTCGCCGGCCGCGCGGTCGAAGGCGAACTTCACCGCGGCCGCGTTGAACGGCGCGCCGTTGTGGAACTTGACGCCCTGGCGCAGCCAGAAGGTGCAGGTGCGCAGGTCGGGCGATATCTCCCAGCGCTCGGCGAGCAGCGGCGAGGTGCTGCCGTCGGCGTTGATTTTCGTGAGCGTCTCGAACACGTTGTAGAGCGTGATCTCGCCGATCGCCGACGCCGCGCCCGCCGTGGGGTCGAGCCCCGGCGGCTCCAGCGTCATGGCCAGCACGACCGTGTCCTTGCGGCCCTGGGCCAGGGCGGTCAGCGGCAAGGGCAGGGCCAGCGGCGCGGCGGCTGCGGCGAGAAGGGTGCGGCGGTCGATGGGCATCGCGGAGGTCTCCGGGCGGGCGAAATAGGGAAGCAGACATCGGCACGGGGCCGGCAGACATTGCGCAAGTACAAGCAGTGGTGCTTTCACGCAGGTGCGGAGATGTGTTTGTACACCACGGGCGCCCGTGCTGCAGTGGTCCCTGCGACGGTCCGCCGGGTCACCCTGCTTCAGCAGAATGCCTTGCGCTGCCGCTTCAGCGCATCCCGGTCGATGCTGCCGCGCAGCAGCGCCAGGTCGGCATCGCAGACGCCCAGGCCGGCGAAATGCGCCTCCCACCCGTCCACGGTGCGGGCCACCTGCCGGACCAGTTCGGTGGCACGCGCCCGTCGGATCCCGAACTCGTTCAGTTCCGTGAGCGCATTGTCCAGGCACGATTGCGCCCCGGCCGACCCCACGGCGAGCGCCTGGTAGCCCAGGTTCTGCAGCGTGGGCACCACGTCGTAGGCCGGCGTGAGTGCGTAGTAACCATCGAAACCCAAGCGCAGGCTGTGGTTGCGCTCGTGGTCGTCGGTGTTGTCCATCAGGATGTTGAACACCATGCGCCGGAACAGCTCCTCGCGCTGCGCGGCCTGTTGGTCGGGATGGCCCAGGCGCAGCAGCACGGTGGCGAGCGCGCCATACCGTTCGTCCAGGCGTGCGGCCCGCAATGCCGTGCGGGCCGAAAGGCAGTGCAGCCGGTAGGGGCCTTCGCGGTCGAAACGCGCAATGGTCAGCGCATGGCGCGCCTTGCCGTGGCGCGCAGGCAGCGGCAGCACACCGGTGACGGCCACTTCGATGCCCGCACGGGCAGCGAGCGTCATCGTCGCATGCTCGACCAGGGGCGTGTCCACCGCGTCGTCCAGCTCGCTGAATTTCACCACGCAGGGGCCCGCTCCGGCGTCCAGCAGCGCCTTGGGCCGTGCACCCCCCAACGTCACGCCGGGCTGCAGCAGCCGCTGCATGGCCGTGGTGACGGGGGCCTGGGTCTGCACGTCGTCGATGGCGGCGCTGAGCTGCGCCAGATCGCGCAGCCGCGGGTAGGGCCCGAGCGTGCGCGGAAGGTACTGGTCCGCCGACACCGAAACGCCCAATGCGCCGAAGCGGTCGTCGCCAGCGAACAGCAGCATCTCCAGAACCGACAGGCGCGCCGGGCGGTCTATGTGGCGGATGATGCGCTCGCCCCAGCGGTCGGGCCGCGCATCGTCGATCGCGCCCGGGGCGCTGCCTTTCTCGCCCGCGGTGAAGGTCTGGCCCTGCAGCACCGGCAGGTCTTCGCTCAGAGGGAAGTGCCACCAGGGCTCGCCATAAGAGAAGGTGGCGCAGTCGGGTACGAGCTGCGACAGCCGCAGCATGCCCACGTGCACGGGCTGCCCCGGGTTGACCAGGGCCCAGAGGTGCAATTCGTCCTGCGGCACATAGGTGCGCGGGTCCACGGGACTGGGAGCCGTCATTTCGTGGGTGGCCCGGCAGGGTGCAGCAGGGCCGCGAGGCCGGCGGCGTTGCCCACCGGGGGCGAAGGGGGCGAGGGCGAGGAACTTGCAGCAGCCTTTCTGGCCTCTTCGACTCCCTGGAGCGGGCGGCGCGGGCGCCGGGAAGCCGGGCTCCAGCGGGCCCGCGCGTCGGTCACTTCGCGCTCCAGCGCGGCATGGTCATGCACCGGCGCGATCAGCTCCGCGAGTCCTTGCGCCTGATTGATGAGCCACAGGCACATCACGTAAGAGGCCATCGCCACGGACGGGTCGCCACGTTCGATGCGCGCCATGGTGGGTTGCGACACGCCCAGCTTCTTCGCCCATTGCGCCTGGGACTCGCCGCGGCGCTTGCGGGCCGTGGCGATGTTCTGCCCCAGCGCTTCGATCTGGCGCAGCACGGCCTGGGGATAGTCGGCCGGTGGGGTGGTCTGCCTTGGCATTCATAGATGTTAGCAAAAGGCCGAAAATATGAAAATCTATAAATATTTCCGCCTGCGGACGCTGTCAGCTCCGCCTCGGCACCGCCCGCGGCACGGCCGCCACCAGTTCCCGGGTGTAGGGGTGCGACGGCGAACGGAACAGCGTGTCCGGCGTGCCGCGCTCCACGATTCTCCCCGCCTGCATCACCACCACCTCGTCGCACAGGTGGCGCACGACGGCGAGGTCGTGGCTGATCAGCAGGTAGGTAATGCCGGCGTCGGCCTGCAGATCGCGCAGCAGGTTCAGCACCTGCGCCTGCACCGAGACGTCGAGCGCGCTCACGGGCTCGTCGGCCACGACCAGGGCCGGGCGCGTCACGATCGCGCGGGCGATGGCGATGCGCTGGCGCTGGCCGCCCGAGAACTCGTGCGGGTACTTGCCCGCATCCGCCGGCCGCAGGCCCACCTGGGCGAGCACCTCGGCCACGCGCTCGCGCAGCGCAGGGCGCGGCAGGCCATCCAGTGCAGCGAGCGGCTCGGCCACGATGCGTTCCACGGTCATGCGCGGGTCCAGCGAGCCATACGGGTCCTGGAACACCATCTGCACGTCGCGCCGCGCCGCGCGCAGCTCTGCCGGCCGCAGCGCGTGCAGATCGCGTCCGCGCAGCCGCACGGTGCCGGCCGTGGGCGCATCGAGCGCCATCACCAGCCGCGCGAGCGTGGACTTGCCCGATCCCGATTCGCCGACCACCCCGAGGCTTCGGCCCGCCGTCAGCGTTAAATCGATGCCGTCCAGCGCGCGCAGCCGTGGCGCGGGGGCGAGCAGGCGCTCGCGCGGCAGGGCGTAATCGCGCACGAGCCCGCGCACTTCCAGCAAGGGGGCCGCCCCGGCTGGCGGGGCCATGCCGGCCTGCCGTGGCGTTTCGTTCGCGGTCATGCGGGGGCTCCTGGTGCTGCCGCGGCGGCCGCCACGTCGTCCAGCCGGATGCAGCGCGCCTGGTGTCCAGGCCCGACGGCCACGGGCTCCGGCAGCCCGGCATCGCACTCCGGGACGGTGAACGCACAGCGGCCCGCGAACGGGCAGCCGGGCGGCAGGTCCGCGATGTCCGGCACCGTGCCGGCGATGGTGGGCAGCCGGGAGCGCGCGGCGCCACGCGCCTGGGGACCATCGTCCCCGGCGTCATCGTTTTCGTCTTCCAGCCACTGCGGCCGCGCCGCGAACAGGCCCCGCGTGTAGGGATGGGCCCGGCGGGCGAACACCTCCGCCGTGGGCCCGCTCTCGACCACGCTGCCGCCGTACATCACCAGCAGGCGGTCGACGTTCTGCGCGATCACGCCCAGATCGTGCGAGATCAGCACCAGCCCCATGCCGCGCTCGTCGACGAGCTCCGCGATCAGGTCCAGGATCTGCCGCTGCACCGTCACGTCGAGCGCCGTGGTGGGTTCGTCGGCGATCAGCACGTCCGGCCCGCAGGCCAGCGCCATCGCGATCGTGATGCGCTGGCGCTGCCCGCCCGAGAACTGGTGCGGATAGGCGTCGAAGCGCCGGGCCGCCTGCGGAATGCCCACGCGCTCGAGCAGCGCCACTGCCCGCGCGCGCGCCTCGGCGCGCGGCAGGCCCAGGTGCCGGCGCATCGGCTCGGCCACCTGCGCGCCGATGGTGTGCACGGGGTTGAGCGCCGTCATCGGCTCCTGGAACACCATCGCGATGCGGCGGCCCCGCAGCCGTGCCAGGGCGTCGTCCGGCTGGCCCAGCAGTTCCGTGCCGCCGAAGCGCACGCTACCGCCGGCGCGCGCGCCCTCGGGCAGCAGCCCCATGAGCGCCATCGCCGTGAGCGACTTGCCGCAGCCCGATTCACCCACTAGCCCGATCGCCTCGCCGCGCGCGAGCGTGAACGACGCCTCGTGCACCGCGCGCGCCGGGCCGCGCTGCGTCGGCAGGTCCACGGTCAGGCCGCGCACGTCGATCAGCGGATCGCCGCGATCGGGGAGGGAGGAAGGGCGCACGTCCACCATGGTTTGCGCTTCAGCGGCGGCGCGCCAGGCGCGGATCGAGCAGATCGCGCAGCCCGTCGCCCAGCAGGTTCAGGCCGAGCACGGCCATGGCGATCGCCACCCCCGGCCATACGGCCAGCAGCGGCGCCTGGAACATCAGCGTCTGCGCCTCGCTCAGCATGCGGCCCCACGACGGCTGCGGCGGCTGCGTGCCCAGGCCCAGGTAGGAGAGGGCAGCCTCGGCCAGGATCGCCAGCGCGAACTGGATGGTCGCCTGCACCGTGAGCACGGCCGCGATGTTCGGCAGCACGTGGTCCCACGTGATGCGCCAGGGACCCTTGCCGCAGGCGCGCGCCGCCAGCACGTATTCGCGCGCCCACACGGCCTTGGCGGAGGCGCGTGCCACGCGGGCAAAGGTCGGAATGTTGAAGATGCCGATCGCGATGATCGAATTCACCACGCCCGCGCCCCAGACGGCCGTGAGCATGATCGCCGAGAGGATGGCGGGAAATGCGAAGGTGAAATCCGCGAGGCGCATCACCGCTTCCTCCACCCAGCCGCGCCGCGCCGCCGCCAGCAGCCCGAGCGCCGTGCCCACCGTGAGCCCGATGCCCACGGCGATCACGCCCACGAGGATCGAATTGCGTGCGCCCACCAGCAGCAGCGATGCCACGTCGCGCCCGAAGGCGTCCGTGCCCAGCCAGTGCGCCGCGCCGGGCGGGCGCAGGGCGTCGTCCATGTCCATGTCGTAGGGCGAACCGGGCGTCCAGAAGAACGACAGCAGCGCCGCCAGCACCAGCAGCAGCGAGAGCGCGGCGCCCAGCGCGAAGCTCGGGTGGCGCAGGGCCTGGCGCCACGCGCCGGCAGCCGGGCGCCCGGCCACGGCGGGGGATGCTGCGGGAGGTGCGGAAGCAGGAGTGCGCGCAGGCATCAGAGATCGCTCGCCTTCACGCGCGGATCGATGGCCGCATACAGCAGGTCCACCACGAAATTCACCACGATCACCATCGCCGCCAGCAGCATCACGCAGTTGCGCACCACCACCAGGTCGCGGTTCGCGATCGACTGGAAGATCAGCCGGCCCAGCCCGGGCAGATAGAACACGTTCTCGACCACGATCGTGCCGGCCAGCAGGTTCGCGAACTGCAGGCCCATCACCGTGACCACGGGGATCATCGCATTGCGCAGCACGTGGCCCCAGAGCGCGGCCTGCCGCGACAGCCCCTTGGCCCGCGCGGTGCGCACGAAATCCTCGCGCAGCACCTCCAGCACCGCGGAGCGCGTGATGCGCGCGAGGATGGCCGCCTGCACCACCGCCAGCGCGATGGCGGGCAGCAGCAGGGCCTGCAGCGCCTGCAGCGGTCCGCCGCCCGAGGCCTCCGTCCAGCCCGGGAAGCCACCCGCCGAGAACCACTGCAGCTTCACCGAGAACAGCAGGATCAGCAGGATGGCGAACCAGAAGTTCGGGATCGCGATGCCGATCTGCGCCAGCGCCATCACGCCCACGTCGCCCCAGCGGCGGTGGTGCGCCGCCGCGTACACCCCGGCCAGCAGCGCCAGCACCGCCGTGATGGCCATCGCCATCAGTGCCAGCGGCACCGTGAGCGCCAGCCGCTCCAGCACCAGATCGCGCACCGGCGTGCCGTAGGCATGGCTCTCGCCCATGTCGCCCGAGAGCAGACCGCCGATCCATTGGGCATAGCGCACCGGCGCGGGCTGGTCCAGCCCCAGCTGCGCGGCCAGCGCCGCCACGGCCTCCGGCGAGGCATCCGGGCCCATCATCACCTGCGCCGCGTTGCCGGGCAGGATCTCCAGCACCAGGAACACGACCAGCGACGCCGCGGCCAGCGTGGCCGCGAACGTCGCAAGGCGCTTGAAGAGGAACATTCCCATGGCGGGCGGGCGGGCGTGTGGATTGGAGAGGCGGAGTCGGGTCGTGGTGTCCAGAGGCCCGGGGCTGGCATGGCTGCGGGCCCGGAAGGCGCAGCATAGCGGCAAACGAGCGCCGTGACGGCCTGCCGGGCCGGCCACGCAGGCCCGCGCGCAGGCCCCTGCCGTGCCATGGGGATGGGGCCTGGGATAATCGGGGCATGACGTCCGTATCCCGCACCGCCCGGAGGCATCCATGGCCCTGATGATCACCGAGGAGTGCATCAACTGTGACGTGTGCGAGCCCGAGTGCCCCAACCACGCCATCTACCTGGGCGAGGCCACCTACGAGATCGCGCCCGACAAGTGCACCGAATGCGTGGGCCATTTCGACGAGCCCCAGTGCGTGCAGATCTGCCCCGTCGCCTGCATCCCCGTGAATCCGCAGCACGTGGAGAGCCGCGAGACGCTGTGGCAGAAGTACCAGCGCCTCACTGGCGATACCGCCGGAGCCCCGGCCGGCACGCGCGCGGAGTAGGGTACTGGATGCGCCACGGCCTGCCAGGGCGGGCGCGCGGTGCGTACATCCGAGAGCACGATCTCCCATGGCCTGCGGAGCCGCTGCAGTGGCGGCAGGTGGAAGGTGGGAGCGGTTGCCCCGCCTACCGCTGCGCAGGCGGCGTGGGCGGCAGCCCTTCCGGACGCGGCGGCTTCGGGCGCGGCGGCTTGGTGGTGTGCACGAGCAGCGTGGCCTTTTCCATGTCGCCTGCCAGCATGGCCGGCGCCGCCTTGAGCGAATGCGCGATGCTGTCCTCGATCTGCGTGCGGTGGTCGGGCGAGGGTTTCTTCAGCACCCAGTTCGGCACCTCTTCCTTCACGCCTGGATGCCCGATGCCGATGCGCAGGCGCCAGTAGTCCGGCGAGCCCAACTGCGCATGGATGTCGCGCAGCCCGTTGTGCCCCGCATGGCTGCCCCCGCGCTTGAGCTTGGCCTGGCCCGGCACGATGTCCAGCTCGTCGTGGGCCACGAGGATTTCCTGCGGCTGGATCTTGAAGAAGCGCGCCAGCGCGGCCACCGACTTGCCCGACAGGTTCATGAAGGTCTGCGGCTGCAGCAGCCACACGCTCTGTCCGTTCACACTGGCGCGGGCGACCAGCCCATGGTAGGCCCGCTCGGGCACGAGGTGCACCTTCAGGTCGCGGGCGAGCCCGTCGATCCACCAGAACCCCGCGTTGTGCCGCGTGGCGTCGTAATCCGGACCGGGATTGCCCAGGCCCACAAACAGTTTGATCATGGTGCGCGCGATTATCGGAGGAGCGCGGCGCGGCACGCTCCCAAAAGAGCAACGGCCCACGCGCCGTGAAGCGGTGGGCCGTAGGGGCCGGATGCCACCCGTGGGGCGGCCATCCGGTCAGGGGGCGCGAAGAATTACTTCTTGCCCTTCTTGGCGGGAGCGGCGGCAGGAGCAGCAGCGCCTTCGGCCGGAGCCTCGACTTCGGCCACCGGCGTCACGACGGACACCAGCACCGGGTTCTGCTGGCTGCCACGCACCACGGCGGACACGCCGCGGGGCAGCTTGATGTCCTTCAGGTGCAGCGAGCGGCCCTTTTCCAGCTTGCTCAGGTCCACGTTGATGAACTCGGGCAGGTCGGACGGCATGCAGGACACGTCCAGTTCGTTCGCCACGGGGTTGACCATGCACTTGTCGATCTTCACGGCCGGGGATTCCTCGGCGCCGGAGAAGTGCAGCGGCACCTTCATGTGCAGCTTGGTCTTCTCGTCCACGCGCTGGAAGTCGATGTGCAGCACCAGTTGCTTGAACGGGTGGTATTGCACGTCGCGCAGCAGGACCTTGCTGGTCTGGCCGGCCAGTTCCATGTCCAGCACGCTGGAATGGAAGGCTTCCTTCTTCAGGGCGTGCCACAGGGCGTTGTGGTCCAGCTCGATGAGCTGGGGTTCGGCGGAACCGCCGTAGACGATGCCGGGCGTCTTGCCCGAATTGCGCAGACGGCGGCTCGCACCCGTACCTTGCTTGGCGCGCTCAAAAGCGACGAAGTTCATGTTTCACTCCTGTGGGGGCCTGCCGCGACCAGCGGGCCCTGCGTTGACGAAGGCCCGCGCCAGGATGGCTGCGGGCCCGTGGGGTTGTTCCCGAACGCGCAAGCCTCCCGAAGGAGGCCTGGCATCTGCTGCGCCGGGCCGGAGGGCCGGGGCAGCGGAGGACGGATCCTCAGTCCGAGAACAGGCTCATCACCGACTCTCCCTTGGCGATGCGCTGGATCGTCTCGGCGATCAGCGGTGCCACGGAGAGCTGGCGAATCTTGGTGCATCCCTTGCCGGTTTCGCTCAAGGGAATGGTGTTGGTGACGACCACCTCGTCGAGCGCGTCGCCCTGGGAGATGCGGTCGATGGCGGGGCCCGAGAAGATCGGGTGCGTGCAATAGGCGTACACCTTCTTGGCGCCGCGCTCCTTGAGCACCTCGGCCGCCTTCACGAGCGTGCCGGCCGTGTCGATCATGTCGTCCATGATCACGCAGTTGCGGCCTTCGATCTCGCCGATCACGTGCATCACTTCCGAGACGTTGGCCTTGGGGCGGCGCTTGTCGATGATGGCGAGGTCGCAGCCGAGCTGCTTGGCGAGGGCCCGTGCGCGCACCACGCCGCCCACGTCGGGCGACACGACGATCAGGTCCTCGTAGTTCTTCTGCCGCAGGTCGCCGAGCAGCACGGGGGACGCATAGATGTTGTCCACCGGGATGTCGAAGAAGCCCTGGATCTGGTCGGCATGCAGGTCCATCGTCAGCACGCGGGCGACGCCGACCGCCTGCAGCATGTTGGCGACGACCTTGGCCGAGATCGGCACGCGCGTGGAGCGCGGACGGCGGTCCTGGCGGGCATAGCCGAAATAGGGGATCACGGCACTGATGCGCTCGGCGGATGCGCGCTTGAACGCATCGACCATGATCAGCAGTTCCATGAGGTTCTCGTTCGTGGGGGCGCAGGTGGACTGCACCACGAACACGTCGCGGGCGCGGACGTTCTCTTTGATTTCGACGGTGACCTCTCCGTCGGAGAAGCGGGCCACATCGATGGCGCCGAGGCTCGTGCCGAGATGCCGGGCGATGTCAGCGGCCATGCCAGGATTGGCATTGCCGGTGAAAACCATGAAGTCGGGGTGGTTGGCTTGCATGAGAAACCCAGCAGTCTGAAGTAAATGCCCGAAGCGAAAAGCTTTGGCAGGGGAAGAAGGATTCGAACCTTCGCATGCCGGAATCAAAATCCGGTGCCTTAACCAGCTTGGCGACTCCCCTACACAGGTTGACTGCCTGATGGCAATCCACCTCAATCTTCATCTGCTGCCCACCCTGCAAGTGGGTGGAGCCTCAGATTATCACATACTTTTGCCCTCCATCCGGCGGGCAGATCGAATAAATCGATCGTATGTGTCATTTGCGCAAACACCGCACTTCCCGAGCCGGTCATGCGGGCCTGCAATCCTTTGTTCTCCAGCCATTGGATGGCGTGGGAAACTTCGGGGCAGAGCTGTTCCGCGACCGGCTGCAGTACGTTTTTACCAAACTGGTAGTGTGCTGCAGCAAAGCCTGAGATTGTAGCACGCTGCGAATCGCGTTCCAGGGAAGGAGACGAAAAAATCGATTTCGTATCCAGTCCGGCTGCGGGTTTGACCACCACGAACCGGCTCCGAGGCAGCGCGTGTACGTTCTCGAGCGGCGTGATTGTCTCACCGATTCCTTCCACCCACGCGTTCCTGCCGCGCAAAAAGAAGGGAATGTCGGCCCCGAGCGACAGACCGATGCGTTCCAGCGCCGCGCGCCCCAGATGGACGCCCCAGAGCCGGTTGAGCGCCAGCAGCGTGGTGGCGGCATCCGAGGAGCCGCCGCCCATGCCGGCCTGCGCGGGAATGGATTTCTCCAGCGTGATGTGCGCGCCCTGGCGCGTGCCCGTGGCCTGCTGCAGCGCGCGGGCCGCACGGGTGCAGAGGTCGTCGGCCGGCAGGGCGGCGCTCCCATCCACATCCTCGCGGCTGATGCCGCCATCGGAGCGCAATTCGACGTGCAGCGTGTCGCACCAGTCGATCAGCATGAACGCCGACTGCAGCAGGTGGTAGCCGTCGGGCCTGCGCCCGGTGATGTGCAGGAACAGGTTGAGCTTGGCCGGAGCGAGCAGGTCGTGGAGCGCGCGCATGGAGCGGTTCAGCGGTCCAGCACGATGCGCAGCGTGGCCTGGGGCAGGGGGCTCTGCCGCTGGGCGGTCAGCCGGCCGTCGTCCAGCCTGCCGAGGTCCACCATCCATCCCGGCACGTCCACGGCGTCGCCCTGCAGCCAGGCGAAGAGCGCCGCCACCGGCAGGGCGCTGCCCGTCAGTTCCTCCACCAGCACGTCGAGCGACGGCGAGGTGCGACGCTCGCCGCCCTTCTGCAGGATCGCGCCCGAGGGGGACCATTCGAGCGCCGCGAGCACGTTGCCCAGCGGATTGAGCAGCACGAGTTCTCCCTGGCGCGCCTCCCCGCTCAGTTCGAAACCGGCGCTGACCGGCGCCACGTCCGGGTCGTCCACCTGCAGCGCCATCCGGCCGTTCCACTGCCGCATGCCGGTGCGCGGCGGGGATGCCGGCCGGGACGGCGTGGCACAGCCCGCCAGCAGCACGAGCGCGCCTGCCGCCAGTCCGCCGAGCAGTCCTCGGCGCTGCTCCTTCATCGTCGTGGAGCGCATCACGGGGTGGCCTTCAGCCGCTTCAGCGTTTCCTGCAGCGTGTCGTTGTCCTTGTTCAGGCGCAGGCCGGTGCGCCACACCTCCAGTGCCTTCTCGCGCTCACCCATGGTCCAGAGCACTTCACCGAGGTGCGCCGCGATTTCGGGATCGGGCTGGCGCTGGAAGGCCTCGCCCAGCAGCCGGGCTGCCTCGGCGTGGTTGCCCATGCGGAATTCCACCCAACCCAGGCTGTCGGTGATGAACGGGTCCTTCGGGGCGAACTCCAGCGCCTTGGCGATCAGCTGCCGGGCTTCCGGCAGTCGGATGCCGCGCTCGGCGAACGAATAGCCGAGCGCGTTGTAGGCGTGCTGGTAGTCGGGGCGCTTCTCGATGATCTGGCGCAGCAGCCGCTCCATGGCATCGAGGTCGCCGGCCTTTTCCGCCAGCATGGCCTGGTCGTAGACCAGGTCGTGGTCGTCGGGCGCGAGCGCCACCGCCTTGCCCTGCACCTCGAAGGCCTGCTTGTACTGCTTGGCGTCGCGCAGCAGCTGCGCCTCGGCCACCAGCTTCAGGCGCTCTTCCTGCGCATTGCGGGCCGGCAGCCTGCGGATCACCCCGACGGCCTCCTGCAGCTTGCCCTGGCGCGCCAGCAGCGATGCACGCCGCGCCTGCGCCGCGAGCAGCTCAGAAGCGTTGTCGACCTTCGCGAGCCAGGATTCCGCCTGGGCAAGATCACCGCGCTTTTCCGCGATCTGGGAGCGCAGCAGGTAGGCCTGGTTCATCGCCGCCTTGCGCGGATCACCGGGCGGGTACGACTGCAGCAGGCGCTCGAACTGGTCCAGCGACGCCTCGGCTTCCGGCAGACGGTCCGACTGCAGCGCCAGCGAGGCCTTGAGCAGCCATGCCTCGGCCATGTCCGGTGCTTCGCGGGTGAGCGTGTCCAGCTGCGCGCCGGCTTCCGCGAAGCGCTGCAGGCTGAGCAGAACGCCCGCGTAGGCCATGCGGATCTGGGGCTGCGGCTTGCCTGCGATGTAGCGGGTCACGAGCGGCTCGGCCTGGGCCTCGCCGGCTTCGAGCAATTGCAGCGCGAGCAGGGCGGCGCTGTCCAGCGAGGCCTCCCGGGCCTGGGCCTGGCGGGCTGCCTCCAGCGCACCCTTGCGGTCGCCCGCGGCGAACCGCATGCGGCCGATCGTGGTCCAGGCGACGGGGCCGGCCGCGGGGTTCTGCAGCTGGTCCGCCAGCGCCTTCTCGACGATGCCGGCGGCGGCCGCCTTGTCCGAGGCGCGCCCGTACAGCTGCGGAATGGCCTGCAGCGTGAGCAGCTTGTCCTGCGCCGGCGACTGGGCGAGTTCCTGCTTGAGCAGGTCGCCCGTTTCCTGGATGCGGTTCAGGGCGATGAGGATCTGCAGCACGTAGCGGTTGGCTTCGCGCGACTGCGGCTGGGCTTCCTTCCAGGCGCGCGCCGCCGCCAGGGCGTATTCGCCGGAGCGCGACTGCAGCGCGATGTCCGTGGCGCGCCGGTACAGCTGGCCGTCGCCGCTGCGGCGCGCGGCCTCCAGGATCAGCGCGTAGCCGGAGCCCGGATCGCCGCTGCTGGTGCTGATTTCGCCGACCAGGATGTCGTAGAACAGCTCGGCGTCGAGCGCCGCGCGCGACTCGCTGCTGGGAATGGTCTCCGCTTGCAGCTCGACCTGCTTCGCCCGGGACGGCGCGGGCGGTGGAGCTGCGGGTGCCGCGAGGGAAGGCGCCGCTGCGGCGCACAGTGCGCACAGCAGTGCGGCACTCCGGAAACGATGTGATGGCTCCATCGGACCATAATAATCCATGCCCGACCTTGTCCCAGGAGCCCGTCCGTATGCCTGAGTTGCCCGAAGTGGAAGTCACGCGCCGCGGCGTGGCGGACGCCATGGCGGGAGCGGTGATCGAATCCGTCGTGCTGGGCAAGGCGCTGCGCTGGCCCCTGGGCCGCGCGCCGGAAACACTGCTCGGCCTGCGGATCGTCGCGGTGCGCCGCCGCGGCAAGTACCTGCTCGTGGACCTGGACCGCGGCCTGCTGCTGGTCCACCTGGGCATGTCCGGCAGCCTGCGCTTCGACCGGCTGGCGGAGCCGCCCGGCATCCACGACCATTTCCTGATGGCGACCAGCCAGGGCACCCTGCGGCTGAAGGACCCGCGCCGGTTCGGGGCGGTCGTCTGGGCCGATTCCGAAACCAGCCCGGAAGCCGTCCGGCTGCTGGGGCGCCTGGGCGTGGAACCGCTGGAAGACGCCTTCACGGTGGAGGGCTTCGCGGCCGCGCTGCGGGCGAGCCGCCTGCCGGTCAAGCAGTTCCTGCTGGGCGGCAGGGCCGTGGTGGGGGTGGGGAACATCTACGCCTCCGAGGCGCTCTTCCTTGCGGGCATCCGGCCGACGGTGCGGGCCTCGTCCATCGGGCCGGTGCGCGCGCGCCGGCTGCACGCGGCCATCCGCGCGGTGCTGGCGCGGGCGGTGGAGCGCGGCGGCAGTACGCTGCGGGATTTCGCCGGGGTGGACGGCAACGCCGGGCATTTCCAGCTGGAGGCGCACGTCTACGGCCGCGAGGGCCTGCCGTGCCGCACCTGCGGTACGCCGATCCGCGCGATCCGCCAGGGCCAGCGCAGCACGTACTATTGCATCCAGTGCCAGAAGCCCTGATCTGAGCGCTGCCAACACGCCCCTTCTGGCGTCGTTGCCCCATCTTGTCGTACTACCCGTACTGCCTGCGATGCGGCGCCTAGCCAGAACCGCTTCGCTGGGGTGTGTTGGCCGCGCCAAGGAGGCAATGCCGGCCGGGGTGCTGATATATTTTGACTGTGCCGGCGCAGCCGGGATGCCGCATCCATCTCCAGGAGCACCGTGGGACCTTCTTTCAACGAGCAATTCGACCAGCATGGCGCCTGGCGGCGTGCGTTCGCGCTCCAGTTGAAGCAGCTGGGCGAATGGATGTCCTCCCATGCCCTGATGGATGCCGCCATCCAGGAGAAACTGCGCCGCCTGGAAGACCAGGTGCGCAGCGACAAGGTCATGGTGGCGTTCGTCGCGGAGTTCTCGCGCGGCAAGTCCGAGCTCATCAACGCGATCTTCTTCGCCGACTACGGCCGCCGCATCATGCCGGCGAGCGCCGGCCGCACCACGATGTGCCCGACCGAGCTGGGCTACGACGCCGCGGTGTCCAACAGCCTGCGCCTGCTGCCGATCGACACGCGCCTGCAGCCCCAGGGCCTGGCCGAATGGCGGCTGCGCCCGGACCAGTGGACCGAGGTTCCGCTGAACGTCGGTGATGCGGAGCAGCTCGCCGGAGCGCTCGAGAAAGTGTCGGAAGTGCGCCGCGTCACCCAGGACGAGGCCCGCGCGCTCGGCTTTTGGCACGACGACCAGCCCCAGGACAATCCGGTGCCCGATGCGCGGGGCCTGGTCGAGGTGCCCGCCTGGCGCCACGCGCTGATCAACATCCCGCACCCCCTGCTGCGGCAGGGGCTGGTGATCCTCGACACGCCCGGACTGAACGCCGTCGGCGCGGAGCCCGAGCTCACCATCAACCTGATTCCCCAGGCCCATGCGGTGGTCTTCATCCTCGGCGCGGACACCGGCGTCACGCGTTCCGACCTGGAGATCTGGCGCCAGCACGTCGCGCCTTCTGTCGGCCATGCGGATGCCCGGCTCGTGGTGCTCAACAAGATCGACACGCTCTGGGACACCCTGAATTCGCCCACACAGGTGCAGGAACAGCTCGAACGCCAGCGGCTCGCCTCCGCCGAGATGCTGGGCGTTCCGCCGGAGCAGGTGCTGCTGGTGTCGGCGCAGAAGGGGCTGGTCTCCAAGATCCACTGCGACGACGTGCTGCTGGAATCCAGCGGCCTGCCGGTGCTGGAGGATGCGCTGGCGCAGGGCGTGATGGGCAAGCGCCAGGGCATCCTGCGCTCCGCCGTGACCTCGGGCGTGGCCTCGCTGCGCACGGCGGCGGGCCGCACCATCAACATCCGCCGCCGCGATCTGGACGACCAGGTGCTGGAGCTGCGCAGCCTGCGCGGCAAGAACGCCTCCGTGATCGAGTCCATGCGCGTGCGCATCGAGCAGGAGCAGCGCGAGTTCGACGCCAGCGCCGCGAAGATCCAGGCCGTGCGGGCGGTGCACCTCAAGCTGCTGCGCGACATCTTCCAGGACCTCGGCGCTCGCTCGCTCAAAGCCGAGATGACGGCGCTGGTCGAGGCGCTGCAGCAAAAGGGTCTCAAATTCGGCGTGCGCAAGGTCTATGCGGAGACGTTCGAGCGCCTGCGGTCGATCGTCGACAAGGCCCAGGCCTCGGCCACCGAGATCCACGCCATGCTGGGCGGCACCTTCCGCCAGCTGAATGCGGACTTCGGCTTCTCCCTGCAGGTGCCGCCGACCCCGCAGCTCGACGGCTTCCTGGCGGAGATCCGGCAGATCGAGGAGCGCCATGTGCAGTACATCGGCGTGGGCAACACCCTGCGCCTGGCGCAGCCGGATTTCGTGCAGCGCCTGGTGCGCGCCCTCGGCATGCGGCTGCGCACCGTCTTCGAATCGGCGGCCAACGACCTGGAGCTGTGGAGCAAGTCCGCCACCGCGCAGCTCGACGCCCAGCTGCGCGAACGCAAGCGCAGCTTCGCGCGGCGCATCGAGGCCGTCGACCGCATTCAGCATGCGGCGGGCAGCCTGGCCGAACGGATCGGGGAGATCGAGCAGGCCGAGCAGGAACTGACGCAGCTCGAAGCGCGTTTGAACGAGCTGACAGGGAAGCTGGCGTCCCTGCCCGTGGAAGGCGGAGGCCCGCGGCCCCCGGCGGCACCGTCCGCATGACGCGCGCGCTTCCCGACATCGCCACCGACGTGGTGCGCTGGCAGGCCGTGCATGGCCGCAACCACCTGCCCTGGCAACAGACCCGCGACCCCTACCGCGTGTGGCTCTCCGAGATCATGCTGCAGCAGACCCAGGTCGCGACGGTGCTCGATTACTACACCCGCTTCCTGGAGCGCTTCCCCGATGTGCGCGCGCTGGCCGCCGCGCCCGAGGAAGACGTCATGGCCCTGTGGAGCGGCCTCGGCTACTACAGCCGCGCCCGCAACCTGCACCGCTGCGCCCGCGAAGTGGTGGAGCGGCACGGCGGCAGTTTCCCGCGGACCGCGGAGGTGCTGGCCGAACTGCCCGGCATCGGCCGCTCGACGGCCGGCGCGATCGCCTCGTTCTGCTTCGCCGAGCGCGTGCCCATCCTCGACGCCAACGTGCGGCGCGTGCTCACGCGCGTGCTGGGCTTCGATGCCGATCTGGCGGTCGCCCGCAACGAACGCGCCCTCTGGGACCAGGCCACCGCGCTGCTGCCGCAGGCCGACCTGCACGACGCCATGCCCCGCTACACGCAGGGCCTGATGGACCTGGGCGCCACCCTCTGCACGCCCAAGCGGCCCGCCTGCATCCTGTGCCCCCTCCACGCGCAATGCGCGGCTGCTGCCGCCGGCAACCCCGAGGACTATCCGGTGCGCACCCGCAAGCTGGTGCGCCGCGCCCAGGCCTGGTGGTTCCCGCTGCTGCACGACGGGGAAGGGCGCATCTGGCTGCAGCGCCGGCCCTCGGAAGGCGGCATCTGGGCGGGCCTGTACTGTCCGCCGATGTTCGAGAGCGAGGGCGAAGCGCAGGCGTGGATGGCCCGCCGCGGCGTCTCGGAGCCCCCGGAGGCGCTGGGCACCGTGTTCCACGTGCTCACCCACCGCGACCTGCACCTGCACCCGCTGCTGGCGCGCGCGCCGGCCGATGCCGTGCGTGCCGACGAGGAAGAGGGCAGTGCCGCGGGCTGGTTCGCCGCCGCGCAGTGGCGTGCCCTCGGCCTGCCGGCCCCGATCCGCAAACTGCTGGAGCAGGTGCATCTGCCCAACGCCGGGCACGCCGAAACCATTTCCTGATCAGCAGACGCGGCGCAGCCGCTCAGGGGGGTGTACCCCTCCCATCCAGCTCGCGATGCCGCCGCAGGGTGGTCCACCGGTCCGAGAAATCCTCGCACAGCCGCTCGACGAGGTACACCGAGCGGTGCTGGCCGCCCGTGCAGCCGATGGCGACGGTGACGTAGCTGCGGTGGTTCTGCGCCAGCAGTTCGAGCCAGTGCGCGAGGAAGCGCGTGATGTGCTCCCGCATCAGCCGGACGTCCTTGATCTGCTCCAGGTAGCGCACCACCGCTGCGTCTTGGCCCGTCAGATCGCGCAGGCCGGGTTCGTAGTGCGGGTTGGGCAGCATGCGGACGTCGAAGACATAGTCCGCGTCCACCGGCACCCCGCGCTTGAAGGCGAACGACTGGAACACCAGCGTCAGCTGCCCCGGCAGGGCCGGCATCAGGCTCTTCACGTAACCCTGCAGCTGCGCGGCCCGGATGGCGCTGGTGTCGATCACGTGCGACTGCTCGCGCAGGTCCGCCAGCAGCTCGCGCTCCAGCTCGATGGTCTCCAGGAGCGCGTGGGTCTCGCCCTGCCGGTCGTCGCGCGACAGCGGGTGGCGCCGCCGCGTTTCCGAGAACCGCCGCACCAGCGTGTCCGTCGTCGCGTCCAGGAACAGCGAATGCACGGTCACGCCCTCGGCGCGCAGGCGCCTGAGCTGCTGCGGCACCAGCGGCAGCGCGGTCGCGCTGCGCACGTCCATGGCGATCGCCACCCGGTTGCCGTGGTGCTGGTGCTCCAGCGCCACGAAGGCCGCGAGCAGTTCGGGCGGCAGGTTGTCGACGCAGTAATAGCCCGCATCCTCCAGCGCATGCAGCGCCACGGACTTGCCGGAGCCCGACATGCCCGTGATCAGCACGATCTCCAGCGCAGCGGCCGTCACGCGCGCTTCCCCTGGGCCGGCGGCGTGCGGCTGTGGTCCAGCATCTCGCGGGCATGCGCCAGCGTGGCGGCGGATGCCCGCTCGCCGCCCAGCATGCGCGCCATCTCCTGCACGCGGCGATCGCCCTCCACCGGCGCGACCGTGCTCACCGTGCCGTTCTGGCGGGAGCGTTTGGACACCACGAGGTGGTGGTCCGCGCAGGCGGCCACCTGGGGCAGGTGGGTCACGGCCAGCACCTGCCGGTCCGCGCCGAGCCGCTGCATCAGCTGTCCCACGGTCTCGGCGACGGAGCCGCCGACGCCCGAATCCACTTCGTCGAAGATCAGCGTGGGCGCCTCGCCCAGGCGGCTGGTGGTGACGGAGATCGCAAGCGAGATCCGGGAAAGCTCGCCGCCGGAGGCGACCTTGCCGATCGGCCGCGGCGACACGCCCTGGTGGCCCGCCACCAGGAAGGCGACGCTGTCCAGCCCGTGCGGCCCCGGCTCCGCCTGCGCATCGAGCGCCACATCGAAGCGGCCGCCCTTCATGCCCAGCCCCTGCATCGCCTCGGTGATGGCGCGGGCGAGCTGCGGCGCGGCCTTTGCGCGCTTCTGCGACACCTCGCGCGCGGCCTTCATGTAGGCGGCCTCGCTCTTGCGGGCGCTCTCGGCCAGGGCCTCCACGTCGGAGGCGCCGTCGAGGCGCGCCAATTCCTCTTCCCAGCCGGCGAGCAGGCCGGGCAGGTCCTGCGGCTGCCGCTTGAAGCGGCGCGCCAGCGACATCCAGAGGCCCATGCGGGTGTCGAGCGTTTCCAGCCGGTCCGGATCGACATCGGTGTGGCGCAGATAGGACTGCAGCGAATGCGCCACGTCCGAGGCCTGCGCCAGGCACGAAGCCAGCACGTCCAGCATCGACTGGAACTGCGGGTCCAGCGAGGCCTTGGCTTCCAGCAGGCCACGCGCGCGCACCAGCTGGCCATGGGCTCCGCCCTCGTCGTCTTCCAGCGTCGAGAGAGCCGCCTGGGCGGTGTCGATCAGCGCCTGGGCATGCGACAGGCGCGTGTGCTGGGCGTTCAGTTCCTCCCACTCGCCCTCGGCGGGGCCGAGCTTCTGCATCTCGGCGATCTGCCACTGCAGCCGGTCGCGCTCCTGCTGGATGCTGTCCTGGCCGGCACGGGCCGCTTCCAGGGCCTTGCGGTCGTCGCGCCAGCGCGTCCAGAGCGGCAGCAGGCCGTCGGCACGGATGCCGCCGTAGGCGTCCAGCAGGCCGCGCACGGCTTCCATGCGCGTCAGGCTCTGCCAGGCGTGCTGGCCGTGGATGTCGATGAGGTGCGAGCCCAGCGTGCGCATCTGCGTCGCCGTGGCCGGCACGCCGTTGATCCAGGCGCGGCTCTTGCCCTGCGCGTCGATCGTGCGCCGCAGCAGCAGGCCGTCTTCCTGCGGAATGCCGGCCTCCTCCAGCCATGCGGCGATGGCCGGCGTGCCGTCGAACTCCGCGGCCAGGTCCGCGGCGGCCGTGCCCTCCCGCACCACGCCAGGATCGGCGCGCGCGCCCAGCAGCAACTGCAGCGCATCGATCAGGATGGACTTGCCGGCCCCGGTCTCGCCTGTCAGCGCGCTGAACCCCGTATGGAGATCCAGCTCCAGGGATTCGACGATCACGAAATCACGCAGCGCAATCCGCTTCAACGCCATGCTCAATAGCCTCCGTCGTTCCAGCGCAGCTTTTTGCGCAGCGTGGCGAAATAATTCCAGCCGCGCGGATGCAGGAACCGCGCGCGGTAGTCCGAGCGCTGCACCAGGATGCGGTCCCCGTGCTGCAGCGATGCGAGGGACTGCATGTCGAAATTCGCGCTCACGTCGCGGCCGCTCACCACCTCCACCGTCACCTCCATGCTGTCCGACAGCACGATCGGGCGGTTCGACAGCGTGTGCGGCGCGATCGGCGCCAGCACCCAGCCGGGAATGGTGGGGTGCAGCATGGGCCCGCCGGCGGACAGCGCATAGGCCGTCGAGCCCGTGGGCGAGGCGATGATGAGACCGTCGGCCCGCTGGTTGGACACGAAATGCCCACCCACTTCCACGCGCAGCTCCACCATGCCCGACGTGGAGCCGCGGTTGACCACCACGTCGTTCATCGCCAGCGCCTCGAACACGCACTGGCCCTGGCGCATCACCCGGGCGCGCATGAGGGGGCGCAGGTCTTCCTCGTATTCGCCGCGCAGCATGGGCTTGAGCACCGCGGGGTACTCATCGAGCGGAATGTCGGTGATGAACCCGAGCCGGCCCTGGTTGATGCCGATGAGCGGCGTGCGGTAGGGTGCGAGCTGGCGCCCGACGCCGAGCATGGTGCCGTCGCCACCCACCACCAGGCAGAGGTCGCAGTCCACGCCGATGCGCTCCACCGGCAGGGCGGGGTAATCGGTAAAACCGGTGTTCGCGGCCGTGTCCGCCTCGAGCGCGACCTCGCAGCCCTCGTTGGCCAGAAAGCGGGCGATCCCGTCCAGCGCATCGCGCGAGCTGTCGGACATGCCGGCGGAAGTGGGCGCCTGGTACTTGCCGACGAGCGCCACGCGTTGGAACCTGAGCTTCATCACGGAAATTAGATCATTAAAATGATTCAATGCTCGACGACCGCGCCAAGTTGTTGCTCAAAGCGCTGATCGAGCGCTACATCGCCGACGGCCAGCCGGTGGGTTCGCGCACGCTGTCGAAGGCGTCGGGCCTGGACCTGTCGCCCGCCACCATCCGCAACGTCATGGCGGACCTGGAGGACATCGGGCTGATCGTCAGCCCCCATACGTCTGCCGGGCGCATTCCCACGGCCAAAGGCTACCGCCTGTTCGTTGACACCATGTTGACAGTGCAGCGCGAGGAGCTGCGCTCGCCCGAGCTGGCGCCGGACCAGCCCCAGAAGGTCATCGCCAACGCGGCGCAGCTGCTGTCCAGCCTATCGCAGTTCGTGGGCGTGGTGATGGCGCCGCGCCGCCAGTCCGTCTTCCGGCACATCGAGTTCCTGCGCCTCTCGGAGCGCCGCCTGCTCGTCATCATCGTCTCGCCGGACGGCGACGTGCAGAACCGCGTGATCTTCACCGAGGTGGACCATTCCCAGTCCCAGCTGGCCGAGGCCGCCAACTTCCTCAACAGCCACTACTCCGGCATGGGCATGGAGGAAGTGCGGGAGCGGCTCAAGACCGAGGTGGACCAATTGCGCGGCGAGATCGCCTCGCTGATGCAGGCCGCGGTCAACATCGGCTCCGAGGCCATGGCCGCATCGCAGGAAGAGGTCATCATTTCCGGCGAGCGCAACCTGCTGGCGCTGAGCGATTTTTCCAACGACATGGGCAACCTGCGCAAGGCCTTCGAGCTCTTCGAGCAGAAAACCCAGATCCTGCGGCTGCTGGACGTCTCCAACCGCGCCGAGGGCGTGCGCATCTTCATCGGCGGCGAGAGCCAGGTCGTGCCCTTCGAGGAGCTCTCGGTGGTCAGTGCCCCGTACGAGGTGGACGGGCAGGTCGTGGGCACCCTGGGCGTCATCGGCCCCACCCGCATGCCCTACGACCGCATGATCCAGATCGTCGACATCACCTCCAAGCTGGTGACCAATGCGCTGAGCCATCGGCGCTAGCACATACAATCGCGGCGGCCGGGGCGTTAGCTCAGTTGGTTAGAGCAGAGGACTCATAATCCTTTGGTCGTCGGTTCAAGTCCGCCACGCCCTACCAGTCTTCCTGCGGAGAGTTTGCCGTCTTTCGGTTGGCGGATTCCCTCCCTGCGTTCCGAGCGGGAACCCATCCAAGGCAGATGCGGAAAATTCGACGCGGCGTGTGCGTGCTGCGGCGCTTCGGCCCGCGCTTCGTCGTCAGATCTTCCTCCCGTTCCAGATCCAGATCACCTTGCCCAGGATCTCGACCGCGTGCTGGCCGTCCAGCACGTCCACGGTCTTCACCGTGGGGTTGTCGCTGCTGATCTCGTAGGCGCCGTCCAGGCGCTGGCGCACGCGCTTGATGAACAGGCGGTTCTGGGCGCCGAGCACATAGACCCCATCGACTTCCAGCGTGCGCACGCCCGCATCGACCAGCAGCACGTCGCCGTCGAGGAAGGTGGGCTCCATGGAGTCGCCATAGGCGTGGATGAAGCGCAGGTTGTCCGGCGTGCTGAGGCCGCGCAGCGTCCTGCCGATCCAGGCCGGGGAGAGGGTGAGGTTGCCCACCAGCACGTCCTCGGGGGCCATGTCGCTGCCGCCGCCCATCGATGCCGCGTTCGCCAGCCGAGGCACGGACACGGCGCTCCCGGCGGAAGCCGGTACCCGGCGGGCGCCCTTGCTGCGTGCGGTGGGCTGCCCATCGCCCGTCAGCACCCAGGCGGCCGAGCAGCCGATCAGTTCTTCCGCCTTGAGCGCGCCCGCCTTGGAGACCCCCCGCATCTCCCAGTTCTTGATGTTCTGCGGAGACTCTCCCAGCAACCGCGCGACGGCGGACTGGCCGGATACGTCCTTGATCTGGGACGCGGCTTGGTAGAGGCGGAGGGCGCTGTCGTGCATGGCCGCATTGTGCCCCGGTTAAACAAATTGTTGTAAACAAAAACGGGCAATTTTTGTAAACATGGTGTTTAATCGACTCCTGCAAACACCATTCACCGCGAGGACCACCATGTGCCCCGATGACTTTCGCACGTTCGATGAAGCCTACAGCGTCGCCGCCAACGCGTCGGGCCTGCGGCTGGGCGTTCGCGAAGGTGCTGCCTATACGGATGCGGAGGTGCTCATCGCCGCGGGCTGGAGCCGCTCCCGCGTCGGCGGTGCGTTGCTGCGGCTGCGGTCGGAATGCGATGCGGTGGGCCTGCGGAATCCGCAGGCGCGGAAGCTCCCGCACCTGAAGACACTGCCGGAAGTCCGCGGCCATGTGATCGCCCGGGCACACCAATGGCGCTTGGACCCTGCCGAAGCCATCGCCACGGCCGTGCTCTCGTGGTGGCTGCAGCCTGTGTGCGCCGCATGCCAGGGGCGGAGGTTCGAGCGTGTCGCGGGCACGGCGCGGCTCTCGTCCAGGGGATGCAAGTCCTGCGGTGCCACGGGCCTGTCGCGCGTGCCGCACGGCGAGCCGGGGCGCCGCATCGCCAATTACATCGACGACTGCGTGCAGCGCGCGCAGCAGTCCATCGCAGGTCGTTTGCGGGTCCGGTGAGCCCGCACGCATCGGCGAAAGACAAGCCCATCGGAATCCCACCAGTCGACCGCAGAGGGTGCTGACCCTCTCGCACGGCGCCTCTCCGTCGAAATGCCCGCAGGCACGGTCTTGCCTTCAGCCAAGGCGACTGCGGCAGCCCTTTGATGAAGACCTGCGCCCTGCATTTTTCGAAGCCCGCGAGGAGGCCCCGCGGGCTTTCGTCGTTGGGGAAGACCACGCATGCCCCCAGAGAAAGAAAGGAGACACTGCCATGAAAACCAAGACTACGGAAACCACTACCCCAGAAGCACGAGGGCGCCTGAAATTCGATCCCACGATCAACCCCGGGACCATCGTGCAGATACTGGTGGTGATCGGTTCGTCGATCCTGGCCTACGGGTCGTACCGCGAGGACCGCGTCCGCCAGGACGGCCGCATCGGACAGGCGGAAGTGCTGGTCGAGAGAGACCGCCAGTCCATGCGCGAGACGCTGCAGGAGATCAAGAACCGGATGGAAGCGCTGGAGCGACAGCACCAGGGCGGCAGGGAGCCCCAGGCCGCCTCGCCATCGTGCGTGGAAGCGGAAGGACGGAGGACGTAGCGCCTCCAAGAGCATCGATGGGGCGGCAAGAGCGTCGATGGAGCATGGCTGCGAAAAAACCAGTGAAGTCTTCGTTCGGGCCGAATTTCTGTACTACAATAGCGTTCTGCTTCTGATGCAACGGACTGGTTCTCCAGAAAAATTAAATCAGAAGTTTTTGAAGAGTAGCAAAAAAACATGCTATAATTCAAAGCTTAGCGGCTGTAGCTCAGCTGGATAGAGTACTTGGCTACGAACCAAGGGGTCGTGGGTTCGATTCCTGCCAGCCGCACCAAATGGTAAGCCTCGTGATGTCAAAGTCACGAGGCTTTTTCCATTTTCTGCCAGCTGCCGCTGGTGGTCGCCATCACACCTGGAGCCGACCGATCCCATGAGCAAGGCCTTCACCAAGGAAACCGACGACGCTCCGGACGACGATGCGGAGTTCCCTTCCGCGCCGCCGCTGCCGGCCGGCAGCAAGAACTACATGACGCCGGCGGGCTACGCCCGGCTGCGGTCCGAGCTGCTCGACCTGATGGACAACGAGCGTCCGAAGGTGGTGGAGGTGGTGCACTGGGCGGCGAGCAATGGCGACCGGTCCGAGAACGGCGACTACCTCTACGGCAAGAAGCGGCTGCGCGAGATCGACCGGCGCATCCGGTTCCTGACCAAGCGCCTGGACCTCGCCGAGGTGGTGGATCCGTCGCTGCACCATGGCAGCGACCAGGTGTTCTTCGGTGCCACCGTGACCTACGTGGACGACCTGGACGTGGAGCGCACGGTCACCATCCTGGGCATCGACGAGGTGGACACCAGCCAGTCGCAGGTGAGCTGGGTGTCGCCCGTGGCGCGGGCGCTGCTCAAGGCGCGCGAGGGTGACGAGGTCCGGCTGGGCACGCCCGGCGGTCTGCGCACGCTGGAGATCCTGCGGGTCGAGTACCCGGCCGTGGCGCCGACCTGACGGCCGTTGGTTCCCGTCTTCATGTGCCCATTGAGGGCACGAAGACGGGCACCAGGGCGGACGCGAACGCGAACGCGAAGACGGTCGTGCGCGGGGAGGGGCGGGCTCTGCCGCCCGTCGCCCTACAGGGACGGCAGGATGCGGAAGGCGCGCAGCACGGCCGTGGTGCGGCGCAGGTTGCGCAGTGCCGCCTCGATGTGCGGCTGGTCGCGCACGGCCACGACCAGCCGGAGGTCGGTGGTGTCCATGGCTTTTTCCTCGTCCATGTCGACGTGCACGATGTCGGCCTCGGAACTGGCCAGTTCCGCGGCGATGCGCGCGAGCACGCCCTTGCCGTTGGTGACCGTGACCACGATACCGGTCTCGAACATGCGGGTGGGTTCGTCCGCCCAGTCGACGGTGATGAAGCGTTCGCTGTCCTTGTGCTGGAGCTTCCGGGCCACGCCGCATTGCGCGTTGTGGACCACGAGGCCCTCGCCGCGGCCGAGGTAGCCGACGATCGGGTCGCCCGGTACAGGACGGCAGCAGCTGGCGTACTGCACCGAGGCGTTCTCGCTGCCATCGAGCGTGACGCCGCCCTGCGAGACGTTCTCGTGCGAGGTGTAGCGCTCGCGGGTCAGCAGCAGGGCGTCCGGGCGGTGGCCGTGTTCGGCCATCAGCACCATGAGCCGCTTGGCCACGATGCCGGCGATGCGCTTGCCCAGGCCGATGTCGGTCATGAGCTCGGTGCGCGTGCGGTTGCCGGTGAAGCGCAGCAGCTTCTCCCAGAGGGCGTGGTTCTCTTCGTCGGAAGGCAGGCGCTCCAGCCCTTCGGCGCGCAGGGCCTGGGTGAGCAGCTTCTCGCCGAGCCCGGCGGATTCGGTGTGGGCGAGGGTCTTGAGGTAGTGGCGGATCTTGGAACGCGCCCGTCCGGTGCGCACGAAGCCCAGCCACGCGGGGTTGGGGGTGGAGACGGGCGCGGTGATGATCTCCACCACGTCGCCGTTCTTCAGCTCGGTGCGCAGCGGAACCTGCTCGTTGTTGATCTTCGCGGCCGTGGCCCGGTCACCCACGTTGCTGTGGATGGCATAGGCGAAGTCGACCACCGTGGCACCGCGGGGCAGGGCCATGATCTGGCTCTTGGGCGTGAACACGTAGACCGCATCGGGGAACAGGTCCACCTTCACGTGGTCCCAGAATTCGGCGGCATCGCGCGTCTCGTTCTGGATGTCCAGCAGCGACTGCAGCCACTTGGTGCCCAGGCGTTCGGCCGTGCCGCCGTCGGCGTTCTGCGCCTTGTAGAGCCAGTGCGCCGCGACGCCGGCTTCGGCCACCACGTGCATCTCCTCGGTGCGCATCTGGAATTCGATGTTGATGCCGGAGGGGCCCACGAGCGTGGTGTGCAGCGACTGGTAGCCGTTGAGCTTGGCGATGGCGATGTGGTCCTTGAACCGGCCCGGCACCGGCTTGTAGAGCTGGTGGAGCACGCCCAGCGCGGTGTAGCAGTCGGTCACCGAGGACACGATCACCCGGAAGCCGTAGATGTCCGTGACCTGGGCGAAGCTCAGGTGCTTAGTGTCCATCTTCTGGTAGATGGCGTAGAGCGTCTTCTCGCGGCCGGCGAGCCGGGCCTTCATGCCGATGCGGGTGAAGGCGGCGTCCACTTCGGTCTGCACCTTCTGGATGATGTCGCGCCGGCGGTTGCGCGCCTTGCTCACCGCCTTGGAGAGGGTGGCGTAGCGCCACGGGTGCAGGTGGCGGAAGGAGAGGTCCTGCAGCTCGCGGTAGGTCTGGTTCAGGCCCAGGCGGTGCGCGATGGGCGCGTAGATCTCGAGCGTCTCGGAGGCGATGCGGCCCCACTTGGTGCGCGGCATGTCCGAGAGCGTGCGCATGTTGTGCGTGCGGTCGGCCAACTTGATGAGGATCACGCGCACGTCGCGCGCCATGGCCAGCAGCATCTTGCGGAAGGACTCGGCCTGGTTCTCCTCGCGGGTGTTGAACTGCAGCTTGTCCAGCTTGGTGAGGCCGTCCACGAGTTCGGCCACCGGCGCGCCGAAGCGCTCGATCAGGTCGGCCTTGGTGACGCCGCAGTCTTCCATCGCATCGTGCAGGAGCGCGGCCATCAGGGCCTGCGCGTCGAGCTTCCAGGTGGCGCACTGGGCGGCCACCGCGATCGGGTGGGTGATGTAGGGCTCGCCGCTGCTGCGCAGCTGCCCGAGGTGGGCCTTGTCGGCGAATTTGTAGGCCTGCCGCACCTGCTCGATGCTGGCCGCGTCGAGGTAATCGAGGTTGTCGGTGAGCGAGGCGAAACTGGCGGCGGCCGCGTTGGCGGCCGCCGCGGACGCGCCCGCCGCCGGGGCGCTGCCGGGGCGCGGCTCCGGGGCGGAGGGTTTGGTCAGGACCTCATTCATACCCTGAAATGTAGCGTGCCCGTGCCCAGCCGGCCGAAGGCAAAAAAAAGCACCGCCTGGCGGTGCTGTTGATTCGTGCGCGCGGGGTGCGCGCGAAGGGGGCGGCCGACGGGATCAGCCGGGCACCTTCTTGAGCATTTCCAGGCCGATCTTGCCTTCGGCGATCTCGCGCAGGGCCGTCACGGCGGGCTTGTTGCGGCTCTCGATCTTCGGGGCGTGGCCCTGGCTGAGCATGCGCGCGCGGTACGTGGCCGCCAGGACGAGCTGGAAACGGTTCGGGATCTGCTCGAGGCAGTCTTCAACGGTGATGCGTGCCATGCGGATTCTCCTGGCGGTCTAAACGATATTGAGGGATTCGAAGGTGTCGGCCCGGGCGCGGCGCTGGGCTGCATACTTGAGCCGCTGGGCGTGAACGACGGTTTTCATGTCGAAAAGCGCCCGTTCGAATAGCTCGTTGATTATAACGAAGTCGAATTTCTCGGCCTGCGCCATCTCGATGGCCGCATTCTTGAGCCGCAGCTCGATCACGTCGGGCGCATCCTCGCCGCGGCGCTCCAGGCGCGAGCGCAGTTCTTCCCAGCTCGGCGGCAGGATGAAGATGAGCACCGCATTGGAGAAGGCCTCCTTCACCTGCATCGCGCCCTGGAAGTCGATCTCCAGGATCACGTCCGCGCCCTGGCCGATGCGCTCCTCGATGCTCTTGCGGGAGGTGCCGTAGCGGCGTCCGTGCACGTGCGCCCACTCGATGAAGCCGTTGCCGGCCACCATCGCGTCGAACTCCTGCTCGGAGGTGAAGAAGTACTCGCGGCCGTGGCGCTCCTGTCCGCGCGGCGGGCGCGTGGTGTGCGATACGGAGGGCTGTACGTGGGAGTCGAGTTCGAGCAGAGCCTTGACCAGGCTCGACTTGCCTGCGCCGCTCGGCGCCGCCACTACGAAAAGATTGCCGGGATAGTCCATACGGGATGTGCGCGGGCTGCTATCAAATCAGGAGGATTATCGCTCACTCGACGTTCTGCACCTGCTCGCGCATCTGCTCGATGAGCACCTTCATGTCGACGCTGATGCGCGTCAGCTCCATGGCGGCGGACTTCGAGCCGAGCGTATTGGCCTCGCGGTGCAGTTCCTGGATGAGGAAATCCAGCCGCTTGCCGATCTCTCCACCCTTCTTGAGCAGCCGCTCGATCTCGTCGAGGTGGGAGGCGAGCCGCGTGATCTCTTCCGCGACGTCGATGCGGATGGCGAACGCGGTGGCTTCGCTCAGGGCACGGTCCTGGGCCGCTTCCGGCAGGGTGGCGCCTTCGGTGAGGGCCATCGCTTCCTTCCAGCGCTCCAGGAAGCGCTGGCGCTGCTGGTCCACGAGCTGGGGCACGAGCGGGCCCGCCTGCTGCGCCAATGCGCGCAGCTGCCGCACCCGGTCCTGCAGCATGGCAGAGAGGCGCTTGCCCTCGCGCTCGCGGGCGGCCACGAGATCTTCGAGCGCCTGGCCGGCCAGGGACTGCACGTCATCGGCGCTCCAGGTGGCGGAAGCCGCGCCCGAAGCGGCGCAGAAGCGCAGTGCGTCGGCCACGGAGAGCGGTGCGGCCGACGGCAGCCAGGCCCGCACGGCGTCCTGCGCCGAGTTGAGCTGCTGCAGCACGCGCGGGGACGGTGCGGAGAGCTGCCCCTGGGCATCGGATTCGAACGAGGCGCGCACCTCCACCTTGCCGCGCTTGAGGTGCTGGCCCACCAGGGCGCGCAGGGCGGGCTCCTGGGCGCGCAGCTCGTCCGGCAGGCGGAAGGCGAGATCCAGGAAGCGGCTGTTGACGGAGCGGATTTCGAGCCCCAGGCGGGGCAGGCGGGCACCGCCGTCCCCATCGTTGGCGGTATCGTCGAGCTGGGCGCTCGCGTAGCCGGTCATGCTGTAAACTGCCATAGGACTATTTCGGTGATTGCTTGCGATCCGGCGATTATCCGGGTTCCTTTTCGGATCAGGACGCCTCCCGGTTTTCTTCGCGAACATGTCAAAAATCAAGCCGGCCCCTTTGCCGCCCGACACCATGATCGGCGGCTACCGCGTGGTTCGCCGGCTTTCTTCCGGCGGCTTCGGCGTGGTGTACCTCGCCGTCGACCCGGAAGGGCAGCAGGTGGCCGTCAAGGAATACCTGCCCTCGTCCCTCGCCACGCGCGCGGCCGGGGAGCTGCTGCCCAAGGTGCCGCCCGAGAAGCTGTCGCTCTACCGGCTGGGCCTCAAGAGCTTCTTCGAAGAGGGCCGGGCGCTCGCCCAGATCTCGCACGCCTCGGTCGTGAGCGTGCTCAACTTCTTCCGCGAGAACGAGACCGTCTACATGGTGATGAACTACCTGGAGGGCGCGACCCTGCAGGACTTCATCATCACCGCGCGCGATCTCAAGACGCAGAAGGTGTTCCGCGAATCGACGATCCGCTCCCTCTTCGACGAGGTGCTGCGCGGCCTGCGCATCGTTCACCAGCACAAGATGCTGCACCTGGACATCAAGCCGGCCAACATCTTCATCACCGACGACAACAAGGCGGTGATGATCGATTTCGGGGCGGCGCGCGAAGTGCTGTCGAAGGAAGGCAATTTCATCCGGCCGATGTACACGCCCGGCTTCGCGGCGCCGGAGATGTACCGCCGCGATTCCTCGATGGGCCCGTGGACGGACATCTACGCCATCGGCGCCTGCATCTATGCCTGCATGCAGGGCTACCCTCCGAACGAGGCGCCGCAGCGCGCCGAGAAGGACCGGCTGTCGCTGTCGCTCAGCAAGCTGCGGGGCGTGTATTCCGACAACCTCATCGAGGTGGTGGAATGGTGCATGGCGCTCGATCCGCTGTCGCGGCCGCAGTCGGTGTTCGCGCTGCAGAAGGAACTGAGCCGCGAGGGAGAGCGGCGCTACACGAAACTGTCGGTCGGCGAGCGGATGCGGCTGCAGCTCGACACACTGGTGTCGGATACCAAGAAGAACGTACAGAAGGTGGGCGAGGCCACGCGCCTCGGCGGAGGGGCTAAACAGAAATGAAATTTTCGGTCTTCCAGGTGAGCCGCCGCGGCGGCCGAGAGGTCAACGAGGACCGGATGGGCTACTGCTACACGCGGGAGTCCTGCCTGTTCGTGCTGGCGGACGGCATGGGCGGCCATCCGGAAGGGGAGGTGGCCGCGCAGATCGCGGTGCAGACGGTGTCCGCGGCGTTCCAGCGCCAGGCCAAGCCGCTGCTGCCTTCCGTGGACGCCTTCCTGGCCGAGGCGCTGCTGGCCGCCCACCACCAGATCCTGCGCTACGCGAGCGACAAGGGCATGCTGGACACGCCGCGCACCACGATCGTGGCCGCGGTGGTGCAGTCGGGCAGCGCGAGCTGGGTGCACTGCGGCGATTCCCGGCTCTACATGGTCCGCGCGGGCGAGCTGCTGACCCGCACGCGCGACCATTCGTACATGGAGCTGCGCAGCGTGACGCTGCCCGCCCTGGACCGCGTGAACCGCAACGTGCTCTTCACCTGCCTCGGGTCGCCGACGAAGCCGATCTACGACATCACCGGTCCCGTCGCCCTGGAGCAGGGCGATCGGCTGATGCTCTGCTCCGACGGCCTGTGGGGCGCGCTGGACGATGCCGCCATCGCACGGCCGCTCGGCCGGCTGCCGGTGTCCCAGGCGGTGCCGGAGCTCGTCGAGGATGCCCTGCGCAAGGCAGGGGATAGCAGCGACAACGTCACGGTGGTGGCGATGGAGTGGGAAACTCCGGACACCTTCGAATCCACGCAGGGCATCTCCACGCACAGCATCGCCGACGACGGTTTCGCGTCCACGATCCAGGCGGGCCCGTTCGGCGCGGGGCTCGGCGACGACCCGGACGACCTGGACGACGAAGCCATCGAACGCTCCATCGCGGAGATCAACGAGGCCATCCGGCGCTCTGCCGCGCGCAAGAGCTGACGCGGCCCGCGGGGGCGATCCGTGCCCCCGGCCCGCCGGGGCCGTCTCCCATCCATCCACGCATCCCGCACACCATGACCTCATCCCGGATTCCCGTTCCCTTCCAGCGCAGCGGAGGCCGCGCCGCCGATGCCCTGCGTCCCGTGCGCATCACGCGGCACTACACCATGCATGCGGAGGGTTCGGTGCTGGTCGAGTTCGGGCACACCAAGGTGCTCTGCACGGCCTCGGTGGAAGAGCGCGTGCCGCCGCACAAGCGGGGCAGCGGCGAGGGCTGGGTGACGGCGGAGTACGGCATGCTTCCTCGGGCCACGCACACCCGCAGCGACCGCGAGGCCGCGCGCGGCAAGCAGACTGGCCGCACGCAGGAGATCCAGCGGCTGATCGGCCGCAGCCTGCGCGCGGTGTTCGATCTGAAGGCACTCGGCGAGCGCACGCTCCAGCTCGATTGCGACGTGCTGCAGGCCGACGGCGGCACGCGCACGGCGGCCATTACGGGCGCCTGGGTCGCCGCGCACGATGCCGTCTCTGCGCTGCTGGGCGCCGGTAGAATCGCGGCCTCGCCCATCACCGCGCCGCTCGCGGCCGTGTCGGTGGGCATCGTGCAGGGCACGCCGCTGCTCGACCTGGAATACGTCGAGGACGTGCAGTGCGACACCGACATGAACGTGGTCATGATGGACGGCGGCCGCTTCGTGGAAGTGCAGGGCACGGCCGAGGGTGTGCCCTTCACGCGGCGCGAGATGGACCGCCTGCTCGAACTGGCGGCGCAGGGCGTGGATGCCCTGATCGCGGCGCAGCGGCAGGCGCTGTCCGCGTCCAGCTCCGTGCAGGACGCCTCCGCCCGGTGAGCCGCACGGCGCGTGGCCCGCACGCCATCCCCCACGACATCCAAGAAGACACCGCAGTAGGCAACCCCCATGAGACTCGTTCTGGCTTCCAACAATCGCGGCAAGCTCGCCGAGCTGCAGAGCATGTTCGCGCCCCTGGGCGTGGAGCTGGTGCGGCAGGCGGACCTGGGCGTGGGCGAGGCCGAGGAGCCGTTCCATACGTTCGTGGAAAACGCGCTGGCCAAGGCGCGCTTCGCGTCGGGCCACACCGGGCTGCCCGCCCTGGCCGATGATGCCGGGCTCTGCGTGGATGCCTTCGGCGGGCAGCCGGGCGTGCAGACGGCCTACTACGCCACGCAGTTCGGCTACGAGAAGGGCGACGCCAGCAATGTGCGTGCGCTGCTGGAGCAGATGCGCGGCGTGGCCTCGCGGCGTGCGGCCATGGTGAGCACGCTGGTGGCCGTGCGCAGCCCGGAAGACCCGGAGCCGCTCATCGCCGTGGGCCGCGTGGTGGGCGAGATCGCGCCCGAGCCGCGCGGCGACGGGGGATTCGGCTTCGATCCCGTGATGTTCATCCCCGAGTTCGGCAAGACCTTCGCCGAGCTGCCGGTGGACGTGAAAAACGCGCACAGCCACCGCGGGCGCTCCGCGCAGCAGATGCTTTCGCTGATGCGCGAGCGCTGGTTCTGACGGGGCCCGCCGGTTGCCGGCATCCGGGCCCCCCGCACTTCCCTCACCGTTTTCCATTCCGTGTCCATTCCCATTCTTCCTGCCGACGGCAGCCCGGACGACGCTGCTCCGGCACCTCTGCGTGACGTGCGCCATTCGATGCGCCCGGGCGTGCTGAGCCTGGGCAGCCTGCCGCCGCTGTCGCTCTATGTGCACCTGCCCTGGTGCCTGAAGAAATGCCCGTATTGCGACTTCAATTCGCACGAGGCGCAGGGCGGCCGGGGCGCGCTGCCCGAGCAGCGCTACCTGGACGCGCTGATGGCGGACCTGGAAGCCGCGCTGCCGCTCATCTGGGGCCGCACCGTGCACAGCGTGTTCATCGGCGGGGGCACGCCAAGCCTGTTCTCGCCCGCGGCGATCGACCAGCTGATCGGCGGCGTGCGCGCGCGGCTGCGGCTGGAGGCGGATGCCGAGATCACGCTGGAGGCGAACCCCGGCACCTTCGAGAAGGAGCGGTTCCGCGCCTACCGCGGCGCCGGTGTCACGCGGCTGTCCATCGGCGTGCAGAGCTTCGACGACCGATTTTTGTCGGCGCTCGGGCGCGTACACGACCGGGCGCAGGCGCTCGCGGCCGTCGGGGAGGCGGCGCAGGCCTTCGATACCTTCAACCTCGACATCATGTATGCGCTGCCGGGCCAGGGCCTGGAGGACTTGGAGCGCGACGTGGCGCTCGCGCTCTCGCTGGGGCCGCCGCACATCTCCATCTACCACCTGACGATCGAGCCGAACACGTATTTCGCAAAGTTCCCGCCGCGCCTGCCGGAGGACGACCAGGCCTATGCCATGCTGGACCGCATCACCGAGATGACGGGCGCGGCCGGGCTGCAGCGCTACGAAGTGTCGGCCTATGCGCGGCCGGGCCATGCCTGCGTGCACAACACCAATTACTGGCGGTTCGGCGATTACCTCGGCATCGGGGCTGGCGCGCATTCGAAGATCAGCTTCGCGCACCGCATCGTGCGCCAGGTGCGTACGCGCGATCCGCAGCGCTACATGGACCGCGCCCTGGCCGGCAATGCCGTGGCGCAGGACCACGAGGTGAAGCGCGCGGACCTGCCGTTCGAATTCATGCTCAACGCGCTGCGCCTGCGGGACGGTTTCGCGCTGCAGGACTTCACCGAGCGCACGGGCCTTCCGCTGTCGTCCATCGCCGCTGCGCTCGACGAAGCGCAGCGCAAGGGCCTGATCGAGCGCGATGCCGCGCATGTGCGGCCCACGGAGCGCGGGTTCGATTTCCTCAGCGATCTGCAGGAGCTGTTCCTGGCGGACTGAAGGGGCCGCCCCGTGTCAGCCGCACTGCACCGTGGTGATGCGGCCGGCCTCGTCCACGTAGAGGTTCAGGCGCTGCGCATCGAACTCCTTGGTGACCATCTGGCCGGGGCGCAGGATGCGGGCCAGGTGCGCACCGGAGCGCACGCGTGCATCCTCGACCACCTTCGCGGTGCTGTTCTGACCGACCAGGCCCTGTACGGGCTGGGCATTGCAGGTGCCGCCCAACGGAGCGCCGGTGGGACCGGTCGGCGACGGCGTGGCTGAACCGCCCCAGGGCATGTTGGCACTGCTGCAGCCGCTGGCCAGGAGGACGGCGGCGGTGGTGGCGAGGGTGGCGGCAAGAATTCGCATCGATGGTACTCCGTGGAGGATGGGTGGAAGCTGCCGGGCCGCACTGGCGGGCCCGCTGCCGCCACCATAGCCTAGCGGTAATGCACGATGCGTCACCAGCGGTAACACGGGAGTACGAACGAGCCCCCCGGTTCTCGTCGGCGCGGATGTGCGTGCGCCTCCGCGGTGCCCGGCTCAGCCGTTGCGGAACAGGAAGCTGTAGGCATTCAGGGCGGGCACGCCGCCGAGGTGGGCGTAGAGCACCCGGGAGCCTGCGGGAAACTCGCCCAGCCGTACCTTCTCGATCATGCCGTGCATGGATTTTCCTTCGTACACCGGGTCGGTCAGCATGCCTTCCGTGCGGGCGCACAGGCGGATGGCTTCCAGCGTGCCTTCGTTGGGCAGGCCGTATTCAGGACCGCCGAAGCGTTCGTCGAGCACGATGTCGGCTTCGGTGATCTCGCGGCCCAGCTCCACCAGTTCCGCCGTATTCCGGGCGATGCGCAGGATCTGTTCGCGCGTCTGCGCAGGCTTGGCCGATGCGTCGATGCCGATCACCCGGTCCGCCCGGCCATCCGCCGCGAAGCCCACGGCCATCCCGGCCTGCGTGCTGCCGGTGACCGAGCACACCACGATGTAGTCGAACCGGAAGCCCAGCTCCTGTTCCTGCTGCCGCACCTCTTCGGCGAAACCCACGAAACCCAGGCCGCCATAGGGGTGCTCGGAGCAGCCTGCCGGGATCGGGAAGGGCTTGCCGCCGGCCTTGCGGACATCTTCCATGGCCTGTTCCCAGCTCGGGCGGATGCCGATGTCGAAGCCCGCGGCGTCCAGCCGCACGTCGGCGCCCAGGATCCGGCTCATCTCGATGTTGCCCACGCGGTCATACACCGCGTCGGAATAGTTCACCCAGTTCTCCTGCACCAGAACGCACTTCATGCCCAGGTGGGCGGCGACCGCGGCCACCTGGCGCGTCTGGTTGGACTGGATGCCGCCGATGGACACCAGCGTGTCGTAGCCGCCAGCGATCGCCTCGGGGATGAGGTATTCCAGCTTGCGGGTCTTGTTGCCACCGAAGGCCAAGCCCGAATTGCAATCCTCGCGCTTGGCGTAGAGCTCGACCTTGCCGCCCAGTTGGGCCGATAGGCGCTCGAGCGGATGGATGGGCGTGGGGCCGAACGTAAGGGAGTGGCGGGGAAATTTCTGCAGGTTCATGGCGGCTTCCGGCGTTGCGTGACGGGGAGGAACGGGAGATCCGACGGAAGCCCGGCGCAGTCTGCGCGTGAGAGCATCCGTTGCCGTTATGTTAGAAAAATGCGGCTGCAACGGGGTTGCGAATTCATTGTTAAATACCTACAAAAATTCATGGACGGCGCAAGATGATGCTAATGAAATTTCTGTTGATCGTGGATATAAGAAATAAAAATTTGTGCGGCGTCTGGGGATGGGGTGTGGCTGCCTTCAGCCACTGACCGCCGAGGAGCGCCACCGCCTTGAATGCAGCACATGGGCGCGTCTGCGGTTCGCCAGCGATGGAAGGGTGGGGGTGCGTGGGTCGCGCCCTGGCAGCCGCGATGGTTTCGCGGCGGCGGGGGGCGAAGGAAGACAGGCGTCGGAAGCAGAACGTGCAGGCCCCGCGCCCGATGCCTACTGGCGCTGGGACGATGCGGCGGACGTCTCGAGGCCGAGCGCACGGATCCGCGCGGCTGCGGCGTTGGCCTGCGACGTGGAGGTGAAGGGGCCGGCGCGCACGCGCAGCAATTCGCGGCCGTCGGCAGCGGTGATTTTCTGCGTTGCCGCGGGAAGGCCGGCTCCCTGCAGCATGCCGTGGGCCCGCCGCGCATTGGCGGGCTCGGCGAACAGGCCGACGTTGATGTAGAGCTTGCGCAGGGCGGCGGCGTTCGGCCGGCCGGGCGTGCCGGCCGCAGCCGGGCTGCGGGTGGTCGCGGCTGCGGCCGCGGTGGTCTGCCGGGGCGCGGATGCCGCTGGTGCGGCGCGCGAGGCCCGAGGGGCTGGCGATGCAGCCTCGGCCGGTGCGGGCGCGGCAGGCGCCGGGCTCGCCGCTGCGGCGGCTGAGGCGGAGGCGGGCGGCACCGCCGTGGAGGCTGCGCTGGCGGGTGCCGCCGTGTCGCGTGCCGGGGCCATGGGCTGCGGACCGCGCGCCTGCGAGGCGGCGCGCTGTACTGCCGGCGCTGAGGATTCTTCCGGGGCGGATGCCGACGGCAACGCAGTGGCGGATGCCCGAGCGGATGCACTGGTGGACGCGGTCGCGGACAGGGCAGGTACGGAAGCGTCCGGGGCCGCAGCGGACGCCGCGGAGGCGGGCCCGGTCGCTCCGGCGGCGGCGTCGGATGCGGAAGGCGGGACCGATGCAGGTGCCGATGCGGTCCCGGGCCCTGCCGTTCCCGCCGCTGCCGTTGCCGCAGGCGCGGCGGTGGGCGGGGCGTGGGGCGTGGCGGGCGAGCCCTGCGGGAACGGTTGCAGCAGCACGAGGGCCGCCAGCAGCAGTGCCAGCACGGCGTTGATGGCGGCGATGCCGATGAGGCGGCGCCGCGTCGGCGCATGCCGGGCAAGCTGCGCCTGGGCCTGCGCGAGCGTGGCCGAGGCGGACAGCGCCTTGGTGATGCGCTTGCGGATGTCGCCATGGACGATGGCATGGCCGTAGAGCCCCGGGATCACGGTGGCGGCCAGCAGCACCGCCAGCCCGAGTCCGGCGAGCACCGGCATCGGCAATGTGCCCGTGTAGTGACCGACCGCGACCGCCAGCAGGGCCAGCCCTTCCAGGGCCGCCACATACACCAGCGCGGCGCCCCAGAGCCGGCGAAAGAGCATCCAGTTCAGCGTGCAGAGCGCGGCCGCCCAGTTCCAGCCGGGCAGGGTGCGGCCGGCACTGTCGAAACGCTCGAACGCCTGCAGATAGCGCGCGGCGCCGACCGGCCCGAGCGCGGCCCGGTACAGCACGGCCATGGTGCTGTCGTCGGTGCGTCGGGACGGGGCGGCGGCGGTGACCGCGTAGGCCGAGAGGTCGGGCATGGCCGGGATTCTGGCATGCCGTATCCTCATCCCGGCCCGATCGCCGGATTCCAGCCGGGCAGCTTCCAGGCGGTTTACAACGGCACCAAGGCCTTCGTGGATTCGTTCGCTGCCGCGCTGCGCAACGAATTGCAGGACCGTGGGGTCACGGTCCCCTGCCTCATGCCGGGCGTCACCGACACGAACTTCTTCGAGCGCGCCGGCATGCTGGACACGAAGGTCGGCGCCCAGCCGGACAAGTCCGATCCGGCGGGCGTGGCGCATGCCGGGTGGCGCGCGATGGAGGCCGGGAAGGCCGGCGTGGTCGTTGGGCTGGCCGACAAGCTGCAGGTGGCGATGGCGAAGGTGGCGCCCTCGCAGTTCGTGGCGGAGCAGCACCGGAAGATGGCGGAGCCGGGCACGGCGCATCCCCGCTGAAGCGGCGCGCGGCGGCACGCCCGCGTGTCAGGCATGCACCAGCGTGTAGAGCCCCACGTCGATGTGCCCCGCGCGGAACCCCGCCTCGCAGTAGCCGAGGTAGTACTCCCACAGCCGCCGGAACGGCTCGTCGAACCCGAGCGGAGCGATCTCCGGCCACGACTGCTGGAAGCGCCCGCGCCAGTGTGCCAGCGTCGTGGCGTAGCTGGAGCCGAAGGTTTCTTCCGCCGCGATGCACAGGCCCGCGCGCGCGGCCTGCTCGCGCAGCACCATCGGCGAGGGCAGCATGCCCCCGGGGAATATATAGCGCTGGATGAAATCCGCACCCTCGCGGTAGTGCCCGAAATGGCCGTCGGCGATGGTGATCACCTGCAGCACGGCCCGGCCGCCGGGCCGCAGGCGATCGCGCAGGGTGGCGAAATAGGTGGGCCAGTACGCCTCGCCCACGGCCTCCAGCATTTCGATGGAGACGATGTGGTCGAACGTGCCCGGCACGTCGCGGTAGTCCTGCAGCCGCAGTTCCACCGCGCCTTCCAGTCCGGCGCGGCGTACGCGGTCCCGCGCGAACCGCAACTGCTCCGCGGACAGGGTGATGCCGATCACCTCGGCGCCGCGTTGGGCGAGGTCCACCGCGAGCGCACCCCAGCCGCAGCCGATCTCCAGCACCCGCTGGCCCGGCAGGGGCGCCAGCTGCCGGGCGATGTGCGCGAGCCGGATCGCCTGCGCCTCTTCCAGCGATTCCTGGCCCGTGGGGTAGATCGCGCTCGAGTAGAGCATCGATGCGTCCAGCCAGTGCGCGTAGAAGTCGTTGCCCAGATCGTAGTGGAAGGCGATGTTGCGGCGGCTGCCGCTGCGGGTGTTGGCGCGCAGCAGGTGGCGCAGCCGGTGTGCCCAGCGCGCGGGCAGGCCGCCCGCGATCGCGCCGCTCCAGGGGGCTTCGTTGCGGATGCCGCACTCGAGCAGCGCGGCGAGGTCGGGGCTGCTCCATTCGCCGAGGCGGTAGCCCTCGGCCAGCCCGAGGTCGCCGCCCGTGAGCAGGCGCCAGACGGGCTTCCAGCCATGCAGGACCAGCGCGGCATGCGGGCCGGGCTGGGCACCATGGCCGGCGAGCTGGCGGCCGTCCGGCAGCTGGACGCACAGCGCGCCGCAGGCCATCGTGCCGAGCAGGCGGCGCAGCAGCCGTTCCAGCGGCCGCTGCATCCATCCGGCGGCCTGCAGCGGCAGGCGGTTCGGGCGGACGGGCTGGGGCGGGGGCAGGCTGCTCGCGGCGTCCGTGGGCGAAATCGGTGAGGGCGTCATGTTTCTTCCGGGCGGATGATGGACAGGGAATTCACGGGAGCCGGCGGTTTCGGGTGGAAGCGCGCGCCCTTGAGCCACAGCCGCAGGGCCTCCCAGTGGATCGCGCCCATCACCTTGAGCGTGAGCAGGGGATGGGTGGCGAACGCGCGGGCCAGCGTGCCGTCGGTGAGCGGGCCGGTGCGCAGCCGCCAGGTGGCGCTGAGCACGGTGCCTTCGGCGTCGGCGGCCGTCACCCCGAGCACCAGGGCGTCGCCGCATCCTTCCGGACGCTGCAGATCGAAGGCGTACCGCAGGGACAGCGGCAGAAATGGCGAGACGTGGAAGCTTTTGTCGCAGGCGTGCCGCTGCCGCGCGCCGTGCGCCTGCGCTTCGGGAACCTCGACGAGGTAGCTGTGGCGTTCCCCGAAGGTGTTGTTCACCTCGTAGAGCACCGCCCGCAGGCCGCCGTCGGCACGGTGGCAGAGATAGACCGTGAGCGGGTTGAAGGCGTAGCCCAGGATGCGCGGCATCGTCAGCATGCGGATGGGGCCGCCCGGCGCTTCGAGTCCGGCGGCGGCCAGCTGGCGATCCACGTGGCTGCGCAGGGTGTCCCCGCTGCCGGAGCCGTAGTCCCGCTCGTGCAGGCCGAAGAGGTTGAAGCGGTTGAGCGAGAAAAGCCGCAGCCGCCGCGCGAGCTGCGGGAGTTCGTCCACGTCCAGCCACAGGGCATACACGCGGTAGCGCAGGCGGTGGCGCACGGGGCGCAGCCGCTGGTGGACCACGTCTCCCATGCAGAGCGCGCTCGCGGGCGGGCTGGGCATCGCCGGCCTCATGCGGATGCGCCGGCGGCGCGCGCCGGCGGGCAGTGGATGCGACCGGATTCGTTCGGAACGGTCCACGGCCGCCGCACGCCGCCCAGGGCCTCGGCGACGGCCAGCCCGGCCTGCAGGCCGTCCTCGTGGAAGCCGGCACCGAAGTACGCGCCGCAGAACCAGGTGCGGCGGCGGCCCTGCAGGCTCCAGAGCTGGCGCTGCGCGCGCAGGGCATCGCCGTCGAACAGGGGATGTTCGTACATCTGGGTGCGCAGGACGTGGCGCGGGTCCGGTTCGCGCACCGGGTTCAGGGTGACGAACAGCGGAAGCTCGTCCGGCAGGTGCTGGAGGCGGTTCATCCAGTAGGTGACGCTCGGCCCCTCCGCGAGGCCGCGCTCGCCCGCGTAGTTCCAGGCGGACCAGACCGCGAGGCGGCGCGGCATCAGGGCCGGATCGCTGTGCAGCACCGTGCGGTTGCGGCTGTACCCGAAGGCGCCGAGCCAGCGCGCTTCGTCGTCCGTGGGATCGGGCAGCAGCCGGAGCGCCTGGTCGGCATGGGTGGCGATGACCACATGGTCGTGGCGGCGCGATTCGCGCGCATCGGCGGTGCGCACGTGGACGCCGTCCGCCGTGCGGCGCAGTTCCACCGCGGGGTTGCCGAGCACCAGTCCGCCCGGGCCCAGGGAAGCGGCGAGCCGCTCGACGTAGCGCCGGCTGCCGCCCCGCACGGTGCGCCAGGCGGGGCGGTGGCCGAGGTTCAGCAACTGGTGGTTCTCGCAGAACCGCACGAAGGATTCCGTGGGGTACTGGCCGACGCGGGCGGCGGGCGTGGACCAGATGGCCGCCGCCATCGGGTAGAGATGGTCTTCCCGGAACGCCCGGCCGAAGCCGCGGCGGTCGAGGTAGTCGTCCAGCGGCATCATGCCCATCTCCCGCGCGTCGCCCGGTGCCAGGCGGTAGAAGCGCACCAGGTCCCGCAGCATCGACCAGAAGCGGGGACGCACCAGGTTCGACGGCTGGGCGAACAGGCCGCCGAGGCCCGATCCGGAATATTCGAGAGCCCCGCCATCCAGGCTCACCGCGAACGACATGTCGGTCGGATCGGTATCGATGCCCAGGTGCGCGAACAGGGCGCAGAGGTTCGGGTAGGCGGACTCGTTGTAGACGATGAAGCCGGTGTCGACCGGCCGCTTGCCGGACGGCGCCGCGACGTCCACGGTATGGCTGTGGCCGCCGGGGCGTGCGTCGGCCTCGTAGACGGTGACGCGGTGGCGATGGGAGAGCAGCCAGGCGGCGGACAGCCCGGAAATGCCGCTGCCGATGACGGCGATGTCGAGCGGGCCGCCGTGCGGCGGTGAGCCTGCGGGCGCCCCGCCGCCCCCGTGCGTGTCATGGATCGTTCTCATGGAATCCTCGGATGCTTGCGATTCTTATACGCAGTGGCCGAGCGGTTGGATTCGGTCCCTGCGCAACGTGATCTAATCCGCCCACCGCTGCGTATCGGCAGCACCATGACCGTCGTCCGCCAGCCCCTTGCCGAGCCCCGCGCGCCGCGACGCGCGCTGCCTGCCTACCTGTCGATCGTGTCGAAGAACCATCCCGAGGGAAACTCGCTGCCGCTGTCTCCGGACGCCTGGGCGGCGATGGTGCGCGCCGTCGCCGACGAGGGCGACCGTCAGGCCTTCGCGGCGCTCTTCAAGCACTTCGCCCCGCGCGTGAAGTCCTACCTCATGCGGCTGGGCCTCGCCGAAGGAACCGCCGAGGACCTCGCGCAGGAGACCATGGTCAACCTGTGGCGCAAGGCCGCCTCCTTCGATCCCGCGCACGCCGCCGTGTCCACCTGGGTGTTCACCATCGCGCGCAACCTGCGGATCGACCATCTGCGCCGCAAGGGCAACCAGCCGTCCGAACACGACGACGGCCACGGCCTGATGCTGGAGGATGTCGGCCCCGACGAGCGCGCCTACGCCGCAGAGTGCGAGATCCAGGTGCGGCGGGCGCTGGAACTTCTGGCTCCGGAGCAGGCCCAAGTGCTGCGCCGCTCGTTTTTCGACGAGCAGCCCCATGCCCGGATCGCCGAGGAGCTCGGCATCCCCCTGGGCACCGTGAAGTCCCGCGTGCGGCTTGCCGTACGCCATCTGCGCCGACTGCTCGGCGACCATGCGCCATGACGATCAGCCACCACCCCGGAGATGACGTGCTGCTGGACCTCGCAGCAGGCCGGCTCGCGGCCGGTCCGGCGTTGCTGGCGTCCGTGCACGCCCGGATGTGCCCGCAGTGCGCGGCCCGGCTCCGTGCGCTGGAAGCCGCCGGCGGGGTGCTGCTGGAGTCCTCGCCCCCGCAGCCGCTGCGTGCGGACGCGTTCGCCCGGGTGATGGAGCGCATCGCCGCTCCGGCCGCCCAGGGCTTCGCGCAGGCGGCGCTCCCGCCTCCGGCGGTGCGGCGCGCCCCTGCAGAGACGGGCGTGGCCGAATCCGGCCGGCCCGACTGGCCGGAGGGCGCTCCCTGGCCGGCCGGGCTGGACGGCTGCCGTTTCGGTCCCTGGAAATGGATCGCGCCCGGTATGCGCTGGAGCCGCCTGCTCGCGCCGCCCGAGGCCGCCGCGAACGTGTTCCTGCTGCGCATCGGCCCGGGCCGCAGCCTGCCGTCCCACACGCATGGCGGCGTCGAATGGACCCAGGTGCTGCACGGCCGCTTCCACGATGGCCACGCGCTGTTCGGGCCGGGCGATTTCGATGCGGCCGACGGCAGCATCCACCACCAGCCGGTGGTGCAGGGCACGGACGACTGCATCTGCCTGGCGGCCGTGGATGGCCGGCTGCGCTTCGACGGGCTGTTGGCCCGCCTGGCGGGATCGCTGGTGGGGCTGTAAGGAACGCCTGCGCGCCAAGTCGTGGCATACGGGCGAGCGAGGGAGAAGGGCCGGGAGCACCGGCCCCCAGTCCGCCGTCAGCCTCCCGAGGGAGGGAACCAGCGCAGCACGGCCGCGCAGGCGATCGCGCTGGCGGCGCCCGTGGCCACTGTGCCCCAGGCCATGTCCGCCGCGGTCACGTACCAGGGCCAGTCGCGCAGCACGGCCTGGTTGGTGAGTCCGAAGGTGGCGTAGGCCACCAGGCCGAGTGCCGCCCCCATCCCAAGGGCATGCAGCCAGCTGTGCTTCTCCAGACCGGGCGCGACCGCGAAGAACACCATGCCCGCCACGTACAGCAGGTAGAACACCAGCGCCGGGCCGGCGGAGAACCCGTCCTGCATCAGGTGGCCGATGTTCGGCCGGTAAAGGCGTTGGGCCATGGTGCCCAGCCAGACGGAATCCAGGGCGAGGAAGGCGAGGGCGGTGGCGGCGTAGGCGATGGCATGGGTGCGGAGCATGGTCGGCTTTCGTGGTTCACAAGGGTTGGAGCGGTGGCGGCGCTGCCCGGCGGTGGTTCGTCACTGCAGCCGGTAGCTGAGCCGGCGGCCTCCGCGCACGGTCGAGTCCAGCCCGACCCACTCTCCGGAGCCGCCGGCATACCACACGTCGATCGGATGGCGCGGCCCCGCGATGCGCCAGCGGGTCGCCGCACGGGGCTGTCCGCGCACGGTGACCGTGCCGTCCTCCCCGCGCGTGATCTGGACGGTCTCCAGCCTGCCGCTCTGCGGATCCAGCAGCTGGGTGGAGGCCAGGATGGCCCGGTTCCAGTACGCGAAGCTGCGCGTGCAGGGGGCGTCCGGCGCGAACTCCTCGCGCACCGTGCTGCGCTCCCCGTCGTCGTCCGTGTCGGCGGCGACGCGCACCAGGCAATCGCCGCGCCACTGCTCGCGGGCCTCGTGCCGGTAGCGGTAGAGCGGCACGCCCAGCACCTTCACCGCCAGGCGGGCCGAGCTTTCGAGGTGCGACGTGCCGGCCTCGGCGGCGCTGAGCCGGAACCGGTGCTCGCCGATCGGATCACCGTCCAGCGTCACCTTGAAATTCCACTGCTGCTCGCCGGCAGGCTGTGCTTGTGCCTGCGCCTGTGGGGCGAAGCCCGCCATGCCGGCCAGGGCCGCCGCCAGGGCGAGCGTTCGGGCAGCCGACGCCCCGGGCCGCCATGGCGTGCGTGGCGTGCATGGCGCCCGCATCATGCCTCGCCCCCGTCGCGGCGCGGAGGCCGCGGAAAGAACGCGCTGGTGCGGCGCTGGTACGCACGGTAGGCGGGTCTGCGCGAGGGCAGCTCTTCTTCCAGCAGCGAGACGCCGGACACCCGCAGCAGCAGGAAGGTCATGAGCAGCGGCGACACCACGCTCCACGCGGCCGCGGCCCCAGCGATGCCGAGCGCCGCCAGCCACAGGCCCCACCAGACGCAGGCCTCGCCGAAATAGTTCGGATGGCGGCTGTAGCGCCACAGGCCCCGGTCCATCACACCGTCACTGCCGGCGGACTCCCGCCGGAACCGGGCCATCTGCGCATCCGCGACCGCTTCGAACAGCATGCCGAACACCGCGAGGACGAGGCCGGGCGCAGCCAGCCAGGAATCCGCGGGCCGGGAAAAAGCCACCGCCGCGAAGAGCGGTGCCGACACCACCCAGGCCAGCGCGGCCTGGAGGCCGAAGACGATGTACAGGCTTTTCGCGCCGAACCGGTCGCCGTGCCGCTCGCGCATGGCCCGGTAGCGGCGGTCCTCGCCCTCGCCCCAGTTGCGCAGCGTGATGAAGGCGCCGAGCCGTGCGGCCCAGACCGCCGCCACGGCCACGGCCGCCCAGGCCTCGGCGGGCACGCCGCTGCGCGAGAGCCGCACGGCATACACCACCCCCGCGCCGGCGATCATCAGCGACCAGACCCGGTCCGCCAGGCTCGCGTCCCGGCGGGCCATGCTGACCGCCCAGGTCGCCAGCGCCACGGCCAGCGCCCAGGCCAGGCCGCACCAAGCCGTCCACCAGGGCTCGTTCACGAGGAAGCCGGGCATGTGCGCAGCCCCAGGTCTCAGCCGGCCGCGGCCGGCGCCTGGCGCCGGTCGAACAGGTAATGGCTCACCCACCACTGCTGGCCCGCACCGTAGGCGAACAATTCCTCGACGGCCAGGAAGAACAGCCGCCATCGCGTCCACCAGGTATCGGCGTCCCTCCCGTAGACCCTGTCGAACAGGGGCCGCAACACGGCCCGGCTTGCGTCCATGTTGTCCAGCCAGGCCCGCGCGGTGCGGGCATAGTGCGTGCCGTCCCAGCGCCAGCGCCGTGCCAGCCGCAGGTCGTCCTGGCAGTGCAGTGCGAGGTCGTCGCTGGGCATCATTCCGCCCGAAAAGAAGTGTTCGCTCATCCAGTCGCTGGCGTCGCGGGCCACGAAGGGGTAGGGGGCCTCGCGGTGTGCGAACACGTGCAGGAAGAAGCGGCCGTCCGGCTCCAGCCAGCGGGCCACGTGCGCGAACGCCTGGGGCCAGTTGCGCAGGTGCTCGAACATCTCCACGGAGACGATGCGGTCGAAGCGCTCCGGCGTGTCGAAGACGTTGAAGTCGCAGGTGTGCACCTGCACGTTGCGCAGGTTCCGCCTCCGCGCTTCCGATTCGATGTACTCGCGCTGGGAGCGGGAGTTGGAGACCGCGGTGATGCGGCTCGCCGGGTAGCGGGCCGCCATCCACAGGGTCAGCGATCCCCAGCCGCAGCCGAGTTCCAGGATCCGCTGGCCGTCGTGCAGGTCCGCATGCGCGCAGGTTTCGGCGAGCGCGGCTTCTTCCGCCTGCTCCAGCGTCACGGCTCCCTCGGGCCAGAGGCAGCTGCTGTACTTGCGGTGCGGGCCCAGAACCCGGGCGAAGAATTCAGCCGGGATTTCGTAGTGCTGCTCGTTGGCCTTCTCGGGCACCAGCGCCAGCGGGGCCGAGCGGATCCGGTCGAGGAATGCCTGCGTCTGTTCCGCGGCCGCCGTGCCATCCCCGCTGCGCAGTTCGGTCAGGCGGTCCTTCAGCAGGCGCCGGATGCCGTGGCGCACGAGCCGGTCGGGAACGAGACCCTTTTCGACCCAGCGGATGGCGGCGGCGGTGTTCTGCGGCATGCGGAGGCTCCGGAAGGTGGCATGCCCGGATGGCATGCCTCGCAGGAACCTATACGCAGCGTGCAGGCATTTGGATTCAGGGGGGCGCCGCGCAGCGCCGCCGGCAAATCCAGATCAGGTCTTGGTGCCCGTGGCGCCGTCCAGCACCATGCGCACGCGCCGTGCGAGGTCGGCCAGACGGTAAGGCTTCTTCAGGATCTCGAATTCGGTCGGCGCGACGTTGGCGAGGCTGCCCATGTCGCGGTCGAATCCGGTGGTGAGCAGGATGTGGATGCCCGCCACCATCTTGCGCATCTCGCGCGCGAGTTCGTAGCCGTTGAGGCCGCCGGGCATCACCACGTCGGTGAAGAGCAGGTCGGGGAGGGACGAGGACTCGAGCGAGCGCACCAGCTTGAGCGCGGCATGCGCGCTGTGGGCGACGTGCACCGTGTAGCCCAGGCCCTCCAGCATGGCCTGGGCCAGGTCGGCCACCTCCACGCGGTCGTCCACCACCAGCACCGTTTCGGTCCCGCCGCGCACATGCGGCGCGATCGATTCCACCAGTTCGGGATGGGTGCGGCCCTGCACCGCCGGAAAGTACATGCGCACCGTCGTGCCCACGCCGACTTCGGAGTAGATCGTGACGGCACCGCCGGATTGCTTGGCGAACCCGTACACCATCGACAGGCCCAACCCCGTGCCCTTGCCTTCCTCCTTCGTGGTGAAGAACGGATCCATGACGCGGGGCACCATGTCGGCGGGGATGCCGGCGCCGGTATCGGTCACTGAAATCGTGGCGTAGCGCCCGGGGGTCAGGCCGGAGAAGGCCGCGCCGTCCTGGGAATGCAGATCGATGCCGCGCGTCTCGACCCGGATGCGCCCGCCGCCGGGCATGGCATCGCGGGAGTTGAGCAGCAGGTTGAGCACGGCGACTTCCAGCTGCGTGGTGTCGAGTTCGCAGTTGGGAACGTCGTCGCCCAGCACATACTCGATCTCGATGGATTCGCCGAGCGTGCGCTCCGCGAGCGACGACATGCCGGAGGCGAGCGCATTGAGGCTCACGACACGTCCCTGCAGCTTCTGCTTGCGCGAGAAAGCCAGCAGCTGCTGCGTGAGCGTGGAGGCCTTGCTCACGGCGCTGCGGATGCTGTCGATCGATCGGTCCACGTCCTCGCGGCCCAGCTTCTGGCTGCGGTTCTTGACGCGCATCACGTCCAGGTGGCCGGACATCACCTGCAGCAGGTTGTTGAAATCGTGCGAGATGCCGCCCGTGAGCTGGCCCAGGGCTTCCATCTTCTGCGCCTGCGACAGCGCCTCCTCGGCATCCCGGCGGCGGCTCACGTCGAGCTGCGAGGCGAAGAAATACACCAGTTCCCCGCGCATGTTGTAGACAGGCGAGATGAACAGCGCGTTCCAGAACGTGGAACCGTCCTTGCGGTAGTTCAGCAGCTCCAGCGAGATCTCCCGTCGCTGCTCGACCGCCTCGCGGACGGCGGCCACCGTGTTGCGGTCGGTGGCGGGGCCCTGGAGGAAGCGGCAGTTGTGGCCGATGATCTCCTGCGGCTGGTAGCCCGTCATCGCCAGGAAGGCGCGGTTGCAGAAGACGATCGGGTTGTCGGGCTGCCGCGGGTCGGTGACCAGCATCGGCATGCGCGTCGTCTCGATGGCGGCAAAGAAGATATCGTCCTTGTGGTCGGCGACTTCGTTGGGGGCGCCTTCCGCGACATATCGGCGTGACGGTCCAGGGACAGGGGGCTTCTCGCTGCTCATCCGCCCGAATATACGGACAAATGGATACCGCGCGCTTTTCACCGGATACGGTGGTGCTGTAGGCGCACGCGCCGTTCGCAGGTGGGGCGCCCGTCGTGCGTGGCGCGGCACGGGTGGCGCATCGAACCTCCTTCGGCCCCTGCCACGACCTGTTGCATCGCCGGACCTGCGCAGACAACCCATCCGTTCGCGCTCCCGGCCACGGCAAACCTGCTGTGACAGTTCCGGCGGAGTTGCCCGGGCTTGTCCTACGCGCGCCGCGCGGGGCGCCGCCGAGCATGGGTGTATCGCACACGCATTGCAAAGGAACTCTTCCATGCCATCTGACGACATCTCCTCCCGTAGCTCCGCGGACCCCATGGTCCAAGTCACCCAGCCCGACGAACGCGAACGCCGCCGCGACACCGGCCACTATGACCAGTACGGCATGCGCGACGACCCCGGTCCTGCCGCCACGCCCGCCGGTGCGGAGAACCTCGCCACCGGCGAAGGCGGGCGCCGCTTCGGCGGCAGCGGCGACGAAAGCACCTACGGCAACCGCGAGCGCCAGCGCCCCGGCGACCAGCACTCCGACCGCGTCCAGACCGGGCCCATCGCATCGGTCGATTCCTCCGGCTCGGCCCGGGGCCTGGGGCTCGACTACGGCGGCGACACGCCCGACGGCCCGATGCCCTCGTCGCGCCAGGGCGCCGCACTGATCGGCGAAACCCGCGACCGCGGCCAGCCGCACTGACGACCGACCCACCGGCCCGCGCGATGCGTGACCACATCTTGCCGGGCCGGCCGCTGCGGCCGCTGGCCTGGGCGGCTTCTTCGACGGCATCCTGCTGCACCAGGTGTCGCCTATGCCGCCGGAGCCGCCGCGCAGACCCCGTCGCAGACGCAGTCCCCCACGCACGAGCAGCCGGGGCCCGGAGCGGCCCGGGCGATCGACGGCGCCGAAGGGCAGGCCTCGCGCCTGCAGAGGGCGGACAAATCCTTCCTGGACGACGCCGCCCACAACGGCCACGCCGAGGTCAAGAGCAGCCAGTTGGCGCTGCAGAAGGCCCAGAACCCCAAGGTCCGCGCCTTCGCGCAGCAGATGGTGGACGACCATACCAAGGCCAACCAGGAGCTGGCCGCGCTGGCGGCCTCGAAGAACGTGCGCGTGCCCGAAGGCCCCTCGCTGATGCAGGAGGCCAAGCTCAAGTTGCTGAACGGTGCCGACGGCGCCGACTTCGACAAGCGCTACATGGAAGCCATGGGCCTGCGGGCGCACCGCGACACGATCGCACTTTTCGAGAAGGGCGCGCGCGATGCCCGCGATCCGGAGGTGAAGGCCTTCGCTCAAAAGACCCTGCCGAAGCTGAAGCACCATCTGGAGATGGCGCAGCCGCTGGCCCAGGAAGTGGGCGTGAGCGCGGACAAGGCGACGGCCAGCGGCAAGTGACCGGTCGGGGGTGAGCCGGATGGGCGGCTGGCGCCGCCCGCCGAAAGGTCGTACGGCCGGTGGGAGATCGTCACATAATTTCGCATGTTCTCACCACATGTCACAGGACCGGCCGACGAACGGGGCTTCACCCTGATCGAACTCATGGTCACCGTCGCGCTGGCGGCGATCCTGGGCATGCTCGCGGCACCTGCGATCGGTGACTTCATCGTCAAGAGCCGCATGACGAATGCGGCGAACGAATTCTCGGGCAGCCTCCTGCGCGCCCGCAACGAGGCCGTCAGCCGCAACTCCTGCGTCAGCCTGTGCATGAGCTCCAACGCGGACGGAAGCTCCCCGTCCTGCAGTTCCAGCGGCGCCAATTGGCAGGTGGGCTGGATCGCGTTCATGAACACCTCCTGCGACGCGTCGCTCACCGCGCCACCCTCCAGCTCCGACGTGCTGTTCGCGCGCGTGAGCGGCGGATCGGAGGCCTACATCACCTCGCTCCGGGGGGGGCGGGCCATGATGTTCAATCCTCGGGGAGCGCAGGGGGCCGCGAATGCGGACCGCTTCGACGTCGGATACCAGTCGGCGGACAGCGCCTACACCCGGAAGTACGGGGTCAACATCTGCCTGGACGCCCTGGGCCGCAGCCGCTCCATACCCGCCGGCACCGCGTGCTCCGATTTTTGATGGGTCCGCAGGGGGCATGCACATGAAAAAGAACCACTCTGGCTTGACGCTCATCGAGATGATGGTGGCGCTCGTGGTGCTCTCCATCGGCCTCCTGGGGCTGGCCGGCCTGCAGGCGGCCACGGCCAAGTACCGCATCAACACGTCGGTCCGATCCGCCGCCACCGGGCTGGTGTTCGACATGTCGGAAAGAATCCGCGTGAATGCCGATGCCGCGGGTCCGAGCTTCATTCAGGCCGGCAGCTTCGGAAGCTCCGCCTATGCCGTCAGCGACGACTGGGACACGCAGCAGGCCGCGACCTTCTCCGTCAGCAAGAACTGCGAGACCGAGGCATGCACGCCCACCGAGCGTGCGACCTATGACCTCGCCGTATGGCGCGGGAAAGTCCGCAGCGCGATGCCCCAGGGGGCGGCGATGCTGTCCGGGAACAAGCGCGATGGATTCATGCTGACGCTCATGTGGTTCGACAAGGAACTGAACGACGGCTCGGCCGACCGCACCCTGTTGTCGTCCACGACCTGCGACAGTTCGCTGACCGGCATGGCCACGCAGACCTGCTGCCCTGAAGAGGCCTCGGCGCCCGCCGGCGTCCGTTGTTCGCGCTTTTCCTTCGTGCCCTGACCATGGACCGCAGAACGCCATCGCAGGCAGGCATGACCCTGGTGGAGTTGCTGATCGCCATGGCGATCAGCCTCGTGATCGTGCTGGCTGCCGCCTATCTCTATCTTTCGTCCACGGACGCCCAGCGCGTGCAGGACCGGACCACGGCCCGCGACGAGACCGGGGCCTTTGCGATGCAGATGCTGGGCCGGTCCATCATGAGCGCCGGCTTCTATCCGGCCAATGTCCCGCCGATTCCCGCACACCCCACGCAGACGGGGATGTACGACACCTATCCCCCCCTTCCTTCCAATCCGCGCGTGGCGACCGATTGGGCCGACCCGGCCACCGGCTGGCCGCCCACTGCGTTCCAGACCGGCATCTACGGCTGCGACGGAGCGTCGTTCAACACCCAGACCAGCGCCTGCGGCACGGCCGTCGACGGGGCTCCCGACACGCTGGTCATCAACTATTTCACGAGCGACATTTCGGCGTCCGGTGCCTCCGGGCAGCGCCTGGACTGCAATGGGATGGACGTGGGGGGCGATCCCAGCAACACCGCCCGAAGCACCGACGCCGCCGGCGCGGCGGCCGTCAACACGCCGCCCCAGTTGCCGCTGTTCGTGTCGAACCGGTATACGCTGAGCAACGCGAATGTGCTCGTGGGGCGGGGCACGGCCGCCACCAAGAGCCTGGCCTGCAGCGGCAACGGCGGCAACAACCAGGGGGGCGGTTCCGGACCGGGCTACCAGCCGCTGCTGGCCGGTATCGAAGACATGCAGCTCACCTACGGCCTGTATTCCGGTGCCGACTCCCTGAGCCCGGACCGGTTCTACACGGCCACGGAGGTCAGCGGCCTGTCCGCCGTGACGATCAACGGCCAGGCATTGACGGGATGGCAGCGCGTGGTGTCGGTACGGGTGTGCCTCCTCACCAAGACCCTGGGCGGCAACTCCCGCATCGCCGACAAGGCCGGCAGCGAGAAGACCTACCAGAACTGCAGCGACCAATCCGTCACCCAGCCCGCAGGCGTCGCATTCAGCCGTTTCGTGGAAGTGTTCGGGGTGAGAAACAACCTCAAGCAGAGCTACTGACGTGCTTCGCCGCGCACAGGTCCCTATGAAGAAGCCCACATCCCATCTGCAAGAGCGGGGCGTCGCGCTCATCGTCGTCATGCTGTTCCTCGTGGCCATCACGGGCATCACCGTGTGGATGGTCAAGCAGTCCACCCTGTCCGAGGGGATCGCACGCAACCAGCTGGACCAGGAGGCCGCGCGGCAGGCCGCCGAATCGGCCCTGCGCGACGCGGAGCGGGACATCATGAACGCCAGCGTGGGCACGCTGCCCAACGCCTCGTGCGCGCGCGGCGTGCTGGAGCTCAATCCGAACGACTTCACCGCGGATTGCCGCGGGGGGCTTTGCATCAAGGACGACGCCAGCTATGCCACGTCGGACTGGTCTGCCGCCTCGGCGACCAACACCACCGTGGCCGAGCCCTGGTGGCCGACCGGCAAGGGAGGGCGCTGGAACGACGATTTCGATGCCAAGCCAGGGCGCTTCCCCGAGGTGAACTCGACCAATTGCACATCGTTCACGGGAGGCGTGCCCCTGGGAACCTACACCGGGGTCGCGCCCATCGTCGGCGTCGCCGTGCAGCCTGAATACATCATCGAATTCTTCAGAAGAAAGAGCGTGCGGGTGAACATGGTCGAAACGCAGGTCACGTCGAACGGCGAGAACGCGAACCAGTGGTCCAACATGTACAGAATCACGGCCCGCGGCTTTGGTTACTCCTTGCGCACGCAAGTGGTGCTGCAGACCATCTATTTCCCTTGAGGTCCAGGAAATGACGATCAACCTCCCGATCTGGCGCTCCATCTGCGGCCTGGGAATCGCATGCGCGCTGCTCGCCGCCCAGCTGGCCGCACAGGCCACCCCGCTGGACGTTTCCACGCCGCGCGAGGGCGTGCCCCCGAACATCGTGACCACGGCCAACAAGCCGATGATGATGATCACGGCCTCCAAGGACCACCTGCTGTTCGGGCCCGTGTATTCGGATTTCGAGGATCTGGACGCCGACGGAGTCATCGACACCACGTTCAAGCCCACGTTCAAGTACTACGGCTATTTCGATGCCACGAAATGCTATTCGTACGACACCGCCACCGGGGCATTCAATCCGGCCGCGCTGGCGACGCAGACCACCATCACGGCCGGCGGCGTTTCTTCCGTCAAGTTCAGCTGTCCGTCGAGCCAAAGGTACTGGGCCGGGAACTTCCTGAACTGGGCGACCATGACGCGGCTGGATATCGTCCGCAAGATGCTCTACGGCGGCTACCGTTCCACCGATGCGAATGGATCGACCGTGCTGATGGGATCCCGGCTGGTGTGGGACGCGCACTCCTTCGTCAAGTACTACAAGGAAGCGGACGTCCGGGACTACACGCCCTTCACCACCGCCGACCTGACGAAGGCCACCGGGCCGAACGCGAACGTCTATGCGGGCCTCAGCATGTGCATTACCGGCAGCTCGGAGGATCCGAAGGCGTCCCGGCCGATCATGCGGCTGGTGAAAGGGAACGTCCGCTTCTGGTCCACCGTCGAAATCACGCTGTGCCGCTGGCGCGGAAGCCCCGACAACTACAGCGCGGGCACCTTCGGTCCCAAGCTGGCCCGCTACTACAACGACGCCAACAAGGGCAACGGCGGCGTGCAGCACGAGATCACCATTCCCGACCGCACCGCCGACGGCGCCTCGTATTCGGGCATCGGCCCCGACCTGAACGTGGCCGTCAAGGTCTGTGTTCCCACGCTGCTGGGTGACGAGCGCTGCCAGGCCTTTCCGGCGGATTCCTCCTCCAACTACAAGCCCTACGGGCTGCTCCAGGAATTCGGGTATCCCAAAACCGCCGGATCGGCGGCCCGGGTGGAATTCGGCCTGATCACCGGAAGCTACGACCTCAACCACACGGCGGGCGCGCTCCGGAAGAACATCCGCGATCTGGACGACGAGATCAACCGGAGCACCGGCGTCTTCTGCCACAGTGCCTCTTCGGGATGCTCCGCCACGCTCGCCGACGGCCGCAGCACCGGCAATGGTGCGATCAAGACGTTCGACTCCATCATCCTCTACGGCCGCACGGCCAATACATATGGACAGGGAAACACGCCCAGCACGTCGGGCGAAGGCAACCTGCCCGCATGGGGCAACCCGATCGGCGAGATGGTGGTGCAGGCGCTGCAGTACTACGCCTACAACGGCTCGACGCCGACCCCCACCAATCCCTCGTCGACCGGCAACGATTCGAACACCGGCCTTCCCGTGGTGTCGTGGGCCGACCCGCTGGCCACTTCCTCGGCCCGCACCAAGTACGGCAATGCGGTATGCCGGCCGCTGAACATCCTGGCGTTCTCCTCGAGCACGCTCAGTTTCGACGGGCAGGCGGACACCCCTTTCGGCACCTTGCCGAACCGGGACGGAAACCTCGACGCCTACGTGAACAAGATCGGCGTGGCCGAAGGCATCAACGGCACGATCCGCTCCATCGGCTCGGTGTCCGGAAAGGGCCTCACCACGGCGGATGACCAGAATTCCTGCGCCGCCAAGACCGTGGGCCAGCTGTCTTCCGTGAACGGAATCTGCCCGGAGGCCCCCGCCATGGGAGGCACGTACCAGGTGGCCGGAGCCGCCCTGTACGGCAACACCGCCAGGATCCGGAACCTGACATCCCCGCCGTCGGACATCGGAACGGTGGAGAACGCCCTGAAGGTCCGGACCATGTCCGCCTCCCTGAGCGGTGGAGCCCCCCGCATCGACATCCCGATTCCGGGCTCCAATCCGGTCCGCTACGTCTACATCACCCCGGAGAGCGTGCAGGGGGGCGGCAAGGTGAGCGCGCCGCTGACGTTCGCGTCGATCAACTCCGGTGCGACGTACGGTTCGTTCATCGTGACCTGGAACGACGTGCTCATGGGCGGCGACTACGACATGGACATCACCGGATTCCTCCGCTACGACCTGGTGCAGAACGCCAGCTCTCCCAGCGGCTGGGACGTCAGGATCACCACGGACATTCCCGCCGTCTGCGGCGGGGCGGCCGGCACCCATGGGTTCAGCGTGATCGGCGTGCAGCGCAACGGCGCGAGCGCCAACGGCCGCTACCTGACGCACCAGCACGGAGGCAGCAACAACACCTACGGCTCATTGTCGGGAATGCCCCCGCCGAGCGAGTATCTGTGTGACGCGTCGAACACCGCGTACCTCAACACGAACATCACCGTCGGAGGCGTGACGAAGAAATACAAGGACACCGTCTGCAGCGTGACCGGCAATGGACAGACGGGTGACCCCAACATCACCAACAAGCCCAACTACTGTTCCGTCAAGAACGAGGACTATCCCGTCACCATGGTCTTCAACATGGTGGGCGAGTCGGATGCGCTGATCAAGGACCCTCTCTTCTACGCCGCCAAGTACGGCTACTTCAAGTCCAGCACGAAGAATGCGGATGGCACCTTCACCAACGTGAGCATGCCTTCCAACCAGGAAAGCTGGGACAGCGTGAGGAGCGACGGAAGCCCTGGCCAGGACAATGTCCCGGACGGGTACTTCCTGGCCCGGCGCCCTGAGATCCTCGAGGCGCAGCTGCGCCGTGCGCTGGATGCCGCTGCGAAGGATTCCAATGCGGCGCCCGCCGTGTCCGCCGCCCAACTGGTGTCCGACACCTTCAAATACGTGGCGAAGTTCGACAGCACCACGGTGACGGGCGCGCTCGAAGCCTACAAGGTGGACAGCTCCGGCAATTTCCCGCAGACCTACTCCTGGGAGGCCGGGGCCCTGCTGGACAGCGTATCGCCCGGTTCCCGCAAGATCATCACCAACAGCGGCAATGGCAGCAATGCCGGGGTCGCGTTCCGTTGGGAGTCCCTCCCGGCCGACTACGTCACCCAGATGACGACGGCGTCCGCCAACCGGCTGAGCACGACGAACGCGCAGCTGACGCTGAACTACGTGCGCGGCGACCAGTCCCTGGAAGGGTTGACGGCGCTGCGGCAGCGGGGCAACACGCTGCTCGGGCCGATCGTCAACGGCACGCCCTGGATCCAGGACCGGCCGAATGCGACCATCGTGGGCGATGCGAGCTATACCCAGTTCTATGCCGGCCAGAAGAACCGGGACAAGTTGCTGTGGGTCGCGGCGAACGACGGCATGCTCCACGCGTTCAACACCGAGAACGGGGCGGAGGTCTTCGGCTACGTGCCCGGAGCGCTCGCGAACCGTCTCGTGGAAATTCCCATGCAGCGCGGTACCTCCGCGCGCACGCGGGTGAACAATGCCAACTTCACGCTGGATGCATCCGAAACGCAGCCCAGTGGCCTGGTGTGGCCCTATGTGGACGGGAACCCGTTCACGGCCGACGTGAAGGTGTCGTCCGGAAGCAGCGCGGCCTGGAAGACCTACCTCTTCGGCACGCTGGGCCGGGGCGGCAAGGCCCTGTTCGCCCTGGATGTGACCGACCCCACGCAGCTGTCCGAATCCAATGCCGCCAACATCTTCAAATGGCAGTTCACATCCGACGACGATGCGGACCTGGGCTACATCGTCGGCGACGTGAGCGTCCACCGCACCACCAACCAGGCCCTGCCGGTGGTGAAGCTCAACAACGGAAAGTATGCGCTGCTGCTGGGCAACGGCGTGCAGTCGTCGGCGGGCAAGGCGGCGCTCTTCATCATCTACGTGGACGGCCCGGCGGCCTCGGGCCTGTGGTCCGCGACGGGGCAGCCCATGCGGTACAAGAAGATCGTCGTGGATGCGGGCGCCGGCAACGGGCTGGCGATGCCGCGATGGGAAGACCTGGACGGCAACGGCACGGCGGATGTCGCCTACGCGGGCGACCTCAAGGGGAATCTCTGGAAGTTCGATCTCTCGAGCGCCACGGATTCCAATTGGGACGTGGCCTACAAGAGTGGATCGACGAATCTGCCCCTGTTCAGGGCCGTGCAGACCACCGGGACGGGCAATAACGCCGTGACCACCGCGCTGCCGATCACCATCGCGCCGCAGACCCTGTTCATGGCGCAGGGCGGCATCCTGGTGACATTCGGCACGGGGAACGCGTTCGAGTCCTCCGACTTCCCGAACACCGGACTGACCCAGCGCGTCTACGGCATCTGGGATCGGCCGACCATGGGGGCGGTCGGGGGGCGGGCGCTGCCCAGTTCCAACGCGTCCACCCTGGTGTCGAGAACCTACACGCGGGACAGCGCGGGCAATGTCTATGTGTCCTCGAGCGGTACCCTGGACTGGGCCACCCACGACGGCTGGTATTTCTCCCTGCCGGGCAGTGCGGAGGCCGTGCTGTCCGACATGGCATTCAATGCCGGCGTGCTGACGATGGTGGGGGTGCGTCCGAAATCGGCCGCCAACCAGTGCACGGACACGCCCAACTCCACGCTGTATGCCATCGACCCCATTTCCGGAAAGCCGGAGCGGACTGTGCAGGGCAGCATCGTGCTCAATACGCTGAAGGTGAACGTGGCCGGCCGCGAGATCGGCGACCAGAAAGTCCGTGTCGTGACGGACCGCACCAAGCGCCCGTTCACCAACGCCTGCAAGGCCGGCGAGCCCGGCTGCACCTGCTCGGGCTCGACCTGCACCAAGGAATCGCCGACTTGCGGCCCCGGCCAGGGCGCCAAGCGGGTGACGGGGCGCAATGCGGACGCGACGATGTGCTATAGCATGTCGCCGCGCATGCAGTGGCGCGACATTCCCGGCCTGAGGACGAACCAATGAAGAGTTATGCAAGCCATAAAGGCTTCACGTTGATCGAATTGATGATCACGGTGGCGATCGTCGGGATCCTGGCATCCATCGCCTATCCGTCGTACCGCGAATACGTCGCCAAGTCCCGGCGGGCCGAGGCCCGCACGGTGCTGCTGGCCGCGCAGCAGTGGATGGAGCGGTTCTATTCGGAGAACTACCGGTACGACAAGAACAGTGCCGGTGTCGCCGTCACGGACGCCACCCAGTTCCCCCGCTACTTCAGCGTGTCTCCGGCGCCGGGGCAGGGCAGCGCGGTCTACAATGTTTCGGTGGTGGTGACCGACGGCACCCGCGACAGCTATTCGCTCAAGGCCGTGAGGAAGTCCGGCACCGCCATGGCGTCCGACAAGTGCGGCGACTACTACCTGGACCAGTACCAGCGGCGCGATCTGCAGAACTACAGCACGACGGCTTTCGCCTCCAAGACCGCGGCGATGGACTATTGCTGGCGCTGAGTCACGAAGGACCCGAAGGTTGAAGACAGACTTGCCGCACGCCGGCGGCCCCCAGGCGCCCGGTACGCATCCGGACGCAGATGTGAATGCGGATGCCGCGCATGTCTACGAAGCACTGCGTTGCGCAGAACAGGCCCTGCTGCGCGCCTCCCCCAACCCGCGGGTGGGCTGCGTCATCGTCGATCCCCTGGGGCGGGTGGTGGGCCGGGGGGCGACGCAACCCGTGGGCCAGGCCCATGCGGAAGTCATGGCCATGCGCGACGCGCGCGAGCGTGGGTTCGACCTGCGGGGCGCGACGGCCTATGTGACGCTCGAGCCATGCTCGCACCACGGCCGTACCGGGCCCTGCTGCCAGGCCCTGGCGGAGGCCGGCATCGGCCGCGTGGTCGCCTCGGTCACCGACCCCAACCCGCTCGTGGCCGGCAGGGGGCTGGCTTACCTCCAGAGCCACGGCGTCGAGGTCGAGGTCGGGCCGGGCGCTGCCGAGTCGATGGAGTTGAACATCGGATTCTTCAGCCGGATGGTCCGCAAGAGGCCCTGGGTGCGCATGAAATCGGCCACATCGTTCGACGGAGTTTCCGCGCTCTCCAACGGTGCGAGCCAATGGATCACTTCTGCGCCAGCGCGCGAGGACGGGCATGCATGGCGAGCGAGGGCCTGTGCGATCCTGACGGGGATCGGGACCGTCGAAGCGGATGACCCGCGGCTCGACGTGCGGACCGTGGAAACGCCCCGGCAGCCGATGCTCGTGCTGGTGGACAGCCAGTTGAAGGTATCGCCGGACGCGGCCCTGTTCGCCGCGCAGCGGCCCGTCTACATCTATACCGCTGCGGCCGATGCGGACAAGGCCGCCCGGCTGCGCGCCCGTGGCGCGGACATCATCGAAATGCCGGCTGCCGGCGGGGGCGTGGACCTCGCCCGCATGCTCGAGGACCTGGCGATCCACCGCCAGGTGAACGAGCTGCACGTCGAAGCGGGCGCGGCGCTCAATGGCGCGCTGCTGGGTGCAGGCCTCGTCGACGAGCTGCTGCAGTACTGGGGTCCGCGGCTGCTGGGGCCGGGCCGCCCCATGGCCCTGCTGCCGACGCTGTCCGATCTGGCGGAAGGGGTGGAGCTCGACATCCGCTCGGTGCGCCAGATCGGTCCCGATCTGCGGGTGGTTGCCCGACTGGCCGGGCGCGACGGGTTCCTCCGCGCTTCGGTGTAGTCGCGCCGCAGCGCCTGATCGCTTCTGCGCTCCCGCTGGCCCGCCAGATCGCAGGCGGCTGCAGGGCCCTGTCCATCCCATTTCGCTTTCCCACCTTCTGCGGCACACCGGAGGCGAGGCAACCCGACTGCTTCGTCCTGCGCTCTGTTGCGGGCGCTGCACCTTGTACGTCTCCGCCAAGCCACGGCGCCGTTGTCGCCCGTTCCGACCCTGCCACGCGTGGCGGGCTCCGTAACCACTGCACTGCAACAAAAATTCTATTATTTGAAGAATATTTGTTTGTCAAGTTTTTGCGACAATAAAATAGTTACATTCCACTGTAGAGATTTCGCAACGGCGTGACCGCGCGCTACTGTCGAGCTTTAACATCTCGACATGCCTGATAACAACTTGTTGCGCATGTCGTTTTCACGGCCGCTGTCGTCAAGGCGGCGCGGGGTGGCCCGGGCATCCGGCTTCACCCTGGTCGAAGTGTTGGTCTCGATCGTGGTGCTGTCCTTCGGCGTACTCGGGCTGGTCGGGGTCCAGGCCTTTGCGCTGCAGTCGACCCGGGAGGCGCGCCTGCAGGCCCAGGCGGCCAATCTCGCGCGCGAGATGTCCGAGATGATGCGGGGCAACAACCAGACCGCGATCAAGGCGGATCCCGGCCTGAATCCCTATCTCGTCGATCTGCGCAGTCCGCTCGCTCCGTCCACGGCGGACTACTGTCTGGACGTGTCTTCGTCCGCCGCCTGCCCGGACGGGACCGCCGTCGCGCGCTCCGAACTGACCGACTGGCTCACCCGGCTCGACGCCGCGCTTCCCGGTGCGAGGGTGGTGATCTGCTTCGACAGCGCGCCCTACGACGCCAGGGGCCTGCCCCAGTGGAAATGCACGCCGGGGGCACCCGGCATCGACGCGATCGCGGTGATCAAGGTCGGGTGGACCCGCCGGCCCACCCGCCGTGCGCCGGACGGCGACAGCGCCGCCGCTACCGCTACCGCCGGCGTGGAGCGTGCCACCTCTCCCTACGTCATCTTTCCCGTCACGGGCGGCAATCCGCTCGGGGCCCCGGCGCCATGAAGCGCGCCGCGTTCCGTGCTGCCCGCAGAAGGCCCGCACAGCACGGCCTGACGCTGGTGGAACTCATGGTTTCCGTGGCCGTCAGCCTGCTGGTCGTGCTGGCGGCGAGCGCCGCGCTGATCGTGGCCCGGCAGGGGTTCGCCAACGTGGATGCCGCCTCCCAGTTGCGCGACAACGCCCGTTTCGTCGAGGACATCGTCCAGCGCCTGGGCGTGCAGACGGGCTACCGCGACCTGTTCCATGCCGCCTACGGCAGGACCGCGAAGGTCAGCGGACTCGAACCCGACGCGGCACCCAATACTTTTGTTTATGGCTTCAATAACAAGGCGCGATCAAGCTCGGACAAGTGGTACGAGGCCGGCACGTCCCGCACGGCCGGCTCACTCGGTTACGGCAGCGACGTGCTGGTGTTGCGGTTCCAGCCGGCCACGTCCAACACCGATGCCACCCAGGCCGACGGCGCGATGATCGACTGCTCCGGCAATGCACCGGGCCCGAGCGCCAGGGACCGCTACGACCGCGTGGCGAGCGCCCTGCACGTGGACGTGAGCAACGATGGGGAGCCGGCCCTGATGTGCACCCGCTGGAATCCCGCGACCGGCGCGGTCGATACCGGCCCGCTGATCTCCGGCGTCGAGGATTTCCAGGTGCTCTACGGCGTGGACGGCATTGCGGCCGGCAACTCCACCATGCCTTCCGATGCGACCGGGGACGGCGTGCAGAACCGCTTCTTGCGCGCCGACCAGATCACGGTGGCCGACCCCCTGGTGTCTGCTGCCAACTGGCGCCGGGTGCGCAGCATCCGCATCGGCATGGTACTGCGGAGCGCACCGAACTCGGCGGTGGACCGTACGGTGCAAACCTTCTATCCGCTGGGGAGCACCCAGGGATCGAGCGGCGGGGCGGCGGGAAGCATGTTCGCGGATGCCGCCAACGATCCCGGCACGGTCTTCACTCCCCCGGCCGACGGCCGGCTGCGGCACGTCATCACCTTCACCGTGCATTTGCGCAACAGCCAGCAGGAGCCTGGATGATGCCCCGTCGACCATTGCGTGTGCCAGGGGCCGTGCCGCCACTCGACCGCGACGCGCAGGCCGGCATGTCGCTGATCACCGTGCTGCTGATCCTGGTGGTGGTGTCCATCCTCGGCGTGGCGGGCATACGGATTTCGATGATGGGCGAGCGCTCCACGCGCAACGACCGAGACCTGCAGCTGGCGTGGCAATCCGCGGAGGCCGCGTTGATCGATGCGGAACTCGACATCCTGGGCGCGCCGGCCGGCGCCAGTGGGGCAAGGGGCGGCATCTTCCAGCGCGGCAGCACGGACGTGTCCAAGTTCCTGCCGGGTTGCGGCAACTCGTTGGAAGCCCAGAACAGGGGGCTGTGCTACTCCATGCCCGGGCTCGCCCCGGACTGGCTGACGGTGGACCTGGCCTCATCTTCCGGAAGTCCGTCCTCGGTGGGTTTCGGGACCTTCACGGGACGTTCCTTTCCCTCCGGACAGACAGGCATCCAGCCTGCCGCCCCGCCACGCTACGTGATCGAGCTGGTGCCGGACCCCGACGGCGCGCGCACCACCGCACCCAGGGACCGCAAGTACATCTACCGGGTCACTGCGATGGGGTTCGGCCCCAGTGCCAGCACCCAGAGCGTGCTGCAGATCGTCTACCGCAACTGAGGCCCTTATGCACTCTCGGCTTCCGTCTTTCCGCGCCTCCCCGCGCTTGCCAGGGGATGTCGGCACACCGTTTCTCGCGGCGCTGGCCATCCTGGCGGGGTTGGTGCTGGCAGGCGTGTGGTTTCCCGCCGTCGGCGCGGGGGCGCCCGTGACCACTCCACCGATCAACCTGTCGAGCGATCCGCTCTACGCCATGGGCGTCAAGGACAAGCCCGCGATGGCGCTCGCCTTGTCGGTGGAGTTCCCCACCGTGGGAGCCCAGTATGTGAATCGGCCCAAGACCGACACCGACGACTCGTACGCCAATACCCGGCAGTACCTCGGATACTACGATTCCGAAAGTTGCTACCGCTATAACGATGCGCCGCGTGAGACGGCGGACTCCGGGAAGACGGCCGCCGATTACAAGCGGTTCGATCCCATAGGCAAGGCCACGTCGCGAAAATGCAATGATGCCTTCAGCGGCAACTTCCTGAATTGGGCCAGCAATTCCGCCGTGGACATGCTGCGGCTGGCATTGTCCGGAGGGGACCGTTATATCGACACGCCCACCCTGACCGTTCTCCAGCGTGCGGTTATCCCCAATGGCGATCCCATCTGCATGTGGAATTCGACGAACTTTCCGGCCAAGCGCCTCGCCCGGAATGGCGGTGGAGCGGGAAGCTACTGGGGGGCGGTGCCTGATTCGATGAAGGCCGATGCGGGTGCAGACGACATCTGGGTGGCCAATACGCTCAATCGCATCTATTTCCGTGCAGGGTCTGATCGCACGGGGTCGTGCAAGGACACGAGCGGATACCGCCTGGGCGGGCCCCTGATGGGCCAAGGCCCCGTCGGCACGGTGAAGTCCAAGCGTCCACCGGACACGGTGCTCTGCTCCGCGGAAGACGATATGTGCGAATTCTCGGGCGTGCGGGAGGTCTGGTTCGGTGTGCCGGATGGGGACACCTGGACGGTCTCGAACGCCTCCAACGGTATCCATTGCAGCTCCGACGTGATGGGGGATCCTCCAACGGCAGGTGCCAGCAGGAGCTGCTATACGCGGTCCTACCAGAAGGGCTGGAAGCCCCCCGCATCCGCGCCTGCGATCAATTCCGACGGTTTCTTCTATTCGCGGGTGCAGGTGTGCAATAAATCGAAGGATCTGCTGCAGGACGTGCGCGATTTCGACCTGTGCATGCAGTATCCGAGCGGCTTCTACAAGCCCGTGGGCGTCATCCAGAACTACTCAGATCAACTGCGTCTGGCGGCCTTCGGCTACCTCATGGACCAGACGGCCAGCGAAGCCGGTGGCCGCTACGGCGGGGTACTGCGCGCGCCGATGAAGTATGTGGGCCAGAAAAATTTCGATGCGATGGGGCGCGAGGAAACCGCCCCGAATGCCAGGGCCGAGTGGGATGCCGATACGGGTGTCTTCAAGAAAAATCCTGAATCCGACACGGTGTTCGGTGTCAGCGGGGTCGTCAATTACCTGAACCAGTTCGGGCGGACCGGCCCGGTACCGGGGCGGTACAAGAAATTCGACCCCGTGGGCGAGCTCTATTACCAGTCGCTGCGTTACATGCAGGGCCTTCCGCCCACCCCGGATGCCATTTACGGTTTGGGTACGCCCACGCCGGCCAACGAGTTCTACGACGGATACCCCGTCTACACCGACTGGACCCAGATCGACCCCTATGGCGGCGCGCGCCAGCCTTCCGAGAACTACGCCTGCGTGAGCAGCAACATCGTGGTGATCGGAGACGTCAATACCCACGACGGCAATTGGCGGAACATCCCGGCATCCGATGATCCGGCCAACAACGCCACGAATTTCAGGACCTGGCACCAGATAGTGCAGGCATTCGAGAAAAAGCAGGCCATGGCCTATGTCGACGGCCAGGGGACGGGCCGCACGACGTCCAACCCGAATGCCGCCAATCCGAGCGTTCCTTCCTCCACCCTGAGAAGCCAGATCATGGGTTATGCCTACTGGGCCCATACCCACGACATACGGGGAGTCCGGTGGACCGCCGCGCCCGCGAAGCAGCGCCCCGGGCTGCGGGTCAAGACGTTCGTGTTCGACGTGAACGAATTCGCCGTCCAGAACGACCCAAACAAGCGGCGGTATGCCAACCAGTTCTTCATGGCGGCGAAATACGGAGGCTTCAATGCGACGGCCACGTCGTCGACCGGGTTGGCGGACCCCTACAACTCCTACGGCAATCCGTTCCGGGACGAGGCGACGGATTCCAATGACGACAACGTCTGGCAAAAGGAAAACGCTCCCGGGGAGGCCTCCACGTATTACCTGCAAAGCGATGCCCGGGGCGTTCTCGGCGCGTTCCAGGACATGTTCCAGGCCACGGTGGGAAGCGCGCGCAGCATCGCAGGCAGCGCCGCCGCTTCCCGCGTGCAGGCCAGTGCAGACAATTTCCTCTACTCCGCGAAGTTCGATGTCGGCGCATGGACGGGGGACGTGATCGCGGAGCAGGTCACCCGGTCGGGAACGGGGGAGTCGGCGGGCCTGTCGATACCGTCGAGGGTGGCATGGAGCGCTGCCGCCCGCTTGAGGGTCAAGAACGCCGCAGACCGCAGGATTTTCGCGGGCCATGGGAGCATGCAGGCCGCGACCGAATTCACCTGGAGCGCGATCGACGGCAAGCCGATGCAGCTGTCTTTGAGCAGGGCCTCTCCAAGCGCACCCGTCGATTCGCTGGGACCGGCCCGCCTGGATTACCTGCGCGGGGTACGCACCAACGAGGGTACCGGCGCACGGTTCCGGGTCCGCAAGGAAATGCTGGGCGATATCGTGAATTCAGGCGTCACTTGGTCCGGGCCGCCCGCGACGGCATTCACGGGGAACAGCTACGGCCTGTTCATGGCCAGGAACGGAAAACGCGCTCCCGTGGTGTTTGCCGGAGCGAACGACGGCATGCTGCATGCGTTCGCTGCCCAGACGAACGCGGCGAAAGGAATCACCGCCGGCGACGAACTCTTCGCCTACATCCCGAGCTGGGTGGGCCCCAAGCTGTCTGCGCTGACTTCGCCCGGATATTCCGCGAACCACCAGGCCTACGTGGATGCCCCTTCGGCCGTGGGGGAGGCGCAGGTGGCTTTCACCGCCGGCAATGGGAGCCGGACGGACTGGAAGACGGTGCTCGTTTCCGGAACCGGCGCGGGTGGCCGGGGCGTTTTCGCGCTCGACGTCTCCGAACCCGAAACCTTCACTGCCAGCGACGCCATGTGGGAGTTCACGGGGACCGACGATCCGGACATGGGGTTCGTGGTCGGGCGTCCGCAGATTCTGAAGTTCCGCACGGGTGCCGCCACCTACCGCTGGTTCGCCGCCGTGGCGAGTGGCGCCGACAATTACTCCAGCACGTTCGACAATGGCGGGGGCAGCGGCCGCCCGGCGCTCTTCCTGCTCGCGCTGGACAAGCCCAGGGACAGCCCCTGGGTCGAGGGGAGCAATTACTTCAAGCTGACCTTCCCCGTCGATCAGGCGTTGGCGGCGACCCTGGCGACGGGGATGGCGAATTTCACGCCGCTCTACGCACCCGGCGGGGAGGTGACCCAGATCTATGCCGGCGATCTGCACGGCAAGGTGTGGAAACTGGACTTCACGTGCGCCGGCGCAGGGACTGCCGCCACGTCCTGCCCGGCATACGGCTACAAGGCCACCGCCGACTGGAACGTGGCCCGCCTGAGCAGCTTCGGCGCGGGCGGAGTTCCCTATCCCTTCTTCATCGCCGCCGACGCTTCCGGCCGTGCGCAGCCCATCACGTCGGCACCGCAACTCTTCACGGGCCCTGTCGTGAACGGCAGGGAAACCTTCTTCGTCCTGATCGGAACCGGCAAATACCTCGAGAGCTCCGACCGGACGAACACCCGGCCGCAGAGCGTCTATGCCGTCTACGACAACGGCACGCCCACGATGGACTCTCCGGCGCCGGCGGCCGCCGTGTCCGGGCGGGGCCGCATGATCGCGGGCACGGTGGATACGGCAGCGAGAACCGTCCGTGTCGGGAGTTTCACCTGGGGCCGGCCCCTGAGCGCCGGAGATACCACCCAGCGGGCCGGCTGGTACCTGGACCTCCCGACGTCCGGCGAGCGATCCGTCAGCGGTTTCAACGATCTCGGGGGAGCGTCGGTGATGTTCAGCACGATCATTCCGGGCGATTCGAGCACTGGAGGCGCGTGCAGTGCCACGCCCGGCTCCGGGCGCCAGTACATCGTGGACGTCCCCCTCGGCAAGGGCTCGACGACGGAGTCCAAGGTGGGCCTGCTGGGGAACTTCGTCGTTGTCGATGACCCCGCCAGTTCGTCCGTGACCCGGTACGACAGCTCCGGGCAGGCCATGCGCACGGTCTTCAAGCGCAGTCTGCAGGTCGGATCGACCGGTGCCGCGGAAGGCAGGAGCACTCCGGTTCAGGAACTCGTCGGCCGGCTGAGCTGGAGGCAGATCTACAACTACCAGGAACTCCGCAAGAAAGCGACGTCGCCATGACGAAGCACCGGTCCGTGCAAGGTTTCACCCTGATGGAGCTGATGGTCGTCGTGGCGGTCGTCGGCATCCTCGCGGCGTTGGCCTATCCGTCGTATTCCGAATCCGTCCGCAAGGGCCGGAGGGCGCAGGCGCGCGCTGCGTTGGCCGAACTCCTGCAGCAGCAGGAGCGGTTCCTGACGCAGCGCAATTGCTACCTCGGGTTCAGCAACGATTCGGGCACCGCGACGGCCACGACCAACACGGCCTGCGGCATCGCATCGACCTTTGCGGTGCCCTTCAAGACGTATGCGGGAGACAGCCCGAACACCGCCAGCTACCAGCTGTCCGCCACGGCCTGCAACAGCACGCTCACCCTGGCGGAGTGCGTGAAGGCCGTGGCCACGCCGGTCAAGGCCGACCCTGCCGTCGGAAGCCTGTCCATGACGAGCACGGGGGTCCAGGCATGCACGGGCACCGCCAGCAGCACCAACTTCAGGCTGTGCTGGCCATGAGGGCGAATGCGCGCGAGCGGCGGTGCCGCCCCCTGCCGTCGGCGGCGCTCCGGGGCTTCACGCTGGTCGAACTCATGGTGACGCTGGCCGTGGTGGTCGTGCTGCTCCGTATCTGCGTCCCGGGCTTCGTGAGCATCCAACGCAATTCAGAGCTCACCTCGGCGGCCAACGGGCTGCTCGCCAGCATCAACGCGGCCCGGACGGAGGCCATGAAGCGCAACCTCCGCGCGGCGGTGGTTCCCGCGGATGGCGGATCCTGGGCCGGGGGATGGATCGTGTACGTGGACATCGACGGGGCGGATGGTTTCAGTGCCGCCAAGGACCTGGTGGTCTCCACGCAGCCGGCACTGGCATCGTATTTTTCGATGAGCGGCAACAACACCGCGTCGGGCCGCAGCCCCTACATCCTTTTCAACGGGTCGGGCTATCCCGTGACGAAGGACTCCGCTCCCACGAGCCTGTCCGTGGCCATCACGCGCAACGATCTGGCCGGTGATCCGTCGAGGGAGCAGACGCGGCGTATCGTCCTCTCCAAGACGGGCCGCGTGCGCGTGTGCAAACCCGCCTCCTCCTCGGACAGCGACTGTTCCAGCGCAAGCAACTGACCGAGCCGACCGCAAGCGGGGTGGCGGCGCGGTCTACGCCCCGCCGATCTCCCGCCAGATCGCCGACAGCGGCAGGACCCTGTCCACCCCACCGCGCTTGATCGCCTCCTTCGGCATGCCGAAGACCACGCAGCTTTCCTCGTCCTGGGCCGTGGTGCGGGCGCCCGCCTGGTGCATCTCCAGCAGGCCCGCGGCGCCGTCGTCGCCCATGCCGGTCATGATGATGCCGTGGGCATTGGCGCCCGCGCATTTGGCCACGGAGCGGAAGAGCACGTCCACCGAGGGGCGGTGGCGGTTCACGAGCGGGCCGTCGACGACTTCGACGTGGTACTGCGCGCCGCTGCGGCGCAGCAGCATGTGGCGCCCGCCGGGGGCGATCAGGGCGCGGCCGGGCACCACGCGGTCGTTGTTTTCCGCCTCCTTGACGGAGATGCGGCACAGGCCGTCGAGGCGGCTGGCGAAGGCGGCGGTGAACTTCTCGGGCATGTGCTGCACGATGACGATGCCGGGGCTCATCCGGGGCAGGGAGGTGAGCACTTCTTCGAGCGCCTGCGTGCCGCCGGTGGAGGTGCCGATGGCCACGACACGCTCGGTGGTCTGCGACATCGCGCGGCCGGCGCCGGGCGGCAGGATGGCGTCGGCGGTGTGTTTGCCGGGCGGAGGCGCGAGCGCTGCGGGCGGCCGGGCCAGGCGCCGGACGTTGGCGCGCGCGGCGGCCCGCACGGTCGACACCAGTTCGTCGGCGGTCTCGTTCAGGAACTGCTTGAGCCCCAGGCGCGGCTTGGTCACGATGGAGACCGCGCCGGCCGCGAGCGCCTCCATCGTGGTCTTCGCGCCTTTCTCCGTGAGGGTGGAGCAGATCACGACCGGCGTGGGCCGCTCGGCCATGATCTTGCGCAGGAAGGTGATGCCATCCATGCGCGGCATCTCGACGTCCAGCAGGATGACGTCGGGCCATTGCTGCTTCATGCGCTCCATGGCGAGCAATGGGTCCGCGGCCGCATGCAGCACCTGGATGCCGGCGGCCTGGCCGAGCAGGCCGGTGAGCACCTGGCGCACGACGGCGGAATCGTCCACGATGAGGACTTGGATGGGTTTCATGGGTCTGTGGTCTCGTCTCTGGAGTTTCCCGTGGGGCGCGCCGGTCATTTCGCGCGGAGCACCGCGGGCGGGATCTGGCGCACCCACACGGCGCCGCTGGCGACGTCGAAGATCACCTGCCGGTGGCCGTCGCCGAACAGGTGTTCGCTGCGGACCGATATGCCGCGCTCGGCCAGCAGGTCGCGCGCGGCGTGGCCGTTGCGCGTGCCGACGGAATCCGCCGCGGATCGGGGGTGCGTGGGAAACATGTTGCCCCCGCCGAAGATCTTGGCCTCGCACTCGGTGAGTTTCACGCGCTCGCGCTTCAGGCCGCGCACCATGAGTTCCAGCGCCTCGTCGCCGTAGCGGCCGTCGAGCTCGCCGGGCCGGGGCCGGCGCCCGCGGTCGGCCAGGAGGAAATGGGACATCGCGCCGATGTGGCGCCCAGGGTGCCACAGCGTGATGGCGACGCACGAGCCCAGCATGGTGCGCAGCCGCATGCTGGCGTCACCCACGAAGTATTCCCCCGGCTGGAGGAACACGTCCATGGGCGTGGCGGCAGCCGACATGCGCGGGCCCGGCCATCACGGCTTGCGGTAGACCGATGGCGCGAGCTGCTCCATCGTGGCGTGGATGCCGTGCAGGCTCTCCGAGTGGCCGATGTAGAGATACCCGCCGGGCCGGATGTGCGAGACCACGCGGGAGACGACTTCGCGCTTGGTGTCGCCGTTGAAATAGATCATCACGTTGCGCAGGAACACCACGTCGAAGCTTCCCAGGTCCGGGAGCCTCGTGTTCAGGTTGGCGTGCAGGAACCGCACCTTCTGCCGGAGTTCGCGCGCCACCAGCATCGTCCCCGCCTGCGGCCCCTGGCCCTTCAGGCAGAACCGGCGCAGGTAGGGCTGGGGGATCTGCCGGGCACGCGGCTCGGGGTAGTGGCCGGTGCGCGCCTTCTCCACCATGCGGGTGCTGATGTCCGTGCCGACGATGTCGTACGGCTGGCCGGCGCGGCAGTCCGCCAGCACCATGGCGATGCTGTAGGCCTCCTCGCCGCTGGAGCTGGCGGCGCTCCAGACCCGGAAAGGGGTGGGGCCATGCTCCATCGCGGCGGCGCGCAGCAGCTCGAAGTGGCGGGCTTCGCGGAAGAAATAGGTTTCGTTGGTGGTGAGCAGATCGATCGCCATCTGCACCTCCCCCGGGTCGGTGCCGCTTTGCAGCAGTGCGAAGTACTCCGCATAGTTCGCGAGCCGCGTCGCCTGCAGGCGCTTGGCCAGCCGGCCGCAGACGAGCGCCTTCTTCGCGGGCGACAGCGTGATGCCGGCGGCGTCGAAGATGAAACGCTGGAAATGGCCGAATTCCAGGTCGGAGAGCGTTCGTTGCTGCATGCGGCGTGCGGTCTTCAGGAAGCGGCGCGCAGCGTCGCCAGGCGCGCTCCGTGCGCGCGGTTCCAGGCGGGCAGCTCCTCCGGCGGCATCGCCTTGGCGATCAGCCACCCCTGCGCGGTGGTGCAGCCGAAGTCCTGCAGCAGCCGCCAGTCTTCCAGGTGCTCCACGCCTTCGGCGACGGTGGACAGATGGAGCCGCCGCGCCAGCTCCAGGGCGGATTCGAGGATGACCCGCAGGCTCTTGCGGCGGTGGGCGCCATGCACGAACGAGCGGTCGATCTTGAGCTCTGTGAAGGGGATGCGCGAGAGCTGCTGCAGCGAGGAAAAGCCGGTGCCGTAGTCGTCGATCGAGAGGCCGAAGCCCCGCAGGCGGAGGCGCACCAGCGCACTGTGGGCGGCGCTGCTGGTCTCCACCATCGACCCTTCGGTGATTTCGAGCACCACCTGCGATGGCGGCAGCCCGTGGCGCACTTGCTGCGCGCAGATCTCCCCGACGATGTCGGGGTTCGCCAACAGCTGCGGAGACATGTTGATGGCCAGCGTGAGCCGCATGCCGCGCGACTGCCAGGCGGCGCACTGCGCGAAGCTCTGCTCCACCATGCTCCGGGTGAGGTCGTGGATGAGCCCCATCCGTTCGGCCATGGGAATGAATTCGTCCGGCGGCACCATGCCCAGCAGGGGATGATGCCAGCGCGCGAGGGCCTCGACCCCGCGCAGCAGCCCGGTGCGGGTATCGACCTTCGGCTGGAAGTGCGGAACGATGCCGCCGGAGCGCAGGGCTTCCACGAGCATCGGGGGATCGATCGGCGTGCGGGGCGCGCGGCGGCGTTCGATCACCGGCGCGGCGGGCGAGATCAGCTCAAGCAGAACCCCTCGCAGATCGGCGCGCTCCAGCGGCTTGCGCAGTCCGCGCACCACCGAAGCCCCCATGGACTGCACCGAGTCGAGCAGGGCGTCGCCATGGCCGGACAACAGCACGATGGGAATGCGCACTCCACGCTCCTGCAACGTCTCGATGAGCTCGATGCCGTCCATCTCGGGCATTTCGAGGTCCACGATGATGAGGCTCGGCAGCGGCGAGAGCTTCGCGAGCACCTCGAGCGCCTGGCGCCCGTGGCAGGCCTCGTGTACTTCCTGCGCGCCCAGCTCGAAGCAGAGCCGGACGGCATGCTGCCGCTGCACTTCGCTGTCGTCGATGACCAGGATCGACCGGGCGGAAGCGGGCACGTCCGGATCCTCTTGGGAAGGTGGAGCTGCGGTCATGCCGGGCCTCCGGCCGGGGTGGCGGTGCGTGGAGCGTGGTGCATGCAAGGGGGCTGGAGGCGTCCGCTGGGCGGTGCGTGCGGCAGGGGGTCAGTGTCCCGGGACGGACGTGGCGTTGCCGGGGATGTCGGCCTCGCCGGCCGGCCCCCGTGCCAGCTCGGCGAGCCCCTGCTCGGACAGGGCCCGGTCCAGGTCCAGCAGCACGACGAGGCGCCCCCGGACCTTGCCCATCCCCTGGATGAAGTCCGCCCGGATGCGTGCGCCGAAGGCGGGCGGCGGCTCGATGTCGGCGGCGCCGATGTCGATGACTTCGTTCACGGCGTCGACGACGGCGCCGATCACCTGCCGCTCATCGCCGGTCTTCACTTCGACGATCACGATGCAGGTGCGCTTGCCCACCGCGGCGGGCTCGCCGCCGAAGTGCGCCTGCAGGTCGATCACGGGCACGACGGCCCCGCGCAGGTTGATCACCCCGCGCACGGAGCGGGGCATCATGGGCACGGTGGTCGGGTCGCCGTATTCGATGATCTCCTTGATCGCGAGGATGCCGATGGCGAACATCTCGCCCCCGAGCTGGAAGGTCAGGTACTGCGCGGCGTCGGCGGCGGCCGCGTCCGGGTCGTCCTGGGCGGTGTCGTGGGTGGGGTTGCGCATGCGGGGCCTCCGGGCCTGTCAGTACCGGGCGAACTGGGATTCGTCAATGCCCTCGGAGGCCGCGCCGCCTGCCAGCGCCAGGCTGGCGCTCCCCTTGCGGGTCGGCAGGGGCTTGCGGCTCGAGGCGCTGCGGGCGGGGCCCGAAGCCACGCGGGCCGGCGCCCCGCCGGCCAGCTTGAAAAAGCTCATCGCCTGCTGCAGCTGCTCGGCCTGGCTGCTCATCTCCTCGGCGGTGGCGGCAAGCTCCTCCGAGCTCGATGCGTTCTGCTGCGTGGTCTGGCTCAGTTGGCCGACCGCGGCGTTGATCTGGCCCACGCCGGACGACTGCTCCTCGCTCGCCGCGGTGATCTCCTGCACGAGGTCGGAGGTCTTGCGGATGCTGGGCACCATCTCGCCCAGCAGGGTGCCGGCGCGCTCGGCCAGTTCCACGCTGGAGCTTGCCACGTCGCCGATCTCCTGGGCCGCGACCTGGCTGCGCTCGGCGAGCTTGCGCACCTCGGCCGCCACCACGGCGAAGCCCTTGCCGTGCTCGCCGGCACGCGCGGCCTCGATGGCGGCGTTCAGGGCCAGCAGGTTGGTCTGGTAGGCGATGTCGTCGATGATGTTGATCTTCTGGGCGATCTGCTTCATGGCCGCGACGGTGGCCTTGACGGCCTCGCCGCCTTCAGTGGCCTCGTGGGCGGCCTTGGTGGCCATGCTGTCGGTGAGCTTGGCGTTCTCGGTGTTCTGCGAGATCGACGCGGTCATCTGCTCGAGCGAAGCGCTGGTTTCCTCCACCCCGGCCGCCTGTTCGCTGGCCGCCTGGCTCAGCGACTGCGCGGTGGCGCTCACTTCCTCGGACGCGCCGGCCAGCGACTCCGCGCCGCTGTTGACGTCCGTCACCACGCGCGAGAGCTTGTCCACCATGTTCTTCATGGCGGCCAGCACGCTGGTGTCGTCGCCGGGCTTGGTGGCGATCTGCAGCGTCAGGTCGCCGTTGGAGACGCTGCCCGCGATCTGCGCCACGTATGCGGGCTCGCCGCCCAGCTGTTTGACCAGCGAGCGGGTGATCAGGAACGCCAGGGCCAGGGCAAGCAGGGCACTGGCCACCAGCAGGTAGATGGTGAATGAACGCGACTGGACATAGGTGGCAGAGGCATCCGCCGCCACCTTGTCGCTGCCGGCCACGTTGATGTCGGCCAGCTGGTCCGACATCGTGCGCACCGCGTTATAGGCAGTCCGCGATTCTCCGTCCAGCACCGCCCGGGCTTCGCTGGTGTTGCCCTGCTGCAAATGAGCCATGAGCCTGTCGTGTTCGGCGAACATGCTCTCCATGGCCACCTTGGCCTGGTCGAACAGACGGCGCTCGTCGGGCAGCACCACCAGTTTGCCGTAATCCTCCCACTGCTTGCGCGTCGCGGAGATGCGGTCGAGGCCTTCCTTGGAGACATCCCGCAGCACCGCAGCGTCCGGCGAGAGCAAGGCACGCATTTCCAGCACGCGCAGGCGGTTGATATTGGACTTGCTCAACATGATGAGCCTGACGCTGGGCAGCCAGATGTTCGCGACCTCCTCGGTGGAGCGGTTCACCGTGGCCAGCTGCGCGATGGCGTAAACGCCCAGGCCGATCATCAAGGCCAGAACGATGAGGAAGGCCCCGAAGAGCTTGGTGGCTAGTTTCATTTGGCGGAACATTGGAGGGCCCCTGGTGGAAGTGTTGCGAGGTCGTCGCGGATGGGAAAACGGTGTCGGCGAGGGTCTGTGCGTGCGGTGGGGTCAGTGCGGCGCGGCTCCCGCGGTATCGGCGGCGGAGCGCTGCACGGCGCCGGCCCGGGCCGCGAGGGCCGGGATGTCGAGAATCAGCGCCACCTCCCCCGTGCCCAGGATGCTGGAGCCGCTGATGCCCTGGAGATGGGCGAACATCTGCGCCAGCGGCTTGATCACGGCCTGTGCCTCGCCCAGCAGGCGGTCCACGATCAGGCCGAAGCGCTGGGCGCCCTCGCGCACGACCACGATGCTCTGGCGCGATCCGGCCGCACCCGGCACGTGGAACAGGGTGCGCAGGCGGATGAACGGCAGTACGCGTCCGCGCAGCTCCGTGTAGTCGTGACCTGAATCTCCACGGAACTCGATGCATTCCTCGATCGCGTCGAGCGGCAGCACGAACACGGACCGCCCCACGGCCACCTGGAAGCCGTTGATGATGGCCAGCGTCAGGGGCAGCCGCACGGTGGTCTTGGTGCCGAGACCCGGGCGGCTGTCGAGCGTCACGGTGCCCCGCAGGGCCGTGATGTTGCGCTTCACCACGTCCATGCCCACGCCGCGGCCGGACAGGTTGGTGATCTGCTCGGCCGTCGAGAATCCCGGCTCGAAGACCAGGTCGTAGACCTCGTCGTCGGGCAGCGTCTTGCCGGCGTCCACCAGCCCGCGCTCCACCGCCTTCGCGAGGATGCGTTCGCGCGAGAGCCCGCCGCCATCGTCGCTCACCTCGATCACGATGCTGCCCGAGTCGTGGTAGGCGTTGAGCGACACCGTGCCCCATGCGGGTTTGCCGCGCTCGGCGCGCAGCGCGGCCGGCTCGATGCCGTGGTCCATGCTGTTGCGCACCAGATGGGTCAGCGGATCGGCGATTTTCTCGATGACGGTCTTGTCGAGTTCGGTGTCCTCGCCGCGCACCTGCAGGACGATGTCCTTGCCGATCTCGCGCGAGACGTCGTGCACCATGCGCTGGAAGCGGTTGAACGTGGCCCCGATGCGGACCATGCGCAGTTGCAGGGCGCTGTCGCGGATCTCCTGCACCAGGCCGTTGAGCGTGGAGTGCGCTTCCTGCAGGGCCACGTTCTGCACGTGGCGTCCCGCCTGGGTCGCCGAGGCCGTGGCGGTGATCAGCTCTCCCACCAGGTCCACCAGCCGGTCGAGCTTCTCGGCGTCCACGCGCACCGACTGGTGGTCGGCGGCGCGGGTGTCCTTGATCTGCTTCTGGCGCACCAGCGCCGCTTCCACCACCGGCTGCTGCACGCGCCGCTGCTCCACGAGCAACTGTCCGAGCGGTTCGGTCGCGCCGCTGTGCTGCAGGTGCAGCGCTTCGTTCAGTTCGCGCCGCGTCAGGCTGCCGCAGTGGACGAGGATTTCGCCGAGCCGCAGCGTGCCGTCGTCGCTCCGCGGGCCCAGGCTGTCGATCAGGTCGATGTAGCGCGAGACTTCGCTGTCCGGCGGCAGGATGTGCACGACGCAGTCGTCCAGGACGAACTCGAATGTGCCTTCGATCGCGGCCTTGGTGGCACTGCTGCGCAGCGCGATCTCGAAGCCGAGGTAGCAGGATTCGGCGTCCATCTCCGCCAGCCCGGGCAGTTCGTCGGCCAGCGTGGCGATGGCCGTGATCGTGCCGAGCTTGCCCAGGTACCGGAGGAACGAGAGCGGGTCCATGCCGTTGCGCAGCACGTCCTTGCCGAAGCGCAGCGAGATGTGCCAGTGGTCCGGGGCGCGGCCAGCGGGCGGCGGCCGCAGGGGGGAGGCTGCGTGGCCCACCGGCATGCCGTATGGCGCCTCGGCCGCCGCGCCGCCTGGGACAGGCGCAGAGGCAGGTGCCGGGTGCGGCGCGCCTGCCGCATCCGCCAGCAGCCGGTTCAGTCCCTCCAGCAGCGGCTGGGCATCGGCCAGCAGCTGCGCATCGGCCTCGGTCTGTCCGGCGGCGGCGGCGGCGACGAGGCGGCCGGTATGGTCCGCGCAGGCGAGCAGCAGCGCCACCACCGATTCGTCGAGCGTGATGGCGCCATCGCGCACCTTGTCCAGCACGCTTTCCGCGACGTGCGTGAAGTCCACGATGAAATCCAGGCCGAACAGGCCCGCCGACCCCTTGATGGTATGGGCGGCCCGGAAGATCGCGTTCACCGCGTCCGACGGCTCGTCTTCCTGCAGCACCCCGAGCAGCGCGCGCTCCATGTCTTCGAGCAGTTCGCCGCTCTCCGCGATGAAGGCCTGCAGAGCCTGTTCCATGTTCATGGTGTGTCTTCCTGGAGCGGCATGGCGGGGGACAGGATCTCCCCGAAGAATCCGGACAGATCGAAAAGGTCGAAGACCTCCGCCACCACCGCGTTGCAGCCGGTGATGCGCAGGGTCTGGCCCTGGGCCCGCGCGTCGCGGCATGCGGCCATGAGCAGCTGCACGCCGGCGCTGTCGATCTCGGTCACGCCCGCCAGGTCGATTTCGAGGCCTTCGGGACTGTCGGAGCGCGCCGCGAGCAGGCCGGTGCGTATTTCCGCGGCCCGGTAGATGGTGAGCTCGCCGTCGAGGGCCAGCGTGGTGAGCGCCGGGGTCATGGCAGCACCAGCTTCTCCACGGCCGACAGCAGCGTGGGCGGCTGGAAAGGCTTCACCACCCACGCCTTGGCGCCGGCCAGCTGGCCTTCGCGCTTCTTCGCCTCCTGGTTCTCGGTGGTCAGCATGATGACCGGCGTGAAGCGGTAGGCGGGCATCGCCTTCACGGTCTTGAGGAAGGTGATGCCGTCCATGTTGGGCATGTTCACGTCGCTGATGATCAGATGCACCTTCTGACCGGTGAGCCGGGCCAGTGCGTCCTTACCGTCGCGGCCTTCGAGAACGTCGTAGCCCGCGCCGCGGAGCGCAATGCCGACGACCGAGCGCACGGAGGCGGAGTCGTCCACGATCAGAATGGTCTTCGCCATGGGAGTCCTTCAGGGGATGTCAGAAAAAGGTGATTTCTTCGGGCTGTGGCGGCGGCGGCAGTGACTGGGCCCGTGCCTGCGCTGGAGCGGCGGCGTCCTGCCGCACCGCGCCGGCCCGGTGCACTGCGCGCTCGCCGGCCATGGCATAGGTGGCTTCGAGCTCCTGCAGCAGCGCAGCGGACTGCAAGGGTTCCAGATGGCCCTCCTGGGCGCAGCGGGCGTGGTGCTCGCGCACCACTTCCGGCATGCGGCCGATGTTGTCGCGCACGTGGCTCAGGACCTGGCTGACGCGGTCCTGGAACTGGAGCTGCACCAGCGAATCGTTCACTTCGGCCTGTATCTGCCGGCTTTCGGTGCGCAGCAGGTCGGCGGACTGCGCGAGGTCCGCCGTGAGGTTCTGGAACTGGTCGAGCACCTGGGCGATGCGGTTCTCGGAGTCGGCCAGCACCACGGTTTCCTGCCGCTGCGATACCTGCGCCGCGGAGCGCGTCGCGTCGATGGCGGCATGGATCGCACTGACCTTGCGGGTGATGTTCTGCCCGGTTTCGCCCGACAGCCGCGACAGCACGCGGACTTCCTGTGCCACCTGCGCGAAGCCGCGGCCGCGCTCGCCGGCGTGGGCAGCCTCGATCGTCGCGTTGATCGCCAGCAGATTGGTCTGCTGCGCGATGCGGGACACGCCCTCCGCCATGTCCTGCAGTTCCCCCACGAACCGCTGCAGGTTCTCGATCTGCGACAGCATTTCCGCCTTGCCTTCCATGGCCGCCCGCAACGAGGCGATGAGCTGCTGCAATTGCTCCTGGCTGTGCGAATAGACCGAGGCGGCCGCCGCATCCTGCGCGCCTTTGCCTGTGCCGTTGCCGCCGGACTGGTCCAGCGTGCGTGCGAGCTGCTGCACGATGTTGGCGAACCGCGCACTCAGCGCCGCGATGGCTTCCTCCATCTGGCCGCGGGAGGATTCGATCTGCCCGGCCCAGACGGGAGCGAGATCCCCGCTGAAGGTTTCGAAGCCCGCGAGCAGGCCGTGGAGGTCCTCCGGCGGTTTCCGCCCGATGCTCTGGCGGGTGAACCACCCGCCCAGTGCGCCGCACGCTGCCAGCGCGGCCGCGCACAGCATTCCGGCGGGGGAGCCGGACGAGAGAACCAGGGCGGCTGCGGCACCCAGTGCGCCCACCGCGGGCGCGGCGAGCCATGGCAGCGTCTGCCTGTCTGCGGTCATGAAAGCCCTCACACCTTTCGTTCGCGTCTCGCCTGCGGGCGGGTCTCGCTCCGCAGTCTTGCCATACCGCTGGATCAACGGCGCTCTGTGTCAGCTTAAGGTCAGCTCGTCTGGAATGTAGGACAGCACTGACTGGCATGCGGTACATGACCGGCCAATGTCAAGTCTTCCGGCATGCCATCAGACCCTCTAAGGACTTTGTAAAATGCTAGATATAGGAAAAATGCTGTCCTATGACGAAAGCAAAGTCGATAGACACCAGAGAGGGCCGCGCATTCGAAAGCGGGAGGCCTCCGGCAAACATCCATCGTGCCGATCTGGCGCCCATCTTCATACGGCAGATGCTGTCCAGGGCTGAGGCGAAAGGGCTGTCGCCTCAGCGGCTGCTGCGCGGCCTGGGACTGGTGCAGGCCGACCTGGACGCGCCGGAACTGCTCGTTTCCTACTATCAATGCAAGGAAGTGGCGTACCGTTTCTGGCAGATGCCGCCGAGTCCGCTGGAGGGGCTCGAATGGGGAGGCATGCTGAACCTCGTGTCGCTGGGGAAGGTGGGCCTGGGCATGATGGCGAGTGCCCATTCGCACGACATGTTCCGCTTCCTGGCCGAATTCCAGCGTGCTGCGGGTACGCCGCTGCAGCTGCATTGCGATTCCACCGAGCGGCACTTCAGTGTGGAGGCGCGGGCGCGGTTCGACGACCCGGCCCTGGAGCCTTTCCTGGTCCTCTGCACCCTCGCATCCCTTCACCGCTTCACGCGCCAGGTCTTCGGGAACGATTGCCAAACCCTGGGGGTGGAGCTGGCCCTGCCGCGCGCCGGCGCCGGCGCCGCGCCGGAGTACGAGCGGTTCTTCGGCGTCCCCGCGGTGTTCGATGCGCCGGCGAACCGGCTGATCTTCGCGCCGCAGCCATGCCCCATCCTCACCGCGGAACCCAGCGTGCTGGCGCGGATGCGCGAACTGCTGCGCGAGGACGCCGGCCACCGCGCCTGGTGCGATCTGGGCGCCGCCGTGGCGCAGATCATCCGCCGCTCCCCGACGGCCGCTCCGCCGCTCGGCGTGGTGGCTGCGGCCCTGAACCTCAGCGAGCGCTCGCTGCGGCGCAGGCTGGCGGAAGAGGGTATCGGCTACCGCACCCTGGTGGCCGAGGAGCAGCGCCGCCGCACGCTGGCGCTGGTCCGCAGCTCGGATGTCGCCATGGAGGACGTGGCGGCGCAGGCCGGGTACTCCAGCGCCCGCAGCCTGCGCCGCGCCGTCCACCGCTGGACGGGCGGCGGGCCCACGGCCGTGCGCAAGGCCGCGGCCCAGCCGCAGTGGCGGGCGACGCCCCCTGGTGCCTGAACGAGGGACGGGATCACCGCACTAGGGCCCGCGCCACCAGGCGTGCCGCACACCGAGCTGGAGCTGCTGGATGCGGCGATGGACGGTGGAGCGGCTCACGCCGAGCCGGCGTGCCGCCTCGGAGACGTTGCCCCGGCATTGCGCCAGCAGTTGCTCCAGCGCCTGCGCGGCGGGCGCGCTGGCGTCGTCGGCGGGGGCCGTGCAGGGTGGGGCGCGGTGCAGCGCATCGGGCAGGTGCTCGGGTTCGATGTGGCCGTCGCCATCCTGCCCGCACAGGGCGGCGGCGTATCGCAGCGCGTTGTGCAGTTCGCGCAGGTTGCCGGGCCAGGCGTGCGCAGCCAGCGCGGAGCGGGCTGCGTCGCCCAGGTGCAGATGGCTGCCGAGGGTGGCCAGCATCCGGTCGGCAATGGTCTGCAGGTCACCGCGCTGGCGCAGCGCGGGCAGGTGCAGTTCAGCGGCGTTGAGGCGGTAGAGCAGGTCTTCGCGGAAGCTGCCGCGCCGCACCAGATCGGCCAGCGGCCGGTGCGAGGCCGAAATGAAGCGCACGTCCACCGCCCGTGGCGCGCGCGCGCCCAGCGGCGTGATTTCTGATTCGGACAGTACCCGCAGCAGCTTGGCCTGCAGGGCCAGCGGCATGTCGCCGATCTCGTCGAGAAACAGCGTGCCTTCGTGGGCTGCGGCGATCAGGCCTTCGCGGCCTTTGCTGGCGCCGCCGGTCCAGGTGCCCGGCAGGTAGCCGAACAGCTCGCTTTCCAGCAAGGCCTCGGGAATCGCTGCGCAGTTGATGGCGATGAAGGCGCCGCGGCGGCCGCTGGCGGCATGGAGGGCGCGGGCCAGGTATTCCTTGCCCGAGCCGGTTTCTCCCTGGACCAGGATGGGCAGCACCTGTGGCGCGAGCCGCGCGGCCTTGCGCAGCAGCGCCTGTAGTGCCGCATCGCCGGTGTCCAGCGCCTGCAGCGCGGCGGGCAGCGGGGGCTGTTGCGGTATCTGCGGTGCCGGTGTGCGCAGGCTGCGTGTCAGGCGCTGCGGCTCCATGGCATGGGCGAAGAGGATGCTGCCGTCGCGGGCGCGGATGATGCGCTCCTGCGCCGGGCGGTTGCGGCGCAGTTCGGGCAGGTGGCTCAGGTCCACGTCGAAGAAGCGCTGCAGCGGCTGGCCGATGAGCTTCTGGTGCTGGCGCCAGTCCAGCTGGGCAGCGGCGGCCAGCAGGCGGGCGCCCGCGTGGGTCATGCCGCGGATGCGGCCCCGGGCATCGACGCTGATGGAGGCGTCGGGGTCGACATCGAGAAAATCGGGCGACTGCGCCAGGCGCACCACCCAGTCCTGCCCGGACTGCGCCATCAGGTTGGCGTGCTCCACGCGCCGTGCCGCGGCCATGACGAGGTTGAGCGCCAGGTTCTGGCTGGCCCGCGCGGCGGGAGCGCGCAGCAGCGACAGGTCCAGCACTGCAGCGAGCTCGCCGCGCATGTCGTAGATGGGCGCTGCGGTGCAGGACAGGCCGGTGTGGGTGAAGTCGAAATGGTCGCTCTGGTGCACGGTCAGCGCTTCGCCGGTTTCGAGGCAGGCCCCCACGGCGGAGGTGCCGGAGTGCTCTTCGCGCCACTGCGCTCCCAGATACAGGCCTGCGCGGCGCAAGTCGCCGGCGTCGGCCTCGTGCCCCAGGAAGTCCACGGCCACGCCGTGCGGGTCGGCCAGCAGCAGCACGTAGTCCAGGCCCTTGAGCTGCTGGTAGAGCCGCTCCAGCGCATGGCGGGCGATGTGGATCAGCGGCTCGGATTCTTCGCGGTGCACGCGCAATTCGCCATCGGGAACGATGTGCGCTTCGCTGGTCCGCGCGGGGTCGAGCTGGTGGTGGTCGATGCAGCGGCGCCAGCTGCGCAGCACGGCGCGGTCGCGGTCCTGCCCGCGTGCGGAATAGCCCAGGCCGAAGGCTTCGATTTCCTGGACGTGCGAGGCGTAGGACTGCAGAGGCATGGCGTGGAGTCGATGCGGCGTGGAACGTGCCGCAGGAGATTGTGGGCCCGGGGCCATGCCGCGCCCATCGAGATTTACCCATTGCAACTGCTGCGCTGCAGCACGCGGAATGCGACAGGTGTCGCACGGTGCGCCGCCTGTCGCGCCCGGCCGCCCCGGTCTGCCGGCCGGGCGCTGGAAGGGTTTGCACCAGGGGTGCGCTGCCAACCCCTTGATTTGCCTGGCTTTCGGTGCAGGCCGGCAGGGCGCCGCATGCCTGGCACGGCGGTTGCCTTGAGCCCTGCAGCCCGGAGAAAAACCAGCGGGCACGACCACCATCCAAGGAGACAACCATGACCGATACGACGGCTGCAGCCCGCGCGCAGGCGCTGCTCGACCGACTCAACCGTGCCTTGGCCGACCGCGACTTCGCGGCTGCCAGCGGCCTGTTCGCAGACGAATGTTATTGGCGCGACCTGGTGCTGCTGACCTGGAACATCAAGACGCTGGAAGGGCAGACGCAGATCGCCGACATGCTGGCCTCGCAGCTGGACGCCGCGGCTCCCGTGCGCTTCTCGCTGGACGAGCGCGAAGCCGTGGAGGACGCCGATGGCGTGCTGTCCGCCTGGATCGTGATCGATACGCGCCATGCGCGCGGCGGCGGCCACATCCGCATCAAGGACGGGCGCATCTGGACGCTACTGACGGCCGCCCAGGAGCTCAAGGGCCATGAGGAACCCATGGGCACGCGCCGCCCGATGGGGGCCGAGCACGGCATCCGGCGCGGCCGCCAGACCTGGCTGGAGCGCCGCCAGCAGGAGGCCGAGGAGCTGGGCCGCGAGAAGCAGCCGTTCGTGCTGGTCATCGGCGGAGGGCAGGGCGGCATCGCGCTGGGCGCGCGGCTGCGCCAGCTGGGCGTATCGCACATCGTCATCGACCGCCAGGCCCGCCCCGGCGACCAGTGGCGCAACCGCTACAAGTCGCTGTGCCTGCACGATCCGGTCTGGTACGACCATCTGCCGTACCTGCCCTTTCCGGACAACTGGCCCGTGTTCGCTCCCAAGGACAAGATCGGCGACTGGCTGGAGATGTACACCCGGGTGATGGAGGTGAACTACTGGCCTTCCACCAACTGCCTGAACGCCCGCTTCGACGAAGACAGGCAGGAGTGGGAAGTCACCGTGGAGCGCGATGGCGAGACGCTGGTGCTGCGGCCCAAGCACGTGGTGTTCGCCACGGGCATGTCGGGCAAGGCCAACGTGCCCAAGATCCAGGGCCAGGACGTCTTCCTGGGCGAGCAGCAGCACTCGTCCCGGCACCATGGCCCGGATGCGTATGCAGGCAAGAAGGTGGTGGTGATCGGCGCCAACAATTCCGCGCACGACATCTGCGCGGCTCTCTGGGAGCACGGCGCGGACGTGACCATGGTGCAGCGCTCGTCCACGCACATCGTGCGCTCCGATTCGCTGATGGAGATCGGCCTGGGCGATCTGTATTCGGAGCGCGCCGTGGCCAGCGGCGTGACGACCAAGAAGGCGGACCTGATCTTCGCCTCGCTGCCCTACCGCATCATGGCCGACTTCCAGGTGCCGGTGTACGACCGCATCCGCGAGCGCGACGCCGAGTTCTACCGCCAGCTCGAAGCGACGGGCTTCATGCTGGACTTCGGCGACGACGGCTCGGGCCTCTTCATGAAGTACCTGCGCCGCGCATCGGGCTACTACATCGACGTGGGGGCCTGCGACCTGGTGATCGACGGCAGCATCAAGCTGCAGGCGGGCAAGGAGATCAGCCATCTGTCGGAAAACGCCGTGGTGCTCGAGGACGGCACCGAGCTGCCGGCCGATCTGGTGGTCTATGCGACCGGCTACGGCTCCATGAACGGCTGGGTGGCCGACCTGATCAGCCAGGAGGTGGCGGACAAGGTGGGCAAGGTCTGGGGCCTGGGCTCGGACACGACCAAGGACCCCGGCCCCTGGGAGGGCGAGCAGCGCAACATGTGGAAGCCCACGCAGCAGGAGGCCCTGTGGTTCCACGGCGGCAACCTGCACCAGTCGCGCCATTACTCGCTCTACCTGGCGCTGCAGCTCAAGGCCCGGCAGGAAGGCCTGCCCGTGCAGGTCTATGGCCTGCAGCAGGTGCATCACTTGCGCTAGAGCAAGGGCCGATGGCGCCCACGGAATCAAGATGGGCGGCAGGGTGCCGTCCCACCGATCCAACCTCACAGAACAGAAAGTCGAATCATGAAAGCAGCACGTTTCCACAACCGTGGCGATATCCGTATCGAAGACATTCCCGAACCCGTGGTGGAGCCCGGCACGGTGGGCATCGAAGTGGCCTGGTGCGGCATCTGCGGCACCGATCTGCACGAGTTCATGGAGGGGCCGATCTTCATCCCGCCCTGCGGCCACCCGCACCCCATCTCGGGCGAGTCCGCACCCATCACCATGGGGCATGAGTTCTCCGGCGTGGTCTATGCCGTGGGCGAGGGCGTCGATGACATCGAAGTCGGCCAGCACGTCGTGGTGGAGCCCTACATCGTGGCCGACGACGTGCCCACGGGGCCGGGCGACAACTACCACCTGTCCAAGAACATGAACTTCATCGGCCTGGGCGGCCGTGGGGGCGGGCTCTCCGAGCGGATCGCCGTCAAGCGCCGCTGGGTGCACCCGATCTCGGACGCCATTCCGCTGGACCAGGCCGCATTGATCGAGCCGCTGTCCGTGGGCCACCACGCCTACACCCGCAGCGGCGCCAAGGCGGGCGATGTGGCGCTGGTGGGCGGCGCGGGCCCCATCGGCCTGCTGCTGTCAGCCATCCTGAAGGCCAAGGGCCTTACGGTCATCGTCACCGAGCTGAGCGCCAAGCGCAAGCAGAAGGCGCGCGAATCCGGCGTGGCCGATCACATCCTGGACCCGTCCGAAGTGGACGTGACGGCCGAGGTGATGAAGCTCACCGGCGACAAGGGCGTGGACGTGGCCTTCGAATGCTCGAGCGTCAACAAGGTGCTCGACACGCTGGTGGCCGCGACGAAGTCCACCGGCGTGGTGGTGATCGTGTCCATCTGGAGCCACCCGGCCACCGTCAACGTGCACAGCGTGGTCATGAAGGAGCTGGACGTGCGCGGCACCATTGCCTACTGCAACGACCATCAGGAAACCATCAGGCTGGTCGAGGAGGGCAAGATCGACTTGGCGCCCTTCATCACCCAGCGCATCCAGCTGGAGGATCTGGTGGCGAAAGGCTTCGACACGCTGATCCACAACAACGAGTCGGCGGTGAAGATCCTCGTGCAGCCGCGGTGGAGGTAGGGGCAGGCTACATTCCAGCGGCCTCGGCAGAGAACTGTTGAGAATAGGCAGCAAGGCGCCAGCCCCAGCCATAGCCGCAATGCCAATCAGTCAACCCGTTCGCCCGGGAGGGCTGCAATTACTGGGAATGCGAGGAGCATGGCTTGCTCGAAGGCCTGTGCTCGGGTACACATGGCGGTCACGCTGTTCCAGTGCTTGGCGACGGCATCCGCTGCGGCGAGGCGGCTCGCGCGCTTCTTCTTGTCCACACGCAGTTTGATGGGCAGGCTTGCCATTTGGGGTTCAATACGCAGATTGCATTCGAGATCGGCGAGCAAGGCATGATCTTCAGGCAGCTTGGCTGCAGCCTGCCAAGCGCCAGTATTCATTGCCGGGATGCACACTATCGTCTTTGAGCCTGGCACTGCAGGTTGCAGCCATGCCAGCAATACAGCGTGCAAGTCATCTGACTGGAGGGGTGCGGGGGGACTGTGGACAGGACATGGCAAAGGCCTCCAGCCTTTGCTGGCGGCGTCTGCATCTGTGTAGGGCGGGCGCAGGTCTGCATAGGAGAAAGTAGCCACGTCCGCATCCAATTGGATGACGATGCAGTCGAAGTCCGATAGGGTGGGGTCTTCATCGATCGGTCCACCATTGGCCTTACTGCGGGTTGCCTGTTGTTGGCACCACTTCAAGACCCCGCCCCAACCGGTGCCCATATCGGGTTTGGTCGCTTCGGGCTGTAGTTGTGTCAGCACGAAGGTGCGGGGAGCAAGAACATGCCTCAATGCAGCCTCAATCACTTCACGCTCTGTCGGGCCTTCGCCGACCAAGGCAATTCGCAGCGGACTAGAGCGTGTTATGAACTTCCTGCCGCAGCCAGCACCCGTGCGGCGGCGGGCAACATGAGCACAGCAAACACCAGGAAATGCAGTCCCCCGAGCACTTCTGGCAACCGCTCATAGTCTCGGGAGAGCCTGCGGAATCTCGCCAGCCAGCCGAAGCTTCTCTCCACCACCCAGCGCCGGGGCAGCAGTACAAAGCCTTTCTTCGCCTCTGGCAGCTTCACGATCTGCAGGTCGATGCCGTTGTCCTGCGCGGCCTTGGATGCCGCTTCGCCCGTGTAGCCTTGGTCTGCCCAGGCCAGTTGCACCGTGTGCCCCGTGGCCTGCTGCACGTCCTCACACAGT
>CAJYKV010000024.1 GCA_913774955.1 uncultured Acidovorax sp.
ACAGCAACCCCGCCGAGACGCCTTCCTGGCGCGCCACCAGCGACACGCTCATGCCCGGCTCGTAGGTGCGCCGCACCAGGGCCGCTTTCTCGGCCAGGGACCAGCGCCTGCGGCGCTGGTCCTTCACTACTACCTCTACTGACTCCGTATGCCTAGTCATATGCACAGTCCTGTTCCTATCTCCAAAGATAAGCGACAGGACGGGGCCGGGGAATCAGGGGGCTATCTCACCAATACATCACCTGCAGCAGGAGTCTGCGTGGTGAATGCTGGAACAACGCGGCAATGGTGAGCTTCTTCTCGACGCTGAAACCGAGCGCTGCGCTCGGACCGTCTACCGTACTAAGGAGCAGGCAGAGCCGACCTCAGCCCGGTTCGATTTGAAAAGCGACAGCGATAGCCCTTCAATGGCTACGCAAAACGTCTGGGAAACCGGGGGAAGCCCATCAAGTCAGAATACGCCCTCATGTCTTCCGCAGAATGCGCATGGACTGCCGTCGGTGAGCGAAGCTCACGAAGAATCTCATGAAGAACCAATTGGCGAAGTGCGTCGTCTACGCCCCAGCACGGCTGCAATGGAGATAAGGGAATGAAAGATGTACTGGCGCAGATCTGCGCTCTTCAGCCGCACTATTCGTCGTCGAACACTCCGCAGATGCAGGAGCGTGGGCGACTCGTTCGGACCGAGCTCACGTCAGCACTCCGCGAGCGGCTGACACGACTGCAACAGGCATTCGACCCGATGTTCGACGATCTCGAAGTAGATGCCTCCGACGGCATTGGCCGCAAGACGGAGGCGCCTTGGACCCGGGTCTTCTCGAAGACCATGTCACCGAACCCAAGAAACGGCTTCTATTTGGTCATCCACTTCGCCGCAGATGGATCCGCCATTTTCATCACGATAGGTTGCGGCAGCACTGTTTGGAACGGTGGTGACTTGCGACCCGTATCCGACGACGAGCTTGCGAGACGTACGTCTTGGGCCAGAGGCATCGTGCAGCAGCGATGGGGATCAATCGCACCATTCGTTGTGGACATCAAACTGGGCGCCAAAGCGCCATTGACCAGAACATTTGAAAAGTCGACGGCGTTGGCGATCAGGGTTCCCGCGGCCCAGCTTGCGGCCACGGACATCGACGCCATCCTGCAGTCCACGGTCGAGCGTCTTGGGGAGATCTACCTTGCGCAGCTCAATCAGAGAGACGTCACACCTGCGGAGCAAGACTCTGCGGCCATCGAAGAAATCTCTCGTCCACTCAAGCGCAGGCCTGGCGGCCAAGGAATCGGACTGACCGCACCCGAACGAAAAGCTGTCGAACTTCGCGCGATGGCTCTTGCCGTGGGTCATCTGACCGAGTTGGGCTACCAATGCAAGGACACGTCCGCTACTGAGTCATTCGACCTTGTCGCCACGACCGGCATGACCTCGCTCAAGATCGAGGTGAAAGGCACCACCTCCGACATCTGTGACTCCGTCATGATGACCAAGAACGAGGTCGACCTGCACCGACTGGAAAAAGGAAAGACCGGTCTGCTGATCGTCTATGGAATACGTTTACAGAGGGGCTCCCCCGCACCGCAGGCCAGCGGCGGTACCGTGGAAGCGATGATCGGATGGGACATCGATACATGGCGTGCCCAACCCGTGGCGTTCCAGCTCCACAGGCAGCGAACTGAAACCAAGAACGCGAAGTGAAATTGCCCCGGTTTGGCGGACACCTTACGCTGTAAAACAAGGAGTTCGAAAATGAGCAAGACGAGGCCGCCGTACCCTGCGCAGTTTTTAGAGCAGATGGTGGATTTTGGGCGAGCTGGAAAGACACCAGCAGAACTGGCGCGTGAGTTTGACGTGACCACGCAGACCATTGATAACTAGGTTGGTGCCGCTGGGCGTAAAGCGACGGTCGGCGCGTTTATCGGGAGAGAACGGGGGTAGGTGATCGGCAAACAAAAGGATGACCACCGCGACCTCCTGTGTGACCTGCGTCGGCGCCACTCCGCGCTACCACTCACCCGTGAAGCTCGAGCGCCGCGTGTTAGCCGAGGAGTGTCCTGCAATGATGATCTACGAGAAAGACCAGATCCTGTGTTGATGATCAAGCCGATAATGGTCCGTGGAAGCAGAGCAAGTTCACCCAATCTCTAAATCAAAGACGCAGCAAGGAGACACGCGTGGATGACGAGTCAGAAATACATCGGAAAAAAATCCCCGGGAAAACATACATCAGCCCGGCGGTAGCAACTGCCGATGGCCCGCTGCGCATCGCTTCCAAGGTCATCGACTCAGAGGGCCTGCACTACGCTAAGGTCAAGCGGGAGGTGGTGTTGCGCCAGACCGAGAAGGCTAGAACGGAAATCATCGCTAAATTCTTGGAGAGCGACAGGAATCTTCGCGTTGTGACGATCCAAGCCTTCAACGGCACAACAGGCGTACCCCACAATACGCACTTCTCGTTCATTGGCAACGAGATCCTCACATTGCTACGATTCTTCCAAGATATTGCGGCGTTTGAATTCAGTTCTCCGCAGAAAGTCAACATCACAGATCCCGAGCTTCGCCGGCTGGTCCTGTCCAAAGAGCAGGCTGCAAGCCTCGTCCATGACAACCAGGAAATATTTTCCGAGGTCATTCAGGCCGAGCTGACGAGAGAAGATGTAGTTACGTTGGGCTACCGCAAGAAGCAGTTAGCCATCTTCCATCGCCTGATGGAGGATGCTGATTACTTCGGCCAAGTGAAGCAGGCAAAGCACATACATGGCGATGAAGCCTTGTGGCAGAAGTTCTTCGAGAGGAACCAATGGGTATTTGGCTACGGCCTGAGCTATTTTTTTGTCACCGGCTTTGACGACCGTAAGCTGGAACAGGTAGTACAAGGGCACGATCTTTTGAGCCATGGCAAGCGGGTGGATGGATTGATGAAAACTCGTGGGATCATCAATGCTCTGTGCTTCGTGGAAATCAAGAAACACAACACTCCACTGCTGGCTGCGTCGGCCTATCGTCCTGGCTGCTGGGCCCCATCGTCCGAATTAGCAGGTGCAGTGGCTCAGGTTCAAGGCACCGTCGCGGCTGCATTACAAAGGCTATACGGTCTGATTCAGCCTAACGACAAGGAAGGCAATCCGACGGGGGAGTCCGTATTCAACTTCAAACCACGCGCTTTCATCGTCGCAGGCTCGCTGGGCGAATTCGTCTCAGAACATGGTGTTAACATCGACAAGATGCGCTCTTTCGAACTGTATAGAAACAGCATCACCGGCATCGACATCATGACTTTCGACGAACTCTTCGAGCGAAGCAAATTCATCGTCGAGGCTGCAGCTAAGCCGGCCTCATCGACCTGAAACTAGCGCGAACACTCAACGACCGACGACGATATTGAGAAAGAATTTCAATCACTCCCACTCAATCGTCGCCGGCGGCTTGCTCGACACGTCGTACGTCACCCGGTTGATCCCGCGCACTTCGTTGATGATCCGCCCCGACACCTTCTTGAGCAGCGCGTACGGCAGCTCGGCCCAGTCGGCGGTCATGAAATCGCTGGTCTGCACGGCGCGCAGGGCGACGACGTAGTCGTACGTGCGGCCGTCGCCCATCACGCCGACGCTCTTCACGGGCAGGAAGACGGTGAAGGCCTGGCTGGTGAGGTCGTACCAGGTCTTGCCGGTTTCGGGGTCCACGTGGTTGCGCAGTTCCTCGATGAAGATCGCGTCGGCGCGGCGCAGCAGGTCGGCGTATTCCTTCTTCACCTCGCCCAGGATGCGCACGCCCAGGCCGGGGCCGGGGAAGGGGTGGCGATACACCATCTCGTGCGGCAGGCCGAGGGCCACGCCGAGTTCGCGCACTTCGTCCTTGAACAGGTCGCGCAGCGGCTCCAGCAGTTTCAGGCCCAGCTGTTCCGGCAGGCCGCCGACGTTGTGGTGGCTCTTGATGGTGACGGCCTTCTTGCTCTTGGCGCCGCCGGATTCGATCACGTCCGGGTAGATGGTGCCCTGGGCCAGGAAGGTGGCGCCCTTTTCCTTCTTCGATGCGCCCGAAGCGGTGAGCTTGGCGGCCTCGGCCTTGAAGACGTCCACGAACAGGCGGCCGATGATCTTGCGCTTCTGCTCGGGATCGCTCACGCCGGCCAGTTCGCGCAGGAAGAGTTCGCTCGCATCCACGCGCACGACCTTGGCGTGCAGCTTGCCCACGAACATGTCCATCACCATGTCGCCTTCGTTCAGGCGCAGCAGGCCGTGGTCGACGAACACGCAGGTGAGCTGGTCGCCGATGGCGCGGTGGATGAGCGCGGCGGCCACGCTGGAATCCACGCCGCCCGAGAGGCCGAGGATGACTTCCTCGTCGCCCACCTGGGCGCGGATGGATTCGACGGCTTCGGCGATGTGGTCCTTCATGACCCAGTCCGGCTGCACGCCGCAGATGCCGAGCACGAAACGGTCGAGCAGCGCGCGGCCCTGCACGGTGTGCGTCACCTCGGGGTGGAACTGCACGGCGTAGAAGCGGCGCGCCTCGTCGGCCATGCCGGCGATCGGGCAGCTGGGGGTGGAGGCCATGAGCTTGAAGCCGGGCGGCATCTCGGCGACCTTGTCGCCGTGGCTCATCCAGACCTTGAGCATGCCGTGGCCCTCGGCCGTGGTGAAGTCGGCGATGTCCTTCAGCAGCGCGGTGTGGCCGTGGGCGCGCACTTCCGCATAGCCGAATTCGCGCTTGTGGCCGCCCTCGACTTTGCCGCCGAGCTGCTGCGCCATGGTCTGCATGCCGTAGCAGATGCCCAGCACCGGCACGCCGAGTTCGAACACGGCCTGCGGCGCGCGATCGGTGGTCTCTTCGTACACGCTGGCGTGGCTGCCCGAGAGGATCACGCCCTTGAGCGCGCCGTCGGCGGCGTATTCGCGCACCCAGGCGTCGGTCACGTCGCAGGGATGCACTTCGCAGTACACGTGGGCCTCGCGCACGCGGCGCGCGATGAGCTGGGTGACCTGGGAGCCGAAGTCGAGGATGAGGATCTTCTGGTGTTGCATGGTGGTCGGGGTCGGTAAGAGCGGTGGAATCGGAGGAGTCAGAACGTGGACAGATCGAGCAGCGCCACGCCGGTGCGCGTGGCGGCCTCGGCCTGGGCGGTATCGAAGGTGGCGAGCGGCAGGCGCAGCGAGCGTGCGAGCCAGAGGTAGGCGGCGTCGTAGACCGGCAGGCCGGTATCGAGGGCGACGTCGAGCACGGCCTTGTGCTGCGCGGGCGCCAGCTCGTGCAGTTCCACGCGGTGGCGGATGGCTTCGAGCACGGCCCACAGGCCTTCGACGGAGCCTGCGGGAATGCGGCCGGCATGCACGCCGCTCGCGATCAGGTTGCCGCACTCCCACTGCCAGAGGTTGGGCGCCTGGGGCTCGACCTCGTCGCGGCGGATGCGGGCATAGAGGCGCCGCGTGTGCTCGCTGGCCGCATCGGGCAGCAGCCAGGCGGCGGTCACGGAGGCGTCGAGCACGAAGGCGGTGGTGGACGTGGTCATGCGGCGGTGCTCCGTCCGCTGCGGCGCAGGGCCGGCGCCGCCGTGGGCCCGGTCGCGGCACGGATGCTGGCATGCAGCGCATCGATCTGCCCGAGCTCCCGCGCGATCTGCTCGTCGGTGATCACCGGCCGGCGCCGCACCGGCAGCATGCGCACCACCTCTTTTCCGTGCCGGGTGATGCGCACCTCCTCGCCCTGCTCCACCGCCTCGATGAGCGCGGAAAAACGGGTCTTGGCTTCGTAGATGCCGACGGTCTGCATGCGCAAAGGGTTCCGGAAAAAAGAAAAGTCTGGCCTGAACAAAAATTCAGACCAGACTTTACCAAACCGACCAGACCCTGGCAATCAGACCAGAATAGCCCAGAGCCCAGAGCCCAGAGCCCAGAGCCCAGAGCCTTGAATTCGTCATGGCACCCGAAGCCCCCGCGGCCCCAGGCCAGAGCAGCCGTGCAAGGGCCGCCCCGCCGCACCGGCTGCGTCCCCCTTCCCGAACGGCGCAGCCGTTCGAGAGAAGGGGGAAGGCGCGTAAGCGCCTCAGGGGGTTGTGCTCTAGTCCGCTCTGTAGTTGGGAGCTTCCTTCGTGATCTGCACGTCGTGCACGTGGCTTTCGCGGATGCCGGCCGTGGTGATCTCGACGAACTCCGCCTTGTTGTTCATCTCTTCGATGGTGGCGCAGCCGCAATAGCCCATGGAGGCGCGCACGCCGCCGGCCATCTGGAACACGATCGAGACCATGGAGCCCTTGTAGGGCACGCGGCCTTCGATCCCTTCGGGCACCAGCTTGTCGGCGTTCGGGTTGCCGGTGCTGGATTCCTGGAAGTAGCGGTCGGCCGAGCCCTGCTGCATGGCACCGATGGAGCCCATGCCGCGGTAGCTCTTGTAGCTGCGGCCCTGGAACAGGATGACCTCGCCGGGCGCCTCTTCGGTGCCGGCGAACATGCCGCCCATCATCACGGTGCTCGCGCCCGCGGCCAGCGCCTTGGCGATGTCGCCCGAGTAGCGGATGCCGCCGTCGGCGATCAGCGGCACGCCCGTGCCCTTGAGGGCGGTGGCCACGCTGTCGATGGCCATGATCTGGGGCACGCCCACGCCCGCGACGATGCGGGTGGTGCAGATGGAGCCGGGGCCGATGCCGACCTTGACGCCGTCCGCGCCGGCCTCGACCAGCGCGAGCGCCGCCGCGCCGGTGGCGATGTTGCCGCCGATCACGTCCACGTGCGGGTAGTTCTGCTTGACCCAGCGCACGCGGTCGATCACGCCCTTGCTGTGGCCGTGGGCCGTGTCCACCACGATCGCGTCGACACCGGCCTTGACCAGTGCCTCGACGCGCTCTTCGGTGCCCTCGCCCACGCCGACGGCCGCGCCCACGCGCAGGCGGCCGTTGCTGTCGCGCGCCGCGTTGGGGAAGCTGGTCTGCTTGGTGATGTCCTTGACGGTGATCAGGCCCTTGAGCTCGAACGCGTCGTTGATGACGAGCAGGCGCTCGAGCTTGTGCTTGTTGAGCAGCGCCTTGGCTTCGGAGGCGGTCGCGCCCTCCTTCACCGTGATGAGCTTCTCGCGCGGCGTCATGATGTCGCGCACCTTGACGTCGTAGCGTGTCTCGAAGCGCAGGTCGCGCCCCGTGACGATGCCGATCACCTTGCCCGCGTCGCAGACGGGGAAGCCCGAGATGCCGAGCTGCTCGGACATCTGCAGCACCTGCAGCACCGTGTGGTCCGGGGTGATGACGACCGGGTCGCGCACCACGCCGGATTCATAGCGCTTGACCTTGGCGACGTGGGCCGCCTGCTCCTGCGCCGTGAGGTTCTTGTGCACGATACCGATGCCGCCCTCCTGCGCGATGGCGATGGCCAGGCGCGCTTCGGTCACGGTGTCCATGGCGGCGGACACGAGCGGGAGGTTCAGGGAGATATTGCGGGAGAGTCGCGTCGCGAGGGACGTGTCCTTGGGGAGGACCTGGGAGTACGCCGGCACCAGCAACACATCGTCGAAGGTGAGCGCTTTTCCTAGAAGGCGCATGAGATTCGCTCCAAAAAAACGATTGTACCCGCCGGGCCGCACCCTTCGCTGCGGCCGGGTTCGCCAGGGCCCGCACCGGATGGCGCGCCCGGGGGGCCGAAGCTACACTCGCCGCATGACACTCCACCGACTTCTCGTGCTCGTCTGTGCAGCCTCCTGGGCGCTGGCGGCTTCGGCGCAATGGCAGTGGGTCGACAAGGACGGGCGCAAGGTGTTCAGCGACCGCCCTCCGCCCGTCGACGTGCCCGCGAAGAACATCCTGAAGCAGCCCGGCGGCAGCCTGCAGCCCGCGCCGCGCCCGCAGGCCGCGCCGGCCGATGCGGCCGCCGGCATGCAGCCCGGCGCCGCGGTGGCGGCCCGGCCCGGGGCGCCCGCCTCCGCCGCGAGTGCTCCGCAACTGTCCGGCACCGACAAGGAGCTGCAGGAGCGCAAGGCCCAGGCGGAGGCCGCCGAAGCCGCGCGCAAGAAGGCGGAAGACGACCGCCTCGCCAAGGCCCGCGCCGAGAACTGCCAGCGCGCGCGGCAGCAGCAGTCCATGCTGGCCTCCGGCCAGCTCGTGAGCCAGGTGAACGCCCAGGGCGAGCGTGCGTTCATGGACGACGCGACCCGCGCCGCCGAGCTGCGCCGGGCGGAAGCCGCGATCGCCTCCGACTGCGCGCGCTGACACGGGCAGCCCTGCCCCCCCGGCCCGGTACCCGTTCTCTAGCGGGGGGGGCTCAGTACCCGGCCTTGGCGCCGGGACGGCGCGCGGCAAAGAGCCCCGTCGCACGCGCTCCCTGCCGTGCGAAGCGCTCGCGCCGCGCTTTCTTGGGATCGACGCGCAGCGGCCGGTACCACTCGACGCGGTCGCCCGCCTGCAGGATGCGGCCAGGCTCCACCGGTTTTCCCCAGATGCCGCAGGGCGCTTCGTCATCCTCCGCCGGGCCGCCGCAGGCCCGCAGCGCATCGCGCACCGTGGCGCCCGCGGGCAGTTCCAGGGCGACTTCGCGCACGTCGCGTGGCCCGGGTGACCAGGCGACCGTCACCGCGACGCGGCCCGCGCCGTCACTCCCCATACACCTGCTCCGCCCGCTGGATGAACGCATCCACCATGCTGCCCGCGATGCGGTCGAACACCGGGCCCACCAGCGCGGCGAGCGCGATGTTGTCGAAACCGTAGTTGAGCTGCAGCTCCACCTTGCAGGCGCGCTGGCTGCCGTCGCCCACGGGATGGAAGCGCCAGTCGCCATCGAGCTGCGAGAACGGGCCCTTCACGAGCCGCATCTGCACGCGCCGGCCCGGCTCGTGCTGGTTGCGCGTGACGAAGGATTTGCGCAGGCCGCTGAAGGCGATGCCCACCTCGGCGGTCATGCCGTGCTCGTCCTGCTCCAGCACCCGCGCACTGTCGCACCAGGGCAGGAATTCCGGGTACTTCGCCACATCGGTGACGAGGGCGAACATCTCTTCGGGGCTGTACCAGATCAGGACGGACTTGTTGACGTTTTTCATGGATGGACGGGGATGGCGGGCCGCGGCGGGGCGGCGCACTAGAATCCCCGGAAAGCGCACGGACGATCGTTCGATTGTAGGGAGGGCTTTCAAACCCCTCCATGTGCCGCATCTGATTCCCCATGGCCAAGAAACCCGAGACCCAGTCACGCATCGCCGACAACAAGAAGGCGGCCTTCAATTACTTCTTCGAGGAACGCCACGAGGCGGGCATGGTGCTGCACGGCTGGGAGGTGAAGGCGCTGCGCGAGGGCAAGGTGCAGCTCACCGACGGCTACGTGGTGATCCGCGAGGGCGAGCTCTACCTGATCGGCTGCCAGATCAACGCGCTCAAGACGGCCTCCACCCACGTGAGCCCGGACGCGGCCCGCACCAAGAAGCTGCTGCTGCACAAGGACGAAATCCTGCGCCTCATCGGGAAGGTGGAGCAGAAGGGCTACACGCTGGTGCCGCTCAACCTGCACTGGACGAACGGCCGCGCCAAGTGCGAGATCGCGCTCGCCAAGGGCAAGGCCGAGCACGACAAGCGCGACACGATCAAGGAGCGCGAGGGCAAGCGCGAGGTCGAGCGCGCGATGAAGAGCCGCCACCGCTGAGCGGGCGCAAAAAAATTTCGGGCGGTGCGGAATAAACGGGCCGCACCCGGTGTTCTATCCTGCGTGGGGCCGGCATGTCGCCGCCACCCGCGCCTACAGGAGCACACACCGATGACCCGACTCTCCACCCTCTTCGCGGCTTCCGCACTGGCACTGGCACTCGCCGGCTGCGCCTCCATGTCGTCGTCCCGCATGCCCGGCGGCGTCGCCGAGAAGAATGGCGCCCTGGTCGGCCCGAACGGCATGACCCTCTACACCTTCGACCGCGATGCGGCGGGCGCGGGCAAGTCGACCTGCAACGGCCCCTGCGCGAAGAACTGGCCTCCCCTGCTGGCCGGCAGCGACACGCCCACGGGTGACTTCACCGTGGTGGAGCGCGACGACGGCGCCCGCCAGCTGGCCTACAAGGGCAAGCCGCTCTACTACTGGGTGAAGGACACCCAGCCCGGCGATCGCACCGGCGACGGCGTGAACCAGGTCTGGCGCACCGCCAAGCCCTGATACGGGTCCGCCATCCCGGCGAGAACTGCGTTGCTTCGCCTTGCCGTGCTACAGCACTGTCTGCGGCCGCGCGCCTTGTTCTCGCTCGGATGGCGAACCCGTATGAACAGCATGAACGCAGTCGACATGTCCTTCACATGGTGAGTCTCTTCAGTTAACCCCTGCCGCATGGACGACATCACGCCGCACCTGCCGGGCCTGCGCCGCTACGCGCGGGCGCTGACGGGCAACGCCTGGGCGGCGGACGACCTGGTGCAGGACACGCTGGAGCGCGCCTGCCGCAAATGGCTGCTGTGGCGCCCGGGCACGCACCTGCGCGCCTGGCTGTTCACGCTGATGCACCGCGTGTACCTGAACCAATTGCGTGCGGTGCCGGCGCAGCCGCCGCTCGACCTGGAATCGGTGCAGGACCATCTGCAGGCGCCACCCGCGCGCACCGACGATGCGCTGGACCTGGACCGCTGCCTGCAGCGCCTGCCCGCCGACCAGCGCGCGGTGCTGCTGCTGGTGACGCTCGAAGACATGGATTACGCCGCCGCAGCGAAGGTGCTGGGCGTGCCGGTGGGCACGGTGATGTCGCGCCTCTCGCGGGCCCGGCAGCGGCTGCGCGAACTGATGGAGCCGCAGGCCCACGCCCCCGGCGTGGCGCCAGGGATGGCGGCACCACGGCCGCCCTCGCCGCCCGCGGTGCCGCGGCTGCGGCGCCTGAAATGACGCTGGATTGCAGGCCATGACCACCCCGCGCAACCCCACCACCGACGGCATCCCGCATGGCGTGCCGCCCGGCACCCCGGACACGGGGCTGGACGACGACCGCCTGCACGCACTGGTCGACGGCCGGCTGCCCGACGGAGAAGCGCAGGCGCTGCGCCAGCGGCTGGCGGACGATACCGCCGCACAGGAGCGCGTGCACGCATGGAAGGCCCAGCGCGAACGGCTGCGCGGGCTGCATGCGGGTTGGGAAGAGGCACCAGTGCCTCCGCCGCTCACGCAGGCGGCACGCGGCTTCCAGGACCGCCGCATGCGTTCGGCCCAGGCCTGGCGCATGGCCGGCCTCGCGGCCTCGCTCGCGCTCGCCTTCGGGCTCGGATGGACGCTGCACGGCACGGTCCGCACCGCCGATCCCGCCGCCGCCACGCTGGCGCGCTCCGCGCCCCCGCCCCTCGCGCCCACCCAGCGTTTCGCGCTGCAGGCCGCCGCGGCGCATGCGGTCTACCAGCCCGAGCAGCGCCATCCGGTGGAGGTGGGCGCGGCCCAGCAGGAGCATCTCGTGCAGTGGCTCTCCAAGCGCCTGGGCCGGCCGCTGCACATTCCGGATCTGCAGCCCCAGGGCTATGAACTGGTGGGCGGCCGCCTGCTGCCGGGCGATGCCGGCCCGGGCGGCGCCAGCGGCGCGCGGGCGCAGTTCATGTACCAGAACGCCGCGGGGCAGCGCATCACGCTGTACCTCGGTGCCCTGCCCGCGGCGGCACACCCGAAAACCGAGGCGGGCCGCATGCCTGCGGCGGAAACCGCGTTCCGCTACGAAGGCGACGGCCCCGTGCCCAGTTTCTACTGGGTGGAGGACGGTTTCGGCTACGCGCTGAGCGGCCCGCTACCCCGCGAGGCGCTGCTCGCGATCGCCACGGCCATACATCCCCAGCTGTGAGGCCCGGCCGCGCCACAAGGCACGGCGCTGCCGGAGCCCCGCGCTTCAGTCCGCGCCATGTCAGCGCAACGCGGCGAGCGGATGCGCATGCGTGGGCCAGGGACTGTCGAAGAAGGGTTGCCACATCGCGGGCGTGACGTCCTCGATGCGCGCCGGGTTCCAGCGCGGGGCATGGTCCTTGTCCACGGCCAGGGCGCGGATGCCCTCCACCGTTTCGCTCTGGCCGGGCCGCAGGTAGAAGCAGTGGCGCACCATGTCGCGTTCCATGCGCAGGTCGGCGGCCAAATCCATGCCGCGCGCGCGGCGGATCTGCTCCAGCACCACGTGCAGCATCAGCGGCGAGCGCTTGCGCAGCGTGGCCACCGTGGCGCGCGCCCACTCGCTGCCATCGGCTTCCAGCGCCGCGAGGATGGCCGGCACGTCGGCTTCGCCGAAGGCGGCGTCGATGCGCGCGCGGTCGGCCGTGGCGGCGGGCTGCGGTTCGGTGAAATGCGTGGCGACCCAGCGCTCGATGGCGGCGCCGTCCTCGAAGCTGCGCGTGCCGAGGCCGTCCCAGAGGCCTGCCTGCGCCTCGGCCGGCACGCAGCCGTCCGCCAGGCCCAGCGCGACCGCGTCGCCCGCGCCGATCGTGTCGCCCGTCAGCGCCAGCCATTCTCCGGTGCGGCCGGGGCAGCGCGAGAGGAAGTAGCCGCCGCCCACGTCCGGAAACAGGCCGATCGCGGTCTCGGGCATGGCCATCTTGGTGCGCGGGGTGACGAGGCGCAGCGTGCCGCCCTGGCTGATGCCCATGCCCCCGCCCATGACGATGCCGTCCATGAACGCGATGTAGGGCTTGCCGAAGGCGTGGATCAGGTGGTTGAGCGCGTATTCCTCGGTGAAGAAGTCCTCCAGCTGCGGATGGCCCGTGCTGCCGGCCTGGTGCAGGAAGCGGATGTCGCCGCCCGCGCAGAAGGCGCCGAAGTCACCCTCCTTGTTCGTGCCGCGGATGGCCACCGCCAGCACGGCCGGATCGGCCTGCCAGCGCAGCAGCGCCTCCATGAGGTCGCGCACCATGCCCAGCGACAGCGCGTTCAGCGCGCGGGGGCGGTTCAGCGTGATGAAGCCCACCTGCCCGCGCACCTCGGCCAGCACGTCGCGTTGCGTTGCATCCATTCGAGTCTCCTTCGTCATCCTGTAGTTCGTGAAATCGGTGCCCGAAATTGTGCCGCACGCCGCGCGGTGTGCCCGGTCTCCTACAGGACCTGCGCGGGCCGCTGCCTAGAATGTCCCGGCATGCCCCTTCACCCCGTGGCAACGCAGCATTGCCCGATCCTCCCCGCCGCCGCCCTGCCCGCTGAAGGCGAACGCGGCACGGCCCGCGCGTGCCTTCCAGGCGCCGCCGCCCACCTGCCCGGGAGCCCGCCATGGAATGGCTGAGCGATCCGTCGGCCTGGGCGGGTCTGCTCACCCTGGTGGTGCTGGAGATCGTTCTCGGCATCGACAACCTCGTCTTCATCGCGATCCTCGCGGACAAATTGCCCCCGGAGCAGCGGGACCGCGCCCGGCTGATCGGCCTGTCGCTCGCGCTGGTGCTGCGGCTGTGCCTGCTGGCCGCGATGGCGCACCTGATCCGGCTCACCGCGCCGATCGTCGAATGGGGCTGGCTGTCGCTGTCGTGGCGGGACATGATCCTGCTCGGCGGCGGCGTGTTCCTGCTGTGGAAGGCCACCACCGAACTGCACGAACGCCTGGAGGGCGTGGACTCGGCCGGACCGAAGCAGCGCGAGCATGCGGCCTTCGGCGTGGTGCTGGTGCAGATCGTGGCGCTGGACGCCGTGTTCTCGCTCGATTCGATCATCACCGCCGTGGGCATGGTGCAGCACCTGCCGGTGATGATGGCGGCGGTGGTGATCGCCATGGGCTTCATGATGCTGGCGTCGCGCGCGCTCACCGCCTTCGTGAACCGGCACCCCACGGTGGTGGTGCTGTGCCTTAGTTTCCTGCTGATGATCGGTTTCAGCCTGGTGGCCGAAGGCATGGGCTTCCACCTGCCCAAGGGCTACCTGTACGCCGCCATCGGCTTCTCGATCCTCATCGAGTTCTTCAACCAATGGCGGCTGCGCAACATCGCCCGCCATGCCGCGCGCCTGCCGATGCGCGAGCGCACGGCGCGCGCGGTGCTGCGGCTGCTCGGCGGGCAGGAGGCCGGCGGTGCGGGCGCGTCCGGAGGCACGCCCTCGTCCTCCGGTGGAGAAGCTGCGCTGCATGCCTTCCGGCAGGAGGAGCGCAGCATGGTCCGGGGCGTGCTGTCGCTCGCCGACCGCTCCGTGCTCTCCATCATGACGCCGCGCGCCGACGTCGACTGGATCGACATCAGCCAGGACAAATCCGCGCTCTACCGCCAGCTGCAGGCGCAGCCGCACGGCCTGTTCCCGGTGTGCGACCGCGGCGGGCTGGACGCGGTGATCGGCGTGGGCCGCGCCAAGGACCTGATGGCCGACCTGATCGCGCACGGCACCATCGACCGCCGCAAGAGCCTGCAGGCACCGCTCGTCGTTCCCGAGACGGTGAGCATCCTGCGGCTGATGGAGAACCTGCGCCGTTCGCGCAACCACCTCGCGCTGGTGAGCGACGAGTACGGCACGATCCTGGGCCTCGTCACGCCGATGGACGTGCTGGAGGCGATCGCGGGCGAGTTTCCCGATGCGGGCGAAGACCTGCTGCTGCAGCCGGTGGGACCGGACCACTGGCTGGCGGACGGATTGGTGGACCTGCACACGCTCGCGCGGGCCCTGCGGGTGGAGCGGCTCGCGCACAGCGCGCACGATGCGAGCACGCTGGCCGGGCTGCTGCTGGAGACCTTCGGCGAACTGCCCGCGCCCGGGCGCACCGCCGTGCTGCACGGCCTGCGCTTCGAGGTGGTGGCCGTGCAGGGGCGCCGCATCGCGCGCGTGGACGTGCGGCGGGGCGACGGCTCCGATCCGGCCGCTGCCGGCACCGCATCGCCACCTCCATCTCCATCTCCATCCCGGAAATGAAAAACGCGCCCCGGGGGGCGCGTTTCCGATGGTGTGAATCAGAGCCCCGGGCGGGGCCCCGATCACATGCCGCGGCTGGCGCGCTTGCGCTCGTTTTCCGTGAGGTGGCGCTTGCGCAGGCGCACGCTCTTGGGCGTGATTTCGACCAGCTCGTCGTCCTCGATGAACTCCACGCCGTATTCCAGCGTCAGGTCGATCGGGGGCGTGATCTTGATCGCGTCTTCCTTGCCGGACACGCGGAAGTTGGTCAGCTGCTTGGTGCGCGTGGCGTTCACGACGAGGTCGTTGTCGCGGCTGTGAATGCCGACGATCATGCCTTCGTACACCGGATCGTTCGCCTTCACGAACATGCGGCCGCGGTCGTCCAGCTTGCCCAGGGCGTAGGTGAAGATTTCACCGTCGTCCATGGAGATCAGCACGCCGTTCTTGCGGCCGCCGATGTCGCCCTTGTGCGGCTCGTAGCTGTCGAAGATATTGGAGATCAGGCCCGAGCCGCGCGTCAGGTTCAGGAATTCGTTGGTGAAGCCAATCAGGCCCCGTGCCGGGATGCGGTATTCCAGGCGCACGCGGCCGCGGCCGTCGGATTCCATGTTGACCAGCTCGCCCTTGCGCTCGCCGAGGGCCTGCATCACGCCGCCCTGGTGGCCTTCCTCGATGTCGGCCGTCACCAGCTCGATCGGCTCGTGGCGAACGCCGTCGATGTCCTTGAACACCACGCGCGGCTTGGAGACGGCCAGCTCGTAGCCTTCGCGGCGCATGTTCTCCAGCAGGATGGTCAGGTGCAGTTCGCCCCGGCCCATCACTTCGAAGATGCCTTCCTCGTCGGTTTCCTTCACGCGCAGGGCCACGTTGTGCTGCAGTTCCTTCTGCAGGCGGTCCCACAGCTGGCGGCTGGTCACGAACTTGCCTTCACGGCCCGCCAGCGGCGAGGTGTTCACGCAGAAGTTCATGGTCAGCGTGGGCTCGTCCACCTTCAGCATCGGCAGCGGCGCAGGGTTGGCCGGATCGGTCACGGTCACGCCGATGCCGATGTCCTCGATGCCGTTGATCAGCACGATGTCGCCGGGGCCGGCCAGCGGGGTCTGCATGCGGTCCAGGCCCTGGAAGGTCAGCACCTGGTTCACGCGGCCCTTGACGCTCTTGCCGTCCGGACCTTCCATGACCAGCACGTCCTGGCCGGGCTTGAGCGTGCCCTGGCTGATGCGGCCCACGCCGATGCGGCCCACGAAGGTGGAGAAGTCGAGCGCCGAGATCTGCAGCTGCAGCGGCGCTTCCGGGTCGCCCGAGTTCGGGGGCACGTGCTTCAGGATGGTGTTGAACAGGGCCGACATGTCGGGGCCCCACTGCTCGCCCGGCGCACCTTCTTCGAGCGACGACCAGCCGTTGATGCCCGAGGCATACACCACGGGGAAGTCGAGCTGCTCGTCGGTCGCGCCCAGCTTGTCGAACAGGTCGAATGCGGCGTTCACGACCTTGTCGGGGTTGGCGCCCGGCTTGTCGACCTTGTTCACCACCAGGATCGGGCGCAGGCCGAGGGCCAGGGCCTTCTTGGTCACGAAGCGCGTCTGGGGCATGGGGCCTTCCTGCGCGTCGATCAGCAGCACCACGCTGTCCACCATCGACAGGGCGCGTTCCACTTCGCCGCCGAAGTCCGCGTGGCCCGGGGTGTCGACGATGTTGATGTGCGTGCCTTCCCAGCTCACGGCGCAGTTCTTGGCCAGGATGGTGATGCCACGTTCCTTTTCGATCGCGTTGTTGTCCATCACGGTGTCGACGACCTTTTCGTGGTCGGCGAAGGTGCCGGACTGGCGCAGCAGCTGGTCCACCATGGTGGTCTTGCCATGGTCGACGTGCGCGATGATGGCGATGTTGCGGATTTGTTTGCTCATAGAGTGGGTTCCAATGTGCCGCGCTCTGCCCGCGGCGTGCTTTCCAGAATCTGTGCGATCTCCTGGGGGCTCAGGAGGCGCTCGGGGATGAGTTCGCCGGCCGCCACGCGGCCGACGCCCAGCAGGGCGCGGGGTTCGTCGCCGAACACCGCCACGGCGGGCGCATCGGGCCAGGGCCCGCGGCGGCGCACGCCGGAGAGGAATCGCGCCGTATTGTCGTGGTCCAGCGTGACAGCCGCATGCCCTGCGAGCAGCGTCTCCACCGGCTGGACGCAGGCCATGCGCGCGGCCTCGTCCATCGCTTCGAGCGCGGCGAGCGTGACGCAGCGCTCCACCCCCAGCCCGCCCGTGTCGATGCGCCGCAGGAAGGTGAGGTGCGCGCCGCAGCCGAGCGCGGCGCCCACGTCCTCGCCCAGCGTGCGGATGTAGGTGCCCTTGCTGCAGGTCACGCGCAGGCGCACCGCGGGCGGGCCCCCGGCATCTTCGGCCAGCGACAGCTCCAGCGCATGGATCACCACGTCGCGCGCTTCGCGCTCCACGGCGATGCCCGCGCGGGCGTATTCGTAGAGCGCCTTGCCGTCCTTCTTGAGGGCGCTGTGCATCGGCGGGACCTGCCGGATCGGGCCGGTGAACTGCCGCTGCACGGCCGCCAGCCGCTCGGGGGCGAGCTGGGCCGGGTCCACGCCGCGGCGTTCCACCACGTCCCCCTCGGCATCGCCGGTGGTGGTGGTCACGCCGAGCCGGGCCACGGCCTCATAGGTCTTGGGCGCGTCGAGCTGCAGCTGGCTGAATTTCGTGGCCGCGCCGAAGCACAGCGGCAGCACGCCGGAGGCCAGCGGATCGAGCGTGCCGGTGTGGCCGGCCTTTTCGGCGCGCAGCAGCCACTTGGCCTTCTGCAACGCGTCGTTGCTGGAAAGGCCCAGGGGCTTGTCGAGCAGCAGCACTCCGTGCACCGGGCGCCGCTGCACCCGGATGCGGGGAGCGCGTGCGGTCATGCTTCGTCGTCGTCTTTGGAACGGGAAGCCACGGCACGCGCGATCAGCGCGTTCATGTCCGACGCGCGCTCGGTGGTGCGGTCGAACATGAAGTGCAGCGTCGGCACGGTGTGGATGTGCAGGCGCTTGAAGAGGCCGTTGCGGAGGAACCCCGCGGCCTGGTTCAGCGCTTCCTGCGTCGCGTCGGCGTCGCCCACCAGCACGCTGAAGAACACCTTCGCGTGCGCGTAGTCGGGCGTCACTTCCACGGCCTGCAGCGTGCACATTCCGATGCGCGGGTCCTTCAACTCGCGGATCAGCTCGGTCAGATCGCGCTGGATCTGGTCCGCGACCTTGAAGCCGCGGTTGGGCGTGGATGATTTCTTGGCTGCCATAGGGTCTCAGAACTCCGGAGTATCACCGCACCTCGCCAGCACACCGCTCGTACCCTTCAAAGGGCCGCGGAGCAGGCCATGCCAGCGGACGCCGTGGAACTGGCTTTGCCAGGCCACCGGCGTCGTCCCCCTGGAGGGGGAAGGCGCGAAGCGACTCAGGGGGTGCATCACAAGGTTCTTGCGATTTCCTTGATCTCGAAGAACTCCAGCTGATCACCTTCCTTGATGTCGTTGTAGTTCTTGAGCTTGATACCGCACTCGAAGCCTTCCTTGACTTCCTTGACGTCGTCCTTGAGGCGGCGCACCGACTCGACTTCGCCCGTGTAGATGACCACGTTGTCGCGCAGCAGGCGGAAGCGGCAGTTGCGCGTGACCTGGCCCGACGTGACGTAGGAACCCGCCACCGTGCCGATCTTGGAGGCCACGAACACGGTGCGGATCTCGGCGGTGCCGATCTCTTCCTCGCGCTGCTCGGGTGCCAGCATGCCGGACATGGCCGCCTTCAACTCGTCCACGGCGTCGTAGATGATGTTGTAGTAGTGCAGGTCGACGTCGTTCGCCTCGGCCGTCTTGCGCGCGCCGGCATCGGCACGCACGTTGAAGCCGATCACGATCGCCTTGGAGGCGATGGCGAGGTTCACGTCGGACTCGCTGATGCCGCCCACGCCCGCATACACGAGCTGGACCTTGATCTCGTCGGTCGAGAGCTTGAGCAGGGAGGCGGCGAGCGCTTCCTGCGAGCCCTGCACGTCGGCCTTGATGATGATGGGCAGGTTCTGCACCTCGCCCGCCGTCATGTCGGCGAACACGTTCTCGAGCTTCGCGGCCTGCTGGCGTGCCAGCTTGGTGTTGCGGAACTTGCCGGCGCGGTAGGTCGCGATTTCGCGGGCACGGCGCTCATCGGAGAGCACCATGAACTCGTCGCCGGCCTGGGGCACGTCGGACAGGCCCTGGATCTCCACGGGGATGGAGGGACCGGCGGACTTGGTCGCCTTGCCGTTCTCGTCCAGCATGGCGCGCACGCGGCCGGAGGTCTGGCCCGCGAGCACCACGTCGCCCACCTTGAGCGTGCCGGACTGCACCAGCACCGTCGCGACGGGGCCGCGGCCCTTGTCGAGCTGCGCTTCGATGACGAGGCCCTTGGCCATCGCCTCGACGGGCGCCTTCAGTTCCAGCACTTCGGCCTGCAGCAGCACCTGCTCGAGCAGGTCGTCGATGCCCATGCCGGTCTTGGAGGACACGGGCACGAAGGGCGATTCGCCGCCGTACTCTTCGGGCACGACTTCCTGGGCCACCAGTTCCTGCTTGACGCGGTCCGGGTTGGCATCGGGCTTGTCGGCCTTGGTGATCGCCACGACGATCGGCACCTTGGCGGCCTTCGCGTGCTTGATGGCTTCCTTCGTCTGCGGCATGACGCCGTCGTCGGCCGCCACCACCAGGATGACGATGTCGGTCGCCTGCGCACCGCGGGCCCGCATGGCCGTGAAGGCCTCGTGGCCGGGGGTGTCGAGGAACGACACCATGCCGCGCGGGGTTTCGACGTGGTAGGCGCCGATGTGCTGCGTGATGCCGCCGGCTTCGCCCGCCGCCACCTTGGCGCGGCGGATGTAGTCCAGCAGCGAGGTCTTGCCGTGGTCGACGTGGCCCATGACGGTGACCACGGGAGCGCGCGGCAGCGCCTCGGCCTGCTGGCCGGACACGTCCTCGTCAGTGAACGCCTCGGGATCGTCCAGCGCGGCCACGACGGCCTTGTGGCCCATTTCCTCGACCACGATCATGGCCGTGTCCTGGTCCAGCGGCTGGTTGATGGTGACCATCTGGCCCATCTTCATCAGCGCCTTGATGACCTCGGACGCCTTGATCGACATCTTGTGCGCCAGGTCGGCCACCGTGATGGTCTCGGGCACGTGCACTTCGATGACGCGCGCCTCGACCGGTGCCGATTGCTGGTGCGAATGGTCGTCGCGGTCGTTGCGGCGGCCGCGCGGGCCTCCGCGCCAGTTGTTGCGGCCCACGCCGCCGCTGGCGTCGCCGCGGGTCTTGATTTCCTTCTTCTTGGCAGGATCGCCGGCCCAGCTCGAGGAGAGCTTGGCGGACTTCACTTCCTTGCCGCCGCCGGCCGGCGCACCGGCCGCGGGACGCGCGCCCGGCGTGGCCGCCGGCTTGTGCAGCGTGCCCTTCTTGGCGTCGGCCGCGGCCGCGGGCTTCGGAGCCGGCTTCGGCTCTTCGGGCTTCTTGGCGACCAGCACCTTCTTGGGCGCGGCCATCATGGCGCGGATCGCCTCGGCTTCGGCCAGGGCCTTGCGGCGGCGCTCGTCCAGATCGGCGGCGCGCGCGGTTTCCTCGGCCGCACGGGCCTTGGATTCGGCTTCGGCCTTGGCGCGTGCCTCGGCCTGCGCGGCGTTGCGCGCAGCGGCTTCGGCGGCGGCCTCGCGGGAGGCTTCCTCGCGCACGGCGGATTCCTGTGCCTTGCGTTCGGCCTGCTGCGCCGCATAGGCGGCGGCACGCTCTTCGGCCTCGCGCTCGCGGCGTTCACGGTCCTCGCGCTCGCGGCGGGCGGCGGTCAGCTCCTCCTCCTGCCGGCTGATCAGCTCGGCCTGGTGGCGGGCTTCTTCCTCGCGGCGAGCGAGCTCCTGGTCCTCGGCGGACGGCGCGGCGGTGTCCTCGGACATGGCGCCCTGGCCGTCGGCAGCGCCTTCGGCCACGTCGTCGCGCTTGATGAAGGTGCGCTTCTTGCGCACTTCCACCTGGATCGTGCGCGCCTTGCCGGTGGCGTCGGCCTGCTTGATCTCGCTGGTGGACTTCTTGGTGAGCGTGATCTTGCGGCGGTCGCCCGTGGCGGTGCCATGGCTGGCCTGCAGGAAGGCGAGCAGCTTCTGCTTATCGGACTCGGTCAGCGCATCGGACGGCGCGGCCTTGGCCACGCCAGCGGACTTGAGCTGGTCGAGCAGGGTTTCCGGCGATTTCTTGAGTTCGCTGGCGAACTCGGCAACGGTGTTACTGGACATATTCGGTTCGTACCTCCCCTGACCCTTACTCTTGCCCCGCGAACCAGTGTTCGCGCGCCTTCATGATCAAGGCTTTGGCCTCTTCCTCAGACTGGCCGGTCAGGGCGGTCAGTTCATCGATGGCCAGGTCGGCCAGATCATCGCGTGTGTGGACGCCGCCTTCGGTCAGCTTACCGATCAGCTCGGGCGTCAGCCCTTCGAGGTCGCGCAGATTCTGCGAAACGCCTTCCACGCTTTCCTCGCGGGCGATTTCCATCGTGAGCAGAGCGTCCTTGGCGCGGGCGCGCAGCTCGTTCACGGTGTCCTCGTCGAAGCTCTCGATCTCCAGCATCTCCTGCAACGGCACGTAGGCCACTTCCTCGAGGCTGGCGAAGCCTTCCTCGATGAGGATGTTGGCGATTTCCTCGTCCACGTCGAGCTTTTCCATGAACAGGCGGCGGGACGCATCGGTCTCGTTGGCCTGCTTCTGGGCGGACTCGGCCGCGTCCATGATGTTGATCTTCCAGCCCGTCAGGTCGGAGGCGAGCCGCACGTTCTGGCCGCCGCGGCCGATGGCGATCGCGAGGTTCTCCTCGTCGACCACCACGTCCATCGCGTGCTTCTCTTCATCGACCACGATGGAGGACACGTTGGCGGGCGCCAGGGCGCCGATCACGAACTGCGCCGGGTCTTCGGACCAGAGCACGATGTCGACGCGCTCGCCGGCCAGCTCGTTGGTGACGGCGTTCACGCGGGTGCCGCGCACGCCGACGCAGGTGCCGATCGGATCGACGCGCTTGTCGTGCGACAGCACGGCGATCTTGGCGCGGCTGCCCGGGTCGCGGGCGCAGCTCTTGATCTCCAGCAGGCCCTGCTCGATCTCGGGCACCTCGTTGCGGAAGAGCTCGATCATGAACTCGGGCGCGGAGCGCGAGAGGATGATCGGCGCGCCGCGCAGCGTCAGGTCCACTTCCATGATCATGGCACGCACCCGGTCGCCGTTGCGCAGGTTCTCCTTGGGGATCATCTCGCTGCGGCGCAGGCGGCCTTCCACGCGGCCGGACTCGACGATGATGTCGCCCTTGTCCATGCGCTTGACGGTGCCGGTGAAGATCTTCTCGCCGCGCGACATGAAGTCGTTCAGCAGCATCTCGCGCTCGGCGTCGCGGATCTTCTGCAGGATGACCTGCTTGGCGGCCATGGCGCCGATGCGGCCGATCGGCACCGATTCGATGCCTTCCTCGATGTACTCGCCCACTTCGATGTCGGCGATGCGCTCCTGGGCGTCCATGAGCAGTTCTTCGGCATCGGGGTTCTGCAGGCCGGCGTCATCGGGCACGACGAGCCAGCGGCGGAAAGTCTCGTAGTTGCCGCTGTCGCGGTCGATCGCCACGCGGATGTCCACTTCGCCGGGATAGAGTTTCTTCGTGGCCTGGGCCAATGCCAGTTCCACGGCGCCGAACACCACGTCGCGCTCCACGTTCTTCTCGCGCGAAATGGCTTCAACCAACATCAACAGTTCGCGATTCATCGACGACTCTCCTATCTTTCAATCCCTTGAAGGCCCGCGCCCCGCGTCGGCCCTTGATTCGAATTCGCTGCGGCGGGGCTTCAGCCCTCGGCCGCGCCGCCCTTCGGGCCGCGTCCCTTGAAATCCACGATCGGCGCCAGGCGCGCATCGCGCAGCTCGTCGAGCGTGAAGCCCAGCGCCTGCAGCGGAGCGGGCACCCGCTTCTTGCTGATCTTCTGGCCAGGCTTCGTGGGAGGCTCGTCGCTCCAGACGATCTGCCAGCCCCCGGCATCGGTGCGTTCGAGCGTGCCGCGGAACTTCTTGCGGTTGGCGCTCACCTGGCCGGCGGCCGCCTCGCCGATGGGCGCCTTGAGCGTGATGTCGATCACCTCGCCGGCGAAGCGCTGGAAATCCTGTTCGTGGCGCAGCGGGCGATCGATGCCGGGCGAGGAGACCTCGAGGCGCTTGTACTCGACGCCATCGACCTCCAGCGCGAACTGCAGCTGCCGCGTGACCTTCTCGCAATCTTCCACGGTGACGAACTGCTCGGGGGTGGACGGCACGGGAACGGCGGCGGCAGCGGCATCGGGCGCTACCTGCACGGGCGGCTCCCAGGGCAGATCGATGGTGATGCGCAGCAGCCCGCCGGCGGAGCGTTCGATCTCCACCAGGTCGTAACCCAGCCCTGCGACGGTTTGTTCGACGATCTGCTGCAATGCCACGTGTCGTTCAGTTCTGTTCCAGAAGTGCAAAAAACCCGATAACCGCCGAGGAGTCTCCCCCGACAGCTTCGAGCTCGAAGAAAATCGAACGGCCAAAAAAAACGGGCGGTGGGGACCCGCCCGTTTGGCCGTGAAGCTCCTATTGTAGCCTGCGCCGCCCTGCTTTGCCAAGCTGGCGGCATGCAATTTGCATTGCATCCGCGCCACACACCGCGGCCACACCTCGGCGTCGGGCGTCAGTTTCCCGCCACGCCGCGCGCCTGCCGGACGCGCTCGAACACCGCCTGGGCCTGCGCCTCAACGGGCGCCCCCCCGCCCTGCTCCCGCAGGGCGGCGAGCATGCGGGTCAGCACGCCCGCCTGGGGCAGCACGGGGCCGAGGAAGCGCGCATGGAAGCCGTCGGCGACGAGCACGGTGGGGAAGGTCTCCACGTCGAGATCGCCGGCGAGGTCCTCCTCGTCCTCCACGTCCACCCACTCGAAGCGCACGCCGGGATGGGCGGCCCGCAGGGCCTCGAAGACGGCACCGTACTCGCGGCAGACGCCGCACCAGGCGGCGCACAGGCACACCACCCACCAATCCGGGGCCGCGGGGGGGCCACCGGCGGAAAGCGGCGCTGCTGGAGAGATGGTGTCCTGCATGGTTTTTTCAACGACCTCGGGAAAACGGGCGCGGGAATCTCCGCGGGTGGGGTGGGGACGGGCTGAGCCGCCCATCGGCTCAACGGCCGCGGCGCTCGCGGGCCCGGTAGACATCCATGGTAGCGACCCCGGGCGCCCGGTTGCCCCAGGCGTTGCGCACGTAGGTGGCCACGGCGGCCACTTCGCCGTCGGAGATCACCTGGGTGAAGGGCGGCATGCCGTGGGGGCGCGGATGGCCGGCGGTGACCGGAGGATAGCCGCCCTGCAGGATCGTGCGCACCACGTTGACCGGCGTGTCGAGCAGCACCGCCCGGTTGCCGGCGAGCGGCGGGAAGGCCCCGGGGCGCCCGCGGCCGTCGTCGCCGTGGCATTGGGCGCAGTGCCGGGCGTAGAGGGCGGCGCCCTGCTCCATCGCCGCCTTCGGAGGCTCCGGAGGCGCCGGGCGCGAGCCCTGCGGCTCGCCGCCGGGCAACGCGCGCAGATAGGCGGCGATGGCGCGCAGATCGGCATCGTCCAGGTACTGCGTGCTGCGGAAGACCACCTCGGCCATCGGCCCGGTGACGGTGCCGCGGGGCGCCACGCCGTCGCGCAGCAGCGCCACGACCTCTTCGACCGGCCAGTCGGCGACGCCGGCCTCGTGCACGGTGTCCAGTGCGGGCGCATACCAGTTCTGCACCGGGATCAGCCCGCCGCGCAGGCCGGCGGCGTCCCGCGTGGCGCCCAGCGCATTGCGCGGGGCGTGGCAGGCCGCGCAGTGCCCCAGGCCCTGCACGAGGTAGCGCCCGCGGTTCCACTCCGCCGGCCGGTCAGGCTCGGGCGCCAGGCCGCCCGGCCGGAAGAACATCGCCCGCCACACGGCCAGCGCCGCCTGCGTGCCGTACGGAAACTCCAGCGCATGGGGCCGCGCGGGCTGGCGCGCCGGGGGCAGGCTGCGCAGGTAATCGTAGATCGCGTCCGCGTCCTCGCGCGTGACGTGCGTGTAGCTCGGGTACGGGAACGCCGGGTAGAGCAGCCGGCCGTCGCGCGAACGGCCATGGTGCAGGGCGCGCCAGAAGGCCGCGGCGGACCAGCGGCCCAGGCCCGTGTCCGGGTCGGGCGTGAGGTTGGTGCTGTAGACGGTGCCGAACGGCGTCTCGATGCCGCGGCCACCCGCGAACGGCGCTCCGCCCGCCTCGGTGTGGCAGGCCATGCAGTTGCCGGCGCGCGCCAGGTACTCGCCGCGCGCGACGGATTGCGCCGCGGGCGGCGCGGAAGGCGGCCCATCGCCTTCGGGCAGAGGCACTTCGTCCCAGCGGTTGAGCCAGGCCACGGCCGCCGCGCAGACCACCAGCAGCACGGCGACGGCCAATGCGGCCAGGGCGCGGCGTCTTGGACGGCGGGAGCGGGCCGTCGTGGGCGTGGGCGTCGGAGCGGGCGCTGCGTTCATGGGGCGTCTCCCCGGGCCGAGGCCTCCACCCCGCCGCACGGCATGGGCAGCGGCCCGGGCGCCTGCGCGGCCGGCTTGCCGGTGCCCGGCACGGGCTGCGCGGCCAGCCAGGCCGAGACCGCGCTCACGTCGTCTGCCGTGAGCTGCCGCGCCACGTGCGCCATGCAGTCGGGCGCATGCGAGCGGCGCTGGCCCGTCTGCCAGGCGCCGATCTGGCTGTTGAGGTAGTCGCGCGGCAGACCGACCAGCGCCGGGATCGCGGGCTGCACGCCGGTCATCGCCGCGCCATGGCACTGCACGCAGGCCGGGATGCCGCGGGCCGCGTCGCCCTCGTGCACCAGCCGCCGGCCGCGTTCCAGCGCTGCGGGCGCGGCCTGTGGCGGAGGGGGCGGTGCGTAGGGCAGCTCCAGCGCGGCGAAATAGCCGGCGATATCGCGCAGGTAGCCGTCCGTCATGTGCTCCAGCAGGTACGACATCTGCGGATAGCTGCGGCGGCCGTCGCGGAAATGGAGGAGCTGGTGGTAGAGGTAGCCGGCCGGCTTGCCGGCGATGCGTGGGAAGTAGCCCTGCTGCGTCGCCCGGCCCTCGCGGCCGTGGCAGGCGGTGCAGGCGATCACGCGGTCGGCCATGCCGGCATCCAGGGCCGGGCGGAACGGAGCCGGGCCGGGGGCGGCCGCCGTGGCGCCTGGGGGTCGCTGCCCCGCGGCCTGCACGGGTACCGGGCCGTGCCCTTGTGCGAGAACGGCGCCCGCGCCTCCCGCCATGGCGGCGGCGACCAGCAGCAGCCGCCCGGCGATCCGGCCTTGCAGGCGGAGGCGGAGGCGGAGGCGGAGGCGGAGGCGCAGGTGCAGGCGCAGGCGCGGCGCCCTGCCGCGAAGCGAAAGGCGGCGGGACGGGAAGGCGCGCGAAGCGGCCGCGACTGCGGCTACGGCAGCGGGCACGGGAGCGGAATCCATCGGCGGGGGCATGGGGGGATGTCTCGTCGTTATGGGGCAGGCGGGGCGCCCTGCACCCCGTCCCCCACCACTCTACGCACCCCCGGCCGGTACGTACAGCCCGCTGGCGTCACCATGGGCCGCTGACCGCCTCCCGTGCCCCGGTCAGGGCAGGATGTTCGCCGCGCGGGCCTTGGCGACGATGGCGTCCGCATCGCGCCGCAGCAGCAGGCGCTCTGCCACCAGGTCGTCCGCGGCGCGCGACACGGCGGCCACGTAGCCGGCCTGGGAACCGTAGCGCTCCTCCAGCGAAGGACGCCCGTCCCCGGCCGCGATGCGGGCGGCGCGCGTCATATGGAACGGGATGTAGCTGCCCGTGAGGTTCACCAGATCGACGATGCCGGGCGTGGCGACGTCGTTGAACTCGATGCTGGTGCCCAGCGGCACGCGCGCCTCCACGCTCTGGATGCCGGCTTTCGTCAGCCCCGTCGCCGGGTCCACTTGCGGCACCAGGATCGCGTAGTCGCGTCCCGCCACCCGCGGGGGCTGCAGGGTGGCGATACCCGATTCGTCCTGCGCCCGGTACTGCGGGCCGAAATCCAGCAGCGTGAAATCGTTGTAGCGGCCGAGGTAGCGGAATTCCGGGATCTGCGCCGGAACTCCGCCCGCGTTCCACGTCAGCCCGCGCATGGCCGGAAACGCCACCTGCGCGGGGCGCACGAGCGTACCGTCCGCGATGCGCGGCACCTGGCTCGGCGGCGGCTCGGTGCCGCGCACCACCCAGTCCTCCAGCGCGAGGAAGAGCGCGCGGAAGGTGTCGTTGAAGTGCACCACGGTGCCGGCGGGATAGACGGTGCGCGAGGGCGCGTAGCTGATGCTCTCCACGCCGCCCGCCCCGCCGTGCTGCGTGCTGGCGTAGTAGTAGATGCGCGCGTTGGCGGGCTGTGCGATGTCGCGCCGGCCTTCCGCGTCCGTCAGCACGGGCGAGCCCTGCAGTTGCCAGAACTCCGTGCCCGACAGCCCCAGGAAGAAGCGCGGGCAGGTGCTGGTCGCGCTGCAGCGCCGCATCACGCCGCCCTCGCGGCCGCTGACCGAATCCACGTAGTCGGCCGCGAGGCCGCGCGGTGCCGTCTGCCCGAAGGCCGTGTGGTCGGTGCGCAGGCCACCGCCGCCGCCCGGCACGGCGAAGCGGGTGTTGACGTTCGTCTGCCGCGCCGCCACGTGGGCATAGAGGCCGTCGAACACCATGCCGCCGTCCAGCCGCTGGTTGAAGCCCAGGTGCAGGAAGGTCTTCATCGCGTTGCCGGACTGCGAGGTGCCCTGCCCGATCACGTGCGCGATCCGGCCCGCCAGCGGATTGGCACGGCCGTCGGCATCGGCGGCCCGGCCGCGGAAGAAGCCCACCGTGTCGCGCAATGCGGCAAGGCCCACGCCCATCACCTTCGGGTCCTTGGCCACGTAGACCAGTTCGTAGAGGTACTGCGGATCGAAGCCGCCGCGCAGGCATACGCTGGCGGGGTTGGGCGTGCCCGGGAAGGGGTTGGCGGCCGCGTCGCAGGCGGCGAACTTCCAGTCGGCGGCCGGCACGGGCTCGCGCGGGTCGGTCTCGTTGCGGCGGCGCGTGAGCGAATAGCCGGGCTGCGTGTTGTCGAGGCTCGCAGGCGCGTAGGGAATCATCGTGCCGTTGAACACGCCGCCGGGCAGCGCCATGGCCGGCACCGCGGCCGTGGGCACGAGTTCGGTGCGGTACGGGCCCGTGATGCTGCTGCCGTCGGGGTTGCGCGCCACCGGCACGGTGGCCGTGAGGCGCGCGGGCGAGCTCTTGGGCACGTCCCCCTGCCACGCCGAGTAGAGGAAGGTGTAGCCGCGCTCGAAGTACACCGCATCGCCCGGTACGGCCGACGGGTTGGGCAGCGTGAGGATGTTGCCGCGGTTGGGCGCGTCGTAGCGCAGCACGCCGCCCGCCTTCGACATGTCCTTGGGCTTGAGCAGCACGAAGTCGGCGCTCCACTCCACCATGCCGCGCGCGTTGCGCGGGGCGAGTTCCAGGTCCTGGATGACGGCGTTGCGCGGGTCCTTCGGGTCCAGCTCGCCCTGCAGCGTGCCCGAGACCTTTTCGTAGGCGCCGACGCTGCCGAAGCTGCCGGGAAAATCCTCGGCGGCACCGAGGGTCAGGCGCAGTTGGGGCGTGCCGCCCGCCAGCGATGAGGAACCACCGCCGCCGCAGGCGGACAGCAGCGCGGCCGAGGCCAGTGCCGCGGCCGCGGCGGTGGCCTCGGCCAGAGCGCGGCGCGCGGGAACGCGCCGGGAAAGCGAAGAAGGGAAATGCATGGCGATGTCTCCGGTGGGGCGGGCCGTGCGGGTGCTTATTCCGGTTCGATGCCGGCGGCCTTGATGACCTTGCCCCACTTCTGCGTTTCGCCGGCCTGGAAGCGGGCCAGTTCATCGGAGGTGGTGGTCCAGGGCTCGGAACCCGCGGTCTCGTAGAACGACTTCGCCGCGGCGCTGCGCGTGGCGGCCGCGAGCAGTTCGTTCAGCCGCGCCACCACCGGCGCGGGCGTGCCGGCGGGCACGTAGGCCGCGAACCAGTAGCCCATGTCGTAGCCCTTGACGCCCGCCTCCTCCAGCGTCGGCACGTCGGGCAGTTGCGCGCTGCGCTTCTGCGTCGAATACCCCAGGGCGCGCAGCTTGCCGGCCTTCACCTGCGGCACCCCGGTGGAGGTGTCGGTGATCATCATGTCGATCTGCCCGCCGAGCAGGTCGGTGATGGCCAGGGGGTTGCTCTTGTAGGGCACGTGCAGGATGTCCACGCCCGCGAGCTGCTTGAGCATCTCGCCGGCCATGCGGCTCGACGAACTGCCGCTGCCGAAGCTCAGCTTGCCCGGAGCCTTCTTCGCGGCGGCCAGCAGATCGCCCACGCTCTTGTAGGGTGCGGCGGCGCTCACGACCAGCACCTGCCCGCCCTTGCCCAGGCCCGTGACCGGCACGAAATCCTTCACCGGGTCGTACGGCAGCTTCTTGTAGAGGTGCTCGTTGGCCGCGTGCGTGGTGTTGGTGGTGATCAGCACCGTGTACCCGTCGGCCGGCGCCTTGGCGACGAACTGCGCCGCGATCATGCCGCTCGCCCCGCCCTTGTTGTCCACCACCACCGGCTGCTTCGTGTCCGTGGTGAGCGACTGGCCCAGCGCGCGGGCGAGCTGGTCGGTGGCGCTGCCCGCCGCGAACGGCACCACGAAGGTGACGGGCTTGGACGGATAGGCGGCGGGCTGCGCGAGCGCGGCGGTGCCGCCGAACAGCGCTGCGCAGGCTGCGGCGGCCACGAAACGGCGGCGCAGGGGGTGGAAGGAAGATGGGGTCATGGTGCTTTGTCTCCTGTCGGTTTGTGTAGAAATCTCTGGTCGTCGGGAAGGCGGGCCGGCCGCGGGCCTCAGGGCGGCCCGGCCAGGTGCTGCGCGAGCGCGGCGGGCACCCGCACCGGCAGGTCCAGCAGCAGGTACGACAGCGCCTTGCCATGGCTGTCGAGGTTGAGCGAGTCGTTCACGCCGCCGTCGAGCACGTCGTCGATCACGAAGTTCATCGCGTGCAGCTGCGGCAGCACATAGCGCCGCACGCCGCTCGGGCGGCGCAGTGCGAAGCGGCGCGCGATGGCGTCCTCCGTCACCTGCTCCACGAGCACGTCCCAGAGCGCGGGGTGCCAGGCGATCACGCTGATGTTCGAGCGGTTGCCCTTGTCGCCGGTGCGGCCGTGCGCAAGCCGGTAGAGCGGCACCGTCAGGGCGTCAACGGCGGCCGATTGCGGGAAGTCCATCGCCGCTCCTTTCAATCCAGAAACCGGTGGCCCGTGGGCACGGCGGCGCGCGGCACCAGGCACGACAGCATGCCCAGGCGCGGCCGCATGGCCGTGCGCACGCCGCCGCCGCCCGCGGGGCCGCAGCAGTAGAGCGCCGTCACTTCGCGCACCAGGCGCAGCGCGCTGGCGTGGTCGCGGTGCTGCAGCGCGGCCCGCAGCCGGACGTCGCGCGCATCGCCCGCGGACGAGGCCTCCATCCAGCGGCTCGCGTCGTCGCCGAACACGCTGGTCACGCCGATCAGGTCCAGGCGCAGCGGCGCCACGCCCGCGAGGCGTTCGCGCAATGTCTCGCCCGCCAGCCGGGCCCGGGCTTCGGCCCGCGGCCCCGCATAGGAGATCTCGCCCTCCGCGAACCAGCCGGTCTCGAAGCAGGCGTTCACCTTGAGAGACGGCGGCCGCGCATGGCCGCGCACGCCCTCCAGCCGCACGCGGCCGGGAGCGACCTCGCGCACCGTGGCGGCGGTGATGTCGGCCACCACGTCGGGCGTGAGGTAGGCCGCCGGATCGTGCAGTTCGTACAGCAGCTGCTCCTTGACCGTGCGCTCGTCGATGCGCCCGCCCGTGCCGTCGGGCTTGTACAGCGTGCAGTGTCCGTCGGCATCGATCTCCGCGATGGGATAGCCGAGCCGCGCCATGCCCGGCACGTCCTTGTAGCCCGGATCGGCGAAGTAGCCGCCCGTGACCTGCGCGCCGCACTCCAGCAGGTGGCCGGCCATGGTGGCGCGCGCGAGGCGGTCCCAATCGTCCAGGGCCCAGCCGAAGTGCGCGAGCGCGGGCCCCAGCACCAGGGACGGGTCGGCCACGCGGCCGCAGACGACGATGTCGGCCCCCCCGCGCAGGGCCTGCGCGATCGGCTCCGCACCGATGTAGGCGTTGGCGCTCACCATGGGCTCGCCCGGCAGCGTGGTGCCGAGGGCATGGGCCAGCAGTGCGCGGTGCGCCGGGCCGCTCAGGTCGTCGCCATGCACCACGGCCACGCGCGGGCGCCGGATGCCCAGTTCATCGGCCAGCCGCTGGATGCGCCGTGCGGCGCCCTCCGGATGGGCCGCCCCGAAATTGCTCACGATGCGCACGCCGTGCGCAAGGCACAGCGCCAGCACCGGGCGCAGCAGCTCGTCCAGCAGCGGTTCGTACCCGGCCTGGGGATCGGCACGGCGCGCGAGTTGCGCGAGTGCGAGCGTGCGCTCGGCCAGCGTCTCGAAGATGAGCACGGCCGGGCCGCCGCTCTCGATCAGCGAACGCACCACCGGCAAAGCGGCATCGGTGCGGTCGCCCGAGAAACCGGCCGCGCACCCGATCCGCAATATGTCTCCGTTCTGCATCGTCGTGGGATCTCCTGCGGGGGACTTTAGGCGCGCGGGCTTGTTTCGTGAAATAGATTGTTAAGATGAATTGATCCGCTTTTCAGATCAATCGACCCGACTGCCGCGTGGGTCTGCTGCGACGGTTCCACTGCCCATGCACCTCTCCAGCCGCCACATCGACGCCTTCCTGGCCCTGGCGCAGCAGCGCAGCTTCACACGCGCCGCGGCCGCATGCCATCTCTCGCAGCCGGCGTTCAGCGCACTGGTGCGGTCGCTCGAGGAGGGTCTGGGACTGCGCCTCTTCGACCGCACCACGCGCCATGTGGACCTCACACCCGAAGGCGAGCACTTCCTTGAATCTGCCCTGCGCCTGCGCGCCGAGATCGACAGCGCGCTCGGCGCCGCGCGCGATGCGGCCGAGCTGCGGCGCGGCCGCGTGGCGATCGCCCTGCTCCCCTCGCTGGCCGCGGGCTGGCTGCCGGGCCTGCTCGCGGGCTTCCGCACCGACCATCCGCAGATCGAGCTCGACATCGCCGACGTGCTGTCCGAGCCCTGCATCGAGCGCGTGGCTTCCGGCCGCGCCGACTTCGCCCTCGCGGCCATCCGGGCCGATACGCCCTCGCTGCAGGCCGAGCCGTTCTGCAGCGACGGCTTCCATCTCGTCTGCCGCGCCGACCACCCGCTCGCGCGCCGCCGGCCCCGCGGCGGCCTGCAGGTGCAGGATCTCGCTCCGTGGCCCTTCGTGCACCTCGCGCGCACGAGCAGCGTGCGCCAGTACCTCGAAGCCGCGCTGCACCCACATGCGCTGAACACGCTGATGGAAGTGGAGCAGCTCGCCACCGTGATGGGCATGGTGCGCGCCGGGCTCGGCATCAGCGTGGTGCCCACGCTCACGCTGTTCCATTTCGCGCATCCCGATCTCGTCACCCGCCCGCTGCCGTTGCCCGCGCTGACGCGCCAGATATTTCTCGTGCGCCGACGCGACCGCAGCCTCTCGGTCGCCGCGCGCGAGCTCTACCGGCGCGTGATGGAAAACCGTCCGCGGGTGTGAAAAACCCGCGGGAGAGGCGCGCGGAGCGCGGAGAATAGGCAGGGATGCCGCACGTTCTTCCGCCACCGATCGACGACCCATCCGTGCCCGAGGCCAGCGTGTCGCTGCCGTCTTCCGCCGAGCCGCTGCCCGCGTCCAGGGACCGCTCTCTGCCCGTCACCATCGGCTTCGTGGTGCTGGTGACGCTTTTGCTCATCGGTTCGAACGCCTGGCTGGCCTGGCGCGCCCACGAAGCGGAATGGCAGAAGGCACGGGCCTTTGCGCAGAACCTGTCGCGCGCGGTCGCGCAGCAGCTCGACAGCGTGGCCTCCGAGGTGGGCCGTGCGCTGGTGGTCATCCAGTACGAGCTCGAGCGTGGCGACCTGTCGCCCGCGACGCTGGAGGCGCTCCAGCCCGTGCTGGTCAACCAGGTGGCGCAGGCCGACCACCTGCACGGCCTGTTCGTCTACGGGCGCGACGGTACCTGGCTCGTCCACAGCCAGCCGCTGCAGCCGGCCGGCGCCAACAACGCCGACCGCGACTATTTCGCGCACCACCGCGACAACCCCAGCACGCGCACCTATATCGGCACGCCCATCCGCAGCCGCTCGACCGGCGACTGGGTCATTCCCGTGTCCCGGCGCATCAACGATCCCGACGGTGGGTTCGCGGGCGTGGTGCTGGCCACCCTGCACGTGCGCTACGTACTGCAGGTGCTGCAGGGGTTCGATGTCGGCAGGAAGGGCGCCATCGTGCTGCTGCGCACCGACGGCCGCATCCTCACGCGCCGGCCCTACAGCGAAGACACCCTCGGACGCATGATCCCCGACCCGCACCTGCAGTCGCAATTCCTGCAGCGGCGCTCCGGGGTGATCGTCATGCCGTCGCCGATCGACGGCGTGCAGCGGCTCCTGAGCTTCGAGTACGCGCCCAACACGCCGCTGGCCGTGGCCGTGGCGCTGTCCGAGGACGAAATCTTCGCGCAATGGCGCCAGGCCACCTGGGTGCAGGGGGGTGGCATCCTGCTGCTGCTGAGCGTGGTGGGCGCCTCGGGCGCCTACGTCATCCGCACCGTGAAGCAGCGCCACGACGCCGACACGCGCCTGCGCTCCACCCACCATGCGCTGGTGGAGGCGCATGCGCAGATGGAGCACATGGCGGACCACGACGGCCTGACCGGGATGCACAACCGCCGGGCCTACGACCGGCGCATCCGCGAGGTGATGGCGCAGTGCAGGCGCTACGGCCGGCCGGTGTCCGTGGCGATGTTCGACGTCGACTTCTTCAAGAACTACAACGATGCGCTCGGCCATGGCGAGGGCGACGAATGCCTGCGCAGCGTCGCCCGCGCGCTCGCCGGCGCGATCCGCCGGCCCGGGGACTTCATCGCCCGCTATGGTGGCGAGGAGTTCGCGATCGTCCTGCCCGAGACGGATGCCGCGGGTGCCTACCTGGTCGCCTCGGCGGCGCGCGCGGCCGTCGGCGCGCTGCAGCTGCCGCATCCCGGCAGCCCGTTCGGCCACGTCACCGTCAGCGGCGGGCTGGCCTGCTGCACCTGGGCGCCATCGAGCGAGACGCCCGGCGATCTGATGGGCCGCGCCGACGCGGCGCTCTACCAGGCCAAGCAGCAGGGGCGCGACCGCATCGTGGCGTCGGCGGAGCCTGCGGTGGGAAACCCCGCCGATTCCGGCCACGCCTGAATTTCCGGGCGGCCCGCGGGGGAGTCAGCGCGACCCGGTACCGGCTGCGTCCGGGGCCTGCGGGGCGGCTCCCGCCGGGGCACCCACGCCCTCGCGGCCGACCGGCGTCGGCGTATCCGAGCGCTGCGGCGCGGTGCTTTCCACCGAACCATTCGGTGCCGGCCCGCCGGTCTGGTTCGCGCCCTGCGATGCCGGCGTGGAGTGCCCCGCGCCCGGCGATACCGTGGGCTGGCGCGGCCCCGCGAAGTTGAAGAAGAGCACCGCGCCCAGCACGATGACCGCCGTGGCCAAGGCCATCCACCAGCCGCGGCGGCTGTCGCGGTTCGCCGGGGAGGGCGGGGGTTGCCGGGCGGCTGTCGTGTCCGGGGCGGAAGGGGATGGCGTGGGATTGGCCATGGCGGTCTCGAGCCTCACCACGGGATCATGAAGACGAACAGGATGACGGCCAGGGCGATGCCGGCCACCCAGAACGTGCGGGCGCTGGCGAAGCGGTTGCGGCTGGACGAGGTAGGGACGGCGCCCGGGGTGTTGCGCGGTGCGTTCATGGCAGGTCTCCATCGATGGGATTGAAACCTCGAAGGTATTCGCCGGTGCCCGGGCGGCGCGTCGGACAAGGCCATGGATACGGGTGGCGCAACACGCCGCAGCGGTGGGGCGAGCCGAAGGCCGTCAGACCCAGATGTCGTGCGCGGGCGCGTCCGCGGGAGCGAAGTTGAGGTATTGCACCAGCCGCGGCCGGTCCGTGGTGTTGGGCCGGCTGCCATGGGGCAGCGCGTGGTGCCAGATGACGAGATCGCCCGCGCGGCCCGCGATGGGTTGCGGGCCCAGCGGCGAGAGATCCTGCTGCCGCGCGGTGGCGGGGCCGCCCGGCAGCCCGTCCAGCCACTCGCTGAGCCGGCGGTGGAAGCCCGGGACGAGCGTGAAGGCGCCCTGCTCCGCGCGCGTGTCGGTGAGGTAGAGGATGCCCTGCGTGCCCATCGGCACCGGCATGTGCAGGCTCACGTCCCAGTGCAGGTGCGGCCCCCGGAACGGGTGCGCCGCGGTTTCGGGCGCGTTGAACCCGACACGGTCCGTCGTGCACCACAGGTCCGCCGTGCCCCACAGCTGCGCGAACGCCTTGTGGATGCGCGGGCTGCACCGGTTGCGCTCCAGCGCGGCATGGTGGAAGAGCTGCACCATGATGCCGTGGTCGTTCGGCGGATACCACGTGGACGGATCGTCCGGGCGCGCTCCGAGAAAATCCCAGATGGCCTGCGCCACGGCGTCGGCCTCCGCGGGCGCCACGGCATCGTGCACCACGACATATCCGTGCTCGTCCCAGAACGCCAGATCGTCCGCCGACAGCACGGGCTCCATGCGGTCGATGGCCTCGATCGCTGCCGCGGCCGAGGCCGGGGGCGGCAACCCCTGCAGTGCGGCTTCCAGCCGCGCCAGGCGCTCCGCAGGCAGTGCTGCGATGATGCCGGCGACCCAGCCTTCGAACGCGTCGAACCCCGCGCCCGCGTTGTGCCCGAACCAGCTGTAGAACGGCTCCAGCCCGATACCCAGGGCATGCAGCACCCACTGGTCCTGCCGCCATTGGCGCATCGGAACGTGCCCTGCCTGGCCCCGCCGCGCCAGCGCCATGCGCGACCATGCGGCCTCCAGCGCCGGAATGCGGGGCGGTACATCGCCCCCGGCAGCTTCTCCCATCGTGTCACCCCCTCGTACCTGCATCGTGCAGGATTGCCCGCGCATTGTGACGCGAGGAGGGTGGGCCGGCGACGCTCAGCGCGCGGGGATGGTGGCCGGATCGATCTCCGTGCCTGCGGCGGCTTCGGCGTCGGCCCGCTGCTCGACGGCATCCGCATGCAGTGCCTCGTTGAGCTGGTCCACCACCAGGGCCCAGTGCGCGTCCGCCTTCAGCTGGTCGGCCAGGAACTGACGCTGGGAATCGCTCCAGAAAGGCGCATCGGCCACGCGCACGCCGGCCGGCAACTGGTGGGTGCGCAGGAATCGGGTGATCGCATCTTCGTTCTCGTCCAGGCCCAGTTGCAGGAACAGGTTGGTCATCGTCGGTTCAGCAGTGATCATGGTGCGGTCCTGTCGGTAGTTCTTGGATGCCTCGACGGTAGTGCGTCCCGTTCTGCGGGCGCGTCGGACAATGCAGCGTCGGGGAGTCAGGCCCGCGGGCGCATGCCGCCGGCAGGAGTACCCCGCGACGCCGGCGCCGCCTCCGCGGCGGGTTCTAATCGGCGCATGGCCACACAGAAGCGCAAGCGCACGAAGAAGTCTTCCTCCCGCACCCCATCCATCGCCCTCCTCCACCGTTCCGCCGGCCGCCTGCGCCGGCTGCTGGTCGCCTTCGCCGCATCGGCCGTGATCGGCGTGCAGGTCACGAGCTGCGGCATCCCGTCCGCACCGGGCCCCGGGTCCGGCGATGCGCACCCCGTCCCCACGCGTGCCGGCGTGTTCTCCGCCTGCCGGCAGCATTTCGCGGGCGGCACCCCGCCGATCACGCCCGAGGCGCCGCGGCTGCGCGAGCTGTGCTTCGATGCCTTCGCGGTGCTCCACAGCGGCAACACGCGCACTCCGGTGTACGTGGCCGAACGGCTGAACCGGCAGATCCTCCAGCAGGCCCGCCAGCAGCATCGCACGGACCGCTTCTATGCCGATGCCCGGCTGCCGCGCGGCGAGCGCGCGGAACTCGAGGACTACCGCGGATCGGGGTATGCACGCGGGCACATGGCGCCCGCGGCGGACATGGGCACGCCCGAGGCCATGGCGCAGTCCTTCAGCCTCGCCAACATGGTGCCGCAGGACCAGAAACAGAACAGCGGTCCGTGGGCGAAGATCGAAGAGGACACGCGGCGCTATGCCCTGCGCGCCCGGGGCGACGTGTATGTGATCACCGGTCCGGTGTTCGAGCCCGGTTCGAAGACGATCGGAAGCAACCGCGTCGCCGTGCCCTCCCACGTCTTCAAGCTGGTGTACGACGCGGGGACCGGCAAATCCTGGGCCCACTGGCAGCAGAATGCGGCCGACGCCACACCGGGTACGCCGATCACGCTGGACGAGCTAGAGCGGCGCACGGGCATGCGGCTGTTGCCGCAAGCGCAGGCGCACTGACAAGGCAGGCGGCCTCTGCGCACCCGGCCTTCCGGCACGGGCCGGGCACCAACCCCCTTCAACAACGCCCGGGTTCACTGTATATTCGTACAGCCTTCATACACCAGGAGCCCCGCCATGTCCGATATCGCTACCGACACCGCCGTTGCCGCCTACACCGTCGCCCTGTGCGATTTTCCCGAGTTGCCGTCCCGCGAGCGCAGCGCGGCCGAGGGCCGCTACGCCCGGGTGCTCGAACGCCAGCTCGGCGGAGCGGAGGGCGTGGCCGGAACGCTCGCCGCGGTGCAGCGGCTGCAGGACGGCGACGAGGCCCCCGAGGGCACCGACGCCATGGCCATCGTCAACCGATGGGCGCGCGCCGCGGTCGCCGCGCGCACGGCCGGCATGCAGGGCCTGGGGGAGTCCGAAGGGGCCTATTTCGACGTGCGGATCGGATGACGATCGCGCTGCCTTCCCGTGCGTGCCTGCCTGCCATCCATGGAAGAGCCGGCGGCGCCATGCGGTTGTATTGAACCGGCCCCGTTGTCCGCAGCCGCCGAGTTTCTCCTTAGAATTGTGTCTTTTTGTTTTGGATATGCGACACATTCTTGCGGCAGCCACGGTACTGCTGTCGATGCCGGCGGTCAGCGCCACGACCTATACGTTCACTGGCCCCGGCTACACCGCCACGGCGGATTGCACCGCGGCCAATTGCCCCAAATTCACGACGGCCATGTCCGTCAGCGGATCGATGACGTTCAGCGCCCCGCTCGCGCCCAACCTGTCCGATCAGGCGGTAACGGACACGCTGACCGGTTTCATGGTCAGCAACGGTGTGACTGCATTCGCGTCCGCCGATCCTGCCGTTCGCCTGAGTTCAACGGGCATCCGCGTGACGACCGACGGCGCAGGCAACGTCCAGAGCGCGAATTTCACCGTCAGCCGCTGGGTCGACGGCACGGCAGGTCCGCATAACGCGGGTGATTCGATCGATTGGGCTTTCGTCACGCCCACGATCACGAGAGGGTGGAGCCGCTATACCTGCGTGGGCATCTCGGCAGGTGACCGCTGCAATTCCAATATCGCCGATGCCGGCTCCAGCAGCGCCAACGGCAACAGCGCAGCGTTCACGCCGTCCGCACCTACCGCGGCATCCGGTGCCGTTCCCGTACCCTCTCTCTCGGATGGGGCCCTCATCCTGATGGCGGGGTTGCTCGCCGCGATGGGCTGTATGCGCTTCCGCCGTCGCTGATCCGGCCATCGGATCCTTGCGCACAATCACGGGTTCCCGGTCCGCCCGGCCACGAGCCGGGCGGGCTGTCCAACGCCCGCCGGGGCACCGGGCGCCACCGATCGGGGCGCCCCATCCTTCATCACCAGGAAGATTGCAATGAACAGAACGAGAACGATATCCCGCCTGACCGCCGTGGCCCTGGGCCTCGCGGCCCTGACCGTGCAGGCGCAGGACCGCATCCGCATCGGCTTCATGAGCCCCATCACGGGCCCGCAGGCCGCCAACGGAGGAGACAACCGCGACGGCGCGCTGCTCGCCATCAAGGAACTGAACGCCAAGGGCGTGAAGATCGCCGGCAAGCCGGTGGTGTTCGAACTGGACATCAACGACGACGTGGCCGACCCCAAGCAGGGCGTGCAGGTCGCGCAGACGCTCGCGGACAAGAAGATCCGCTTCGTGCTCGGCCCCTACAACTCGGGCGTCACGGTGCCGGCCGCGCGCGTGCTGAACGATGCCGACATCCTCGCGCTCACCGTCGCCTCCAACCCCAAGGTCACGGAACTCGGCTACCGCACGCTGTTCCGCATCGGCGCGAGCGACAACCAGCTGGGCACCAAGATGGCCACCTACGCAGCGCAGGACCTGAAGCTCAAGACGGTGGCCGTGATCGACGACCGCACCGCCTACGGCCAGGGCGTGGCGCGGGAATTCACCGCGCAGGCCAAACGCCTCGGCCTGCAGGTGGTGGCCACCGAATTCACCACCGACAAGGCCACGGACTTCAGCGCGATCCTCACGAACATCCGCGGCGCCAAGGCCGATGCCGTGTTCTACGGCGGCTACTCGCCCCAGGGCGGCCCGCTGCTCAAGCAGATGCGCGGCCTCGGCATCACTGGCCCGCTGCTCGGCGGCGACGGCATCTGCTCCTCCGAGACGGCCAACCTCGCGCAGCTCACGGGCGACCTGAACGTCTTCTGCACCCAGGGCGGCTCCATGCTGGACAAGAGCGACAAGGGCCAGAAGTTCGCCGAGCGCTACCGCGCCGAGTACAAGCGCGACCCGCTCACCTACGCCGCCGCCTTCTACGACGGCATGCACCTGCTGGCCAACGCGATGGAATCCGCGCAATCGACCACCGACACGAAGAAGATCGCGCAGGCGATCGAGCGCGGCAAGTACGCAGGCGTGACGGGCGAATTCGCCTACGACGACAAGCACGACCTCAAGTCGTCTGCGGTGACGGTGTACACCTTCAAGGGCAAGGACGTGGTGCCGTTGAAGAGCCTGTGAGCGGCGGGCGGGTCAGCCGAGCAGCTCCAGCGTGCGCGCGTCCCTTGCCCCGCCAAAATACTGCTGCAGCACCGCTTCAAAACAGTTCCCCGGCTCCGCCACTTCCGCGAACAGCGTCATGCTGGAGCGCAGCTTGAGATCGTCCGGTGACCCGAAGATGGCGTGCGCGGATGGGGCAGCGGGCCCCAGATCGAGCAGCACTTGGCAGGCCTGCCGCAGGCGCGCTCCCAGCACGGGATGCGCAAGATAGGCCTCGGCCTCCGCCCGGGACGAGATGGCGTAGTGCCGCGCCATGTCGCTGTGCCCCAGGCCCTGGATCTGCGGGAAGATGAACCACATCCAGTGCGAGCGCTTGCGCCCGGCCTTCAGTTCCGAGAGGACCTGGTTCCAGACGGGTTGCTGCGCAGGGAGAAAGCGGTCGAGGGCCGGGGATGAGGGCATCCGCGCATTCTAGGATCGCGCGAAAGAACAGGCCCCAAGAGCGGCTGACACGCCCCTTCCGGCGTCGTTGCCGCATCTTGTCGTACTGCTCGTACTGCCTGCGATGCGGCGCCTGGCCAGAACCGCTTCGCTGGGTCGTGTTAGCCGCTCTAGAAGCAGAAAAGCCGCTACACCCTGGATGGCTGTAGCGGCTCGAAATGGCTGGTAGGACGTACTGGGGTCGAACCAGTGACAAACGGATTAAAAGTCCGCTGCTCTACCAACTGAGCTAACGTCCCAACATTGCTGCTTGCTCAGCCCGGAGGCTGCCAGCAGCAAAGACTCAAATTATAGCGCTACTTTGGGCACCGGACCAGATTCCGCGAGCCGATCGAGCACCCATCCCGCGGCGCACTGGCCGAAGGTGGCCGTGACCGACACCACCGATCCGTAGCCATGGCAATTCAGCGTGCCGTCCGCGCCGGCATCCACCGCGCATGAGGCATGCGGCGGGGCCACGGCCTCGCGGCTGAAGACGCAGGCGATGCCGATGCGGCGGCCCTCGCGCGGCGCGCCGTGCTGCTTGCGCAGGCGGTAGCGCAGTTGCGCGAGCAGCGGGTCGTGCGTGGTCTGGGAAAGATCGTCGATGTCCACCTTGTGGGCCAGGCGCTTGCCGCCGGCCGCGCCCACGCTGATGAAGCGCTGGTGGCCGCGGCGCAGTTTCAGCGCCCAGGCCGCCATGGCGGTCTTGGCGTGCACCTGGTCGCAGGCGTCTATCACCGCGTCCACACCCTCGGGCAGGATCGCCGGCCAGTTGCCGGGCTCGACGAATTCCTCGATGCAACGGACCTGGCACTCTGGATGGATCAGCGCGATGCGGTCGCGCATGGCATCGACCTTGGCCTGCCCCACGGTGGTGGAGAGCGCATGGATCTGGCGGTTCACGTTCGATTCGGCCACGTTGTCGAGGTCGATCAGCGTGAGCCGGCCCACGCCGCTGCGCGCCAGGGCTTCGACGGCCCAGGAGCCCACGCCGCCCACGCCGATGACGGCCACGTGGGCCGCGCGGATGCGGGAGGCCCCCTCCACGCCATAGAGGCGCTCCAGGCCGCCGAAGCGGCGCTGCAGGTCGGCACCGAGGGAAAAATCATCTCGCGCCCGCGGGGCGAGGCCCGAGGGAACGGGTGCGGCGGAGGGCTGCGCCGTCTCCGGCGCCTCCCCCTGCGCATGCTGCTGCGCGGGTTTCGTGCTCACTTGAGCCGCGCGAGGCGTTCCTTGGCCGCGGCAGCGGCTTCGGATTGCGGGTAGGCGCGCAGCAGGTCTTCCAGCGTCTTGCGGGCGGCGCGCGTGTCCTTCAGCTCGATCTGGCAGTTGGCGATGGAGAGCGCAGCTTCCGGCGCCCGCGCATGGTCGGGGGCCGCGGCCAGCAGGGCCTTGAAGTTGTTGATCGCTTCCTTGTAGTCGCGCGTCGCGTACTGGGCATTGCCCAGCCAGAAACGGGCCGAGGGCACGAAACCGCTGCGCGGATACTGGCGCAGGAAGTTGCCGAAGGCCGTCACGGCTTCCGGGAACTTGCCCGAGCGGAACACGGCGAGCGCGGCGTCGAAGTCGCGCTTTTCAGTGGGGTCCGCCTGGAATTCCTGGCCGTCCATGGTGACCTTCGCGGGTTCGAACTGCTTGAGGCGTTCGTCCACGCCCTGGGCGATGTCCTTCTGCCGGCGCTGCAGTTCCGCCACGTCGCGCTGCAACTGCTCGTTCTGCCCGCGCAGGCTGGCCTGCTCGGAGCGGAGCGTCTCGATCTGCGATTGCAGGTCGATCAGGCTGCGGCGCATCTGCGAGGTTTCGTCCGTGGTGCGGCGCTGGTCGCCCCCCAGTTGCTGCTGGAGCGCATCGACACGCTGGCGCATCTCGATGATGGCGCGGCGGGCCTCGTCATCCTCGAAGAGCGCGGCGTGGCTGGCCGTGGCGCCGAGGCCCGCGGCCAGCGACAGCGCGGCGAGCGCCGCCGCCTTGCGGACGCGCTCACGCGCCCGCTGCTGCACGAAAGCCATCGCCATCAACGGTAGGACAGTTCAACGCGGCGGTTCTGCGAGAAGGCGTCTTCCGAGCTGCCTTGCACCGCAGGCTTTTCCTTGCCGAAGCTCACGGCTTCCATCTGGCTGTCGGGCACGCCCAGCAGGCCCAGCGCGCGGCGCACGGCCTCGGCACGCTTCTGGCCCAGGGCCAGGTTGTACTCACGGCCGCCGCGGTCGTCGGTGTGGCCTTCGATCATGACCTTGCGGCCCTGGCTCTGCTTGATGAAGCGGGCGTGCTGCTCGATCAGCGACTGGTACTCGGGCTTCACGACGTAGCTGTCGAAGTCGAAGTACACGATGCGGGCCACGCCGACGGGGCCTGCGCCGTCGCGTGCGGACTGGTTCAGGTCCACCGGAGCGACGCCGCTCTGGGAGTTGCCGTTGGCGTTGGCACCGCCGTTGGGGGCGGTGGAGGTGGCGCCCTTGTTCTCGACGGGCACGTCCTCGAGCTTGACGCCGGAGCTGCAGCCGGCCATGACGGCGGCCACGGTGAGGGCCAGGGTGATGCGTTTGAAGGGAAGGTGGATCATGCGAAGGTTCTCCTAGTCCAGAAAATCGGTACGGTCGAGTCTGAAAATTGAAAAAGATTCCAATTATTGTTTCTGGAACGGTCCCCAGTCCGGTTCGCGGATGTCACCGCTCTGGCCTGCGAGGCGTGCCTTGATCTTGCCGTCCAGCGTGGTGGTCATCAGCGCCTCGCGGCCGCCCTGCTGGGTGGCGTAGACGATGAGCTTGCCGTTGGGCGCGAAGCTCGGGCTCTCGTCGGCGGTGGTGTCGGTGATGGCCGCGGTGGTGCCGGAAGCCAGATCCATGACGTGGAGTTTGAAAGCGCCTCCGATGCGCGAGATGTAGGCCAAGAACTTGCCGTCAGGGCTGATGCTCGGAGAAATGTTGTAGGTGCCCGTGAACGTGACGCGCTCCGCGTTGCCGCCCGTGGCCGGCACGCGGTAGATCTGGGGCGCGCCGCCGCGGTCGCTCACGAAGTAGATGCTGCGGCCGTCGCTGGAGTAGGTGGGCTCGGTGTCGATGCCCGCGCTCTGCATCAGGCGGCGCGGTTCGCCGCCGTTGGCGTCGATCGTGTAGAGCTGCGAGCCGCCGTCGCGGCTGAGCGTCACGGCCAGCGTACGGCCGTCCGGCGCCCAGGCCGGGGCGCTGTTGGAGCCGCGGAAGTTGGCGATCAGCCGGCGCCGGCCGGTCGACACGTCGTGCACGTAGACCACCGGCTTGCGCGACTCGAACGAGACGTAGGCCAGCTGCGTGCCCGAAGGCGACCAGGCGGGCGAGATGATCGGCTCCGGGCTGGAGAGGGCCGACTGGGCGTTCTCGCCGTCGGAGTCGGCCACCCACAGGCTGTAGCGGCTGCCGGCCTTGGTGACGTAGGCGATGCGGGTAGAGAAGATGCCGCGCTGGCCGGTGATCTTCTCGTAGACGTAATCGGCGATGCGGTGCGAGACGAGGCGCAGGTCGCCCTGCGTGACCACGAAGCTCTGGCCACCCAGGTCCGGTTCGTTGCGCACCGTGTCCCACAGCCGGAAGCGCACGTCGTAGCGGCCGTCCGGCAGGCGCGTGATGCTGCCCGTGGTGAGCGAGTCTGCGCCTTTCTGCTTCCAGAGGGCGACGTCGGGGCGGGAATTCTCATCCAGCTGCGGGCCGGCCCCGTCCACGGCGCGGAACTGGCCGCTGCGCTCCAGATCGGCCTGGATGATCGCGGAAATCTTCTGGGGGGCGCCGGCCTCGCCGCGGAACGGCGCGATGGCGGTGGGGTACTGCGTCGTTCCCACACCCACGATGGTGAGGCTGAACTGCGCCAGCGCAGGCAGCGTGGTGGTGGCGGAAGCGAGGGCCACGATGGCGTGGCGGCGTGTGGGGGACGGCAGTGCCGCGAGGAGGGGGTGGGATGGACGGTCTGAAGTCATTGACAGCGTTGGGATACCGGGCCATGCGCCGGAGCAAACCGGAAGGACAGGGGCCGAATGTTACACACAGCCCGGATACCCCTGTGACAAACTGTTCGAGTTGCCGGCGCGGTCCTACGTAGAATCCGCCCCACATGCAAGCCTCGCCCTCCCAGGGAGCCGCCGCCGACGGCCCCGCATCCTCCCCGCCGCCCCTGTTCTCCCGCCTGAAGCGGATGTCGTCGTTCTTCGGCCGCCAGCGGCTCGCCTGGTCGCTGGCGGTGCTGGCCACCGTGGTCGCAGCGATCACGGAGCCCCTCATCCCCGCCCTGCTCAAACCCCTGCTGGACCAGGGCTTCACCGAAGGCTCGCTCAAGCTCTGGCTGGTGCCCGTGGCGGTGATGGGGGTGTTCTTCGTGCGCGGGCTGGCGCAGTTCGGCGGGCAGTACGCGCTCGCGCGCATCGCCAACGAGGGCATGCTGAAACTGCGCGAGACGCTCTTCCAGCGGCTGCTGTCGGCCGACATGGCGCTGTTCTCGCGGCAGTCGGCCAGTACGCTGTCGAACACCGTGGTGTACGAGGTGCAGAACGGCGCCACGCAGCTGGTGCAGGCGCTGCTGGGCATCTCGCGCGACGGCTTCACGCTGGTCGCGCTGCTGGCCTACCTGCTCTACCTGAACTGGCAACTGACGCTGATCGTCGCCTTCCTGGTGCCGGGCGTGGCCTGGATCATGAAGACGCTGTCGCGCCGCCTCTACCGCATCACCAAGAGCAGCCAGGAGGCCACCGACCAGCTCGCCTACGTGGTGGAAGAGAACGTGCTCGCCCACCGCATGGTGCGCCTGCACGGCGCCGAGGAAGGCCAGGCGGGCCGTTTCGGAGCGCTGAGCCAGAGCCTGCGGCGCCTGGCGATCAAGGCGACCATCGCCTCCGCGGCGATGACCCCGCTCACGCAATTGCTCGCCGCGGCGGCGCTGTCGGCGGTGATCTGCGTGGCGCTGTGGCAGAGCCACATCGGCCAGACGCGGGAGGTGACCGTGGGTGGTTTCGCGGCGTTCATGGCGGCGATGCTGATGCTGATCGCGCCGATCCGCCGGCTGGCGGACGTGGCCAACCCGCTCACGCGCGGCGTGGCGGCGCTGGAGCGCGGCCTGGTGCTGCTGGAAAGCTCCCCGGCCGAGACCGGCGGCGGCCATGCGCCCGCCGGGCGCGCCCAGGGCGCGCTGGTGCTGGAGGGCGTGACCGTGGCCTTCGGCTCGGAACTGGCACCGGCGCTGGACCGCGTGCACCTGTCGGTGCGGCCCGGCGAAGTGGTCGCGCTGGTGGGCCCCTCGGGGGCCGGCAAGACCACGCTCGTGAACCTGCTGCCCCGCTTCCTGCAGCCCACCGAGGGCCGCGTGCTGCTCGACGGGCAGGCACTGGAGGACTGGAACCTGCCGGCCCTGCGCTCGCAGTTCGCGATGGTGAGCCAGGACGTGGTGATGTTCAACGACACCGTGGCGGCCAACGTGGCCCTGGGTGCCCCGGTGGACGAGGCGCGCGTGCAGTCCTGCCTGGAGGCTGCGAACCTCGCATCGCACGTGGCGGCGATGCCGCAGGGCATGCACACGCTGGTGGGGCACAACGCGGCGCAGCTGTCCGGCGGGCAGCGCCAGCGCCTGGCGATCGCGCGCGCTCTCTACAAGGATGCGCCGATCCTGATTCTGGACGAGGCCACGTCGGCGCTGGACACCGAATCGGAGCGGCTGGTGCAGGACGCGCTGCAGCGGCTGATGCGCGGGCGGACCACGCTCGTGATCGCGCACCGGCTCTCCACCATCGAGCATGCCGACCGCGTGGTGGTGATGGAGCGCGGCCGCATCGTGGAACAGGGAACGGATGCCGAGCTGGTCGCCCAGGGCGGGCTCTACGCGCGACTCAAGGGCGCGGTGCTCGCGAGCTGACAGGGCGGGCCCGAGAGGCCCGCTGCCGCGGTCACCAGGTGCCGCGGTTCGGCTGCTTGCGGCGCATCGCCTCGGCGACCAAGTCCGCCATGTCCTGGCGCGACGCGCGGCGCGCGAAATCGGCCGCGGTGAGGCCGAGCTGGTTCTTGATCGTCGGGTCGGCGCCCTGCTCCACCAGGAAGCGCGCCACGTCGGCGCGGCCGTAGCTCACGGCCATCATGAGCGGCGTCGTGCCGTTGGGGGACTCCGCATCGATGTAGGCGCTCTGGTCGATCAGGATGCGCGCGATCTCCAGCTGCTGGTCGGTGGTGCCGGAGGCCGCATAGTGCAGTGGCGTCCAGCCCGTCTTGTTCACGTCGGCGTCCTTGGCGATAAGCGCACGCACGGCCGCGACCTGCCCGCGCAGCGCGGCGATCATCAGCGGGCTCTCGTCCTTCGCATTGCGCGTCTCGACCTTGATGCCGGGCGCCGCCATGAGCGCATCGAACGCCCGCATCGAGTCCTGCTGCAGCGCGAGCGTGAGGCCGACGTCGCCCTTCGGGTTGCGCGTGTTCGGATCGAAGCCGCGCCGCACCAGGGAGGTGATGGTGCTGGCCTGGTCGCGCACGATGGCCGTGAAGAAATCGTCGTAGGCCCCGGCGTGCGCGCAGGCACTGCACAGTGCCGCGCCGGTGAGGGCCACGGTGGAAACGAACATGCGCCGCGACAGGCGGGAGGTGGGCGTCATGGGGCGTCCTTTCGGAAGAAGAGCGTGTCGAAGTTGCGGCTCGTGGCTTCGCCCACGGCCTCGGCCTCCAGGCCCTTGAGCGCCGCGATCTGCTGCGCCACGAAGGGCACGTAGGAGGGGTTGTTGGTCTTGCCGCGGTAGGGCACAGGTGCGAGGTAGGGGCTGTCGGTCTCGATCAGCATGCGGTCCATCGGCACGAAGGCGGCCACGTCGCGCAGCGCCTGGGCATTCTTGAAGGTGAGGATGCCGGAGAACGAGATGTAGTAGCCCCGGTCGAGCGCGGCGCGCGCCACCTCGGCGGTTTCGGTGAAGCAGTGGAACACGCCGCCCGCGCGGTTGCCGGCGCCGTCCTCGCCCTCTTCCCGCAGGATGGCGAGGGTGTCGTCGGACGCGCTGCGGGTGTGGATGACCAGTGGCTTGCCGCAGGCGCGCGCGGCGCGGATGTGCGTGCGGAAGCGATCGCGCTGCCACTCCAGGTCCGCCACGCTGCGGCCGCCCTTGCGGTCTTCCATGCCGTAGTAGTCGAGCCCCGTCTCGCCGATGGCGATCACGCGCGGCAGCGCGGCGCGGTCGAGCAGGTCCTGCACGGACGGCTCGGTCACGCCTTCGTTGTCGGGGTGCACGCCCACGGTGCTCCAGAAATTGTCGTGCGCCACGGCGAGCGCATGCACGTCGCCGAACTCCTCCATCGTGGTGCAGATGCAGAGCGCGCGGGTGACGCGTGCCGCCTCCATGGCCTCGCGGATGGCGGGCAGCTGGGCGGACAGTTCGGGAAAGCTCAGGTGGCAGTGCGAATCGGTGAACATGGCGGACGGAATGTTAGGCGGCCCGGAGCGCAGCGCCCGTAGGAGAAGCGCTGCGGAAGAGCCCGGGCATCGTGGACGGACAGGCAAGGAATGCTGCCGGGCGAGGGGTGCAGCAAATGCCCGGCGCAGGAAGAGGAAAGCGCGGCCCGGCCCGAACGGCACGGCCGCAAGGGCCGCGGGAAGAAACGTCCACCCGGTGCCCGCATGCGCCAAAGCGGGGCGGCGCTCGGGAAATCAGATGGTCTGCGTGGGCCGCTCCGAGGCCAGGGCGGAGCCCAGGATCTCCTCGATGCGCGCCTTGAGCACGCGGGACTTGTCGTCGTTCGGGAACTGGATGCCGATGCCCTGCGTGCGGTTGCCCGCCGCGCGGGCGGGAGTGACCCAGGCCACGCGGCCGGCCACGGGGTAGCGCTGGGTGTCCTCCGGCAGCGTGAGCAGCACGTACACGTCGTCGCCCAGGCGGTACTCGCGCGGCGTGGGCACGAAGATGCCGCCTTCGGCGAAGAACGGGATGTACGCCGCGTACAGGGCCGCCTTCTCCTTGATGGCCAGCTGCATGACGCTGGGGCGGGGGGCGCTGGAGGGGGTGCTCATGTCGGGACGGGCCGGTCGTTCAATGGCGGGAGTTTAGGGCGATTCGCGCCTGGGCCACAAGCGACTCGAGCATGAGCCCGGGGTTGAAAGGGTGGTCCGCCGTCCGCGCCTCCTTGGCGAGGGCGCGCGCCCAGCGGGTCAGCGGCCCGACACCGGGCGGCGGCGGCAGGTCGGCCTCGGCGAAATAGCGCGGGGGCGCGCCCACGCGCCGGGCGAGCTGGTCGTGGCAGAGCTTCTGCAGCGCGTCCACCGCTTCGGCGGGCGAGAAGTCCGACAGCGCGGTGGCATCGCCCCGCGCGACGGCGCGCGGCAGCAGCGCCCAGGCCTGCGGGCTGCGGCCGCCCTGGGCGAGCGCCCGGGCATCCTCGGGCCGGCCGCCGGCGGCGCGCAGCAGCGGGCCGGCGGCCTCGGGCGCGATGCCCTGCTGCGCGAGCCAGGCCAGGGATTCGGCCTCGTCCGGCCACTGCAGCGCATGGCCCAGGCAGCGGCTGCGGATGGTGGGCAGCAGCTGGTGCGCGGCCTCGCTCGCCAGCACGAAGCGCACGTCGCCGGCGGGCTCCTCCAGCGTCTTGAGCAGCGCGTTGGCGGTGACGTTGTTCATGCGTTCGGCCGGGTAGACCAGCACCGCCTTGCCGCGCCCGCGGGCCGAGGTGCGCTGCGCGAACTGCACGGCGTCGCGCATCGCTTCCACGCGGATCTCGCGGCTGGGCTTGCGCTTCTTGTCGTCGATCTCGGCCTGCGCCTTCTCGGGCAGCGGCCAGCCGCGCTCGACCATGTCGGTCTCCGGCATGAGCACGCAGAGATCGGCATGGGTGCGCACCTCGATCGCATGGCAGCTGCCGCAATGGCCGCAGGCGCCGTCCTCCGACGGGTTCTCGCAGAGCCACGCACGCGCCAGCTCCAGCGCGAGCGTGTACTGGCCGAGGCCGGACGGCCCGCTGAGCAGCCAGGCATGGCCACGCTGCGCCAGCAGTTGCCGGCGCTGGGCGGCGATCCACGGCGGGATGGTTTCCGCGGCGCTCATGCGCCCTCCTCCGCAGGGCCCGCCACGCCCCGCTGCCGCAGGACCTCCATGAGCCGGGCGCGCACGGCCTCGCGCGGCAGGGCCGCATCGAGCCGCGCGAAGCGGCCGGGATCGGCGGATTCGCGGTCGGCATAGCCCTGGGCCACCCGCCGGAAGAACTCGACCGGCTGGGCCTCGAAACGGTCGGGCGCGCGTGCGCCCTCGAGCCGCTCGGCGGCCACTTCGGCGGGCAGGTCGAACCAGAGCGTCAGGTCGGGCTGCAGCAGCGTGTCCACGCCTTCCTGGAGCCCCGACTGGGTGATGCGCTCCAGTTGCGCGAGCACGCCCCGGTCGAAGCCACGGCCGGCGCCCTGGTAGGCGAAGGTGGCATCGGTGAAGCGGTCGCACAGCACGACCTCGCCGCGCGCGAGCGCCGGCGCGATCACGGTGCGCAGATGATCGCGCCGGCCCGCGAAGACGACCAGCGACTCGGTGAGCGCGTCCATGGCCTCGTGCAGCAGCAGCGCGCGCAGTGCCTCGGCCAGCTTCGTGCCACCGGGCTCGCGCGTCACCGTGACCGTGCGGCCCGCGCGCCGCAGCACCTCGGCCACGGCCTCGATGTGCGAGGACTTGCCGGCACCGTCGATGCCTTCGAATGTGATGAACCAACCCCGTCGCTGCATGGAGAAAAGACCTTTGTGGTGCGTGCGCTGCCAGTGGCCGGCTTATTGGCCCTGCGGCGCCGTCTGCCCGCGCTGGTAGCGGTTCACCGCGCGGTTGTGCTCGTCGAGCGTGGGGCTGAAATGGCTGGTGCCGTCGCCCCGCGCCACGAAATAGAGGGCCTGGGTGCGTTCGGGCTGCACGGCGGCGATGAGCGACGCCTTGCCCGGCATCGCGATCGGCGTGGGCGGCAGGCCGGCGCGCGTGTAGGTGTTCCAGGGCGTGTCGGTCTGCAGGTCGCGGCGGCGCAGGTTGCCGTCGAACTTCTCGCCCATGCCGTAGATGACGGTGGGATCGGTCTGCAGCAGCATGCCGGTGCGCAGCCGGTTGATGAAAACGCCCGCGATCTGGCCGCGGTCGGAGGCCCGGCCGGTTTCCTTCTCGACGATGCTCGCGAGGATCAGCGCCTCGTCCGCGCTCTTGAGCGGCGTGTCGGCCGAGCGCTGTGCCCAGGCGGCTTCCAGCCGGCGGTCCATGGCATGCAGCGCCCGGCGCAGGACTGCGAGGTCGCTCGTGCCCTTGGCGAAGGTGTAGGTATCGGGGAAGAAGCGCCCCTCGGCCGCCACGCCCGGCCGGCCCAGGCGCTCCATGACCGCCGCGTCGGCCAGGCCCTGGGTGTCGTGGCGCAGGGCCTCGTCACGGTCGAGCGCGGCGCGGAACTGGCGGAAGGTCCAGCCCTCCACGAGGGTGACGGCGCGCAGCGCCTCTTCGCCGCGCACCAGCTTCTGCAGCAGGCCGAAGGGCGTGGTGCCCGCGGGGATTTCGTAATTGCCGGCCTTGATCAGCCGGTCCTTGCCCGACAGGCGGAACCAGGCGTAGAGCAGGCGCGGATCGGTCTCGACGCCCGCGGCGACGGCGGCTGCGGCCACCCCGCGCGGCGTGGTGCCGGGCTCGATCTCGAGTTCCAGCACGCCGGGGGTGCTGCCTGCCGCAGCGGGGCCCGCAGCGGCGCGCTGCGGCAGCGGATGGTGGAGCCACCAGAAACCGGCGCCGGCCGCCGCGAAGGCCACCAGCAGGAGGAAGAGGAAGAAACGGCGCACGAACCGGAATGGAGAGAGGGGAAAGAGCCGGGCATGATAATTCACGCATGACGTCCCCCCTGAATGGCCTGGCCCCCCTCAACGGGCTCGGCGTGATCCGCGTGCAAGGCGAAGATGCCGCGAAGTTCCTCCACGGCCAGCTCACGCAGGACTTCCTGCTGCTGCCGCCGGGCCAGGCCCGGCTGGCGGCGTTCCTCTCGGCCAAGGGCCGCATGCAGGCCAGCTTCATCGGCTGGCGGCAGGGCGATGCCGAGGTGCTGCTCGTCTGCAGCCAGGACGTGCTGGCGGGGGTGCTCAAGCGCCTGTCGATGTTCGTGCTGCGCGCGAAGGCACGCCTCACCGACGCCACGGCCGACTTCGCGCTGTGGGGACTGGCGGGCGATGCCGTCGCCACGGTGGCGGGCGAGGCCCTGCCGCCCTGGAGCCGCACGGACACCCCGCAGGGCACCGTGGTGCACCTCTACCCCGCCGCGGGACAGCCGCGCGCCCTGCTGGCGCAGCCCGCAGGCCAGCCGGCCCCGTCCGGCAACGAACTGGCACCCGGTCTCTGGGCCTGGAGCGAAGTGCAGAGCGGCGTGGCCACCCTCACGGCCCCGCTGGCCGAGCTGTTCGTGCCGCAGATGGTCAACTACGAATCCGTGGGCGGCGTGAACTTCAAGAAGGGCTGCTACCCTGGCCAGGAAGTGGTGGCGCGCAGCCAGTTCCGCGGCACGCTCAAGCGCCGCACGTACCTGGCCCATGCGCCCGAGGCGGTCGCCGTGGGCGCCGAGGTGTTCGCCGCGAGCGATGCCGAGCAGCCCTGCGGCACCGTCGTGCAGGCCGCCGCGGCGCCGGGTGGCGGTTTCGACGCGCTGGTCGCGCTGCAGGTGGCCTCCACCGGCGAGGCGCTGCGCGTGGGTGGCCCGGAAGGCGTACCGCTCGCGCTGGGCGATCTGCCTTACGCGCTGCTCGAAGACATCTGAGGATTGCCCGAGAGGGTGGAGGCAGCGTCAGTTGGCAAGGGACAGGCGCATGCTCACATGGGGAAGGCCAGCCTCTTCATAGCGCTCGCCTTCCACCTCGAAACCGGCGCGCCGATAAAAGTTCTCGGCCGTGCACTGCGCATGCAGCGTGACGAGCCGGTCGCCCCGCGCCCGCGCGGCCTCGACCAGGGCGTCCAGCACCGCCCTGCCCCAGCGCTGGCCGCGCACCGCACGGTCCACCGCCATGCGGCCGATGCGTCCCTCGCCCGGCGCGGGCTGCAGCAGCCGGCCGGTGGCCACGGGCAGGCCGATGCGGTTGTAGGCCACCACGTGCAGCGCGCCCGCATCCAGCGCATCGGCTTCCAGCGCCGGATCGATGCCCTGCTCGTCCACGAACACGGCCATGCGCAGGCGCATGGCGTCCTCGCCCAGCGTGGCCCAGTCGCCCGTGCGCAGCTCGACGACGTCGTGGCCGGCCTCGTGGGCTTCGATCAGCGCGCGCAGCGCGGCGGGCACGGGCCGGGAGGTCTGCGTCGCCGGGTCCGCGAAGACGTAGATGAGCTCGCCCGACACCAGCAGCCGGTCGCCCGCGAGGATGCCGGCCTGGAACTGCAGCGAGCTCGTGCCGATGCGCGCGCAGCGCAGGCCCACGTCGAGGATGTCGTCCAGCCGCGCGGAGCCGTGGTATTCCAGCGTGGCCTTCTTCACGTACAGCTCGCCGCCGAGCGCATGCATGCCGGCCTCGTAGGGCATGGCCAGGGCGCGCCAATAGGCGGACATGGCCGTGTCCACGTACATCAGGTAGTGGCCATTGAAGACGATCTTCTGCATGTCCACCTCGGCCCAGCGCACGCGCAGGCGTTCGGTGCAGCGGAAATCAGCGCGTCGCATCGGGGGTCTCCTCGTTCAGGGGTTCGCTCAGGGGGTCCGGCAGGCCGAAGACCGCGCGCAGCGCCGCGGCGGCATGGGCATGGGCGGTGCGCGCCTCGGGAATGGCGCGGCCCATTTTGATGAATTCGTGGGTCACGCCGCGGTAGATCTCCAGATCCACCGCCACGCCCGCGGCGCGCAGCCGGTCGGCATAGGCGATGCCTTCGTCCACCAGCGGATCGCACTCGGCCAGGCCGATCCATGCGGGCGCCACGCCGTCCACGTCCGGCGCGAGCAGCGGCGCGAAGCGCCAGTCGCTGCGCTGGGCGTGGGTGAGGTAGTGGCTGAAGAACCAGGTGATGGCGGGCTCTTCCAGCACGAAGCCGTGCGCGTAGAGCGCATGCGAGGGCGTGTCCTGGTGCGCCGTGCAGCCGGGATAGATCAGCAGCTGCAGCGCCAGCGGCAGGCCCGCATCGCGCGCCTGCAGGGCCGCCACGGCAGCCAGCGTGCCGCCGGCACTGTCGCCGCCCACCGCCAGCCGCGCCGGGTCGGCACCGAGGCTGCGGCCCTCGGCGGCGAGCCACGAGAGCGCGTCCCAGGTGTCCTCCACCGCCGTCGGGAAGCGGTGCTCGGGCGCGAGCCGGTAGCCCAGCGACACGACCATGCAGCCGGCGCGGCGGGCCAGTTCGCGGCAGAGCGTGTCGTGCGTATCGACGCTGCCCACGGTGAAACCGCCGCCGTGCAGATACAGCAGCACCGGCAAGGCCTCCTCTTCGGCATGGGGAGCGTAGAGGCGCGCGGGCAGCGCATGTCCGTCGCGCGCGGGAATCCGCAGTTCCTCCACGCGCGGCAGTACCGGCTTCGGGATCTCGAGCACGCCCGCGCCGAGTTCGTAGGCGGCGCGCGCCTGCGCCACGGGCAGCGTCTCCATCGGGGGCCGGCGGGCCCGGTGCATGCGGTCGATCACGCTGCGCATCTGCGCCGTGAGGCGGTGCTGGGCAGCAGCGGGGGCGAGGGAGGAAGGGGTCGAAGGAGCGGTCACTTCAATCACGGAGGGCAGGAGCGCACGGTGGCGGCAACGGGGATCATCGGAAAGCGCGCGCCGAGGGCCGGGCATGCGCGGCACGCTTCGGCGCAGCCGCCGATCATCCCTGAAACGGGCGATGGGTGCAGCGCTGCACGGGACTTGCCCACCACAGCCCGGCCGTCGCGCGCCTCCGCGCACCCACACTGCCGCGCGGCGGAACAGGTCGCCGCGCTAACGGAACCGCACCTCCACCGGCGCAGCCCCGGGAAGCCCGTCGAACGTGGCCTTCACCGCGAGCCCCGGCCGCGGCGGCAGCAGCGCGGAGAACGATCCCAGGCTGACGAGATCGCCCGGCTGCAGCGCGATGTTCTCCTTCTGCAGCGCGCCGGCCAGCCACACCACGGCCTCGAGCGGATGGCCGAGGATGTCGCGGCCCTGCCCTCCGCCGAGCTTCGCGCCGGTACCGTCGGTCAGCGTCACCGTCATCGCGGCCAGCGCATCGAGCAGTGCATGGCGCTCGCCCCGCCATGCGGGCACCGCGATGGGCGCGCCGGCCACACCCAGGCGCGCGCCCACGTTGATCGCGGCCACTCCCGCGCCGTCGAGCTGCGGCGGGGCCTGCACCAGCAGATCGGGCAGCTCGATGAAGGGAATCACCTGGTCGATCGCGTCCAGCACCTCCATCGGCGTGCGTGCATGGTTGATCGCGGCGCTTTTCACGCGCACGAGCATGTCGGCCTCGTAGAGCGGGCGGGCGCCGAACGCCGCCTCCACCTCGCTGCCGGACGGCAGCACCATGCCCGGGTAGAGGCGGCCCCAGACCGGCTGGTCCGTGCGGAACCGCTGCTGCACCGCGGGATTCGTGAGCCCCGCCTTGTAGCCCACGGCCTTGCCCAGCCGCTGGGTGAGCAGCACGTCGAACTTCGCGCGCGTGCAGGCCGCATCGGCCGCATCCATCGGCGGCAGGTTGGCCGCAGGCGTGCGCTCGAAGTAATGCGCCGCCATGTCGGCCACGCGGGCGTCGTCCAGGCAGGCGGCCCGCGCGCCTGTCACGCATGCGACGGCCACCAGGAGGGCGGTGAGGGTTTGCTGCAGCACCATGGAAAGCTCCGGGGTTGTAGATTGCCGCCATCACACCACCAACGCGCCCGGCACGCATCCAGGCAACCCCCATCACCACCATGGCCCTCATCCACTACATCACCCAGATCCAGATCGACTACGGCGCAGTGCAGCTGCTGGCGCAGGAGTGCGCGCGCGCGGGCATCACCCGCCCGCTGGTCGTGACGGACCCCGGCGTCAAGGCGGCCGGCGTGCTGCAGCCCGCGCTGGACGCCCTGGCCGGCCTGCCCGTGGCCGTGTTCGACCAGACGCCCGCCAACCCCACCGAAGCCGCCGTGCGCGCGGCCGTGGAGATCTACCGCGCCCACGGCTGCGACGGCCTGGTGGCGGTGGGCGGCGGCTCCGCCATCGACTGCGCCAAGGGCATCGCCATCGCGGCCACGCACGACGGGCCGCTCACCCACTACGCGACCATCGAGGGCGGCTCTCCGCGCATCACCGAACGCACCGCGCCGCTCATCGCCGTGCCCACCACCGCCGGCACCGGCAGCGAAGTGGCCCGCGGCGCGATCATCATCGTGGACGACCACCGCAAGCTGGGCTTCCACTCCTGGCACCTCGTGCCCAAGGCCGCCATCTGCGATCCGGCCCTGACGCTGGGCCTGCCGCCCCACCTGACCGCCGCCACCGGCATGGACGCGATCGCGCACTGCATGGAGACCTTCATGTCGTCCGCGTTCAACCCGCCGGCCGACGGCATCGCGCTGGACGGGCTCACCCGCGGCTGGGCCCACATCGAGCGCGCCACGCGCGACGGCCAGGACCGCGAAGCGCGGCTGCACATGATGAGCGCCAGCATGCAGGGCGCCATGGCCTTCCAGAAGGGCCTGGGCTGCGTGCACTCGCTCAGCCACAGCCTGGGCGGCATCAACCCGCGCCTGCACCACGGCACGCTGAACGCCGTCTTCCTGCCGGCCGTCGTGCGCTTCAACGCGCAGGACGAGGCCGTGCGCCGCGACCGCCGCCTGGAGCGCATGGCCCAGGCCATGGGCCTCGCCTCGGCGGGCGACATTCCCGATGCGATCCGCGACATGAGCGCGCGCCTCGGCCTGCCCACGGGCCTCGCGGCCATGGGGGTCGGCGAAGACGTGTGGGATGGGGTGATCCGCGGTGCCATGGCCGACCACTGCCACAAGACCAATCCGCGCGAGGCCACCGCGGACGACTACCGCGCGATGCTGGCGGAATCGACCTGACCGCCATCGCGGCCGGGGCGATGGGGCCGGACGTGGGGATGAGAAGGCAGGGCTACAGCGGCTCGACCCGGTCCGCAGGACAGCCGCCGTCCAGCCACGCCGCGAACTCGTCCGCCAATTGCCGGCTCGCGGCCACGGCGGCGCCCCAGGCCCGCGCGCGGGCCGCCGTGTCGGGCCCGTAGCGCAGGAAGTCCTGCCGGTCGGGCAGCTTGCCGTCGGGCAAGGCACCGCGCACCCAGGCCGGGTCGGGCGACAGCAGCACCATGGCGTCCAGTGCCGGCGTGGCCCGGTGTCGCCAGCGCAGGCCCTTGTCCAGCCAGCCGGGCACCACGTGGCGCTGGAAATGCGGATACAGCACGAGGGGGCCGGTCCGCGCAGTGGCATAGGCGAGGTGCAGGTGGTAATCGGTGATGCCGCCGTCCCAGTACGCACCTCGGGGCGCCCCCGGAATGTCGTGCACGGCCTGCAGCACGAACGGGATGGAACAGCTCGCCTGCAGCGCGGGCAGGAAATTGTCCGCACGCAGCGCCACCTGCCGCGTGGGATAGTCGCGCGCGTCGAACGGCAGTGCGGGCGCCCCGCCCTGCGGCTGCGGCGACGAGAACACGACACGCTCCAGCCACCATCCCAGGGCCCGCCGGTGCACCGCATTCGCCGCGAACGCGCCCAGGTAGCCCAGCGGCGTGGCCACGCGGTGTTCGCGCGCGAGCACGTGGCGCCCGCGCGAGGTGACGACATGCAGCCGGTAGCGGGGATGCGCCAGCACCTCGTCCACATGCCCGGCATAGAACGCCTGCAGGTTCTGCCCGAAGCGCTCGCTCACGTGCGACGGCGGCGGCCGCCGCTGGCCGGGCGGCACGTCGTAGGCCTGGTGGATGTAGGCCTGCTCCAGCCGCTCGAAGGCCTCCACCGGCCGCCCCATGCAGGCGGTGGCCATGCGCCAGGCGCCGATCGACGCGCCGACGAGGTGCACGGGCGTGGCCGCTGCGTTCAGCCAGCCGCCGAACAGGAACCGGTCCAGCGGGCCCAGCACCAGGCCCTTGGGCCCGCCCGCGGCCGCCGGGACCACGCCGACGTCGGCCGGTGCGAGACCCTGCCGCGCGATGTGCCGCAGCGCCGCGGGCCCCGCATGGATGCGCAGTGCCCGCCCGGGCCGCGGCCCCGTCACACCACGTAGGCGCCCGCGTCCGCGGGGGCCGTCCAGTCGATCGGGTCCTGCTGCAGCACCATGTCGATGTCCAGGCCCAGGGGCAGCCCCACCTCGGCCGGGAACGACACCGCCAGCGCCTTCTCGCTCCACCCCGCCTCGCGCGCCCAGGCACGCCAGGAGGCCAGGTGCAGGACGGCGGCGAGCGGTTCGTAGACGTTGTTGTCGAAGGGTGCATGCTGGTACTGCAGCGCATCCACCACCACCTGCGGCAGATGCCACTGCCGCGCCATGGCCGCGCTCACGCTGCCGAAGCCATAGCCGAGCAGGCGCCGCTCCAGTCCGGCGCGGCGCGGATCGAAACTGCCGACCACCGCGTCGATGGACGACAGCCGCTCCGCATGCCCCAGGCGGATGCGCAGCTCACCCAACCCGTGCAGCAGCCCGGCCGTATAGGCCGCCAGCGCGTTGTGCCGCACCAGCCCGGCGAGCGAGCGCGCCATCTTCGCGGTGTGCAGGCTGTAGCGCCAGAACTGCTGCAGATTGATGCCCGGCACGGAGCGCGACGTGGTGCCCAGCGGCGCGGAGCCGACGAGCGCACGCAATTGCTCCTTGTCCACCAGGGCCAGCGCCTCGGGCACGCCGCAAATGGCGCAGGGCGTGCCGAAATCGGGCCCGTTGGCCAGCTGCAGCAGGCGCGCGGCGAGCGCGGGGTCGGTCCCGAAGATCTGGGTCAGCCGGCGCAGGCTCGGCTCGGCATGCGAGAGCTCGGCCATCAGCAGCGCCACCGCGCGCGGATGGCTCGGCAGCGCCACGGGAATGTCCAGCAGGGCGTTGATGTCCATGGCGTGGGGCGCGGGGCAAGGGTGCGCCCCATTATCCACGCCTGAAACGGTTCTTACCGCTTGTGACCTTGCAGCTTGGCGAAGGCGGACGCCATGGCGGACGGCTGCGCCGGCTCCGGCGCCCGGCGGGCAGGCTGGGCATAGCCGCGCCCGGCGCCTTCGAAGCGGTTCTCGCGCGGGCCGCGGCCGTCCTGGTCGCGCCGCGCGGGCGCGGCGTCGAGCCTCATCGTGAGGCTGATGCGCTTGCGCGGCGCATCCACCTCCAGCACCTTCACCTTCACGATGTCGCCGGTCTTCACGATCTCGCGCGCATCCTGCACGAACTTGTGGCTGAGCTGGCTCACGTGCACGAGCCCGTCCTGGTGCACGCCCAGGTCCACGAAGGCACCGAACTGCGCCACGTTGCTCACCGTGCCTTCGAGCACCATGCCTTCCTTCAGGTCGGCGATGTCCTCCACGCCGTCGTTGAAGCGCGCCACCTTGAAGTCCGGGCGCGGATCGCGGCCGGGCTTTTCCAGCTCGGCGAGGATGTCCTTCACCGTGATGGCGCCGAACTTCTCGTTGGTGAACAGCTCGGGCTTGAGCTGCTTGAGCATGTCGGCGCGGCCCATCACCTCGTTCACCGGCTTGGCCGTGTGCGCCAGGATGCGCTCCACCACCGGATAGGTTTCCGGGTGCACGCCCGTCATGTCCAGCGGATTCTCGCCGCCGCGGATGCGCAGGAAGCCGGCGGACTGCTCGAAGGTCTTCGCGCCCAGGCCCGCCACCTCCATCAGCTGGCGGCGGTTGCGGAAGGCCCCGTGGGCCTCGCGCCAGCGCACCACGGACTTGGCCACGGTGCCCGACAGCCCCGACACGCGCGAGAGCAGCGGCGCGCTCGCGGTGTTCAGGTCCACGCCCACCGAGTTCACGCAGTCCTCGACCACCGCGTCCAGCGTGCGCGCCAGCTCGCTCTGGTTCACGTCGTGCTGGTACTGGCCCACGCCGATGCTCTTCGGATCGATCTTCACCAGCTCCGCCAGCGGATCCTGCAGCCGCCGCGCGATGCTCGCCGCGCCGCGCAGGCTCACGTCCACGTCCGGCATCTCCTGGCTCGCGTATTCGCTGGCGGAATAGACGGACGCACCCGCCTCGCTCACCACCACCTTCTCGAACGACAGATCGGCCTTGGCCACCAGCTTGAGCAGGTCCGCCGCCAGCCTGTCGGTCTCGCGGCTCGCGGTGCCGTTGCCGATCGCCACCAGCTGCACGCCGTGCTTCTGCACCAGGCGCGCCAGCGTGTGCAGCGAGCCGTCCCAGTCGCGGCGCGGCTCGTGCGGATACACCGTGGCGGTCTCCACCAGCTTGCCGGTGGCATCCACCACCGCCACCTTCACGCCGGTGCGGATGCCCGGGTCCAGCCCCATCACCGCGCGCGGGCCCGCGGGCGCGGCCAGCAGCAGATCGCGCAGGTTGTCCGCGAACACCTTGATCGCCACCTTCTCGGCCTCTTCGCGCAGCCGCGAGAACAGGTCCCGTTCCGTCGACAGGCTGAGCTTCACGCGCCACGTCCACGCCACGCACTTGCGGAGCAGGTCGTCGGCCGGCCGGCCCGCATGGCTCCAGCCCAGGTGCAGCGCGATCCGGCCCTCGGCGATGCTGGGCTTGCCGGGTTCGGGCTCCACGGGCAGCACCAGCTTCGCTTCCAGGATCTCCAACGCCCGGCCGCGGAACACCGCCAGCGCGCGGTGCGAAGGCACGCGGCCGATCGGCTCGTCGTAATCGAAATAGTCGCGGAACTTGGCCACCTCGGGGTCGGCCTCGTTCTTGGATTCCACCTTCTTGCTGCGCAGCAGGCCTTCGGTCCAGAGCCACTCGCGCATCGACTGCACCAGCGCCGCGTCTTCCGCCCAGCGCTCGGAGAGGATGTCGCGCACGCCGTCCAGCACCGCACCCACGGTGGAGAAATCGGCGCCCGGCTTGCCGTCGTCCAGCACCTCGGGCGGACGCAGGAAGGCCTGCGCCTCCACGGCCGGATCGAGCGTCGGGTCTTCGAACAGGCGGTCGGCCAGCGGCTCGATGCCGAACTCGCGCGCGATCTGGCCCTTGGTGCGGCGCTTCTGCTTGAAGGGCAGGTAGAGGTCTTCCAGCTCCTGCTTGGTGGGCGCGGCGGCGATCGCGGCGCGCAGCGCATCGGTCAGCTTGCCCTGCTCGTCGATCGCCTTGAGCACCGCCGCGCGGCGGTCCTCCAGCTCGCGCAGGTAGGCGAGCCGCGCATCCAGCTCGCGCAGCTGCACGTCGTCCAGACCGCCCGTGGCCTCCTTGCGATAGCGCGCGATGAAGGGCACCGTCGCCCCGCCGTCGAGCAGCTCCACGGCCGCACGGACCTGCTGCTCCCCCACCCTGATTTCCGCGGCCAGTTGCCGGATGATCTGCTGCATAACCCTTGCCAACGAACGATGAAAACTCGAAGCGGGCGAGTGTGCCATAGCGGGCACGGACGCACCGCGCGCGGACCCCGATGCCACCGGCGCCTCCACACTTCGTGACAATTGCAACCATGCCTCGATGGAGGCATGCCAGGAGAATCGGCGCGTCTCCATCGCCGCTGCCTGCATGCCCCTCCAGATCCCGCCGAAACGCAGACCCCGCACAGCGCCCTGCGCCGTCCGCCCGTCCCGTTGGCATGCCGCGGCAACGGCGGCCCTGGTCCTAGCCTCCACCACGGCACATGCCCGGCTGCCGCCTTCCCCGCAGGCCCATGGCCTTGCCCACGCGCATTCGGATGCAATCCGCAAGGTGGACTTCCCCGCCTATCTGCTCGCGCGCGGCGGGTTGGGAAAGCAGCTCGCTGAAGAATTCTGCAAAAGGGATCCGATCAGGCACATCACGGTGCAGTACGCGGACCTGCTCGGGCGAGGCGACGAGCAGGCCGTCGTGGAGGCCACCACCTGCGCGATGGGCAACGGCGGTGCGGACATCACCGAGGTGTTCCGCAGGCTGCCCGACGGCGGGCTGGCCTCTTTGCCACTGGACGACACCGGATACCAGGATAAAAAGCTGTATGAAGGCCAGCGCCACACGCCACGCCTGGAAGTGCTGCATGGCCGGCTCACCCGCTGGTTTGTCCGACATGGCGAGGACACGGAAGGCGGTGCGCCGCAGATCCGCCGTACCATCATCTACCGCTGGTCGCGCGACCGCTTCGTCATCGATTCCGTGAAGGATGAAGCCATCGGCGACAGCAGCCCTGCCACGGCGCCCCGCCGTGCAACCGCGCCGTCCAGATAGCCACCGATCCCCCGTTTGAACCGCGCCGGTGCTTCCGGCAGACTTCCACCCATGCAAGAGTCCCTCTTCGGCGACGACGACCTTCCTTCCCCGCCTGCACAGGCGCCGGCAGCGGCCCAGTCTCCAGCAGCGGAGGAAGCCCCCGCCAAGCCGCGCCGCCCGCCCAGGACTGGCGGCGGCGTCCACCCCATCGAGCCCGATGCCGGCCTGCTGGCCTTGGCCGCCGCCCTGCCTTCCCAGTTGCGGCTCGGGGGCTCGTCCTGGAGCTATCCTGGCTGGAAGGGACTGGTCTGGGAGGGCGAGCATTCCGAATCCACGCTGGCGCGGCAGGGCCTGGCCGCCTATGCGCGGCATCCGCTGCTGCGCACCGTGAGCATCGACCGCGGTTTCTACAAGCCGCTCACCGTGAGCCAGTACGCGGACTACGCCTCGCAGGTGCCCGACGATTTCCGCTTCATCGTGAAGGCGCCGAGCCTCGTCACCGATGCGCTGGTGCGCGCCGAGGATGGCCGGGGGCGCGCGCCGAACCCGGCCTTTCTCGATCCCGCGCTGGCGCTGCAGGAGTTCGTGGCGCCCGCGCTGGAAGGACTGGGCGCCAAGATCGGGGCGCTGGTGTTCCAGCTGAGCCCCCTGCCGCTGCCGCAGCTGCACCGCCTCGAAGGCACCATCGACCGCGTGGGCGCCCTGCTGCGTGCGATGCCGCCGCTCGCGCCCACCGCGCCGGACGGCGTGCTCGCCGTGGAGGTGCGCGATCCCGAGTGGCTGTCCCCGGAATACGAGCCGCTGTTCGCCGAAGCCCTGCTCTCTGCCCGCGCGACCTACTGCCTGGGGCTGCACGCCAAGATGCCCCCGCTCGAAGAGCAATTGCGGCTGCTGCGCCGGCTCTGGCCGGGGCCGCTGGTGTGCCGCTGGAACCTCAACCCCGTGCACGGCGCCTATGGCTACGAAGAGGCCGAGGCGCTCTACAGCCCCTTCGACCGCATCGTCCATCCCGCGCCCGAGGTGCATGCGCTGCTGGCGCGCACGCTGGCGGGCATCACCGGCAAGGGGCAGAACGCGTTCGTCGCGATCAGCAACCATGCGGAAGGCTGCGCGCCGATCACCATCCGCACCCTGGCGGGCGAGGTCGCAGCCCTGCAGGGCCATCGCCCGCCCCCCGATACCGGGGCGGAAAGCGGCGCGGACCGGAACGCAGGTGCAGGCGCAGAATCGGACTCCGGTGACAGCGCCAACAACGGATCCGGCAGCGATTCCACGATCTGACGGCGCGCGGTAAAGCGGCGCCCCTGCTCCCGCGCGCCATGCGCCCCGTCCTGCGGGTTTGCCTTCCATCGGATAACCAGGCGGGAAGCCGAAGACAGTGCTATGGCACGGCGAGGCGAGCCAACGACGTTATACGGTTGAAGGCGAATCCGCATCAGTGGCCTGCGCCCCGTCCTCCGGTAGCCCTCGCCGGCCCCAGGCGCAGCACGCTGCACACGCCCGACACCACCGCACTGCCCGCGGCAATCCAGAACGCCACCGTCTCCGCGTGGCCGCCATGCGTGCCCTGGATCGCGAAGATCACCGCGAGCAGCACGGCGCCCAGCGTCTGGCCCGTGAGCCGCGCCGTGCTCAGCATGCCGCCCGCAGCGCCCGAACGCTGCAGCGGCGCGGACGTGACGATGGTGTGGTTGTTGGGCGACTGGAACAGCGCGAAGCCCACGCCGCACAGCGCCATGCGCCACACCACGCCGAAGGCGCCCGCATCCTGCGGCATGCCGGCCAGCGCCGCCAGCCCCAATGCCAGCACGGCCATGCCGATGCCGCCCAGCAGGCCATCCGGCACGCGCCCGATCAGGCGCCCCGCCAACGGCGCGACCGCCACGATGGCCAGAGGCCAGGGCGTGATCAGCAGACCAGCCTCCGCATGCGATCGGCCGTGCGCCTCCAGCAGCAGGAACGGCAGCGCCAGGAAGGCGAGCATCTGCGCGCAAAACGCGGCGATGGATGCCCCCATCGACAGCGAGAACACCGGACTGCGCAGCAGGTCCACCGGGAAAAGCGGTGTCTCGCCGTGCCGGTCGGCAAGCACCTGCCGGCGCACGAACACCACCCCGACCGCCAGGCCCGCCAGCAGCGTCAACGCGGGGCCCAGCGGCAGAGCACCCGCTCCGCCGTGCACGCCCAGTTGGTCCCCGCCGATGAACACCAGCGCGAACATCAGCACGTTGAGCGCCACGTCGATCACGGAAAACCGCGCGCCCGCTTTCGCCGCATGCGCGGGCGGTGCGGGATTGAACGGCAGCGCGCGCCGTCCCAGCCATAGCGTCGCCAGCCCCAGCGGCAGGTTGATCGCGAACAGCATCGGCCAGGACGACACCGAGAGGATCGCGGCCGCCACCGAAGGCCCGGCCACCGACGAGGCCGCGACGACCAGCGAATTCAGCGCCAGGCCCTGCCCCAATCGCGCGCGCGGATAGATCATGCGCACCAGCGCCGCGTTCACGCTCATGATGCCCGCCGCGCCCAGGCCCTGCACCGCCCGCGCCGCGATCAGCATCTCCAGCGACGACGCCAGCATCGCGCCGAGCGACGACACGGCGAACAGGGACATGCCCAGCAGGTATACGCGCCGGTAACCGATGCGTTCCCCGAGCGCGGCCAGCGGCAGCAGCATGCCGAGCGTGGCGATCTGGTAGGCGTTCACCACCCAGATGGCCTGCGGCGCGCTGGACTGCAGATCGCGCGCGATGGTGGGCAGCGCGAGGTTCATGATGCTGCCGTCGAGCACCGCCACGGCGATGCCGAGGATGATCACCAGCATCGCCCGCCGGCGCTCCGGCGGCTCCAGTCCGTCCCGCGGTGCGGCCGGCTGGCCAGCGGCGGCCGGCTGGCCAGCGGCGGCCGGCTGCGCGCCGGAGGTCCCGCCGGGGTTCGTATCCGGTGCCGCGCCGCTCATGCCCGCGCTCCCCGGCGGCCCCGGCCGGGCGCCGCGCGGCCGCGGCCGCGGCCCAGCGTGGTCCAGCACAGCGCCGTGCCGAGGAACGCCCCCGTCGCCATGCCCGCCACCATCGGCAGCGGCCGGCCGTCGGCGAACAACCCCACCAGCGCCATCGCCACCGCGCCCGTGAGCATCTGCAGCGTGCCCATCAGCGCGGACGCCGTGCCGGCGATCTCGCCGTGCTCCTCCAGCGCCAGCACCGAAGTGGTCGGAATCACGAGGCCCATGAGCGCGCTCGCGATGAAGTACAGGCCGATCAGCACCGCCAGCCGGTCACCGCCCAGCAGGTAATAGCCGAGCATCGCGGCCATCACCGCCGACGATGCGGTGGCCGCCACCTTCACGATCGGCTCCAGCCCGAAGCGCGCCGCCAGCATGCCGTTGAATTGCGCCATCGCGAAGAACGCCGCGGCGTTGAAGGAGAACGCCAGGCTGTATTGCGTGGGCGTGAGTCCGTAGTGGTTGATGAGCACGAAGGGCGAACCCGCCAGGTACACGAAGAAACCCGCCATCGCGCAGCCGCCGATGAACACTAGGCCCAGGTAGTGCGCATCGCGCAGCAGCAGGCCGTAGCCGCGCAGCGCACTGCCCAGGTTGCTTTGCGTCCGGTCCGTGGCGGGCCGCGTCTCGGCGAGTGCGAAGCGCACCAGCAGCAGCCCGGCCAGCGCGGCGATCGCCACGGCCCAGAACACGCCGCGCCAGCCCGCGAGGGCGATCACGCCGCTGCCCGCGAGCGGGGCCAGCAGGGGCGACACGCTGAACACCAGCATCAGCAGCGACATCAGCCGCGCGGCCTCATGGCCGGTGTGCAGATCGCGCACCACGGCCCGCGGCACCACCATGCCCGCGGCCGCGCCCAGCCCCTGCAGGAAGCGCAGGACGAGCAGGGCTTCGATGCTGGTGGCCAGCGCGCAGCCGACGCTCGCCACGGTGAACAGCACCAGCCCGAAATAGAGCGGCGGCTTGCGCCCCGCCATGTCCGACAGCGGTCCGTAGAGCAGCTGCCCCACGCCGAGCGAGAGGAAGAAGGCCGTCAGGCTCCACTGCACCGCGCCCACCGGCGCGCCCAGGCCGTGCCCGATCTCGGGCAGCGCAGGCAGGTACATGTCGATCGCGAAGGGGCCGATGGCGGAAAGCAGGCCCAGGACCAGGGCCATGCGCAGAAAAGGCGAAGAAAGCATCCGGCATTGTCGCCAGGATCGAAGCCCCGCGCAGGCCCTGCCGATGCGCGCCCGGCCGACGCGCGGCGCGCTGCTCTACAGGAAGCGCAGCCAAGCCAGGTCTTTCCGCCGCGCCTTGAATGCCCCGAACGCGCGCACGGGCCGATAGAGCAGCGCCGCCAGCACGGCCGTGCCGAGCCAAATCTGCCACACCGCGTCGAACCCGAAGTAGCGCCCCTGGTTGAGGCCCCAGAGCCCCGCGCCACCGATGTAGAGCACCCGCAGCACGTACAGGTGCAGCACGTAGAAGAACATCGGCGCGGCACCGAAGGCCAGCAGCACCCGCAGCCAGCCCGCCCGCGCCGGCACGCGCTCGAAGGCCGCGAGCAGCGCGAGGCCGATGCCCAGCGTCAGCGCCACGAAGAGCAGCGACGGCGGGTACTTCGTCACGTTGAGGAAGCCCATCACGGTCTCCAGCGGCGTGGCGCCCGCGGCCCAGGGCCGATCGCCATACACGTTCAGCCAGCGCAGCAGCACGAACAGCAGCAGCGCTCCTGCCGACCAGGCCATGAGCCGGCGACGCCGCTGGCCCGCGTCCGCCCCTGCGCTGAACCAGGGGCCCGCGGCATACCCCAGCGCGATCACGCCGATCCAGGGCAGCAGCGGATAGGAAGTGCGCATCCGCATTCCGTCACCCAGGGCGAGCCATCCCCGGTCGTGCAGGATGGCCCACGGCACGTGCAGCGCATGTCCCACGGGAAAGTGCACGCCGTCGAGCAGGTTGTGGCCCGCCACCAGCAGCAGGCCCGCCGCCACGAGCACGCTGCGCGGCAGCCACAGCAGCAGGGCCAGCGCCAGCATGCTGAGGCCGATCACCCAGATCACCTGCAGATACACGACCTGTGGCGGCCACTGGAAGGTCCACGCGAAATTCACCACCGTGAGTTCCAACGCCACCAGGAAGAGCCCGCGCTGCACGAGGAACACCGTGGCGGCCCGGCGGCCGTCCGGCTGGCGGCTGCCGTAGAGGAAGGCGGACAGCCCCGCCAGGAAGATGAAGACCGGCGCGCACAAGTGCGCGAGCACGCGGTTGAAGAACAGGGGCGTCGGCGTGTCCGCCAGCACCAGCGGGTCCATGACCGGGTGGTGCATGAAGAACGTCTCGCGCACGTGATCCAGCAGCATGAAGAGGATCACCAGGCCGCGCAGCGCGTCGATGGAGACCAGGCGGGTCGTGGCCGATGCCCCGGGCATGGCCGATGGCGCGGAGGACAGCGGAGGATCGGACGTGGGCGGCACTGGGCAGGACAGAACGGGTCAGGAACAAGAAAAAAGCCGCAACGATGGCTCGCTGCGGCTTTTGTTCATTCAGGCGCGGCAAAAGCCGACCCGGTTGACTGGCGGAGTGGACGGGACTCGAACCCGCGACCCCCGGCGTGACAGGCCGGTATTCTAACCAACTGAACTACCACTCCTGGCAGACAGCGTTTTGCCCGCACCTTCGTGCGGACCAAGTGCCGTGAACTTGGCGACCCTACGGGGATTCGAACCCCGGTACTCACCGTGAAAGGGTGATGTCCTAGGCCTCTAGACGATAGGGTCAAAACCTGGGAACTTCCGTTCTCTGACTTGAGTGGTGGAGGTAAACGGGATCGAACCGATGACCTCTTGCATGCCATGCAAGCGCTCTCCCAGCTGAGCTATACCCCCACTTTCGATGCCTTCGATAATTACTTATCGTCGTCATCATCAGAGCCTCGAATTATAGACAGGTTTTCAGGCCTCTCGCAATCTCGCTGCAATTTTTTCGCGTCCGAGCAGTTCGAGCACCGCATCGACCGACGGCGTGTGCGCCGTGCCCACGGTGAGCACGCGCACCGGCATGGCCAGCTGCGGCATCTTGAGGCCCTGGGCCGCGAGCACCTCCTTGAAGGCGGCGGCGATGCTGGCCTTGTCCCAGGCGCAATGCGCGAGCGCGTCGGCGAGCGCGGCGATCGCGGGCTTCACGGCATCGACCACGTGCTTGGCGCGCTCTTCCTCATTGGGCGTCACGTCGCCGTAGAACACCTGCGCCCAGTCGGCCAGCGCCACCAGCGTGTCGCAGCGGTCCTTGAAGAGCGCGCAGATGCGCGCCAGCCGGCCATCCTGCAGGTCGGCCTGCGCGATGCCGCGGGCGACGAGGCGCGGCGCCACCAGTTCGGCGAGCTGCTCGTCGGGCATGGCCTTCAGGTGCTGGGCGTTCACCCAGCGCAGCTTGGCCTCGTCGAACTGCGCCGCGCTGCGGCCCAGGTGGTCGAGGTTGAACCACTCCAGGAACTGCGCGCGCGAGAAGATCTCGTCGTCGCCGTGGCTCCAGCCCAGGCGCGCGAGGTAGTTCACCATGGCCTCGGGCAGGTAGCCTTCGTCGCGGTACTGCGTGACGGGCTTGGCGCCGTTGCGCTTGCTCATCTTCTCGCCCTGCTCGTTCAGTACCGTGGGCAGGTGGGCGTACACCGGCGGCTCCTTGCCGAGCGCGCGGAAGATGTTGATCTGGCGCGGCGTGTTGTTCACATGGTCGTCGCCACGGATCACGTGGGTGATGGCCATGTCGATGTCGTCCACCACCACGCAGAAGTTGTACGTGGGCGTGCCGTCCGGGCGCGCGATGACGAGATCGTCGAGCTCGTCGTTCTGGATCTCGATGCGGCCCTTGACCTTGTCCTCCCACGCCACCGCGCCGCCCACGGGGTTGCGGAAGCGCAGCACCGGCTGCACGCCCTCGGGCACCGGCGGCAGCGTCTTGCCTTCTTCGGGGCGCCACGTGCCGTCGTAGCGCGGCTTCTCCTTGGCCTGCATCTGGCGCTCGCGCAGCGCGTCGAGCTCCGCCACGCTCATGTAGCACGGGTAGACCAGGCCCTGCGCCTGCATCTGCGCCAGCACTTCCTTGTACCGGTCCATGCGCTGCATCTGGTAGAACGGGCCCTCGTCCGGGTCCATGCCCAGCCACTGCATGCCTTCCAGGATGACGTCGACGGCGGCCTGGCTCGAGCGCTCGAGGTCGGTGTCCTCGATGCGCAGGATGAAGTCGCCGCCCGTGGCGCGCGCGAACGCCCAGGGGTAGAGCGCCGAGCGGATGTTGCCCAGGTGGATGAAGCCCGTGGGCGACGGCGCGAACCGGGTGCGAACGCGCTGCTGCGCGCCGGCCGAAGAAGAGGAAGAAGAAGCAGGGGAAAGGCTTTGGCTCATTGCAGGGTGTCCAGGCCGCGCGCGAGGTCGGCCTTCAGGTCGTCGATGTGTTCCAGGCCCACGGCCACGCGGATCAGCCCCTGGCCGATGCCGGCAGCCTGGCGCTGCGCCTCGGTGAGGCGCCCGTGCGAGGTGCTCGCGGGATGGGTGATGGTGGTCTTCACGTCGCCCAGGTTGGCGGTGATGCTGCACACGCGCGTGCTGTCGATCACGTGGAAGGCGCTGCGGCGCGCGGCCTCGGCACCCTCCTGCGACTTCACGTCGAAGGACAGCACTCCGCCGCCCAGGCCCGATTGCTGGCGCATCGCCAGCGCATGCTGCGGGTGCGAGGCGAGGCCGGGATAGTGGACGCGCGCCACGCGGGGGTGCGCCTCCAGCCACTGGGCGAGGCGCAGGGCGTTGTCGGCCTGGGCGCGGACGCGGATGGACAGCGTCTCCAGGCCCTTGAGCACCACCCAGGCGTTGAAGGGCGAGAGGTTCATGCCCGCGCTGCGGATCATCGGTCCGAGCTTGTCGTCGATGAGCGAGCGCGGGCCGCAGACGGCGCCGGCCATGACGCGGCCCTGGCCGTCGAGGAACTTGGTGCCGGAATGGATGACGAGGTCGGCGCCCCACTTCGCGGGCTGCTGCAGCGCGGGCGATGCGAAGCAGTTGTCCACGGCCAGCAGCACGCCGGCCTCGCGCGCGATCGCCGACAGCGCGGCGATGTCGCACAGGTCGGTCAGCGGGTTGGTGGGCGTCTCGGCGAACATCAGGCGGGTTTCGGGCCGCAGGGCCGCCTTCCAGGCGGCAGCGTCCGTCTGCGGCACGAAGGTGGTCTCGACGCCGAAGCGCGAGAGTTCGCCGCCGATCAGCTTGATGGTGGAGCCGAACATCGACTGCGAGCACACCACGTGGTCGCCGGCCTTCAGCAGCGCGAGGCACATCAGCAGGATCGCCGACATGCCGGTCGCCGTGCCGATCGCCGTCTCGGTGCCTTCCATGGCGGCGAGCCGGCGCTCGAAGGCCGTCACCGTGGGATTGCCGGTGCGGGTGTAGGTGTAGCCGTCCTCCTCGCCCGCGAAGCGCCGCGCGGCGGTCTCCGCGTCGGGCTGCACGAAGCTGCTGCTCAGGTAGAGCGCTTCGGAGTGCTCGCCATACTGGCTGCGGGGAATGGACTCCCGCACGGCCAGCGTGTCGGGATGCAGGCCGTCGGGGAGCCCCCCGGCGCCGTTCGATCGGTCTTGGGCCATGGCGTCGCGTCTCCTTCAGGCGTCCTGGGCGTTCGGCAGGGCCAGGCGGGAGGTGTCCTCCTCCTGCTGTTCTTCCTTGCCGATGCGGCCTTCGTTCAGGCGGGCGATGTCCTGGGCGGTGATGTCGCCCGTGACGTACACACCGTCGAAGCAGGAGGCGTCGAAGCCCTCGATGCCGCCGTTGAGCGAGCCCACGGCCTTCTTCATGGCGTTCACGTCCTGGTAGATCAGCGCGTCGCAGCCGATCGCCTGGCGGATCTCCTCCACCGTGCGGCCATGGGCGACCAGCTCATTGCTGGTGGGCATGTCGATGCCGTACACATTGGGGTAGCGCACCGGCGGCGCGGCGCTGGCGAGGTACACCTTGCGCGCGCCCGCGTCACGGGCCATCTGCACGATCTCGCGCGAGGTCGTGCCGCGCACGATGGAGTCGTCCACCAGCAGCACGTTGCGGCCCTTGAATTCGCTGGCGATCACGTTGAGCTTCTGGCGCACCGACTTCTTGCGCACGCCCTGTCCCGGCATGATGAAGGTGCGGCCCACGTAGCGGTTCTTGACGAAGCCCTCGCGGTACGGGATGCCGAGCAGGTGCGCGAGCTGCGTGGCGCTCGGGCGGCTGGATTCGGGGATCGGGATGATCACGTCGATCTCGTTCGGCGGCACCGTGGACACCACGCGCTTGGCCAGGGCCTCGCCGAGGTTCAGGCGCGCCTGGTAGACGGAGATGCCGTCCAGCACGGAGTCGGGCCGCGCGAGGTACACGAATTCGAAGATGCACGGGTTGAGCTGCGGCGCCTGTGCGCACTGGCGGGCGTGCACGGTGCCGTCGGGCGTGATGAACACGGCCTCGCCGGGCTGCACGTCGCGCTCGAACACATGGTTGGTGCCTTCCAGCGCCACCGATTCGCTGCCCACCATCACGGTGCCGTCGGCGCTGCGGCCCAGGCACATCGGGCGGATGCCGTGCGGGTCGCGGAACGCCAGCAGGCCGTGGCCCGCGATCAGCGCGATGACGGCGTACGAGCCCTTCACGCGGCGGTGCACCGCGGCCACGGCGTTGAACACGTCCTCGACCTGCAGCGGCACGCCGCGCGTGGCGCGCTCGAGTTCGTGCGCGAACACGTTCAAGAGCACCTCGGAGTCGCTCTCGGTGTTGGTGTGGCGGTGGTCGGTGGAGAACAGCTCGGCCCGCAGCGCCTGCGCGTTGGTGAGGTTGCCGTTGTGCACCAGCACGATGCCGAACGGCGCGTTCACGTAGAAGGGCTGCGCCTCTTCCTCGCTGTAGGCGTTGCCGGCCGTGGGATAGCGGACCTGGCCCAGGCCCACCGTGCCCGGCAGCGCGCGCATGTTGCGGGTGCGGAAGACGTCGCGCACCATGCCCTTGGCCTTGTGCATGAAGAACTTGCGCTCCTGCTGCGTGACGATGCCCGCGGCGTCCTGCCCCCGGTGCTGCAGCAGCAGCAAGGCGTCATAGATCAGCTGGTTGACGGGAGCCGTGCTGACCACACCGACGATTCCACACATAGTTAACGTTCCATCCAGATGCGGGCCCCGCCCGCGATACCACACACATTCGCCGCGGCGCCCTTCCCGGGATGGCCGCCGCGCACGACAACGAAATCCTTCACCCGGGCAGGTGCCGCCCGAGCGCTTCCGGCAATGCCGGCTTCAGTACCGCCAGCATCTCGGTCCATATGGGGACCGTGGCCGACTCTTTCCACCATGCGGCCTCGTGCACCGGCGTCCACAGGGCCACCAGCGTGGCGGCCAGCAGCAGCACCATCCCGCGCAGCAGGCCGAACGCGGCCCCCAGGGTCCGGTCCGCCGGCCGCAGGCCCACCGCCTCGATCAGCTTCTTGGCCAGCCACGCGATGAACCCGCAGGCGAACACGGTCCCGATGAAGACGAGCAGGAAACCCGCCGCGTGCCGGACCGAGCCGGCCGACTCGGACAGGGGCAGCAGTGCCGCCGCGTCCGCCGCCCACCACTGGGCGACGAAGAACGCGGCCACCCAGCCGGCGAGCGACAGCACCTCGTAGACCAGGCCGCGCCAGGCACCCAGCAGCAGCGACGCCAGCAGCGCCGCCACGAAGATCCAGTCCAGTGCCGACATGCCGCCGCCTGCCGTCGACGCCGGGCTACAGCGGGATCACCGAGGCCGACAGCCCCAGGCCCTTGACGCGCGCGGCCGCCTTGTCGGCCTCGGCCCGGCTGGCGAACGGCCCGACGCGGACCCGCGTGCGCTTGCCGTCCTTGGTGTCCACCACCTGGGTATAGGTCTTGAGTCCCGCACGCTCGAGCGACTGGCGCACCTCGCTCGCCTTGGCGGCATCGGCGAACGCGCCCACCTGCACGATGACACGGGCACTGCCATCGTCCGCCTTCGGCGCGGCGGCAGGGGCCGCCGCGGCGGATGCGTCGCGCCCTTCGAGCAGCGCCCGGGCGCGGGCCGCGTCGTCGCGGGATGGCGCGGCCGGTGCAGGCGCCGGCGTGGCCACGCGCGTTTCGGGGGCAGGCTTGCTCTCGGGCTTGGCCTCGTGGGCGGGCTTGGCCGGCCTGGTTTCCGGCTTGGACGCTGCCGCATGGGCCTCGGCATGGCGGGCTTCCTGCCGGGGCGCCGAAGCCGCGGGAGCGGCGGAGCTGCGCGAGGGCTGGATCACCTCCTCCCCGTCGGACAGGCCGGCGGTGGCCGAGGGAGCCGCAGGCGCCGCCGCCGGCCTGGAGGCCGGACCCGGAGCCGGCGCAGCCGGTGCGGCGGCCTGCGCGGCGGGCGCCTGGCTCGCCGGGCCCGCGTCGGGCACGACCAGCGGCGCGACCTTGTTGCGGTCGGGGATGTCGATCGGGATGTCCACGGGCACGGGCCGCGGCTGGGTGTCGAACAGCATGGGGAAGCCCACGATGCCGGCCATCACGAGCACGGCGGCGCCGATCAGGCGATGGCGGGCACGCCGCCGCATCGCCTCGACGCTCTCGGCCTGGGCCCCGGCGCCGCCGCGCGAACGCCTGGCCGGCTTTTCGGGCTGCTCCTTGCCGCCGGGCCAACGAAACTTGAAAAATGCCATGGATGCAGTGCGGGGACGTGCGCTGTGGAATGCTCAGGCGCCCAGGTGCTTGGCCTGCAGGCGGGGCGTTCCGTGGTGCAGCACACCGCCTACCGTGTAGAAGGAGCCAAAGACGACGATTCTATCAGTCGGCTCCGCCGCGGCGACGGCCGCCTCGAGCGCCTGCCACGGGTTCTCGTGCAGGCTGGTGCGCACCTCGCGCCGGCCGCCGGCCACGATCTGCAGCGCGTTCCACTTCTGCTGGAGCGTGGCGGCCGTTTCGGCGCGGGGGGTGGGCAGGTCGGTGAAGTACCAGCGGTCCACCAGCGAGCCGATGCGCGCGAGCATGGGGCCGAGGTCCTTGTCGGCCATGGCGCCGAACACCGCGTGCGTCGTCGGGAAGAAGCCCATGGCGTCGAGGTTGGCGGTGAGCGCCGCCACCGAATGCGGGTTGTGCGCCACGTCCAGCACCAGCGTAGGCTGGCCGGGAACGATCTGGAAGCGCCCCGGCAGCTCGACCATCGCCAGGCCCGTGCGCACGGCCTGCGCGGTGATCGGCAGGCGGTCGCGCAGCGCCTCCAGCGCGGCCAGCGCGCCGGATGCGTTCACCAGCTGGTTGGCGCCGCGCAGCGCCGGATACGCCAGGCCCGCATAGCGGCGCCCACGGCCCGCCCAGCCCCACTGCTGCTTGTCGCCCGAGAAGTTGAAATCCTCGCCGAAGCGCCACAGGTCGGCGCCGATCGCCCGCGCATGGTCCAGCACGCTTTGCGGTGCCGCAGGATCGCTCACCACGGCCGGCCGGCCCGGCCGCATGATGCCGGCCTTCTCGCGGCCGATGGTCTCGCGGTCGGGGCCCAGGAATTCCGTGTGGTCGATGTCGATGCTGGTGATCACCGCGCAATCGGTATCGATGACGTTGGTGGCGTCGAGCCGGCCGCCCAGGCCGACCTCCAGGATCGCGACATCCAGCCCCGCCCGACTCATGAGGCGCAGGATGGCCAGGGTGGTGAATTCGAAGTACGAGAGCGACACCTCCTGACCGTCCTGCGTCCGCGCCGCCTCCACCGCGGCGAAGTGCGGAACCAGGTCGGCCCCCTCGACGCTCTCGCCGCGCACGCGGCAGCGCTCTTCGAAGCGCACGAGGTGCGGCGAGGTGTAGACCCCGGTGCGGTAGCCCGACTGCAGGGCCACGGCCTCCAGCATGGCGCAGGTCGAGCCCTTGCCGTTCGTGCCGGCCACCGTGATCACGGGGCAGTCGAAGCGCAGCCCGAGGCGCCGCGCCACCTCGCCGACGCGCTCCAGTCCCATGTCGATGGTCTTCGGGTGGATGCGTTCGCAATGGGCCAGCCAGCCGTCCAGGGTGTCGAAAGTGGTGTGCATAGAACGTCCGATTGTCGCCGAGGCGGGCATGCCGCATCATCGCGCGCATGAGTACCCCCACCCCCATCGTCTACGGCATCCCGAACTGCGACACCGTCAAGAAGGCGCGCGCATGGCTCACGGCGCACGGCATCGACCACCGCTTCCACGATTTCAAGAAGCAGGGCGTTCCGGCCGAACGGCTGGCGGCCTGGATGGCATCGCTGGGCTGGGAGCCGCTGGTCAACCGCCAGGGCACGACCTGGCGCAAGCTCGACCCGGCCGCCCAGGCCGGCGTGCACGATGCCGCCACCGCGGCCGCGCTGCTGCAGGAGCACCCGAGCGCCATCAAGCGGCCCGTGGTCGAGTGGGCGGGCGAAGCCTCCGCCGAGGTGACCGTGGGCTTCCTGGAAGCGCGATGGAACGAACGCCACGCCGGCGACTCCAAAGGATAACAGGCCGGCCGCCCGGCCCGGAGGGCGGCGGACTTTACGGAGTTTTACGCGGCCTCCACACCGATTCACGGCCCGCCCCTCAACTTTTTTGCAGGCCGGAGCGTTGTATGCCGACCGAAAGGAGCCTCTCCATGAAAAAGACCATCGTCTGGACCGCCCTCGCCACCCTGGCGGCCACCGCGGCGACGGGCGCCAGCGCCCAGGAACAGGGCCGGGTGCTCTCCGCCACGCCGGTCACCCAGCAGGTCGCGATCCCGCAGCAGGTGTGCGGCAACGAAACCATCTATTCCGAATCCCGCCCCACGGGCGCCGGCGCCGTGCTGGGCGCGGTTGCCGGCGGTGCCGCCGGCAATGCGATCGGCCATGGCGGCGGCCGGGTCGCCGCCACCGCCATCGGGCTGATCGGCGGCGCGCTGCTGGGCAACAACATCGAGGGCAGCCGCCCCGAATACCAGAACGTCACCCGCTGCAGCAACCAGACGCACTACGAGAACCGCGTCGTGGGCTACGACGTGCTGTACGAATACGCAGGCCGCCAGTACACCACCCGCACCCAGAACGACCCGGGTGCCTGGATACCGCTGAGCGTGCAGCCGCTGGCGAGCGCGCCGCAGCGCGCGCCGGTCTACAGCAGCACCACGACCACCTACGTGCAGCCCGGCGTGGTCGTTTCCACGCAGCCCGGGCCGCCCGCCTACATCTCGCCGCCCGCGCCCACCGTGATCGAGTACCGCGACGCCTATGGCCGCCCCTACGGCCCGCCGCCCGACCCGTACTGGCGCTGAGCCGGCGCGCACGGCACGCCGCGCCGTGCGAAGAGCCGGCGCAACCAGGAGCCCCCGGGCTCCTTTTTCATGCCCGGGCGAAGGAACGGGCAGGCCTTTCCGGCGCCCGCGCTGTAGGACGCGGCCGGACACGCTCTAGAATCTTCGGCTTCCGCCCTCTTCCTTCCCCCTTTTTTCTCTTTCAGAAAACAGCGCATCCATGACGACCGAAAAGATCGACGGCGTGTCCGTCACCACCCGAGCCAACGTGTACTTCGACGGCAAGTGCGTGAGCCACGGCATCACCTTCCCCGACGGCACGAAGAAGTCGGTCGGCGTGATCCTGCCCGCCACGCTCACCTTCAACACGGGCGCGCCGGAAATCATGGAATGCGTGGGCGGCGCCTGCGAATACAAGCTGGACGGCACCGACGCGTGGGTGAAGTCCGGCGAGGGAGAGAAGTTCAGCGTGCCCGGCAACTCGAAGTTCGAGATCCGCGTGACCGAGTCCTACCACTACATCTGCCACTTCGGCTGATCCCCGGCCGGGACCCCGCGCCCGCTCCGCTGCCGCAACGACGCACCCGACAAGACCCGAGATTTCCATGGCGACCATCCTCCAGAACCTCCCCGCCGGCCAGAAGGTCGGCATCGCCTTCTCCGGCGGCCTCGACACCAGCGCGGCCCTGCGCTGGATGAAGAACAAGGGCGCCCTGCCCTACGCCTACACCGCCAACCTGGGCCAGCCCGACGAGCCCGACTACGACGCCATTCCGCGCAAGGCGATGGAGTACGGTGCCGAGAAGGCCCGCCTGGTCGACTGCCGCACGCAGCTGGCCCATGAAGGCATCGCCGCCCTCCAGGCCGGCGCCTTCCATGTGCGCACCGCCGGCGCCACCTACTTCAACACCACGCCGCTGGGCCGCGCCGTCACCGGCACGATGCTGGTGGCCGCCATGAAGGAAGACGACGTCCACATCTGGGGCGACGGTTCCACGTTCAAGGGCAACGACATCGAGCGCTTCTACCGCTACGGCCTGCTCACCAACCCGTCGCTCAAGATCTACAAGCCCTGGCTCGACCAGCTGTTCATCGACGAGCTGGGCGGCCGCGCCGAGATGTCCGCCTTCATGACGAAGGAAGGCTTCGGCTACAAGATGAGCGCCGAGAAGGCCTACTCCACCGACAGCAACATGCTGGGCGCCACGCACGAAGCCAAGGACCTGGAGTTCCTGAACAGCGGCATGCGGATCGTGAACCCCATCATGGGCGTGGCCTTCTGGAAGGACGACGTGGTCGTGAAGGCCGAGGAAGTGTCGGTGCGCTTCGAGGAGGGCCAGCCCGTGGCCCTGAACGGCGTCGAGTTCAACGACCCGGTGGAGCTGTTCCTGGAAGCCAATCGCATCGGCGGCCGCCATGGCCTGGGGATGTGCGACCAGATCGAGAACCGCATCATCGAGGCCAAGAGCCGCGGCATCTACGAGGCCCCCGGCCTCGCGCTGCTGCACATCGCCTACGAGCGCCTGGTGAGCGGCATCCACAACGAGGACACGATCGAGCAGTACCGCATGAACGGCCTGAAGCTCGGCCGCCTGCTCTACCAGGGCCGCTGGTTCGACCCGCAGGCCATCATGCTGCGCGAAACCGCCCAGCGCTGGGTGGCCCGCGCCGTCACCGGCACCGTGACGCTGGAACTGCGCCGCGGCAACGATTACTCCATCCTCAACACCGAATCGCCCAACCTGACGTACGCGCCCGAACGCCTGTCGATGGAAAAGGTGGAGGACGCGCCGTTCAGCCCCGCCGACCGCATCGGCCAGCTGACCATGCGCAACCTGGACATCGTGGACACGCGCGACAAGCTCGGCGTGTACGCGCAGGCCGGCCTGCTGTCGCTGGGCGGCAATGCCGCGCTGGCGCAGCTGGGCGACGACAGCGACCGGAAGTAAGCGACGAAGGCCGGGCCGTGCCATCCCTGCGGTGGTCCATGCCCGCCCGCGCGAAGCCGCCCCGCCGACAGGCCGGGCGGCTTTTTTTCGCCTGCGTGCACGGGCCGGCGCGGCCGGCTGTCACAAACCGGGTCCGCCATCCGTCTTGAGGGTATGGATACCGACTTCTCCCCCTTCCCGCCGACACCCCTGCCCGGCCCCGCCCAGGACGGCCATGCCGCCGTGTTCCAGCGCCACCGTGCGCGGCTGGGCGCCATCGCCTACCGGATGCTGGGCTCGCGCGCCGACGCCGAGGACGCCGTGCAGGACGTCTGGTTGCGCTGGCAGGCCACGCCCGCAGACCGCATTCAGACGGAAGAGGCCTTGCTCGTCGCCACCACCACGCGCCTGTGCGTGGACCGGCTGCGCTCGGCGCGCGCCGAACGCGAGGCCTACCGCGGGCCCTGGCTGCCGGAGCCCTGGCTGGGCGCGGAGGCCGCGCCGCCCGCCGACGCGCGCGCGGAACTGGCGGGCGACCTGTCCATCGCCCTGCTCGTGGTGCTGGAGCAGCTGACGCCCGACGAACGCGCCGCGTTCCTGCTGCACGACGTTTTCGACAGCGACTACGGCGAAGTAGCGCACGTGCTCGGCCGCAGCGAGGCCGCCTGCCGGCAACTATTGCACCGCGCCCGCGCGCAGGTGCGGGCCCGCAGAACCCGCTTTTCCGCCACCCCCGAAGCGGCGCGGGCCCTGGTGGCGCGCTTTCTGGACGGCATGCGCACGCAGAGCCATGCAGAGCTGCTCGCGCTGTTTTCCGAGCAGGCGCAGTGGACCTCGGATGGCGGCGGCCGTGTGCGCGCGGCCAGCAAAGTGCTGCACGGCCCGCGCTCGCTCGCGCGCCTGGCCACCGGCATCTGGCGCCGTTACCTCGCGGGGCAGTCCATCGACGCGGCCGAGGTCAACGGCGCACCCGGCCTGATCGTCCGTGATGCGGAGAGCGGCGCCGTGCGGTCGGTCATGGCCTTCGAGACCGACGGCGCGCACATCCGCGCGATCTTCTCGGTCCTCAATCCGGACAAGCTGCGCGGGCTCTGACCACGCCACGGCCCCGGACCGGGCGCCGCATGCGGCGTGCGCGTGCCCGTCCCGGTTTCGTCCCTGATCCCTCCTCCTGTTCCCCTTCCCTGTTCCTTGACGAAAGGCATCCCATGACCACCGCCACCCCGACCACCACCCACGCCCCGCGCATCGACCTGCCGCGCCAGCATCCCGCCAGCTACCAGGCGATGTTCGCGCTGCAGAAGCACGTGAATGCCGGCACGCTGTCCGTGCAGCTGCACGAATTGGTCAAGATGCGCGCCTCGCAGATCAACGGCTGCGCCTTCTGCATCGACATGCACGCCCGCGTGGCGCGCGAGCATGGCGAGAGCGACCGCCGGCTGCACCTGCTGGCCGCCTGGCGGGAGTCCGGCGCGTTCGATGACCGCGAGTGTGCCGCGCTCGCCTGGACGGAGGCGCTCACGCTGGTCGCCTCGTCGCAGGTGCCAGGCAGCGTCTACGACGAGGTACGGGCCCGGTTCACCGAAGCGGAGATCGTGGAGCTGTCGATGGCCATCGTCGCCATCAACGGCTGGAACCGGCTCATGGTCGCGTTCCGTGCGCCGCCGGCAGGGCACGCGGTAGCCCTGACGCAAGGCACACACAGCCCGGCAGGGGCCGCTCAGACCACCACCGGCTCGGGTTCGAGCCGGATGCCGAAGCGCTCGTAGACGCTCGTCTGGATCGCCTTGGCGAGCGTCATCACCTCGCCGCCCGTGACGCTGTCGCCGCCCTGGCCGCGGTTCACCAGCACCAGGGCCTGCTTCTCGTACACGCCAGCCTTGCCGACGGTCTTGCCCTTCCAGCCGCAGGCATCGATGAGCCAGCCGGCCGCGAGCTTGATCGTGCCGTCGGGCATCGGGTAGTGCACGATCTTCGGGTCGCGCGCGATGATGTCCGAGCATTGCTCGGGCGTCACCGTGGGGTTCTTGAAGAAGCTGCCTGCATTGCCGAGCACGGCGGGATCGGGCAGCTTGGCGCGGCGCACTTCGCACACCCAGTCGAAGATCTGCCGCGCGGTGGGATGCGCCACGCCCGCCTCCTGGCGCTTGCGCTCCAGGTCGAGGTAGCCCAGCTCGGGCACCCAGGGCTTGGGCAGGCGGAAGCGCACATGGGTGATGGCGGCGCGCCCCGCCAGGCCCATGCCGCGTGGCAGGCCGGTGGCATCGCCCGGGCCCGCGCCGGCCGGCGCATGCTTGAACACCGAGTCGCGGTAGCCGAACGCGCACTGCGACGCATCGAGCGTGAAGGAGCGGCCCGTGGCGAGGTCGATCGCATCGAGCGAATCGAAGCGGTCCTGCAGCTCGACGCCATAGGCGCCGATGTTCTGCACCGGCGCGGCGCCCACGGTGCCGGGGATGAGGGCCAGGTTCTCCAGGCCCGGGAAGCCGTGCTCGACCGTCCAGGCGACGGCATCGTGCCAGCGTTCGCCGGCGCCGGCCTCCACGATCCACGCGCGCGGGGTCTCTTCCACGAGGCGGATTCCAGGAATCTCCATCTTGAGCACGGTGGGCTTCACGTCGCCCGTGAGCACGACGTTGCTGCCGCCGCCCAGCACGAACACCGGGCTGCCGCCGAGCTGCGGATCGGCCACCAGTGCGCGCACTTCGTCGGCCGAGCGCGCCCGCACGAGCGTGTGCGCCCGGGCGACGATGCCGAAGGTGTTGCAGGCCTGCAGGGGGACGTTTTTCTCGACTAACATCCACCCGATTGTCGCATCCGGCCTTCCGGAGCGCTGCCCCCAACCGAGATACCGAGAGCGAAGCCATGCCTTCTTTTGATACCGTCTGTGAAGCCAATCTTGTGGAAGTGAAGAACGCCGTGGAGAACACGGCCAAGGAAATCGGCACCCGCTTCGATTTCAAGGGCACCTCCGCCGCCATCGAGATCAAGGACAAGGAAATCACGATGTTCGGCGATGCCGAATTCCAGCTCCAGCAGGTCGAGGACATCCTGCGCAACAAGCTCACCAAGCGCAACGTGGACGTGCGCTTCCTCGACAAGGGCGACGTGCAGAAGATCGGCGGCGACAAGGTCAAGCAGGTCATCAAGGTGCGCAACGGCATCGAGAGCGAGCTGGCCAAGAAGATCCAGAAGCTGATCAAGGAAAGCAAGATGAAGGTGCAGGCCGCGATCCAGGAAGAAAAGGTGCGCGTGACCGGCGCCAAGCGCGACGACCTGCAGGCTGCGATGGCGCTGATCCGCAAGGACATCACCGACGTGCCGCTGTCGTTCGACAACTTCCGCGACTGACCGGCCCCCGCCCTGGCTCCGGCCCCCGCTCTCCCATGCCCGCGCAGCACCCGCACCCTCCCCTCCGGCGGCGCGGCTGGCGCATCCGGCTCGACTCGCTCCGCCGGAGCGACGTGGAGGTGTTCGGCGTGGATGCGGTCGTCACGCCGCAGGCCATGCCCTGCGTGCTGCCGGGCAACAGCGTGCTGAACGAATTCCAGAGGACGCGCACCGGCGACCGGCTGGCGCTGGAAAAGCGGCACTGACGCCATGGCTCCGACCGGCCCCGCCACGCGCGCCTCCGCGCTTTCCGCGGAAACGCCCGACAGCGAATACGAGGACCTGCTCGGCCTCTGGTCCGACCTGGAATCCGCGCTGTCGGTGCTGCTGGCCCGCCCGGCCAGTGCGCTGGATTTCGCCGCCAAGATGCGCCAATGCGACGCTTGGCTCCAGGATCTGGTCGCGCACGACACCGATGCCGCGCTCTACCTGATGTTCCAGCTCGCGGCCACTTCCAGCGTGGGATACAGCGCCTCGCACGCGCTGGTCTGCGGCACGCTCTGCCACATCCTCTCGCACGATCTGCAATTGCCGTCAGCCGAGCGAGACAGCCTGGTGCGCGCGGCGATGACGATGAACATCGGCATGACGGCCCTGCAGGACGAACTGGCCAACCAGCGTGGCCGGCCCACGGCCGAGCAGCAGAAATCGATCGACGAGCACCCGCGCCGCAGCCGCGCCCTGCTGGAGCAGCAGGGCATCCGCGACCCGCTGTGGCTCGACGTGGTGGGCCACCACCACGCTCCGCCACCGGACGGCGACGCGCGCCCGCTGGCAACGCTGCCGGCCGCGCGGCGGCTCACCCGCATCCTCGGCACCATCGACCGCTACGCCGCCATGATCAGCCCGCGCCAGTCGCGTGCGGGCCGCAGCGCGACCGATTCGGTGCGCGCGATCGTGGGCCACGAGGACGAACGCCGCGACGAGGTGACCTATGCGCTCGTGCGCTCGGTGGGCCTGTGCCCGCCCGGCACCTTCGTGCGGCTCGACAACGGCGAGACGGCGCTGGTGCTGCGCCGCAGCGAGAAGATCAATTCGCCGCTGGTGGCCAGCGTGCTCGACCGCCATGGCGGGCACCGCCGGCAGCCCGCGCTGCACCAGACGGCCACCGGCAAGCCGCGCATCCAGTCGGCGCTGGCGCGCTCGGCGGTGCAGGTCGAGCTGGACCACCGCATGCTCGTGCGGCTGGGGCTCTACGCGGCCCGCCAGTACCGCGGCATGGCGGGCCTGGCGGGCGCCGCCGGCACGCCCCGCTGATCACGGCTTCTTCTGCTTGCTGCCCAGGCGCGATTCCGTCCCTTTGATCAGACGGCGGATGTTCTCGCGGTGGCGCCACACCAGGAGCGCCGACATCACCGTGATCGACAGGCCCACGGACGGCTCGGCATACCAGGCCACGCCGCCGCCCAGCACGTAGTAGAGCGGCGCGAACACGGCGGCCACGAGCGATGCCAGCGACGAATAGCGGAAAAAGAACGCGATGAGGATCCAGGTGAGCAGCGTGGCCAGCCCCAGCCAGCCGCTCACGCCCAGCAGCACGCCCAGGGCCGTGGCCACGCCCTTGCCGCCCTCGAAGCGGAAGAACACCGGCCACAGATGGCCCAGGAAGGCGGCGAGGCCGACCAGCGCCACCGTGCCCTCGCCGAGGCCATAGGGCGCACCGAAGGCGCGCACCAGCACCACCGGCAGCCAGCCCTTGAGCGCATCGAACAGCAGCGTGACCACGGCCGCGGCCTTGCTGCCGGAGCGCAGCACGTTCGTGGCGCCGGGGTTCTTGCTGCCGTAGGTGCGCGGATCGTTCAGGCCCATGGCGCGGCTCACGATCACGGCGAAGGACAGCGAACCCAGCAGGTAGGCGGCCACGGTGGCCAGGAGGGAGTACACGGTGCTCAAGATCTTCGGTCCTTGTGGTCAAACGGCGGGGTGCGGCGCGGCAGAGATGCAGGCAGTCCTGCGGCGGCCGCGCGCGGGCCGGCTATTCTGCCAGCGCGCACTGCACCGGCTGCGCGCCGAGCCACTGCACGCAGGCCTGCGGGTCGAGCTGCACCAGGAAGCCCCGGCGCCCGCCGTTGATCGCGATGCGCGGCAGCGCGAGGATGCTCTCCTCGATGTACACCGGCATCTCGCGCCGCGTGCCGAAGGGCGAGGTGCCGCCCACGAGGTAGCCGCTGTGCCGGTTTGCGACCTCGGGCTTGCAGGGCTCCACCGATTTCGCGCCGATCTGGCGCGCCAGGTTCTTGGTGGACACCTTGCAGTCGCCATGCATGAGCACGATCAGCGGCCGGGCGTCCTGGTCCTGCATGACCAGCGTCTTGACCACGGTGTGCTCGTCCAGCCCGAGCTGGCGCGCCGACTCGGCCGTGCCGCCGTGTTCCACGTAGTCGTACGGGTGCTCGGAGAACGCCACGCCGTGGCGCCGCAGGAACTGCGTTGCCGGCGTCTCGCTGACGTGGGCGGCGGCGCGGTCCTTGCGGCTCACAGCGCCGGGTCCCGGATGTCCCAGCGGATCGCGTCGATGGCCGCCAGCAGCTCGGGCGAAAGCGGGGTGTTCCACGCGGCGAAGTCTTCGTCCAATTGCGCCAGCGAGGTCACGCCGATGATGGTGCTGGCCACGCGCCAGTTGCGGTAGCAGAAGGCCAGCGCCATCTGCGTGGGCGTGAGGCCGTTGTCGCGGGCGAGCTGGTTGTAGCGGCGCGAGGCCTCCAGCGCTTCGGGCCGGCCCCAGCGCTGCTTGCGCACCGATTCGTAGCGGGCGATGCGGGCGCCCTGCGGCGCGCCGGGGTCGGTGGGCGCATGCTGGTCGTACTTGCCGGTCAGCAGGCCGAAGGCCAGCGGCGAATAGGCCAGCAGCGACACGCCGAGGCGGTGGCAGCTCTCGTCCATCGCGTTCTCCCAGGTGCGGTTCACGAGGCAGTAGGGGTTCTGCACCGTGGCCACGCGCGGCAGGCCGTGCGCTTCGGCGAGCCGCACGAATTCGTGCACGCCGTACGGGGTTTCGTTGGAGAGGCCCACGTAGCGCACCTTGCCGGCCTGCACCAGCTTCGCGAGCGCCTCGAGCTGCTCGCGGATCGGCGTGGCGGAGGTCTCCTTGGCCGGGTCGTAGGTCATGTTGCCGAAGGCCGGCACGTGGCGCTCCGGCCAGTGGATCTGGTAGAGATCGATCACGTCGGTCTGCAGGCGCCGCAGGCTGCCTTCGCACGAAGCCTGGATGTCGGCCGCCGTCATCCCCTTGCCTTCGCGCACCCAGGGCATGCCGCGCGAGGGGCCCGCCACCTTGGTGGCGAGCACGACCCTGCCGCGGGCGCCCGGGTTCTTCGCGAACCAGCGGCCGATGATGCTTTCGGTCGCGCCGTAGGTTTCGGCGCGCGCGGGCACGGCATACATCTCGGCCGTGTCGATGAAGTCGATGCCGGCATCCAGCGACCGGTCGAGGATGGCGTGGGCATCGGCTTCGCCCACCTGCTCGCCGAACGTCATGGTGCCGAGGCAGATGGGCGAGACCTGGAGCGCGCTCGCGCCCAACGTGACTTTTTGCATGGATGGCAACCTGGGGAACGGAAAAAATGAGGCTGATGAGAATAAGGGATTTCCGCGGCCGGCGCTGGCCGCCCCATCCCCCTCGCGCCCCCGACCGCGCGCTTGTCCCACCCTTGACTGCCGCTCCGGCACGCGCTGGAAAATAATCTCCGGATGTACCAGCCCCTCCGAGCCTCCCGCAGCGAACGCCTGCCCATCCGCACCCTCGACTACCACGTCCGCCTCTGGGAGCCCGCTGGCGGCGCCGCGGCCGAGGCCCCGCCCCTCATGATGGTGCACGGCTGGATGGATGTCGGTGCCTCCTACCAGTTCGTGGTGGACGCCTTCGGCGAGGACTTCGCGCGGGCCCGGCGCATCATCGCGCCCGACTGGCGGGGCTTCGGCCACAGCATGCCGCCCTCGCGGTGCGACCACTACGCCTTCGCCGACTACCTGGCCGACCTCGACCGGCTGCTGGACCACTACGCGCCCGACGGCCCGGTCGACCTCGTCGGCCACAGCATGGGCGGCAACATCGCGATGTCGTATGCGGGCGTGCGGCCCGCCCGCATCCGCCGGCTGGTCAACCTCGAAGGCTTCGGCCTGCCGGCGACCGAGCCCGCGCAGGCGCCCGCGCGCTACGCCCAGTGGCTGGACGAGTTGCGCACGCTCGATGCCGGCGGCATGGACCTGAAGGCCTACGAGAACGCGGAAGCCGTCGCCGGCCGGCTCATGAAGACCAACCCGCGCCTGGGCCGCGACCAGGCCGAATGGCTGGCCCGCGAGTGGGCACAGCCGGATGGCCAGGGCCGCTGGCGCATCCTGGGCGATGCGGCGCACAAGGTGGTGAATCCGCAGCTCTACCGCGTCGAGGAAGCGCTGGCGCTCTACGCGGGCATCACCGCCCCGGTGCTGGCGGTGGAGGCGAGCGACGACAGCATGGGCCAGTGGTGGAAGGGCCGCTATTCGCTGGGTGAATACCACCAGCGCCTGCAGCGCGTGCCCGACTGCCGCATCGGGCGGGTGCAGGATGCCGGCCACATGCTGCACCACGACCAGCCGCAGGCGGTGGCGCGGCTCATCGAAGACTTCCTGCAGCGCTGAGGCGGGCGAAAAGCCGTGCCTGCCGGCGTCGTCCGGTGCCCGTTCCGCCGTCCGGAGGGGGCATTGCGGAGGCCGCCCCTGCGCCCATGACAAAATCGCCGGTTACTTCACGAACCGCACACAGGACACACCATGGACGCAGAACGCATCAACCTCATCGGCACCACCCTCGAAGACCTCTCGCAGCGCACGCAAGAGTTACGGAGGTATCTTTGACTTCGATGCCAAATTCGAACGCCTGCGCACGGTAAACGCCTCCCTCGAAGACCCGTCCGTCTGGAACGATCCCAAGAAGGCCCAGGAACTCGGCAAGGAGCAGAAGTCGCTCTCCGCGGTGGTCGTCACGCTCGACAAGCTCACGCGCGAGCTGGCGGACAACACCGAGCTCTATGAGATGAGCAAGGAGGAAGGCGACGAGCCCGGCCTGCTGACCATCGAGGCCGAAGCGGCCAAGCTGCGCCCGCTCATCGAGGAGCTGGAGTTCCGCCGCATGTTCAGCAACGAGGCCGATCCGCTCAACTGCTTCGTCGACATCCAGGCCGGCGCCGGCGGCACCGAGGCCTGCGACTGGGCCGGCATGCTGCTGCGCCAGTACCTCAAGTACGCCGAGCGCAAGGGCTTCAAGGCGAGCGTGGAAGAAGAGACCCCGGGCGACGTGGCCGGCATCAAGAGCGCCACGATCAAGATCGAGGGCGAGTACGCCTACGGCCTGCTGCGCACCGAGACCGGTGTGCACCGCCTGGTGCGCAAGAGTCCGTTCGACTCCTCCGGCGGCCGCCACACGAGCTTCGCATCGCTCTTCGTCTACCCGGAGATCGACGACTCGATCGAGATCAACATCAACCCGGCCGACGTGCGCACCGACACCTACCGCGCATCGGGCGCGGGCGGCCAGCACATCAACAAGACCGATTCGGCCGTGCGCCTCACGCACATCCCGACCGGCATCGTCGTGCAGTGCCAGGACGGCCGCAGCCAGCACAGCAACCGCGACGTCGCCTGGCAGCGCCTGCGCTCGCGCCTCTACGACTTCGAAATGCGCAAGCGCATGGAGGAGCAGCAGAAGCTGGAAGACACGAAGACCGACGTGGGCTGGGGCCACCAGATCCGCAGCTACGTGCTCGACAACAGCCGCATCAAGGACCTGCGCACCAACGTCGAAGTCTCCGCCACCCAGAAGGTGCTGGACGGCGACCTCGACGTGTTCATCGAAGCCTCCCTCAAGCAGGGCGTCTGACCACGCCCGGAAAGCAGCCAAGCCATGATGAGAGAAGGACAGGCCGCCACGGCCATCCACCGTGCCGACTACACCGCCCCCGCGTTCTGGATCGACAGCGTGGACCTCACGTTCGACCTGGACCCCGCCAAGACCCGCGTGCTCAGCCGCCTGCGCGTGCGCCGCAACGCCGACGTGCCGCCCGCGCCGCTGCGCCTGGACGGCGAGGAGCTGAACCTCGCGCGGGTGCTGGTCAACGGGGCGGGCACGTCCTTCAAGCTCGAAGGCAGCCAGCTCGTGCTGGAGAACCTGCCCGAGGGCCACGAGCCGTTCGACCTGGAGATATTCACCACCTGCTGCCCCGCCAAGAACACCCAGCTCTCGGGCCTCTACGTGAGCCAGGGCACCTTCTTCACGCAGTGCGAGGCCGAGGGCTTCCGCCGCATCACCTACTTCCTCGACCGCCCGGACGTGATGGCGAGCTACACCGTCACGCTGCGCGCCGACAAGGCCGAGTACCCGGTGCTGCTCTCCAACGGCAACCTGGTGGACCAGGGCGTGCTCGACGACGGCCGGCACTTCGCCAAGTGGGTCGATCCGCACAAGAAGCCCTGCTACCTGTTCGCGCTGGTGGCCGGCAAGCTGGTGGCGCGCGAACAGCGCATCCGCGCCCGGTCGGGCAACGACCACCTGCTGCAGATCTTCGTGCGCCCGGGCGATCTGGAGAAGACCGAGCACGCGATGAATTCGCTCATGGCGAGCATCGCCTGGGACGAGGCGCGCTTCGGCCTGCCGCTCGACCTGGAGCGCTTCATGATCGTCGCCACCAGCGACTTCAACATGGGCGCGATGGAAAACAAGGGCCTGAACGTCTTCAACACGAAGTACGTGCTGGCGAGCCAGTCCACGGCCACGGACGCCGATTTCGGGAACATCGAATCGGTGGTGGGCCACGAGTACTTCCACAACTGGACCGGCAACCGCGTGACCTGCCGCGACTGGTTCCAGCTCTCGCTCAAGGAAGGCCTCACCGTCTTCCGCGACCAGGAATTCAGCCAGGATCTCTCGGGCAGCCCGTCGGCCCGCGCCGTCAAGCGCATCGAGGACGTGCGCGTGCTGCGCACCGTGCAGTTCCCCGAGGATGCCGGCCCGATGGCGCACCCGGTGCGCCCCGACAGCTACGTCGAGATCAACAACTTCTACACCGTCACCATCTACGAGAAGGGTGCCGAGGTCGTGCGCATGATGCACACGCTCGTCGGCCGCGACGGTTTCGCCGCGGGCATGAAGCTCTACTTCGAGCGCCACGACGGCCAGGCCGTGACCTGCGACGATTTCGCGCAGGCGATCGCCGACGCCAACCCGGGCAGCGAACTCGCGCGCCTGCTGCCGCAGTTCAAGCGCTGGTACGCCCAGGCCGGCACGCCGCGCGTGCGCGCCTCCGGCAGCTACGACGCGGCGGCCCGCACCTACACGCTCACGCTGGCGCAGAGCATCGCCCCGACGCCCGGCCAAGCCGTGAAGGAGCCGATGGTGATCCCCGTGGCGCTGGGCCTGCTCGGCGCGGACGGCCGACCCCTGCCCCTGCAGCTCGAGGGCGAGGCCTCGGCCGGCGCGCCGGACCGCACCGTGGTGCTGACCGAGGCGAGCCACAGCTACACCTTCGTGAACGTGGATGCCGAGCCCGTGCCCTCGCTGCTGCGCGGTTTCAGCGCACCCGTGCTGCTGGACATCGACGCCACCGACGCGCAACTGCTCACGCTGCTGGCGCACGACACCGACCCGTTCAACCGCTGGGAAGCCGGCCAGCGCCTCGCGCTGCGCATCGCCATCCAGGCCGTGGGCGACGCATCGCCGGCCGCGCCCGGCGGCGGCACGCCGGACCGCGAGCTGCTGCCCGCGAGCTTCGTCGCCGCCATGCACGACGTGCTGCGCCACCCCGCGCTGGACGCCGCCTTCAAGGAACTGGTGCTCTCCCTGCCCTCCGAAGGCTACATCGCCGAGCAGCTCGACGTGGTCGATCCGCAGCGCGTGCATGCGGTGCGCGAGGCCATGCGCCTGCAGCTGGCCGTGGCCCTTCAGGCGGACTGGGAGTGGATCTGGGAGCAGCACCACGACACCGGCGCCTACCGGCCCGATGCGGTCTCCTCCGGCCGCCGCGCGCTGGCGGGCATGGCGCTGTCGATGCTGTGCCTGGCCGCGCGCCGCTCGGGCGACACCGTATGGCCCGGCAAGGCCTACCAGCGCTTCAAGGACGCGGGCAACATGACCGACCGCTTCAACGCGCTCGGCGCGCTGGTGGCGAGCGGCCAGCCCCTGGCCGCCCAGGCCCTGGCGCGGTTCCATGCGATGTTCAAGGACGAGGCCCTGGTGCTCGACAAGTGGTTCGCGCTGCAGGCCGGCACGCCCGACCGCGGCGGCGACGTGCTGCCCGCGGTGAAGCAGCTCATGAAGCACCCGGACTTCAGCCTCAAGAACCCGAACCGCGCGCGCAGCCTGATCTTCAGCTACTGCAGCGCCAACCCCGGCGCGTTCCACCGGCCCGATGCCGCGGGCTACGTGTTCTGGGCGGACCGGGTGCTCGAACTCGACGCGCTGAACCCGCAGGTCGCGGCCCGCCTCGCGCGCGCCCTCGACCGCTGGAGCAAGCTCGCGGAGCCCTACCGCACCGCTGCCCGCGAGGCGATCGCCCGCGTGGCCGCCAAGCCCGATTTGTCCAACGACGTGCGCGAGGTGGTGAGCCGCGCGCTCGCCGGCTGACGCGCGCTGCCCGCAGCCTTTTCACGCACCGCACCGCATCGCATCGAAAGAAAAGACCGAGAGACCCCCACCCATGGCACAACGCATCAGCCTGACCCGCTACCTCGTCGAGCAGCAACGCGTCGACGGACTCATCCCCTCGCAGCTGCGGCTGTTGCTCGAAATCGTCGCGCGTGCCTGCAAGGGCATCAGCCAGGCCGTGAACAAGGGCGCGCTCGGCGGCGTGCTCGGCTCGGCAGACAGCGAGAACGTGCAGGGCGAAGTGCAGAAGAAGCTCGACATCATCGCCAACGAAGTGCTGATCGAGGCGAACGAGTGGGGCGGCCACCTCGCGGCGATGGCGTCCGAGGAGATGGACAGCATCTACGTGGTGCCCAACCGCTACCCGCAGGGCGAATACCTGCTGCTGTTCGATCCCCTGGACGGCTCGTCCAACATCGACGTGAACGTGAGCATCGGCACCATCTTCAGCGTGCTGAAGAAGCCGGAAGGCCATCCGGGCGTGACCACCGAGGACTTCCTGCAGGCCGGCAGCAAGCAGGTCGCCGCGGGCTACTGCATCTACGGCCCGCAGACCACGCTGGTGCTCACCGTGGGCGACGGCGTGGCGATGTTCACGCTCGACCGCGAACAGGGCTCCTTCGTGCTCGTGCAGGAGAACGTGCGCATTCCCGCCGACACCAAGGAATTCGCGATCAACATGAGCAACATGCGCCACTGGGATGCCCCTGTGAAGCGCTACGTGGACGAGTGCCTGGCCGGCATCGAGGGCCCGCGCGAGAAGGACTTCAACATGCGCTGGATCGCCAGCATGGTGGCGGACGTGCACCGCATCCTGACGCGCGGCGGCATCTTCCTCTACCCCTGGGACAAGCGCGAGCCGAACAAGCCCGGCAAGCTGCGCCTGATGTACGAGGCCAACCCGATGGCCTGGCTGGTCGAACAGGCCGGCGGCGCCGCGACCAACGGCCGGGAGCGCATCCTCGACATCCCGCCGAAACAGTTGCACGAACGCGTCAGTGTGATCCTCGGATCAAAAAATGAAGTGGAACGCGTGACGCGCTACCATTCCGGTATATAATTCAATTCTTCGCCGGTGTAGCTCAGTCGGTAGAGCAGCTCATTCGTAATGAGAAGGTCGGGTGTTCGATTCATCTCTCCGGCACCAAACAAAAAAAGCCCCTGATTCGCAAGAATCAGGGGCTTTTTTCATGGGGCGCCGCCACGCCGCGCTACCGGCGCCCGGCGAGGCCCGATGCGCCGGCCGGCATACCGGCCAGGAGGATCGCCATCAGATCGTCCACCAGCGGGTTCTCGGGGGCCGCGGGCCACACGGCATAGGCCTCGGACTGCGCCACCGCGCCACCCACCGGACGGAACACCGCACCCGGCAGGCGTGAATGCGCCATGGCCTGCGGCACCAGGGCCACGCCCAGGCCCTGCGAGACCAGCGACACCACCGCCAGCCAGTGCCGCACCTCGTGCACGATCTCCGGCTGGAAGCCGGCGCTCGCGCAGACCGACAGGATGCGGGCGTGGTAGTCGGGCGAGACCGCCCGCGCGAACAGCACGAACGGCTCGCCCGCGAGATCGCGCAGACCGATCGTTGTCCTGCGCGCGAGCCGGTGCCCCGCGGGCAGGCAGCACAGAAAGGGCTCCGCTACCAGCAGGCGCTGCCGCAGCGTCTCCGGGATGCGGCTCGTGTGGACGAAGCCCAGGTCCAGCCGGTCGTGCAACAGCTCACCGAGCTGCTCGCCGGAGTTCAACTCCTGCAGCGAGACGCGGACGCCCGGGTGGCGCTGCTGGAACACGCCCAGCGCCTGCGGCAGCCCGCGGTACAGCATGGCGCCCACGAAGCCGATGCGCAGCCGGCCCGCGAGCCCTGCCGCCACGTCGCGCGCCTCCGATACCGCCTCCTCCGCCTGCGCCAGCACCCGCCGCGCGGAGGCTTTGAGGGCGCGGCCGGCGGGTGTCAGGCGCACGTCCTTGGGCGTGCGCTCGAAGAGCTGCGCCCCGACGTGCTCCTCCAGCTGCCGGATGGCGACGGAGAGCGGCGGCTGGGACATGTTCAACCGGGCCGCGGCGCGCCCGAAATGCAGTTCGTCCGCGAGTACCGCGAAGTAGCGCAGGTGCCTCAGTTCCATGGCAGCGTGGCGATAGGTGATTCGAATGGCGCAAGACCGATTCGATATTAGACACGAATGGCCACCCGCCGAAGAATGGAGACCATACAAGGAGACACCATGACGCCCCCGCCCTCGCATGCGCCCGGGAACCATCCGGTTCCCGACGGCCACGGCCGCAACCTGTTCGAGACCGACACCGAACTGCAGTCCCTGCTGGCGCTCTACCTGCCGGACGACCTCCACGCGCATATGCGGCCGCATTTCGCGCGCCTGGGCGGCCTGGCGGGTGGCCTGCTGGACGACCTGGCCGGCACCGCCGACCGCAATCCCCCCGTGCTCGAACACCGCACGCGCACCGGCCTCGACGTGCAGCGCATCGTCAAGCACCCGGCGTACGTCGAGATGGAGCGGCTGGCGCTCAGCGAATTCGGCCTGGGGGCCATGTCGCACCGCGAGGAGACGCTGGGCTGGCGCGGTCCCATGCCGGCGCTCGTCAAATACGCGCTGACCTATCTCTTCGTGCAGGCGGAGTTCGGCCTGTGCTGCCCGGTCTCCATGACCGATTCGCTGACGCGCACGCTGCGCAAGTTCGGCAGCCCGGAGCTGCTGGCCCGCTATCTGCCCGCCCTCACGTCGCTCGATGTCGAAGAACTGGCCCAGGGTGCCATGTTCATGACCGAACAGGGTGCCGGCTCCGACATCGCCGCCACCGCGACCCGCGCCACGCCGGCCGGCGACGGCAGCTGGCGGCTGACCGGCGACAAGTGGTTCTGCTCGAATCCCGACGCGGGGTTCGCGATGGTGCTGGCCCGCATCGACGGCGCCTCCGAGGGCCTGAAGGGTGTCTCGCTCTTCCTGCTGCCGCGCCGGCTGGAGGACGGCAGCCTCAACCACTACCGCATCGTCCGCCTGAAGGACAAGCTGGGCACGCGCTCCATGGCCAGCGGCGAGATCCAGCTCACGGGCGCGGTGGCCTATATCGTGGGCGAGGAAGGCCGCGGCTTCGTGCAGATGGCCGACATGGTGAACAACTCGCGGCTGTCGAACGGCGTGCGTGCCGCGGGGCTGATGCGGCGGGCGGTGTCCGAGGCGGAATTCGTCGCCGCCGAGCGCCGGGCCTTCGGCCGCGCGCTGCAGGACATGCCGCTCATGCGCCGCCAGCTCGACAAGCTGCGCGTGCCGGCCGAGCAGGCGCGGACCATGGTGTTCCAGACCGCGCGGGCGCTCGCACGCTCGGACGCCGGCGAAAAGGACGCCTACGCCCTGCTGCGCATCCTCACGCCGCTCATCAAGTTCCGCGCCTGCCGCGACGCGCGCAAGGTGACCGGCGATGCGATGGAGGTGCGCGGCGGCTGCGGCTACATCGAGGAGTTCAGCGACGCCCGCCTGGTGCGCGATGCGCACCTGGGCTCGATCTGGGAAGGCACCAGCAACATCGTCGCCCTGGACGTGCTGCGCGCGATCCGCCGCGAAGGCTCTCTGCCCGTGCTGGCCGCCCACAACACCGCGCTGCTCGAAGACGCGGCCCTGCCCCCGGCCTTCGCCGCCGCCCTCGCCCACAGCTTCGGGCGCGCCTGCGCCCTGGCCGAAACCGCGCTGCAGCAGGATGGCGGCGAGGCGCTGGCCCGCCAGGCGGCATCGGCGCTCTACCACTGCACCAGCGCCATTGCCATGGCCTGGGAGGCGGGCAGGACCGGTTCCGCCGCGCGCATGCACTGGGCCCGCATGGTGCTGTGGCACCGCGTGCTGCCGCGCGATCCGCTGCGGCCCGACGTGCCGCCCGCGGAATGGCAGGACCGCGCGAGCGTGCCCCCGGCGGCCACCGCCGTCGCCTGATCTCTTCAGGCAACCTCACTACAACGGAGACAAAGCACGATGAAGAAACGCACCCTGATCACCGCCGCCTGCGCCCTGCTGGCGACGTCCTTCCTGGCCCCCGCGGGCGCCGCGGACGCCTTCCCGGCCAAGCCGCTCACGCTGGTGATCCCCTACCCGCCCGGGGGCCCTACCGATGCCATGGCGCGCACCCTGGCCGCCGAGATCAAGGACCGCATCGGCCAGCCGATGATCGTGGAGAACCGCGCGGGGGCCAACGGCAACATCGGCGCAGAATACGTCGCGCGGGCGGAGCCCGACGGCTACACGCTGATGTTCGGTACATCGGGGCCCCTGGCCATCAACGCCAGCCTCTACGCCAAGCTCGGCTACGACCCCCTCAAGAGCTATGCGCCGGTGATCCGCGTGGGCTACCTGCCCAACGTGCTGGTGGTGCATCCCAGCGTGCCGGCGCAGACCGTGAAGGAGCTCGTCGCCTACGGACGGGCCCATCCGGGCAAGCTGGCCTACGCCTCCTCGGGCAGCGGCGCGTCGTCGCACCTCGCGGGCGTGCTGTTCAACTCCGTGGCGGGAACCGACTTCCTGCACATTCCCTACAAGGGCACGGGCCCCGCGCTCAACGATCTGCTGGGAGGCCAGGTCGCCATGAGCTTCACCGACGTGCTGACCGCCCAGCCCTACGTCAAGGCCGGCAGGCTGCGCGCGCTCGGGGTGACGACCGCGAAGCGCTCGCAGGCCCTACCCGACGTGCCCACGGTGGCCGAGCAGGGCTACCCGGGCTACGACGTCAGCGTGTTCTTCGGCGTCGTGGCGCCCGCGGGCACGCCGGCCGACCGCATCGCCCTCCTCAACAAGGCATTCGCCGGAGCGCTCTCCAGCCCCAAGGTCAAGGCGCTGTTCGCCTCGCAGGGTCTGGAGGCCGCCACGGATACGCGCCCGCAGGCGCTGGGGCGCTTCATCGCCGACGAGACGGCCAAGTGGGGGCAGGTCGTGCAGCAGTCGGGAGTCCGCCTTGACTGAGTGCGCCGCCACCGGCGCACTGGCCGGCATCCGCGTGCTCGATCTCTCCCGCATCCTCGGCGGGCCGTACTGCGGCCAGATCCTGGGGGACCATGGCGCGGACGTGCTCAAGGTGGAGCCGCCCGAGGGCGACGACACGCGCACCTGGGGCCCACCGTTCCAGGGCGGCGTGGCCTCCTATTACATGGGGCTGAACCGCAACAAGCGCGTGCAGCACCTCGATCTTTCCGGCGACGACGGCCGGGCCCGCCTGCTGGAGCTGGTGGCCCAGGCCGACGTGCTGGTGGAGAACTTCAAGTCCGGCACCATGGAGCGCTGGGGCATCGGCTACGAAACGCTGGCGCAGCGGTTCCCGCGGCTGGTCTGGTGCCGCGTGAGCGGCTTCGGCAGCGACGGCCCGCTGGGCGGCCTGCCCGGCTACGACGCGGCGGTGCAGGCGATGTCCGGCATCATGAGCGTGAACGGCGAGGCGGGCGGCGACGCGCTTCGCGTCGGCCTGCCGGTGGTGGACATGGTGACCGGGCTGCATGCCGTCATCGGCGTGCTGCTCGCCCTGCAGGAGCGCCAGCGCAGCGGCCGCGGCCAGCTGGTGGAGGCGGCGCTCTACGACAGCGGCATCTCGCTGCTGCATCCCCATGCGGCCAACTGGTTCATGGACGGACGGGTGCCGGGCCGCACCGGCAACGCCCATCCCAACATCTACCCCTACGACACGCTGCGCACCGCCAGCGCGCCGGTCTTCGTCACGGTGGGCAACGACCGGCAGTTCGCGGCCTTCTGCCGCTGTATCGGCCTGCCCGGGCTGGCCGACGATCCCCGGTTCGCGCGGGCGGGAGACCGATCCCGCAACCGCTCGGAACTTAAAACCTTGCTGGAGGATGCGACGCAGGCGCTGCAGGCCGCCACGCTGGTCGAGCGGCTGATGGCTGCCGGCGTACCAGCGGCGCCTGTGCTGGATGTGGACGCGGCGCTGGAGCATCCGCACACGGTGCACCGGAAGATGGTGGTGGAGATGGAGTCCGGCTACCGCGGCTTGGGAAGCCCCGTGGCGCTGGAGCGCACCCCTGCAACCTACCGGCATGCGCCGCTCACCGCGGGCGACGCGTTCCTGCCCCGGGATGGTGAGAGCGGCTGAGACGCCCCTTCCGGCGCCGTCGCCGCATCTTGTCGTGCGGCTCCGCCAGAACCGCTTCGCTGGGCCGTACGAGCCGCTCCCGGCGGGGCGCCCCTGCCGCCATGGGGATAGCCGGCCCTAAGCCGGCGAATCCGCGTGCGCAGCGCTCGCGTGCAGGCAGATGGCTGCCGCCGCGCCCACGTTGAGCGACTCCTCGCCGCCCGGCTGCGCGATGCGGATCAGGTGCGTGGCGCGCTGCTGCAGCGCATCGGACACGCCCTGCCCTTCGTGGCCCAGGATCCAGCCGCAGGGCCAGGGCAGCTGCGCGCGGTGCAGCAGTTCGCCGCCGTGCGAGCTGGTGGCCAGGAGCGGCACCGCGAGCGCGTCGATGTCCTCAGCCGCGAGCCCTTCGACGAGGTGCAGCGCGAAATGCGCGCCCATGCCGGCCCGCAGCACCTTGGGGCTCCAGAGGCCCGCCGTTCCTTTCAGCGCCGCGATCTGGCGAAAGCCGAAGGCCGAGGCGCTGCGCAGGATCGAGCCGACGTTGCCGGCGTCCTGCAGCCGGTCCAGCACCACCGTGGCCAGGCCGGGCTGCAGCGCGGGCGCCTCGGTGGCCGTCACCACGAAGCCCATGCGCGCCGGCGATTCGAGGCCGCTCACGTCGGCCCAGAGCGCGTCGGCGAGCACCACGTTGCGCGCCGCATGGCCGCCCCAGGCGTGTTCCCAGGCGGGCCAGGCGGATTCGGCGTACACCCCGATGGCCGGGCGCACGCCGCGTTCCAGCGCGGCGCGGCACAGGTGGTCGCCTTCGAGCCAGACGCGGCCCTGGCGCCGGTAGGCGCCGCTGTCCTGCGCCAGGCGGCGCAGATCCTTCACGAACGCGTTGTCGCGCGACTGGATGAACGTCGCCGCGGCGTTCGGTGCGCCACCGGTATCGGCGCCGGCGGGATGGCGGGGGCCGGTCATGCGCGCATGCCCTCGAACGCCGCGGAGCCCGCGAGGACCGCCGGGCCCACGGTCACCGCCGTGGTGGTCATCGTGGTGATGGGAGCGCCCGGCCCGGCGCCGCGCACCACCGCGCGCTGCATTGCGGCCGCCACGGGCGCGAAGGAGCGGCGGTGCTCGGGGCAGGCGCCGTGGGCCTGCAGCGCGGCCATGTGTTCCGCCGTGCCATAGCCCTTGTGGCCGGCGAAGCCATAGTGCGGATAGGCCTCGTGCAGGCGTGCGCACCAGCGGTCGCGCGTCACCTTGGCGAGGATGGAAGCAGCGGAGATCGACTGCACCAGCGCGTCGCCCTTCACGATGGCGTCGGCCGGCACGTCGAGCGGCGGCAGGCGGTTGCCGTCCACCAGCACGCGCACGGGCTTGAGCCGCAGGCCTGCCACGGCGCGGCGCATCGCCAGCATCGTGGCCTGCAGGATGTTGAGCGTGTCGATCTCTTCCACCGTGGCCTCGGCCACGCTGCAGCACAGGGCCTTGGCGCGGATCTCGTCGAACAATGCCTCGCGGCGCGCGGCCGTCAGTACCTTGGAATCGGCCAGGCCGGCGATCGGCTGCAGATCGTCGAGGATCACGGCCGCGGCCACCACGGGCCCGGCCAGCGGCCCGCGGCCGGCCTCGTCCACGCCGGCCACGAGCCCGGGCGGGTGCCATGGAAGCTGGGCCTGGTCAGCCCGCGGCAAGGATTTTCTGGATCGCATCGGCGGCCAATCGCGGTGTGTCGCGGCGCAGTTCTTCGTGGAGCGCGGTGAAGCGCCGCTCCAGCGCCTCCCGCTCGGCGGCCGGCGCCTCCAGCCACCGCAGCACAGCGGCGGCCAGCGCCTCGGGCGTGGCGGCGTCCTGGAGCAGCTCGGGCACGACGAATTCGCCGCTGAGAATGTTCGGCAGCCCCACCCAGGGCTGCAGCTGTTTGCGGCGCATGAGCCGCCAGCTGATCGAATGCATATGGTAGGCGATCACCATCGGCCGCTTGAAGAGCGCGGCTTCCAGCGTCGCCGTGCCGCTCGCGATGAGCGTGCAGTCGCAGGCGGCCAGCACCGCGTGCGACTGCCCGGCCACCACCGTCACGGCGTCCTGCAGGCCGGCCCCGCGCACCGCCGCCTCGATGCGTGCATGCAGCGCGGGCACGGCCGGCACGACCATGCGGATGCGGGGATGCGCCTTGCGGATCAGCGCGGCGGCCTGCAAGAACGGCGGGGCGATGTAGGCGACCTCGGCCGAGCGGCTGCCCGGCAGGATGGCCAGCACCTCGTCATCCGCCCCCAGGCCCAGCTGCGCGCGCGCGGCCTGGCGGTCGGGCACCAGCGGGATCACGTTGGCGAGCGGATGGCCGACGTACGTGGCGTCTATGCCGTGCCGCGCCAGCAGCGCCGGCTCGAACGGGAAGATGCACAGCACGTGGCCCGCGCTGCGGCGGATCTTCTCGACACGGTCGGCGCGCCAGGCCCAGATCGACGGGCACACGAAATGCACCGTGGGGATGCCCGCGGCGCGCAGATCGGCCTCCAGGCCGAGGTTGAAGTCGGGGGCGTCCACGCCCACGAAGACATCGGGCCGGTCCTCGAGCAGCCGCTCACGCAGTTGCCGGCGAATGCGCACGATGCCCAGCAGTTTGCGCACCAGCTCCAGGCTGTAGCCGTGCACGGCCAGCCGCTCGCTGGGCCACCAGGCATCGAAGCCGCGGCGCTGCATGTGCGCGCCGCCGATGCCCAGGCTCCGCACGCCCGGCCAGCGCTCCTGCAGGCCGTCCAGCAGCAGGCCCGCCAGCAGGTCGCCGGAAGTCTCGCCGGCCACCATGGCGATGCGGGGCGCCTGCGCAGGCTGGGGCATGGGCTGCGGCACAGCCTGGGGCGACAGCGGCTGCGGCATGCCGGGCATGCCGGCTGCGTGGCCGGATTGCGGGGAACGGACCATCGCAGGATCAGCGGGCCAGCCCGCGCGTGGACGAGGCGATGAAGTCGAGCAGCAGCGCGACGTCGGCCGCCGCTTCCGGGTGCGCGGCGGGCAGCTCGGCGATCGCGGCGCGCGCGGCATCGAGCGTGAGGCCCTGGCGGTACAGCAGGCGGTGGGCCTGCTTCAGCGCGGCCAGCCGGTCCGCGGAAAAACCGCGGCGGCGCAGGCCTTCGAGGTTGAGGCCGCGCACGGCCAGCGGGTTGCCGTCCACCATCATGAAGGGCGGCACGTCCTGCGAGATGTGGCTCGCGAAGCCCGCCATCGCGTGGGCGCCGACCTGGGTGAACTGGTGGATGCCCGTCAGCCCGCCGATGATCGCCTGGTCGCCCACGCGCACGTGGCCCGCCAGCGTCGCATTGTTGGCGAGGATCGTCTGGTGCCCCACCACGCAGTCGTGCGCGATGTGCACGTACGCCATGATCCAGTTGTCGTCGCCGATCGTGGTCACCCCGCGGTCCTGCACCGTGCCGGTGTTGAACGTGCAGAACTCGCGGATGGTGTTGCGGTCGCCGATCTCCAGCCGGGTCGGCTCGCCCGCGTACTTCTTGTCCTGCGGGGCGGCACCCAGCGAGGCGAACTGGAAGATGCGGTTGTCGCGGCCGATGGTGGTGAGGCCCTCGATCACGCAGTGCGCGCCCACGGTCGTTCCCGCGCCGATGCGCACGCCCGGCCCGATGACCGCGTAAGGACCGACCGACACGGATGCGTCGATCTGCGCCCCGGGCGACACGATGGCGGTGGGATGGATGCCCGCCGCGCCCGCGTCCTGCCCTGCGCCCTGCTCCGCCGTCTGGATGCTCGCCGTCATCGCCTGCCGTCCCGCCTGGTTGGGTTCTGCCGTTGCACGCCGGGCGGCCCTCAGGCCACCGTGCGCATGGTGCACATGATCTCGGCCTCGCAGGCGGTGCTGTCGCCCACGCGGGCCACGCCGCCGAACTTGTAGATGCCGCCCTTGATGCGGTCGAGCTTCACGTCGAGGATCAGCTGGTCGCCCGGCTCCACGGGGCGCTTGAAGCGCGCGCCGTCGATGCCGACGAAATAGAACACCTTGTCGGCGCCGGGCGCCTCGCCCATCATGTCGAAGGACAGCAGGCCGGCGGCCTGGGCCAGCGCCTCGAGGATCAGCACGCCGGGCATCACCGGGCGGCTCGGGAAGTGGCCCGTGAAGAATGGCTCGTTGATCGTGACGTTCTTGATCGCCCGGATGCGCTGCCCCCGTTCGAGTTCGACGACGCGGTCCACCAGCAGGAAGGGATAGCGGTGCGGCAGGAGCTTGAGGATTTGGTGGATGTCCATCATTGGATGTGAGCGGTCGGACCGTTTTTTCGTATCTGTTCTTCGAGGGCCATGATGCGTGTGCGCAATGCATGGAGCTGCCGGAGCGTGGCCGCGTTCTTTTCCCACTTCGCATTCTCGTCGAAGGGGAACATGCCGGAGTAGAGGCCGGGGCGCAGCACCGAGCGCGTGATGGCCGTGCCGGGCGACACCTGCACGCCGTCGGCGATCTCCAGATGCCCCAGGATCATCGCCGCGCCGCCGATCATGCAGTGCGCGCCGATGCGCGTGCTGCCGGACACGCCCGTGCAGCCGGCCACCGCCGTGTGCCGGCCGATGCGGACGTTGTGGCCGATCTGCACGAGGTTGTCGAGCTTCACGCCGTCCTCGATGACGGTGTCGTCGAGCGCGCCGCGGTCGATGCAGGTGTTGGCACCGATCTCCACGTCGTCGCCGATGCGCACCGCGCCGAGCTGTTCGATCTTGGTCCAGGCGCCGCCGTCGGGCGCGAAGCCGAAGCCGTCCGCGCCGATCACCACGCCGGGGTGCAGCAGGCAGCGCTCGCCGATGCGGCAGTCCTCGCCCACCGTGATGCGCGAGGTCAGCACCGTGCCGGCGCCGACGTGCGCGCCGCGCTCGACCACGCAGAGCGGGCCGATGCGCGCCGAGGGATCGACGAAGGCGCCGGGATCGACCACCGCGGACGGATGAACGCCCGCCGCCGGCGTGCGGCCGTGCAGGCGCTTCCAGAGCTGCGTCGCGCGCGCGAAATAGGCGTAGGGATCCTGCGCCACGATGCACGCACCGCGCGCCAGGGCTTCCTCGCGCATCGCGGGCGCCACAATGACACAGGCCGCCCGGGAGGCGGCCAGTTGTTGGCGGTAGCGCGGATTGCTCAGGAAAGCCAGGTCGCCCGGTTCCGCTGAGTCGAGCGGTGCGATGCGAAGGATCTCGACGTCGCCGCCACCTCCTTCGATCGTTCCGCCCAGCGCCTCAACAATCTGCCTGAGTCGCACGCTCACGCGGGATGCCCCGCGCGTGCGGCCCGGCAGCGGCTGCGATCACTTCGCACTGCCGCCAGCGCCCGCATTCAGCGCCTTGATCACCTTGTCGGTGATGTCGTGCTTCGGGTTGATGTAGACGGCTTCCTGCAGGACGACGTCGTACTTCTCGGCCTCGGCCACCTGCTTGACGGCCTTGTTGGCACGTTCGAGCACCTGGCCCAGTTCCTCGTTCTTGCGCGCGGCCAGGTCATCCTGGAATTCGCGGCGCTTGCGCTGGAAGTCGCGGTCCTGGTCCGCCAGCTGGCGCTGGCGGGCGGTACGCTGGCTTTCAGCCATCGTGGGAGCCTCGCGCTCGAACTTGTCGCTGGCAGCCTTCAGTGCGTTGCCCTGGTCGACAAGATCCTTCTCGCGCTTGGAGAACTCCTGCTCCAGCTTGGCCTGCGCGGCCTTGGCCGTGCTGGCTTCGCGGAAGATGCGGTCGGTGTTGACGAAGCCGGCCTTGAACTCCTGTGCCTGCGCAGGCACGGCGGCGCCGAGCGTGCCGAGCAGAAGGACCAGGGGAATATGGCGGGAAAGGGATTTCATTAGAAGGACGTTCCGATCTGGAATTGCAGTTTCTGGATTCTATCGCCGGCGAACTTGCGCACCGGTTGCGCGAAAGCGAGGCGAAGCGGACCGAGCGGAGAGATCCAGCTCAGGCCCAGGCCCGCAGAGACACGCATGTCGCTGAAGGAGACCTTCTCGTCTTCGCCGAACACGTTGCCGGCATCCACGAACGTGAATATCCGCAACGTGCGGTCGTTGCCCGCGCCCGGGAACGGCGCGATCAGCTCCGCGTTGAGCGTGACCTTCTTCGGGCCGCCCAGCGACGCGCCCGTGACGTCGCGCGGGCCCAGGGTGCCCTGGTCGAAGCCGCGCACCGAACCCAGGCCGCCGGAGTAGAAATTCTTGAACACCGGGAACGGACGGCCGTTCAGGCCCTTGCCCCAGCCCAGTTCCGAGTTGAAGGCCACGGTGAACTTCTTGTTCAGCGGCACGTACTGCTGGAACTGGTAGTTGGCGCGCACGTAGCGCGCGTCGCCCGCCACCGACCAGTCGGAATTCAGGCGCTGGTAGCGGCCCGAGTTCGGCGCCAGGGCGCTGTCGCGGTCGTCGCGCGACCAGCCCAGCGTGAGCGGGATCGCCATGCTGCTGCTGCCGTACGTGTTGGCGTACGACAGGTAGGCCGCGGGGATGTTCGTGCCCAGCTTGATGCGGGTGTTCTCGATGCCGCCGCCGAAGAACACGGTGTCGGTCTCGCTGAACGGGATGCCGAAGCGCACGCTCGTTCCCGCGGTGATCAGCTGGTAGTTGCCGCCCTGCTCTTCGTAGGGCTTGTCGGTGCGGTAGTAGAAGTCCAGCGTGCGCGAGATGCCGTCCTGCGTGAAGTACGGGTCGGTGGTGCTCACCACCAGGGTGCGGCGGTACTTGCTGGTGTTCACGTCCACGCCCAGGTAGTTGCCCGAGCCGAAGACGTTCTCCTGCTTGATGCTGAACGACAGCGAGACCTTCTCGGCGCTGGAGAAGCCCGCGCCCAGCTGCAGCGAGCCGGTGGGCTTCTCGGCCACGTTCACCACGAGGTCGACCTGGTCGGGCGAGCCCGGCACTTCCTGGGTCTCGACGTTCACTTCGGTGAAGTAGCCCAGGCGGTCCACGCGGTCGCGCGACAGCTTGATCTTGTCGCCGTCGTACCAGGAGGCCTCGTACTGGCGGAATTCGCGGCGGACCACTTCGTCGCGCGTGCGGTTGTTGCCGCTCACGGCGATGCGGCGCACGTAGGCGCGGCGCGAGGGCTCGGCGCGCAGCACGATCGCCACGCGGTTGTTCTCGCGGTCGATCTCGGGCACGGCCTCGACACGGGCGAACGCATAGCCGAAGTTGCCGAAGTGGTCGGTGAAGGCCTTCGTCGTCTCCGTCACCTTGTCGGCGTTGTAGGGCTCGCCGGGCTGGATCGTGATGAGCGACTTGAACTCGTTGTCGCGCTCCAGGTAGTTGCCTTCCAGCTTCACGCCGGAGACCACGTAGCGCTGGCCTTCCGTGACGTTCACGGTGATGGTGATGTCCTGCTTGTCCGGCGAGATCGCGACCTGCGTGGAGTCGATGCGGAACTCGAGGTAGCCGCGCGCGAGGTAGTAGGAGCGCAGCGTCTCCAGGTCGGCGTTCAGCTTGGTGCGCGAATAGCGGTCGGACTTGGTGTACCAGCTGAGCCAGCCGCCGGTGTCCTGGTCGAACAGGCCCTTGAGCGTGGATTCGCTGAAGGCCTGCGCGCCGTTGATGTGGATTTCCTTGATCTTGGCGGGCTCGCCCTCGGTCACCGTGAAGGTGAGGTTGACGCGGTTGCGCTCGATCGGCGTGACCGTGGTCACGACCTCGGCGCCGTACAGGCTCTTGTTGATGTACTGGCGCTTGAGCTCCTGCTCTGCGCGGTCCGTCAGGGCCTTGTCGTAGGGGCGGCCTTCGGTGAGGCCCACGTCCCGCATGGCCTTCTTGAGGGCGTCCTTGTCGAACTCCTTGGCGCCGGCGAAATCGACGTCGGCGATCGTGGGACGCTCCTCGACCACCACCACCAGCACGTTGCCGCTGGCTTCCAGGCGCACGTCCTTGAACAGCCCCAGCGCGAACAGCGAGCGGATGGCGGCCGCGCCCTTTTCGTCGTTGTACTCGTCGCCCACGCGCAGCGGCATCGATGCGAAGATCGTGCCCGGCTCGACGCGCTGCAGGCCTTCCACCCGGATGTCCTGGACCCTGAAGGGCTCAAGGGCCCATGCCGCCTGCGCGACGAAGACCATGGCGGCAACGGCGCATGCCGTGCGCACGCCCAGGCGATTGATGTGTTTTTTCATGAGTGAACTGGTGCCGACATGGCGGGATTCATGCGGCGAAAGGTTTAGCCAAAGAGCCGGCTGACGTCGTTGAAGAGGGCGATGGACATCATCACGAGGAGCAGTGCCACGCCGCCCCGCTGCAAACGCTCCATCCAGGCGTCGGACACGCCCCTGCCGGTCACGCCTTCCCAAAGATAATACATCAGGTGCCCTCCATCGAGGACCGGCAGAGGCAGCAGATTCAGCACCCCCAGGCTCACGCTGATGAGGGCCAGGAACACGAGGTACTGGGTGAGTCCGAGGCTCGCGGAACGGCCGGCATAGTCCGCGATGGTGAGGGGGCCGCTCAGGTTCTTGAGGGAGGCTTCGCCCACCACCATGCGGCCCATCATGCGCAGCGTGAGCGCCGAGACCTCCCAGGTGCGGGTCACGCCGTTCCAGAGGCCTTCCAGCGGGCCGTGGCGCACGGTGACCATCTCGGGCTGCGCGCCCACGTAGGCGCCGATGCGCCCCGCGGGCGCCGCGCCGTCCTGGCGCACCACGTCGGGCGTCACCTGCAGGTCGACCGCGCGCCCTCCCCGGTCGATGCGCCAGGTCTGCGTGGCGGCCTTGCCATCCTGCACTGAGCCGCGGATCAGTTCGCGCAGCTGCTGGCCATCCACCACGGGCGTGGCGCCCACCTGCAGCACCGTGTCGCCTTCGCGCAGGCCCGAGCGCTGCGCGGCGCCGCCGGCCACCACCTCTCCGATCACCGGGCGGGTCCAGGGGCCCAGCACGCCGATCTTGCGGAACATCTGCGCATCGGCTTCGCGCGCATCGAAATCGTGCAGCTCCACCACCAGTTCGCGGCGCGGGGCGCCCGGCCCGCTCTCGACCTGCAGGCGCACGTCCTGCCCGTCGAGGGCGCCGCGCGTGAGCGCCCAGCGCAGGTCCTCGAAGGAGCGCACCGGCTCGGATTCCTCGGCGCCGATGGCGGCGCCCACCACGAGTTCGCCGCCGCGCAGCCCGGCGTCGTAGGCCACGGAGCCGGCGGCGGGGCTCGCGAGCACCGCGCGCGGCTCCTGCACGCCGATCCAGTTCACGGCCGCATAGAGCACCACGGCCAGCAGCAGGTTGGCGATCGGGCCGGCGGCGACGATGGCCGCGCGCGCGCGCAGGGGTTTGTTGTTGAAGGCGAGATGGCGTTCCGCCGCGTCCACCGGCGCCTCGCGCTCATCCAGCATGCGCACGTAGCCCCCGAGCGGGAATGCGCCGATCACGAACTCGGTGGACGAGCCGCGCGGCTGCCAGCGCAAAAGCGGCTTGCCGAAGCCCACGGAAAAGCGCAGGACCTTGACGCCGCACGCCACGGCGACGCGGTAGTGCCCGTACTCATGGACCGCGATGAGCAGGCCCAGGGCGACGACGAAAGCGGCGAGGGTGAGAAGCATGGTGCACTCCCGTGCGGTGAAGGAGGGGCCCGGCGGTCAGGCCGCGAGGCGCTCTGCCCCGTGCCGCGCGGCCGAGCGCGCGCGGGCGTCCAGGTCCATCAGGGCGCCCAGCGAATCCGGGTTGGAGGGCGATACCGCCTCCAGAGTTTCAAGATTCAGACGATGAATCTGATCGAAACGGATGCGGCGCTCCAGGAACGAGGCCACGGCGACTTCGTTGGCGGCGTTGAGCACCGCCGTGGTGCCCGGCGCGGCGCGCAGCGCGTGCCACGACAGGTGCAGCCCCGGAAAGCGCACGGCGTCGGCCTCTTCGAAGGTGAGCGCGGCCAGCCGGTTGAAATCGAGCGCGGGCGTGCCGCTCTCGATGCGCTCGGGCCAGGCGAGGCCGCAGGCGATCGGCACGCGCATGTCGGGCGTGCCCAGCTGCGCGAGCACCGACGCATCCTTGAACTGCACCATCGAGTGGATGATCTGCTGCGGATGGATCACCACGCGGATCTGCTCGGGCGACAGGTTGAACAGCCAGCGCGCCTCGATGACCTCCAGCGCCTTGTTCATCATGGTCGCGGAATCGACCGAAATCTTGCGGCCCATCGAGAAATTGGGGTGGGCGCAGGCCTGCTCGGGCGTGACGTCGCGCAGCGAGGCGGGCTCGCGCGTGCGGAACGGGCCGCCGGACGCGGTGAGCAGGATGTGGTCCACGCGCCGCGGCCAGGAGGCGGCGTCTTCCGGCAGGCACTGGAAGATGGCGGAATGCTCGCTGTCGATCGGCAGCAGCGTGGCGCCGCCGTCGCGCACCGCGGACATGAACACCTCGCCGCCCACCACGAGCGCTTCCTTGTTGGCCAGCAGCAGGCGCTTGCCCGCCCGCGCGGCGGCGAGGCACGGCGCGAGGCCGGCGGCGCCCACGATGGCGGCCATCACCGCGTCCACGTCGGGGTGCGAGGCGATCGCCTCGAGCGCGTCCGGCGTGTCCAGCACTTCGGTGGCCGAGCCCTGCGCGGCCAGCGCAGCGCGCAGCGCGCGCGCATGCGCGGGGCTGGCCATGGCGGCGAACCGGGGTCGGAAGCGCGCGCACTGCGCCGCGATCGCATCCACCTGCGTGGCGGCGCTCAGGGCGAAGATCTCGTAGCGGTCCGGATGCCGGGCGACCACGTCCAGGGTGCTGGTTCCGATGGAGCCGGTGGAACCCAGGACGGTCAGGCGTTGTTTCATGGAGGATGCGGTCACGGGGCAGCGAGCGAGCGGGAGTGCCGTGCTCAGGGCATGGCGAAATGGGTGAGCATCATGGCCAGCGGCAGCGTGGGCAGGAGCGCGTCCACGCGGTCGAGCACGCCGCCGTGGCCCGGCAGCAGCCGGCTGCTGTCCTTGGCGCCGGCGCTGCGCTTGACGAGGGATTCGGCGAGGTCGCCGACGACGCTCATGGCCGCCATGAACACCGCGCCAATGGCCAGCAGCCACCAGCCCTGGGCGGCCAGACGGGTGTAGAAGCTGGGCACGGCCACCTGCCAGGCGGCGTCCGCCATCGTCCAGGCGATGGCCAGCACGACGACGCCGGCCATGCCGCCCCACACGCCTTCCCAGCTCTTGCCGGGGCTGATGGACGGGGCGAGCTTGGAGCGCGTGAAGCGCAGGCCGAAGGCCCGGCCGGCGAAATAGGCGAATACGTCCGCGACCCAGACCAGGACCAGGACGGAGAGCAGGAAATTGATGCCGATGGTGCGCGCCTGCACGGCGGCCAGCCATGCCAGCCACAGCGCCAGCACGCCGCCCACGAGGCGCACCGCCCGCGGGATGCGCGGCCAGCCCTGCACACCCTGGCGCAGCAGCCCGGCGCCGCAGAGCACCCAGGCGGCGCCGGCGACGGCCCAGAGCCACGGCAGCGGGCGCTGCGTCCAGCCGCCGGCCCAGCTGGCGGCGCAGAGCGCCACGCAGGCCGCGCCCACGCCGACGGCGGCTGCCTGGCCGTAGCCCTGCAGGCGTCCCCACTCCCAGCCGGCCGCGGCCATCAGCACCAGCACGACGGCGGCGAAGGGCACGACGGACGAGGCGAAGAGCGCCGGCAGCAGGATGGCCAGCAGCACGATGGCCGTGAGGATGCGCGTCACCAGCATGGGAAATCCTTCAGGCGCACGCCGACGTGGTCGGGGTTGCCAGCAACTGTTCGGAAGTCTTGCCGAAGCGGCGCTCGCGCGCCCCGTAGGCGGCGATGGCCTGGTCCAGCGCTCCGCCGTCGAAGTCGGGCCAGAGACGGTCGCTGAAGTACAGCTCGGAATACGCGCACTGCCACAGCAGGAAGTTGCTGATGCGCATCTCTCCGCCGGTGCGGATCACGAGGTCCGGGTCGGGCACGTGGGCCAGGCCCATGGCGGTGTGCAGGCTGGCCTCGGTGATGGGCTCGCCGCGCGCGGCGAGCGCGGAGGCCGCCTGCGCGATGTCCCAGCGGCCGCCGTAGTTGAAGCAGACGTTGAGCACCAGCCGCGTGTTGTGCGCGGTGACGGCCTCGGCCTGCGCCAGGCCCGCGCGCACCTTCTCCGAGAGCGAGGTCTTCTCGCCCACGAAGTGCAGGCGCACGCCGTCCTTCTGCAGCTGCGGCACCTCGCGCGAGAGCGCGCGGGCCAGCAGGTCCATCAGGCCGGAGACCTCCTCGGCGGGGCGGTTCCAGTTCTCGGAGGAGAAGGCGAACACCGTCAGCACGGAGACGCCGCGCTGCACGCAGTCGCGGGCGCAGCGCTTGAGCGCTTCCACGCCCTGCTTGTGCCCCGCCAGCCGCGGCAGGAAGCGGCGCGTGGCCCACCGGCCATTGCCATCCATGACGATGGCGATGTGGTGGGGAATGGAAGATGAACCGGAAGACATGGAAGGGATCGATCGGGACCCGTGCGCGACGGGGCGCGATCAGACCGCCATGATCTCCTGTTCCTTGGCGGCCACGAGCGCATCGACTTCGGCGATGTGCTTGTCGGTCACCTTCTGGATGTCGGTTTCGGCGCGCTTCTGGTCGTCCTCGGAGGCGGCCTTGTCCTTCACGAGCTTCTTGACCGATTCGTTGGCGTCGCGGCGCAGGTTGCGCACGGCCACCTTCGCGCTCTCGCCTTCGTTGCGCGCGAGCTTGGTCATTTCCTTGCGGCGCTCTTCGCTCATCGGCGGCATCGGCACGCGGATGAGGTCGCCCATGGAGGCCGGGTTCAGGCCCAGGTCGCTTTCGCGGATGGCCTTCTCGATCTTGGCGCCCATGCCCTTTTCCCAGGGCTGCACGCTGATGGTGCGCGCGTCGATCAGCGACACGTTGGCGACCTGCGAGAGCGGCACCATCGAGCCGTAGTACTCGACCTGCACGGAATCGAGCAGCGCGGGGTTGGCGCGGCCGGTGCGGATCTTGGAGAGGTTGTTCTTGAACGCCACGATGGATTGGTCCATCTTGGATTCGGCGTTTTTCTTGATGTCGGCAATCGTCATGTGTTCTCCTGTGCCATCGGGCGTCAAGCGTACACCAGCGTACCTTCGTCCTCGCCCATGACCACGCGCTTCAGGGCGCCGTGCTTCACGATCGAGAAGACGCGGATGGGCAGCTTCTGGTCGCGGCAGAGCGCGAACGCCGTGGCGTCCAGGATGCCCAGGTTGCGGGACATGGCCTCGTCGAAGGTGAGCTTGGTGTAGCGCGTCGCCGTCGGGTCCTTCTTGGGATCGGCCGTGTACACGCCGTCCACCTTGGTCGCCTTGAGCACCACCTCGGCGCCGATCTCGGCGCCGCGCAGCGCCGCGGCGGTATCCGTCGTGAAGAAGGGGTTGCCGGTGCCGGCGGCGAACACCACCACCTTTCCCTCCTCCAGGTACTGCAGCGCCTTGGGCCGCACGTACGGCTCCACCACCTGCTCGATGCCGATGGCGGACATGACGCGGGCGATGAGGCCCTGCTTGTCCATGGCGTCGGCCAGGGCCAGCGCGTTCATCACGGTGGCCAGCATGCCCATGTAGTCGGCCGTGGCGCGGTCCATGCCGACGGAGCCGCCGGCCACGCCGCGGAAGATGTTCCCGCCCCCGATCACCACCGCCACCTGCACGCCCATGCGCGTGACCTCGGCGATCTCCTCCACCATGCGCACGATCGTCGCGCGGTTGATGCCGAACGCGTCGTCACCCATGAGGGCCTCTCCAGACAACTTGAGCAGAATGCGCTTGTGGGCTGGAGCGGCGAGGGTCATGGGCGTTCTCTTCAGGTGATGGAATCGGGGAAATGCGCGGGACGGAGGATCAGGCGGCGGCCTTGGCGGCGGCCACTTGCGCGGCCACTTCGGCGGCGAAGTCGTCCACCTTCTTCTCGATGCCTTCGCCGACGACGTACAGGGTGAAGCCCTTGATCGTCGTGTTGGCGGCCTTGAGCATCTGGCCCACGGTCTGCTTGCCGTCGGCGGCCTTCACGAAGACCTGGTCGAACAGCGAGACTTCCTTCAGGTACTTCTGCACGGAGCCTTCCACCATCTTGGCGGCGATGTCGGCGGGCTTGCCGGACTCGGCGGCCTTGGCGGCGGCGACGGTGCGTTCCTTCTCGATCAGCTCGGCGGGCACGTCGGCACTGGTCAGGGCCACGGGCTTCATGGCGGCGATGTGCATGGCCACGTCCTTGGCGGCGACTTCATCACCCTCGAACTCGACCACCACGCCGATGCGCGTGCCGTGCAGGTAGGAAGCCAGCTTGGAGCCGGTGAAGCGCTTGAAGCGGCGGAACGACATGTTCTCGCCGATCTTGCCGATCAGGCCCTTGCGAACTTCTTCCAGCGTGGGGCCGAAGCTTTCCTGGCTGTAGGGCAGCGCGCCCAGGGCTTCCACGTCGGCGGGGTTGTGCTTGGCGACCAGCTCGGCCGCGGCCTTGGCCAGGGCGATGAAGCTGTCGTTCTTGCTCACGAAGTCGGTTTCGCTGTTCACTTCGATCAGCGCGCCGTCGGTGCCTTCGATGAAGCTGGCGACCACGCCTTCGGCCGTGATGCGGGCGGCGGCCTTGCCGGCCTTGGTGCCCAGCTTGACGCGCAGCAGCTCTTCGGCCTTGGCCAGATCGCCGTCGGCTTCCGTCAGGGCCTTCTTGCATTCCATCATGGGGGCGTCGGTCTTGGCGCGCAGTTCGGCAACCATGCTAGCGGTAATAGCAGCCATCGTCATTCTCCAGTGTCAGTTCAGTTCGTTACAGGATTCAAGGCTAAAAAAAAGGGGGCTAACAGGAGCCCCTCTTTCATTCGCGACAAGTCGCGCGGCCGGGCCTTCAGGCAGCGGATTCTTCCACTTCCACGAATTCGTCCGAGCCTTCGGGCGCAGCGGCCTTGACCACGTCGTTCACGGCGTCGGCACGGCCGGCGATGATCGCGTCGGCGATACCGCGGGCGTACAGCGCCACGGCCTTGGCCGAGTCGTCGTTGCCGGGGATCACGTAGTCGATGCCTTCAGGAGAGTGGTTGGAATCGACCACGCCGATCAGCGGGATGCCCAGCTTCTTGGCTTCGGCGACGGCGATCTTGTGGAAGCCGACGTCGATGATGAAGATGGCGTCCGGCAGGGCGTTCATGTCCTGGATGCCGCCGATGTCCTTCTCGAGCTTCTCGATCTCGCGGGTGAAGGTCAGCTGCTCCTTCTTGCTCATGGACTCGAGGCCGGCTTCCTGCTGGGCCTTCATGTCCTTCAGGCGCTTGATGGAGGTCTTGACGGTCTTGAAGTTGGTGAGCATGCCGCCCAGCCAGCGCTGGTCGACGTAGGGCACGCCGGCGCGCTGCGCTTCGGCGGACAGCAGTTCACGGGCCTGGCGCTTCGTGCCGACCATCAGGATCGTGCCGCGGTTGGCCGTGAGCTGCTTGGCGAACTTCTGCGCCTCCTGGAACATCGGCAGCGACTTTTCCAGGTTGATGATGTGGATCTTGTTGCGATGGCCGAAGATGAACGGGGCCATCTTGGGGTTCCAGAAGCGGGTTTGGTGGCCGAAGTGGACACCGGCTTCCAGCATTTCGCGCATGGTGACGGACATGTGAATACTCCAAAGGTTGGGTCTAAAATCCGGCCCGCCAACCGCCCGTTCTGACAAAGAGGGCGGCACCTTGATAAGGCCGGTTCGCGTTTGGTTTGCGGTGCAAGGGCGGCCCATTGGAGCCGCCATCGCTGCCTTGCCGCAAAAGGCACGCCAGGCAACCCGGAGCACCCCTCTCAGCAAAACCCCGAGATTCTAGCATACCGGGCCACCGCCCCTTCCCCGGGCGCGGCGCGGACGCTTCCCGCAAGGCGTCCGCACCCGGGCAGAATCCGAAGAAACACCCCAGCGGGCCGCGCCGGCCGAACGGCCGCGGCCTTCCCACCATGCACATCGCCATCGTCGGCGCCGGAATCGCCGGCACCGCCACCGCCCATGAACTCGCCTGCGACGGCCATGCCGTCACCGTCTTCGAGCAGCGCGCCGCCGCGGCCGAGGAGGCGAGCTTCGCCAACGCCGGCCTGCTCGCGCCGGCACCGCTGATCCCCTGGGCCACGCCCGGCATCGGCGGGCCCGCGGGCCAGCGGCTTTTCGGCCGCCGGGCCGCCGTGCGCCTCGCCTCCGGCGCCGGCGTGTCCGACCTGCGCTGGCTCTGGCAGCGCCGGCGCGCGGCGCGCACGGCGGGCGATGCCGCGGTCGCGGCGCTCGCGCGGTTCGGCGCCTACAGCCAGGCCCGGATGCGCCAAGTCGCCGAGGCGCTGCAGCTCGACCCCGAGAGCAGCCGCGGCGTGCTGGTGCTGCTGCGATCGCCGTCCGACCTGGAGCGGATCGAGCCGGCCGTGCGCATCCTGCGCGAGACCGGGGCCGACCTGCGCGACGTGGACGCGGACACCGCCCGCCTGATCGAGCCCGGACTCGCCTCGGACAACGAACTCGCCGGAGCGATCCACGTGCCGGACGGCGAATCCGGCAACTGCCGGCTGTTCGCGCAGATGCTGCGCTATGCCGCGCAGGAGCGTGGCGCGCAGTTCCTCTTCAACGCCCGGGTGGCATCGCTGCGCGGCGGCCCGGCGGCCGTGCTGCTGGCCGGAGAGCGCGAGCCCCGCCGCTTCGATGCCGTGGTGGTCTGCGCCGGGCTCGCCGCGGCCGAGCTGCTGCGCCCGGCCGGCGCCTCCCTGCCCCTGGCCGGAGTGCACGGCTACACCATCAGCGCGCCGCTGCGGGAGGACACGCACGCACCCCAGGGCACGGTGATCGACCCGGTGCACCGGATCACCCTCACGCGCCAGGGGCAGCGGGTGCGCGTGGCCGGCGGGGCGGAGCTGGGCGCGGCGGACGGCGCCCAGCACGCGCCGACGCTGCAGGTGCTCTACAACGCGGCTTCGGGCTGGTTCCCGGGCGGCGTCCAGTGGTCGTCGCCGCAGGTGCGGACCTGGCGCGGCGCGCGGCCGATGCTGCCGGACGGACTGCCGGCGATCGGCGCCGCGGGGGGAGCGGGCCTGTGGGTGAACGCGGGCCACGGTGCCTGCGGCTGGGCACTGGCCTGCGGCAGCGCACGGGCGGTGGCCGACCTGGTCGCGCAGAGGGTTCCCGAAACGGACCTGCAGCCGTTCGCGCCGCAGCGTTTCTGAGCGGGGCGGGAGCGGCAAAAAGCGGCCTAGGAATCAAGGACGCAGAGGGTTCCCGCGAGGGGCGCACTCCGCGTGGACCGGCGTCGGGGCGGGCCACAATGGGCGCATCCTTTCGCGTCCGACGGCACCGCCTGCCGCCCACCGCCCATGCACCGCATCGATACCGACCCCTCCCATCCCCTGTTCGACACCGTTGCGACCCGCCGCATCGAGCGCGCGGCCCTGGAGGCGTGCCCGCCCGGCACACTCATGGACAGGGCCGGCCTGGCGGTGGCCCGTCTGGCGCTGGCCTTGGCGCCGCATGCACGGCGCGTCTGGGTGGCCTGCGGGCCCGGCAACAACGGCGGCGACGGACTGGAAGCCGCGATGCAGCTGCACCTTCGCGGCGTGGCCGTGCAGGCGACGTGGCTGGGCAAGCCCGACACCGCACCGGCCGATGCGCGGCAGGCCTGGGAGCGCGCACGGGCGGCCGGCGTACCGTTCGCGCCCGGCGCGCCTCAGGATCTCGGGCCCGAGGATCTCTGCATCGACGCCCTGCTGGGCATCGGCACGGCCCCGCGCTCCGGCGGCCACACACCGGCGCCGGTCCTCCACGCCTTGCTGCAGGCGCTGCACACCACCCGCGCGCCCGTGCTGTGCGTGGACGGTCCTTCCGGACTGCTGGCGGATACCGGCTCCTACCTGCCCGGGCTGGCGCCTGAACACCCACCGTCCTCCGCGCGCCATACGCTCGGTTTGCTGACACTCAAGCCCGGATGGTTCACCGGACAGGGGCGGGACGCGGCGGGCACCGTCTGGCTGGACGGACTGGGCGTGGACACCGCCGCCGAAGCGCCGTCCCTGTGGCTTGCCGGCCCCGGGCCATCGGAGCCTCGGCGCCACGCTTCCCACAAAGGCAGCTTCGGCGACGTGGCGGTGGTGGGCGGCGAAGGCATCGGCGCCCGCGGTATGGGCATGACGGGGGCCGCGCTGCTCGCAGCCTCGGCGGCGCTGCACGGCGGTGCCGGGCGGGTCGTGGTGGCGCTGCTGGGCGGCGGCGCGGATGCGCTGACGGTCGACGGGCAACAGCCGGAATGCATGTTGCGCCGCTTCGACGCACTGGCTCTGGAGCGCGCCACGGTGGTGTGCGGATGCGGTGGCGGCGAGGCGGTGCGGGCCGTGCTGCCGCGCGTGCTCGCCGAAGCGCCGCGACTGGTGCTAGACGCCGACGGCCTCAACGCCGTGGCGGGCGACGCCGCGCTGGCCGCGCAGTTGCGGGACCGGGAACACCGGCACGGCGCGTTGCCCACGGTGATCACACCGCATCCGCTGGAGGCCGCTCGGCTGCTGGACACGGACACCGCCGCCATCCAGGCGGACCGGCCGCGCGCGGCGCGCGCGCTGGCGGAGCGTTACCGCTGCGCCGTGGTGCTGAAGGGATCCGGCAGCGTGATCGCGGCACCGGGCCGGACGGCCCGCATCAACCCGACCGGCAACGGCCGGCTCGCCACGGGGGGTACGGGCGATGTTCTGGCGGGCTTCCTGGGAGCGGTGTGGGCCGCGCGGCCGGAGGGAGACGGCGCGGCGTTCGAGGCGGCGAGCGCTGCCTGCCACGCGCACGGGGCCGTCGCCGACCGCTGGCCGGCCGGTACCACGCTCACGGCCTCCGCGCTGGCGCGGGGGCTGACACACCTCTCCGGTTGAGTCCGCCGTCCTACACAAGCCCTGCACGGCGAAACCAAGGGTAACTCCCGTTGCAGCACACGTCGGTAGGCGCGCGTCCGACATACGAGCATCGGCAAGCGGCATGTAATAGCACCAACACCACGCGATTGCGTGCCCATCCACCCGAACCACAGTCCCCAAGGAGTCCGCCATGCAACGCAACCGTTATACCGGAGCCCGCGCGTTCATCGCTTTCACCGCCACGGTGCTGCTCGCGGTGGGTGCCACGGCGATGAACCTGGTCCCCGACGAAGCCGTCCAGGCCGCCGACTCGCTGGTGCGCATCCCGCAGGATCTCGATCAGATCCTGCCGGTCGAAGCGCTCTCCACGCCCTGACCGCTGCCGCAGGGCATCAGAGCCTGCAACGGGGCTCGCAGGGGCCGCCGGTCCCGGCGGGCCGGTCCCAGGTGGCGGTACCGCCCGGCCCGGCCCCACTGTTCTTCAATTCCCACCCCCCTGCAGCACCCGCAGGCGCTGCCGCAAAACCTCCACCTGCGCCGCATCCCCCCGCTGCTGCGCCTGCTCCACCGCCCGCAGCAGCCACGCCATGAGGGGACGGCGCCACCCGCGCTCCGAGGCCGCCTCGATGGCCCGCCGCGCCACCTCCGGCGAAGTCTCGCCCCGGGCGTGCAGCACCGCGGCGGCGACGAGACGGGCGAGCGGATCGTCCACACCCGCCAATGCAGCGCTGCCGCCCGCCCGTACCGCCCGCTGCGCGGGAGGCAGCAGATCCGTACCGGCGGCTGCCCCCACCGCGCGGCCTTCCAGGTACTGCGCATAGGCCTTTTCGGCCGCGTCTGCGCCCTCGCGCAGCGGTTCGAAGTCCGGGCATCCCACCTGCGCCAGGCTGGCGACGCGCACGGCGCATTCCAGCAGCACCACGCGCGCCAGCAGATCGGGGCGCGCGGTGCGAGCCACTTCGCTGCGTGCGCGCCGCCATTCCTGGGCCGCGACGCGGTCATCGCCGGACAGGTAGGCCTCGGAGGCGCGGGTGGCGGCGCCATGGGCGTTCTGCTCCCATTCCGGTGGCGGGGCGTGCTGGGCGCAGCCGGCCAGGAGCCCGGCGGCGATCGCGAGGGCGAGGCCGATGGGAGTGGTCCGGCCGGGCCGGGGCCGCTGGCGTGGGTTCGCAGCGGAGGGAGAGGCAGGCATCGTCGTCGTCATGGCAGCTGGATCCGGGTGTCGCGCGCGAACGGCCATTTGTGCTGGATCTCGTTGACCAGGCTCTCGACCTTGCGCAGATTGCTCTCCACGTCGGCGCGCAGCGCGCCGAGATCGGTGGTGGCTTCGCGGGCATTGGCGCCGATGGCCTGGGCCTCGGCCAGCACGGCGTCGACCTTGGCGAGGCTCTGCCGCGTGTCCGCCAGCAGGCCGTTGAGCTGCACCACGGTGGCGCGCACGTCGGTGACGAGCCCCGCCTCCCCGGCCGCGCCGAACACCTGCCGGTCCGCCTTGGCGGCCATGCCGTCGATGCGCGCGAGCAGCTGGTTGGTGCGGTCCAGCGTGGTGGCGAGCTTGCGGGCCTCGGCCTCGCTGCCCAGCAGCACGCCGAGCGCGCCGCCCGGCGCGTTCAGCCGCTCGGTGAGCGTGCGCACGTTGTCCAGCGTGCCGCCGAGCGCGGCGTCCTGCGCGGTGAGGGCCTGCAGGTTCGACAGCAGTTCGCGCGCGGCCGACATCAGCTGCGGAATCTCGGCCGTGGCGTCGCCGCGCAGCACGGGCCGCACGGCGCCGTCGGGCAGCGGCGGGTCGGTGAGGATGCCGCTGTAGGCCTTGATGGTGGTGCCGCCGACGATGCCGCGCACCAGGGTGAACACGCTGGATTCGCGCAGCCAGTGCGCGTCCTTGCGCGGCACGTCGATCAGGATGCGCACGTCGCCGCCCTCCGCGAGTTCGGTGCGGCGCACCCGGCCGATCGGAAAGCCCGAGAACGTCATGTCCATGCCCGCCACCACGCCTTCGGAATCGTCGGCGGTCAGCACCAGTTGCTGCGTAGGCTCGAACACACCGCGCGCGTAGAGCAGGTAGATGCCGGAGCCGACGATCAGCGCCAGCGTGAACAGCAGCAGCGCGGCGGCCTTGCGCTCCAGGTGCGCGACGGGCCGCAGCAGCGCATCGGACGGATCGGCCGCGGATGGGGGTGCCGGCGGCGGTGGCGGCGGTGGTGGCGGCGACGGCCGGGGTGCGGGAGAGGTGTCGTTCATCGCAGGCGGTTCGAAAAAAATGGGGGATCAGTAGTAGTTGCCCATGAGCGAGGCGACCTCGATCAGCAGCAGCACGGCGAACATGCGCGCGAAGCCGCCGAGCTCGGATCGCGCGCGCGGGTCGCCCGTGGCATGCAGGCCGGCGGCCATGGGAATCAGCGCCACGGCCAGGCTGAACAGCAGCGTCTTGAGCACGAACAGCAGCGTGACGGACGGCGTGAACACCTGGCCGAACATGCGCGTGTAGCCGGGCAGCCCGGCCGTGTTCGGGCCGTACACGCCCAGGTAGGCCATGGCGAGGGCCACCACGCACGAGAGCGCGGCGAGGGTGATGCTGGCGTACACGCCCGCCACCACGCGCGGCAGCAACTCCACGCGCACAGGGTCGGCGCCGCGCGCGCGCAGCGCCTCCCAGTGGCCTGACTGGCGCATCAGCGCGAGCTGCGTGCCGCCCGGAATGGTGGCGCGCAGCGCCACGAACAGCGCGGCCGTGAGCGGGATCAGTTCGAGCACCAGCACGCGCACCACCATCTGCAGCGCGTAGTGCGACAGCCCGTAACTGCGCGCCGTGACGACGACGATGTGCGTGACCACCAGGCAGATCAGCGCCACCAGCGCGGTGAACCCGAGCAGCAGCGGGGCCGTGTCCAGGTACAGATGCCGGGCCAGCCGAACGCGCGTGGAGCGGCCGTAACTGGACGGCGACAGCATGAGCACCGCCACCACGGCGCCCAGGTGGACGATGCGCCACCACGCCAGCGCCCAGCCGCGCGCCGCGCGCCAGCCACGCGTGGGCAGGCCGGGCAGCGGCGCCGGGCGGGCGTCCAGGGTGGGCCCTTTGGGCGTCATACGTGCCGCCGCGCGGGCGGATCGGGCAGCGGCAGGGGGTCGGCGTCCGCCCGGTCGTGCAGCGCCTCGATCACGTGGCAGCGGCTGCCGTCGGTGCCGTCGCAGCGGCCGCGCAGCGACAGCAGTTGCGATTCCAGCGCCTGCAGTTCTCGCAGCCGGGTGCGCACGTGGGAGAGGTGCTCGTCCACCGTGGCGCAGGCGGCATGGTCGGCGGCCGTATCCGGGCCGCGGCCCAGCGAGAGCAGCGTGCGCACTTCGTCCAGCGACATGTCCATGGCCCGGCACAGGCGGATGAACCGCAGGCGGTGGATCTCGTCGTCGCTGTAGAGGCGGTAGCGGTTGTCGGCGCGGGCCTGCACGGGCAGCAGGCCTTCCTTTTCGTAATAGCGGATGGTGGCGGCGGGCACGCCGGAGAGGCGCGCGGCATCGCCGATACGGTGGTGGGGGCTTGCGGCAGACACGGCTTGACCTTGAAGCGGCTTGAAGGTTTCCAATGATGGCACGGTCCGGTTGCGGACCCCTGTCGGAATTCTCCCCAACGCAAGGACACAGCACATGGCAAGCACGGCATCCACCGACCGATCCCCGGCGGCATCCACCTCTGGAGCGAAGCCGCGCATCGATCTCTCCTGCGGCTGCAGCAGCGGGTGCGGGCCCGCGCCGCGGGCGGCGTCGCCTGCCACGTCGCGCACGGCATCGCCCGCCGGGGCAGCGGCGCACGGCGCCGACCCCACGCACGGCAGCCGGGGCGACCACGCCGGCCACGGCCATGCGGACGGGCCGAAGCGCCGGGCCGGCGGCACGCACGACCACCAACATGACCACGATCACGACCACGAACATGGCGACGGCAAGGGCCATGCCGGCGGACACGACCATGACCACGGCACCCTGCCCGGCTGGGGCCGGCTCGGCGTCTCGCTCGCGGCCGCCACCGCCGCCGAACTGCTGCACCTGCTCGCGCCCGACACCCTGCCCTGGCGGGCCGCGGGCATGGCGGTGGCTGCCGCCGCGATCCTGCTGGCCGGGCTGGGCGTGTACCGCGCCGGCCTCGGTGCGCTGGCGCGCGGCCGGCTGGACATTTCCGCGCTCATGGCCGTGGCGGTGACGGGCGCCTTCCTGATCGGGCAGTGGCCGGAGGCCGCCATGGTGATGGCGCTCTACGCCCTGGCCGAGCGCATCGAGGAGCGGGCGGTGGGCCGCGCGCGGGATTCCATCGGCGCCCTGCTGGCGCTCAGCCCCGAGCAGGCCGAGCTGCGCGGCGAGGACGGCCGCTGGCGCACGGTGCCCGCGGCCGAGGTGCCGCTGGGCGCCGTGCTGCGGCTGCGCCCCGGCGCGCGGGTGCCGCTGGACGGCGTGGTGCTGGAAGGCCGCGGCGCGGTGGACGAATCCAGCGTGACGGGCGAGAGCCTCGCGGTGGACAAGGCGCCCGGCGACGCCCTCTATGCCGGCACGCTCAACGCACAGGCCGAACTACAGTTCCGCGTCACCGCCGCGGCCGGCAACACCACGCTGGACCGCATCATCCACGCGGTGGAGGAGGCGCAGGGGTCGCGCGCGCCCATGCAGCGCTTCGTGGACCGCTTCGCCGCCATCTACACGCCCGCCGTCTTCGCGCTCGCGGCCCTCGTGGCCGTGGGCGCACCGCTGGCGCTGGGCTGGGCCTGGCTGGATGCCCTCTACCGCGCGCTGGTCCTGCTGGTGATCGCCTGCCCGTGCGCGCTGGTCATCGCCACGCCGGTGACGGTGGTGAGCGGGCTGGCGGCCGGCGCGCGGCGCGGCATCCTGATCAAGGGCGGACAGTGGCTGGAGCGGGCCCGCGGCGTGCGCGCCGTGGCCTTCGACAAGACCGGCACGGTGACGGCCGGCCGGCCGGTGCTGGTGGGCAGCGAGCGCTTCGGCGACGACGGCGCGGACGACGTGGCCGCGGCCCTGGCGGGGCGCTCGGACCACCCGGTGTCCAAGGCCATCGCGGCCGGCATCGCACCGGCGCGAACGGCTGGTAATGCCGGCGGCACGGCCGGCGCGGCCACCCTGCCGGCGGATCTGCCGGACGTGCAGGACTTCACCGCCCTGCCCGGCCGCGGTGTGGAAGGCCGCATCCATGGCGCGACCTGGTTCCTCGGCAACCGGCGCCTGGCGCAGGAGCGGGGCCTGTGGACGGACGCAGTGGAAGCCGCCGCCGCGGCGCACGAGTCGCAGGGCCGCAGCGTGACGCTGCTGGGCGATGCCCAGGGCGTGCGCGCGCTGTTCGCGGTGGCCGACACGCTGCGGCCGCAGGCCGCCGAGGCCGTGGCCGAGCTGCGCGCCCTGGGCATCGTGCCGGTGATGCTGACGGGCGACCACGCCGCCGCGGCCCGGGCCGCCGCGCAGGAAGCCGGCATCGCCGACGTGCAGGCGGGCCTGCTGCCCGAACAGAAGCTCTCGGCCATCGCCGCGCTGCAGCAGCGGCACGGCATGACCGCGATGGCGGGCGACGGCATCAACGACGCACCCGCCCTCGCCCGCGCCGACATCGGCTTCGCCATGGGCGCGGCCGGCACCGACGTGGCCATGGAGACCGCGGACGTGGTCATCATGAACGATGATCTGCGCCGCGTGGCCGAAACCGTGCGCCTCTCGCGCCGCACCCATGCGGTGCTGTGGCAGAACATCGCGCTGGCGCTGGGCATCAAGGTGGTGTTCTTCGGGCTGGCCCTCGCTGGGCAGGCCACGATGTGGATGGCCGTGTTCGCGGACATGGGCGCGAGCCTGCTCGTGGTGGCGAATGGGCTGCGCATGCTGCGCGGGGTGAGCCGCTCTGATTAGGACAAGATGGAACTGAGACAACTCCGCACCTTCGTGCGCATCGTCGAACTGGGCTCGATGAGCCGCGCCGCGCTGGACCTGGACATGGTGCAGTCCGCGCTGAGCCAGCAGATCGGCCGGCTGGAATCCGAACTATCGACGCGGCTGCTGCAGCGCACGCCGCGCGGCGTCGTCCCCACCGAGGCCGGACAGGCCTTCTTCCACGAGGCCCAGCTCACGCTGCGCCACGCCGAGCAGGCCGTGCTGGCGGCGCAGCAGGCGCGCCTGTCGGGGGCGGTGAGCATGGGGCTGCCGCCGTCCATCGCCTCGGTGCTCGGCCTGCCCTTGATGCGCGCCATGCAGGAGCGCTATCCCGACGTGCGGATGCACATCGTCTCGGCGCTGTCCGGCCACCTGACGGGCCTGCTCAATGCGCGGCAACTGGACCTGGCCATCCTGTTCGACACGCACAGCGCCCGGCGCTGGAGCATCACGCCGCTGCTGGAAGAGCGCCTTTTCCTGATCCAGTCGCGCACCCGGCCCGTGGCGCCCGGCATCACCCACGCCGCGCCGGTGCGGCTCGCCCAGGTGGGCGACGTGCCGCTGATCCTGCCCTCGGGCAGCCATGGCCTGCGCAGCACGGTGACGGCGGCGTTCGCCACGGCCGGCGTCCAGCCGCGCATGGCGATGGAGATCGATTCGCTGCCGCTGCTGATGGAGGCCGTGGACGCGGGTTTCGGGGCCACGGTGCAGCCCTGGTCGGCCGTGGCGCTCTACAAGGACGCTGCGGCGCAGCGGTTCCAGTGGTCGGAAATCGCCGACGAGAAGGTCCGGCGCGATGCGGCGCTCTGCAGCCTCTCCAACGACGAACTCTCGCCCGCCGGCCTCGCCGCGCGCGTGGCGCTGCTCGACTGCGCGCGGCGGCTGGTGCGCTCGGGCCAGTGGATCGGCGCCACGCTGACGGACCGGCAGACCCATCACGGATCGTGATACCCCCATGACGAAAGGCCCCTGCACGGGGGCGGCAGCGATTTCTATAGTCCGGCGCAACGACACAACGCGCTGAACCGCGGTGGGCCTGGCCCGTCGCTGCCCATGATGAAACGAGACAACTTCGACACCGACGTGCTGGTGATCGGTGGCGGCAATGCAGCCCTCTGCGCCGCGCTGATGGCGCGCGAAGCCGGTGCCCGCGTGCTCCTGCTGGAATCCGCGCCGCGCGACTGGCGGGGCGGCAATTCCGCCCACACCCGCAACCTGCGCTGCATGCACGATGCGCCACAGGACGTGCTGGTCGAGGCCTACCCCGAAGAGGAGTTCTGGCAGGACCTGCTGAAGGTGACGGGCGGCCTCACCGACGAACACCTGGCCCGCATGGTGATCCGCGCCTCGTCCACCTGCAGGGGGTGGATGCGCCGGCACGGCGTGCACTTCCAGCCGCCGCTGTCGGGCGCGCTGCACGTGGCGCGCACCAACGCATTTTTCATGGGTGGCGGCAAGGCGCTGGTGAACGCGTACTTCCGCAGCGCCGAGGCGTTGGGCGTGCAGGTGCGCTACGAAGCGCCCGTGGACCGCCTGGAGATCGGGAACGGCGCCTTCCAGGCGGCCTGGGTGGGCGGTCAGCGCATCACGGCGCGCAGTTGCGTGCTGGCCGCGGGCGGGTTCGAGTCCAACCGCGAATGGCTGCGGGAGGCCTGGGGCCGGAACGAGCGCGGCGAATGGCCCGCGGACAACTTCCTGATCCGCGGCACGGCCTTCAACCAGGGCGTGCTGCTGCGGCACATGCTCGAGGCGCAGCAGGCCGACGGCATCGGCGACCCGACGCAGGCGCACATGGTGGCGATCGACGCCCGCGCGCCGCTCTACGACGGCGGCATCTGCACGCGCATCGATTGCGTGTCGCTCGGTGTGGTGGTGAACCGCGAGGCCCGGCGTTTCTACGACGAAGGCGAGGATTTCTGGCCCAAGCGCTATGCCATCTGGGGACGCCTCGTAGCCCAGCAGCCGGGCCAGATCGCCTATTCGGTCATCGACGCCAAGGCGATCGGACGCTTCATGCCGCCGGTGTTCCCGGGCGAGCAGGCCGGCTCGCTCCCGGAACTGGCGCAGAAGCTCGGGCTGGACGTCGGGCAGTTCATGCAGACGCTGGACGCCTACAACGCCGCCTGCCGGCCGGGCCGCTTCGACCACACGGCGCTGGACGACTGCCGCACCGACGGCATCACGCCCGCCAAGACGCACTGGGCCCGCCCGATCGACACGCCGCCGTTCTACGGCTATGCGCTGCGGCCCGGCGTGACCTTCACCTACCTGGGCCTGAAGACCGACGACACGGCCGCCGTGCGCTTCGGCGGACAGCCCAGCGCCAACCTGTTCGTGGCCGGCGAAATGATGGCCGGCAACGTGCTGGGCAAGGGCTACACGGCTGGCGTGGGCATGTCCATCGGCACCGCCTTCGGCCGCATCGCGGGGCGCAATGCCGCCCTCGCCGCGGCCGGCCGGCCCGCGGTGCACGGCGCCGTGAACGACGAAGAGACCTGAGATGCAGAACCCCCACCCCATGGCCGACGAGGCCCAGGACCGCATGCCCGCAGCGCGCCGGGTGATCCCGATCCGCCCCGCGCCGACCGAGACCGCTTCCGAGGCCGAAGTGGCGCGCGCGCTGCAGATCTGCAATGCCTGCCGCTACTGCGAGGGCTTCTGCGCGGTGTTCCCCGCGATGACGCGGCGGCTGGAGTTCGGCAAGGCCGACGTGCACTACCTGGCCAACCTGTGCCACAACTGCGGCGCCTGCCTGCACGCCTGCCAGTACGCGCCGCCGCACGAGTTCGCGGTGAACATCCCGAAGGCCATGGCCGAGGTGCGCGGCCAGACCTATGTGGACTACGCCTGGCCGCCCGCCCTGGGCCGGCTCTACCAGCGCAACGGCCTCACGCTGTCGCTGGCGCTGGCGGCCGGCCTGTTCCTCTTCCTCGCGCTGGCCGTGGCGCTGCAGGGGGGCGTGGCGCGGCTCTGGGGCGGCGGGCTGGGCAACGACTTCTACCACCTGTTTCCGCACAACCTGCTGGTGGGCATTTTCGCGCCGGTGTTCCTCTTTGCGGTGTTCGCGCTGGCGATGGGCGTGCGCCGCTTCTGGAAGGACGTGAAGCCCGCCACCAGCGGCGTGGACGTGGGCGCGCCCGCCGCCGCCGAGGCCGCCTCCGACGTGCTGCGCCTCAAATACCTGGGCGGCGGTCACGGCGAAGGCTGCCACGAGGAGGACGACGCCTATACCCTGAAGCGCCGGCGCTTCCACCACCTCACCTTCTACGGCTTTCTGCTGTGCTTCGCCGCCACGTCGCTCGGCACCGTCTACCACTACGCCTTCGGCTGGGTGGCGCCGTATGAGCTGCCCAGCCTGCCCAAGCTGCTGGGCGCGCTGGGGGGCGTGGCCCTGATGGCCGGCACCGCGGGCCTCTGGACGCTGCGCCGCGCCCGGCATCCGCAGCACGGCGACGCCAGGCAGCAGCCCATGGACCTGGGCTTCATCGCCCTGCTGTTCCTGGTGGCCGCGAGCGGCATGGCGCTCTGGCTCGGCCGCGGCACCCCGGCGCTCGCGCTGCTGCTGTGCCTGCATCTGGGCGCGGTGATCGCGCTGTTCGCCACCATGCCCTACGGCAAGTTCGCGCACGGCATCTTCCGCACCGCCGCGCTGCTGCGCCACAACACCGAAAAGCGCCTGCCCAGCCCCATCGGCGTGGGTGCGGACTGAGCACCCCACGAAAGGATCGCGCCATGACCGAATCCCTGCAGCAACGCTTCGAAGCCATCGCGCAGCGCGTGAACGCCGACGAACGGCTGGTGCACCGCGGCCGCACCCTGACCGCAGACCTCAAGGTGGTGGTCGGCGACGTGCCCTACCTGCTGCAGATCCGCGGCGGCCGGATCGAGGGCCTGACGGCGCAGATGCCGCTGTTCGCGCCGGCCGATCTGGTCATCCGCGGCACCGAGGAGGCCTGGGCGGCCCTGTGGGAGCCCATCCCCCGTCCCGGCTGGCACGACCTGTTCGCCCTGACCAAGCGCGGCGCCATGGCCATCGAGGGCGACTCGCACGTGCTGTTCGCCCACCTGCAGTACCTGAAGGACGTCCTGGCCCTGCCACGCCGGGCGCCGTCCCATTGAACCCGACGAGAGGAAACGCGATGAAAGCCACCCTGGAACCCATCGTCGGCCGGTACGTGCATTTCGACATCCTGGGCGAAACCTGCCGCGTGTACTTCGAGGAATGCGGCCAGGGCATTCCCCTGCTCTGCCTGCACACCGCCGGATCGGACGGCCGCCAGTTCCGCCATCTGCTGTGCGACGAGGACGTCACCTCGCGCTTCCGCGTGATCGCCTTCGACATGCCGTGGCACGGCAAGTCCTACCCGCCCGTCGGCTTCCAGGACCGCGATTACGAGCTGACCACCGAGCGCTACGTGGCCACCATCCGCGCATTCATCGCGGCGCTCGGGCTGGACCGGCCCGTGGTCATGGGCTGCTCGATCGGCGGGCGCATCGTGCTGCAGTTGGCGCACGCCCACGGCCGGGAGTTCCGCGCGCTCATCGGGCTCGAGGGCGCCGACCATCAGCAGCCCTGGTACGACACCAGCTGGCTGAACCGCCCCGACGTGCACGGCGGCGAGGTCTGCGCGGCGCTGGTCTCCGGCCTGGTCGCGCCGCAGAGCCCCGCGCAGTACCGCCACGAAACGCTGTGGCAGTACCGGCAGAGCGGCCCGGGCATCTTCCGCGGCGATCTGTACTTCTACCGCGTCGATTCGGACCTGCGCGGCAGGCTGGGCGGCATCGATACGCAGACGACACCGCTCTACCTGCTCACCGGGGAGTACGACTTCTCGTGCAGCCCGGAAGACACGCTGCGCACCGCGCAGGGCATTCCCGGCGCGCAGGCGGTGGTGATGAAGGAACTCGGGCACTTCCCGATGAGCGAGAACCCCGTGCAGTTCAAGAAGTACATCGCCCCGGTGCTGGACGAGATCGCGCAGCGCCAGCACGCCGTCCCGCCCTCCGGTTCCTGATTTCCCTTTTTTTCCCGCCGGCCACACAACACACATTCCAGGAGACAACCATGAAGAAGACCTTCGCCGCCACCGCCGCCGCCCTCGCCACCCTCTGCCTCGCAGGCCCTGCCTCGGCCCAGGAGGAGATCAAGATCGGCGCCATCGTCACGCTGTCGGGCGCGGGCGCGGCCTGGGGGCAGGCGATGCTCTACGCCGCCGAACTCGCGGCCGACGACGTGAATGCCAAGGGCGGCCTGGAAGTGGGCGGCAAGAAGCACCCGGTGAAAGTGGTGGCCTACGACGACAAGTACCAGGCCGGCGAGGCGGTGACGGCGGCCAACCGCCTGATCTTCGAGGACAAGGTGCAGTACATCATCGGCCCGGTCGGCTCCGCCGCCGCGCTGGCGGTGTCGCCCATCGTGAACAAGAACAAGGTGGTGATGCTCACGCTCGGCTTCACCGACAAGGCGCTCGCCAAGGACAAGCCCTTCAACTTCCGCCCCAACCTGACGACGATGGAAACGTCCCAGCCCCAGATCGACTGGATCGTGAAGGCCAAGGGCGTGAAGAAGGTGGGCGGCCTGTTCCCGAACGACGAAACCGGCCAGCAGATCGCACAGGATCTGGAGAAGGCCTACGCCAAGGCCGGCGCCCAACTGAACGCCAAGGAATTCTTCGAGCGCGAGCGCGTGGACATGATGCCGCTGCTCACCCGCCTGATGGCCCGGGGCGTCGATGCGATCGAGCTGGACGGCAACGCGCCCGGCACCGCAGGCCTGATCGTCAAGCAGGCGCGCGAGCTGGGCTTCAAGGGCGCGATCATCCGCAGCGGCGGCCCCGCGACACCCGAGATCGTGAACGTGGCAGGCGCCGGCGCGACCAACGGCATGCTGGTGAACACGCCGGTCAACCCGGCCAATGCCGACGTCAAGGCGTACTCCGAGCGCTACTTCGCCAAGTACAAGAAGCGCATGAACGGCTTCAGCCCGGCGTTCTACGACGGCACGCGCATGCTGTTCCAGGCCATGGCATCGGCCGGCACCGCGGCGGACACCGACAAGGTGCGCACCGCGCTCGAAAACATCAAGGACTACAAAGGCATCCTGGGCACGCTGAACTGGACGGGTGCCCAGGTCTACGGCGTCGCCCACCAGGTCGACGCGCCCTTCTACATCGCCCGCGTGCAGGACGGCCAGGAAGTGGTCGAGGCGACCTGCTCGCTCACCGCCTGCAAGTGACCGGCGCCCACTCTCCGGGAACACCGCCGTGGATTTCACTTTCCTGCTCGGCCAGGCGCTGACCAACGGCCTCATCATCGGGTTGCTCTACCTGCTGATGGCCATCGGCTTCACGCTGGTCTTCGGCGTCATGCGCGTGGTGAACTTCGCGCATGGCGAGTTCTACATGCTGGGCGCCTTCGTGGCCTACGTCTGCGTCACGAAGCTGCAACTGCCCTTTCTGGCCGCCGTGCTCGCCACCTTCGCCGTCACGCTGGTGGCCGGCTGGCTGATCGAAGTGGTGGTGATGAAGGGCTTCCGGGGCGACGAGCTCAACGGGATGATCGCCACCATCGGCCTGGCGATGATCCTGCAGAACGGCGCGCTGCTGGTCTTCGGGCCCGATCCGCAGTCGATGCCCGCCGTGGCCGAAGGCGTGGTCTCGCTCGGGCCGGTGGTGCTGCCGATGTCGCGGCTCTACGTGGTGGTGTTCTCGGTGGCCGTGCTGGCGGCGCTCTACGGCTTTCTCATGCACAGCCGCGGCGGCCGCGCGCTGCGCGCCGTGGTGCAGGACATCGAGATCGCGAACGCCCAGGGCATCCGCTCGCAGTTCATGTACCCGCTGGGCTTCGGCATCGGCGTGGGGCTGGCGGCGGTGGCCGGCGCGCTGATGGCGCCCGTCTTCTCGGTGTCGCCCGGCATCGGCTCCACGCCGCTGCTCAAGGCGTTCATCGTGGTGATCCTCGGCGGGCTGGGCAGCATCCCGGGCGCGGCGCTCGCGGCCCTGCTGCTGGGCGTGTTCGAGAGCGTGGCCAACACCTTCATGTCCAGCAGCGTGTCCGACATGCTGCTCTTCGGCTTCGTGATCCTGATGCTGATCTTCCGCCCCTCGGGCCTGCTCGGAAAGGCAGGTCGCTGAACCATGGACCAAGCTCCCACCATGCACCCCACCCCTGCCCCGGGCCCGGCGGCCTCCGCATCGCCGGCCGCGCCAGGAGCCCCCTGGAAGGCCTGGATTCCCGCGCTGCTGGCGCTCTTCGCCATGCCGCTGCTGCTGGCCGGCAATCCGTTCTACGTGCACCTCGCGGTGCTCATCTGCATCAACATCGTCTTCGTGAACGGGCTGTCGGTCATCAGCCGCACGGGGCAGCTGTCGTTCTGCCATGCCGCGTTCATGGGCATGGGTGCGTTCACGGCGGTGATCTGCACCACGCGCCTGCACACGCCTTTCGCCGTCTCGGTGCTGGCGGGCGTGGGCGTCTCCGTGCTGGTGGCCTGGCTGCTGGGCGCCGTGATCCTGCGCCTGCAGGGCGTGTACTTCGTGCTGGTCACCTTCTGCTTCGGCGAGCTGTTCCGGCTCGTGCTGCTGGAAGGCGGCAGCCTTACCGGCGGCGCGAACGGCATCGCCAGCATCCCGCCGGCCAGCATCTTCGGCATCGCGCTGGACAGCAAGCTGTCGTTCTACGGCCTAGCGGCGGCCAGCGCCTTCGCGTCGATCGTGCTGCTGATCGCGCTCTTCAAGACGCCGCGCGGGCACGAACTCGACGCGGTGGGCGACAACCCCGACCTGGCCGAGGCGAGCGGCATCGGCATCCAGGGCACGCAGATGTTCGCCTTCCTGCTGGGCAGCGGTCTCGCGGGCTTCGCGGGCGCGCTGCTCGCGCACTACCTGGGTTTCGTGTCGCCCGAGTCGTTCAGCCAGCACGTGTCCGTGGCGGCCATCATCATGCTGGTGATCGGCGGGCGCGGCTCGGTGGTCGGCCCGATCCTCGGCGCGCTCATCATGACGCCGCTGCCGGAGCTGTTCCGCAGCGCGATCGAGACGCAGAACATCCTCTACGGGATCACGCTGATCCTGGTGCTCAAATTCCTGCCGATGGGTCTGGTCGGCATCGGCGCCCGGCTGCGGCGCCAGAAAGGCGCGCGATGACCGCATTGCTCACCATCGAGGGCCTGGGCAAGAATTTCGGCGGCCTGGCCGCCGTGCGCGACCTGGGCTTCACGCTGAACGAGGGCGAGATCGTCGGGCTGATCGGCCCGAACGGCGCCGGCAAGAGCACGGCGTTCAACATGATCAGCGGCGCGCTGCCGCCCTCTGCCGGCCGCATCGTCTTCGCGGGCGAGGACATCACCGGCCGCAAGCCGAGCCAGGTGGTGCGCCACGGCCTGGCGCGCACCTTCCAGTCGGCCACGGTCTACCCGAAATCGACGGTGCAGGAGAACGTCTACCGCGGCGCGCTCTGCCATTTCGGCGTGCCCGTCTGGGCGCAGATCGCGCAGACCGCCGCCTACCGGGACGCATGCCGCCGGGTGCGCGAGCAGGTGGACCAGGTGCTGGAGACCACGGGGCTCGCGCCGCTGCGGCACGAGATCGCGGGCGAGCTGGCGTACGGCCACCAGAAGCGCATCGGCGTGGCCGTGGGCCTGGCCACCCGGCCGCGCCTGCTGCTGCTCGACGAGCCCGCCGCCGGCCTCAACCCCGAGGAATGCGCCGAGTTCGGGCGGCTGCTCAAGACGCTGCGCGACGCGCACGGCATTTCGCTGCTGTTCGTCGAGCACCACATGGCGCTGGTGATGGGCACCTGCGAGAAGATCATCGTCCTCGTGCAGGGACAGAAGATCGCGCAGGGCACGGCGGAAGAAATCCGCAACAGCCCGGCGGTGATCGAGGCCTACCTGGGAGTGGATGAAGATGCGCACGCTTGAAGTGAAGGACATCGTCGTCCACTACGGCCTCGTGCAGGCCCTGCACGGCGTGGGCTTCCGGATCGATGCCGGCAAGATCGTGGCGCTGATCGGCTCCAACGGGGCCGGCAAGAGCACCACGCTCAAGGCGCTCATGGGCCTGAAGCGCCTGACCTCCGGCGCGCTGCTGCTGGACGGCGAGCCGATCGAGGGCACGCACGCGGCGCAGCGCGTCGGGCTGGGGCTGGCGCTGTCGCCCGAAGGCCGCCGGCTCTTTCCGCGCATGTCCGTCTGGGAGAACCTGATGGTGGGCGCGCACACGGTGCGCTCGTCCGCGCAGCGCACCCGGTCGCTGGATCTGGTCTATGAACTCTTTCCGCGCGTGAAGGAGCGGCGCGAGCAGATGGCGGGGTCGCTCTCGGGCGGCGAGCAGCAGATGGTGGCCATCGGCCGGGCGCTGATGTCGCACCCGCGCATCCTGATGCTCGACGAGCCTTCGCTCGGCATCGCGCCCAAGATCGTCTCGGAGATCGCGCAGGCGATCCGGCGGCTGAATGCGGAGACCGGCATCTCCGTCGTCCTGGTCGAGCAGAACGCGCGGCTGGCCCTGAAGATGGCGCACGACGCCTACGTGTTCGAGCAGGGAAGCGTGATCCGTTCGGGCTCGGGGCAGGAACTGCTGAACGACGCCTTCGTGCAGAAGGCCTTCCTCGGCATCTGAACCGAAGCCCGCACACGGAAAGGAACCCACCCCATGAATCCGCAGACCTCCCCCGCCACCCTGCCGGTCATCCCGCGCGCGGAAGTGCGGCCCGCCTGGCTCACGCAGCACACCGAGGCGGCACTGGAGCCCGATCTCGCCATCATCGATCCGCACCACCACCTGTCCGACCACGGCTGGGGCGGCTACCTGGCGGACGACCTGCTGGCCGACCTGGGCTCGGGCCACCGCATCGAAGCGACCGTCTTCATCCAGGTGGGCTTCGCCTACCGGGGCGGCGGCCCGGAAGCCTTGAGGCCCGTGGGCGAGACCGAGCGGGTGGTCCGCATCGCGCGCGAGGCCGCCCAGGCGGGGCATGCCACGCGGCTCTGCGCCGGCATCGTCGGCTTCGCCGACCTTTCGCTGGGCGCGGCCGTCGAAGATGTGCTCGCCGCGCAGATCGAGGCCGGTGCCGGGCGCTTTCGCGGCATCCGCTGCCATGCCGCGGCGCATGCGGAGTTCCAGTACGGCGTCATGCAGGCGCCGCCGCTGCACCTCTATATGGCACCAGCGTTCCGCGACGGCTTCGCCCGCCTGGCGCAGTTCGGGCTCAGTTTCGACTCCTGGGCCTACCACACCCAGCTGCAAGAACTCGCCGACCTCGCCCGCGCCTTCCCCCAGACGCCCGTGGCGATCGACCACGTCGGCGCGCCGGTCGGCGTCGGGCCCTATGCGGGCCGGCGTGATGCGGTGTTCGCCGAGTGGCGGGCCGACATGCGCCGCATCGCCGAATTGCCGAACGTCTGCGTCAAGCTGGGCGGGCTCGGCATGAGCGTGATCGGCTTCCCGTTCCACCTGCGGGAGGCACCGCCCACTTCCGAACAGCTGGCCCAGGCCTGGGGACCTTACCTCCGCGAATGCATCGAGATCTTCGGCCCGCGGCGGTGCATGTTCGAGAGCAACTTCCCCGTCGACAAGGGCACGTGCAGCTACGCCGTGCTCTGGAACGCGTTCAAGCGCATCACGGCGGACCTGTCCGAGGACGACAAGCGCTGGCTCTACCACGACACCGCCGCGCAGTTCTACCGCCTCTGACCCGATTCCTTCAGCAACGATGAAAAACCAGGAGACCCATCCATGACCCACGACTCCCTCACCCGACGGCACGCCCTGGGCGGCCTGCTGCTGGCCTCGCTCGCGCCCGGCCTGTCCTTCGCGCAGGCGCCCAAGTACCCGAACGACACGGTGCGCATGGTGGTGCCCTACGCCGCGGGCGGCGCCACGGACATCGTGGCCCGCGCGGTGGTGGACCGGCTCGGCGCGCGCTGGGGCCAGGCCGTGGTGGTCGAGAACAAGCCCGGCGCGGGCACCACGCTCGCCGCCGCGCAGATGGCGCGCGCACCCGGCGACGGCTACCAGCTCTACATGACGACGTCGGCGCACACCATCAGCGGCCTGGTCTATCCCAAGCTCAATTACGACCCGGTGAAGGATTTCGCGCCGCTCAGCCTGATCGCGAAGGTGCCGCTGGTGCTCGTGGTGCGGCCCACGCTGGAGGCGAAGACGGTGGACGAGTTCACGCGCTACGTACGCGCCAACCCCGACAAGGCCACCTTCGCCTCGCCGGGCAACGGCACCGCCCAACACCTGGCCGGCGAGATGTTCAACGCCCGGATGAAGACGCGCATGCTGCACGTGCCCTACAAGGGCGACGCGCCGGCCATCACCGACCTGCTGGGCGGCTCGGTGGACGCCATGTTCGCCACGCTCACCGTCGTGCTGCCTCACATCGCCTCGGGCAAGCTGCGCGCGATCGCGCTCGCCAACGGCCAGCGCGTCGAGAAGGTGCCCGAGATCCCCACCTTCGCGGAGCAGGGCCTGCGGAACTTCGAGGCCGCGACGTGGTTCGGCGTGCTCGCGCCCGCATCGATGCCGGCCGCGCTGCAGAACCGCATCGCCACCGACATCCGCGCGGTGGTGGACCAGCCGGACCTGCGCGCCAAGCTCATCGACCTCGGCGGCGAGGTGGTCTCCAGTGATCCGGCCGCGTTCGGCACCTTCATGCAGGCCGAGTACCGCAAGTGGCAGGAGATCGTGAAGCAGTCGGGCGCGACCATCAGCTGACCGCACGGGCCCGCCGCGAACTCCCTTTTTTTTATCTTTCAGCGCGACAGAGAAGACCTTCACCATGTCCATGGACACCACGACGAACGCCACCCAGCCGATGCTCATCGGCGGCGAATGGATCACCAGCGAAGACGGCGCCATCGACTCCGTCAACCCGGCCACCGGCCGCATCAACCGCCGCGTCACCGCGGCCAGCGCCGCGCAGGTGGACACGGCCGTGGCCGCCGCGCGCGACGCGGCCTCGGCCAGGGGCTGGCGCGACATGCTGCCCCATGTGCGCGCGCAGATCCTGGGGCGCATCTCCGACGGCATCCGCGCGCATGCGGACGAGCTCGCGCACCTGCAGATGATCGAGAACGGCAAGGTGCTGAGCGAATGCAGGACGCAGGTCGCCGGCGCCGCGGCCACGTACCGCTACTACGCCGCCGTGTGCGAGACGCTGGGCGCCGAGGTGCCGCCCGCGCGCGGCGACTACCTCTCGATGACGGCCTACGAGCCCTACGGCGTGGTGGCGGCCATCACCCCGTGGAATTCGCCGATGACCATGGAGGCGCAGAAGATCGCCCCCGCGCTCGCGGCTGGCAACGCCGTGCTGCTCAAGCCCTCCGAGGTCACGCCCAGCGTCGGGCTGGCGGTGGCCCGCATCGCCCAGGAAGCCGGGCTGCCGCCCGGCATCCTCAACGTGCTGCCCGGCACCGGCGCGGTCACGGGCCACGCCATCATCCACCACCCCGGCGTGCGCATGGTGTCGTTCACGGGCGGCACGCAGACTGGCCGCAGCATCGCCGCTGTGGCCGCGCAGCGCCTGATCCCGGTCGCGCTGGAGCTGGGCGGCAAGTCCCCGCACATCATCTTCGACGACGCGCAGCTGGACGCCGCCATCGACGGCGTGGTGGACGGCATCTTCGAAGGCAGCGGCCAGTCGTGCGTGGCGGGCTCGCGCCTCTTCGTGCACCGCAAGGTGCTGGACCAGGTGCTGGCGATGCTGGTGGAACGCGCCAACGGGCTGCGCGTCGATCTGCCCGACGCGCCCGGGGCGCAGATGGGGCCCGTGTCCGGCTTCCGGCACCGCGAGCGCATCGAGGCCATGGTGCAGAGCGCGCGCGACGAAGGCGGCGAGATCCTGGCCGGCGGCCGCCGCCCCGAGGGCGATCACCTCGGCGCGGGCGCCTTCTACCGGCCCACGGTGATCGCGGGCCTCGGCAACCACGCCACGGCCGTGCGCGAGGAAATCTTCGGCCCGGTGCTGTGCGTGCTGCCCTTCGACGACGAGGACGACCTGATCGCCCAGGCCAACGACACCGCCTTCGGCCTCGCCTCGGGCATCTGGACCGCCAACTACCAGCGCGCCTGGCGCGTGGCCCGCGCGCTGGAGGCGGGGCTGGTCTGGATCAACACCTACAAGCAGCTGTCGATCGCCACGCCGTTCGGCGGCTTCAAGGAAAGCGGCATCGGCCGCGAGAAGGGCGTGACCGGCGTGCGCCTCTACCAGCAGAGCAAGGGCATCTACTGGAGCATGAATCCCGCCAACGTCCGGGCCTGAGCCGGCCGCGCGCTCCCTCACAACATCCCAGGAGAAAAAAACATGCAGCAACCCACCGTGGGTTTCATCGGCGTCGGCGTCATGGGCGAGCCCATCTGCCGGCACATCGCCACCAAGGGCGGCGCGCCCGTGATCGCGTCCGACCTGAATGCGGAGCCGCTCGCGCGGCTCGCGGAACACGGCGTGCGCACCGTGGCCCTGCAGGAGCTGACCGCGCAGGCCGACATCGTGTTCATGTCGCTGCCCTCGGGCGAAGTCATGAAGCAGGTGGTGGCAGCGCCCGGCGGGCTGGCCGAGCGCCTGCGCCCCGGCACCACCCTGGTGGACCTGAGCACCTCGTCGGTGGACGTCACGCTCGAAGTGGCCCGGCTGCTGCAGGACAAGGGCATCGCCTTCGCCGACGCGCCCGTCATGCGCACGCGCGCCGCCGCCGAGGCCGGCACCCTGGCCGTGCCGGTCGGCGCCAGCCCCGAGGTGTTCGGGCACATCGCGCCCTTCATCCGCACCTTCGCCTCGGACGTCACGCATGCCGGCGGCATCAGCGCCGGCCAGGTGGTGAAGATCCTCAACAACATGGTGCTCTACGAAACCGTCCTCGCGCTGTCCGAGGCCGCCGCCATCGGCCGGCGCGCGGGCGTGCAGCCGGACGTGCTGTTCCAGGCCTTCTCCACCGGCTCGGCCGACAGCTTCGCGCTGCGCAACCACGGCATGAAGGCGATCGCGCCCGGCCAGTTCCCCGAGAAGGCCTTCCCTGTCAGCTACGCCAAGAAGGACATCTCGTACGCCGTCGCACTGGGCGAGCAGGTCGGCGTCGATCCCACCGGTGCGCGCAACCTGCTGGACACACTGCAGAAGGCGATCGACGCCGGCCATGGCGACAAGTACGCGCCGGCGATCAGCCTGGTGTTCGAGAACGGGCCGGCAGCGGGGTAAGGCGCCACAGCGGTTCACGGCGGCGCTCCGGCGGGGGCAGGGGCCGCGCCGCCAGATCAGGGTTTACCCTAGAATCCTGCATCCTCCCACGCGCGCGCCGCGGGAGGGGCCGCCGCTACCGCTTGACGCACCGCAAACCGCCGCTCCAAGCGCCGTGCTGCAATCGCGGGCCCCTCGGCCGCCGCGCGCCGCCGCACCTCCCTGCACCCCGCCATCCATGAGCCAGACCCTCGCCCCGTCCCCTGCCGCACCCGCATCTGCGCCCACCATGGTCCCGCACACCACCACCGAAGACGCGCTGGCCGTGTTCACCGGCGTGCTGCTGATCTCGGTCGGCGTGGCGTTCTTCACCAGCGCGGGGCTGCTCACGGGCGGCACGGCGGGCATCGCCTTCCTGCTGCACTACGCGACGGGCATCGGCTTCGGCAAATGGTTCTTCCTGCTGAACCTGCCCTTCTACTGGCTGGCGTGGCGCAAGATGGGGCGCGCGTTCACCCTGAAGACCTTCGTCGCGGTGCTGCTGCTCTCGCTGATGACCGAGGCGCAGTCGCGCTTCCTGCAGCTCTCGGCGCTGCAGCCGCTCTACGCGGCCGTGGCCGGCGGGCTCATCGTCGGCACGGGGTTCCTCGTGCTGTTCCGCCACCGCTGCAGCCTGGGCGGCGTCGGCATTCTCGCGCTCTACCTGCAGGACCGGCACGGCTGGCGCGCCGGCAAGGTGCAGATGGGCGTGGACTGCGCGATCGTGCTGCTGGCGCTCTTCACCGTCGAGCCGGGCCGGGTGCTCTGGTCCATCGTGGGCGCCATTGCGCTCAACCTGGTGCTGGCCATGAACCATCGCCCCGGCCGCTACATGGCCGTGTGACCGGGCCCGCCAGGCACGCCGTATCATCGCACCCATGCGCCGCCGCCTCGTCTTCCTCGCGCTGATCGTGCTCATGGCCCTGCGCGGGCTCGTGGGCCCGGCCATGGCCGCGCAGATGGCGGGGATGCCGCATGCCGGCAGTGCGGTTCCAGCCCACGCGGAGCATGGTGCCCATGGTGCCGATGCGAACTCCGCCGCAGTGGAGGACGAGTGGGCGCAGCATGACCATGGCACAGCCACCGGCGACCACGCCGCGCATGCCGCCTGCGCCGATTGCGAGATCTGCCACACGGTAGTGATGGCCCCTCCCGCGCCTGCTGCAGGCGCGGCCTCCCACGGCGCCGGCCCGCGCGTGCCCGCCGCCGTCCGCTTCGCGAGCGCCCTGCCCGCGCAGGCCACCAAACCGCCCATTTCCTGAGCCTCGACGCCCGAAGTGCGTCCGCCCACGCCGTGCCGTCCGGGAAAAACCCGGCGCACGGCGGCGCGGCCGCGTTCCGCATCCGCTTCCACTTCCGAGTCCAGGAGAGGCTTCCCATGCAGATCCCCGGGCCCCGCGCCCCACTCCCTTCCCGTTTCCGATCTTCCCGGCCTTTCCGGTCGGCCCTGCCCGCCGCCGCCGCGCTCCTGCTGGCAGGCTGCGCGAGCGTCTCGCCCGACGGCCTGCGCGGCGACGTGCAGGCCACCCTGCAGGGCCGCACGGCCGGCGCCGACCACGCCACCCTGCCCTCCACGGACCCCGCCGCGCAGCGTGCCGCAGACGACGCCGTCGCCCAATGGCTTGCCGCCCCGCTCACGCAGGAGGCCGCCGTGCGCATCGCGCTGCTGCGCCACCCCGGCCTGCAGGCCCGCCTCGCCCGCCTGGGCGTGCAGGACGCCGAGCGCGTGCAGGCGCTCACGCCGCCCAACCCTGTGCTGGGCCTGGGGCGGCTCACCACGGCGCACGAGCGCGAGATCGAGCGCTCCATCACCTTCAGCCTGGTGGAACTGATCACGCTGCCCTGGCGCGGCCGCTGGGCCGATAGCCTGCGCGAGCAGGACACGCTCGCCGCCGCGGCCGATGCCGCGCGCGTCGCCAGCGACGCCCGCCGCGCCTGGCTGCGCGCCGTCGCCGCGCAGGAAACCCTCGCCGCGCACGAACGCATGCACGACGCCGCCGAAGCCGGTGCCGAACTGGCGCGCCGCATGGCCAGCGCCGGCAACTGGAGCCGGCTGCAGGCGGCGCGCGAGCAGGCCGTGTCGGCCGATGCACGGGCCCGGTTGGCACGGGCACGCCTCGCGGCCGGCACGGAGCGCGAAGCCCTGGCGCTCGCGCTCGGCCTCTGGGGCGCCTCCGCCGAGGCGATCACGCTGCCCCGGCAACTGTCCGACCTGCCCGCGGAACCGATGGACTCCGCCACCCTGGAGCAGCGCGCCCTGCGCGAGCGCCTGGACGTGCGCGCGGCGCGCCTCGGCCTCGACCGCGTCGCAGACCAGCAGGGCGTCGCCCGCGCCGGCCAGCTCTTCGGCGACATCGGCCTCGGCTACCGGCGCGACACCACCACCGAACGCGGCGCGGGCGGCCATTCCGAGGTCAAACGCGGCTGGGAGCTGGAACTGCCGCTGCCGCTGTTCGACTGGGGCGGCGCGGCGAACGCCCGGGCCCAGGGGCTCGTGAACGAGAGCGCCGCCACGCTGCAACAGACGGCGCTGCGCGCCCGCTCCGAAGTGCGCATGCACTGGCGCGGCTACCGCACCGCGTGGGAGCTGGCGCAGGCGCAGGAACAACGCGTCGTCCCCCTGCAGCAGCAGATCCAGGACGAGACCCTGCTGCGCTACAACGGCATGCTCGCGAGTGTCTGGGATCTGCTCGCCCAGGCCCGGCAGACCACGCAGGCCGTGGCCGACGCCGTCGCCGCCCGGCGCGACTTCTGGCTCGCCGATACCGACCTGCAGTTCGCGCTCGCGGTCGCCTCGCCCGGCGCGCAGCCTTCCGTTTCCGCAGCGGCCACCTCCTCCGCCCTCTCCCTGTCCTCCCCCACCTCCTCGTCCAGCGCGGCCCCGGCCGGCGCGGGCCACTGATCCATCCGCCATGCAACGCAGACACTTCTTCGGCGGCGCCGCCACCGCCGTGGCCGCCCTCTCCGCCGCCTCGGTGGGCCGTGCGGCCCTCGCCGCCCTGCCCGAGGCCGCCGCGCCCGCAGGCGCCGGCACCCAGGTGCCGCCGCTTCCGCCCACGGGCCTGCCCTTCCACCCGGTCGTCACCCTCAACGGCTGGAGCCTGCCCTGGCGCATGAACGCCGGCATCAAGGAATTCCACCTCGTCGCCGAGCCCGTGGTGCGCGAGTTCGCGCCCGGCTTCCACGTCAACCTCTGGGGCTACAACGGCCAGAGCCCCGGCCCCACCATCGAGGTCGTCGAAGGCGACCGCGTGCGCATCTTCGTCACCAACCGCCTGCCCGAACACACCAGCGTGCACTGGCACGGCCAGCGGCTGCCCAACGGCATGGACGGCGTCTCCGGCCTCAACCAGCCGGCGATTCCCGCGGGCAAGACCTTCGTGTACGAATTCACCGCGCGGCGCCCCGGCACCTCCATGTACCACCCGCACGCCGACGAGATGGTGCAGATGGCCATGGGCCTCATGGGCCTGTGGATCACGCACCCGCGCCTGGACGCGCGCGGCCGCCACCCGCGCATCGCCACCGCCGACCGCGACTACGCCTTCCTGCTCGGCTCCTTCGCCGTGGAACCGGGCAGCCGCACGCCGCGCATCAACGAAATGACGGACTTCAACATCTGGTCGTGGAACAGCCGCGTGTTCCCGGGCATCGACCCCTTCGTCGCGCGGCGCGGCGACCGCGTGCGCCTGCGCATCGGCAACCTCACCATGACCAACCACCCCATCCACGTGCACGGCCACGAGTTCGAGGTGACGGGCACCGACGGCGGCATCGTGCCCCCTTCCGCCCGCTGGCCCGAGGTGACCACCGACGTCGCCGTGGGGCAGATGCGGCAGATCGAGTTCATCGCCGACGAACCCGGCGACTGGGCCGTGCACTGCCACAAGAGCCACCACACCATGGGCCCCATGGGCCACGACGTGCCCACCATGATCGGCGTGGACCACAGCGGCCTGGTGGGCAAGATCCAGAAGATCGTGCCCGACTACATGGTGATGGGCGATCGCGGCATGGCCGACATGGGCGCCATGGAAATGCCCCTGCCCGACAACACCCTGCCCATGATGACCGGCACCGGCCCCTTCGGTTCGCTGGAGATGGGCGGCATGTTCAGCGTGCTCAAGGTGCGCGACGGACTCGCAGCGAAGGATTTCCGGGACCCGGGCGACTACGTGCAGCCGCCCGGCACGCGCGCGCGGGAATGGACGGGCGGTGCCGACGCGCTGCCGCCCGCGCCGCGTGCTGCGAATGCGGCGCCTGCGGGCGCGGCCGCGGACAACGGCGCAGCCCAGGTGCGCAAGCCGGGCAGTGGGCATCAAGGGCATCAAGGGCACCAAGGCCATCAGGGTCACTCAGGCCAGGGACACGACCATTGAATGCGCTGGCTTTCGCCCGCAACACCATCGCTTTACCCCTTCATCGTCATCACTATCACCATCACACACACGCTTCGCACGGAAAGAAAGGAAATTCGCCATGAAGAAGATCCAGAACCGCATCGACACCCGCTTCACCCACACTACGCCGGGTGCTGACACCGCCACCTCGGCGCTCGCATTCGCACCAGCGTCAGCGTCCTCCGCGCCCGGCACCACCCGCCGCGCCTGGCTGGGCACCGCGCTCTGCGCCACGGCCGCCGCAGCGGCAACCCTCGCCGCCACCTTGCCCTCGCGCGCCCGCGCCGCCAGCCCCGCGCCCGTCGCCCCGGCCACCGCCATCGCCATCGAAGTCTGGAAAGACCCGAACTGCGGCTGCTGCAAGGACTGGGTGGACCACATGCAGGCCAACGGCTTCCAAGCCACCGTGCACGACACCGGCAACACGGCAGTGCGCGAAAAACTCGGCCTGCCCCAGAAGCTCGGCTCCTGCCACACCGCCCTCGTCGGCGGCTACCTGATCGAAGGCCACGTGCCCGCCGCCGACGTGCAGCGCCTGCTGCGCGAAAAGCCGCGCGCGCTGGGCCTCGCGGTGCCCGGCATGCCGGTCGGGTCGCCCGGCATGGACGGCGCCTTCTACGGTGGACGCCGCGATGCGTACGACGTGCTGCTCGTGGCGCGCGATGGCAGCACGCGCGTGTTCGCGAGCTATGGGGCGCAGGCGGGCAAGGCGCCAGCATGAGCGGAGGAACGGCAATGACGACGAAGATGAGAGCGGCGATGTCGCCGGATATGTCCACGCGCCGCGTGAAGGGACCGCAAGCACCGCAGCCTCGACAGTCACGGAACGAGTTCTTCTCGGACGCTCGGTGGTGGCCGAAGGCGACCGGAGCGCTTGCAGTCTGGATGGCAGTGGCTAGCTTGATGGCTGCCACCGGCCCGCTGCATGCGCAAACACCGGAAGCAGCGGAGCACGCTGAGCATGCGCACCATGCGGACCAGGGAGCTCCCGCAGATGCGCAAGCAACTGCTGCATCTGCATCTGCATCTACTTCTACACCTGCTTTGCCCAGCACCGCACTGAGCGAGGGCGAGGTGGTGCGCTGGAATGCCGCCACCCGCCGCATCACATTGCGGCACGGCGAACTGCGCAACCTGGACATGCCGCCCATGACGATGGTGTTCCGGGTGCGGGAGACACCTGCGGATGCGGTGCTGGTGCCGGGTGCGCGGGTGCGGTTTCTGGCGGAGCGGGATGTGGGCGGGCTTGTGGTGAGCCGCATCGAGCCTGTGGAGCGCTGAGAGAACCTGGGACTTGGCCGATCCTCCAATCGGCCGGCTAATTTCTCGCATTGGCGCAATAGCCGTCGGAGAGCACAATCAATGCGCGCCCGTCCTGCGGAAATTCCAGGCCCTCGACCCTTCCGCTTACCTATGCAAATGCCTTCGCTTTTCGTTTTCCTTCTGCTCGCATTCGGACTTTTGCTGGCTGCGGGCGCTGCTTGGATGAGGCGTCACGGAAGGCAGGCACCCGGACCGTTCCGCAATCGGCCGTGCCAGGGCCGTGCGTGGAATCAGCGGTTTCCGGATACGAGCAAAGACCAGATCCGCAGCTTCCTAGGCGTGTTCGCGAGCAGCTTTGATCTGCACCCCAGCCAGCGACTGCACTTTGCTCCAGATGACAGGATCATGGACGTGTATACGGCACGCTACCTATACAGGAGTGGTGTGGACGCGATGGAATTGGAAATTCTTGCCCGTGAGGTCCAGCGGCGTTACGGGGTCAATATCTCAGCTTTTTGGTCCGATCGCCTGACCTTGGGAGAATTGTTCTTGGAATGCAGCCCAGCACGAGGGTAAAGCCCGTTCACGAATTAGTCGGGCATAGATTTCATGATGGGACGATACTGGACAAGCGATTGTGCTTTTTGTGTATTCACCAGTCTTTGTGCGGCCAGTCTAGGCTGATTGCGGTCGGTCAGATTTGGTGAGCCAATGACCGCTGATTGGCCAACAGCTGACATTCGGCGAGCACTAAGACGACCCACGTCAGCTCAGCCAACCAGCCGCAGGCACCATGCGTGGCGACGAATCAACTGGCAGTTCGGTCGCTACCGTGGCGGATCCACCTCACTTGATCGATCTTTGTTCTCACGTATGCTCCCCTACCCTGGATAAGGGGGGCAACGGACGATGTTCGAAATTACTGGCGCACAAGTCGCCGATCTCAATGATGCCGATCTACGAACACTCGTCGCACGTCTCGCCTTGGCAGAATTGCGGGCGCAGGGTTGTCCCAGTTCGTCTGTAACCTTTGGCGGCAATCAGGATGCGGCCGATGGCGGGCTCGATGTCCGGATCGAGTGCCCATTGGCACTGCCGAGACCGGATTTCGTGCCGCGCCAACACACGGGGTTTCAAGTAAAAAAGCCGGACATGCCGGCGAGCGCAATCCGCGATGAAATGCGTCCTGGCGGCGCACTACGGCCGGTCATCGCCGAACTCGCCGCTCGCTCCGGCGCTTACATCATCGTCAGCGCGCAAGGCTCGGTCGCAGACAAGCCCCTGAGCGATCGCCGCGATGCCATCCGGACGCAACTCGGCGATCTGCCTGAGGCCGGGCAACTGCACAGCGACTTCTACGATCGCGACCGGCTCGCAACATGGGTCAATCACTATCCCGGAATCGCCGCTTGGATCCGCACGCGGCTCGGCATGGGAATGTCCGGCTGGAGCAGCATCGGGGATTGGTGCGGTGTCGGCGTGAGCGAAGAGACGCCCTATCTCTTCAACGACAAGACCTGCCTAACCGATGAGAGAACGAGCGACCGCAAGCAACTCACCATCGGCGAGGGTATCGCCCTGCTTCGAGTCTCTCTGACCAACGCTCGCCAATGTATCCGGTTGATCGGCTTGTCCGGCCTCGGAAAGACTCGTCTCGTGCAGGCACTGTTCGAGAATGGTGTGGGCGAGGTGCCGCTCGATCCGGGGCTCGCCGTCTATACCGACTATTCGGCGGAGACTGACCCGACTGCACGGGACATGGCGCGCCAGCTGGTGATCGCACGGCGACGCGCGATCCTGATCGTCGACAACTGTAACCCTGCGACGCACAGCGAACTAGCCCGCATCTGTTCGGAAGCTGGAAGCCAAGTCAGTCTCTTAACTGTCGAATATGATGTTCGCGACGACGAGCCCGAGCGGACCGAGGTCTTTCGTCTGCAATCAGCATCGCCCGAAATGGTGGAACTGTGGCTGGAAAAGACCTTCCCCGATGTGACTCCGGTCGACCGGCGAACCATATCGGAGTTCAGCGACGGCAACTTCCGCGTGGCGCGCGCTCTCGCCGACACGCTTGGAAAAGGCGAAACTCTAGGAAAACTCAAGAGCCGCGACCTCTTCGAGCGAATTTTTCATCAGCGCAATGCGCCTGACCGAGATCTGCTTTCCGCTGCCGAAGACCTTGCCCTGCTCTATTCGATCGATGGTGAGGACACTTCAGAAGGCGGTGAACTTGCACGGATCGCCACTATTCGCGGTGCTCCAGTGGCTGCGATATATGCGGCACTGAACGCGCTTCGACAGCGGGGCATCGTGCAGCTGCGGGGACGGTGGCGCGCTATCCTCCCGCATGCGATCGCCAACCCGCTCGCTGGGTTCGCCCTTGAACGCATACCGCCAGCGGATTTCGATCGTTTCTGTGCGTCACTTACGAAACGGATGCAGAAGTCCATTTCGCGCCGTCTCGGTTATCTGCACGACAGCGCCGAGGCGCGGGCCGCGGTCGAGCGTTGGCTCCGTGCCGACGGGCCACTTGGCGATCTTGCGGCATTGGGCGAAGACGGCCTTCAGATCATCGCCAACATCGCCCCGGTCGAGCCCGATGCCGTGCTCGCGAGGATTGAGCGCGATATTGCAGGCCGAAATGGCGGCGAGATACTTGATCCGCAGTCGAGCAACCGGTGGCAATGGATACGGTTGATCAAGCTCCTAGCTTACGATCCGCTGCTGTTTGACCGCGCTGCAACCTTGCTTGCGCGGTTTCTTTCCGCTGAAACGCCCAACCACAAAAACAACTCGGCATCGAACATGTTTGCCGAGCTATTTCATCTACACCTGTCTGGCACCAAGGCCTTACCGAATCAGCGACGAGCGCTCGTTCGCCGGTTTGCTCAATCGGATGATCCGGCTTTGGTGCGCTGTGCCAGCGTTGCACTTAATGCGCTGCTGAAGGCGCACCACTTCAGTTCATTCAGCGACTTCGACTTCGGCGCCCGGTCACGGGACTATGGCTGGCACCCACCGACCTACGGTGACATCTGGGCCTGGTACAACAGCGCGATCGACCTGGCGGTTGAGCTCTCCCCAATGATCGAAAAAGCAAGAGACCACCTTGCCCACAGCGTAAGAGGGTTGTGGAACTTCGGCGCTTGCCACGATGCGCTCGAACGAGCAGCGACCCACTTTTCTTCCGAGCGACCTTGGATCGAGGGGTGGATCGGCTTCCGCACAGCGCTGCGCTTTAAGGGCGACGCGATGCCGGATGAGGTGCGCGCCCGTCTCGTCGCGCTCATCGAACGCCTGAAACCCACCGATCTTCTCCATCAGGCCCGTGCGGTCGTACTGGGGCGCAGCAGTTTTGGTTGGGATGTGGCTGATGGCGACGCGGATGACGGCGACGTCATGAAACCCTATGAGCGCGCCTCCCAGCTGGCGAAAGAGATCGGCACCGCACTCGCCCACGACCCGGAGACGCGCGCTGCCTTCATCGCCGAACTGCTCGTCGAACAAAATCCGCAGCGTGCCTATGAATGCGGCATTGGCCTGTCGGATGGTGCCGTCGATCTTGATGCGATGTGGCGGGAACTGTTGGACCTCTTCTCTGCCGCCGAGGCTGACAGCCGGAACGCGACGGTGCTGGGCGGGTTTATCCATGGCTCGCATGCCAGGGATTCGGCCTTTGCCAACGCCACGCTAGAGGATGTGATCCAGAAACCCGATCTCGCCGCGATTCTGCCGTATCTTCAGGCGCATGTTGCAATCGATACCCAAGGCATAGCGCGCCTTCGGCGTGCGATCGAACGTGGCGTCCTTTCGGCGCGGAGTTTTCAAAGCATCGCCAATGGCAGTGTAGGAGAGTCTCCGCCCGACGCGCTTGGCCCGCTGCTCACCGACATCGGCAATCTGGCTGACGGCGTCGAGATCGCGCTCGATATATTGCACATGCACTTTTACCGCGATCGGGAAAAAGGCCGTCAATGTGCGCCATCCTTGATCGCTGTTGGCCGTGAGCTGCTACTGCGCGCTGACTTCGGAAAGAAGCAGTCGTTGCGCGACTTTGGGCTGCATACCGTTATTCGGGTCTGCTGCGCCGGTCCCGATGGAGAGGCGACATTGCGGGAAATCTGCGCTCGCGTCCAGGCAGGGCTGGAGACCGTCTATCTCTCGCCTTACAACCTTGGTTATGTCCTGAAGGCGCTCTTCGAGACGCATCCCCTGATCGCACTCGACGAATTCCTTCTACCCGAACTCAGGCCGAGAACTTCGTGGCTGCTTGAGGGGGACTTGGGGTCTGGCACGCCGGTGGAAGATGTCGGCGCCGAAACCCTTGTTCAATGGGCGAATATCGATCCGGATCGGCGCTATCCGCTGCTTGGCAAAAGCATCCCCATGTTCAAGCAGCAGCAGGGTGAAGAGGATAATGGTGTCTCCACGCTTTTCCTGGAAATATTGGACCACGCGCCAGACAAGCGTGCGTTCCTCGGCGATAGCTTGTCGCGGCTTCATCCGCGCAGCTGGAGCGGCTCGCTCGCTAGTATCCTAGTTCAGCGTCGCGCGGCTATCACAACGCTGGGTGAAAATGTTGGAGGCGAAGTTAGGCAATGGGTCACTGATACGCTGCCCGAACTCGAACGCTGGATCGAACATGAGAGCAAGCGCGATCAAGAAGACGAGCAGAGTTTCGAATAGATGCTGATCCGTGTCCCCCGCGATGCTCTGACGCCGATCACGGCTTTCGCGGAGTCTTAGGCTAGGCCCGCCGGCCTTTGCATTTCTTCCTGACGGCTTCGGGCTGAGCGAATAACTGGTTTTGGCGAAAACAGCCGTACAAAACACGATAGGCGGACGAATTGAGCTGGGCTGAAAGTACCACTACATATTCCATAATAGCGGACGTCCAAGCCACCTCAGTCATTTTGATTGCCTACTGCTACTCATCATAAAGCTGTCGTCGAGAGTCGTTAACAGTGGCTGTCGGGCTATTACCTATCTTGCAAAAACGGATCATCGCTTTGCCGGGGGGATCGACAGCTTGCGCTGCAGAGCAGCCACTCAACATCTTCTTGGCATCGCTTGCATGCCCCACAAACCATGAGTCCCGCCCGCCTCAGACACCTCGAGCTTACGCTATGGTTTCGACCTCACCGCTTCACCGCCCCACCATAGCGCTACACATGCCGCCACTCATCACTCCTACTCCCCCCAGCGGCTCCATCACCCAGGTAGCAGGCATCGAAGTCGGCCACTTCACCTCCCCCCTCCGCCCCACCGGCTGCACCGTCGTCATCGCCCGTGAAGGCGCCGTCGCGGGCGTGGACGTGCGCGGCGCGGCCCCCGGCACGCGCGAGACCGATCTGCTGGAGCCGACGCACCTGGTCGATCGCATCCATGCCGTGATGCTGGCCGGCGGCAGCGCGTTTGGGCTGGATGCGGCGGCGGGCGCGGTGCGGTGGCTGGAGGAGCGCGGGATCGGGTTCGACGTGGGGGTGGCGCGGGTGCCGCTGGTGCCGGCGGCCGTGCTGTTCGATCTGCACGTGGGCGATGCGCGCATCCGGCCCGATGCGGCGGCGGGCTATGCGGCGTGCGAGGCGGCTGCAGCAGCATCGTCTTTGGGTGCGGCGGCCATGCCGCTGGTCGAGGGCTGCGTGGGCGCGGGCGCCGGGGCCGCGGTGGGCAAGCTGTTCGGCATGGCGCATGCGATGAAGGGCGGCATCGGCAGCGCGTCGGTCACGGTGGATGGCGTGACGGTGGGCGCGCTGGTGGCCTGCAATGCGGTGGGCGACGTGGTGGACCCGGAGACGGGTCGCCCGGTGGCCGGCGCGCGCACGGCCGATGGGTTGGGGCTGCGCGATACGCGCCGCGCGCTGCTGGCGGGCGATGCGCCGCGCACGCTGCTCGCGGGCACGAACACCACGATCGGCGTGGTGGCGACCGATGCGGAGATCACCAAGGCGCAGGCGCGCCGGCTGGCGGTGTGCGCGCACGACGGGCTGGCGCGGGCGATCAATCCGGTGCACACGCTGTCGGACGGCGACACGCTGTTCGCGCTGGGCACCGGGCGGGCCGGCAAGCCGCTCGGGATGATGGTGCTTTCCACCATGGCGGCCGAGGCCACGGCGCGCGCCACGCTGCGCGCGGTGCTGGCGGCGCGCTCGCTGACCACGGCCGAGGGGCTGCACCTGCCCTGCGCGGCCGACATCGCCGGCACGGCGCCCTGGGGAGCGGGCTGGCCATGAACGTGATGCTCGCCGCGCGGTCGCGCACCGCGGCCCGGCGCGTGCGCACGGCGCTGCTGAACGTGCGCGATCTGCTGCTGTCGGCCGGGCCGCTGGCCTTCGTGGCCGTGGGTCTGGTGGTGCTCGCCTACTGGTGGCTGCAGCCCAACCCGCCGCGCCGCGTGGTGCTGGCCACCGGCCCGGCGCAGAGCGCGTATGCGGAGTTCGGCCAGCGCTACCGGCAGGCGCTGGCGGCCGAGGGCATCGAGGTGGTGCTGAAGGAAAGCGAAGGCTCGTCGGCCAACCTGCAGTTGCTGCGCGAGGGCGCGGCGGACCTGGCCTTCGTGCAGGGCGGCACGGGCGAGCTGCGGCCGCAGGATGCCGACACGCTCGAATCGCTGGGCAGCCTGTTCGTGGAGCCGGTGTGGATCTTCTACCGCGAGGACGCGGCGCGGCGCATAACGCCCGGCGGGCGGCTCACGCGCCTCGCGCAACTGCACGGCCTGCGCGTGAACGTGGGCACGCCGGGCAGCGGCCTGCCGACGCTGGTGGACAGGCTGCTGGAGGCCAACCACGTGGAGCCGGCCCGGGTGCGGCGCACGCAGCTCGGGCAGACGCCCGCCACGGTGGACTTCCTCGCGGGCCGGCTGGATACGCTGGTGTTCGCCTCGACGCCGGAATCGCTGATGGTGCAGATGCTGCTGCAGACACCTGGCGTGCGGCTGATGGACTTCCCGCAGAACGAAGCCTACTCTCGGCGCTTCCCGTTCCTCACGCCGGTCACGCTGCCGCGCGGCGTGGCGGACCTGGCGGGCGACGTGCCGCCGACGGACGTGCGGCTGGTGGCTTCCACCACGTCCCTGCTGGCACAGGGCGGCACGCACCCGGCGCTGCTGCAGCTCTTTGCGCAGAGCGCGCAGACGCTGCACGGCGGCGCGGGCTGGTTCAATCGCGCACGGGATTTTCCGAACACGCGGCACAGCGAGCTGCCGATCGCGGCCGAGGGCGAACGCGCCATCAACGGCTCGCCGCCGCTGCTGCAGCGCTACCTGCCGTTCTGGATCGCCAACCTGGTGGAGCGCATGTGGCTGGTGCTGGGCGTGCTGCTGGCCGCGATGCTGCCGCTCTCGCGCGTGGTGCCGCCGCTCTACCAGTTCCGCGTGCGCTCGCGCGTGTTCCGCTGGTACGGCCGCCTGCGCGAGATCGAGGACCAGTTCGAGGTCGGCGGCCTGCCGCCACAGGAACTGCTCGCGCAACTGGGCAAGCTGGAGGCGCAGGTGGAGAAGGTGAGCGTGCCGCTGTCGTACGCGGACGAGCTGTACGCGCTGCGGCACCACATCCAGATCGTGCGGCAGAAGGTGGCGGGGCCCGTGTCAGGAGCGCCAGGGCCCAGTGCGTAGGGCATACCGGCGGAGGCGCTTCAATAACCCATCCGTTTATGCAAGCCACAACGGACCGTTGGGCAGATCGGCGCGCCAACACGACCTTGGAGGGGCGTTTGCATCTAACCTGACGGTGACGGCGAACAGGCAGCCGTCATGTACCCCCCGATCCACTCCATGAAAGGACTTTCATCGTGAAGACCGTGTACCACTCCCTGGCAAAGCTCGCCCACGCCCTGCGCGGCAACCGCATCGGGCACCGCTACATCTACTGATCCCAAGCGGCACCGGGGCCGGGATGGCGCACTGCCGTCCCGCCCCGTTTTTTCATGGACGACAGGCCCCTGCCCCCGGGTCCCGCAGGCTCGCCGATCACCGGCAATCTCACGGAGTACACGGAAGACCCCCTTGGTTTCCTTCTGCGCTGCGCGTGGGAGCACGGCGACGTCGTGCGGCTGTCGCGGGGCTCGTTCCTCGTGAGCCACCCGGAGCTCGTGCGGCGCGTACTGCACGACAAGGAAGGCACCTTCGAGAAAAAAGACCCAGTCCGGCACAGAAACCACTCCGCCTTTCCAGCCTCGGTGATGAACAGTGCCGGCCAGGACTGGCAGGACAAGAAGCGCAGCCTGCAACCCGCCTTCCAGCCGGTGGTGCTGGGCGAGGCGCTGGAACGCTCGGAGTCCGCCCTGGATGCCTTCATCGAGGCCTGGAGGCGCACCCCGCCCGCTGACCACGCTGCCCTCCCCCACGCCGATAACGCTGATACCGCGGCGACAGTCCATACCGGCGAACCCGTTGCCGCCGCCTCTGCCATCGACGTGCGCCAGGCCATGCAGCGCCTCTGCATGGACATGGGCTCCGCCGCCCTGCTGGGCATGCCGCTGGAGGACGAAGAGACCACCCGCATCCTGCAGACGACCGAGGCGATCATGGCGCTGACGCGCAGCCCGGTCCGCCTTCCAGCCTTCCTTCCCACGCCCGCCAATCTCCGCCTGCGCCGCGCCCGCGCCGACCTCGACGCAAGCCTTGAGCAGATCATCGCCCGCTTCCGCGCGGCATTCCCCCGCCCGCGCTGCCTGCTGGGCACGTTGCTGGAGCATGGTGCGGGCACCGGCGCATGCGCCTGGCTGCGCGACGAACTCGCCACCATGGTGATGTCGGGCCTGGAGCCGATGGCCGATGCGCTGACCTGGACGCTGCACCTGCTCTCGCTCCATGGCGACGCCCAGCAGCGTCTGGCCGACGAGGTCCGCGAGCCCGCCGTGGGCATCGGCCGTGGCGTCGGCACGGGCGCGGAGCCCGGCTTCGCCAGCGCGGTGGTGAAGGAATCGCTGCGGCTCTACCCGCCGGCATGGATGACCGCGCGCATCGCCGTGCGCGACACCACGCTCGGCGGCTTCCGCGTTCCGGCAGGCACGCAAGTGAACGTCAGCCCCTGGGTCATGCACCACGACCCGCGCTTCTTCGAGCGGCCGAACGCCTTCCTGCCGCAGCGCTGGATGGACGCCGCACACGACGCCGCGCTGCGGCAGGCGTATCTGCCGTTCGGGAGCGGGCCGAGGAAGTGCATCGGCGATCAGCTCGCGCTGCGCCAGATCACCGGCGCCGTCGCGGCCATCGTGCGTGTGTTCCGCCTGTCACCGCAAGCGGGCGCGGAAGTGCGTCCGTATCCCGCGCTGGTGCTGCGCCCGCTCGGGGTGCGGCTGTTCATCGAGCCCCGGGGATGAATTCGCCTCCACGGGCCGCGGCCGGCAAGCCACCGCAGTGACATGGACGGCACGGGCCGTCAGGTGCGCGCCTTGCCCGCCCTGCTGCCCGCACCCTTCGCCCTGGCCCCAGGCGGGCCGGGCAGCACCTTGAGCGCCCCCTCGGCCATGAGTTTGTCGCGCACGCGGCGCGTCATCGATTGCGTGCTGCCGTCCGGTGCGGTGAACAGGAACAGCGTGTGGTGCGGGCTCGCCCAGGTGAGCTGCGTGTGCACGGTGCGGTGGTTGGTGATCAGTTCCGCCCAGCCGCCGATCGCGAGCTCCACACCGGCAGCAGCGCCATCGGCGGCAACGCCGACGTCCCCCTCCGATGCCGATGCCGATGCCGGAGATTCAGCGCCAGTGTCCGCGACCTCTTCGCTGCCTTCATGCAGCACCGCGGCCTGCGCAGCGGCGGTGAGGTGCAGCTCGGCCACGCGGTCGAGCACGGCGGCGATCATGTCCGGATCGTGGCCGATGCAGTCCAGGCCTTCCCGGAGGATGCGCTGAACGTGCGCGGCGGCCGGATCGAGGCGCTCGGGCGACTGGGCCGCAAGCTCGGGCCGGGCCAGCCAGAACAGTTCGTTCACGGCGGCGAGGTAGCCGCCGGGATCGTCCTCGCCGGGCCGGTCGTCCTGGGCACGGGCCGCCACGTCGGCCCAGGGGCCCGCGGCAAACTCCACGATGTCCGCGGGCAGGTGCTCCGCGCGGGCCAGCACGCGGATGCCGGCGGAGACGCGGTGCGACAGTTCCTCGCGGCGCGTGAGTTCCAGGGCCACGGCGTGCGCCTGCTCTTTGCGGTCGCGGTGCAGCCGCTCCTCCGCGGCCCAGCCCGCCTCCAGCTCCGCGAGGGCCGTGGTGAAGGTGTCCGCCGATTGCGAGTTGCCGGCCAGCACGCTCGCCACCGCGTGGTCCATGAACCGCGCGAAGCCCGTGAAACCGTCGGCATCTTCCGAATCGAAGGCCAGCGCGCGCTGCGTGAGCGCGTCCAGCAGGCGGCGCGCGGGATGCTGGTCGTCGGTGAAGAAGCGGGGGTCGTGCCACATCAGCCGCTGCAATGCCGGGCGCAGTTCCAGCAGGGAGCGCTGCACCGGGCGCAGCAGCCGGTCGTCGTGCGCGATGTCGTCCATCATGCGGTTGACCACTTCGCAGGCGGCGGGCGACTGCGGCTTCCGTTGCCCAGGAGTGGGAGCGGCGGGGGACGAAGCGGCCCATGGTGCGGCGGCCGGAAGACCGCTGGCCGCGGGCAGGCTTTGCGCGATGCCCGGATTGGCCACCAGCGCGCCGCGGGCCGGGCGCGCCCCCGTCGTGCGGCCGGGGACCGCATGGCCCGCAGACTCCACGCCATCCGCCCGCAGGCGGGACAGGGCCTCTTGGTAGGCGGGGACGAGCTGCGTGGCGAGCGCGTCGCGCAGGGGCTCCATCCAGATCGCGCGCACGTCGGGCGCCACGCCCGTCGCGCCCACCACCTGCTGCAGGGCGCGGATGTAGTTCTCGGGGCGCAGTGGATTGAGCTCGGGCTGCACCTGGGGCAGACCCTGCGCGGCGCTCACCAGGGCATCCAGTTCCGCCAGCACGGACGCGGTGGCGTGCAGCGCGGTGTGCTGCGCGCGGGCCAGCTCCACCTGCGCCGTCACCTCGGCCTCGTCCCTCAGCGACAGTTCAGCGAAATCCAGCGCCGAGGGCGGCGTCCATGGCACCCGCACTTCCGGGCCCGGGCCGTCGAAGCGCTCCCGCAGCGCCGCGGGGTAGTCTCGCACCAGGGCCGCCGCATGCTCCGCGAACACGTGCCGGGCACGTTCCAGCGCATCGCGCCGCCGCGGCTCGCGCGCGAGCAGCGCCTGCGCCTCCAGGACGCCTTTCACCACGTCCACCAGCACCTGCATCAACGGCCCGCCATCGCGGACGGCCGCCGCCACGCAGGCGCGCAGCGCGGTTCCGGCATCGGGCATGTCGTTCGCGCTGGGTGTGGAGGCAGACATGGCGCGGTCGGCTCGAAGGGAGGTACGGGCTGCCGGGGGGTCGGTCGATGCCGGTGGAGCGGCAGCCCCTTATTTCAGGGCCTTGTAGCGCATGCGCTTGGGCTTGGCGCCTTCTTCGCCCAGGCGCTTCTTCTTGTCGGCCTCGTATTCCTGGTAGTTGCCGTCGAAGAACACCCACTGGCTGTCGCCCTCGGCGGCCAGGATGTGCGTGGCGATGCGGTCGAGGAACCAGCGGTCATGGCTGATGACCAGCACGGTGCCCGCGTATTCCAGCAGCGCGTCTTCCAGGGCGCGCAGGGTTTCCACGTCCAGGTCGTTCGAGGGTTCGTCCAGCAGCAGCACGTTGCCGCCCGCGATCAGCGTCTTGGCCAGGTGCAGCCGGCCGCGTTCGCCGCCCGACAGGCTGCCCACCTTCTTCTGCTGGTCGCCGCCGTTGAAGTTGAAGCGGCCCGCGTAGGCGCGGCTCGCCATCTGGAACTTGCCGATATTGATGATGTCCAGGCCGCCCGAGATGTCTTCCCAGACGGTCTTCTCGTCGGAGAGCGCATCGCGGTTCTGGTCCACGTACGCCATCTTGACGGTGGAGCCGATCACCACTTCGCCGCTGTCGGGCTGCTCGCGGCCGGCGATCAGCTTGAACAGCGTGGACTTGCCGGCCCCGTTCGGGCCGATGATGCCGACGATGGCGCCGGCGGGGATGTTCATCGACAGGTTGTCGATCAGCACGCGGTCGCCGAAGGACTTGGTGACGTTCTTGAACTCGATCACCTGGGTGCCCAGGCGGTCGGCCACGGGAATGAAGATTTCCTGTGTTTCGTTGCGCTTCTGGTATTCGAAATCGCTCAGCTCCTCGAAGCGGGCGATACGCGCCTTGGACTTGGCCTGGCGGCCCTTGGCGTTCTGGCGCACCCACTCCAGTTCCTTCTTCAGGGCCTTGGCGCGGGCTTCCTCGCCCTTTTGCTCGGATTCGAGGCGGGCCTGCTTCTGGTCCAGCCAGGTGCTGTAGTTGCCCTTGTAGGGAATGCCGTGGCCGCGGTCGAGTTCGAGAATCCACTCGGCCGCGTTGTCGAGGAAGTAGCGATCGTGGGTGATGGCCACCACGGTGCCGGGGAAGCGGTGCAGGAACTGCTCCAGCCAGTCGACGGATTCGGCGTCCAGGTGGTTGGTGGGTTCGTCGAGCAGCAGCATGTCGGGCTTGGACAGCAGCAGGCGGCACAGCGCGATGCGGCGCTTCTCACCGCCGGACAGCACGCCCACGTTGGCTTCCCAGGGCGGCAGGCGCAGCGCGTCGGCGGCGATCTCCAGCTGGTGCTCGGAGTCGGTGCCGGCGGTGGCGATGATGGCCTCCAGGCGCGCCTGCTCGGCGGCCAGCGCGTCGAAGTCGGCATCGGGCTCGGCATAGGCGGCGTACACCTCTTCGAGCTTGGCCTTGGCGGCGAACACCTCGCCCATGGCCTCTTCCACGCTCTCGCGCACCGTGTGCTCGGCGTTGAGCTGCGGCTCCTGCGGCAGATATCCGATCTTCAGGCCCGGCATGGGGATGGCTTCGCCCTCGATCTCCTTGTCGACGCCGGCCATGATCTTCAGCAGCGTGGATTTGCCCGAGCCGTTCAGGCCCAGCACGCCGATCTTGGCGCCGGGGAAGAACGAGAGGGAGATGTCCTTCAAGATCTGCCGTTTCGGGGGCACGGTCTTGCTGACGCGGTTCATCGAATAAACGTACTGGGCCATTGGCTTTCTTTCCTAGGTATGGGTGGCGCCCGCCGCCGGGGCGGGCAGCGCCCGGCGTGCCCCGGTGCAAAGGGCCGCTCGGCAGGCGCGTGTGACGGCGATTATCGGATGCTTTGCGCCGGAAGGCCGCAACGCCCCCTGCGGGCGGCCCGCTAGCGCCCGGAAAGCTTGCGCGCCTCGTGCGTCCACTGGGCGGCGGCGCGCGCCAGTTCGGCGTGCAGCAGCGCATGGTCGACGTGGGCGAGTTCGCTGCCGAGCAGGCTCGCGGCGGCCTGCCGCGCGGCCTCGGCGCGGGCCGCGTCCAGGTCGGCGTTGCGCACCGCCGTGTCCGCGAGCACCGTGACGCGCCCGGGCTGGATCTCGACGTAGCCGCCCGAGACATACACCTCCACGTGCTCGCCGGCCGGGGTTTCGATGTGCACGAAGCCCGCGCGCAGCCGCGTGAGCAGCGGCGTGTGGCCGTGCAGCACCCCGAAGGCGCCCTCCGCGCCCGGCAGGCCCACCACGCGCACGGCGCCGGACCACACCTGGCCCTCCATGTGGGCGATGTCCAGTTGCAGCGCGCCAGGGGAGGCGTCGGCGGGCGAAGGCGATGGCGTCGAAGGCATGGGATCGTGGAGCCGCCGCTGCGCCGAGGCGCTCCGGCAGGGCAAAGCGCCAGTCTACGCCCCGGGTGGGCGGGCCGGTGCCCGTGCCCGCGCGCTGGATGCGGTCTGGCGCACGCTGCGGTGCTTCTCATGCCACAATAGCGCCTCAGCCGCCGGCTCCAGTGACCGGCGGCCTCAGCAACCTGCTGGGGACGAGGAAGCCGCCGCGCGGTGTTCCGGCTCCCATTCGTGAATCCCATCTGCCTTTGACTGGACGCAGCCCTTCCCCCGGGCCCTGCGACAGGCCGATGCCTCCCGCGCCCGGAGAGGGCGCTTCCTTCAATGACTTTTGACGAACTGAACCTGGCCCCGGCCATTCTGAAAGCCGTGCACGAGCAGGGCTACGAGACCCCGACCCCCATCCAGGCCCAGGCCATCCCCGCCGTCCTTGCGGGCCACGACCTCCTCGCCGGCGCCCAGACCGGCACCGGCAAGACGGCGGCCTTCACGCTGCCCATGCTGCACCGCCTCTCGGAAGGCACCGCCCCCAAGAGCAAGTTCGGCGGCAAGGGCGTGCGCGCCCTGGTGCTCACCCCCACGCGCGAACTCGCCGCCCAGGTCGAGGAATCCGTGCGCCAGTACGGCAAGTACCTCGACATCCACTCCACCGTCGTCTTCGGCGGCGTGGGCATGAACCCGCAGATCGACCGCATCAAGCGCGGCGTCGACGTGCTCGTGGCCACCCCGGGCCGCCTGCTGGACCTGCAGCAGCAGGGCTTCCTCGACCTGTCCACCGTCGAGATCCTGGTGCTGGACGAAGCCGACCGCATGCTGGACATGGGCTTCATCCACGACGTGAAGAAGATCCTGGCGCTGATGTCGCGCGACAAGCAGAGCCTGCTGTTCTCCGCCACCTTCAGCGACGAGATCCGCGAACTGGCCGGCACGCTGCTGAAGAACCCGCAGAGCATCCAGGTCACTCCGCGCAACACCACGGTGCAGCGCATCACCCAGGTGATCCACCCGGTGGGCCGCGGCAAGAAGAAGCAGGTGCTGCTGCACATCATCCAGGAACACAACTGGAGCCAGGTGCTGGTGTTCACGCGCACCAAGTTCGGCGCCAACAACGTGGCCGAATTCCTCACGAAGAACGGCGTCAACGCGATGGCGCTGCACGGCAACAAGAGCCAGAGCGCCCGCACGCAGGCCCTGGCCGGCTTCAAGAGCGGCGACATCCGCGCCTTGGTGGCCACCGACATCGCCGCGCGCGGCATCGACATCGACGAGCTGCCGCACGTCGTCAACTACGAAATCCCCAACGTGCCCGAAGACTACGTGCACCGCATCGGCCGCACCGGCCGCGCGGGTGCGAGCGGCGAGGCCGTGAGCCTGGTCTGCATGGACGAAGAAGGCTTCATGATGGAGATCGAGCGCTTCACCAAGCAGGATATTCCCGTGCAGGTGCTCGAGGGCTTCGGCCCCGAAGCCGGCGAGAAGGCCGAGCCGATCGCCATGGGACGCCAGACCATCTGGGGCGGCGCCGGCAAGCCGCCGAGCCGCGACGTCATGCAGGCAGCCGCCAAGGCGGCCCGCAGCGAGATGATGGAACGCATCCGCACGAACAAGGCGGCGCAGGGCGAGCGCAGCGGCGGCGGCAAGTCCGGCGGCGGACGCGGCCAGTCCCAGGCCGGCCAGGGTGACGGCGGCGGCAACGGCGGCGGCCAGAAGCCCCCGCGCAGCCGCGGCGGCGCCGCCGCACAGGGCAACGGCCCGCGTGCCGGCGGCCACGGCGGCCAGCAGCGCGGCTACGGCAACGGCAACGGCAATGGTGGCGGCAACGCCGGCAACGCACCGCGCGGCAACCGCGCTCCCCGCGCCGAAGGCGGCGGCGGTGGCGGCCACCGCTCCGACGACCTGCAGCCGCGGCGCGAGAACGCCCATCTGGGCACGCAGCTCGGCACGCACCTGGGCCCCGCGCGCCACGGCGGCGGCGGTGGCGGCGGCCAGCCCGATCCGATGCGCACCAGCGTGGACAGCATGTCCAGCGGCCGGCGCGGCGGCGGCGGCTTCCGCAGCGGTGGCGGCGGTGGTGGTGGCTACGGCGGTGGCGGCGGCGGCGGTTACGGCGGTGGCCGTGGCGGCAACCGCGGCCCGCGCGGCGGCGGCGGTGGCTACGGGCGCTGAGTCCCGGAGCATCCCTCCCCTCGTTCTTCCATGACGGCGCAGGCCTCTCCAGGCCCTGCGCATCGTGCCCACGGCGTGGCACGGGCGGTCTTTCCAGGCCGTTCCGTGCCGCGCCGTTTGCTTTGGCGGGCACCCTCTGCGGGCGCGGCCGGCGTGGCGGGCCACGGTTGCGCCCCGGCAGGGCGGCACACGGGGCTGCCACCGACACGGCCGGACCGCAACGGCGGGTAACATCGGCCCCGCCAGCCACAGCCGGCCCTTGCGGCCTGAGACCGACCATGAACCAGCCCTTCGACGCCCTCCGCCCCTTCAGGCCCGCTGCCGCCCTGCCGCCCCGCACGCTGCTGGGCCCGCTCGTGCTGGCCATCGCCGTGCTGGCGGCCGGCTGCGCCAGCACCCCGCTGCCGCCCTGGCCCGCCAACGCGCCGACGCCCCTGCCCTCCACCGCCCAGACGCGGCCGGCGACGACGACGCCCCGCACGGTGCCGCCGCCGCTCGGCACCACGCGCGCCGAAGTCGTCACCACCCCGATCGCGACCAGCCCGCTGCTGCAGCCGCCAGCGGATGCCGCGGGCGCCCCCCAGGCGCCCGCCGCCACACCCGCCGATCCGCTGCCGTACAGCGCTGCCGTGGCGGCCCGCTTCCCCGATCCGGCCGTGCGCTACGACACGCCCGGCCTTGCGGATGGCCGCCGCGCCTTCACGACCAATGCCGAGGCATCGCAATGGCTGCGCAGCCTCGCGCCCCAGGCGGGCAGCGCCACCAAGACGGCGGTGATCGAGTGGGGCCGCTCGCAGCGCGGCACGCCGCTGGAGGCGCTGGTCGCCACGCGCGGCGCGGGCACCTCGCTGCAGGACCTGGACGCGAGCGGCCGGCCCACCGTGGTGCTGATCGGCCAGCAGCACGGCGACGAGCCCGCAGGCTCGGAAGCGCTGCTGGTGATCGCGCGCGAGCTCACCCAGGGCCTGCTGGAGCCGCTGCTGGACCGCATCAACGTCGTCGTCGTGCCGCGCGCCAACCCCGACGGCGCCGAGGCCGGCACCCGCGTGACGGCCAACGGCACCGACATGAATCGCGACCACCTGCTGCTCACCACGCCCGAGGCCCAGGGCCTGGCGCGGCTGGTGCGCGACTACCGCCCCATCGCCATCGTCGATGCGCACGAATACACGGTGACGGGCCGCTTCCTGGAGAAGTTCGGCGGCATCCAGCGCTACGACGCCCTGCTGCAGTACGCCACCACCGCCAACGTGCCGGAATTCCTCACCAAGGCCTCGCGCGAGTGGTACCACCAGCCCATGGTCGCCGCCCTGCAGGGCCAGGGCCTGACCAGCGAGTGGTACTACACCACCTCCACCGATCCGGCGGACCGCCGCGTCTCCATGGGCGGCACGCGGCCCGACACCGGCCGCAACGTGAACGGCCTGAAGAACGCGGTCAGCCTGCTGGTGGAAACGCGCGGCGTGGGCATCGGCCGCACGCACATCCAGCGCCGCGTGCACACCCAGGTGACGGCGCTCACGAGCGCCCTGCGCAGCACCGCGGAGCGCTCGGCCAACCTGGAGCAGGTGCGCTCCTTCGTGGCGCGCGACACGGTCGCCCAGGCCTGCCGCGGCGAGGTCGCGATCGACGCCGGCCCCACGGCCACCCAGCGCGACCTGACGATGCTCGACCCCGACACCGGGGCCGACAAGACGGTGCGCGTGGAATGGAACTCGTCGCTGGACCTGCGCACCCTCGCCAGCCGCCCCCGTCCCTGCGGCTACTGGCTCAGCCCCTCCGCCACCGAGGCGGTGGACCACCTGAAAATGCTGGGCCTGCAGGTGATGCGCGTGGCCGAACAGGGCTCGCTGCTGGCGGACACCTACCGCGAGACCGCGCGCGACACCGCCGTGCGCGAGGACGTGCGCGGCACCGTGGCCGGCGCGGCAGGCACCGTCCGCGTGAAGGTGGACACCGTGCGCACCGCGATCGATGCGCCCGCCGGCAGCTTCTACGTGCCGCTCAACCAGCCGCTCGCCAACCTGGCCGTCGCGGCACTGGAGCCGGACACGCAGAACAGCTACTTTGCGAACCGGCTCATCGGCACCCTCGGCGACACGGCCCGGGTGATGGGCACGCCCACGCTGGTGTTCGAGGAACCGGACTGACCGCCGGCGGGCGCCCGGCCGCGGCCTCCGCCGGGTTCGGGTCAGAGCGGCCCACACGACCCAGCGAAGCGGTTCTGGCGAGGCGCCGCATCGCAGGCAGTACGAGTAATACGACACGATGCGGCAACGACGCCAGAAGGGTCGTGCCAGCCGCTCTCAGACCGACGCGTGGCGCTCGTCCAGCGCACCGGGCACGGTGGCACCCTGGGGCTCCCGGGCGCTCGCCACCGCCACCACGTGGGAGGTCATGGCCACGGCCAGCGCTTCCTCGCCGAGGAACACCTTGCCCACGCCTTCGCTCTCCAGCAGCTCCGCCTCTTCCTCGTTGTGGGAGCGCACCACCGTCTCGATCGCCGGGTTGAGGGTACGCGCCGTGGCGACGATCTGCCGCACGTCCAGCGTGTCCGGCGTCGCGATCACCAGCATGTGGGCACGCGCGATGTGCGCCTGGATCAGCACGGCCGGGTCCACCGCATCGCCCGCCACCGCCGCCACGCCGGCCTCGCGCAGCCGCTCGACGAGTTCGCGGTTCTGTTCGGCGACCACGTAAGGGATGTCGCGGGCCGCCAGCGCCGCGGCGATGCGGCGCCCCACCCGGCCATAACCGACCAGCACCACCTGCCGCGCGAGGTAGCGCTGGTGCGTGCTCTGCGGCAGCTCCGCCAGCGGATCGTCGCGCAGCTCCAGCTGCCGCGCCCAGGCCGAGCGCGCCCGCAGCCAGTCCTGCAGCGGCGCGATCGCGCGGAACAGGATCGGATTGAGCGCGATCGAGATCAGCGCGCCCGCCAGCACGAGGCTCGCACCTTCCGGCGGCAGCAGCCCGAGCGAGGCGCCCAGGCCCACCAGGATGAACGAGAACTCGCCGATCTGCGCCAGGCTGGCGGACACGGTGAGCGCGGTGTTGAGCGGATAGCGGAAGGCCAGCACCAGGCCCGCGGCCGCGAAGGTCTTGCCGAAGATGATGATCGCCACCACGGCCGCCACCTGCAGCGGACGCTCCAGCAGCACGCGCGGATCGAACAGCATGCCCACCGAGACGAAGAACAGCACCGCGAACGCGTCGCGCAGCGGCAGCGATTCCTGCGCGGCGCGGTGGGCGAACTCCGATTCACGCATCACCATGCCCGCGAAGAACGCGCCCAGCGCGAACGACACGCCGAAGAGCGCCGCCGACCCGAACGCGATGCCCACCGCCGCGGCCACCACGCAGAGCGTGAACAGCTCGCGCGAACCCGTGCGCGCCACCTGCCACAGCAGCCAGGGAAACACCCGCCGCCCCACCAGCAGCATCACGGCCACGAAGCCGCCCACCTGTGCGAGCGTCCAGGCCAGTGTCTTCCAGAGCGGCGTGTGCGCTGCGGCCTCCGCGGCAGCACCCGATGCAGCGGCTCCGCCGCCGAGCGAATGGGCCAGCGGCGGCAGCAGCACCAGCACGAGCACCATGGCCAGGTCTTCCACCACCAGCCACCCGACCGCGATGCGGCCGGTATAGGAATCGAGGATGCCGAGCGATTCCAGCGCCCGCAGCAGCACCACCGTGCTCGCCACCGACAGCGCCAGACCGAACACCAGCGCACCGCCCAGGCCCCAACCCCACCAGCTGGCCAGTCCCATGCCCAGCAGCGTGGCGACCGCCATCTGCACGATGGCGCCGGGCAGCGCGATCTTGCGCACCGCCAGCAGATCGCCCAGCGAGAAATGCAGGCCCACGCCGAACATCAGCAGCATCACGCCGATCTCGGCGAGCTGGCTGGCCATGCCGCCATCGGCGACGAAGCCCGGCGTGTACGGCCCGATCGCCACCCCCGCCAGCAGGTAGCCCACCAGCGCAGGCAAGCGCAGCCGCGTCGCCAGGAAGCCCAGCAACAGGGCCAGCCCCAGGCCGACGGCAACGGTATGGATGAGTTCTACGCTATGGGGCATGTGTCAAAGGAGAAGGCTTTGGCAGCGCTCAGAGCGCGGGAGGGCGGCGATTCCGTTATAACCGCAAAGCAGCCCGGCGGTGACATCATCTGGACCGTGTGTGCCGGGCCCGCGGCGGCGGCGCGGGTATGATCACGGACCTCGAAGGCGCGGCCTTCGAGCCATGTCTGCCCGTAGCTCAACTGGATAGAGCAATTGCCTTCTAAGCAATAGGTCGGGGGTTCGAGTCCCTCCGGGCAGGCCACCGGTGCCGTACAAACTTACGGGAACTCACAGTGTGTATCGCCCGCCCGGCGGTATTCTGCGGCGGCGGGGTCCTGGCTGCCGCCGTGTCCACTCTCGGTGGCGGCGGCTGCCCGTGGGGGCCTAGCCTTCCGGGCGGTCACCCCGCACCTTTTCTGCCAGGTTGCCGCAGCGAAACATCGGTCAATTGGCGACAATACCGTATGCGCTTCATACTCGCCGGTCTCGTACTGGCAGCCGTTCCCCTCTTGTCCCATGCGGACGAGTGGTTCACCGTGTACGGGGATCCGGAGCGCACGGCGCAGGACCTGATACAGATCCGCCCGAATTCCCTGGCCCACCTGGAAGGGGACCTGCTGAGCGTTGAGGTGCGGATCACGAGGGCTTCGGTGCGCCAAGCCTATGGGGGCGGAACCTATCGCGGCCACTCGAGCAGCGTGGCCGTGGACTGCGAAGGCCACAGGGCCTGGTACACGCGCATGAAATTCTACGGAGAGCCCGGCTGGACGGGCCCGGTGACCATGGAGCGCTCGTTCAGGCAGGACGAGGCTCCCGTGGTCTTCAAAGAGATTCCGGACCAGGCCGATCGGCTGATCCGCGCCGCGTGCCGGCTGCGCCGCTGAGCCGGCCGAAGCGGCTTGGAGCGCCTGGTGTGGTCAGCCCATCCACTGGCGACCGTAGCCGGCGTCCGAGAACTGCGATTGCAGCGACTGGCGGCTGTCCGGGATGTCTTCGACATCGGGGCACGGGTCCAGGTCGCCCAATTGCGCCTGCCAGCGTGGCAGCTCGCGCTGGCCCATCTGGCGCGCGCGCACGCTTTCGGCAGCATAGAAGGCAGGGCCTCCGGAACATGGGACGACGAACATGGCGCACCTCCTGGGGAATTTCGAGCTTCGATTAGGCCCTGAGCGAGGCCTCTTGGAGGTGGGAAGGGCGAGGCAGGGTCTGTAGGAAACCAGCCCATGCGAAGCGGGAGATCGCAGCCGGACGACACGTTCGGGTCGCCCGCCCCCCTCCTCCTCCCTTTTGAAGGACTGTCAGCGCCCGGTGCCGCCACCGCCAGCGCCCGAGCCGCCAGCCCCGCCTCCTGCACCGGAGCCACCGGCGCCCGAGCCCGAGCCCGAGCCGCCGCCCATGCCGCCGGAGCCGGAACCACCGGCGCCGCCGCCCATGCCGCCGCCGCTGGAGCCCGAGCCGGTCGAGCCGCCGCTGCCACTGCCAGTGCCGCCCGTGCCCGACGTGCCACCGTTGCCCGTGCCGCCGGTCTGGCCGCCCGTGGCCCGGTCACCGGAGTGGGTGCCCGAGTGCGTGCCGGACCGCTTGGATGCGCCCGTAGCGCGCGGCGACGGTGTATCGGCCGTGCTGCCGCCCATGGCGCCGCTGGTGGAGCCGCCGGCACCACCGGTGGTGCCGCCCGTCTGGGCCTGCACGAAGGGCGTGGCCAGGAGCATCGCGCCCGAAATCAGTGCGCCTGCGCAGTACTGCAGGGTCTTGCGCGTTTGAGGAATTCGCTTCATGAATGGGTCTCCGTCAGTAGAAAAGTGAGGAAAGCAGGCCCCGTACCCATGAAGGGATTACGGAGGGGGCGGACCGCGACCCGCTTCCCTGGCCTGGAACCTAGCTTCCTCCCGAACCCTGTCCACGCCGTGTAGGAGGGGCGGAAGAAGCCTCCTAGGCGGGCGCCCCTCGGGAGCCCTTCGTTTCAGCGCGGATACATCCGTCACGTCGGCTCACCCTCCTCACGCCCGACATGGAGGTGTCCTACGGCCCTCCCACCTCAAATTGGGCTACTGACGGAGCGCCCGTGTGCTCCAAGCCCCTGCCCCATTAAACAAATCGTATATATTTCACATACAAACCACATAAGGACTGGCCGATGGGCATCGTGAAAATCTCGGACCTGATGCACGAGAACCTGCGCCTGGCGGGCAATGCGCTCAGCCGCTCCATCAATGCGCAGGCAGAGCACTGGATGCGCATCGGCATGCTGTCGGAGCTGCACCCGGGGCTCGACCACCAGGATCTGTCCCGGCTGCTGATCCAGGCCGAGCTCGCGGGCGGCCTGGATCTGGCCACCGCCATGGCCGGACCGGCGGCAGGGAGTGGCGTCCGCCCCGCTGCCATGCCACCGCAACCGCAACCACAGGGGGCACGCGCATGAGGACGGCGGGCGACATTCCCCTGCACTCCGCGGAAGGCATCGCCATGTCGCGCCAGGCCGCCGCGCTGGCCGCGGAAGTGCTCGCCATGATCGGCCCGCACGTCGTGCCCGGCGTCAGCACGGACACGCTCGACCGCCTGTGCCACGACCACATCGTGGACATCCAGGGCGCGGTGCCTGCGAACCTGGGCTACATGGACTATCCGCGGACCATCCTCACCTCGGTGAACCAGGTGGTCTGCCACGGCATTCCCTCCACCGCCACGGTGCTGCGCGAGGGCGACATCGTGAACATCGACGTCGCCGTGCGCAAGGACGGGTGGTTCGGCGACACCAGCCGCATGTTCTTCGCCGGCACGCCCTCCCCGCTGGCCCGCCGGCTGGTCGACACGACCTACGAAGCCTTGCGCGCAGGCATACGCCAGGTACGGCCCGGCGCCACCCTGGGTGACATCGGCCACGCCATCCAGTCGGTCGCCGAGCGGGAGCACTTCAGCATCGTGCGCGAATACTGCGGCCACGGCATCGGACAGGTCTACCACGACGAGCCCAACGTGCTGCACTACGGCCGCCGCGGTCAAGGCGTGCGCCTGGAGCCCGGCATGGTCTTCACGATCGAGCCGATGCTGAATGCGGGCCGGCGCGAGACGCGGCAGCTCTCCGACGGCTGGACCGTCGTGACGCGCGACGGGTCGCTGTCTGCGCAGTGGGAGCACATGGTGGCGGTGACGCCGGAGGGGTGCGAGGTGCTGACGCGGTGGCCGGACGGGGGGGACGGACTGCAGTAGAGAAAGACGAAGCAGGCCGGGTCATGGCCTGCCCACCCGAGGTTGGCAGCAGCCTCACCCTGCCACCGTGCAGGCGCATTGACGGAAAGCGCCCCAGCCCGTGCCCCGATTCCCACTCCGAGGCCCAAAGACAAAAGCCGCTGCAACTTAATAGCTGCAGCGGCTTTGCTGATCTGGGGTGGCTGATGGGACTCGAACCCACGACGACAGGAATCACAATCCTGGACTCTACCAACTGAGCTACAGCCACCGTAGCCTCGAATTATAGCCGGATAAAAGCCCCTCCGGCCATGTTCGCTGCATCAATTTTCGGTGGCGGGGGCTCCATCGCCCGTCGGGCGGGCCACCTTGAACTGGACCTTGAAGCGGTCCTTGAGCAGTTCGTAGTACGCCAGCGCCTCGGCCTGGGCTTCCGCTTCCGAGACCTGCTGTTGCTGCTGGCGCAGGACGGCCGGGTCGGTCGGGTCGCGCGGAACGAGGCGGTCCACCTTGACGACGGCATAGCCCTGGGCGCCCAGCGCCACGCCGGTGAAGGCGGGCAGCGTATTGGTGTTGGCCTGCAGGGCGGCGTCCACGATGGGGCGCGGCTGGTTCTCGGGCTTGTCGCGCGAGACGACCACGGCGGGGCCGAAGCCGGTGGCGCTGGCGGGTGCGGCCTTCCAGGCGGCCAGCTTGGCTTCGCCTTCCTTGCGGGCCATCTCGGCAGCGCGATCGGCCACGAACAGTTCGCGCACGCGGGCCTTGACTTCGTCGAAGGGCGGCGTGGCGGCGGGCGTGTAGTTCACGATGCGGCCGGCCGCGAGGGTGCTGGGCGCGATCTCGACGGCTTCGGTGTTGCGCTTGTTCTGCACCGAGTCGGAGGAGAACAGCGCCTCCAGGAAGCGGGCGTTGGCCAGCGGGCCCTGGGCACCGGGCGCCGCCGTGCGCGTGACGTCCTTGGCCGTCTGCACCTTCAGCTTGAGCTTGTCGGCCACGGGCTGGAGGCTGTCCGCCTGCTCGTACACGCTGTTGGAGAACACTTCGGCCAGCTCGGCGTATTTGCGCTGCGCCTGCTGCTGCTTGGCCTCGGTTTCGAGCTTGGCGCGCACTTCCTCGAAGGTCGGCTGCTTGGGCGTCTTGACGTCGTTGAGCTGGATGATGTGGTAGCCGAAGTCGCTTTCCACCACGTCGCTGATGTCGCCCTTCTTCATCGAGAACGCGGCATCCTCGAACGGCTTGACCATGTCGCCGCGCTTGAAGAAGCCCAGGTCGCCGCCCGAGGGTGCGGAGCCGGTGTCCTGCGAGTTCTTGCGCGCCACGTCGGCAAACGTGTTCGGCGCCTTGCGCACCTGCTCCAGCAGTTCCTGGGCGCGGGCCTTGGCCTTCTCGCGGTCGGCGGCGGGGGCGTCCTTGGGCGCGTTGATCAGGATGTGGCTGGCGCGGCGTTCTTCCTTGCCGGCGAGGCGCTCGAGGTTTTCCTTGTAGTAGGTCTTGAGGTCGTCGTCGCTCATCGTGATGCTGGCGCGCACGGCGTCGAGGTCCAGCACCACGTACTGCACCTCGGCGTGTTCGGGCTGGCGGAACTGCGCTTCGTGGCCCTTGTAGTAGGCCTGCAGTTCGTCGTCGGTGGGCGTGACCTTGGCAGCGAAGTCCTTGGCGTCGAAGCGGGCCACCTGGATCTCGCGGCGCTGGTAGAGCGCGTCGAGCGCGATGCGCGCGGGCTCCTGCGCCGCGAAGGCGGAACCGACCACGCCGCCCATCACCTGCGAGAGCGAGAGTTCGCGGCGTACGTTGGATTCGAAGCCCTCGGGCGTGAGGCCCTGCGAGCCGACGAGCGCGCGGTACGCTTCGGTGTCCAGCGAGCCGTCGGGGCGCTTGAGCGCCGCGATGGCCGGAATGCCCTGCAGCGTGCGGGCCAGTTGGGCATCGCTCGCCACCAGGTGCATCTTGATGGCGGCGGCCTGCATCACGCGGTCGCGCACCAGACGCTCCAGCGTGGCGTAGCGGGCGCGCGGCGAATCCAGCAGCTTGCCGTCGATGGACGGCGACTGCGCGCGGATGCGGTCGGTTTCTGCGCGGTGCGCGTTGTCCCAGTCGTCCTGGGTGATGTCGTGCCCGTCCACCCGCGCCACCACGGCGCTCTTGCTGGAGAAGTAGTTCCGGTCGATGCCTACCAGCACGAACGACGGAATGATCAGCAAGAACATCACGATCATCACGATCTTGGAGTGCTTGCGGATGGATTCGAACATGGTCTTTGTCTTTCTCAGGGGGCAAAAGAAAAGGCGAACTCTCGTTCGCCTTTTGATCGGTGGTGGTGGGTGCTGACGGGGTCGAACCGCCGACCTACGCCTTGTAAGGGCGCCGCTCTACCAACTGAGCTAAGCACCCCACCTTGAACCTGTGGCCTCAGTTGAGGGCATCCTTCAATGCCTTGCCGGGGCGGAACTTCGGAACTTTAGCAGCCTTGATCTTAATCGTATCGCCCGTACGGGGATTGCGGCCCGTGCGCGCAGCGCGCTTGCCCACGGCGAACGTGCCGAAACCGACGAGGGAGACCGTACCGCCCTTCTTCAGCGTCTTCTTCACCGAATCGATCATGGACTCCAGCGCGCGGGCGGCGGCGGCCTTGGAGATGTCGGCGTTGTTCGCAATTTGCTCAATCAGTTCGGTCTTGTTCACAAGAAGCCTCTCGGGAAAGGGTATGGAGGAAAAGCCTGGCGCGAATCCGGCCTTCACACGCGCCGGAGCAGCCGCTGCAGCGCGGGGCTCGGGACGGGGCGTGGGAGGTGCTGGCAGGGGCAGATGCCGCTGTGCCAGATTAAAGCCATCGACTTTCCGGGTGTCAATACAACGGGCCGCTTTGGGGCGGCGGAAGCTGTGGATTTTAGCTGCAATTCCGGGGGCGCAAGGGGATGCGCGGGGTTTGCGCAACGCGCGCCGTGACCGCTATCGCAAGCACCCATTGACATGCGGCAGGCCCGCGCCGCCCAGGCCTGCTCACCGCTTGACCCGCGCGCGGATCTCCGGCAGGGCCTTCTGCAGGTAGTAGACCATCGACCACACCGTGAGCACGGCGGCCAGCCAGATCAGCCAGGTGCCCCAGACGCCCGTGTCGATCGCGCCGGCGATGCGGCCGTCGTAGAGCAGGAAGGGGATGGCGACCATCTGCACCGTGGTCTTCAATTTGCCGAGCATGTGCACGGCCACGCTGCGGGACGCGCCGATCTGCGCCATCCATTCGCGCAGGGCCGAGATGGCGATCTCGCGGCCGATGATGATGAGGGCCACGAACACGTCGGCCCGCTGCAGGTGCACGAGCACGAGCAGCGACGCGCAGACGAGGAATTTGTCGGCCACCGGGTCGAGGAAGGCGCCGAAGGAGGAAGTCTGGTTCAGCTTGCGCGCCAGGTAGCCGTCGAGCCAGTCGGTGGCCGCGAAGACGACGAACATCACCGTGGCGATGAGGTTGCGCGTTGCCGGCTCGAGCGGCGCGTAGAACACGCCCACGATCAAGGGTATCGCGACGATGCGCGTCCAGGTCATGATGGTGGGGATGGTCAGGAACATGGGGCGATTGTGTCATGCCACCGCGGCGTTCCGGCCCATCCGCCGGATGCCCTTGCGGGCTCAGCGCAGGGCACGGTAGATCTCCTGCGCGAGCTCGACGGAAATGCCGTCCACGGTGGCCAGGTCCTCGACGCTCGCCGCGGCCACGCCGCGCACGCCCCCGAAGCGCTGCAGCAGCCGTGCCCGCTTCTTGGGGCCGACGCCTGGAATCTCCTCCAGCTGCCCGCCGCCGATGCGCACCTTGGCGCGCGCCGCGCGCATGCCGGTGATGGCGAAGCGGTGGGCCTCGTCGCGGATCTGGGCGACGAGCATCAGCGCGGCGGAATCGCGGCCGAGGTAGATCTTCTCGCGGCCATCGGCGAAGACGAGCTCCTCCAGCCCGACCTTGCGGCCCTCTCCCTTCTCCACGCCGACGATGCGGGTGAGGTCCAGGCCCAGCTCGGTGAACACCTCGCGCGCCATGCTCACCTGCCCCTTGCCGCCGTCGATCAGCACCAGATCGGGCAGGCGCGCCTGGCCCGGTGCGGGATCGGCCCCGCCGGCCTCGCGCTGCGCTTCCACCACCTTGCTGTAACGGCGCGTGAGCACCTGCCGCATGGCGGCGTAGTCGTCGCCGCCGGTGATGCCCTCGATCTTGTAGCGGCGGTATTCGCTGCTCTGCATGCGGTGGTGGTGGAACACGACGCACGAGGCCTGGGTGGCCTCGCCCGCGGTGTGGGAGATGTCGAAGCACTCGATGGTGAGCGTCTCCAGGTCGTCCATGGGCACGTCGAGCGCCTCGGCGAGCGCGCGGGTGCGCGCCTGCTGCGAACCTTCCTCCGACAGCAGCCGCGCGAGCTGGATGTCGGCGTTCTTCTGCGCCATCTCCAGCCAGGCGCGGCGCTGTTCGCGCGGCTGGTGCACGGCGCTCACGCGGATGCCGGCCTGCAGCGAGAGCGCTTCCAGCAGGGCGCGGTCCACCGGCTCGCTGGTGACGAGCACGGGCGGCACGGGCACGCCGATGTAGTGCTGGGCGATGAAGGCTTCCAGCACCTGCACTTCCAGCGATCGCTGCGGGGCACGGGGCGCGGCAGGGGCCGCATCCGCGGCCTCCATGGTTTCGGCCGCGCCGTCAGCACCGCCGTCGCCCACCTCCCCGCCCTCTTCCGCCTGGTACACCGCCGCCGCGTCTTCCACGTGGACGGGGAAGTACGGCCGGTCGCCCAGGTGGCGGCCGCCGCGCACCATGGCGAGGTTCACGCAGGCGCGGCCGCCCAGCACCTTCACGGCGAGGATGTCCACGTCCTTGTCGGAAACGGTCTCGATGGCCTGCTGGTGCAGCACGCGCGAGAGCGCCGTGATCTGGTTGCGGATGTCCGCCGCCTGTTCGAATTCGAGCCGCCCGGAGTGTTCCATCATGCGCGCCTCCAGCGCCTCCAGCAGTTCCTTGGTCTCGCCGCGCAGCATGGCATCGGCGTTGCGCACGTCGATCGCATAGGCCTCGGGCGAGACCAGGTCCACGCAGGGGCCCGAGCAGCGCTTGATCTGGTAGAGCAGGCAGGGACGGGTGCGGTTGGAGAAGACGGTGTCTTCGCAGGTGCGCAGGCGGAACACCTTCTGCAGCAGCAGGATGGTCTCCTTCACCGCCCAGGCACCGGGATAGGGCCCGAAATAGCGATGCCGCTTGTCCATCGAGCCGCGGTAATACGCGACGCGCGGGAAGCGCTGGCCGGGCTGCTCGCCGGTGCCGTCGCGCGCGGCGACGCCGGTGATCTTCAGGTAGGGGTAGCTCTTGTCGTCGCGGAACAGGATGTTGTAGCGCGGATTGAGCGTCTTGATGAGGTTGTTCTCCAGCAGCAGCGCCTCGGCCTCGGAGCGCACCACGGTGGTCTCCAGCCGCGCGATCTTGCCCACCATGTGGCCGATGCGCGTTCCGCCATGGGTCTTGGTGAAGTAGCTGGAGACGCGCTTCTTGAGGTTGCGCGCCTTGCCCACGTAGAGCAGGCCGCCCTGGGCGTCGAAATAGCGGTAGACGCCGGGCAGCGGCGGCAGCGAGGCCACCTGCGCGAGCAGTTCATCGGAGTGCACATCGGACATGTGCGTATTGTGGCCGGCGCACACGGCCGCGCCGTGTCAGCGGCCGCCGTAGGCGCGGCGCACCAGGGCCGTTGCCAGAATCTCGGAAGGGTCGACCAGGGTCCAGCCGGCGGCCTCGGGCGCATCGGGCAGCGCCAGCGGGATCTCGGTGCAGGCCATGACGAGCGGCACGTCGCCGTGCTGCGCACGCACGGCCTCTCCCACCGCGGCGAATCGGCGGCGCGCCAGGGCGACGTCGCCGGCCTTCACGCCGTCGTAGATGCCCTGCATCAGCCATTCCTTCGCCTCGGCGGAAGGCAGCACGCACTCCACGCCGTGCGAAGCGAAGGCCTCGTCGTACAGCCCCATGCCGTAGGTGCCCTGGGTGGCCAGCAGGGCGGCGCGGTTGACGCCGCGGCGCTGCAGTTCGGCCGCGGTCTCGCGCGCGATGTGCAGCAGCTCCACGCCGGGCACGCGCTCTTGCAGTGCCGCATGCCACGCGTGCGCGGTATTGCACGATATGGCCGCTGCGCGCGCGCCCACCGCCGCCAGCCGCTGCAGTGCCGATACCATCCCTTCGAGCGGCTGGGGCGCCGCCGGATCGCGCAGCGCCTGCGTGCGGTCCACCACCGGCACCTGGGCGATCCAGTGCTCGGGAAAGGCCTGGTCGCGCACGGCCTGGCCATGGCCCTTCAGCCATTGCTCCGCCGCGCGCACGAACAGCCGCGCGAAATCCACGCCCGCGGCAGGGCCCATGCCGGCCACGATGCCGACGGTCATCGCGGGCACGGTGGCCGGGGACGAATTTTCAAGTGCATTCATTTCTTTGACCCAGAAAACAGCAGCATTGTGCGCAATCCAAGCAACCGGCGCTGCCGCAACATTCAGAAGGCCGCGGAGCAGGCCACGCCAGCAGACGCCGTGGAACGGGCTTCGCCCGGCCACCGGCGTCCAGCCCCTCGCCAGAGTCGAGGGGCGCTCGTTCCGTCCATGCCCGCGCAGGCGGGCACGGAGCCGCGGTCCTCACTCCGCCCTGCCCGCCGTGCGCAGCACGGCGAGAGCGGGGGGAAGGCGCGCAGCGCCTCAGGGGGGTGTTCCCTATCTCAACATGCTCGACATCGCGGACAGGCAGTTCACCATCCGCACCGCCGATTCGGTATCGGGCGCGGTAAAGCGCAGCGCGTCGGGTGCGGTGCGTTCCAGCGTAGGCCACTGGCAGAACAGGTCGGCCAGCGCCACCGACTGCGCCACCAGATCGACGGAGACCGGGCCGTCGATGCAGAACGGCCGGGCGCTGCGCACCTGCGCCATCGCCCGGGTCACGCCCTCGCGGATCGCGGCGCAGGCGCGCTCGGGCGAGAGGCTGATGCCGCTGGTGGCGCCGGTGGCGCGCTTGGTCTGCACGAAGGTTGCGTGCGGGAACAGGTCGCGCGTTTCGGCGATGAAGGCGTCGTCGCCCGAGGCGGCGATGACGGGCGCTCCGTAGGCACCGGCCAGCGCACCGTAGATGCCCGCCTCGCCGAGCTCGCGGCCGTTGAGCGCGATGCGCGCGAACGCGAAGCTGTTGATCGTGTGGGCCAGGATGCCGTGGGCGCGCGAGCGCGCGTGGTAGCCGATGAAGCAGACGCCGTCCACGCCCAGTTCCACGCCGGACACCATGCTCAGGTAGCGGGGCTTGCCCTGCACGGCCTGCGCGCGCGCGTCGAGCAGGTCCGGCGGCATGTTGCGGAAGCCGCCGTGCGAATCGTTCACGAACACTTCCGAAGCGCCGCCTTCGAACGCTCCCGCGATGGCGGCGTTCGCCTCCGCCGCCATGAGGCGCCGGGCACGTTCGTATTCGGGATTGCCGGCGCGCACCTGTTCGGGGTGGTAGACGCCGGCCACGCCTTCGATGTCGACGGAGATGAGAATTTTCATGGGAACTGCACTCGGCGTGGAAGGGAGAAGAAGAGAATGCGGAACGGGCCGTGATGCGGCCGGTGGCGGCAGGCGGCGTCAGCCGGTCCGGGCGAGCAGGTCGCGCAGGGCCTGGCGGCGATGGCCGTCCCGGCCGGTGACGGTCTCCGCGTGCCAGAGCGCGTTCACGATTGCCTGCTCGACGCTGTCGGCCGCCGCCTGGAACAGGCCGTCGAGCAACGATTCGTGCACCAGCGGCACGGCCGGCATGGCGTCCTCCGGCAGGTGCGGCAGGGTGTAGGCGGTGGAGAACGCGACGGCGATGTCGCCGCTGCCGTGGCCGTACACCGAGCCGGTGCGCGCGAGGCCCGCGGCGGCGCGCCGGGCGAGGCGGGCGAGCTGGCGCGCGTCCAGCGGCGCGTCGGTGGCCAGCACCATGATGATGGAGCCCTTCTCGGGCCCGGCCGCGGCGGCGCGCGCTTCGGCTTCCGCCTCCAGGGCGTCGGCCAGGGTCGCGCCGATCGCGGCACCGCCCCAGACGAAGTTCGGCAGCAGCCCGTAGTTGGCGAGCACCAGCGCGCCCACGGTGCGGTGGCCGCCAGCGAGCGGCACGCGCCGCGACGCGGTGCCGATGCCGCCCTTGAGCTGGAAGCTCGACATACCGCGGCCCGCGCCCACGGCGCCCTGGGGCACCTGCGCACAGGCGCTTTCGCAGGCGGCACGGTAGTGGTCGTCGCCGACCGCCATGCGCTGGATGTCGTTCAGGAAGCCGTCGTTGCACTCCAGCACCAGCGGGTTGACGGTGGGCAGCGCGCGGCCCGTCTCGGGGTTCGCGCGCACGCAGTCGCGGATCTGCGCCTGCGCCACGGCGGGCACCGAGAAGGTGTTGGTGAGCGCGATCGGCGTCTCCAGCTGGCCCAGCTCTTCGAGCTGCACCAGGCCCACGCTCTTGCCGAAGCCGTTGATGACGGCGGCGCCCGCCGGCACCTTGTTCCGGTACGGGTCGAGCGCGTGCGGGTGGATGACGGTCACGCCGGTCTGCACCGCGCCGTCGTCCAGCGTGGCGTGGCCGACGGTGACACCCGCCACGTCGGTGATCGCGTCGAGCGGCCCCGCGTCCAGCAGGCCGATGCGCGGCGGCGCGGCGGCAGCGAGGTCGCGTGCGCTCATGACTGCCGGTCGATCTTGGGGTCGAGCGCGTCACGCAGGCCGTCGCCCAGCAGGTTGAAGGCCAGCACCGTCAGGAAGATGGCGAGGCTCGGGAACAGCGCGACGTGCGGCGCGTTCACCATGTCGGCGCGCGCCTCGTTGAGCATGGCGCCCCACTCCGGCGTCGGCGGCTGCGCGCCCATGCCGAGGAACGACAGGCTGGCGGCGGTGATGATCGAGGTGCCGACGCGCATCGTGAAGTACACGACGATGGAGGAGATGGTGCCCGGCAGGATGTGCCGCACGATGATGGTCCAGTCCGACGCGCCGATGCTGCGCGCGGACTCGATGTAGGTCATCTGCTTGAGCACCAGCGTGTTGCCGCGCACCAGCCGCGCGAAGGCCGGCACGCTGAACACCGCCACGGCCACCACCACGTTGGTCATGCTGCTGCCCAGGATGGCCACCACGCCCAGCGCCAGCAGGATGCCGGGGAAGGCGAACAGCACGTCGGAGATGCGCATCACGATGCGGTCCCACCAGCCTTCGTAGTAGCCGGCCAGCAGGCCCAGCGTGGTGCCGATCAGGCAGCCGATCGCCACCGACAGGAAGCCTGCGGCCAGGGAGATGCGCGCGCCCATCAGGATGCGGCTGAAGATGTCGCGGCCGAGCGGATCGACGCCGAACCAGTGCATGGCAGAGGGGCCATCGTTGATCCGGTCGTAGTCGAAGAAATTCTCTGCGTCGAACGGCACGATCACCGGGGCCAGCACGGCCACGGCGACGAGCAGCACGACGAACACCAGCGCGGCCACCGCGACGTGCTGCTTCTTGAACTTGCGCCAGAACTCGCGCCAGGGCGTGCGCACCGTGGAGGCGTTGCCGGCAGCGGGCGCCACGGATGCGGCCGCCAGCTGGGCGGCGTCGGGCGGCGTGGGAATGGAGGGCGTGGTCATACCGTGTCTTCGTCGGTGGAGGGGGTCCGGTCCGTGCGCTTCACTTGTAGCGGATGGTCGGGTTGATGAAGCCGTAGAGCATGTCCACCACCAGGTTGATGAGGATGAACTCCAGCGAGAAAAGCAGCACCAGCGTCTGGATGACGGGGTAGTCGCGCATGGTCACGGCATCGACCAGCAGGCGGCCGAGGCCGGGCCAGTTGAAGACGGCTTCCACCACGATCGAGCCGCCCAGCAGGAAGCCGAACTGCAGGCCCATCATGGTGACGACCGGGATGAGCGCATTGCGCAGGCAGTGCTTGAGCACCACGGTGCGCTCGTTCAGGCCCTTGGCGCGCGCGGTGCGCACGAAGTCTTCCTGAACCACTTCGACGAAGGAGGCGCGTGTGAAGCGGGCCATGACAGCGGCCACCGCCGCGCCGAGGGTGATCGAGGGCAGCACGTAATGCTTCCAGCTGTCGGCCCCCACGGTGGGCAGCCAGCCCAGCTGCACCGAGAACACCTGCATCAGCGTCATGCCGAGCGCGAAGGCGGGAAAGGAGATGCCGGACACCGCGAGCGTCATGCCGAGCCGGTCGGGCCAGCGGTTGCGATACACGGCCGAGAGGATGCCGATGCCCATGCCGAGCACCACCGACCAGGCCATGGCGGCGATGGTGAGCAGCAGCGTGGGCATGAAGCGCTCGCCGATCTCGGCGGCCACGGGGCGGCGGGTGCGGATGGACGTGCCGAAATCCCCCTGCACCATGCGAGAGAAGAAGTGCACGAACTGCTCGGGCAGGGGCTTGTCGAGGCCCAGCTCCTGGCGGACGATCTGCACGGTGGCCTCGTCGGCGTCCACCCCGGCGGCCAGGCGAGCAGGGTCGCCCGGCAGCATGTGGACGAAGAGGAACACCAGTACCGCCACGATCAGCAGCGTGGGCAGGAGCCCCAGCAGTCGTTTGAGGAAATAGTTCAGCATGGGTGCGGCGCTGCGGTGCGCAGCGAGGGGAAAACGGGAGCGGAACGGGAGCGGGAACAGAAGTGGGACAAGGCCCCCGCGGCATGCGGGGGCCGTCGAGCCCTGGGGCTTACTTCAGCGAGATTTCGTCGCTGTTGATGTTGCCGTCGGGCATCACGTACACGCCGGAGAGGCGCTTGGCGTGGGCGTAGAGCACTTCTTCGGTCACCAGCGGGATGCGCGGCAGGTCCTTGGCGAGCTGCTCCTGCGCGGCCTTGTAGAGCGCGGCGCGCTCGCCGCCGTCGGTGGTCAGCAGCGCCTTGGCGATGGAATCATCCACCATGGGGTTGCTGTAGAAGGCGTAGTTGGCCAGCTTGGGAGCCCACGACTCGGTCGCGAACAGCGGGCGCAGCGCCCAGTCGGCCTCGCCGGTGGAGGACGACCAGCCGATGTAGTACAGGCGCAGCTTGGAGGTCTTGGGATCGGGCCAGGCGTCCACGGTCTCGGCGCGCTTGCCGGGTTCCAGCGCCTCCACCGACACCTTGATGCCCACCTGCTGCAGCTGCTGTTGCAGGAATTGGATCACCTTCTGGCTGGTGGTGTTGTTGTAGCCGCTCCAGAGCGTGGTCTCGAAGCCGTTGGGGAAGCCGGCTTCCTTCAGCAGTTCCTTGGCCTTGGCCACGTTGTAGGGGATCGGCTGCATCTTGACGGCGTATTCCACGCCCTGCGGCACGAAGCCCTGGGCCGGGAAGGCGTAGCCGTTGAAGGCGACCTTGGCGAGCGCCTCCTTGTTGATCGCGTAGCCGATGGCTTCACGCACCTTCGGGTTGTCGAAGGGCTTCTGCAGCATGTTGAACGTCAGGAAGCGCTGGATGATGGAGGGCGCGGTCACCACTTCCACCTTGTCGCTCTTCTTCAGCGTGGCGATCTGCTCATAGGGCAGCGTGAAGGCGAAGTCGGCCTCGCCGGTCTGCAGCATGGCGGCGCGGGTGTTGTTCTCGGTCACCGGCTTCCAGGTCACCTGGTCGACCTTGGGATAGCCCTTCTTCCAGTAGCCCGCGAACTTCTTGCCGACGATGGCTTCGGTCTGCTTCCACTCGACGAACTCGAAGGGGCCCGTGCCCACGGGGTGGAACGCGATGTCCTTGCTGCCCCACTTGGCGAGCGCGGCGGGAGAGATCATCGCGGCCGAGGCGTGCGCCAGCGCGTTGATGAAGGGGCCGAAGGGCTCCTTGAGCGTGATCCGCAGGGTCTGCGGGTTCACGGCCTCGACCTTGGCCACGCGGTTGAACTGGTTGGCGCGCAGCAGGCGGTTGGCCGGGTCCATCACGCGGTCCAGCGTGGCCTTGGCGGCGGCGGCGTTGAAGTCGGTGCCGTCGTGGAACTTCACGCCCGAGCGCAGCTTGAACGTGTAGACCAGCCCGTCCCGGGACACTTCGTAGCTCTCGGCCAGCACGTTCTTGACCTTCATGTCCTTGTCGAACGCGAACAGGCCTTCGTAGAAGCTCTTCGTCACGGCCGTGGTGATGGTCGTGTTGGTGTTGTACGGGTCCAGCGTCTCGGGCTGCTGGTAGATGGCCAGCACGGCGTTGCCCGCGGCGAGCGCGGAGCCGGACGCGGCCACGGCCACGAGGGCCAGGAGGCCCGCTGCGATGCGGCGGGAATGCGGGGTTTTCTTCATGGTGGACTCCGGTTGAAAAGGAACGAAGGCAGGAGGAAAGGAGGAAAAAGGCGGGATCAGTACAGGTTGGCGATGGCGTGGCGCGCCACGAAGTGGCCCGGGCCCACTTCCACCAGCGGCTGCACGGCCGGCTCGTCGCCCACGGCGCGGATCGGGCTGGGGATTTCGCCGCCCAGCAGCGTGCGCTTCAGGTGGCGGCGCGCCGGATCGGCGATCGGCACGGCGGCCATGAGCTTCTTCGTGTAGGCGTGCTGCGGGTTCTCGAAGATCGCGCGGCGCGGGCCGATCTCCACGATCTGGCCGAGGAACATCACCGCCACGCGGTGGCTGATGCGCTCCACCACCGCCATGTCGTGCGAGATGAAGAGGAAGGCCACGCCCAGCTCGCGCTGCAGGTCCAGCATCAGGTTGACGATCTGTGCCTGGATGGAGACGTCGAGCGCCGAGACGGATTCATCGGCCACCACCACCTTGGGGTTGAGGGCCAGGGCGCGCGCGATCGCGATGCGCTGGCGCTGGCCGCCGGAGAATTCGTGCGGGTAGCGCTGCGCATGCTCGCGCGGCAGGCCCACCTTCTCCATGAGCCAGTCCACGCGGGCCTGCGCCTCTTCGCGTGTGCCGATCTTGTGCACCAAGAGCGGCTCCATGATCGAGAAGCCGACCGTGAGGCGCGGGTCGAGCGAGGCGAACGGGTCCTGGAAGATGAACTGGATGTCGCGGCGCAGTGCCTGCACCTCGGACGTGGGCAGGTCGAGAATGTTGCGCCCGCCGAACTCGATGGCGCCGCTCTGGCTCTCGACCAGGCGCAGCAGCGAGCGGCCGGTGGTGGACTTGCCGCAGCCGGATTCGCCCACCAGGGCGAGCGTTTCGCCCGGATAGAGATCGAAGCTCACGCGCTCCACCGCATGCACGCGGCGCTGCACGCGGTTGAAGAGGCCGGCGCGCAGGTCGAAACGCGTCACCAGGTCCTTCACGCGCAGGATGGGATGGGCGCCCGCCGGGCGGGTGTCGGCGGGGGTGGACTCGAGCACCGCCTCCGCGTCGGGTGCGCCATCGGCGCCGATCAGGTCGAAGTGGCGCGGCAGGTCGGTGCCCTGCATGGCGCCCAGCTTCGGCACGGCCGACAGCAGCGCGCGGGTGTAGGCATGCTGCGGCGCGGCGAAGACGCGGTCCGAGGGGCCCTCCTCCACCTTGTCGCCGCGGTACATCACCAGCACGCGGTCGGCCACCTCGGCCACCACGCCCATGTCGTGGGTGATGAAGATCACGCCCATGTGCATCTCGTCCTGCAGCTGCCGGATGAGCTGCAGGATCTGCGCCTGGATGGTGACGTCGAGCGCCGTGGTGGGCTCGTCGGCGATCAGCAGCTGCGGCTTGCACGACAGTGCCATGGCGATCATCACGCGCTGGCGCATGCCGCCCGAGAGCTGGTGGGGGAAGCGGTCCAGCACGTTGCGTGCCTCGGGAATGCGCACCAGGTCCAGCATGCGCAGCGCTTCGGCGCGCGCGGCGGCCCGGTCCTTGCCCTGGTGCACGCGGATGGATTCGGCGATCTGCTCGCCCGCGGTGAACACCGGGTTGAGCGAGGTCATCGGCTCCTGGAAGATCATCGCCACGTCGGCGCCGCGCACGTCGCGCATCACCGCGTTGCCGGCGCGCGCCACGTCCAGCACCTGGCCGCTCCTGCGGCGCAGCGCCACCGAGCCGCCGATGATCTTGCCGCCGCCGTGCTCCACGAGCCGCATCAGCGCCAGCGAGGTGACGGACTTGCCCGAACCCGATTCGCCCACGATGGCCAGGGTCTCGCCGCGGTCCACGTGGAAGGAGAGGTGGCGCACGGCGTCCACCGTGCGCTCGGAATTGGCGAAGCGGATGGTGAGGTCGTCCACGGCCAGCACGCGCTGCTCGGGCAGGGCGAGGGTCGTGGAGGCGGTCGGGGCGGTGGATTTCATGTCGGGCGAAAGGAAGATCGGTCGTGGAGCGGAGGGGCGCGGGCGCCGGGCCCTCAGCGGTAGATGGAGGTCTCGGGCGTTTCGCCCACGCGGGCGAAGCCGCGGTACATGCCCTCGGTGTTGAAGGGCAGGCAGACGTTGCCGTGGCGGTCCACGGCGATCAGGCCGCCGGTGCCGCCGAGGGCCGTGAGCGTGCCGTGGACCACGGCATCGGCCGCTTCGCCGAGGGCTGCGCCGCCGTGGGCCATCCGCGCGCAGAGGTCGTGCGCGGCTGCCACGCGGATGAAGCTCTCACCGTGGCCGGTACAGGAGACGGCCGCCGTGCGGTCGTCGGCGTAGGTGCCCGCGCCGATCAGCGGGCTGTCGCCCACGCGGCCGGGACGCTTGTTGGTCATGCCGCCCGTGGAGGTGGCGGCGGCGAGGTGGCCGTGCGCATCCAGCGCCACCGCGCCGACGGTGCCCATCTTGCGGTCTTCGTCGAGGGCGCGGCCCGCCAGCGCCGCGGCGCCATCGTGGTCCAGCACGGCGCCGCGCTGGCTGGCGCGCGCGGCCTCCAGCTGCGCGCGGCGCGCGTCCGTCGAGAAATGCGACGGCTCCACCATCTCCAGGCCCGCGTCGCGCGCCATGCGCTCGGCGCCCTCGCCGGCCATCAGCACATGCTGGCCGTGCAGCATCACCGCGCGGGCCGCCAGCACCGGGTTGCGCACGTGCGCCACGCCCGCCACCGCGCCGGCCGCGAGGTTCGCGCCGTCCATCACCGCCGCGTCCAGTTCGTGCGTGGCGTCGGCCGTGAACACCGCGCCGTGGCCGGCATTGAACAGCGGGCATTCCTCCAGCAGGCGCACCGCCTCGCAGACGGCATCGACCGCGCTGCCGCCCCGCGCCAGCACGGCCTGGCCCGCGCGCAGCACGTCCTGCAGCGCGGCGTGGTAGGCCTGCTCCTGGGCGGGGCTGATGTGGGCGCGGTTCAGCGTGCCCGCGCCGCCATGGATGGCGATCACGGGCGCGGTGCGTGCGGCGGAAGGGGAAGCGGCGGTGGCGGTCATTGCGGGCGGAATCGGCGAAAAGCGGCGAAGGGAATGCGTGCGGACGGAAAAAGCGGGACGAAGCGGACGGTACGGAAAGAAGCGGAAGAAGGCGGCGCGTGGGCGCGGGGTGGCGGTGCTCAGCGCCCGGCGGCCCGCGCCTCCGCACGCCGCTGCCCGGCCTCGCCCGAGCGCGGCGCGAGCCGGCTGCGGGCGCTGTCGTGCAGCCACGGCAGCACCGCCTCCGTCATGCGGGCTGCGGTCTTCACCGATTCCCGCGACTGGTGGGCCACCGCGCTGGTCAGCGCCTCGATCAGGGCCAGCGCCGACGATTCGGAGTTGGCCGCGTACTGGTTTTCGGTCTGGGCGAACAGGCAGCCGTGCGCGAACGGCACGAGCGGCGACTGCGGGCCGTCGGTGAGCGCCAGCACCTGCACGCCGCGCTCGAATGCGCCCTGCGCCAGCACCACCGTGTCGGTGAGGTAGCGCGGATAGCTGATGGCGACGAGCAGGTCGCCCTCGCCCATGCGCGGCAGCATGCGCGCGCCGTAGGACGAGCCGCCCACGCCGGCCAGCAGGTGCACGTTGTCGCAGTACGCGTCGAGGCCGCGCTGCAGCAGGCCGGCCAGCCAGCCGCTGGCGCCGAAGCCGGCCAGGTAGATGCGGCCCGCGCCCAGCAGCGCCTGCACCGCCGCCTCGCAGGCGGCAGGGTCGAGCGCTTCGCGCGTGGCGGCGATGTTGCGCTGGCTCTCTTCCAGCGCGGCGGCGAACACGTCGCGGATGGAGGTGGGCTTCTCCAGCTTGATGCGCATCTTCTCGATGGGCGCCAGCATGGCTTCGAACCCCTTCACCAGTTCGGCCCGCAGCATCGGGTAGCCCTCGAGGCCGATCGCCCGCGCGAAACGGTTGGCGGTGGCGATGGACACGCCCACCGCCGCCGCGAGTTCGTCGATCGGCATCGTGGCGGCCTGCAGCGGATGCGCCAGCACGTAGTCCGCCATCTGCTGGTGCGAGCGCGTCAGCGTGGGACGCGCGCGTCCGATGCGGATCGCGATCGATACGGCATCGGCGGCAACGTCTGGAAGGTCGGACATGGAGGAAAGGGAAGAAGGCGATCGCAGCCGCGGACCCGCTGGAAGCGGCTCCCGTCAGGCTGAAAACTCTGATAAAAAATTTACAACGGGCGCATGTTAAAGAAAAAATTCAATCATTCAAAGCGTTTTCGGTGCTGCACGGCCTTGGTGCGCCACGGCATGAAAAAAGCCCCCATGCGGTGCATGGAGGCCCTGAAATGCAGCACGAAGCCGCAATGGGGGAAACCCTTAAAAATGCGGTGGCGGGTTGTTGAAAATGCCCAGCCTCCACCTCACTCGGCCTGGATGTTCGCCGCCTTGATCACCTGCGCCCAGTTGGCCAGATCGGCCTTCACGCGCGCGCCGAGCTGCTGCGGTGCCTGGTAATCGGCCGTGGCGCCCTGCTCCTGCGCCTTCTGCTGGAAGGTGGGGCTCTGCACCACGGTGCGCACGTCGGCCACCAGCTTGTCGACCACGGGCTTCGGGGTGTTCGCGGGCGCGAACAACGCGAACCACGACGTGGCATTCACCTGCGGATAGCCGGCTTCGGCCGTGGTGGGCACGTTCGGCAGGCTGGGCAGGCGCTCCTTGCCCGTCACGGCCAGCACGCGCAGCTTGCCGGCCTGGATGTGCGGCATGAAGGGCGGCGCGGTGCCGAAGGTGAGATCCACCTGCCCGCCCAGCAGATCCTGCAGGGCGGGGCCGGTGCCCTTGTAGGGCACGTGCACCATCTTCATCCCGCCCTGCTGCTCCAGCATGGCGCCGGTCACGTGCTGCAGCGAGCCGTTGCCGGACGAGGCGTAGTTCAGTTTGCCGGGGTTGGCCTTCGCGTAGGCGATGAGCTCGCCCAGCGTCTTCACCGGCAGGCCCTCGCGCACCACGATGATCTGCGGAGCGGAGAGCACGTTCGCCACGGGCTGGAAGTCGCCCATGTCCCAGGTTTTCTGCGCCGTGAGCAGCGGCGAGATCACGTGGTAGCCCGAGTACTGCATGAGCAGCGTATAGCCGTCGGGCTCGGCCCGCTTGACCGCGCCGGCCGCGATGTTGCCATTGCCGCCGCCCTTGTTGTCCACCACCACCGACTGCCCGAGCACCGGCCCGAGCGCCTGCGCGAGCATGCGCGCCGACAGGTCCGTGGTGCCGCCGGCCGCGGTGGGCACGACGAGCGTCACGGGCTTGGCCGGGTAGGCACCCTGTGCCACGGCCGCCAGCGGCAGGGCCGCGCAGGCCGCGGCCGCCAGGGTGGCCAGCGCGAGCCGGCGGGGGAAGGAAGCTTGCATGTCGTTGTCTCCTGGGTCGTTGTCTATCTGTGTCGTTCTCGCTCTGCGCGGCAGAGCGGCGCGGCCGTCAGTCCACCGTGGCGCCGGTCTCCTTCACCACGCGCGCCCACTGCGGCAATTCCGCCTGCACCAGCGCCCCGAGCTGGGCGGACGTGCCCTTGAACGGTTCGCAGCCCACGCCGGCGAGCTTGTCCACCACGTCCTTCTGATCCAGCGCGCGGGCGACCTCGGCCTGCAGGCGCGCCACGATGGGCGCGGGCGTGCCGGCCGGCGCGAACAGCGCGTACCAGGGCGACTGGCCGAAGCCCGGCAGCGTCTGGCCGATCGTCGGCACGCCGGGCAGCGCGGCCACCGGGCGGCTGTTGACCACGCCGAGCACCTTGAGCTTCCCGGCCTTGATGAAGGCGATGCAGGACGGCAGGCTCTGCACCGACAGTGGCACCTGCCCGCCCGCCACGTCGGTCGCGGCGGCAGCCGATCCCTTGTACGGCACATGCTGCAATCGGATGCCCGCGGCCTTCTGCAGCATCTCGCCGATCAGGTGGTTGAGCGTGCCGTTGCCCGCCGAGGCGATCGCGTACTCACCGGGCTTGGCCTTGGCGAGCGCGATCAGGCCCGCGATGTCGTTGGCAGGGAACGACGGGTGCGCGACCAGCACGTAGCCCGCCGTGGCCACGGGCGCCACGGGCTCGAAATCCTTCACCGGATCGAAGCCGGGATTGCGGTAGAGCGCCGGGCCGATGACGTGCGCGCTGTCGGCCGTGAGCAGCAGCGTGTAGCCGTCGTGCCTGGCGCGTGCGGTGGCCGCGGTGGCGAGCGTGCCGCCCGCGCCGGGACGGTTGTCCACCACCACGCTTTGCCCCATCTGCTCCGACAGGCGCTGCGCCACCACCCGCGCGATCGCGTCGTTGGCGCCCCCGGCGGCCTGCGGCACGATCAGCGTGATGGGTTTGGAGGGATAGCCGTCCTGCGCCCAGGCGAACGGAGCGGGTGAGCAGAGGGTGGCGGCGAGCGCCTGCAGCGCGCGGCGGCGCGGCAGGCGGCCTGCGTGAGAGAGAGAAGTGGGCATGGGGGGTGTGTCTCCTGTCGTTGTGTTTTTCCGCTATCTCGCCATCGCCCGTTCGCGGATGGCTTCGAAATCCGCCGGCACCGGGTGCAGGTCCAGGCGCTGCCCGGCCTTGGCGAGCTGGCCGGGAATGTCGTGGCCGATGAGCGCGGGCAGGCGCCGCGCGGCGGCGAGCAGCGCCGCCAGGTCCACGCCCGTGTCGTATCCCATGAGTTCCAGCGCGTGCACGACCTCTTCGCTGCAGACGTTGCCCGAGGCGCCCGGCGCGTAGGGGCACCCGCCCAGCCCGCCCAGCGAGGCATCGAAGCGGTCCGCGCCCGCGCCGATCGCGGCGAGCACGTTGGCGAGGCCCATGCCGCGCGTGTTGTGGAAGTGCAGCGTGAACACCAGGCCCGGCCAGCGGGCGCGCGCCGCGGCCACGAGCGTCGCCACCTGGGCAGGGTGCGCCATGCCCGTCGTGTCGCACAGCGTGATGCCGCCCACGCCCAGGTCGGCGAAGCGCTGCACCCACCCGAACACCTCGGATTCGGCCACGTCGCCTTCCATCGGGCAGCCGAACACGCACGAGAGCGACACGTTCACCGCCACGCCCGCGCCCTGCGCCGTCGCCACCACCTGGGCGAGCGAGGCGAACGACTGCGCGCGCGTCATGCGCAGGTTGGCGAGGTTGTGCGTCTCGCTGGCGGACATCACCAGATTCAGCTCGTCGGTACGTGCCTCGATCGCGCGCTCCGCGCCGCGCACGTTCGGCACCAGCGCGGCATACACCACGCCGGGGCGCCGCGCGATCTCGCGCATCACGATCTCGGCGTCGCGCAGCGCGGGAATCGCCGAGGGCGACACGAAAGCCGTCACCTCGATCTTGGCGAGCCCCGCGCCCGACAGCGCATCCACCAGGGCGATCTTGTCCTGGGTGGGCACGAAGGCCTGCTCCATCTGCAGGCCGTCGCGCGTGCCCACCTCCTGCATGTGGATGCGGCGCCCGGCGCCCTGCCACACGGATCCGGTCCACTGTCCGCTCATTGCACCACCCCCTTCTCGCGCAGCAGCGCGATCTGCGCCTCGCTCAGGCCCACCTCGCGCAACACCGCGTCGGTGTCGTCGCCCAGCCGCGGGGCGCTGGAGCGGACCGTGCCCGGCGTGGCCGAGAGCTTGGGCACGATGCCCGGCACCTCGACCGTGTAGCCGTCGCGCGTGGTCTGCGGCAGCAGCATGTCGCGGGCCCGGTAGTGCGGGTCTTCGGCGATGTCGCGCGCCGTGTAGACCTTGCCGGCCGGCACGCGCGCGGCCGCGAGCGTCTCCATCACCTCGGCCACCGTGCGCCCGGCCGTCCAGGCGCCGATCGCCGCGTCGATCTCCTGCACGCGCGCCACGCGGCCGGCATTGCTCGCGAGGTCGGGCGCCGCGGCGAGGTCCGGCCGGCCGATCGCCTCCATGAGCCGCCGGAAGATGCTGTCGCCGTTGCCGGCCACCAGCACCCAGCCGTCGGTGCAGGGATAGGCATTGGAAGGAGCGATGCCCGGCAGCGCGCTGCCTGCCGCATCGCGCACCGCGCCGAAGGCGCTGTACTCGGGGATCAGGCTCTCCATCACGTTGAACACCGCCTCGTGCAGCGCCACGTCGATCACCTGCCCCTGGCCGCCGTTCACCTTGCGGTGGTAGAGCGCCGTCAGCACGCCGATCGCGCCGTGCAGCGCCGCCAGCGTGTCGCCGATCGACACCCCCACGCGCACCGGCACGCGGCCCGGCTCGCCCGTCAGGTGGCGCAGCCCGCCCATGGCTTCGCCGATCACGCCGAAGCCCGGCAGGTCGCGGTAGGGGCCCGTCTGGCCGTAGCCCGAGATGCGCAGGATCACCAGGCCCGGGTTGAGCGCGTGCAGCGCCTCGGGCGACATGCCCCAATCCTCCAGCGTGCCGGGGCGGAAGTTCTCGATGAGCACGTCGGCCTCGGCGATCAGGCGGCGCGCGATGTCCTGCCCCTCGGGCTGGCGCAGGTCCAGCGCCACCGAGCGCTTGTTGCGCGACTGCACCTGCCACCAGACGGAGGTGCCCTCCTTCAGCAAGCGCCAGTTGCGCAGCGGATCGCCCGCGCCCGTGGCTTCGATCTTCACCACGTCGGCGCCGAACTCTCCGAGCGTCTTGCCGCAGAACGGGCCGGCAATGAGCTGGCCCATCTCGATCACCCGCACGCCGGCCAGTGCCGCGGGGGTGGCGGGGGTGGCGGACGGGGCGGTCGCCTGCGCCGCGGTGGATTCCATGGGGGATGTCTCCTGCATGGCGCGCATCATGCCCAGCCCCGGCGCGGCCGCAAAACGCCCAATCGAGAAGGTGCCATCGCAAAACGGCATGGCAGACTAGCGCCCCATGAAACTCGATCCGGTGTCCCTGCGCCTCTTCGTGGCGGTGATGGAAGAGAACGCCATCGCCCGCGCCGCGGCGCGCGAGCACATCGCCGCGTCGGCCGCCAGCCGGCGCCTCGCGGAACTGGAGCATGCCCTGGGCGTGGACCTGTTCGCGCGCAGCAACCGCGGCAGCGAGCCCACGGCCGCCGCCTATGCGCTGCTCGACATGGCGCGCGGCGTGCTCAACGACCTGGACGGCATTGCCGCGCAGATGGGCGACTACCGTGCCGGCGTGCGCGGGCAGGTGCGCGTGGTGGCCAACATCTCCGCCATCACCCAGTTCCTGCCGCGCGATCTGCAGCGCTTCATGGCCGCGCACCCGCGGGTGCAGGTGCGGCTGGAGGAGCAGATCAGCAGCGCCATCGCCCGCTCGGTCGCGGAGAACGCGGCCGACATCGGCATCCTCAACCACGGCAACTACGGCGACCGCGTCACGCTGCTGCCCTACCGGGAGGACGAACTGGTGCTGGTGGCGCCCCGGGGCCATGCCCTGGCGCGGCGGCGCAGCGTGCGGCTGGCAGAGGCGCTGCACTGCGACTTCGTGGGCGTGCACCCGGGCAGCGCCATCAACAACCTGCTGACGCGCGCGGCGGCCGAGGCCGGGATGCCGCTGCGGCTGCGCATCCAGGTGACGAGCTACGACGCGCTCTGCCTCATGGTGTCGGCGGGTCTCGGCGTGGGCGTGCTGCCGCGCGGCAGTGCGCGGCTCTACCTGGGCACGCTGCCGCTACGCACCGTCGCGCTGGCGGAGCCCTGGGCGCGGCGCCAGCTGGCGCTGTGCGTGCGCTCGGGCGATGCGCTCTCCAGCGTGGCGCGGCTGCTGGTGGACCACCTGCGCGAAGCCCCCGCCGAAAAGGAAACCTCATGACCGCCCCGAAACACACCCCCACCCCTCTGGCCTGGGACCTCTTCTGCCGCGTCATCGACAACTTCGGCGACATCGGCGTCTGCTGGCGCCTCGCGGCCCAGCTGGGCGCGCTCGGCCACCGCGTGCGGCTGTGGACGGACGACGCCTCCGCCCTCGCCTGGATGGCGCCGCGGGGCGCACCGGGCGTCGAGGTGCTGCCCTGGCCCGCGGGCCCGGTCGCCGCCTCGCCGTGCGACGTGCTCGTCGAAGCCTTCGGCTGCGACGTTCCCGACGGCTTCCTGGCCGGCCTGCCGCCGCCCGGTACGGACGGACAGGCCAAGCATCCCATCTGGATCAACCTCGAATACCTCTCGGCGGAGGGCTACGTCGAGCGCAGCCACTGCCTGCCCTCGCCCCTGTTCTCGGGCCCGGGCGCGGGCCGCACGCGCTGGTTCTTCTACCCCGGCTTCACGGAGCGCACCGGTGGCCTGCTGCGCGAGCCGGACCTGCCGGCGCGCCAGGCGGCGTTCGACCGTGCCGGCTGGCGCGCGCGCCACGGCATCGCGCCCGAGGCCTTCGCCGTCTCGCTCTTCTGCTACGAGCCCGCCGGGCTGCCCGCGCTGCTGGACCGGCTCGGCGAGCGCGGCGACGCGCACCTGCTCGCCACGCCAGGACGCGCCACGGCGGCCGTGCATTCCGTCCTGCAAGCCGGTGCAGCCGCCGGTGGTATGGCGCAAGGCACGGCAGGCACGGCCATCGCCCCCCCATCCGCCACGCCGCAGGGTTCCGGCACCACCGCAAGCGCCTCCCACCCCGTGGAGGATCCGGGCTTTCCCATCACCTACCTTGTGCCCTGCCCCCAGACGGCATTCGACGACATGCTGCTCGCCTGCGACCTGAACGCGGTGCGCGGCGAGGATTCGCTGGTGCGGGCGCTCTGGGCGGGCCAGCCGTTCGTCTGGCACATCTACCCGCAGGACGACGGCGCCCACCACGCCAAGCTCGATGCCTTCCTCGACTGGCTGCAGGCCCCGGCGTCGCTGCGGCGCTTCCACCACGCCTGGAACGGCATCGACGGCACCGGTGCCGCCGTGCCGCCCCTGCACCCTCGCGCGCTGGCGGACTGGCGCGGCTGCGTGCAGGCGGCGCGCTCGCGGCTGCTCGCCCAGGACGACCTCGTGACGCAACTGCTCGGGTTCGTACGGGAAAAAAGCTAAAATCCGGGGTTTTGCGCCTTCATGGGCCGGCACGCTTGTCAAAAGCGCGCGGCCGGCGCATCCCCCGCCGCGGAACATGCCCGGCGCCCTCGCCACATCCGCCGCGCCTCGCTGCCCGGCTCGGCAGGGCGCTCCGGTGCGTTGAGCGGCCCCAACCCAGGCAAATCTGCTATGAAAATCGCTCAAGAAATCCGCGCCGGCAACGTGATCATGCACGGCAAGGACCCGATGGTCGTCCTGAAGACCGAATACGCCCGCGGCGGCCGCGGCGCCGCCACCGTGCGCATGAAGCTCAAGAGCCTGATCGGCAACTTCGGCACCGAAAACGTCTACAAGGCCGACGACAAGATCGACAACGTCATCCTCGACAAGAAGGAATGCACGTACTCGTACTTCGCCGACCCGATGTACGTCTGCATGGACACCGAATACAACCAGTACGAAGTCGAAGCCGAGAACATGGGCGACGCGCTGAACTACCTGGAAGACGGCATGTCCCTCGAAGTGGTGTTCTACGACGGCAAGGCCATCTCGGTCGAACTGCCCACCAGCGTCGAGCGCGAAATCACCTGGACGGAACCCGCCGTCAAGGGCGACACGTCCGGCAAGGTGCTCAAGCCCGCCAAGATCGCCACCGGCTTCGAAGTGCCGGTGCCGCTGTTCGTCAGCCAGGGCGACAAGATCGAAATCGACACGCGCACGGGCGAATACCGCAAGCGCGTCTGAGTGGCATGCCGCCTTCGGGCGGCGAGTGTTCGCGCACATCCGGAGAAAGGGCACGGGCCGCAGGGCCGGTGCCCTTTTTTTCGCCCGCGTACGCCGGGCCATTCAGCGCTCTTCAGAACAATTCAGCGATCCTTCAGCGCGCGGCTCCGCGTGCCGCCCAAAAATGGACATGGAGATGTCTCCAGGGAGAACACACATGACCATGCCAACCATCCAAGCCTCGGCCTTGCGCGTTCCGCGCGCGTTCCGTCGGCACGCTGCCACCCCCCTGATTGCAGCGATCGCCGTGGCTGCAGGCATGTGCACGGCCGAGGCACAGGCCGAGCCGTGCCGTGCGATCGCATCCGTGCAGCAGAGCGGGGTCTCGGGCAACAACAATGCCGCAGGGGGCCACCTCAACCAGCACGTCTTCGGCGCGACGCCGCCCGCGGGCATGAGCCAGGCCACCAAGACCCTGTTCTCCAGCGTGGAGGAATACAAGGGCTTCTGGAACAACTACCTCGACCCGAAGAAATACACGGGCACTGCGGTCAACTGCTCGGGCAATACCGCACGGCAGAAGGTGACCGTCTACAGCGTGCTCAAGAAGGACAAGATCGGCGGCTTCAATTGCACGGCAGCGAACGCCCAGGGCCAGTGCACCACCAAGACGAGTTCGCAGTTCTCCAACATTCAGCTCGACTTCCAGGTGGTCGACAGCCGGTGGATCCTCCTCACGGCCTATCCGACCAACTGAGCATGGGGGCGGGCTATCGCCGCGCGGCAGCCCGGCGGTACAGCCGCAGCGTCGCCAGCAGCCCGCACACCGCCGCCGCCGTCATCCACCAGCCCGGCGCGGCCTTGTCGCCCGACCATTCGATCAGGCCCGTGGCCACGGCCGGCGTGAAGCCGCCGAACACCGCGGTCGCCAGGCTGTACGCCAGCGAGAAGCCCACGGTGCGCACGTCCACCGGCATCACCTCCGTGAGCGCCACCACCATCGCGCCGTTGTAGCTCGCGTAGAGGAACGACAGCCACAGCTCGACCTCCAGCATGCGCACGAAGTCCGGCGCCGCCACCAGCCACTTGAGGGCCGGGTAGGCGGTGAGGATGGTCAGCACCGTGAAGGCCACCAGCAGCGGCTTGCGGCCCACGCGGTCGGAGAGCGCGCCCATCACCGGCAGCCAGAAGAAGTTGGACAGCGCGACGCACAGCGTCACGATCAGCGCATCGGTGGTGCTCAGGTGCAGCACGCTCTTGCCGAAGGTGGGCGTGTAGACGGTGATGAGGTAGAACGACACGGTGGTCATCGCCACCATCATCATCCCCGCGATCACCAGCCCCCAGTTGGACATGATGGAGCGGAAGATCTCGCGCGTGGAGGGGCGGTGCTTGCGCGCCTTGAACTCTTCCGTCTCCTGCAGCGAGCGGCGGATGATGAACAGCACCGGCACGATCAGGCAGCCCACGAAGAACGGCAGGCGCCAGTAGAAATCGGCGATCTCCTGCGGCATGAAGGTCACGTTGAGCCAGTAGCCCAGCGCCGCCGCGACGATGATCGCCACCTGCTGGCTGGCCGACTGCCAGCTCACGTAGAAGCCCTTGCGGCCCGGCGTCGCCATTTCGGCCAGGTACACCGACACCCCGCCCAGTTCCACGCCGGCCGAGAAGCCCTGCAGCAGCCGGCCGACCAGCACCAGCAGCGGCGCCACGAAGCCGATGGTGGCGTAGCCCGGCACGCAGGCGATGAGCAGCGTGCCCAGCGCCATCAGCGCGAGCGTCACGATCAGGCCCTGGCGGCGGCCGACGCGGTCCACGTACGCGCCCAGAAAGACGGCGCCCAGCGGCCGCATCAGGAAGCCGGCGCCGAAGGTCATGAACGTCAGCATGAGCGAGGCGAACTCGTCGCCCGCGGGGAAGAATGCCTTGGAGATCTGCGTGGCGTAGAAGCCGAACAGGAAGAAGTCGAACATCTCCATGAAATTGCCGCCCGTCACGCGCAGGACGGTGCCCACTTTGGATTGCGCGGGCGCGGCTTCGCTGCCGGAAGCCGCCATGGAGGATTGGGAAGAGGGAGTCATGGAAGGCAGGAGCACGGCGACGATCGGCACGCGCGTCCAGGAGTGGAAACCCTGAGATTAGAGCTCAACCGTTCGCAGAATCCTTCCGTGGAATTGCGTATGCGGCCGCGCCGACACAAGGCCTCACCCCGCCAGCACCGCCCCCACGAGCCAGACGTTCGCCACCGAGATCACCGCGAACAGCGCCCAGGCCAGCCACCGCACCGCGCGCCCGTTCGCGAACCCTTTCATCAGCGAGCGGTCGCTCGTGAAGCGGATCAGCGGCCACATCGCGAACGGCAGCTGGAAGCTCAGCACCACCTGGCTCAGCACCAGCATCTTCCCCACGCCCTCGTCGCCCAGCCACCAGACGCCCACGAGCGCGGGCACCAGCGCCAGCACGCGCGTGATGAGGCGCCGCTGCCAGCAGGGAATCTTGAGCTGCAGGAACCCTTCCATCACGATCTGCCCGGCGATGGTGCCGGTGAAGGTCGAACTCTGGCCCGACGCGAGCAGCGCGATGCCGAACAGCGTGGCGGCGAGCGCGCTGCCCACCAGCGGCTCGATCAGCCGGTAGGCATCCGCGATGTCGGCCACGTCCCGGTGGCCGTTGCCGTGGAAGGCGCTCGCGGCCAGCACCATGATGGCGGCGTTCACCAGCAGCGCCAGCGACAGCGAGATCACCGCGTCCAGCGTGCAGAAGCGGATCGCCTCGCGGCGGCCGGCGTCGCTGTCCTCCACCAGCCGGGTCTGCACCACCGAGGAATGCAGATAGAGGTTGTGCGGCATCACCGTGGCCCCCACGATGCCGATGGCCAGGTACAGCGCCCCGGGCTGCTGCAGGCGCTCCAGGCTGGGCGCGAAGCCGATCGCCACCTCCGACCAGAGCGGCCGGGCGAAGGCCAGTTCCACCGCGAAGCAGGCCGCGATCGTGCCCACCAGCGCCAGCACGATCGCCTCCACCCGCCGGAAGCCCGCGCCCTGCAGGCCCAGCACCAGGAGCGTGTCGAACGCGGTGATGCCGATGCCGACGGGAATCGACACCCCGAACAGCAGATGCAGCGCGAGCGCGCCGCCTAGCACCTCGGCCAGGTCGCAGGCGATGATCGCCAGCTCGGCCCCGGCCCACAGGAAGCGGTTGGCCGCGGGCCCGTAGCGCTCCCGGCACAGCTGCGCCAGATCCCTCTGCGCCACCAGCCCGAGCCGCACGCACAGCGTCTGCAGCAGCATCGCCGCCAGGCTGGCGAGCAGCACGACGAACAGCAGCCCGTAGCCGAACCGCGAGCCTGCCTCGATGTCCGTCGCCCAGTTGCCCGGATCCATGTAGCCCACGGACACCAGCAGCCCCGGGCCCGCGTACCGCAGCAGCTTGCGGTGGAACGGCAGGCCGGGGTCGATGCGGACGGAGCCCTTTACCTCCGACGGGCAAAACGGAGCGGTGGCGGTGCGCGGCAGCGGGAAGAACATGCTGCGATCTTATGCAGGCCACGGGCGCGCGGGGAGCAGGGTGCGGCTATCGTGCAGATAGGCGCACCACCCTTGCCACCCCTTCCTGCTACATATTTTCGTTCCCATGGGCCTCCATTTCACCCTGCCCGGAGTCGATGACCAGGGTTTCATCCTGGCGGTGGCGGACGCGCGCCTGCAGCCGGCGTTCGCGCCCCTGCTCGCCGACGTCTGCAGCACCCTGGCGGCCCAGGCACCAGGCCTGGACGGCATCTACGCCTATGGCAGTGTCGCCCGCGGCGAAGCACGTGCCGGGGTTTCCGACCTCGATCTCACGGTTCTGCTGCGGGAGCCGCCCAGCCCGGCGGCGCAGAAACGGCTGGAGAGCCTGCGCCGTGCGCTGGAAGCGCGTCACCAGGAAGTGGTGAAGATCGATTTCGATATCGGCAGTTGCGCTGAAGCGCTGGACCCGGGCCAGACGTACCGCTGGGGCTTCTGGCTGCGGCACCACTGCCGCTGCCTCTGGGGCGCGGACCGGTCGCGCGATTTCGGGCCCTTCCGCCCTTCCCGAGACATCGCCCTGGCGATGAATGGCGATTTCGAGACCGTGCTGGGCGGTTATCTGGCAAGCCTCGGCCGGAACGGCACCCTGCAGGATCAATGGGTGCTGCAGCGTGCCGCATCGCGCAAACTGTTACGCGCCACCCAGATCCTGCAAAACGTGTACCGCGGGGAATGGCCCTGGTCGCTGGACGACCATGCGCAGCTTTTCCTGCGGCGGCATCCCGATATGGCCGCGGAAGCCGCCTTCTTCCTGGCCGAAGCCCACCAGCCCGCGGCCGGGTGTGAAGAATTCAGCGCGCGGCTGCATGCCTTGGTGACGTGGATGGCCCAGCAGCATCGGGCCATCCTGCAGGAGACTTCCCCACCCAGCGAAGCGGCCGGATGAGGCCCTGCGTCACGGGCGCGTCCGTCAGATCGGCCGGGCGACCAGATCGTGGCCCTGCACGCCCACGATCTGCGCGCGCGTGAACTCGCCCACCTTCAGCTGCTTGCTGATCTTCTCGGGCGGCAGCAGGTGCACCACGCCGTCGATCTCGGGCGCATCGGCATAGCTGCGGCCCGTGCCGCCCTTGCGGCCCAGGGCAGGCGCATGGTCCACCAGCACCTGCATGGTCGCGCCCACGCGGCGGCGCAGGCGCTCGATGGACACCTCCTCGGCCACGGCCATGAAGCGCGCGCGGCGCTCCTCGCGCACTTCCATCGGCAGCATGCCCGGCAGCTCATTGGCCACGGCGCCGTTCACGTCGCTGTAGGCGAAGCAGCCGGCGCGGTCGATCTGCGCGTCGCGCAGGAAATCGAGCAGGTGCTGGAACTCCTCTTCCGTCTCGCCCGGGAAGCCGGCGATGAAGGTGCTGCGCACCACCAGCTCGGGGCAGGCCTCGCGCCAGCGCTGGATGCGCTCCAGGTTGCGCTCGCCGCTCGCCGGGCGCTTCATGCGCTTGAGCACGTCGGGGTGGCTGTGCTGGAAAGGAACGTCCAGGTAGGGCAGGATCTTGCCCGTGGCCATGAACGGAATCACCTCGTCCACGCTCGGGTACGGGTACACGTAGTGCAGGCGCACCCAGGCGCCGTAGGGCTCGGCGATCTCGCCCAGCGTCTGCACCAGCTCCAGCATGCGCGTCTTCACGGGCTTGCCGTCCCAGAAGCCGGTGCGGTACTTCACGTCCACGCCGTAGGCCGACGTGTCCTGGCTGATCACCAGCAGTTCCTTCACGCCCCCTTCGAAGAGCGCCTTCGCCTCGCTCAGCACGTCGCCCACGGGGCGCGAGACCAGGTCGCCGCGCATCGAGGGGATGATGCAGAAGGTGCAGCGGTGGTTGCAGCCTTCGCTGATCTTGAGGTATGCGTAGTGCTTGGGCGTGAGCTTGATGCCCGCCACGCCGAAATTGCCGGGCACCAGGTCGATGAACGGGTCGTGAGGCTTGGGAAGGTTCTGGTGGACGGCGTCCATCACCTCCTGCGTGGCGTGCGGGCCCGTGACGGCCAGCACGCTCGGGTGCATCTCGCGCACCAGGTTGCCGCCGCCCTCGCCCGCGCGCGCGCCCAGGCAGCCGGTGACGATCACCTTGCCGTTCTCGGCCAGGGCCTCGCCGATGGTGTCGAGGCTTTCCTTCACTGCATCGTCGATGAAGCCGCAGGTGTTGACGATGACGAGGTCGGCGCCCTCGAAGGTCTTGGAAGTCTGGTAGCCCTCGGCGCTCAACTGCGTGAGGATCAGTTCGGAATCGGTGAGGGCCTTCGGGCAGCCGAGGCTCACGAACCCGACTTTGGGTGTTTTCGTGGGGGAGAGAACGTCGCTCATCCCCGTATTGTCCCAGTTCCGGGCGCGGGGCGCCGGCCGGGGCCTCCGCCGCGGTGAAATGCGGGGAGCCTGCGGCCCCCGATCATCGGCGTCCTTAAAACGCGTAGCGCGCGCTGACGCGGACACTGCGCGGCTCCATCGGATGGATGTGCCGCCCGTTCACGCCGCCGTTGCAGCCCCCGGCGGCGACCTCCCCCGCGGTGCACGACGCGTAGTAGTACTCGATGTCGTTGCCTTTGCTTCCCGCCAGGTTGAACACGTCCAGCCCCAGGGTCAGATGCCGGTTCACCGCGTAGCGCGTTCCCCAGTTCAGCAGCGTGGTGGAGCGGGACCGCACGCTGTTGCGCGTATCCAGCGCGCGCGGGCCGAGATAGCGCAACCGCAGCGACGCCGTCCAGGGGCCTTCGATGTAGGTGACGCCCGCGGCGAGCACGCGCTCCACCGCGTTGTCGACGTCATTGCCCTCCCCTTCGGGCGCGGCGCCGCGGAAGCGGGCGCGCGACAGGGCGCCGTCGAGCTCCAGGCGCCATGCCGGGCTGATCCGCCATCGCAGGGTGGCTTCGAGACCGTGGCGGCTGCTGGCCCTGCCGGGCTCCGTCGTGCCGGCGTCACCCGTGTAGACCAGTTCGGAGTCGAGGCCGAGCCGCCACCATGCGAGGGTCGCCGTCAGGTCGTCGCCCGGCTGGAAGCGCCACCCGACCTCGGCGCCACGGCCTTTCACCAGCGCCGGGACGCGGTCGGCCCGTTCGCCGGTCTTCGGGTCGATGGCGATGGTGGCGCCGCGCACGTCGTTGCTGTGGAAGCCGACGCCCGCATTGAGGTACAGCTCGTGGGCAGGCGCCGGCGTGAACGCCATGCCGAACTTCGGGCTGACGGTGGCGTCATTCCCGTGCCCGCCATTGAGGGCACCGTACCTCGGTTCGTGACCATGCACGCCGTAGCGCAGCGCGTCGCCGCGCAGACCCGCGTAGGCGCGCCACCAGTCGGTGAAGTGGACGAGCTGCTGGGCGTATACCGAGAACAGGTCCTGCGAGACCCTGTCGTCGCGCACCGTGCCCGTTCGCCGGCGGGCTTCGGTGTCGTACAGGCCCACCTGGCCGATACGGTCTCCGCGCCACTGCGCCCCGAAGCTCAGCGCGCCATCGAAACCGGCGACCGTGTTGCCAGCGGTATGCGCGCCGTGCACGCCATAGATCCGGCGCCGGTCGGTCTGCTCGAACTGGTCGCCGCCCGCAGGGTTGCCGAGGAAGTAGGTGAAGTCCGAGAAGAGGTCGAAGCGGTAGTCGATGGCGTAGGCGCCGATCTGGGTGTCGCCCCCCGGCCCCTTGTCGAACCACTGGCCCGACAGGCTGAGGCGCTGGGTATTTCCGCCGTCGGTGGGGTTCATGCTGCCGAAGCGGCCGATCTGACCGCTGTCCACGGCCCGCTCGGGCACCTGGTCCGTCGAGGTCCAGCGGCTTTTGTAGGCCATCGCGGTGATGCTGAGGCCCCGGGCGGGCGACCCCTGCGAGTAGCGCAGGACGGCATTCACCTTCCGGAGGTTCTCGGGCACGTCCCAGGGACCGTCGTTGCCTTCGATCTCGAGGGCGCCGAGCCAGGTGCGGTCGGCGACGGTCCGCGAGCCGGCCGCCAGCAGCCGCCTGAAGTCGTGCGAGCCCCGGGTGACCTCCACGAACGGCGCCTCCAGCACGCCGAGGTAGTCGAGCGAGGCGCTGCCCGCCAGCGAGAAATCGCCGGTCTGCGCGAAGTACGGCCCCTTGCGGTAACGCACGCCCGAGACCAGTTCGGGGATCAGGAAATGGAGGTCGGCGTAGCCCTGCCCGTGGCCGTGCGTGGGCATGTTCACCGGCATGCCGTCCACCGCCACCGCGAAATCGGTGCCGTGGTCGAGGTTGAAGCCGCGAAGGAAGTACTGGTTGGCCTTTCCGTCGCCCGAGTGCTGCGTGGCGACCACGCCCGGCACCGCCTCGACGATGTCGCCGGGGCGCAGCCTGGGGCGGGTCTGGTAGGACGCACGCTCGGCGGCGCCTTCGCTCGCGCTGTCCGCGGAGCCGATCGCCGCATCCCGGGGGCCGGTGACCTGGATTTCGGGCAGGTGGGAGGTCTGCGCATGGGCGGCCGCGCCGCCGAGGAGCGCGGAACACAGCAGACGGCGAGAAAAACGGGGTGGCATGGGGCTCCGGCAGCGCTGTATGAAAAAACACCGATTCTTCACACATTCTCCCGCAGCGCCATACGCCGTTCGGCGCAGGAGCGGGTTGTGTCAGTTCCGCGGCCTGAGGTGCGTGTGCGGGCCCGCGCCGCCGTGCGAGTGGGTGCCCTGGCCCGGCTCCAGCGGCACGAGGTGCACGTTGCCATGCCGTACGCCGCGCAGGGCCACGAGGCGCTCGGCGCACTGCCTCACCTCCGCCGTCGGCCCGCGCAGCACCACCGTCTCGAGGCAGTGGTCGTGGTCGAGATGGGTGTGGAGGCTGGTGATGACCAGGTCGTGGTGGTCATGCTGCAGGTCCAGTACGCGGGTCGTGACCGTTTGTTCGTGGTGGTCGTAGACGTAGCTGACGCTGGCAACGCACCAGTTCCCGGCGCGGCCCTGCCGGCGGCCGCCCGCGGGCGCTTCGCCCAGGGAATCGCACCCCAAACGGGACCGGATCAGGTCGCGCACGGCCTCCGAACGGTTGCCATAGCCCTTCTCGGCGATGAACGCGTCGAACTGGGAAGCGAGTTCGTCGTCGATGGAAATCGTGAAGCGTTGCATGGTGGAGGGCGCGCAGTGGTGTGCCGGGATCATAGGCATTCGCGTTGCGGTGCGCGCCTTCGCCATCCCCCCGGGGAGGTGCCGGGCCTCTTCCTACGATGGGCCATCTGCTCACCTCCCCCGCCATGAGACCTCTTTCTCTCGCCCATCTGTTCCGTGGCCAGCGTTCCACCGCGCGTCAGGACACGCAGGGCGGCAGTGCCGCCGACGCCCCGCGCACGCACCCGGCCGCCGCCGAGAGTTTCTACATCGGTCCCCCGCTAGGGCACAGACTGCCGCAGCGCCCGGACGAGTCCGCCTCGCCATCGGCAATGCGCCCCCGGGCCTCCCTGCAAGAGATGGCTCCGCCCACCCGCCTTCCTGGTGCGGCGGGCAAGCCGGGCGCGGCGTCCGGCCACTCCACAGCGCCGGCCGAGGTACTCGGCGCGCTGACGACGATTCCGCTGGTCCCGCTGGGCCGGATCTCGGGAATGACCGGCCCCGGCGGGACGCCACGGCACCCCCACGTGGTCGGCGCGTTTGCCCGCGGAGCCTCCCTCCAGCCGATCGTGCCCGGCGAGCCGATGCCCTGGGACCACACGAGGTTGAGCGTGGATGTCCTGGCCACCTCCTCCGACGGGGCCGTCCGCCGCTATCCCCCGCTGTCGGACGGCCGGCGCGACCTGATGGCCACCGGAACCATCTGCGACATTCCCGCGGCGCACGTGAAGCAGAGGATCGGCGGCATCGAACTCACCCCCGACCGGCAAAGCGCAGCGTTCATGGTGAACGGGCGCCCGGTGCCTCCGCTGAAGCTGGGGCGCTTCCAGGGCCATCCGCTGCCCGACGGCAAGCTGCTGGTCCTGCAGCCGGACCAGGACCAGGGCGCCATGGCATGCGCACTCATGCTGCTGCTCGACCAGGGGCACCTGACGCCCGGACGGGCCGACCGGTTCCAGCCCGAGGAGGGCCACCGGGCTGCCTCCCTGCAGGGCATCACCGGTCAACTGAAGGCCATGACGGGGCAGGAACCCGTGGTGGTCAGCCACGAGGCCAATTTTCACCAGTTCGGCCGTCGGCACGCGGCGAGGAACGCCTTCTGGAAGGCCATGGCGGACCGGATCGGCACCCTGGGGCCGGCCATCCTGGACCGGGGACGCGGCCACGTGATGCTCGACAACGTCAGGAAGGAAGGCGGCAGCTACCGCATCACGATCAGGGACCCGTTCCACGGGACATGCGTCGAGTTCAAGGACACGCACGATTTCTTCAAGGACCTCGACCACTCCGAGGGCAAAGCCACCCTCGACGCCGTGTTCCTCCCGCGCCGCTGAGGCCTCAGCGCTTGATGCCGAACGCCCCGAGCATCTGCTCCGTCTGCTTCTGCATCTGTTCCTGCATCTGCGTGAACATCGCTTGCGACTGGTCGCGGTACTGGCCCATCATGCCCTGGTAGAGCGGCGACTGCGGGTTCATGAACTGTGTCCACATCTCGGGCGTGAAACCGTGCGACTGCTCCGCCATGCGCGCCTGGAAATCCGAGAACATCTGCACGTTCTTCTCGAGGTAGGCGCCCATGAAGCCCTGCATGGCATGGCCGTAGAAGCGGATGATGTTGGCGAGCACGGCCTCGGTGAACATCGGCGCGCCGCCGGCCTCTTCTTCCAGGATGATCTGCAGCAGGATGCTGCGCGTGAGGTCTTCGCCGGTCTTGGCGTCGCGCACGGCCACGTCCTCGCCGTCCATCACTAGTTGCTTGACCTCCGCCAGCGTGATGTAGGTGGAGGTGGAGGTGTCGTAGAGCCGGCGGTTCGGGTACTTCTTGACGACCCGCTGCGGAGCGCGGGGCGTGGGGGCTTCGGAGGGAGAATCTGGCACGGCGGGCTCCTTGGGTCACCCGGGGCCGCAAGGGCCCCGAAACTTGTCGTTATGGGCTGTCTGCCTCCGATTCTAGGGAGCCGCGCTCGGCGGGGCCGCGAAGGAATACCCTGACGGGATGCGGCCCGGGTCACACTGGTGCGATTCCGCTGTGCGGCATTCTTTGGGCAAACCCGTTTAAGATGCGTGGGCCCTTCCTTCACCGGCCCGCCCTGGAGATCCATTGCTCCCTTCCGCCCGCATCGTTCTGTCGGTCTCGGCCCTGATCGCCGGCGAAGCCGCCGCGCAGCCGGCCGCGCCCGCACAGGCCGCGTCCGGCCGCGCGCCGGCGGCATCCGCCGCGGCCACCGCGGCCCTGCCGGACGCGGCCGTGCAGCGCAAGGAGGAGTGGCTCACCATCCACGGGTTTCCCGAACTCGGCGAAAGCGATCTGGTGCAGATCAACCCCACGGTGATGCCTTGGCAGGAGAAGGTCGCGGTGGAGGTGCGCGTCTCGCGCAGTTCCCTGCGCACCAACCAGCGCAACGTGTCCTACCAGTCGTATGAGGGCATGGCCGTGTTCGACTGCGTGCAGCGCAAGGGCTCGTACCTGTCCCTGCGCTACTACCAGGAGCCGAACTGGAAAGGCCCCGTCACCGCGCGCGCCGATTTCAAGGAACACGATGCGCCCGTGGTGTTCGCCGGCATTCCGGGCGACCCTGCCGGCAAGCTCATCCGCGCCGCCTGCCGCGCCCGGTGACGTGCGGGTGCCGCGCGGGCACCCACGGGGATCATCGCCCTTGGCCGACAGGCGCGGCCTGCGGCCGTCCCTAGATTGGAAGTTTCGTCCACCCACCGGAGCTTTCATTCCATGGCCTCTTCTTCCACCCCTTCGTCCTCCACGCCCGGCACGTCCTCCCAGTCCGGCGGCCGCCGCATCGCCCTGCTCGTCACCGACGGGTTCGAACAGGCGGAGCTGACGGGCCCACGCGATGCGCTGAAGGGCGCCGGCCACGACGTCCAGATCATCGCGCCCCAGCCCGGCCAGGTACAGGGCTTCAACCACGTCGACAAGGCCGACCGTTTCGACGTCGACCAGACGCTGGCCGACGCTTCGCCCGACGCTTTCGACGCCGTCGTCCTGCCGGGCGGCGTGGTGAATGCCGATGACCTGCGCACCCACGAGAAGGCCCGCGCCTTCGTGCAGGCGATCGACCGCGCCGGCAAGCCCGTGGCCGTGATCTGCCACGGCGCCTGGCTGCTGATCGATGCCGGCCTCGTCAAGGGCAAGACGCTGACCAGCTGGCCCAGCCTCGCCACCGACCTGCGCAACGCGGGCGCGCAGTGGGTCGATCGGCCTGTGCAGGTCGAAGGCCAGTGGATCAGCAGCCGCAAGCCCGACGACATCCCGCAGTTCAACGAGCAGATCCTGAAGATGCTGCAGCAGGGCGGTGCCACCGCCGCGCGCGGTTGAGCCCGGCCCCGTCCACCCAACCACCCACAGGAGACCACCATGGTGACCCAGCTTGACTCTCCCGACGGCAAGCCCCGCAAGGACCCTGGCCGTCCCAGCCCGACGTTCGTGGAAACGGACGACCGCCGGAACCTCGAATCCTCCCGCCCGCCGACGCCCGGGCAGGACCCGGGCGCGGAGCCTGGCCGCGCCGAACCGGACGCGGGCCCCGATTCGGCTCCCCGCCGGGGCACCTGACGCCCGTCCTGCTTCCCTCGCAGCGCGCAGGGAGCGCGGGCATCGCGCCCGGTGCGCCGGACTATGATCGGCGAAACATCCGTTCGATCAGAACCAGGAGCCCGCGCAGCGGGCCCATCCGGGAGGGAGCATGCCGTTTCATCCGAAGCCGCTGCAGCGCGAGCGCGCGCCGCATCCGATCCAGCCGCCCGCCCAGGGCCCGGCGTCCTGCAGGCGCCGCACAGGCCGTCCGGTTCTCGCGCACCCGGCCCTGGCCAGAGCGGCACTCGCCGTGGCGGTCTGGTGCGGGGCCGTTCCGGCAGCCGTCCACGCGCAGGCGGTCTACCGCTGCGGCAACACCTACAGCCAGCAGGCCTGCCGGGGCGGCCGCACGGTGGACACGGCGCCGCCGGTCGCGTCCACGGACGGCGCATCGGCACGCGAGGAGGGGCCGGTCACGCTCTATCTCTGCGAAGGCAAGAGTGGCGGAAAGTTCTGGTCCCGCCAGCACTGCCATGCGCATGGAGCCTGGGTCGACCGCACGGAAACCGTGCCGGGCGGACTGCGGTGGCAGGACCAGGTGGCCGCCGCCAGCGCCCAGCGCGCCCAGATGGCCGCGCTCGCGGCGCCGCAGCCCCGCTGGTCGCAGGAAGCCCTCGCGGCCCCGGCGGCGCCGGACCCGCGCGCCGTCTGCGCCGGACTGGAGCGGCGCATCGCCGAACTGGACGCCATGGGCCGGGCAGGCAGCCGCTATTACGACCTCGACCGCATCCGCACCGAACGCCGCGAGACGCGGGACCAGCAGTTCAGGCTGCGGTGCCGATGATCGCCCGCTGAAACCGCTCGTCCAGCACCGCGCTCACGTTGCAGCGCGACCAGCGCGACACCCGGGCGGGGTCCACCTGGAACACCCGCCCCGGTGCCATGCTCACCCGGTGCCGCAGCAGTTGCGCGGCCCAGTCGAGCGAATCCTCCACGCCCGGGAAGGCCACCCACAGGTAGAGGCTCTGCGCGCTGCGCGCGAACACCTCGCAGCCCTGGGCATCGAGCAGCGCCAGTGCCTGGGCCGTCGCCTGCCCGAGTTTCTGCCGCAGGCGCACCAGATGGCGCTCGTAGTGGCCCTCGCGCAGCATCACGTCCACCATGCGCTCGCAGTACTCCGACCCGCTCACGTGGATCAGCGCCTTGAGGTCGGCCAGGTCGCTCGCGAGCGCATCGTTGCAGGCGATGAAGCCCACGCGCAGCGCGGCCGAGAAGGATTTGGAGAAGCTGCCGATGTAGATGGTGCGCTCCAGCTGATCGAGCGTGGAGAGGCGCACGGCCGACGTGGGCTTGAAATCCGCGAGCGGGTCGTCCTCCACGATGAGCAGGTTGTGGCGCTCGGCGAGCTGCAGCACCTTGTAGGCCTTCGCGGCGGTAATGTCCGAGCCCGTGGGGTTGTGCGCGAGCGACTGCGTGAAGAAAAGCCGCGGCCGCTCCTGCTGCAGCAGCGCCTCCAGCGCCGCCACGTCGGGGCCGTCGGCGAGCCGCGGCACGCCGATCACGCGGGCGCCGGCGAGCTGGAGCTTGCCGAACAGCGGGTAGTAGCCCGGCTCGTCCACCAGCACCGTGGCACCCGGCGGCACGAAGTAGCGGATCACCAGGTCCATGGCCTCGTTGGCGCCGTGCGTGAGCACCAATTGCCCCGGCGCCGCCTGCAGCCCGAAATCCCCCAGCTTGCGCACCAGGCTGTCACGCAGCGGCCCATAGCCGTAGCGGCTGCCGTAGCGGAACAGCGCCCCTAGCCCCGTGCGCACCACTTTCTGGTGGTAGCGGTCCAGCCGCATGTCGGCCAGCCATTCGACGGGCGGAAATCCGTCGCCCACGGCCACGGCGCCGGGCTCGGTCTTGAGCTGCTCGCGCATCAGCCAGACGATGTCCATGGCCCGGCCCAGCTGGCCCGACTCTTCCTGCGCCCGCTGCGCCGGCCGCGCCGGGCCCAGCACGTAGAAGCCCGAGCCCCGGCGCGGCTCCACCACGCCGCGCGAGACCAGCAGGTCGAACGCGGCCACGACGGTGTTCTTGGCGTATCGGTGCAATTGCGCCAGTTCGCGCAGCGAGGGCAGCTTATCGCCCGGCCGGTACACGCCGTCGTCGATCTGCTGGCCGATCAGGTCCGCGAGCCGTTCTGCGATGGGGGCCTGGCGGCCGCGCGCGCGAGTGGGGGTGTGGGCCATGGCGGCCTCCGTTCATGTTGCAGTGCGATGGTACTGTTCGCGCAAACTGTACCTTTCTCAAAGGGTACAGTCTGCCTACAGTCCGGCGACCAGATTCTTGACTCCAGGAGATGCCTTCCATGGTTGCCGATTCGCGACTGCCCCAGTTCCGCTCCCTCACACCCGCCCAGCGGCGCGACTTCCTCATCGACGCCTGCGGCCTCGGCGCCGAGGAACGCGCCCTGCTCGACGCGCCCGGCGCCCTGCCCCTGCCGCTCGCCGACGGCATGATCGAGAACGTGTTCGGCACCTTCGAGCTGCCGATGGGCGTGGCCGGCAATTTCCGCATCAATGGCCGCGACGTGCTGATCCCCATGGCCGTGGAGGAGCCCTCGATCGTGGCCGCCGCCTCGTACATGGCCAAGCTCGCGCGCGAGGACGGCGGCTTCCAGACCTCCAGCACGCTGCCGCTGATGCGCGCGCAGGTGCAGGTGGTCGGCATCACCGATCCCTACGGCGCACGCATCGCCGTGCTGCAGGCGCGCGACCGGATCATCGAGCGCGCCAACGGCCGCGACAAGGTGCTGATCCAGCTGGGCGGCGGCTGCAAGGACATCGAGGTGCACGTGTTCCCCGATTCCCCGCGCGGCGCGATGATCGTCATGCACCTGATCGTGGACGTGCGCGATGCGATGGGCGCCAACACCGTCAACACCATGGCCGAATCGGTGGCGCCGCTGCTGGAGGAGATCACCGGCGGCTCGGTGCGCCTGCGCATCCTCTCCAACCTGGCCGACCTGCGGCTGGCGCGCGCCCGCGTGCGGCTCACGGCGCAGACGCTCGCCACCAAAGAGCGCAGCGGCGAGGAGATCATCGAAGGCATCCTGGATGCCTACACCTTCGCCGCCATCGACCCCTACCGTGCCGCCACGCACAACAAGGGCATCATGAACGGCATCGATCCCGTCATCGTCGCCACCGGCAACGACTGGCGCGCGGTGGAGGCCGGCGCGCACGCCTACGCCAGCCGCGGCGGTCTCTACACCTCGCTCACGCGCTGGGAGAAGGACACCTCCGGCGCGCTGGTCGGCACCATAGAGCTGCCCATGCCGGTGGGCCTGGTGGGCGGCGCCACCAAGACGCATCCGCTGGCGCGCCTCGCGCTCCGGATGATGGACGTGAAGAGCGCCCAGGAACTCGGCGAGATCGCCGCGGCCGTGGGCCTCGCGCAGAACCTGGGCGCCCTGCGCGCCTTGGCCACCGAAGGCATCCAGCGCGGCCACATGGCCCTGCACGCCCGCAACATCGCGCTGGTGGCGGGTGCCACGGGCGACGAGGTGGAGGCCGTGGCCAAGCGCCTGGCCGCCGAGCACGACGTGCGCACCGACCGGGCGCTGGAAGTGCTGAAGGAACTGCGCGCAAAGGGTTGACCCCGACCGTGCCCCGGCGGCGGTGGGCCTGCCAGGGTGCGGCACGTGCCGCCCACCGCTGACCATAACAAGGAGACAAGCATGACAACCAACAACCCCGCCGGCTGGCGGCTGGCCGAAGTCTGGGGCGACACCGTCGACCTGCGGCACCTGGCCTGGTCCATCGCGATCGGCATCGGCATCAGCGTGACCGGCTTTTTCCTGGCCAGCCGCTGGCTCGCCACGGTGGTCGCGTCGCAGCAGCTCGCGCATGCCTACGCCATGCTCGCGGGCCTGGCCGGCTGCGTGGCGGCCGGCGTGATCTGTGCGCGCGCGTTTCCGCCGAAGCGCGAAGTGACCGAGCAGGACACCTCCACCGACCCGGCCTGGCGCCGCGAAGTGCTGGAGGAACTGGCCGCGCAGCCGGGCGGCCTGGGTTCCGTGGCCGACCTGCCGCCCGTGGTGGTGCAGGAGCTGAAGGAACTGAAGCTCTACGACCTGTTCGTGCAGAACGCGCAGGCCACACCCGCTGCGGTCGCCCCATCCACCACGCAGACCGCGGCCGCCGGCCGCGCGCCGCGCTGAACCGGGAGCCACGACATGGATCCGCAACTCCTCAACGACATCGCCGTCGCGGCCGCCATGGGGCTGGTCGGCGCCGTGGTGTTCGCCGCCATCGGCCTGGTCTCGGGCACCGACGAAACCACCACGCTCGCACCGCTCACGCTGCTGGTGGTGCTGCTCGGCGTGCCGCCTGCCGGCGTGTTCACCTTCTTCCTGGCCGGCGCCGTCGCCAAGCACATGACGCATGCCGTGCCCACCGCCCTGCTCGGCATACCGGGCGACACGCTGGCCACGCCGCTGCTGCAGGACGCCAACATGCTGCGCAAGCTCGGCGTGCCGCACATCGCCCTGCGCAAGATGGTCTCGGGCGCGATCGTCGCGGCCTTCGTCGCCGTGCCGCTGGCCGTGCTCTTCGCCGTCATGCTCGCGCCGTTCGGCGCCGCCATCACCAAGACGGCGCCCTGGATCTTCCTGGCCGCCGCCCTGCTCATCGCCTACTTCTCGGCCGGCCGCTGGGCCTCGGTGGCGCTGCTGGTGCCCTTCGTGGTGGTGATCATCGCGCTGCAGGCGCTCACCGCGAAATACAACGTGAAGCTCAGCATCAGCTACTTCCTCGGCATCGCCATCGGCCCGCTGATCGCCGACCTGTTCACCGTGATCGCGCCGGCCGGCCGCCAGCGCATGCTGCGCGACCAGGTGCGCCAGTTCAATCTGGCACCGGACGTGAAGGGCTGGTCGGGCTACTTCCCGAACCCGTTCAAGGTGATGGACCGCGTGCAGACCCGCTGGACGCTGATCACCGCCACCGTTTCCAGCGCCACCTTCGTGTTCAGCCCCGTCGCCATGACGGTGGTGCTGGGCGAACTGGTCGGCTCGCGCATCAAGCACGCCTACCACCGCCTGACCACGGTGCTCAGTGCGCGCAACGGCGTGACCGAAGCCACCTACATCGCCGAGGCATTGATCCCGCTGATCGCCTTCGGCCTGCCGCTCAGCCCCGTGGCCGCCGGCCCGGCCGCGCCGCTCTTCAACGCGCCGCCGCGCTTCACCGTCGATGCCGCCACCGGCCAGACGCACAACCTGCACAACCTGCTGAACCACTGGGAATTCCTGGGCTACGGCATGCTGGCCGTGCTGCTCGCAGCCGTGGTGTCGTACCCGTTCGCCATGAACTTCGCGCGCCGTGCGGCGCTGTTCATTTCGCGCCGGGTGAGCCACGAAGCGATCATCGCCACCTTCGTCGGCCTGATCATCGTCATCAGCGTGTGGGAGGGCCAGCTGCTGGGCCTGCTCGTGATCCTGACCATGGGACTGCTGGGCGGCCTGCTGTCGCGGAACTTCGGGTTCAACACCGGCGTGCAGTTCATGGGCTACTACACGGCGGTGCTGAGCGTGCCCGCCATCGTGAAGCTGTTCTGAGAGCCGCCGCGGACGCTGCGGCACGGCACGGCACGGCACGGCACGGCGTGGAGTGCGGTGAGGTGCGGTGGGCCGGCCCTACACTGGCGGCCCATCGCCACCCATCCTTGCAGGGAAAGAAGACCCCATGGCAGAACACACCGCCACCGTCGCCTGGCAGCGCGGCACCGACGATTTCCTGGACAAGCGCTACCACCGCGCCCACACCTGGCAGTTCGACGGCGGGGCCACGGTGGCAGCCTCGTCCTCGCCCCACGTCGTGCCGCCGCCCTACTCCGACGCGGCCGCGGTCGACCCGGAAGAAGCCTACATCGCCGCGCTCTCCAGCTGCCACATGCTGTGGTTCATGGACTTCGCCAGCCGCGCGGGCTTTCGCCTCGACAGCTACACCGACGCGGCCACCGGCACCATGGCGAAGAACGAAGCTGGCCAGGTCGCCGTCACCCGCGTGCGGCTGCGGCCCGTGACGCGCTTCGACGCGGCGCACGCCCCCAGCGTTGAACAGCTCGAAGCCCTGCACCACCGCGCCCATGCGTCGTGCTTCCTGGCCAACTCGGTCCGCACGCACATCGACTGCGAGCCGGTGCTGGAGATCAGCGGGGGCTGAGGAGCCCGTCGTCAGCGGCCCGACGAGGGGCTCGCGCCCACCGAAAAAGCCCTCTGGCGAGGGCTTTGCTTTTTGGAAAGACGGGCGGGGGCGTCAATCCTGGTGGCTGGCGCATTTGCCATCGGCCTTGCGGTAGCCCGGTCCGCCGCGCGAGCCGCAACCGCCCCGGCTTCCTCCGCCGCCCGCGAACGCGGCGCGGCTCCGGCCATGCCCGCCGCCGCGCGACGAACCGCCGCCGCCTCGCCGGCCGCGCGCGGCGGCCTCACCAGCCACCGCCGCCAGAAGCGCAGCCATCAATGCAGAACCCAACAGACGGCGCTTCATGGCTCTTTCGTGCCTTCCTTGCCGGTATGCGGATTCACGTTGCCCTTCGTGCTCCAGTTGTCCAGACGGGTTCCGTTGGGATTGGTGGCATGGCTCGGTGCCACGTAGGTCCCGTCCTTGCGGGTGTAGCCGCTCACCGAGTGGCTGGAACCGTGGCTGCTGCTGGAACTGGAGCCGTAATGGCCTGCGGAGTGGCCGCCACCACCGTGGCCTCCACCGCCCTTGGCGATGGCGAAGGAGCACAGCGACAACGCCGCGACCAGGATCAGGGATTTCTTCATGTTGTGTTTCCTCTCACGCCGAGAAAGGCGCAATTGCATCCTGCAGGGAAACATTGCGCGACACAAGGGTGAATACTCAAAGCCGTAGCGGCTTGTTCAGGCCCCATGTCGAAAAGCGCAAGGTGGGAGCGCTCCATGCCAAGGCACTCCCCGGCCGGCGCACTTGGCAGGTACGCAGGACCGGGAGTTCATGCAGCGCGCAGTCCCCTCAATGGCGGCGCGTGGGTCTGGTCCGTCATCGACAGATGGGCGATCGAAGCGCAGCTTCCCTGAGCGGGGAGTGACGGGCACGCTGGCTGCAGGCGTGGGACACCGGAGCCCCAACCAATGCACCCGGAAATGGAAAAAGCCACCTGATGAGGTGGCTTTGCTTTCACCAGGAAGTCCTGGATTTTTCCATCTTTTCCCGGTATGCCTGAAGTCTGGTCCACTTCAGAGGAAAAGTTGGTAGGCGCGATTGGACTCGAACCAACGACCCCCACCATGTCAAGGTGGTGCTCTAACCAGCTGAGCTACGCGCCTGTGTGTATTCGAGAAGCGAGAGTATAGCAGCAAAAAAACGGCCGCCGGACAAAGTTGCGAAATCCGCTCCGCTGCAGGTCACCTCGCGCGACTTCCCACCGCTTCCCCCCCATCAACGCCGCCGCGCCGACCGCACCCCCGGCACCGAGGCGACGATCGACAGCACCTTGTTCAGCCGCCCCGAGTCCGCGACCTCCACGGTGAAGGTCATCCACGCCGTACCCTTCACCGACTGGGTCTGCACGCCGATCACATTGGTCTTCTCGCGGGCGAACACTTCCGAGATGTCGCGCAGCAGGCCCTGGCGGTCGGCGGCTTCCACGGCCACGTCCACGGGGTAGAGCGCGCCCGTGTGGCCGTGCCCGCCGCCCTGCGCGTTCCCGCTGGCGCCACTGCTGCCGCCGCTGCCCCACTCCACCTCGATCACGCGCTCGGCGCTGCGTGCCGCCATTTCGCGGAAGTTGCTGCAGTCGGCGCGATGCACGCTCACGCCCTTGCCGCGCGTGACGAAGCCGCGGATCGGGTCCGGCGGCGCGGGCCGGCAGCACTTGGCCAGCTGGGTCATGAGGGAGTCGATCCCCACCACCAGCACGCCCCCCTTGGGAGCGCTCTCGTTGGTGCGCGCCTTCTTGAGCAGCAGGTAGTCGTCGGGCTGCAGCACCGGCTCGGGCGGGCGCAGCAGGGTCTCGATGGTGCGCAGGGAGAATTCGTCCTTGCCCACCACCTCGAAGAGCGCGTCGGCCGTCTTGAAGCCGAGCTGCACGGCCAAGTCATCGAGCCGGATGGCCGTCTTGCCTTCGCGCTGCAGGAGTTTTTCGACGGCCTCGCGGCCGCGCGCGACGGTTTCGTGCGTGGCCTGGGCGTTGAACCAGGCGCGCACCTTGGCGCGGGCGCGGTGGCTCGTGAGGTAGCCGAGATCGGCATTGAGCCAGTCGCGGGAGGGCCGGCCTTCCTTCACGGTGGTGATCTCCACCGTCTGGCCGTTCTGCAGCGGCGTGTTGAGCGTCACCATCGCGCCGTCCACGCGCGCCCCGCGGCAGCGGTGGCCCACGCTGGTGTGCACCGCGTAGGCGAAATCCACCGGCGTGGCGCCCTGGGGCAGTTCCACCACCTCGGCGTTCGGCGTCAGCACGTAGATGCGGTCCTCGAACAGGCCGCGGTGCTGCACCGCGCCGGACATGTCGCGCTCCCACGCGAGCAGTTGCCGCAGCACGGCGATCTTGGCGTCGTATTCGCTGCTGGCGGACACGCCCGCATAGCCCTTGGCGCCCGCTTCCTTGTACGCCCAGTGCGCCGCCACGCCGTGCTCGGCATGGTCGTGCATGGCCTGCGTGCGGATCTGGATCTCGATCGCCTTGCCGGCCTCGTCGCGCACCACGGTGTGCAGCGACTGGTAGCCGTTGGGTTTGGGCTTGGCGATGTAGTCGTCGAACTCCGCATCGATCGGCTTGAAGTGCGAGTGCACCCACGACAGCGCGGCGTAGCAGTCTTTCACCGAGGGCACGACCACGCGCAGCGCGCGGATGTCGAACACCTGGTCGAAATCGAGCGACTTGCCGCGCATCTTCTTGACGATGCTGTAGATGTGCTTGGGCCGGCCCTGCACGGTGGCGCTGATGCTGCGCGCGCGCAATTCGGACTCGAGCCGGCCGCGCAACTGCTCCATGTAGACCTCGCGCTCGGCGCGCTTCTCGTCGAGCAGGCGGGCGATCTGCTTGTAGGTGTCGGGCTCCAGGAAGCGGAAGGAGAGGTCTTCCAGCTCCCACTTCATCTGCCAGATGCCGAGGCGGTTGGCGAGCGGCGCGAACACCTGCAGCGCCTCGCGCGCGATGGAGGGCGAGACGGGCCGCTTGCTGGCCGCGTAGAAGCGCAGCGTCTGCAGGCGCGATGCCAGGCGCAGCATGACCACGCGCAGATCGCGCGAGAAGGCCAGCAGCATCTTGCGCACGTTCTCGGTGTGCGTGGCCGGGTCGTCCACCACGTGGCCGGCGAGCTGCGCCTCGCGCGCATGGTGCTGCACGCGCATGAGCTTGGTGGTCTCCACCGCGAGCGTGGCGAAGTTCTGGCCGAAGGCCTTGGCGATCACCTCTTCGGGCCTGTTCAGGTGCGAGCAGGCGTGCACGAGGTAGCTGGCGGCCTGCATCGCTTCCGAGCCGCCGATGGCTTTCAGGATGGCGGCGACGGCCTCGGCATGGGCGAAGGTGTTCTCGCCGGTTTCCAGGGTTTCGGCGGAGAGAAGCGGCTCGGCGAAGGCCCGGGCGCGCGCGAGGGCACCGGCCTGCTCGGGCAGCGCGAGCGAGGTGGCGGCGATGAGCTGGGGCACGGCCTCCTGGCCGGCGAGGGTGTGCGGATGCTGCGGCGCGGCGACGCTTCTCATGGGCGGGTCTCCTGCACTCCCGCGGAGCCCTGCGCCTCACCGAACAGGAACCGCTCCACCACGTCGACCTGCTCCGCGGCCACCAGGGTCGGCGCATGGCCGACGCCGGGCCACTCGACCACGGGGGCGCGGGGGCCGCGCGCAGCCATGGCCTGCACCGTGGCGGGCAGCAGCAGGTCGGATTCGGCGCCGCGCAGCACCAGGGTCTGCGCGCGGATCGCGTCGTAGAGCTGCCAGAGCTGGGCATCGCCGGCGCGTGAGGACTCGGGCGTGAGGTGCCGGAAATTCTCGGCGATGGCCGGGTCGTAGTGCAGGCGCACCGAGCCGTCCGGCTGCGGACGCAGCAGCGGCTCCGACAGCGCCCGCCAGGCCTCGGCGGTGTGCGGGCCGAAGCCCGCGGAGACGGCGCGCAGCCCCTCGATCGCGGCCTCTGCGCTGGGGAACTCCACCACGCGGCCCACGTACTGCCCGATGCGCTGCAGCGCCGGCCATTCCAGCGTGGGGCCGACGTCGTTGAGCACCAGCCGGCGCACCGGCACGGGCAATGGCAGGTCCGGCTGGCCGCACAGCGCCATGCCGATCAGGCCGCCCATGCTGGTGCCGACCCAGTCGAGCGTGCCGATGGGGGCCTGGGCATGCACCTGGGCGAGCAGCGCCAGCATGTCGGCGGCATAGACGGGGATCTGGTAGTGCGCGGCATCGGCAAGCCAGTCGCTGTGCCCGCGCCCGGCCACGTCGGGGCAGACCATGCGGGCGTGCCGCGCGAGCCGGCGGGCCAGCACGTCGAAGTCGCGGCCCTGCCGCGTGAGGCCGTGCACGCAGACCACCACGTGGGGGTGGGCCGGATCGCCCGTGGCGTTCCATTCCCAGTACGCCATGCGGTGCCCGCCCTCGCCCTCCCCGGATGTGCCCTGGCGGGATGCCGCGGCACCCGGGCAATGTACGTAGTTCAGCGTAGGCTCTGTCATGGCGGGCAATCGTCTCTGGGGCGCTCGATAATGGCCCTCCGTTCATCCTAATTCATTCGGAGACACCGGCATGCTTCTCACCGGCAAGACTGCGCTCGTCACGGGTTCCACCAGCGGCATCGGACTGGGCATCGCCAAGGCCCTGGCCCGCGAGGGCGCGAACGTCGTCCTCAACGGTTTCGGCGACGTGGACGCCCCCCGGGCCGAGGTGCTGGCCGCGGGCCAGGCGGCGGGCGCGCAGGTGGCCTACCACGGCGCCGACATGTCGCGCGTGGCGGAGATCGAGGACATGATGAAGTACGCCGCCGCCCAGTTCGGCCGCGTCGACATCCTGGTGAACAACGCGGGCATCCAGCACGTCGCGAACGTGGAGGATTTCCCGGTGGAGAAGTGGGATGCGATCCTCGCGATCAACCTGAGCAGCGCCTTCCACACCACGCGGCTCGCACTGCCGGCGATGAAGGCCGCCGACTGGGGGCGCATCGTCAACGTGGCCTCGGTGCACGGCCTCGTGGGTTCGGCGCAGAAGTCGGCCTACGTGGCCGCCAAGCACGGCATCGTCGGCTTCACCAAGGTGACGGCGCTGGAGACCGCGACCACGGGCGTGACCTGCAATGCGATCTGCCCGGGCTGGGTGCTCACCCCGCTGGTGCAGAAGCAGGTGGACGCCAAGGCGGCCGAACGCGGCCTCTCGAACGAAGACGCCACCCGCCTGCTGCTGGGCGAGAAGGAGCCGTCGATGCAGTTCACCACGCCCGAGGAGCTGGGCGGGCTGGCGGTGTTCTTCTGCTCGCCGGCCGCCGACAACGTGCGCGGCGTGGCGTGGAACATGGACGGGGGCTGGGCGGCGCAGTAAGAGCGGCAACGACGCCAGGGGGTCGTGCGAGCCGCTCCAGGCCGTCCTTTGCGCGTCAGCGCAGTTGCACCGACCCCGAGACGTGGACCACCACCTGCGTCTTGCCGGCCTCGACCGGCATTCCCGAATCCAGGGAGCCCATCATGGTGACCGAGGATTTCATGGCCATCGCCTGCATGCGCGGCGCGGGCACCATCTCGTCGCCGTTGACCGACACCTCGCGCAGCGAATAGCCGGAAAAGCCGAAATCCTTGGCCAGCGAGGTCGCACGGTTCTTGAATTCCTCGATGGCCCGGCTCTGGGCCTCGCCCTGCACGCGGGCGCGGGCTTCCTTGGACAGACCGAACCCCAGTTGGCTGATGGTCATGGACTGGATGCGGCCGGCCACGGTGGTGATGCGGGCGAAATCGCGTCCTTCCAGCACCAGTTCGGCCCGGCCCTGCCAGCCGGTGACCTTGCCGTCCTTGTTGTAGCGAGGGGTGATGCCGAACTGGCCGGTCCGTACCTCCATCTTTTCCGGCTGCACATCGCGCTTGGCCTCCGCAAGGGCCGCATCCACCACCTGGCGCAACTGCGTCTGCACGGTCGCGGCATCGGCTCCCTCCTTCGTGGTGGCCAGGTTGAGCACCATCAGATCCTGCTGCACGTCCACCGAGCCACTCGCAGCGAGTTGAAGCACGTTCTGCGGTGCCGGGGTGACCACGTTCTGGGCAAAAGCCGTTCCCGATACGGATGCGATGGCGCAAGCTGCGGCGAGGGGGGCGAGAAATTTCATGCAAGGACTCCCTGTCTTGGAAACATGGTGTGGATAAAAACCCCTGGCCGGTGGCCGCAGGGGAATGTGCGCCCACGGTAACCCACCCCACGGGCGCCCCGGATGAAGGCGCGATAACACGGCTGCTAGCCGCGGCAAAATTTGTAACACTTGGTCAGGCCCGCGGGAAAAACCCGAACTTCGGGCTGCAAGCTGGTCAGAATTGGCTCTGTTACAAATAGGACCCGGGAAACTCATGGCCTCTACAACCAACCGTACCGACAAGATCCTCGTGGTGGACGACGACGCGCGCATCCGTGATTTGCTGCGCCGCTATCTGACCCAGGAAGGCTTCGAAGTCATGGTGGCGGAAGACGGCAAGGCGCTCAACCGCATCCTGCTGCGCGAGACGGTCGAACTGATCGTGCTGGATCTCATGATGCCCGGGGAAGACGGGCTCTCCATCTGCCGGCGCCTGCGCGCGGCCAACGATCGCACCCCCATCATCATGCTCACCGCCAAGGGCGAGGACGTGGACCGCATCGTCGGCCTGGAGGTGGGCGCCGACGATTACCTGGGCAAACCCTTCAACCCGCGCGAACTGCTGGCCCGCATCCACGCCGTGCTGCGCCGCCGCCCGCCGCAGGAGGCGCCGGGCGCCCCCTCGGGCGACAACGAGGTCGTGACCTTCGGCCCCTTCACCTTCGACCTGGGCACCCGCGCCCTGCAGAGGAACGGCGAGGAGCTGCCGCTGACCACCGGCGAATTCGCGATGCTCAAGGCCCTGGTGCGCCACCCGCGCCAGCCGCTGTCGCGCGAGAAGCTGGCGCTGCTGGCCCGTGGCCGCGAGTTCGAGCCCTTCGACCGCAGCCTGGACGTGCAGGTGTCGCGCCTGCGCAAGCTGGTCGAGGTGGATGCCGCCGCGCCCCGCTATATCCAGACCGTCTGGGGCGTGGGCTACGTGTTCGTGCCGGACGGCGCGAGCTGACAGGCCCAGCCCTTCCCGGCACGCGCGGAAACGGAAACGCCCGCACAATGTGCGTGCGGCGTTTTCCGTGACCCGTTCCCCCTCCCTGCCCCATGAGCGCCAACCATGACGCGTCGGCCGACGCCACCAGCCCCGCCCCGCTCGAATCGACGCCGAGCCGGCGCTCCTCGCAGCGCTCGCGCGTGGGGCTGAACCTTTTCTGGCGCACCTTCTTTCTGCTGGCCCTGCTGCTCGTGGGCAGCATCCTCGCCTGGCTGCAGACGCTGCGCGCGCTCGAATTCGAGCCCCGCACGCTGCAGACCGCACAGCAGATCGCCTCCCTCGTCAACCTCAGCCGCGCCGCGCTGGTGCATGCGGACGCGATCGCGCGCGTCTCGCTCATCAAGACCATGGCCGACCAGGAGGGCGTGCGCATCCTGCCGCGCGAGCCCAGCGACCGCTTCGACCTCGTGGACGACACCGCCCTGGGCGCGCGCCTGACCGAGGAGCTGACCGAGCGCCTCGGGCCGGGCACCATCGTCGCGGGCAACGTGAACGGCGAGAACGGGCTGTGGGTGGGCTTCACGATCAACGGCGACCCGAACTGGCTGCTGATGGACCGTTCGCGCCTGAGCACCGCCGGCGGCAAGACCTGGCTGATCTGGCTGATCACCGCCGGCGCGCTGTCGCTGGCGGGTGCGGCGGCGATCGCGCGGCTGATCAACCGGCCGCTCAAGCAGCTCTCGTATGCGGCCAACCGCGTGCGCGACGGCGATTTCGCGGCCAGCCAGCTCGACGAGGAGGTGGTGACCAGCGAGATCCGCGAGGTGAACATCGGCTTCAACCGCATGGCGCAGAAGCTCGCCAAGCTGGAGCAGGACCGCGCCGTGATGCTGGCCGGTATCTCGCACGATCTGCGCACGCCGCTGGCCCGCCTGCGGCTGGAGACGGAGATGAGCGTGATCGACGACGTGGCGCGCGAGCACATGGTGGCCGACATCGTGCAGCTGGACGCCACGATCGACAAATTCCTCGACTATGCGCGGCCGGACCACGTCACGCTCGCCCCAGTGAACCTGCACGGCGTGGTGTCGTCGTGCGTGTACGCGGTGCAGGACCACCGCGAGCTGCAGATCACGATGCAGGTGCCCGAAGACCTGGTGGTGCTGGCCGACGAGGTGGAACTGGCGCGCGTGATCTCCAACCTGCTGGAGAACGCCCGCCGCTATGCCAAGACGCCCGAAACCGGCACGGCCTCGGTCGAGATCGCGGCCAAGGGGCGCGAGAAATGGGTGCTCGTGAAGGTGCGGGACCATGGCCCGGGCGTGTCGCCCGACCAGCTCAGCAACCTGACCAAGCCGTTCTTCCGCGGCAATTCCGCGCGCACGGCCGCCGCTGGGGCGGGCCTGGGCCTCGCCATCGTCGACAAGACGGTGCAGCGCATGGGCGGCATCTTCGCGCTGGCCAATTCCGGCTCTGGCGGCCTGGTGGCGCATATCCAGCTGCAGCGCGCCACGCAGCTGCCCGCGGGCAAGGACCCGAAGCAGCGCCTGCAGCGCCCGCAGATCAAGCGCCAGCTGCCGCCGGACGCCCAGGGCGGCAAGCCGGTCAAGCCGCTGCGGGCCTGAACAGCAGCACCGCCGCGCGCGCTTCCATCGCCAGGCCCTGGCCCACGGGGCCCATGCGTTCGGCGGTCTTGGCCTTCACGTTCACCTGGTCGACCTGCAGCGACAGCGCCTGCGCGATGCGCTCGCGCATGACCGGGATGTGCGGCGCGAGGCGCGGGGCCTGCGCGATCACGGTGCTGTCGATGTTGCCGATCGCGTGGCCGCGCTCGCGCACGCGCCGCGCGGCCTCCACCAGCAGCACCACCGAATCGGCGCCCTTGAAGCGTTCGTCGGTATCGGGGAAATGGCTTCCGATGTCGCCCAGTCCCGCGGCGCCGAGCAGCGCATCGGTGATGGCGTGCAGCAGCACGTCGGCGTCGGAATGCCCGAGCAGGCCCAGGGTGTGGGGAATCTCCACGCCGCCGATGACCAGGCGGCGGCCCGGGACCAGGGCGTGCACGTCCCAGCCCTCGCCGATGCGGAAGGGGGGAAGGTTCATGGGCGCATCCGTCGTCGTCATCGTTCGTGGTGTCGTTGCAGTCGTCATCAGAAAAACGTCTTGCCCGGAAGCGGCGCGGCCTGGGCGAGCGGGCCGCCGAAGCGCTCCAGCGTCGCCGGCAGGTGGCGCTGCGCGAGCACGGCTTCCGCCAGCGCGAAGTCTTCCGGGTAGGTGACCTTGAAGTTCTGCGCGCCGCCCGGCACCAGGCGCGGATGCAGGCCCATCGCCTCCATCGCGCTGGCCTCGTCGGTGGCCTGGGCGCCGTACCGCTCGATCGCCGATGCGAGCACTCCCAGGCGGAACATCTGGGGCGTCTGCGCGAGCCATTTGTCGCTGCGGTCCACGGTGGACGACACGCGCACGCCGCCCGGGCCTTCGCTCGCGGTCTTGAGCGTGTCGGCCAGCTTGTGGGCCAGCAGGCCGCCCACGCTGTCGTGCCCGCAGGCATCGATGAGTGCGTCGATCTGCGCGGTGGTCACGAGGCAGCGCGCGGCGTCGTGCACCAGCACCCAGTCGGCGTCCTGCGCGCCACGCTCGCGCAGCACGCGCAGGCCGCCCAGCACGGTGTCGGCGCGCGTCGGGCCGCCACACGGGGCGGTGAAATGCAGCTCTGACGGATGCGCCTCGAAGAATGCATCGCCGGGCGCCACGGCCACGAGCGTGGACTGCAGCCGCCGCACGCCCGCGAAGGCCGCGAGGGTGTGCAGCACCAGGGGCTGGCCCGCCACCAGCTGGTACTGCTTGGGCACGCCGGCCGCCGCCCCCGGCGCGACGGCCCGGGCGCCGGTGCCGGCGCAGGGCAGCAGCGCCCAGAAGCGCTCCGGCGCGGCGGGGGGCGGAATGAGGGTCGGGCGGGGCGGCAGCAGGTCGCTCATGGGGCGGCCATTGTAGGAGCGCGGCGCGAGCCGCTCCCCGGAAGCCCCGACGCCCACGGCACGGCGGGCGGCCGGCCTAGAATGGTCCGCTGGCCGCAGGCGTCCCCCCCGCGGGGCCGCCGCACCGCCCGGCGGCCCCGCGTCGGCACCGCCCGGCCCAGCCCGTTTCTCCCTGCATCCTCCATGGACCTCCCCAAACTCATCCCCGGCAAACGCTTCACCGTGCCACGCCCCGTGGGCAGCGCGGACGCCCTGCTGCTCGCGCGCGTCGCCGAGCGCGAGAAGGCCGCGGGGCGCACCACCGCGATCGTGGCGGCCGATGCCACCGACGCCCAGCGCCTCATCGACGAGATGGCGTTCTTCGCGCCCGGCCTGCGCTGCGCGCTGTTCCCCGACTGGGAAACCCTGCCCTACGACACGTTCTCCCCGCACCAGGACCTGATCAGCGAGCGGCTGGCCACGCTCTGGCGCATCCGCCAGAAGGACGACGGCACGGGGGCCGACGTGGTGCTGGTGCCGGCGACCACGGCCCTCTACCGGCTCGCGCCGCCCTCCTTCCTCGCGGGCTACACCTTCCACTTCAAGGTGCGGCAGAAGCTCGACGAGGCCCGCTTCAAGGCGCAGCTCACGCTGGCCGGCTACAGCCACGTCTCCCAGGTGGTGAGCCCGGGCGAATACGCGGTGCGCGGCGGCCTGATCGATCTGTTCCCGATGGGCTCGCCCGTGCCCTACCGCGTGGATCTGTTCGACGACGAGATCGACTCGATCCGCACCTTCGACCCGGACAGCCAGCGCAGCCTGTACCCCGTGCCCGAGGTGCGCCTGCTGCCGGGCCGCGAGTTCCCGATGGACGACGAGGCGCGTGCGCGCTTCCGCAGCCGCTGGCGCGAACTGCTGGAGGGCGACCCCACCAAGAGCCGCGTCTACAAGGACATGGGCAACGGCGTGGCCACCGCCGGCATCGAGTACTACCTGCCGCTCTTCTTCGAGGAGACGGCCACGGTGTTCGACTACCTCGGCGACGACGCCACGGTGGTGCTGCACGGCGACCTGGAGCCGGCCTTCCAGCGCTTCTGGCAGGACACGAAGGACCGCTTCCGCCTCGTGCAGGGCGACCCTGAACGGCCCGCCCTGCCGCCCGAGACACTGTTCCTCACCGCCGAGCAGTTCTATGCGCGCGCCAAGGCCCATCCGCAGCTCGCGCTGCGCTCCGGCGTGGACGACGTGGCGGACAGCGCCGTGTTCCAGAAGCTGCCCGAGCTGTCGGTGCAGCGCGGCGCGGAGGACCCGCTCGCCCGGCTGCAGAGCCACCTGCGCACCACCGACCACCGCGTGCTGCTGCTCGCCGAGAGCGACGGCCGGCGCGAGAGCCTGCTCGACTTCCTGCGCGCGTCGGGCGTGAACCCGCCGGCCTTCGATTCGCTCGCGGAATTCCAGGCCGGAGCGCCGGAGAAGGTCGGCATCGCCACGGCGGCGCTGGCCGTCGGCTTCCGCTGGGTGGAGGACGGCATCGACTTCGTCACCGAGACGGAGCTGTTCGCCGCCGCGCCCACCACGCGCCGCCGCAAGAAGCAGGAGCAGGTGAGCGACGTCGAGGCGCTGATCAAGGACCTCTCCGAGCTGAACCTCGGTGACCCGGTGGTGCACAGCGCGCACGGCATCGGCCGCTACCGGGGCCTCGTCAACATGGACGTCGGGCAGAAGAACCCCGACGGCACGCCCGCGCTGCAGGAGTTCCTGCACCTCGAATACGCCGACAAGGCCGTGCTCTACGTGCCGGTGAGCCAGCTGCAGCTCATCAGCCGCTACACGGGCGTGTCCGCCGACGAGGCGCCGCTGCACAAGCTGGGCAGCGGCCAGTGGGAGAAGGCCAAGCGCAAGGCGGCCGAACAGGTGCGCGATTCCGCGGCCGAGCTGCTGAACATCTACGCCCGCCGCGCGGCGCGCGAGGGCCATGCGTTCCGCTACAGCCCGCAGGACTACGAGCAGTTCGCCAACGATTTCGGGTTCGAGGAGACGGCCGACCAGAACGCCGCCATCCACGCCGTCATCCAGGACATGATCTCGCCGCGCCCGATGGACCGGCTGGTCTGCGGCGACGTGGGCTTCGGCAAGACCGAAGTCGCGCTGCGCGCCGCCTTCGTGGCGGTGACGGGCGGCAAGCAGGTGGCCTTCCTCGCGCCGACCACGCTGCTGGCCGAGCAGCACTACCAGACGCTGGTGGACCGCTTCTCCAAGTGGCCGGTGAAGATCGCCGAGGTGTCGCGCTTCCGCTCGGGCAAGGAGATCACCGCGGCGATCAAGGGCATCGCGGACGGCACGGTGGATATCGTGGTGGGCACGCACAAGCTGCTCAGCGAATCGACCAAGTTCCACAACCTGGGGCTGCTCATCATCGACGAGGAGCACCGCTTCGGCGTGCGCCACAAGGAGCAGATGAAGGCGCTGCGCGCCGAGGTGGACGTGCTCACGCTCACCGCCACGCCGATCCCGCGCACGCTGGGCATGGCGCTGGAGGGCCTGCGCGACCTTTCCGTGATCGCCACCGCGCCGCAGCGGCGCCTGGCCATCAAGACCTTCGTGCGCACCGAGGGCACGGGCGTGATCCGCGAGGCGGTGCTGCGCGAACTGAAGCGCGGCGGGCAGTGCTACTTCCTGCACAACGAGGTGGAGACGATCGAGAACCGCCGCCAGAAGCTCGAAGAGATCCTGCCCGAGGCCCGCATCGCCGTGGCCCACGGCCAGATGCCCGAACGCGAGCTGGAGAAGGTGATGCGCGACTTCGTGGCGCAGCGCTACAACATCCTGCTGTGCTCGACCATCATCGAGACCGGCATCGACGTGCCCACGGCCAACACCATCATCATGAGCCGTGCCGACAAGTTCGGCCTGGCGCAACTGCACCAGCTGCGCGGCCGCGTGGGCCGCAGCCACCACCAGGCCTATGCCTACCTGATGGTGCCGGACGTGGACGGCCTGACCAAGCAGGCGGCCCAGCGGCTGGACGCGATCCAGCAGATGGAGGAACTGGGCTCGGGCTTCTACCTCGCCATGCACGACCTGGAGATCCGCGGCGCGGGCGAAGTGCTGGGCGAGAACCAGAGCGGCAACATGCTCGAGGTGGGCTTCCAGCTCTACAACGAGATGCTGAGCGAGGCCGTGAATTCGCTCAAGGCCGGCAAGGAACCCGACCTGCTCGCACCGCTTTCGGTCACCACCGACATCAACCTGCACGCCCCGGCGCTGCTGCCCGACGACTACTGCGGCGACGTGCACCTGCGCCTGTCGTTCTACAAAAAGCTGGCGACGGCCAAGACCAGCGACCAGATCGACGGCCTGCTGGAGGAGATCGTGGACCGCTTCGGCAAGCTGCCGCCGCAGGCGCAGACGCTGATCGACGTGCACCGCCTGCGCGTGCTCTCGCAGCCTTACGGCGTGCTCAAGGTGGATGCCGCACCCGGCGTGACGAACATCACGTTCCGGCCGCAGCCGCCGGTCGATCCGATGCAGATCATCCACCTGATCCAGAAGAATAAGCACATCAAGCTCGCGGGCAACGAGAAGCTGCGCATCGAACGCGAACTGCCGGAGGCCAAGGACCGGGCACAGATGGTGCGCGACGTGCTGCGCAGCCTGGGCCAGCCGCTGACGGCGGCGACCACCGCGAAGGCCTGAGCAGCCGCGGGAAGCGGGCCGGACGGGGCGGAAGGGCGGCGCGCCGCGGCACGGCAGCGGGCGCAGGCACGCCGGTTGCGGCGGTGTCGCGGTGCCAAGGTGCCCCCATGCCGCGTCCCTCGTTCGCGCTGCCCTGCCCCGTTCGCGCCCGTCCGGAAAGCCCGCCATGCCCCTCGAAGCCGCCATCGTCCTGCTCGCCCTGGCCGCCGCCCTCGCCACCCGGCCCTGGCGGCTGCTCGCTCCGCGGCACGCCTCCCGGCCCAGCGCCGTCCCTGGCGCGGATGGTGCGCAGACGGTGTCGCCCCTGCTCACGCCGCTGCTGGCCACGCTGGTCTTCCTGCCCTGGCTCTGGGCCCTCCCCACCCTGCACGCCATGCCGCTGCAGTTGCAGCTCTCCGGGGCCTGCCTGGTCGTGCTCATGGTCGGCTGGCCGCTGGCGGTGCCGGCGCTCGTGGCCGTCGCGGCCGGCGCGGCCCTGGTGTCGCCGACGCTGTCCTGGAGCGAGGCCGTGGGGATGGCGGCCTGGCAGGGCGTGGTGCCCGCCACCTTCGCGCTGGTGCTGGGCGCGCTGCTGCGGCGGCTCACGGGCACGCAGTTGTTCGTCTACGTGCTGGGCCGCGCCTTCCTGGGCACGGCGCTGTGCATGTTCGCCGCGGGCAGCCTCGCGCACTGGGCCGGGCACGGGCTGCCCGGCGTGGGGCCGGAGCTGACGATGGTCGCGCGCTGGCTGATGGCGTGGGGCGACGCGGTCGTCACCGGCATGCTCTGCGCGGTGTTCGTGGCCTTCCGGCCGGAGTGGCTCGCGACCTGGTCGGACCGGTTGTACCTGGGGCCGTAGGGCGCGGCGGCCCGCATGGGGACGCAGCGTGCGGGTGGCGCCCGCCCCCCGCCGGGCGAACCCCCATCGGTGGGCGAGCCGCGGCGGCTGGCTCTAAGATGCCGGCTTTTCCGGCGCGGCCGGAACCCTTCCCCTTCACCGTACTTTTCGACGTTCCCCATGTCCCACGCCACCGAATTCGCCCCCGGTCTGACCCTGCAAGGCATCCAGCCGCCCCTGCGCCTCGCGGACTACAAGCTGATCGCTTTCGACATGGACTCCACGCTCATCAACATCGAGTGCGTGGACGAGATCGCCGACGCGGCAGGCCGCAAGGCCGAAGTGGCCGCGATTACCGAGGCCGCCATGCAGGGCCTGATCACCGACTACAAGGAAAGCCTGCGCCAGCGCGTGGCACTGCTGCGCGGCGTGGGCGTGGAGCACATGGAGCAGGTGTTCCGCGAGCGGCTGCGCTTCAATCCCGGAGCGAAGGAACTGATCGACGCCGCCAAGGCGGCCGGCCTCGCCACGCTGCTGGTCTCGGGCGGCTTCACGTTCTTCTCGGACCGGGTGCGCGCCGGGCTGGGCATCGGCCTGGCGCGTGCCAACGTGCTGGAGATCGAGGACGGCCGCCTCACGGGCCGCATGGTGGACCAGCCCTGGGGCGACATCTGCGACGGCGCCGAAAAGCGCCGCACGCTGCTGGAAGTGGCCTCGCTTCTGGGCATCGATCCGTCGCAGGCGATTGCCGTCGGTGACGGCGCCAACGACCTGCCGATGATGGGCGTGGCGGGGCTGTCGGTGGCTTTCCATGCGAAGCCGGCGGTGCGCGCCCAGGCCAAGGTGGCGATCAACGAGGGCGGCCTCGATCGGCTGCTGGAAGTGCTGCGTTGAACCCAGTTCAGGCATAAGCAGCCGCTGCGTTATATGGGTATGACAATAAAAACGTGGTGAGCCCGCGGGAAACTACCTAGACTTCGTGCCTGTGGGGTGGCCGCTCCGGCCGTGCCGGGACATCCAGCCCGCCCCGACGCCGGACCTCGCGTCCTTGTCCGAACCGACCGAAGAAAGCCGTTTCCCGATGCTGAAGAAAGCCCTCTCCGCCCTGGCCCTCGCTGCGCTCGCCGTGTCCGCCCACGCCGCCGACACCATCCTGAAGGTGGCCGCCTCCGCCGTGCCGCATGCGGAAATCCTGAATTTCGTGAAGCCCCGGCTGAAGGCCGAAGGCGTGGACCTGCAGGTGCGCGAATTCAGCGACTACATCCAGCCCAACGCCGCCGTGGAGGACAAGCAGCTCGACGCCAACTTCTTCCAGCACCAGCCCTACCTGGACAGCTACAACAAGGACCGCAAGAGCAGCATCGTCGCCGTGCCGAACGGCAAGGTGCACGTGGAGCCTTTCGGCGCCTATTCGAAGAAGATCAAGGCCGTGAGCGAACTGAAGGACGGCGCCACCATCGCCATTCCCAACGACCCGTCGAACGCGGGCCGCGCGCTGATCCTGCTGCAGAAGCAGGGCCTGATCACGCTGAAGGACCCGAAGAACATCACGGCCACGCCGATCGACATCGTGAAGAACCCGAAGAAGCTCAAGTTCCGCGAACTCGAAGCCGCCCTGCTGCCCCGCGCGCTGCAGGACGTGGACCTGGCCCTGATCAACACCAACTACGCGATCGAGGCCAAGCTGAACCCGACGAAGGACGCGCTGTTCATCGAAGGCAGCGATTCGCCCTACGCCAACCTGATCGCCGCGCGCGCCGACCGCGCCAACGACCCATCGATCGCCAAGCTGGTGAAGGCGCTGCACACGCCCGAGGTGAAGAAGTTCATCCAGGACAAGTACCAGGGCGCGATCGTGCCGGCGTTCTGACCCCCGCGCGTTCCAGCCTGCCCGAGGCGCCGCTTTCGCGGCGCCTTTTTTTTCATTCCAGGCCCCGCCAGAGCCAGAACGACAGCGTCAGCATGATCGCGCCCGTGAGCCCGTCCAGCAGGCGCCAGGCCATCGGCTTCGCGAACACGCCCTGCAGTTGCCGCCCCGCGAAGGCGAGCATCAGGAACCACAGCAGGCTGGCCGAGGCGGCGCCGGCCACGAACACCCACTTCAACCCGCCTTCCTGCCGCGCGCCGATCGATCCCACCAGCACCACGGTGTCGAGGTACACATGGGGATTGAGCAGCGTGATCGCGGCCAGGGTGCCGAGCACGCCCAGCAGCCCCTGGCGGGCGCGATCGCCCTCGGTGCGCAGCCCCGCGCCCGCTCCGAACAGGGCGCGGTGCCATGCGAACAGGCCGTAGGCCAGCAGGAAAATGGCGCCGCCCAGCGTGAGCATGCGGCCCAGGCCGGGCGCACTTTCCAGCAGCCGCGCCATGCCGGCCACGCCGGCGCCGATCAGCACCGCATCCACCAGCACGCACAGCACCACGCAGGCCCGCACGTGCCGCCCGGCCACCGCCTGGCGCAGCACGTAGGCGTTCTGCGCGCCGATGGAGACGATCAGCGACATGCAGACCGTGAACCCGGCCAGCCAGGCGCCCGCCGCCGCGCCGCCGGAGAGCCCGAGAGACGACGGAGAGGAGGATGAAAGGAGTGCCCACATGCGGCCGATTCTGGGCAGGCACCCAAGTTATGTAAACTTAAATCACCTAACCATCATTAAGCATCACTTCATGCTCGACTACCCCGGATTGGAAGCGCTGGCCGCCGTGGTGCGCGAAGGCAGCTTCGAGCGCGCGGCGCGCCGGCTGCACGTCACGCCTTCGGCCGTGTCGCAGCGTGTCAAGCAGCTGGAGGAACGCGCCGGGCAGGTGCTGGTGCAGCGCGGAACGCCTTGCACGGGCACCGAGGCCGGCCGGCGCCTGTGCCTGCACCTCGAGCAGGTGGCGCTCCTGGAGAACGAGCTGCGCCGGGCCCATCCCGCTCTGGTGCCCGAAGCGCATGCACCCGCGCCCACGCTCAAGCTGGCGGTGAACGACGATTCGCTCTCCACCTGGTTCATGGACGCGATGGCGGCCTTCACGGCCGGCGGCAACGAACTGCTGGACGTCCGAATCGACGACCAGGAGCACACCGCGCAGCGACTGCGCGAAGGCGACGTGATCGCCGCCGTGACGGCGACGGCCGGCACGATCGCGGGCTGCAACACCTGGCCGCTCGGCGCCATGCACTACGTGGCCGCGGCCAGCCCGGACTTCGTGCGCCGGCATTTCGGCAAGAGCGCGGACGGCGTCACGGCCGAGGCGATGGCGCAGGCCCCGATGATGGTCTACAGCCGCAAGGACCGCCTGCAGGACCAGTGGCTGCAGCGGCAGGGTCTGGGCTCGCGCCGCCATCCGCCGCGGCACTTCCTGCCGTCCAACCAGGGATTTCTGCGCAGCTGCGAGATGGGCATTGGCTGGGGCATGCATCCCACGGTGCTGATCGAGCGCCAGCTCGCCGACGGCACGCTGGTGGAGATGCTGCCAGGCACCGGCATGGACGTGGCTCTCTATTGGGCGCACCCGCGGTCGGCACAGGCCGGCCTGGAGCGGCTCACGCAGTGCGTGATGGCGGCCGCCGGGGACTGGCTGGGCACGGGCCGGGGCCAGCGGCGCGCGGGCGCTGCCCGCAAGCCCTTGAAGAAATAGCGGATGGCGCCGGAGCCGCGGCCGCGGCCGGGCCGGACGCGTGGCAGGGCCTTTCGCGGCCTGTAGGACTCGACCGCGAACACGCCAGGACTGCTGGAATCGGCAGCCGGATGGCCCGTGGCGCGCCAATGGCTGAGCTACGATGAACGCCGCCAGATGGACCGCGCTCCCTGTGCGCAGGGCCCATCGCGGTGCGGCGCGAACAGACGACCACGGCACGGCGGCCGCGGGCCGGCCACCCCACGGTCCCGGCACCGAACGCAGCCAGCCGCCCCGGTTCGATGAAGGAAGAAAGCCTGATGTCCCACTACGACCTGATCGTCATCGGCAGCGGCCCCGGCGGCGCCAGCCTGGCGCACCGGCTCGCACCGACCGGCAAGCGCATCCTGATCCTGGAGCGCGGCGACTATCTGCGGCGCGAGGAGGCCAACTGGAGCGCGCAGGCGGTGTTCGTCGAAGGCCGCTACCAGGCGCGCGAATCCTGGGTCGACCGGGACGGCCACCGCTTCGCGCCGCAGCTGCATTACTGCGTGGGCGGCAATTCGAAGGTGTACGGCGCGGCGCTGCTGCGGCTGCGCGAGCGCGATTTCGGCGAAGTGCGGCACCATGGCGGCATCTCCCCGGCGTGGCCGCTGCAGTACGCCGACTTCGCGCCCTGGTACGACGAGGCCGAGGCGCTGTTCCACGTGCACGGCCTGCGGGGCGACGACCCGCTCGATCCGGGCACCACCGCCTACCCCTTCCCCCCCGTCCGGCACGAGCCCAAGATCGCCGAACTCAGCGAGAAGTTGCAGGGCATCGGACTGCACCCGTTCCACCTGCCGCTCGGCATCCTGCTCGATCAGAAGGAGGACGGCTTCGCCACGCCGACGAGTACCTGCATGCGCTGCTCGTACTTCGACGGCTTTCCCTGCCTGCTGAACGGCAAGGCCGACGCGCAGGTGATGTGCATCGACCCGATGCTGCGCGACCACCCGAACGTCACGCTGCTGACCGGCGCCTATGCCTCGCGCCTGGAGACCGATGCCAGCGGCCGCCGGGTCGAAGGCGTCGTGGTGGAGCGCGGCGGCCGCGAGGAGCGCTACACCGCCGGCACGGTGGTGGTGGCCTGCGGCGCGCTGTCGTCCGCCCTGCTGCTGCTGCGCTCGGCGAACGAACGGCACCCCCATGGCTTGGCGAACGGCTCGGACCAGGTCGGCCGCAACTACATGCGCCACGAGATGTCGATCGTGATGGCGGTGATGAAGGAGGTCAACGAGACGGTCTTCCAGAAGACGCTCGCGCTCGGCGATTTCTATTTCGGCAGCGACGACTGGGAGCATCCGCTGGGCCTGATCCAGATGTGCGCGACCAGCCATGCGGACCAGATCAGGGGCGAGGCGCCGCTGCCCGGATTGATGAAGCACCTGCCCGAGATGCCGTTCGAGGAGATGGCACGGCATTCGATGGACTTCTGGCTGCAGACCGAGGACCTGCCCATCCCCGAGAACCGGGTGTATTACCGGGACGGCAAGGTGCACCTGGACGTGCGCGAGACCAATGCCGAGGCCCTCAAGCGCCTGCAGGCCAAGCTCCGGCAGGTGCTGGATGCGATCGGCTGGCCCGCGGTGCTGGTGGAGCGCTCGCTCTACCTCGGCAAGGACATCCCGCTCTCGGGCACCGCGCACCAGGCCGGCACCTGCCGCTTCGGCACCAATCCGGCGACCTCGGTGCTGGACCTCGACTGCCGGGCGCACGAGGTGGACAACCTGTACGTGACCGACGCGAGCTTCTTCCCCTCGATCGGCGCGGTGAACCCCACGCTCACCATCATCGCGAACGCCCTGCGCGTGGCCGACATCCTGAAGGGGCGCCTGTGACCGCCGCCATCGCCGTGACCTTCCTCGTGCGCTGCGTGATGGTGCTGATCTTCCTGCCTTTCAGCGCACTCGACAAGCTGCTGGGCTTCGGCCATGCGGTGGGGCAGGCGCGGGAGGTGTTCCGGCCGCGCTGGCTGGCGCGCGCCGTGGTCCTGGCGGGCCTGGCGATCGAGGTGGTGTGCAGCATCGGCGTGGTGACCGGCATTTCGGACCGCGCCGCGGCCTGCGTGATCGCGGGCTACTGCTTTGCGACCGCCGTGCTGTTCAAGCCGTTCTGGAAGCCCGGGGACTTCTGGTCGAACCCCGACGGCCAGGCGCGCGGGCTGTTCTGGGATTTCCTCAAGAACCTGGCGCTGGGCGCTGGTTTCCTGCTGCTGGTGGCCGGCACCGACGGTTCCGGCCTGCAGCCCTTCCTCGATGCGCCCTTCGCCTCGAGCCAACCCTACCGGAGCCATTGAATGTCCGATACCGGCCCCCGCCCTTCCGTGCCCTACCAGCACCTCTACACCGATGCCGACGGCGTCAGCCGCTTCCAGGCCTGTACGCTCACCGACTATGAACTGCACCGCGTCGGCGCTGCAGATCCGCAGTGGAACAACGCCATGGAGCGCGGCGAATCGACCGTCGTCTTCACCGTGCAGCCGGTCGGCTGGGTGGGCGACTGGCACGAGAACCCGGCCCCGCAATGGATCGTGGTGCTTTCGGGCCGCTGGTGGATCGAGGCGATGGACGGCACCCGCATCGAGCAGGGCCCGGGCGAGTTCTCCTTCGGCGGCGACCAGGGCTGTGCGGAGGTCGATGGCAGGAAGGGACACCGCTCCGGCACCGTGGGCGATGAACCCTGCTGCCTGATGACGGTGCAGTTGCACCGCGCGCCGGTCCGCCGGCCTTGCGCGCTGGATTGAGGTGCGCCGGCTGATCCGCCACCACCGCGACGGCGGCGCGCATGCAGTGCGACGCGCCCCGTCCCATGCGGCATGACATGAGCCTGGACCGCATCACCGCCTTCTGCCTGGTCGCCCGCGACGGTGCGGCCCTGGCGCGCTTCTACGCCGCGCTGGGCTTCGTGCAGGACGCACCGCCCCGGATCATCGCGGCCGGCGAAACGGCGCTGCTCGGACTTGCGGGCGGTGGCATGCGACACGCGATGCGCCTGGGCGCGACGGCGTTGTGGATCGACCAGTACGAGCGTCCCGGCCAGCCCTACCCCGACGGCACGGACGCCGCATCGCAGTGCTTCCAGCATTTCGCCCTGGTGGCCGATGACATCGAAGCGGCTTGGGAACGGGCGCGGGCGGTGGGTGCCACACCGATCAGCCGCGGCGGCCCGATCACATTGCCCGCCGCCACCGGCGGGGTCGTCGCGGTCAAGTTCCGCGATCCGGAAGGCCATCCGCTGGAGCTCATCCACTTTCCCGACGGCGAACGCCGTGGACGGCATGGGCGCGGCATTCTCGGCATCGACCACAGTGCCATCGTGGCGGCGGATGCGGAGCGCTCTCGCGCCTTCTACCGCGCCCACGGTTTGAAGGAAGGCAGCGCAACGCTCAACCACGGCCCGACGCAGGTCGCGCTCGACGGGCTGGATGGCGTGCGCGTGGACGTGGTGCCGATGCATCCCGCAAAGCCCGGGCCGCACGTCGAGCTGCTGCACTACCGGCATCCGCAGGGCGCGCCGAGCGGGCCCTGGGCGGTGAACGACGTGGCCGCGACCCGCATCGTCTGGCAGGGCGCGGCACCGGCGCTGCTGCGCGATCCGGACGGGCACCTCCACCAGATCGAAGCCGCGGTGGGGGCCACTGCGTAGCCCGCTCCGCATCCGGCTGACCGGCGCCGCATCCGCTGCACGGCAACACGGCGTGGTTGCGCTGCCCCTGTCTCAGCCCCCGCGCAGATCGACCGCGAGCAGCCGCGTGGAGGCCGCGATGAACAGCCGCCGGCCGCTGCTGCCGCCGAAGCAGACGTTGCACACCGTCTCCGCGGTGGGAACGCAGCCGAGGTAGTCCTGCCCTGCCGACCAGACGTGCACGCCGTCCGCCGCGCTGCACCAGACCCAGCCGCGGGAATCCACCGCGAGGCCGTCGGGGTTGCCTTCGGCGGGCGAGCAGAAGAAGCGCCGGTCGGCCAGCGCGCCGTCCGCGCCGAGGGTGAAGGCCTCGACGTCGTGCCTCGCGCCCGGAACGCCGCCGGGAGCCTCGCCGAGCGCCCTCGACGTGTCGGTCACGTAGACGGTGCGGCCATCGGGCGACAGCGCGACGCCGTTCGGCTGTCCGAAATCGGCCATGCGCGCGAGGGCGCCGCTGGCGGGATCGAAGCGGTAGAGGCTGCGGTGCGCCAGCGCGGGCACGGCCAGCGCGCCCTGGGCAGGCATCACGATGCCGAAGACCGGGTCGGTGAACCACACCGATCCGTCCGGTGCCACCGCGACATCGTTCGGGGCATTGAGCCGCCGTCCCTGGTAATGCGTCACCACCGGCTCCGGCTCGCCGTGCAGGTCGGGTGGGGAGCGGCTGATGCAGCGGCGCCCGTGCTCGCAGTGGTAGACGCTGCCGTCCGCCGCCACCGCGTTGCCGTTCGGGAACCAGGCCGGGTCGATCAGCGATTCCACCCGGCCATCCTCCTCGTACCAGGCGTTGATGCGCCGGTTGGGCACGTCGGAAAAAATCAGGCGCCGGTGCGACACCTGCCATGCCGGCCCTTCGGCGTGGATCGCGCCCTCGTGCAGCACCCAGAGCGGCGCATCGTGCGCAAGCACCTCCGCGAGGCACGCGGCTTCGATACGGACGCCGGAAAAGCCCTCAGCCCGCCGTGGGCTGCCCGCGCGCCGCAGCAGGCGGCCGGGCAGCAGGTTGTCGCTCGCAGGATTCACGTCATGTCCCTTTTTCGGCTTTCGGCCGATCCAGGCCGCAGGATACGGAACGCCGCGCGCCGCAGGTGGAAGCCGCGAGCGCGACCGGATGCCAGCGCAGGCCGCATGCGCGCATCCCTGGCGCCCTGCGGATGCGGAGCGCCGCCGTAGCGGGATGCACCCGCTCATGGCCGCGGCGCCGGCGGCTGGCGGGCGGCGGAACGCCCAGCGGCCGCGGCTTCCGCGCGGCGCGCGGCGGCCAGCCCGGCTTCGCGCTGCGCCAGTGCGGCTCGGTGCACCGTCCGTGCGGAAAGCACACCGCTCTTCACGACCTCCAGCATGCGGGCGACGGTCTGCTGCACATCGCCCCTCGCCGCACGCACGGCACGGACGGCTTCGGCACGCGCTGCGAGGTCCTGGACGCCCAGATCGTGCAGGTGGTCGATCACCGCCTGCCGCTGCTCGCCGTCCATCGTCTCGGAGAGGTCGATGTCCGCGGGATGCGTGCCGGTCAACGTGCCGACCGCCAGCGTGAGCACTTCCTTCCATCGCGACGGCGGAGAGCCCGGTGGGAGGCCGTGCGCGGCAGACGCCGCCCCGCCGTGCACGGCTGCGGCCTCCCGCTGCGCGAGGATGACCCGGTCGGTGGGCGAGAGCGCCGGCAGATCGGGATCGGTGGCGACGAGGTAGCCGGACGCCGCCAGCGCCTCCGCGCCATGCATGCGCAGCAGCTCGGCCTGGCGGGGCGCGATGGTGCCCTCGCTGCGCCGGTGGTAGTCCAGCCGCTCGGCCACGGTGCCGCGCAGTTCAGACGGAAGGTCCGGGTCGCGCAGCATGCGCATGAAGTTGTCGAAGGCCGTCGCGTACTCGGACCGGGCCGGCGAGCTGTAATAGCTGCGTCGCTGGGAAACCATCACGAACGGGATGACCGGCAGCGTGATGCCGAACACGGCCAGTTCCAAGGCCGAGACCTGGCTGGCATCGTGCTGCCGCCGATGCACCGCATCGTGCATGCGCAGCCGCGCCTGCTGGACCGACATCCACATCGCCAGTGCAGCGCGCGCTTCCGTGGGGACGGGCTGGCGCCGCACTTCGGCTGCCAGGGCCTGTTCCAGCTCGCCGCGCTGGAGGGGTGAGAGGCGCTTGGCGAACTGGTACTGCTCCGATGCCGACTTGTGCAGCAGGCGCTTGCGGCGGACATCGGAGAGCATCGACATCCCGGTGATCAAGGACGCCACTTCAGGCGAATGCTCCGGCAGCGGTGAATAGGCGCGCGGCGGGCTGCCCGCGCCGCCGGTCCCTGCGGAGCGGGGAGACAGCGGAAGGCCGGCCACGTGCTGCCGGGACGTGCCCGGCCGGTCGTGGGAGGCCTGGGGATGGGTGGTGGTGATGGCGGCAGCGGAGGTGGAGGCCGCCGTACCCTGCCGCGAGGGGCGCGTGGTGGAGAGTCGGGGTGTCATGGCCGGCATGCTCACGCGGCAGTACTGCTGCAGGACCGGCCAAGCGAACCGGTGTGCTCCGATGCGAAGCCGTCGCACGCCCACCTGCGCGGCAGCCCGCCCGCGCGGACGCCCGGAGAACCCGCCTTCAGGGCTGCGCTTCGGCAGGGGCGCGCACCGGCAACCCGGGCACCGGTACCGCCGCCAGCGCGCGGCGGCGCGCGGCCGACGTGGTTCCCGCGGCGGCCGGGCGCGCCACGAGATCTGCCAGCGTCACGCCGTCGAGCACCGTCAGATAACTCTGGGTGGCCTGTGCGAGCACGCCCCGCAGCAGGCAATGGCCGGTGAGCCGGCACCGGTTCACGGCCGGATCGAAACACTCCACCATGTCGAAATCGCTCTCGGTGAGGCGCACGACGTCGCCCAGGCGGATCTCCGCAGCCGGCACGCGCAGGCGCAGCCCACCGCCCCGCCCGCGCGTGGTGTCCAGCAGGCCCTGCGCGGCGAGCGCCTGCACGATCTTCATGAGGTGGCTGCGCGAGATGGCGTGCTGATCGGCCATCTCGGTGATGGTCACTGGCTGCGCACGCCCTTCGCTGGCGGCGCAGTACATCAGCACGCGCAGGGCATAGTCGGTCCACTGGGTCAGGCGCATGGCGTTTGCGTTGGATCAATCCGAAAGAGTCTCATGGGATGAATCTTATTGCATAAAATATTCATCACGAATGAATCTTTAAAGAAGACCGCCATGAACGAACGCCTGCCTGCCATTGCCCACACCGCTGCTCCGGCCGCGATCGACCCTGCCCAGCAGATCGGCCAGATCGCCGTGCAACTGCCCGGCGCCACCGCGGTGTTCCGCCGCCTGAAGCTGGATTTCTGCTGCGGCGGGCAGGTGGCGCTGCGCGATGGTGCCGCTGCCAAGGGCCTGGACCTGCAGGCCCTGCTCGGCGAGCTGTCGGCGCTGCAGCGCCCCGCTGCCCTGCCCGATGCCGGCACGCCGTCGGAACTGATCGACCACATCCTCGCGCGCTACCACGCGGTGCACCGCGCTCAGTTGCCCGAGCTGATCCGCATGGCGCGCCGCGTGGAGGCCGTGCACCGCGACCACCCTGCCGTGCCGGCGGGGCTGGCCGATGCGCTGGAGGCGATGCACGAAGAACTGCTCTCGCACATGCGCAAGGAAGAGATGGTGCTGTTCCCGATGCTGAAGACCGGCGGCCATCCGATGGCCGCGCACCCCATCGGCGTGATGCGTACGGAACATACCGACCACGGCGAGGCGCTGGACCGCCTGATGGCGCTCACCAACGACGCCACCCCGCCGGAGGGCGCCTGCAACACCTGGCGCGCGCTCTGCGCCGGCATCCGCCAGCTGGCCGACGATTTAGTCGACCACATCCACCTGGAAAACAATGTGCTGTTTCCGCAGTTCGAGGCGGCGCAGGGCTGCGGTCCCGCGGGCTGCGCCTGCGGCTGACCGGCGCTGACGCGCCCCAGCCCACTTCGTATTCCCTGCCCGCTCCATGGCATCGACAACGCCCATCGCCACGCCCGACACCGCCAGCATCACCCGGCTGGTGCACGATTTCTATGCCGACGTGCGCCGCGATCCGCTGCTGGGCCCGGTGTTCGAGGCCGCGCTGCAGGGCCGGTGGGAAGCGCACCTGGCCCGCATGGTCGATTTCTGGAGCACCGTCGCCCTGGGTGCGCGCAGCTACCGCGGCAACGTGGTGGCGAGCCACCGGCCGCTCGGCGGCGTGACGCCCGCGCACTTCGCGGCCTGGGTGCGGCTGTGGGCGGAGCACACCGGCCGCGCCTTCACGCCCGATGTGGCGCACGAGCTGCAGCAGGCGGCGCATGGCGTGGCGCGCAATCTGTTCCGGGCCATGATCGGGCGCCTGCCGGATTTTGCCGAGGGCGCGGGCCACAGGCATTGAGGTGCGCCGCTGCCAAGCGACCGGCGACCGGCGGCCAAAGTGTGGTCAGCGGCTCCGTCGGGCGCGCAGCGGCGCCAGCAGATCCGACAGGCCGTTGTGGTCGATCTCGTGCATCAGCGCCAGCAGGCGGCCGATGTCGCCGGGCGGAAAGCCTTCGCGCGCGAACCAGTTCAGGTAGTTGCCGGGCAGGTCGGCGATGGCCGTGCCCTGGTGTTTGCCAAAGGGCATCGTGACGGTGAACAGGCGTTCGAGCTGGGCCGGGTCCATGGGCACCACCGGTTCAGCCGCCGGCCCGCTTCACCCGGTGTCCGAGCGATTGCAGGGCCTGCATGACGCGCTCCACATGGTCGCCCTGCACCTCGATCACGCCGTCCTTCACGGTGCCACCCGTGCCGCAGGCGGCCTTGAGCTGCTTGCCCAGCTGCGCCAGCTCCGCGGCCGGCAGCGCGGCCCCCTTCACCACCGTCACCGCCTTGCCGCCGCGGCCCTTGGTTTCGCGGGACACGCGCACGATGCCGTCGCCCGCGGGCACGGCCGCGGCGCGCGCCGCCGCGCAGGCGCACTGCGCGACCGGCTGGCGGCACGCCGGGCACATGCGGCCGGCTTCGGTGGAATAGACGAGGCCTCCCAGGTCGCTCAGGCGCATGGCAGGCTCCCGCGGAGGCGATCGGTGGCAGGGGCGCAAAACAGGCAGGGCATGGCGCGATTATCCCGGGTCGGGCCGCGTGCCGCACAATCCGCCGCACGGCGCCACCGTGTGCGCCTCCTTCGCCCTTCGTTCCTTCTGCCGCCTTCCGCACGCCATGCCCTTCGCCGCCCTCGGCCTCTCGCCCGCCCTCGTCCACGCCGCACAGGCGCTGGGCTTTGCCACGCCCACCCCCATCCAGGCCCAGGCCGTGCCGGCCGTTCTGGAGGGGCGCGACGTGCTCGGACAGGCACAGACCGGCTCGGGCAAGACGGCCGCCTTCGGCCTGCCGCTGCTGCAGCGCCTGCTGCCGGACGCTCAGTGGGCCAGCGCCCGTCCCGGGCCGCGGCGCCTGCGCGCGCTGGTGCTGGCGCCCACGCGCGAGCTGGCCGCGCAGGTGGGTGGCGTCTTGCGCGATCTCGCGGGCCACCTGCCGGGCACGCCCCTCAAGATCGCAGTCGCTTTCGGCGGTGTGTCGATCAACCCGCAGATGATGGCGCTGCGCGGTGGTGCCGACGTGGTCGTCGCCACGCCGGGCCGGCTGCTGGACCTGGTGGAGCACAACGCCCTCTCGCTCGCGCAGGTGCAGACCCTGGTGCTGGACGAGGCCGACCGGCTGCTGGATCTGGGGTTCGCCGACGAGCTGCACCGCGTGCTGGCGCTGCTGCCGGCGCGGCGCCAGAACCTGCTGTTCTCCGCGACCTTCCCGCAGGAGGTGGCCGGGCTGGCCGAGCGCCTGCTGAACGATCCGGTGCGCATCGAGGTGCCGCAGGCGCCGGACACCGCGCCCGACATCGCCCAGCGCGCGATCGCGGTGGCCGAAAACCGCCGCACGCAGCTGCTCAAGCACCTGCTGAAGGAAGAGCCCGGATGGACGCGGGTGCTGGTGTTCGTGGCCACGCAGTACGCCGCCGAGCACGTGGCCGAGAAGCTCTACCAGGCCGGCATCTTCGCCTCGCCCTTCCATGGCGGCCTGAGCCAGGGCGCGCGGCGGCAGGTACTGCAGGAGTTCAAGGACGAGCGCTGGCAGGTGGTGGTGACCACCGACCTCGCGGCGCGCGGCATCGACATCGCCGGGCTGCCGGCCGTGGTCAACTACGACCTGCCGCGCGCGGCCGCCGACCACGTGCACCGCATCGGCCGCACGGGCCGGGCTGGTGCCAGTGGTGCGGCGGTGAGCTTCATCACGCCCGAGGCCGCGCCGCACTGGCGCCTGATCGCCCGGCGGTACGGGCTGCAGGCATTGCCGGTCGAGCAGCTCGCGGGGTTCGAGGTGGCACTGCCGGAGCCGGGCGGTGCGCCCGCCGATGGAGCCTCCCCCGCCGATGGCGCGCCCGGCGCGGCGCAACGGCCGGGCAAACTCCCGCCGGGCACGGGGGGGGTCAAGGGGAAGCGTCCGAGCAAGAAAGACAAGCTGCGGGCTGCGGCTGCTGCCGCGGAGGCCGCGGCGGCCATCGCAGGGCCCGGGTCCGGCAAAGGCAACGGCAGCGGCGATCGCGACGGCGGTGCCGCAAAGGCCGCACCCGCGAAACGAAAAGGGAACTGAGGGGCACCGGGCAGGTCCCGGCGCATGCCGCCACCACAGGCCGGCGGCCTCAATCGCCGTCCGGTCCGCCCGTCGACTGCGCGTCGTCCAGTTCCTGTTGCAGCACGGATGAAGGCGCTTTTTTCGGCGGCATGCCTTCGCCCGGCTTCGCCATGATCTCGACGTAGAACTGCGCGGCGCCGGACCGGGCCACTTCGTCGATCAGGCCGGTGATTTCGTCGACCTGCACGGGGTGCGCATCCTCCTGCGTGCTGCCGAAACGGCAGTCGAAATCCCAGAAGCGCGCGCCTTCGGGCAGCGCACGGCGGCGCTCGCGGCGCAGGTAGCGGTGGATGTCGTGGCGGGCGGCGTCGAGGAGCCGATCGCGGTTCTTGCCCTCGATGTGGAGCAGGTAGGTTTTTCGCATGCGCCGATGGTAACCGCGGCCTTCATCACTATGCTTTTCATAGCGCGAGGCGGAAGCCGCACGGATCGGCACCTGCGAGCCGCCTCACCAAACGGCCCGGCGTGCCCGGTCCACTCGCCCCAGCCTCGCCCGCTCCAGCGTGCGTCCGGACCGCACACCCTCTGCCACCAGCGCCAGCAGGTTCCGGACGAGCGGCTCCACGCGGCCCTGCGCCTGCTCCAACGCCAGCCGGGCCCGCGGATGGGATTCGCTGTCGCGGTCGCCCAGGTCGTGCAGGTGGTCCAGCACCTGCTGTGTGCGGCGGGCTGTCAGCGCAGTCAGATCGAGGTCATCCCAATGCGTGCCGGTCAATGCGGCCACGGCATCGGCGAGCAGCTCCTCGCGGGTCAGCGGCACGGCCGGTTCTTCCGGCCCGTGGGCGGTCTCCAGCCTGCGGCGCAGGAGCACCAGACGGTCCTCCATGCTGAGCGGCGGCAGATCGCGGTCCTCGGACACCAGGTAGCCGGATTCCGCAAGCTCCATCGCACCCCATCGTCCCAGCAATTCCGCCTGCCGCGGGGCGATCGTTCCCTCGCGGCGCAGGTGGTAGTCCAGCCGCTGCGCCACGGTTTCGCGCAGTTCCGGCGGCACCTCCGGATCGCGCAGCATCCGCATGAAATTGTCGAAGGCCGTCGCGTATTCCACGCGGACCGGTGACCGGCGGTAATTGCGCCGGAGCGACCAGAGCATGAATGGCACCGCCGGCAGCGTGACGATGCACAGGCCCCGTTCCGCCGCATTCCTCCGGTCGATAGCGTACTGCTCGCGCTGCGCCGCGTCACGGATGCGCAGCCTCGCCTGCTGCACCGCCATCCACGTTCCCAGGGCCGCGCGGCGCTCCTGCGCATCGAGCGACGCACTGCGCACCCGGTCGCACAATGCCTGTTCCAGCATGTCCCTCTGGGCGGGCGCGAGGCGGCGGGCGAACCGGTACTGCTGCGAAGCAGGGCTTTGGAAGGGCCGCCCCTGGAGCTCGGCGGACAGCCCGGACATGTCCGCGATGAGGTCCTCCGCCGATGCGGGCGTGAGCGATGCCGGAGGGGGTGGCGGCTCCGTACCGGACGGTCTTCCTGACGGAGGGAGCACCGCGCGCACCGGACTGCCGGCAGCACCCGGGGTGGCCGACCGGGCGGTCAGTGGCGGGCCGGGTGCGTGCAGCGGGGAAGGAAGCGGCGTGCGCCGGCCGTCCGACGAACCGCTCTCGCGCACGTTGGACGAGGCTGCAGCGGGCGACGGCGAACGGGCCGGTGAAAGGCGGGGTGTCATGGCACCCCATGATGCCCCGGGCACCGGCGGCTGCATGCGCGCCGCGAAGCCGCGCGCGGCGATGCGAACCCCGCCCGCACGCGCGGCCGCGTGCAGGGACCGGGCCGGCGGCGGCGCTCAGCCGCCCGCGGCGTGCAGCCGCGGTGCGGGCGGATGCGCCGGGTCGGTATACCCCGGCGTGGACGGATGCCCCGGCGGGACCAGCGCGTCGACGAACGCTTCGTCCTCGGCGGTGGGCTGTCCCTCCAGCGCGGGCAGGTAGTCCTGCCACTGCCGCAGCGTGCGCGGCCCGGCGATGACGGACGAGACCGCATGGTGGCGCAGCACCCAGGCCGTCGCGAACTGCGCCAGCGTCATTGCGCGGCCCTGCAGGTGCGCCTGCAGGCGCTGTGCGATCTGCAGCGACTCTTCGCGGAACTCGGTCTCGGCGATGCGCTTGTCGCCGCGGCCGGCGCGCGTATCGGCGGCCGGGGCCTGGCCCGGCAGGTACTTGCCCGTGAGCACGCCGCGCGCGATCGGACTGTAGGGCACCACGCCGATGCCATGGTGCGCGCACACCGGCAGGATCTCGACCTCGGGCATGCGGTTGAGCAGGTTGTAGTAGGGCTGGCAGACCACCGGGCCGGGCATTCCGATGCGCGCCGCGCCGTGCACCAGTTCCGCGATGCGCCAGCCGCGGAAGTTGGAGACGCCCCAGTATCGGATCTTGCCCGCGCGCAGCAGCGCGTCGAGCGCGAAGAGCGGCTCTTCCAGATCCATGCCCGGGAAGTCGCGGTGCAGGTACAGGATGTCGACGTGGTCGGTGCGCAGGCGTTCAAGGCTGGCCTCGACCTCGCGCAGCATCCAGGTGCGCGAGTACTGCGACTGGTTCGGCCCATCACCCATGCGGTTGCCGAGCTTGGTCGCCAGCACCCAGTCGTGCCGCTGGCCCGACAGCAGCTCGCCCAGCATCGATTCGGAAGCGCCCCGCGTGTACACGTCGGCCGTATCGATGAAATTGACGCCGTGCGCGCGCGCGTCGGCCACGATGGCGGCGGCCTCGTCGCGACCGGTCTGGTCGCCGAACATCATGGTGCCCAGGCACAGGGCGGAGACTTGCAGGTTGCTGCGGCCGAGGCGGCGGTAGGTCATGGGCATGGCGGGGTTCTTTCAGTCGATGGGTGATGCCGAGCACGGCGATCCGGTCGAGTCAGGTCCGGTCCGGTCAGTAGTGCGGCGGAAGCTCGTCGCGCAGGTTCATCGCCGGGGCCGCCCCGCCCGCTTCGGGCAGCTGCTGCCGCAGCGCGACCAGCGCCTGCTGCAGCGCCTCGATCTGCTGCTGCTGGCGGTACACGGTCATGTTGAGCTGGTCGAGCAGGTCTTCGGCATAACTGGCCTTGATCTCCAGCTCGTCGATGCGCGCGGAGGCGCTGCGTCCGGTGTCCGGCATGCGCACCTCAGCCGCGCAGCGCCTGGCCGAGGCGGGCCACGCCCTCGCGGATCCTGTCCACGTCGGCCGTCGCGAACGACAGGCGCAGCGTGGCATGGTCGGGGTTCGCGCAGAAGAACGGCGTGCCCGGCACGAAGGCCACGCCCTTGTCGATGGCCAGCTTGGCCAGCACGTTGCCATCGGCCACCGCCCCGCCCGCGCCCGTGAGCCGCGCCCACACGAACAGGCCGCCCTGCGGCTGCACGAAACCGATCGCGTCGCCCAGCTCGCGGCGCAGCGCGTCGCCCATCGCCTGCGCGCGCTCGGCATACACCGCGCGCACTTTGGCCAGCGTGGCCGGCATGCGGCCGGACCGCAGGTACTGCGCCGCCGTGGCCTGCGCGAACGTGCTGGTGTGCGCATCGCTGAACTGCTTGCACATCGTGGCCTTGGCGAGCAGTTCGGCCGGCGCGATCAGCCAGCCCACGCGCAGGCCCGGGCTCAGCACCTTGCTGAGGCTGCCGCAGTGCGCGAGCAGTTCGCGGCTGCCCGGCACCGTGGCCGACAGCGCCAGCAGGCTGGGCGGCGGCGCCTCGCCGAAGTACAGGTCGCCGTAGGGGTCGTCCTCGACGATCAGCACCTGGTGGCGCACGGCCAGTTCCAGGATCTTGCGGCGGCGCTCGAGCGACAGCAGCGCGCCGCTCGGGTTGCCGAACGTGGGAATCAGGTAGACGAACTTGGGGCGGTGCTCCACGATCAGCCGCTCGAGCGCATCGGCGTCCACGCCGTTCCCATCCACGGGCGCGCTCACCAGCTCGGCGCCGTAGAGCCGGAAGCACTGGATGGTGGCGAGGAACGTCGGGCCTTCCACGATCACCTTGTCGCCGGGGCTGATGAGGGTCTTGCCGAGCAGGTCCAGCGCCTGCTGGCTGCCGGTGGTGACGATCAGGTCCTCGGGCCGCACGCCCTGCGCGCCCTTGGCGCCCATGAAGGCCGAGAGCTGTTCACGCAGCGGGTTGTAGCCCTCGGTGGCGCCGTACTGCAGCGCGGCGCCCGGCTCCTGCGACAGCACCTGCTGCGACGCCTCGCGGATGCCGTCCACGTCGAACATCGCGCTGTCGGGGAAGCCGCCCGCGAAGCTGATGATGCCGGGCTTGCCCAGCAGCTTGAACAGCTCGCGGATGGCGGAGGTTTCTACGTTGTTCAGACGGTCGGCGAATTGCATGGCTTGGGTCACGGAGGGTTGGCGAAGAATCCCCCATTGTCGCCAACTGGCATGCAGGTTTAATGCAGTGCCGATCGGGCCGGCAGGGCCGGGGCCCAACGCGGAGCCGCGCACGCCGCGTGCGCTGCACGACAATGGACGGTCCGCCCAATCCTCCAAGAGCCCGCGGCAGCCCTCTCCCTCCCTGCCCCATCCCACCATGAAGACCGCGCAGATCGAACCCTTCTTCGCCGCGCTGAAGGCCGCCAACCCGCAACCCAACACCGAGCTGGAGTACACCAGCGCCTTCGAGCTGCTGGCCGCCGTGCTGCTCTCGGCCCAGGCCACGGACGTGGGCGTGAACAAGGCCACGCGCAAACTGTTCCCGGTGGCCGGCGCGCCGCAGGCGATCCTCGACCTGGGCCTGGAAGGGCTGGAGGGCTACATCAAGACCATCGGCCTCTACCGCAGCAAGGCCCGCCACCTGCTGGAGACCTGCCGCATCCTGGTGGAGCGCCACGGCGGCACCGTGCCCCGCACGCGCGAAGAACTCGAAGCCCTGCCCGGCGTGGGCCGCAAGACCGCCAACGTGGTGCTGAACGTGGCCTTCGGCCAGCCCACCATGGCGGTGGACACGCACATCTTCCGCGTGAGCAACCGCACCGGCCTCGCACCCGGCAAGAACCCGCTGGCCGTCGAGATGCAGTTGCTCAAACGCGTGCCCGCCGAATACGCGGTGGACTCGCACCACTGGCTCATCCTGCTGGGCCGCTACGTCTGCCAGGCCAGGAAGCCGCGCTGCTGGGAATGCGTGGTGCGGCCGTGGTGCGATTACGAACCGAAGACGCCGGCGCCCTGAGGCTGGGCCCTGCTTTCTCTCGTTTCTTCTTTTTGCCGCGCATCGCGAACCACAAGTGACCGGGCTTTCCGCCTGGGGTTCGCGCGGGTGCAGGTGGTTGAGGGGCCAAGGGAATTTTTCCTGACTGCCAGACGGTGGGCGGTGGCTGGGGGTCGATGGGGCAGGTTCGCGGATGTGCGGGGGAAATGGGTCTGGTGGCGTGGGTTTATAAAGGTGCCGTCGCGCCCCGTGCGGGCGCGTGGGTTGAAACTACGTCGGCACGAAAGAGGTTGGCAAGCAAACCAAGTCGCGCCCCGTGCGGGCGCGTGGGTTGAAACGTCATCCAGTCCGCATTTACCGGGGCGTTTCTCGGTCGCGCCCCGTGCGGGCGCGTGGGTTGAAACATGAGCGTGATTGGTACAAACCGGGTGCACCAAAGGTCGCGCCCCGTGCGGGCGCGTGGGTTAAAACCTCATAAACCGCGTGCACGCCGGCCCTTGCCAAAGGTCGCGCCCCGTGCGGGCGCGTGGGTTGAAACGTCGCCAATCCGATCGTGGCGGGAGTCCTGGCCATGTCGCGCCACGTGCGGGCGCGTGGGTTGAAACATTGAGAGTAACTGCGGAGTTACTCAAAAAACACGTCGCGCCCCGTGCGGGCGCGTGGGTTGAAACCAGGCGCCGGGGTATAGCAGTACTTCCGGCCCTGGGGTCGCGCCCCGTGCGGGCGCGTGGGTTGAAACCTTGATGGCGTCCAGAATGCCGCGCTGCATGGGCGCGTCGCGCCCCGTGCGGGCGCGTGGGTTGAAACCCACCGCGAGCTGTGGTGCTGGACAGCGACGGCAGGTCGCGCCCCGTGCGGGCGCGTGGGTTGAAACCGCCGCGCGCCGCGGCCTGCAGCGCCTGCTGCAGGTCGCGCCCCGTGCGGGCGCGTGGGTTGAAACTGCCTGGATCAGGAAGGGCGGGACATCGGGACCAGTCGCGCCCCGTGCGGGCGCGTGGGTTGAAACACCTTGCGACATGCCGCCGTTGATCTTGGCGAGGGTCGCGCCCCGTGCGGGCGCGTGGGTTGAAACAGGATCTGGAAGGGGCGTGTATGAGCCTCACGACTGTCGCGCCCCGTGCGGGCGCGTGGGTTGAAACATTACCGACACCGATCGGTACGAAGTCCGCATCAAGTCGCGCCCCGTGCGGGCGCGTGGGTTGAAACCAGCGGTTGCCCGGCTCCGTCGGCCTGCTGTCCCGGTCGCGCCCCGTGCGGGCGCGTGGGTTGAAACGAACGCCTTCAGCGGCGCCCGCATGAGCCCGCCGAGTCGCGCCCCGTGCGGGCGCGTGGGTTGAAACTGCCAGTCTTCCACCTGCAGCTGCCATTGACTCGAGTCGCGCCCCGTGCGGGCGCGTGGGTTGAAACTCGGTCTACCCCGAAGTTCGCAAGGGACACGACTGTCGCGCCCCGTGCGGGCGCGTGGGTTGAAACAACCCGCGCATTGCCGGAGACCCGCGCATCGCCGTGTCGCGCCCCGTGCGGGCGCGTGGGTTGAAACTCGTGCCCTTCCGTCATCGCGAGAGCGATGGGAAGTCGCGCCCCGTGCGGGCGCGTGGGTTGAAACACCGGGCTTGCCGTTGCGCAAAGCGTAGGTTACCGTCGCGCCCCGTGCGGGCGCGTGGGTTGAAACAGGCAGGCTGGGTATTCGGTCACTGTCGTTCCTAAGTCGCGCCCCGTGCGGGCGCGTGGGTTGAAACGTGCGCGGCGCGGCATCGGTCATGGACGTGGCCTGGCGCGCCCCGTGCGGGCGCGTGTGTTGAAACCGTTACCGAACGCGCAAGGAATTCGGCGCGCTGGTGGTCGCGCCCCGTGCGGGCGCGTGGGTTGAAACCTGGGTTTCGACGAAGAGCCGCAGAATGGCTGACCGTCGCGCCCCGTGCGGGCGCGTGGGTTGAAACCTGCTCGATAACCCGGCTTCTGACCGGGCCGATGGTCGCGCCCCGTGCGGGCGCGTGGGTTGAAACTGGCTCAACCCGGCGTTCTGGATCTCCGCCGGCTTCGTCGCGCCCCGTGCGGGCGCGTGGGTTGAAACCTGTCCGCCTCACTCCGGATGCACGCTCGTCGCTCGTCGCGCCCCGTGCGGGCGCGTGGGTTGAAACGGGAGCGACGGGGGCGGGCAGCAGCAAAGCCAAAGTCGCGCCCCGTGCGGGCGCGTGGGTTGAAACATGAATCAAGTCCTTTCAATGGTCGCCTGCGGCCAGTCGCGCCCCGTGCGGGCGCGTGGGTTGAAACGATCGCAGAGGAAAACGGCATCACCCATGGCGCCGTGGTCGCGCCCCGTGCGGGCGCGTGGGTTGAAACACGGACTGACGGGTGGCTTCGTCTCTCTCCGCGCTGTCGCGCCCCGTGCGGGCGCGTGGGTTGAAACCTTGCACAGCCAGGACTCATGCTGCACCCAGCCGGGTCGCGCCCCTTGCGGGCGCGTGGGTTGAAACTTCGGTGCTTCCTCTTGCTTCGGCCAGACCAGCGGGTCGCGCCCCGTGCGGGCGCGTGGGTTGAAACAGACATCGCAACTCAATCGTGCTGAGCGCCAATACGTCGCGCCCCGTGCGGGCGCGTGGGTTGAAACTCGGTCCTGCGGCACGGCAACGCGCTCGCGGCGGCGTCGCGCCCCGTGCGGGCGCGTGGGTTGAAACGTCCACTGCTGGATTGGACAGCAGCCCCGTCGCCTGTCGCGCCCCGTGCGGGCGCGTGGGTTGAAACGCGCACTTCGGTATTGCGGTCGATATTGTTTCGGTGTCGCGCCCCGTGCGGGCGCGTGGGTTGAAACCGCCCATACAAGATATGTCCATAGTCCATCCTTGGCCGCGCCCCGTGCGGGCGCGTGGGTTGAAACATAAGCCACGCACATCAGGCCAAAGGCGTCAGCACCATCGCGCCCCGTGCGGGCGCGTGGGTTGAAACCTCACGGATTGTCCGAAGTGCTTGCTGCGGGCGTCGCGCCCCGTGCGGGGGCGTGGGTTGAAACACTGCCCGCCCTCCGGCGCGCTCAGTTGCACCCGTCGCGCCCCGTGCGGGCGCGTGGGTTGAAACTACCGCTCGGACTGGGTCAAGGCCGCCGCATCGGTGTCGCGCCCCGTGCGGGCGCGTGGGTTGAAACGGGCGCGTCCGTGGCGGGCTCGGCCTCCTGGGCGGGTCGCGCCCCGTGCGGGCGCGTGGGTTGAAACTCGCGCAGGCTGGGCCGCGTGCCGTGACGCCGAATTGTCGCGCCCCGTGCGGGCGCGTGGGTTGAAACTGCGACATCTTTGCTCTTGGCTTTGGGACTTCTCTGTCGCGCCCCGTGCGGGCGCGTGGGTTGAAACGTGGACATGCTCGACGAGTTCGCCTGGAGCGTCCTGTCGCGCCCCGTGCGGGCGCGTGGGTTGAAACGTCAGCGACAGGCGCGGCTCCCATCGGGCGATGGCGTCGCGCCCCGTGCGGGCGCGTGGGTTGAAACTAGTGCATAGGAATTGATTCCGTCAACACTATTCCGGTCGCGCCCCGTGCGGGCGCGTGGTTTGAAACGAAGCCGACCGGGATCGGCTGGTGCTGGCCGGCAGTCGCGCCCCGTGCGGGCGCGTGGGTTGAAACGCCGCCCACCATGACCATCTCGGGCCCGTCCACCGTCGCGCCCCGTGCGGGCGCGTGGGTTGAAACCTGGAGCTGTGGACGACGGACGCGGAGCTGGGCGAGTCACGCCCCGTGCGGGCGCGTGGGTTGAAACCGGAGCCAGATGACGAACACCTACCTGAAGGAAAGTCGCGCCCCGTGCGGGCGCGTGGGTTGAAACGATGTGCTGGGTAAGTCATTTGTCATGCCCTTGTCTGTCGCGCCCCGTGCGGGCGCGTGGGTTGAAACGCTGCGCATCAGTGGGCTCCTGCGTGCTTGGCACGGTCGCGCCCCGTGCGGGCGCGTGGGTTGAAACGAGAGCGTGCAGGCAACCAGCCTGGAGCCGCTGCCCAGTCGCGCCCCGTGCGGGCGCGTGGGTTGAAACTTGAACGCCTCGAGATTCGTCTGGGCCGCAGGGTCGTCGCGCCCCGTGCGGGCGCGTTGGTTGAAACTGCTTCGGCGCCGGCATGCTGACGCTGCCCATCCGTCGCGCCCCGTGCGGGCGCGTGGGTTGATGCCTCATCCACGACGGAATGCCCTACCCGTCTTGACCATTGCGCGCGCGTGATTGGAAACACGACCCTTGCCAGCATCAGTTGGCGCTACACCTGTGCTGCATTTCCCTCCTGCGAACGCCAAGCCTCATTTGTTTCCACAGGTCGGAAAAAAACACAACCAAAATCCAAAAAATTGGATACAAAGATTACAAAAATACCAAATAACACTTTTTTTCCGGGAAGCCCTGATGCCTATTAGCCCCCCCCTCCCCTTGCGCACCGCGCGCCTCCAGAGGCCGGCCGCGCTGGCGACAGTTTTTGCGCTGTCGATGGGCATGCACATGAGCACGCACGCCGACGGCGTGGCGAATCGTTCAGACAGGGCCGGGCGGGTGGTACAGGCGCAGAGCAGCAGCCTGCCGAAGGAGCGACCGGCCGCCGTGCATAGACCCGTCAGCCGGCTGGTTTTCATCGATGGCGGTTTGCCGGATGTCCAGCAGATTGCCGATGCCGCTGCCGACGACGCCATGGTGGTCACGCTCCGGCCCGGCGAGGATGCCGTCGCACAGATGGCGAGGGTCGCAAGCGGGCTTCACGGACTTTCGTCCATTTCCATCGTCTCGCATGGCGACCGTGGCGTGGTCTCGTTCGGAAGCTCGAAGCTGGACACCAGCCATCTGCATGCGTACCGGAAAGAACTCGCACAGATCGGCGGTGCCCTGGCGCCCGGGGGTGGGATCCTGCTGTACGGCTGCAGCGTCGGCGAAGGCGCGATCGGCCACGATTACCTGGAGGCCCTGGCACGCGCCACCGGTGCGGTGGTGGCCGCCTCCACGAACACCACCGGCAACGCGGCACTGGGCGGTGACTGGACGCTGGAGGTTTCCACGGCAGCGCTCTCCACGCCCCCGGCATTCGACCTGGACAAGCTGGCCCGGTATTCCCACACGCTGCCGCAACCCTCGTACTCGAGCGCCACAGGCTACATCGGCGAGCAATTCTTCACCGTGGTCATGAGCGTGGCGCTGGATACCACGCATTTACCGCCTGCGAGTGCATTCAATGTCCAGGTGAATGGAACCGATGTCACCGTGACGGGCGTCGCCACGGGCGACAGCGCGAATTCCATCAAGATTGCGACCAACGCCTCCCTGCTGGCGGGAGACATCATCGACTTCATATACACCGATCCGACGGCGGGCAACGATGCCAACGCGCTGCAAGGGACGGACGGAACCGATGCCGCGAGCTTCAGCCACTCGATCGTCGTTGCCATCGGACGACCCGGGCCCTCCGCACCTGCCGCCCCGACGCTGGCCAGCGCAAGCGATACGGGACAGGCAGGCGACGGCATCACCTCCGTCAATACGCCGACCATTACCGGCACGGCCCAGGCCAATGCCACGGTCAAGCTGTACGACACCGATGGAACCACGCTGCTGGGCACGGCGATCGCCAATTCCAGCGGCAACTGGAGCATCACGAGCAGCGCGCTGGCGGATGGTTCGCATACGCTCAAAGTCACGCAAACCGATGGATCGAACACGACGTCTCCCCTGAGCAGCGGGCTGACGGTCAAGATCGACACGATGGCACCCGCGGCTCCCACGTCGCTGGGCGTCGCTTCGGGCAGCGACAGCGGCGCCTCCGCCAGCGACGGGATCAGCAATGTCGCCACGCCGGCCATCACGGGCAGCGCCGAACCGGGTGCCACGGTGTCGCTGTACGACACCGATGGCGTCACCCTGCTCGGCACGGCCGTTGCCAACGCGACCACCGGCAGCTGGAGCATCACCAGCAGCATGCTGGCCGATGGCACCCACACGCTGAGGACCAGGCAGCGGGATGCCGCCGGGAATGTATCGGTGGCCTCGACACCCGTCTCCTACACCGTGGACACCGCCGCCCCCTCCGGCGTGGCGCTGTCGCCCACGACCATCTTCGTCAGTGCCGCCACGCAGAGTGCGACGATCGGTACGTTGAGCGCCTCCGACTCCTACAGCGTGAGTTTTGCACTGGCTGTGGGCAACGGAACGAACGATGCCGACAATGGCCGGTTCACGATCAGCGGCGGCACATTGAAGGTGGGAGCGGCAGCACTCTCGGCCGGCTCGTACCACGTCTACCTGTCTGCATCGGATGTGGCGGGCAATGTCAGCTACAAGGCTGTCACGATCACGGTCCTGGCAAATGCCGCGCCGGTCGCCAGCAACGTGTCGTTCACAGGTACGGCGCAAGTGGGCCGTCAGCTGTCCGGCACGTACACCTATACCGATGCGGACCAGGACGCGCAGGGCACATCCACCTACCGCTGGGTACGCAACAGCGTGAACACGGGCATCGCCGGCGGCACCAATGCCGCCAGCACGCAGAACTACACCCTGGGCAGCAGCGACGAAGGAAAGTACCTGTACTTCTGCGTGGTGCCGGTGGCACTGACCGGTACCGGCACGGGTGCCGAGGTGTGTTCGAGCCCGTCCAGCCTCGTTGTTGCCGCTCCCGTCGATGGCGCCTGCGGATCCGCAGCCAACGCCCCCGCCAGCCTTCGGCCCGCCGCCAACCTGTGCACGGCGGGCAATGCGTCCACCGTGACCACCGGGGCGAACCAGTATGCCTGGACATGCGCCGGCACCCAGGGTGGAAACAATGCCTCCTGCACGGCCCCCTGGAGCAATACCGCCACCGGACAGAGCCAAGGAGCCTTGTCCACGCCGGCCCCGGGTGACAACAACAACTGGGTGCTCGCCAACGCGGGCTTCTCCAGCCCGCCGGCACCTCCACCCGCCCGGACCAGCCTGCCCTACGGCCTGGCCAACTTCACGCTGACCAGCGGCACCCCCGGCTCGTCAGCGAGCGTGACCATCAACTACACCTCGGCCGTCCCGGCCGGCGCCGTATACATGAAATACGGAAAGAGCCCGGAGGGCTACAACTGCTCCGGAGCCGCCTGCGCCGCCGACCACTGGTACCAGTTGCCTTCCAGCCAGGTGGCGTTTTCACAGGACCGCAAGAGCATCACGCTGACCATCGCCGACGGGGCCGTGGGCGACGACGATCTGAGCCCGAACAGCGTCATCGTCGATCCGGGCGGCCCTGCCGTGCTGTCGGCGGACGCGGCTCCCATCCCCACGCTGTCCGAATGGAGCCTGCTGGCGCTGAGCGGGCTGGTCGCGGCCTTCGCATTCGGAGCAGTGCCACGGCGCCGCCGGACACCCTGAAGCGTCCTGCGGGCGCCCGGCCTCAAGCCCGCAGTTCCTTGAGCAGCTTGCCCACGTCCAGACCGCGGGCGCGCTCCTGGATCTGCGGCGCGTAGCGCTGCTGCAACCCCTTCGCCTCTTCCGCCGTGCGCGTGAAGGCGGACTTGAGCGCGTCGGTGCCCAGCGTGCGGCCGCCGGCATAGTAGCGCTGCGCGACCTTGCCGAGCGCATACGTGGTGGCGAAGGAGAACGCGGAGCCGGTGGCGGCGCTGCCCACGGCGCGGCCCAGGCCCCCCATCACCTTCCCGAGCAGGCCGCCGACCAGCTTGCGGCCGAACTGCTCGACGTACTGCGAGGTGAGGCCCACGCCCACCGTGGCCAGGAAGTCGGCGATGTGCCCCTTGTCCAGCTCGTAGCCGTACACCTTGCCGATGCGGTACACCAGCCGGGTCTGCAGCGGGATGATGGCCATGGAGGCCAGGGATTGCGGCAGCAGTTCGAGCGCGCCGTTCAGGATGGCGGCGTTGAGCACCATGGAGTCGATCTCGGCATCGCTCACGGAAGCGGCGCGCGGGCCGGGCGCCGTGCCTGGCGCGGCTGCGGTGGCGGCTGCCAGCGGCGCAGAGGCCACGGCCAGCGCGGCCGCGGGCACGTCTTCGCCTTCCACCGGGGCGGCCCGCACGGGTGCACTCGCCAGGGCATCGGCCTGTTCGGTGACCGCACTGGCCTCGGACGGTGCGATGCCGAGCGCGGTGCGCAGCTGCTCCAGGAAGGCCTTCTCGCGCTCGTTGCAGACGCCGTCGGCATCGCACACGCCCACTGCCATCTCGAAGGCCAGCTGGCGCAGGCCGGGCGTGTCGAGCGCGGCGGCGGCGTCTTCCAGGCGCGCACGGCCCAGCAGCACGTCCTGGTAGGTCTTCATGAGGTCGGCGCCACCGGCGGACGATCCCAGCGACTGGGCCAGGTCGCGGAGGTGGTCGCGTTCGCGGTCGTCCTTCTGCCCATCGGCGAAGGCGGCCATCAGGGCGAGGGTCATGACGGCGCGGGTCTGTTCAGGCTGCATGCGGAAGATCCTTTGTCGGTGACGGAGGTGGACGGGAGGGCAGAAGACGGGGCCGTCCGCGAAAACGCACCGGTGCGTGAACGACCCGTCTGCCTGATGGAGCCTACTCGGCAGCAGGGGTTCCCGGAGCCGGCCGCAGGCGCCGACGCGCTGTAGGCCGCCGTCTCCGGCCCGTCCACGCCGCTGGGCCATTGCGCCACCGGCCAGTGTGCGCCTCGCCCTGCCAGGGCCCTGGATGATTTGCGCGATTGACTGACATCAACGCGCCAGCCGGCGGCGGGACAATCCGTGCCGGCCAGAAACTACACCACATACTCCGTGCGCCGGCCCCTGCGGCGCGCGCGGCCGGAAAGGCAACCAGCAATGAGCACGAACTCCCCCGCAGCGGCCGATGCGCAGCATCCCGCGCCCCGCCCCTACACCGCCGAGGAGAAGCGCCACCGCGTCTTCTCGATCATGGCGGCTTCCTCGGGCAACCTCGTCGAATGGTTCGACTTCTACGTGTATGCGTTCGCGGCGCTGTATTTCGCACCGGCCTTTTTCCCGAAGTCCGATCCCACGGCGCAGCTGCTGAACACGGCGGGCGTGTTCGCCGCGGGCTTCCTGATGCGGCCCATCGGCGGCTGGCTGTTCGGCCGCATCGCGGACCGCTACGGCCGCAAGACCTCCATGCTGATCTCGGTCACGATGATGTGCGCCGGCTCGCTCGTCATCGCCTGCCTGCCCACGTACGCAGCGATCGGCGCGTGGGCGCCCTTCCTGCTGCTGGTGTGCCGGCTGTTCCAGGGGCTCTCGGTGGGCGGCGAATACGGCACCACCGCCACCTACATGAGCGAGGTGGCGCTGCGTGGCCAGCGCGGGTTCTTCTCGTCGTTCCAGTACGTGACGCTGATCGGCGGACAGCTGCTCGCCGTGCTGGTGATCGTCATCCTGGAAACCGTGCTCTCCGACGCGGAGCTGAAGGCCTGGGGCTGGCGCATTCCGTTCGTGATCGGGGCAATCTCGGCGGTGGTGGCGCTGATGCTGCGCCGCACGCTGCACGAGACGCAGAGCGATGCGGACAAGAAGAAGGAAGACGCCGGCTCCATCGCCGGCCTGTTCCGCCACCACAAGGCCGCGTTCTTCACGGTGCTGGGCTACACGGCCGGCGGCTCGCTGATCTTCTACACCTTCACGACCTACATGCAGAAGTACCTCGTGAACACGGTGGGCCTGCCGATCAAGACGACCAGCTACGTGATGACCGGCGCGCTGTTCTGCTACATGTGCATGCAGCCGCTGTTCGGAGCGCTGTCGGACCGCATCGGCCGGCGCAACAACATGCTGCTGTTCGGCGCGCTGGGCGCCATCGGCACGGTGCCGATCCTCACGGCGCTGCAGCATGTGACGAACCCGGTGGCGGCGTTCGCGCTGATCGTGGTGGCGCTCGCCATCGTGAGCTTCTACACCTCGATCAGCGGCATCGTGAAGGCGGAGATGTTCCCACCCGAGGTGCGCGCGCTGGGCGTGGGCCTGGCCTACGCCGTGGCGAACGCGATCTTCGGCGGCTCGGCCGAGTATGTCGCGCTCGGCCTGAAGACCCTGGGCCACGAGTCGGCGTTCTTCTGGTACGTGACGGCGATGATGGTGGTGGCGTTCCTGGTGAGCCTGCGGCTGCCGCGGCAGGCGAGCTATCTGCACCACGATCATTGAGAACCGCGGGCAACAAGGTCTCCCGTCAGTCGCGCTGCCGCGACACCCCCGCCTGCTCGAAGCTCGCCATCTCGCGCAGGATCGCGCAGGCGGACACGAGCAGCGGCCAGGCGAGTGCCGCGCCCGAGCCCTCGCCCAGGCGCAGGCCCAGCTCCAGGAGGGGCTCGGCCCCGAGCGCCGCGAGCAGGTGCGCATGTCCCGGTTCGCCGGAGCGGTGCGAGAACACGCAGCAATCGAGCACTGCCGGCTCCATGCGGCTCGCGACCAGCACGGCGGCGCTGGTGATGAAACCGTCCACCACGACCACGCGGCGCTCTGCGGCGGCCTGCAGCACGGCGCCCGCGAGCGTCGCCACCTCCAGGCCACCGAGGGCCGCCAGGGCATCGAACGGGTCGGTGGCTCCGGCATTGGCCTCCAGCGCCTGCCGCAGCACGGCGCGCTTGCGTGCGACGCCGTCGGCATCAAGGCCGGTGCCGGCGCCCGTGCAGTCCTCCAGCGCGGTGCCGCACAGGCGCGCGAGCAGCAGGCTCGCCACCGAGGTGTTGCCGATGCCCATCTCGCCCAGCAGCAGCGCATTGCCCGGCAGCGAACGGACGATGGCGCGGCCGTTCTCCAGGGCCTGCGTGCATTGCGCCGCCGTCATCGCCGGCCCGACCGACGCATCGGCGGTGCCGGCGGCCACGCGGCAGTGGCTCAGCAGGCGCGGCTGCCCGGGCGCGCTGTCGCGTGCGGGCACCGGAGCCGCCACACCGCAGTCGGCCACGGTGAGCGCCAGGCCATGCTGGCGCGCGAGCACGCTCACGGCCGCGCCGCCCGCCAGGAAGTTCTCCACCATCTGCGCAGTGACCTCGCTCGGATAGGCGGAGACGCCGCGCGCGGCGATGCCATGGTCCGCCGCGCAGACCAGCATCTGCGGATCGCGGAGCTCCGGCGATTCGGTGCCGAGGATGCGGCCGATATACACCGCCAGGGCCTCGACCCGGCCCAGCGCGCCGAGCGGCTTGGTCTTGTGGTCCATGCGGTGCTTCAGCCGTTCGGCCAGGGCCTGATCGTCCGGGCGGGCGGTGGCGGTGCGGGAGGCCGGGGTTCCCGCGTGGGAGGTGATCGTGCGGGCTGCGGTGGGGGTCTTCTGCGTCATGGATGGGTTCCGAATTCCAGGAAAGGCACGGTGGCCGCGAACGCCACCGCCGTCGTCATCGGCCTGCGCGCTGCGCGGCGCGCCACGCAGGCTCGAACCATTGGTCCACGCCGTGCGCGAGCCGGTCGAACACGGCGTCCAGCGTGGGGACGCCCGCGCCGAAGAGCGCACGCAGTGCGTTCGCGTCCTCGAACAGGCCGTGCAGGTACAGGCCCAGCACGTTACCGCGCGCGTTCTGCCATGCCAGGCCGGGGATCACCTCGTGCGCCACGTCGCCGGCCGCGGCCATGGCGGGATGCTGGGCGGTGCGGCCGTGGTGGATCTCGTAGCCCTGCACCTCCGTCCCAGAGAGCGCGCTCCAGGCGCCCTGCCGCGTGCCGAAGGCGGTGCGCGTGCGGCGCACGGTCTTGGCCGGGTCGAAGGCGGTGACCAGCGGCAGCAGGCCGAGGCCGGGCGCGTTGCCGTCCACGCCGTGGGTGTCGATCAGCGCCTCGCCCAGCATCTGCAGGCCACCGCAGATGCCGAGCACGCGGCCGCCGCGCTCGGCGTGGGCGGCGATGGCGGCGTCCAGGCCCTGGGCGCGCAGCCAGGCGAGGTCGGCGGCGGTGGCCTTGGAGCCGGGCAGCACGATCCAGTCGGCCGCGGCCATTTCGGCGGGGCTGCGCGCCCAGACGAGGCGCAGGCCCGGCACGCTCTTGAGCGGCTGGAATTCGTCGAGGTTGCTGATGCGGGGGTAGGCGACCACGGCCACCGTGGTGTGCACCGCCCCGCCCGCCCCGGCACGCACATGGGCGGCATCGTCGAACACACCGTCTTCCTCCGGGAGGCCGTGGCGCCACTGCATGGGAATGGTGGCCACGGTGGGCACGCCGGTGCGCTCGCGCAGCATCTCGGGCGCGGGTGCCAGCAGCGCGGCATCGCCGCGGAATTTGTTGAGCACGAAGCCCTGGATCAGGGCGCGCTCGGCCTCGGGCAGCAGCGCCCAGGTGCCGTAGAGGTGCGCGAACGCGCCGCCGCGGTCGATGTCGGTCACCAGCAGGCAGTGCGCGCCCGCATGCCGGGCCACGCGCATGTTGACGATGTCGCTCGCATGCAGGTTGATTTCGGCCGGCGAGCCGGCGCCTTCGATCACCACCACGTCGTTCTCGGCCCGCAGCGCGTCGAGCGCGGCGGCCACGTGCGGCCAGACGTGCGTGCTGCGGCCGCGCCAGGGCATGCGCGTGAGCTCTTCGCTCACCTGCCCCATCAGCACGACCTGGCTGCGCGTGTCCGCCTCGGGCTTGAGCAGCAGCGGGTTCATGCGCACCTCGGGCTCGGTGCGCGCGGCAAGCGCCTGGAAATATTGCGCGCTGCCGATCTCGCCCAGGCCGCCCCCGGGCGCCGCCACCACGCGCGCATTGTTGCTCATGTTCTGGGCCTTGAACGGCGCGACGCGCAGCCCCTGGTCGCTGAACCAGCGGCACAGTGCCGTGGCGAGCCAGCTCTTGCCGGCGCCGCTGGAGGTGCCGAGGACCATGACGCAGCGGGCGGTCATGCGGTGCTCCGCGGGAAGCATGCAGGCCGCCGGCGTGGAGAGGAGCGGTGCACGGCCTGGAGGGCGCGGACGCACCCGCGGGACGCATTCAGGGAGGGGTGGGAGGTGGGGATCACGGCACGGCGGTAAGGAGAGCGGGCACGCGTCCGGACGGAAGGTCCGCACGGTTCGCGCTGGGTGCCTATTGTCCCCTGCCCTGCGGTGCCGCAACCGCCTTCTGGCCGCAGTGCGCCGTCGTCCCGCCCCGGGCCGCTCGACGCAGCGGGGGCTCAGCCCTGCGGAGGCTGTCCATTCGATGCCGAGACGCCTCCGTCCACCGGCAGCACCACGCCGGTGACGAAGCCCGCGTCCTCGCTCGCGAGGAAGGCGATCACGGAGGCGATCTCCTCGGGCTCGGCACCGCGGCCCAGCGGGATGCGCTCGGCGAACTTGGCGAGCAGTTCGGGGTCGCTCTTGATGTCTTCCGTCATGCCGGTGAAAGTGAGGCTGGGCGCGACCGCGTTCACGCGCACGCCGTCCTTGCCATGGTCGAGCGCGAGCGCGCGCGTCAGGTTCGAGACGGCGCCCTTGGAGGTGTTGTAGAAGCTCATGTCCCAGTCGCCGCCCAGGCCCGAGACGGACGAGGTGTTGACGATGCACCCCTTGGATGCGATCAGGTGCGGCATCGCGGCGCGCGCGCCGTGGAAGACGCCCGAGACGTTGGTCGCGAGGATGCGGTGCCAGTCTTCCAGGCTCGCTTCCGTGACCTTGCCCTGCACGGCGATGCCGGCGTTGTTGACGATCACGTCGAGCCGGCCGAAGCGCTCGACCGTGGCGTCCACCAGGGCCTGCACTTCGTCGAACAGCGAGACGTCCGCGGGCTGCACGAGCGTGCGCTCGGACGGCAGGTCGGCGCGTGTGGCGGCGAGCTTCTCGTCGCTCAGGTCGGCGATCGCGACCATGGCGCCTTCCTGCGAGAAGCGGCGTGCCGTGGCCGCGCCGATGCCGGAGCCCGCGCCCGTGATGATGACGACCTTGCCGGCGAAGCGCTGCGCTGGCGCGGAGGGGGTGGAAGATGAGGCCATGGGGATTTCCTTGCAGGGGAGTGAACGGAGTGTCCGGTCTCCGATTCTTTCGCCCGGCCCGGTGCCGGACGCCCCGCCTGAGGCGCCGTCCGCATGTCAGCCGGCACGCCGCATTCCGACCGCCCCCGGCCCGCACCGCCCGGATGCCCGGCCGTCCCTGCCGCCCATGGATGGGCCGGCAGCCGACTCCCACGCCCCGGTCCGGCGACGGCTCAGCGCCGGACCATGCGGTCCATGATGTGCTCCAGCGCAGCCGTTGCATCGGTGCAGCGGCCCGTGTGGACGGGCGAGGTCTGGATGATGGCGCTGCGCCGTGCCGTGAGCCAGTGGAAGCGCGCCCGGTAGGGCAGCGCGGCGATCGGCCCGCAGCCCGGGTCGCCCGCGCAGATGGCCACGATCGCGCCGAGGTGGCGGTGCACCGTCTCCACGTCCGCCTGCGGGTCGAGGGCGAGCAGGCGCGCCGTGTCCAGCGCCATGGCGGCCTGGAGAAAGCCGGTGCGCTGGCACGACAGGATCACGCCGGCGTTGATGAACTCCTCGCGCTCCACGCGCGGTACGACGCGCACGATGGCGTAGTCGTAGACGTCAGCCGCGTGCATCGATCGCTCCCTGCAGCCAGGCCTGGCGGCCCGCGAGCCGCGCGAGGAAATAGTCCACATAGGCCCGGCGGTGCGACGCTGGCGCGGCCAACGGGCCTTCCATGTGCTCCGCGCCGGCCAGGGCGAGGAACTCATCGGGCACATCGGCCAGCACCGCCTGCAGGCATTGCGGGGTGAGGCGCTCCGCCAGGCCCGCGTCCACCTCGGCGAGCCGCGTGGCCTGCGGCAGCAGCACGTGGTCGGCGATCGGAGCGAAGGGTTTGGCGGGCTGGGCGACGGTGCCGTTCCAGGCATGGTGGAAGGTGAGCGCGGCACCGTGGTCGATGAGCCAGGGGTTGCGGTGCCACATCAGCAGATTGGTGTTGCGCGCGGTGCGGTCCACGTTGCCCACCAGTGCGTCGAACCACACGAGGCGCGACGCGAAATCGGGCGTGACGCGGTCCACCGCGGGATCGAGGTTGACGGCGCCCGAGAGGTAGTCGAGCGCGACGTTGAGGCCGGCGCTCGCGCGGACCAGGTCCTGGATCTCGGGATCGGGCTCGGTCTGCGCGAGCGCGGGATCGAGTTGCGCGAGGACGATTTCGGGCACGGGCAGGTCCAGCGCCCGCGCGATGCCGCCGGCGATGATCTCGGCCAGCAGGGCGCGCACGCCCTGCCCGGCTCCGCGGAACTTGAGGACATACACGCCCAGGTCATCGCCTTCGACGACGGCGGGCATCGAGCCGCCTTCGCGCAGGGGCGTCACGTAGCGGCTCACGGTGATGGAACGCACGGCAGGGCTCCGTAGAAAAGGAACAGGGTCCGCAGGACGCGGCAAGGCGGCATGGTAGCGGCCCGTGGCGCACCTTGCACCCCGGCGGCGCCGGCGGAACACGATGCGCGGCCCCTGCGGGCACGGGCCGCGCGGAACGCATTCAAACCCTCCAGGCACTTTGCAGAGCCGCCACCGAGGCCGGTGGCAGCACACCCAGCCGCACATGGCCGGGCAACCCGAAGGACGCGCAGTCGCGCAGCTTGATGCCCCGCGCTCGCAGATCCCGCAGGCGTTGGGCCAGGTCGGCCACGGGCGGACGCGCGACCAGGTAGTTGGCCTGGCCCCCCGGGTGCACCGCCCAGGCCATGGCCTCGCACGCTTCCCGCAGCTGCGCCTTCCAGCCGCGCAGCGTCTCCAGCGACCCGGCAAGCCAGGCCTGCACGGCCGGATCGACCCAGGCCACCAGCATCGCCACGCCGTGAGCGCCGATGGGCCAGGAGGATGCCAGCGACCGCAATGCCGCGATGTCCGCCGGCAGCACATGGGCCGGCGCGATGGCATAGGCGCCGCGCACGCCTGTGAGGCCGAGGGCCTTGTTGGGCGTCCAGAGCTGCCAGGCGTTCACCGGCAGCGCAGGCCCGTGTCGTCCCCGGCCCGCCGGCGCCAGGCGCAGCGGTGCATAGGCGCAGTCGACGACGCGCAGGGCGCGGCCCGTGCCACTGCCGGCGGCCTCTTCCGACCGCCATGCGTCCAGCGCCGGGTCGGGCGTGCCGAGCGGGCTCGAAGGCTCGCAGGCCCAGTGCAGCAGCAAAGCGGGCGGCGCCTCAGGGGACGCCGCCGTTGCCGGCAGCACCGGCAGGCCCCAGGCCGCGGCCGCCTGCGCATAGTCGCCATACGCGTGCGCAGGCAGCACCACGCCGGCCGTGCGCCGCCGCACGGCCCAGGCGGTGATGCGGTGGATGAATTCGCTGGCGCTCGCGGCCGGCACGATGCGGTCGGGCGCCACGCCGTGCCAGGCGCCCAGCGCCTCGCGCAGCGCGGTGTAGGCCGGGTCCGGGTAGCGGGATGCATCGGCCGCACGCACCGCCGCGAGGGCGACCGGGCACGGGCCGCAGGCGTTCGCATTGGTCGAAAAATCGTGCAGCGGCACGCCCAGCGCGTCGGGCCCGCCATGCAGGGGGGCCGTCATGCGCCCCACCCCGTGGCCATGCCCGCGCGCAGCAGCGCGCGCAGCCACAGCGTCGACAGCACCAGCGGCACGCACCAGCACACGGCCCGTCCCGCGAGCACGGCCGCGTGGCGCGTATCCGGCGGGGTGGCCGGCCGGCCGCTGCCGTGCAGGGTGTAGACGCCGGGCTTGGCGAGCCGCACATCGAGCGCCAGCGCCATCGCGGCCATGGGCCAGCCGCTGTTGGGCGAGGGCGTGCGGCGCGCCTGCCGTGCCACGGCGGCCCATCGCGCACCGGAGACGCCCGGTGCGCACAGCACCAGCAGCGCCGCGGTGATGCGCGCCGGCACCCACGAGAGCACGTCGTCCGCCCGGGCCGCCCATTTGCCGGCCCATTGCCAGTAGCGGCCCCCGCGCATGCCGGGATAGCCCCACATGGCATCGGCGGTGTTGGCGAGGCGATAGACCGCCGCGCCGGGCAGTCCCGCCACGGCGAACCAGAAGAGCGGCGCCACGACGGAGTCGTTGAGGTTTTCCGCGAGCGATTCGATGGCGGATTCGCGCACCTGCACGGCCGCAAGCGCCTGCACGTCGCGGCTCACGAGCCGCGCGAGGCGTTCGCGCCCGGCCGGCAGCGACTGCGAGAGCGCGGCCTCCACGGCCACCACCTCGTCGTGCAGCATGCGCCAGGCGAGCATCGGTTTGAGCAGCACGGCGAGCACGGGCGCGGCGAGCCACCACGGCAGGGGCGCGGTGGAGCGCTCCAATCCCCAGGCAATGGCCGCCGTCAACGACGCCAGCGCCAGCCAGGCCGCCGCGCCGAGCGCGAAGGCGCGCGCATCGGCCGGGCCCGATTGCGCGGGTGCGATGCGCTCCCCGCACCACTGGAGCGCGCGGCCCATCCAGACCACGGGGTGCACGGCCACGGGCGGCTCGCCCCACCAGCGGTCGATCGCCAGCGCGAGCCCCAGGGCCAGGCACGCGGGCAACGCGGCCCCGCCCGCCTGCAGCAGCATCGACGCGCCGTCAGCCATCGGTGCGCGCACCTTTCAGTTCGGATTCACGTTGGGCAAGGCCGCTCTTGGGGTCGCGTTCGCTCGCGCTTTCCGGTCCGCAGGCTGCGGGGCTGTCCTGCTCCGCATCTTCGGCGGAAAGCCACGGCGCGGGCCGCCCCCAAGCGCCTTCGAACACCACCGAGGCGAGCGGCGCACGGCGGGCCCAGCGCTCGCGCTCCAGCATGGGCTCGGGATAGAAGTCGTGCACGGGCCCGAGGCACAGCAGCGCCAGCGGCTCCGCGCCGGGCGGCAGGCCGAGCAGCCGCGCGACGTCGGCGGGATCGAAGATCGACACCCAGCCCATGCCCAGGCCCTCGGCACGCGCCGCCAGCCAGAGGTTCTCGATGGCGCAGCCCGCGGAAGCCACGTCCATGTGCGGCATCGTGCGGCGGCCGAACACATGCGCCTCGCGTCCGTCGGCGAGCGCGACGGCGATCAGTTCCGCCGCGTCGAGGATGCCTTCGAGCTTGAGCCGCAGGAATTCCGCCTGCCGCCCCGCACCCTGCAGCGCCAAGCCATCGGCCTGCTGTACCGTGCCATCGCCCATCACCTCCGCCGTGCGCAGGCGCTCGGCCTCCACGCACGCATGCAGCCGGCGGCGCAGCGCCGGATCGGACACGCGGATGAAGCGCCACGGCTGCATGAAGCCCACGCTGGGCCCGTGGTGGGCGGCACGCAGCAGGCGCTCCAGTACCTCCGGCGCGACGTGCCCGCCCGCGAAATGCCGCATGTCGCGGCGCTCGCGGATGGCGCGGTAGACGGCCTCGCGGTCGGCATCAGGGTACGGCGCTGCGCAGGGCATGGCAGGCGTCCCGGGCTTCGTCGTCGCCATGCGCGCTCAGTCCTCGATGCCGCGCTGCGCCGGCACCCCGGCCTGGAACGCGTGCTTGACGAGGCCCATCTCGGTCACGGTGTCGGCAAGGTCGATCACCTCCTGCGGGCAGCGGCGGCCGGTGAGCACCACGTGCACCTCGCGCGGGCGCTCGCGCAGCGTCTGCAGCACGTCCGCGAGCGGCAGCCAGCCGTAGATGAGCGGATAGGTCACCTCGTCGAGCACCACCAGGAAGTGCTCCCCGCCGAGGATCGCCGCGCGGGCGCGCTCCCAGCCGGCGCGCGCGAGTTCGGCCGAATGCTCCAGGTCGCGGCTCTTCCAGCTGAAGCCGTCCCCCAGGCCCTCGATGGGAATGCCGAGCTGCTCGAAGACCCGGTGCTCGCCGAAGCGTGCGCTGGGCACCTTCATGAACTGGAAGATCTTCACCGGCTTGCCACGCCCATGCGCGCGCAGCGCGAGGCCGAAGGCCGCCGTGCTCTTGCCCTTGCCGTCGCCGGTGTGCACCAGCACGAGGCCCCGGCGCTCGCCGGCGGGTTTGTCCGAGCGGCGCTCGGTGGGTGGGTTTTCGATCTGCATGGCGGAGTACGTTGGAATGGGTTCGGGAAGGAAGGCGGCGCGCCGCCGGTTCAACCGGGCGGCGGCGTCGCCTCCACGCACGGAAGGGCCACGCGCAGCCCGTCGACCTCGCGCACGCGGACGCGGTGGCCGAACACCGATTCCACCGCCGCATGCGTGGCCGGATCGGCGGCATCGCCATGGTGCTGCACACGGCCGGCCTCCAGCACCACCAGCGCATCGGCCTGCAGCGCGAAAGAGACCTCGTGCAGCACGCTCACCACCGTGACTCCTTCGCGCACCAGCCCGCGCACCGTGCGCAGCCAGTCGGCCTGGTGGGGCGGATCGAGGTGGGCCAGCGGCTCGTCCATGAGCAGCACGCGGGCCTGCACGGCGAGCGCGCGCGCGAGCAGCACGCGCTGCCGCTCGCCGCCCGAGAGCTGTGCCAGCGGCCGGTGGCGCCATTCCCAGGCCTGCGTGGCCTCCAGCGCGGCGCGCACCGCGGCATGGTCCGCGGGGCCGGGCGGCGCGAGCCAGGGCTGGTGCGGCATGCGGCCGAGCATGGCGATGTCGTAGGCGGGCAGTTCGTCGGCACCGGTCTCGTTCTGTCCGAGCCAGGCGAGCTGCCGGGCACGCTCGCGGCTGCCCCAGTCTTCGAGCGGCCGGCCGAACAGCGCGATGCCGCCGCGCACCGCGCCGCGCGGCAGGAGGCCCGCGAGCGCCTTGAGCAGCGTGGATTTGCCCGCGCCGTTCGGGCCGACGATGCTGGTCCAGCGGCCGGCGGGCAGGCGCAGGTCGACGCCGTGCAGGATCGGCGCGCCGCCGAGCGACGCCGCCATGCCGGTGCTGGCGAGCGCGATGCCGCTCATGCCCCGCCCCCGAGCCGGGTGCGCCGGTGCATGAGCCACAGCAGGTAGCTGCCGCCGAGCACGGCCGTGAGCACGCCCACGGGCAGCTCCTGCGGCGCCAGGATCCAGCGCGCGAGGATGTCGGCCGCGAGCAGCAGCACGGCGCCCGCCAGGCTCGACAGCACCACGTGGCGCTGGTGCGTGCAGGGCGCCAGCGAGCGCACCAGGTGCGGCGCGGCGAGGCCCACGAAGGCGATCAGGCCGGTCTGCGCCACGGCCGTGCCGGTGGCGAGCCCCATGGCCGCCACCAGCCCCGCGCGCATGGGCGCGAGCGGCAGGCCGAGGCTGGCGGCGGTGGCTTCGCCGAGCACCAGGCCGTCGAGCGCGCGCGCCAGCACCCAGGCCGCGCCCGCGCTCACGGCCCAGGCGGCGGCCATGAGGCCGCAGGCGATCCAGCCGACGAAGCTGGTGCTGCCCAGCGTGAAGGCCTGCATGGCCTGCAGGATGTCGGGCGACGCGAGTTCCACCAGGTCGCGCGCCGCGCCCAGCACCACGCCCACGATCACGCCGGCCAGCAGCAGCCGCAGCGTGTGCTGCACGCCGCGCGCGAGCCCGAGCGTGAGCAGCACCGCCGCCACCGCGCCGATGAAGGCCATGCCCGTCACGCCCAGCCGCGCGAACCACTGCGCCGCGGTGGGCGACATGCCGAAGAACGCCATCGCCAGCGCCCCGCCCAGGGCCGCGCCCGAGGCGCTGCCCAGCAGATAGGGGTCTGCCAGCGGATTGCGGAACAGGCCCTGCGCCACGGCGCCCGCCAGCCCGAGCAGCGCGCCCGCCAGCCAGGCGCCGATGGTGCGCGGCAGGCGGATGTCCCAGAGGATCTGGCGCGCGACGGAATCGGCATCCGGCCCCCAGGCGAAACCGATGCCGGTGCTGCCGACCCCGGACCCGAGGGCGAGCAGCAGCACGCTGGCCGCGACCAGGCCGGCCGCGAGCCAGGCCGCGCGGTGGGCGCCGCCGGAACCCGCGAACACCGGCGCCGCACCGCCGCTCATGGAGCCTTGTCCGCGAGGCAGCGCGCCATGATGCGCGCCGCATCCGCCATGCGCGGGCCGGGCCGCACGGCCACGTCGGCATCGGCCGGCGAAAACACGCACACGCGCTGGTCGCGCACCGCGCGCAGGCTCTCCCAGCCGGGGTACGGCACCAGGGACTGCATGCTGCTGTTGCCCACCATGAGCACGTCGGGCTGGGCGCGCACGACGAATTCAGGGTTGAGCCGCGGGAACGGCCCCAGTTCGGGCGGCACCACGTTGCGGGCACCCAGGCGCGCGAGCGTCTCGCCGATGAAGGACGCCGTGCCCGCCGCATAGGGCCCGCGGCTCACCTCGAAGTACACGCGCACGCCGCGCGCCTTCGGCGGCAGCGACTGGGCGGCCGCCTGCACGCCGGCATCGATCTCGCGCCAGACGCGCTCGGCGCCCTGCTCCGGCGGCACGGCCAGCAGCGTGCCCAGCGTGCCCAGCACGTCGCGCACACCGGCATGCGTCTTGGGCTCCAGCGCCACCACGGGAATGCCCAGCGCCTCCAGCCGGTCGCTCGCGCGCGAACTGGCGGCCAGCAGCACCACGTCGGGCCGCTGCGCCACGACGGCCTCGATGTTCGGATCGATACCGCCGCCCATCTGCGGCAGGCGGCGCACGGCATCGGGCCAGTTGGAATAGCGGTCCACGCCCACCAGCCGCGCGCACTGCTGCAGCGCGCACACCGATTCGGTGAGCGAAGGCAGCAGGCTCACGATGCGCTGCGGCGGCCGCGCGAACGTGAGCCGGCGGCCCCGGGCATCGACGATCGTGATCGGCCCGGCAGGAGCCGGCGATGCCGTGGAAGCGGAGGGGGCCGCGGGCGAAGCTGCGCCCTGTGCCGCTGCGGGCCCGGTTGCCAGGAACACGGCGGCAGGCAGTGCCGCGGCAGCGGCCGCCCACCGGCCCGCGGTACGGGACGGGGGGATTCGCAGCAGCCGGGCGCAGGCACGGCGCAGCATCGAAAGAACCCGGGCCGCACCCGAAGTGCCGTTCACGGTCGCCATGGATGTGCTTCCTGCTTGAGCGTGAGCGGCAGTCCCGCCGCCACCAGCGTGACGCGCTCGCAGGCCTGCGCCGTGCGCTGGTTGAGCACCCCGAGCGCATCCACGAAGGCGCGCACCTCGCGGCCCAGCGGAATGACGCCGAGCCCGATCTCGTTGCCGACGATCACGACCGGCCCGGCCGCCTGCCCAACGGCCTGCAGGAAATCGCGGCACTGGGGTTCGAACGCATCGATATGGTGCCGAGCGCAGGCCTGCGCGGCCTCTTCTCCGGGCGCCGGCAGCGGCATCAGCCACTGCGTGAGCCAGAGCGTGAGGCAATCGACCACGACGACGGTCTCCGGTGCGGAATGCCGGGCCAGGGCGCCGGCCACATCGCGCGGCGCCTCCACCGTCTGCATGCCGGGCACGCGTACCGCGCGCTCGCGCTGGTGGCGCGCGATGCGCTCGCGCATCTCGTCGTCCCAGGCCTGGCCGGTGGCGACGAACACCGCGCGGTGCGCGGGGGAGGCATCCACCCAGGCACGGGCCAGCGCTTCGGCTCGCCGGGACTTGCCGCTTTTCTGGCCGCCGAGGATGAGCTCGCTGCGCGCAAGGGAGAGCGTTGCCGCCGTGCTGTCGCTCATGCCGTGGCCTGCTGCGGATCGGCCGCCACCCGCAGCGCGGACTCCGCGCCGAACAGCGCTGCCGTCGCATGGGGGCTCGATGGGAACCATGCATGGAAGTAGCTCGCCAGGATGCTGCCGTGGCGGTAGAGGGCCTCGCCGATGACGCCGCCGCGGTCGTCCGGCAGCGGCCGACGGGTGCGGGCGCGCACGGGGGCGCTGCTCTCGCAGGTCGAATAGTGGAAGGTATGGCCGCGCAGCACATGGCCCTGCAGGTCCAGCTGCTGCGGGCCCAGGGCGGCCAGGCGCTTCTGCATGGCGACGCGGCCCGGCAGCAGGCCCCAGAGCGGCTTGCACGTGCCGTCCGCGAGCAGGATCGATTCGAAGAGTGCCATCATGCCGCCGCATTCTGCCCACACGGGCCGGCCGGCCTGCACGTGGGCCCGCAGGCTCGCCTGCATGCCGGTGTTGGCGGCGAGGCGGTCCGCATGCAGCTCCGGGTATCCGCCCGGCAGCCACACGGCATCGCACGGCGGCAGCGCGGCATCGCCGAGCGGCGAGAACCGCACCACGCGCGCGCCGAGGGCCTGCAGCATGTCCAGGTTGGCACGGTAGACGAAGCAGAAGGCGGCATCGTCCGCGACGGCCACGGTGCGGCCCGCCAGCAGCGGCGGCACCGGCGCACGCGGCGCGGGCGCGGCGAACGCCACCGCGAAGCGCTCGCGCAGGTCGCCGAGCGACATCTGGCCGAGCGGCGTCTGCGCGAGCGCATCGGCGGCCCGGTCCAGGCGCGCGAGGCCGTCGTCCAGCTCGTGCGCGGCCACCAGGCCCAGATGCCGTTCCGGCAGCAGCCCCGCCCGCTGCCGCGCGGGCAGGGGCGCGTCGGCGCCGTCCGGCGGCGCGATGCGCGCGAGCGCACCCAGCCAGTCCTGCGGATCGCCCAGGCTGTCGCGCAGCATGCCCGCATGGCGCGCGCTGCCCACGCGGTTGGCCAGCACGCCCGCCCAGGGCAGGCCGGGCCGGTAATGGCGCAGTCCCCAGGCCAGCGCCCCGAAGGTACCCGCCATGGCCGAGGCATCCACCACCGCCAGCACCGGCAGGCCGAAGCGCTGCGCCAGATCGGCGAGGCTCGGCGTACCGTCGAAAAGGCCCATCACGCCTTCGATCAGCACCAGATCGGCCTCCTGCGCGGCGGCATGCAGCCGCTCCGCCGCATCCTGCTCGCCAGTCATCCAGAGATCGATGGCGTGCACGGGCGCGCCGCTCGCCCGCTCCAGCCAGCAGGGGTCGAGGAAATCCGGCCCGCACTTGAACACGCGCACGCGCCGCCCCTGCCGTGCGTGCAGGCGCGCGAGCGCGGCCGTGACCGTGGTCTTGCCCTGCCCCGAGGACGGCGCGGCGATCGCGATCGCCGGGCAGCGGATCGTGCCGGCCGGGTCCGCGGGCCCGCTCAACGCGGAGCCCACTTCAGGCCCACGTAGAACGTGCGGCCCGACTGCGCGTAGGTGCGCGCGGTCTGGTAGGTCTTGTCGGCAATGTTGTCCACCCGGGCCAGCAGCGTCGTGTCCTGCGCCACGCGCGTGCTGGCGTACAGGTTCACGAGCGTGTAGCCGCCCAGCACGGTGGTATTGGCGGCGTTGTCGAAGCGCCGGCCCTCGGCCTGCACTTCGGAGCCCACCGTCCAGCCGGCGATGCGCGTGTCGGCGCCCAGCGTGGCGTGGCGCTTGGCGCGGCGCGCCAGCTGGCGGCCGGTGGTTTCGTCGTGGTGGTTCTGCAGGTCCACCGACGCGCGCAGTTGCACGGCGCCCAGGGTGTGCTGGGCCGAGAGCGTCACGCCCTCGTAGCGCGCACGGCCCGCGTTGGCATAGCAGCCGTATTCGTCCCGGCAGGGGCCGGCCGCGCCGAACACGATGAGGTTCTTCACGCGGTTGCGGTAGGCCACGATCGAAGCGCTGCTCGCGCCCTGCGTCCAGCGCAGGCCCAGTTCCACGTTGCGGCCCTCTTCGGGCTGGAGCGACGCGACGCCGTAGGGACTGAAGCGCTGGTAGAGCGTGGGCGCGCGGAACGAGGTGCCGGCCGATGCCGTGGCGCGCCACTGCGGCGTGATCGCGTAGCCGTAGGCGATGCTGCCCGTATTGTGGCCGCCGAACTCGCTGTCGGAGTCGTGGCGGGCGTTGAGCTGCACAGCGTGCGGGCCGGCGGTGAAGCCGTAGCCGAGCGCCAGCGCGTCCTGCGAGCGGTCGCCGTCGATCTCGCCGTTGCTCAGGTGGTCTTCGCGGCGCTCCAGCGCGGCGGTGACGAGATGCCCGCCCTGCCGCCATTCGTTCTGGAAGAGGTAGCCGCGCAGGCGCGTGTCGGTGACGTAGGGAGACGGGCGCGTCTCGTAGCGGTCGCGCGAATCGGTGACCGACAGGCGCGTGGTGTAGTGCTCGGTCCACTGCGCGCGCCAGTTCAACCCCAGCGCGTGCATGCGGTGCAGTGCGCGGTCGTCGTTGCCCAGGGGGGTGGTGTCGTAGCCTGCGTTGCTGTCGGCGCCCAGCAGCGTGCCCTCGATGCGCTGGCGCGGATCGATCTGCAGGCCCACGCGCGCGTTCACGGCGGAGCGGCGCAGGCCGTCCTTGTCGGGGTTCTGACCGGCGACCGGACGGGCGTTGAAGCCGTCGCTGATCTCCCGCTCCAGGCCCAGCGCGTAATCGACGGCTCGGCCCTCGCCCGCCGAGCCGGCCACGCCGGCCTCGGCCTTGTAGGTGCCGTGGCTGCCGGCGCCGATGCCCACGTAGGGCTGCGCGGGGCCTTCCCCCTTGCGCGTGAAGATCTGGATGACCCCGCCGACGGCGTCCGAACCGTACACGGCGGCGGCCGGGCCGCGCAGCACTTCGATGCGATCGATGAGGCCGAGCGGGATCGCCTCCCAGGGCGCGCCACCCGTGGTCTGCGAATCCATGCGCACGCCGTCGATGTAGACGGCGGTGAAGCGCTGCTCGGCGCCGCGAAGGTACAGGCTGGTGGTGGTGCCCGGCCCGCCGTTGCGCGAGATTTCCACGCCCGGCACCCGGGCCAGCACGTCGGCCAGGCCGGTGGCGCCGCTGCGCTCGATGGTCTCGCGGTCCACGATGGACACGTCGGCCACGAGGTCCGCGAGCGGCTGGGGCGTGCGGTTGGCGGTGACCACGGTTTCGCCCAGCGGCGCGGCCTGGGCGGAGGCCAGGGCGGGAAGCAGGGCCGCGGTCAGCAGGGCCAATGCCGCGGGAGCGCCGCGGAGGGGCGGGGTCGCGCGCGCGCCGGCGGCGCCGCGGAGTCGGAGGGTCGGAGAATGCATGGAAACGATCGGCAGAAAGCGAGCCCGCGCCGGCCTCCCCGCCGGCATTGGGCGACACGGCCGCGCCCCGGCAGTGAGCGTCGGGATGCGGCCTCCGTGTTGGCCGGTATCCGGGCTGATGGAGGGGCGCGCTCCGACGCCTTCCCAGGCGCTTGTTCAAGGCGCCCAGTGGCTTCGTGAAGGAGGCGAGAAGGCCGGTGAGCCGAAAGGCGGCCGGCTTCTTCCATGGACCGTTGCGGGGGCAGCGCAGGCACGGCGCGCCCGTGGCGGACGGCGCCTCCCTGCTTCCCGTTGAACCGCGGTCTGTGAACCAGCACCGCAGGCACCAACGCTGCGGATTCTAGGGCCTGTTCACGTTTCGATGCACATTCGCCTGTCCGCGCAGCGGCCTACGGACGCCCTCGCCTCCGTGGCGCGGACGCATCGCCACCTACAATCGACGGATGGTTTCTCCTTCCCCCCTCGACCAGATCACGGAACGCGTGGAGCGGCTGCTCGCGCGCCATGCCGAACTGCAGCGCGCCAATGCCCTGCTCACGGCCCAGGTCGTCTCGCTCACGCAGGAACGCGACTCCCTCCGCTCGCGCCTGCACACCGCCCGCACGCGCGTGGACGCGCTGCTCGAGAAGCTGCCCGCGGCACCGGACGCCGCACCCGCAGGCCCGAACGATCCTCCGAAGGACGCCGAATGAACCACATCGAAGTGCAGATCATGCAGCAGGGCTACCGCCTCGCCTGCCCCGAGGGGCAGCAGGAGACCCTGCTGCAGGCCGTCGAGCGCGTGGACGCGGCCATGACCCGCATCCGCGACGCCGGCAAGGTGCGCGCGCGCGAGCGCATCGCCGTGCTGGCGGCGCTGAATCTCGCCTTCGAACTGGCCGACCACCAGGCGCGCTCCGCGCAGCAGCCGCAGTTGCAGCCGCAGCAGCACCCTGCCGATCCGGTGGCACACCCCGGCAGCGAGGCTTCTCCGCCGCAAGCGGCCGGGAGCGTGGAGAGCCTGCAGGACGACGCCCCGCAGGCCGCGGCATCCGCGGTGGCGCCACCGGCCCTGGAAGCCGCGGCGGAAGCGGCGTCCCCGCCCGACGGCGCCATCGGCGCCGCTGGCGACGACGCCCTCGAGGCGCTGCTGCGGCGGCTCGACCAGGCGCTCGGCCAGGAAGGCCGGCCCGCCTGAGCGGCCCCCGCTTCTGCATCCCTGCGCTTCCAAAGGTCGCTCCAGGTGCCTACAATGGAGGTGTCTGCAGTGCCGCCGGGCCTTATATTTCCTTGAACCAATGCTCACTGAGCACGGGCTTGGTACATTGCCCGGTGAGCGTGATCATCTCGCGTCAGATGAACCCAACGCCTGGCTGCCCTCGCCCCCCTGAACCCCCGGTTCAGGATGAGGGTCCGGTGGCTACTGCAGGCACCCTCTTCCCCAGCGCCGCGGCTGACCCCGCGGCGCTTTTTCATTTCCGGATCCTTCAAGGCGGAAGCGGCCCGTACCGCCCCATGGGGCTACGGCACGGCGGGCGGCGGCTGCGCGACCAGCGTGCGGAACGCCTGCGCCGGCAGCCCCGGCGCGAGCAGGAAGCCCTGGAAGTAGTGGCATTCCATGGCCTGCAATGCCTGCCGCTGCTCCGGGGTCTCGACCCCCTCGGCCACCACCTGGATGCGCAACGCGCGGCCGATGTGCACGATCGCCTCGATGATCGCGCGGTCGCTCTCGTCGTCCGGCAGGCCGCGCACGAACGACTGGTCGATCTTCAGCTTGTGGATCGCGAGTTTCTTGAGGTAGGCGAGGCTCGAATACCCGGTGCCGAAATCATCGATCGACAGTCCCACGCCGAGCGCCGCCAGGGCCGCGAGGCGCTGCTCCATCTCCCGCGCATCCTGCAGCAGGATGGTCTCGGTGAGTTCCAGCTCCAGCAGCGAGGCCGGCAGGCGGTGGCTGCGCAGCAGCGACACCAGCCGCTCCACGAAGCCCGGCTGGCGGAACTCCAGCGCGGACACGTTCACCGCGACCATGAGCGGCGTGCCGGCGCGCATCCACTCGGCCGCCTCGCGGATCGCCTGCTCCAGCACCCAGGCGCCGAGGGTGACGATATACCCCGACTCTTCGGCCAGCGGAATGAAGACCCCGGGCGAGACGGGGCCCATGACCGGGTCGTTCCAGCGCAGCAGCGCTTCGGCACCGACGATGCGGCCCGTCGCCATCTCGACCTGCGGCTGGTAGTGCACCGCGAAATGCCCCTGGTCGAGCGCCTGGCGCATCGCATGCTCCAGCTGCATGCGCGAGAGCAGGTCGGCATTCATCTGCGGCTGGTAGAAGCCGTAGCTGCCGCGGCCGCGCTCCTTGACGCGGTACATCGCCGTGTCCGCCTGCTTGATGAGATCGTCCAGCGTGGCGCCGTCGCGCGGATGCAGGGCGATGCCGATGCTGCACTGGATGGAGAATCCCATGCCGTCCAGCATGAAGGGCTGGCGCATCTCGTCCAGGATGCGGCGCGCGACGCTCTCGGCCACCTCGGCCCCGCTGGCGTGCAGGTGGATGACGAATTCGTCGCCGCCGAGCCGGCACAGCATGTCGCTCTGGCGCAGGCAGCCCTGCAGGCGCTGCGCCACCAATTGCAGCACCCGGTCGCCGAACAGATGCCCGAGCGAATCGTTGATGATCTTGAAGCGGTCCAGGTCGATGAACAGGATCGCGAAGCCGCCGCCCGACACGGCCACCTCTTCGATCGCCGAGGCGACGCAGCGCGACAGCAGCAGGCGGTTGGGCAGCCCCGTCAGCACGTCGCTGTAGGCCAGCTGCTCGATGCGCTTCTGCGCCGCATGCTGCAGCGTCAGGTCGCGGAACGAGTACACCCGGCCCATGGGCCGGCCGTGGCTGATCTGCGGCACGGAGCGCCGCTCGATGACGGTGCCGCTGCGCAGGTGCAGGATGTCGGTGGTCTCCTCCTCCGGGAACTGGGCGATGCCCAGCAGCCGCGCACGGTAGGCGTCCGCATCGACCACCTGCCGCGCCATGTGCGTTTCGAGGGCGGCATCGTCGCGCTCCACCAGCAGCTCGTCCGGCAGGTTCCACAGCAGCGCCAGCCGCTGGTTGAAGGCCCGCACGCGGCCGGCCATGTCGCACACCAGCATGCCGTCCGCGGCCGAATCGAGCGTGGCGCGCAGCTCGCAGAGCAGCCGCTCGAGTTCGCCCTGGATGGCGGCCTGCTCGCTGCGGTCCACCATGCCGAGCACCAGCAGCGGCGCGCCTGCGCCATCGGGCCCGATGGCATCGATGGCCGCGACGCGGCGGTCCACCGGCACGAGCCGCCCATCGCCGCGCAGCATGCTGGAATGCGAATGGATGCCCGCGCGCAGCGCGGGAAGGTCCTGCATCCAGAAGGCGACGTCCTCGGGCGTGGCCGCGAGGGTGTACACGGGCTGGCCTTCCATCGCCTCGGCGGGCCGGCCGGCCAGCGCCACGGCCGCCGGATTGCAGAACACGACGTCGAGCGATTGGGCGTCCACGAGCCAGAGCGCTTCGGGCAGTCCTTCGAACAGGGACCGCCAGGCGGCGTCGGCGGGGATGCGGTTCACGCGGCCTCTCCGTCCGCCGCGGCGCGCGCCGTGTCCGCTTCCGCGGCATCCACGGCGCGCTCGAAGAAATAGCAGATGCGTTTGCGCGGCGAGAGGTAGTCGAGCGCATCGCGCGGCAGCTGCGCGGGCCGCAGGCTGCGCCGGATGCCGAGGTCGCGCGCCTGCTCCAGGTCGAGCACCAGGGCATCGTCGCGCGGCACGGCGGGGTCGTGGACGATCACCCGCGGACGCAGCGGCCGTCCCGAATCCACAGCGACGACGATGGCGTAGCGCTCGTTGGTGAGCTGGACGATCGAGCCCGCGGGGTACACGCCCATGAGCCGGATGAAGGACTGCAGCACCTTCGCGTCGAAGCGCGACTTGTGCTGTGCGAACAGCACCGACAGCGCCTCGTGGGGCGTGAGCGGCTGCACGCCGTGCAGCGGGTTGCACAGGCGGTCGTAATGGTTGACGAGCGCGAGCACCTGGCCCGAGCGGCCGAGTTCCGAGCCTTTGAGCCCCAGGGGGAAACCACCGCCGTCGGCCCGCTCGTGGTGCTGGGCGATCGCGGAGACCACCGCCCGGCCCAGGCCCATGCGCTGCGCCAGCACCACCGATTCGCCCACGTGCGCCTCGTAGAGCGCCTGGTCCGCGGGGCCCAGGGGGGCGCCGGGCTGCGCGACGTGCGGCGGCAGCGTGATCTTGCCGAGGTCGTGCAGCAGCGCGGCGATGCCCAGATCGCCGAGGTCGTCGCCGCGCATGCCCAGCGTCTTGCCGAGCAGCAGCGAGAGCACGGCCACGTTCACCGAGTGCAGGGCCGCGCGCGTGCCGACGCGTTCGGACAGCAGCCGGATGGCCGTTTCGCTGTGGTCGGAGAGCTGGCTGACGCAGCCCTGGACCAGCGCCTCGGTAGCGCGGCGGGCTTCCGCCGGGTCCTGCTCGGCGTGCAGCGCCAGGCGCTCGTAGGTGCGGGTGGCGCGCGCGAACTGCTCGTCGCAGCGGGCCAGGGAGCGGCGCTGTGCGGCCAGCCGCTCCTGCAGCAGGCTGGCGGGCTCGGCCTCCGCAGGGCCATCCGGTGCATCGGCCGCAGCGGGCGATGCTGCTGCATGCGGGTGCGCGCCCTCCTCCGCGGCGGCCTCACCCGGGAGTTCGCGCACCTCGGGATCGCTGCGTGCCGGCACCCAGCGCACCTGCTGGAGACCGAGGGACCGGAGGGTGCCGATCTGCTCGGGGGAGGCGATGCGGAAGCTGCTGACCGGAAACGGGTGGTTCATCCACCCGAGGTCGAGCTGGATGTACATGCCCACGCGCAGCCGGGCAACATCGATGAGGAAGGAAGAGTTCACAGGGTTCGCGATGACGGAAGGCTCGTAACCCCCCTCATTCGCAACCATTATCACTACTTCGTCAGCACCTGTTTCGATAAGCGCGCAAAATTTGCCGGCTCAGCGGCACCAGAGTTCCGCGGCCCGGCGCGCTGTATCCATCCACAGGGCCCAGCCCGCCACGGCGGCCAGCAGCACGCCGGCGATGCGGGTGCCCCAGGTGGCGCGCACCGCATCCATGCGGGACCGCAGGCGGCGCCATGCCCACGACCCGCCCACGAGCCAGAGGCCGCCGCCCAGCCCGAACGCCGCCATCGCCGCCGCGCCCTGCACGGCGCCACCGCCGAGCGCCGCCACCAGCAGCGCCGAATAGAGCAGGCCGCACGGCATCAGGGCCCAGGCCAGGCCCGCCGCCGCCGCGCCGCCCGGCGCGCGCACCACCGGCCCGAGCCGCGCCCATACCAGCCGGCCGGCGCGCTCCACCCACGCGGGCTGCCGCGCCTGCAGCGCCATGAGCACGCCCCAGGCCAGCATGGCCACGTGCAGCAGCGTCCACGCGGGGCGCAGCGCGGCGGACTGCTGGGTGAGCCAGGCGAGCCGGTCCATGGCCAGCGCGGCCGTGGCGCCGGCCAGCGCGTAGCCGGCCAGGCGTGCGAGGAGGAACCATGCCGCCCGTGCGGCGGTGCCTGCCGGTCCGGTCGCAGCGGCAATGCCGGTGCGAGCACCCGCAGCGGCGCCCGCCCGCGGGCCTGCCACGGGCGCCACCGCCATCCATTGCACGCGGGGTCCGTCCCGGCGCGCTGCACCCGCGCCCGCGCCGCCGATGATCGCGCCGCAGGGCGCCGCGCACATCGCCAGGCAGTGGGGCCCCCCCGCCAGTCCCATGGCGAAGGCCGTCCAGATCAGGGCATCGGGCATGGCGTGGCTCGACGGTACTGCGTCGCTCGAAGGAGTGGGCGGCTGTTCAGATGATCCGCGAGAACCGGGCGCGCGTACGGTCGGCCTGCAGGTAGCGGTCGAACACCATGGCGACGCCGCGCACGAAGAACCAGCCCATCTCGGTCACCGTGATGCCGTCGCTGCCCAGGGTGACCAGGCCGTCCCCGGCCATGCCGCCCAGCACCTCCAGCTCGGCCGCGAAGTACCGGCGGAAGTCGATCAGCCAGGACTGCTCCATCGGCTCGAACAGCACTTCGCCCTGGCACATCAGCGCCATGATGACCGAGCGGCGCACGAGGTCGTCGCGCGTGAGCGCGAGGCCGCGCACCACCGGCAGGCGGCCCTGGTTGATCAGGTCGTAGTACTCGTCGAGCGTCTTGGCGTTCTGGCTGTAGGTGGCGCCCACGCGGCCGATGGCCGAGACGCCCAGGGCGATGAGGTCGCAGTCGGGCTGCGTGCTGTAGCCCTGGAAGTTGCGGTGCAGCCGCCCCTGGCGCTTGGCCACGGCCAGCGCGTCATCCGGCAGCGCGAAATGGTCCATGCCCACGTAGACGTAGCCCGCCTCCTGGAAGGCGTTGAGCGAGCGCGACAGCATCGAGACCTTGGCGGACGCCATCGGCAGCTCGGCCGACACGATGCGCCGCTGCGGTTTGAAGCGATCGGGCAGGTGCGCGTAGGCGTAGAGCGCGATGCGGTCGGGCCGCAGTTCGGCGACCTGGGCGAGCGTGCGGTCGAACGACTCGGGCGTCTGCCGGGGCAGGCCGTAGATCAGGTCCACGTTGATCGACTCGAAGCCGATCCGGCGCGCCTCCTGCACGAGCGCGAACACCTGCTCGGCGGGCTGCACGCGGTGCACGGCCTTCTGCACGGCCGGGTCGAAATCCTGCACGCCGAAGCTCAGCCGGTTGAAGCCGAGCTGCGCGATCCTCGCGAGCCGCTGCGCGTCCACCGTGCGCGGATCGACCTCGATCGAGTATTCGCCGCCGGGCACGAGCGTGAAGCTGCGCCGCAGCACGTTCATGAGTTCCTGCAGGCCGGCGTCGCTCAGGAAGGTGGGGCTGCCGCCGCCGATGTGCAGCTGGCTCACGGCCTGGCCCGGCGCGCAGTGGGCCATGTGCAGGTCGATCTCGCGGCTCAGGTAGCGCAGGTAGACGTCGGCGCGCTCGGGATGGCGCGTGATGATCTTGTTGCACGCGCAGTAGTAGCACAGCGATTCGCAGAACGGGATGTGCACGTAGAGCGAGAGCGGCACCGCCTTGGCGGCCGAGCCGAGCCGGCGCTGCTGCAGGGCCAGCACGTACTCGTCCGGGCCGAAGGCCTCCACGAAGCGGTCGGCGGTCGGGTAGGAGGTGTAGCGGGGCCCCGCCACGTCGAAGCGGCGCAGAAGCTCGGGAGTCACAGCGTTCATGGTGCGGAATTCCTTGTCGATCCACAATGTGCACCAGGTGCCGCGCCCGTGTCCTTGACATCGGTCAAGCATTTGGAAGCGGCTCGCTGCCACAATTGACGCATCACAGTTGCTTGCCACATTGACAGCGTGCCCACCCCGTGCACGGCAGTCGCGCAGTGGCCGAAATGCCTAAAAGGGAAGGGCCGCTCCTCCATGAATCCGCACACCATCAAGGTCGCCTGTTCGAACTGCAACCTGCGCGAACTCTGCATGCCGCTCGGCCTGAACGACCAGCAGCTGCAGCGCATCGACGACATCGTGGCCACGCGCCGCAAGGTCAAGCGCGGTGGCACGCTGTTCCGCAACGGCGAGTCCTTCACGTCGCTCTATGCGATCCGCACGGGCTTCTTCAAGACCTGCGTGGCCACCGAGGACGGACGGGACCAGGTGACGGGCTTCCAGATGGCGGGCGAGATCATCGGGCTCGACGGCATCGTGAGCGACCACCACACCTGCGATGCCGTCGCGCTGGAGGATGCCGAGGTCTGCGTGATGCCTTTCGACCGCATCGAGGAGCTGTCGCGCGAGGTCACCGCCCTGCAGCACCACGTGCACAAGATCATGAGCCGCGAGATCGTGCGCGAGCACGGCGTGATGCTGCTGCTCGGCAGCATGCGCGCCGAGGAGCGCCTGGCGGCTTTCTTGCTCAACCTCGTGCAGCGCCTGCATGCGCGCGGCTTCTCGCAGTCCGAGCTGGTGCTGCGCATGACGCGCGAGGAGATCGGCAGCTACCTGGGCCTCAAGCTGGAGACCGTGAGCCGCACGTTCTCGAAGTTCGTCGAGGAAGGCATCGTCGAGGTCAAGCAGCGGCATGTGCGCATCGTGGAGCCGGATGCGCTCAAGCGGATCGTGAACAGCCAGGCGTGCCACTGACATCCCCCTGAGGCGCTGCGCGCCTTCCCCCTTCTCTCGCCTCGCTGCGCGATGCGGGAAGGGGGACGACGCCGGTGGCCGGGCGGAGCCCGTTCCACGGCGTCTGCTGGTATGGCCTGCTCCGCGGCCTTTTGATGGGTAAGGCCGTGCTTAACCCAACCGCTGTGCTCTGCGCGAATGCCTCCACAAAAACTCGATGGCCGCGCGCCCTTTCACTGCATGAACTTGCCGCACTCCAGCGGACGCTCCCCCGTGGGCACGGGGCAGCGGTTGAGCTCGAACGGCGACATCGACAGCAGCGTGGTGAGCGCGCCCGAGAGCATGCACAGCGCCCAGAACACGAAGAACGCCACCGTGTAGACGCCCTGGCGCGAGATCGCGAGGGGCTGGTCGGCCCAGTGCAGGGCGGCCGGGTCCACGAAGGCGAATACCACCATTTCGATCAGGCCGGCCACCAGGAAGGCGGGCCAGGCGATCCACATCAGGCGCTGGGCTTTCATCGCGATCTCCTCCTTTGCGTTGCTTGTGCTGCCACCGGAAGCGGCGCCGCGCCGGGCCCGCCGCTGGTCGCGGACCGTCCCGCCCCTGCCCTGCCCTGCCACTCCGCGCGAACGCGGCGGCAGCGCCACCGGGGCGAGGCCATGTCAGCGCGGCTGGTCCTGCTGCGGCGTGGCAGCGTGGTTGCGTGCCTTCATCGCCGGCTCCATGCCCGCGCGCGCGCGTTCCCGCGCGAGCGTGCGGTTGATCTCGATGCCCTGGCGGTAGTAGTCCTCCGCCACCACCGGATCGGGCTGGCGCACGGCGAGCCATGCAGTGGCCGTGCCGGCCACCACCACGATCGCGGGGCCCGCGATCACCATCCACACGTGGCCGAACTTCCACCAGGGCTGGGCTACCGTGCCGGCCGCGCTGCCGCCGGCCGTTGCTCCTGCATTCGTCGCTGCCGCTGCGTTGGTTGCTGTCGTCATGACCTGACTCCTTCTTCGTCCTCGCGCGCCCATCACACCATGCGGTCGCGGGGCACGCCAATACCGGATAACACCAATCCCCCACCCTCTGCGTGCCGCTCAGCGCGGCACGAGGAAGATGGACTTCTCGCGCACATGGGCGTGCGTGCCCAGCGCCTCGATGTCGAACGCCACCGGGTGCGATCCCGGCGCGGCCGAGCCGTAGGGAATCTGCAGCCGCACGGCCACCCAGCGCGATTGCGCCGCGCCGATCTCCAGCTCGGCATCGGAGGCCACCACCAGGCCTTCGAGGCCCGTGGCGGCGATGCGGTAGCGCTGGGGCGCCTCGGTCGCGTTCATGATCTGCAGGCTGTAGACGTTCTCCAGCCGCCCGCCCGCGACGATGCGCGAGAGCGCCGCGCGGTCGCGCACCACGTCCACCTTGAGCGGCGTGCGCAGCGCCAGGCTCGTGAGCATGCCGGCGCTGAGCGCCAGCAGCACCGCGCTGTAGATGAGCACGCGCGGCCGCAGCACGCGGCGCAGCATCTGCGACTGCGTCCAGCGGTTCGCCACGCCGTTCTGGGTGGAGTAGCGGATGAGCCCGCGCGGGTACTTCATCTTGTCCATCACGGTGTTGCACGCATCCACGCACAGGCCGCAGCCGATGCATTCGTACTGCAGGCCGTTGCGGATGTCGATGCCCACCGGGCAGACCTGCACGCACAGGGTGCAGTCGATGCAGTCGCCCAGGCCCTTGGCGCGGTGGTCCACCGACTTGTTGCGCGGGCCGCGCGGCTCGCCGCGGGCGTCGTCGTAGGTGACGACGAGGGTGTCCTTGTCGAACATCGCGCTCTGGAAACGCGCGTACGGGCACATGTACTTGCAGACCTGCTCGCGCAGGAAGCCGGCGTTGCCGTAGGTGGCGAAACCGTAGAACGCCACCCAGAAGAGCTGCCACGATCCCTGCAGCGCCACCACCTCGGCGCCCAGTTCGCGGATCGGCACGAAGTAGCCCACGAAGGTGAAGCCCGTCCATGCCGAGACGGCGATCCAGAGGAACTGCTTGAGCGCCTTCTTGCGGACCTTCTCGAAGGTCCAGGGCCCGTGGTCGAGCCGCAGGCGCGCGCTGCGGTCGCCCTCCACCTTGTGCTCGATCCACATGAACATCTCGGTGTAGACGGTCTGCGGGCAGGCGAAGCCGCACCAGAGCCGCCCCGCCACCGCGGTGAACAGGAAGAGCGCCAGCGCCGAGATGATGAGCAGGCCCGTCAGGTAGATGAAGTCCTGCGGGTAGAGCACCAGGCCGAACAGGTAGAAGCGCCGTGCGCCCAGGTCGAACAGCACCATCTGCCGCTCGCCCCACTGCAGCCACGGCAGGCCGTAGAACACCAGCTGCGTGAAAGCGACCATGGCCCAGCGCCAGCGCGCGAACACGCCGGCGATGGACCGCGGGTAGATCTTCTTCTGGGCTTCGTAGAGGGAGACGACTTCGGCCTGTGCCGATCCGCCGTCCACCGGAACGGGGGCGATCGGGATGACCTTGCGCGGCTGTCCGTCAGGGGGCTTCATGGTGGTTCTGCTTGTGCTCTGTGGGCCGGCGGTCTCGTGTCGTGGGAGCGGGTCGTTGCGCGTGGCGCACCGGGGCCGAAGGAGAGCGGCGCGCCGGCCGGCGGCGCTCCCTATGGGCCCCGAACTTTCAGCGGGCCGGGACGGCCGCGGCGGTGTTCGCGCCCGCCCGGTTGGACAGGCCCCACACGTAGGCGGTGAGCACGCCGATCTGCGCATCGGTGAGCTTGCCGGCCTGCGCGGGCATCTGGTTCGTCTTGCCGTGGTTGATCATGGCGGTGATGGCGCCCTCGCCCCAGCCGTGCAGCCAGACGTCGTCGGTCAGGTTCGGTGCGCCCAGCGCGGTGTTGCCCTTGCCGTCCATGCCGTGGCAGGCCGCGCACACCGTGAACTTGGACTTGCCCAGCGAGGCGCGCAGCGAGTCGTGCGGGCTGCCCGACAGGCTCAGCACGTAGTGCGCGAGGTTGCGCACGTCCTCGGGGGAGCCGACGGCCGCGGCCATGGGGGGCATGGTGCCGATGCGGCCCTTCTCGATCGTCTCGCGGATGTTGGCGGGCGCGCCGCCGTGCAGCCAGTCGCCATCGGCCAGGTTCGGGAAACCCTTGCTGCCGCGCGCATCCGAGCCGTGGCACTGCGAGCAGTTGTTCATGAACAGGCGCTCGCCGATCGCCATCGCCTCGGGGTTGGCCGCGGCCTGCTCGGTCGACATCGCCGCGAAGCGCGCATAGAGCGGCTCGAGCTCGGCCTTCGCCTTGGCCATTTCGTTCTCGTATTCGCCGCGCTGCGACCAGCCCAGCTGGCCGCTGAAGCGGCCGAGGCCGGGATAGGCGGCCAGGTAGCCCAGGCCGAACACGATGGTGATGACGAATAGCCACATCCACCAGCGCGGCATCGGGTTGTCCATTTCGGTGAGGTCGCCGTCCCAGACGTGCCCCGTGGTGTTGTCCGCGCGCGGCTCGACCTTCTTGCGCGAGGTGATCCACAGCAGGATCAGGCAGCCGGCGATGCCGCCGAGGGTCAGCGCGACGACGTACACCGACCAGAAATTGTGGGTGAAGTCACTCATGGTTCTTCTCGTTCTTGAAAGAATTCAGGGGAGCGTCCTGCTCGGCGAACGGCAGCTGCGCGGCCTCCTCGAAACGGGACCGGTTGCCGCGCGAAAACGCCCAGACCAGGATCCCGAGGAAGAGCGCGAAAGAAACCAGCGTCGCGACGATGCGCACCGTGGTGATGTCCATGGCGGCCTCCCGTTACTTGAGCGCGCGGCCCATGACCTGCAGGTAGGCCACCAGCACGTCCAGCTCGGTCTTGCCCTTGACCTCTTCGGCCGCGCCGGCGATCTGCTCGTCGGTGTAGGGCACGCCGGCCACGCGCAGCGCCTTCATGCGGGGCGCGGCGACGGACGGGTCCACCGCGGTCTTCTCCAGCCAGGAATAGGCCGGCATGTTGGACTCGGGCACCACGTCGCGCGGATTGTTCAGGTGGATGCGGTGCCACTCGTCGCTGTACTTGCCGCCCACGCGGTGCAGGTCCGGGCCCGTGCGCTTGCTGCCCCACTGGAAGGGGTGGTCGTACACGAACTCGCCCGCCACCGAGTAGTGGCCGTAGCGCAGCGTCTCGGCGCGGAAGGGGCGGATCATCTGCGAGTGGCAGTTGTAGCAGCCCTCGCGCAGGTAGATGTCGCGGCCCAGCAGCTGCGTGGCGGTGTAGGGCTGCACGCCCTCGACCGGCTCGGTGGTCGACTTCTGGAAGAACAGCGGCACGATCTCCGCCAAGCCGCCGATGGCCACCACCAGCACGATCAGCACGATCATGAGGAAGTTGTTGGTCTCGATCTTCTCGTGGGAGAAGCCGGCTTTTGTCGTTGTGTTGTCGGACATGGAAAGCGCTCCAGGGGTTCAGGCGTGGGCGGGTGCCACGGCCGGGATCTGCACCTTGACCGAGCGGCCGGCCATGGCGGTCTTCCACACGTTCCAGGCCATCACCACCATGCCCGCGAGGTACAGCAGGCCGCCGGCGAAGCGGATGACGTAGAAGGGATAGGTGGCCTTCACGCTCTCGACAAAGGTGTAGGTGAGCGTGCCGTCGGCATTCACCGCGCGCCACATCAGGCCCTGCATCACGCCGGCGATCCACATGGCGGCGATGTAGAGCACGATGCCGATGGTGGCCATCCAGAAGTGCAGCTCGATCGCCTTGATGGAGTGCATCTTTTCGCGGCCGAACAGGCGCGGCACGAGGTAGTAGAGCGAGCCCATCGTGATCAGGCCGACCCAGCCGAGCGCGCCGGCATGCACGTGGCCGACGGTCCAGTCGGTGTAGTGACTCAGCGCGTTCACCGTCTTGATGGACATCATCGGGCCCTCGAACGTGGCCATGCCGTAGAACGACAGCGACACGATCAGGAAGCGCAGGATGGGGTCGTCGCGCAGCTTGTGCCAGGCGCCCGACAGGGTCATGATCCCGTTGATCATCCCGCCCCAGCTCGGAGCCAGCAGGATCAGCGAGAACACCATGCCCACGGACTGCGTCCAGTCGGGCAGCGCGGTGTAGTGCAGATGGTGCGGGCCGGCCCACATGTAGGTGAAGATCAGTGCCCAGAAGTGCACGATGGACAGGCGGTAGCTGTACACCGGGCGGCCGGCCTGCTTGGGGATGAAGTAGTACATCATTCCCAGGAAGCCGGCGGTGAGGAAGAAGCCCACGGCGTTGTGGCCGTACCACCACTGCACCATCGCGTCCTGCACGCCGGCATAGGCCGAGTAGCTCTTCATCCAGCCCGCGGGCACTTCCGCGCTGTTGACCACGTGCAGCAGCGCCACCGCGAGGATGAAGCCGCCGAAGAACCAGTTGGCCACGTAGATGTGGCGCACGCGGCGCTTGCCCACGGTGCCGAAGAACACGATGGCGTACGACACCCACACGAGCGTGATCAGGATGTCGATGGGCCACTCAAGTTCGGCGTATTCCTTGCCCGTGGTATAGCCCAGCGGCAGGCTGATGGCCGCGGCCACGATCACCGCCTGCCAGCCCCAGAACGTGAACGACGCGAGCCGGCCCGCGAACAGGCGTACCTGCCCCGTGCGCTGCACGACGTAGTAGCTGGTGGCGAACAGCGCGCAGCCGCCGAACGCGAAGATCACCGCGTTGGTGTGCAGCGGACGCAGGCGGCCGTAGCTGAGCCACGGAACGCCGAAGTTGAGTTCAGGCCAGGCGAGCTGTGCGGCGATGAGCACGCCGACCAGCATGCCGACCACCCCCCACACGACGGCCATGATTGAAAACTGCCGCACGACCGTGTCGTTGTAGTGCGCGGCGTTCGAGACAGAAGAATCCATCGGGCACCTCTTTGGTTTGCTTACAAATTCTGACGAGAGGGGGGCTGAAAGCCTTTGACGAGCGTCAATCGTCCCGAAGAATGCGTTCGCCTTCCTGCTCGACGTTCTCGAACTGGCCCCGGTCGATGGCCCACCAGAGGCCCACGAGGATCAGCAGCACGAGCACGACGGACAGCGGAATGAGCAGGTAGAGGATGTCCATCACACGGCTCCCTGCGCGAGCGCCGCGCCGGCCTGCGGCACGGCCGCGTCCGGTGCCGTGGCCGCCGTTTCCGGCCCGTTGCCTTCCCCGCGTCCGCTGCGTGCGAGGCGCGCCGCGTTCGCCACCACCAGCAGCGAGCTGAGCGCCATGCCCAGGCCCGCGAGCCAGGCCGGCATCCAGCCCGCCACCGCGAGCGGCACGCACAGCGCGTTGTAGGCCGCGGCCCAGGCGAGGTTCTGCCGCACCACGCGCAGCGTGCGCCGCGCGAACCGCACGCTGCGCTCGACCATCGCGAGCCGGTCGCCCATCACCACGAAATCCGAGCGCGAGCGTGCGAGCGGCACGGAGCGGCCGAAGGCGAACGACACGTGCGCGCCGGCGAGCACCGGCCCGTCGTTGAGCCCGTCGCCCACCATCGCCACGCGGTGCCCGGCGGCCTGCAGCGCGCGCATGCGGTCGAGCTTGTCCTGCGGCGAGCAATCGCCCCGCGCCACCGCGATGCCCGCGCTCGCGGCCACGCGCGCCACGGCATCGGCCCGGTCGCCGGAAAGCAACTCGACCGCGATGCCGGCACCGCGCAGGCGGGCGACCACGCCGGCGGCATCGGCGCGCAGAGCCTCGCACCAGTCGAAGCGCGCGATCTCGGCCGGCCAGGCGGCGTGCGATATGCGGTCCGCTCCGCCCATGGACCCCGCGCCCTCCGTCAACGGCTCCGCGCACAACGCCATCTGCTGCACGGCCGTGGGTGCGTTCTCCGCCGCCCGGCCGAGCCGCAGCAGCGCGGGCGCGAGCCGGCCTTCGCCATCGTCCACGCGCGCGACGAGGCCCTGCCCCGCCACCTCACGCACGTCGCTCACTTTCCAGCGCCCAGCGGCGCCCTCGCCCTGCGGCCCGGCCGCCTGCACCAGCGCGCGCGACAGCGGATGCAGCGAGTGACGCGCCAGCGCTGCCGCCAGGGCCAGCGCATCGGCCGGCGCGAAGCCCGGCGCCGGATGCACGCCGGCGATGCGGATGCCGTCCTGCGTGAGCGTGCCGGTCTTGTCGAACACGACCGTGTCCACGGTCGCCAATGCCTCCAGGCCCTGCAGGTGGCGCACCAGCACGCCGTGCCGCGCGAGCGCACCGGCCGCCGTGAGCATCGCCACCGGCGTGGCCAGCGACAGCGCGCACGGGCAGGTGACGATGAGCACCGCCACCGCGACCATCAGGGCATGCTCCGGGTCCGTGCGCCACCACCAGGCAGCGGCCAGGCCGGCGGCCAGCAGCACGCCCAGCAAAAACGGCCGCGCGATGCGGTCGGCCAGCTGCGCGAGCCGCGGCTTCTGCGCGGAGGCGGCCTCCATCAGCGCGACGATCTCCGCGAAGCGCGTATCGCCGCCGACGCGCTCGATGCGCACCTCCACGGGCGCGCGCAGGTTGTAGCTGCCGGCGGCCACCGCCGAGCCCTCGCCGCGCGGCAGCGGCGTCGATTCGCCGGTGAGCAGGGCTTCGTCCACCTGCGTGCTGCCGTGCTCGATCCGGCCATCGGCCGGGAAGGCTTCGCCCGGCAGCACCCGCACCACGTCGCCCGCTGCCAGCCGGCGCACGGCCACGCGCGCGAACGTGCCGTCGGCGCCGCGCCGTTCGATGCTGTCGGGCAGGCGGTTCATCACCGCTTCCAGCGCGCCCGCCGTGCGGTCGCGCAGGCGCATCTCCAGCCAGCGGCCCGTGAGCAGGAAGAAAACGAACATGGTGAGCGAGTCGTAATAGACCTCGCGCCCGAAAATGCCCGCCGGATCGAAGGTGCCTGCCGTGCTCACGGCGAAGGTGATGCCCATGCCCAGCGCCACGGGCAGGTCCATGCTCACGCGGCGCAGCCGCAGGTCGCGCAGCGCGCTCGCGAAGAACGGCCCGCACGAGAAGATCACCATCGGCAGCGTGATGACCCACGACGCCCAGCGCAGCAGCCGCTCCATCTCGGCCGTGAGGTCTCCCGGCTGCGCCACGTACGCGGGCCATGCGTACATCATCACCTGCATCATGCAGAAGCCCGCCACCAGCCAGCGCCACAGGGCGCGGCGGCCCTCGCGCCGGCGCTGCTCGCGCGCGAAGGCGTCCATGGCCGGCAGGGCCGGGTAGCCGGCGCGCGCCACGGCCGCCATCCAGCCGGACGGGCGCACCTGGCACGCATCCCACACCACGCGCGCGCGGTGCGTGGCCGCGCTCACCTCGGCCTGCCGCACGCCCGGCACGGCGCGCAGCGCATCCTCCACCGTGAGCGCGCAAGCCGCGCAGTGCATGCCGCCGAGCACCACGTGCGATTCCCACAGGCCCTGCTGCGCCGCGCCGGGCGGTGCGCCATCGGGCGGGCCTCCGGGTACGGGGAGCGGCCGGCCGAAGGCGGACCACTCCTGCGGATCGTCGAGCAGCGCGGCGGCGGAATCGGCCGCGGCCGGCGGCACGGAAGGATCGGACATCATGGCCGGGAGGCTAGGCCCCATGGCGCCGGTCCACGTTGACGCATGTCAAGACACGCGCAACCTTCCCGCCCTACTCTGCAGGCAGGCTCCACGGCCGTCCCGGCCGCGCCGTCTCCCCATTGCTTCCAGGAGAACGAAGATGTCCTACCGCCGCATCCTCATCGCCACCGATGGCTCCGACCTGTCCGGCAAGGCCGTCGAGCACGGGCTGTCCCTGGCCCGGCTCTCGGGCGGCCGCGTGGTCGCGCTCAAGGTCGTTCCGCGCTACCCGCGCAGCTACTTCGAGGGCGGCTCGCCGGTGGATGCCGCCGAGGTGCGGCGCATCGAGAGCCAGTGGGCCGCCGGCGCCCAGGCGCTGGTGGACGGCATCCGGCAGCTGGGTGATGCCCAGGGCGTTAAGGTGAAGCCCGTGGTGGCCAAGTCGGACCTCGTCGCCGAGGCGATCATCGCCGCGGCCGCCAAGCACGACTGCGACCTGATCGTGATGGCCTCGCACGGCCGCAAGGGCGTCAAGCGCCTGCTGCTGGGCAGCGAAACCCAGCACGTGCTCACGCACTCGAAGGTGCCCGTTCTCGTGCTGCGCTGACGCCGTGCCGCCGTGCGGGCGGCTCAGTGGCTGCCCAGGTACAGCTGCGCCATGCGCTGGTCTTCCAGCAGCTCGTGTGCGGGGCCGTGCAGCACGCAGCGGCCCTGGTCCAGGATGTAGCCCTGCTGGCTGATGGCCAGCGCCTGCCGCGCGCGCTGCTCGACCATCAGCACGGCCACGCCGGCGGCGGGCAGCTTCTGCACCATGTCGAACACCTTGCCGACCAGCGACGGCGCGAGCGCGGCCGTGGGCTCGTCCAGCACCATGATGCGCGGCGACGGCATCAGCGCGCGGGCGAAGGCCAATTGCTGCCGCTCGCCACCCGAGAGGTTGCTGGCCGGCTGCGGCAGCCGCTCCACCAGCGCGGGGAAATCGGCCAGCACCGCGTCCATGCGCTGCTTCAGGTGCTTGACGCCGCGCACCACCTGCAGGTTCTCGCGCACGGTGAGCGAGGGGAACACGTTCGCCACCTGCGGCACGTAGGCCAGCCCGGCGTCGAAGCGGTCCTCGGCCGACAGGCGCGTGATGTCGCGGCCGTCGAGGTGGATGCTGCCCGCCACCCGCGGCAGCAGGCCCAGCAGCGCCTTCACCAGCGTGGACTTGCCCGCGCCGTTGGTACCGGCGATGGTCACGATCCGCCCCGGCGCCACGGCCAGGTCGATGCCGTGGATGATGTCCACTTCCGAATAGCCGCCGCGCAGCTGCCCGATCTGCAGCAGGCTGTCGCCATGGTTCTTGCCGTTCGTCACCGGGCCGCTCATACCACCCCTCCCATGTAGGCTTCCTGCACGCGCGGATCGTCCAGCACGGTGTGCGGGTCGCCCTCGGCCAGAATGCGGCCCCGGTCCATCACGATCATGCGGTGCGACAGCGCCTTGAGCGCCTGCAGGTGGTGCTCGATGACGATGAAGGCGATGCCGCGGCCCTGCAGTTCGCGCACGCGCTCGCAGATCTCGTCGATCAGCACCGGGTTCACGCCCGCGAAGGGCTCGTCCAGCAGGATGCAGCGCGGGTCCAGCATGAGCACGCGGCCCAGCTCCACCAGCTTCTTCTGTCCGCCCGAAAGGCCGCCGGCGGGCACGTCTCGCACGCGCGCCAGGTTCAGGAACGCGAGGATGCCGTCGGCCTTGGCCGCTAGTTCAGCCTCGTGCTCGCGCAGGCCGCGCGTCTGGAAGAAGGCGTTCAGCAGCCGCTCGCCCTGCGGGTTGGCGGCCGCGGCCATCAGGTTCTCGTGCACGGTCAGGCTCTTGAACTCGCGCGGAATCTGGAAGGTGCGCACCAGTCCCAGCCGGGCGCGGCGGTACGGCGGCAGACGGGTGATGTCCTGCCCCGCGAAAGCGATGCGCCCGGCGTTCGCCGGCTGCTGGCCCGCGATCGCGGCGAACAGCGTGCTCTTGCCGGCGCCGTTGGTGCCGGCGATGCCCAGGATTTCCCTGTCGGCCAATTGAAGCGATACGTCGTCGACCGCCTTGAAGCCACCGAACAGCCGCGTCACGGCTTCCACTTGCAGCATGCTCATTTCGACGGGCCTCCGAACAGGCCGTTCGGCCGGTAGAGCGTCACCAGGATCAGCGCCAGGCCCACGGCGGCCAGGCGCAGGCTGGCCATGCCGACCTCCGACACGCCCGGCACCCAGTCCTTGGCGAAGCGCGAACCTTCCAGGAACACCATCAGCAGCAGCGAGCCGAACATGGCGCCGCGCACCGAGCCCGAACCACCCATCACCAGCCCCATCCACACGTAGAACGTGATGAGCGGGATGAACTGCTCGGGCGTGATGAAGGTGATGAAGTGCGCGTAGAACGCTCCCGCCACGCCGGCCAGTGCCGCGCCCAGCATGAACACCTGCACCTTGAAGCGCGCCGGGTCCTTGCCGAGGGCGGAGAGCGCGGCCTCGTCGTCGCCGATGGCCTTCAGCAGCCGGCCGAACGGGCTGCGCGTAAGGCGCACCGTGCCCCAGCACACCAGGGCCACGATGACGGCCAGCACCGCGAAGATGGCCGTGTCGGACACCCCCGGGCCCCATGCCGCGAACAGCTTGGGCAGGCCCGGCAGGCCCTGCACGCCGTGGGTGAGCCAGCTCTCCTGCTGGATCGTGATGCGCACCGCTTCGGAAAACCCGAGCGTGACGATGGCGAGGTAATCGTCGCGCAGCCGCAGCGACAGCAGCCCGATCGGCAGCGCGAGCAGCCCCGACAGCACGCCCGACGCGATGAAGCAGGCCGGCAGCGGCAGGCCCTGGAGCGACAGCAGGCCCGAGGTGTAGGCGCCCACGGCGAAGAACGCCACCACGCCGAAGTTGACCAGCCGCGTCAGCCCGAACTGCAGGTTCAGGCCGAGCGCCAGCAGGCAGTAGATGAGGGCCACGATGCCGATGGCACAGAGATAGGCAAGCATGTCGTTTTCGCTCCTTTCAGCGCACCAGTTGCACGCGGCCCATGATCCCGGCCGGGCGCAGCAGCAGCACCAGCGCCAGCACCACGAACGACAGCACGAGCTTGTACGACGGCCCCAGCAGCGGCACCGACAGCTCCTGCACCACGCACAGCACCAGCGCGCCCAGCACGGCCCCCACCGGGCTGCCGATGCCGCCGAGCACCATGGCGGCGAACGCGGGGATCAGGCTCTCCCAGCCCATCTCGGGCGTGACGATGGCCTTCATGCCCAGCAGCACGCCGCCGATGGACGACAGCGCTCCCACCAGCAGCCAGAGGCAGAGCATCAGCCCGCCCGCGCGGATGCCGCTGGCGCGCGCCAGGTCGGCGCTGTCGGCCACGGCACGCAGCTGGCGGCCGAAGCTGGTGCGGTAGATGAGCACGAACACCACCGCCAGGCAGGCGGCGGCGATGGCGGCGATCAGCAGGTCGGTCGGCAGGATGCGGATGCCGCCGAAGTTCCATGCCCGCACCAGCGGCATCTCGAAGGTGCGCTGGTCGTGCCCCGCGAAGAACGAGATCAGGCTGCGCAGCAGAAACCCCAGCCCGATCGCCGCGAGCATCGAGGCCACCATCGGCCGCCCCGCCAGCTTGCGGAAGATCAGCTGATAGGAGCCGGCGGAGACCACGGCCGTCACCGCCACGCTGGCAATGGCGGCCAGCCACAGCGGCACACCGCCCAGCAGCTGCACCGCCACGGCGGCGTAGGCACCGGTGGTCATCAGGTCGCCCGTGGCGGCGTTGGGAAAGCGGTTCACGCCCATCACCAGGGTCATGGCCAGCGCGGGCAGGGCCACCACGAGGCCTTCGATCAGCCCGTTGATCAGCAGGTTTGCGAAGTCGATCCAGGTCATTGCGTCATCTCGTGCATCGCCCCTGGCGGGTGCCAGGGGCGCCCCGCCATTGCCGTTCGGGAACAGGAAAAAAGATCACACCGAGATGGACACCACGTCGCGGCGCACCAGCTGGCCCTTCTCGATCACGTAAACGCCGAAGTCCGGCGTCGCATCGCCGAACTTGTCGAAATCCAGCTTGCTGGAGGCGCCCTCGTAGTTCACCTTGGTCTTCTTGGCGAGCTGCGCCTTGCCCTCGGCGAAGGTGTGGACGGCGGTGCCCGGCGCGTTGGAGACGTCGCGGATCTTCGCGTTGACCTGCTCCACCGTGGCCTTGGGGCCGGCAGCTTCCATCGCCAGTGCCAGCGAGATAACCATGTCGTAGGCCATGGCGGCATAGATGTTGGTGGCGGCGGGCTTGCCCGTGGCCTTGGTGTAGGCCGCATCGAAGTTGGCGAACGACGGGCTCTTTTCGTTGGAGACCGTGTCCACCGAGATGATGCCCTCGCACACCTCCGCACCGAGGGCCTTCACCAGGTCGGGATTGGCCGCCCAGCCCGGGACGATCCATTGGTTCGCGGCGCCGGACTGGAACCATTCGCGCAGGATGATGGTGGTGTCCGGCAGGTACGAGCCCATCACGATCACGTCGGGCTTGGCCGCCAGGATCTTCTGCAGCTCGCTGCGGTAGCTGGGGCGGCTGGGTTCGTAGGTGACGTGGACCGCCACCTTGCCGCCGCGCTTCTCCCACACGCGCGTGAAGCCTTCCACGTTGCCCAGGCCCGAAGCGTTGTTGAACGCCATGGTGGCCGGCCGCTTGAAGCCGCGCTTGGCGCAGATCTCGGCGAAGGCCGCGCCGAAGCGGTCGTTCGTCGCCTGGAAGCGCCACACCAGATCCTTCGTGTCGAGCGTGGAGATGGCCGGCGCGCCCGAGACGTTCATCTCGATGATGCCGGCTGCCTCGGTAAGCGGCAGCACGGCCAGCGACACGCCCGATGCCCAGGTGCCCAGCACCGCCTGCACCCTGTTCACCTCGATGAGCTTCTTGGCCGCGAGCACCGCCGCGTCGGGCTTGGTCTGCGAATCCTCCGTGAAGAGTTCCAGCTTGCGGCCGCCCGCACCGCCGGCGGCGTTCACCTCGTCCACGGCCAGGCGGATCGCCTGCTGCATGCCCGGGCCGTAGGGGCTGCCCGCGCCCGTGATCGGCGTGAGCGAGCCGATGCGGAACACGTCGCCCTGCTGGCTGAAGCCGAGGGAGGGAAGGCACTGCAGGACGGCCGCGGCACCGCCGAGCTTCATGAGGTTTCTACGTTGCATGGTGTTGTCTCCGGTCTGGATGCGGGGGTGGGAATTCAGAGGGTGTTCTTGGCGAAGGCGCCGTCCTTGACAATGGCGCGGATGCGCTCGCCCTGGCCCAGCAGGCAGGCGATGTCGGCGAGCGGATCGCCGTCCACCAGCAGCAGGTCGGCGATGGCGCCCGGGGTGATCTCGCCGAGCTGGCCCTGCTGGCCCAGGATCTCGGCGCCCACCAGCGTGGCCTGCTGCAGCACCGGGCCGTTGCCCAGCACCTCGGCGCGCAGGCGCAGCTCGTCGGACTGCAGATAGTGCGTCTCGGCCAGCAGGTCGCTGCCCAGGCCCATCTTCACGCCGGCACGCGCCAATATCTCGATCGCCTGCCTGCCCTGCCCGCGCACCGCGTCGATCTTGGCGATGGAGACGGCCGGCAGGCCATAGCGCTCGCCTTCGTTCGCGAGGCCTTCGTAGGTGATGAGCGTGGGCACCATGAAGGCACCCATCTCCGCCATCAGATCGGCCGTGGCCGCATCGACCAGGTTGCCGTGCTCGATGGTGCGCACGCCGCAGCGCACGGCGCGGGCGATGGCGCGCGGCGTGTAGGCATGGGCCATCACGTAGGTGCTAGCGTTGGAAGCCTCCTCGACGATGGCGCGCAGCTCGGCCTCGGAGTAGCCCAGGTTGCCGATCGGATCGTTGGGCGAGGCCACGCCGCCCGAGGCCATCACCTTGATCTGCGTGGCGCCCTTCAGGATCTCCTCGCGCACCGCGAGACGGCAGGCATCGACGCCGTCGACCACGCGGCCGATGTTGCCCAGCTTGTACGCGCACGAACACACGTCCAGGTCGTCGTTGCGCTGCCGGAAGTCCGCATGTCCGCCCGTCTGCGACAGCGCCTTGCCCGACGGGAAGATGCGCGGGCCCTGCACCAGCCCCGTGCGCACCGCTTCGGCGAGCGACCAGTCCGCACCGCCCGCATCGCGCACCGAAGTGAAGCCGCGATCGAGCATGCCGCGCATGATCGGGAGCGAACGCAGCATGGTGAACACGTTCGGCATCTTCGCCACCGTGCCCAGGTTGAACGAGGACGCCACCACGTGCACGTGGCAGTCGATCAGGCCCGGCATGAGCGTCATGCCACGCGCATCGATCCTCTGCACGGCCTCCGGCGCCTGCAGCTGCTCGCCCACCGCGGCGATGCGGCCGTCCGTCACCAGGACCGAGACGCCGGAGCGCAGCGTGAGCGTGTGCACGTCCAGGACGCGGGCGTTTTCGATCAGCAGGGAAGTCATGAATTGTGTCGTTGGATGGGAGGATCTGCTTCGCAATTACTCATGGCACCAGGCACCATGCCCGCATCCGCTGCCGGCGCCGCACACCGGTGGTGCGAAGGCTTCCGGCGTCTGGAGCGCACGGGTCACATGGATGTCACGGACGCATTTATCGGGCCAGACCCACCTCGGCCGCAACGCCTAAAATCTCACGCCCCCATGAGCAGCACTCATACACCCCATGCGCCGCCTCTGCCCGACCATTTCCGAACTGAACGCTTTCCACTCCGCGGCAAAGCACCAGGCGTTCACCATGGCCGCGCGCGAGCTGTGCGTGACGCAGAGCGCCATCAGCCGCCACATCGCATCGCTGGAGGACTACCTCGGGCAGAAGCTGTTCATCCGCAAGGCGGGCGGGCTGGAGCTGACGGACGCGGGCGCCACCTACCTCAACGCAACGCGCCCCGCGATGGCGGCGCTGGAGTCGGCCACGGCGCAGCTCATGTCCTACGGCGGCAGCGGCGGCGCGCTCAATTTCTCGGTGCCGCCCACGTTCGCGGCGCAGTGGCTGTTCCCGCGGCTGGGGCACTTCAAGCGCACCCTGCCCCAGGTGGCGCTGAACTTCGTGCGCTACCAGCACGCGCACGATTTCGCGGTGCCGCATGAATTCGATGCGGCCATCCAGTACGGCTACGGCAACTGGCCCAGCGCCAATGCCCGCTACCTGATCGGCAAGGAAACGAGCATCGTCTGCAGCCCGCAGCTGCGCGACACCCTTCGGCTGCGAACGCCGCAGGACCTGCAACACGCCACGCTGCTGCAGCACATCGAGGTGCCGCTCGCCTGGCACGACTGGATGGAGGCGCACCAGTGCGACACCGCCGGCAGCCGCTTCGGGCCGGGCTTCAATCTCTACTCGCTCATCATCCGCGCCGCGGTGTCCGGCTTCGGCGTGGGCATCGTGCCCACCTGCCTCGTGGAGGACGAACTGCAGGCCGGCTCGCTGGTGGAGCCGCTCGGGCGCAGGTTCGAGAGCCCGCTGGGCTACTACCTGTGCGCGCCCACGGCCCGCACCAACCTGTCGGTGTACAAACTCGTGGCTGGGTGGCTGGAGCACTGCTGCAGCCATGGCACGCCCGCGCAGGACGGCACGGCCGCGGCGGCGCCGGTGGCCGAATGCATCTTCTGCGCGGAGGATGCACCGAAGGCCGCCTGACGCCTGCCGGCGCGCGCCAGCTCAGCCGAACAACCCCTTGTACTGCTCGCGCAGCAGGTTCTTCTGCACCTTGCCCATGGTGTTGCGCGGCAGCTCGGCGGCGATGAAGCAGCGCTTGGGGATCTTGAAGTTGGCCAGCTTGCCCTTGAGCTGCGCGATGATCGCGTCCCCATCGAGCTGCGCGCCCGCCTTGGGCGTGACCACCGCCACGCCCACTTCGCCGAAGTCGGGGTGCGGCACGCCCACCAGCGCGCTTTCGGCCACGCCGGGCATCTCGTTGATGTAGCCCTCGATCTCCGCCGGGTACACGTTGTAGCCGCCGCTGATGATCAGGTCCTTGCTGCGGCCGACGATGCTCACGTAGCCGCGGTCGTCCACGCGTCCCACGTCGCCGGTCTTGAACCAGCGCCCACCGTGCGCATCGGCGGCGAATTCCTCCTGCGTCTTCTCGGGCATGCGCCAGTAGCCCACGAACACGTTCGGGCCCTGCACCTGGATGTTGCCGATCTCGCCCGTGGGCAGCGGCTGGCCGGCGTCGTCCACCACGCGCAGGCCCACTCCCGGCAGCGGGAAGCCCACGGTGCCGCCACGGCGCTCGTCCTGCCCGCCGTGGCGCGCATCGGCCGCATACGGGTTGCTGGTGAGCATGATGGTCTCGCTCATGCCGTAGCGCTCCAGGATGGTGTGGCCGGTGCGCTCCTGCCATTCCTTGAACGTCTCGATCAGCAGCGGCGCCGAGCCGGCGATGAAGAGGCGCATGTTCCGCGCGGCTTCGCGCGTCAGGCCGGGCTCGGCCAGCAGGCGCACGTAGAGCGTGGGCACGCCCATGAAGACGGTGGCGCGCGGCATGGCGGCAAGCACGGCCTTCGGGTCGAACTTCGCGAGCCAGACCATCTTGCTGCCGTTGATCAGCGCGCCATGGATGGCCACGAACAGGCCGTGCACGTGGAAGATCGGCAATGCGTGGATCAGCACGTCGCCACGGCCTTCAGGCCCTCCGGCAGCCGTCCACCCCCAGTAGTCCTTGAGCGTCTCGGCGTTCGACTGCAGGTTGCCGTGCGTGAGCATCGCGCCCTTGCTGCGGCCCGTGGTGCCGCTCGTGTAGAGGATGGCGGCGAGGTCGCCGGCCGAGCGGGCCGCGGGCACGTGCTCGTCGCCCTGGTGCGCGGCGCGCTCCAGCAGGCTGCCGTTGCGGTCCTCGCCGAGCGTGAACACGTGCTGCGTGCCGGCGGTGAAGGCGATCTTCGACACCCAGCCGAAATTCGCCGGCGTGCACACCACCACGGCGGGTTCGGCATTGCCGACGAAGTATTCGATCTCGGCGCTCTGGTAGGCCGTGTTCAGCGGCAGGAACACGTAGCCCGCGCGCAGCGTGGCGAGGTACAGGATCATGGCCTCGACCGACTTCTCGACCTGCACGGCCACGCGGCTGCCCTCCGGCAGCGCGAGCGATACCAGCAGGTTGGCCATGCGGGCGCTGGCGCGGTCCAGGTCGCGCCAGCTGTAGTGCAGCGGCGTGCCGTCGGGGGCCGTGGCCTCGACGGCCACGGTGTCCAGGTCGTGGGGAAAGGCGGCGCGCAGGGTGGTGAAGAGGTTCTGGTTCATGGTGTCTCGGATGGATGCACACGGATGATAGTCACGGGGCGGCGATGTCCCGCAGGATGCGTTCGCGATCGGCGTCGAGCGCGGGCGGGTCGCGGCGCACCACGTCGCCCTGCCCTGCGCGCAGCGGGTTGCCCGACACCTGCAGCGGCGTGCCGCAGGGCGTGCGCACCTGCGTGAGCATGCCGCGCGCGGCGATCTGCGGGTGCCGCACCACTTCGGCCACGGTCTGGTATTCGCCGCAGGGAATGCCATGGTCCGCCAGCAGCTGCAGCCAGTGCGCGCGCGGCCGGGCGGCGAGGCGCTCTTCGAGCAGCGCCTTGAGCGGCGCATGGTGGGCGACGCGCGCGCGGCTGGTCGCGAAGCGCTCGTCCTGCGCGAGCGCCGGCGACTCCAACAGCGTGCAGAGCGTGGCGAACGCGGCGTCGCTGCCCACGGCGATGACGAACCAGCCGTCCTGCGCGCGGAACACGTCGAACGGCGCCATCGACGGGTGGCGCGAGCCGATCGGCCCCGGCACGCGGCCTTCGGCGCCGTAGCGCGCCACGGCGTTCTCCAGCAGCGCCACCTGGCAGTCGAGCATGGACACGTCGACGCGGCTGCCCTGCCCCGTGCTCGCGCGCTGCATCAGCGCGGACTGGGTGCCGATGACCGCGTACAGCCCCGCACCCAGGTCGCCGATCGAGACGCCCACGCGGCAGGGCCCGCCGCCCTCCTGGCCGGTCACGCTCATCATGCCGCTCATGGCCTGCACCACCATGTCGTAGGCCGGGAAACCGCTGTACGGCCCCGTCTGCCCGAAGCCGGAGACGCTGGTGAACACCAGGCGCGGGAAGCGCGCGTGCAGCACGTCCCAGCCGTAGCCCAGCTTCTCCATCGTGCCGGGCCGGTAGTTCTCGACGAGCACGTCCGCCCGCGCCAGGAGGCGCTCGAAGATCGCCCGGTCATAGGCGTCCTTGAGGTCGAGCGCGATGGATTCCTTGTTGCGGTTGACCGACATGAAGTACGCCGACACGCCGTCGACGAACGGCCCCACCGCGCGCGCATCGTCGCCGCGGCCCGGCTGCTCCACCTTGATCACGCGCGCGCCCAGGTCGGCCAGCATCTGCGTGCAGACCGGGCCGGCGAGCACGCGCGTCAGGTCGATGACGGTCAGGCCCGCCAGTGGCAGCGGACCCGCCGCCGTGTTCGTGTCCTCCGCCGTCCTCATTGCAGGCTCGCGCCGGAGCGCTCCGTGAGGGCCTTCGATTCCGCGCCTTCGCGCAGGATCCAGCGGCGGTATTCCTCGGGGGATTCCGAGGGCGCGGCGATGTTGCCCTGCTTCTCCAGCTGCGCCTTCACATCCGGATCGCCTAGCACCTGCACGCTCGCGTCGAACAGCTTCTTCACCACCTCGGGCGGCAGGCCCGCCGGGCCGAACAGGCCGAAAGAGAACGTGAAATCCATGCCCTGCACGCCCGACTCCTCCAGGCCCGGCACCTGGGGAAAGAGCGGCGACCGCTTCTGCGTGGTCACGGCCAGCAGCCGCATCTTGCCCGCCTGCACCATGGGCAGCACCGAGGGCGGCGTGGCGAAGGTCAGGTCCACGTCGCCCGCGGCCACGGCCTGCACCGACGGCGCGCCACCCTTGAACGGCACGTGCAGCATCCGGACGCCCGCCGCCTGCGAGAACGACAGCGCCGCCAGGTGCGTGATCACGCCCGCACCGGAGGAGGAATAGGTGAGCTTGTCCGGCGCGCTGCGCGCCAGCGCCACGAGGTCCTTCACGCTCTGCACGGGCAGATCCTTGCGCACCGCCAGCAGCAGGGGCGCGGACGACCAGCGCGAGATCGGCGTGAAGTTCTTCGCGCCGTCGTACTTGGCGCTCTTATAGAGGATCTGGTCGGAGCCGTACAGGTTGGCCGCGCCCAGCAGGAGCGTGTAGCCGTCGGCCGGCGCCCGCGCCACGAACTCCGACGCCAGCGTGGTGCCGGCGCCGGGCCGGTTGTCCACCACCACCGTCTGGTTCAGCACCCGGCCCAGCTTCTCGGACACGATGCGCGCCACCGCATCGGCGCCGCCGCCCGGCGGAAACCCCACCGCCAGCGTGACCGGCCGCGCGGGATAGGCCTGCGCCCAGGCGGCCGTGCCCGCGGTCGCGAGCAGCAGGGTGAGAACGGTTCGTCTCGGCATCATGGTGGGTGTCTCCTGGAGTGCATGGGTGCGCGGGATGCGCGGGCGGGGGCTCAGCGGCCCGTGAATCGCGGCGCGCGCTTCTCGCGCCACGCAGCGCCGCCTTCGCGCAGGTCGTCGGAGCGGATCGTGCGCTGCACGTCGGCGTCGATCTCGGCGCCGTCGTGCTGCTGGCGGGCGATGCGGTTCAGGTGCTTTTTCATGCCGAAGAGCGGCAGCGGGGCCATCGAGGCCAGCGTGCCGGCCAGGCCCTGCACGGCCGCCTCCAGGCCGCCCTCGGGCACCAGATGGGTGAGGAAGCCGCAGGCCTTCATCTCGGCGCTGTCCAGCTTCTCGCAGGTCAGGAACAGCCGCTTGGCCGTGTCCAGCCCCAGCCGGCTCACATAGCGCTCCAGCCCGCCGCGGTAGAAGTGCAGGCCGAGCCGCGCGGCAGGCATGAACATCTCCGCCGCCGGGCCGCCGATGCGGAAATCGCAGGCCAGCGCCATGTCGGTCGCGCCGCCGTACACGCCGCCATGCACCACGGCCAGCGTCACTGCGCGGCACTGCTCGACCACGTCCACCATCTCGCCGAAGCTGCTGCCCTGGTTCTGGCTGTTGCCCACCTCTGATATATCAAAACCGCTGCAGAAGTGCTTTCCCTGCGCGCGCAGCACCAGCACGCGGATATCATCCCGGGCATCCACTGCCCGCACATGCGCCATGAGGGCCGGCAAGTCTTCCGGCGCGAGGCGGTTCGCCACCTCGGGACGGCACAGGGTGATCGTGGCGACGTGGTCTTGAAAGCTCAGCTCGGGCAACATATGTATCAACCAATTTTCTAGATATATCTATTAAGAATGAGCCGGAACCCCGAGTCATCCGAAAAAACCCCTAGGGCGGCGGCCGCCAGTCTCACCGACCGGGTGCGGGCCGCGCTGGAGGAAGACATGCGCGCGGGCCGGCTCACGCCCGGGATGGCGATCGACGAGCGCGCGCTGGCCGGGCGCTTCGGGGCCTCCCGCACGCCGGTGCGCGAGGCGCTGCTGGTGCTGGTGGCCAAGGGGCTGGTGGAGATCCGCCCGCGCGCGGGCATCTACGTGCGCCAGCTGGGCACGCGCGAGATCGTGGCGATGATGGAAGGGCTGGCCGAGCTGGAGGGCGTGCTCGCGCGGCTGGCCGCCGGCCGCATCAACGCGGCCCTGCAGACCGCGCTGCAGCAGGCGCTGGCCACCACCGAGGCCTGCGCCGCGCAGAACGACACCGCGGGCTACATGGCGGCCAACACGCGGCTGCACGAGCTGATCTACGAAGCCAGCGGCAATGCCTTCATCGTCGAGCAGACGCGCTGGGTGCGCCAGCGCATCGCGCCCTACCGCGGCCCGATGTTCGAGAAACCCGGCCGGCTCGTGCGATCGCAGGCCGAGCATGCGGCGGTGGTGCGCGCCATCTGCGCCGGCGAGGGCGAAGCCGCGGCCGAGGCCATGCGCGACCACATCACCGCCGGCGGGCGGGCGCTGGCGGACATCGTGCTGGCGCTGCCCGCCGCCTGAACGCAGTCAGAGCGGGCCACGTGGCCCGCTCTCACTCCAGTTTCGCGCCCGAGGCCTTCACCACCTGGGCCCAGCGCTTCACCTCCGCGCTCACCATCGTGCCGAACTGTGCCTGCGTGAGGCCGCCGTAGTCGGCGCCGTTCTTCGCCCACACGGCCTTGATGTCGTCCGCCGCGCCGATGCGGCGCACCTCTTCCACGATGCGAGCCTGCAGGTCCGCCGGCGTGCCCTTGGGCGCCCAGAGCCCGTACCAGGTGGTGACCGTGTAGTCGGGCAGGCCCACCTCGGCCGCGCACGGCACATCCGGGAACGCCGGGTTGCGTTTCGTGCCCGACACCATCAGTGCGCGGATGCGCCCGCCCTTGATGTGCGCGGCGGACGACCCCAGGCCGTCGAACATCATGTCCACATTGCCGCCGATCAGATCCTGCAGCGCGGGCCCCGCGCCCCGGTACGGGATGTGCGTGATGAAGGTGTTGGACTGCAGCTTGAAGAGCTCGCCGGCCAGGTGGTGGGAGGTGCCCGAACCCGCCGAGGCGTAGTTGAGCTTGGCCGGATTGCGCCGCACGTGGTCGAGGAACGCCGGGAACGCGGTGAACGGCACGTTGCGCGGGTTCACCACCAGCACCTGCGGCACGTTGGCGAGCAGCGCGAGCGGGATGAAGTCCTTCTCGATGTCGTAGTCGAGGCGCGGGTACATCGAGGGCGCGATCACGTGGTGGGTGCCGCCCATGAACAGCGTGTAGCCGTCGGGCACGGCCTTGGCCGCGAAGCTCGCGCCGACGGTGCCGCCCGCGCCGCCGCGGTTGTCGATGACCAGCGTCTTGCCGGTGGATTTGGAGAACTGCGCGGCCAGCGGCCGGGCGAAGGCATCGGTACCCCCGCCGGCCGGGAACGGCACCACCAGCGTGACCGGCTTGGCGGGCCACGGGTCGTTCGCGAAGGCGCGTCCCGCCGCGAGCGCGAGGCCCGTGGCGGCGGCACCGCGCAATACGGCACGGCGGTGCAGCGCCGCATCGGGCGCCTGGGAAGGAATCACTGGCATCGGTCTTGTCTCCTGTCGTCGTTGTAGAGGTCGGGCGCGCCGCCGAAGCGCCGCGCCCGCCCGGGGGCACTCGTTGTTTCTTCTTCCGATCCGATACGTCGGGGGCGGCACCGCCCCTGCCGCCTTTCAAAAGCCGTGGACCACCCACGACGACCGCGCCTCAGCTCAACCGGCGGGGCGGCGCGAAGCGCGGCGCCTCAGTCGCGGCACAGGCTCTCGATGTCGCCCGACACCGGCACGCGGCCCTGGGCGAGCAGGCTGCGGTGCTTGTCGATGCGTTTCAGGTCGTAGAGGTAGTTCACCATGAGGCCGAACGATTGCTTCTGCCCCTTGGCGGAAGGGTCTCCCGCCCAGTTGAGCCGCTCCACGCGCGCGCCGTTGCCGAGGTGGAAGCGCGCCACCGCATCCACCGGGCGGCCGTCCTGCAGTTCGCGCCCCAGATAACGCGCCGCGCAGTGCAGCACCCACTGCCGCAGCGGCGACTTCACGGGCAGCTCCAGGGCCTTCTCGGCCGCGGCGATCACCTGCGCGGCCTGCGGGGCCTCCGCGCCGATGGCACGGCCCAGTTCGGCACGGCGCTTGTCGTCCATGGCTTCGAGCATGCCCGCGCAGTGCTTGCCGAACCATGCGCGGAAACCCGGAATCGGCGAGAGCGTGGCGAACGTGCGCAGCCGCGGGAACTCGGCCGACAGCGTCTCCACCACGTTCTTGATGAGCGAGTCGCCGAAGCTCACGCCGCGCAGGCCCGTCTGCGTGTTGCTGATCGAATAGAAGATCGCCGTGTTGGCGCGCGCGATGTCCACGGCCGCGCCGTCCTCGTCGAGCAGCGGCGTGATGCTGTCCGAGATCTCGTTGACCAGCGCCACCTCCACGAAGATGAGCGGCTCGTTCGGCAGGCGCGGATGGAAGAAGCCGTAGCAGCGCCGGTCGCTGCCCACCCGGTTCTTCAGGTCCGCCCAGCTGCGGATGTCGTGCACCGCCTCGTACTTGATGAGCTTTTCCAGCAGCGACGCGGGCGAATCCCACGACAGCCGCTGCAGCTGCAGGAACGCCACGTCGAACCAGGTCGAGAAGAGCTGCTCCAGCTCCGCATCCAGCGGCAGCAGCCGCTTGTCGCCCTTGAGCTGGGGCAGCAGCTCGGCACGCAGATCGACGAGGAAGCGCATGCCCTGCGGAAACACCGCGAAGCGCTGCAGCAGCCGCGTGCGCGGCGACACCAGCGCGCGGCGCAGATGCACTTCCGCATGGGCTTCGTCCTCGGTGCCGGCGGCGGCTTCGTAGCGCTTCTGCGCCGTCCGGAAGCGCGTGGCGTCGGGTGCGAACTGCTCGCACATCAGCAGCCACATGTCGCGGCGCTCTTCCGGCTTGGCCTCCGCGTACCAGGCGGCCACGGCCTCGGCCTGCCGGCCGCCTTCCACCTCGCTGGCCTGCGGCGCCGCGACCGCCTGCAGGTCGGCCAGCAGCCGGCGCAGCGCGCGTGGAGACAGTGCCTCGTTCGCACGCCGCAGCGTGGCGGCCATGCGCTCGGACGTGGAACGCGGCGGCGGCGCCTTGGCCGGCGCAGGTGCCGGGGCGGCCTCCGCAACCGGACGGCCCCCGCCTGCCGCACCCGCGGCATCGAGGTCGGAGAGCGGGGCTTCGGTGCGCAGGCGGGCGACGCTGCGCGTGATCCATTCGGAGGCGGCATTCATGGTGCGATCCTGGAGTGGTGGTGGCGGGCGATGTCGCGCAGCGCCACGCGCTGCGCGAGAAGATGGTCACGCATGGCCTGCTCGGCGGCCTCGGCGTCGCCGCGGCGCAGCGCCGCGAACACGGCCAGGTGCTCGGCCAGGCTCTGCTGCAGCCGGCCGGGCGCATGCAGTTGCTGCAGCCGCGCGAGGCGCAGGATCTTGCGCAGGTCGCCGATCACCTGGGCCAGCCAGCGGTTGTCGGCGAGCACGATGATGGCTTCGTGGATGGCGTGGTTGGCGGCGTAGTACTCGGCGATGCGCCCGGCCGCCGCATGCGCCTGGAGACGTTCGTGCAGCACATCCAGCGCGGCCACGTCGGCCATGCCCGCGCGCACCGTGGCCTCGTGCGCGGCACGGCCCTCCAGCAGCGCGATCACGGGAAAGATCTCGTCGAGGTCCCGCTCCGTCACCTCCGCCACGAAGCAGCCGCGGCGCGGCTCGTGGCGCAGCAGGCCTTCGGCCGTGAGCACCTTGAGCGCTTCGCGCAGCGGCGTGCGCGAGATGGCGAGCCGCTCGCACAGCGCCGTCTCGTCGAGGAAGGCACCGGGCGCGAACTCCCCCGCGAAGATCTGCTCGCGCAGGCGTTCCGCGACGTTGTCGTGCAGGGAGGCGGTCGGTATGCGCATGGAATCGAGCCGAGCGGCCTTTCAATGAGCCAGACAGCAGCGAAGCACCCACGAAGCCATGGTGCGCCCGCCGTAATTTCTCATAATTATGATTTGCCGCGATGGACCCGGACGTAGGACTTCCCCCCGGGTGCGGTCCGTGGCCTGCCCGCCACCGCCCTGCAGAGAGCGCGCCCCGCGGCGAAAGCCGCCACCGCAAGACCAGCGCACCGGGCCGGTGTCCTTGCCACTGCGCCGTGCGGCAGCAGCCCTCCGTCCGTTCAGGCGGCAGGCCGCGCCGAAGCCCTCAGTGCGCTGGCGCCACGCGCGCGGGCTGCCGCCGCGCCCACATCCACAGCAGCACCCCCGCCACGATCATCGGCACGCAGAGCCACTGCCCCATGCTCATGCCGAGCGACAGGATGCCCAGGAATGCATCCGGCTCGCGGAAATACTCCGCGATGAAGCGGAAGGTTCCATAGCCCACGAGGAAGGCCGCCGCCACCTCGCCCTGGCGGCGCTCGCGCCGCGCATACAGCCACAGCAGCACGAAGAGCAGCAGTCCCTCCAGCAGGAACTGGTAGACCTGCGACGGATGGCGCGGCAGCATCGAGCCGCTCTGCGGGAACACCATGCCCCAGGGCAGCGATGGGTCGCAGAACCGGCCCCAGAGCTCGCCATTGATGAAGTTGCCCACGCGGCCGGCCGCGAGGCCCGTGGGCACGCAGGGCGCCACGAAATCCGCCACCTGCAGCCAGGGCCGGCGGCGTGAACGGGCGAACCACACCATCGACAGGATCACGCCCAGCAGCCCCCCATGGAAGCTCATGCCGCCCTGCCAGATGTAGAGGATCTCCAGCGGATGGCCGAGGTAATAGCCCGGCTTGTAGAAGAGGCAGTAGCCCAGCCGGCCGCCCACCACCACGCCCAGCACGCCCAGGAAGAGGATGTCTTCCACGTCCTTGCGCGTCCAGGCCTGCGGGCCGGTCATCGACGCATAAGGCTCGTGCCGCAGCCGGCGCATGCCCAGGAACATGAAGAGGCCGAACGCGGCGAGGTAGGTGAGGCCGTACCAGTGGATGGCGAGCGGCCCTATCTGCAGGGCGATGGGATCGATGTGCGGGTACATGAGCATGGTGGCCGGTATTGTGCCCGCCGCGTCCTGGGGCGGCGGGCTCGGGTCCGAGGCAACCGGGCCCCGCGCATGGTCGAGCCGGAAATGGAATCCGGCGAAAGGATCGTCGAATCCACCCCTTCACCGGAAATAATTGATAACAATTCTCATTGCTTTCCGCATTTGACGAATCAGGCCAGCTGGCGCCTCAGCGCGCCGGACGGGAATGCGCACGCCCCGGTGCCTCCGGCCCGGCGCACCCTCGATCGCCTGCGTCCCGGCCTCCTGGCTTCCCCGCTCTTCCCTGCTTTTTCTGCTTTCCTGCCCGCACCATGACTGCTCCGCGCCGCCCTGCCCCCTCCCTCCCCGCTCCCCGTTTCACGCCCACGCCGCTCGCCCTCGTGCTGCGCGGCTGCCTCGGTGCGGGCCTCGCCGTCGCCGCCGCCGGTGCGGCCGCGCAATCCACCAGCCGCACGGCGCTGGACGAAGTGGTCGTCTCCGAGCAGGCCGAGGCCATCGGCGGGCTGCAGAAGACCTACTCGGGCGGCCAGTTCGCGCGCGGCGGCAGCCTGGGCATCCTGGGCACGACCGACCTCATGAACGTACCGTTCAGCACCACCAACTACACCTCGGAGCTGATCCAGAACCAGCAGGCGCTGAGCGTCGCGGACGTGGTGATGAACGATGCCTCGGTGCGCACGCTCACCTCGCGCGGCGGTTTCGGCGACGACTTCCAGATCCGCGGCTTCACCGTTTCCAACAGCGACATCAGCATGAACGGCCTGTTCGGCCTGGCACCCTCCACGCGCGTGCCGCTCGAGATGATCGAGCGCGTGGAAGTGCTCAAGGGCCCGGGCGCGCTGGCCAACGGTGTCGGCCCCAATGGCAGCATCGGCGGCAGCATCAACGTGGTGACCAAGCGCGCCTCCGACATTCCGCTCACGCGCGTCACCGGCACCTACATGGGCCGTGCACAGTTCGGCACGCACATCGACGTGGGCCGCCGCTTCGGCGAGGACAACCAGTGGGGCGTGCGAGTCAACGGCCTCGTGCGCGGCGGCGAGGGCAACATCGACGGCGGCAGGCAGAACCTCAACCTCGGCTCGATCGGCCTGGACTATGCCGGCGCGCGCACGCGCTGGTCGCTCGACGCCTTCGCGACGCGCGGCGAGACGAAGGAGTTCCGGCCCCAGACCAGTTTCGCCGGCACGGCGACCGCGGTGCCGGCCGTGCCCGACGCGCGCCTCAACTTCTACCCCGGCACGAAGCTGCAGGACAACGTGAAGACGGTGATGTCGCGCCTGGAGCACGACCTCGACGACAGCACCACGGTGTACGGCAGCGTGGGCTACATGGACCTGGACTACGAGCAGACCTTCCCGAGCGGCCGCCCGAACGCGGCCGGCGCCTTCAACGTCTCCAACGCCTACTACGACCAGTACACCAAATCCAAGGCCGCCGACGCCGGCCTGCGCACCCGCTTCGCCACCGGCGGCGTGAAGCACACGCTGGCCGTGGGCGTGAACTACCTCGACCAGGAGACCGGCTACTTCTACGCCACCTCGGCCACGACGAATCCCTCCAGCCTGTACGACCCTGCGCCCCTGCCCCCGATGACCGTGGCGCGCGGCGCGCCGGGCAAGAGTTCGGTCACGAAGCAGCACAGCATCGCCGTGGCCGACACGATGTCGTTCGCGAACGACCGCTTCCTGGTCACGCTCGGCCTGCGCGACCAGAGCATGGAACAGGACAACTTCAACCCCGCGAGCGGCGCCGCCACCAGCCATTACAGCAAGAGCGCCGTCACGCCGCTCGCCGGCCTCGTGTTCAAGCCCGCGAAGAACATCTCGGTCTACACCAACTACACCGCCGGCCTCACGCGCGGCGCCACGGCGGGCGTGGACACCGCCAACGCGGGCGAAACCTTCGCGCCGCAGAAATCCAAGCAGCACGAAGTGGGCGTGAAAGTGGACTGGGGCCGCATCACCACCCAGGCCGCCATCTACCAGATCAAGCGGCCCAGCGCCTTCACCGATCCCGTGACGAACGTCTACAGCTTCGGTGGCGAACAGCGCAACCGCGGCCTGGAGCTGACGGCCTACGGCGAAGTGCAGCGCGGCCTGCGGCTGATGGCCAGCGCCGCCTTCAACGATGCCCAGCTCACGCGCACCGCCGGGGGCGTCAACCAGGGCAACGACGCCGCGGGCGTGCCCGACCGCACCTTCAACCTCGGCCTCGACTGGGATACGCCCTGGGTGCCGGGCCTGAGCCTGAACGGCCGCGTGATCCACACCTCGTCCGTGTACGCCGACGCCGCCAACCGCCTGCGGGTGGGCAACTGGACGCGCCTGGACATCGGCGCCCGCTACGCCACCAAGGTGGCCAACCAGCCCGTCGTGTTCCGCGCGAGCCTGGAGAACGCGTTCGACAAGAACTACTGGGTGGTCAGCAACTACGTGACGGTGGGCGCGCCGCGCACGCTGATGCTGTCGGCGGCGGTGGATTTCTGACACCGATCCAACGCGAACGCTTCTGATCCCCGTGCGCATGCATACCGCCGCGCCGGGGCCTTTCGCGACAAATTCCCCTGCGCGCGCGATACTGCGCATCTCACAAAAACAACATCAGGAAGCGCACCATGCAGGGCAACCCACAGGTCATCGACTACTTCAAGGATCTGCTGCGCGGCGAACTCGCCGCGCGCGATCAATACTTCATCCACTCGCGGATCTATGAGGACCAGGGCTTCCTCAAGCTCTACGAGCGCATCAACCACGAGATGGAGGAAGAGACCCAGCACGCCGACGCGCTGCTGCGCCGCATCCTGTTCCTCGGCGGCCTTCCCGACATGCGCCCCCGCGAGTTCTCGCCCGGCACCACGGTGCCCGAGATGCTGCGCAAGGACCTGCAGACCGAGTACGACGTGCGCGCCGCGCTGCAGGCCGGCGTGTTCCTGTGCGAAGGCGCACGCGATTACGTGAGCCGCGACATCCTGCTCGCGCAGCTCAAGGACACGGAAGAGGACCACGCCTACTGGCTCGAAAAGCAGCTCGGCCTGATCGAGCGCGTGGGCCTGCAGAACTACCTGCAGTCGCAGACGGCCCCCGGCACTCCCTGATTCCGGCCGCGCCCGCCGCTCACCGCCCATGAAAAAGCCGCACCGGCGACGGTGCGGCTTTTCTTTTGCCCTCCCGTGGGAGGCGGTCAGTCGTCCAGCAGCGACAGGTCGCGCACGGCGCCCTTGTCGGCCGACATCACGAGCTTGGCATAGGCCTTGAGCGCGGCCGACACCTTGCGCGGGCGCGGATTGGCGGGCTTCCAGCCCTTGGCGTCCTGCTCGGCGCGGCGGCGGGCCAGTTCCTCGTCGCTCAGCAGCACGTCGATGGTGCGGTTCGGGATGTCGATGCGGATGCGGTCGCCGTTCTTCACGAGGCCGATCGCGCCGCCGGCCGCCGCTTCGGGCGAGCAGTGGCCGATCGACAGGCCCGAGGTGCCGCCCGAGAAGCGCCCGTCGGTCAGCAGCGCGCAGGCCTTGCCCAGGCCCTTGGACTTGATGTAGCTGGTCGGGTAGAGCATTTCCTGCATGCCGGGGCCGCCCTTGGGGCCTTCGTAGCGCACGATCACCACGTCGCCGGCCTGCACCTTGCCCGCCAGGATGTTCTCCACCGCCTCGTCCTGCGATTCGGTGACGTGGGCGGAACCCTCGAACACGTGGATGGATTCGTCCACGCCCGCCGTCTTGACCACGCAGCCGTCGAGCGCGATGTTGCCCGTCAGCACCGCCAGGCCGCCTTCCTTGCTGAAGGCGTGCTCGTACGAGCGGATGCAGCCCTCGGCGCGGTCCAGGTCCAGGCTGGGCCAGCGCGTGTTCTGGCTGAACGCCACCTGGGTGGGGATGCCGGCAGGGCCCGCCATGTAGAAATGGCGCACCGCCTCGTCCTGCGTGACCGCGATGTCCCACTGCTGCAGCGCCTCGCCGAGCGTCTTCGCATGCACCGTGGGCGCATCGGTGTGCAGCTTGCCGGCACGCGCCAGCTCGCCCAGGATGGCCATGATGCCGCCGGCGCGGTGCACGTCTTCGATGTGGTACTTGTTGGTGTTGGGCGCCACCTTGCACAGCTGCGGCACGGAACGCGAGAGGCGGTCGATGTCGGCCATGGTGAAGTCGATCCCGGCCTCGCGGGCGATGGCCAGCAGGTGCAGGATGGTGTTGGTGGAGCCGCCCATGGCGATGTCGAGCGTCATCGCGTTCTCGAAGGCATCGAAGCCCACCGAGCGCGGCAGCACTCGTTCGTTCTCCTGCTCGTAGTATTCCTTGGCCAGCTCGACGATGCGGCGGCCGGCGCGCTTGAAGAGCTGTTCTCGGTCGGCGTGCGTGGCCACCACGGTGCCGTTGCCGGGCAGCGAGAGGCCCAGCGCTTCGGTGAGGCAGTTCATCGAGTTGGCGGTGAACATGCCCGAGCAGGAGCCGCAGGTCGGGCAGGCGGAGCGCTCCACCTCGGCCACGTCGGCGTCGGAATACTTGTCGTCGGCGGCGATCACCATCGCGTCCACCAGGTCGAGCTTCTTGAACTCGATCGTCTTGGTGACCGGGTTGGCCAGGCGCGTCTTGCCGGCCTCCATCGGGCCTCCGGAGACGAACACCACCGGGATGTTCAGGCGCATGGCGGCCATCAGCATGCCGGGCGTGATCTTGTCGCAGTTGGAGATGCAGACCATCGCGTCGGCGCAGTGCGCGTTCACCATGTACTCGACCGAGTCCGCGATGATGTCGCGGCTGGGCAGCGAATACAGCATGCCGTCGTGGCCCATGGCGATGCCGTCGTCGACCGCGATGGTGTTGAACTCCTTGGCGACGCCGCCGGCCGCCTCGATCTCGCGAGCGACGAGCTGGCCCAGGTCCTTCAGATGCACGTGGCCGGGCACGAACTGGGTGAACGAGTTCACCACGGCGATGATCGGCTTGCTGAAGTCGTCGTCCTTCATGCCGGTGGCGCGCCACAGGGAGCGGGCACCGGCCATGTTGCGTCCGGCGGTGGAGGTCTTGGAGCGGTATGCGGGCATCGTGGGTCGGGAGAAAGCGGTTGGAGGGCTCGGTCGCCCGCGCGCGGGCGCAGGCGACACCGAATTATCCTCCACCGCCCTTCCCTGCCGGGCTGCAGGCCCCGGCCGCTCTAGGGGCGCGGCATTGCCGCTCCGGCGCGCGTGCCGGCTACTTGCGGCGCGGGCGCACGCCCATGGCTTCCTTGTTGCGGTCGATGCGGTCCCGCTTGCGCCGGTCGATCTTCTCGATCGCGCGGCGCTTGGTGTAGCCGGTGGCATCCGCCCAGGCCCACCACGCGGCGGTGACGGCGAAGGGCGACAGCACCCACCACCAGCTCCACGTGGCGACGGGCCCGACCTCCAGGTACTTGAGCAGCACCAGCAGGATTCCGAGAGCCAGGGTATACATGACGGTGCGACCTCCAGGACCGGGCGGTGGCGGCCAGAACCTGCTCCCGGAAGAACCCTCCGGCCCGTCCTGTCAACCCCGGCCACTACAATTTCATTGAGCCGCATACTAACCCACCGAAAGTCACCCGATGAAGCGCACGCTCCCCCTCCTCCTGCTGGCCTTCTCCGCCGCCACGCCCGCCCTGGCCGACCAGGCGCTGGCCACGGCCAAGAACTGCATGGCCTGCCATGCCGTGGACAAGAAGCTGGTGGGACCCGCCTACAAGGACGTGGCGGCCAAGTACGCCGGCCAGAAGGACGCCGTCGACAAGCTCGCCGTGAAGATCATGAAGGGCGGCTCGGGCGTGTGGGGTCCGGTGCCCATGCCGGCCAACTCCCAGGTCAACGAGGCCGAGGCGAAGAAACTGGCGGCGTGGGTGCTGTCGCTCAAGTAAACCGCCTCGCCTGGCACGAAAAAAGCCGCCCTTCCGGGCGGCTTTTGCTTGGCCGTCGTGCAGCCTCGGGGGCGGGGGCGCAAGCCCCCGGTCCGCTCACAGCACCGGATCGCGGCGCATCCGCATCTGGTCTTCCAGCTGGCCCACGTAGGCGGCCGTGGCATTGTCGGACTCCTGGGCGCGCGCGGCGAAGTGCGATTCCAGGGCATCGATGCGCGCGAGCAGCGCGGCCTGCCCCTGCTGGTGTTGCGATTCCAGATAGGTGCGCAGCTCGGTGAAGCGCGACAGCTCGGCACGGTCGGCCAGTTCACGCTGGACCTGCATTTCCTTCGCGTGGCGGCGGGTCTCCAGCAGCACGGAGCCCTGCAGCGACAGCACGTAGGCGATGAAGAACACGCCCAGCAGCACCGTCAGGCCCAGCATCAGCAGGCCGAGCGGCGCCTGGAACGAGGTGAAGCCCAGCGAGATCGCCGAGGGCGTCGCCAGGGTGGTCCAGTTGAGCGCGGCGAGCACGGCGATGGCCGCGACGATGAGCAGGATGACGATGGATCGGAAGGCCATGGTTGTTCTCCGGGAAAGGTATCGGGCGCCGCGCTGCGCTCGGAAGAGCGCGGCGGCGTTGCCACCCGGTTGTAACCCGGCCATGGTGCTCCCGGTGAGGCGGGAGGGATGAAACAGATTCCGTCCTACAGGATCCGGTAACGCGCTGCGATGCCGGGCAAGGCGCGGGTAGGTGCGCGCCGGCAGCGGAGGTAGGACGGATCTGCGGATCAGTTCGCTTGAGCCAACTGGTCCAGGATCGCGGGGTTTTCCAGCGTGCTGGTGTCCTGCGTGATGGCCTCGCCCTTCGCAATGGAGCGCAGCAGGCGGCGCATGATCTTGCCGCTGCGGGTCTTGGGCAGGTTGTCGCCGAAGCGGATGTCCTTCGGTTTCGCGATAGGGCCGATCTCCTTGGCCACCCAGTCGCGCAGTTCCTTGGCGATCGCCTTGGCCTCGTCGCCGGTGGGGCGCGGGCGCTTGAGCACCACGAAGGCGCAGATGGCTTCGCCGGTCAGGTCGTCGGGGCGGCCCACCACGGCGGCTTCGGCCACCAGATCGGTCTTGGCGACCAGGGCGGACTCGATCTCCATCGTGCCCATGCGGTGGCCCGACACGTTCAGCACGTCGTCGATGCGGCCGGTGATGCGGAAGTAGCCGCGGTCGGCGCTGCGCACCGCGCCGTCGCCGGCCAGGTAGTAGCCCTTGAGTTCCTCGGGGAAGTAGCTCTTCTTGAAGCGCTCCGGGTCGTTCCAGATGGTGCGGATCATGCTCGGCCAGGGGCGCTTGATGACCAGGATGCCGCCCGTGCCGTTGGCGATGTCGTTGCCGGATTCGTCCACGATGGCGGCGGCGATGCCCGGCAGCGGCAGCGTGCAGGAGCCCGGCACCAGCGGCGTGGCGCCCGGCAGCGGGGTGATGACGTGACCGCCGGTCTCGGTCTGCCAGAAGGTATCGACGATGGGGCAGCGCTCGCCGCCCACGTTCTTGTGGTACCACATCCAGGCTTCGGGGTTGATGGGCTCGCCCACGCTGCCCAGGATGCGCAGGCTCGACAGGTCGGAGCTGCTCGGGTGCACGGCCTTGTCGGCTTCGGCCGCCTTGATGAGCGAGCGGATCGCCGTGGGCGCGGTGTAGAAGATCGACACCTTGTGGCGCTCGATCATCTGCCAGAAGCGGCCTGCGTTCGGGTACGTGGGCACGCCCTCGAACACCACCTGCGTGGCCCCGGCTGCGAGCGGGCCGTATGCGACGTAGGTGTGGCCGGTGATCCATCCGATGTCGGCCGTGCACCAGAAGACGTCCTGGGGCTTCAGGTCGAAGGTCCAGTCCATCGTGAGCTTGGCCCACAGCAGGTAGCCGCCGGTGGAATGCTGCACGCCCTTGGGCTTGCCGGTGGAGCCGCTGGTGTAGAGGATGAAGAGGGGGTGTTCGGCGCCCACGGGCTCCGGTGCGCAGTCGGCGCTCTGACCGGCCAGGGCGTCTTCGAAGGTCTTGTCGCGGCCTTCCACCATGTGGCAGGCCGTGGCCGTGCGCTGGAACACGAGGATGCTGCGGATGGTGTCGCAGCCGCCCATGGCCAGGGCCTCGTCCACGATGGCCTTGAGCGGCAGTTCCTTGCCGCCGCGCATCTGGTAGTTGGCGGTGACCACGGCCACGGCGCCCGCGTCGATGATGCGCTCCTGCAGCGCCTTGGCCGAGAAGCCGCCGAACACCACGCTGTGCGTGGCGCCGATGCGCGCGCAGGCCTGCATCGCGACCACGCCCTCGATGGTCATGGGCATGTAGATGAGCACGCGGTCGCCCTTCTTCACGCCCTCGGCCTTGAGCGCGTTGGCGAAGCGGCCCACGCGCTCCAGCAGTTCCTTGTACGTCACCTTCGTCACGGCGCCGTCGTCGGCCTCGAAGATGATGGCGGTCTTGTTCTCGACGGGCGTGCCGATGTGGCGGTCCAGGCAGTTGGCGCTGGCATTCAGCTCGCCGTCGGCGAACCACTGGAAGAACGGCGCGTTGGATTCATCGAGGGTGCGCGTGAAGGGCTTCGTCCACTGCACGTTCTCGCGCGCCAGGCGCGCCCAGAAGCCCTCGAAGTCCCGCTCGGCCTCGGCGCACAGGGCATCGTAGCCGGCCATGCCGGACACGCGGGCGGCTTGCTCGCAGGCGGCGGGCGGGGGGAACACGCGGTTTTCCACCAGCACGGATTCGATCGTGGACGTTGACGCACTCATTTGCTTGTGTCTCCAGAGAGTCGTTGGAACGGGTTTTCGGCGGTACTGTGGGCGGGCGCACTTACAGGCCACTGACGCATGCCGCCAGCGCGCGCCACGCAGGCCCCGGCCAGCCGCCGGCACGGCCTCCATGCTACTCCGCGCACCAGTGTGCCGGCCCGCTCCCGCAGCGCAGCATCCCCACGGCGCGGCAGCTCTACGGCAGGCCCTAGAATCCCGCCGCGATCCTCCCGCCCTCCGGGTTCCCATCCATCTCCCTCCCCACCGATATGGCCTTCCCCAAAGACTCCGTCCCGCGCCCGCAGGGGCCTGCCCTGAGCCCGCTCGCCTCGCTCATCTTCGCGAGCCGCTGGCTGCAGCTGCCCCTGTACCTGGGGCTCATCGTCGCCCAGGGGGTGTACGTCTGGCACTTCCTGGTGGAACTCTGGCACCTGGTGGAAGCCGCTTTCGGCCACCAGCCGGCGCTGCAGGCGCTGGTGACCAGCATCGGCTACAAGCCGGGCGTGGAAGTCGTCGCGCTCAACGAGACGGTGATCATGCTGGTGGTGCTGGCGCTCATCGACGTGGTGATGATCTCCAACCTGCTCATCATGGTGATCGTCGGCGGCTACGAGACCTTCGTGAGCCGGCTGAATCTGCACACGCACCCCGACCAGCCGGAGTGGCTGGGCCACGTGAACGCGTCGGTGCTGAAGGTGAAGCTGGGCCTGTCGATCATCGGCATCAGCTCGATCCATCTGCTCAAGACCTTCATCAACGCGGCCAACTACGACACCAAGGTGCTGATGTGGCAGACCATCATCCACGTGGCGTTCCTGGCCAGCGCCATCGCGATCGCCTATACGGACCGGCTGCTGCACGTCTCGCACGAAAAGCACTGACCACCGCTGCGCGGGCCGCTCCCCGGCGCGACGGTCGCGCCCGCGCTTAACACATCCGTAAAACCCGGTGTTTTGACTCAAAGACACCAAATGCTTACACTTTAGCGGTGTTTTACAACCTGCAGCGCAGGTAATCCGGCTCCGCTCCGCGTGCGTTTTCCCGTACGTCGCCGTTCCGCGGACCTGGATCATCCTGCCGGCACCGCCGCAGCCCGGGCTGCCGCTGCCGGCGCCTCGGCCGGTTCCCGGCCCTGATGCCCCCACGGGGCACCGGCGGAGTCCTCGCAGCCCGACCTCTCCGCCGCGTGCCCTCGCCCTTGCGCACCGCCTTCGCGTGCCATGCGGGCCAAACCCCGGGCCGGTTCCTCCGCCCCCTTCCTTCCGGCAACGCCGGTGCATGCCCCTCGGGCGCACCGCGCGGGGCCGCCGCATCAGGTCTTTGCCGCAGACCGGCCCCGTGCCCGGATGCGCCCTGTCCGCCAGGGCGCACCCCGGGCGTGTTCGTTCAACCCGTTCCGACCGAGGGAGGACCCACGACGTGGCCAAGCAAATCACCATCGACCATGTATTCAAGGTATTCGGCGACGCGCCGGAGGATGCGCTCGCGCTCGTGCGCCAGGGCTGCAGCAAGCAGGAGATCCTGGCGCGCACCGGCCAATCCATCGGCGTCTTCGACGCCACCTTCACCATCGAGGCCGGCGAAATCTTCGTCGTGATGGGGCTTTCGGGCTCCGGCAAGTCGACGCTGGTGCGCATGCTCAACCGCCTGATCGAGCCCACCGCCGGCCGCATCCTGGTCGAAGGCACCGACATCAACGGCCTGCCGGACCGTGCGCTGCGCGCGCTGCGCCGCAAGGACATCAGCATGGTGTTCCAGTCGTTCGCGCTGATGCCGCACATGACGGTGCTGGACAACACCGCCTTCGGCCTGGAGCTGGCCGGCGTGGACCGCGCCGAACGCCAGCGGCAGGCCGCAGCGGCGCTGGAACAGGTGGGCCTGGCCGGCTGGGCGCAGAGCTACCCCGACGAGCTCTCGGGCGGCATGCAGCAGCGCGTGGGCCTGGCGCGCGCGCTCGCGTCCGATCCGTCCATCCTGCTGATGGACGAGGCGTTCTCGGCGCTGGACCCGATCATCCGCACCGAGATGCAGAGCGAGCTGCTGCGGCTGCAGCAGATCCGCCGGCGCACCATCGTCTTCATCTCGCACGATCTGGACGAGGCGATGCGCATCGGCGACCGCATCGCGATCATGAAGGACGGCCACGTGGTGCAGGTGGGCACGCCCGACGACATCCTGCGCAATCCGGCGAACGACTACGTGCGCAGCTTCGTGCGCGGGGTGGATGCGGCGGCCGTGTTCAAGGCCGGAGACATCGCCCGCAAGCGGCTGACCGTGGTGCGCGAGCACACCGACCGGGGCTGCCGCCCCGCGCTGCAGCTGATCGAAGGGCACGACGACAACTTCGCCTACGTGGTCACGCCCGCGCAGCGCTACCTGGGCACCGTGTCGGCCGATTCGCTGCGCGCCGCGCTGCACGGCCATTCGGGCCCGCTGGGACTGCAGCACGCCTTCATTCCGGAGGTGGGCACGGTGCCGGCCGACGCGCCCGTGGCCGACCTGTTCGGCCAGGTCGCCCAGGCGCCCTGCGCGCTGCCGGTGGTGGAGGCCGACGGCCGCTTCCGGGGCGTGGTCAGCAAGACGGCGCTGCTGCGCTTCCTGGACCGCGACACGCCGCCGGTGCCGCCCAGCGCGCCGGCCGGCGCACTCGCCCCCGCCATTGCCACCGCCACCTCCACCTCCACAGCCTCCGCCGAATCCGGCACCGCCAGGAGCCCCGCATGAACGCCACCGCCACGCATTCCCTTCCCGCCACCGCAGCCGGAAGCGGCCTGCACGCCCAGGCCCCGCAGGCGACCCACGCCGCGCAGGCCGCTCCCGTGCCTGCGCCGGCACCGGATACCAACCCCTGGGCCGCCGCCGGCGATGGCCCCGCCGACGTGGCCCCCACGGTCGCGCCGCAGCCGCCCGCGGCCGATGGGCCTTCCGCCGACATCCCGGCCGATCCCTGGGCCGCGACCGCGGCGACCAGATCCGATGCCGGCGGCGGTGCGGACTGGCTGAACGCCTCCCCCGACGCGGCATCCGGCGCCTCGGCCTCCTCCTCTCCGCTGCCCCACGATGCGCTGGCCGGCGCGGCCGATCCGTCGCAGGCGGCCGGCGGCTTGCACCTGTCGCAGCTCTGGGACGGATCGCTCCCCGTGGAGCATTGGATCAACCAGGGCCTGACCTGGACGGTCCAGCACTTCCGTCCCGCGTTCCAGGCCGTGCGCGCGCCGGTGGACGCCACGCTCGGCGGCGTGCATGCGCTGCTCACGGGCCTGCCCACGCTGGGCATGGTCGCCGTGGTGGGCCTGCTGGCCTGGCAGTTCGCGGGACGCGCGCTGGCGCTGGGGGCAGTGGTCTCGCTGCTGCTGGTGGCGATGCTCGGCATCTGGCAGGAAGCGATGGTGACGCTGTCGCTGGTGCTCACCTCGCTGGCCTTCTGCCTGGTGCTCGGGCTGCCGCTGGGCATCCTGCTGGCCAGCAGCGACCGCGCGCAGCGCCTGCTGCGGCCGGCGCTCGACGCCATGCAGACCACGCCCGCCTTCGTCTACCTGGTGCCCGTGGTGATGCTGTTCGGCATCGGCAACGTGCCGGGCGTGGTGGTGACCATCGTGTTCGCGCTGCCGCCGCTGGTGCGCCTCACCAACCTGGGGCTGCGGCAGGTGCGGCCCGATCTGGTGGAAGCCGCCCGGGCCTACGGGGCCTCGCCGCTGCAACTGCTCTGGAAGGTGCAGCTGCCGCTCGCGCTGCCCTCTATCATGGCCGGCGTGAACCAGGCACTGATGCTCTCGCTGTCGATGGTGGTGATCGCCTCGATGATCGCCGTCGGCGGTCTGGGCCAGATGGTGCTGCGCGGCATCGGCCGGCTGGACATGGGTCTGGCCACCGTCGGCGGCCTGGGCATCGTGCTGCTCGCGATCACGCTGGACCGCATCACGCAGGCGCTGGGCCAGCCGAAGCGCGGATCGCGCCACTGGTGGCAGACGGGCCCGGTGGGCCTGGTGGCGGCCGCGCTGCGGCGCCGCGCGCCCGCCGCATCGGCCCCGCCCGGCGCGGCCGCCGCCTCCGCCGCAGAGGACGCGCCGCCTCTCGCAGGCGCCGCCCGCTGAAAGTCCGCATACCCGTTTGCATTCCAGGAGAAACCGATGCCTTTCCTCTTCCGATCCTTCCGGCACCGTACCCGCCGCGCCGCTGCCGCCGCCTGCATCCTGGCGGGCGCGCTGTCGCAGACCCCTGCCCTGGCCGCGCCTGCTGCAGGCGCCCCCCCCGCGCTGCCCGGCAAGGGCGTACGGGTGCAGCCGCTGCAGAGCTCCAACGCCGAGGAGACCTTCCAGACGCTGCTCGTCTCGCGCGCCCTGCAGCAGCTCGGCTACGAGACGCAGCCCATCAAGGAGATCGAGTACGCCACGGCCCACGTGGCGATCGCCAACGGCGACGCGACTTTCATGGCCGATCACTGGGATCCGCTGCACGCCGACTTCTACAAGAACGCGGGCGGCGACGCAAAGCTCTGGCGCAAGGGCGCCTACTCGCCCAACGCGGTGCAGGGCTACCTGATCGACCGCAAGACCGCCGAGCAGTACCACATCACGCACCTCGACCAGCTCAAGGACTCGAAGCTCGCCGCGCTGTTCGACGCCAACGGCGACGGCCGCGCCGACCTCACGGGCTGCAACCCGGGCTGGGGCTGCGAGGGCGTGATCGATCACCAGCTGAAGGATTTCGGGCTCTCGCGCACGGTGACGCACGTGCAGGGCAGCTACGCAGCGCTGATGGCGGACACGATCGCGCGCTACAAGCAGGGCAAGCCCATCCTCTACTACACCTGGACGCCCTACTGGGTGAGCGGCGTGCTGCGCCCCGGCCGGGACGTGGTGTGGCTGCAGGTGCCCCGCTCCTCGCTGCCGGGCGAGCAGGCCGGCATCGACACGAAGCTGCCGGACGGCAAGAACTACGGCTTCATCCCGAACGTGCAGAAGATCGTCGCCAACAAGGCCTTCGCCGACAAGAACCCGGCCGCCGCGAAGCTCTTCGAAGTGATGCAGCTGCCCGTGGCCGACATCAACGCGCAGAACCTCGCGATGCGCAACGGCCAGGCCCGGCAGGCCGACATCGAGCGCCATGTGGACGGCTGGATCCGCGCGCACCAGGCTGCGTTCGACGGCTGGCTCCGGCAGGCCCGCGAGGCCGCCGCGCGCTGAGCGGGGCCCGGTCAGGCGCCCTCGCCACCCGTCTGGAACACGCGCGAGAAATCGCAGCAGTCCTGGGCGAGCATGACGATCGAGGCCACCAGCGCGCTGCGGTGGCCGCCCTTGTGCAGCGCCACGTAGGGCACCGGCGGCAGCGCGGGCTCGACCTGCAGCACTTCGAGCATGCCGGCCGCGACCAGCGGCGCCAGGCAATCCCGCGGCAGGTAGGCCACGCCCAGGCCGGAAACGGCGAGCCCCGTCAGCGCGACGAGGTTGCTCACCACGATCGAGTCGGCGGGCTCCACGCCGCGCTCGGCCATCCACGCGTCGTAGATGCGCCCCGTGCCGGAATTGCTGCCCTGCACCAGCATGCGGTGGCGCGCGAGTTCGTGCAGGCGCACCGGTCCGCGCCCCGTGCCGCGCACGAGGCCGGGCTTGCCCATCCACGCGCTGTCCACGCGGCCCACGCGGGTGGCGACGAGGCGCGCGTCGTCGAACGCGTCAGGCAGGATCGCCAGGTCGATTTCGTCGGCCAGGAGCTTGTCGCGCAGCGGCAGGCTGCCGTCCACGTCGGGCTCCAGGATCACCTTCGGGTAGTGCGCGCGCACCTGCGCCACGAGCCGCGGCAGCCAGGTCATCGCGGTGAGCTCCGTCACGCCCAGGCGCAGCCGCCGCTCGACCACGCCGGGCTTGCCGAACTGTTCCACGGCCGCATCGCGCTGATCGAGCAGCTTGCGGGCGATGACGAACATCTCCTCGCCCTTTTCCGTCAGCCGCGCCGTGCGCAGGCTGCGATCGAAGAGCGGCGTGTCGAACAATTGCTCCAGCTCCTGGATGCGCTTGGACACGGCCGACTGCGTGGTGTGCAGCTTGTGGGCCGCGGGCCCGAAGCCGCCGAGCTGCACGATCCAGTAGAGCGCTTCGAGCTGCTTGAAAGTCATCATGGGGAAGGCCTCTTCACGGCGGAGTGCGTGCGGGGTGCACAGAGGCTCGCAGCGCCGCGTTTAACATCGATTTTTCTCATGCGATTCGAGCACAAAAAATCGCTTTTTTCCAATCATCGCGGCTTTCAGAATGCATTCAGTCCAGGCACCCCGCCCTGCCCCGTGATCCCCAGGAGACCCCGATGACCATCCGCCGCCCGATCCTTTCCGCCCTGCCCGCGCTGTGCGCCGCCTTCGCGGCCCTGCTGGCGGCCGCCCCTGCCTCCGCCCAGGAGATCGATACCCTGCGCAAGATCCAGGACAGCGGCACCATCGTGATCGGCAACCGCGACAGCTCCATCCCGTTCTCGTACAAGCCGACGGGCAGCGGCGAGCCGGTGGGTTTCTCCAACGACATCTGCCTGAAGATCGTGGACGCGGTGAAGGCCAGGCTCGGCCTGCCCGCGCTGCGCGTGCAGTACATGCTGCTCAACTCCACCAACCGCATTCCGCTGATGCAGAACGGCACGGTGGACCTCGACTGCGCCACCACCACGAATTCGGTGGCCCGCCAGCAGCAGGTGGCGTTCGCGCCCAGCCATTTCGTGACCAACATCACCGTCGCGGTGAAGAAGGACTCCGGCATCCAGTCGCTCGCCGACCTGGGCGGCAAGACGGTGGCCACCGTGGCCGGCAGCACCTCGATGCAGCTGCTGCGCGGCCTGCGCCGCTCCGAGAAGATGGACGTGCAGGAAGTCTCGGGCAAGGACACGGCCGATGCGTTCCTGCTGCTCGCCAACGGCCGGGCGCAGGCCTACGTGCTCGACGACGTGCAGCTCGCCGGCCTGATCGCCACCGCCCCCAACCCCGGCGACTACCGCATCCTGAAGGACGTGGTGCTGCGCCAGGAGCCCTATGGGATCATGCTGCGCAAGAACGATCCGGCCTTCCAGGCGGTGGTGGACCAGGCCGTCACGCAGCTCATGAAGACGGGCGAGATGGAAAAGCTCTACGCACGGTGGTTCACGCAGCCGATCCCGCCGAGCAACGTGAACCTCAATTTCCCGATGACCGACGCCGTGCGCGAGGCCTACCGCAACCCCAACAACAAGGGCGTGCAATGAGCGCGGCCCCTCTGCATGGCGCGGGTGCCGCCCACCCGCAGGGCCTGCTGTTCCCGCCGCCGCTGATGGCCGAGGTGCGCGGGCGCTTCCTGCACGTGGACCACGACCACCATGGCCGCGAACGCCTCTACTTCGACAACGCGGGCGGGTCGCTGCGCCTGCGCGCCGCGGTGGAGCGTTTCGCGCAGGTGGACGCGGTGCCCGACAACACCGAGCGCATCCACGACACGGCGCGCGAGCTGCAGGACGTGCAGGCCCGCGGCGCGGACGACCTGCGCATGCTGCTGAACGCCCGCGGCGGCAGCGTGTACGCAGCGCTCACCGCCTCCGGCGCGATGTTCGACATGGTGCGCGCCGTGGCGGAGAACGTGCCGGGCACCAACATGGTCACCACCGTGCTGGAACACCCGTCGGCCTACGATGCGATGGAGCGCTATGCCCGCGAGACCGGGCGCGAACTGCGCGTGGCCCCGAGCAATCCCGCCACCGGCGGTGTGGACGTGGAGGCGATCGCGCGGCTCGTCGACGACGGCACCTGCGTGCTGAACGTGATCCATGCCTCCAACATCTCGGGCGCCAAGCTGGATCTGCCCGCCATCGTGCGCGCCGCGCGCGCCATCCGGCCCGATCTGTACATCCTGGTGGATGCCGTGCAGCACGCGCCGCACGGCCTGATCGACCTGCAGGCCGCGCCGGTGGACGGCATCAACATCGCGCCCTACAAGTTCTTCGGCTGCCGCGGCTCGGGCTTCGCCTGGCTGTCCGACCGGGCGGCCGCGCTGCCGCACCACAAGCTTTCGGGCAAGCCCGCCGGCTACTGGGACCTGGGCAGCACCTCGCCCTGGCAGTTCGCGGTGATGACCGAGATCGTGGACTACGTGTGCTGGATCGGCACCCATCCCCAGGGCGGCGGGGCGGCCGCCGATGCACCGCGGCGCGAACGTTTCGCGGCCGGCATCGAGAGCATCGAGCTGCACGAGCGGGCCCTGCTGCGGCGCCTGCTCGCGGGCGGCGGCGACGGCGGCCCCCCGGGGCTGCGGGCGCAGCCGGGCGTGCAGGTGTTCCTCGACCACGACGACCTCGTGCGGCGCGACCTCATCATCGCCATCGGCTTCGAGCATCTGGAGTGCACCGATGCCGTGCGCGAATACGCGCAGCGCGGCATCACCGTCTACGAGCGCAGCATCGCGAGCATCTACTCGCGCCGCATGCTCGACTCGTTCGGCATCGCGGGCGCGGTGCGCGTGTCGCCGCTGCACTGCCACACCCCGGCCGACGTGGACCGCTTCCTGCGCGCCACGCAGGACATCGCACGGGCGCATGCCAAGGCTCCGGAGGCGGCGGCGCTCTAGCTCGCGGCCGCGCCCGGCAGGGCGCAATTTTTCTCCCGGATTGGCCTGCACAGTCGGGCTTTTCGCCACTTTCCAGGAGAACCCATGGCCCTGCCGCCGCCCGACTTCCACGCCCTGTCTGCCGACGCATCCGCTCCGGCGGCCAACACCCGCCGCCGCGCCGGCACGCCGGCCAGCCCGTCGGCATGCGAGCTGCCGCTCGCGGCCTTCGCCGTGGCGGCGCTCCTCTACGCGGGCATCGCCACCGCCCAACCCGCCCCCGGTGAAGGCCACCGGCCGCCCCCGCCGCCGCCCGAGGCGTACACCGCCTGCCAGGGCCGGACCGAAGGCGCAGCGGTCACGCTCACGATGCCCGATGGCAAGACACTGCCGGGCACTTGCCGCACAATGAACGGTTCCCTCGTGGCCCAGCCCGCGGGTGGCCCGCCGGGCGCCGGCGGACCCCCGCCCGCCCGCTGACACACCGCCGCTCCGCCCCGTTCGCCGATGCCCCGTCTCACCCTGCAAAGCAAAGCCTTCATCGCGCTCAGCATCCTGCTGGCCGTGCTGCTGGCGCTCTTCATGGGATTTTCCCGGCTGGGCCTGCAGCGGGGCCTGGGCCCCTACATCGCGGAAATCGAACTGGGCCGGCTGGACTGGCTCGCGGTACGGCTGGAACGCGCCTACGTGCTGCACGGCGGCTGGGACACGCTGCGCACCCAGCCCGCACTCTGGCGGCAGATGCACAAGCCCGGCGAGCTGCCCCGGGCGACCTTCGGCCCCACGCCTCCCGGCAAGCGCGACGGGCCGGGCACGGGGACCGGCAGCGGTGCGCCCGCAGCGCAGCAGGACATGGGCATGGCCAGCGCATCCTCCATGTGCGGCAGCGATTCCACGGCGTCGGGCGACGGCGGCCTGCCGCCCACCGCGGGCGCGGTCCCCGGCGAGGGCGCCCTGCCGGGGCGGCCATCGGGGGCCCAGCCGCCGCCCGACCCGTCGGGCCATGCGCTCTCGATGCGGCTGGGCCTGATCGACGGCCAGCGCAACGTCGTCGCGGGCATGGAGCCGCAGCCCGGCTCCGCCCGGCGCGTGCTGCGCGGCCCGCGCGGCGAAGCCATCGGCCAACTCGTATTGCTGCCGCCGCTGGACGTGGAAACCGATGCGGACCAGGCCTTCCTGCGCCAGCAACTGGTGTTCGTGGCCTGGACGGGCGCCGCCGGCCTGGCGCTTGCGCTGGCACTCTCCTGGTGGCTGGCGCGGCGCTGGCTCGCCCCGGTGGGCGCGCTGGTGCACGGCGCCCGCCAGGTGGCGGCCGGCCGGCTGGACACGCGCGTGCCGGTGGATGGCGACGACGAACTGGCGCACCTGGCATCCACCTTCAACGACATGGCCGAACAGCTCGCGGGCATGGAGGCCTCGCGCCGGCAGTGGATCGGCGACGTGGCGCACGAGCTGCGCACCCCGCTGGCCGCGATGCGCGCCGAGATCGAGGCCGTGCAGGACGGCATCCGGCCGTTCGACGGCAGCACCGCGCTGCGCCTGCACCGCCAGGTGATGCGGCTGATCCAGCTGGTCGGCGACCTGCGCGCCAGCCTGGATGCCGCGGGCGAGGCCATGCCCGCGGCCCTGGTGCCCCTGCGTCCGCTTCCGCTGCTGGCCGAGGCGGTCGCCTCGATGCAGGCCCGCTTCGACAACGCCGCCATCGCGCTCGACACCTCGGCGCTCGACGCCTGGGCCGCCGATTCCATGCACAGCGCGGACGCGCTGGTACGGGGCGATGCGGCCCAGCTGCACCGCGTGTACCTCAACCTGCTGGAGAACAGCCTGCGCTACACCGAGGCCGGCGGCCGGCTGTGCATCGCGGCGCGCATCGAGCGTTCCTCCGCCGAGGGCAGCGCGCAGCTGGTGCTGCAATGGGACGACACCGCGCCGGGCGTGCCGGCCCAGGAACTGCCGCGCGTGTTCGACCGCTTCTACCGCGCCGAAGCCTCCCGCACGCGGGCCGCGGGCGACACCGGCGGATCGGGCCTGGGCCTCGCGATCTGCCGGGCCATCGTGCAGGCCCACGGCGGCCGGATCACCGCCGAGGCCTCGCCGCTCGGCGGCCTGCGCATCCTTCTCATCCTTCCCCTGCTGGAGACTCCCCGTCCATGAACGACGCTCCCCAACGCATCCTCGTGGTCGAAGACGAGCCCGACATCGCGGCCGTCGTGATCGACTATCTGCGCCACTCGGGCTTCGTGGCCGAACACGTGGCCGACGGCGCCACGGCGCTGCAGCGCCTGTCCGGCCCGACGCCGCCGGACCTCACCCTGCTGGACATCATGCTGCCCGGCATGGACGGGCTCGACGTGCTGCGCCAGGCCCGCCGCCATACCGACCGGCCCATCATCCTGGTCACCGCGCGCGTGGAGGAGGTCGACCGCCTGATCGGGCTGGAGCTGGGCGCGGACGACTACATCTGCAAGCCCTTCTCCCCGCGCGAGGTGGTGGCCCGTGTGCGCACCGTGCTGCGCCGCACCGCGGCCGGCGACGCCAGCACCGCCGCGGCGCAGGACCCGCTGCTGGTGCTCGACGAGGCGTTCTGGCAGGTGATGCTGCGCGGCACGCCGGTGGCCCTGACGCCGCGCGAGTTCCGGCTGCTGCAGGCGCTGGCGAGCCAGCGCGGCCGCATCTTCTCGCGCGCCCAGCTGCTCGACATGGCCTACGACGACACGCTCGACGTGAACGAGCGCGCGATCGACAGCCATATCAAGAACCTGCGCCGCAAACTGCGCGCCGCCGACGGCAGCGACCACGAATGGATCCGCTCGGTGTACGGGGTGGGCTTTTCCTTCGAACCCCCGGCGGATTGACGGGACCGGGGCGACGGGTCGCTTTTTTCCCACCGGCAGGCTCCGGTCCTTCCTACACACGGGTGGCGCGGATCGGGGTGTGATGTGCACAGTTCCGCACTCCACGCCCGCCATGTCCGTCACTGCCGAATCCCTGCCCTCTTCCACGTCCCGGCCCCCCCCTGCGCGCCTGCCCGGCGGTCTGCGGTATGTGCAGCCCGACACGCTGCCCGGTCTCACCCGCGTGCTGCGCGGCAAGCACTTCAAGTTCCGCCGGCCCGACGGGCAGTGGGTGACCGACGAAGAGGAGATCGCCCGCATCCGCAAACTGGCGATCCCGCCGGCCTACACGAACGTCTGGATCTGCCCGCTGCCCGAAGGCCATCTGCAGGCGACCGGGCTGGACGCGCGCGGCCGCCGCCAGTACCGCTACCACCCCGAGTGGCGGCTGCAGCGGGACGAGGCGAAGTTCGAGCGCATGCAGGCCTTCGGCCGCGCGCTGCCGCGCATCCGCGCGCGGGTGGCGCGCGACCTGAAGCCCCGCCGCGGCGAGCCCGCCCTCTCGCGCACCGTGGTGCTCGCCACAATTGTGCGGCTGCTGGACACCACGTTCATGCGCGTGGGCAACGAGGAATACGCCGCGGCCAACCGCTCCTACGGCCTCACCACGCTGCGCAACCGCCACGCCGGCGTGCGCGGCAGCCGGCTCACGCTGCGCTTCCGCGGCAAGAGCGGCGTGGAGCAGCAGGCCACGCTGGAAGATCCGCGCGTGGCGCGCGTGGTGCGCCGCTGCCAGCAGTTGCCGGGACAGGAGCTGTTCCAGTACGAGGATGAGGACGGCACGCGGCACACGGTCGGCTCCAGCGACGTGAACGACTACCTCCACGAGATCGCCAACGGGCGCCGCAAGGACAGTGGAGTTGATGGCGGCGATGGCGAGGGCATGCGCTTCACCGCCAAGGATTTCCGCACCTGGCACGGCACCGCCCAGGCGCTGGAGCTCACGCGCATCGCCTGCACCCAGCCCGAGGGCGCGCCCGTCTCCACCGCGAAACACATCCTCGCCGAAGTGGCGCGCCAGCTCGGCAACACGCCGGCGGTGTGCAAGAAGTCGTACATCCACCCCGCGGTGCTGGAGCTGGGCTCACGGCTCGCCTCGGACGCGGGGCCCGACATGCAGGCGGTCTGGGAACGCATCGGCGAGCGCAGCACCGGCGCGGGCGGCCGCGGCCTCAGCGCGGTCGAGCGCCGGCTGATGGCCTTCCTCAAGGACACGGCGCGGGCGCGCAAGCGCACGGCCCGCAAGTCCTAGGCCGCGCGCGGCTGGGACCTCAGCGCCCCACCATGTGGCCCGGCACCACCCACTGGTCGAACTGCTCGCCCGTGAGGTGGCCCGACGCCACGGCCGCTTCGCGCAGCGAGGTGCCTTCCTTGTGCGCCTTCTTGGCGATGAAGGCCGCCTTGTCGTAGCCGATGTGCGTGTTGAGCGCGGTCACCAGCATCAGGGAGCGGTCCACCAGCTCGCCGATGCGCTCGCGGTTCGGCTCGATGCCCACGGCGCAGTGGTCGTTGAAACTCACCATGCCGTCGGCCAGCAGGCGCACGCTCTGCAGGAAGTTGTGCGCCACCATCGGGCGGAACACGTTCAGCTCGAAATTGCCCGAGGCGCCTCCGAAGTTGATCGCCACGTCGTTGCCGAACACCTGCGCGGCCAGCATCGTCACCGCCTCGCTCTGCGTGGGATTCACCTTGCCGGGCATGATCGAGGAGCCGGGCTCGTTCTCGGGAATGGTGAGTTCGCCGATGCCGCTGCGCGGGCCGCTGGCGAGCCAGCGCACGTCGTTGGCGATCTTCATCATGCTGGCGGCCAGCGTCTTCAGCGCCCCGTGCGCATGCACCAGCGCATCGACGGAAGCCAGCGCCTCGAACTTGTTGGGCGCGGTGACGAAGGGCAGTCCGGTGAGCTCGGCCAGTTCCTTCGCCACGCCTTCCGCGTAGCCCTTGGGCGCGTTCAGGCCCGTGCCCACCGCGGTGCCGCCCAGCGCCAGTTCGCACAGGTGCGGCAGCGCGTCGCGCACGTGGCGCTCGCCGTGGCGCAGCTGCGCCACCCAGCCGGAGATCTCCTGGCCCAGGGTGAGCGGCGTGGCATCCTGCAGATGGGTGCGGCCGATCTTCACGATGCCGTCGAAATCCGCCGCCTTCTTCTCCAGCGTGGCGCGGAGCTTGGCGATGGCCGGCAGCAGCCGGTGCGTGAGCGATTCCACCGCCGCCACGTGCATCGCGGTGGGAAACACGTCGTTGCTCGACTGGCTGCGGTTCACGTCGTCGTTGGGATGCACGAGCCGGCCCTCGCCACGCTCGCCGCCGAGGATTTCGCTCGCGCGGTTGGCGAGCACCTCGTTCATGTTCATGTTGGTCTGCGTGCCGGAACCGGTCTGCCACACCACGAGCGGGAACTCGGTCGGATGCCGGCCCGCGATCACCTCGTCGGCGGCGGCCACGATGGCCTCGGTCTTCTTCGCGTCCTGCAGGCCCAGGGCGTGGTTCACGCGGGCGGACGCGCGCTTGACCTGCGCGAGCGCGCGCAGGATCTCCAGCGGCTGGCGCTCGCCGGAGATGTCGAAGTTCTGCAGGGAGCGCTGCGTCTGCGCGCCCCAGAGCTGGTGGGCGGGGACCTCGATGGGGCCGAAGGTATCGCGTTCCGTACGGGTGGTCATGTGGAATTCCGATGGATGGGAAAAGCGCGCAGGTCCCGGCACGGGCACCGGACAACGGCCTGCGGCAGCGAGCCTGCCAGCATACGCCAGCAGGAACGATTCTCATCCCGGCGCACAGTGCAAACCCGCGGACCCGCAAGGGAAGTAACGAATGGATACACTTCGCCCCGGTCCAGCATGCGGCCCGCCCTTTTTTCCGTCCATGTCGTTTCATTCCCTGCCCGACGCCGCGGCATTCATGCCCTCGCGCCACGACCCGCTGGTGGTGGCTGCTTCGTTCGCGATCGCGGTGCTGTCCAGCTATGTCACGCTGGATCTGGCGCGCCGCGTGCATGCGTCGCAGCGCCCTATCGGGTCGATCTGGTGGGCCGCGGGCTCGGTGGTGATGGGCACGGGCATCTGGGCCATGCACTTCCTGGGCATGCAGGCATTCGAGCTGCCGGTGGCCCTGGGGTTCACCGGCGGGCTCACCCTGCTGTCGTGGCTCGCGGCGGTGGCGGCGTCAGCGATGGCGCTCGGGCTCGCGAGCGTGCCGCGTGTCGGCCGCTGGCACATCCTGTTCGGGGCGGCCTTCATGGGCGCGGGCATCAGCGGCATGCACTACATCGGCATGCGCGCAATGAAGATGTCGATCGACATCGCCTGGGATCCGGTCCTGGTGGTGCTGTCGATCGCCATCGCGGTGATCGCTTCCGCCACGGCCCTGCTCATCTTCCGCTGGCTGATCCACCTGCGGCAGGACCGGCGGCGGGCGTGGTACCAAGCCGTGGCCGCGCTGGTCATGGGCGTCGCCATCTGCGGCATGCATTACACGGGCATGGCCGCGGCCTCGTTCCCGGAAGGCGCGGTCTGCCTGAGCGCCGGGGGGCTGGGCGGTGCGGGCCTCACGGCCATGGTCGTGCTCTCCACCGGCATGCTGCTGCTGAGCACCCTGTTCACCTCCGTGCTGGACGCGCGCCTGCAGAGCACCGCGCGCCAGCTCAATGCCTCGCTGCAGGAGAGCAACGCCCGCCTCACGGCCGCCAACGCCCAGTTGCAGAAACAGGCGTTCGCCGATCCGCTCACCCTGCTGCCCAACCGGCTGCTGTTCGAAGACCGGCTCTCCCACGCGCTGCGGCTGCTGGACCGCAGCCGGCAGCGGGGTGCAGGCCCGCGGCTGGCCGTGATGTTCGTGGACCTGGACGGCTTCAAGCCCATCAACGACTCCTTCGGACACGCGGCCGGCGACGCGATCCTGCGCAGCGCCGCCGAGCGCCTGCGCCTGCAGGCGCGCGACAGCGACACGGTGGCGCGGGTGGGCGGGGACGAGTTCCTGATCCTGCTGGAGAACCTGGACGGTCCGGCCGACTGCCTGGCCGTGGCGCACCGGCTGCTCCACGCCCTGGGCCAGCCGTTCGAGGCGGCCGGCAAGACCGTGCAGATCGCCTGCTCCATCGGCATCGTGGTGTACCCCGACCATGGCGAGCGCGACAAGCTCGTCGCCAATGCCGATGCCGCCATGTACGCCGCCAAGCGCGCCGGCGGCAACCGCTATGCGCTGTTCGAATCGCACATGGATTCCGACGCCACCGCCCAGCTGTCGCTGCAGCAGGACCTGCGCCAGGCGATCGCGCGCGGCGAACTGGCGCTGCACTACCAGCCGAAGATCGACGCCCGGCGCGGCCGCATCAACGGCGTGGAAGCCCTGCTGCGCTGGCGGCACCCCGAGCGCGGCAATGTCAGCCCCGGGGAATTCATCCCGGTGGCCGAGCGCTTCGGGCTCATCGCGCAGCTCGGCAACTGGGTGATCGAGGAGGCCTGCCGGCAGATGGCGGCATGGAACTGGGACGGTCTGCGCATGCGCGTGGCGATCAATCTCTCGGCCTACCAGCTGCGCGAAAGCGGCCTGGCAGAACGCATCCGCGACGCGCTGCAGCGGCATGGCGTGCCGGCCTCCCACCTGCTGTGCGAGATCACCGAATCGGTCGCGATGGAAGACACGCGCGCCACCCAGCGCACCATCGAGGAACTCGGGCGCATCGGCGTGTACCTGTCGATCGACGACTTCGGCACCGGCTACTCGAGCCTGCACTACCTGCGCAGCCTGCCCGCGCGCCAGCTCAAGATCGACCGCAGCTTCGTGCGCGACCTGGAGGAGCAGGAGGACGCCCGCGCGGTGGTGGACGCGGTGGTGCGGCTCGCGCACGCGCTGGGCCTGCGCGTGGTGGCCGAGGGCGTGGAGACGGCGGGGCAGCGCGACATCCTCGCGGCCATGCACTGCGACGAGCTGCAGGGCTTTTTCTTCGCCCGGCCCATGCCGGCCGACGCCCTGCTCGCCTGGGCCGGCGGCGACAAGCCCGCGGGCGCGGCGGATTTCAGCCCGTCCATGATCGGCAGCTACGCCGAGCTCTCCGGGACGCCCCAGCCCTCCGGGGCCGCGCCGGCCTGAGGCGCCGCGCGGCCCACGAGCGCCGCTGCGGGCGCGGCGCGATAATCGGGGGCGTCAGTTCTTCCACAACAAGCTCCCCCACCATGACCACGACCATCCGGTACCACGACCTCGTGGAATCCGTTGCTGCGTCCCTGCAGTACATCAGCTACTACCATCCCGCCGACTTCATCGCCCACCTCGCGCGTGCCTACGAACGCGAGCAGAGCCCGGCCGCCAAGGACGCGATGGCGCAGATCCTCACCAACAGCAAGATGAGCGCCACCGGCCAGCGCCCGATCTGCCAGGACACCGGCATCGTCAACGTCTTCCTGAAGATCGGCATGGACGTGCGCTGGGAAGGCTTCCCCGCCGGCCAGGGGCTGGAAGACGCCATCAACGAGGGCGTGCGCCGCGGCTACAACCACCCGGACAACACGCTGCGCGCGAGCGTCGTGGCCGATCCCCAGTTCCTGCGCAAGAACACCAAGGACAACACCCCCGCCGTGATCTTCACGCAGATCGTGCCGGGCAGCACCGTGGACATCACCGTCGCGGCCAAGGGCGGCGGCAGCGAGAACAAGTCCAAGATGGTCATGATGAACCCCAGCGACAACCTGGTCGACTGGGTGCTCAAGACCGTGCCGACCATGGGCGCCGGCTGGTGCCCGCCGGGCATGCTGGGCATCGGCATCGGCGGCACGGCGGAAAAGGCCGTGCTGCTCGCCAAGGAAAGCCTGATGGACGATCTGAACATGTACGAGCTGCAGGCCAAGGCCGCGCGCGGCGAGAAGCTCGACCAGGTCGAGGAACTGCGCCTGGAGCTGTTCGACAAGGTCAACGCCCTGGGCATCGGCGCGCAGGGCCTGGGCGGCCTGACGACCGTGCTGGACATCAAGATCAAGATGTACCCCACGCACGCGGCCTCCAAGCCCGTGGCCATGATCCCCAACTGCGCCGCCACGCGCCACGCGCACTTCGTGCTGGACGGCTCCGGCCCCGTGTACCTGGAGGCCCCGTCGCTGGACCTGTGGCCGAAGATCGACTGGGCGCCCGACTACAACAAGAGCCGCCGCGTCAACCTCGACACGCTCACGCGCGAAGAGGTCGCCAGCTGGAAGCCCGGCGACACGCTGCTGCTGAACGGCAAGATGCTCACCGGCCGCGACGCCGCGCACAAGCGCATCCAGGACATGCTGGCCAAGGGCGAGCCCCTGCCGGTCGATTTCGCCAACCGCGTCATCTACTACGTGGGCCCGGTCGATCCGGTCAAGGACGAAGCCGTCGGCCCCGCCGGCCCGACCACGGCCACGCGCATGGACAAGTTCACCGAGATGATGCTGGCCGAAACCGGCCTGATCGCGATGATCGGCAAGTCCGAGCGCGGCCCGGTCGCCATCGAGGCGATCAAGAAGCACCAGTCGGCCTACCTGATGGCCGTGGGTGGCGCCGCCTACCTCGTCAGCAAGGCGATCAAGACCGCGAAGGTGGTCGGCTTCGAAGACCTGGGCATGGAAGCGATCTACGAATTCGACGTGGTGGACATGCCCGTCACCGTGGCCGTGGATGCCGGCGGCACCAGCAAGCACATCACCGGCCCGGCCGAATGGAGCCAGCGCATCGCCACCGGCGAGTTCAAGTCGATCGGCCTCGTGGCCGCCTGACACCGCGCGAGCGCCACGGCGCGCTCTGCACTACGATCCGAGGCTTGCGGCGCTCTTACAGGGTGCCGCAGGCCTTTTTCTCATCCACATCCCTTCCGACATGACCTCCGCCACGCAGCGCCCCATCGGCGTGTTCGACAGCGGCGTCGGCGGCCTGAGCGTGCTGCGCGCGCTGCGCGCCGAACTGCCGCACGAGCATTTCGTCTACCTGGCCGACAGCGCGCATGCGCCCTATGGTGAACGCGGCGACGCCTACGTGGCGGAACGCACCCACGCCATCACCGGCTACCTGCAGCGCACGCACGGCATCAAGGCCCTGGTGGTGGCCTGCAACACCGCGACCGCCGCGGCCATCCATGAAGTGCGGGCCCGGCACGCCGGCCTGCCGCTGGTCGGCGTGGAGCCGGCCCTCAAGCCCGCGCTGGCGCTCACGCGCACCGGCCGCGTGGGCGTGATCGCGACGCGGGGCACGCTCGCGAGCGCCAAGTTCCAGCGGCTGCTCGCCTCCGTGCAGGGCGGGGTCGCCTTCGCGGTGCAGCCATGCGACGGGCTGGCCCATGCGATCGAACGCAGCACCGCCGACACCCATCCAGGCGACCCCGCCACCGCCGAGATCCGTGCGCTCTGCGAGCGCTACACCGCGGCGCTCGGCCCCTTCGGCACCGCGCCCGGCGAGATCGACACGCTCGTGCTCGGCTGCACCCACTACGTGTTCGCCGAGGCCGCGCTGCGCACGCACACCGGCCCGCAGGTGCGCCTGGTGGAAACGGGCGAGCCGGTGGCGCGCCAGACCCGCCGGTTGCTCGAAGCGGCGGGCCTGCTGTCCACGGCGGATGGCCCGCTGTCCGCGGGCACGGCCCGCCTCTTCACGACGGGCGCCCTGCCCCTGCTGCAGGCAGCGGCCCACCGCTGGCTCCAGCTGCCCGCATCGGCCTGCGCACTGGTCGACGTGCCCCGGGAGGATGCCGCGGCGGCATCGCGGGAGACGGGCACGTAGAGCGGCGGCTCCAGAGAGAAGCCGGACTTTCCTCTTCCGTTCCGGGTGTTCGCTTCGCCACAGCTGCCGGCAGGAGCAGCGGGCACGGCCAGCGGACGCGGCCGGGCCCACGGCGGTTTCAGCGGATGGCCTACACGGCTCGGCCGCGAGGTCGCCGACGCTCTGCCACTGGGCGCGTGCCGTGCGCATGCAGCCCTTCCCCGGCATTGCGACAACACCCCACGGAACCACGATGGAAACCAACGCCCAGTTCCCCCTCTCGCGGCGCGATCTGCTGATCGTCAGCGCCTCTTCGGCTGCGGCTTCCGCCGTGCCGGTTTCTGCTGCCACCCCGCCGGATGCGATCCCGGCCCCGGTCCGTGCCCCCGTCCGCCTCAACGTGAACGGGTCCGCGCACGATCTCGACCTGGACACCCGCACCACCCTGCTGGACGCGCTGCGTGAGCACCTGCACCTGAACGGCACCAAGAAAGGCTGCGACCACGGCCAGTGCGGCGCCTGCACGGTGCTGGTGGACGGACGCCGCGTGGTGTCGTGCCTGAGCCTCGCGGTGATGCACCAGGGCGCCAAGGTAACCACGATCGAAGGCCTGGGCACGCCCGCCGCGCCGCATCCGCTGCAGACGGCCTTCGTCCAGCACGACGGCTACCAGTGCGGCTACTGCACCCCGGGGCAGATCTGCTCGGCGGTCGGCGCCCTCGACGAACTGCGCCGCGGCGCGCCGAGCCATGTCAGCGCGGACATCGTCGCCCAGCCCCTGCTGTCGGCCGAGGAACTGCGCGAGCGCATGAGCGGCAACCTCTGCCGCTGCGGCGCCTATTCCAACATCGTGGACGCGATCACCGAAGTGGCGGAGGCCAAGGCATGAAACCCTTCAGCTACGAACGCGTGAGCACGCCCGCGCAGGCCGCGGCCGCCGTCGCCGCCAAGCCGGGCGCCAAGTTCATCGCCGGCGGCACCAACCTGCTGGACCTGATGAAACTGCAGATCGAGGCGCCCGCCCATCTGGTGGACGTCAACGGCATCGGCATGGACACCGTGGAGCCCACGCCGCAGGGCGGCCTGCGCATCGGCGCCCTGGTGCGCAACAGCGACCTGGCGGCCCACCCACGCGTGCGCCGCGACTACGGCGTGCTCACGCGGGCCCTGGTAGCGGGCGCCTCGGGCCAGTTGCGCAACATGGCCACCACCGGCGGCAACCTGCTGCAGCGCACGCGCTGCCCCTATTTCTACGACACCAACACGCCCTGCAACAAGCGCCAGCCGGGCAGCGGCTGCTCCGCCCTCGGCGGTTTCAGCCGCCAGCTCGCGGTGATCGGCGGCAGCGCGGAGTGCATCGCCACCCATCCGAGCGACATGGCGGTGGCGATGCGCGTGCTCGATGCCTCGGTGGAAACCGTGCGCGCCGATGGCGCCACGCGCGTCATCCCCATCGCCGACTTCCACCGGCTGCCGGGCAGCACCCCGCACATCGAAACCGAGCTGCAGCCCGGCGAACTGATCACCGCGGTCACGCTGCCCGCGCCGGTGGGCGGCACCCATGTGTACCGCAAGGTGCGCGACCGTGCTTCCTACGCCTTCGCGCTCGTCTCGGTCGCGGCGATCGTTCAGCGAGACGGCACGGGCCGCGTGGCCCTCGGCGGCGTGGCGCCCCGGCCGTGGCGCGTCGAAGCCGCCGAGGCCGCCCTGCCCCAGGGCGCCCAGGCCGTGGCCGAACGGCTGCTGGCCGGCGCCCGGCCCACGCACGAGAACGCTTTCAAACTGCCCCTGGCCGAGCGCACGCTGGCCGCAGCCCTTTCCCAGGCCCGGAGCTGACCGCCATGAAGTTCGACACCCCCGCCACCGCCAACCCCATCGACCAGCTCAGGGTCGTGGGCCAGCCGGTGAACCGCATCGACGGCCTGCGCAAGACCACCGGTACCGCGCCCTACGCCTATGAACGGCACGACGTGGCGCCCGACGCGGCCTACGGCGTCGTCGTGGGTTCCGCCATCGCGCGCGGCACCATCCGCCGCATCGACCTGGACCGCGCCCGCCGCGCACCCGGCGTGCTCGCCATCGTGACGGCGCAATCGGCCGGCAAGCTGGGCCAGGGCAAGATGAACACCGCGCCGCTGCTCGCCGGCCCGCAGGTCGACCACTACCACCAGGCCGTGGCCCTGGTGGTGGCTGAGACCTTCGAGCAGGCCCGCGCCGCCGCCCAGCTGGTGCGCGTGGACTACGACCGCCAGCCCGGCAACTACGACCTCGCCGCCGGCAAGGACGCGGCCAAGAAGCCCAAGGACATCAACGGCGATGCGCCCGATACGTCCGTGGGCGACTTCACCGGTGCCTTCGCCGCCGCCCCCGTGCAGATCGATGCCACCTACACCACGCCCGACCAGTCGCACGCCATGATGGAGCCGCACGCCACCATCGCGGCGTGGAAGGGCGACCAGCTCACCGTATGGACGTCGAACCAGATGATCGCCTGGGGCCAGGGCGAACTGGCCAAGACCCTGGGCATCCCGAAAGAGAAGGTGCGGCTGGTGTCGCCCTTCATCGGCGGCGGCTTCGGCGGCAAGCTCTTCCTGCGGGCCGACGCCCTGCTCGCCGCCCTGGGCGCGCGCGCGGCGAAGCGCCCGGTCAAGGTCGCGCTGCAGCGCCCGCTGATGATGAACAACACCACGCACCGGCCCGCCACCATCCAGCGCGTGCGCATAGGCGCCGACGCGCAGGGCAGGATCCTCGCGATCGGCCACGAGTGCTGGTCGGGCGACCTGCCCGGCGGCCAGGCCGACGGCGCGGTGGACCAGACCCGCAGGCTGTATGCGGGCACGAACCGCATGACCGCGACGCGCCTGGCGGAACTGCACCTTCCCGAAGGCAACGCCATGCGCGCACCCGGCGAGGCCACCGGCCACATGGCACTCGAGGTCGCCATGGACGAACTCGCCGAGAAGCTGAAGATGGACCCGGTGGAACTGCGCATCCGCAACGACACACAGGTCGTGCCCGACACCACGGGAGAAAAGGGCGGCGACAAGGAAAGTGCAGGCCAGCGCCCCGAAAAGCGCTTCTCGCAGCGCCAGCTGGTGGAATGCCTGCGCCTGGGCGCCGAACGCTTCGGCTGGAATGCGCGCAACCCGCTGCCGGCCCAGCGCCGCGAGGGCCGCTGGTGGGTGGGCCTGGGCGTGGCGTCGGCCTACCGCGGCGCGCCCGTCATGAAATCCGGCGCCCGCGTGCGCCTGGATGGAGAGGGCCGCATCCTGGTGGAAACCGACATGACCGACATCGGCACCGGCACCTACACCATCATCGCGCAGACCGCCGCCGAGATGATGGGCGTGCCGCTCTCGCGCGTCGCGGTGCGGCTGGGCGATTCCGACTTCCCCGTCTCGGCTGGCTCGGGCGGGCAATGGGGCGCGGCCAGCTCCACCTCGGGCGTCTACGCCGCCTGCGTGAAACTGCGCGAGGCCGTCACCGCCAAGCTGGGCCTGGACCCGGCCGCCGCCCGGTTCGCCGACGGGCAGGTGTCGGCGGGAGGCCGCAGCATGGCGCTCGCCGATGCCGCCCGCGACGGCGAACTGAAGGCCGAGGACACCATCGAATTCGGCGTGCTGGAGAAGGAAACCCAGCAATCCACCTTTGGCGCGCATTTCGTCGAGGTGGCCGTGGACGCGTTCACCGCCGAAGTGCGCGTGCGCCGCATGCTGGCCGTCTGCGCGGCGGGCCGCATCCTGAACCCCAAGTCGGCCCGCAGCCAGGTGATCGGCGCGATGACCATGGGCGTCGGCGGCGCGCTGATGGAAGAACTCGCCGTGGACACGCGCCTGGGCTTCTTCGCGAACCACGACCTCGCGGGCTACGAGGTGCCGGTGCATGCCGACATCCCGCACCAGGAGGTGGTCTTCCTCGACGAGACCGATCCGCGTGCCTCGCCGATGAAGGCCAAGGGAGTGGGCGAGCTGGGCATCTGCGGCGTGAGCGCCGCCATCGCCAACGCCGTCTACAACGCGACCGGCGTGCGCGTGCGGGACTATCCCGTCACGCTCGACAAGCTGATCGACGGGATGCCGCGCACCGCGGCCTGACGGGGAGCGTGCCGCCTGCCTGCCGGCCCCTGCTCCGGGGAGGCATGGCAGGGCGGGAGACGGCCCGCGGTCCCCGGACCGGGCCGTCAGTCCCGCCAGAGCGGCTCGCCGCCGCGCTCCAGGTGGGTGAGGTACACGCGCGTGTCGAACTCGTACTGGTGGTAGCGCGGCTCCATCGACTCGCAGAGCTGGTAAAACGCCTTGCCGTGGTCCTTCTCGCGCAGGTGCGCCAGCTCGTGCACCACGATCATCCGCAGGAATTCCTCGGGCACGCGCTTGAACATCGAGGCCACGCGGATCTCGTGGCGCGCCGCCAGCCGGCCGCCCTGCACGCGCGACGACGCCGTGTGCAGCCCCAGCGCATGCCGCATCACGTGGATCTTGCTGTCGAACACCACCTTGTTCACCGGCGCCGCGTGGCGCAGGTGGCGCGCCTTCAGGTCGGCCGCATAGCGGTAGAGGGATTTGTCGTCGCGCACCGCATGCGCCTGCGGGTAGCGCCGAAGCAGCAGGCCGCCGAGCCCATCGCCGTCCGCGAGGGCCGCGACCTGCGCGAGCAGCGGCTCGGGGTAGCCCTGCAGATAGGGCAGCGGATGGGGAGCAGGAAGCATGGCAACCGGGCCGGCCGCGACCGGCCGGAAGTGAGTCAGTCGATCGGTCGACTGACAGAGCGTATCAGTGCAGGTGGCGGGGGCGCCGGCCGCCGCCGCCGCCATGGCCGCCACTGCCGGGGCCTCCGCCCGTGCCGCGGGGAGGCTTGCCGATCTCCAGCGAATTCACCAGGGCATCGAAGCGCTGCGAGAAGAGCTTGTCGATCTCCGCCACCACGCCGCCCAGTTCGGCGCCGTCGAAATGGCGCTCCATGAGGTGCACCACGTCCTGCACCAGCAGGTCGCGCTGCACCTGCATGATGGCCGCGGGCGTCGGGCCCACGAACAGCATCACGAAATCGTCGCGCGCCTCGGTGCCGTCGTCCTCTTCCTCTTCGTCGAACTCGGTGTCGTAGAACGTGACCTCGATGGCCGCGCCCTGCTCCGAGAGTTCGTTCAGGCTCATGCACATCTCGTCGAGCGACTGGCGGAAGTCCTCGTCGCCGTGCACCGTCCAGCAGATGTTCAGCACGTGCTCCTTGGCATCGAATTCGATGCCGGGCTCTTCCTCGTAGGCGCTCGCCGCCCCGTCGGCCAGCGACCGGGCGCCCGCGTACTTCCAGAGCGGCTTGAGCGCGTCCTGCAGCTGCTCGAACGTGGTGTCGGCACGCATCTGCACCTGGCCGTGGACATGGATTTCAAAAGGAGCGTTGTAACTTGACATGATCGAATCGTAGTGGTGCCCCGAGCCGGGATCGAACCGGCACGCCCCTTCGCAGGAAGCGGCGGATTTTAAGTCCGCAGTGTCTACCAATTTCACCATCGGGGCGCCGGCTGCGCCGCCCGGGTTCCGCATCGCAGCGTAACCCCGGAGCGGGGACCGTGCAACGCCCGCCCGGCCTTTCCGGGAGGGGCCTGCAGGCGAATGCGCCTGCACGGCAAAGGAAAAAGGGAAGCCGCGGCTTCCCTCGTCGAATGGGTGGGAACTTCGCGGGTTCCCGGCAGTGGCTCCGGTCGGCGGGGCCTGGCCCCGGCCGCGGAAAACCCCTCATTATGTACCAAACCGTCCCGTGCCCTCGCGGGCGCCGGTGGAGCCTGCCGTGCCGTGCCCGGTTCAAGCCTCGTCGTAGGCAATGGAGAAATCGCTGCCTTCCACCCCCAGGCGGATGTGGCGGATGGACTTCCCATCGACCGAGCTCTGCAGGAACTGCATCGCCAGGCGCGGCAGCAGGTTCTGCGTGATGATGCCGTCCACCATGCGCGCTCCGGACTCCACCTCGGTGCAGCGCTGGCGGATGAGCTGCACGGCCGCATCGTCGATCTCCAGCACCGCGCCGTGGCGCTCGGCGATCCGCGCCTGGATGCGCTGGAGCTGCAGGCGGATGATCTGCTCGAGCATCGCGTCCGAGATCGGGTAGTACGGCACCACCACCAGCCGGCCCAGCAGCGCGGCCGGAAACTTCTCCAGCAGCGGCTTGCGCACCGCCTGGGCCAATGCCTCGGGCTGTGGCGCCAGCTCGGGGTCGCGGCACATGCCGGCGATCAGTTCCGAGCCCACGTTCGAGGTCAGGATGATCACCGTGTTCTTGAAGTCGATGTAGCGGCCCTCGCCATCCTCCATCCAGCCCTTGTCGAACACCTGGAAGAACAGCTCGTGCACGTCCGGGTGCGCCTTCTCGATCTCGTCGAGCAGCACCACGCTATAGGGCCGGCGGCGCACCGCCTCGGTCAGCACACCGCCTTCGCCGTAGCCCACGTAGCCGGGCGGCGCGCCCTTGAGCGTGGAGACGGTGTGGGCCTCCTGGTACTCGCTCATGTTGATGGTGATGAGGTTCTGCTCGCCGCCGTACAGCGCCTCGGCCAGCGACAAAGCGGTCTCGGTCTTGCCGACGCCCGACGGGCCGGCCAGCAGGAACACGCCGATCGGCTTGCCGGGGTTGTCCAGTTGGGCGCGCGCCGTCTGGATGCGCCGCGTGATCGCCTCCAGGCCGTGGCGCTGGCCGATCACCCGCTTCTCCAGCGTGTCGGCGAGCGTCAGCACGGACTGCACCTCGTCGCGCACCATGCGGCCCACGGGAATGCCCGTCCACTCGGCCACCACGGCTGCCACCACGCCGGCGTCCACCACGGGCTGCAGCAGCGGATCCTCGCCCTGCAGGCGGGCCAGTTCCTCACGCAGGGCGCCGAGCGCCTGCGGCGTGGCGCCAGCCGGGGACGGCGAGGTGCCCGGGGCCGCGTCGGTGCCCGCGGGGGTCTCGGTGGATGCGGGGGTTTCGCCAGCGCGGGGAGGCGCAGAGGTTGCCGATGCGGCAGCCGTTGCCGATGCCGATGCCGTTGCCGTTGCCGTTGCCGATGCCGATGCCGCGGCAGGCGTCTCTGCAGAGCCCGCCGCCGCCCCGCTGCCCTCGGACTTGCCAGCCTGCTTCAGCAGCTCCGCTTCCGCCTCCACGATCTGCTGCACCAGCACCTTCTCGCGCTCGAACCGCTCCTGCAGTTCGGCCTGCTCCGCCCGCAGGCGTTCGATCGACGTGCCGATGGCCGCAAAGCGCTCCGCGTCGCCCACGCCCAGGTCCAGTTCGCGCTGCACGATGTCCTTTTCGACCGCCAGCGCCTCCAGCTGCCGCACCACCGACTCCAGCCGCGCGGGCGTCGCATGCAGACCCAGCGCCACGCGCGAGCAGGCGGTGTCCAGCAGGCTCACGGCCTTGTCGGGCAGTTGGCGCGAGGGAATGTAGCGGTGCGACAGCGTCACCGCGGCGGCCACGGCGTCCTCGCCGATGCGCACCTTGTGGTGGCCTTCCAGCTTCGCGGCCACGCCGCGCAACATGTGCACCGCCTTGGCCTCGTCCGGTTCGTGGATCTGCACGAGCTGGAAGCGGCGGGTGAGCGCCGGGTCCTTCTCGATGTATTTCTTGTACTCGGCCCAGGTGGTCGCGCCGATGGTGCGCAGCACGCCGCGCGCCAGCGCCGGCTTGAGCAGGTTGGCGGCATCGCCCGTGCCCGCCTGCCCGCCCGCGCCGACCAGCGTGTGCACCTCGTCGATGAACAGCACGATCGGCACGGTGCTGGCCTGCACTTCGTCCAGCAGCGAGCGCAGCCGGTTCTCGAACTCGCCCTTCATGCTCGCGCCGGCCTGCAGCAGGCCGATGTCCACCACGCGCAGCTGCACGTCCTTGAGCGGCGGCGGCACGTCGCCCGCGGCGATGCGCAGCGCCAGGCCCTCCACCACCGCCGTCTTGCCCACGCCGGCCTCGCCGACCAGGATGGGGTTGTTCTGCCGCCGGCGCATGAGGATGTCCACCATCTGGCGCACTTCCTCGTCGCGGCCCGTGACCGGATCGAGCTCCTGCTGGCGCGCGCGCTCCGTCAGGTCCACCGTGTAGCGCTTCAATGCCTCGCCGGGGCCGGCCGCCTCGGCGGTGGCGCCGCTCGCCTCGCCGGGCACGCCGCCCAGGCCGCTGCCGTCCGCCGCCTTCAGGCGCGACTCGGGCGAATCCGGCAGCAGGCGGCCGAACATCTCGCTCAGCGCGGGCTCGCCCAGCTTGTTGAATTCGGCCGAGATCGCGCGCAGCTCATTGGCCAGCACGCGCGTGCGCAGCATGCCGGAGAGCCAGTACGCGCTGCGGATCTGCGACTCGCCGTACATCAGCGTGGCATACACCCAGCCGCGCTCGATCGAGGATTCGATCTGCGCCGAGAAATCGCTGATCGACGTCGCGCCGCGCGGCAGGCGGTCCAGGCTCTGCAGCACGTCGGCGGCGAGCCGGTCGGAATCCACAGCGAAGTGGCGCAGCAGCCGGATCAGGTCGGAGTCCGTCTCCTGCAGCAACTGGTGCAGCCAGTGCACCAGCTCCACGTACGGATTGCCGCGCAGCTTGCAGAACACGGTCGCGCTTTCCAGCGATTTGAAGAGCAGGGGATTGAGCTTGCCGAAAAGGGCTTGCCGGCTGATTTCAGACATGGGACCTCGCGGAGATGGATGGAAACGGTTCTAAAAAGGAAATAGAAAAAAGAGAAAAACGACAAGAGCGGTGCAGGACACGGCAGGGAGCGAGCCGTCAGGACACCTCCGCCCCGGCGGCTTCCGCGGTGTGCGCGGAACGGGCCGCGGCATCGGCCCGGCCAGCGCCCGCCGGGGACCGCGCGGCGCGGCGCGACGCCTTGCGCTCCGCCAGCCATTGCTCCGCATCGAGCCGGAAGTCGTCCGGGTCGCGCTGCGCCGGCCCGGCGAACGACCACGTCGTCCAGCCGAGCCGCACGCTGCCGCCGAGCTGGCAGGGCGGCACGTCCTCGCGGCGCAGGATCAATTCGTAGTCCCAGGCGAACTCGATGCCCACGTAGTTGCGCACCCAGTCGACCAGGGCCTGGAAATCCTCGCCGCCGGGGAGGAAGCGTTCGTACTGCGCCAACGGCAGCGGCCCGATGCGCAACCGGAACTTGCCCTGCGCGTCGGGCACGCGGCTGCCCACCACGGTGTCCACGCCCAGGCGGGAATTGCGCGGCACGCGCGACAGCGCGGTCTGCTGGTCCGGCTCCAGCGCAAGGTAGTGCAGCGTGAACTCCACCAGCTCCACCGGCACCTCGAAGAACAGCCGGATCGCGGACGCCAGCCCCTCGGGGTTGCGCGTCCAGCGCGTGAGATGCCCGGCCAGGTATTGCTTGGCATGGCCGGGCACCGCGTCGCGTTCGCGCTGCGTGGCCTCGCCGTATCCGATCAGGCTGCGCAGGTGCCGGCCGAACAGGTCGTTGTCGGGGCGGTCGAGCGAGGTCACGGGCTGCGGATCGGACCACGCCCGGAAGAACAGCATCAGCAGCCGGTGGTGGAAGATGTCCGAGAACCGTGCCAGCGTGGGGTCATCGTACTGCCGCAGGCGCTCGCGCACGTACTCGGTCAGGTGCGTGGGCAGCGGCCCGTTCGGGCCGTAGAGCCCGAAGTTCCATACCGTCAGCCGCTCGGGCTGGCCCGCCGTGCCGGGCAGCACCTCGGCCAGCGTCGCGGGCGCGAACGCCAGCGACGGGTCCTGCCCCAGCCGCAGCGGCTCGTCGCGCGGGCGCAGCGCCTTGCCGAAACGGGGCTGCCGCCGGCTGCGCGCCTGCAGCACGCGCAGCGCGAAGAACAGATCGAACGGATGCGGGTCCTGCCGCAGCCGCTGCCAGAAGCCGGCGGCGTCCGGGCCGCTTTCCTGCGCGGCGCCATGCGGCTGGGGCTGGGGCTGCGGATGCGGCTCCGCCTGCGCCCCGGGCGCAGCGCCGGACTCCGACGGCAGGCGGTCGCCGCTCACGTGTTGGGCCTCTGTCCGGGGCGCACGCGCCAGCGCCCGACCGCGCCGCGCTGGCGCGAGCGCAGCGTCAGCTCGGTGTAGCTGTTGATGCCCACGTGGCGCGCGAAGAAGCGCTCCAGGATCGCCGCCAGCGGCCAGGGGCTCACGCCGGCCAGCGGCCCTTCGTCCACGCCGAGCGTGATGCCCACGCCGCGCCCGTACACGAGCTGCCCGTGCTGCGGCAGCCGCCGCGTGACGGGCGCGATGCCCACCGAGCGGATGGCGGCGATCTGGCCCGAGAGATCGCGGTCCCCGAGGTCGATGTAGAGCCGCAGCAGATCGCGCAGCGTCGCCGCGCCCTCCTCCTCCGACAGGTCGTTCATCGCGAGGTAGTTGAGCGACAGGTGCGAGATCAGCCGCCAGGTGATCTCGTTCTCGGCGACGCTCGCGGTGGGCCGCGTCGGGCCCGCCACCGTCTTTACCGAGGCGACCGGCGCGGATTCGACCAGCGTGAATTCTCCCTGCTCGCCGCGCCCGCCCATGAGCAGCGGCAGGTCTCGGTTGGTGCACAGCGTGCGCACGCTGAGTTGCTTCAGGTCGTCCGCGAACGGCGCCTGCCGCTGGTCCACCAGCGAGAGGAACACCTCGCTGCCCAGGTACTGGGTGCGCGGCCCGAAGCGCGCGGCGTGCTCGGAAAAGAGCCGCGGCTCGCGGCGCACCGCGAAGTACGCCTGCTCGTTCGCGCGGATGCCGTGGATCGAGGAAAAGAGCGGCAGGAACTCCTGGTCCTTCAACTGCCCCTCGCGGTGCCCCGTCACCCCGAGCACGGAGTACACCTCGAAATCGCGCGGCCGCGTGCGGTCGGGAACGACGTGGTATTCGTTCACGCCGGGCGAGACGTGGATGCGGTCGGCGGACCGCTCGAACAGGTTGATCGCCGGCACGCAGTGCAGCAGGAACTTGTGGCGGTCCACCTGCGCTTCCAGCGACGGCTGGGCGCGCCGCAGCAGCAGCGTGATCGCCACCTGGGCGCCGGGCGCCCGATCGAGCGCTTCCCGCAGCCCGCGGATCGAGAAGAACCGGAACCGCGCGGGGAACGCGAAGTACTCGTGCAGCAGGCGATGGCCCTGGAAGCTGCGGTGCGTGTAGGGCAGCAGCGCCTGCGACTGCTCGTAGCCTTCGGGCTGCACGGCCTCGGCCGGCAACTGCGCCCAGACGCGCGACGGGTCCTGCGCATCGTGCACGATCACGCCGGTCACCGAATCGTGGATCAGCTCCTGCAGGTGCGATGCGACGGTGTCCACGGCGGAGATGTGCAGGTCCAGCCGGTCCATGCGCAGCGACCGCCACTGCGCCGCGCCGCGCACGCCCAGCGTGAAGCGCAGGTGCCCCGCGGCCTCCTCCGCCAGCCCGAACCGCGACAGCGGCAGATCCAGCGGCGGCCCGCCCAGGCGCGCCTGCAGCAGATCGATCGGCCGCAGCGTGATCGCATGGCCCGTGCGGAAATCGCAGGGCGTCTGGTCCTCGGCGGTCTTGCGCGCGCGGATCACGCTGCCCGCCTCCAGCGTGTAGCCTTCCGCCAGGCTGCCCTCGGTGCCGCTCGGCTCCATCTGCACCACCACCATCGACGGCGTGGGCGCCAGGTAGTGCGGGCACACCATCTCCAGGATGCGCTGCGACAGGCGCGGAAACTCCGCGTCCATCTTCATCTGGATGCGCGCCGTCAGAAAGCTGAAGCCCTCCAGCAGCCGTTCCACGTACGGGTCGGCCACCTCCAGCTCGCGCAGCGACAGCCGCCCCGCCACCTTCGGGAAGGCGGCGGCGAACTCCGCCCCCAGCTCGCGCAGGTAGCTCAGCTCCCGGTTGTAGTACTCGACCAGCCGCGGATTCATCTCGATCAGGCTCCCTCCGCGCCGTGGCGGACATTCATGCCAACGCGCCCCGGCCGGCCGGCGGCGCGCACCATCACCGCTGCTCGGACACGGCCACCTGCCCCGTCTCCAGGTCGAGGCTCGTCTTCAGCAGCAGCTCCAGGGGATAGGGGGACGACCAGAACTGGCACCGGATCTCGAACTGCAGCATGTTGTGGTGGCCGAACAGTTTGCTCGACGGCGCGAGCGACACCGACAGCGTATCCGCCAGGATGCGCGGCTCGTGCTGCAGGATCGCGCGCAGGATCGCGGCCTCCACGTCCTTCCAGTCCAGCTCCGACAGCAGCTGCCCCGCCAGGGGCTTCATGCCGAAGTTCAGCACCGAGCGCTCGGCGTGCGGCAGGCCCTCGAAATCGATGTGCGAGGACGCGTCGGACGCGTTCAGCAGCCAGTTCAGATCGCGCAGCAGCGCCTGCCGCAGCCGGGGTTCCGTCACGTAGACGGACTCGGCCCGCTCGGTGCGCCGGGACGGTTCGTGGTCGGTCAGGCGGTCCAGCAGCGCGGGCTGCAGACGGTCCTTGCCGTGCCCGTAGCCCCCATCCCTGCCCTGCTGAGTCGCCATGGCCCGGATAACCCGCTCAGGCGGACGTGAACTTCACGCGGCGCACGTCCAGCAGCGCGGCGTCGGCCTGGTCGGTCACCCACACGCGCTGGCCCCAGCCCGTGGCCTGGTCGTCGCCCAGGTCGCGCCATTCGGTGGCGCGCGCCAGGCGGATCTCGTCGCGCTCCGCGGTTTCGGAGCCGGGGTAGCGCGTGGGGATGAAGCCGTGCATCGTGCCGCCGTTGTGCAGCGTCACCTCGCAGGCCGACCAGACGAGATCCCGCAGGTCCTGCGGCTTCTCGAAGGCGATCTGCGACACGCTGGAGAACGGCACCCAGTAGTAGCTGCCGTTGGCGTACAGCTCGCACACCGGTCCGAGGCGCGCATCGGAATCGGCGATCCACTCGAAGGCCTCGCCGTCGATCTCGCCGGCCGATGCCGGGGCCTGCTCGAAGGCCGCGGCCCGCAGTTCCGCGGCCTGCTGGGCACGGCCTTCCGCCAGGCCCTGCAGCCCTTCCAGCAGCCAGCCCAGCCACTCCGGCGGCTCGCCCAGGATGTTGGGCGTGCGCTTGCCGGCGAACACCTCACGCCGCGCGACCTCGCAGAGGATCACTTCGCGGTAGGCGCGCGCCATGGTTTCCGTCTTGCGGTCGAGCTGCGCGCAGATCTGCAGCTGGTCGAGCGCCTTCTGCCATTCGCCGACGACCGCCAGCATCTGGAAATAGAACACGCGCAGCGTGGCGTCCTGCGGCCTGGCCCGGATCGCGTCCTTCAGCTCGGCCATCTGGCGGTCCAGCGGCCGCTTGAAATCGAAATTCATGGAAGTGGTTGCGGTGGTCCGCAAAATCGTTATGGGATCGCGCGCAGGGGCCACGGCATCGGCTGGCGCTGGAGGCACCACGCTCACCGGAGACGAGGGGAAGCACGGGGCAGCGGGAGCGGCGCCCTGCCACGCCCCTGCCACGCCCGGCGCCCCGCGGGCGGAAACCGGCGGCATGCCGCCGCCGCGCCCGCGCGCCCCGGAGCCGGTCAGTTGCCCGCCTGCTTCACCGACGGCAGCTTCGACACCAGCCGCAGCGACACGGTCAGGCCTTCGAGCTGGTAGTGCGGGCGCAGGAAGAACTTCGAGGTGTAATAGCCTGGATTGCCTTCCACTTCGGCCACCTGCACTTCGGCGGCAGCCAGCGGCTTGCGGGCCTTGGTTTCCTGCGAGGAGTTGGCCGGATCGCCGTCCACGTAGTTCAGGATCCAGTCGTTCAGCCAGCGCTCCATGTCCGAGCGCTCCTTGAACGAGCCGATCTTGTCGCGCACGATGCACTTCAGGTAGTGCGCGAAGCGGCAGCACGCGAACATGTAGGGCAGCCGCGCCGACAGGTTGGCGTTGGCGGTGGCGTCCGGGTCGTAGTACTCGGCGGGCTTGTGCAGCGACTGCGCGCCGATGAAGGCCGCGACGTCGGAGTTCTTGCGGTGCACCAGCGGCATGAAGCCGTTCTTGGCCAGCTCCGCCTCGCGCCGGTCGCTGATCGCGATCTCGGTGGGGCACTTCATGTCCACGCCGCCGTCGTCCGTCGGGAAGGTGTGCGCGGGCAGGTTGTCGACCGCGCCGCCGGACTCCACGCCGCGGATCGAGGTGCACCAGCCGTAGTACTTGAACGAGCGGTTGATGTTCACCGCCATCGCGTAGGCCGAGTTGGCCCAGGCGTACTTGCTGTGGTCGCCGCCGGCGGTCTCTTCCTCGAAGTCGAACTCGTCCACCGGGTTCGTCTTGGCACCGTACGGCAGGCGCGCCAGGAAGCGCGGCATCGCCAGGCCGATGTACTTGGAGTCGTCCGAATCGCGCAGGCTGCGCCATGCGGCGTATTCGGTGTTGGTGAAGATCTTGGTCAGGTCGCGCGGGTTCGCGAGCTCCTGCCAGGAATCCATCTGCATCATCGCGGGCGAGGCACCGGCGATGAACGGGCAGTGCGCCGCGGCCGAGACCTTGGCCATTTCGCCGAGCAGTTCCACGTCGGGCGGGCTGTGGTCGAAGTAGTAGTCGCCCACGAGGCAGCCGAACGGCTCGCCGCCGAACTGGCCGTATTCCTCTTCGTACACCTTCTTGAAGATGGGGCTCTGGTCCCAGCCCACGCCCTTGTAGCGGCGCATGTTCCGGTGCAGCTCCTTCTTGGAGATGTTCATCACCCGGATCTTGAGCAGCTCGTCCACCTCGGTGTTGTGCACCAGGTGGTGCAGGCCGCGCCACGCGCCTTCGAGCTGCTGGAACTCGGTGTGGTGGATGATGAGGTTGATCTGCTCGGAGAGCTTGCGGTCGATCTCGGCGATGATCGCCTGCACCGTCTGGTAGGCATCGTCAGACAGCGTGGCCGAGGCGGCCAGCGCTTGCTGCGCGAGCGTCTGCACGGCCGATTCGACCGCTTCGCGCGCCTGATCGGTCTTGGGTTTGAATTCCTTCTGCAGCAGCGACGTGAATTCGTTGCCTTCGAGCACCTGGGTGCCCTGCACCGCGTCCAGAGAGGTCGTCGTGTTCATGCGGCTGTCCCTTTCACTGAGCGTCGTTGGTCTTCTCGGCCGCGCCGCCGCCCGCGGGCTGGTTCGGCATCGCCGCCAGCGACTTCAGCAGCGCCGGGTCCTTCAGCACCTTGCTGATGAGTTCTTCGGCGCCCTGCTTGCCGTCCATGTACGAGAGCAGGTTGTGCAGCTGGGTGCGGGCTTCGAGCATCGAATTGAGCGCTCCCACCTTGCGCGCGATCGCGGCCGGGGAGAAGTCGTCCATGCTCTCGAACGTGAGGTCGATGTGCAGGCGGCCGTCGCCGGTCAGCGTGTTGGGCACGTTGAAGGACACGCGCGGCTTGATCGACTTCATGCGCGCATCGAAGTTGTCGATGTCGATGTCGAGGAACTTGCGGTCGGCGATCTCGGGCAGCGGGTCCACCGGCTTGCCCGACAGGTCGGCCATGACGCCCATGACGAAGGGGATCTGCACCTTCTTCTCGGACCCGTAGATCTCGACGTCGTACTCGATCTGCACGCGCGGCGCGCGGTTGCGGGCAATGAACTTCTGACCGCTTTTGCCGGTCTTGGTTAAGGTCACCATGTTGAACTCTTCTCTCTCGTAAGGCTTGAAAACACAGATCGGCCGGATGGCATCGACGGGGCTGTCGCGGGGGCTCCCCCTCCTCTCGCGACACGCCAGCTGGACAAGTATCCGGCCCCCGACGGAAGACCGCTGTTACATTTCGTTTTCCAATCAGGAAGACGGCTGCGAACCTCCCGTGATCGTCTCGACCTGCGCCACGCTGTCGGGCGACAGTTCACGCAGGATGTCGATGAAACTCAGGCCCATCAGCTTGGCGGCGCGGCGGATGAGCAGCGGCGCGGGATTGGTGGGCTCGGTGCGTTCCAGGAAGGCCGCGACCTCCAGCAATTGCGCCATCGCATCGTCGCGGGTGCGCAGGCCCCGGGGCTGTGCGGGCGCGGCGGGGGCGCCCTGCCCGGCGACGGCACCGGCCGTGCCGCCGTCCATGGCCGCGGCGCCCTCCTCCACCGCCGCCCCGCCGGCATCGGCCACGCCGACGGGCGCATGCGGCACGAGGTCGTTGAGGGCCACCAGCAGCGGCTGCAGCTGGTCCATGTCCGGCAATTGCGAAGCGCCGAGCCGGTCGCGGAAGGTGGTCTGCAGGCTGCGCAGGGCCTCGCAGGCCGCGTTCCATGCGCGCAGCGATTCGTCGCCCTGCTGCCATGCCTGCGCCAGCGCCACGCGCAGCTGGTCGAGGGAGATGCGCGTGCCGCCTTCGCCGGTGTTGCCGCGCGCCACGGCCTCGGCGTCGCGCACGCTGATCGTGCCGGCGGGCAGCCGCACGAAGTCCTGCTGGCGCAGTTCCCGGAGCTGGCCGGTGACATCGTTCAGCGAAGCGACCGCGTTCATGCGCATGAAATGGTCGCCGTCCTCCGGCAGCGGATGCAGATCCTCCCAGTACCGGGCGAACAGCCCCGCCATCAGCTGGATGCCGGCGGACATGCCGCGCACGCCCTGCGTGTTGGTGAGCGCGCGGCACAGCAGCGCCGCGACGCGCGCATCCTTGGTGCGCACCAGCAGCGCGGAAGCGCGCCGCTCCACGTCCCGCCAGTCCGGCGGCTCCGCCGGGATCACCGTCTCGCCGAACTGCTGCTCCGGCTTGCCGCTGGCGGCGCTCTCCAGCGCGATGAATTCGGCGTCGTAGGTCAGGTCCTGCCCGCAGGGCGGCGTGTCGGCCGTGGGTTCGAGTAGGGCTTCGTTGTCGATCATGGGTTTCCGTCGTTGCTGTGCGGGCCGGTGCGCGGTCTCTGCGGCTAGGCCGCGGTGCCGCTGCCTGCGCCCCCGAAAAGGCGCAGGAACAGGCTTTCGTTGGGTTCGCCCCAGTGCTCGCAGCTGCGGCCGGCGGAGGGGCCGGCCGCATGCGCCCACCAGAAGCTCGCGGGCTGGCCGGCGCGCAGGATCTCGCGCCCGCGGGAAAACGAAGCTGGGCCGCGCCCCGCCGCACCGCCCTGGCCCATGCCGAGGTCGGACAGGATGCCGGCCATCGCACCGGCCTGGCCTGCGGTGGACGCCGGCCCCGAGGACGCCGCAGCGGGTGCTGCGGTGAACGGCCAGGGCAGGCGGGACAGCTGCGAATCCAGCGCATCCGCGGGCAGCGCGAGCCGGCGCGCCTCGATCACCGCGTGGCAGGCTTCCTCGAAGAACCGCCCGAGCACGGCATCGGCCTCCAGGGCCTGCCGCTTGCCCTCGCCCACCGCGATCACGGTGAGCGGGTAGCAGCGGCCCACGCGATCGATGCTGGGCGCCAGCACGCCGCAGGATGGCGCCGCGCCCTTGCTGCCGCAGGCCACGAACGACCACAGAGGGGCCTGCGTGAAAGTGCGCTCCCAGTCGCCCTGCCCCGAGGCCTTCAGCCGCCCGAGCCCGTGGCTGAGCCAGTCGTCCCAGGCGCCGCTCATCGCGCGGGGCATGCGGCGTCCCACGAAGTCGCCCTGGCCGGGCAGCTTGCCGAACCAGGCCACGCGCGGCTGCGCGGGCGACCACGGCATCAGAGATTGCCAGGACACGCGAAGTCCTCCATGGCCTTGAGACGGAACGGATTGAACACGCTGCCCGACGTGACCTCGAAGCGGAGCTTGCGCCCGCCGATGTCGAAGGCCGCCACGAAGCGCTCGGGCGTGTTGCCCGGCAGGATCTGCGCCTTGTCGAAAAAACGGTGCAGCGCCCATGGCCCCTCGGTGACGAGGCCCGTGTTCTCGGCGCCCCCCGTGGTGACCTGCAGCCGCACCTGGCCGGTGCCGCGCGTGCCGGGCCAGACCATCGATTTCGGGATCTGCGGCCCGTGCTGGTAGCGCAGCACCTCGCCGTCGATGTCGAGCACCAGCTGGGAGATGCTGGCGTCCATCTCCAGCGGCTTGATGTCCATGCGGATCGACGGCACCTTGCCGCCGGCGCGGAAGTACACGTCGCGGATCGTGGCCGCGCGCTGGAACGACGCGAGCGCGGCCGACCCGCCCACCGGCGTGCCGTCCACGCCCTGGCGGAAGCGCCACGGGGTGGTGGAGATGTCCACCATCGGCTGCAGGTTGGTGCGGAAGAACTCGTCCATCATGCCGCCCGGGGCGAACAGGCTGGCGAAGTCGTCCGTCGTCACGTCGCTGGCCGAGCCCCGGGTGAAGGGGTAGCGCCCGCCGATCGCGCGGCGGCAGAACGTGCCGATCGTGGCGTTGAGATTGCTGCCCACGGTGGCGCGCACGTCGCGGCCGACGAGTGCCGAGGTGGACGACGCCAGGTCCTCGTACATCGTATTGAGCGGCGGCGGCACGCGCTTGGCCTCCATGCGCACGCGCTCCAGCGCAGGCGAGAGCGACGGCGGCACGGTGCCGCCCGAGGCGACCTGCTGCCGCGCGGAAGAGATCACCGCGGCGGCTTCGTTCAGCACCTGCAGGCTGGCCGTGATGGGCGCGGGGCCGGAGCCGTTCGATGCGGCGAGCCGGCGGTACTCACGGAACCGGAAATCGACCAGATCGGCTTCCAGATTCGAACTGGTGGCAAGCCCGCCGACGTTCACGCGCTTGCCCGTGAGGCGGCTGAGCTGCTCCTGCTCCTCCTTGATGCGGTTGATCTTCTCGCCCAGCCAGCTGCTGGTGCTGCCGCCCGAGCCGGGCTTCTGCGCGAGCGTGGTCTCCCGCGCCACCGCGCGGATGAACTGCTCCAGGCTGGAGTTGGCGGACGAATACAGGCGCGCCTGCTCGCCCGCCTGGTCCAGCGAGGCCACGCGCACCGGCCGCACGTCGGCGAGAAAATCTTCCCAGACCTTGGCGTACTCCATCAGGTAGAGGCGTTTGACCTCCTGCGCGAGCTGCCCGGTCATGACCTCGTTGGCCACGCTGCGCTGGCCCTGCGCATTGCCGAGCACCCAGGTCTCCTCCTGCGCCAGCAGCGCGGTCACCTTGGGCAGTTCATGGGCGAACACGCCGTAGTAGCCGTCATAGGTGAACAGGCCCGAGATGCCCTGCGTGAGCGGCCGGCCGCTGCGCCGCGTGAACACCTGCGGCGCCTCGGGGCCGGCGGCGCGCACCAGCGTGAAATCCGGCGGCAGTGCCGTGCCCGAGGTCAGCAACTGCTTGAGCCGGCTGTAGGCACGCTGCGCGGGCGAGAGCTGCGCGAGGCGCTGGCGCACCTCGTCCACCAGCGGCTGGTCGATCGGGATCGGCGAGACCAGCGCACGGTCTTCCATCAGGCGGTCGAGATGGTGCGCCAGCTGGTCCACCATGCCGGACTGCACCAGCGCGGGCGGCAGCGTGGACTCCCACTCGTTGAGCATCCAGGCCTTCACCACGCGGGGATTGAAGCGGTCGGGCTCGTAGAGCATCAGGTAGACCTTGAGCGCCTCGTAGCTCGCCTCGGGGTTGGTCGTGGAGGCCTGCTGCAGCGAGTTGCGCAGGTGCCGCGCGAGGCGGGGCAGCCAGGCGTCCTCCAACAGCCGCATATAGGTGGCATCGGCCGCCGTCTGCACCTTCGGCACCTGCAGCAGACCGTAGCGCCAGCTGAGCGGCGGTGAATCACCCGTGTAGCGCTGGCTCACCGCCAGCGCCTCGGCGTGGTTGAGCAGCGGCAGCAGCGCCACCATGTTGTCCGGGTCGGCGTCGCGCGACTCCTCCACCGCCTGGCGCAGCGCCGGCACCTTGGCCGCCACTTCGTCGAGGTACTTCTGGTTGTTGCCGTGGCTGATCGTCCAGGCCAGGGTGGCGCCGGCCAGCCCCGCGGCCAGCGCGAAGAAGCCCGCTGCCTGCAGGATGCGCAGCTGGCGCTCCTTCTTGGCGTTGCGCCCGGTGAGCCCGGCCTCGTTGAAGATCACGCCCTTGAGCAGCGTCTCGATGAAGTAGCTCTTGCCCGAGCCCGTGCGCGGCTCCGCGGCCTGGGCCGGCGGCGACACGGAAAAGCGCCGCGACAGCGCCGACAGCACGCGGTCGAACGGCATGCCCTCCTGCGTGCCGCTCGTGAAGTACACGCCGCGGAACAGCGGCTTTTCCTTGAAGCGCGACGAGGCGAAGATGGTCGACAGCGTCTGCTGCACCACGTCGCGCAGCCCCACGAACTGCTGCGGCAGCCCGTAGATCTGGCCGCGCCGGGCGAGGTCGGGCTCGGTCAGCAGGCGCTGGGGCAGCAGACGGTTCACCTGGTCGGCCAGGGCGTCGAATTCCTTCTTGAACTGCAGCCCCGGATCGTCCTGGGCCTGGCCCTCCACATAGGGATTGGTGAAGCCCCAGACCTGGGCCCGCTCCTCGCGGTTCATGTTGCCGAAGAACTCGTTGAAGCCCGACAGCAGGTCGGTCTTGGTCACCAGCACGTAGACCGGGAACTTGATCGACAGCCCTTCGCACAGCTCCGCCAGCCGCAGGCCGATCAGCCGCGCGAGGCGCTCGCGCTCGGCGTCGCCGCCGCTCAGCAGCTCCTGCACGCTCAGGGTGACCAGCACGCCGTTGATCGGCTGGCGGCCGCGGAACCGGCGCAGCAGGTTCAGGAACCCGGACCATGCGGCGCTGTCCTGGTCCGCGTCGCTTTCCTGCGTGGTGTAGCGGCCGGCCGTGTCCAGCAGCACCGCCTGGTCGGTGAACCACCAGTCGCAGTTGCGCGTGCCGCCCACGCCGCGGATCGACGCCTTGCCGAACTGCGCGGCGAGCGGGAAATCCAGGCCCGAATTGACCAGCGCCGTGGTCTTGCCGGAGCCGGGCGAGCCGATGATCAGGTACCACGGCAGCTGGTAGACGTAGCGGCGCGAGAGCCGGCCGAACCAGCCCTGCTCGGTCTGGCCGAAGCGGGTCTTGCCCAGCACGTCGATCGCTTCCTTGAAGCGCTTCTCGAGTTCGGCCACTTCCTCCTTGCCGGGCCCCGCTTCGGGCGTGGAGGCATCCGAGGCGCCGATGCGCGCCAGTTGCCCCAGCAGCCGGGCGTTCATCTCCTTGGCGCGCCACCAGCGCACGAGCAGCCGCAGGAACCAGATGCCGAAGATCACCGCGATGATCCAGCCGCGCACCGCCGCGCTTTCCAGCGGCTGATAGGGCTGGATGTACACCAGCGGGCCGACGAACCAGACCAGCAGGCTGAGCAGGATCAGCCCGCACAGCACCAGCGTGAACCGGTTGAAGAAAAAGTAGAAGATTCTGCGCAGCATGTTTTAGTTCTTCGGTGTGCCGGGGGCGGACGGGCCCGCGGGCGCCGGGCCCGGGGTCAGCTGCAGTTCGGCGTCGCGCGCCTGCGGCGGCACCAGCAGCACGATCTCCACGCGGCGGTTCAGCGCGCGGCCCTCGGGCGTCGAGTTCGGTGCGATCGGGTCGCTTTCGGCGCGGCCTTCTGCCTTCAGGCGCGTGCCGTCGGTGATCGACCGCTGCAGCATCGCCGACACGGCCTGCGCCCGCTCCTGCGATAGATGCCAGTTGGACGGATAGCGCGCCGTGCGGATCGGCTGGTTGTCGGTGTAGCCGTTGACGACCACCTTGCCCGACACCTCGTTGAGCGCGGCGGCGACGCGCTGGATCACCGCCACGTAGCGTGGCTTCACCTCGGTGGAGGCCGGCTCGAACAGGCCGTCGCCGCGCAGCGTGACGATGCTGCGGTCCGGCTGGTCGCTGACTTCCACCAGGCCCTCGCGGATCTCGGGCTCCAGGAACTGGCGCAGCCGGGGCTTGGGCGGCGCGACGGCGGCCACCGTGGGCATCTTTGGCAGGCGAATGCCGTTGATGGCGGCGAACAGCTCGTCCGATTGCGATGCCAGCCGGTAGTTGAACCACAGGAAGATCAGGAACGCGATCAGCAGCGTCAGCGCCGCCGCGACCCAGAACGGCACCAGGCTCCAGGGCGGCACAGCCGCGCGCTGCACGCCGCGCCAGTGCAGCGACAGCGCCCCGCTGCGGTCGCCGCGTGTGCTCTCGATGACTTGCAGCAACCTCGCCTTCAGGCTCTCCAGCTGGCTGCGCCCGTTGTCGATGACGTGATAGCGCCCCTCGAAGCCGAGCATCAGGCAGAAGTACATCAGCTCGATCAGGTCGATGTGCTGGTGCGGCGTCTGCACGAGCTTCGACAGCAGCTGGAAGAACTTCTCGCCGCCCCAGGTTTCGTTGTGCAGCGCGACCAGCAGGCTGTACTGCGGCCACACGCCCGAGCCGCCCCACGGCGTCTGCGCGGCCGCCTCGTCGATCGCGGTGCAGATGCAGTAGCGCGCGCCGATGATGGTTTCCATCGGCACGCCCGCGCTGCCGGCGCGGCTCTCGAACTGGCGGATGCATTCCAGCAGGTAGTGCTGGAACGCCGCCGGATCGGGGTTGGTCGCCATGCGGCGGATCTGCGGAATCAGGTTGAGCAGCGTGTTGGCGGCGGCCACGAGCGGGTTGCCGCCGCTCACGATGTCGGGCAGGCCCGAGGCCTTGGGCTGCCCCGTGGATGCGTCGGGATCGCCCGGCGGCTGGGCCGCGGGCGCCGGCCCCGGCGAGGCGCCGAACTGGTCGGAGGCGAAGACGTTGGAGTTCTGCATGGACGTTGCCGCTTTCAGCGCCGGATGGCCCACATCTCGAGCTGCAGTTCAGGGAAGCCCCCCGAGACGTGCAGCGCCAGACCGCCCGAGTTCTGCAGCTGGCGCCACAGGTCGTGCCCCGTGTCGAGCTCGAAATACGAATAGCCCGCGTGGTAGGGAATCTCGCGCGGGGCCACCGGCAGCGAGCGCAGCGGCACGCCGGGCAGGTGCAGGTTCACGAGGTCGCGGATGCGCTCCACCGGCCCCATCTTGATCTGCGTGGGGAAGTGCGCGCGCAGGAACTCCACGGCCGTCTGCGCATGCACGGCGAGCACGAAGTCGCAGCTGGTGAGCAGTTCGGTGCTGGGGATGAGCGCCACGTGGACACCGTACTGGCGCTCCTGCAGCTCGATCTGGATCGCGTTCTGCTCCAGCACCGACGACAGGCCGCGCCGCAGCTCCAGCATGAGCGGCAGGAAGCAGCTGCGCAGGTCGTCGTGGTCGTACGTGGGCATGGCCGCCGGGCGGCGCTGCTCGCGCGTGAAGGTGGCCAGCTCGCCGGCCATCTTGAGGAGGTCGTCGAACAGCCGCTCGGGATGGATGGCACGCACGCGCACCCAGTGCTCCACCGCGGGCTCCCAGCGGTTCAGGAACTGCAGCATCAGGAAGTCGCCCACCTCGCCCACGCCGCCCCGGCCGGGCTGGCTGAGGCGCTCTTCCAACGCCGCGCCGCGCTGGCGCAGCAGGCCGAAAAGCTCGCGGCAAAAGACCGCCAGGCCCGAGATTTCCGAGTTGTTGACCACCGTGGGGATGAAGGAGGGGTCCAGCATCACCGAGCCGTCGGCCCGGCGCTCCACCACCTGCGCGACCGGCAGGCTGACCCAGCCGTCGGTCACGTCCTGCGCGGCGCGCAGCGAGAGCTGGATCTTGCCGATCTGCACCTCGGCGGCCTGCGCGCCCACGTCGTTGACGTCCGGCACCTCGGCCACTTCCGCGGCATAGCGCACCGACGCGCCGCCGGCCCCGCCGAGCGTCACCTCGGCCCCGGCGCGGCGCCGCATCGGCAGGGCCAGGTGGATGACGGTGTCCTTCACGTCCTTGCCGATCGCGAGTGCGGCGGGCGCCTCGTCATGGCCCGGGCAGCTGAACGGCGTGCCGTCCGGCAGCACCCCCTCGGCCGACAGCAGCCCGACCTTGCCCAGGCCCAGCAGCTCGGTGTCGAGCGCGAGCCGGGAGAAGCCCCAGAAGAAGAACTGGGCGGGCAACGTGCGCGACTGCACGAGGAAATCGGTGAAACGGTCCTGTTGCTGGAAATGCTGGGGGCGGAGGAACATGCCCTCGGCCCAGACGACCTTGCGCTGCCAAACCATGATCGATGCGAGGCTTTCGTTCTTGTCGGTGTTGTTCTGTTACGGGGCGGGCTGGATCTTCACGGCGTCCTTGCCCACCGTGATGCGGTAGAGCACGGGCTTGAGCCGTTCGGTCTCGCCCAGGCCCCACCAGCGGCGGCGCATCTCCACGGAGTTCGGCGCGCCGGCGGTCGCGCGCCAGGTGCTGCGCTCCAGGTCGCGGTAGCCCGCGAACACGGCGAAGGTGCGTACATCCGCGCTGCCCTTGCGCTCGATCGTGCGGCGCTCGCCGGGCTGCAGCAGGATTTCGTCGCGCCGCACGAAATCGGCGCCCAGCTGGGCTTCGTCCTTGTCCTGCAGGTCGAGGTAGCTCGCGCGGTCGAACGCCGCGCCGGCGCGCAGTTCGTAGATCCGCAGCAGGATCGGCTTGGGCGTGCCGTGCATGTCCGGGTTGATGCCGGGGTCCGCGGTGATCTCGAACACCGCGGGCGGCACGGCCGTCGGGGCTTCCTGCGGCCGGTTCAGGTTGCTGATCATGCCGCAGCCCGCCAGCAGCAGGCCGGCCGCCGTTGCGGCCACTGCCGTGCCGACCGATCCCTTCCGTACCATCGCATCCCGGTGCATAGTCGACTCCCTTCGATTCGGTGAAACATGCGTCGGCGGCGCGTCAGGCCCCGCCGTCCTCGCTGGCCGCGACCCACACGGCCAGCGCGCTGAAGTTGTCCTGGTACGACCGCGCCTGGGCGCGCACGGCCGCTTCCATCTGCTCCAGCCATTCCTGCGGGGACTGGCTGTGGCGCAGGGTGTTTTCCATCTGCTCGTCGTGCAGGCCCTCCCACAGCCCGTCCGAGCAGAGCAGGAACGCATCGCCCGCCGCCAGCTCGACCGGCCTCGGCAGCACCGTGGGCGGAATCTGCGACTCCGCTCCGATCGCACCGGCCAGCACGCTGCGGTTGGGCAGGCGGCGCGGGTCCTCGTTGCGGTACACGCCCGCATGCAGCAGCTGCTGCACCACGCTGTGGTCTTCGGTGATCTGCCGCACCTTCTGGTCGCGGAACCAATAGAGCCGCGAATCGCCCCAGTGGGCCCAGAGCGCGCGGCCCGTCTTGCGGTCGATGCACAGCAGCACCACGGTGGCGCTCATGTGCTTGCGCGAAATCGACAGCGGTTGCGCGCCCGCCACGGCATGCTCGGCCAGGGAGATGAGCGAGGCGAGGCCGGCCGGCGCGAACAGCGGGTTGTGCCCGAAGCCCTCCAGCACCGCGTTCACCGTGATGCGCGCGGCCAGGCCGCCGTGGCCGTGCCCACCGGCACCATCGGCCAGCACGCAGCACAGCCCGCGGTGGCCCATGTCCACCAGGCCGAGAAAATCCTCGTTCACCTCCCGCGCCCCCTTGTCGGAGAGCGAGGCCGCCATCACCCGGAGCCGGAATTCGTCGCCTGCGATGTGGAAGATCACGTCCGGGCCTTTGCCGCCGCCTCGGCGTTTTCGTAGGCCTCCAGGAAGGCCTGGCCGGAGAACGCGGCCAGATCGTCCTCGGCGCCGCGCCGGATCTCGGCGAAGCTGCGCTTGTACTCGTCCCACAGGGCGGCCTTGCGGCTGGTGGCCGACAGCATCCCGAACACGCCGCCGGTCACGTCCGTGCGCTGCTCCAGCATCGAGGGATCGAAGCGCTCCAGCGCCTCCGCATAGGCGGCACGCAGGCCCGCCATCAGCGCCACCTGGTGCACGCGCAGATCGTCATAGGCCTCTTCCATGGCGGGGATCGGCTTCATGAAGCCGGGGAAGTTCTGCCCGATCATCTGCATCACCACGCCTTCGGACGTCGGCAGGAACTTCAGCGGGTTGTTGGCCCCGGAAGAAATCACCGTCACGCCCGCACGGAACTCGCGCTTGATCTCCGAGCGCGCGGCCAGCAGATCGATCGTGCCCTGCACGGCCACGCGGAACGCCTCGCCGAAGGAGCGCATGAACTCCGGGCTGAGCCGCTGCGGCTCGACTTTCTTCGACAGCACGCCCGCCCCTTCCAGGAAGGCGGCGATCAGCGACTGCAGTTCGGCGGGCGACGCCGCCTCCAGCTCCGGCAGCATGGGCGCGAGCGGTGAGCGTGCCGCCGTGGCGGGCTGGCCCGGCCATTCCTGCGCGCTGGCCGCGGTGACCGTAGTGGCCGCCGGAGGCGGGACCGGCGCAGGAGCAGCCGCTGGCGCATCCACCAGCGGCGCCGCAGGCGCAGACGTGGGCGTGGACATGGACGTGGGCGGCACGGGAGGTGTCGACGCCGATGGCCGGGCCCCGGTAAACCCACTTCCGCCAGACAGCATGCCGGAGCCTTCGAGGCCCAGCCCCCCGATCGGAAGCGCCTGCGCACCCGGATGGGCGGACGCGGCACTCTGGCCGGAACCGAAGGGCGAAGCCGCCGTCAGGGCCGGCGCTGCGGGCCAGTCGCCCTCCGCCGTGCCCGCATGGCCGGCGGCATCCGCCCCGGGCGCCGTGTCCACCAACGGCCAGTCCAGGCGGTCCGCCGATGCGGCTTCGGATCCGAACGCGCCGAGGTCCAGTCCTTCCACGCGCAGCAGTCCTTCCAGGGGCGCGGCCGGAGAGGCCACGGCGGATGCCGCGCCCGCCATGGACGGGCCCGCGGCAGACAGCTGCGTACCCGAAGGGGGCTGGGAGGCCAAGGACAATCCGGCCCCCGGCCCGCCCACGGCGGCAGGCTGTGGAATCGGATTTGGAATCGGAAGCGGAGGCAGCGGCGCATGGCCCTCCGGAGGCTTCGCGGCCGAAGCCTCGTGGCCCCCTTCCTGCATCGGAACGCCCTTGGGCAGGCTGAATGACTGGGACAGGTCCGACCCCAGCGCGACCGCGCCGCGCTCCGGGTCGTGCAGCGCCGGCCCGGACGCCCCGCCGAAGAGCCGGAGCGGGTCCAGTTCGCTGCGTGGGTCCAGCCCCTTGGGCAGACCGGCGTGCGAGGGGTTGTCCATGTCGTGCGCGAACTTCGTGCCGCTGGCCGGCAGCGACTGCAGCAGTTCGTCGTGGCGCAGATTGGCGATCTCGCTCAGGCTCTTGCCCTGCAGGCCGCCGCCCCAGACGTCCTTCTTCTCCTCACCCCGCCGCGGATCGGCAGCGAACAGGTCGAAATCCTCCGGAATGACCAGCGCTCGGGGGCCTGCCGCGGACTTCGCCGCCGCGGGCACCGGAGCGTCCGCTGCCGCACCCGGTGCACCAGGAATGCCCGGCACGCCCCACGGCGACACGGCCTGCGCCGGCGTGCCGGGCCCACCGGAGCCCAGGTCCACCGGCAGCGCTCCGGCCCCGGCCGGCGCTGCCGGCGGCAGGGCGGGCGACACGGCTTCTGCGGGAGCGAAAGAGGGACGTGCCGGCTCCGGACTACCCGCCGGCGGCACGCCGGACAGCAGGGGCAGCCCGGTGATCGGCACGGGCATGGCGTCCGGGCCGGAGGCGACGGAGGCGGAGGCGACCGGGGCCACCGCGGGCTGCGGCGCGCGGACGGGCACGGGGCTGGCCGGCGACTCCACCCGCCCCAGCATCGCGAAGGGGTTGTCGTCGTCTTCGGCCGCCGGGAAGGTCTCCACGGGGCTCTGCAGCGGTCGGCCGGCGGCAGGCTGCGCGGGGCTTGAGGGCGGAGCCTCGAAAAGGGCCGCGGGCGGAGGGACGTAGGCGGCTGGTGCGACATCCTCCAAAATGTCCGCCACGGCCGGAACGGCCTGCGGAAGGGCCACGGCCGCCGCGGCGTGTGCGGGATCCGCCACCGGGGCGCTCGCCCGGGCAGGTGCCGCAGCCGGGGCATCGGCCGGAACGGCCACCGGAGACGGCGCCGGCGCCGGCACGGGCGCCACGAACGGCGCGCCCGGCACGACGGAGTACAGCGTGTACGGTCCGATGCGAACCTCGTCGCCGACTGAAAGCTTCACCTCCTCGCCGGAGCGGACCTCCCCGCCTGCCACGAAGATCGAGCGGCGCTCGCAGAGGTTGGCGATGTACGCGGCCTCGGACTCCATGCGCACCATCGCATGCACGCGCGCCACACCGGCATCGGTATCGGGCAGCACGAGCTTGTTCTGCCCGCCGCGGCCGATTGTTCCGCCCGCCACCCCGAACACCGCCGCCCAGAGGCGGTCCACCTCGCCGTCGGCCTGCCGCACGACCCTGAGTTCGACCTTATCCATGTTGATTGCAGCCCGCGCGGCTCATGGCGTCTTCTTGGCGGGCGCGGCGCGCTTGCTGCGCGCAGCGGCGGCGGCAGCCGCGGCACGCGCGGCGAGGAACTCCTTGCCCCAGACCGGATGCCCCTTCTCGACATCGCTCAACTGGAAGTTCGGATCGAGCTGCAGCGCCGACTCGAACGTCTGGCGGCACTGGCGCAGCCGTCCGGAGGCGCAATGGCTGAAAGCAATGAACTTGTAGGCCTTGATCTGCGAGGCGACCGGCAGCTCGGGCGCCGTGCTCAGCGGCGTCAGCGCCGCGATGGCCTCGTCGTAGCGGCCGTCGGTGTAGACGTCGACCGCCTGCGACAGGGCCTCTTCCTTCAGCGTGGCCGGGTCCTTCTGCTTCGCGGCATCCTTTCCGTCCGCCGTCCCTGCCTCGGCCGCAGCCTGCCCGCCGCCGGCACCTTCGCCCGCTGGCGGGGTCTGGCATCCGCCGAGCAGCACGCCTGCCAGGCAGGCCACCCCAATGAGCTTCGTCGTAGTTCCCATGCTCTCCTCGTCAAAATGGCAGGTGGCCGTCCGGCCTGCGGCCACGGGCCGCCGTCTGCTGATCGTCCATGCACCGTCCGCCGCGTGCCAGGCCTGGCCGCGGCAGCCGGGCCGTCATTCGAATTTGTGGGTCAGGATCACGGATTCGCCCTTGCGCACCTGCACCATCCGGGTCACCGTCTGGGATGCCGGATTGGACAGTTCGATGCGGTGGAAGCCCTCCGCCAGCGTCAGTTGCGTCAGCGGCGGCGTCGTGCCGGCAGGAATGCGGTCCACGGTCACGTTGCCCCAGGGCATGACGCGCAGGATCACGCGCCCGGTGTTCTCTGCGTCGCGCGTGGCGGTGCGCTGTGCGCGGCCCGCATCGTCCGCTGCCGCGGTGGACGCCGCGGCCGCGGGGCCCGACTGGGCAGCCTGCCCGGGCGGAGTGGGTGCGGCCACCGGGGCACTGGCGCGCGCGGCGGGTTCGGGGGTGGCCACCGCCACGGGAGCCGAGACCGCGGCCACCGGGGCGGACGCCGGGGCCGCCGGAGCGTCGGCGGGAACGGCGGCCGTCTGCAGGGATTGCGCGGTCAGGCGGGTCAATGCCTCCTCGGCCTGCATCCGGTGCACGCCGTTCGGGAAGGCGCTCAGATAGGCCTGCACGGATTCCACCGTGTTGATGCGCGATGCCAGTTCCCACTGGCTGGCCTCCTGCACCGCCATCCGCTCGCGGGCGGCCGCCTCGCTGGACGCCTGCACGGTCCACCAGACCCCGCCGATGAGCACCACCGCCAGCAGCGCCAGCACGGGGATCAGCCACGCAGGGCGGCGGCCGGATGCGCCCCGCGCAGCGGCAGGGGCCGCCGCCGCGGACGCGGCGGCGCGCGGCGGCTTCGCCGACGCGCCGGATTCGAAGGCACGGCCACCCGGCGTGGGACGCGCCTGCGGAGCGGCCGCAGGGATCACCGGGGCCGCAGGGGCCGGTGCGGGCATTGGAGGCTCCGGCAGGGGCGCCGGCCGGGTGGAAGCGAAGCCGCGTGCAGCGGCATCGGCCTGTGCACCGGCACCGTCGGCAGGCGGCTGCGGCAGATGGGAGGGGATGATGGATGCCACCGCCTCCATGGGACGCAGCGTGGACGCGGCTTCGGCCGCAGCGGGATCGGCACCCGCCCCCGCGGCGCGCACGGCCACTTCGGCACCGGCCGCGGCCGCTGCCGCGTGCGGCCAGGAAATCGTCACGGTCTTCAGGCCCAGCTGCTGGCGCAGCTCGGCGATGGTCTGCGGCCGGTCCTGCGGCTTCACCGCGAGGGCGCTCTGCACGCCGTGCAGGAAGCGTGCGCTGAAGCCGGGGCAGTTCTCAGGCGTGAGCGCGACCAGCGGGTCATTGATCATCCGTGCCACCGACGTGGCGGGGGGACGCCCCGTGATCGCCTGGTAGAGCACGGCGCCCAACTGGTAGATGTCGGTCCATGCGCCCTGGGGCATGGCGCCGTCGTCCACGTACTGCTCGATCGGCGCGAAGCCGGGCTTGAGCACCATCGTGAGCGCCTGCGTCATGTCGCCGATGATGCGGCGGGCGGCACCGAAATCGAGCAGCACCGGCATGCCCGATTCCTGCAGGAAGATGTTGTCGGGGGCGATGTCGCGGTGGTAGCAGTCGGCCGCGTGCAGCATCTCCAGCACGTCCAGGATCGGCACGAGCACGGCGGACAGCCAGGCTTCGTCCATCACGGGCTGCTGCGCCAGGAACGACCGGAAGGTCTGGCCTTCGTAGTACTGCATGACCATGTAGGCCGTGCCGTTGGCTTCGAAGAACCGGTAGACGTGCACCAGGGCCGGGTGGGAGAACTTGGCCAGCAGGCGGGCTTCGTTGATGAAGCTGCGCAGGCCCGCGTCGAAAGCGCCGCGGTGCTGCGAGCGCACGTGCACCTCGCTGCCGTCCTTGCGCCCCGCCAGGGTGGCGGGCATGTACTCCTTGATCGCCACGATGCGATCCAGGCTCAGGTCGCGCGCCTTGTAGACGATGCCGAACCCACCCTCGCCCACGACGTCGCTCAGCCGGTACTCTCCGACCTGCACGCCGGGGCCTAGGCAGTTGGCCGAGCCACTGAAATCCTTCTGCATGGGTTCACGCTTCCAAGCACCGCGGCAGGCGGCGCGACCGTCGCCGGGCACCGGGATCCAGCCCGTTCTCCGGAGCTTCCGGTTCCTGCACGTCGCGCACCAGTGTCAAACGCATCACTCCCGGCCGGCTGTTTCTACTCTGTATGGAGATGGCGGCGAAACTGCCACGCCATCCGCCGTGTTTTTGCATTCCTGCCCGTGCACCCCAGACGGGGCCTCCACGGGAAGGGGCCAAGTGTAACGGTAACATGTGACACGTCTTCGATATCCCGCAGCGCGTCGAGAAAAAAGACAAATTGTTTCCTTTGTTTCCCGCCGCTGGACAATGTTGAAATCTGGGGTATTTCCAAATGCGGGGGAGCGCACCTATGATCGCCGGCGCAACTAGGCATTCGGAGAAGCCCGGCCTGCGGCGCATTCGCGCAACCCTCGGGAGGGGGGAAGCGTTGGGCGATTATGGCAACGGCCCTCCGGTAAAAGCCCCGTTCGTGAGGAGCCGTCATACCGCATTCGACAGCCATGCGGCTCTATTTCATCTTTCACAGCGCAAAAAGCGCAGTCATTAAAAAGGAAACATTCCATGTCCGTCGATATGTTCATGAAGGTTGAAGGTGCCAGCGGCGAGTCGCAAGACTCCAACCACAAGAGCTGGACCGACATCCGCTCCTTCAGCTGGGGCGCGACCCAGCCCAACTCGATGGCCACGGGCAGCGGCGCGGGCGCGGGCAAGGTCACGTTCCACGACCTGAGCATCGTGGCCAAGATGGACAAGGCCTACCCGGCCGTGCTCAAGCACTGCTCGACCGGCAAGCACCTGGGCCAGGTCGAAATCTCGATGTGCAAGGCCGGCGGCACGCAGATCGAATTCGGCAAGATCACGCTGACCGACGTGCTGGTCACGAGCGTGACGGTGAGCGGCACCGACGGCAGCGACGCCGTTCTGGTGAATTACGCATTCCAGGCCGCCAAGGTCAAGACCCAATACTGGGAGCAGACGAACCAGGGCGGCAAGGGCGCGGAAAGCTCGGCCGGCTGGAACGTCAAGGAAAACAAGGAAGCCTGATTCGTTCGGCTTCTCCGAAAGCCGGGGCCTTCGCAGGGCTCCGGCTTTTTTATTGCATGCATAAATAAAAAGCGCTGCATCTGCTTGAAAACGCATTGCGCCGTTTCAAAGATGCAACATCCAGCCCGCTCAGACATACCGGGGCCGGCGGGTATCCGGAAGTCTCCCGGGATATCGATGTATCGCGCTCTCATGCCTGCCGTTTTCGTATGCATGCCGATTCTGCATTCCCGAGCATACGTTGGCGGCCGATTACTCCACAGAGCCATTCATGCCAGAAAAAATCGACTATGCATTCCTGAGCGCCCTCGAAGGGGGCTCGCAAACCACCGGCTACGTGCCGGCGGCGAATGTCAGCAAGAGCGGGGTGACGATCGCGACCGGGTTCGATCTGGGCCAGCGGTCGGAAAGCGATCTGAAGGCCCTCGGCCTCGCCAGCACGCTGGTCGCGAAACTCAAGCCCTATCTGGATGCCAAGGGCGCCGAGGCCAAGAAGCTGATCGAGAAAACCCCGCTGACGATCACTGCCGCGGAAGCCGAGTCGATCGACAAGGCGGTCAAGGCCGGCCACGTCTCCAGCCTGAAGCTGAAGTACGACTCGGCCTCCACCAAAAGCTTCGTCGATCTGCCGGAGCAGGCGCAGACCGTCATCGCCTCGGTGTCGTTCCAATATGGTGTCAACCTCGATGCCGCCACGCCCAAGTTCTGGAAGGCCGTGACCACACAGGACTGGACCGAAGCCGTCAAGATATTGAAGAGCTTCGGGGACGCCTACCCTACGCGGCGCGGCAAGGAAGCCGCCCTGCTGGAGAAAATCAAATGAAACGATGGATCGCCCTTGCCTCCGCGGTGCTGGCCGCTGGCACCCTGCATGCCGCCACCGCAAAAGCGCCCGCCGTGCGCATCTCCAACCCGGAACTGCTGGCGGCATTGCAGGCCCCCGAGGCAGCGCTGCAGGCTGCGCGCACGCCGCTCGCCTTCGACGGGGGTGCGTCGGCCAGCAACTGCCGCGAGTACGCCGACCTGGTGCAGAAAGGCCCACCCGTCGAGTCGGCGCGCAATTTCGAGGTCCGCAGCGAGTACCTGCTGTGCGATGCCCTGCGCCTGACGGCGGGCAAGCCCTTCGCCGCGGAGAAACCCCAGGCCGCCGGCCGCCAGGCGAAATCGCTCTACGAACGACTCGACCTGCGCACGTTCCCGTCGTCGCTGCACCAGCGTGCGGACGCCAAGAAGCACACGCTGAAGACGCTGCTGCCGGGCGCGCCCGAATACGACGGGGGCGCCGTGGCGGTGGACACCCCTGAACAGCGCTTCCGCCTGGAAGTGGTGGGCACCATCGACCAGGGCCGCGGCAAAAAACCCGACTGGATCGTCTGGGTATCCGACGAGTCCAAGACCGGCAGCTACCGCGGCTACAGCACCATCGTCGTGCACCCGCCGCGCACCGCCTCGGGCCCGTACACGGCGGCGGATCCGGCACGCCCCTGAGCGGCGGCGCCCCCCCGCCGGGCAGCCACGCGGTGGGGAGCAGCACGGGAGCGCATGCCCAGGCTCCCCTCGCCTCTCCGGCCTACATGGCCACGGCGCGGACCATCATCCGCATCCAGTCCCATCCGCCCAGCACCGGGCGGCGGATCAGGCTCCCGCCCCGCAGGGCCTCGACCTTGTCGAGGATGCGCAGCCCGCCCTGCACGACCAGGCGCAGTTCCCAGCCCATCCGGCCCGGCACCTGGTGCACCAGCGGCGCGCCTTCGTCCATCAGCGCCCGGGCCCACGCCGCGGCATCGGCCACCAGCGCGCGGGCCCGCGGGTCGAGCGGCTGCCGCTGCAGGAGCGCGCGCTCCACGCCGAACCGCGCCAGGTCGGCATCGGCGAGGTAGTGCCGGCCCCGGGGCAGGTCCACGCTGAAGTCCTGCCAGAAATTGATGAGCTGCAGCGCCGTGCAGATGGCATCGCTGCGGGCCAGCGCCCGGGCGTCGTGGATGCCATAGAGATGCAGCAGCAGCCGCCCCACCGGGTTGGCGGACCGCCGGCAGTAGTCCAGCAGCCCGTCCCGGTCCGCATAGGTCAGGCCGCCCGCCGTCCGCACGATGTCCTGCGTGAACGCGCTCAGCAGGTCCGCCAGCAGCGGGACCGGAAGCGCATGGTCGCGCATCGCTCCCTGCAGCGGGCCGAACACGGCGGCCCAACGCACCCCGGGCGGGTGGCCGGCGGCGACGCGGTGCAGTTCCTTGCCGTATTCCGCCAGCGCCGCCAGCCGCTCCGCCGGCGTGGCATCGCCCTCGTCCGCGAGGTCGTCCGCCGTCCGGGCGAAACCGTAGATGGCCGCGATCGGCGCGCGCAGCGCGGGCGGGCACAGCCAGGACGCCACCGGGAAATTCTCGTAATGCGTGACGGGCTGGGCACGCCACGCGGCCGCCCCCTGCTCCGGCGCAGGCGGCGTACCAGCGGGCGCGTGCGGCCCCGCCGGCAGCGGCGGGGCCGCGGAAGTCACGGGCGCCTCGGGCGTTGCGGAGGGCTCGGCCGGGCCGGGAATGCCCGGTCCGCGTCCTGTGGAAAGTGGCGTGGTCACCGGCCGATTGTCGCTTGACGCTGCCGGGTCTTTCACCTAGATTACTAACCAGTCAGTCATTAACCGTTCCTATCGGGAATTCCCATGCCGCTTCTCGTGCAGCCCCGGACCTCCAGGCGCCCTCGCCCCCTCCAGCCCCCACGTGGGGCTTTTTCGTGGCGCTCGGCGCCCGGGCGGCAGTGGCTGGTGATCGCATCGGTCGCGGCGACCCTGGCGCTCGGCGCCTGTTCCCGCAAGGAGCCGCCGCCGGAACCGGTGCGCTCGGTCAAACTGCTCACCGTGGGCGCCTCGTCCCTGAACACCCGAGCGGAATATGCCGGCGAAGTGCGCGCCCGCATCGAGTCGCGCCTGGGCTTCCGCGTGGCGGGCAAGATCGTGCAGCGGCAGGCGGAACTCGGGCAGCGCGTGCAGGCCGGCCAGGTGCTCGCGCAGATCGATCCGCGCGACTACCAGCTGTCCGCGGACGCGGCGCGCGCCCAGGTGGCCTCCGCCCAGACCCAGCGGGATCTGGCGGCGGCGGATTACCAGCGCTTTTCCGCGCTCAAGGCGCAGAACTTCATCAGCGGCGCCGAACTCGACCGGCGTTCCGCCACGCTGAAGGCGGCTGAAGCCTCGCTCGAGCAGGCGCGGGCCCAGGCGGCCTCGCAGAGCAACCAGACGCAGTACACGCGGCTCGTGGCCGATGCGGCCGGGGTGGTCACCGGCATCGATGCCGAGCCCGGCCAGGTGGTCGCGGCCGGCACGCCGGTCGTGCGGATCGCGCAGGACGGGCCGCGCGACGTGGTGTTCTCTGTGCCCGAAGACCGGCTCGCCCGCATCCGCCCTGGCCAGACCGTCACGGTGCGCACATGGGCGGGCGGCGGCGTGCTGCCGGGCCGGGTGCGCGAAGTGGCCGCGAGCGCCGATCCGGTCACGCGCACCTTCCTCGCCAAGGTCGCCATCGAGTCCGACACGCCCCCGCCCCTGGGCGCCACGGCCTACGTGACGCCCGACGGGGCCGCGCAGGGAGCGCCGCAGGCCATCAAGCTGCCGACGAGCGCGCTGCGCCAGGAAGGCTCGCGGACCGCCGTCTGGGTCTACGAGCCGGGCAGCGGCACGGTGCGTTCGCAGGCCGTGCAGATCGCGAGCGCCGACGGCAACGAGGTGGTGGTGGGCAGCGGCCTCGCGCCGGGCATGCAGGTGGTGTCTGCCGGCGTGCATGTGCTCTCCCCGGGGCAGAAGGTGCTGGTCTACCAGCCGCGGTCGTCGCACGGCGGCGAAGGCCCGGCCGCCGGGCCCGCTTCCGCACCGGCCCCGGCCGCATCCGGCGCCTCCCCCTCGGCCTCCACGGCCTCCGCCACCGCTCGCTGAGGCCTCCATGGAAAATGCGACGCAGCAGCCGCCCACCGGCGGATTCAACCTGTCCAAATGGGCGCTGGACCATCCCGCCCTCACACGCTACCTGATGGTGGTGCTCATGCTGCTGGGCGTGGGCGCCTACTTCCAGCTCGGCCAGGACGAGGACCCGCCCTTCACCTTCCGCGCCATGGTGGTGCGCACCTACTGGCCCGGCGCCACCGCACAGCAGGTGGCCGAACAGGTCACCGACAAGCTCGAACGCACGCTGCAGGAAGTGCCGTATGCGGACCGCATGCGCAGCTACTCGAAGCCCGGCGAGTCGCAGATCATCTTCGAGCTCAAGGATTCCTCGCCGCCCGGCGAGGTGCCGGGCGTCTGGTACACCGTGCGCAAGAAGATCGGCGACATGCGCGCCACCCTGCCCCAGGGCGTGCAGGGCCCGTTCTTCAACGACGAATTCGGCGACGTCTACGGCGTGATCTATGCGCTGGAGGCGGACGGCTTCACCCCGGCCGAAATCCGGAACTTCGCGGACGACGTGCGCCAGCAGCTGCTGCGCGTGAAGGACGTGGCCAAGGTCGAGCAGTTCGGCATCCAGGACGAGAAGATCTACATCGAGATCTCGCAGAAGCGGCTCGCGCAGCTCGGCCTGGACATGAACCAGGTGCTGTCCCAGCTCGGCCAGCAGAACGCGGTCGAGAGCGCCGGCACCATCCAGACGCCGCAGGACCAGGTGCAGATCCGCGTGGCGGGCCAGTTCGGCGCCGTCGAGGACCTGCGCGCCATGCCGATCCGGGGCGCCTCGGGCGCGCAATTGCGCCTGGGGGACATCGCCGAGGTACGCCGCGGCTACGTCGATCCGCCCAGCATCAAGGTGCGGCACCAGGGCCGGGAAGTGGTCGCGCTGGGCGTCTCCATGGCCAAGGGCGGCGACATCATCCGGCTCGGCGAGTCGCTCCATGCCGCCGCCCGCCGCATCGAGCAGACCCTGCCCGCGGGCGTGCGCCTCGTGAACGTGCAGGACCAGCCGCGCGCCGTGTCATCGTCGGTGAACGAATTCGTCAAGGTGCTGATCGAGGCCGTGGTGATCGTGCTGGCCGTGAGCTTCCTGAGCCTGGGGCTGCACCAGCGCCCCGGCCACCACCCGTTCTGGCGGCGCTGGACGCTGGACGTGCGCCCCGGCCTCGTGGTGGGCATCACGATCCCGCTGGTGCTGGCCGTCACCTTCCTGGCCATGTGGTACTGGAAGATTGGCCTGCACAAGATTTCGCTGGGCTCGCTCATCATCGCGCTCGGCCTGCTGGTGGACGACGCGATCATCGCGGTCGAGATGATGGTGCGGAAGATGGAGGAAGGCTACGACAAGGTCCGCGCCGCCACCTTCGCCTACGAGATCACGGCCATGCCGATGCTCACCGGTACGCTGATCACCGCCGCCGGCTTCCTGCCGATCGGCCTGGCCAAGTCGGTCACGGGCGAATACACCTTCGCGATCTTCGCCGTCACCGTGATCGCGCTGGTGCTGTCGTGGCTGGTGTCGGTGTACTTCGTGCCGTACCTGGGTACGCTGATCCTCAAGGCGCCTGCGCATCCGAAAGCGGAAGCGCATCCGCCCGCGGAAGGCGCCGCAGCAGGCACCGCCGCCGCGCAAGGCCCGCACGAGGTCTTCGACAGCCGCTTCTACAACGCGTTCCGCCGCGCCGTGGGCGCCTGCGTGGAGCACCGCTGGATCACCATCGGCATCACCGTACTGCTGTTCGTGCTCGGCATCGTGGGCATGGGGCGCGTGCAGCAGCAGTTCTTCCCTGATTCGAGCCGTCCGGAGATCCTGGTCGATGCCTGGTTCCCCGAGGGCACGTCGTTCGCCGCCAACGAGGAACTGCTCAAGCGCCTGGAAAAGCGCCTGCTCGCCGAGCCCGGCGTGACCTCGGTCAGCACCTGGATCGGCTCGGGCGTGCCGCGCTTCTACCTGCCGCTCGACCAGGTCTTCCCGCAGAGCAACGTCTCGCAGATCATCCTGCTGCCGCAGGACCTGTCGCGGCGCGAAGCACTGCGCCACTCCCTGCCCTCCCTGCTCGCGCAGGAGTTCCCCGAAGTGCGCGCACGCGTCAAGCTGCTGCCCAACGGCCCGCCCGTGGCCTACCCGGTGCAGTTCCGCGTCATCGGCAGCGACCCGGTGCGGCTGCGCCAGCATGCCGACGAAGTCCGCACCATCCTGCGCGAGCATCCGCAGATGCAGGGCGTGAACGACAACTGGAACGAGTCGGTCAAGACGATGCGCCTGGAGATCGACCAGGACAAGGCGCGCGCCCTCGGCGTGACCAGCCAGTCCATCGCCCAGGCCGCGCGCACCGTGTTCACCGGCACGACCGTGGGCCAGTACCGCGAGGGCGACCGGCTGATCGACATCGTTTTCCGCCAGCCGCCGGACGAACGCCAGGCCATCACCGACATCGCCAACGCCTACCTGCCCACGGCGTCCGGGCGCGCGATTCCGCTCACGCAGATCGCGCGGCCGGTGTTCGTGTGGGAGCCCGGCGTGATGTGGCGGCAGAACCGCGAATACGCCATCACCGTGCAGGGCGACGTCGTCGAGGGCCTGCAGGGCGCCACCGTCACCGAAGCGCTGCTGCCCGGCCTGCGCCAGTTGGAGTCCCGGTGGCACGACGCGGGCGACACGGGCTACCGTATCGAGGTGGCGGGCGCGGTGGAGGAAAGCTCCAAGGGCTCGGCCTCGATCGCGGCGGGCGTGCCCATCATGCTGTTCATCACCTTCACGCTGCTCATGCTGCAGCTGCACAGCTTCAGCCGGGCAGTGCTGGTGTTCCTCACCGGGCCGCTGGGCATCGCCGGTGTGGCGGGCGGGCTGCTGCTGCTCGGCCGGCCGTTCGGCTTCGTGGCGCTGCTGGGCGTGATCGCGCTCATGGGGATGATCCAGCGCAACTCGGTGATCCTCATCGACCAGATCGAGAGCGACCGCGCGCGCGGCGTGCCCGCCTGGGACGCCATCGTGGAGTCGGCCGTGCGCCGGCTGCGCCCCATCGTGCTCACCGCGGCGGCCGCCGTGCTGGCGATGATCCCGCTGTCGCGCAGCGTGTTCTGGGGCCCGATGGCCGTCGCCATCATGGGTGGGCTGGTCGTCGCCACGGTGCTCACGCTGCTGGCGCTGCCGGCCATGTACGCGGCCTGGTTCCGCGTGCGGCGGCCCGAAACGCCCTCCGCGCCAGCGGCCTGAAAGGAACACCGCCCGCCGACAGGGTAAAATCGAGGGCTAACCAATTTCAGAAAAGCGGCGGCCTCCCCGGTGCGCCGCTTTTTGTCGGTGGTCCGCTGGAGACGGCGGGTGAAAGCCAAGTGGATAAAGCGCGGGTGGCGAAATTGGTAGACGCACCAGGTTTAGGTCCTGACGCCAGCAATGGTGTGGGGGTTCGAGTCCCCCCCCGCGCACCACGCACAACACGGTGAGGCAGTCCCGGCACGGGACGGCTGTCACGGTCCCATTACATAGAGGAAGAGCCATGGCCGTTACTGTTGAAACCCTTGAAAAGCTCGAGCGCAAGATCACGCTGAGCCTGCCCCTGACCACCATCCAGACGGAAGTGGACTCGCGCCTCAAGCGCCTGGCCCGCACGGTGAAGATGGACGGCTTCCGTCCCGGCAAGGTGCCGATGAACGTCGTGGCCCAGCGCTACGGCTACTCCGTGCAGTACGAAGTGCTGAACGACAAGGTCGGTGAAGCCTTCGCCCAGGCCGCCAACGAAGCCAACCTGCGCGTCGCCGGCCAGCCCCGCATCACCGAGAAGGACGGCGCACCCGAAGGCCAGATCACCTTCGACGCCGTGTTCGAAGTGTTCCCCGAAGTGAAGATCGGCGACCTCTCCACCGCCGAAGTCGAGAAGCTGTCCGCCGAAGTGACCGACGCCGCCATCGACAAGACCATCGACATCCTGCGCAAGCAGCGCCGCACGTTCGCGCAGCGCGCCCAGGGCACGGCCGCCGAAGACGGCGACCGCGTGACCGTGGACTTCGAAGGCAAGATCGACGGCGAGACCTTCTCCGGCGGCAAGGCCGAAGACTTCCAGTTCCTGGTTGGCGAAGGCCAGATGCTCAAGGAATTCGAAGACGCCGTGCGCGGCATGAAGGCCGGCGAGAGCAAGACCTTCCCGCTGGCGTTCCCCGAGGACTACCACGGCAAGGACGTGGCCGGCAAGACCGCCGACTTCCTCGTCACCGTGAAGAAGGTCGAAGCCGCGCACCTGCCCGAAGTCAATGAGCAGCTGGCCAAGTCCCTGGGCATCGCCGACGGCACCGTCGACGGCCTGCGCGCCGACATCAAGAAGAACCTCGAGCGCGAAGTCAAGTTCCGCCTGCTGGCCCGCAACAAGCAGGCCGTGATGGAAGCCCTGGTCTCCAAGGCCGAGCTGGACCTGCCCAACGCCAGCGTGCAGTCCGAGATCGCCCGCCTGCTCGAAGGCGCCCGTGCCGACCTGAAGCAGCGCGGCATCAAGGACGCCGACAAGGCCGAGATCCCCGAGGACGTGTTCCGTCCCCAGGCCGAGCGCCGCGTGCGCCTGGGCCTGGTGGTGGCCGAGCTCGTGCGTGCCAACGAACTGCATGCCACGCCCGAGCAGCTCAAGGCCCACGTGGACGAGCTGGCCGCCAGCTACGAGAAGCCCGAGGACGTGGTCCGCTGGTACTTCGGCGACCGCCAGCGCCTCGCGGAAGTCGAGGCCGTCGTGGTCGAGAACAACGTCACGGCCTTCGTGCTGGACAAGGCCAAGGTCACCGACAAGGCCATCTCCTTCGACGAACTGATGGGCCAGGGCTGATGCCCCGGCGCCGGTGCCGCCCTTTTCGGCGCGCCGGCCCTCCCGTCCCCATGGGGCTTGTGCTGGCGAGCACAGGCCCCAATTCATTTCTCGGTACAGTATCTGCATGACTGGAGAAAAAATGAGCGCACTGGAAACCCAGGCCCTGGGCATGATCCCCATGGTCATCGAGCAGTCGGGCCGCGGCGAGCGGTCCTACGACATCTACTCCCGCCTGCTCAAGGAACGCATCGTGTTCCTGATCGGCGAGGTGAACGACCAGACGGCCAACCTCGTGGTGGCGCAACTGCTGTTCCTCGAGAGCGAGAACCCCGACAAGGACATCTCGTTCTACATCAACTCCCCGGGCGGCAGCGTCACGGCGGGCATGGCCATCTACGACACGATGCAGTTCATCAAGCCGGACGTGTCCACCATGTGCCTGGGCTTCGCGGCCAGCATGGGCGCCTTCCTGCTGGCGGCCGGCGCCAAGGGCAAGCGCTTCTCGCTGCCCAACTCGAAGATCATGATCCACCAGGTGCTCGGCGGTGCCCGCGGCCAGGCGACGGACATCGAGATCCACGCCCGCGACATCCTGCGTACCAAGGACCAGATGAACCGCATCCTGGCCGAGCGCACCGGACAGCCGCTCGACAAGGTCAAGGCGGACACCGAGCGCGACTACTTCCTCACCGCCGACGAAGCCAAGGAATACGGCCTCGTCGATCAGGTCGTCGCCCAGCGGCCCTGACCCGCGGCGGCGTTGCCTCCGGCGGCGCCTGCCGGCTCCCTCCGGCAAGGCGCCGTTTTCCATTTCGTTATCATCCCTGCAACGTCCTGCAACACGAGGCAATGCCCACATGGCCGAGAAAAAAGGCTCTTCCAGCGAAAAAACCCTGTATTGCTCCTTCTGCGGCAAGAGCCAGCACGAGGTCAAGAAACTGATCGCTGGCCCGTCGGTATTCATCTGCGACGAGTGCATCGATCTCTGCAATGAAATCATCCGCGACGAGCTTCCTGCCGCCGAAGGGGCCCGCGACTCCCGCGGCGACCTGCCCACGCCCTCCGAGATCAAGGCCAACCTCGACAACTACGTCATCGGCCAGGAGGTCGCCAAGCGCACGCTGGCCGTGGCGGTGTACAACCACTACAAGCGGTTGCGCCACAAGGACAAGGCGGGCAAGGACGAGGTGGAGCTCTCCAAGAGCAACATCCTGCTGATCGGGCCCACGGGCTCGGGCAAGACCCTGCTCGCCCAGACCCTCGCCCGCATGCTCGACGTGCCGTTCGTGATGGCGGACGCCACCACGCTCACGGAAGCCGGCTACGTCGGCGAGGACGTCGAGAACATCGTCCAGAAGCTGCTGCAGAGCTGCAACTACGAGGTGGAGCGCGCCCAGCGCGGCATCGTCTACATCGACGAGATCGACAAGATCTCGCGCAAGTCCGACAACCCGTCGATCACGCGCGACGTCTCGGGCGAAGGCGTGCAGCAGGCCCTGCTCAAGCTCATCGAGGGCACGATGGCCAGCGTGCCGCCTCAGGGTGGCCGCAAGCACCCCAACCAGGACTTCCTGCAGATCGACACGACCAACATCCTGTTCATCTGCGGCGGCGCCTTCGCCGGCCTGGAGAAGGTCATCGAGAACCGTACCGAGGCCTCCGGCATCGGCTTCGGCGCGGCCGTCAAGAGCAAGAAACAGCGCTCGCTGACCGAGGTGTTCACCGAGATCGAACCCGAAGACCTGATCAAGTTCGGCCTCATCCCCGAGCTGGTCGGCCGCATGCCGGTGGTCACGGCGCTCGCCGAGCTCAGCGAGGACGCCCTGGTGCAGATCCTGACCGAGCCCAAGAACGCGCTCGTCAAGCAGTACAGCAAGCTGCTGGCCATGGAAGGCGTCGAGCTGGAGATCCGGCAGGCGGCGCTCAAGGCGATCGCCCGCAAGGCGCTGGCCCGCAAGACGGGTGCCCGCGGCCTGCGGTCGATCCTGGAGCAGTCCCTGATCGGCACCATGTTCGACCTGCCCAACACCAGCAACGTGGAGAAGGTCGTGGTGGACGAATCCACGATCGAAGAGAACAAGGCGCCCCTGCTCGTTTACCGGGAAGCCGCCAAGAAGGCCTGAAGCAGCCTCACGTTCCGGTAAGGGCACCTATTCCTGCGACGGCCGGCCCGGTGGGCCGACCGGGACCGCGGCGGCCGGCACGGCGTGCCGCGGGTTGAAAATATCGGCGGGTGGACCATATTCCACTCAGCTTCACAAGGATTCCCATGTCCGGACATACCCCCCTGCCAGACACACCGATCGATCTGCCCCTGTTGCCGTTGCGCGACGTGGTGGTGTTCCCCCACATGGTGATTCCGCTGTTCGTGGGCCGCCCCAAGAGCATCAAGGCCCTGGAACTGGCCATGGACGCGGACCGCCGCATCATGCTGGTCGCCCAGAAGACGGCCGCCAAGGACGAACCACTCGTCTCCGACATGTTCGACGTCGGCTGCGTGTCCACCATCCTGCAGATGCTCAAGCTGCCCGACGGCACCGTGAAGGTGCTCGTCGAAGGCCAGCAGCGCGCGCGGGTCGCCTCGATCGAGGACCACGAGACGCATTTCACCTCCACGGTGACGCCCGTGCCTCCGGCCGACGGCGAGCACAAGCCCAGCGAGATCGAGGCGCTGCGCCGCGCGGTGATGCAGCAGTTCGACCAGTACGTCAAACTGAACAAGAAGATCCCGCCCGAGATCCTCACCTCGATCGCCAGCATCGACGATCCGGGCCGCCTGGCCGACACGATCGCCGCCCACCTGCCGCTCAAGCTCGAGAACAAGCAGGCGGTGCTGGACCTGGCCGACGTCAAGGAACGGCTCGAGAACCTCTTCGAGCAGCTCGACCGCGAAGTCGACATCCTTAACGTCGACAAGAAGATCCGCGGCCGCGTGAAGCGGCAGATGGAGAAGAACCAGCGCGACTTCTACCTGAACGAGCAGGTCAAGGCCATCCAGAAGGAACTGGGCGAAGGCGAGGAAGGAGCGGACATCGAAGAGATCGAGAAGAAGATCAAGGCCGCCAAGATGCCGGCCGACGCGCGCAAGAAGGCCGAGGCCGAGCTCAAGAAGCTCAAGCTCATGTCGCCGATGTCGGCGGAAGCCACCGTCGTGCGCAACTACATCGAAGTGCTCACCGGCCTGCCCTGGAGCAAGCGCACCAAGATCAAGCACGACCTCGCCAATGCCGAGGAAGTGCTCAACGAAGACCACTACGGCCTCGACAAGGTCAAGGACCGCATCCTCGAATACCTCGCGGTGCAGCAGCGCGTGGACAAGGTGAAGGCGCCCATCCTGTGCCTCGTCGGCCCCCCGGGCGTCGGCAAGACCTCGCTGGGCCAGTCGATCGCCAAGGCGACCGGCCGCAAGTACGTGCGCATGGCCCTCGGCGGCATGCGCGACGAGGCGGAGATCCGCGGCCACCGCCGCACCTACATCGGCGCGATGCCGGGCAAGGTGCTGCAGAGCCTCAACAAAGTGGGCACGCGCAATCCGCTCTTCCTGCTCGACGAGATCGACAAGCTGGGCACCGATTTCCGCGGCGACCCGTCGAGCGCGCTGCTGGAGGTGCTGGACCCGGAGCAGAACCACAAGTTCGGCGACCACTACGTGGAAGTCGATTTCGACCTGAGCGACGTCATGTTCGTCGCCACATCCAACTCCATGAACATCCCCCCGGCCCTGCTGGACCGGATGGAAGTGATCCGCCTGTCGGGCTACACCGAGGACGAGAAGGCCAACATCGCCATCAAGTACCTGCTGCCCAAGCAGATGGTGAACAACGGCGTGAAGGACGAGGAGCTGCGGGTCGAGGAAAGCGCCGTGCGCGACGTGATCCGCTACTACACCCGCGAGGCCGGCGTGCGCTCTCTGGAGCGCGAACTCTCCAAGATCTGCCGCAAGGTGGTCAAGGGCCTGCAGCTCAAGAAGCTGGAGCCCCAGGTGGTGGTCACGGCGGACAACCTGGCCGAGTACCTGGGCGTGCGCAAGCACACCTATGGCCGCGCCGAGCAGCAGAACCAGGTCGGCCAGGTGGTCGGCCTCGCCTGGACCGAGGTCGGCGGTGACCTGCTCACCATCGAAGCGGCGGCCATGCCCGGCAAGGGCGTCATCACGCGCACGGGTTCGCTCGGCGACGTGATGAAGGAATCCGTGGAAGCCGCCCGCACCGTGGTGCGCAGCCGCGCCCACCGCCTGGGCATCAAGGACGAGGCCTTCGAGAAGCGCGACATCCACGTCCACGTGCCGGACGGCGCCACGCCGAAGGACGGCCCGAGCGCGGGCGCCGCCATGACCACGGCCTTCGTCTCCGCGCTCACCGGCATCCCGGTGCGCGGCGACGTCGCGATGACCGGCGAGATCACCCTGCGCGGCGAAGTCACCGCCATCGGCGGCCTGAAGGAAAAGCTGCTCGCGGCCCTGCGGGGCGGCATCAAGACGGTGCTGATCCCCGAAGAAAACGTGAAGGACCTGCAGGAGATCCCGGACAACGTGAAGAGCGGCCTGGAAATCGTGCCCGTCAAGTGGATCGACAAGGTGCTCGAGGTGGCGCTGGAGCGCAAGCCGATCGCCCTCACCGAGGAGGAGATCGCCGCATCCGTTTCCGCGCGCGAAAGCCGCGAGGCGGCGGCCGCTGCGGGCTCCGTGAAACATTGATGTCGAATTTTTGGGAACCACCTAAAAAGTGCGCTACAATTCATCCCATCGACGCCAAACGTTGTAGAATGCAAGGCTTCGGTAAATGCGGGAATAGCTCAGTTGGTAGAGCGCAACCTTGCCAAGGTTGAGGTCGAGAGTTCGAGACTCTTTTCCCGCTCCAGACTCCAAAAAAGGGGAAGCCACCGCTTCCCCTTTTTGCCAAGGAAAGCATCTTCGGCGCGGTAGCAAAGCGGTTATGCACCGGATTGCAAATCCGTGTAGGTCGGTTCGACTCCGGCCCGCGCCTCCAGATACTGAAAGCGGCATGTTCACCACGGGGTGACAAGCCACTTGGCAAAAGCACCAAAAAATGGTGCTACAATTCGAGGCTGTTGACGAGGCAACGAATCAACAGCAAACGCGGGAATAGCTCAGTTGGTAGAGCGCAACCTTGCCAAGGTTGAGGTCGAGAGTTCGAGACTCTTTTCCCGCTCCAATTCATGGACACGCACTGCGCGCTGTCCAAGCAAGAAAGGCCCTTCGGGGCCTTTTTTGTTGCCCGGTCGGTGGATGCCGGGAAAGCCCGGGCCCCTCCCCTCGCCCTCCGTCCGTGGGCCTGCAATCTCCTGCGGGCGCCGGACGGGTCCAACGTCTCCCGCATGGGACAATCCCCCGCCATGACACCGGAACAGTACGTCCAACAAAAAGCCGCGGCGTCCGGCAGCAGCTTCTACTACGCCTTCCTGTTCCTGCCGCCCGCCCGGCGTGCGGCCATCACGGCGTTCTATGCGTTCTGCCGCGAAGTGGACGACGTGGTGGACGAGGTGTCCGATGCCGGCGTGGCGCGCACCAAGCTGGCCTGGTGGCAGGCCGAAGTGGCCCGCGCGTTCGCCGGCCAGCCCCCGACGCACCCCGTCATGCAGGCATTGATGCCGCACACCGCCACCTACGGTATCGAAGAGCGCCACCTGCAGGCGGTGATCGACGGCTGCCAGATGGACCTGGAGCAGACCCGCTACCTGGACTTCGCCGGTCTCTCCCGCTACTGCCACCTCGTGGCCGGCGTGGTGGGCGAGGTGGCGGCGCGGATCTTCGGGCCCGTCGACGAGCGCACGGTGCAGTACGCCCACACCCTGGGGCTCGCCTTCCAGCTCACCAACATCATCCGCGACGTGGGCGAAGACGCGATGATGGGCCGCATCTACCTGCCCGTGTCGGAGCTGCAGCAGTTCGACGTGAAGGCCCACGAGATCACCAAGCGCCAGTACTCGTACCGCTTCACCGCGCTCATGCGCTTCCAGGCCGAGCGCGCCCACGCCCTCTACGACAAGGCGTTCGCGCTCCTGCCGCCCGAGCAGCGGCGCGCGCAGAAGCCGGGCCTGATGATGGCGAGCATCTACCGCACGCTGCTGCGCGAGATCGAGCGCGACCAGTTCCAGGTGCTGCACCAGCGCATCGCGCTCACGCCGCTTCGCAAGCTGTGGCTCGCCTGGAAGATGCAGGCCCTCGGGCGGATGTGATGGGCTCCCGGGCCTGCCCTTCTCTTCCTCGCTCTCACGGTTGACGCCCATGCGTGTGGCCGTCATCGGAGCGGGCTGGGCCGGGCTCGCCGCCGCGATCGCTGCCGCGCAGGCGGGGCACGCCGTCTCGGTGTTCGAAACCGCGCGCATGCTCGGCGGGCGTGCGCGCGCTCTTGCGCCGGGCGCTGGAGCCGAAGCCCCCACCCGCCTCGACAACGGACAGCACATCCTCATCGGTGCCTATGCGGAATGCCTGCGGCTCATGCGGCTGGTGGGCATCGATCCGGATGAGGCGCTGCTGCGCATGCCGCTCGCGCTCACGTTCCCCGACGGCTCGGGGCTGCGTTTTCCCGACGCCCCGCCGCCCTGGGATGCCTTGTGGGGCATCGCCAGCGCACAGGGCTGGAGCGTACGCGAGCGCGCCGCGCTGCTGGCGCGTGCGGCGCGCTGGCGGCTCGGCGGCTTCTGGTGCGCTCCCCGCGCCACCGTGGCGGACCTCTGCACGGGGCTGCCCGAGCGGCTGCTGCGCGAATTCATCGATCCGCTCTGCGTGTCCGCGCTCAACACGCCGTGTGCCGACGCGAGCGGCGCGGTGTTCCTGCGGGTGCTGCGCGACAGCCTCTTCAGCGGCCGGGGCGGGTCGAACCTGTTGCTGCCCCGGCGCGACCTGAGCGCGCTATGGCCCGAAGCCGCTGCCGCTTGGCTGCGCGCGCGCGGGCACGCCGTGCACCCGGGCCGGCGCGTGCAGCGCCTCGAAGCCGCCGCGAAGCCGGTCGCACATGCCGCCCCGGCGTGGCGGGTGGACGGGGACGCCTTCGACGCCGTGGTGCTGGCCACGCCCAGCACCGAGGCCGCCCGGCTGGTGGAGGATGCCGCGCAGGCACTTTCCAGCACTGCGGCCCTGCCCCTGCAGGCCTGGGCCGCACGGGCCCGGTCCCTGCGGTTCACAGCCATCGCCACGGTGTATGCCGAGGTCTCCGCCCCGGGCGCCGGCGCGGCCATGCTGCCGGCGCCCATGCTGGCACTGCGCAACGGCCCGGATGCCCCCGCGCAGTTCGTGTTCGACCGGGGCCGTCTCGGCTCCGGCGCAGGCCAGCTCGCTTTCGTCGTGAGCGCCTTCGACGGCGAGCGGGCCGCGCTGGAAGACGCCGTCGTGCGGCAGGCCGCTCGCCAACTGAATCTGCCCGCTCTGCGCATTCTGCAGACCGTCGTGGAAAAGCGCGCTACCTTCGCCTGCGTGCCTGCGCTAGAGCGTCCAGGTGCCCCCATCGCCGCGGGGCTGCTGGCCTGCGGCGATTACGTGGCGGGCCCCTACCCTGCCACGCTGGAAGGCGCCGTGCTCTCCGGCACCGCGGCCGGCCAGGCGCTGCCGCAGGGCCAGGCGCAGGCACCAACTCCGGCCAGGGCGCCCTGAAGCCGCGCGGCCGGCCGCCAGAAGAATTGGCCTGGCCGCCCTAGGCCGAAAAGCCCAGCGCCACGGCCGGCTCGCCGCCCGGCCGGGGCAGCACGTCGGCGAGCTTCAGCACCGCCATGCCGGTGTTCCCCCAGAAACGCTCCAGACTGCCGTCCCGCTCGATCAGCAGCCGCTGCACCAGCGGTTCCAGCGCGGTGGTGGCCGGGTCCGCCACCAGCAGGTAGCGCGGCTCCTCGGCGTCCACCGCCCCGTGCGCGGCCTCGTTGACCTGCACCACCCAGTCCATGCCGGTCAGCACCTCCAGCACCGGCTCCAGCTGCAGCACGTCCACGCGCAGCGCCTGGGCCAGCTCGCCCGCCGGCAGCCCGCGCCGCACGGAGCCCCGGGCCGCGTGCAGCTGCTGCAGCACCTCGACCGCGATCTGGAAACTCCATCCCAGCCGGCTGGCATCGCGCGCGACCCCGGTGAGCAGGCTGGGCAGGTAGGCCGCCACCACCGCGCCGAGCAGCACGATGACCCAGGCCACGTAGATCCAGACCAGCAGGATGGGCAGCGTGGCGAACGCTCCGTACAGCACCGAATAGGTCGGCACCGAGGCGATGTAGAGCCCCAGCACCTTCTTGGCCACTTCGATGCCAACGGACACGAACACCCCGCCGGACCACGCATGCCGCCAATGCACCTGCGTGTTGGGCACGTAGCGGTAGAGGGCCGCCGTGCCACCCGCCAGCAGCAGGAACTCGATGGAATCGAACAGCAGCCGCGCACTGTCCGGCAGTGCGCCTTCGAGGCCGCGCGACGCGCTGGACGCCACCGACGTGGTCAGGGCCAGGCTCGCGGCGAGCACCAGCGGCCCGAGCGTGATCACGGCCCAGTAGATCAGCACCCGCTGCCCCAGCGGCCGCAGGCGGGGAACGCGCCAGATGTTGTTGAGCGTGCGGTCGATGGTCAGGATGAGCGCCAGCGCCGTGGCCAGCAGGATCGAGAAGCCCGCCACGCCCAGCCCGCTCGCCTTGGCCGCGAACTGCGTCAGGTAGCCCAGCACCTGGCGGGAGATGCTGTCGGGCACCAGGCTGTCCACCAGCCAGCGCTGCAGACCCGTCTGCAGGTCACCGAAGATGGGGAACGCGGTAAAGATCGCCAGCGCCACGGTGAAGAACGGCACCAGGGCCAGCAGCGTGGTGAAGGTGAGGCTGCTGGCCGTCAGACCCAGGCGGTCTTCCCGGAAGCGTTCGCGCAGCGTCTGCGCGGTCGTGCGCCATGGAAAGCGCGACAGGTCCGAAAGCACGCTTTCGAAGCGCTTCGCGAATGGGGCAATGGGCATGGCCGATATGATGCCACTCCGATGACACCTTCCTTCGCGACGGCCGCGCCCGCCCCCGACCCGACCGTGGCCGCCACCCGCTGGCTCGCGGTCGGCAGCCTGCTGGGCCTCATCGTGCTCAGCCTGGCGTGGGAGCTCTGGCTGGCGCCGCTGCGGCCCGGCGGCTCGTGGCTGGCGCTCAAGGCCCTGCCGCTGGCCCTGCCGCTGGCGGGCCTGCTCAAGCACCGCATGTACACCTACCGCTGGGTGAGCCTGGTGGTGTGGCTCTACTTCACCGAAGGGGTGGTGCGCGCCTGGAGCGACGCGCCCCCCGGCCGCTGGCTGGCCTGCGCCGAGATCGTGCTCTGCCTGGGCCTCTTCACGGCCTGCGCGCTGCACGTGCGGCTGCGCCAGCGCCATGCCCGTGCCCCCTCCGGTACCGCCGCTTCCCACTGACCCGCTCCGCGGGCCCCTGCGGCCCGCCGTTGTGCCGACCGACACTCTCCGTCCGCTCCCCTGCCTTCCCACCGAACGCCATGCCCTCCTTCCTGCTCGACCACCTGCGCCAGATCGTTGGCGATGCCCACGTACTCACCGAAGGCGACCTCACCGCCTGGGAACAGGACTGGCGCCGCCGCGCCCGCGGCAAGGCCCGCGCCGTGGTGCGCCCGGCCACCACTGCGGAGGTGGCGGCCGTCGTGCGCGCCTGCGCCGAGGCCGGCGTGCCCATCGTGCCCCAGGGCGGCAACACCGGCCTCGCGGTCGGATCGATTCCCGATGCCTCGGGCACGCAGATCCTGCTCAGCCTGTCGCGCATGGCCGCGGTACGCGCGGTGGACGCCGACAACCTCACCATGACCGTCGAGGCCGGCTGCGTGCTGCAGAACCTGCAGGACGTGGCCGAAAAGGCCGGCCTGCTGTTCCCCCTGAGCCTGGCGGCCGAGGGCAGCTGCACCATCGGCGGCAACCTGGCCACCAACGCGGGCGGCACGCAGGTGGTGCGCTACGGCAACACGCGCGATCTCTGCCTCGGGCTCGAAGTGGTCACCGCGCAGGGTGAAATCTGGAGTGGCCTGAAGGGACTGCGCAAGGACAACACCGGCTACGACCTGCGCGACCTGTTCATCGGCAGCGAAGGCACGCTGGGCATCATCACCGCCGCCACGATGAAGCTCTACCCGCGGCCCGCCGCGAGCCTCACGGCCTGGGCCGCCGTGCCGTCGATGGAGGCGGCCGTGCGCCTGCTCGGCCTCGCCCACCGCCACCTGGGCGCCGGCCTCACCGGCTTCGAGGTGATGGGCCGCTTCGCGCTCAGCCTCGTGGCACGTCACATGCCGCAGCTGCGCGTGCCCTTCATCGAGCAGGAGGACGTGCCCTACGCGGTGCTGCTCGAGAACGCCGACAGCGAATCGGAAGAGCACGCCCGCGGCCGGTTCGAAGCCCTGCTGGAAACCGCGTTCGAAGACGGCTGCGTGAACGACGCCGTCGTGGCGGAAAACCTCGCGCAGGCGCACCAGCTCTGGCACATCCGCGAGAACATCCCGCTCGCCCAGGCCGAGGAAGGGCTGAACATCAAGCACGACATCTCGGTGCCGATCTCGCGCATCCCGGAGTTCGTCGCCTATGCCGACGACCTGCTCGTGCGCGAGATCCCGGGCGTGCGCCTCGTCAACTTCGGCCACCTGGGCGACGGCAACCTGCACTACAACGTGCAGGCACCGGCCGAAGGCGATGCGAAGGCCTTCCTGCGCGACGAGGAGAAGCGCGTGAACCACCTCGTCTACGAGGCCGTGGCGCGCTTCGGCGGCTCCTTCTCGGCCGAGCACGGCATCGGCGAGCTGAAAGTGGCCACGCTCGAGGCCTACCAGTCGCCGGTGGCGCTCTCCATGATGCGGTCGATCAAGCAGGCCCTGGACCCCCGCGGCCTGTTCAACCCCGGCCGCGTGCTGGCGCAGCGGACCTGACGGGAAACGGCCCCGCCCGGGGCGGGCGAGGCCCGGACGCCCTAGAATCGCGGGTTGCCCGCCCGAGCCCGGATTGCCATGACCGACCGCCCCATCCGCCACCAGTACGAAGACTTCATGCGCCACGTGTTCACGCAGGGCGTGGCCAAGGGAGACCGCACGGGCACCGGCACCCGCAGCGTGTTCGGCCACCAGATGCGGTTCGACCTGAACGAAGGCTTCCCGCTGGTGACCACCAAGAAGGTGCACCTGAAGTCCATCATTCTGGAACTGCTGTGGTTCCTGCGCGGCGACCGCAACGTGGGCTGGCTGCAGGAGCGCGGCTGCACGATCTGGGACGAATGGGCGCGCGAGGACGGCGACCTCGGCCCCGTCTACGGCGTGCAATGGCGCAGCTGGCCGACGCCCGACGGCGGCCACATCGACCAGATGCAGCAGGTGATCGACACGCTGCGCAAGAACCCGGATTCGCGTCGCATCATCGTGAGCGCCTGGAACGTGGCCGAGCTCGACCAGATGGCGCTCATGCCCTGCCACGCCTTCTTCCAGTTCTACGTGGCGCCCCCGCAGGCTCCGGGCGAGCGCGGCAGGCTCAGCTGCCAGCTCTACCAGCGCAGCGCCGACATCTTCCTCGGCGTGCCGTTCAACATCGCCAGCTATGCGCTGCTCACCCACATGGTGGCGCAGCAGTGCGAGCTCGACGTCGGCGACTTCATCTGGACCGGCGGCGATTGCCACATCTACGACAACCACGTGGAGCAGGTGCAGCTCCAGCTGTCGCGCGATCCCCATCCCTATCCCACGCTGCGGCTGCGCCGCCGGCCGGCGAGCCTGTTCGACTACGAGTACGACGACTTCGAGGTCACGGACTACCAGCACCATCCCGCCATCAAGGCCCCCGTCGCCGTCTGAACGCAGGCCCCGGGCGCCTTCCTCCCGCTTCTCCGGCTCCGCTCTTTCCTTCGAACATCCATGTCCTCCCACGGCTTCCACGTCCATGGGCCGCACGACCACGCCGTCGAGCACGCCGCCCAGCACGCCCATTCCGATGCCGGGCACGGCACCATGACCAGCCGCATCGCGATGGCCACGGCGATCATCGCCACGGTGGGTGCCATCTTCTCGTACATGGGCGGCGCCACGCAGGCCAATGCCGGCCTGATCAAGAACGACGCCGCCATCCGCAAGACCGAGGCGGCCAACCAGTGGGCGTACTACCAGTCCAAGAGCACCAAGCAGTCGGTGACGGAACTCGCGCGCGACCTCGCACCCGAAGCCCGCAAGCCCGAGCTGCAGGCGAAGCTGGACCGGTACGAGCAGGAAAAGAACGACATCCGCAAGAGCGCCGAATCCCTCGAGGCGCAATCGCTCGCGCTCGACCGTCAGAGCGAGGAACAGATGCACCAGCACCACCGCTGGGCGCAGGCCACCACGGTGCTGCAGGTCGCCATCGCGCTGGCCGCGATCGCCCTGCTCACGCGCCGCAAGTGGCTGGAGCGGGGCATGTACGGCGTCGCGGCCGTGGGCCTGGCCGTCGGCGCCCTGGCGTTCTTCCACATCTGACACCGCACCCGGCCCGCCACGGGAAAACCACCATGGACCTGCGACTCATCTACGCACGCGCCGCCAACGGCACCATCGGCCGGGACAACGCCATGCCCTGGCATCTGCCCGAAGACCTGGCGCACTTCAAGCAGCTGACCCTGGGCGCCACCGTCGTCATGGGCCGCAAGACCTGGGACTCGCTCCCGCCGCGCTTCCGCCCCCTGCCCGGTCGCGCCAACATCGTCGTCACGCGGCAGGCGGATTGGCGCGCAGACGGCGCCCTGCGTGCAGGCAGCCTGGACGAAGCCCTCGGCATCGCACGGGCGAATGGCGCCACGGCCTGGATCATGGGCGGCGCCCAGGTCTATGCACAGGCGCTGCCGCTCGCGGACGGCGTCGAGGTGACCGAGATCCACCAAAACTTCGACGGCGATGCGTTCGCCCCGGTCCTCGGGCCGGAGTGGCGCGAGGTCGCCCGCAGCCCCGTACAGCAGTCGTCGGGCAGCGGCCTCCCGTTCTCCTTCGTGAGCTACCGGCGGCACTGAGCCCCGCCCGCACGCCCTGCTGCCCCTTTGTCCGTCCACCGAACTGCCCCCATGAAGCTGGCCACCTGGAACGTCAACTCCCTCTCCGTCCGACTGCCGCAGGTGCTGGCCTGGCTCGCCGACAACCCCGTGGACGCCATCGGCCTGCAGGAACTCAAACTGGTCGACGAGAAGTTTCCCTTCGACGCCCTGCAGGCCGCCGGCTACCATGCCGCGACCTTCGGCCAGAAGACCTACAACGGCGTCGCCATACTGAGCCGCTCGCCCCTGCGCGACGTGGTGCGCAACATTCCCGGCCACGAGGACGCCCAGGCACGGGTCATTGCCGCCACGCTCGACACGCCCGAAGGCCCCTTGCGGCTGGTCAACTGCTATTTCGTCAACGGCCAGGCGCCCGGCTCGGAAAAATTCGCCTACAAGATGCTGTGGCTGGAGGCGCTGCACCGCTGGCTGAAGGAAGAAATGGCGGCCCATCCCCGCCTCGTGCTGGTGGGGGACTTCAACGTCGCGCCCGAAGACCGGGACTCCTTCGATCCCGTGGGCCTCAAGGACACGATCCATCACACGGTGGAGGAGCGTACACACTTCCAGGCGCTGCTCGGGCTGGGACTGACCGACGCATTCCGCCTCTTCGAGCAGCCGGAAAAGAGCTTCTCCTGGTGGGACTACCGCATGCTGGGCTTCCAGAAGAACCGCGGCCTGCGCATCGATCACATTCTCGTGAGCGAAGCCCTTAGACCGCGGGTGAGCGCCTGCGCCATCGACCGGCTGCCCCGCAAGAATCCTCAGCCCAGCGACCACGCGCCGGTGGTCGTCACCCTCGACTGACGCACTTTCTGCAGGCCTGCCGGCGACCCCGGCCGGGCCTGCCGAAAGCAGCCCCAACGAAAAACGCCGTGGCGGCTGCCACGGCGTTTCTCATTCAGGCAGATGCCGGATCAGGGCATGGCCTTGTAACGGTCCCGCAGTGCGCGGACTTCGTCGTGGTTGCGCTGGGCACCTTCGGCCTGGCGCTCGACCAGCGTGCGCACGTTGGCCGGCAGGGACGCCTTCAGCGCCTTGCGGTAGCGGGCCACTGCGGCATCCTCGCCGCGCTCACACTCCTCCAGCACGGCCTTGTCATCGCTGGTGCTGAGGGCCGTCTTCACGGACACCCAGCCGCGGTGCAGTGCGCCGGACACGGAACCGCCGCTCGACGGCTCGCCGCCGTGGTTGCGGATCTCGCGCTCCAGTTCCGCTGCGGCGGAGGCGCATTCGCTGGCATGGCGCAGCAGGATGCCCTTCAGCTCGGGAGATTCGGCGTGTTCGGCCGAAGCGCGGAAGCCATATTCTCCATCGCGGCAGGATTCCAGCAGGTCGTCCAGCACGTCCACGACGTCGTCGTTGTCCACCATGGCGGTGTCGCCCGTGGTGGACTGCGTCATGCTGCCCACGGCGGCGCCGGCGCCCACACCGCCTGCCGTGGACATGCCGCGGTCCATGTCGGTGGTGTAGCCGCGGCCCGCACGTTCCCAGGCGGCTCGGGTGGCGGGACGGGCCTCGTCCCATTCCATGCCGCTGGTACCGCGGGCCTGGCCCCAGTCACGTGCCAGGTGCGGTTCCACCGTGTCGAAGTCGCCTTCGTAGCGGCCCACGGAGCTCCAGCCCAGCTCGTACGCCGGACGGTACTCGTCGTACGTGCGGCCGCCGCGGTAGTAAGGCTCACGCTGGTAGCTCTCGCGCCAGTAGGCATCTTCCACGGTGGGGTTCACGGATTCGGCGGCCGCCTTGCCGGCCAGGCCACCGACCACGGCACCTGCGACGCCGCCCACGGCCGCGCCGATCGGGCCACCGAAGGCCCCGGCTGCCGCGCCGGCCACAGCGCCGCCCGCCGCACCAACGCCGGTGCCCACCGGATGGGCGCCGGGTTCGTTGGTCAAGGGGTCGCGGTTTGCATCGTTGAAATCCGACATGAATTCGCTCCGGTTGGTTGAACAGTGCCTTCATTCTGGAAGGCCCCGTGTCTCCGGAGGGTCGGCCTGCGGACTCCTGTCCTGTAGGACGTGGCCAGCAGCGTGGATGAGCCAGGGCGCTTGCTGCCTCGCTCCACTGCTCCACATTTCATAGCACACACCGCCCTGACAGCGGCGCATGGAGGTTCTAAACGCCCAGATCCTCGGCGGCGTCGAGCCCCAATTCCTGGATCTTGCGCGTGATGGTGTTGCGGCCGATGCCCAGGCGCTGCGCCGCTTCCATGCGCCGACCGTGCGTGGCAGCGAGCGCGGTACGGATCAGGCGCGATTCGAAGCGCCGGGTCAGCACGTCCCAGACCTCGGACTGTCCGGCCGCCAGCAGCTTCTGCGCCTCCGCCTCCAGTGCCGGCTCCCAGCCGCCGAGGTCGGACACGGCGCTTGGAGCCCCGGGAGTCGCGGGCACCGCAGCCGCCATCGTGACCGGGCCGGCGGATGCGAAACCGCCACCGCTGCCGGGCCCCAGGCCCTGCCCCGCCGCGGCCAGTCCCGGCGGCCAACCCGCGAGGCGCTCCTCCCCCGAGGCCGGGGCCACCGCGGAACCCACGGCACCGTCCGCCGAACCGGAAGCCGGCGCCACGGCATCGCCCCGCACCTCCAGCCCCGCCGCGGCATGTTCCGCCGCGAGCGGCGCCTCCAGCACCTCCGGCGGCAGGTCCTGCAGCGAAATCACCTGCGCGGGCGCCATCACCGTGAGCCAGTGGCAAATGTTCTCCAGCTGCCGCACATTGCCCGGGAACGCGAACTGTCCCAGGCGCGCCAGCGCCGCATCGGAGATGCGCTTGGGCTCCACGCCGAGCTGCCGCGCGCTCTGCTGCAGGAAATGCCGCGTGAGCATCGGCACGTCTTCGTGCCGCTCGCGCAGCGCGGGCAGGCGCAGCCGGATGACGTTCAGGCGGTGGAAAAGATCCTCGCGGAACGCCCCGTCCTTGACGCGCTGCTCCAGGTTCTGGTGCGTCGCCGCGATCACCCGCACGTGCGCCTTTACCGCGGCATGCCCGCCGACCCGGTAGAACTGCCCGTCCGACAGCACCCGCAGCAGCCGCGTCTGCAGATCGAACGGCATGTCGCCGATCTCGTCGAGGAACAGCGTGCCGCCCTCGGCCTGCTCGAAGCGGCCGCGCCGCTGCGTCTGCGCGCCCGTGAACGCGCCGCGCTCGTGGCCGAACAGTTCGCTCTCCAGCAGGTCCTTCGGAATCGCCGCGGTGTTGATCGCGACGAACGGTCCCTCGGCCACCGGCGAATGCTTGTGCAGCGCGCGCGCCACGAGCTCCTTGCCGGAGCCGGATTCGCCCGTGATGAGCACCGTCACCTGGCTCTGGCTCAGGCGCCCGATCGCCCGGAACACGTCCTGCATCGCAGGAGCCTGCCCCAGCATCTCGGGCGTGGCGGTCTGCCGCTCCTCGGTCACCTCCTCGCGCTGGCTCTCTTCCACCGCGCGCCGGATCAGCTCCACCGCCTTGGGCAGATCGAAGGGCTTGGGCAGGTACTCGAAAGCGCCGCGCTGGAAGGCCGACACCGCGCTGTCGAGGTCCGAATATGCGGTCATGATGATGACGGGCAGGCCGGGCTGCTGCTGGCGCACCTGCTCCAGCAGCTGCAGGCCCGAGCCGCCGGGCATGCGGATGTCGCTCACCAGCACCTGCGGCCCCTGCCGCGCGGGGTCGCCCGCGGCCACGTCGGCCAGCGCGTCCAGCACTTCACGGGGATGGGTGAAACTGCGCGTGGGCAGGTTCTCGCGCGCCAGCGCCTTCTCGAGGACGAAGCGGATCGATGGGTCGTCGTCTACTATCCAGATCGGCTTCATGTGGTGGTTCTACCTTGTCTCGGAAATGAATGTCTCCGGACCTCAAGGCAAGGGAATGAGGATGCGGAAATCGGTGCGACCCGGCATGCTGTCGCATTCGATCAAGCCGTCGTGCCGCTGCACGAAAGTCTGTGCGAGCGTCAGTCCCAGCCCCGATCCTCCATCACGCCCCGTGACCAGCGGATAGAAGATCCGCTCCTTGATCGCTTCGGGGACGCCCGGTCCGTTGTCGATGACATGCAATTCCAGTGCCAGCCGGTACCGCTGCCGCCCGAAGGTCACCTGCCGGGCGACGCGCGTGCGCAGCGTGATCGTGGCATCCCCCGCAGCCATGCGGTCGGTCAGCACCTGCGCGGCGTTCTGCACGATGTTCAGCACCGCCTGGATGAGCTGGGCCCGGTCCCCCCGGAACTCGGGGATCGAGATGTCGTAGTCGCGCTGCACGCGCAGCCCGTGCGGGTACTCGACGAGGATCAGCGACCGCACGCGCTCGCACACCTCGTGGATGTTGACGTCGCCCACCAGGTGCGGATGCCGGTGCGGCGCGAGCAGCCGGTCCACCAGGCTCTGCAGCCGGTCCGCCTCGTGGATGATGACCTGCGTGTACTCGGTCATCTCCGGGTTGTCGAGCTCCATCTCGAGCAGCTGCGCCGCCCCGCGGATGCCGCCGAGCGGGTTCTTGATCTCGTGGGCCAGGTTGCGGATCAGTTCCTTGTTGGCCAGGGCCTGTTCGCGCAGGCGCTCCTCGCGGTCCTGCCGGGCCTGGGCCTCGAGCGGCCACATCTCCACCAGGATCTCGCCCGTCTGCTCGGCCACCGCCACATGCACGTGCACGGGAATCTGCTCCTGCAGCGGTCCGCGCCGCAGTCCCGCTTCGAAGCGCAGGGCGGCGAAGTCCTGTTCCCGGGCGCCCGCCAGCGCGGTCTGCAGCAGCGCGGGGTCGGTGAACAGGGTGGAGAAGTCGGTGGTCTCCAGCGTGCGGCGGGACAGGCCCAGCGTGTCCTCGAGGGAGGCGTTCGCGAACATCACGGAGCCGTCCCGGTGGAGCACCGCCACCAGGGTGGACACCAGATCCAGGGCGAGATAGCGCTCCGACGGGCGCGCAGCGGATGCGGGAGCCACGCTCAACGGCCCGCCCCGCCCGGCAGGCGGGCGAGTTCGCGCTTGATGCCGGCGACATCGCTCTCGGCGCGCGCCACGGCCGCCTTGAGCTCCGCCGTCCGCTCGATGTAGACCTGCGGATTGCGCAGTTCCAGCGCCGTGCGCTGCGGTTCACCGTTGTTGTAGTCCTTGCTCAGCTCGGCGAGGCGCGCCTCCGCCTTGCGCAGTTCCGCTTCCAGGATGGCGCGCGCGTCCGAATCGCGGGCCCGCTGGTCATTGGCGTCCACGCGCGGCGCGTTGGAAGGCGATGCGGCCGGCGCCGCAGTGGTCGCGCCACCACCCTGCTGGGTCGTGGCGGCCGATGAGGGGCGGGTTCCCTGCACCACGGTGACGTTGCCGCCCTCCACGAGCTTGCAGCCCCTTTCCCGGGCCTGGGATGCGTTGTTGGTGTACTCGTTGCCGCAGCGGTAGATGCGGTCCTGGGACCAGGCTGCCGGCGCCAGGGCGACCAGCGCCAGGAGCACGGTGAGAGTTTTCGTCATTCAAAGTCCTCGCAGGGCATGCCGCAGGCATGCGGAAGCTGTCCGGAAGTATCCCCCAATCGACCGCCCACCGCCACGGACCGCCCCGGACCGCAGGGTCTTCGCCCTTGCCGGCTGCCATGAAAAAGGGCGGCCGAAGCCGCCCTGCCGCATCCTGCGCCCCCGGCATGCCGCCGGGGCCACGGGGATCACAGCGAGTAGTACATGTCGTACTCGACCGGGTGCGGAGCCATGCGGAAGCGCGTGACTTCGCCCATCTTCAGCTCGATGTAGGCATCCAGCATGGAGTCCGAGAACACGCCGCCCTTGGTCAGGAACGCGCGGTCCTTGTCCAGGTACTCGAGCGCCTGGTCGAGGCTGTGGCACACGGTCGGCACCAGCTTGTCTTCCTCGGGCGGCAGATGGTAGAGATCCTTCGTGGCGGCTTCGCCCGGATGGATCTTGTTTTCCACGCCGTCCAGGCCGGCCATCATCAGTGCGGAGAAGCACAGGTACGGGTTGGCCGAAGGATCGGGGAAGCGCGCCTCGATGCGGCGGCCCTTCGGGTTCGCCACGTAGGGGATGCGGATCGAAGCCGAGCGGTTGCGGGCCGAGTAGGCCAGCTTCACGGGGGCCTCGAAGCCGGGCACCAGGCGCTTGTAGCTGTTCGTGCCGGGGTTGGTGATGGCGTTCAGGGCACGGGCGTGCTTGATGATGCCGCCGATGTAGTACAGGGCGAAGTCGGAGAGGCCTGCATAGCCGTCGCCGGCGAACAGGTTCTTGCCATCCTTCCAGATGGACTGGTGCACGTGCATGCCGGAGCCGTTGTCGCCGGCGTAGGGCTTGGGCATGAAGGTGGCGGTCTTGCCGTAGGCGTTCGCCACGTTCCAGACCACGTACTTCAGGACCTGCGTCCAGTCGGCGCGCTCGACCAGCGTGCTGAACTTGGTGCCGATCTCGTTCTGGCCGGCGCCCGCCACTTCGTGGTGGAACACTTCGACCGGGATGCCCAGCGATTCGAGGATCAGCGACATTTCGGCGCGCATGTCCTGCGTGCTGTCGACCGGGGGCACGGGGAAGTAGCCGCCCTTGACCGTGGGACGGTGGCCGCGGTTGCCGCCTTCGAGCTTGGCACCCGTGTTCCAGGGGGCTTCGTACTCTTCGATCTCGAACATGACCTTGCCCGGCTCGTTGGACCAGCGCACGCCGTCGAAGATGAAGAATTCGGGTTCCGGACCGAAGAAGGCCGTGTCGCCCAGGCCGGAGGCCTTCAGGTAGGCTTCGGCGCGCTTGGCGATGGAGCGGGGATCGCGGTCATAGGCCTTGCCGTCGCCCGGCTCGATCACGTCGCACTGCAGGAACAGCGTGGTTTCTTCGAAGAACGGATCGATGTTGGCCGTGCTCGGGTCGGGCATCAGCTGCATGTCCGAGGCTTCGATCCCCTTCCAGCCGGCCACGGAAGAGCCGTCAAACGCATGGCCCGACGTGAACTTGTCTTCGTCGAAATGGGACACCGGCACGGTGACGTGCTGCTCTTTGCCGCGGGTGTCGGTGAAGCGGAAGTCTACGAACTTCACTTCGTTCTCCTTCACCATCTTCATCACGTCTGCAACGGTCTTTGCCATCAGGATCTCCAGGATTTAGCGTTTGTTGAAAAAAACCACGGTCGTCAAAAAGCAGATTGCGTGCCAGCATGCACTAACGCGGAGCATGCACACCGTCCGCCGGACCCGCCCATCGGCAATGCACCAGAAGCGGGCTTCACTCGCATGCGCAGCCCCATTCAGGTATTGCGCACCAACTCGGGGCCCATGGATGCACCAAATTCGTGCAGTCCCTGAATGAGGGCGTCCCAGGCCCCGGGTACCAGGGCCGAGCGGCCCTTCACACCCAGTTCGATGTGCCGTCCGTGCACGGGATGGTCCACGCTCGGCAGGCTGAACACTTTCACGCCGGGATGTCCGGCCTCCACGCGCTCCATGAGCGGCGTGAGCGCCGCCTCCATCGCGCCGTACACCACGACGGAACGCTCCGTCTGCGGTTGCCGATTGAACCACTGCCGGCAGTGCGCGTCGAGCACCCCTTCGATCATCGGCCATGCCATCACCGGAAACCCCGGAACGAAATGCACGGTGCCGCCGCCCGCGCCGTCGCATGAGAACCCGGGAATCTTGTTGTAGGGGTTGGGAATGATCCGTGCGCCTTGCGGAAACACACCCATGTTCAGCCGGTGCACGTTGTCCGCCCGGTCGGGCTCGTAAGGGGTGCCCTGCTCCTGCGCCACGTCCCGCATGCGCTCCCGGATCAGCTCGGCGGCTTCGGGGTGCAGCGCCAGTTCGGCGCCCAACGCGCGCGCGGCGCACTGCCGCGTGTGGTCGTCCGGGGTGGCGCCGATGCCGCCGCACGAGAACACGATGTCGGCAGACGAGAAGGCGCGTCGAAGGGTCGCCGTGATGCGCTCCGGATCGTCCCCCACGTAATCGGCGTACGCCAGCGGCAGCCCGCGCGCCGACAGCAGCTCGATCACCTTGGGCATGTGCTTGTCGGCCCGTTTGCCGGAAAGTATTTCGTCACCGACGATGATGAGGCCGAACGAGGGAACCGGTGTCATGCGGAGGGTCCAGGAGAAGAGGAGGAAGAGGAAGAGGAAGAAAGAGCGGGGTTCGTCCGCAGCCCGGGCGCCGAGGCTGCCATGACGCTCCCGGGAGCGGAACCGTTCCCGCCGGAAGCCGCAGCGCGCGATTGTTCCAGCACGGAAAGGCAATAGTGCGTGAACCACAGCGACGAGAACGCGAACACCAGCGTGTAGATCCACACGGCCACCGGAATGAGCACCACGAAGGCCGCCGCGAAAACGATGCCCGAAGCCCACACGATGCCAGGCGCCGCGCCGAGGTAGCCGGTGACGATGCCGATGCCCAGCAAGCGCATCCGGTGCCTGCGCATGATGGCCTCGCGCTCCGCCTTGTCCGCATGCTCGCCCAGCGCATCGAACGCCATCACGCGATAGGTCAGCCATCCCCAGATCAAGGGGGGCAGCACCAACACGAGAGGAGGGATGAACCAGAGCGGCACCGACACGGCCAGCGCCAGAAGTGCCGCCACGGTCGAGCCGAGCGACCAGAACACGCTGGCGACGAACGACGCGCCACCCCGGCGCTCCAGCGCGGGAAACCGCCGCTGCGCCACCAGCGACACCAGCGCCGGCGTCATCAGCATCGCTACCGCCAGCACGGACAGCACCACGATCACCGGGGTGACCAGTACCGCCAGCAGCAACGGCGCCAGCAGCGACGGGCCCTGCACCCCGGCGTCCTGCAGCCAGCCTCGGATGAACGACAGCCACGACCAGGAATCGAGCACCGACTGCAGCCACGCCACGCCGGGATCCCACCAGAAATGCCCGAACAGCCACGCCAGCAGAGCGATCACCAGCAGCGGCAGCAGCGACAGCGCCATCACCCGCGGAAGGACGCAGTACGCCGCGGCGCGCCAGAACGAATCGATGAGCAGCCTCATGGGCGCCAAGCATAGCGCCGAAGCATGAACGCACCAGGGCCGGGGGGCTTCTTCAATCCCGACCTGCCAGGCGCAGAAGCCCGCGCCACTGCTGGCGCCAGAACCCTCTGCCGTAATCGCGCACCCGGCCCTGCGCATCGGCCTCCACCTGATCGCGAATGCCCGTCGGGTCGTAGCGGAGCTCGAAATTGGCGGTGCCGAACAGCATGTCCCACCACGGCAGCAGCACCCCGAAGTTGTGCCCACCCAGCACTGGCGCCGGCATGCCCGGCCGGGAGGGCCCTTCGTGGCCCAGGCCGATGGAATGGTGCAGCCGGTGGAAGCGGGGACTCACCCACAGCCGCTCGCCCCAGCGCCCGAACCACACCCGCAGGTTGGCGTGGTGGAAGTTCTCGCTCAACTGCGTGATCGCGACGATCGCCACGAACTGCCCGGGCGGCACGCCGATCAGCTGCGCCACCACCACCACGATCGCGTCGGTCAGCACGTCGTCCAGCAGATGGTTGCGGTTGTCGCTCCACATCGTCATCTGCCGCTGCGAGTGGTGCAGCGAATGCAGCTTCCACCACCAGTCGAACTGGTGCTGTCCGCGGTGGATCCAGTAATTGAGGAAGTCGAAGACCACCAGGTAGATCAGCAGGCTCACCCACGGCACGTCCGTGATGCCGGGCCAGATCTCGTCCAGGTGGAACGTGCTGAAGCCTTCGACGCGCAGCGCGCCGAAGAGCCGGTCCCACAGCGGGTCCACGCTGAAGAAGAGTGCGATGCGGAACAGGCCCAGCCGGTGGATGAGCGTGTAGAGGATGTCGGTGCGGATGGCCGGCCGGTCAGTCACCGGTTCCACGGGACGCCACCGCTGCAGCGGAGCGATCAGGCAGAGCATCACGAGCAGCTGCAGCACCCCCACGAGCAGCCAGCCGGTCGCCGTGTAGCCGTCCTCCAGGAAGTTCGCCATCCCCAGCGAGAACAGCAGCGGCTGCACCACTGCCTCGAACAGCCACTGCTGCGCCATGTCGAATATTTGGCCGAGACTTTCCATCACCACCGCTCCGATCGCCCGCCGCTGTCCAGGTTCCCGCTCAGCGCCGGGAGTGCGACGAAATCCACTCCTGGTAGTCGGGATGGTCCCTCAACGTGCGGAAGCAGAAGCCCTTGCCCTTGAGCCCCTCGATCAGTGGCTCGAGCACTGCGGGTGCCCATGGGTCCTTGCGCGACCAGATACCGAGGTGCGCCAGCAGGATGTCACCCGGCTTCACCCGCTCCAGGGCCTGCCGCAGCAGCGCCGCATTGCTGTAACGCTCGCTGGGCAGTTCGTCGCCGAGGAATCCTGCGGGCGACCAGCCGACGTGCGCATAACCGCAGCGCCGCGCCGTCTCCAGCAATTTCGCGGAGGTCTTGCCGCCTGGCGCCCGGAAGAGCGGCAGCGGCGCCTGGCCCGTGATCTCCTTCAGCCGGCTCTCCGAGCGCGCGATCTCCTCGCAGTACTGGCGCGCGGTCATCGTGAATTCCTGGCCCGCCTGCGGCCCGGCGGAGGGCCGCACATGGAAGCCCGACGACGCGGCATCTCCCGCCAGGTCTGCACGCCAATACACGTGGTCGAAGGTGTGCGAGGCGAACGCGTGCCCCTCGGCGGCCCGGGCCTTCCACCATCCGGCCCAGTGGTCGCCCAGGCTGCCGTCGCCCTCCTGCGTCTTCTCGTTGGCCGCGAAGAACGTGACCAGCACATGCTGACGCCTGAGCACGTCGGCGATCAGCGGTGCCACGCCCATGTGGCCGGTGTCCAGCGTCAGGTAGACCGGCTTGTCGCAGGCGGCCCGGGCATGGGCCGGCACCAGCGCGGCGACAAGTGACACCGCGGCAGTGCCCAGCACTGCGAGGCGGAACGCGCGCCGGGGATGGCGCCCCCCAGCCGGACGCGGCTCAGCGGGGTGCATGCTGCAGGGTCCACACGCCATGGGGCGACTTGCCGACGTTGACGCGCTGCACCACCTTGCGCTCCACCGTGTCGATCACCAGCAGCTTCTTCGCCCAGCGGGCGGATACGTAGAGCCAGCGGCCGTCCGCCGACACGTCCATGCAGTCCGGCCCGCCCGGCGCTGGATACACGTCCACGACCTTCTGCGCGGTCATGTCGATCTTGCTGATGGTATTGGCCACGCGGTTGCTGACGAAAATGTGCCGCTTGTCGCCAGCGCTCCGGAAGGCGTGGGCGCCCTTGCCCGTCGGTATCCGCTTGACGCTGCGGGGCTCCGGCCCCGACACGTCGAACACCTCCACCCCGTCGCTCCCCGTCAGGCCGACGAACAGGAACTTGTCGTCCGCGGAGCCGTGGATGTCCGCCGGCATGGGACCGGTCTTCGTGCGCCAGCGGATCTTCTGCGTCGCGATGTCGATCGCCACCAGCTCGTCGCTGTCCTGCATGGTCGAATACACCGTGCGGCTGCCGCTGTCCACCCACAGGTGGCTCGGCGTACGGCCCGTGGCAACCCGCTGCACCAGCGTGAGGTCCTTGCCGTCCCAGCGGTAGAAGTCCACGTGGTCCAGGCGGTTGGCGGCCGTGATGAGCCACTTCATGTCGGGCGTGAAGCGCAGATGGTAGGGATCGACGATGTTCCGCACCGTGCGCTGCACCTGCGCCGTCACCGGATCGATGAACGTCAGGCTGTCGGCCAGGGCATTCGCCACGACGATCGACTTCTCGTCCGGCGTGAGGTACAGATGGTGCGGCTCCTTCCCCGTGGGAATGCGGCGCAGTTCCTGCCACGTCACCGGGTCGATCACGCTCACGTCGGCATCGAGCGAATTGAGCACGAATACCGGCGGATGCGCACCACCCGTGGGCGCCGGGCCAGGGGAAGCAGAAGATGGAGGGGCAGCCAGGGCCCGCGCCGTGCCCATCGACAGGGAGGCGAGGCACGAGAGGGACAAAAGCAAATGATGGCGTCTGCGCATACTCACGTCGCGTCGTTGTTCGCGACTCTCTAGATTTCAACCGGCAGCCACGTTCCGGGCCGGTTCAGCCCTGGAACACCATGGCGATCTCGCGCTCATCCAGCCAGCGCCACCCACCCGACACCAGATCCCCGGGAAGGTGGAGCCCGCCAATACGGATGCGGTGCAGTTGCTCGACCCGGTTCCCGACGGCGGCCACCATGCGCTTGACCTGGTGGTACTTTCCTTCGGTCACGGTGAGATCGAACACGGGACCTTCCTGCACCACGCAATCCGTAGCCACCACGGGTTTCGGATCGTCGTTCAGCACGACACCCTGCAGCAATCGGTCCTTCTGCTGCGGAGTCAAATCATACTTGGCATAGACCCGGTAGGTCTTTTCAATGTGCTTCTTGGGAGAGCTGACCTTGTGGATAAAGCTGCCGTCGTCACTCAGGAGCAGCAGCCCCGTCGTGTCCTGGTCCAGCCGCCCGATGGTCTGCACGCCCAGAATCTTGCCGGCCGTGGGGCGGGCACGCAACGGGGCCGGCAGCAGGGTGTAGACGCTGGGATAGGTCGAGGGCTTCTGCGAGCACTCCACCGCGGCCGGCTTGTTCATCATCAGATAGGCATGGCGGTGCCACGCCCATTCCACACCCTGGACGATGAAACGCAGACCCTCGGGTTCCACGTCATAGGTAGAGTCGGTGCAGAGTACCGGCCCGCCCGTGCTGCCCTTTTCCAGCAGCTGCACATGGCCCTGCTGGACCAGGCCTGCACACACCCGTCTGGTTCCGAATCCCTGCGAATACAGGACGTCCTGCAATTGCACTGTCGATCTCCGATTTGCGCCGCCACAAAGCAAAACGCCCCCAGACCTGTTAGATCTGAGGGCGGTTTGGGCTGTAGGAGCCTGACGATGACCTACTTTCACACGGGAACCCGCACTATCATCGGCGCAAAGTCGTTTCACTGTCCTGTTCGG
>CAJYKV010000025.1 GCA_913774955.1 uncultured Acidovorax sp.
GTGCCGCGCCCCCCGCTCGAAGACACCGCCGTCAGTCGTTGGCGTAGATGTCCACGTCCTTCGTCTCACGGATGAACAGCGTGCCGAGCACGGCGGTCACGCCCGCGATGATGATCGGATACCAGAGGCCGTTGTACATGTTGCCGGTCTGCGCCACGATCGCGAACGACATGGTGGGCAGCAGGCCGCCGAACCAGCCGTTGCCGATGTGGTAGGGCAGGCTCATCGAGGTATAGCGGATGCGCGTCGGGAACATCTCCACCAGCATGGCGGCGATCGGGCCGTACACCATGGTCACCAGCAGCACCAGATAGGTCAGGATGACGATCATCATCACCTTGTTCATCTTGGCGGGGTCGGCCTTGGAGGGGTAGCCGTCGGCCTTCAGCGTATCGGCCACGGCTTTCTTGAAGGCGGCGTCCTTGGCCTTGGCTTCGTCGGCGGGCAGGCCGCGCGCGGTGTAGCTCGGGATCGTCGTCTGGCCGATCTTGATCACGGCGGGCGTGCCGGCCGGCGCGGCTTCGTTGTCGTAGCTCACCGAGCTGGCGGCCAGCACCTGCTTGGCGACGTCGCAGGAGCTGGTGAACTTGGCCGTGCCGGTCGGGTTGAACTGGAACGAGCACTCGGCCGGGTCGGCGACGATCACCACCTTGTTCTTCGCCTGCGCGGCGGCCAGATCGGGGTTGGCGGCTTCGGTCAGCGCCTTGAAGACCGGGAAGTAGGTCAGCACGGCCAGCACGCAGCCCAGCATGATGATCGGCTTGCGGCCGATCCTGTCGGAGAGCGAACCGAACACGACGAAGAACGGCGTGCCGATCAGCAGGGCCGCGGCGATCATCAGGTTGGCCGTGACGGCGTCCACCTTGAGCTGCTGCGTCAGGAAGAAGAGCGCGTAGAACTGGCCCGTGTACCAGACCACGGCCTGGCCGGCGGTGAGGCCGATCAGCGCCAGGATCACGATCTTCAGGTTCTTCCACTGGCCGAACGATTCGGCGAGCGGCGCCTTCGAGGTCTTGCCCTCGGCCTTCATGCGCTGGAAGGCGGGGGATTCGGACAGCGACAGCCGGATCCACAGCGACACGCCCAGCAGCAGGATGGAGACCAGGAACGGAATGCGCCAGCCCCAGTCGCCGAAGGCTTCCTCACCCATCACGGTGCGGGTGCCCAGGATGACCAGCAGCGACAGGAACAGGCCCATCGTGGCGGTGGTCTGGATCCAGGAGGTGTAGGCGCCGCGCTTGCCCTGCGGCGCATGTTCGGCCACGTAAGTCGCGGCACCGCCGTACTCGCCGCCCAGGGCCAGGCCCTGCAGCATGCGCAGCACGATCAGGATCACCGGGGCCGCCACGCCGATGCTGGCGTAGGTCGGCAGCACGCCCACGATGAAGGTGGACAGGCCCATGATCAGGATGGTGACCAGGAAGGTGTACTTGCGCCCGATCATGTCGCCCAGCCGCCCGAACACCAGGGCGCCGAACGGCCGCACGATGAAGCCGGCGGCGAAGGCCAGCAGCGCGAAGATGAAGGCCGAGCCCGCATCCAGCCCGCTGAAGAACTGCTTGGCGATGATGGCCGCGAGCGAGCCGTACAGGTAGAAGTCATACCATTCGAAAACGGTGCCCAGCGACGAGGCCAGGATGACTTTTCTTTCTTCCGGCGACATGGGCCGGGGAGCGACGTTGGTAGCCATGGTGCTTGTCTCCATGAGGTGGTCGGTGCGACTGCTGCGCGGCCCCCCTCCAGGAACACCGCGTGCAACCTGGGCGCACTATCGATCCACCGTCTGACCGAAGTCTGACAAGCACGGCCCATCCGGGGAAAACCCTTCCCCGGGACAAACCCGCACCAACGGCGCGGCCTACTTCAGGCCTGAGGGGATTTCGGCCACGGCATCCCAGCGCGGCCCCTCGAACCACGGATCGCCCTCCAGGCGGGCGCGCAGCATGGGCAGGCCGTCCAGCCCCCAGAACAGCTGCCCATCCACCACGAAGGCAGGCACGCCGAACACGCCCTGCACGGCGGCTGCATCGGTATTCGCGCGCAGCAGTGCCTTGGCACGCGCACCGGGCTCCTCACCGGAGGCCTGCGCGCGCAACTGCGGAGCCAGGACCTGGGCCAGGTCCTCCAGCCGCGCGGGGTCCAGCGGATCGGCCCCTCCGAGCCACACGTGGCGCAGCACCGTGCCGGCGACGAAGCGGTTGATCGATCCGTCCTCGCTGCAGGCCAGGGACTGGCGCAGCAGCGGCAGCGGGTTGAACGGATGGCGCGCGGGCATGTCCAGCCCCGTGCCCAGCGCATGGCCGAGCCATTCGGCATGGCGGTACGTCCAGTCGCGCTTGGGTGCGATGCCGGCGGGTCCCGGGTTGCCGTGCTGCTGCAGCAGCGCTCCGAGCAGCACCGGCCGGTACTCGACCGAATGGCTCAGGCCCTCCAGCACCTGCGGCAGGCGCTCGAAGGCCAGCCAGGCGTAGGGCGAGACGAAATCCAGATAGAAAACGATGTGCTTCATGGAGGTCCTTCCTTCTTTGCCGCGTCTTCGGCCGCTGCCCTGCCCCGTCAGCCCTGCGGTGCCAGCGGCACGACCGGGGCCAGCCCCGCGCGCTGCAGCAGCACGGCCCAGATGGCACGCTGCCGGGCCGGCGGCGCGGCCGACCAATCGCGGATCTCGTCCAGGGTGCGGAAACATCCCTCGCAATGGCGGCCGCCGGCATCCATGCGGCATATGCCGATGCAGGGCGACGGCACCGGCGCCCGGCCCTCCGCCGCGAAGCCGCCCGCGGCGGCGGCCTGCGCGGCGCGCTCCGCGAGCGCCTGCAGCGCCTCCCGGCTCATGCCGCGGTGGGCGGTGGCTGCACCACGTCCACGACCGGCGCACCCGTGAGCGCTTCCAGGTCCTGCGGCCGCAGCGGGAACACGCCGTTCGGATGGCCTGCCGCGGCCCAGATCTCGTCGAAGCGGAACAGGTCGCGGTCGATCAGCGTCACCGGCGGCGTGGCATGGGCCACGGGTGAGACGCCGCCGATGGTGAAGCCGGTCCTGGCCTTGACGAATTCGGCGTCGGCGCGGCCGGTCTTGCCCACCAGCGCATCCACCTTCTTCTCGTCCACCCGCCGGTCGCCCGAGGTAACCACCAGCACGGCCGCATCGTCGCTCTTGCGGCGGAAAATGATGCTCTTGGCGATCTGGCCGACGGCGATGCCGAGCGCGTCGGCCGCTTCCTGCGCGGTGCGCGCCGAGCTTTCCAGCATGCGGGGGCCGTGCGGATGGCCCTTGGCCTGCAGCGCGGCGGCGACGCGCTGCACGCCGTCGGGAAGGGTTCGAAGTTCGGCGCCACACATGGGTACGGTCTCCTGGAAAAAGGTGGACGGGCTTTCGGATTGTGCCGCGCCGAAGAGCCAGCGCGTCAGCCGGCGCGCTTGTTCAGCAGCGCCGTGGCCGCGCGCGAATTCGGCTTGCGGCCGAGGAAATCGCTGATGTAGGCGCCGGCATCCACCAGCGCATCCAGGTCGATGCCGGTCTCGATGCCCATGCCCTGCAGCATGTAGACCACGTCCTCCGTGGCCACGTTGCCCGTCGCGCCCTTGGCATACGGACAGCCGCCCAGGCCCGCGACCGAGGTGTCGAACTGCCAGACGCCCATCTCCAGCGCGGCCAGGGTGTTGGCGAGCGCCTGCCCGTAGGTGTCGTGGAAGTGGCCCGAGACGTCGTCCAGCGCATAGTGCGCGAGCGTCGCCTCGATGGCGCGCTGCACCTTGCGCGGCGTGCCCACGCCGATGGTGTCGGCCACGCCGATGTGCTGCACGCCGATGCCCTTCATGAGGCCGGCCAGGTAGCCCACGCGGTCGGGCGCCACCTCGCCTTCGTACGGGCAGCCCACGGTGCAGCTCATCGCGCCGCGCACGTGGATGCCCGCGGCGCGCGCGGCCTCCACCACCGGCGCGAAGCGCTCGATGCTCTCGGCGATGCTGCAGTTGATGTTCTTCTGGCTGAACGCCTCGCTGGCGGAGCCGAACACCACGATCTCGTCGGGCCGGTCCTGCACGGCCGCCTCGTAGCCCTTGAGATTGGGCGTGAGCACCGAATAGCGCACGCCGGGACGCCGCTCGATGCCGGCCATCACGGCGTGGTTGTCCGCCATCTGCGGCACCCACTTGGGACTCACGTAGCTGGTGACCTCGATCTCGGTCAGGCCCGCTGCCTGCAGGCGGTGCACCAGGCCGATCTTCACCTCGGCGGGCACGGGGGATTTCTCGTTCTGCAGCCCGTCGCGGGGGCCGACGTCCACGATCTTGGCGCGGGTGGGTAGAGAGGACATGGGAGGGTTCCTGGAAAAGGGTTCGGGGGAAGCGGCGGCGTCAATAGCCCCGCGCCGGATCCACCTCGCCGCGCACGGACTCGGCCCCGTTGCGCAGCGCGTCGATCTTGCGCGCGATCTGGGCGATGCTCTCCGCGCGCAACGTGCGGGCCGAGGTGTGGGGCGTGACGGTGATGCGAGGATGGGCCCAGAACGGATGGCCGGCGGGCAGCGGTTCGGTGCGGAAGACGTCGAGCGTGGCGCCGGCGACATGGCCGCTCTCCAGCAGGGCGAGCAGATCGTCCTCGACGAGGTGCGCGCCGCGCGCGACGTTGATCACGTAGGCCCCGGGCAGCAGGCGCGAGAGCGTCTCCCTGCGCAGGATGTCCGTGGTGTCGGGCGTGAGGGGTAGCAGATTCACGAGCACGCGGCTCGCGGCCAGGAAATCCTGCAGGCCGTCGGTGCCGTGGAAGGTGCGCACGCCCTCCACCGTCTTGGGCGAACGGCTCCAGCCCATCACGGGGAATTCGAAGTGCGCGATCGCTCGCGCCACGCGCTCGCCCAGCACACCCAGGCCCATCACGCCCACGGGGAAGTCCTGGCGCAGCCGCGGCTTGCGGAAGGCCCAGCGGCCTTCGCGCTCGGCGGCCTCGTAGGCGTCGAACTCGCGGAAATGGCGGATCACGGCGTGGCTCACGTACTCGGCCATCTGCACGGCCATGCCGGCATCGTCGAGCCGCACGATGCGGCAGCCCGCGGGCATGCGCAGCTTGACGAGCGCATCCACGCCCGCGCCGATGTTGAAGAGCGCGCGCAGCCGGGGCTGCTCGTCCAGGAACTGCTGGGGCGGCGCCCAGACCAACGCATAGTCGGCCTGGGGGGCACCGGGCTCCCACACGGTGATGCGGGCGTCGGGCAGGGCGGAGCGCAGCCCCTCCAGCCAGGGGGCGGGCGGGGTATCGGTACAGCAGAAAAGAATGTCGGTCATGCCCTGGAGCCTATCGCAGCATGGCCCGCCGACGCTGTCGCGCGGGCACGCGTTCCCAGCGTTCCGTCAGGCGGCGGCCGCGAGCCGCAGCAGTTCGGCCCCTTCGGTCACCTGGTCGCCCGGCGCATAGAGCAGCTCGGCCACGGTGCCGTCGGCCGGCGCGGCGATGGTGTGCTCCATCTTCATCGCTTCCATCACCGCGAGGGCCTGGCCCTTGGCCACCGTGTCGCCCGCCTTCACGGCGAACGACACCACCTTGCCGGGCATCGGCGCCGTGAGGCGGCCGCCCTCGGCCTGTACCTCGCCGGCATGCGCCAGCCGGTCGACGGCAACGAGCTGGGCCGCGCCGCGCGGCAGGAACACATGGCGCGACTCGCCGCGGGCATGGACCACGGCCCGCGTGCGCTCGCCCGCGAACGTGAGGTCGATCGCTTCGGCGCCTCGGCCCTCGCCCTCGCCCTCCCCGTCCACGGCCTGGAACACGAGCGGCCCCTCGGCCAGCACCGCGCCCCCCGACTCCACGCGCAGCACCGGCGCATCACCCGGCCGGTACGCGAGCACGGCGGAAGCGGCGGTGCCCGCGCACTCCACGTCGAAGCGGCGGCGGTTCTCGCCCCAGCCCTGCCAGCCGTCGCGGCGGCCGAACGGATCGCCCGCGCGCTCGGCCGCGCGCTCGCCCCGCAGCGCATGCGCCACCGTGGCGGCCAGCGCCAGCGGCAGCGGCACGGGGGTCTGGTGGAACAGCACGGCCTGCTCGCGCTGGATGAGCGCCGTGTCCAGCCGGGCCCGCGCGAACGAATCCGATCGCAGCACGTGGCGCAGGAACTGCACGTTGGTCGCCAGCCCCACGATGTGCATGCGCGACAGCGCCTCGTCCAGCCGCGCCAGCGCCTGCTCGCGCGTGTCGCCGTGCACGATGAGCTTGGCGATCATCGAGTCGTAGAACGGGCTGATCGCATCGCCCTCGCGCACCCCGGCGTCGATGCGCACCGTGCCGCGCTCGAAATGCGTGCACGGCCCGTGGCGGTAGACCGCCAGGCGGCCCGTGGCGGGCAGGAACTGGTTGTCCGGGTTCTCGGCGCAGATGCGCGCCTCGATCGCATGGCCGGTGATGCGCAGCTGCTCCTGCGCCAGCGGCAGCGGCTCGCCGGCCGCCACGCGCAGTTGCCACTCCACCAGGTCCTGGCCGGTGATCGCCTCGGTGACCGGGTGCTCCACCTGCAGGCGCGTGTTCATCTCCATGAAGAAGAAGTCCATCGCACCGCCCTCGCGCTGTTCGACGATGAACTCCACCGTGCCGGCGCCCACGTAGCCCACGGCCTGCGCGGCGGCCACCGCCGCCTCGCCCATGCGTGCGCGCATCTCGGGCGCCATGCCGGGCGCGGGAGCTTCCTCCAGCACCTTCTGGTGCCGGCGCTGCACGGAGCAGTCGCGCTCGAAGAGATAGACGCACCGGCCGTGCGCGTCGGCGAACACCTGGATTTCGATATGGCGCGGGCGCTGCACGTATTTCTCGATCAGCACCGCGTCGTCGCCGAAGCTGTTGATCGCCTCGCGCTTGCACGATTCCAGCGCTGCCGCGAAATCTGCTGCCTTCTCCACCGCGCGCATGCCCTTGCCACCGCCGCCCGCGCTCGCCTTGATGAGCACCGGATAGCCGATGCGGTCGGCCTCGCGCTGCAGCAGCGCCGGGTCCTGGTCGGCGCCGTGGTAGCCCGGCACCAGCGGCACGCCGGCCTTCTCCATCAGCTGCTTGGATTCGGCCTTGAGGCCCATCGCCTGGATCGCCGACGGCGGCGGGCCGATAAAGACGAGGCCGGCGTCCTGGCAGGCCTGCGCGAATTCCTCGTTCTCGGACAGGAAGCCGTAGCCGGGGTGGATGGCCTGCGCGCCCGTGCGGCGTGCCGCTTCGAGGATGCGTTCCCAGCGCAGGTAGCTCTCCTGCGGCGCGCTGCCGCCGATGTGCACCGCCTCGTCGCAGGCCGCCACGTGGCGGGCCGACGCATCGGCATCGGAATACACGGCCACGGTCTTCACGCCCATGCGGCGCGCGGTGGCAGCCACGCGGCAGGCGATCTCTCCACGGTTGGCAATCAGGATCTTGTCAAACATCTTTGCGTCTCACTCCAAAATCAGGCCGCCCGCACTCACCGCGTGGCCGGGGCCGCAGGCCGGGAAAAGAAAACGGACAGCCGCCGCAGCACGGCGCGCAGGAACTTCCACAGCAGCACCAGCACCAGCACGGAGAGCGCCACCATGCACGCCAGGGCGATGCCGAACATCACCGGATGCTGCGTGGCGAGCCACACCACCACCACGACGAGGCCGTCTTCGAAAAACGACAGCAGCCAGTTGGACACGGGCTCGGGCGAGGTGTTGACGGCGGCGCGCGCCGTCATCTTGGTGGCGAGCGCCGTGGCGGAGAGCGATCCGCCCATCAGCCCCGCCGCCACGGCCGTCGCGCCGTTGTCGGCCCCGAACACGCCCGCGGCCAGCAGCGCACCCGCAGGCACGCGGATCACCGCATGCGCCGCATCCCAGAGGCTGTCGAACCACGGCACCTTGTCGGCGACGAATTCCACGCACAGCAGCAGCCCGCTCACCAGCAGCACCAACGGGTGCTGCAGCATGCGCAGCCCCTCCGGCAGCGCGATCCAGCCGCCCGCGCCCATCGCGCCGACGAGGAAGACCACCGCATACAGCCGGAACCCGCTGGCCCAGCCCAGCCCCGCGGCGAGCGCCAGCAGGCCCGGCATGTCCAGCGCGCCCGTGGCACGCCGCGCCTGCTCCGCCACGGCCTGCGCCGTGCCCGCGTCCACGTGCAGGCCGGCCGCATGCAGCCACTGGACGATGTGCAGCCAAAGGGCATCCATGGGATGGCGGCACGCGGCCCCTCAGTCCTGCGCCGGCAGCCACGAAGGCTTGCGCTTCTGCAGGAAGGCCTGCACGCCCTCGCGGCCCTCGTCGCCCGCGCGGATGTCGGCGATCGCCTCCACCGTGGAGGCGATGAGCGCATCGTCGATGGGGCGCGCGGCGATGTCGCGCACCAGCCGCTTGCCCGCGGCCACGGCCTGCGGGCCGGCCGAGGCCAGCGCCTGCAGCACCGCGTCGAGGCGTTCATCCAGCAGCTCGAAATCCACCACCTCGTGCACCAGCCCGATGCGCAGCGCCTCGAGCGCGCCGAAGCGCTCGCCGGTGACGAAATAGCGTCGCGCGGCGCGCTCGCCCATGGCGCGCACCACGTAGGGACCGATCGTGGCCGGAATCAGCCCCAGGCGCACCTCGCTCAGGCAGAAGGCGGCGGTATCGACCGCCACGGCCACGTCGCAGGCGGCCACCAGTCCCACGCCGCCCGCGTACACATCCCCCTGGATGCGCGCGATGGTGGGCTTGGGGCATTCGTTGATGGTGCGCAGCATGGCCGCGAGCAGCCCCGCGTCCTGCACGTTCTCGGCGCGCGAATAGTCGGCCATGCGGCGCATCCAGTTCAGGTCAGCGCCCGCGCAGAACGCCGGCCCTTCGGCCGCCAGCACGATGGCGCGCACGCCGTCCTGCCGTCCCAGCGTGTCGAAGGCGCGCGTCAGTTCGGCGATGACCTCGTCGCTGAACGCGTTGCGCACCTGCGGGCGCGCGAGCGTGACGCGCGCGACCGTGCCGGCCTGGCCCACGTGCAGATGCTGGTAGTCGGGGGTGGTCATGGATGGATCCTCCTCGTCGGGGTCAAAGATAGGCGCCCTCGCGGGCACTCACATGCGGAAAACGCCGAACTTCGTGTCCTCCACCGGCGCGTTGCGCGCGGCGGCCAGGCCCAGCGCAAGCACCCGGCGCGTGTCCGCGGGATCGATCACGCCGTCGTCCCAGAGCCGCGCGGTGGCGTAGTAGGGATGGCCCTGCTCCTCGTACTGGCGGCGGATGGGCGCCTTGAAGGCCTCTTCCTCCTCCGCGCTCCAGGCGCCGCCCTTGGCCTCGATGCCGTCGCGGCGCACGGTGGCGAGCACGCTCGCGGCCTGCTCCCCGCCCATGACGGAGATGCGCGCGTTCGGCCACATCCAGAGGAAGCGCGGCGAATAGGCGCGGCCGCACATGCCGTAGTTGCCGGCGCCGAACGAGCCGCCGATGACGATCGTGAACTTCGGCACGGCCGCCGTGGCCACCGCCGTCACCATCTTCGCGCCGTTGCGCGCGATGCCCTCGTTCTCGTACTTGCGGCCCACCATGAAGCCGGTGATGTTCTGCAGGAACACCAGCGGGATCTTGCGCTGGCAGCACAGTTCGATGAAGTGCGCGCCCTTCAGCGCCGATTCGGAGAACAGGATGCCGTTGTTCGCGATGATGCCCACGGGCATGCCCTCGATGCGCGCGAAGCCCGTGACCAGCGTCGTGCCGTAGCGCGCCTTGAACTCGTCGAACTCGCTGCCGTCCACGATGCGCGCGATGATCTCGCGCACGTCGAAGGGCTTGCGCGTGTCCACGGGGATGACGCCGTACAGCTCCTCGGCGCCGAACAGCGGCGCTTGCGGCGCGGCGCCGCCGGCCACGGGGGCGGGCCGCTCGCGGTTCAGGTTGCGCACCGCGTTGCGGGCGAGCTGCAGCGCATGCAGATCGTTCTGGGCCAGGTGGTCGGCCACGCCGGAGAGCCGCGTGTGCACGTCGCCGCCGCCCAGGTCCTCGGCCGTCACCACCTCGCCGGTGGCGGCCTTCACGAGCGGCGGGCCGCCCAGGAAGATCGTGCCCTGGTCCTTCACGATGATGGACTCGTCGCTCATCGCCGGCACGTAGGCGCCACCGGCCGTGCAGCTGCCCATCACCACCGCGATCTGCCCGATGCCCTGCGCGCTCATCTGCGCCTGGTTGTAGAAGATGCGGCCGAAGTGGTCGCGGTCGGGGAACACCTCGTCCTGGTTCGGCAGGTTGGCGCCGCCCGAGTCCACGAGGTAGATGCACGGCAGCCGGTTCTGCTGCGCGATCTCCTGCGCGCGCAGGTGCTTCTTCACCGTCATCGGGTAGTAGGTGCCGCCCTTCACGGTGGCGTCGTTGCACACCACCATGCAGTCCACGCCGCTCACGCGGCCGATGCCGGCGATCAGGCCCGCGCCGGGCGCCTCGTCGCCGTACATGCCGAGCGCGGCCAGCGGCGCTATCTCCAGAAAGGGCGAACCGGGGTCTAGCAGTTCGCGCACGCGGTCCCGCGGCAGCAGCTTGCCGCGCGCCACGTGCTTGGCCCGCGCGGCTTCGCTGCCGCCCTGGGCCACCTGGGCCGCGCGCTCGCGCAGGTCCTGCACGATCGTGCGCATCGCGGCGGCGTTGGCCTGGAAGTCGGCCGAGCGGGGATTGAGGCGGGATTCGAGGATCATGGTGGAACGGGAAAAAGGTTCTCTGTGAAGGTCCGCGTGCGGCTCAGGCGGTGGCGCGCTCGGCCAGGCCCAGCTGCTCTTTCATCGCGTCGCGGATCTTGAATTTCTGGATCTTGCCGGTCACCGTCATCGGGAACTCGGCGACGAAGCGGATGTAGCGCGGCACCTTGTAGTGCGCGATCTGGCCCTGGCAGAACGCGCGGATGCCGTCCTCGGTCGGCTGCTCGCCAGGCTTGGCGACGATCCACGCGCACAGCTCCTCGCCGTACTTCTCGTCGGGCACGCCCACCACCTGCACGTCCTGCACCTGCGGATGGCGGTAGAGGAACTCCTCGATCTCGCGCGGGTAGATGTTCTCGCCGCCGCGGATCACCATGTCCTTGATGCGGCCGACGATGTTCACGTAGCCCTCGGTGTCCATCGTGGCGAGGTCGCCCGTGTGCATCCAGCCCTCGGTGTCGATCGCCTCGCGCGTCTTCTCCGGGTCGCCCCAGTAGCCGTGCATCACCGAATAGCCGCGCGTGCAGAGCTCCCCCGAGCGGCCGCGCGGCACGGGTTCGCCGGATTCCGGATCGATCACCTTCACCTCCAGGTGCGGCTGCACCTGCCCCACGGTGGAGACGCGCTTGTCCAGCGGCGTGTCCGTGCTGCTCTGGCAGCTCACGGGGCTGGTTTCGGTCATGCCGTAGGCGATGGTGATCTGCTCCAGGTGCATGTCGCTCACCACGCGCTTCATCACCTCGATCGGGCAGGGAGAGCCCGCCATGATCCCGGTGCGCAGCGTGGAGAGGTCGAACTCGGCGAAGCGCGGATGCTGCAGCTCGGCGATGAACATGGTCGGCACGCCATGCAGGCCCGTGCACTGCTCCGCCTGCACCGCTTCCAGCACCGCCAGCGGATCGAAGCCGTCGCTGGGGTACACGATGGTGCTGCCGTGCGTCACGCAGGCCAGGTTGCCGAGCACCATGCCGAAGCAGTGGTAGAGCGGCACGGGAATGCAGAGCCGGTCGTCCGGCGTGAGCCGCATGCACTCGCCGATGAAGAAGCCGTTGTTGAGGATGTTGCGGTGCGTGAGCGTCGCTCCCTTCGGGAAGCCCGTCGTGCCGCTCGTGAACTGGATGTTGATCGGCTCGTTCGCCTCCAGCGTGGCGGCCACGGCATCGATGCGCGCGTCCTGCGCGTCGCCGCGTGCGATCAGCTCCGAGAACCGCAGCATCCCGGCCTCCTCGGCGCCGTCCTGGCCCGGTGCATCGATCCACACCACGGTCCGCAGGTGCGGCAGGCGGCGCGCCGCCAGCTGGCCCGGCGGCTGCGCGGCCCACTCGGGCGCCAGTTCGCGCAGCATGCCCAGGTAGTCGCTGGTCTTGAAGCGCGACATGGCGACCAGCGCCTTGCAGCCCACCTTGTTCAGCGCGTACTCGACCTCGGCCGTGCGGTACGCCGGGTTGATGTTGACGAGGACCAGGCCCACCTGCGCCGTGGCGAACTGCATCAGCACCCACTCGGCGTTGTTGTGCGACCAGATGCCGACCCGGTCGCCCTTCTGCAGCCCCAGGCCCAGCAGCGCGCTGGCCAGGCGCCGCGACGCCGCGTACAGCTCGGCATAGGTGTAGCGCAGCCCCTGGTGCCGGCTCACGAGGGCCTCCCGCCCGGGCTGGCGCTCGGCCATGTCCGCGAAGAAGGCGCCCAGGGTCTGCTCGATCAGGGGCACGTCGGTGGCGCCCCTCGCATGGCTGGCGGCGGACGGCATCTGGGACGGGTCGGACGGCTGTGTCACGGTATTTGTCTCCTTGGGGCAGGCAGTCTCTGGCGGACGCGCAGCGGCCACCCTGGGGCGGCGGGCGTACCGGTCAATGGCCACAGCATACGCCGCCATGCGCGGAAACAGGCCACGGATCGGGTCACACAGGTTGCAAATCGTGCCACGCGCCTTCACACTCGCCCCATGCCGCGCATGCAGACCATCCACGCCGACGCCGCACTGCCTGCGGCACCGGGACCCGTGGCCGCCACGCCGATGGCCTTCGTCCAGGCCATTCTCCAAGCCTATGCGCAGCGGTCCCTGAGCCCCGCCCAGGCCCTGGCCGCGGCACAAATCCCGCCACAGAGCGTCCGCAACACCCGCGCGCGCATCACCGCCCTGCAGATGGAGGCCCTGTCCGCGGCCGCCATGCGCGAACTCGACGACGAAGCCCTGGGCTGGTTCTCGCGCCGCCTGCCCTGGGGCAGCTACGGCATGCTGGCGCGCGCGTCGATCAGCGCCCCCACGCTGGGCCTCGCGCTGCGGCGCTGGTGCCGCCACCATGCGCTGCTGGTGGACGACATCGGGCTGCACCTGGACACGGACGGCCACACCGCCACGCTCGCGTTCGCCGAACACCGCGACCTGGGCCTGCTCCGCGAGTTCTGCACCGTCTCGGTGCTGCGCAACGCGCTCGGCCTCGCCTGCTGGTTCATCGACTCGCGCCTGCCGCTGCTGGATGCCGCCTTTCCGTTCGCGCCACCGCCCCATGCCGAGGTCTACCCGCTGCTTTTCGGCGTGCCGCCGCGCTTCGGCGCGCCGCAGGCCGTGCTGCGCTTCGACGCCCGCTACCTGGACCTGCCGCTGCAGCGGGACGAAGCGGCGCTGAACCAGATGCTGCAGCGGGCCCTGCTGCTCACCGTGCGCCAGTACCGGCGCGACCGACTGCTGGTGCAGCGCGTGCGCCAGGCCCTGGCCCATGCGCCCGAGTTCTCCCACAGCGCGGAGACGCTCGCGGCGCAATTGCACGTATCGCCGCGCACGCTGCACCGGCAGCTCCGCGAAGAGGGCGCCTCGCTGCAGGCACTCAAGGACGAGGCGCGCCAGCAGCGCGCGCGCGATCTGCTCCAGCGCACCGACCGCCCCGTCAAGGCCGTGGCGCAGGCCGCGGGCTTCGCCAGCGAGAAGAGCTTCATGCGCGCATTCCGCCAATGGACGGGCACGTCGCCCGCCGAATACCGGCGCCAGCGGCGTGCCGACGCCATGGCGGAGCGGGACACTCCGCCGCGCCGGGCCATCGTCCACCGGACGTGACCACCCGCCGGCGCCGGCCCCGCCGTACGCGTCCGCGCTTCGCGAAAGGACCCGCCTGCTTCGCGCCCGCCCCTGTGCCGTGCATCGCGGGGCGGTAGCGTATGCCGTGCAAACCACCCGAGAAAAGATGGACCACATTTTTCGCACCGGTGTCGACGGCCATCGCAGCGCCCCGGGCGTATCGGAGGGACGGCGCTCGCTGTCGCCGCCCGCGGAACCGGCCAGGAATTCCGCCCCGGGTCTCCCGACGCATCCCCTGGCAGGCGCCCCTCCTCCATCGCGTGCATTGCCGTCCGCGGCCGACAGCCCGGTGCATCGCATGCGGACCTTCCCGCCCAGGATGGCACCACTGGAGAGCCATCCGATCCTGGCCGAAGCCCTTCCCCGGTACGGCAAGGGAGAAAGCTGGGACCAGCTGCTGTGTGATTTTCCGGACATCCGCCGCTATCTGACGCCCTACGGGCTCAGCGAGCACACGGCCAGGTCCGTGGTGGTGCAACTGGACGACCGAGGGGTGCGCGATCTGAGGAAACACGTCGAGAGCAGGATAGAGGCCCTCTACCACGGCAAGGACAGGGATCTGGCGATGGAATGTCTCCACGATGCGCTGTCCGATGACTACCGCCAGGAAAGAATCGAGAAATTCCAAAGGCAACAGGCCAGGGAGGCGGAAAAAGCCGAACGGGTGTTCCACAAGGAAAAAGAATTCTTCAGGACATTCATCCAAGGCTTCCTGGACGTCATCGACCGCTTCGAATCCGGCGAGCCGATCGGCGGCCTGAAGAATGACCTTCCCAACATCGGCTCGTACATCAAAAGCGATGGGTTCGCGAAGCACTCCACCGGGCTGCTCCAGTACCTCACCCCCGAGGAGAGTCAACGCATACAGCGCGCATTCAAGAGGCGCAACGGTGCGCCAGCGATGCCGGCCCAGCCCGGCGGAAATGCGCCGTCGCTCCCGAAACTGAACGGTGCCCTTTCCGCGCTCCAAAATGATCCGCAGTTCGTTCTGGAAATATCGAAACGATTCAGCGACCGCACCCGGCCGATCGAGGCCGGGGTGTGCGACGTGTTCGTCACGCCCTACACGCTCTCGAGAATCGTGAACAAGCGGACCGGCGATTTGACCCCGACGGGCGAACGGGTCATCGCCAACGCGGATGCACGCACCCGGGCAGCCATCCGTGCGAACTTCAAACTCCGCTTCCAGGACATTCCCGCGTCCCGCACCGACGCGCCGGCGCCCCCCATCCACCGGCACGACAGCCCGCCCACCACGTCGCTGTTCTCCGGCTTTTCGGAAGAACTGCGGCGCAAGGGCCTCGTTCAGGAGCCCGCCACACCCCAGTATCCCCCGGAAGCCCCGGCCATGCCGCTCCCGTCCGCAAGCACCGCCGCCAGCCGAGCGCATGCTCCGCCGACCGATTCGTTCTTCTCCGACCTCACGGATGACCGGCGGCGCATGGGCTACCTTCCGGAGCCCGCCACGCCCCAATATCCGGCACAGAGCCCATCCTCGACCTTCGCCGGTCTTTCCTCTCTGGATGGCGGGGCCTTCGCCAGCCCCGCGGGCGACCCCGGCTCCCCACCGGAAGTCACGCAGCGCTGGCATGAAGATGACCCCCTGGTTCCGGAGCCGTCCGCCGGGCTGTGGACCGTGCGAACGGGGCGTCCCGAGAGGATCGACGTGGACGCGCTGCCGTCCCCTCCGGAACCCGGCAGCCCGCAGGTGCGGGATCACCAGCTGTCCGCAGGGCAGTGGCTGAGCGACGAACACATGAATGCCTATATGGAGGCCCTTGCCCGTCGCCTGGAGGGCATGCCCCGTGCGGAGCTGCTGAACTTCGCCAACCCATTGCACGTGGGCCTGCTGTACCGGAGCGACATGGGCGACAGGCACAGGGGGCTTCGCTACATCACGGCCCGCAACGACGCCCCCCTGGTCTTCCTGCCGATCCACAACCCGCACCCGCCCGCGCACTGGTCCCTGCTCGTGATCGACCGGCGCGCGGGAGCGGCGTTCCATTACGACTCCCTCGTCCATCCGCACGCCGCCGCAGCAGCGGTCGACACGGCCCAGTACCGGAGGGCCAGCATCGCGGCGTGGGGGATGGGCATCCACACGCCCGTCAGGGGCGTGCCCATCGCCCGGCAGCGGGATGGCAACTCCTGTGGCGACCATGTGCTCCAGGCGATCGACGTGCTGGCCCACCGGGTAATCGATGGCACGTTCACGCCGGAGAACATGGACCTGAGCGGCATAGCACCGGACCGGCGGCTTCTGGCGGACGACATCGCCCACGCCAGCGCATTCCCCACGGAGGCCAGCGCCTCCGCCGCGCCTCCGGCCGACGGCAGGCCCGCGAAGAAAAGCCGGGCGGGAACGTCCTGGCAGGACCTCAGCCCGGCGCTGCGGCCAGCAGGTGCGGCAGCGCCGCCATCGACCCGATGACCGCGAAGGCTCCTGCCGCGCGCAGCGCCTGGGCGGGGTCGTGCCCCCACGCCGCGGGGCTGTAGCCCACCACCGAGGCCCCAGCGGCCACGCCTGCGGTCACGCCCGTCACCGTGTCCTCCACGACCAGGCAGCGTCCGGGCGGAACGCCCAGCGCCGCCGCGGCGGCCAGGTAGACGTCGGGCGCCGGCTTGGTGCGCGGCATTTCGTGCCCGCTGAAGACCCGTCCCTCGAAGTACGGCATCAGGCCGGCCTTGGCCAGCTGCAGCTCGACCTTGTACCGGTCGGCACCCGAGGCACAGGCGATGCGCCCCGCCGTCCGCTGGTGCGCAGCCTCCACCGCCTGGCGCGCGCCATCGATCGCCTCCAGCTCCGCGGCGAGCGCGGCGTTGCGGCGCTCGTAGAACTCCGCCATCCAGGCATCCGTGAGCGGAGTTCCGGTATGCGCTTCGATGCGCGCTGCCTCGCTGCGCACGGCCTTGCCGATGAAGATGCGCATGCACTCCTCCATCGTGAGCGTCCAGCCCGAGGCTTCCAGCATGGCCCGCAGCACGCGGTGCGTGATGGGCTCGCTGTCCACCAGCACGCCGTCGCAGTCGAACAGCACGGCATCGAAAGGCGGCAGCGCCTCGGTGGAGGTTGCTGCAAGGGCAGGCGAGGCGATGGAAGGCATGAAGGATGTTCTCGTGCGCGGAGGGCGGGGCACGTCCGAATCTACCGCATGCGGAATGTCCGGCCTGCCGTGAAGGCACCCTGCGCGGCGGGGGATCAGCCGCGCGGGAACTCGCCGTCCACGTACACCCAGCGCCCGTCCTCGCGCACGAAGCGGCTGCGCTCGTGCAGGCGGTGCGCGCGCCCGCCGGCATCCCTCTGGCGGGCCACGAACTCCACCTCGGCGTGGTCCGCATCCAGGCGGCGGTGCGACCGCACCTCCAGGCCCAGCCAGCGCACGCCGGGCTCGAACCCGATCGACGCGGGCCGGTGCGCTTCGGCCCACGTGGCGCGCAGGTACTCCGCCTCGCCGCGCACGAACGCGGTGTAGCGCGATCGCATCAGGCTCTCGGCATCGGGCGCGGGCGCGGTATCCCAGTGGTCGATGAAGCGCCCGCAGCATGCGGCATACGGCAGCGGGACGCGCCTGTCCGACAGCCGACCGCAAGGACAGGCAGGAGAGCGGGAAGAGGAAGTATCGGGCACGGCCATCGTCGTCGGCATCGGCATCGGCATCGGAGCGGGCCTGCATTCTTGCAGATGCCCGGCAGGTGGCACACTCGCAGCCGTCGCGGCGCGGTGCCGTGCGCCTTTCTTTTCCCGGAGATCGACGATGTGGACCCTGAGCGTGCCCTGGTGGGAATTCATCCTGCGCGGCGTGGTGGTGTATGCGTTCCTGCTGGTGTTCCTGCGCCTGACGGGCAAGCGCCAGACGGGCCAGTTCGCTCCGTTCGATCTCGTGCTGCTGCTGATTTTGTCGAACGCGGTGCAGAACTCGATGAACGCCGGCGACAACTCCCTCATCGGCGGTCTCATCTCCGCCGCCACCCTCATCGCCTGCCACACGGTGCTCGCCCGGCTCACGTTCCGCTTCCCGCGCCTGGAGCAGCTGGTGGACGGCCGCCCGCAGACCCTGGTGCGGGACGGCAAGGTGGACCGGCTCCTGATGCAGCGCGAGCTGCTCTCCACCGACGACCTCGCCGCCGCCCTGCGCGCGGGCGGCTGCCTGCATCTGCACGAGGTGGAACGCGCGACGATCGAGACCAACGGCCAGATCACCGTGGTGCTGCGGGGCCGCGACAGCGCGGGCGGAGGAAGCACCGCCGACCGCTGACGTCAGCCGCACGGCCCGGGCCTTTCGGCCTTTTCCGCCCCGCACTCCGCAGGCCGCCCGGGCGCGCGCGATACTTCCACGCTGCGCGCGGCACACCCGCCTTCCTTTCACTTCGTACCGCTTTCCGCCATGAATCTCCTGCTCCTCAGCAACTCCAGCAGCGATGCCGGCTACCTGGCCCATGCCCGTGACTGGATCGCCGACTGGTCCGCCGCCCAGGGCACGCCGGGCGACGCACTGTTCATGCCGTTCGCGGGCGTCTCGCGCGGCTGGGATGCCTATGCCGAACAGGTCGCGCAGGCCCTCGCCCCGCTCGGCCTCGCCGTGCGTTCCGCCCACCAGGCCGCGGACCCGGTGGCGGCCGCCGCCCAAGCGCGCTACATCGTGGTGGGCGGGGGCAACACCTTCGCACTGCTCGGCCACCTGCGGCGGCTCGGGCTGCTGGCGGCGATCGCGGAACGCGTGCGTTCGGGCGAGGCCTCGTACCTGGGCTGGAGCGCCGGCTCCAACGTGGCGTGCCCCACCATCCGCACCACCAACGACATGCCGATCACCGACCCGGGCGGCTTCGACGCCATGGGCCTCGTGCCGTTCCAGATCAACGCCCACTACACGGACGCGCATCCGCCCGGCCACCGCGGCGAGACGCGCGAGGAACGGCTGCGGGAGTTCGGCATCCTCAACCCCGAGGCGCCGGTGGTGGGCCTGCCCGAGGGCACCGGCCTGCGCGTGCGCGGCCAGGCCATCACCGTGCTGGGCGGCACGGCACCGGTGCGAATATTCCTGGGCACCGGCGCGCCGCGCCAGCAGGGCCCCGGGCCGCTGGACGTGCCGACCGCCTGAACGGGATGCGGCCATCCGGCCGCCCCGGCAGCGGCCGCGGCGAAGCGAACCGCGTCAGGCCAGCGCGCGCGTGATCAGGATCTTCTGCACGTCGCTCGTGCCCTCGTAGATCTGGCACACGCGCACGTCGCGGTAGATGCGCTCCACGGGGAAATCGTTCACCACGCCATAGCCCCCCAGCGTCTGGATCGCCGCGCTGCATACGCGCTCGGCGATCTCGCTCGCGAACAGCTTGGCCATGGCCGCCTCCTTCAGGCAGGGACGCCCCGCATCGCGCAGCGCCGCGGCATGCCAGATGAGCTGGCGCGCGGCCTCGATCTGCGTGGCGCAGTCCGCCAGCCGGAAGCCCACCGCCTGGTGCTGGAAGATCGGCTGGCCGAAACTCTCGCGCTCCTTCGCATATTGCAGGGCCACCTCGAACGCGCTGCGCGCCATGCCCACGCTCTGCGCCGCGATGCCGATGCGCCCGCCTTCCAGCGCTCCGAGCGCGATCTTGTAGCCCTCGCCCTCCGCACCGATGAGGTTCTCCGCCGGAATGCGGCACTGGTCGAAGGTGATCTGCGCCGTGTCGCTGCTGTGCTGCCCGAGCTTGTCCTCCAGCCGCGCGACCACGTAGCCCGGCGCTTCGGTCGGCACCAGGAACGCGCTCATGCCGCGCTTGCCCGCCGCCCGGTCGGTCACCGCGATCACGATCGCCACCTGCCCGTTCTTGCCGCTCGTGATGAACTGTTTCACGCCGTTGATCACGTAGCCGTCGCCATCGCGCGTCGCCGTGGTGCGCAGTGCCGAGGCATCGGATCCCACGTGCGGCTCGGTCAGGCAGAACGCGCCCAGCATCTCCCCGCGCGCGAGCGGTGCCAGCCAGCGCCGCTTCTGCGCTTCGCTGCCATAGCGCATCAGGATCGCGTTCACCGGGCAGTTGGTCACGCTGATCGCCGTGCTGGTGCCACCGTCACCCGCTGCGATCTCCTCCAGCACCACGGCGAGCGACAGGTAGTCGAGCCCGGCGCCCCCGTACTCCTCCGGCACGCAGATGCCGTAGGCGCCGAGCGCCGCCAGCCCCTGGTGCGCCTCGCGCGGGAAGTGGTGCTCCCGGTCCCAACGCGCGGCATGCGGCCACAGCTCGCGCTGGGCGAAGTCGCGCACCGCGTCGCGGATCATTTCCTGGTCTTGGGTGAGCAGCATGTTCTTGTCTCCGTGGTTGATCGTTTCAGCGGCGGCCGGGGGTGCTGCCGGCTACCAGTGCGTAGCCCTGCGCCCGTCGTGGTGCAGCAGCCGCCCCCGGTCCGCAGGCGCCACGCCTTCCAGCACCGAGCGCATGTTCCGCACGCTGTCGTGCACCTCCAGCGCGCCGTCTTCTCCGCCCATGTCCGTGCGCACCCAGCCCGGGTCGAGCGTGACCAGGGTCGCGCCCGGGTAATCGTGCTGGGCAGCCGCCACCGCCATGTTCAGCGCCGCCTTGCTGGTGCGATACAGCCAGCAACGGCTGTCCGGCACGCTGCCGATCAGCGACATCGTCGACGAAAGGAAGGCGAACACCCCGCCCGCGTCCGCCACGAGCGGCGCCACCTGCGGCAGCGTCTGCATGGCGCCCAGCACATTGGTGTGCATGACGGCATCGAAATCTTCCCTGGTGGGCGGAGAGAGCGCATTCGGCCGGCGGATCACACCGGCCACGTAGAGCGCCAGGCCGATCTTCTCGCCGTCGAGCTGCCACGCCAGTCCGCTCACGCTGGCCGGCTGCGCCACGTCCACCGTCAACGTCTCGGCCCCCAGTTCGCGGAGCCGGCCAAGCCCCGCGTCGTCCCGCGCCGTCGCGATCACTCGGCACCCCGCCTCGCGGTACTGCCGCACGAACTCCAGGCCGACTCCCCGGGAAGCCCCGATGACGAGCACGGGGTGCGCCATGCCCCGCGCCTGCACCTGCGCCACCGACCCGCTCATGCGAGTTCGATCGCCATCGCCGTGCCCTCGCCCCCGCCGATGCACAGCGTGGCCAGTCCGCGCCGCTTGCCGTGCGCCTGAAGCGCATGGATCAGCGTGACCAGGATGCGCGCGCCGCTCGCACCGATGGGATGCCCCAGCGCGCAGGCGCCGCCGTTCACGTTCACGATGTCGTGCGACACGTCCAGCTCCTTCATGAGCGCCATCGGCACCACCGCGAAGGCTTCGTTCACTTCCCACAGGTCCACGTCCTGCACGCTCCAGCCCGCCTTGTCCAGGGCCTTGCGCGTGGCCCCTACGGGCGCCGTCGTGAACCAGTTCGGCTCCTGCGCATGCATCGCATGGCTGACCACGCGCGCGATCGGCCGGGCGCCCAGGCGCCGGGCGGTCGATTCGCGCACCATCACCAGCGCCGCGGCGCCGTCGTTGATGCTCGAGCTCGACGCCGCCGTGATGGTGCCGCCGTCCTTCTTGAACGCCGGCTTGAGCGTGGGAATCTTGTCCAGCCGCACCTTGCCCGGGCCCTCGTCGGCCGCGACCACCGTCTCGCCGGAGCGCGTCTTCACGGTCACCGGCGCGATCTCCGCGGCGAAGGCGCCCGATTCGGTCGCCGCCTTGGCGCGCTGCACGCTGGCCACGGCGAAAGCGTCCTGCTGCTCGCGCGTGAAGCCGTACTTCGCGGCGCAGTCCTCGCCGAAGGTGCCCATCGAGCGGCCGGCCTCGTAGGCATCCTCCAGCCCGTCCAGCATCATGTGGTCGAAGATGCGGTCATGGCCCAGGCGGTAGCCGCCGCGGCCCTTCTGCAGCAGGTAGGGCGCGTTGGTCATGCTCTCCATCCCGCCGGCGACGATCACCTCGTGCGTGCCCGCGAGCAGCATGTCGTGCGCGAACATCGCGGCCTTCATGCCGGAGCCGCACATCTTGCTCAGCGTGACCGCACCCGCGCTCTTCGGCAGCCCGCCTTTGAACCCCGCCTGGCGCGCCGGCGCCTGCCCCTGGCCGGCCATCAGGCAGTTGCCGAACAGCACCTCCTCCACCAGCTCCGGTGCGATGCCCGCCCGCTCCACCGCCGCGCGGATCGCGACGCCGCCCAGGTCGTGCGCGGCCAGGCCGGAAAAATCGCCCTGGAACGCGCCCATGGGCGTGCGCGCGGCACCGATGATCACGATGGGGTCTTGCTGTTGCATGGGAATGTCTCCTTGGAAGGTGGGATGAATGAGAAAAAGAAGGCGGAGGAACGGGTGCCGTGGCGTGCGTGCGCCCGGCACAGCACGGCCCAGCGTTCAGGCCGAAGACGGCCCCGAAGACGGCCCGGCGTCGCCCCCAGGAAACCGCCTTTCCGCGTCGTAGGGGAACACGTCGTACATGTGCCCCGCCTGGATGCGCTCCTTGTGCGACTGCCAGAACGCCGCATCCAGCAGATCGGCGTGGTGCCGCATGAACACCTCCCGCACGGCATCGTTGCCGAGCAGGAACGGCCCGAAAGTTTCGGGGAACACGTCGCGCGGCCCCACGGCCCACCACACCTCGCCCGACACCTCGTCTTCCTCGTTGCGCGGGGCCGGCACCCGCCGGAAGTTGCAGTCGGTGAGGTATTCGATCTCGTCGTAGTCGTAGAAGACCACCTTGCCGTTGCGCGTCACGCCGAAGTTCTTCCACAGCATGTCACCGGGGAAGATGTTCGCCGCCACCAGGTCCTTGATCGCGTTGCCGTACTCCACCACGCTGCGCTCCATCTGCCGCTGCGCACGCTCATCGCCCGGCCCGGCATCGAAGGCTTCCTGCAGGTAGATGTTGAGCGGGATCATCCGCCGCTCGATGTAGACGTGCTTCAGGATCACCTCGACCTGCCCGTCGCCGTCCCGGTCGCTGATCTCCAGCTGGCTCGGCGCGAACTTCTCGATCTCCGCGATGAGATCGTCCTCGAAACGCTCGCGCGGAAACGCCACCTCGCTGTACTCCAGCGTGTCCGCCATGCGGCCCACCCGGTCGTGCTGCTTCACCAGCAGGTACTTGCCCTTGATCTGCTCGCGGGTCGTTTCCTTCTGCGGCGGGTAGTAGTCCTTGATGAGCTTGAACACGAACGGGAACGACGGCAGGTCAAACACCAGCATGACCATGCCCTTGATGCCGGGCGCGATCCGGAAGCGGTCGCTCGAATAGCGCAGGTGGTGCAGGAAGTCGCGGTAGAACAGCGTCTTGCCCTGCTTCGCCAGGCCCAGCGCGTTGTAGAGCTCCGCGCGCGGCTTGCGCGGCATCAGGCTGCGCAGGAACTGCACGTAGGCGCTCGGGATCTCCATGTCCACCATGAAGTACGCCCGCGCGAAGCTGAACAGCATCTGCAGGTCGTCCTCGCCGAACAGCGCCGCATCGATGCGGTAGCGGCCCTCCGCACCATGCAGGATGGGCAGCGCGAACGCGATCTCCTGGAAGCCGTTGATCACCTTCCCCACCACGTAGGCGCCCTTGTTCCGGTAGAACAGGCTGGAGAGCACCTGCAGCTGGAAGTTGGCGCGCCACTTCGCCTGACCGAGCCGCGGCAGCATCACGTCCGCGACGCGCGCTGCGTCCCGCGCCAGATCCTCGAACTCGCCCTGCAGCTGGAAGTTGTCCACCACCCGCACCAGGGTCTCGTGCAGCGTATCGGGTGCCGGATAGTAGGCGCGGTAGGTGGGGCGCGCGCCCGGCTCCTCGTTCTCCAGGTACTCCGTGCTGATCGCGGGCCACACGAAGATGAAATCGTTGTGGAAGTGCGTGCGGTGCAGGATCTTGGTCGTGACCGAATTGAAGAACGTTTCCGCCAGCTCGGGCTGGTGGTGCCCCACCAGCAGGCCGATGTAGTGCAGCTTCACCTGGTGCCACACGTCCATGGGCTGTTCGCCCGCGGAGAATTCCTTTTCGAGGCGCCGCACGCATTCCTTCACGCGCAGGTCGTAGAACTCGATGCGCTCGCGCTGCGCGCGCTGCTGTCCCGTCCAGTCCGAGGTCTCGAAACGGTGCTTCGCCCGCGCGGACTCCGCTCGGAACAGCCGGTAGTGCCGGTTGAAGCCGTCCATCATCGCCTGCGCGATGCCGTAGGCGGCGGGTGAATCCAGCCGCCGGGGAAACATGGTGGTCCGCTCCGTCGACACGTCGTTCGCTCCGGTTACCCGCGGCGGCGGTCCGCCACCCCCTGCACCGCGCCCTGGTAGACCGCATCCAGGTTCTGCGTCCCCGACACGGTCATGTTCAGGTTGTTGATCAGCCCGTCCTTCAGGCCATAGCACCAGCCGTGCAGCGTCACCGTCTGCCCCCGCGCCCAGGCGTCGGCGATCACCGTCGTCTGGGCCGTGTTCATCACCTGCTCGATCGCATTGAGCTCGCACAGCACGTCCATCTGCCATTCCACGGGCGTCGCCGCGATCAGCGCCTTGTGGCGGTCCCGCACGTCCTTCACGTGGCGGATCCAGTTGTCGGCGAGCCCGACGCGGATGTCCTCCAGCGCCGCGCGCACGCCGCCGCAGCCGTAATGGCCCACCACCATCAGGTGCTCCACCTTCAATTGGTCGACCGCGTACTGGATGGTGGAGAGGCAGTTCAGGTCCGTGGGCACCACCACGTTCGCCACATTGCGGTGCACGAACACTTCACCGGGCTCCAGGCCCGTGATCTGGTTGGCCGGCACGCGGCTGTCCGAGCAGCCCACCCACATGTAGCGCGGCTTCTGCTGTGCGAGCAGATCGGTGAAGAAACCCGGGCGCTCCCGTTCCATCGCCGCGGCCCAGGACCGGTTGTGGACGAACAGTTCTTCGATGCTGGGAGCAGTCATCAGTCAGGCTTCTTTCTATCTGTGGGTGGGAAAGGGTCAGGCGGTCTCGGCGAACAGCTCCCGCCCGATCAGCATGCGCCGGATCTCGCTGGTGCCCGCGCCGATTTCGTAGAGTTTCGCATCCCGCCAGAGCCGGCCGAGCGGATACTCGTTGATGTAGCCGTTGCCGCCGAAAATCTGCACGCCCTCACCGGCCATCCAGGTGGCCTTCTCCGCGCACCAGAGAATCACCGAGGCGCAATCCTTGCGCACCTGCCGCACATGGTCCGTGCCCAGCATGTCCAGGTTCTTCGCCACGGTGTAGGCGAACGAACGCCCCGCCTGCAGCACGGTGTACATATCCGCCACCTTGCCCTGGATGAGCTGGAACTCGCCGATGCTCTGGCCGAACTGCTTGCGGTCGTGGATGTACGGCACCACGTTGTCCATCACCGACTGCATGATCCCCAGCGGACCGCCCGTGAGCACCGCACGTTCGTAATCCAGCCCGCTCATGAGCACCTTGGCACCCCCGTTCACCTGGCCGAGCACTTGGGAAGCAGGCACTTCCACGTTCTCGAACACCAGCTCACCGGTATGGCTGCCGCGCATGCCCAGCTTGTCGAGCTTCTGCGCAATGCTGAAGCCCTTCATGCCCTTCTCGATCAGGAAGGCCGTCACACCGCGGGCGCCCAGCTCGGGCTCCGTCTTCGCATAGACCACCAGGGTATCGGCGTCCGGGCCGTTGGTGATCCACATTTTGTTGCCGTTGAGCAAGTAGTAGCCGCCCTTGTCCTCGGCACGCAGCTTCATGCTGATGACGTCCGAACCAGCCCCCGGTTCGCTCATCGCCAGCGCTCCGACGTGCTCGCCGGACACCAGCTTGGGCAGGTACTTGCGTTTCTGCTCTTCCGAGCCGTTGCGGTGGATCTGGTTCACGCACAGGTTGCTGTGCGCACCGTACGACAGGCCCACCGAAGCGCTGGCCCGGGAAATTTCCTCCATGGCCACCATATGCGCCAGATAGCCCATCTGCGCGCCGCCATAGGCTTCGGACACCGTGATGCCCAGCACTCCGAGCTCGCCCATCTTGCGCCAGAGGTCCATAGGAAACTGGTCATCGCGGTCAATGGCCCCTGCGCGGGGGGCGATCTCCGCCTGGGAGAATTCCCGCACGGCGTCACGCAGCGCGTCGATGTCTTCACCCAACTGGAAGTTCAGGCCGGGCAGCGAGGAAAGGCTCATGGATGTCTCCTGGAATAGAGGGGCACTGCGTGCCGGCGTCCGATCGGCCCTGTCCCGGCCCGGCCCGCTCCTGCGGACCCGCCAGGCAGACACGGTCTCAATGGCCGGCGCGCAATGACGTTTACGTAAACGTCAATTATGCGGCATTCCGGCCCCGGGTGGGTCGCTCCAGCCTGGTGAGCAGCGTGCGTGCTTCTTTTTCGTGTTCGCGGATTTCATCCAGATTGGCTTGCAGGTCGGCCATCTGCTCCTCGAGCTGCTGGCGGTGGCTGGCGAGCACGTCGAGGAATTTCTGCAGCTGTACCCCGGTATCCCGCGGGCTGTCGTACAGGTCGATGATGGACTTCGCCTCGGCCAGCGAAAGTCCCAGGCGTTTCGCACGCAGCGTCAATCGCAGGCGCGTGCGGTCCCGGGCCGAGTACAGGCGCGTGCGCCCCCCAGGGCCGGTGCGTTCGGGCTGCAGCAAGCCCATGTCCTCATAGAAGCGCATTGCGCGCGTCGTGAGATCGAACTCCTTGGCGAGATCGCTGATGGTGTAAGTGGCGGCCATGGGCGGTGGGCGGGTGCGAGGAGTAAGAACAAGCGCTCCGGCAAAGGCCTGGAGTTGACGCGCACGTCAATCGTAACGCAGTCGCCCCCACCCCATCCCTGCCGCCACGCGCACTGCCGTAATGTTCCGGCAGCGTGATCGATCTTCAGAGAAAAAAGATGATCGGATACACAGGAGCCACGCCTCAGTAGGCCGGCCCGGGATGCGCATCAGAGGTTGGGGGAGAAAAGAAATTCAACGCCCTGCATTGCGCGGCGATGGGGGCCTGGCATGGGCACCCAGCGGCAAGGCACAACGAAACGCCAAAAGCAAAACGCCCCCAGACCTGTTAGATCTGAGGGCGGTTTGGGCTGTAGGAGCCTGACGATGACCTACTTTCACACGGGAACCCGCACTATCATCGGCGCAAAGTCGTTTCACTGTCCTGTTCGG
>CAJYKV010000026.1 GCA_913774955.1 uncultured Acidovorax sp.
GGTCGGCGTTGCCGGTGGCGATCTCGGAGGCGCCGGTGGCGATGGATTCGCTGGAGTGGCGGACTTCGGAGACGACTTGTGCGAGGTTGGCGCGCATGGAGCCCATGGCGGCGAGGACGGAGGAGGAGTCGCCGGGGCGCAGGTCGACGTGGACGGCGAGGTTGCCGCGGGCGACTTCCTGGGCGATCTGGGCGGCGTAGGCGGGCTCGCCGCCGAGCTGGCCCTTCACGCGGCGCGTGATGGCCCACGCCACCAGGGCGCCCAGGGCCGCCGACAGCAGCGCGAGCACCAGGATGAGCGAGGCAGCGCTGCTGGCTTCCCGCTTCGCTTCCGTGCTCGTGTCCGCCATCAGCCGTTGCTGATAGGCGCTCAGCTCATCCAGCAGATCGAAGTACTGGCGCTGCAGCGGGCGCACGTCCTGGAGAAGCGCTTGCCGTGCGCCTGTGGTGTCGTTCTGCTGCGCGAGTTCGGCCGCCTTGTTCACCGATGCCGAGTAGGGCGTACGGATCTGCAGGAGCTTTTCCAGCAGCGCGCGCCCGTTCGGCGTGCGGATGCTCTGCTCCAGTTGGCCGAATATCTCGGTATTGCGCGCCACGGCACGGTCGATGCGGCGACGTTCCTCCGCGACCTGCTGCGCGTCGTCCATCAGCGCCATGTTGCGCAGGGCACGCGCCACGATGTTCACGTTGTCCCGGACTTCCTGCACGAGGATCACCTTGCTGATGCGGTCCGTGGTGAGCGTTTCGATGTCGTCGCTGACCGAGCCCAGCCGCAGCCGGCCGATGCCGGCCTGCAGCAGGCCCAGCAGGATGACCAGGGTGAAGCCCAGGCCGAGCAGGGTGCCCAGCCGGATGTGTCGAAGAAAATTCATGGGTACTTCCGTTGATGGGCGAAGTGGCCTCCACCGCGGTTTGAAGTAACCAATTGTTCGACGATTGCGAAAATATTTGTCAAATTGTTCGCAATTTCCCCATTTTTGGTGTGGATTGGCGAAGTTATCTGACAAATACGGTGCGATCAAGAAGCATTTCGCTGCAGGAAGTTCGTTATGCGGTGCCCGCGGCAACGCGGACGGACCTTCGGGCGAGGCCCGACCGATGGCGAGAATGGGGACTCCCTCTCCCATGCCGCCAGAACGACCATGTGCGCCTCCAGAACCCGCAAGCCGCCGGATGCCGCGCCGGCGCCTGCTGCCCACCCTGCCGCAGCTCCTCCTGCCCATGCCGCCTCCGCCGCCGTGCCGGAAGCGGGCATCGATCGCACCGACCGCGCGATCCTGCGCACGCTGCAACGCGACGCTTCCCTCTCCAACGTGGCGCTCGCGGCGAAGGTGCACCTGAGTCCGCCGGCCTGCCTGCGCCGGGTGGAGCGCCTGAAGCGGCTGGGCCTGATCGACCGCACGGTCGCGCTGCTGCACCCGCGTGCGGTGGGCGCCGGCATGCTGGTGATGATCGGCGTGGTGCTCGACCGTTCCACGCCCGAATCGTTCGCCGCGTTCGAGGAGGCCGTCGCACGGATCTCCGGCTGCATGGAATGCCACCTCGTGACCGGCGAGTTCGACTATTTCATGCTCGTGCGCACCCGCGACAGCGACAGCTTCAACCGCCTGCACGCGGAACAGCTGCTCTACCTGCCGGGCGTGCGGCAGGTGCGCTCGTTCATGGCGCTGCGCAACGTGGTGTCCACCACGGAGCTGCCGCTGGCCATCTGAGGGGCTGCCCCTCCAAGCGCCGTCAGGGCTGGCGGATCATGTGCGGATAGATCAGGCCGTAGCGGCCGGCCAGGCCCGGCGCGACGTTGGGATTGGTCAGCTTGGTGAACGCGGCGCCGATCACGGGCAGCCCGGAGGGATCGCTGACCTGCAGCGTGGCCCAGCCGGCCTGGAAGCCGTTGCGCAGCGGGGAGCGCGCCACCGAGGTGGACAGCGGCGAGACGCCGTTGAACGCCGCCACCGACACCGCGCCGCACAGCCGCGGCACCAGGGCCAGCGGCGAGGGGATCGCCGCGCCGTTGGTGGATACCGTGGCATCGCGCGAGAACACCAGGAACGACCAGCTGCCGTTGGCGCTGCACACCTGGTTGCCGGACACGGTGGTGTTGTCCGAATGGAAGAACTGGTCGCCCGTGCCGGCCGGCGGCACCACCGAGAACGTGCGCGCGCCGGCCGCGTAATCCATCGCCACGCTGTAGCGCTTGGTGGGCATGGCGAACACCCAGTCGGTCTGCGCGGAGATCGAGGCCTCCAGCGCGTACTGGTTGCGCACCTCGCGCGCGTTCAGCAGCTCCGACAGCTCCGTGGCCGTGCGGCGGGCATTGGCCTCCGAGGCGGGCAGGTGGTAGGGCGTGGAGAGATCGGGCAGGTCGTACGACCGGGCGGTGACCACCGCGGCCGTGGTCGGCACGCTGGTGACGCCGTCGATGTCCTTCTGGCGCACGGCGAAGCCGGCCGACACCAGCAGCGGATCGGCCGTGAAGCGCTCGGGCTGGACGACCACCTGGTCGGTGGGCGGGAACAGCACGTAGTTGCCGCGCCCCGGCTGGCCGGCCGCGTTCACGGCCTGCAGCGTGGTCATGGGGGACGAGAAGGTGGTCGCGCCGGGCACGTCGATGACGTACCAGGTGCCGCCCACGCCGCCCGACGGCGTGGCGAAACCGCGGGCGGCGGCCGTGGCCTCGTCACCGGCGTCCTGCTGCAGCGCGGCGTCGATGGCCGAGCCCGTACAGGGCGCCACGTCCGCCGTCTGCCGGATCGCCGTGAAGAGCGCCGAGCGCTCCTGGCCGCTCGCGCCGTACACCGCCGCGGAGGGAATGTCGGCGGCGACGATGGCCTCGATCGTGCCCTCGCGGGTCTGGTTGGCCCGGTCGGCCGCACCCAGGGCGGGATCGAGCCGGTCGGTGCCGAAGGGTTGCGGCACGCCGGCCGCGAGCTGGGGCGCGGTGCAGGAGCCGTCCGCGGTGGCGATCTGCGCACGGCCGTCGGCCCCGGCGGTGATCGCGCCGGTCCACATGTCGCCGGGGGACAGCAGCAGCGTCATCGAAAGCAGGCTGTCGCCGTTGGCGGCGCCGCGCACGCGCAGCTTGATCGCCTTGCCGTTGGCGAGGTCGGTGTTCACCAGGTGCAGCACGGTCATCTGGCCCTGCTGCGCGGTGAAGTAGGGCACCAGCAGCACGTGGCCGAGCTGGTTGGGGGCGGGCTGCAGCCCGACCGCGTCCGTCGCGCCCAGCTGGGTGCTGGAGGGGGCGCCGCCGGTGCCGGGCACCACGCCGGCCAGGGCCGGTGCGGCGAATCCGCAGCCGCAGAGCAGTAGCGCGCCTGCGGCGCGGGCGAAGTTCGGGGCGGGCATGGGCTCCTCCTGGGGTCTTGTGCGTTCGGAAGGCCGGAGCCTAACCGATGGCATCGGACTTGACCATGGCGGCCCATGCATTGCGGCACGGGGTGAACGGAGGCCGCGTCAGGGACGGGTGATGGCGTGCGGATACAGCAGGCCGTAGCTGGCGGCCATGCCGGGCGCGACCGACGGATTGACGAGCTTCGTGAAGGCATCGCCGATGACCGGCATTCCTGCAGTATCCAGGAACCTCAGTCCCACCCAGCCCGCGGTGGCCGTGAGTGCGGGTACCGGACCGGCATTGGCCGCGATGGGGTGCAGCACACTCGCATACGTATCTGCCATCGCCTGCTGCGCGAACATGACGGAGACCGCGCCGCACAAATCCGTGGAAGGCGGAACGGTGATGAACGGGCGAGATCCCACCAGTTGCGATCGGGAATGGGTGTAGAAGAAGGCATTGCCGAACCAGCACACCTCGCCTCCGTTGGAACGGGTGTTGCCGGAGTGGAAGTACTGCGGGCCTTCACCGGCCGGCGGTACCGCCGAGAAGATGGCCTGGCCCGTGGTGTAGTCCACCGCTGCGCTGTAGCGCAGCGTGGGGGTGGCCACCACCCAGTCCGTGCGTGCGGAAATCGATGGATCGAGGGAGAACTGGTTGGAGACCTCGCGCGCGGCCAGCACCCGGGACACTTCCGCCGCCGTGCGGGCGGCATTGACCGGCGAGGCGGGCCCCCGGTAGGGTGTGGAAAGATCGGGCAGATCGTAGGCGCGGGCCTGCAGCACGGCCGCGGTGGTGGGCTGTGTCAGCACGCCGTCGCTGCTTTTCTGGCGGCCGGCCAGTCCGGCCGAAACCAGCAACGGATCGGCCGTGTAGCGCTCGGGCTGGGCGATCGCCTGGTCCGTGGCGGGGAACAGCACGTAGTTGCCGCGCGCGGGCTGACCTGCCTGGTTGACGGCCTCCAGCGCGGTCATGCCGGATGAGAACGTGGTGGCGCCGGGCACGTCGATGATGTACCAGGTGCCGCTGATGCCGCCCGACGGCGTGGCAAAGCCTTGGGCAGCCGCGCTGGATTCGTCGCCGATGTCCTGCAGCAGGGCCGCATCGATCGCCGTGTCGTCGCACCGGGGGCCGGCGCTGGCGGGAGACAGCGCCTTCTGCAACGGGGAATAGTCCGCGCCGGTACTGCCATAGCTTTTGCCTGAGGGAATGTCTGCCGCGAGGATCGCCTCGACGGCTCCCTCGCGCGTTTCGCTGGCGAGACCCTGGAAGATGTTGGGTCGCAGGCGGTCGAACTGCAGTGGCTGCGGAACGCCGGGGGCGAGCCGGGGCACGGTGCAGGATCCGTCCGCCGTCGTGAGCTGCCCACGGCCGTCGGGCCCGGCCGTGATGGCGGCGGTCCACATGTCGCCGGGCGACAGCAGCACGGTCATGGAAAGCACGCTGTCGCCATTGACGGAGCCCCGCAGGCGCAGCTTGATGGCCTTGCCGTTGTCGCGGTCCGTGTTGACGAGGTGCAGCACTGTCATCTGTCCGCTCTGGGCCGTGAAGTAGGGGGTGAGCAGCACGTGGCCCCGGTGGCTCGTCGAGCGTTGCAGGGCCACGGCATCCGTGGCGCCGAGTTGGGTGGCAGAAGGTGCGGCACCGGTGCCGGGAATGACCCCGGCCAGGGCGGAGGCGGCGAAGCCGCAGAGCAGTGCGCCAGCGGCGGCGCGGGGAACGAACGGCAGCAGCGGAAGGGCAGGCATGGGTCTCTTCTCCGGGGTCGATGTCTTTTCGAGCCGCGCAGGCTAAACGATGGAATCCACTCGAGCAAGCCGGGGTCGGATGGGAGATTCCGCAAAAAAGTATCGTGTGGCGATACCGGGCGTCCGAGCCGCAGGCACTGCGCCGGTTCATGGAAGCGCCGTGCCGGGGCACTGCCCATGATGCCGCCCATGTTCCACCACGGGCCGCACGCCCCCGCTTCCATGCCGCGTCCTTCGCCTTCCCCGTCGTTTTCCTCTCCCCTCGTCCAACGTGACACGTCCGCCTGGCAACTGCAGGTCTGGGTGTCGTTCGGCATCGCCGCGTCGTGCTGCGCGGTGGGGCTGGCCTGGCTGCCGGGGGAGCGGCTGGAGCAGATCTTCATGGTGATGGGCTACGTCTTCTGCCTCTCGGCCGTGTTCATGCTCGCCAAGTTCGTGCGCGACAACCAGGCCGCCACGCGGCGCGGGGCGGGCGATACGCCGCTCTTCAAGCTGGTGGTCTGGGGCGGCTTCGCCGTGGCGGTGGGGCTGACCGGATGGGGCCTGCTGGACATGGAAATCTCGCCCCCCTACAAGGCCTTCCTGGGCGTGAGCTGGCTCTATCTGCTGACCACCGCGTTCACGCTGGCGAAGATGCTGCGCGACCGCCACGAGGCCGATCTGGCCGAGGCCCGGCTGGCGGGCCGCCGCGATGCGGTGCAGGCCGCCGGCATCGGGGCTTCCGCGGCCGCTCCGCAAGAGGTCCCGGCGACCGAAGGGCGCGCGGACCGCGCCGTGAACTGAATCCGGGAGGCCATGGCCATGTCGCGTTTTCTATACCGCAGGCTTTTACCTTTGGTCACCGCTGGCCGACCCCGGTGGGGGTGGAGCGCCCGGGTGGCGGGCGTGGCGCTCTCCGGTGCCATCGCTTTCGCAGCGGCGGCACCGGCACGGGCGCAGAGTGAAGCGTCCCTCACGCTCTCGATGCTGCCGGTGGCGTCGGTCGTCGGCACGGCTTCCGTGGGCTCCACGGCGGTCGGCGCGGCGGTCGCGCTGCCCGCGGCGCTTTCGGTGGCCGGCGCGGTGCTCACCGTGCGTGCCGTGGAGGCCTCGGCGGCCGGCACGGTCTACGTGCTGGAGCGCGCCTCGGACGGCGCGCGCGTGAGCGTGGAAGTCACGGGCCGCGCCGCCTCGGGGATCGCCGCGGGCGTGGGCACCGTCGTCGCGTGCAGCGTCATCGGCACGGGTGTGATCCTGTCGGCCGCCGGCGAGGTCCTGGCCTTCGTGCCCAACGCCCTGGGTCGTGCGCTGCTGCACGACGAGCGGCTGTGAAGGGCGCTGCCCTGGCCGTGGCAGGGATGGCCCTGGCCGCCGGGCTCGCGGCCGGCCCGGCCCATGCGGGGCGCTCGTGCGAGGCGCGCCGGCCCACGCCGCAGGTCATCGAGCGCGGCATGCAGCTGGCCGAGCGCACCGCGCGGGCGCTCGATGCGGAGCACCAACGCTCCGGCGCCCGCGTCGTTCTGCTGGCCCGCGCGGGCCAGGACCTGTCGAAGTACGGCGTGCACTATTCGCACATGGGCTGGGCCTACCGCACGCCCGAGGGCCACTGGCGCGTGGCGCACAAGCTCAATGCCTGCGGCACCGCCGAGGGCCACGTCCATCGCCAGGGCCTGGGGCAGTTCTTCCTGGACGACCTCTGGCGCCACGAAGCCGCATGGCTGGTGCCGTCGCCCGAGGCGCAGGCGCGGCTGGCCGCGGTGCTGGCCGACCGGCCGCGCACGCTGGCGATGCACCAGCCCGCCTACAGCATGGTGGGCTATGCCTGGGGCACGCGCTATCAGCAGTCCAACCAGTGGGCGCTGGAGACGCTGGCCGCGGCGATGGAGCCCGCCGCCGTGCGCACGCGGGGCGCCGCGCAGGCCTGGCTGCGTGACCGGGGCTATGCGCCGGCCGTGCTGCGCGTCGGCCCGCTCACGCGGCTGGGCGCACGGGCCACGGCGGCGAACGTGGCCTTCGATGACCATCCCGACCGCGACCGGTACGCCGGCCGCATCGCCACGGTGACGGTGGATTCCGCCTTCGGCTGGATCGAGCGGGCCGGGCTGGCCGGCGCGCCGGTCACGCTGTCGCTGGACGGCGGCGCGCGAACGGGCCCATAGTCGCTGCGGGACCGGGGCGCTGACGGCCCCGTGCGTCCCGTTGCAGAAAACAAAGAAAGAAGAAAAGGAGTTCCATCATGGCGAAATCCCTGCGCCTGTCCGAGAAATGGTTCCGCCGCGGCCTGTGGCTGGTGGCGGTGGTGTTCGCGAGCTTCCTGATCGGGCTCGGCGGCACGCTGGTGGGCGATCTGCCGCGCGTGGAGGCGCCGCTGCAGCTCGACGATTACCTCGACCGCCCCGCGGCGCTGGCGCTGCGCACCGAGGTGGAGTCATCGGAGGGGGCCGAGCGGCGCGCCCAGGCGGCGCTGGAGCAGGCGCGGCTGCAGCGCAGCAAGGCGCGCAGCGAAAGCCAGACCGCCCGCGAGAGCTTCGACAACTGGATCGCGACGCGCAGCGCCACTCAGCAGTCCGAGCACAACCCCGAGGTGGTGCAGCGCACCCAGGCGCTGGACGCGCTCAAGGCGCGCGAGCGCGAGACGCAGCAGGCGGTGGAAGCCCAGCAGCAGGCAGCGCTCGATGCGCGGCAGGCGGCGGACGCCGCACGCGAGCGGCTGCAGCAGATGGAAGCAGGGGGCTACGAGCGGATGCGGGTGGCGCAGCGCAAGCTGGAACTGCGCGTCTTCCTGTACCGGCTGGCGCTCACGCTGCCGCTCTTGGTGGTCGCGGGCTGGCTGTTCGCGAAGAAGCGCCAGAGTACCTGGTGGCCCTTCGTCTGGGGCTTCATCTTCTTCGCGGTGTTCGTGTTCTTCGTCGAGCTGGTGCCCTACCTGCCGAGCTACGGCGGCTACGTGCGCTATGCCGTCGGCATCGTGGCGACGGTGCTGGTGGGCCGCTACGCCATTCTCGCGCTCAACCGCTACCTGGAGCGGCAGCGCCAGGCGGAGGCGCTTCCCGATGCCCAGCGGCGCGAGGAGCTGAGCTACGACGTCGCCCTCGCGCGGCTGTCCAAGGGCGTGTGCCCCGGCTGCGAACGGCCCGTGGACCTGAAGAACGAGGCGATCGATTTTTGCCCGCACTGCGGCATCTGCCTTTTCGACCGCTGCGGAAACTGCCGCACGCGCAAGAGCGCGTTCGCGCGGTTCTGCCATGCCTGCGGCACGGGCAGCACGGCGGCGGCAGGACCCGCCGCCGGGCGGCCGTAGGCAGGGCCTGGAAGGCGCGCAGGAGAACGGCGCAAGTGATAAAAATAAAAGCGGAAATTAGGGATTTCTAAGATGGACGCAAGCAAAAATTGATGTTTTCTTGAATAATGAAAAAAATTGCATCATTTCTTGTCGATCCCAGAGACCTCCATGTCCCAACCGCCTGCCGCTGTTCCCACCGACCTGTCCGTCGCATTCGCCCAAGCCGTCCGGTCATCGCAAGCCTTCATCGAACTGGATGGCCGCGGCCATGTGGTGGCGGTGCACCCCGCCGTGCTGGAAATGACCCAGCATGCCGAGGCGGACGTCATGGGCCACCACTACCGGAGCTGCTTCCCGCGTGCGGCGGAATGGCTGGACGCCTGCTTCGCGGCCGACGCCGCGCAAACGGTGCAGGCCGCCACCGGCCGCCATTTCGGCAGTTGGAAACGCGACTGCGTGACCCGCACCCAGGCCTTCCTGCTGCGTGGCGAGGACGGCGCGGTGAGGCAGGCCATGCTGCTGCTGGAGGACGTGTCGGAGCAGCGGGCCGCCCTGCGGGAGTACCAGGGCCACATCAACGCGATCGACCGCGCCATGGCCATCATCGAGTTCGACCTGAAGGGCCATGTCCTGAAGGCCAACCAGAACTTCCTCGACACCTTCGGCTACGCCGCCGAGGAGATCCTCGGGGTGCACCACCGCATCTTCTGCGATGCCGAGCATGTGCGAAGCCTGGACTACCGGGAGTTCTGGGAGCGCCTGGCCGCGGGTGAATTCCAGAGCAACGAGTACCGCCGCATCCGCAAGAACGGACAGGATGTGTGGATCCAGGCGTCCTACAACCCCGTCCTCGACGAGGACGGCCGACCGGTGAAAGTGGTCAAGTACGCCACCGACATCACCGAGGCCAAACAGCGCAATACCGAGAACGCGGGCCGGGTGGAAGCCATCAGCCGTTCCACGGCGGTGGTCGAGTTCTCGGTAGACGGCACGGTGCTGACAGCCAACGCGCTGTTCCTCAAGACGATGGGCTACACGATGGAGCAGGTGCAGGGCCGGCACCACCGCATTTTCTGCCTGCCCGAACATGCCGACAGCCCGGGCTACCGCGACTTCTGGCGCAAACTGGGCGATGGCGAGTTCGAGGCCGGCGTGTACCGCCGCATCACGCGCGACGGGCGCGAGGTCTGGCTGCAGGCGTCGTACAACCCGATTTTCGACGGCGAGGGCCGCCAGGTGAAGGTCGTCAAATACGCCACCGACATCACCGTCGAGAAGATGCGCAACGCCGAATACGAGGGCAAGGTCAACGCCATGTCCCGTGCGCAGGCCGTCATCGAGTTCGACCTGGAAGGCAACGTGCTGCATGCCAACGGCAACTTCCTCGGCGCGCTGGGCTACACCCTGCGCGAGATCGTGGGGCAGCACCACAAGATGTTCTGCGAGCCCGACTTCGTGCGCTCGTCCGAGTACCGCGATTTCTGGGCGAAGCTCAGTCGCGGCGAGTTCTACTCGGGCCTGTACAAGCGCATCAGCAAGCACGGCTACCCGGTGTGGATCCAGGCGACCTACAACCCGATCATCGGGCCCGACGGCAACCCGGTGAAGATCATCAAGTACGCCATCGACGTGAGCGAGCAGGTGGAGCGCGAGCAACTGGTGCGCAGCCGGGTGGGCGAGATGGGCCACTCGATCCAGCAGCTGACCGAGACCATCGGCGAGATCTCGCGCACCACCCGCCACTCCACCGAGCTGGCCGCCGTCACGCAGGCCGAGGCGCGGCGCGGCAGCCAGACGCTGCAGCGCTCCGTGGAGGCCACCAAGGCCATCCAGGAGTCGTCCGACGACATCAACGCCATCGTGCAGGTGATCGGCGACATCGCCAACCAGACGAACCTGCTGGCCTTCAACGCCGCCATCGAGGCCGCGCGGGCCGGCTCGCACGGCCTGGGCTTCTCGGTCGTCGCGGACGAGGTGCGCAAGCTGGCCGAGAAGTCGTCGCAGGCGACGCGCGAGATCACCAAGCTGATCGCCGAATCGGTGGCGCGCGTGCGCCAGGGCGGCGACATCTCCTCCCAGGCGGCGGAGAATTTCGAACGCATCGTGCAGGGCGTGGAGCAGACGACCGCGTCCATCGCCGGCATCCACACCGCAACCGAGGCGCAGACCGCTGCCACGCGCAATGTCGCCCAACTGCTGGAAGAGCTGACACGGGTGTCGATGCGCATCCGCACGGATGCTTCGGACCGGGCGGCGCCTGCAGCACCCGCGGCACCTGTGGCGCAGGTGGGCGCATGACGGCCGGCGCGACGGTGCTGCATTTCGGCATCGTCCGCGCTGCGGGGCAGGAGATCGCCATCGCGTCCAGCGAACTGGTCGAGGCCGTGGACATGCCCCCGCAGCTGCTTCCGCTGCCCGAGCCGTCACCGCTGATGGCGGGCATGTTCCTGCTGCGCGGGCGGCTGGTGCCGGTGCTGGATCTGCAGCGGCTCATGGCCCCTGCCGCCACGCCCGGGGCCGACTTCCCCGGGGAGGGCGCTGCGGCGGCGTCCCCGGCCACATCCGCGCCCCCGTCCATCTCCGCCTCCACACCCCAGCCCTCACCCGCCGTCCGGGCGGGCCGGTGCCGCCAGGTGGCCGTGGTGGCGCATGGCGGCCGGCGCCTGGGCATCGGCGTGGACAGCATCGCCGGCGTGCTGCGCGTGCCGCCGTCGGCCCTCACCGCGCTGGGCGGCGCGCCGGAGGCGCTGTTCGGCCATTGGGTGGTCACGCAGGACCCGGAGGCCCGCGCCCTGCCGGTGCTGCAGGTGCCCGTCCTGCTGGAGCACACGCCGGGCGTGGTGCCCACGGTGCAGCCTGCCGAGGCCGTGCCGGGCGACACGGCCGTGCAGGCCGCGGCAGCCCATCGGCACACCCTCGCATCGCTGGAAGGACAGGTGCTGGCCTTCGACTTCGCCGACGTGCCCGACATCCTGCCGATGCCCGCCATGCGCGCCTTCTTCGCCGCGAGCGGTCCGTTGCGCGGGCTCGTGCCATGGCGGGGCCATGAAGTCGCGGTGGTCGATCTGCAGCGGCTGCTGGGCACGGAGCACCGCGGGCCAGCCACGGCGCCGGCCCTGCTGCCGGGGGCGTCGAAACCCTTGCTGATGGTGCTGCAGCGCGGAGACCGGCGCATCGGCGTGCAGGTGGACGCGCTGCTGGGCATGGACATGGCGGCGCCCGACGCCACGGTGCCTCTGGGCGCCGGGGCCAGCCTGCATCCGGAATGCTATGCCGGCGCCCTGCGCACGTCGGCGCACGGCATCGCAGCGGTGCTGCGGGTGGAGGGACTGCTGGCGCATCCGCTCGTCGCCGCCTTCCTCGACAGCCAGCCGCCGGTCGTCGGCGGCGCGCAGGCGGTGGCGGACACGGCGCGCGGCGACGGCGTCCGCACCACGTTCCTCGTCTACCGGGCCGGAGGCGATTGCGCCACGCCGCTCGCCGAGGTGGAGGAAATCCTCGACTACGCCGCGCCCGTCGTGCGCATCGACGGCGTGGGCAACGGCATGTGCGGAATGATCGAGCGCCGCGGCCGGCCGCTGGAAGTCTTCTGCCTGCGCAGCCTGCTGGGCAGCACCGCGGCCGAACCCACGGCGCAGTCGCGGGTGCTGGTGGTGCGGCAGGGCGAGCGGCTGCGCGGCTTCCTCGTGGACAGCCTGGTGTCGCTGGTTTCCGCCGATGCGTCCGCGCTGATCGGCCGCGAGGCCGCCTTGCCCGCCGGTGCCGCACGGCGTGGTGGCAGCGGCCTGGGGCGCATGCTCACGGTGGGCAAGGGCGCCGAGGCCGTCACCTGCCGCCACGTGGGCCTGGGCGCGCTCATGGCGCCGCACTCGCCGGCGGCTCCGGGCAGTCTCACCCTGTAACCCGGGCCGGGACAGGAGGCGCTTTTCTCCTACACCTGCGGGGGGCGCATGTTTTCCAGACTGGAGGACTGTGCCCGCCCCTGGTGGCGGGCGACGTTGAACCCACCGATCGCATCGCAGGAGAACCCATGCCGCTCGACCCCCGCACCGCCGGCCCCCGTCCGCCCTTCAACGACCAGCAGCCGCTCACGCCGCCCGGCGCCGAGACCGACATGCACCCGCAGCCCGACTACGGCGCCACGTCGTACAAAGGATCGGGCAAGCTCCAGGGGCGCCGCGCCGTCATCACGGGCGGCGACAGCGGCATCGGCCGCGCGGTGGCGCTGGCCTTCGCGCGCGAGGGCGCGGACGTGCTCATCGCCTACCTGCCCGAGGAAGAGGCGGACGCCCGCAAGACCCTCGACATCGTCACTGCCGAAGGCCGCCGCGCGGTCGGCGTGCCGGGCGACATCCGCGAGGAGGCGCAATGCAACGCGATCATCGACCGCGCGCTGAAGGATCTGGGCGGCATCGACATCCTCGTCAACAACGCCGCCTACCAGATGGCGCACGAGAGCATCGACGAGATCTCAGCCGAGGAGTTCGACCGCACCTTCCGCACCAACGTGTACGCCACGTTCTACCTGAGCAAGGCCGCCTCCAAGCACATGCCGCCGGGCAGCGCGATCATCAACACCGTCTCGGTGAACGCGGACAAGCCCAACAAGACGCTGCTGGCGTATGCCTCCACCAAGGGCGCGCTGCAGAACTTCACGGGCGGCCTCGCGCAACTGCTGGCCGACAAGGGCATCCGCGTGAACTGCGTGGCCCCGGGCCCGATCTGGACGCCGCTGATCCCGTCCACGATGCCGATCGAGCGCGCCCGCGAATTCGGCAAGCAGGTGCCGCTGCAGCGCCCCGGCCAGCCCGCCGAGGTGGCGCCGGCTTACGTGATGCTCGCGTCCGACCAGGCGAGCTTCATCTCGGGCGCGACGGTGGCGGTGACGGGCGGCGTGCCGATCATCTGACGAGCCGGGGCGTGATTCACGCCCCGGCCCGGGGCGGATCGGCCGTCGAGCCTCAACTCATCACCACCGGGCCGCCCTGCGCGATCGCGCGCTGGTACGCCGGGCGCGCGTTGATGCGGTCGCGGTACGCCTTGAGGGCGGTGAATTCGACCGCGCCGCTGGCGCGCGAGATCGCCGCCTCCACCGCGAAGCTCATCTGGAAGTCGGCGATGGTGATCGCATCGCCCGCGAACCATGGATGGCGCGTGAGGTGGTCTTCCATGAAGGCGAGGGCCGTGAGCAGGTTCGGGTCCACCAGCTTCTTCTGCGCCTTGCCGCAGATCGCGTAGGCCACCGGCCGCGCGAAGAACGGCATCGGCTGCAGCGGAAGGGTTTTGAAGACCAGCTTCATCACCAGCCAGTTCATGAGCGAGCCTTCGGCGTAGTGCATCCAGAAGCGGCACTGCCGGTGCTCGGGCGTGCCCGCCTGGGGGACGAGGTGGGCCAGCTCGCCCGTGGCCTGCGCGCCGTAGCGCTCGGCGATGTGCTCGATGATCGCGCCGGATTCGGCGATCACCTCGCCCCCGTCCTCGATCACCGGCGATTTGCCGAGCGGGTGGATGCGCTTGAGCTCGGGCGGCGCGAGGCGGGTGCGCGGATCGCGCTGGTAGCGTTTGAGATCGTAGGCCACGCCCAGCTCTTCGAGGAGCCAGAGCACGCGCTGCGAGCGGGAGGTTTCGAGGTGGTGGACGGTCAGCATGGGCCGCATGGTAGGCGCTGCCCCGGCCGGGCGGCGTAGGCCGCCGCCCCACGCCCTGCCGCGCCGGCGGCCTTGTGTCAGACGCCCCGCGCCCGGTCGGCCGCGAAGCGGCGCCGGAATTCGCCGAAGCGGCCGGCATCCAGCGATTCGCGGATCTCGCGCATCAGGTTCAGGTAGTAGTGCAGGTTGTGCACGGTGGTCAGCATGGGCCCGAGCATTTCGCCGCAGCGGTCGAGGTGGTGCAGGTAGGCGCGGCTGAACCCGCCGCGCCCGCCGTCGGCCCAGGCCACGCCCTCGGTGCCCGCGCAGGCGTGGCACGTGCAGGTCGGGTCCAGGGGCTGGTGGTCCGCCTTGTGGCGCGCGTTGCGGATCTTCAGGTCGCCGTGGCGGGTGAAGATGGTGCCGTTGCGCGCATTGCGCGTGGGCATCACGCAGTCGAACATGTCCACGCCGTCGGCCACCCCCTGCACCAGGTCCTCGGGCGTGCCCACGCCCATCAGGTAGCGCGGCTTGTGGGCCGGCAGCCGGTGCGGCGTGTGGGCCATGATGTCCAGCATCTCGTCCTTGGGCTCGCCCACGCTCACGCCGCCCACGGCATAGCCGGGGAAGTCCATCTCCACCAGCCGCTCCAGCGACTCCTGGCGCAGGTCCTTGTACATGCCGCCCTGCACGATGCCGAAGAGCGCATTGGGATTGTTCAGGCGGTGGAACTCGTCCTGGCTGCGGCGCGCCCAGCGCAGGCTCATCTCCATCGACTTGCGCGCCTCGGCCTCGGTGGTCTTGTGGCCCTTCGTCTCGTACGGCGTGCACTCGTCGAGCTGCATGACGATGTCGGAGTTGAGCGTGGTCTGGATCTGCATGCTCACCTCGGGCGACATGAACAGCTTGTCGCCGTTCACGGGGCTCGCGAAGGTCACCCCTTCCTCGGTGATCTTGCGCATCGCGCCGAGCGACCAGACCTGGAAGCCGCCCGAGTCGGTGAGGATGGGCTTGTTCCACTGCTCGAAGCCGTGCAGGCCCCCGAAGCTCTGCATCACGTCCAGGCCCGGCCGCATCCAGAGGTGGAAGGTGTTGCCCAGGATGATCTGCGCGCCCATCTCGTGCAGGCTGCGCGGCATCACGCCCTTGACGGTGCCGTAGGTGCCCACGGGCATGAAGATGGGGGTCTGCACCACGCCGTGGTTGAGCGTGAGCGTGCCGCGCCGGGCGTGGCTGTCGGGATCGGTCGCGAGAAGTTCGAATTGGAGCATGATCGGGCGATTGTCCCAGACGGCCCGGCGCGGGGCGCCACTACACTGGTCCGCGATACCGACCGCCATAGAAAGGAAGTTCCGAACATGCTCAAGATCCTCGTCGCCGTCGACGGCTCCGACCTCTCGCTCGATGCCGTGCGCCACACGCTCGCGCTGGTGCGCCAGGGCCTTGCGGCCACCGTGGTGCTCGCGCACGTGCAGGAGCCGGCGACGCTCTACGAGATGGTGGTCTCCCGCGATCCCGACCTCATCGCCGCCGCCAGCCTGGAGGCCGGCCTGCACCTGATGGCCCCGGCGCGCGCGCTGGTGGATGCGGCCGGCGTGCCGTGCGAATCCGAAGTGGGCGTGGGCGACGTGGCCCCCACGCTGGCCGACATCGCCGAGCGCACGCAGTGCGCCCTCATCGTGATCGGCGCCCGTGGCCAGGGCGCCATCGCCAGCGCGCTGCTGGGCTCCGTCTCGCAGGCGCTGGTGCATGCGAGCCCGGTGCCGGTGACCATCGTGAAGCACGCCGATGTGCCCGCCACGACGCAGCCTGCGGATCTGCCCGACGGCGGCGGCGAGCCCGATCCGGTGTGAGCTGAGGGAGGGATCAGGCCGCGCGGCGGAACGCGTCCGACTGCGCGTTGCTGCTGCTGCCACTGCGCTGCAGCTTGCCGTGCGGCAGGCTCGCCAGGCGCGAGAACATGCGGCGGCAGTAGCCCGAGATCCACAGGCACTTGTTGAGTTCGTCCACCGGCAGCGGGCCCGAGACGACGACGATGTCGTTGGCGGCCTGCACCGCGCCGGAGGCCCGCAAGCGCCGGCGCGTGTGGTTGGCCCACGAGGTGATGCGCGAGGGTGTGCCGTGCTGGTGCACTTCGCCCGTGTGCTGGTCGAACGCGATGGCCACGGTGTCCGTCTTGAGCTTGAAGCGGCGCTCGCCCGTCGCGGCGCTGGGAGCCTCGCGCATGTCGTACAGGTAGTACGCGCCGGATTTGAGTTGGTATTGCATGTCCATGGTGACGACCTCCGTGCGGGCATTGTCGAGCGGCCCCGGATGGGCGATCGCGCGGAAAAAGCCGGAAACACCGCTCTTATCCGCGCCAGGGCGAGGGCCTGGAGTGCCCTGGTTTCTGCCGGGGCTCGGGAAGCGGCGGCAGGCACGGGCCAGGGGCCGGGACTGTGCAGGCGGGAAATCGGGATGCGCCGCGCGTGCCATTCTCACGGCGCGCCCCTCGGGCTTCAAGCGGCAATCCGTGGCAAACGGTAACGGGTTGTGAGGGCGCAAAAAAAGGCCGGGGCATGCGCTCCCGGCCTTCGCGTGCTGCGCGGGCGTGGGGCCCGCAGCGGCGATCAGAAATCCACGAGGCTCAGGCCCACGCTGAACACCGTGCGCTTGCGGTTGTAGTCGGTGATCGTGTCGCCGTAGCCGCTGAAGAGCGAAGTGTGGAACCGCAGGTTGCTCTTCGCGCCGCCCAGGTCGTTGCCGACCGCGCGCATCCATTCCAGGCGCACGGAGCCGCGCTGGGTGGAGCCGAACGAGTTGCGCGCCGTGAGCGACAGGTTGTTGTCGCGGTCGTAGTTCCAGCCGACCTGCACCTCGCCGCGGCCCATGTACTCGACGATGTCCGGATTGTCGTCGTCGCCCGCGCTTTCCTTCAGGCGCTTCCAGACGCGCGCGTTCACCGTCCAGCGGTTGTCGAGTTCCATGCCGGTCATCAGGTAGGCGCGGTTCCAACTGCGCGAGAGCGGCAGGTTCTGGCCGTTGGACTGGTGCACCAGCCCGATGCCGCTGTAGCGCCAGCGCCAGCCGAAGGGCAGCTTGGCGTCGGTGGGGTAGACGTACATCACTTCCGGCTCGTGGTCGGTGGCGCGGAACGGGCGCGAGATGTCCGGGCTGAAGAGCTGCCAGTACGACTGCTGCGTGTACCCGACCCAGAGCGAATCCTTGAGCGTCGGGTGGCCCTGCGTGAGCAGGCCCTGCGCGAGCTTGGTGCGCACCGAGAGCTGGATGCGGGTTTCGGTGGTGCGGTAGTCGACGGCGGTGGCCGCGGTGTGGTCGGCCGCGGGCGAGGAGGGCCGGCGGTTCACCGTGTCGGAGGCCACGACCGAGATCGAGATCGGCCGGTAGCCGCGGAACCGGAAGGTGCCGCAGTCGCTGCCCGATTCCAGCTCCCAGAAGCGCGAGAGCGTGCTGTACTGCTCGTCGCGGCAGCCTTCCACCTGGGCGACGTCGATCACGCGCGTGGCCGGCAGCGTGGTGTCCACGGGCGTGGGCGGCGCGTTGTCGCCCGCCTGCGCGGCGGACGCCGTGGCCGGCTGGGATTTGCCGGTGGCCGGTGCGGGCGCCGCGGCGGTGGCGGGCCCCTGGCGCCAGGCCTGCTGGCCCGCCCACTGGTCGAAGCAGGCCAGGCGTGCCTCGCCGCTCGCCATCGCGGTGCAGCGCTGCCAGGCCGCGCCCGCGGCGCCGGAGGCCGGTGCCGGGGACTGCTGCTGGGCGAAGGCGGCGCCCGCGGGCGCGCAGAGCGCGATCGCCAGCGCGCCGAGGCGCACCGGGCCGGCCGGGCGGGGCGGGCGCGTCATGGCGTGCCCGCCTGCTTGCGCAGCACGAACGGAAGGGGTCGGTTGTCTTGTGCGTTGGTCCATGTTCCGCGGATCTCCTTGCCGCAACTGCCGTCCACCACCCGGCCGATCCAGGTGGCGCTGATGTTCTTGCCGTTCAGCGATTCCTCGAGCGTGAGGTCGCCGTCGTCCACGTCGCCCGCGGCCTGGGCCGTGGTGCCGTCGCGCTCCACCGTGCCGCGCACGCTCTGCGCGAGTTCCGGGTGGGGCCGCAGCACCACACGCGCGGTGCCGCCGCCTTCCAGTTCCGCGCTCCAGGCGCCGATCAATTGGCGGTGCGTGGTGTCTTCCGCGTCCGGGCAGCCGGGGTTGGACGGGCGCGGGCTGGCTGCTGCGGCCGATGCGGCGGCGGGGCGGTTCTGCGCGGGCGCGCAGGCGGCGGTGGCGATGCAGGCCGCCAGCGCCGCCGCCCAGCGGGCAGGGCGGCGCCCGGGGGCTGCGCGTCGGGAATCGTTCTCGGGCGTCATGGGTTGGGAGCGGGCTGTGCCTTGCGGGCGGCGAATTCGGCGCGCAGCGCGCGCAGCTTCTCGCGCGGGTCTTCGCGGGCGGTGTTCTTGTCCAGGCCCATCTCGGCGATGAAGCGGCTGGGCTGGGCGGCGACCATCTCTCGGCCCTTCTTGCGACGCTTCGTCCAGCTCACCGCCAGGCTGCGCTGCGCGCGGGTGATGCCCACGTACATCAGGCGGCGCTCTTCCTGCAGTCGCTGCAGGGTGTCTTCGCTCACCTTCTGCTGGCGGCCCTCGTCGTCGTCGAGCTTGAAGGGCAGCATGCCCTCGGTCACGCCCACCAGCATCACGTGCGGCCATTCCAGGCCCTTGGAGGCGTGCAGGGTGGAGAGGACGACCAGGTCCTCGTCCTTCTCCCGCTCGCTGATGGTGGACAGCAGCGCGATGGTCTGCGCCACTTCCAGCAGGCTCTTGGTTTCCTTCGCCACCACGGCGCCAGCGGTGTCCTCGATCTGCCCGCCCGCGCGCTGGCTCATCCAGTCGCAGAATTCGAGCACGTTGGTCCAGCGCGCGCCGGCCACGGTCTCGCTGTCCTCGCTGTCGTAGAGGTACTGCTCGTAGCCGATCTCCTTCAGCCAGTCGGTCATGAAGGCGCGTGCATCCTCGGCGCCATGGGTGTGCCGCGCCTTGTATTCCAGGTAGTTGATGTAGCGGCCGAACTCCATCACGCTCTCGTGCGCCTTGCGCGGCAGCATGGCTTCGAGCATGTGGTTGAACAGCGCGCCGAACATGCTCACCTTGTGCTGCGTCGAGAACTCGCCGAGCTTGGCGAGCGTGGTGTGGCCGATGCCGCGCTTCGGCGTGGTGATGGCGCGCAGGAAGGCCGGGTCGTCGTCGTTGTTGATCCACAGGCGGAACCAGGCGCAGAGGTCCTTGATCTCGGCACGGTCGAAGAAGCTGGTGCCGCCCGAGACCTTGTAGGGCACGTTCGCCTTGCGCAGGGCTTTTTCGAACGGCTTGGCCTGGTGGTTGGCGCGGTAGAGGATAGCGAAGCTCTTCCAGGCCGGCTGCGGGTTGAGCGTGGCGCGCAGGCTCTGGATGCGGGCCACGGCGCGCTCGGCCTCGTGCTCCTCGTTGTCGGCGTCCACCACGCGCACCGGCTCGCCCTCGCCCAGTTCGGAGAACAGCGTCTTCGGGTAGAGCTTCGGGTTGGGCTGGATGACGTTGTTGGCCGCGCGCAGGATGGCGCTGGTGGAGCGGTAGTTCTGCTCCAGCTTGATGACCTTGAGCTGCGGGTAGTCGACCGGCAGCTTCTTGAGGTTGTCCAGCGTGGCGCCGCGCCAGCCGTAGATCGACTGGTCGTCGTCGCCCACGGCGGTGAAGCGGCCGCGCTCGCCCACCAGCAGCTTGAGCAGCTCGTACTGCGTGGCGTTGGTGTCCTGGTATTCATCGACCAGTACGTGGCCCAGCGCCTTCTGCCACTTGGCGCGCACCTCGGGGAAGTCGCGCAGGAGGCGCAGCGGCATGCCGATCAGGTCGTCGAAGTCCACGCTCTGGTAGGCCGTCAGGCGCTCCTCGTAGCGCTGCATGATCACGGCGATGCTGCGCTCGTTGTCGTCCCTGGCCTGGGCCAGGGCCTGGGCGCTGTCGAGGCCGGCGTTCTTCCAGGCGCTGATGGTCCACTGCCACTGGCGCGCGGTGGCGATGTCGGCGGTGCCGCCGGCCGCGTCCTTGATGATGCCGGTCACGTCGTCGGCGTCGAGGATGCTGAACTGGGGTTTCAGGCCGAGCACGGCGCCGTCTTCGCGCACCATGCGCACGCCCAGGGCGTGGAAGGTGCAGACCAACACGTCCTTGGCCGCGCGGCCGATCAGGTGCTGCGCGCGCTCGCGCATTTCCGCGGCGGCCTTGTTCGTGAAGGTGATGGCGGCGATGCGGCGCGGCTCCAGGCCGGTCTCGATCAGCCGGCCGATCTTCATCGTGATCACGCGCGTCTTGCCCGAACCGGCGCCTGCCAGCACGAGGCAGGGCCCCTCCGTGTAGTGGACGGCCTGGAGCTGGGCGAGGTTGAGACCGGCGGACATGCGGCGAGCGGAACGGAAAAAAAGGGGGCGCGAAGGGGCGGGCAGGGGAGCGCGTTCCTCCAGCGGACGGCAAAAAGCGGCCCGGGCCGGGGAAGGCGGGTGCCGATGATAACGGGCGGTCCGGAAACCCGGCCGGCGATGCGGCAGCGTCCTACAGCCGGGTCGCCGCGGCGCCACGGACCCGGAGCCCCGCGGCTGCGCCATCCCGGGCTGCGAGAATGCCGCGTGCTCTCCGTCCTGGCCGTCACCTTTCCGTTCTTCGCCCTGGTGCTGTGCGGCTACCTCGCCACGCGGGCCGGGCTGCTGCCGCTGGCGGCCATCCCGGGGCTCAACACCTTCGTGCTGTTCTTCGCGCTGCCGTGCATGCTGTTCCGCTTCGGTGCGCGCACGCCCATCGCCGAGCTGCTGGACCCGGTCGCCGCGGGCGTGTACCTGGCCTGCGGGCTGCTGCTGGTGGCCGCGTCGATCGCGCTCACGCGCCGGCGCCTGGGCTGGAACGACGCGGCCTTCGGCGCGCTGGCGACGGCGTTCCCCAACACCGGGTTCATGGGCGTGCCGCTGCTCGTGTCGCTGCTCGGGCCGGCCGCCGCGGGGCCGGTCATCCTCACGATGCTGCTGGACATGGTGGTCACGACCGCGGTCTGCGTGGGGCTGTCGCGGCTGGATGGCGGCTCGGAGCCCGGCGCCGCCGCGGACGGCGGGCGCGCGCGGGCCGCGCGGGCGGCGTTCGGGCGGGCGCTGCGCGGCATGGCCTCCAATCCCATGCCCTGGTCGATCGCGCTGGGCGCGCTGGCGTCGGGCCTGCACGTCGCCCTTCCCGCGCCGCTCGACCGCACCGTCGGCCTGCTGGCCGACGCCGCCGCGCCGGTGGCGCTCTTCGCGATCGGTGCGGTGCTGGCGCGCGCCGGCATGTCGGCGCATCCGCACGAGGCGCTGCGCCCGCGCGACGGCCTGGGCGCGGCGCTCGCCAAGCTGGTGGCGCACCCGCTGCTCGTCTGGGGTGCCGGCCATGGCGCGATCGCGGCGGGCCTGCCGCTGGCGGCACCCGCGCACACCGCGCTGGTGCTGGCGGCGGCGCTGCCGGCCGCGAGCAACGTTTCGCTGCTGGCGGAGCGCTTCGGCGCGCACACGGGGCGCATCGCGCGCACCATTTTGCTGTCCACGGCGCTGGCGTTCCTGAGCTTCTCGGCCGCGGTGGCCCTGCTGGCCTGAGCGATTGCGCGCCGCGCAGCCGCTCCCGGCGGCCTGCCGGCACTTCGCAGGCCCGGCAGCCGCTTCGCGGAGGTCACCGCGGCGTTACGTGACTTCCTGAAAGTGCCGCCATGCACTGCAGGTCCGTGGTGCCGATGACTGCCTTTCTGGAGCCGTGCCATGACCCCGACTTCCCCCCCTGTTCCCCTCCCCCCACGCCCGCCCGGCGCCACAAGCGCCTTCCTCGCGCAGGTCGGCCTGCAGCTCGGCATGCCCGCGGACGTGCTGCAGGCGCTGGAGGCCGGCGAGCCGTTCAGCGGCCCTTCGGGCCTGCTGTGCCGTGTCCACACGGGCATCGCCGGCGGCCGCTGCATCGGCCATCCCGAGGTACTGCTGCCGCTGGCGGCGGCCGAACTCGGAGGGCCGGACGTGCCGCGGCTGCTGGGCGTGCAGGAGCAGTTGCTGCACGGCGAGGGATGGCTGCTGGGGCTGATGGCCGGCGGCGGGCTGCTGGCCTTGCGGCCGCTGCAGGGCCAGCACGACGCCGTGCAGGTGGCGGCGGATCTGGACCGCGGCCAGGTCCTGGCGCGCGCCGCGCTGGAGGTGCTGGTGCCCGCCGAAGGCACCGATCCGGAGGCGGGTGGCCCGGACGGCCGGAGCCTGGCCGGCGCCGGGGCAGCGCCATGACCCCGGGCCCGGGCCAGGCGCTGCTGCGCGGCCCTGAACGGTCGGACCGCTTCCCGGCCGCGCAGGACGGTGCGCGCCGCCCGGAGCCGGCCGGCGCGAGGGCTTCCGCGACGATCCCTGCTGCCTCGCAGGAGCTCGCACGCCTCGCGGCGTCGGGCCGGCGATCGCGCACCGGCGCCCTGGACGGCGCGGCGTCGCAGCGCCGCGCGCCGTTGCCGCCCGCGGCGCGGGACGAGGCCGGGCGCGCATCCACCGCGTCCTCCTTCCACTCCGCCGCCGCCGCGCTGTCCGATGCCCCGGCACCGGCGCGTGGCGCCAGCGTGCGCCGTCTGTCGGCGGAGTCGGCTTTCTACTCGGCGCGCATGGAACTGCCGGAGTCCGGCGGTTACGACCCGGGCCCGCCCGCGCGTTCCGGCCGGAACGGTTTCGTGCGGAGCGCGTTCCCGGGCGGCGGCGCGCTGGAGCGCAGCGATTCCTCGTCGTCGTCCGACCTCGACACGGTGGAGCCCCGCGGCGTGGCCCGCGAAGAAGCGGCGCAAGGCAGCCACGGCGCACACCCGGGCGCGGCGGCGGACCTGTTCCGCCAGCAGCTCGCGGCGCACCTGGCCGCCATGCCGCTGGCCCATGACGTGCAGGGCCGCGCCGAGGTGCAGGCGCAGATGGAGGCCGAATACGTCGCATGGGCCGGGGAGCGCCTGCTGGAGCGGCAGCGGGCCTACGGCGAGGCGGGCGGCTACCGCTTCGGCGAATCCATGGACGCCGTCGGCCTGCCACGCGCTTCCATCGCGATCGCCTACGAATGCCTCAAGGGGTTCCTGATCTCCGCCACCCGCACGCCCCCGGGCGGCGCGATCGCGGTCCTGCAGGGCACCCGGGACAGCGAGCGCGCATCCAGGATCCGGCCGGCCGCGCTGGGGGGACTGGTGGCGGGAGGCGCCAACTACGTGGTCGAATCGATCCTGATCCCCGCGATGGACCGGCGCGCGCGCGTGGCCAACATGCCGGCCTTCAAGGCCGTGGACCCGAAGGTGCTCATCCCCGATCCCGCGCCGGTGCAGCTGGAGGTGACGGCCGAGGGCGCCAAGCGCTTCTGGCGGCCCGCGCGGGATTCGGAGGTGGGGCACCGGGCCGTGACCGAAAGCGTGGACCGCCCGACCCGCAACGCCTTGCGCGGCGTGGCGCACGATAGCCGCAAACTGGCCGAAACGCGCCAGAAGCTCATGGACGGCAAGGCCGAGGCCACATTGCTCAAGCCGGTGCTCACGGCCAGCGCGAACGCGTTGCGGCGCTGGGCGAGCGATGCCGCGACGCTGGCCTCGCCGGGCAAGGCCCTGGGCCTGGGCGCCGTGGCGTCGGGCACGGCGTCCGCGGTGAACAAGGCGGTGCTGGAGACGACCAAGGCGCTGCCGCGCTCCGGCCAGGTCGAGGTGCCCGATCTGCTCGGGGGCACGCAGCGCGTGAACCTGTTCCGCCTCGCGGTGCCCGACGAAGCCCAGGCCCCGCTGCGCTGGAGCGACGCGAGGCGGTTGCCCGGCTTCGCATGGGACGTCGCGCGGGAGGCAGCGCCGCTGCTGGGCGAGGCCGCGCGCACCGGCGCCGGGGCCTTTCATGCGGCGCGCGACTTCTTCGTGCGCAGCGTGGGCGGCAACGTACTGATCGGCGCGGTGGCCGCTTCGGCCGGCCTGCAGTTCGCGTCGATCGTGCGCGGGCGCTACGGCGTGCCGGACAGCAGCGAGACGACCGCCTCCACCGGCAGCGTGATGCAGCAGGCGGGGCAGAGCTTTTTCAGCGAACTGGGCTGGAGCGGCTGGAAGGCGCTCATGGGCGACATCAGCGGTGAACTGGCCGCCCGCCTGGACCGCCGCCGCGACCAGACGCAGGAGCGCCTCTGGCGCGAGGCCCGCGCCGAAATGCGCGGCCTCGACGAGGACCTGCATCGGGCGCTGAGCCCGTCGCTGCGCGCCTTCGCCTCGCCCGTGCTGCCGCCGCGCGGAGCCGCTCCCCGCCCGGCCGAAGCGCTGCACGACCCGGAGGGCGGCCGGGCCCCGCGCATCCGGATGCCGGACCTGCGCCTGCGCCAGGCCACCGAAGCGGCACGCGCCAGCGTCGAAGAGCTGCTGGAGCTCAGCCCGCAGGGCATCATCCAGAAAGCCACGGTGGCACGTGCCGCGGGCCGGCTGCGCCGGCTGACCGCCCGCTACCCCCAGGCCACCCTGGCCGCCGAAGGCCTGGACGTGCCGCGGCTGCAGCGCATGTGCGCGCGGCTGGAGCGCGTCGAGCGGCTGCTCGAACAGCGCGAGGCGCTGGTCGCCTGGCGGGAAGGCCCGCGGCCGCACGCCGATTGATCCGCATCCACCACCGGAGCGATCGCCGCGCCGGCGGCTCAGATCGCCAGCGGATCCACATCCACCAGCCAGCGCACCAGCCCGCGGTGGGCCGGGTCCGACCGGCAGGCGTGCAGCACCGGCTGCCATGCCGCGAGGAAGCGCTGCAGCGCCGCGCGGCTCGGGCTCTCCAGCAGCATCTGCGCGCGCTCCACGTCGGCCACGCGCTGGATCGCCAGTGGCACGGGCGGGAAGACGGTCACGTGCTCCAGCCCCGGCAGTCCGGCCTCCCGCGCCGCCTCGGCGCACGCGTTCAGAAACCCCTGCGCCACCTCCTGCGTGCGCGCGTCGGCACGCACCAGCGCCTGGTAGGCGAAGGGCGGCATCCCGGCCTCGGCACGATCGGCGAGCTGCCGGCCCGCGAAAGCCGGGTAATCGTGCCGGCGCAGCGCCGCATACACGGCATGGTCCGCATGGTAGGTCTGCACCCACATTTCGCAGGGGCTGCCCTGGGCCGCCACGTAGGCCGCGTCCCGGCCCGCGCGGCCGGCCGCCTGCATCAGCAGCGCGAACAGCCGCTCGGGCGCCCGGAAATCGCTGGAAAACAGGGCGCCATCGGGCTGCACCGCCGCCACCAGCGTGATCCGCCGGAAGTCGTGCCCCTTGGCCACCATCTGCGTGCCCACCAGCACGTCCACCTCGCCCGCGTGCACCTGGGCGAGCTGTTCCTCCAGAGCGCCCTTGGCCCTGGTGGTGTCGGCGTCGATGCGGGCCACGCGCGCCGCGCGGCGCTCCGGCGTGATGACGTTGCGCAGCAGTTGGGCGAGCTGTTCCTCGAGCTGTTCGGTGCCGCGGCCGATGGGGGCGATGTCCGGGTTGCCGCAACCCGGGCAGGCATAGGGCACGCGCTGCGCGAAGCCGCAGTGGTGGCAGCGCAGCGTGCGGTCGATCTTGTGGAACACCTGGTGGGCGCTGCAGTGCGGGCAGTCGCTCTTCCAGCCGCATTCGGTGCAGTGCAGCACCGGGGCGAAGCCGCGGCGGTTGAGCAGCACCAGGCATTGTTCGCCGCGCTCCACGCGTTCGGTGATCGCGGCCACGAGCGGCGGCGAGAACACCGCGCCGCGCGGCTGCTGCGCCATGTCCACCAGCCGCACGCGCGGCAGCGCACCCGCGCCGATGCGGCTGGGCATGTGCAGCCGCAGGTAGCGCCCGCCCGGGTCGCCCTCCGCGGGTGGGCGGCTCGCGTGCCAGCTCTCCAGCGACGGCGTGGCCGATCCGAGGATCACCTTCGCGCCCTGCTCGCGCCCGCGCCAGACGGCCAGGTCGCGCGCCGAATAGCGCGCACCCTCCTGCTGCTTGTAGCTCGCGTCGTGCTCCTCGTCCACCACGATCAGCGCCAGGCCCGGCAGGCTCGCGAACACCGCCATGCGCGTGCCGAGCACGATGCGCGCCTGGCCGGAATGCGCGGCCAGCCAGCTTTTCAGCCGCTGCGGATTCGTCATGCCGCTGTGCAGCGAGACGACGCTGTCCGCGCCGTAGACCGGTGCGAAGCGCGCGAGGAAGCGCGCCTCCAGCTGCGGCGTGAGGTTGATCTCCGGCACCATCACCAGCGCCTGCGCGGCGGGGTCGGCGGCCAGGGCCTGTTGTACGCAGCGCAGGTACACCTCGGTCTTGCCGCTGCCCGTGCTGCCGTAGAGCAGGAACGGGCCGGGCTCGGCCGCGATGCGCTCCGTTGCTGCCTGCTGTTCGGGGCTCAGGTCGTGGGGTTCGCTCGCGTAGGGCGGCGTGGCCTCGCCGGCCATGGAGGCCACTGCCACGGGCGCGCGCTTCAGCCGCCGCGCGAGCTGCACCGGGGTGAGATCGCGCAACTGCGGCGGCAGCGCGGCCAGTGCCACCTCACCCACCGCGCGCTGGTAGTAGCGGGCCGCGAACGCCACCAGGCGGCGCCAGGACGCGTCCAGCGGCGCCACGCCCTCCAGCACGCCCGCGACGGGCCGCACGGCCGCGCCTGAGGGCAGCGGAACGGCTTCCAGGGGCGCATCCCACACCACCCCCAGCACTTCGCGCGATCCCAGCGGCACCCGCACCAGGGTGCCCGGCGCGATCGCCACCGGACTCGCATAGCTCAGCGGTTCGCCCACAGCGCTGTGCGTGGGCGTCTGCACCGCCACCGACACGATCACGGGATCGACGACGTGGGCGGGCAGCGAAGGGGGGGGCGAAGGGGTCGCGGAGGAGGGCACGGTGCGAGTATCGGCGGCAGTGCCGGAGTCTGCCCCAAGCGGGTGGAGACTGCCGGTATCGCCCCGGAAGGCGTTTTTCCGCGAATCTGTGGATAACTTTGTGGGCATCCGTGGACAGGCAGGGGGCAGGCGGTGCATGACTGCGGCGGTCGACGCCATCGCGCCGCTGGGTCGTTTCAGAAAAAGTCTTTGAAATTCAATGACTTTGATTGAATGACCTCATGTTCTTCTGTGAGCGGGCGCCTGTGGATTGTTACAGGTCTGGACGCCTCGGAGTGTGCATAAGTCCACTTGTCAAGAGTTCCGCGGGGCCTTGGAATGTGCTAGGTGGCCCCTGGAATTGCCGCTCCGCCTGCGATTCGCTCGGCAAGTGCTTGATTTCTCGGGCTTTTTGGGGAAATCCCGAAATTCTGTGGATAACTTTGTTGATATCCGCTGTGGACACCGCGCAGGTCCTTGATGGCATTGGGTTCTGCGGCAATGCCCGGAATTTCGGCACCCCTTGCATGCCTATGTGAATCAACGACTTGGCGCTGTCCCGTAAAAATCTTCGAAACACCGGCGACGGCGCCTGGGCTGCTGAATGCTGCATTGCAGCGCGCGGCGCGGTGTGCATAAGTGCGACCCGACCGTATGGGCGGGTGCTGTCGGGCCTCGGCCCGCCGTGCGGCGGGTCCGGCGCCCGGCGTCACCCCCCGCGCAGCGTTCGCGAGTAGGTGTGCACGGCTTCCACCAGCGCGGCCACGTGCTCCGGCGGCGTGTACTGGCTGATGCCGTGACCCAGGTTGAAGATGTGCGTCGGGCCGGTGGTGCCGCGGTCGGTGTGCGGGGTGCCGAAGGCGTCCAGCACGGCGCGTGCCTGCGCGGCAACGGTCTCCGGCGGGGCGAACAGCACGTTCGGGTCGATGTTGCCCTGCAGCGCCTTGCCCGGGCCGCCCACGGCGCCGCCTACCAGGGCGCGGGCGCGTGCCAGGTTGGCCGTCCAGTCCAGGCCCAGCACCTCGCAATCGAGGCCGTTCATGTCCTCCAGCCAGAGCGCGCCGCCCTTGGTGAACACGATGCGCGGCACGTCGGTGCCGTCCACCCCGGTGCGCTTCAGCTGCGCCAGCACGCGCCGGGTATAGGCCAGGCTGAACTCCTGGAATGCGCCGTCCGCCAGCACGCCGCCCCAGCTGTCGAACACCATCACCGCCTGCGCGCCCGCGTCGATCTGCGCATTCAAATAGGCCGCCACGGCATCGGCATTGATCGCCAGGATGCGGTGCATCAGGTCCGGGCGGGAATACATCAGCGTCTTCACCAGCCGGTAGTCGTCGCTGCCCTTGCCCTCCACCATGTAGCAGGCCAGCGTCCAGGGGCTGCCGGAGAACCCGATCAGCGGCACCCGGCCGCCGAGCGCACGGCGGATGGAGGTCACCGCATCGAACACGTAGCGCAGCTTCTCCATGTCGGGCACGGCCAGCTCGGCCACCGCGGCCTCGTCGCGCACCACCCGGGCGAAGCGCGGGCCCTCGCCTTCGGCGAACGACAGGCCCAGGCCCATCGCGTCCGGCACCGTCAGGATGTCGGAGAACAGGATCGCCGCGTCCAGCGGAAACCGTTCCAGGGGCTGCAGCGTCACCTCGGTGGCGTAGTCCACGTTCGTCGCCAGCCCCATGAAACTGCCCGCCCGCGCGCGCGTCGCCTTGTACTCCGGCAGGTAGCGGCCGGCCTGGCGCATCAGCCACAGGGGCGTGTAGTCGGTGGCCTGGCGGCGGCAGGCGCGCAGGAAGGTGTCGTTCTGGAGCGGGGCGAAGGTCATCGGGCCATTGTCGCAGGCGCGTCCGGCGCGGGGCCTCGGCGCGTGCCGCTGTCTTGCCCCAGGTCAAGACGCCCGAGGGCCGCCCGCGGGCTCCCGGTGGCGTGCGCCCCCGCTGCGCGGGGGGAACGGCGGGGCTTCCGGCGAGTGCCGCTCCAGCCGCGCGGCCTCCTCCTGCAGCAGCGCGAGCCCGCGCGCCAGTTGCTCCAGGTGATCCGCCTCCAGGCTGCGCGCCAGTTGCTGGTTGATGGCCCGCACCTGCGGCCACAGCGCGGCATGCAGCCGGGTGCCGGCCTCCGTCAGGTGCAGCGCCGAGGCCGGCTGGCCGGCGGGCGCGGCGCTCTTGCGCACCAGCCCCTTGGCCTGCAGCGAGGTCACGGCCCGCGACACCCGCGCGCGGTCCAGCTCCAGCCGCCGCGCCAGCACCGAGGGCGGCAGCCCCGGCTCCTGCGCCAGCCACATCAGCACGCCCCACTCGCGCCGCGTGATGCCGTGCGTGCGCTCGCACAGCCGCGTGATCAGCCGGCCCGACGACGCCGCGAGCTTCACCAGCCGGTAGAGCAACAGGTCACCAGGCTGTGTCGGCTCGGCCAGCGGATGGGGGCCGGCACCGGGCAGGGGCGTGGATGCGGGCACGGACACGGGGGCAGGGGCCGGGGCGGTGGCGCGGCCAGGCACGGTGCGGGACGCGGCCATGCGGGAATCTCCTCATCGGGGTTGATTAAAACAATTGTCGGGCCAGTGCGTACAGTGCGGCGCATCCCCCGCTGATGGAGCACTGCCATGGCACGACGCCGCGAATTCCTCTTGAACACCCTGGCCCGCCCGGCCCTGCTGGGCACCGCCGCCTCCCTGGGCGCGGGCGCCGCGCTGGCGCAGGAAACACCCCTGCGCATCGTCGTGGGCTACGCCGCCGGCGGATCGAGCGACCGCGTCGCCCGCATCGTGGCCGACCGGCTGCAGCACGAGCTGGGCACGCCCGTCATCGTCGAGAACAAGGTGGGCGCGGGCGGCCGCGTCTCCGCCCAGTACGTGAAGAACGCGCCCGCCAACCCGCCGCTGCTGCTGCTCGCGAACCCCGCGGTGATGGTCGTCTCGCCCCTGGTGGTGAGTGACCTCGGCTACCAGCCCGAGCAGGATTTCGTGCCCGTGAGCGAGGTGAACAACTACGTCTTCGGCGTGGCCGTGGGCGCTGCCGTGCCGGTGCGCGAACTGCAGCACCTGCTGGCCTGGATGCGCGCCAACCCGCGCTCGGCCAACATCGGCGTGCCCGCCACCGGCAGCCTGCCCCACTTCTTCGCGCTCATGCTGGGCCAGAAAGCCGGCGTGGCCGCCGAGGCCGTGGGCTACCGCGGATCGGCGCCGCTGCTCACCGACCTGATCGGCGGGCAGATTCCCGTCGCCGTGGACACGCTCGACGCCCTGCAGCCCCAGTTCGAGGCCGGCAAGCTGCGCCTGCTGGCCGTCTCCAGCGAACAGCGCCTGCCGGACCTGCCCCAGGTGCCCACGCTGCGGCAGTCCGGCGTGGACCTGGCGGCCTCCGGCTGGAACACCCTGTTCGCGCCCCGCTCCATGCCCGCCGCGCAGGCGGACCGCTATGCCGCCGCCGTCCACAAGGCCATGCAGGACAAGGAAGTCATCAAGCAGTTCAAGGCCAACCACCTCGATCCGGTGGTGAGCACGCCCGCGCAGACGCGCGAGAGCATCGCCGCCTACCGCAGGCAGTGGGAGCCCGTGATCCGCAACTCGGGCTACCGCCCATGAGCGACGTACCAATGGACGCCCCCGCAGACCGCGCCGTGCCGCGGCCCCACATCGTCTTCATCGTGGCCGACGACCTGGGCTACGCCGACCTGGGGTGCTACGGTGGCCGCGATGCCGCCTTCGGCCCCGTATCGCCCGTGCTGGACGCGCTCGCCGCCAACGGCCTGAAGCTCATCCAGGGCTATTCCAACTCGCCCGTCTGCTCGCCCACGCGCTTCGCGCTCATGACCGCGCGCTACCAGTACCGCCTGCGCGGCGCGGCCGAAGAACCGATCCGCACCGCCACCCGCGGCAACGACCGCCTGGGCCTGCCGCCCGTGCACCCCACGCTGCCCTCGCTGCTCAAGGACGCCGGCTACCGCACCGCCCTCATGGGCAAATGGCACCTGGGCTACCCGCCGCATTTCAGCCCCCTGAAATCGGGATACGAAGAATTCTTCGGCCCCATGTCCGGCGGCGTGGACTACTTCACCCACTGCGGCGCCAACGGCACGCACGACCTCTGGTTCGGTGAAGAGGAAAAAGCCCAGGAGGGCTACCTGACCGACCTCATCACCGACCACGCGGTGGACTACATCGACCGCATGGCCACGGGCGCGAAAGAGCAGGGCACGCCCTTCTTCCTGAGCGTGCACTACACCGCCCCCCACTGGCCCTGGGAAACCCGCGACGACGAGGCCCTGGCGCACGAACTGCGCGAGAGCAAACAGGCCATCTACCACCTGGCCGGCGGCAACGTCGAAACCTACCGCCGCATGGTCCACCACATGGACGAAGGCATCGGCCGCATCATGGACACGCTGCGCGCCCACGGCCTGGAGCGCGACACCCTCGTCGTCTTCACCAGCGACAACGGCGGCGAACGCTTCTCCGACAACTGGCCCCTGGTCGGCGGCAAGATGGACCTCACCGAAGGCGGCATCCGCGTGCCCTGGATCGCCCACTGGCCCGCCGCCATCGCCCCCGGCGGCACCAGCGCCCAGCCCTGCCTGACCATGGACTGGAGCGCCACGATGCTGGAACTGGGCGGTGCGCAGCCGCACCCCGACTTCCCGTGGGACGGCCAGACCCTCGCTCCCCTGCTGCAAAGTGCCACCTGGACCGCCGACCGCCCCCTGTTCTGGCGCATGAACCACCGCGGCCAGCGCGCCATGCGGCACGGCGACTGGAAATACCTGCGGGTGGATGGGGTGGATTACCTCTTCAACCTGTCGCAGGACGAGCGTGAGCGCGCCAACCTGGCGCCGCTGCAGCTGGGAAGGCTGGCGGAGATGGTGCAGGCCTGGGAGGCGTGGGAGGCGACGATGCCGGCGATTCCGGGGGATGCGACGGTGAGCCTCTGCTACACGGAGAAGGATATGCCGGCGAGGTAATGGAGCGGCGGGTTGCCACATGCGCTGCGGGAGCGCGGGTGTGGCGGGCCTTGGTGGTTGCTGTAAAAGCAACGGCGTGTGCTGTTAATAAAATGCATAATTTTTATTAATACTGATGTGCCCTGCAGGGTGGAAAGGCATTGCAAAAACATTTGAAAACAATATTTCGTCGGTAACCTGTCGAGTTTTTCGGTCCGCCAACCTATCATCCGGCCCGTTCCAACTTGACCCTGCAGCAACGAGAGGGCTGCAGCCCATAACAATGACACGCCGCGTCACCATCCGGACGCCCCTGGGAGAGCAGCTGCAGTTCCGGCAGTTGCGGGGCAGCGAGGAGTTGAGCCAGCTTTTCTCCTTCGACATCGATTTGCGCTCGGAAAGCCGGGATATCGATCCCAAGGCACTGCTGGGTAAAACGGCGACGGTGGAGATCGAGACGCAGGGCGGCGGCAAGCGCTACCTGGATGGCCTGGTCACGCGCTTCGGCATGCAGGGCCAGGACCACCGGTTCTATTCGTACCACCTGCGCCTGCAGCCCTGGCTCTGGGTCGCCACGCGGCGCCAGGATTTCAAGATATTCCAGTTCAAGACCGTCCCGCAGATCGTGGAAGAGGTTTTGAGCCGCTACGGCTATCCGCTGCAGATGAAGCTCACGCGGCCCTATCGCAGCTGGGATTACTGCGTGCAATACGGCGAGAGCGATTTCGACTTCGTCTCGCGATTACTGGAGCACGAAGGCGCGTATTACTACTTCCAGCACGCGAGCGGGCAGCACACCCTGGTGATCGCCGACGACATCGTGGCCTGCCACGACCCGCTGCCCGGTGCCGCCACCATTCCCTTCTACCCGCCAGAGAAGTCCGCCACGGCCGACCGCGAGAACATCCATGCCTGGAGCCTGGGCGAGGAAATCAAGCCCGGCAGGTACTACAACGACGACTATGACTTCAAGAAGCCCCGGTCGGACCTCTCCAACATGCGCCAGCAGCCCCCGGGCCATGCGCACGATGCGTACGAGATCTACGAATGGCCGGGCGGCTACGTGCAGCACGGAGATGGCGAGCAGTACGCCCGCGTGCGCCTGCAGGAAGGATTGACGGGCCACAGCACCGTCCGGGGCGAATCGCGCCACCGCAGCCTTGCCCCGGGCTACACGTTCACCCTGGAAAACTACCCGCGCGGCGACCAGAACCGGCAGTACCTCATCACCGGGGTGACCTACCACCTGCACGAGAACCCGGGCACCTCATCGATCAACAGCGCGAAGCCGGGCCAGGCGCTGCAGCACAACGAGGAAAACGGCTCGTTCCAGAAGTTCAGCCTCACGGCGCAGCCCACCAGCCTGCCGTATACCCCCGTGAGAAAAACTCCCAAGCCCCGCACGACCGGCCCGCAGACCGCCGTGGTGGTGGGCCCCGCCGGCGAAGAGATCTGGACGGATGAATACGGCCGCATCAAGGTGCAGTTCCACTGGGACCGGCTGGGCGCGATGGACG
>CAJYKV010000027.1 GCA_913774955.1 uncultured Acidovorax sp.
GGCCACCTCGGCTGCCAATCCGCAGCCGCGGACGCCTGAACTGGGGTGAAACAGGCCTTTGCCGCGTTGCAGATCGATAGGTTCAGACGTCAGCACGCTTATGCGTGTGTTGTGCAGACCTTCCCTAGTTAATTAGTGTTTGCCGCACAATCGTCCGCATGCAGTACCACCACATCGCCCATGCCGCCGTGCCCTCTTCGGGGGGGCGCACCCTGCCGGTGATCGATCCTTCCGACGGCCAGCCCTACGACGAGATCCAGCGCGGCACGGCCGAGGACATCGATGCGGCCGTGCGGGCGGCGCGGCAGTGCTACGAGGGCCCCTGGCGCGCGCTCGCGCCGGCCGAGCGCGGCCGGCTGCTGATGCGCCTGTCGCAATTGGTGACGCACCACGCGGAAGAGCTGGCCGCGATCGAGCGGCGCGACTGCGGCAAACCCACGCGGCAGGCCCGCGCCGATGCGCTGGCGCTGGCGCGGTACTTCGAGTTCTACGCAGGCGCCTGCGACAAGCTCCACGGCGACACGATCCCCTACACCGACGGCTACAGCGTGCTCACCTGGCGCGAGCCGCACGGCGTGACCGGGCACATCGTTCCCTGGAACTACCCGATGCAGATCTTCGGCCGCTGCGTGGGCGGCGCGCTGGCGGCGGGCAACGTCTGCGTGGTCAAGCCGTCGGAGGACGCCTGCCTGTCGCTGCTGCGCTCGGCCCAGCTCGCGGCCGACGCGGGCTTTCCCGCGGGCGCGATCAACATCGTGACGGGCTACGGGCACGAGGTGGGCGATGCGCTGGCCCGCCACCCGGGCATCGACCACATCAGCTTCACCGGCAGCCCGCGCATCGGCACGCTGATCCAGCAGGCCGCGGCCGAGCGGCACTGCCCGGTCACGCTGGAGCTGGGCGGCAAGAGCCCGCAGATCCTGTTCGCGGATGCCGACCTGGACGCCGCCCTGCCCGCGGTCGTCAACGCCATCGTGCAGAACGCGGGCCAGACCTGCTCGGCCGGCTCGCGCGTGCTCATCGATGCGATCGCCTACGAACGCGTGCTGGAACGGCTGGCCACGATGTTCGAGGCGCTGCGCGTCGGGCCCGCCGCCATGGACCTGGACCTGGGCCCGCTGATCCGTCAGAGCCAGCAGCAGCGCGTATGGGATTTCCTCTCCGACGCGCAGGTGGCAGGCATACCGGTCATGGCGCAGGGCACGGTGGTGGATGGTGCGCCGCAAGGCGGCTTCTACCAGGCGCCCGCGCTGCTGCGCGACGTGCCGCCGGATCATCGCCTCGCGCAGGAAGAGATCTTCGGCCCCGTGCTCTCGGCCATGCCGTTCGAGGACGAAGACCATGCCGCGCAACTGGCCAACGGCACGCGCTTCGGCCTGGTCGCCGGCATCTGGACGCGCGACGGCGGCCGCCAGTTCCGCATGGCCCGGCGCCTGGCGAGCGGCCAGGTGTTCATCAACAACTACGGCGCGGCCGGCGGGGTGGAACTGCCCTTCGGCGGCGTGAAATCCAGCGGCTACGGCCGCGAGAAGGGCCTGGAGGCGCTGCACGGCTTCACCACGCTCAAGACCGTGGCGATCCGGCACGGGTGAACGCCCGGCACGGACTGCGAACGGACGGCAGGCTCAGCCCAGCGCCGTATCCAGCAGCATCATCAGCACGAAGCCGATCATGAGCCCGCCCGTGGCCCAGGCCTCATGACCCTTGCGGTGAGATTCGGGGATGATCTCGTGGCTGACGACGAACAGCATCGCGCCGGCAGCGAAACCCAGGCCCCAGGGCAGAAGCCCGGCCGACAGCCCGATGACCGAGGCGCCCAGCACCGCGCCGAGCGGCTCCACCAGGCCCGAGGCCATGCCCAGCAGCACCGCCAGCCAGCGCCTGTAGCCCGCCGCGAACAGCGCCACCGCCACCACGAGGCCCTCCGGCACGTCCTGGATCGCGATGCCGGCCGTGAGCGTGCCGGCCTGCACGGGGCTGGTGCCGCCATAGGCCACGCCGATCGCGAGGCCCTCCGGCAGGTTGTGCAGCGCGATGGCGAACACGAACAGCCAGGTGCGCCGCAGCGTGCGCGGCGACGGGCCGCCCTCCACGCCCTTGATGAAATGCTCGTGCGGCAGCAGCCGCTCCATCACCAGCAGCGCGATCCCGCCCAGCAGGATCGAGCCGCCGATGATGCCGCCCGCGCCCCACGCCCCCGCGCCGTTGTCCTTCGCCGCGGCCAGCCCCGGGATGATCAGCGAGAACGAGCACGCGGCCAGCATCACGCCGGCCCCGAAACCGAAGAGCGTGTCCTGCACGCGCCCGGAGAGGCGCTGCGAGAACACCACCGGCAGCGTGCCGAGCGCCGTGGCCAGCGCCGCCACCAGCCCGCCCTGCCACGCCTGCGCGACACGCGGGTGGGCCTGCAGGAACTGCGTGAACTGCAGCGCCAGCACGGCGACGCCCGCCACGGCGATCGCCAGGCCGAGCCAGCGGCGCGGCCCCCAGCCGGGGCGTCGGAAGGAAAGCGTGGTGTCGGCTGGCATGGAGGGGTGCTCCGGAGGTGGGTTCAAGTCGGGTTCCCGTGGTCGCGAAAGGAAGGGATGCGTGCCCGGCCGTCAGCCGCGGGCCTTCGCCTCGTCGTAGCGGCGCGCGACCTCATCCCACTTCACCACACGATAGAACGCCGCGATGTATTCGGGGCGGCGGTTCTGGTACTGAAGGTAGTAGGCGTGTTCCCACACATCGAGCCCGAGGATCGGCGTGTGGCCGGACAGCAGCCCCGCCATCAAAGGACTGTCCTGGTTGCCGCTGCTCTCCACCGCCAGGCGGCCCGCGCCGTCCACCACCAGCCAGGCCCAGCCGCTGCCGAAGCGCGTGAGCGCGGCCTTGGTGAACGCCTCCTTGAACGCGTCGAAGCCGCCCAGCTCGCGGTCGATCGCCTCGGCGAGCGCACCGCCCGGCTGCCCGCCTCCGCCCTGCCCCTCGGGCGCCATCACGGTCCAGAAGAGGCTGTGGTTGGCGTGGCCACCGCCGTTGTTGCGCACTGCCGTCTGCAGCGATTCCGGCATGGATCGCAGGCCCGCGACGAGCTGCTCCACCGGGGTATCGGCATGCGGCGTGCCCTCCAGCGCGGCGTTCAGGTTGTTGACGTAGGTCTGGTGGTGCTTGGTGTGGTGGATCTCCATGGTGCGCGCATCGATGTGCGGCTCCAGGGCGTCGCAGGCATAGGGCAAGGCGGGGAGGACATGCGGCATGGCGGTCACTTTCTGAACGGAAAAGTGGATGAGATCGAACTTGACGAGGATCAAATGATAATTATTTCTATTCTCATTGATGTCAAGTAGGAAATGGCTTTTCCGGGGTGCCAGCGAGCGCGCTCGCTAAAAAAACAGGCCTGCGCCGCACCTTTGCGCCGCAGGCCTCGCCATCCTTTCTGCGGGGTACCGCCGACTTCAGGCCAGCGGCGGCAGCAGGTTCATCAGCATCACCATGCCCAGCCCTACCAGGGCCACGATCGATTGCACGACCGAAATCGTCTTGGTGGCCTCGCCCATGCTCATGCCGAACGATTCCTTCACGAGCCAGAACCCGGCGTGATTCGCATAGTTGAAGAACAGCGAGCCGCAGCCGATCGACAGCGCCAGCAGTGGCTGGTTCACCGCCGAACCGGACTCGGCCAGCGGCGCGAGCAGGCCCGCCGCCCCCACGATGCCGACGGTCGCCGAGCCGGTGGAAACCGACAGCAGCATGGAAACGAGCCAGCCCAGCAACAGTGGCGAGACCGGCAGATGGTGGCTGAGGTGGACGATCGCGTCGCCCACGTGCGCGCTGGTCAACACCTGCTGGAAGGCGCCCCCGCCCGCGATGATGAGCAGCACGTTGGCGACGGGCTTGATGCTGTCTCCCAGTGCCTTGCGCACGGCTTCGGGCTGGCCGGGCCGCAGCACCAGCACGGCGAAGATCACGCCCAGCAGCATGGCGATGATCGGATGGCCCACGAAAGCGGCGACATGCAGCAGGGCGGAATCCCTGGGCAGCAGCACCTCTCCCAGCGCGTGCAGCAGCATGAGCACGGCGGGTGCCAGGGCCGCCAGTACGCCCAGCCCGATGCCGGGCAGCTTCCGGTGCACGGACCGCGCCGCGTGTTCGCTGGCGCCATCGGGTGCGTATTGCGCGACCAGGGCATCGTCGGGGCGCACCGCCAGGCGACGGGCAATGAACGTGCCGTACACCGGGCCGGCCAGCACGATGGCCGGGATGGCGGCGATGAAGCCGTAGATCATGGTGGCGCCCACGTTCGTCTTCAGCGTGGCGATCGCCGTCAGCGGGCCTGGATGGGGCGGCACCATGCCGTGCATCGCCGCCAGGGCGGCGATCACCGGCACGCCGACATACACGTAGGCCGAGCCGGTGCCTTGCTGCTCGGCCTCCAGCCTGCGGGCCACGCCGAAGACCAGCGGCAGCAGCACGACCAGGCCGACCTCGAAGAACATCGGAATGCCAACGACGAAGGCCACGCCGGCCATCGCCCACGGCAGCATCCTGCGGGAGGCGCGGTCCAGGATGGCGTTCGCCAGGCTGTCGGTGACGCCGGAATCCGCCAGGATCTTGCCGAGCATGGCGCCCAGCGCCACCACCAGCCCGACCGCGCCCAGCGTCTTGCCCGCGCCGGAAGAGATCGCGCCGACCACTTTGTCCAGCGGCATCCCCGTGAGCAGGCCCGCGGCTACCGAGACGACGAGCAGTGCCAGCAGCGGATGCAGCTTGGGCCGGGAAACGATGAGGGCGACCAGCGCAAGCACGCTGCCCAGCGCCGTGATCAGCAGTTGGATGTCCTGTGGGCTCATGGAAAAAAGAGTAGAGGGGAATCGGATGCGCCGCAATCGCAAGGATGAGTATCGCTCCAGCCCGCCGGCGCTGCACGGGCTGGCGAACGCAATCCCACGGGAGGGGTGAAACCCTGATCGCCCTTCGCGGGCGGTACCGCACAATGGAGTTGACTGCACGCGCCCACCCCGGGCCCGCGCAATCAACGCCAGACCAACGACGACCGGCCGCACGCCGGCACGGCCACCAGAGAGAGAGGGTTCCCATGAAAGACAGCACGTCCCCCGCCGCCGGGGCGGGCCCGGACACGCGCATCGTGCGTGCCGCCATCCATCCCGCCATCGGCATCGCCCGCGTGGGCAACAGCCGCGAGGCGTTCTACATCGGCCCGCAGGTGGCCGACCCCGCACCCCGCGATCCGGGCTTCTACCGGGACGCCACCGGGGCGCTCAAGCGCGAGGCGGCGGAGTTCCGCGTCTACGGCTACAACGCCTCGGGCGAGGTGGTGCGCGAGCTGACCTCCGCGGCGGACGAGATTGCCTGGGAGGTACACGTGGCCAACCGGAAGGCCGCCTGGTACCAGTGGCAGATCGCCATGGACATTCCGGACGCTGCCCAGACCGTCCTCCCCCTGCGCAACGCGAAGACCGCCGCGCGCGAGACGCTGGCCATCGACGCGGGCGTGCAGCGCATCCAGGGTGCGGAGGCCGCGAGCGTCGCCTGCATCGGCCAGTTCACCGGCGTGCCGGTGCAGATCGGCGAACTGCGCACCGACGGCCATGGCCGCCTGCTGTTCCTGCCCGGATTCGGCATATCCGCTTCTCCCACGCAGAGCCCCATCTTCAACGAAAACGACGGAAACACCTTCATCAACGCCGACGGCTGGTACGACGACACCTGCGACGGCCCGGTGTCCGCCACGGTGCGCGTCGACGGTCAGCCGGTGCCCGTCGAAGGCGCCTGGGTGGTCAGTGCGCCGCCCAACTACGCACCGCAGGTCAAGGCGGAGCGCACACTGTACGACCTGCTGTACAGCCTCTACGTGCAGGCCGGCTGGCTGCCCTTTCCGCAGGAGCTGTCGTTCACGCGCGACGTGTATCCCATCCTGCAACGGCTCTCGGGCCTGCAGTGGGTCAACCAGGGCTTCGCGACGCAGTTCGGCCACAACGGGGTCTTCGATTTCGAGAACCCCGCGCTCATCGCGCGCCTGGCCGCCCTGCCCACCGATGGCGGATACGACCCGAACGCCGAATTCCGCAGGCAAGTGCTCAACAGCTTCCGGCCCGCCGAGCCCAAGGACGGCAACCAGATGCCCTGGCCCTGGCTCTATGGCGACGGGATGACCTACCCCGCCGGGCCCAGCCCGCTCCAGAACGCCAGCATCAGCCAGACCCAGAGCGACATCCTGTCCCGCTGGGCGGCCGGCCACTTCAAGGCGGACTGGGGCTGCCTGCCCTCCCCGCCGGACCATATCGACGCCGTGCCGCTGCAGGAACAACCCGCGATGCTCGACCGCGCGGCCCTCGAATTCTGCCTGGCGGACGCCTTCCACCCTGGGTGCGAACTGACCTGGCCCATGCGCCACCTGACCCTCTACAGCGCGCCGTTCCGCATCCGCCGCCGGCCCGCCGGCGAGCCGGAAACCGACTACGGCCCCACACTCGATCAGGCGACCGCGCTGTCGGCGAGCGGGCCCCTCCATGCCCAGGGCCCCGGCGACCTGAACCGCTGGATGGGCCTGCCCTGGCAGGCCGACACCGCTTGGTGCCGGGCAGGCTACGACACGACCTACGACCCGTTCGCACCCGCGTTCTGGCCTGCCCGCGTGCCCAACCAGGTGCTGGCCGAGCAGGACTATGCCGTCGTGGTCGATCCGAACCAGCCGGATGCGCGCCGCATCGAGGCGTTCACGAACCGCACCAACTGGAACCAGCCGCTGCACGGCACCACCGCCGAGGTCATGACCACGATGGTGCGCATCTTCGGCTCGATGGGCCTGGTGGAAGTGCGGCCGGGCGTGCCGGACGACGCACGCTTTCCGGCCACGATGATGGTGGCATCCTATGGCCCCGACGTGGCGCCGGGTGACGCCCGCAGCAGTTCCGGAGCGGCCACGGCGCCCTCCGAAGAGAAGGCGCGGCTGTTGGGTGCGATGCAGGCCACAGGACTGGGCGCCGCGGCTGCCGCACGGCCAGCGGGAGCAGGACGTCCCCTGCCGTCCGGGGCCAACTTCCAGTCGCCCGACGAGGCCCGCAATGCGCCGCGGCCCGTGCGCCGGAGTCCACCCCGCGCATGACCCCGGAGGGCCTGCTGTTCGACGCGGCCATCGCCGGTGCGGGTCCGGCGGGCGCAGCCTGCGCGGCCGTGCTGGCACGCGCCGGCTGGCGCGTGCTGCTGGCCGATGCGAGCATGGAACACGGTGCCCGCATCGGCGAGAACCTGCCGCCGTCCGTCTTCCATCTGCTGGCGGAACTCGGCCTGCGCGACGCGGTGCGCGCCGATGGCCACCGCGCCTGCCCCGGCGGCTGGTCCTGCTGGGGCGGCGGCCGGGCCGAGGCCAGCGATACCCTCCGGCATCTGCAGGGCGACGGAGTGCAGCTCGACCGTGCGCGTTTCGATGAACGCCTGCGCTCTTCCGCCGTTCAGGCCGGCGTGCAGCTCCGGCCGTCCACGCATCTGCAGATCGACCAGCCCGCGGCGGGGAGCGAACCGCACCTGCTTCGCGCCCGGCCAGCCTTCGGAGAAGCAGAGCGTCTGGCGACACGGTGGTTCATCGATGCCACCGGACGGTCGGCCACGGGTGCCCGCCGGCTCGGTGCCCGCCGCGAGCGGCACGACACGCTGATCGCCTTCCACCAGCGCCTGGAGAGTGCCGGCCATGGCGATTGCGACCGAGGCCGTGACCGGGATGGGCGCACATGGATCGAGGCCGTGGAGGATGGCTGGTGGTACAGCGTCCTCCTGCCCGGCGGAGAACGGGTGGTGTCGTTCCTCGGCGATGCGGACCTGGTAGACCACCGCGCCCTGCTCGCGGGCGACGGCCTGTGGCGCAAGCTCCAGGCCGCGGAGCACCTGCGCGCACTTTGCACCAGCCACGGTTACCGCCCCGCGGCACTGGCACAGGGAGCGGATGCCTGCAGCTCCGAACTCGACCGCGCGGCCGGCCACCGCTGGCTGGCGGTGGGGGACGCTGCGCTGGCGTTCGATCCGCTCTCCTCGAAAGGTATCGGCAATGCCCTCTACACCGGCCTGTGCGCCGCCCGGTCGATCCTGGCGCACGACGGTGGCGATGCGCAGGCTACGGCGCGCTACGCATCCCATCTGCGCGCCATCCACCATGCCTACCGCACGCAACTGGCGGCCGTCTATGCCCAGGAGCGCCGCTGGGCCGGCAAGCCCTTCTGGGCACGCCGCCATGCACGGGCACCCTCGGGCCACGAGGCTCGGCCCTCCCCCGCGGCCGCTACACTGGCCTGATCGCGGCCCGCCGGCCCGCCGATCGGCGGATTTTCCCCGTTCACACGCAATCGGTAACCGGCCCTCCAGGAGACTTCCCCCATGCGCGTCCAGGGCAAATCCATCATCGTCACCGGCGCCGGCGGCGGCATCGGCGAAGGCATCGCGCGGCGGCTGGCGGTCGAAGGCGGCCGCGTCATCGTGAACGACATCCGGCCGGAGGCCGCCGAGCGCGTGGCCTGGTCCATCCGCGAGGAAGGCGGCGACGCACAGGCCTTCGCGGCCGACGTCACGCGCTCGGACGAGGTGCGCGCCCTGGTCGCCGAGGCCGTGTCACGCCATGGCGCGCTCGACGCCATGGTCAACAATGCCGGCTGGACGCACCGCAACCGCCCGATGCTGGAAGTGAGCGAAGAGGATTTCGACCGCGTCTATGCCGTCAACGTGAAGAGCATCTATCTGTCGGCGCTGCATGCCGTGCCCGCGATGCGCGCCAATCCGGCAAAGCGCGGCGGCTGCTTCGTCAACATCGCCTCCACCGCCGGCCTGCGGCCCCGGCCGGGCCTCACCTGGTACAACGGATCGAAGGGCGCGGTGATCGTCACCAGCAAGTCCATGGCGGCCGAGCTGGGTCCGGACAACATCCGGGTGAACTGCATCAACCCGGTCTTCAACCCCGACACCGGCCTGGCCGCGGAGTTCGCCGGTGGCGTGCTGGACGAGGAACGTCGCGGCAAATTCCTGGCCACCATTCCGCTCGGCCGCTTTTCGACCGCGCTGGACGTCGCCAACGCGGCGCTCTATCTGGTGAGCGACGAAGCCGCCTTCGTAAGCGGCGCCTGCATCGAGGTGGACGGCGCGCGCTGCGTCTGACGGGGCCTGCCCAGCCTCCCCCTTCTGCCGCGCCATTGACGGGCATCAATCTTCCGCCTGCCGCCGATACCCCTACCGCGGCCATGCGGCAGAATCCATCCATGGCCGAACGTGTGATTCCCCTCGTGGACCAGCGCATCGCCGCGCTGCGCCCCCGCGTGCCCGAAGGCCCCTTCGCCGGCCCCGAGGGCTGGCTGGCCGACGCGCGGGGCCGGCCGCTGCGCGACCTGCGCATCAGCGTCACCGACCGCTGCAACTTCCGCTGCAGCTACTGCATGCCCAAGGAAGTCTTCGGCAAGGACTACCCCTATCTTTCCCACGGCGACCTGCTGAGCTTCGAGGAGATCACGCGGCTGGCGTCCGTCTTCCTGGCCCATGGCGTGCGCAAGATCCGGCTCACGGGCGGCGAGCCGCTGCTGCGCCGGCATCTGGAAAACCTCGTGGAGCAGCTCGCGCGGCTGCGCACCGCCGAAGGCCGCGTGCCCGACCTGACGCTCACCACCAACGGCTCGCTGCTCGCACGCAAGGCCCGTGCACTGCGCGACGCCGGCCTGGCGCGCCTCACCGTGAGTCTCGACAGCCTGCAGGACAGCGTCTTCCGCCGCATGAACGACGTGGACTTCCCCGTGGGCGAGGTGCTGGCCGGCATCGAGGCGGCACAGGCCGCCGGCTTCGAGCACATCAAGGTGAACATGGTGGTCAAGCGCGGCACCAACGACCACGAGATCGTGCCCATGGCGCGCCATTTCCGCGGCACGGGCATCACGCTGCGCTTCATCGAATACATGGACGTGGGCGCCACCAACGGCTGGCGCATGGACGAGGTGCTGCCCTCCGCGCAGGTCATCGAGCGCCTGCGCCGGGAACTGCCGCTGGTGCCCCTGCCGGCCACCACGCCGGGAGAGACGGCCGAACGCTGGGGCTATGCCGACGCCCAGGGCCGGCACGATCCCGCACTGGGCGAGGTGGGCACGATCAGCAGCGTCACCCGCGCCTTCTGCGGCGACTGCAGCCGCGCCCGGCTGTCGATGGAAGGCCGGCTCTACCTGTGCCTGTTCGCCACCCAGGGGTGGGACCTGCGCGCGCTGCTGCGCGGCGGCGCGGACGATGCCGACCTGGCCGCGGCGGTCGCCGGCATCTGGCAGGGCCGCACGGACCGGTATTCCGAACTGCGCGGCAGCCTGCCGCCGGACACGGATGCGACGGCGCCCCGCCGCGTCGAGATGAGCTACATCGGCGGATGAGGCCCGCCACCCCATGGTGATCGCCCCCACCGACATCGCCGGCATCGTGCTGGCAGGCGGACAGGGCTCCCGCATGGGCGGGCTGGACAAGGGCCTGCAGGATTTCCACGGCCGGCCGCTCGCGGCGCTCGCACTGGAGCGGCTGCGCCCGCAGGCCGCGCCGGGCCGCCTTTTCCTGAGCGCCAACCGCAACCAAGAGCGCTATTCCGCCTTCGGCGTGCCGGTGCTCGGCGACGCGATGCCCGGCCACCCCGGCCCGCTCGCCGGCCTGCTGGCGGGCCTGGAGCACTGCGGCACGCCCTGGCTGCTGGCCGTGCCCTGCGACACCCCCCGCTTTCCGCCCGACCTGGGTGCCCGGCTGGCCGAAGCCGCCGAGGCTGCAGGGGCGGACATCGCGATCGCCGCCGCGCCCGATGCGCCGGATCGGTCCGGCAACCCGGCACCCGAAGCCATGCGCCTGCATCCCGCCTGCTGCCTGCTGCGCGCCGGTCTGCAGGGCGATCTTTGCACTTACCTCGCCGGCGGCGGCCGCAAGGTGTTGGCCTGGATGGAACGGCACGCCCTGGCCACGGCGGTCTTCGACCGGCCCGGGGACGATCCGCACGCGTTCCGCAATGCCAACACGCTGGCCGAGCTGCGCCTTCTGGAAGCCGACACCGCATGAGCCACCCGAATCCGCTCGCCGCAGATGCCACGCCTGCGGCGCCCTCTTCCGTCCCTCCGCCCTCTGGTCCGCTCGAACGGCAGGCGCGCGAGGCCCCGGCATCCGGCACCGCTTCCGGGTACGACCTTCCGGTGGACGCCATCCACGCGCGGCTCGGCGCCCTCGCGGTGCCCGTGCGCGGGGTGGAAGAGGTCGCCATCTTCGCCGCGCTCGACCGCGTGCTGGCCGAAGACGTGGTCTCGCCCATGGACGTGCCCCCGCACGACAACTCCGCCATGGACGGCTTCGCCTTCGACGGAGCCGCCCTGGCTGCGGGCCGGCCGCTGCGCCTGCAGGTGGCCGGCACCGTGCTCGCCGGCCACCGCTGGCCCGGCACGCTCGGTCCCGGCCAGTGCCTGCGCATCATGACCGGCGCGGTGATGCCCGCCGGAGCCGACACGGTCGTGCCCCAGGAAGCCGCGGCATGCCACCGCGCCGACGACGGCACCGAGACCGTCGGCATTCCGCCGGGCACCGTACGACCGGGCGACCACCGCCGCCGCGCGGGAGAAGATCTGGCCCGTGGGCGCACCGCCCTCGCCCGCGGCAGCCGGCTCACGCCGGCCGCACTCGGGCTGATCGCGAGCCTGGGGCAGGCCAGGGTGCCGGTGTTCCGCCGCCTGCGCGTGGCGTTTTTCTCGACCGGCGACGAAATACTCAGCCTGGGCATGCCCTGGCGGGAGGGCGCGGTGTACGACAGCAACCGCTACACGCTCTTCGGCCTGCTGGCCCGCACGGGCGTGGAGCCGATCGACCTGGGCGCCGTGCCGGACGAGCCGCAGGCTTTGGAGGCCGCGCTGCGCACGGCGGCCGGGCGGGCCGATGCCATCGTCACCAGTGGCGGCGTGAGCGCGGGCGCGGCCGACCACACGCGCACGCTGCTGGACCGCCTGGGCAGCGTGGAATTCTGGCGCGTGGCCATGCGGCCGGGCCGCCCCATGGCGGCCGGGCGCATCCCGCGCCCAGGGGCGGCCGGCGGCAGCCATGCGGAGACGGATGCGGAACCGGCCGTGCTGTTCGCCCTGCCCGGCAATCCGGTCGCGGCGATGGTTGCATTCCTCGTTTTCGTGCGGCCGGTGCTCTGGCGCATGATGGGCCGCCGGCACACGCCCGCGCCCGCGCTGCGCGCCCTCGCGGCCGAGCCGCTCCACAAGCGTCCCGGGCGCACGGAATACCAGCGCGGCGTGGTCTTCCAGGAGGCGGACGGCAGCCTGCATGTGCGCACCACCGGCCCGCAGGGCTCGGGCCTGCTGAGCTCGATGGTGCAGGCCGACGGGCTCATCGTGCTGCCGCACGCCAGCGGCCCCGTGGCGGTGGGGGATCCCGTGGAGGTGCTGCTGTTTGACGGCATGCTCTGACACGCCGGGGCGCAGGCCGGGCGTACCCTGGCGGCATCGTCCATCGACCGGAAAGACACGCATGACCTACACCGCCCAGCACCTCGCCGAATCCCCCACCCGGGAGGACATCGACCGCCTGCAGGGTGCCGCCGTCCTGGAATTCGGCACGCCCTGGTGCGGCTACTGCCAGCGCGCCCAGCCACTGATCGAAAACGCCCTGAAAGACCACGACCAGGTGCAGCACATCAAGGTCGAAGACGGTCCGGGCCGACCGCTCGGCCGCAGTTTCGGCGTCAAGCTCTGGCCCACCCTGGTCTTCCTGCGCGACGGCAAGGAGATCGACCGGGTCGTGCGCCCGACCGACGCCACCGTGCTGGCTCCGCCGATGCAGGCGATCGCCCACGCGCCGGCCATCAGCATCGGCCCGGCCTGACGTACCGGCCCCCCCGAAATCCCACTGCGCCCCGGCTGCGCGTCAGCCGCGCCCCAGGGCCTTGTCCACGCCCTTGTTGGCCAGCGCATCCGCGCGCTCGTTCCCCGGATCGCCGGCATGGCCCTTCACCCAGCGCCAATCGATCACGTGCCCGCTGCCGGCCACGAGGTCGTCCAGCCGCTTCCACAGCTCCACGTTCTTCACCGGCTGGCCCGACGCGGTGCGCCAGCCCTTGCGCTTCCAGCCCTGGATCCACTCGGTGATGCCCTTGCGCACGTACTGGCTGTCCAGGTAGAGCGTCACCGCGCAGGGCCGCTTGAGCGCCGCCAGAGCCTCGATCACCGCGAGCAGCTCCATGCGGTTGTTGGTGGTCCCGAGCTCCCCGCCGAACAGTTCCTTCTCCAGCGCTCCCGAGCGCAATATCGCCCCCCAGCCGCCGGGCCCCGGGTTTCCCTTGCAGGCGCCGTCGGTGTAGATCACAACCTCGTTCAAAACTTTCTCGCTTCCTGTTGAATGGGGGCGCGGCCCGCCCGCCCCTGCGGGCGCGTCGCCGCATCCTGTCGTTTCCGTTGTCGCCTTCGTCTTCATCGCCCGCGGCGCGGTGGCTCGCCGATCCCGCCCGGCACGGGCATCCTCGGAGCCACGGCCACGGATGCGGCACGCCCCTGCGGGGCCTGCCCCGTGCGCCAGGAGGGCTCGAGCAGGCGCATTCCGTGCACGCGCTTGACGGCCACCACCATGTAGGCGGCCCCGAGTATCGGCCACCAGCGGGCCCCCACCGCATCCACCCATTCATAGCGCTGCAGCCAGCGCGTGCTGCGCACGGCGGGCCGGTAGGCGCCGAAGCTGATGGTCTCGATCTCGAAATTCAGCAGCCGCAGCCAGTCGCGCAGCCGCCAGTGGCCTATGAACTCGCCCACGTCCGGAAGGTAGAGCCGCCCGCCGCCGCCCAGGCGCTGGTAGAGCCGCACCCGCCGCTGGCGCAGGCCCCAGAGGCTGACGGGATTGAGCCCGCTCACCACCAGCCGTCCCTCGGGCATGAGCACGCGGTGCACTTCGCGCAGCGCCGCATGCGGATCCACGCTCAGCTCCAGCGCATGGGGCAGCAGCACCAGATCGAGGCTGTTCTCGGGAAACGGCAGCGCGACCGGATCGGTCAGCAGCGCGGCGCGCAGCGGTGCCTCCGCGGCCTGGGCACCGCCAGGCTCGTCGCCCTCGGCATGGTGCGCCGTGGAGGGCACTTCGCTGGCTGGCGGCGGCGGCCACAGCAGCGCCTCGGCCGCGCCGAGCGCCAGCCAGCGGTGCGGCATGCGGTTCGCGCGCAGGCCCTGCAGGCCGGGCATGCCGAGCTGCAGGGCGTGGTAGCCGAACACGTCGGCGACCATTTCGTCATAGCGCTCCTGCTCCCACGCCAGCAGGTATCGGCCGGGCGGTGAGTCGAACCAATGGTGCAAACCTATAATTTCGTCGCTCATGAACTTGCTGCCGCTGCCCGCTTTCACCGACAACTACATCTGGATGCTGCACGACGGGCATCGCGCCGCCGTGGTCGACCCGGGGGAAGCCGGGCCGGTGCTGCAGGCCCTGCAGCGCCACGGCCTGGTGCTGGAGGCGATTCTAGTCACGCACCACCACGGCGATCATGTCGGCGGCGTGGCGGCGCTGCGCGAGGCCACCGGCGCCACCGTCTGGGGCCCGGCGCGCGAGACCATCCCTGAACCCCTGCACCGGTTGTCCGATGGAGACACGGTCGAGGTGCTGGGCCTGCGCTTTTCCGTCATCGACGTGCCGGGGCATACGGCCGGGCACATTGCCTTCCACGGGGCCGACGCGCCCGGCGGGCCGCTGCTCTTCTGTGGCGACACGCTGTTCTCCGGCGGCTGCGGCCGCCTGTTCGAGGGCACGCCCGCCCAGATGCAGCACTCGCTCGACCGTCTCGCGGCCCTGCCCGCCGATACCCGGGTGTGCTGCGCGCACGAATACACACTTTCGAACCTCGCTTTCGCCCGCGCCGTGGAACCTGCCAACGCGGCGCTGGTCCAGTACAGCCGGGACTGCGAGGCGCGCCGTGCAGCGGGGCAGCCCACCCTGCCGTCGCGCCTGGACACCGAGCATGCCGTGAACCCGTTCCTGCGCACGCGGGAGCCCGGCGTGGCCCGTGCCGCGCAGGCTTTCGACCCGCGCACCGATGCGGCCGACCCGGTGGCGGTGCTGGCCGCGCTGCGCGCCTGGAAAAACGACTTCCGACCGAACTGACCTTCATGAAACTCCTGCATATCCTGGGCCTCGTGAGCGTGCTCTGGCTCACCGGCTGCGCGGCGCCCGGCTCCGCCAACAAAGACTCCGCCTCCGGTCTGCCTTCGACGGACGGCGCGGTGGGCACGGCGTCCGTCGGCACGGCGCCGCCCCTGCGTCCGATCCGGGCCGCCAACGCCAGCCACGTCGGCGTGGCCTCGCTCGCGGCGCCGACCGATCTCTGGGACCGCATCCGCCGCGGCTTCGCCATGCCCGACCTCGACCAGGATCTGGTGCGCGACCGCGAGCTCTGGTATGCGAGCCGGCCCGACTACATGCAGCGCATGACCGAGCGCTCCAGCAAGTACCTCTTCCACATCGTCGAGGAGCTGGAACTGCGTGGCATGCCCACCGAGCTGGCACTGCTGCCCTACATCGAGAGCGCCTTCAACCCCATGGCGGTCTCCAGCGCCAAGGCCGTGGGCATGTGGCAGTTCATGCCCGCCACGGGCAGCGACTACCAGCTCAAGCAGAACGCGTTCCGCGACGACCGCCGCGACGTGCTGGCCTCCACCCGCGCCGCGCTCGACTACCTGCAGCGGCTCTACGGCATGTTCGGGGACTGGCACCTGGCCCTGGCCGCCTACAACTGGGGCGAAGGCAACGTGGGCCGCGCGATCGCCCGCAACCAGAAGCAGGGCCTGGGCACCAGCTACACCGACCTGAACATGCCCGCGGAAACGCGCATGTACGTGCCCAAGCTGCAGGCGGTGAAAAACATCGTCGCGCACCCGGAACGGTTCAACACCGAGCTGCCGCTGATCGAGAACCACCCCTACTTCCAGTCGGTGGACATCACGCGCGACATCGACGTCTCGCTGGTGGCGAGCCTCGCGGGCGTGCGCGAGCAGGATTTCCGAGAGCTGAACCCCTCGCTGCACAAGCCGATCATCCTGGCGGCCGGCATGCCGCAGATCCTGCTGCCCTGGGACAACGCCCAGGTGTTCCGCAAGAATCTGGAGGCCTACACGGAAGGCCAGTACGCCAGCTGGACGGTGTGGAGCGTGCCGACCACGATGAGCGTCTCGGCCGCGGCCCAGCGCGTGGGCATGAACGAGGCGGACCTGCGCAGCGTCAACCAGATTCCGCCGCGCATGCTCATCAAGGCCGGATCGGCGCTGATGGTGCCGCGCGGCAACGCCATCCAGGCCGACGTGCCCGGCCAGCTGGCCGACAACGGGCAGGTCGCGTTCACGCCCGAGATCGTCACGCGCCGCACCACGGTGCGCGCCGGCAAGCGCGACTCCGTGGCCACCATCGCGCGGCGCTACAAGGTCACCACGGCCGACATCGCGACCTGGAACGACGTCAAATCGACGGCCTCCTTCAAGGCGGGCGAGTCGGTGGTGGTCTACCTGCCGGTGCGTGCGTCCTCGGGTGCCTCGGCTGCGCCGGCCCGCAGCAGCACCGGCCGGCAGGCCGTTGCCAGCAAGGGCACGCCCCGCAAGGCGGCCGCGCCCGCCGCCACCTCCCGCAAGGGCGGCACGCCTTCGCGCGTCAAGAAGCGCTGAGGCAGCCAGGGCCAGGTCGGCACCCCGCTCGAGCGCCCATGCCGCGGCCCCAGCGGGCCTGTCCGCGCCGGCCTGGCCGTTGGCGCCTGGCGGCCCGCCGTCAGATCCTCAGGTTGTGCATGCCCACCAGCCCGAGCACGCCGATCAGGATCAGATAGAGCGCCACGATGTAGTTGAGCAGGCGGGGCATCACGAGGATGAGGATGCCGGCGATCAGGGCCACGAGCGGGCCGATGCTGAGGTTCAGCGTCATGGAGTAACGTCCTTGGGAACGGGGGTGGTCGGCTGCGGGCACGCCGCCGCACGCGCGGCCGGCCGCCGCCCGGGTGCCGTTTGCCGGGCAGTGGCGCGAATCTAACGCCGTGCCGTGGCCGCCCCGTGTCGGACCATGGCGCCACTTGGGGCCGCGCGGCGCGGTTCAGGCGTTGAACTTGGCCTTGGCCCGCCGGGCGTACTCGTTCGTGAAGGTGCGCGACAGGTCGACGCGCGACGCCGCCCATTCCGGGCGCAGCCGCGTGAGCGCGCGCAGGGCCGTGGCGGGGCCGTCGTCGGGCATGAGGCCGTCGGGAGAGAACGTGTCGCGCACCTTGTGGAAGGCCGCGAGGTAGGCGCTGCGGTCGCCCAGCATGTGCTCCGGCGGCACCACCCGCATGAGATCGGCCGCGCTGGCCGTCTGCAGCCATTTGAGCGCGTGCACCATGGCGTTCACCATCGCCTGGCACGCGGCCGGCTGCTGCTGCACGAAGCTGCGCGGCGCGTAGAGGCTCGACGCCGGCATGGCACCGCCGAAAACCTCCTGCGCGGCCTTCAGGGTGCGGGTATCGCACAGCAGCCGCACTTCGCCGCGCTGCTCGAGCACGCTCACCACCGGATCGGCGTGGCAGAGCGCATGCACGCGGCCCTGCCGCAGCGCCGCCAGCGCGCCGTCGCCCGCAGCTCCCACGCCGACGAACGACACGCCTTCGAGCGAGCCCCCATCCTGCAGCAGTGCGAGCTGCGCCAGCACGTGCGTGGACGAGCCGGGTGAAGTGACCCCCACGCGCAGGCCCTTGAAGCTCTGCACGCTGCGCACGGGCCAGTTGCGCGCCGAGGCCACGAAGGCCAGCTGGGGCGCCCGGCCCTGCAGCACCAGGGCGCAGTGATTCTGCCCTTGCAACTGCAGGCGCAGCGTATGGTCGTAGCCGCCGCAGCACATGTCCGCGGCCCCCTGCTCCACCGCCTGCAGCGCGAGCGCGCCACCGGCATGGTCCTGCACCGCCACGTCCAGCCCTTCCGCCCTGAAGAAATCGAGTTGCCGGGCGATGGTGAGCGGCAGGTGGTAGAGCAGCCCGGCGCCGCCCACGGCCACCCGCACCCGCCCCTGCGAGGCTGCGCTGAAGGGCGGCACCAGCGCATGCGCGTGCCCGCCCGCCAGACCGGCCAGCGGCAGGGAGAGGGCCAGCGCGCCGAAGCGGCGGCGATCGGGAGAATGCGACATCATGGAAAAAAGGCGCGGCTCATGCTGCAGTGCAGCAATCGTGCCTCAAAAGGCCTGCGGAGGGACCGGGGAAAATCCCTGTAAACCGGATGGGAAAGTGTCTTGCCGCTCCGTGGCCTGCCGAGCGGATCACAGAACCCCGCAGAGCAGCCCAGGCGGGGCGCTGCACGGCAGGCAGTACGGCGGGTACGACAAGACCGGGTAACGGCGCTGGAAGGCTTCTGTGGGCTGCTGTTACCGGTACCCGATGAAGAAGATCGCCACGTTGACCAGGAAGCCGCCGGCCCACACCAGGCTGCGCACGGTGGGCAGGTCCGAGACGTACATCAGCACGTAGAAACCGCGCAGCATCACGAACGCCAGCGCCAGCAGATCGAGCAGCGTCTGCGCCGCACCCAGCTGGTGGGCCACGATCACCGCGCCGATGAAGAACGGCAGGCACTCGAAGGTATTGGCCTGCGCGGCCAGGGCCCGCGCGCGCCAGTCGGTCTGCCGGGCGGCCCAGCCGCGCGGATCGCTGTTGTCCGCGGCCTTGAAGCCGCCGCGCTTGGCGAGCATGGCGCAGGCGATCGGCATCAGCGCCATCGCGAAGACGCACCAGTACGCCACGGTGAAGCGCGCGATGTGCAGGGAATTCATGTCGGCTTTTCGTCGTTGGCGGCAGTGCCGTGCGGCATGCTAGCGCCGGTCCACCAGGGCATGGGCGATGGTGCCCAGGTCCACGTATTCGAGTTCGCTGCCCACGGGCACGCCCCGGGCCAGCCGCGTCACGTGCATGCCGCGGCCCTTCAGGGTCTCGCTCAGGGCATGCGCGGTCGCCTCGCCCTCGGCGGTGAAGCTGGTGGCGAGGATCACCTCCTGCACCACGCCGTCGGCCGCGCGCTCCAGCAGCTTGCCGAAGCCGATCTCCTTGGGGCCGATGCCATCCAGTGGCGACAGCTTGCCCATGAGCACGAAGTACAGCCCGCGGAAGGCGCCGGTGCGCTCCAGCGCCGCCTGGTCAGCGGGGGTCTCGACCACGGCCAGCCGGGACGCGTCGCGCGACGGATCCAGGCAGGTCGAGCACACCTCGCTTTCGGTGAAGGTGTGGCAGCGCGCGCAGTGCCGCACCGACAGCGTGGCCTCGTGCAGCGCGCGGGAGAGCAGCTCCGCCCCCGGGCGGTCATGCTGCAGCAGGTGGAACGCCATGCGCTGCGCCGATTTCACGCCCACGCCCGGCAGGCGCCGCAGGGCCTGCACGAGGGCGTCGAGGGAGTGCATGTCGGAAGAAGGCGGCATGGGGTGTGGCAAGGGGAAGAGATATGCGGTGCAGACGGGCCCGAGCGGCCTGCCCCTGCCGCGTCGGATCAGAACGGGAACTTCATTCCGGGCGGCATGCCCGGCATGCCGGCGGTCAACTTGCCCATTTTCTCCTGCGAGGTCTCCTCGGCCTTGCGCACCGCGGCATTGAACGCGGCGGCGACGAGGTCTTCCAGCATGTCCTTGTCGTCGGCCAGCAGGCTGGGGTCGATGGTCACGCGCTTCACGTCGTGCTTGCAGGTCATGAGCACCTTCACGAGGCCGGCGCCGGACTCGCCCTCCACCTCGATGTGGGCCAGTTCGTCCTGGGCCTTCTTCAGGTTGTCCTGCATGGCCTGGGCCTGCTTCATCAGGCCGGCGAGTTGTCCTTTGTTGAACATGGTGGTTCCTTTTCTCTGGGGGTTCTAAAGCGAAAACTGAAGCGGAATGGCGGAGATGCCAGCATGCCGCGGGCCTGGTGCGTCCGCCGACGCGGCGGCTGCGCACGACCGGCGCGGCGGGGTGTCCATCATGCCGGCTTGATGCTGCCGGGCACGATTCTCGCCCCGAAGTCGCGCACCAGGGCCTGCACGTAGGGATCGTTCTCCACGATCTCCTGGGCGCGCCGCTGCCGCTCGGCGGCGGCGTGGGCATTGCGGCGCGCGGGGCTGTCGATGACGGCGCCGACCTCCACGGTGATCTGCCGCGCGAAGCCCGCCGCCTCCAGGGCGGCGCGCAGCCGCTCACGGGCCGTCGGCTGGTTGAGCGATTCGCGCTCCACGCGCAGCAGCCAGTGGTCGGCATCGCGCGCCACCAGTTGCGACTGCAGTGCGAGTTCACGGACCAGCGCATTGATCGCCTCGGCGGCGACGAGTTGCATCACCGTGGCATGCCAATGGTCGCCCTCCTCCGTCGGCGTGTAGCGGGCCGACGGCGGCAGCGCGCCGGGCGCGGCCGCGGGCTGCAGGCGCATGCCGGGCTCCGGCGCGACCCGCACGGGGATCGCCACGAAGTCCGCAGGCGCATCCTCCGGAGGCGCCGGGGACTGCGCGGCAGCGCGTGGCGCCTGCAGGTCGGCCGGCGAGCGGACGGGCAGGCGCACGGCCGGGGCGGACGGATGGCCGGACGGAGCGTTGGAGCGCGGGGCCGCGGGGTCGTGGGTAGGGGTCTGGGCGATGCCCGGCGCTGCTGCCGCACGGACGGACACCGGACCGGACCCCGAAGGCGCTTCGGACATGGAATGCCGAGGGCCTGGGACAGACGCTTCGGCGCCATGCCCAGACGCGGCCGAGGCCGAGATCACGGCGTCGTGGTCATCGTGCGGCGCCCTGCTTGCGGGCGCGGACGCAGGCGAAGACGGGTGAGCGGCAGGCTGCCCAACCCGTGGCTGGGCCGCCATTTCGCCGGCCGAACGCTCAGGCGCGGGCGATTTCAGTGTTTTTTTTTCCGCCGGGGGCATTCCGCCGTCCGCCGCGGGCTTGAACGCCAGCAGCCGCAGCAGCGCCATCGTGAGCGCGGCGTACTCGTCGGGCGCCAGCCCGAGCTCCTGGCGGCCATGCAGGCAGATGCTGTAGAGCAGCTGGGTTTCGTCGGCGGGCAGGGTGCCGGCCAGGCGGGCGATTTCCGCGGCCTCGGGGTCGGTGGCGTCCTGCGCGTCGGCCATGCCGGGCACGGCCTGGAACACGGCCATGCGCTGCAGCACGGCGCTCATCTCTTCGAGCGTCGAGGCAGCCGAGAGGCCGTGCATGCGCAGCGCGTCGGACGTTTCGACCACCGTGCGGCCATCGCCGCTCGCCAGGGCGTCGATCAGGCGGAAGACGTAGCTGCGATCCACGCTGCCGAGCATCTGCCGCACGCCGTCCTCCTGCAGCTGGCCGCTGCCGAACGCGATCGCCTGGTCGGTGAGGGACAGCGCATCGCGCATGGAGCCGCGCGCCGCGCGGGCGAGCAGGCGCAGCGCCTGCGGCTCGGCCGGCACGCTTTCCTGGGCGAGCACCCGGGCGAGGTGCTCCAGCACGGTCTCGGGCGCCATCGGCCGCAGGTTGAACTGCAGGCAGCGCGAGAGCACCGTCACCGGCACCTTCTGCGGGTCGGTGGTGGCCAGCACGAATTTGAGGTATTCCGGCGGCTCTTCCAGCGTCTTGAGCATCGCGTTGAACGCGGTGTTCGTGAGCATGTGCACTTCGTCGATCATGAAGACCTTGAAGCGGCCCTGCACCGGCTTGTAGACGGCCTGCTCCAGCAGGCCCTGCACCTCGTCCACCCCGCGGTTGGAGGCGGCATCGAGCTCGGTGTAATCGACGAAGCGGCCGGCATCGATGTCGCGGCACGCCTGGCAGACGCCGCAGGGCGTGGCGGTGATGCCGCCCTGTCCGTCGGGCCCCTGGCAGTTGAGCGACTTGGCCAGGATGCGCGAGACGGTGGTCTTGCCCACGCCGCGCGTGCCCGTGAACAGGTAGGCATGGTGCAGGCGCTGCTGGGTGAGCGCGTTGGAGAGCGCCTGCACCACGTGCTCCTGCCCCACCATCTCCGAGAAGTTCCTGGGGCGGTATTTGCGGGCGAGCACGAGGTAGGACATCCACGGGATTCTACGGGGCCGCCGGCCCCCGGTGCCGGGAGCCGGGCTGCGGATCACGGCGGCCGCGCATGGGAATTCGGCCGGAGGCCCGCCGCACAGCGGTTACAATCGGCGGTGACGGGCCTCCCCGCATGGGGAAGCGGCCAACCGGGTCAGGTGGGGAACCAAGCAGCCCTAACCGTGGAGCCAGTGCCGGGGGTAAGGCTCGTCAACTTCTTCTCGTTCAGGGCCTTGCGGCCCTGGACCACGCCGCCCTTCAGCGGGTGGCGTCGGCTGCACCGCCACCGAGCCATTGCAGCACGCCCTGCCCGGCGGCCATGCCGGTGGCCATGCAGGCCGTCATCAGATAGCCGCCCGTCGGCGCCTCCCAGTCCAGCATTTCGCCCGCGCAGAACACGCCGGGCCAGGCCGCGAGCATGCCGCGGGCATCCATCGCCTCGAACGCGATGCCGCCGGCCGTGCTGATCGCCTCGTCCAGCGGGCGGCAGGCCACCACGGTGATGGGCAGGGCCTTGATGGCGCGCGCCAGGGCCTGCGTGTCCTGCATGCCCTCCTTGCCCAGTTGCTCATACAGGATCGCGGCCTTGATGCCGTCCAGGCCCAGGCGGCCCTTGAGGTGGCTGCTCAGGCTGCGCGATCCGCGCGGATGGCGCACCTCTTTCTCGACCCGCTCGGGCGTGTGGTCGGGCAGCAGGTCCAGGTGGAAGGTGGCGTGGCCGTGGGCTTCGATCTCGTCGCGCAGCAGCGCGGAGGCGGCATAGACGAGGCTGCCCTCCACGCCCGAGGCCGTGGCCACGAACTCGCCGCGGCGGTGAAAGGAGCGGCCCTGGCTGTCGGTGAAATGCAGCGCCACCGATTTGAACGGCTGGCCCGCGAAACGCTCGGTGAAGTGGGCCGTCCAGCCCACGGGCGGCGCCTCGCGGCCGACGAGGGCCTGGAAGAATTCGCGCCGCGTCGTGCCGGACGGCGCATCCGGGCCCATCACGTCGAAGCCGCAATTGGCGGGCCGCAGCGGGGCCACGGCCACGTCCAGGGCTTCCAGCCAGGGCGCCCAGGCGCCGTCGGAGCCCAGGCGGCGCCAGCTGGCACCGCCCAGCGCCAGCACGGCGGCACGCGCCTGCACGTGCACCTCGCCGGCGGGCGCGGCAAAACGGAGCTCGGTGGTGCCGGCTTCCCGGGGCGCAGCGCCTTCGGAGGCCACAGGCACCGGGCCCAGCCAGCGGTGCCGCATGTGGAACTGCACCCCCATGCCGCGCAGCCGGTGCAGCCAGGCGCGCAGCAGCGGCGCGGCCTTCATGTCCGCGGGGAACACGCGGCCCGAGGTGCCGACGAAGGTGTCGATGCCCAGGCCCTTGGCCCATGCGCGCAGCGCATCCGGGCCGAAATGCTGCAGCACGGGTTCCAGCGCCACTGCACGGCTGCCGTAGCGCTGCACGAACGGCTCGAACGGTTCGGAGTGCGTGAGATTGAGCCCGCCCTTGCCGGCGAGCAGGAACTTGCGGCCCACCGACGGCATGGCATCGAACACATGCACCGCCAGGCCGCTCGCGGCGAGCACCTCGGCCGCCATCAGGCCGGCGGGGCCGCCGCCGACCACGGCCACGTCACAGGTCAGGGGGCCGGAAGGCGGCAGGGGTGCGGAGGAAGACATGGTGCGAAAAACGGTGGAGCGGACGATGGGGGGATGGAGTGGCACGGCCGGGCGCCGTTCAGTCGAACAGCGATCCCTGCACGGGCCGCGGCGCCATGCGGGACGCCGGGGTGGGCGATGGTAAGGGCTGCGCGGGCCGGCCGCTGCCGGCGTCGGGAGAATCCACCTCGACCATCCGGCCGTCGCCGGTCAGGAAGGCGGCGCGCACGGTCTCGCCGGGGAACTGCCCCTGCACGGCGGCCCGGTAGCGGCGCATCTGCTCGACCAGTTCCGCCTGGCGCTCCGGGCTGGCGGCGCTCTTGTAGTCCAGCACCCACCACTGCGCGGCGCTCTCCGGTTGCGCGGCGCGGCGCACGAGGCGATCGATGCGCAGCGTCTGGCCTCGGTGGACGATGGGCGCCTCGTCCATGGCCGCATCGACCGCTTCCGCATCCCATGCCCAGGCGCCCTCGCCGTCCAGGATGCGGGCCGCCATCTCCGCGGCGCGCTCGGCCAGCGCGGCCGGCAGCTCGAAATCGCGCGCCAGTTGCAGCAGGCGCGCGCGCGGCCAGCGGCCGGGTTCAGCCGGCGTTCCGGCCACCGGAGCGCCGGACAGACCGGACTGCTCCAGCAACTGGTGCATCGCCTCGCCCAGGCGCGATACCGGCGTCGATGGAGCGCGGCGTTCCCGGGGAAGCTCCGTGGGCGCGCCACGGGCGGTCTCGTCATCTCCAGGCGGCAGGTCGTCCCGCGACGACGGGGCGGAGCCGGTGTCCGCACACGCGCCGGCATCGGCATCGGCATGGACATGCGCGAGGGCCGCGGTCTCCATGGTCGCCCGCCATCCGGGCAACTCCGGCAGCCAGGCGCTGGCCGCGACGTCGCCACCCTGCCCCTGCGCCCCCTCCCCTGCGGCAGCCGGTGCTGCCGCCTCCGGCGGCTCCGGCACGTCCGACGCCAGGGGGGCCACGCGGTTCCACCAACTCCCCGGGGCGGACTGCGAAGCGCGCACGCACGACAGCGCGAGGCAATGGCGCGCCCGCGTCATCGCCACGTACAGGGTGTTGATTTCTTCGCGCTGGCGCTCGGTCTGCTCGGCGGCGAGCGCGTCGGCGGCGCTGGGCGGCGGCGAGGATTCGCTCGCCAGGAACACGAAGCGCCGCGGGGCCGGCAGTTCGCCGGGCCAGTCCACCAGCACGCCCATGGTTTCGGCCTTCTGCGCGCGGCCGTCGGTGTCCAGCAGCAGCACGGCGTCGGCCTCCAGGCCTTTGGCGCCGTGGATGGTCAGCAGGCGCACGGCCTCCGCATCGACCCGGCCCGGCGCGCGCTGGCCCGGCCGTTTGAGGGCACGCACGAAGGCATACGGGGTCAGGTAGCGCCCACCATCCTGCTGCAGTGCGGACGACAGCAGCGCGCGCAGATTGGCCAGCACCCCGGCCCGCAACGGCGCGGGCGCGGTGGCGGCATAGCGCGCGAGCACGTCGCGGTGCTGGTAGATCGCGTGCAACGCATCGTGCGGCGGCCACTGCTGCACCCAGAGCCGGTAGCGCCGCAGATCGGCCGACAAACCAGGCACCTCGGCATCCAGCAACGCACCGTCCGACAGCAGCGAGAGCCAGCTGGGCACGGCGGCAGCAGCCGCAGCGGCATCGGCCGCATGCACTGTGGCGAGCTCCCGCTCGGCCGCGCGGCGCGCTTCGGCCACGCGCACCAGCAGGTCGTCGCCCACGCCGAACAGCGGCGAGCGCAGCGCGCGCGCGAGCGACAGGTCGTGGCCGGGCGACACCAGCGCGTCCAGCAGCGCCACCACGTCCTGCACCTCCGGTGCCTCGCACAGTTCCACCTTCTCGGGCTGCACGCAGGGCAGGTGCAGGTTGCGCAGGGCGTCCTGCAGGGCCGAGAGGCGGTCGCGCTTGCGGGCGAGCACCATGATCTGCCGCGCGGGCACGCCGGACGCGATGCGCTCGGCCACCCACTGCGCAGCCTGGCGGCATTCGCGCATGCGCTGGGTTTCCTCCGCTTCGTGCCGCGGCTGGGTGAGGCTGTCGCGCCAGGCCATCGGGTCGGGCGCGGCGCCCTGCTCCGCCGCACCGGCATCTTCCGCGGCGTCCTCGATGGGCGGCAGCCGCAGCAGGATGCCCGCGTCCTTCGATTCGGTCGTATGGTCGCGGAACCCGGCATATTCGCCCTGCGCCTGGGCCGCCCCCATCACCGCATTCACCGCGGCGATCACCTCGGGCGCGTTGCGGCGCGTGTGGTCGCAGGCGAGCAGATCGCCGTCCAGGCCCTGCCGCACGAAGGCCTGCGCCGCCCGGAACACCTGCGGCTCGGCCCGGCGGAAGCGGTAGATGCTCTGCTTGGGGTCACCCACGATGAACACGCTGGGCGGCCGCGCCCCTCCGCCGGAACCCACGTAGCCCGCGAGCCAGGCGTGCAGGGCCTGCCACTGCAGCGGGTTCGTGTCCTGGAATTCATCGATCAGCAGATGGCGCACGCGCGCATCGAGGCGCTCCTGCACCCAGCCGCTGAGCACGGGATCGGAGAGCATCACGAGTGCCGTGCGCTCGACGTCGTTCATGTCCACCCAGCCGCGCTCGCGCTTGAGCGCGCCGAAGGACGCCACGAGCGCCCGCGTGAGCCGAGCCATGCGCTGCTGGTGCTGCCATGCGCCGTGCTGGCGCGCGGCGAGACAGAGACGCTGCAGCTCCTCTTCCGCCTCCTGGGCCGCGGCGAATTTCTCGAGGTGGCGCGAGAGGCGGTCCTCCTTGGCCACGAACAGCGCGCGCCGCAGCGCTTCCATGCGCGCCTGCAGATCGCAGGTGTCGCAGAACGCGGCGACGATGGCGGCCGCGGCCTTCTGCGGCGTCTTCGTGGATTCGGCCGCCAGCGCCGCGGCCCGGCCGAGCCAGCGCGCGCGGCAGTCCTCCACCGCGAGCGCCTCCGCGGGATGCGCGAGGCCCGACCATTGCGTCCCCAGCGCGTGGAAGGGCGGCACCGAGGCATCGACCACGCCGCCTTCTTCCGCGAGTTCGAATTCCACCCGCTTGGCCAGCGCCGCTTCAAGCGCCTTGCGCGTCTGCGAGCGCCCGTGCTGCGCCACCGATTCCGCAAAATCGGCGCCCAGGCCGGCATCGCCCGCCACGCGCTGCAGGAAGACCGGCCAGACCTGGCGGACCGCCTCGGCGTCGTCCTCCAGCAGCTCGTAATGGATCGGCAGGCCGCGCGACTGCAGCACGGCCAGCGGCGCGGTGCCGAGCAGCGCGGCGAACCAGCTGTGGAAGGTGCGGATCTGCACCGGCCGGCCGGAACCCAGCACGCGCAGGAACAGGCCCTGCAGCCGCTCGCAGGCGTCGTCCGTCACCTCGTGCGCAGGAACGCCGCGGGCCTCCAGTTCGCGCCGCAGCGCGGGCACTGGCGTATGGGAGAAATCCTCCAGCCACTCCAGCAGGCGCTGGCGCATCTCGCCCGCCGCCTTCTTGGTGAAGGTGATCGCCAGAATCTCGTGCGGCGCGCAGCCGTCCAGCAGCGCGCGCAGGATGCGCGAGACCAGCATCCAGGTCTTGCCCGCGCCCGCGCAGGCCTCCACCGCCACGCTGCGCTGCGGGTCGCAGGCCACCGCATAGAAGGCCTCCCGCGCCACGGGCCGACCGTTGTGTTCATAGGCGGCTTGCACACATATCTCCATCTCGGGTGTCCATCACTGCGGCAATCGCCCACGCTTGCAGCGCTTGGGGCCGGAGCACCCCCGGCCAGCAGACGCCGCGCAAGGGCCGCCCCGCCGCGCTGGCGTCGTCCTCCTGCCCGCGAAGCGCAGCGTAGCGAGAGCGGAGGGAAGGCGCGCAGCGACTCAGGGGGGTGGACTTATTCACTCCAGAAATCCTTCCGGCACAGCCCGCGGGCGGCGCAGTAGTCGCACACGGCGCCCTCGCCGAGCGCCGGCAGCGGCGCCCCTTCCGCGATGCGCGCGAAATCGTGCAGGATGCCTTCGACCAATTGGTCGCGCAGGGCCACCACGTCCTCCTGCTCGAAACCGCGGGTCTCGCCACGCTCGCCGACGTTCACGTAGAGCGCGCGCAGGGTGTCGTCGCCCAGCAGGGCCGCGTAGAAGGCGAGCTGCGTGTCCTCCGTGCCGGCGGCGAGGCGCCGGCGCGTGGCCGACTCGTTCTCGGTCTTGTAGTCGATCACCATCACCGACGGCGGCTCCCCCGGCACGGGGCTGCGCACCGCATCCACCCGGTCGAGCGTGCCGATCAGCTCCAGCGCTCCCAGCGGCTGTGCGCAGCGGCGCTCGGCCTCGCGGAACCGCGCGCCCTGCGCCTCGTGGTCCGCCAGCCAGCGCAGGTAGCCTTCGCGCAGGGCGGGCCAGCCGGAGGAAAACGGCAGGAACTCGGCGGGCGACAGGCGCTGCGCGCGCGTCGTGGCCTCGGCGGCGGCGTCCAGCAGGCTCCGGCGCACAGCCTCGTCCCCCACGGGTGCATCCCGCAGGGTCTCGTGGAAGCGTTGCAGGACCGCGTGCAGCCAGTTGCCGAAATCGCGCTTGTCCACCTCCGCGCCCAGCTCGTCGGATTCCTGCAGGCCCAGCAGGCGCAGGGCGAAGAACCGGTAGGGACAGTGGCGCAGGTCGGAATACGCGGAAGACGACAGCCGCACCAGCGGCAGCGCATCCCCCCGCGGCAGGGGCCTCGGCACGGCGGCGAGCGGCACCGCCCGCGGCTCCCGCGGGTCGGTGGCGGGGCGGCCGGCGCCCGTGGCCTGCAGCGCGAGCACCAGCGGGCTGGCCAGCAGCGGCTCGCCGCCTTCGTCGCCTGCGCGCCAGAGCACGTCCACCTGCGGCACGGCAAGCGCATGGTCCCAGGCGGCCCGCTGCGCTGTCTCCAGCACGGCGCGCGTCGGCAGCCCGAGGCCATCCCGCTGTGCCTGCGTCCAGGCGCCCGGCGGCTCCGGCGCGGCCTGCAGCCGTTTCTCGTCGCAACCGGCGGCCACCAGCGCGGCGAACGGCCGCGCCAGCATCTGCGGAAGCGGCACCACCACCGCGTCGGGTGCGCCGTCGCCATCGAACTCCGGGCGGAAACGGCCGGCTTCGAGCACCTCGTCCACCCAATGGACGAACTCCGCCAGGGTCATCGGACGGCCGGACGCATCCAGCCGCCGCCACTCGCCCTCCTGCGCGAGGTCGAGCCGCAGTTCGGCCAGCACGCGCAGGCCGGCAGCATCGATTTCCAGTCGCTCCCACTGGCCGGTGGCCTGCAGCAGCGAACGCAGGGACGCAAGCCAGGCCGGCAGGTCGCGCGGGGCCAGCAGCGTTCCGCGCCATGCCTCCGCCTGCCGCAGCAGCGCGCGCCAGCCGTCGGCGGATTCCACACCGCCTTCCGGCGCAGCCGGTGCGCCCGCCGCAGCAGGCACCGCCATCCCGGCCGCATCGGGGCCCGCGAGCCCGGCGCCGCGCAGCGCGGCCGCCCACTCGCTGCTGCCGTTGCGCCGCAGCCAGCGCTCCGCCTGCCGCAGGGCCTCGGCCTCCGCCAAGGGAACGTGCTTGAGCCAGTCGAGTACCGCATCGCCCGAAGCATGCGCGCGGCATGCCCGCAGCGCCGCCATCACATGGGCGCCGGCACGGGTGGTGGAAAGCGTCCAGCCGTTCTCGTCATGCACGGCCACGCCGCGACCTGAGAGCAACGCGCTGACGCGGCGCGTCAGGGCGCGGTCGATCGCCGCCAGCGCCACGGGCGTGCGCCCTTCGGCCACATGCCGCAGCACGCAGGCGGCAGCGCGCTGCGCCTCGTCCTCCGCGTCGGCGGCGGCGTGGAAGGCGATGTCTCCGGTCAGCGCGGCACCACCGCCATCGGCAGACGATGGACCCTCGGCCGCGAGTCCGGCCACGCCGGTGGCGGCGATACCGGCAGCCGGCAGCGGCACCGCGCAGGCGCCATCCTCGCCCCAGAGCCTGCACAGGGCATGCGCCAGCGGATCGGGCTGGAAGCCGTCCAGCACCACCAGCGCGGGCGTCGTGCGGCGCACCTGGGGCCCGAACAGCACATCGGTCGCATGCCGCGTGGCGAGCGCCCATTCGAGCGCGATGCGCGCCACGGCCGCCTCGTAGCGCAGCGCAGCGCCCTCGCCCGCCGGCGCCAGCAGCGCGCGCGCCTCGGCCGCCCAGGCCTCGCGCCCCTCCGGCGGCACCGCGGCCACCGCCGGGGCCAGCTGGCAGGCGGCATCGAGCAGCGGGCCCGCCAGCACGTCGCGGTGCTCGCCCAGGCCGGCCCGGTCGAGCAGCGAGCGTGCCGTGAGCGTGTCGCGCGCGGTATCGCGGGCGAGATCGTCGCCCTCGGGCACGAACGGGGCGATGCGCGCGGCCCAGTTGCGCGTGGTCTCGAACCGCGGGGCGAATCCGTCCGGGTAGGCGCGCGCCCAGCGCCGCTGGGCTTCGCCCATGAGCTGCGCATAGGGAACGAGCACCACGACGGCGCCGGCCGGCACGCGCGCGGCGCGCACGAGCGCATGCACCCGGCCGAGCACCGCCTGCCAGGCAGCCTCCCGCACATCGGTTTTCGCTATGACTGTCATAGCGGCGGAGTCGCCGCCCATCACATCGAACGGGGAATGTCTTTCTGTCACAATCCCACGACTGTATCCGCACCCTCCCACAACCCGAATCCCTTTCGCATCCTCGAGGAAAGCGCCATGGCCAGCGAACTGATCAAACACATCTCCGACGCCAGCTTCGAAGCCGACGTGCTGCAACCCGGCACCACGGTGCTGGTCGATTACTGGGCCGAATGGTGCGGCCCCTGCAAGATGATCGCCCCCATCCTCGACGAGGTGGCCGGCGCCTACCAGGGCAAGCTCACCGTGGCCAAGATGAACGTGGACGAGAACCGCGAAGTGCCGGCCAAGTTCGGCATCCGCGGCATTCCCACGCTGATGCTGTTCAAGGACGGCCAACTGGCCGCCACCAAGGTCGGCGCGATGAGCAAGGCCCAGCTGACGGCCTTCATCGACCAGCAGATCGGCTGATCCGGCCCCGCCCGGAGCGGGATGGGCCCTCGGCCCTCCCGCCGCCGGCGATCCCGGCCCCCGCCCCCGCGTACATCCGCCGCATCCCCCTTCCCGACCGGCGCAGACATCGGCACATCCGCACCGGCTGCCGCGAAGACCCCGATGAGCAGGCGTCTTTTCCTGTCATAATCCGCACAGATCACCGGGTCGGCCCAGCCAAGGCACCCCGTCGCAGATCCCCCAGACCCGCCGAGACGCCATGAGCAGTCCGCACGGCATGCGGTCTCCCCCTCTGATTCCTATTCACTCCGTTCCGGAGTCACCCCCATGCATCTAAACGAACTCAAGGCACTGCACGTGTCCGAAGTGCTCAAGCAGGCCGAAGAGCTGGAGATCGAGAACACCGGTCGCATGCGCAAGCAGGAGCTGATGTTCGCGATCATCAAGAAGCGCGCGAAGGCCGGCGAGCAGGTCTTCGCGGACGGCGTGCTGGAGATCCTTCCCGACGGCTTCGGCTTCCTGCGCAGCCCGGACACGAGCTACACCGCGAGCACGGACGACATCTACATCTCCCCCAGCCAGGTGCGCCGCTTCAACCTGCACACGGGTGACATGATCGAGGGCGAGGTCCGCACGCCGAAGGACGGCGAGCGCTACTTCGCGCTGACCAAGCTCGACGCCGTGAACGGTGGCCCGCCGGAGCAGAACAAGCACAAGGTCATGTTCGAGAACCTGACCCCGCTGTTCCCCAAGGAGCAGATGAAGCTCGAGCGCGACATGAAGGGCGAAGAGAACATCACGGGCCGGATCATCGACATCATCGCCCCCATCGGCCGCGGCCAGCGCGCGCTGATCGTGGCGCCGCCCAAGAGCGGCAAGACGATGATGATGCAGCACATCGCCCACGCCATCACCGCCAACAACCCCGACGTGCACCTGATGGTGCTGCTGGTGGACGAGCGCCCCGAAGAAGTGACCGAGATGCAGCGCACGGTGAAGGGCGAGATCATCGCCTCCACCTTCGATGAACCTGCCGCCCGCCACGTGCACGTAGCCGAAATGGTGATCGAGCGCGCCAAGCGCCTCGTGGAGTTGAAGAAGGACGTGGTGATCCTGCTGGACTCCATCACCCGCCTCGCCCGGGCCTACAACAACGTCGTGCCCTCCTCCGGCAAGGTGCTCTCGGGCGGCGTGGACGCCGCCGCGCTGCAGCGTCCCAAGCGCTTCTTCGGCGCCGCGCGCAAGGTGGAGGAAGGCGGTTCGCTCACCATCATCGCCACGGCCCTGGTCGATACCGGCAGCCGCATGGACGAAGTGATCTTCGAAGAGTTCAAGGGCACCGGCAACAGCGAAATCCACCTGAACCGCCGCCTCTACGAGAAGCGCGTGTTCCCGGCGATCGAGCTCAACAAGAGCGGCACGCGCCGCGAAGAGCTGCTGCTGCCCCCGGAAATCCTGCAGAAGACCCGCATCCTGCGGCAGTTCCTCTACAACATGGACGAGATCGAAAGCATGGAGCTGATGATCAAGAACATGAAGGCCACCAAGACGAACGTCGACTTCTTCGACATGATGCGCCGCGGCGGCTGATCCGCGCGACGCACTTCCAGCGAAGGGCCCCGAGGCCCCGCCACGGCGACGTGGCGGGGCCTTTTCGCGTGCGATCCCGCCGTGCGGGGGTCAACTGCTGCTGCCCCCGGTGGTCACGGCGAAGCGTCGCTCCAGCGCGCTGTAGCCCAGGCCCACGCCCTTGCGCACGCGGATCTGCACGGGAATGCGGTCCTTCACCGCCTCCACGTGGCTGATGATGCCGATGGCCTTGCCGCCGGACTGCAGGCTGTCGAGCGCATCGAGCGCGATCTCCAGCGTGTCCGGGTCCAGCGTGCCGAAGCCTTCGTCAAGGAACAGCGAATCGATGCGGGTCTTGTGGCTCACCAGGTCGGAGAGCGCGAGCGCCAGCGCCAGGCTCACGAGGAAACTCTCGCCGCCCGACAGCGTGCGCGTGTCGCGCGCCACGTCGGCCTGCCAGGTGTCGATCACCTCCATTTCGAGTTCGCCTCCGGTGCGGCGGGCGAGCTGGTAGCGGCCGTGCAGCCGCTGGAGCCGCAGGTTGGCGAGGTGCACGAGGTGGTCCAGCGTCAGTCCCTGGGCGAACTTGCGGTACTTGGCGCCGTCGGCAGACCCGATCAGGCCGTTCAGGTGCTGCCATGCGTCGGCATCGGCCTCCAGCGCCGCGATGTCCGCGAGCAGTGCCTGCAGGCCATCGCGCCGGCGCGCATCCTCCCGCAGCCGGCCGGCGATCTCGCCCTGGCGCTGTGCGGCCTGCGTGCTCTGTGCCTCCAGGTCGGCCAGCTCGGCCTCCACCTCGGGCAGGGCGCGGACGGAACGCGGCGCTGACAGCAGCGCTTCCAGCGCCTGAGCCGCCTCGCGGTGCAGCGCCTGCGTGGCGGTGAGCGCCTGCCGGGCACGCTCCACGCCGTCTTCCAGGGCCTGCCGTTCGGCTGGCTCCAGACGCGCGGCAAGAAAGCCTTCGGCATCGGCAAAAGGGCTTTCCGCGAGGGCGTATTCCCAGGCGGCCGCACTGCGCGCCCGCTCTTCGGCCGCCACGGCGTGGGCCTGCCGCTGCGCGTCACGCGTGCCGGCCAGCGTGGCCAGGGCGGCTGCATGGGTCTGCACGTCCTGCGCCGCCTGCTGCAGCAGATCCTCCAGCCGGTCGGGCGTTCCCGCTTCGCCGTCCACGCCCGCGAAATCGGCTTCGGGCGCGGCAATACCCTCGGAGGCGTGCAACGACGCATCCCGGCGCTGCGCCCACTCCTGCGCCACGGCCTCCGCATCCTTCGCCCGCTGCTGCTGCAGCGGCAGTTGCGCCAACAGGCCCTGCCGGCGGATGCAGTCGGTCTGCCATGCCTCCAGTTCGTGCGTCCGCTGCTGCAGCCAGCGCCCCGGCTGCGCGGGCATGTCGTACCCCTGGTCCGCGAGTTCCTGCGCCAGGGCGGTCTCGGTGTTCTCCAGCTCGGACGCCAGCCGTTCGAGCGTTTGCGCCAGAGACTGCAGCTGCTGCCGCTGGGCCTGCAGGTCCCGCTCCGCCAGTGCCCGCGCCTGCCGCGCGGCGCCGGCCTCGCGTTCGGCCTGCTGCAGCGCGCGCTGCGCGGTGTCGCCGCGCTCGCGTGCCCGGGCCAGCTCGGCTCCGCGCGCCTGCACATCCGCCACGGTCTGGGCATGCCGGCGCTGCGCTTCCTCCAGCGACGCGCGATCGGTGCGATCGACGGACCAGTCCAGGGCCGCGCACAACGCCTGCCATCGGTCCTGCAGCTCCGCTGCGGCGCGCTCTCCGGCGGCTGCATCCTCCCGGGAGCGGGCCTGCTGCGTGCGCAGCGTGGCCGACTCGGCTTCGGACCGGCGCCGCTCGTCGGCGATGGCGTCCAGCGCGCGCTTGGCGCTCTCCAGCGCCGCCTCGGTGGCGGAAATGTCCAGGGCTTCATAGGCCTCCAGCGCCGGGTGTTCGGTGGCGCCGCAGAGCGGACAGGATTCGCCGGGCCGCAGGTGCTGCCGGTGGGTTTCGAGCGACTGGATGCGCCGCTCCTGCGCGAGCAGGCGCTCCTGGTCACGCACGCGCTGCTGGCCGTCGGCATGCCGTGCGGCGAGCTGCTGCAGCGATGCGTCCAATGCGTCCACACGCCCTTGCCGCTCCGACTCCTCCGCCGATCGCCGCGCCTGTTCCGCACGCTGTGCATCCATGCGCTCCCGGCATTCGAGCGCCTGCACCCAGAGGTGTCCCTGCCTGGCGAGCCGCATCGGCTCTTCGCGCCAGTAACCCTCGTCCCGGCCCGCCAGACGCTCCAGGTACGCGCCATGGGCCTGCTCCACGCCCGCCTGCGCCTCGGCCTGCACGGCATCGGCATGCCGCGCGGCCTCGCCCGCGGCCTGCAGCAGCCGCTCGTGCTGGGTGCATCGATCCGCTGCATCCTGCCGCTGCGCTTGGGTGCGGCCGACCTCTTCCTGCAACAGGGCCCGCGCCTTGAAGCGGCTGCGCCAGTCGCCCAGCCGCTCGGCGAGCACCGCATGGCGCGGATCGTCGATACCGCCAGCTTCCAGCGTTGCCAGCGCTTCCCGGCCTGCCTGCCATTCGCCGGACCGCAGCGCCGCGAGATGCCGGCCCACCCCGGCGGCACGGGCCAGCGCCAGCGCATGCGCCGCGGCAATTGCCTCGATCCGGCCGGTGCTCTGCTGCAGCCGCAATGCGCAGGTGGTCTCGGCCTGCTGCGCGGCTTGAAATGCCGCATGCACGGGTGCCAGGCGCATGGCCGGCTCGGCCCGCCGCAGGCGCTGCACGTCGGCGTCCCGTGCGGCCCAGGCACCTTCTGCCGCGACGGCATCGGCGTGCGCGGCGGCGCTGCGCTGCCGCGCACGTTCCACCGCGGCGAACCAGTCGCGCTCGTCCTCGGCCCCGGTGCGCCGAGCCCGCAGGGCCTGCAACTGCGCCTCCAGGCCCACAGCCTCCTGCTCCAGCGTGTCGCGGGCCGGCGCGTCCAGCAGTTCCACGCCTCCGGCCCGCGCACGCGCCGCCTCCAGCGCGTCCCTCGCGTCGCGCGCGCGCTCGTGCACGCGCTGCGAGATGCGTCCGTAGATGTCCGTGCCGGTCAGCTCTTCAAGCAGTTCCGCGCGCTTGCCGGCCGGCGCCTCCAGGAAGGCCGCGAAGCCCCCCTGGGCGAGCAGCATCGACTTGGTGAACCGCCCGAAATCCAGCCCCGTCAGCGTTTCGACGTGCTGCAGCTTCTCCTGCACCTTGCGCGTGACCGGGCGGGCCGCGCCATCGGCGGCGACGATCTCCGCCAGCTCCACCTGCGCGGGCTGCAGCGCGCCGTCGGGCCGGTCGCGCGCGCGCCGCTGGCTCCAGAAGGCCCGATAGCGCCCCCCGGGCACGGCGAACTCCACCTCGGCGAGGCATTCGGCCGTGTGCCGCGTCATCAGCTCATTGCCGCCCTGCGAGACGCCGCCGATGCGCGGCGTCTGGTGGTAGAGCGCCAGGCAGATCGCGTCGAGCAGCGTGGTCTTGCCCGCCCCCGTGGGGCCGGTGATGGCGAACAGCCCACCGTCCGAAAACGGCGTCTGGGTGAAGTCGATGCGCCACTCGCCCTTCAGTGAATTGAGGTTCTTCAACCGCAGCGACAGGATCCTCATGCGCCCCCCTCTTCCCGCAGGTCGGACAGCACGGCCCGGTGCATGGCCGCGAGCCGCTCCCTCAGCGCCTCGTCCAGCGTCTCTTCCCGCAGCCGGCGCTCGAACACGTCGCCCGGGGCCAGTTCGTCGAGCGTTTCGCGGGCGATGGGCACCAGGGCCGGCGCCGCACCGCCGCGTGCGCGGCGCACCCTCAGCACCTCCACCGGCAGTCCGTCGGCCATCGCCGCCACCCGCGCCTGCAGATCGGGCAGGTAGTCGTCTGCCGTCACCTCCACGTCGAGCCAGGCGGGTGTCTGCGGGGTGCCTGCGCGCGCCGCGGCAGCCAGCTCCGCAGGCAGGGTCGCGAGGCTGCCGCGCAGGGACGCCATCGGCTGGAAGCAAGGCACCGGCAGCGGCGTGACCGACTGCAGGCCCGCGAGATCGAAATCCACCTGCAGCACCTCCTTGTGCTGCGCCGCTTCGTCGAAGCCCAGCGGAATCGGCGATCCGCAATAGCGGATGTGCTCGTGCCCACCCACCCGCATCGGCTGGTGGATGTGCCCGAGGGCGATGTAGTCGGCAGCCGGGAACGCGTCGGTCGGGAAGGCCTCCAGCGTGCCGACGTAGATGTCCCGCACGGCGTCGCCGCCCGTGGCGCCCACGGTGGCGAGGTGGCCGGTGGCGACGATCGGCAGGCTGCCCAGCGATGCGCTGCGCTCGCGCGCGATGTCGAACAGCGCTCCGTAGTGCGCGTGGATCGCCTGCTGCAGCGCCACCCGCTTGTCGGCGGCGCTCTCGCCGGGCAGGCTGAGCAGCAGTTCACGCGCGCGCAGGTACGGCACCGCGCACAGCACGGCACCCGGCCCGCCGCTGCGCCGCTGCAGCACCAGCACCTGCTCCTCGGGCGTGGCGGCCGCGCACGGCACCACGCGGGCTCCCAGTTCGGCCAGCAGCGCGCGGCTCTCGCCGAGCACCGCGGCGGAATCGTGGTTGCCGCCCAGCACCACCAATGCGGCCCCCGCGTCCCGGAGCGCCAGCACGGCGTGGTGGTAGAGCTCGCGGGCATGGCTGGGTGGGGCCGAGGTGTCGAAGACATCGCCGGCCAGCAGCACGGCATCGGCTTGGCATGTGGAGGCCTGCGCGGCCAGCCAGTCGATGAACGCACGGTGCTCGGCCTGCCGGCTCTTGCCCATGAAATGCTGGCCCAGGTGCCAGTCGGAGGTGTGCAGCAGACGCAAAATGGAGGGCTTTCCAGGAAGATGCACCAGGGCGGCTGGCGCCCTCGGGTGCGGGTATGCGATAATGGTAGGCTTTTTCGAAGCGGAAAGTGCGTCGCAATGGGTGCGGCGTGGCTACCGCAGCAGCCCCTTGAAAGGACCATGCCATGAAAGAAGGCATTCACCCCAACTACCGCGAAGTGCTCTTCGTGGACCTGTCCAACGGCTTCAAGTTCGTGACCCGTTCCTGCGTGAACACGAAGGAAACCGGCACGACCGACGACGGCCGCGAACTGCCGCTCTTCAAGCTGGACACCTCCAGCGAATCGCATCCTTTCTACACCGGCACGCAGAAGTCGGTGGACAACATGGGCGGCCGCGTGGAGCGCTTCCGCAACCGCTTCGGCAAGACGTCCACGGCTGCGAAGTAATTCCAGCCCCTCGCCGGACCGGCGGGTGCGCGCAGGGGCCACGGCCCGTGCAGCACGCCCAATCCTCCAAAGGCAGCCCGGCACGTCCGCGCTGCCTTTTTGTTTGCCTCTTTACTGTCGGGCGATCGTTCCAGCCTTCCACGCGTGAATCCTCCGAACCCCGCCATCGTGACCCGAGGCGCTGCACGGCCGCTGCCGCGCTGGGCGCTGCTGCTGCTGTGCCTCGCGTATGTCGTGCCCGGCTTCGTGGCCCGCTCGCCGTGGAAGAACGCGGACGTCACCGCCTTCGGCTACATGCTCGAGCTGGCCCGCGGGGCCACCGATTGGATGTCGCCCTCGCTCGCGGGCATGGCGCCGGACACCGACGGCCTGCTGCCCTACTGGCTCGGCGCGCTCGCCATCCAGGCCGCGCCGTCCTGGCTGGCCGCGGACACGGCCGCGCGCCTGCCCTTCGCCGCGCTGCTGGTCGCCACGCTCGCCGCGACCTGGTGGGGCATGTACCACCTCGCCCGCAGCCCGGCCGCCCAGCCCGTGGCATTCGCCTTCGGCGGCGAGGCCTCGCCGCCCGACTATGCCCGGGCGATGGCCGACGGCGCCCTGCTCGCCCTGCTGGCCTGCCTGGGCCTCGCCCAGCTCTCCCACGAAGTCACCAGCTACCTCACCCAGCTCGCCTTCACGGCCCTGCTGTTCTTCGCGGCCGCCAGCCTGCCCCGGCGGAGCCTGCCGGCGTTCGCGGCCAGCCTGGCCGCCGCAGCGGCCGGGCTGCTGGGGCTGGTGCTGAGCGGTGCCCCGACGCTCGCCATGCTGCTGGGCGGCGGCAGCGCCCTGCTGGTCGCATGCACCGCGGGCGCCGATGACGATGCCGCCGTGTCCGCCAGGCCATCGCCCGCCCCGCGGTGGGCGGGGGGCGTGGCACTCGCCCTGCTCACGGCCATAGCGGCCGGGCTGGCGGGCGCGCTCGATCTCTGGCGCTGGCGGATCGTCACCGAGGATGAAGCCAAGGAGTGGCAGAGCCTGGTGCGCCTGCTGATCTGGTTCGCCTGGCCGGCCTGGCCCCTCGCGCTCTGGACGCTCTGGCGCTGGCGCCGGCAGATCATCAGCAGGACCCTGCACCGGCACCTGCTGCTTCCGCTGTGGTTCGTCGCCGTCACCGTGTCCGCCACGGTGACCACCCAGCCGGCCGACCGCGCCCTGCTGCTCGGGCTCCCCGCCCTGGCCACGCTGGCGGCCTTCGCCCTGCCGACGCTGCGGCGTGCCATCGCCTCGCTCATCGACTGGTTCACGCTGCTGTTCTTCAGCGCTTCGGCCATCGTCATCTGGGTGATCTGGATCTCGGTGCAGACCGGCGTGCCCGCGAAGCCGGCCGCGAACGTCGCGAAGCTCGCTCCTGGCTACACCGCCGAGTTCTCCGCCGTCGCGTTCGGCGTGGCCCTGCTGGCCACCCTGGCCTGGTGCGCGCTGGTGGGGTGGCGCGTCTCGCGCAACCGCACCGAGATCTGGAAGAGCCTGGTCCTGCCGGCGAGCGGCGCCGCCCTCGGCTGGCTGCTGCTGATGACGCTGTGGCTCCCGCTGCTGGACTACGGCCGCAGCTACCGTCCGCAGTCCGACAACCTGGCGCGCGTGCTGGGCGCCGATCCGGGATGCCTGCTCGTGCACGGCCTCGGCCGCGCGCAGACCGCGGGCCTGCAGTACCACGGCGACTGGACCATGCTGCCGGTGACGCGCGCCTCTGAAATACGCCAGAGCGAATGCCGATGGCTGGTGGCCGACGCCTCCACGCAGCAGGCGGTCGACCGGCTGACCCGCGGCGGCGGCTGGGAACAGGTGGCGGTGGTGCCGCGCCCGACAGACCGCGGCGACCAGCTGCTGGTGCTGCGCCGCACCGGTGCCGGCCCCGGCAGCGGGCAGCCCTGATGCCCGCGGAACGCGCGCAGGTCGCGCGCCACGCAGCCACCGTGCTCGCGGGGCAACTCGCCGTGATGGCCTTCGGCGTCACGGACACCATCGTCGCCGGCCGCCATGCGCCCGCATCGCTCGCGGCACTCTCCATCGGCTCGGCCGTCTACGTGAGCGTGTACGTCGCGCTCATGGGCATCCTGCAGGCGCTGCTGCCCGTCTGGGCCGAGCAGCGCGGCGCCGGAGAAACCACCGCCATCGGCCGCTCGGTGCGGCAGGCGCTCTACCTGTGCGCGCTCGCCAGCCTGCTGGGCATGGCCGTGCTGCTGTCGCCGGGCGCCATCCTCCGCTGGACCGAGGTGCCGGCCGATCTCCGCGCGGAAGTCGGCCGCTACCTGACCGTGCTCGCCGCCGCCCTGCCGCCGGCACTCGCCTTCCGCCTCTACACCACGCTCAATCAGGCCCTGGGCCGGCCGCAGCTCGTCACCTGGCTGCAGATGGGTTCGCTGCTGGTCAAGATTCCGCTCTCGATCGCCTTCACCTTCGGCTTCGCAGGCCTGCCGCCGCAAGGCGCCGTGGGCTGCGCCTGGGCCACGCTGGCGGTCAACTACCTGCTGCTGGCCATCGCCATCGGGCTGGTCCGGTCCTCCCCCCTCTATGCGCCGCTCGCACTGTGGCGCCGGCCGGAGCGGCCGGACCGCGCGCAGATCGCACGCTTCGCCCGGCTCGGTGTTCCCGCCGGGCTCGCCGTGATGGTGGAGGTCACATCCTTCACGCTGATGGCGCTCTTCATCGCCCGGCAGGGCACGGTGGCCGCAGCGGCGCACCAGATCGCCGCCAACCTCACCGCCGTACTCTACATGGTGCCGCTCTCGCTTGCCATCGCCACCAGCGCGCGCGTGAGCTACTGGCGCGGCAGCGGGAACGAGGCCCTCGCCCGCCGGGTGGCCTGGATGGGTTTCCGGATGGCGGCGGCCATCGCCCTGGCGCTCTCCGCCCTGCTCTATGCGGCACGCGCGCCCCTGGCGTCGCTCTATACCGCCTCGGCGGACGTGCTCGCGATGGCCTTCGGCCTGCTGGCCTGGGTGGCGCTCTACCACGTCGCCGACGCGCTGCAGACGTTCTGCGCCTTCGTGCTGCGGTGCTATGGGATCACGATCGCGCCCCTGGCCACGTACGGCGTGCTGCTCTGGGGCGCCGGGCTGCCTGCCGGCTACGCGCTCGCCTATGCCGGCTTCGCGGGCCGGGAGCCCTTGCACTCGCCCGCCGCCTTCTGGATCGGTGGCGCGCTCGCCCTGGTGGTCACCGCGGCCGTGTTCACCTCCATGCTGGCGCTGGCGCTCGGAAAAGCCGGCTCGGCCCCGCGCGCGGCGGGGCGCTGAAGCGGCTCGCACGCCGCTGCGGGTCAGGCCGTGTCGCCTCGTCCGGCTCCCCACGCTCCCTGGTGGCAGCCGGATGTGGCACTGCGCGACACGCGACATGCCGCGACAGCGACAGCAACGGCCTTGCCCGGCCGCCCCTCAGACGCCCCTGGTTCCCGTTGCCGGCAGCGCCATGCCCCGGGGAGCCGCGCTGCGCTGGATCCGGTGCGGCGGGAACGTGACCGAGAACACCGAACCCTTGCCGACGGTGCTCTCGATCTGCAGCGTCGCGGAGTGGCGCTGCACCACGTGTTTGACGATGGCCAGCCCCAGGCCCGTGCCGCCGGTATCGCGCGAGCGGCTCCGGTCCACGCGGTAGAAGCGCTCGGTCAGCCGGGGAATGTGTACCGAATCGATGCCCGGCCCGGTGTCGCGCACGGAGAACCGCGCGCCGCCGTCGGGCATCGGCGTCCACTCCACCGTGATGCAGCCGCCGGCGGGCGTGTAGCGCACCGCGTTGCCGATCAGGTTCGCCATCGCGCTCTGCAGCTCGGCCGACACGCCCACCAGCTGCCCCGCGCCCCGCAGGTTCTCCGCCAGGGGAAACTCCAGCACGTGCGCGGCGGACTGGCTTCGCGTCAGCAGCGCCGACAGGCCCCGCGCTTCGTCCTCGCAGCGGCGCAGCAGCGCATCGATGGCGGTGCACTCCGTCAGGCCCGGTGGCGGGCTGCCTTCCAGCCGTGACAGCGTCAGCAGATCCTGCACCACGCTCTGCATCCGGCCCGCCTGCTGCGACATCATCCCGAGGTAGCGGGATCGCTCCTCGGCCGAGAGCGGCAGCGTCTGCAGCGTCTCGACGAAGCCCATCAGCACGGTGAGCGGCGTGCGGATCTCGTGGGACACGTTGGCCACGAAGTCGCGCCGCATGGCCTCCGCCTGCTCCAGCGCCGTGACGTCGCGCGAGAGCAGCAGCTTGCGGCCATCGCCATAGGGATGCAGATGGACCGAGATGCGCACCGGACGAGAGGCCGTGCTCTCCCGCCCCTGCAGGACCACGTCGCCCGAGAAATCCTGCGCCGCATAGTAGGCACTGAATTCGGGATCACGCAGCAGGTTGCCGATCGACTGGCCCAGATCGCGCGTGGCGTCCAGCCCGAAATGCGTGGCGCCGATCTGGTTGCACCACTCGATGTGCCCCTCGGCATCGAGCAGCATCACGCCGTTCGGCGTGGCCTGCAGGGCCTCCAGGATCTCCTGCAGCCGCGCGTCGCTCGCGGCGATGTCGGCCTGCTTCTGGCGCAGCAGGCGCCGCGTGCGGTCCGCCAGCTCGCCCCACACGCCCTTGAGCGACGGGCAGTGCGCCAGATCACCGTCGCGCAGCCAGCGCACCACGCGGTAGCCCCGCGTGAGATCCCACAGGAACCAGATCCAGGCCGCGGCAGCAGCGGTGACCACCGCTCCCCAGCGGCCGCCCCACAGCCATCCCAGCATCAGGCCGGCGATCTGGAAAGAGAGAAAGAAAAAGCAACGCCACACCATGGGAGTCCGGCGAGACTGCACAGGAACCACCGCTCACAGGTCCTGCGCGCCCCGCCGCCTTTTGTCAGATAACGCACACCGGCTCGCACTTCCGGGCCCGGTTGCTGCGGGAGGGAGCCTGTCCTGCCCGCGCAGCCTGCATTCCCGGCGATCGACCCACCGCCCCGCCGACGGGGCCCGCAGCAGGGTCAGGCGCGCATCAGCGCCGCAGGCTGCGCCGTCAGGCGGTAGCCGGCACCGCGCACGGTCTCCACCATGGCCCCCGCGACGCCCAGCGCCTCCCGCAGCCGCTTCACATGCACGTCCACCGTGCGTTCCTCGATGAACACATGGTCGCCCCACACCTTGTCGAGCAGCTGCGCGCGGCTGTGCACGCGCTCGGGATGCTTCATGAGGTAGTGCAGCAGCTTGAACTCCGTCGGGCCGACCTTGAGCTGTTGCCCCTGGTAGGTCACGCGGTAGGTGCCGGCATCCAGCACCAGCTCGGAAATCGTCACCGTGTCCGTCGCCTGTTCCGGCGCCCGGCGGCGCAGCACCGCGCGGATGCGTGCCAGCAGTTCCTGCGTGGAGAACGGCTTGGTGATGTAGTCGTCCGCGCCCGCATCCAGGCCCGCCACCTTGTCGGGCTCGTCGCCACGGGCCGTGAGCATGAGGATGGGGATGGGTTTGGTGCGGGCGTCGGCGCGCCACTTGCGCGCCAGCTGCAGGCCGCTCTGGCCGGGCAGCATCCAGTCGAGCAGGATCACGTCGGGCAGCACGGCATCGAGCTCGCGCTGCGCGGATTCGCCGTCCTCCGACCAGATCGGCTGGAAGCCGTTGTGGCGCAGGTTGACCGCGATCAGTTCCGCGATCGCGGACTCGTCTTCGACAATCAGTACGCGGGGAAGTCTCTTCATGGACAGCGGGCCTTTCAGAGAACGGCCGATTCGATCTCCTCGAGGGCCGTGTGGCGCACGTCCTTGCCCTTGACGAGATAGATGATGAGTTCGGCCACGTTCTTGGAGTGGTCGCCGATGCGTTCGATGGCCTTGGCGAGGAACAGCAGATCGAGGCTCGCGGAAATCGTGCGCGGGTCTTCCATCATGTAGGTGATGAGCTTGCGCACGAAGCCGTCGAACTCGCGGTCGATCAGGTCGTCCTCCTTCAGGATGGCGACGGCCGCCTTCGTGTCGAGCCGGGCGAACGCGTCCAGCGCCTTGCGCAGCAGGCCCGACGCCAGATCGGCCGCCACGCGCAGGTCGGTGGTCGGCAGCGAACGCGCCGAGCCGCTCTCGATGATGGCCTTGACCATGCGGGCCATCTTGTTGGCCTCGTCGCCCATGCGCTCCAGGTTGGCCGTGGCCTTGGAGAACGCGATCAGCAGGCGCAGGTCGCGGGCCGTGGGCTGGCGGCGCGCGATGATGGACGACAGCTCATGGTCGATCTCGACCTCCATCGCATTCACGCGGTGCTCGGTGGCGGCCACCTGGTCGGCGGCCTCGACGCTGAACTGCGACAGCGCGTAGATGGCCTGGCGGATCTGGGACTCGACGAGCCCCCCCAGCTCCATGACACGGGCGGAGATGCTGTTGAGTTCGCTGTCGAACTGGGAAGAAAGGTGTTTTTCGGGCATGCGGAAGTCTCCTCGTCCGTTCAGCCGAAGCGGCCGGTGATGTAGTCCTCGGTCTCCTTGCGCTGGGGCTTGAAGAACATCTGCTCGGTCTCGCCGAATTCCATCAGGTCGCCCAGGTACATGTAGGCCGTGTAGTCGCTGCAGCGTGCGGCCTGCTGCATGTTGTGCGTCACGATGACCACGGTGTAGTCGTTCTTCAGCTCGGCGATCAGTTCCTCGACCTTGGCCGTGGAGATCGGGTCGAGCGCCGAGCACGGCTCGTCGAGCAGCAGCACCTCGGGCTTGATCGCGATGCCGCGCGCGATGCACAGCCGCTGCTGCTGGCCGCCGGAGAGGCCGGAGCCGCTCTGGTGCAGCTTGTCCTTCACCTCGCTCCACAGGGCCGCCTTGCGCAGCGCCCATTCCACGCGGTCGTCCATGTCGGTGGCGTTCAGGCTCTCGAAGAGCTTCACGCCGAAGGCGATGTTGTCGTAGATCGACATCGGGAACGGCGTAGGCTTCTGGAACACCATGCCGACCTTGGCACGGATCAGGGCCACGTCCTGCTTGCTGGTGAGCAGGTTCTCGCCGTCGAGGAGGATCTGCCCTTCGGCGCGCTGCTCGGGATACAGCTCGTACATGCGGTTGAACGTGCGCAGCAGCGTGGACTTGCCGCAGCCCGACGGGCCGATGAAGGCCGTGACCTTCTTCTCGGGAATGTCGAGGTTGATGCCCTTGAGGGCGTGGAACTTGCCGTAGTAGAAGTTCAGGTCGCGGACCGTGATCTTGGAGGCGCCGGTGGGATTCGTGGACATGGGAATGGACCGATCTGGGCGGAAAGGGTGGGTCTCAGGATTTCTGGCGCGTCAGCACCCGGGCCAGGATGTTCAGGCCCAGCACCGCGACGGTGATCAGGAACACGCCGGCCCATGCCAGCTGCTGCCAATTCTCGTACGGGCTCATCGCGAACTTGAAGATGGTCACCGGCAGGCTGGCCATGGGCTTGGACAGATCGGCGTTCCAGAACTGGTTGTTGAGCGCTGTGAAGAGCAGCGGGGCCGTCTCGCCGGCGATGCGGGCCACGGCGAGCAGCACCCCCGTGATCACGCCGGCGCGGGCCGCGCGCAGCGTCACCAGGATGATGACCTTCCACTTGGGCGTGCCCAGGGCGTAGGCGGCTTCGCGCAGGCTGGCCGGCACCAGCACCAGCATGTTCTCGGTCGTGCGGATGACCACCGGGATGACGATGAGCGCCAGCGCCAGGATGCCCGCATAGGCCGAGAAACTCTTGAAGCGCGCGACCACCACGGCATAGACGAAGAGCCCGATCACGATGCTGGGCGCCGACAGCAGGATGTCGTTCACGAAGCGCGTGGCCGACGCGAGCCAACTGCTCTTGTCGTATTCGGCCAGGTACACGCCGGCCATGATGCCGATGGGCGTGCCGACGAAGGTGGCCAGCAACACCATCACGAACGAACCGAAGATCGCGTTCGAGATGCCGCCGGCTTCGTTGGGCGGCGGTGTCATCTGCGTGAACAGCGCCACGCTGAGGCCGCCGATGCCCAGGCGGATCGTCTCCCAGAGGATCCAGACCAGCCAGAACACGCCGAAGGCCATGGCCGCCAGCGACAGTCCGAGGGCGATGTTGTTCAGGCGCTTGCGGCTGGCGTAGCGCGCCTGGCGTTCGGTGGCCAGTTGTGCCGCCGAAATGAGTTGCTGCGAGGTGCTCACGAGCGGGCTCCTTCATTCTTCTGCAGGCGCGACAGCAGCACCTTGGAGAGCGACAGCACGACGAAGGTGATGAAGAACAGCACCAGGCCGAGATAGATCAGCGAGGCCTGGTGGAGGCCTTCGCCGGCTTCGGCGAATTCGTTGGCGAGCGCCGACGTGATGCTGTTGGCCGCCTGGAAGACGGACAGCGAGTCGAGCTGGTTCATGTTGCCGATCACGAAGGTGACCGCCATGGTTTCGCCGAGCGCCCGGCCGAGGCCGAGCATGATGCCGCCGAGCACCCCGGTCTTGGTATAGGGAAGCACCACCTTCCACACCACTTCCCAGGTGGTGGAGCCCAGGCCGTAGGCGGACTCCTTGAGCAGCGCGGGGGTGACTTCGAAAACGTCGCGCATCACGGAAGCGATGAACGGAATGATCATGATCGCCAGGATGATCCCTGCCGACAGGATGCCGATGCCCACCGGCGGGCCGGACACCAGTGCGCCGAAGTAGGGAACGCCCGACAGCAGCGACTGCAGCGGCTGCTGCACCCAGGTCGCGAGGATCGGGCCGAACACCATCAGGCCCCACATGCCGTACACGATCGACGGCACGGCGGCCAGCAGTTCAATGGCGGTACCCAGCGGCCGCTTGAGCCAGGCCGGGGACAGCTCGGTCAGGAACAGCGCGATGCCGAAGCTCACCGGCACCGCGATCAGCAGCGCGATGAACGACGTGGCCAGCGTGCCGTAGATCATCACCAGCCCGCCGTAATCGTTCTGCACCGGATCCCACACGCTGCGGGCCAGGAACGTCACACCGTACTTCTCGATGGACGGCCACGCGCCGATCACGAGCGACACCAGGATGCCGATCAGCAACGCCAGGGTCAGCATCGCGGCGCCCCGGGCGAGCCACGCAAAAATGCGGTCGGCCACGGCTCCGGAGAGCAGCGGCGCGCGGGGAGGTGTGGTGTGGGGTACGCCTGCGCTGCGCTGCAGCGGTGGGGCGGAACGTGCGGGCATGGTGCTGGACACGGCGTGCGGCCTTCTTTGCAGGGGGTCTGGCCGTCTTCCGCCGGCTGAAGGGCGGAAGACGGCGTGGGAACTTACTTCAGCGAGATCGCCTTGCCGGAAGTGTCCTTGATCTCTTCCCAGGACTTCAGCACCACGGCCTTCACGGCGTCGGGCATCGGCACATAGTCGAGGTCGGTAGCGGTCTTGTCGCCGCTCTTGTAGGCCCAGTCGAAGAACTTCAGCGACGTGGCGGCCTGGACGGGCTTGTCCTGTGCCTTGTGCATCAGGATGAAGGTGGCACCGGTGATAGGCCAGGATTCCTTGCCCTTCTGGTTCGTCAGGATCTGGTAGAAGCTCTTGGACCAGTCGGCGCCGGCTGCAGCGGCCTTGAAGGCGTCGTCGTCGGGCGACACGAAGGCGCCGTCGGCGTTCTGCAGCTGCACGTAGGTCAGCTTGTTCTGCTTGACGTAGGCGTATTCCACATAGCCGATCGAATTGGGCAGGCGGCCGACGAACGCTGCCACGCCTTCGTTGCCCTTGCCACCCGCGCCGGTGGGCCAGTTCACTGCCGTGCCTTCGCCGACCTTGGACTTCCACTCCTCGTTCACCTTCGACAGGTAGTTCGTGAAGATGAAGCTGGTGCCGGAGCCGTCGGCACGGCGCACGGGAGCGATCTGAGCGTCCGGCAGGTTCACACCGGGGTTCAGCGCCTTGATGGCGGCATCGGACCAGTTCGTGACCTTGCCCAGGTAGATGTCGCCCAGCACCTGGCCGCTCAGCTTGATCTGGCCCGGGGCGATGCCCTTGATGTTGACGACCGGCACCACGCCGCCGATCACGGTGGGGAACTGCACCAGGCCCTTCTTGGCCAGCTCGTCATCCTTCAGGGGTGCGTCCGATGCGCCGAAATCGACCGTCTTGGCTTCGATCTGGCGCAGGCCGGCACCCGAGCCGACGGATTGGTAGTTGATCTTGACCCCGGTTGCCTTGTTGTAATCGGCCGCCCACTTGGAATACAGCGGAGCGGGGAAACTGGCGCCAGCGCCCGTGGCTTCCTGCTGGGCCCACGCGCTGGAGAACGCGCCCGCCGCCACCACACCCGACACCAGAACCCGAATCACAGACAGTTTCATGAAGGAACCTCTTGGTTGAGAAATCAGTGATGGCGAATGTAGAAGCCCTTTATGACAACACTGTGACGCCCGGCTCCCACTGTCACGCCGGGCTTCCCTCGAAACGGGGCGGCAACGGGCCGCCGTCCTGTCATTGAATTGTCATGCCGTCGCCTTACGCTGTGCGCTCGCGACAATGCTGCGCTGAGTGCTATGCTGCGCCGCCTGAAAAACCAGCGCGCAGAGCGCGACACCATGCACGACGGAACCTTGCTTGCCGCGGTGGATCTCGGATCCAACAGCTTTCGCCTCGAGATCGGGCGTTTCGAACACGGGCTGATCCGCCGGATCGAGTACCTCAAGGAAACCGTCCGCCAGGGCAGCGGGCTGGACGGCGAGCGCAACCTGACGCCGGAGGCCATGCAGCGTGGCTGGGACTGCCTTGCCCGCTTCGCGGAGCGCCTGAAGGGCTTTCCCGCCGACCGCGTCCGGGCCGTGGCCACGCAGACCCTGCGCGAGGCGCGCAACCGGGACGCGTTCCTGCAGCAGGGCAGCGCCATCCTGGGGCACCCCATCGAGGTCGTCTCCGGCCCCGAGGAGGCCCGCCTGATCTACCAGGGCGTGGCGCACCTGCTGCCCCAGTCGGACGAGCGGCGCCTCGTGGTGGACATCGGCGGCCGCTCCACCGAACTCATCCTCGGCCATGCCTTCTGCGCCGACGCCGTGGCGTCGTTCCGCGTGGGCAGCGTCGCCTGGTCCAGCCGCTATTTCGCCGACGGAGCGTTCACGCCGGAATCCTTCCGCACGGCGGAGATCGCCGCCAAGGCGGTGCTGGACGAAGCACTGAATACCTATCGCCCCCAGGCCTGGGACGTGGCCTACGGCTCCTCCGGCACCGCCGGCGCGGTGGGAGACATGCTGGCCGCCGCGGGGGGCACGCCCGGCCTGATCACGCGGGACGGCCTCGACTGGCTGCAGGAGCAGTTGCTGCGCGCGCGCTCGGCCGACAAGGTGCGCCTGGAAGGCCTGAAGGAAGACCGCCGGGCCGTGATCGGCGGCGGCATCAGCGTGCTGCGCGCCGTCTTCGACCTGCTGGAGATCCGCACCATGCACGTCGCCCAGGGCGCGCTGCGCCAGGGTGTGCTCTACGACCTGCTGGACCGCGAACTGCCGGCGGACGATGTGCGCTCGTCCACGGTGCGCGGCCTGATGGAGCGGTTCCAGGTGGACGCGCGGCATGCCGGCCGCGTCGCCCGCACGGCCGCCCTGCTCCACGCGCAATTGCACCCGGTGGCGCAGCCCGGCATGCCGGACCATGGGGACCGCGAACTGGTGTGGGCCGCGCAGCTGCACGAAATCGGCTGCATCGTCTCCCATGGCGACCACCACCACCATGGAGCTTACATCCTGGAGCATACCGACGCGGCGGGCTTTTCGGTCTCCGAGCTGCACCACCTCAGTCTGCTGGTGCAGGGGCACCGCGGCAAGGTGCGCAAGCTCGAGGCCAATCTGGACAACCCGCGCCTCGCCCACGCACTAGCCTGCCTGCGCATGGCGGTGGCCCTGTGCCATGCGCGCCGCGATCCGGATCTGGAAGGCATCGCGCTGGCTTGCGAAGGCCACCGCTTCGTCGCCCGGGCACGGCCCGGCTGGGCCGCGGCCTTCCCGCAATCCGCGCACCTGCTGCGCGAGGAAGGCATCGCGTGGCAAAGAACCTCGTGGGAGTTCGCGGCCGAATTGCCATGACGCAGCGGGGGCCATCCCGGCCGCAGGGGGGTGCGAACTCATCCGTAACGGTATAAACTGTTTATACCGTTTACTTCGATGCAATCCATGTCCCAAACCATGTCCGCCGCCCCCCAATCCGCCCTCGCTCACGCCACTGCCGACGCCGCTGCAGCCCCTGCCAACGCATCCGCATCCGTGGCACCCGCCTCCAAGGCGAAGGTCAAGGACGCCGCCAAACCCAAGGCGAAGGCCGATCGCAAGACCCGCGCGGACGCCAAAAGCGGCAGCGGCAAGCCTGCCGTGGCACCGGCCGCCACCCCCGCCAAGAAGAAGGCCACGGCTGCTGTCGTGCCGGCCGAGCGCGACGCCAAGGCCCGCAAGCCGAAACTCGTGCGCGACAGCTTCACGATGCCCAAGGATGAATACGCGGCGATCGAGAGCCTCAAGCAGCGCCTGGCGCTCCAGGGCACCCCGGCCAAGAAGAGCGAGCTGCTGCGCGCCGGACTGGTACTGCTGAACGGCCTGCAGGACGCCGCGCTGGCCAAGGCCATGCAGGCGATTCCCTCGCTCAAGACGGGGCGCCCGCGCGCCGAACCGGCCAAGACCGCACCGGCCGCGCCCGCCAAGACGGCGAAGACGGCCAAGCCGCGCGCCGACAAGAAGAACTGAAGCCGGGCGGCAGGCGCGCTACAGGAAGTCGGGCGCCTGCACCGCCATGAGAATGGTTTCACTTTCCTCGGCGCGTGCGCGCCGGCGCAGCCACCACACGGCCCCCTTCCGGATGGCGCACTCCGGGGCGCGCAGCCCCAGGAGTTCCGCAGCCACCTGGCCCAGCATGGGTTGATGGCCGACGACCAGCACGGCACCGCGGCCGTGCGGCCACTGCGCCAGCTCCAGCAGGTCCGCGGGGGTGCCCCCGGGAAGCAGCTCGGCGCGCAGCTTATATTTGCGGCCCAGCGCCTTCGCGGTCGATTCCGTGCGCACCGCAGGGCTCACCAGAACACGCAGCCCCTCCGGCAGCTGGCGGTCCAGCCAGGCCGCCATGCGCGCGGCCTGCTTCTCGCCCCGGGGCGTCAACGGGCGCTGCAGGTCATCGGCGCCCTCACGCGTCTCTTCGGCTTCGGCGTGCCGCCAGAGGATCAGGTCCATCATGGACGCGCCGCCGAGGGTGACGCTCCGGCCGCGACGGCGCCCGGAGGCCCGTAGCGCAGCATGAGTGCCTGCTGGGCCCCATGCCCCGAGACAGGGTGCGGCGCGCGCAGGTACGTGCCGTCGGATTGGAGCGTCCACGCATCACGGTCGTCATGCAGGTAGGCCACCAGACATTCGTCGATGATGCGCTGGCGCAGCTCGGGGTCGTCCACCGGCCAGGCCAGTTCCACCCGGCGCAGCATGTTGCGGTTCATCCAGTCCGCGCTCGACAGCAGCAGTTGTTCGTCGCCGCCGGCACGGAAGTAGAACACCCGCGTGTGCTCCAGGAAGCGCCCGATCACCGAGCGCACGCGGATGTTGTCGGCCACGCCCTTGCGCTGCGCCGGCAGCATGCAGGCACCGCGCACGATGAGGTCGATCTTCGCCCCTTTGCGCCCTGCCTCCACGAGCGCGTTCATCAACGCTTCGTCGGTCAGGGCGTTCATCTTGGCGACGATCCGGGCGTCCTCGCCGCGCGCGGCAGCCTCGCCCACCGCGGTGATCAGTTCCTGCATCTGGCGGTGCAGATGGAACGGCGCCATCACCAGCCGCTTGAGCTTGGGCAGCTTGTTCTGGCTGGCAAGGTGGTTGAACACCGCGTCCATGTCCGCGGTCACGTCCGCATCCGCCGTGAAATAGCTCAGGTCGGTGTAGAGGCGCGCGGTGCGGGGGTTGTAGTTGCCGGTCGACAGGTGGCCGTAGCGGCGCAGGTGCTTGCCCTCGCGGCGGGTCACCAGCAGCATCTTGGCGTGCGTCTTCAGTCCCACCACGCCGTACACCACCTGCGCGCCGATGGACTCCAGGGCCTCGGCCCAGTTGATGTTCGCCTCTTCGTCGAAACGCGCCTTCAGTTCCACCACGGCCATCACTTCCTTGCCGCGCCGCACTGCCTCGCGCAGCAGCTCCATCATCTCGGAGTCGGCACCCGTGCGGTAGATGGTCTGCTTGATGGCCAGCACCTGCGGGTCGTTCACCGCCTCGCGCAGAAACTGCAGGACCGCGTCGAAGCTCTCGAAAGGCTGGTGCGCCAGGATGTCGCGGCGCCGGATCTGCTCGACCAGCGGTGTGCCCGCCTGCACCTGCCGGGGCCAGGCCGAGCGCCACGGGGGGAACAGCAGCGCGGGTTCGTTGACCAGGTCCACCAGTTGCGTGAGGCGCACCAGGTTCACGGGACCGTGCACGCGGAACAGCGCGGCATCGGGCAGCGCGAACTGCGACTGCAGGAAATCCGACAGGAAACGCGAGCAGCTTGCCGACACTTCCAGCCGGACGGCCTGTCCGTAATGCCGGTGCTGCAGGCCCTGCCGCAGGGCCGTGCGCAGGTTGCGCACGTCGTCTTCGTCCACCGCCAGGTCGGAGTGCCGCGTCACGCGGAACTGCGAGAACTCGGTCACTTCACGGCCGGGGAACAGTTCCGTCAGGTGTGCCCGCACAATGCTGGACAGACTGACGCACTGCGCCCCCTCGGGCGCCACCTTGACCGGCATGCGCACCAGCCGCGGCAGCACGCGCGGCACCTTGACGATGGCGATCTCGTTCTCGCGGCCGAAGGCGTCGTTGCCCTTGAGCCGCACGATGAAGTTCAGCGACTTGTTCGCCACCTGCGGGAACGGGTGGGCGGGATCCAGCCCCACGGGCACCAGCAGCGGACGCACCTCGCGCTCGAAGTACTCGCGCACCCAGCGGCGCTGCTCCGCGGAGCGCTCGCCGTGCGACACGATGTGGATGCCCTGCTCCGCGAAAGCCGGCATCAGCGATTCGTTGTAGAGCGCGTATTGGCGCGCCACCAGATCGTGGGCGATGGCCGACAGTGCGTCGAACGAAGCGACCGTGTAGGGGCCCTTGGTCTCGCCGCTCTGCGCGGCGGTGATATGGGGCGCGGCCCGCACTTCGAAGAACTCGTCCAGGTTGGACGACACGATGCAGAGATAGCGCAGCCGCTCCATCAGCGGCACGTCGGTACGGGCGGCCCAGTCGAACACGCGCTCGTTGAAGGCGAGGATGCTGTGGTCGCGGTCGAGGAATTCGGTGCCGGACTCTCCGGAGGGATGGACGGGCGGATTCAAGGGTTCCTGGGGTTCGCTGGGAGGGGCCGGTTCCGGAGAAAACGAAGGCGATGGAGGCATGGGGGGCTTGGGGTCTGGACCAGGTTCGGTTTCAGTATTCAGCTCAACCATGACATTTTCATGACATGTCACTGTCTGACTCATACGCGGATGCCCTGGCTCCATTCTGGTCTCTGCGACGCGGTTATCCAAGGAAATGCCTGCGGTAGCGGCTCGGCAGGTCGTCGATGCGCATGAGCATAGGGAGATCGGCCGTGTTGAAGTCCGGGTCCCAGGCCGGGGCACCGAGCACGCGCGCTCCGAGGCGCAGGTAGCCTTTGATCAGTGCGGGGGGCTCCACGGGCAGCGAGCCGTCGAGTTGTTCCACCGGCAGCGGCAGGCGCGGAGACACTGCGTATTCGGGGGCCGCCAGGTGGGTGGTGCGGAGCTGGGCCCAGATGCTGGCGGCCGCGTTGCCGCTCAGCACGCCGTTGTGCAGCATGGGAATGCTGGCGCAGCCGATCATGGTGTCCAGCCGGTTGCGCACCATGAAATCCGCGAGCGCCCCCCAGAGCGCCATGATGACTCCGCCGTGGCGGTGGTCCGGGTGCACGCAGCTGCGGCCCAGCTCCACGATGCGGCCACGCAGGTGCGCGAGCCTGGCGAGATCGAATTCCGTATCGCTGTAGAGCCCGCCTGCGCGCAGAGCCTGCGCGGGGGTCAGCACGCGGTAGGTGCCGATCACGGCCCGCGTTTCTGCGTCGCGCACCAGCAGGTGCTCGCAATAGGCATCGAACGCGTCCACGTCATGGCCGGGAACGGCGGTGTCCAGCCGCGCGCCCATCTCCCCCGCGAACACGAGGTACCTCAGGCGCTGCGCCTCCCGGACTTCCGAGGCGTCGCGGGCCCAGGAGACCTCGATGCATGGGGCAGCGGACGGGTTGTGCCGGGACGCCGGAACCTCCACAGGACCCGGTCGATGAAGAGACCTCCGGAAAGACATGTCCGGAGACAGTGGCAGGGTGGGAACAGGAAGGTCACTCACGAATTACTCCCAATGGACCGTTGAACCGTAGGTGGGCGTGGTGGCATGCCGCCGCGCTGGACAATGTCGCAGCGGGGCATGACATGTCCGTGTCGTGGCCATGGCGGGTTCATGACAAGGAGGTCATTCGCACGGCGTTTCGGCCCACGGCGGCCAGGGCCGCACTCGTGGTATGCCCTGCCCCCACTGCCGGGGGCGGCTGCTACACTTTGGCGCCCTGCCGGCTCCGAGGCACAGGCCACCCTCCATCCCGCCCATGCCTTCTTCCAACGTCCGGTCCATGCCCGTCCTGGCAACCCCCAGCGGCCCGGCGGTGGAGCGCCTTCTCCGGGAGCAGCAGACACTGCTGGACAGCGCGGGCGTGGGCATCGTTTTCATCCGGCAGCGGCAGGTGGTGCGCTGCAATCCCCGCTACGCCGAGATATTCGGCTACGCCTCCACGCACGAGGCGATCGGCCTGAGCAGCCAGAGCCTGTACCCGAGCACTGCGGCATTCCGCGCCCTGGGCCGCGCGGCCTATCCAACGCTCTCCCGCGGGCTGCCCTACCGCTGCGAGTGCCAGATGCAGCGAAAGAATGGCCGGCTCTTCTGGGCCAGTCTCACGGGGCGTCTCATCAACGCTGCCGACACGTCCGAGGGCTCCATCTGGATCGTCGACGACATCGACGAGCAGCGGCACGCACAGGTCCGACTGCAGGCCGCCGTGCGGGAGAAGCAGGCCCTGTTCGACCATGCGATGGTGGGCATCGCCTTCGTGCGCGGCCACCGGCTGACCCGCTGCAACCGCCATTTCGAGCAGATGCTGGGCTATGCACCCGGCGAGCTGGCCGAAGGCTCCCCCCGCCACTGGCATTTCAGCGACGAGGACTGGGCGGCGGTGGAACGCGGCCATGGCGGCCCCGGTGGCCTGGAGGATGCGGCCGGCTTCACCGGCGAGATCGAACTGCGCGCGAAGGACGGACGCACGGTGGCCTGCGAAGTGCGCAGCCGGGCACTCGATCCGCTGCACCCCGGCCTGGGTGCCATCTGCATCGCCCTGGACGTGAGCGAACAGCGCAAGACGCAGGCCGAACTCGCGCGCATGCATGCCGAGCTGGAGCACCAGGTCCGGGAACGCACCCGGCAGCTGAGCGAAACCGTCGAGAGCCTGCACCGCGAGATCAACGACCGCAAGCATGACCAGGAGCGCATCTACTGGCTGGCCCACTACGATCCGCTCACCGGGCTGCCGAACCGGACCCTGCTGGCCGAACGCGCCCAGCAGGCGATCCGCGTGGCCCAGGAGAACGGGACGCCCCTGGCCGTGGTGTTCCTGGATCTGGACCACTTCAAGCACGTCAACGATTCGCTCGGCCACCGCGTGGGCGATGCCCTGCTCGTCGAGATCGCCAAGCGCCTGCGGGCCGTGGTGCGCGACCGCGACACCGTCTCGCGGCTCGGGGGCGACGAGTTCATCCTGCTGCTGCCCGGAGCGAACGCGCACGGCGCGGCGCGCGTGGCCACGAAGCTCCAGGAAGCCTCGCGCCAGGCCTACCAGATCGGCCACCACGAACTCACCATGGCGCCGTCCATGGGCATCGCCCTCTTTCCGAGCGACGGCGGCGATTTCGAAACGCTCACCCAGTCGGCCGACGTGGCGATGTACCGGGCCAAGCTCGACGGCCGCAACACCTACCGCTTCTTCACGCCGGAGATGCAGGCGCAGTCGGTGCGCGCGCTGCGGCTGGAGAACGCCCTGCGCCGTGCGCTGGAGCGAGGCCAGCTGCAGCTGCATTACCAGCCGCAGATCACCATCGCCACCGGCGAGATCCGCAGCGTGGAAGCCCTTCTGCGGTGGCAGCATCCGGAGCTGGGATCGGTGTCGCCCGCGGAATTCATCCCGATCGCCGAAGACAGCGGGCAGATCCTGCAGATCGGCGAATGGGTCATGCGGACGGCGCTGGCGCAACTGCAGGTCTGGCATGGCATGGGCCTGGGCTGGCTGTCGGTGGCCGTGAATCTTTCGGCACTGCAGTTCCGCCAGCCGCAGCTCCCCGAGCTGGTCAGCCGGATCCTGGACGAAACGCAGCTCGTTCCCCAGCGGCTCGAGCTGGAGCTGACCGAGGGCGTTGCGGTGGACGATCCGCGCTCGGCCATCGCCACGATGGACCAGCTGTTCGCGCGCGGGGTGCGGATGTCGATGGACGATTTCGGCACCGGCTATTCATCGCTGAGCCAGTTGAAGCGCTTCCAGATCTACAAGCTCAAGATCGACCAGTCCTTCGTGCGCGACCTGGGCGTGGACAGCAACGACCGGGCCATCGTGAGCGCCATCATCCGCATGGCGCAGGCACTGGGCATCCGAACCACCGCCGAAGGGGTGGAGACCGCCGAACAGCTCGAATTCCTCAGGGAACAGGGTTGCGACGAGGCGCAGGGCTACTATTTCAGCCGGCCCCAGTCCGCGGAAGACATCACCCCCGTGCTGCTGCAGCGCCGGCTGGCCATCGGCGGCTGACCGACGCCCGTCAACGGCCCGCGGCGCAGGGCGGAACCTGGATCGATGCCGCTATCCGCCCGAACCCGGCCGGCAGCGACGCGAGAACCTGCTCTCCCGCGCCGCGCCCATGCGGCAGATTCAACCAGCCCGGGCCGCGTCCGCCAATTGGTGCGCGAAATGGCTGGCACGGTCCGCGTCCGCGGTTTCGACCATCACGCGCAGCAGCGGCTCGGTCCCGCTCGCGCGCACCAGCACGCGGCCCCCGCTGCCCAGTTCGGCCTCGACCGAGCGCAGGGCGTCCTGCAGCACGGTGTTGGTTTTCCAGTCCTGGCCCGGGAGCAGCCGCACGTTGACCAGCACCTGCGGAAAGAGCCGCACGCGCTCCAGCGACTGCGCCAGGCTGCGCCCGCTGCGCACGCAGGCCTGCAGCACCTGCAGCGCGCTGACCAGGCCGTCGCCCGTGGTGTGGCGGTCCAGAGCCAGCAGGTGGCCGGAGCCCTCGCCGCCCAGCAGCCAGCCGTGTCGCGCCAGCTCTTCCAGCACGTAGCGGTCGCCGACTTTGGCGCGCACCAAGTGCACGCCATCGGCCTTGAGTGCCAGCTCCACCGCCATGTTGGTCATGAGCGTACCCACCACGCCGGGCAGGCGCTCGCCGCGCGCCAGCCGGTCGGAGGCCATGAGATAGAGCAGCTCGTCGCCGTTGTAGAGGCGGCCGGCGGCGTCCACCATCTGCAGCCGGTCCGCGTCGCCGTCGAGTGCGACACCGTAGTCGGCGCGGTTGGCGCGCACCGCCCGGACGAGCGCGTCCGGATGGGTGGCTCCGACCTGGTGGTTGATGTTGAGGCCGTCCGGCGAGCAGCCGATCGCCAGCACCTCGGCGCCCAGTTCATGGAACACCTTGGGCGCGATGTGGTAGGCCGCGCCATGCGCGGCGTCCACGACGATCTTCACGCCGCGCAGCGTCAGGTCCTGCGGAAACGTGCTCTTGCAGAACTCGATGTACCGGCCGGCGGCGTCTTCCAGGCGGCGCGCCTTGCCGAGCGAGGCGGAGTCCGCCCAGCTCGGCGGCTCGTCCAGCGCTGCCTCCACGGCCAGTTCCCACTCGTCGGGCAGCTTGGTGCCGCGTGCGCTGAAGAACTTGATGCCGTTGTCGGGATAGGCATTGTGGCTGGCGCTGATCACCACGCCCAGGCTCGCGCGCTGCGCGCGGGTCAGGTAGGCCACGCCGGGCGTGGGCAGCGGGCCGAGCAGGACCACGTCCACGCCGGCGGAATTGAAGCCGGACTCCAGCGCGCTCTCCAGCATGTAGCCGGAGATGCGCGTGTCCTTGCCGATCAGCACCGTGGGGCGCTCTTCGGTGCGCCGCAGCACGCGACCGACGGCGTGCGCCAGCCGCAGGACGAAGTCCGGCGTGATGGGCGCCTGTCCCACGGTTCCGCGGATGCCGTCCGTTCCGAAGTATTTGCGGGCCATGTGCGTCGATCTCCTTGTCGTTCGATGATTGTCATGCAATGGGGCGACCCATCGGTTCTTGCTTCGGTGGCCGCGCCGCGTTCCAGATCTGCAGGGCCGCCACCGTTTCCTTCACATCATGCACCCGCACGATGCGCGCTCCCCGCTCCACCGACAGCAGCGCCGCGGCCACGCTCGGGGCCATGCGTTCTTCCACGGGCAGCCCGGTCACGGCGCCCAGCGAGGACTTGCGCGACCAGCCCGCCAGCCAGGCATAGCCGCCCTCGGCAGCCAGTTCGTGCTGCCGGGACAGCAGCGCGAAGTTCTGCTCCACCGTCTTGCCGAAGCCGATGCCGCAGTCGAGCACGATCCGCGAACCGTCCACACCCCGTCCGCGCAGTTCCGCGGCGCGTGCCGCGAGGAACGCGCGCACCGGCTCCACCGGGTCGCCGTGCATGGGCGCAGTCTGCATGGTCTGCGGATCGCCGTGCATGTGCATCAGGCACACCCCGCATTGCGCGTGGCCGGCCACCGCCTCCACCGCGCCCGGTTGCCGCAGCGCCCAGATGTCGTTGACGATGTCGGCACCCAGGTCGAGCACGGCCCGCATTACCGCGGGCTTGTAGGTGTCGACGGAGATGGGCACGCCCCAGCCGATGGCCGCCTGCACCACGGGCAGGACGCGCGCCAGCTCTTCGTCCAGCGGCACGGAAGGGCTCCCGGGCCGTGTGGACTCCCCCCCCACATCCAGGATGTCGGCGCCCTGGCGCAGCATCTCCTCGCCGCGGCGCAGTGCGTCCGCCACCGCCAAGTGGCGGCCTCCGTCGGAAAACGAGTCCGGCGTGGCGTTCAGGATGCCCATCACACGCGGGCGAGAGAGGTCGATGCGAAACCGAGAGGTCTGCCAATGCATGCGGGAAGCCGGTTCAGTCAAAGACAACAGGGAATGGGAGGGAGATCATCGCAGCGGCCGCCGGGGATGGAGCGCAAGGGCGCACGATGCGGCGCTTCAGGCGCGGAAAACGCAAAAACGGGGCCGAAGCCCCGTTTGCACGAACCCCGGACGGGGGTTCTCCTGCCTCACGCTGCGGTGGGCGCCGTATCGCTCGCCACCGGCGCAGGCGTGCCGCCACCGGAGGAGTTGTCGCCGCCGGACGAAGGCGTGCGGGGCGTCCAGTCCTTGGGCGGGCGCGGCGGCTTGCCGGCCATGATGTCGTCGAGCTGCTCGGTATCGATGGTTTCCCATTCGAGCAGGGCATTCGCCATGGCGTGCATCTTGTCCTGGTTGTCCTCGATGAGCTTGCGCGCTAGGGCGTACTGCTCGTCGATGATGCGGCGGACTTCGCTGTCCACCTTCTCCATCGTCTGCTCGCTCATGTTGTTGGTCTTGGTGACCGAACGGCCCAGGAACACTTCGCCCTCGTTCTCGGCATACACCATGGGGCCCAGGGCCTCGGTCATGCCGTAGCGGGTCACCATGTCGCGGGCGATCGAGGTGGCGCGCTCGAAGTCGTTGCTCGCGCCGGTGGTCATCTGGTTCATGAAGACCTCTTCCGCGATCCGGCCGCCGAACAGCATGCTGATCTGGTTGAGCATGAACTCGCGGTCGTAGCTGTAGCGGTCCTTTTCGGGCAGGCTCATCGTCACGCCCAGCGCACGGCCGCGCGGGATGATGGTGACCTTGTGCACCGGATCGCACTTGGGCAGCAGCTTGCCGATCAGGGCGTGGCCCGACTCGTGGTAGGCCGTGTTGCGGCGCTCATCCTCTGGCATGACCATGCTCTTGCGCTCGGGGCCCATGATGATCTTGTCCTTGGCCTTCTCGAAATCCTGCATCTCGACGGTGCGCGCATTGCGGCGCGCAGCCATCAGCGCGGCCTCGTTGCAGAGATTGGCCAGATCGGCGCCGGACATGCCGGGGGTGCCGCGGGCGATGACCGCCGCGTTCACGTCCTGGCCCACCGGCACCTTGCGCATGTGCACGTTGAGGATCTGTTCGCGGCCGCGGATGTCGGGCAGCGTGACGTAGACCTGGCGGTCGAAACGGCCGGGGCGCAGCAGCGCCTGGTCCAGGATGTCGGGACGGTTGGTGGCCGCCACCACGATCACGCCCAGGTTCGTTTCGAAGCCGTCCATCTCGACCAGCATCTGGTTGAGGGTCTGCTCGCGCTCGTCGTTGCCGCCGCCCAGGCCGGCACCGCGCTGGCGGCCCACCGCATCGATTTCATCGATGAAGATGATGCAGGGCGCGTTCTTCTTGGCGTTCTCGAACATGTCGCGCACGCGGGCCGCACCGACGCCGACGAACATTTCGACGAAGTCGGAACCCGAGATGCTGAAGAAGGGCACCTTGGCTTCGCCGGCGATAGACTTGGCGAGCAGCGTCTTGCCGGTGCCGGGAGGGCCGACCAGCAGCAGGCCGCGCGGGATGCGGCCGCCCAGTTTCTGGAATTTCTGCGGATCCTTCAGGAAGTCCACGACTTCCTTGACCTCTTCCTTGGCCTCGTCGCAGCCGGCCACGTCGGAGAACGTGACGGTGTTGTTGTTCTCGTCGAGCATGCGCGCCTTGCTCTTGCCGAAGCTGAAGGCGCCGCCCTTGCCGCCGCCCTGCATCTGCCGCATGAAGTAGACCCAGACGCCGATCAGCAGCAGCATCGGGCCCCAGCTGACGAGCAGCGTCATCAGCAGGGAGCCTTCCTCCCGGGGCTTGACGTCGAACTTGACGTTGTTGCTGATGAGGTCGCCCACCAGGCCGCGGTCGAGGTACGTGGCGGTGGTGCGGACCTTGCGTTCGTCATTGGTGGTGGCGACGATCTCGGTGCCGCCCTGCCCTTCCTGGATGGTGGCGTTCTTGATGCGGCCGCCGCGCACTTCATCGAGGAATTCCGAATACCCGATGTTGCCGGCGCTGGCGCCCGCACGGGTGTCGAATTGCTTGAACACCGTGAAAAGCACCATGGCGATCACGAGCCACACGGCAATTTTCGAAAACCATTGATTGTTCAAAGCGGGGCTCCAGAATCGAGGGGGAGAACAATGGCCGGATCAGAGACTCACCGACGGCATGTTCCAGCGCATTTGAGGCGCATTTTAGGCCTTTCAAGGCATTCAGCCGCTTCGCCTTACCCCAACCGCGGCTATGGTCACCATAGGAAGCGTGCGGGGCCTGCGCGGGCGCGGCGTATCGGCCGTCGCCGGCGCGGGGCGATTTCCGGCGCGGTTATTTGCGCAATCCCATGCCGACGAGAAAGGTTTCCGAGGATTTGTCGCGCGAGGCCTTGGGTTTGATCGATTTGACGGTGCGGAAACTCTCCTTGAAGAGCTGCACCAGCTGGGCATAGCCGCTGCCATGGAAGAGCTTGACCACGAGCGCGCCGTCGGGTCTGAGGTGGTTCTGCGCGAAGTCCACGGCCAGCTCGATCAGGTGGGCGATCCGCACCGCGTCCACCGACTCCACGCCCGAGAGGTTGGGTGCCATATCGGACACCACCACGTCCACCGGCCGCCCCTGGACGGTCTCCTGCAGCCGCGCGAGCACGTCTTCTTCGCGGAAATCGCCCTGCAGGAACGTGACGCCCTCGATCGGCTCCATCGGCAGGATGTCGAGCGCGATCAGCGTGCCGTTGAGCTGCCCGGTGGCCGCGCCGGAGGGCGCCATGCGCCGCCGGAGGTACTGGCTCCAGGCGCCGGGCGAGGATCCGAGATCGACCACCACCTGGCCGGGGCGGATGAGCCCGAGGGTCTCGTCGATCTCCTTGAGCTTGTAGGCGGCGCGTGCGCGGTAGCCCTCTTTCTGGGCGAGTTTGACGTAGGTGTCGTTGACGTGGTCATGCAGCCACGCCTTGTTCACCTTCTTGCTTTTCGTGTTGGCTTTCATCCTGCCTCGATAATACGGTCCATGCCCCAAATCCAATTGACCCCCGCGGAGCGCCGGGAACACCGCGCCAACGCCCACCACCTGGACCCCGTGGTGATGATCGGAGGCGACGGCCTCACCGCAGCGGTCCAGAAAGAGGTCGATGCCGCGCTGTCGGCCCACGGCCTGATCAAGGTGCGCATTCTCGGCGACGACCGGGCCGCGCGCGACCAGATCTACCAGAAACTGGCCGACGAACTGGAGGCCGCCCCCATCCAGCACATCGGCAAGCTCATCGTGCTCTGGCGCCCACCGGCGCAGAAGGCCAAGACGGTCGACGAGGACCGCATGCCCGGCCCGCGCGACATCAAGGTGCTGAAATTCAGCAAGCGCGGCGGCCAGCGCCCGGAAGTGAAGCAGCTGCGCGTGCTGGGCAACCAGCGCCTGACGCCCGGCGGCCAGATCAAGCGGGCGAAGAAGCCCAAGCAGACGTCGGTAAAGAAGCGCCAAGCCGACTGATGCGACGACACCCCCCTGAGCGGCTCCGCCGCTTCCCCCCGCTCTCGCCGTGCTGCGCACGGCGGGCAGGGGAACGACGCCAGCGGCCGGGAAAAGCCCGTTCCGCGGCGTCTGCTGCCATGGCCTGCTCCGCGGCCCTCGGCCGGGTGACGCAGCGCCGGATATCGCGCAATGCGGGTGGCGCGCAGCGCCATGCATCACTGAAATGAGTACGGCAGCCGATCTCCCGATGCGGAATTCCTCTCAGCGCCACGTGCTGTGCATGAAGTGGGGCACGAAGTACGGCCCGGAGTACGTGAACCGTCTCTACGCCATGGTGCGGCGGCATCTGACCGGCCCGTTCCGCTTCGTCTGCCTCACGGACGACACGCGCGGCATCCGCGACGAGGTGGAGTGCTTTCCCATTCCGGCGCTGGAACTGCCCGAAGGCATTCCCGAGCGCGGATGGACCAAGCTGGCCACTTTCCATCCCGACCTGTACGGGTTGCGCGGCCCGGCGCTGTTCCTGGACGTGGACGTGGTCGTTGTCGGCCCTCTGGACGACTTCTTCACCCAGCCGGGCGAGTTCGTCATCATCCACGACTACAAGCGGCCCTGGCGGGTCACCGGCAATTCGTCGGTCTACCGCTTCGAGATCGGCGCGCACCCGGATGTGCTGGCCTACTTCCGTGGCCACTTCGATGCGATCCGCTCGAACTTCCGCAACGAGCAGGCCTACCTGTCCGACTTCCTGCACAAGCAGGGCAAGCTGAGCTACTGGCCTGCGCCGTGGTGCCCGAGCTTCAAGTACCACAGCATCCCGCGCTGGCCGGCCAACTACTGGCGCCAACCCGCGATACCGCGGGGCGCGCGCATCGTGATCTTCCACGGGGAATGCAACCCGCCCGATGCGCTGGCGGGACGGCGCAACCGGCGCTGGCGCCACATCGAGCCCACGCTCTGGGTGGCGGAGCACTGGCGCGAGTGAATGGCACGCTGCGGGCCGGTGCCCGCAGGGTCAAGACCATCGAAAGCGGGTCAGCGCGCCGGCCCCGACACGCGCAGCAGCACGCGCAACGCACAGATCCACTGCACGGCATACATCGCCGTGCCCACGCTGTGCCAGAGGCGCAGATCGGTGCGGGCCACGATGCGAGGTGCCACGCCGAACTGCACCAGCAGGGCCAGCAGCATGCCGCCGATGATCCAGGGCATGGCATCGCGCGCCCAGGGCTCCTGCGGCGCGTCGCCCCGGCGCATGGACGCCAGCAGCAGGGCCAGGCCGCAGCCGGCGGAAACGAAGGTCTGCGCCTCGAACAGGCGTGCCGCCATGGTGCCGGCCATGGCCGGCGTCGGCAGGTGCTTGAAGAGCATCGGCACGGCCAGGAAGCCGATCGCCGACAGGCTGCCCCACCAGAGGGCGGCCAGCAGGACGGGAAGGCGTTGTCGCATCGCGGGCTCCTGGGGTGTCCGGCCGTGCCGAGGCGGCCAAAGGATCAGAGGTAGCGGACGCCCACGACCTCGTAGCGGCGCAGGCCGCCGGGCGCCTGCACTTCGGCCGTGTCGCCCTCTTCCTTGCCGATGAGCGCGCGCGCGATCGGGCTCGACACGTTGATCAGGCCCTGCTTGAGGTCCGCTTCGTCCTCGCCGACGATCTGGTAGGTCACGCGGTCGCCGGATTCCTCGTCTTCGAGGTCCACGGTGGCGCCGAACACCACCTTGCCGCCCGCGTCGAGCTGCGAGGGATCGATCACCTGCGCGGCCGACAGCTTGCCTTCCACTTCCTGGATGCGGCCTTCGATGAAGCCCTGGCGGTCCTTGGCGGCTTCGTATTCGGCGTTTTCGCTCAGATCGCCCTGGGCACGGGCCTCGGCGATGGCATTGATGACGGAGGGCCGCTCGACGGTCTTCAGGCGGTGCAGCTCTTCCTTGAGCTTTTCCGCGCCGCGCTTGGTGAGGGGGATGGTGGCCATTGAATCAGTCTCCACGTTCAACTCATGCCGCGCCCCAAAGCGCGGCCTACCGGCGCCGGAAATCCGGGAGTGTCCCGGCGGCGCCCCAAAAGCAAACCGCCGCGCGTTGCCGCGCGGCGGTCTCGGTCTGTGTCACCGGCAAATTATGCCGGTTTTTCCCGCCCATCCCAGCCCGTCCGCCATCCCGGAAGGGACAGCGCGCGGGCGGAAAGCGGCGGCGGCGTCACACGGCGGCGAGCTGCGCGTGCAGCTCCTGCACCGAATACACCTCGAGGCTCTGCAGGTGCTTCATGCCTTCCACCGCGGCCTCGGCGCCGAAGATGGTCGTGAAGGTGGTCACCCGGGCCTGCAGCGAGCTGGTGCGGATCGCGCGCGAATCGGCGATCGCGTTGCGGCGCTCCTCCACCGTGTTGATGACCATGACGATCTCGTCGTTCTTGATCATGTCCACGATGTGCGGGCGGCCTTCCGTGACCTTGTTCACCACCTTGACCGGCACGCCGGCGTCGGAGATGGCCGCGGCCGTGCCCTTCGTGGCCACGAGGTCGAAGCCCATGGCCGCGAGTTCACGCGCGATCGCCACGGCGCGCGGCTTGTCGCCGTTCTTCACGGTGAGGAACACCTTGCCCGAGGTGGGCAGCTTGGTGCCGGCGCCGAGCTGGCTCTTGACGAAGGCTTCGCCGAAGGTCTTGCCCACGCCCATCACCTCGCCGGTGGACTTCATCTCGGGGCCGAGGATGGTGTCCACGCCCGGGAACTTCACGAAGGGGAACACCGCTTCCTTCACGCTGAAGTACGGCGGCGTCACTTCCTCGGTGATGCCCTGGGACGCGAGCGACTGGCCGGCCATGCAGCGCGCGGCCACCTTCGCCAGCTGGATGCCCGTGGCCTTGGAGACGAACGGCACCGTGCGCGAGGCGCGCGGGTTCACTTCCAGCACGTAGATCACGTCTTGCTTGACGCCGTTCTCTTCGCGCTCCTGGATGGCGAACTGCACGTTCATCAGGCCGACCACGTTCAGGCCCTCGGCCATGGCGGCGGTCTGGCGCTTGAGCTCGTCCACCGTCGCCTTGGAGAGGTAGTACGGCGGCAGCGAGCAGGCGGAATCGCCCGAGTGCACGCCGGCCTGCTCGATGTGCTCCATCACGCCGCCGATGAACACCTTGCCTTCGGGATCGCGCAGGCAGTCCACGTCGCACTCGATCGCGTCGTTCAGGAAGCGGTCCAGCAGCACCGGGGAATCATTGCTCACCTTGACGGCCTCGCGCATGTAGCGCTCGAGATCGCGCTGCTCGTGCACGATCTCCATCGCGCGGCCGCCCAGCACGTAGCTGGGGCGCACCACGAGCGGGTAGCCCAGCGCGGCGGCCTTCTCCAGCGCCTCGGCCTCGGTACGGGCCGTGGCGTTGGGCGGCTGGCGCAGGCCCAGTTCATGCAGCAGCTTCTGGAAGCGCTCGCGGTCTTCCGCGGCGTCGATCATGTCGGGGCTGGTGCCGATGATCGGCACGCCCTCGGCCTCCAGGCCCAGCGCGAGCTTGAGCGGCGTCTGGCCGCCGTACTGCACGATCACGCCGGTGGGCTTTTCCTTGTCGACGATCTCCAGCACGTCTTCGAGCGTGAGCGGCTCGAAGTACAGGCGGTCGGAGGTGTCGTAGTCGGTGGAGACCGTCTCGGGGTTGCAGTTGACCATGATGGTTTCGTAACCATCCTCACGCATGGCGAGCGCGGCGTGCACGCAGCAGTAGTCGAACTCGATGCCCTGGCCGATGCGGTTCGGCCCGCCGCCCAGCACCATGATCTTCTTCTTCGAAGACGGCTCGGCCTCGCACTCTTCCTCATAGGTCGAGTACATGTAGGCGGTGTTGGTGGGGAATTCGGCGGCGCAGGTATCCACGCGCTTGTACACGGGGCGCACGTTCAGCGCGCGGCGCGCCTCGCGAACGGCCTTCTCGTTGGTCTTCAGCAGCTTGGCCAGGCGGCGGTCGGAGAAGCCCTTCTTCTTGAGCAGGCGCAGCGTGTCGGCGTCCAGCGCGGCCAGCGCGCCCTCGCCCTTCTCGTCATAGAGCCGGTCGAGGTCGAGCTCGATCTTCACGATCTCTTCGATCTGCACCAGGAACCACTTGTCGATCTTGGTGAGGTCATAGACCTCATCGACCGACAGGCCCATGGCGAAGGCGTCGCCCACGTACCAGATGCGCTCGGGGCCGGGCTCGCCCAGCTCCTTTTCGAGCAGCTCGCGGTCCTGGGTCTTCTCGTTCATGCCGTCCACTCCCACTTCCAGGCCGCGCAGGGCCTTCTGGAAGGATTCCTGGAAGGTGCGGCCCATGGCCATCACCTCGCCCACGGACTTCATCTGCGTGGTCAGGCGGCTGTCGGCGGTGGGGAACTTCTCGAACGCGAAACGCGGGATCTTGGTGACGACGTAGTCGATCGAGGGCTCGAACGAGGCCGGCGTGGCACCGCCCGTGATGTCGTTGCGCAGTTCGTCGAGCGTGTAGCCCACGGCCAGTTTGGCGGCCACCTTGGCGATCGGGAAGCCCGTGGCCTTGGAGGCCAGCGCCGAGGAGCGCGACACGCGCGGGTTCATCTCGATGACGACCATGCGGCCGTCCTTCGGGTTGATGGAGAACTGCACGTTCGAGCCGCCGGTGTCGACGCCGATTTCGCGCAGCACGGCCAGCGAGGCATTGCGCAGGACCTGGTATTCCTTGTCGGAGAGCGTCTGCGCCGGGGCCACGGTGATGGAGTCGCCCGTGTGCACGCCCATCGGGTCCAGGTTCTCGATGGAGCAGATGATGATGCAGTTGTCCGCCTTGTCGCGGACCACTTCCATCTCGTACTCCTTCCAGCCGAGCAGCGATTCTTCGATCAGCAGCTCGTTGGTGGGCGAGGCTTCCAGGCCGCGCTTGCAGATGGTCTCGAACTCTTCCGGGTTGTAGGCGATGCCGCCGCCGGTGCCGCCGAGCGTGAAGCTGGGGCGGATCACGGTGGGGAAGCCCACGCTGCGCTGCACGGCCCAGGCCTCGTCCATCGAGTGGGCGATGCCGGAACGCGCGGAGCCCAGGCCGATGCGGGTCATCGCGTCCTTGAACTTCAGGCGGTCTTCGGCCTTGTCGATGGCCTCGGGCGTGGCGCCGATCAGCTCCACCTTGTACTTGTGCAGCACGCCGTTGCGCCACAGGTCGAGCGCGCAGTTCAGCGCGGTCTGGCCGCCCATGGTGGGCAGGATCGCGTCCGGGCGCTCCTTGGCGATGATCTTCTCGACCGTCTGCCAGGTGATCGGCTCGATATAGGTGACGTCGGCCGTGGCCGGGTCGGTCATGATCGTGGCGGGATTGCTGTTGATCAGGATGACCTTGTAGCCCTCTTCGCGCAGCGCCTTGCAGGCCTGCACGCCGGAGTAGTCGAACTCGCAGGCCTGGCCGATGATGATCGGGCCGGCGCCGATGATGAGGATCGATTTGAGGTCGCTGCGCTTAGGCATTCTTGTTCTCCGTCTTGTGCTTTTCCATCAGCGCCGTGAAGCGGTCGAACAGATAGGCGATGTCGTGCGGGCCGGGCGATGCCTCGGGGTGGCCCTGGAAGCAGAACGCGGGCTTGCTCGTGTGCTCCAGGCCCTGCAGCGTGCCGTCGAACAGGCTCACGTGGGTGGCGCGCAGGCTGGCGGGCAGCGAATCGGCCTCCACGGCGAAGCCGTGGTTCTGGCTGGTGATGCTCACGCGGCCGTCGTCCAGGTCCTTCACGGGATGGTTCGCGCCGTGGTGGCTGTTGTCCATCTTGAAGGTCTTGGCGCCGCAGGCCAGGGCCATGATCTGGTGGCCCAGGCAGATGCCGAACAGCGGCACGCCCGCATCGATGACGCGGCGCGTGGCTTCGATGGCGTAGTCGCAGGGTGCCGGGTCGCCGGGTCCGTTGGAGAGGAACACACCGTCGGGGTTCATCGCCAGCACCTCGGCCACGGGCATCGTGGCGGGCACCACCGTGAGCTTGCAGCCGCGCTCGGCCAGCATGCGCAGGATGTTCTTCTTCACGCCGTAGTCGTAGGCCACGACGTGGAAGCGCGGCGCCGACTGGGTGCCGTAGCCTTCGCCGAGCTTCCATTCGGTCTGGTCCCAGGCATAGGCGCTCTGCGTGCTCACCACCTTGGCGAGGTCCAGGCCCTTCATGCTCGGCGCGGCCTTGGCGGCGGCCAGGGCTTCGTCGATGCGCGCCTGCGTGACGGATTCGCCGGCACCCAGGCCGAGGATGGCGCCGTTCTGCGCGCCCTTGTCGCGCAGCAGGCGCGTCAGCTTGCGGGTGTCGATGTCGGCGATGGCCACGGTGTTGCCGCGCACGAGGTACTGCGAGAGCGTCTCGGTGCTGCGGAAGTTGCTGGCCAGGAGGGGCAGGTCCTTGATGATGAGACCTGCGGCATGGATCTTGTCGGCCTCGACATCCTCGGAGTTGACGCCGTAATTGCCGATGTGCGGATACGTCAGCGTGACGATCTGCTGGCAATAGCTGGGGTCGGTGAGGATTTCCTGGTAGCCGGTGATGGCGGTGTTGAACACCACTTCACCGACCGTGGTGCCGGCGGCACCGATCGAGCGACCAATAAAGACCGTGCCGTCTGCGAGCGCCAGGATGGCGGGCGGGAAGGTTCCCTTGAGAGACAAAAGCACTGGGTTCTCCGAATGGTTACGGGTCGCCCGGAGCCCCCCGGCAAGAAACCTGGGAAGCTGCTTTTATGGAAGGATTGCTTTGGTTGCGGCCGGGCGACGTTTTTGCGGGAAAGCCTCCAATTGTAGCCTCACCCGCATGGCGCCGGTGCCCCGCCGGCATTCACCCGACCCGCTCAGAGGGTGTTGCGCGGGCGTTGCGACAGCTGGGCGAAGGCGGTGGTGAGCGCGCTCAGTTCGCCGGCACCGACGGTGCCGTCGCCATTGCCCGCGGCGCCCCGGTCCACGAGCCGCAGCAGCGACTGCGCGAATTCTCCGCCCCCCTGCGGGCCGGTCGTCTGCGCGAGGCCCTGCAGGAACTCGTCGCGCGTGATGGTGCCGTCCTTGTCCGCATCGAAGCCGGCCGTGAGCTGCTCCTTCTGCGCATCCGTGGCGCCGAAGCGGGTGAGCAGCGCCTGGAAATCCGCCGTCGCCACCGGCTTGTTGGCGGGCAGGGCCTGCAGCGCGCCGCCGGCCGCGCCACCGGCGCCCAGCAGGCCGACACGGGTTTCGCCCACCGTGCCGGACGAGGCCAGCACGCCCTGGCCCGCCAGGCGCGCGAGCCCCCCGGCATCCTGGCTGAGCGTGACGATGGCCGAAGGATCGGGTGCGGACGGGGCATCGCCGCCCTGCCGCGCCGAGCCGGCGGACGCCTTGGAGGAGGACGCCGCATTGAACAGCATGGACGCGACGGACGCGAGACCGGAAACGATGGGGGACATGGCCGCTGGCTCCTTGTGGACGGGCTCCGCGCGCCCCGGGCACCTGCCCGGCGCGCAGCCACGGGCGCCCACCGCAAGGGTACGCGGCCGGGTGGAAGGCGATCGCTGGAAGAAGCCGGCAAGCGCCCGGCTTTTCTTGCCGCAGCGGCGACCCGGCCGACCGGCCCGCCCCGCCCCGCCCCGCCTTGCCTTGCCTTGCGCGGCAGGGCACGGCAAGACCGCAGGAAGACAGAGCGGCCAGTGGCGGCGAAGCGTCAGCGGTGGGTGCCCGGCCCGGACACTGCGCCCGGGGCCAGTGCGCCTTCGGCCACGTCCGCATCCGCCTGGCGCGACCGGGAACGCATCAGGCTGTAGGCCGCAGCGAGGAGCACGAACCACAGCGGGGTCGCGATCAAGGCCCGGCGCGTGTCGGCTTCCAGCGCCAGCAACCCCAGGATGAAGACGAAGAACGCCAGGCAGAGGCCGCACATCGCCAGGCCGCCGGGCATGCGGTAGATGGAGGCCGCATGCCGCTCCGGCCGCTGGCGGCGATAGGCGATGTACGACAGCAGGATCATCGACCAGGTGAACATGAAGAGGATGGCCGAGACGGTGGTGACCAGCGTGAAGGCCTCGACCAGGTCCGGAATGATCCACATGAGCACGGCGCCGGCCAGCAGGCAGGTGCAGGAGAACAGCAGCCCGCGCGAGGGCACCTTCTGGCGGGACAGTTTCTGGAAGGCGCGGGGCGCGTCGCCCTTGAGCGCCAGGCCGTAGAGCATGCGGCTGGTGGAGAACACGCCGCTGTTGGCGGACGACGCCGCCGAGGTCAGCACCACGAAATTGATCACGCCCGCGGCCGCCGGGAGCCCCGCCAGTACGAACAGTTCGACGAACGGGCTCTTGCCCGGCACCACCTCGCGCCAGGGGGTCACCGACATGATCGCGATGAGGGCGAGCACGTAGAAGACGATGATGCGGACGGGAATGGAGTTGATGGCGCGCGGCAGGCTGCGCTCCGGGTCCTGCGCTTCGGCGGCGGTGGTGCCGACGAGTTCGATGCCCGAGAACGCGAACACCGCGATCTGGAAGCCCGCGAAGAAGCCCATGAGCCCGTGCGGGAACATGCCGCCGTCGTTCCACAGGTGGCGCAGGCTGGCCTCATGCCCGCTCGGCGAGACGAAGTGGGTGGAGACCATGTAGAGGCCGGTGCCCACCAGCGCCACGATCGCGACGATCTTGATCATGGCGAACCAGAATTCGATCTCGCCGAAGAGCTTCACGGTGAGCAGGTTCAGCGACAGCAGCAGGCCGACGCAGGCGAGTGCCGGTGCCCACTGCGGCAGTTGCGGGAACCAGAACTGGCTGTAGGCGGAGATGGCGATCACGTCGGCGATGCCGGTGACGATCCAGCAGAACCAGTAGGTCCAGCCCGTGAAGAAGCCGGCCCATGGCCCGAGCAGGTCGGCGGAGAAGTCCAGGAAGGACTTGTAGCGCAGGTCGGAGAGCAGCAGCTCGCCCATCGCGCGCATCACGAAGAACAGGACGAAGCCGATCACCATGTAGACGAACACGATGGACGGGCCGGCGAGGCTGATCGTCTTGCCCGAACCCATGAACAGGCCGGTGCCGATCGCGCCGCCGATGGCGATGAGCTGGATGTGGCGGTTGGTGAGGGTGCGCTGCAGATGGTCGCTGTCGTGCGCGGGGCCGGACGGGCCCTGGGCCGGTGGCGTGGCCTGACGGGTCATTCAGGAAGCTCCAAGGGAAAGGACAAGGGAAAAGAAGAACAGCACGGGAAGCAGAGGAGTTTCAGGGGACGGCGCGGACAACGGGAAGGCACGGTGCGCGGCACCGGCGCGGCAGACGGCCGGCCGGGCAAACGCGACGCGACAAGGCACGACATTGCGCCGCAGCCCGCAGCCGGCAACCGGGATGCAGCACGCATGCCGCACCGGATTCGGAAGCCGCGCGAGGCCGGCATCTTAGGGCTTCTGCGACCATCCCCCCCGCACGGCGGACGCTCGCCGACTCAGACGCCGACGCCGTATGTGCGCGCGTGCCCTTCACCCCCTTATCGCGAGGTTCCGCACGCCCGGCTCCACACCCCCGCGGCGCTGGCTGCAGGGGTGTGGAGCGCTCTCCGATCGGGGCGGCGATGCCGTCGTCCGCGGCCTTGGCCCTGCCCCTCCCCACCCTTCCTCGTTGTCTTCAGAAGGCTGGGATGATGGCATGCAGCATCCGTAGGCAGGGCTTTCGGCAAGCATGCAGTCCATTAACGATTGTTTGGCACCAGCCCGCCGCGCCGTGGCAGCACCTGCGGTATCGGAGGCTCTTCACGCCGGCATCAGCCGGGCGGATTCCTGCTGCCCCACGTCCTTCAGGAAGCCCCAGACCGCCTGGGTGCGCGCCTGGTATTTCGCCTCCGCCGGCATGCTCATCCAGAACGTGCGGGTGAAGCGCGCGTCTCCTTCCAGCACGCGGGTGAGCAACGGGTCGCGGTCGGCCAGGAACGCCGGCAGCACGGCCAGGCCCGCCCCGGCGCGCACGGCTTCGTACTGCGCGGTCACGCTGGTGCTGCGGAACGCGAAGCGCTCGGGCGGCACCAGCTGGTCGAGGAACTGCAGCTCCTTGGTGAACAGCAGATCGTCCACGTAGCTGACGAAGGCATGGTGGCGCAGATCCTCCCGGCGCGAGACCGGGGGGTGGCGGGCCAGGTATTCGCGCTGGCCGTAGAGGTGGAGCGTGTAGTCCGCGAGCTTCGAGACGATCACGGCGCCGCGGGTGGGCCGCTCCAGCGAGATGACGATGTCGGCCTCGCGCCGCGACAGGTGCAGCATGCGCGGCAGCGCGAGCAGATCGACGCTCAGGTGGGGATATTGAAGGGTGAGCCGCGCGAGGTGCGGCGCGAGCACCTGCGTGCCGAAGCCCTCCGTGGCACCGACGCGCACGAGGCCCACCGGGCCGATGCCGCTGGGCCGCACGCGCTCCACGCCGAGCACGGCCGTCTCCATCGCCTCGACGGCGGGAAGCAGGTGGCGCCCGGCCTCGGTCAGGCGGTGCCCGCCCGCCTCGCGGGCGAACAGCGATTCGCCCATCTGCTTTTCCAGCGCCTGGATGCGGCGGGCGACGGTGGTGTGTTCCACGCCCGTGCGCCGCGCGGCGGCGGCCAGCGTGCCGGTGCGGGCCAGTTCCAGGAAATAGCGGAGGTTCTCCCAATCCATCGTGAGCACTCGAGTCTGCGGGGTGGCGATTGTGTTGTGCAAATTCGCAAAGCACACGTGCGATTTTCCTCTATTGATCTTGCAATTTCGCACGGATAGCATGTGCCGGCATGTCGGCGCCACGCCGGCACACCCAGATTCCATCCCAGACAGGAGACAAGCGCATGAATGCCCCCCAATCCACGGCCGTCCTGGCGCCCACGGTCAAGCTGCTGATCGGCGGCCAATTCGTCGAATCCAAGACCACGCAGTGGCGCAACGTGGTGAACCCCGCCACGCAGGAAGTGCTGGCGCGCGTGCCGTTCGCCACCCCGGAAGAGATCGACGCCGCCGTGGCCTCGGGCAAGGAGGCGTTCAAGACCTGGAAGAAAACGGCGATAGGCGCGCGGGCGCGCATCTTCCTCAAATACCAGCAACTGATCCGCGAAAACATGGCCGAGCTGGCCGCGATCCTGACGGCCGAGCAGGGCAAAACCCTGCCCGACGCCGAGGGCGACGTGTTCCGCGGACTGGAAGTGGTGGAGCACGCGAGCGCCATCGGCAACCTGCAGCTGGGCGAGCTGGCCAACAACGTGGCCGGGGGTGTCGATACCTACACGCTGATGCAGCCGCTGGGCGTGTGCGCAGGCATCACGCCCTTCAACTTCCCGGCCATGATTCCGCTGTGGATGTTCCCGATGGCCATCGCCACCGGCAACACCTTCGTGCTCAAGCCCAGCGAGCAGGATCCGATGGTGACCATGCGCCTGTGCGAGCTGGCGCTGGAGGCCGGCGTGCCGCCGGGCGTGCTGAACGTGGTGCACGGTGGCGAGGATGCGGTGAACGCGATCTGCGACCATCCGGACATCAAGGCGATCAGCTTCGTGGGCTCCACGAAGGTCGGCACCCATGTGTACAACCGCGCCAGCCTGAACGGCAAGCGGGTGCAGTGCATGATGGGCGCGAAGAACCACGCCATCGTCATGCCCGACGCCAACAAGGAGCAGACGCTCAACGCTCTGGCGGGCGCGGCCTTCGGTGCCGCGGGCCAGCGTTGCATGGCGCTGTCGGTGGTGGTGCTGGTGGGCGAGGCGCAGAACTGGATTCCCGAGCTGGTCGCCAAGGCGAAGACGCTGAAGGTGAGCGCCGGCACGGAGAAAGGCACGGACGTGGGCCCGCTGGTGTCGTGCGCCGCGCGGGAACGCGTCGAGGGCCTGATCGAGCGCGGCATCGCCGACGGCGCCACGCTGGAGCTGGATGGCCGCAAGCCCCAGGTGGCCGGATATGAGAAGGGCAACTTCGTGGGTCCGACGGTGTTCAGCGGCGTGAAGCCCGGCATGTCCATCTACGACCAGGAAATCTTCGGCCCCGTACTGTGCCTGGGGGCTGCGGCGGACATCGACGAGGCGATCGCGTTCATCAACGACAACCCGAACGGCAACGGCACCGCCATCTTCACGCAGTCGGGCGCGGCGGCGCGCAAGTTCCAGGAAGAGATCGACGTGGGCCAGGTGGGCATCAACGTGCCGATCCCCGTGCCCGTGCCGCTCTTTTCGTTCTCCGGCTCGCGCGCCTCCAAGCTGGGCGACCTGGGCCCCTACGGCAAGCAGGTGGTGCTGTTCTACACGCAGACCAAGACGGTGACGGCGCGGTGGTTCGACGACAGCACGATCGGCCAGGGCGTGAACACCACGATCAGCTTGAAGTGACATTCTGAATGGAGTGACATCCCCCTGAGGCGCTGCGCGCCTTCCCCCTTCTCTAGCGCTGGCGCGCGGGAAGGGGGACGCAGCCAGCGCGGCGGGGCGGCCCTTGCGCGGCTGCTGCTGGCCTGGGCCGCGCAGATGTTTGCGCAGTGGTACAAGCGAGGGATGGAAATTCTCAAGATCTGGCGACGACCGGCCGGGGTATTCGGAGCCGCAGGCACCATCGCCCTGTGGATGTGCAGTGCTGGCGCGCAAGCCCAGGCCGGCGCGGCCTGCGATCCCCAAGGCACCGTGGCGGAGACGAACGCCTGTGCGGTGCAGGCGTGGCAGCAGGCGGACACGGCCATCGCGATCCTGTACGGCGACGTCATGCGGGCGCTGTCGGCGCACGAGCGGCCGCAGTTGCGGCAGGAGCAGGCCGCGTGGCAGCGCGAGCGCATCACGCGGTGCAAGCAGGCGACGCGGGCGACCGAGGCGCAGCCCGAGGGGCCGCGCTTCTACCACGAGTGCCTGACGGGCGAGACCGAGGCGCGGCGCCGCGGGCTGATGCGCTGGCTGACGCTGGAGCACCCGTCCGCGAAACCCTGACGGGCCCGGCGCATCCACGGCGGCCGCCGGAACGAAGACAAGACGAGAACGACGAGCAGGAACGAGACACGCACCATGGATTTCGAGCTGACCGAAGAGCAACGCGCTTTTGCCGATACCGCCCGGGAGTTCGCCCGGGCCGAACTGGCGCCCCACGCCGCGCACTGGGACGCGGAAGGCATCTTCCCGCGGGAAGCGATCGCCAAGGCCGGCGCGCTGGGCTTCTGCGGACTCTACGCACCCGAGAACGCGGGCGGCCTCGCCCTGCCCCGGCTGGACGCCACGCTGGTGTTCGAGGAAATGGCGGCCGTCGATCCCTCGACCACCGCCTTCATCACCATCCACAACATGGCGACCTGGATGCTGGGCACATGGGCCACCGATGCGGTGCGCGGGCACTGGGGCCCGCTGCTCACGAGCGGCGAGAAACTCGCCAGCTACTGCCTGACGGAGCCCGGCGCGGGCTCGGATGCGGCGTCGCTCAAGACGCGCGCCGAACGCGACGGAAACGGATACGTGATCAACGGCGCGAAGGCCTTCATCAGCGGCGCCGGCAGCACCGACGTGCTGGTGCTGATGGCGCGCACGGGTGCGGCCGGGTCCGGCGCGGGCGGCATCAGCGCGTTCGCGGTGCCGGCCGATGCACCCGGCATCGAATACGGCAAGAAGGAAGCCAAGATGGGCTGGAACAGCCAGCCCACGCGCACCATCAGCTTCGACAACGTCCGCGTTCCCGCGGACCACCTGCTGGGCTCCGAAGGCGAAGGCTTCAAGATCGCGATGAAGGGCCTGGACGGCGGGCGCATCAACATCGCCACCTGTTCGGTGGGCGCGGCGCAGGGGGCGCTCGGCGCCGCGCAGCAGTACCTGCAGGACCGCAAGCAGTTCGGCAAGGCGCTCGCCAGCTTCCAGGCCCTGCAATTCAAGCTGGCCGACATGGCGACCGAGCTGGTCGCCGCGCGCCAGATGGTGCGGCTGGCCGCCTCCAAGCTGGATGCCGGCGCGCGCGATGCCTCCACCTACTGCGCCATGGCCAAGCGCTTTGCCACCGATACGGGCTTCCAGGTGGTGAACGAGGCGCTGCAATTGCATGGCGGCTACGGCTACATCCGCGAATATCCGCTGGAGCGCCTGCTGCGCGATGCGCGCGTGCACCAGATCCTGGAAGGCACGAACGAGATCATGCGCGTCATCATCGCCCGGCGCATGCTGGACGGCGACGCGCCGGACGCCATCCGCTGACGCCGTTCCGGCCCCCCTGCCTTCCTCCACGCTCCATCGTCATGGAACCTCTGCACACCACCGTCCTCGCCGTCCATCGCGACGCCGAACACCAGTTTTCCAAGGAGACGGTGCCGTCGATCGTGCTGGAGGCGGGTCTGGGCGTGGCGGGAGATGCCCACCACGGACGCACGGTGCAGCACCGCTCCCGGGCCAAAGCCGATCCGGACCAGCCCAATCTGCGGCAGGTGCACCTCATCGCCGCCTCGCTGCTGGACCACCTGCTGAAGCAGGACTTCGTCGTGGCGGCCGGCGAACTCGGGGAGAACATCACGCTGCAGTCCGCCCCCGGACTGTCGTGGCGCGACCTGATCGCCCTGCCCCGGGGAACGCAGCTGCATTTCACGCAGGGCGCGGTGGTCGAGCTGACGGGCCTGCGCAACCCCTGCATCCAGATGGACCGCTTCCAGCGCGGCCTGATGGCGGCCATGCTGGACAAGGACGCTTCCGGCAACCTCGTTCGCAAGACGGGCGTGATGGGCATCGTGCTGGCGGGTGGCACGGTGGCCGGCGGCGATGCGGTGCAGGTGCGGCTGCCGGCCCTGCCGCACCAGGCGATGGAGTGCGTCTAGATGCCCGCCCGGCTCCTTCGCGACGAGACACCACCGAGCAGGCGGCACAGCATCTTCGAGGCCGCCGATTGAGCCGCCCTCCTCCGTGCAGCGGGCGGTCCGACGCCCCACGCACGGACGGCGCAGCGCCTCCGGACACGGAGCATTTATTCCCCACACCACCCCAGGAGACAAGCACATGAAGATCGCATTCATCGGACTCGGCAACATGGGCGGCCCCATGGCCCTGAACCTGCACAAGGCCGGCCACGAGATCGCCGCCTTCGACCTGTCCCGGCCCGCCTGCGAGAAGATCGCCGCGGACGGCGTGCGGGTGGCCACCGACGCGGACGCCTGCGTGGCGGGCGTGGAGCTGGTGATCAGCATGCTGCCCGCGAGCCCCCACGTGGAAGCGCTGTACCTCGGCCGCGACGGCCAGCCCGGTCTGCTGTCCCAGCTTCCCGCAGGCACGCTTGCGATCGACTGCTCGACCATCGCCGCGGCCACGTCGCGCAAGGTGGCCGATGCCGCACGGGCGCAGGGCGTAGCGTTCATCGATGCGCCCGTGTCGGGCGGCACCGGCGGCGCGATCGCCGGGACGCTGACGTTCATGGTCGGGGCCGAGCCGGCCGACCTGGAGCGTGCCCGCCCGGTGCTGGAGAAGATGGGCGCCAACATCTTCCATGCCGGCGCCGTGGGTGCGGGCCAGACGGCGAAGATCTGCAACAACATGCTCCTCGGCATCCTGATGGCGGGCACCAGCGAGGCGCTCGCCCTCGGCGTGGCCAATGGCCTCGATCCCGCCGTGCTCTCGGAGATCATGCGGCGCAGCTCGGGCGGCAACTGGGCGCTGGAAAAGTACAACCCCTGGCCCGGCGTGATGCCGCAGTCGCCGGCCAGCAAGGACTATGCGGGCGGGTTCGGCACCGACCTGATGCTCAAGGACCTCGGCCTGGCCCAGGAAAACGCCACCGCCGTCCGGGCGGCCACGCCGCTGGGCGGGCTGGCGCGCAGCCTGTATGCGGCGCACAGCCTCGCGGGCCATGGCGGCCTGGATTTCTCCAGCATCCTGAAGATGGTGCAGAAGCCGTCGGCCTGACGGCAGCGCCTCGCCACGGCGCGATCGGGTGCGTGGCGGTGGGGTGCGACGCGGTACTTCCACAGCCGGCGTTGCAGCGGGGCGACGGAGGGGAAGGCGCCGCCGTTGTCCTACGCCGACTGTCGGCTTTCAGCCGCATGCTGCGGGGAAGCTCCCGCCGACGTGCGGGCCCCTTTCCTGTCCGCCATCGCGCCGTGCCGACCATGCATTTCTCTCACACCCGCTCCCCCACCCTTCCCGCCTTGCCCCGCTCGGGCCTGCGCAAGGCAGTTCCGCTCGCCGCACTGGGAATGGTGCTCGCCCTGGCGGGCTGCGGCACCCCGGGCGGCGGCACGCCCGCGTCCTACGCCACCGAGGCGGCCAGTGCCGCAAAGACACCGGTGCCGGGCCTGGAGCGCGCCACGGCATCCGCCCGCCTGATGACCGCGGACGGCAAGCCCGCCGGCACCGCCGTGCTGACCGAAACCCCCACCGGCGTCGAAATCGTCGCTCAGGTGCAGGGCCTGACCGCGGGGCTGCACGGCTTCCACATCCACGCCAACGGGCAGTGCGCCCCCGGGCCGGATGCCGCCACGGGCAAGACCGTGCCGTTCGGCGCGGCCGGCGGCCACTTCGACCCCGGCATGTCGCACCAGCACGGCCAGCCGGGTGCGCCGGCCGACCGGGCCCACGCGGGCGAGCTGCCCAACATCAACGTGGGCGCCGATGGCCGCGGCACCGTGCGCTATGTGAACTCCAACGTCACGCTGACGCCCGGCAAGGCGTCGGTGATGGGCCGCGCGCTCGTCGTGCACGAGAAGGAAGACGACTACAAGTCGAATCCCGCCGGCAACTCCGGTGGCCGCGTACTGTGCGGCGTGATCGAGCCTGCGCAGCCCAGCAGCGTGGTGGGCCAGGTCCCGGCCGCCGCGGCGCGCGGCTGACCGGCATGCGGCGCATGCCCCTGCTCTCTCGCCAGCCCACCTTTCCGAGCCGATCCACCGCCGCCGCTGCGCTCCCTGGGGCGCCGTGGTGGCTGGCCGTGGCCGGCTGCGCCGTGTGGGCCGGCGTTCCGCTGGCGGCCTCCGCGCAGGCTGCTGCATCCACGCTGCCCACGGTGGAGGTGTCGGGCGGCCAGGCCGAGGCCCAGCGCCGGTTCGACGCCGCCGCCAGCCAGACGGCCATTCCGGTGGACCCGTTCACCGCCACCACGCCGCTCGTGAACCTGTCGGAGCTGCTGGCCGGCCAGGCGGGCGTCGTGGTGTCGGAGCGGCAGAACTATGCGCAGGATCTGCAGATCGCGATCCGAGGATTCGGATCGCGCTCCACGTTCGGCGTGCGCGGCGTGCGCATCCTGGTGGACGGCATTCCGGCGACGATGCCCGACGGCCAGGGCCAGGCGGCCACGGCGCAACTGCCCTCGGCCGCGCGGGTCGACATCCTGCGCGGCCCGCTCGCGCAGCAGTACGGCAATGCGGCCGGCGGCGTGCTGCAGGTGACCACCCGGGACCCGCGCGAGGGCGGCGGAGCCTCCGCCTCCGTCGCCGCGGGGTCGTTCGGCCAGCGGCTGGCCGAGGCGTCGCTGGATTTCGGCGACAAAACCCTGGGCGGGCTGGTGGACGTATCGCGTTTCGAGACCGATGGCTGGCGCGAACACAGCGCGGCACGCCGCACGCACCTGAATGCCAAGCTGGTGGCGCGGCCCACCAGCGACACGCGCGTGACCGTGCTTGCGAACCTGTTCGATCAGCCCCTGGCGCAGGACCCGCTCGGGCTCACGCGTGCGCAGTGGCGCGCCGATCCGCGCCAGGCGCCTTCCGTGGCCGACGCCTTCGATACCCGCAAAACCGTCCGGCAGAACCAGCTCGGGGTGGTGGTGGAACATGCGGTCACGGCCCGCGACAGCGTGCGCGCCCGGGTGTATGGCGGCACGCGCAGCCTGTTCCAGACGCTGTCCTTCACCGGGAGCGCGGCCAACAGCGCGGGCGGCGTGGTGGACCTGGACCGGGACTACTACGGCGTGGGCGTCGCATGGACGCACGGCGACCGCACCTCTGCGGGCCTGCCCTGGTCCTGGACGGTCGGCCTGGATGCGGACCGGCTCTCGGAACACCGGCAGGGCTTCGTCAACGACGCGGGCACGCCCGGCGCCCTGCGCCGCAACGAGCAGGACCGCGCCGGCAACACCGATCTGTTCGCGCAGGCGGACGCCTGGATCACCCCCACGGTGCGCGCCATCGCCGGCCTGCGCGCCACGCGCGTGCGGCTGTCGGTGGACGACCGCTTTCCCGCGAGCGCCTCGAACCCGGACGACAGCGGCAGCCGCAGCTGGCACCGCACCAGCCCGGCCGCCGGCCTGGTCTGGGCCGTATCCGACCAGCTGAACCTGTACGCCAATGCCGGCGGCGGGCTGGAGACGCCGACGCTCGCGGAGATGGCCTACAGCCGCACCAACAGCGGTCCCAACTACGGCCTGGAGGCGGCCCGCAGCCGGCAGTTCGAGGTGGGGGCTAAGTGGCAGGGCGCCATCCACCGCGTGGAGGCCGCCTGGTTCGACGCGCGCACGCGCGGCGAGATCGTGCCGGCCGCCACGGTGAACGGCCGCACGGTGTACCAGAACGCCGATGCGGTACGGCGCCGCGGCATGGAGCTGTCCTGGAGCGCGAGCGCCGGGGGGTTCACGCCGCGCGCGGCCTACACCTACCTGGACGCGTTCTTCGGCAGCGCCTACACGGGCGCGGGCGGAACGGCGGTGCCGGAAGGCAGCCGCCTGCCGGGCACGGCACGGCACGTGGCGCGGCTCTCGCTGGACTACGCACCCAACGCCGCATGGACCGTCGGCGCGGCCGTGGACCTGTCCGCCAAGGCCTACGCCAACGACACCAACACCGAATCCGCCCCCGGCTATGCGGTTGCGGGCCTGCGGGCCGGCTACGGATGGAAGTCGGGCGGCACGGTGCGCTGGCAGGCCTGGGCGCGGCTCGACAACCTGTTCGACCGCCGCTACGTGGGATCGCTGATCGTGAACGACGGCAACGGACGCTTCTTCGAGCCCGCGGCCGGCCGCCGCATCATGGTGGGGCTGCGCGCGCAGTTCCTCTGAGCGGGGAGCGGCGTCCCACGGCGCCGCCGGCCCCGCTGCGTCAATCCACCTTGACGTTCGCCGCCTTGATGACCTGGGCCCACTTCTCGACCTCGGCCTTCTGGAAGGCCGCGATCTGGGCGGTGGTCAGGTCGGCCGGCTCCATGCCGAAGCCCTTGAGCTTGGCCTGCATGTCGGGCTGCGCCAGGATCTTGCGGATCTCGTCGTGCAGGCGGGTGACGATGGGCGCGGGCGTGCCGGCGGGCACGAAGATCGCCTGCCAGGACACCACCTCGAAGTCCTTCAAGCTGGCCACGCCCGATTCGGCCACCGTGGGCACGTCGGGCATCGAGGCCAGGCGCTGGGCGGAGGTCACGGCGATGGCGCGCAGCTTGCCGCTCTGGATGTGCGGCGCGGCGACCACGGTGGTGTCGAACATCATGTCCACCTGGCCGCCGATCACGTCCTGGATCGCCGGGCCGCTGCCCTTGTAGGGCACGTGGGTGAACTTCACGCCCGACTTGTAGGCCAGCAATTCCAGCGCCAGGTGCTGCGAGGTGCCGGTGCCGGCGGATGCCGAAGAAAGGCCTCCCGACTTGGCCTTGGCCGCGGCCAGCACGTCCTGCAGCGTCTTGTACGGGCTGCTGGCGGCCACCACGAGCACGACGGGGTTGGTGCCGATCAGCGTGACCGGAGCGAAGGACTTCACCGGGTCGTAGCCGAGCTTGGGGTACAGGCTCACGTTGATCGCGTGCGAGCTGATCGTGCCGCCGAGCAGCGTGTAGCCGTCCGGCGCCGCGCGCGCGGCGATCTCGGAGCCGACGCTGCCCCCTGCCCCTCCCTTGTTGTCCACCACCACCGTGGTGCCCAGGGCCGTGCCCAGTTGCTGGCTGATCAGCCGGCCCAGCGTGTCGGTCGTGCCGCCGGCCGCGAACGGCACCAGGTAGGTGATGGTCTTGCCCGTGGGCCACGCGCCCTGGGCGAAGGCCGGCGTCGTGGCGAGGCTGGCGGCGGCGGTGCCCATGGCGATCGCGCCGAGGGCGAAGGTTCTGCGTTGCATGCTGTCTGTCTCCTTTGTAATGAATCTCATGTCACCGGCGCAGGGTTGAACAGCACCAGTGCGTTGGCCAGCTTCCAGTGCTCGGCCCAGGTCTTCTTGCGGCCGCTGGCCACGTCGAGCATCAGGTGGAACATCTCCCAGCCCAGCGACTCGATGGTGGCGTCGCCGTCGGCGATGCGGCCGGCGTTCACGTCCATCAGGTCGTGCCAGCGGCGCGCGAGGTCGCTGCGGGTGGCCACCTTGATCACCGGCACTTCGGCGAGGCCGTAGGGCGTGCCGCGGCCGGTGGTGAACACGTGCAGGTTCATGCCCGCGGCCACCTGCAGCGTGCCGCAGATGAAATCGCTGGCGGGCGTGGCGGCGTAGAGCAGGCCTCTTTGCCGGGCCTTTTCGCCGGGCGCCACCACGCCGCTGATGGGTGCGCTGCCGCTTTTGACGATCGAGCCCATGGCCTTCTCGACGATGTTGGAGAGGCCGCCCTTCTTGTTGCCCGGCGTGGTGTTGGCGCTGCGGTCCACCCGGCCCTGGCTCAGGTAGGCGTCGTACCAGGCCATCTCCCGGACCATGGCCGCCGCCACTTCGGGCGTGGCCGCGCGGGCGGTGAGCTGGTCGATGCCGTCGCGCACCTCGGTCACTTCGGAGAACATCACCGTCGCGCCCGCGCGCACCAGCAGGTCGGTGCAGAAGCCCACCGCCGGGTTGGCGGTCACGCCGCTGAAGGCATCGCTGCCGCCGCACTGCACGCCCACCACCAGTTCGCTGGCGGGCACGGTCTCGCGGCGGCGGCGGTTCAGGCGCTCCAGGTGCTTCTCGGCCTGGCGCATCACCGAATCGACCATCGACATGAAACCCACGTGGACCTCGTCCTGCAGGCAGACCACGTCCAGCGGCGCCTCCTGCAGCGTGCGCTCATCCACCAGGGGGATCGCGCCGGGCGGCAGCAGGCGCTCGGGCTGCAGCTTCTCGCAGCCCAGGCTGACGACCATGACCTCGCCGCCGAAGTTCGGGTTGAGGCTGATGTTGCGCAGCGTTCGGATCGGGATCACCGCATCGGGCGCGTCGATCGCCACGCCGCAGCCGTAGGTGTGGGCCAGGGCCACCACGTCGTCCACATGCGGGTATTTCGGCAGCAGCTCCGCCTTGATGCGCTGCACGGCGAACTCCGTCACGCCGGCCACGCACTGCACGGTCTCGGTGATGGCGAGGATGTTGCGCGTACCCACGGACCCGTCGGCATTGCGGTAGCCCTCGAAGGTGTAGCCGGTGAGCGGCGGCAGGGAGGGCGGCTTCACCGTGGCGATCGGCAGGCCGTCGAGCGACCGCGCCTCGGGCATGTGCAGCAGCTTCTCGTGCACCCAGCTGCCGGCGGGAATCGCGCGGATCGCATAGCCGATCGGCACGTTGTAGCGCACCACGGCCGCGCCTTCGGGAATGTCCGCGAGGGCGACCTTGTGGGCCTGGGGCACGTGGTCGGCCAGCGTGGGGCCGCCGGGCAGCACGGTGCCGGCGGGCAGGCCGCCGTCGTTGGCCACGATGGCCACGTTGTCGGCCTCGTGCATGCGGATGGTCAGGGGCGTGGTCATGGAAGTTCCGTTCGGCACAGGGTGTCGGTTCAGGCCAGGCAGCGCCTCAGCGCACCGCCATGAACATGCTGGGCAGCCAGGTCGAGAACGAGGGCACGAAGGTCACCAGCGCGAGGGCGAAGATCAGCGCGCCGTAGAACGGCCAGATCGTGCGCATCACCGTGCCCACCGACACCCCGCCGATCGCGCAGCCCACGAACTGCGTGGTACCCACGGGCGGCGTGTTCAGGCCCAGTGCGCAGTTGATGAGCATCACGATGCCGAACTGCACCGAGCTCATGCCGTAATGCTGCGCGATCGGCAGGAAGATCGGCGTGCACAGCAGGATGGTGGCGGCCATGTCCAGGAACGTCCCCAGCACGAACAGGATGATGTTGATGAGCAGGAAGATCACCCAGGGCGTGCTGGTGACCTGCGACAGCATCTGCCCCGTCAGCTCGGCCACGCCGTAGAGGCTGATGAGGTAGCCGAAGGTGCTGGAGATGCCGATCAGGAGCAGGATCACGCCCGTGGTGCGCACCGCCTTGGAGGCGGCCTTGATGAAGTGCTCCCACTTCAGGGTGCGGTAGAGGAAGATGGTGAGCGCCAGCGCGTAGAGCACCGCCACCGCCGCCGATTCGGTCGCCGTGAAGATGCCCGACAGAATGCCCCCCAGGATCAGCACGACGATGAAGAGGCCCGGCAGCGCCGCCGCGAACGACCGCGCCACGATGTGCCAGCCGGGGAAGGTGCCCTTCGGATAACCGCGCTTCACGGCCACGAGGTAGGCCGCAGCGAGGTTGCTGATCGTGAGCACCAGGGCCGGCACCAGCGCCGCCAGGATCAGCGCCGCGATCGACACCTTGCCGCCGGCTGCCAGCGAGTAGATGATCAGGTTGTGGCTGGTGGGCATCAGCGCGCCGACGAGTGCCGCGTGCGTGGTCACGTTCACGGCGTAGTCGGCGTGGTAGCCCTCCTTCTTCATCATCGGGATCATCACCGCGCCCATAGCGGACACGTCGGCCACCGGCGAGCCCGAGACGCCGCCGAACAGCGTGCAGGCCACCACGTTGGACATGCCCAGGCCGCCGCGCACGTGGCCCACCAGGGCGCGTGCGAAGTTCACGATGCGGTCCGCGATGCCGCCGTAGAGCATCAGTTCGCCCGCGAAGATGAAGAACGGTATCGCCAGGAACGAGAAGATCCCCATGCCGGAGGTCATCTGCTGGAAGCCCACTTCGAGCGGCAGGCCCTCGTACGCCAGGGTGGCCAGGGCCGAGAGGCCGATGGAGAACGCCACCGGGACGCCCAGCAGCAGGAAGAGCGTGAACGACACGCACAGGATCAGGAGTGGCACGGTCATGGATCAGCCCCAGGCGGGTTCGACTTCGCGGCCCTGGGCGAGCGCGATGATGTGTTCGATGGAAAACAGCACGATGAGCACGCCCGCGATGCTGGCGGGCACGTATTTCCAGCCTTCGGAGATGAAGAGCGTGGGCAGGCGGTATTCCCACACCGACTGCGCGAGCGAGGCGCAATTCCAGGCCATGGCGGCGCCGAACACGAGGATCAGTGCGTGGATCAGGTATTCCATCTTCAGGCGCAGCCCGTCGGGCGCCAGCACCAGGAACGATTCGAGGCCGATGTGGCCGGCGTCGCGCACGCCGACGGCCACGCCGAACATGGTCACGTAGAGCACCAGCAGCAGGGCCAGGCTCTCCGCCCAGGTGGGCGTGTTGTTGAGGACGTAGCGGCCGAACACCTGCCAGCTCACGGCGCAGATCACCGCCACGAGCCCGAGGATGCCCAGCGCCATGCAGACGCGGGCGAGCGTGCGGCAGATTTGGGTGTACATGTCGAAGAAGAAAGAGAGGCCGCCGGGGCGCTCTGAGGCAAGAGGCAGGGCGCTCGGCGGTAAGGCTTCAGGGCAAAAAAAACCCCGTGCCGGGAGCGGCACGGGGAGGGAGTGGGCTTACTGCGTGTCCTGCACGCGCTTCACGAGGTCCTTGAGCTTGGCATCGGTGATGAACTTGTCGTAGACGGGCTTCATCGCGGCCTGGAACGGGGCCTTGTCGATCTCGATGATCTCGGCGCCGCCGGCCTTCACGGTGGCGAGCGACTTCACCTCGCGCTCGGCCCACTGCTTGCGCATGTACGGCACCGATTCCTTCGCGGCCTGGCGGACCCAGCCCTGCTCCTGCGGCGAGAGGCGGTCCCAGGCGCGCTTGGAAAAGAGCAGCATCTCCGGAGCCATGGAGTGCTCGGTCTTGGTGTAGTACTTGGCCACCTCGAAGGAGCGCGAGCTTTCGTAGGTGGGGTAGTTGTTCTCTGCGGCGTCGATCAGGCCGGTCTTCAGGCCCGTGTACACCTCGCCCATCGGCATCGGCGTGGCGTTGGCGCCCATGGCTTCCAGCATCGACACCCACAGGTCCGACTGCTGCACGCGCACCTTCATGCCCTTCATGTCGTCGAACTTGCGCACCGGCTTCTTGGCCGTGAACATGGAGCGCGCGCCGCTGTCGTAGTAGGCCAGGCCGACGAAGCCCTGGCGCTCGCAGGCCTTGAGGATTTCCTCGCCCACGGGGCCGTCCAGCACCTTGTGCAGATGGTCGACCGAGCGGAACAGGAACGGCATGGTCGGTACCACCGTTTCGGGGCAGATGTTGTTCATCGCGCCGATGTTGATGCGCACCATCTGCAGCGCGCCGATCTTGGCCTGCTCGATCGCGTCCTTCTCGTTGCCCAGGGCGCCGCTGCTGTAGACGCGGATGGTGTGCTTGCCGCCGGAGAGCTCCTTGAGGCGCTCGCCCATGAATTTCACCGCCGTGACGGTGGGATAGTCGTCGGGATGGATGTCGGCGGAGCGGAACTCCGTGGCATGGGCGGCGAGGGCCGCGCAGCAGGCTGCCACGGCAGCCAGGGTGGTCCGGATGAATCGCATGTGTGTCTACCTCGGATGGATCGGGTCGGAAGGGAAAAGGGTCGGCGCGAAAGGCTGCGGTCTGCCGCCGCTTCAATGGGCGACGGGGTCGAATTCGGGCTCGGGAAGGCCCTGTGTGCCGGGGTGCAGCGCGAACACGCCGCCGGCCAGCGGCTGGTCGGACAGGTCCGCGCCGCCGCCCGGGCGGATGGTGGTGACGAAGAGCGTGTCCAGCCGCGGCCCGCCGAAGGCGCACATGGCGGGCTTCTTGACGGGCACGGCGAGCGAACGGTCCAGCCGGCCGTCCGGCGTGAAGCGGTGCACCAGGCCGGCGTCGTTGCCGCAGATCCAGTAGCCGCCGTCCACGTCCACGGCCGCGCCGTCGGGGCGGCCCGGCAGCGGCGCCATGTCCACGAACAGGCGGCGGCGGTGCGGCGTGCCGGTGCCGGTGTCGTAATCGAAGGCCCAGATCTTCTGCACCTGGGGATGGGAATCCGACAGGTACATGGTGCGGCCGTCCGGGCTGAACGCGATGCCGTTGGGCACGATCAGCGGCCCCAGGCCCAGGTCTTCCGCCCGTCCGGCGGCGAGTTCCTGGCGCCCGAACCGGTAGACCGCGCCCACGGGTGCGGCAGCGGCCATGTCGAGCAGCATCGTGCCGGCGATGAAGCGGCCCTGCCGGTCGCACCGCCCATCGTTGAAGCGCATGCCGGCGGCAGCGTGCGGCGCGCCGGCCAGGCACCGGGCCGACAGCGCGCCGCCGGTCTCCGGCAGATCCGGTCCTTCGGGAAGATCGAGCGCGAACAGGCCGCTCTCCATGCCGGCGATCCAGCGTCCCGGCTCCCCGGCCCAGGCGGCCATGCAGGCCACCATTTCAGGCGCGCTCCACTGCGAGCGCGCTCCGTTGCGGGCGGACCAGCGGTGCAGCACGGCCGCCGGAATGTCGGTCCAGTAGAGCGCTTCTTCCGCAGCGCGCCACACCGGGCTTTCGCCCGTGGCGCAGCGGGCATCGAGCACCAGCTCGGCCGAGGACGGGGAAGAGGCTGCTGCCGCCATGCCGCTCATCCCTCGAAAGGCCCCTGGGCCGTGAACGCCCCGCCCTGGTAGACGGCCGCCGGATCGTTCGGCGCGGGTGCGGGCTGTGCCTCCACCTTGGCCCGGAAGGGCTCGGAACTGTCTTTCGGCACGTAGCCCAGGTGGGCCGCCGCATGGTTGTCCCACCACAGATCGCGGTTGGCCGATGCGCCGTACGCCACCGTGTGGCAGACGTTCGGCGTGAACAGCGACTTCTCCACCAGCTGCGTCAGGTCGTCGTAGCTCAGCCAGCTGCTCATCATGCGGCGGTCGCGCGGCTCGGGGAACGACGAGCCGATGCGCAGGCTCACCGTCTCGATGCCGTAGCGGTCGTAATAGAAGCTGGCCATGTCCTCGCCGAAGGATTTGGAGAGGCCGTAGTAGCCATCCGGGCGGCGCGGGGCCAGTGCGTCGATGTGTTCGGTCTGGCGGTAGAAACCGATCACGTGGTTGGAGCTGGCGAATACCACGCGGCGCGCGCCGTGGCGGCGCGCGCCCTCGTAGATGTGGAAGACGCCCTTGATGTTGGCCTCGAGCACTTCCTCGAAGGGTCGCTCCACCGAGACACCGCCAAGGTGCACGATCGCATCGCAGCCGGCCACCAGCGCATCGACCGCGGCCTTGTCGGCCAGATCGCAGGGCACGACCTCTTCGGAGGCATCCCGTGCGGGAGCGAGGTTGGCGATGTCGGACAGGCGGATGATTTCCGCGAAGGGGCGGACCCGCTCCCTCAGCACTTTCCCGAGCCCCCCGGCTGCGCCGGTGAGCAGCAGGCGGTGGAAACGGGGCGGCTGGCTCATGGTGTTCCTTGCGTGGGTATTTGTCATATGTTGTCGTACAACGCGACGGGATTATGATCATGCCCATGGCCACCTCGACAAAGGGATTACCCGCATCCTCCGCTTCCGCAGACCGCAACGCCCTCGCGGCTCCGCCGGTGCGCCGCGTGCGGGGACTGGCCAATGCGGTCGTCGAGGACTTCTCCGGCAGGATCCGCGACCGCCTGCTGACGCCCGGCGACAAGCTGCCCACCGAATCCGAAATCATGCGGGCGCACGACGTGAGCCGCACCGTGGTGCGCGAGGCTCTCTCCAAGCTGCAGGCCGCAGGGCTCGTCGAAACCCGCCACGGCATCGGCACCTTCGTGCTGCCGCCGCGCGCCGGAGGCGTGTTCCGCCTCGATCCTTCGGAGCTGGGCACCTCCGCCGACGTGCTCGCCGTGCTGGAACTGCGCATCAGCCTGGAGACCGAATCCGCCGGCCTGGCCGCCATGCGCCGCACGGAGGCGCATATGCAGTGCATGGCCGAGGCCCTGCGGGATTTCGAGCACAACATCCGCAGCGGCGGCGACACCGTGGCGCACGATTTCCGTTTCCACCTGCAGATCGCCGAGGCCACCGGCAATCCCTACTTCGCGGACATCATGAACCACCTGGGCACCACGCTGATCCCGCGCACGCGCATCGCCGCGCTCCGGGTACAGCGCAGCGACGACTACCTCGGCCGCGTGCACCGGGAGCACGAAGAGATCTACTCGGCCATCGCACGCCAGGACCCGGATTCGGCCCGCGCGGCCATGCGCATCCACCTCACCAACAGCCGCGAGCGGCTGCGCCTCGCCCAGGAGGCCGCAAGGCTCCACGCCGCATCGCCGCACAGCCCGTCCGCGGCCTAAATCTGCGCGTTCCGGACCGGCGCTTGTCTTTTATAGGATTCAAGTTGTATGATGACGTACAACATAAACCAGGAGACAGAGACCATGCCCATCCATCGCCGCGCCCTGCTGTCCGCAGGCGCCCTGGCCCTCGCGTGCGCTTCCGCCGCAGCGCAGACCCCGCCGCCCGCCAGTGCCTGGCCCGCCAAGCCGCTGCGCCTCGTCGTGCCCTACCCGCCCGGCGGCAGCTCGGACATCATCGCCCGCGCCATCAGCCAGCCCCTGTCCGAAGCGCTCAAGCAGCCGGTGGTGGTGGAGAACAAGCCCGGCGCCAACGGCAACCTCGGCGCCGACTTCGTGGCCAAGGCCGCGCCGGACGGCTACACCATGCTGCTGTGCGACGTGGGCGCGCTGGCGATCAGCCCCTCCGTCTACACCAAGCTGCCCTTCGACCCTTCGAAGGACCTGCGCGGCACCACCATGCTGGCCTACTCACCCCACATGCTGGTGGTGCATCCCTCGGTGCCCGCGAACAATCTGAAGGAACTGATCGCGCTCTCGCGCACGGCCGACCTCAACTTCGCCGTCACGGCCACGGGCAGCGCGCCCCATCTGGCCGGCGTGGCGCTCGCCGCCGCCAGCGGCGCGCGCTGGCAGTACGTGCCCTACAAGGGCGGCGTGACCGCCATCCAGGACACCATGGCCGGCCAGACGCAGGTGCTGATGAACGGCATGCTGGCCACCCTGCCCCACGTGCAGAGCGGCAAGCTCAAGGTGCTGGGCCTCTCCAAGGGCACGCGCATGCCGCTGTTGCCCAACGTGCCCACCATCGCCGAACAGGGCGTGCCCGGCTTCGAATCCGGCACCTGGCAGGGCGTGCTGGTGCCGCGCGGCACGCCCGAAGCCATCGTCCAGCGCATCAACACCGCCTTCATCTCCGTCATCCGCACCCCCGAGATCCGCTCGCGCCTCACCGGCCAGGGCGCCGAAGTGGTCACCATGACGCCGGCCGAGCAGGACCGGTTCTTCGAGAAGGAACGCGCCCGCTGGGCCGGCGTGGTGTCCGCCGCGCAGATCCGCCTCGACTGATGTCATTTCCGGGCCGGCCCCCACGAGGGGCGGGCCTTCTCCCAACACCTCCTGTTCCACCCTTTCCCACTTTTCGGGCTTTCCCCATGCAACCCCAAGAACTCAAGACCATCATGGGCTCCGGCCTGCTGTCCTTCCCGCTGACCGACTTCGACAGCGAAGGCAACTTCAACGCCCGTGGCTACGCCGAGCGCCTCGAATGGCTTGCTCCCTACGGCGCCAGCGCCCTCTTCGCGGCCGGCGGCACGGGCGAGTTCTTCTCGCTCACCGCGGAGGAGTACCCCGCCATCATCGAGACCGCCGTGCAGACCTGCCGCGGCAAGGTGCCGATCATCGCGGGCGCCGGCGGCCCCACGCGCTTCGCCATCCAGTGCGCCCAGGCCGCCGAAAAGGCCGGCGCCCACGGCATCCTGCTGCTGCCGCACTACCTGACCGAAGCCGGCCAGGAAGGCCTGGCGGCGCACGTCGAGGCCGTCTGCAAGAGCGTGAAGTTCGGCGTCATCGTCTACAACCGCGGCCAGAGCCGCTTCACGCCCGAGACGCTCGCGCGCCTGGCCGAGCGCAACGCCAACCTCGTGGGCTTCAAGGACGGCGTGGGCGACATCGAGCTGATGAACTCCATCTACATGAAGATGGGCGACCGCTTCGCCTACCTGGGCGGCCTGCCCACGGCCGAGGTGTATGCCGCCGCCTACAAGGCGCTGGGCACGCCGGTGTACTCGTCGGCCGTGTTCAACTTCATCCCGAAGACGGCCATGGACTTCTACCACGCGGTGGCGAACGACGACCAGGCCACGCAGCACCGCCTGCTGCGCGAATTCTTCATGCCCTACCTGGAACTGCGCAACCGCATGCCGGGTTATGCGGTGAGCATCGTGAAGGCCGGAGCGAAGATCGTCGGCCACGACGCGGGCCCCGTGCGCGCGCCGCTCACCGACCTGAAGGCCGGCGAAATGGACGCGCTCAAGGCGCTCATCGACAAGCTCGGTCCGCAGTGACTGCAAGGCCGGGCGGGAAAGTAAAAACCACACACAACGACACCCCAGGAGACACCCCCATGTTCCGACGCATCTCGACCGCCGCAGCCGCCGTGCTGCTGGCCGCCACCCTCGCCGGCTGCGCGTCGCGCACCGCACCGGGCGCCACCCAGGATGGGCCCTCCGTGGCCTTGGCCGCCGAACGGCTGCGCATCGCCATGATCGACCCGACGCCCGAGGCGCTGGGCCAGCTGGTGGCCGACGAACTGAGCTACGGCCACTCCGGCGGCCGCGTGGACACGAAAGCCAGCTTCATCGGCGACCTGATGAACGGCAAGTCGGACTTCGTGACCATCGTGATCACCGACCAGTCGATCCAGGTGGTGGATGGCGTGGCCGTCGTGCGGCATACGCTGACGGCCGACACCAACGATTCCGGAAAACCCGGGAAGGTGCAGATCAAGGTGCTGGGCGTCTGGCAGAAGCGCGGCAACGACTGGAAGCTGCTCGCGCGCCAGGCCGTCCGACCCGCCTGAGACGGCGTCTCCGGTCCAGGCAGGTGGAGGGGGGGGGGCGGTTTCCGCCCGGTGACGGCGAACGTGCCTTGCATGATCCTGTCACCCCACCGCCGGAATTGGTGCATCGCCGGTGCGGGGACGGCGGCGGCGCTATCATCCGGCCGTTTCCCACCCCCTCTAGCGCCCCAAAGACAGTATGAAGAGTTTGCAGATGCTGCTTGCCGAGCAGGCAGCCTTGGACGAGAAGATCGCCCGCGAGAAGAAACAGGCCGCCGCCCAGGCGCTCACCCAGATCCAGGCCTGGATCGCCGAATTCGGCTTCACCGCCCAGCAGGTGTTCCCCTGGCAGCCCGCGAAGAAACAGGTTTCTGCCAAATACCTCGATCCGAATTCCGGTGCCACCTGGACGGGCCGTGGCAAGCCGCCCGCCTGGATCGCCGGCAAGGACCGCGGCCAGTTCCTCATCGACAAGCCCGTCGAGCCTCCCTCCCAGCGGGGCCCCTTCCTGGCGGAGATGGCCGCGGCAGCCGCGCGGCGCGAAGGCCGCTGAGGCGCGGCAGCCCCAGTGGCCGTAGCGCGCGCGGGGCGCCTGTGCAATGCAGGGCCCGGGATGCGGCGCCCTGCGCATGGACGGCGTGCCCCTCTCGCTCGGCGGCCTGGGGCCGCAGTGGGCGGTCCACGACGCCGACAGCATTCCTGAATTCAAGAGCAAGCCCGTGCGCGAGCGCTTCGCGCTCTCGCCCTGGGGGCTGTCCCTGATCGAAGTGAAATAGAACGGGCAGGGCGTCCTCCGCCCGCGGCCGAACCAGCGCGGTCGTGATGCCACTCGGCCACCTCGCATGCACGGGCTCCCGGACCTCGAATCCGCCCGCGCGGCCTGGTCGTACACGCACGGACTGGCATCGCTCGTGACCCACGGGGTTGCTGCCGCCCCCCCGGGCGACACGGAGGAGCGGTTCCTGGAGAGCACGCTGCAGCGCGCTCAGAAACGGAAAAGCCCCTGACCTCCAACGAAGATCAAGGGCTTGGTCGAGAGGCGTCAGGCGACGCCGCCGCGCGACAACATCACATGTTGTCGATCATCACCTGGCCGAAGCCCGAGCAGCTCACCTGCGTCGCGCCTTCCATCAGGCGGGCGAAGTCGTACGTCACCTTCTTGCTCAGGATGGACTTTTCCATCGAGCTGATGATGATGTCGGCCGCTTCGGTCCAGCCCATGTGGCGCAGCATCATTTCGGCGGAGAGGATTTCGGAACCGGGGTTCACGTAGTCCTTGCCGGCGTACTTCGGTGCGGTGCCGTGCGTGGCTTCGAACATGGCGACGGAGTCGGACAGGTTGGCGCCGGGGGCGATGCCGATGCCGCCCACCTGGGCTGCCAGGGCGTCGGAGACGTAGTCGCCGTTCAGGTTCAGCGTGGCGATCACGCTGTACTCGGCGGGGCGCAGCAGGATCTGCTGCAGGAACGCGTCGGCGATGCTGTCCTTGACCGTGATTTCCTTGCCGGTCTTGGGGTTCTTGAACTTCATCCACGGGCCCCCGTCGATGAGTTCGGCGCCGAATTCCTTGGCAGCCAGGTCGTAGGCCCAGTCACGGAAGCCGCCTTCCGTGAACTTCATGATGTTGCCCTTGTGGACGATGGTCACGCTGGGCTTGTCGTTGTCGATCGCGTACTGGATCGCCTTGCGGACCAGGCGCTGCGTGCCTTCGCGCGACACGGGCTTCACGCCGATGCCGGAGGTTTCGGGGAAGCGGATCTTCTTGACGCCGAACTCTTCCTGCAGGATCTTGATGAGCTTCTTCGCCTTCTCGGACTCGGCTTCGAACTCGATGCCGGCGTAGATGTCTTCCGAGTTCTCGCGGAAGATCACCATGTGGGTCTTCTCGGGTTCCTTCACGGGCGAGGGAACGCCCTTGAAGTACTGGATGGGGCGCAGGCAGACGTAGAGGTCGAGCTCCTGGCGCAGGGCCACGTTCAGCGAGCGGATGCCGCCGCCCACGGGGGTCGTCAGCGGGCCCTTGATGGAGACGACGTAGTCGCGCACGGCGTGCAGGGTTTCTTCCGGCAGCCAGACGTCGGGACCGTACACCTTGGTGGACTTCTCACCGGCATAGACCTCCATCCAGTGGATCTTGCGCTTGCCGCCGTAGGCCTTGGCCACGGCTGCGTCCACCACCTTCAGCATCACGGGGGTGATGTCGAGACCAGTGCCGTCGCCTTCGATGTAGGGGATGATGGGCTGATCCGGCACGCTCAGGGACATGTCGGCATTGACGGTGATCTTCTGGCCTTCGGCAGGGACCTTGATGTGCTGGTAACTGGTCATGGAACGGGTATCTCCGGTGGAATGGCGCCAGGGGCTGCGCCCGGGCAAGGCGGACTGTGCACGCATGCACAAAACGCAATGATTCTAGCGAGAAAAATTTGTAGGTCCCGTCTGTCAACGCCCCGGCCTGCGGTATCGTTGTGTGAGGGCTTCGCGGGCCTACGCGGGGCTCGCCAACCCATCCGAAACTTTCCTAGGAAACGGCAATATGAAAAAACTCCTCGCTGTCCTGATCGCCGGTCTGTTCACCGCCGGTGCCTTCGCCCAGGCGCCCGCCCAGGCTCCGGCCACCACGTCCGCCCCCATGGCAGCCGACAGCTACACGCCGGCTCCCACGGCCAAGGCGCACGCCAAGAAGGCCCACAAGAACACCAAGCACAAGGTCGCCCACAAGAAGACCAAGAAGCACTCCAAGGCCGCTGCCTGAGCGAGCCCCGTGCCGACGGGAAGCCGGTCCTCCATGGGCCGGTCCCCCGAGCCTCCCGAAGCCCGCTTTACGCGGGCTTTGCTTTTGGCTGGTAGGCTTTTCGCCGCAACGGCCGGTCGGCGCCACGCGCACTGCGCCACGCCGCGCTCTGATCCCTTCCCTTCCGATGGATGACCTCCGCACCATGACCACCCTCCTCTCGCGCCGGCTGCGACGCACCACCCGCCATGTCCGCCGCCTCGCGGCCGCGGCCGCCATCGCCACGGCCTGTGCCGGCGCCGCGCAGGCCCAGCAGGGTCCGCAGCTCGATCTGCAGCGCGTGGATTTGTCCGCGGGCATGCACCGCATCGACGCCCAGGTGGCCGCGACGCCGCAGGAGCGGGAGATCGGCCTGATGTTCCGCAAGGAGATGCCCTCCAACGAGGGCATGCTGTTCGCGTTCTCCGTGCCCGGCGTGCAATGCTTCTGGATGAAGAACACGCTGCTGCCGCTCACGGCGGCCTTCGTGGCGGACGACGGCACCATCGTCAACCTGGCGGACATGAAGCCGCAGACGCTGGATTCGCACTGCTCGGACAAGCCCGTGCGCTTCGTGCTGGAGATGAACCAGGGCTGGTTCGCCAAGCGCGGCCTCAAGGCGGGCTTCAAGCTCTCGGGTATGCCGTTTACGAAACAGCGCTGAGCGCGGCCCGGCCGTTCGCACCGCCCATGAAAAAACGGCCCCGCGGGGCCGTTTTTCTTTGCATCCCTTGTGCAGGGGGCCGGATCAGCCGGCGAAGTTGCTTTCCGCGAACTTCCAGTTCACCAGCTTGTCGAGGAAGGTCTCGACGAACTTCGGACGCAGGTTGCGGTAGTCGATGTAGTAGGCGTGCTCCCAGACGTCCACCGTCAGCAGCGCCTTGTCGGCGGTGGTGAGCGGCGTGCCGGCCGCGCCGGTGTTCACGATGTCGACGCTGCCGTCGGCCTTCTTGACCAGCCAGGTCCAGCCGGAGCCGAAGTTGCCCACGGCGCTCTTCACGAACGCTTCCTTGAAGGCGGCGTAGCTGCCCCACTTGGCGTTGATCGCATCGGCCAGCGCGCCCGAAGGCTCGCCGCCGCCGCCGGGGGTCATGCAGTTCCAGAAGAAGGTGTGGTTCCAGATCTGGGCCGCGTTGTTGTAGATGCCGCCGCTGGACTTCTTGATGATCTCCTCGAGGGGCATGTTCTCGAATTCGGTGCCCTTCTGGAGGTTGTTGAGGTTCACCACGTAGGCGTTGTGGTGCTTGCCGTGGTGGTACTCCAGGGTTTCCTGGCTGTAGTGGGGAGCCAGGGAGTCGATGGGGTAAGGCAGCGGAGGCAGGGTATGTTCCATGACGTTCCTTCGTGGGTGGTTGGTGATTTTTCGGATGCGGCGCCGCCCGGTGGCCGCGCGGCGCAACAACGCGGCATTGTAGGAAGTTAATCGCGTGCCGCGCTGTAGGCGACGGTCCAGACCCTCGTGCCGTGTGCCCGCCCGGGAGCGGTCACAGCAGGCGCGGGGGCGCCACGGTCAGCTCGATCGTGCCGTCGGACACGGCGGCGCGCACGCCGTCGCCGGTGCGCACCTGGTCGGAGCGGGTCACCGGCCGGCCCTGCCCGTCCGTGAGCAGCGCGTAACCGCGCTGGAGCACCAGCCGGGGGTCGAGCAGTTCGAGGCGCAAGGCCGCGTGCTCGAGGCGGCGCGCGCGCAGCGCCACGGCCTGATCCACGGCGCGCGGAAGCCGGTCCGCGAGGCCGTCCCGCCGCTGGGTGGCCCGCTGGGCCGTCCAGGCCGCGCCGTGGCGCAGTTGCTGGGCCAGGCGCGACAGGCGCAGATCCTGGCGGGCCAGCAACCCGGAGGGGCGCCCCAGCCGCTGGGCGGCCGTGTCCAGGCGCTGGTGGCGCAGGTCGAGCTGGCGCTGCAGGCTGTCGGCCAGGCGGCCCGAGAGCGCATCCATGCCCGCCAGCCAGTGGGCGCGCGGCTGCGCGACCAGCTCGGCCGCGGCCGTCGGCGTGGGCGCACGCAGGTCCGCGCAGAAGTCGGCGATCGTGAAATCGGTTTCGTGGCCCACGCCCGAGACCAGGGGCACGGGGCTGTCGGCCACCGTGCGCGCCAATGGCTCATCGTTGAACGCCCAGAGGTCCTCGATGGAGCCTCCGCCGCGCACCAGCAGGATCACGTCCACCGGAGGCTGGCCCGGCGCCACGTGGGCGGGATCGGCCAGGCGGTAGAGCGACCGCAGGGCGTTGCAGAGCGATGCCGGGGCCGCGGCTCCCTGGACCAGCGCCGGCGCCAGCACCACCGGCAGGTGCGGCACCCGCCGCCGCAGGGCGGTGACCACGTCGTGCAGTGCGGCGGCGCCCGGCGACGTCACGAGGCCGATCGCCCGCGGCATGACGGGCAGCTCGCGCTTGCGCGCAGGATCGAACAGACCCTCGGACTCCAGCCGCGCCTTGAGGCGCAGGAACTGCTCGAAAAGAGCGCCCTGCCCCGCACGCTGCAGGCTCTCGACGATCAGCTGCAGATCGCCCCGCGCTTCGTACACCGCGAGCTTGCCGCGCAGCTCGACCATTTCGCCGTCCCGCGGCACGTCGGCCAGCAGCATGGCCGCCCGCCGGAACATCGCGCAGCGGATCTGGCCCTGCCCGTCCTTCAGCGTGAAGTAGCAGTGCCCACTGGAAGCGCGCGAGAAGCCCGTGATCTCGCCGCGCACCGCGACAGGATTGAACCGCGCCTCCAGAGCATCAGCAACGGCGCGGCACAGCGCCCCGACATCCCAGATGCGCGGCGCCGCCGCTGGATTCGGCCGTTCAAACATCGGCGCCACCAGGGTTGCGGGCGTGCGGCGCCTTCCCAGTAGTCCACAACACCGAAGGAGCGATACCGATGGGTCGGAACATGACCGAACGCCCGCCAAAGCTATGTTCTTCCGTGCAAGTCATTGATTCATATCGAAATTTTGCTGCGCAATTTTTCATCAATCTGTCAAAGTGTCGATTTGGCGCGCTGCGGCGGGGGTTGCACACCCAGTTGCCCACAAAGTTATCCACAGAAAATGTGGGTGGTTGTGGAAAGCTGGGGGCGGCAGGGGTGCGGAAAGCAGGTGGGCGACGGCATCGCTGGCGGCGCGGGGCGGCCATGGCGCTGGGCCATAATCGCGGCCTGCTTCCATCTGCGCGGAGAGAGAATTGCTGTCGATCATACAAGCCGCAGGCTGGCCGATCTGGCCCCTGATTGCCTGCTCCGTCCTGGCGCTGGCCCTCGTGGTGGAGCGCTTCCTCGCTCTCAAGACCGCGCGCGTCGCCCCGCCCAAACTGCTGGACGAGGCCATGTCCGTCACTTCCCGCAACCTGCCCACGCCCGACGTGGTCAACCAGCTCGCGCAGAACTCCGCCCTCGGTGAAGTGCTGGCCAGCGGTCTGCGCACGCTCAACAGCCACCCGCAGAGCAGTGAGGCCGACGTGCGCGCCGCCATGGAAGGCACGGGCCGCGCGGTCGCCCAGCGGCTCGAAAAATACCTCAACGCCCTCGCCACCATCGCTTCGGCCGCTCCCCTGCTCGGCCTGCTCGGCACGGTGATCGGCATGATCGAGATCTTCGGATCGCAGGGCGGCTCGGCCACGGGCCAGGGCAACCCCGCCCAGCTGGCGCACGGCATCTCCATCGCGCTCTACAACACCGCCTTCGGGCTGATCGTCGCGATCCCCACGCTGATCCTCTGGCGCTACTTCCGCAGCCGCGTGGACGCCTACCTCCTGACGCTCGAACTCGCCTCCGAGCAGTTCGTGCGCCATCTCCAGCGCCTGCGCAAGTGAGGTGAACGGCAGGCCGGGTTCACGCACAGCCCTGCCGCCCGCCCCTCCTGAATCAGCCCGCGCCCACGCCTCCTTTTTGCAGGTCCGCCCCATGAACTTCCGCCCCCGTCCGAAGGAAGCGCCGGAGATCAACCTGATCCCGTTCATCGACGTGCTGCTCGTGATCCTCATCTTCCTGATGCTCTCGACCACGTACAGCAAGTTCACCGAGCTGCAGCTCACCCTGCCGGTGGCCGATGCCGAGCAGCAGCGCGACCATCCGCGGGAGGTGATCGTCGCCGTGGCAGCGGACGGACGCTATGCGGTCAACAAGACCGCCGTGGAGGGCAAGGGGGTGGACGCGATCGCCCTCGCGCTCCAGGCCGCGGCCGCGGCAGGCCGCGACAGCGTGGTGATCATCAGCGCCGACGCCAACGCGCCGCACCAGGCTGTGATCTCCGTGATGGAGGCCGCCCGCCGCGTGGGCCTCTCGCAGATCACCTTCGCCACCCAGTCGTCCGCCAGCGCGGGCCGCTGACCGGACATGCCGCTGCGCGACCGGCGCGCCCCGCCGACGCCCGGCGCCGCACCGCATGCCGAGGCGGCCTTCCAGCGCATCTGGCGCCACCGTGGATGGGAGGCCTGGGCGCTGTTGCCGGTGGCGGCTGTCTATGGCGCGCTTTCGGCCCTGCGCGGCGCGCTCTACCGGAGCGGCGTGCTGCGCACCGAGCGCCTGCCGGTGCCCGTGGTCGTGGTCGGCAACGTGGTGGCCGGCGGCGCGGGCAAGACTCCGGTCACCCAGGCCGTGGTGCGGGCGCTGCGCGAGCGCGGCTGGCATCCCGGCGTGGTCTCGCGCGGCTACGGGCGCACGACCACGGACTGCCGGGAAGTGCTGGCGGATGACGATGCCTCGGCCGTGGGCGACGAACCCCTGCTGCTCGCGCGGAGCACCGGCGCTCCGGTGTTCGTCGCCGCGCGCCGCGCCGAGGCCGCCCGCGCCCTGCTGCGCCAGCATCCGCGCACCGACGTGATCGTCTGCGACGACGGCCTGCAGCACCTCGCCCTGGCGCGCGACGTGGAGCTGTGCGTGTTCAGCGAGGAAGGTGCGGGCAACGGCTGGCTGCTGCCGGCCGGCCCGCTTCGGGAGCCCTGGCCGCGCCGGGTCGACGCCGTGCTGTATGCCGGCAATGCCCCCGAAGAGGCCGGCACCGCCGCTCTGGGAGCGTTCCCCATTCACCGGTCGCTGGCGGACCATGCGGTCGCCCGGGACGGCGGCACGGTGCCCCTGGCGCGGCTGCACGGCCAGCCGCTGCATGCGGTAGCCGCCATCGCCCGGCCCGACGCCTTCTTTGGCATGCTGCGCGACCGCGGCCTGACGGTGGAGCGGGAAACCGCACTGCCCGACCATGCCGATTACGGCGGCTGGCCACCTGGGCCCGGCGACGGCCTGCAGGTGGTCTGCACCGAAAAGGATGCCTCCAAGCTCTGGAAGCACTGCCCGGGCGCACTGGCCGTGCCGCTGGTGGTGGAGATCGCGCCCGCGTTTTTCGAGCGCTTGCATCTGCGGCTGCGGGAGATCGCGGCCCTCTCGCTATCATCGGCTCCCGATTCCTGAACCTCTTTTCCACCTCTACCGCCATGGATCCCAAACTGCTCGAACTGCTGGTCTGCCCGGTCACCAAGGGCCCGCTGACCTACGACCGCGAACGCGGCGAACTGGTGTCGCGCAGCGCGCGGCTCGCCTACCCGGTGCGCGACGGAATTCCGGTGCTGCTGGAGACGGAGGCGCGCACGCTCTCGGACGCGGAGCTGGAAGCGTGAGCGGCGCGGCTGCACCGACCGCCGACTTCACCGTCCTGATCCCGGCCCGCCTGGCCTCCACTCGGCTGCCCGACAAGCCGCTCGCCGACATCGGCGGCCTGCCCATGGTGGTGCGGGTCGCGCGGCAGGCCGCGCGCAGCGGCGCCGCGCGGGTGGTGGTCGCGGCCGACCACCCCCGCATCCTCGAGGCATGCGCCGCGCACGGCGTCGATGCGGTCGCCACGCGCGCGGACCATCCGAGCGGCAGCGACCGCCTGGCCGAGGCCTGCGCACAGCTCGGCCTCGCGGGCGACGACATCGTGGTCAACGTGCAGGGCGACGAGCCGCTCATCGACCCCGCCCTGATCGATGCCGTGGCCGCCCTGCTGCCGGCGCGTCCCGAGGCGTCCATGGGCACGGCCGCCCATGCGATCCACAGCTTCGCCGACTACGCCAACCCGAACGTGGTGAAGGTGGTGCTGGACGGGCGCGGCCTGGCCCACTACTTCAGCCGCGCATCCATCCCGCATGCGCGGGACCATGCCGGCAGCGCCTGGTGGGAGCCGGGGCGCCCGGGCGTGCCCGCAGGCTACGCGCCGCTGCGGCACGTCGGCATCTACAGCTACCGTGCCGCCTTCCTGCAGGCCTTCCCCGCCCTGCCGCCGGCTCCCACCGAAGCCGTGGAGGCCCTGGAGCAGTTGCGCGCGCTCTGGCATGGGCACCGCATCGCCGTCCACGTGGCCGATGCGGCACCGGGGCCGGGCGTGGACACCCCCGAAGACCTCGCCCGGGTGCGCGCACTGCTGGGCTGACCCCGCCCGCACGGCGCCTGCGCCGCGCCGTCACGAGGGTGTCGCAGTTGTCAGTCAGACGGAAGGACACGCATGCTATCCTTGCCCGCGATTGAAAGCGCCACCCCGGGCCCTACGGCAGCCCCGGGCGTCGCGCGCTGGCCGAATTCAACACTTAGAGGACTTCCATGAGACTGATTCTTTTGGGCGCGCCCGGCGCCGGGAAGGGCACGCAAGCCGCGTTCATCTGCCAGAAATACGGCATTCCGCAGATCTCGACGGGCGACATGCTGCGCGCCGCCGTCAAGGCCGGCACCCCGCTGGGCCTGGAGGCCAAAGCCGTCATGGATGCCGGCAAGCTGGTGAGCGACGACCTCATCATCGGTCTCGTGAAGGACCGCATCGCCCAGCCCGACTGCGCTCAAGGATTCCTCTTCGACGGCTTTCCGCGCACCATTCCCCAGGCCGATGCCATGAAGGCCGCGGGCGTGAAGCTCGATTACGTGCTCGAGATCGACGTGCCGTTCGAGGCCATCATCGACCGCATGAGCGGCCGCCGCTCGCACCCGGCCAGCGGGCGCACCTACCACGTGCGCTTCAACCCGCCGAAGGTGGAAGGCAAGGACGACGTCACCGGCGAGGAGCTGATCCAGCGCGAGGACGACAAGGAAGAGACCGTCAAGAAGCGCCTGGAGGTGTACAGCGCCCAGACGCGCCCGCTCGTGGAGTACTACTCCAGCTGGGCCAAGGCCGATCCGGCCAACGCGCCGAAATACCGCGCCATCAGCGGTACCGGGTCCGTCGAGGAGATCACGCAGCGGGCGCTTGCCGCGCTCGCGGACTGACATCCGCCTGGCACGGATCCGGGCCAGGGCGCACGGCCCTGCCAGGGTCCAGCCCAAGACGACGCCGCCCTCGGGCGGCGTTTTTGCGTGCGGCGCGGACCGCCGCCCGTGCTGCCGCCGGCAGCGGCCGGAAGTCGGGCCACGGCCCACCGTGCACTCAGGCCAGTGCGAGCAGATCCAGCAGCAGGTCCACGCGCGCCTTCACCGGGCCCATGCCGCGCGCGTCGGGCAGCGTGCCGTCCGGGCGCGGCAGCACGCGGCCGAGCGGGCAACGCGTGCTCACGCGGACCGCCGTTCCCCCCGCCTGCGCCTGCTCCAGCGCGGCCTGCAGGCGGTGGTGCAGCGTCCCGTTGCCGGTGGCGGCCACCACGATGCCGTCCACGCCATCCGCCGCCAGCAGTTCCACGGCGCGACCGGTGGCGCCCGCATGGGAGAGCACGATCTCCACCCGCGGCCAGGTGGTGGCCCGCGCGACGGCCTGCAGGGCGGAGTCCGCCGATTCCGCGGCTGCGGGCCAGCCCCCGGCCAGCCGCACGGAGCCCTGCTCCACCCAGCCGAGGGGGCCGGCTTCGCCCGAATCGAACGCGTGCAGCCGCTGGGGATGCACCTTGCGCACGCCGTGGGCGCCATGGATTTCACCGGCGGCCACGGCCACCACGCCGTGCGCGCCGGGTGCGGCGGCCACGGCCACGGCATCCAGCAGATTCTGCGGTCCGTCCGGGGCGGTGGCGGTGGCCGGGCGCATGGCGGACACCAGCACCACCGGCTTGTGCCGCGCGCCAGCCAGCACCCGGTGCAGGAACCACGCGGTTTCTTCCAGCGTATCGGTGCCGTGCGTCACCAAGACCGCGCGCACGCCGGGGTCGGCCAGGTGCGCGGCACACCGCAGCGCCAGCGCCTTCCAGACCTCCTCGTCCATGTCCTTGCTGTCGATCTGCGCCACCTGCTCGGACACGAGCTGCGCCGTACCGGCCGCCTGCGCCAGCCCGGGAACGGCATCCAGCAACGCGCCGATGCCCACCTGGGCGGCCGTGTAGCCGATGGTGTCTTCCGCGCTGGCCGACGTTCCCGCGATCGTTCCTCCGGTGCCGAGCACCACGATTTTTTCTGCACCCACTTGCATTGCCTTTAGAAACTGTTTAAAAATACAGTGACTGGATCGAACCACAGGGTTGGCCGATCCGCCCCTTCCAGCGCCGGTCCGGCGCCAATATCCTTCACCGGAGTGCCCGCATGCTCGACAGCCCCAAGCTCACCGCCCGCCAGCAGCAGATCCTCGACCTGATCCAGACGGCCATCGCCCGCACCGGCGCGCCGCCCACGCGGGCCGAGATCGCTGCGGAGTTCGGTTTCAAGTCCGCCAACGCGGCCGAAGAGCACCTGCAGGCGCTGGCGCGCAAGGGCGTCATCGAGCTGGTGAGCGGCACGTCCCGTGGCATCCGGCTGCGTGGCGAGGCCGTGCGGTCCATCAACGCGGCCCGCGGCACCCAGTTCCACCTGCCCATTCCCGGCATCTCGCAGCTGATGCTGCCGCTGATCGGCCGCGTCGCAGCCGGCTCGCCGATTCTCGCCGAGGAACATGTGGACCAGACCTACAGCGTGGAAGGCAGCCTGTTCCAGCACAAGCCCGACTACCTGCTCAAGGTGCGCGGCATGTCGATGCGCGATGCCGGCATCATGGACGGCGACCTGCTTGCCGTGCAGTCCACGCGCGATGCGCGCAACGGGCAGATCATCGTGGCGCGCCTGGGTGACGAGGTCACGGTCAAGCGCCTGCGCCGCACGGCGGGCTCCATCGAGCTGCTGCCTGAGAACCCCGACTACCCGATCATCACCGTGCAGCCGGGCGAATCCTTCGAGATCGAAGGCCTGGCCGTTGGGCTCATCCGCAACACGATGCTGATGTAACCGCAGCGGGTTCCGCTCGGAACGGCGGTCGCACGGCACCCCTCGGGTGCCGGGCCGGGCTGCTGCATTCCCTGCCCCCTCCCTTACAGCGTTGCCCAGGTGGCGGGCGCTGGCCGTCCCCTTCGCGTGGATGGCCAACCCTGCGGCATCGCCCTGCCTGTTCGAGGCCAATCCTGCCAGTGTTCAACCCATCCTGACCGCTGGAGATTTTTTCATGGCAAAGGCTCTGCTCGATTTCACGGCCCTCTCTCCGTTCCGTCCGCTGCGCGGGCTCTTCCGGTGGCTGCGGGGCGCTCCAGCGGCCCGCAACGAGGTCGCGGCCCCGGCCTGGTCGCGCTGGCCGCACCGTCCGGCCTGCACGGTGCACGGTGTGGCGGACGAACCGGCTCGCCAGCGCGCGTACCGCGACGAGCCTTGCCAGGGCGAGGATGCGGCCGCGGCATGCGAGCCCACCGCCTGCCAGCCGGCGGGGCTCCCCGGCGGCAGCCCGATGTCCGTCAGCCCGGTGCTCGCCCTGCCGGCCCCTGCCGAGCGCGGCGCACGCCATGCCGCCGCCGCGGGGCGCGGTTGCCCGGCGCGGGCGCCCGGACCGGTTCGGGTGGTCCAGCGCCGCCATGCGGGTACGCCGGAGCGGTTCGTGATCTCCGGGCGCATGGCGGACGTGCGGGCGGAGCTGGAACGCTGGGCTGCTGCCGAGGCGGTGCTGAGCTGACAGGGGAAGGCGCCGTCATCGAGCATATTCATCGCTCGCGCCTCCATCCACGTTGGCCCGGTCTACTTGTCAGCTGTTGATCTGCGCCCAGAGCTTGTCCAGCCGCTTGACGCTCACGGGCTGCGGCGTGCGGAGCTCCTGCGCGAAGAAGCTCACCCGCAGTTCTTCCAGCAACCAGCGCAGCTCCTGCATGCGCGCGTCCACCTGGCCCTTGCGCTCCGCCACCAGGCGCCAGTAGCGCTGCTCCTGCGGGCGCAGTTCGGCGAGCCGGGCGGCGTCGCGCGCGGCATCGGCGCGCACCTTGTCCAGGCGCAGCGTGATCGCCTTCAAGTAACGCGGGAAGTGCGCGAGCTGCGACCAGGGCGCCGCGGTCAGGAAGTTCTTCGGCATGAGCCGCTGCAACTGCTGCTGGGCGTCCTGCGTGGCGTCGGGGGCGCCCTTCGTGTCCTTGATCTTGCGGGCCGCCGCGGCGTATTCGATCAGGATCGCGCCGGCCAGACGGGCGACTTCGTTGGCGATCAGCGTGAGGCGGCCGCGGCCTTCCTGCACCCGGCGCTGGAAGTCCGCGTCGGTCGTGGGCAGGGGCTCGACCAGAAAAGCGCGGTCCAGCGCCACGTCGATGATCTGCGCGCGCAGCTCTTCCTGCGTGCCCAGCGGCATATAGGCCACGGCCATCTTCTGCAGGTCCGGGATGTTCTTCTCCAGGTACTTGAGCGCATCCTTGATCTGCAGCGCGAACAGCCGGCGCAGGCCCGCGCGGTGCCGCGCTGCGGCCACGCCCGGTTCGTCGAAGACTTCGATGGTCACGGCGTCCCCGCCATCGATGAGCGCCGGGAACCCGATCAGCGTCTGTCCGCCCTTGCGGATTTCCATCAGCTCCGGCAGTTCTCCGAAGGTCCAGGCCGTGTAGCGCTGGCCCGCCGGCACGGCGCCCGGAGCGGAAGCGGCCGCCGGGCCGGCGCTGGCCGGTCCTGCCGCGGTGGAGGCCCCACGGCCCTCTCCGGGCCTGCCGTGCGCGCCTCCTCCCTTGCCGGGCCGTGCAGAAGCGGCCGTCTCCGCAGGAGCCGCGTCGCGCTCGGCCTCTGGAGCGGCGCCTGCGAGCTTCAGCCCCGCCAGGGCCTGGAAGGCCCCCCGGGCCTTGGCACCCCATTCGGCCTTGAGCGCGCCCAGGTTGCGGCCCTGGCCGAGTTGCCGGCCGTCCTCGTGCACCACGCGGAAGTTCATGAACAGGTGCGGGCTCAGCATGTCGAGCTTGAAGTCGGCCCGCTTCACGTCGAGCGAGGTTTCATCGCGCACCTGCTTGAGCAGCACGTCCACCAGGCTGCCCTGTCCGAAGCGCTCGGGCGTGCCGAGCAGCTCGGCCAGGCGGGCGGCGTTGTCCGGGAGCGGCACGAAGCGGCTGCGCGGGCGCTGCGGCAGGCTTTTGAGCAGCGCCTGGATCTTGTCCTTGAGCATGCCGGGCACCAGCCATTCGCAGCGGTCTTCGCTCACCTGGTTGAGCACGAAGAGCGGCACCGTCACGGTGACGCCGTCGCGCGGGTCACCGGGTTCGTGCAGGTAGGTGGCCGCGCAGTCCACCCCGCCCAGCCGCACCATGCGCGGGAAGGCGCTGGTGGTGATGCCCGCGGCCTCGTGCCGCATCAGCTCGTCGCGGGTGAGCTTGAGCACGTCCGGCTTCGCCCGGCTGGCCTCGCGGTACCAGGTTTCGAAATCCGCGCCCGTGCAGATGTCGGCGGGCACCTGCTGGTCGTAGAAGGCGTAGATGAGCTCCTCGTCCACCAGCACGTCCTGGCGGCGCGATTTGTGCTCCAGCTCTTCCACCTTGGCGATCAGCTTGCGGTTGGCGGGCAGGAACGGCAGCCGGCGCTCCCAGTCCTGCGGCCACTGGTCGCCGACCAGCGCTTCGCGCAGGAAGATCTCGCGCGCGGTGCGCGGGTCCACCTTGCCGAAGTTCACGCGCCGGTTGTTGTAGATGACGATGCCGTAGAGCGTGGCGCGCTCCAGCGCCGTCACCTGCGCGGCCTTGCGCTCCCAGTGCGGATCCAGCATCTGCTTCTTGAGCAGGTGGCCGCCCATTTCCTCGATCCACTGCGGCTCGATCGCCGCGATGCCGCGCCCGAAGAGGCGCGTGGTTTCGACCAGTTCCGCCGCCACGATCCAGCGCCCGGGCTTTTTCGACAGGTGCGCGCCCGGATGCTTGTAGAACTTGATGCCGCGCGCGCCGAGGTACCAGTCTTCCTCCTCGCTCTTCACGCCGATGTTGCCGAGCAGGCCGGCGAGCATGGACCGGTGGATCTGCTCGTAGCTGGCCGGCTGCGGGTTGATGCGCCACCGGTGCTCGGTGACCACGGTGAGCAACTGCGTGTGGATGTCGCGCCATTCGCGCAGGCGCCGGATGCTGATGAAGTTCTGGCGCAGCAGCGATTCGTACTGCCGGTTGCTCAGCTTGTGGGTGGGCGCCGGGGCCGGCGCGGACGCGGTGGCTGCCGCAGGAGCCGCAGCCTCGGCAATGGCGCCCGACTGGCGCTGCGCCACCGGCAGCACCGCCTGCGAGGGCGCGCCCTTGCGCGCGGCATCGCGCTGCGCCCGCGCGGACGGCAGGCTCGGCGCGCCGCCGCGGGCTTCGTTGATCCACTTCCAGAGCTTGAGGTAGCCGCTGAATTCGCTCTTCTCGTCGTCGAACTTGGCGTGCGCCTGGTCGGCCTGCTGCTGGGCTTCGAGCGGCCGATCGCGCACGTCCTGCACCGACAGGGCCGAGGCGATCACCAGCACTTCGTCCAGCGCCTGGCGGTCGCGTGCCTCCAGGATCATGCGGCCCACGCGCGGATCGAGCGGCAGGCGCGAAAGCTCCACGCCCATGGGCGTGAGTTCGTTGGCATCGTCCACCGCGCCGAGTTCGGCCAGCAGCTGGTAGCCGTCGGCGATCGCGCGGCCGGACGGCGCCTCGATGAACGGGAACTGCGCCACGTCGCCCAGGTGCAGCGACTTCATGCGTAGGATCACGCCCGCGAGCGAAGAGCGCAGGATTTCCGGGTCGGTGAAGCGCGGCCGGCCGTTGAAGTCCGGCTCGTCGTAGAGCCGGATGCAGATGCCGTTGGCCACCCGGCCGCAGCGGCCCGCCCGCTGGTTGGCCGCCGCCTGGCTCACCGGCTCGATCAGCAACTGCTCGACCTTGCTGCGGAAGCTGTAGCGCTTGACGCGGGCGGTGCCGGCGTCGATCACGTAGCGGATGCCCGGCACCGTGAGCGAGGTTTCCGCCACGTTGGTCGCCAGCACGATGCGGCGGCCGGTGTGGCCTTCGAAGATACGGTCCTGTTCGGCCTGGGAGAGGCGCGCGAACAGCGGCAGCACTTCGGCGCCGCGCATCACGGGCTGGTGCGAGAGGTGCTTGCGCAGGTGGTCCGCGGCCTCGCGGATCTCGCGCTCGCCGGGCAGGAAGACGAGGATGTCGCCCGCCGCATTGCCGGACCAGAGCTCGTCCACGCCGTCCGCGATCGCTTCGTTCAGGCCGTAGTCGCGGCTTTCCTCGAAGGGCCGGTAGCGCTGCTCCACCGGGAAGGTGCGGCCCGACACGTAGATGACGGGTGCAGGAACCATTTCGCCCCCACGCTCCCCCACTGCGTGTGGGTCGCTGCCCCCCGAGGGGGCCGCGCCCGGCTTGGGGCGGCCCGGCGCCGGGCGGGCGCTCGCGAAATGCTTGGCGAAGCGCTCGGCATCGATCGTGGCCGAGGTGACCACGATCTTCAGGTCGGGCCGGCGCGGCAGGATCTGGCGGAGGTAGCCCAGCAGGAAGTCGATGTTCAGGCTGCGCTCGTGCGCCTCGTCGATGATGATCGTGTCGTAGGCGGTCAGCAGCGGATCGGTCTGCGTTTCGGCCAGCAGGATGCCGTCCGTCATCAGCTTGACGGAGGCGTCGCGCGACAGGCGGTCCTGGAAGCGGACCTTGTAGCCCACCACGTCGCCCAGCGGCGTGTGCAGCTCTTCGGCGATGCGCTTGGCGACGCTGCTCGCCGCGATCCGGCGCGGCTGCGTGTGGCCGATCAGGCGGCCCTTCTCACCGGGCTTGGCATTGCATTTGCCGCGGCCGAGCGCCAGCGCGATCTTGGGCAGCTGCGTGGTCTTGCCCGAGCCGGTTTCGCCGCAGACGATGATGACCTGGTGCGCCTGCATGGCGGCCATGATCTCTTCGCGCTTGCCCGAGACCGGCAGGCCCGGCGGGAACTCGATGCGCAGGGGCGCGGCCGGGGCCTCGCGGCGCGGCGGTGCGGTCGGGGCGGATGGGGGAAGGGGGGATTTCGGGGGCGCGGAACCGGTCATAGAGACCCGCATTATCCGAACGATCCGTTGGCGTGGTGCAATGGAGGCCTTACCGGTCACCCTGCGACCGGCCCGCCCGATGCCCTCCGCCGCTCCAGTTCCAGGCCCTGCGCCTGTTCCCGCTCCCGCCGTCCTGCCGTCTTCCCCCGCTGCCGCGCGCCGCCGGCACGTGGTGGTGATCGGCGCCGGCATCGTGGGCGCCGTGTGCGCGGTGGAGATCCTGCGGACCGGCCGCAGCGTGACGCTGCTGAATCCGCATCCCGCCGCCGGCCCGGAGGCGACCAGCTACGGCAATGCGGGCTGGCTGTCGTCGCATTCGATACTGCCGCCCGCCGGCCCGGGCATGTGGAAGCAGGTTCCTGCCCTCCTCCTCCACCCGGACGGGCCGCTCACCGTGCGCTGGGGATACCTGCCGCGCGCCCTGCCCTGGCTGTCGCGCTTCCTGCATGCCGGCAGCACGCCGGACCGCGTCGCCCGCACCGCGCATGCGCTGCGGCAGCTGTTGCGCGACGCGCCCGCACTGCACGCGCGCCTGGCGGCAGACGCCGGCGTGCCGCACCTCGTCGCCCGGCGCGGCCTGCTGCACGTGTATCCCTCGCGCGCCGATTTCGCGGCGGATGCGCTGGGCTGGCGCCTGCGGGCTCAGGAAGGGATCGCCTTCGAGACGCTGGAAGGCGGCGACCTGCGCGCGCAGGAGCCGGACCTGCTGCCCGCATACCGCTTCGGTGTGCGCGTCGACGAGGCAGGCCACTGCGCCGATCCGGGTGGCTATCTGGCCGCACTGCTGGCCCATGCACGGGCGCTGGGAGCGCGCTGGGTGACGGGCGAGGCGACGGGGCTGCGCATCGAGGCCGGCTGGCTCGTGGCGGTGCGCACGGGCCAGGGCGACCTGCCGTGCGATGCGGCGGTGATCGCGGCGGGCGCGTATTCGAAGGCCCTGGCCCGCGATGCCGGCGACCGCGTGTGGCTGGACACCGAACGCGGCTACCACGCGATGCTGGACGTGCGCGCCGGCCCCGGGGCGCCGCCGCCCGGCCCACGGACCTCGACCATGGTGATGGACCGCAAGCTCATCGTGCACCAGATGGCGCACGGGCTGCGCGTGGCCGGCCAGGTGGAGATCGCAGGGCTGCAGGCCGAACCCGATTGGCGCCGCGCACGCATCCTGCTGCGGCATCTGTTCGATCTGTACCCGGCGCTGCCGCGCGCGTCGCTCGAAGACGGCGCGCGACTCTGGATGGGCCGGCGCCCGAGCACCAGCGACGGCCTGCCCTGCATCGGCCCCGCATCCGCCAGCGCGGACGTGGTCCATGCGTACGGGCACGGGCACGTGGGCCTCGGGTCTTCGGCCCGCACGGGCCGCCTGGTCGCGCAGCTGCTGGACGGGCGGGCGCCCGAAATCGACCTTGCGCCCTTCCGCCCGCAGCGCTGGCGACGATAATCCGGCGCGCACCGGAAAACGCCGTTCTTCCCACGGAATTCCTGCCCCCGGGCGGGCTCCGGGTCCTGCCTCCCTCTTGCATCCTTCCATGTCCGCAGTCTTCAATTTCACCTTCGTTCCCTGGTTCCGGTCGGTGGCTCCGTACATCCACAAGTTCCGCCACCAGACCTTCGTGATCGCCCTGACCGGCGAGGCGATCGCGGCCGGCAAGCTGCAGTCGATCGCGCAGGACCTGGCGATGATCCAGGCCATGGGCGTGAAGATCGTGCTGGTGCACGGCTTCCGTCCGCAGGTGAACGAGCAGCTGGCCGCCAAGGGCCATGCGGCGCGCTATTCGCACGGCATCCGCATCACCGATTCCGTGGCGCTGGACTGCGCGCAGGAAGCGGCCGGACAGCTGCGCTACGAGATCGAAGCCGCATTCAGCCAGGGCCTGCCCAACACGCCCATGGCGGGCTCCACCGTGCGCGTGATCTCCGGCAACTTCATCACCGCGCGTCCCGTCGGCATCGTGGACGGCGTCGATTTCAAGCATTCGGGCCTGGTGCGCAAGGTGGACGTGGCGGGCATCCGCCGTTCGCTGGAGATGGATGCGCTGGTGCTGCTCTCGCCCTTCGGCTTCTCGCCGACGGGCGAGGCCTTCAACCTCACGATGGAAGAGGTGGCGACCTCCGTGGCGATCGCGCTCAAGGCGGACAAGCTCGTCTTCGTCTGCGAGGTGCCTGGCATCCGCACCGACCCCGAGCAACCCGAGAGCGAGGACAACCCGATCGACACCGAGCTGCCGCTCGCGCAGGCGCGCCAGATGCTCGCGCGCGTGCCCCCGGGCCAGAAGCCCACGGACACCGCGTTCTACCTGCAGCACTGCGTGAAGGCCTGCCAGAACGGCGTGGAGCGCAGCCACATCATCCCCTTCGCGGTGGACGGCGCGCTGCTGCTGGAGATCTACGTGCACGACGGCATCGGCACCATGGTGGTGGACGAGAAGCTCGAAGAGCTGCGCGAGGCCACGCCGGACGACGTGGGCGGCATCCTGCAGCTCATCGAGCCGTTCGAGAAGGACGGCACGCTCGTCAAACGCGACCGCACCGAGATCGAGCGCGACATCGCCAACTACACCATCATCGAGCACGACGGCGTGATCTTCGGCTGCGCCGCGCTCTACCCCTACCCCGAGGCCGGCACCGCCGAGATGGCCGCCGTGACGGTGTCGCCGCAGAGCCAGGGCACGGGCGACGGAGAGAAGCTGCTCAAGCGCATCGAGCAGCGTGCCCGCGCCATGGGCCTGAAGAGCCTGTTCGTGCTCACCACCCGCACGATGCACTGGTTCATCAAGCGTGGCTTCCAGCCGGTCGATCCCGAGTGGCTGCCGGAAGCGCGCAAGAAGAAATACAACTGGGACCGGCGCAGCCAGGTGCTGGTGAAGAACCTTTAAGCCGCCCCGGACCGCCCGCTGGACCCATCACGGCGGCGGCGGCGGCGGTGGCGGCCAGGAAGGCTTACTGCCGCCCCTCCAGCCGATCCGCCGTCATGGGGATTTCGAAGCCCACCGCGCGGCCAGGGCACCCACCCGCGCGATCGCCGCGTCGCGCGCATCCGCCGCCGCCGGGCTGCCGGTGAGGTAGCAGCTCACCATCACCGGGCCGTGGTCCGGCGGCCAGAACAGGCCCGCGTCGTTGCTGGTGCCGCGCGGACCGGTACCGGTCTTCTCACCGATGCGCCAGCCCTCGGGCATGCCTGCCCGCAGGCGCTTGTCGCCCGTGCGGTTGCCGACGAGCCAGGCGAGCAGCCGGGCGCGCGCAGCGGTGGACAGCGCCTCGCCCTGCGTGACCGCCCAGGTGGTGCGCGCCATGGCGCGCGGCGTGGTGGTATCGCGCACGTCCCCGGGCGGCACGTCGTTGAGTTCGGGCTCTTTGCGGTCCAGCCGCGTGTGGGTGTCTCCCAGCGAACGCAACCAGGCGGTGAGTTCGAGCGGCCCACCCTGGGCGCCAAGCAGCAGGTTGGCCGCGGTGTTGTCGCTCAGCGTGACGGCGGCCTCGCAGAGCTGCTCCACCGTCATGCCGTCGCCATCCGCGTGGCGTTCCGTGGTGGGCGAATACTCCACCAGATCGCTCTTGCGGTAGGTGATGCGGCGGTCCAGCCGCTCCTGCCCCTGGTCCACCCGCCGCAGCACATGGGCCGCCAACAGCATCTTGAAGGTGCTGCACATCGGAAAGCGCTCATCGCCGCGGTACGCGGCCTGCCGCCCGGAGGACATGTCCAGCAGTGCCACGCCCAGGCGGCCACCCACCGAGGCTTCGATTTCCTGCAATGCGGCGGCCAACGCACCGGCTTCGGACGCCACCCCCCTGGAATTCTTGGTCCCGGCCCAGCTGCCGCCGGCCCAGGGAACGAGCGCGCCCGCCACTGCGGACACCATCCATGTTCTTCTCTGCATCGCCATTCGGTATTGCTCCATCGAGGTTGTGAATGGGAGGAACGATACCGCCGGGCCGCCGCCGTGACCACCGACGATAATTGCGCACTCCCCCAAGAAAAACTTCACCCTCTTCCGGTCGCCGTTCCGCCATGCATCTGCCGCTCAACGCCCTGCGCGCCTTCGAGGTGTCGGCCCGGCACCTGAACCTCACGCGGGCCGCCGAGGAACTGCACGTCACGCAGACCGCGGTCAGCCAGCACATCCGCAACCTGGAAGACCGCCTGGGCAAGCCGCTGTTTCGCCGGCTGCCGCGCGGGCTGGCGCTGACCGACGAAGGGCTGGCGCTGCTGCCTGCGCTCGCGGACGCCTTCGGCCGCATCGAGCGCGCGCTGGCGCAGTGCGGCGACACGCGTCCTCGCGAGGTGCTCACGGTGGGCGCCGTCGGCACCTTCGCCGTGGGCTGGCTGCTGCCGCGGCTGCAGGCGTTCCAGCAGCAGTGCCCGTTCGTGGACCTGCGCCTGCTCACCAACAACAACCGGGTGGACCTGGCGGGCGAGGGGCTGGACTGCGCGATCCGCTTCGGCGATGGCGCCTGGCACGGGACCGAAGCCGACCATCTGCTGGAAGCGCCCCTCACCGCCATGTGCTCGCCCGCCCTCGCCGCCCGCCTGCGCGCGCCGGCCGACCTGGCGCGCGAGGCGCTGCTGCGGTCCTACCGCGCCGACGAATGGGCGGCCTGGTTCGGCGCGGCCGGCGTGCCCTGCCCGGTGGTGCGCGGCACGGTCTTCGATTCGTCACTGGCGCTCGCGGAAGCGGCGGCCCAGGGCGCGGGCGTGGCGTTGCTGCCGGCGCGGCTGTTCGAGCGCGAACTGCGGCAGGGTCGGCTGGTGCGGCCCTTCGGCGCGGAGATCGCGCTCGGGGCCTACTGGCTCACGCGGCTGCGCTCACGCGCGCCCTCGGCGGGCCTGGCGGCGTTCCGCGAGTGGCTGCTCCACACCTGTACGGAGCCACGGCCCGAGGCGGATGCCGCGCCGGCCGCGGCATGACACCGCGCTCGCGCCTCCCCACGCACCCACGGCATTTCCACCACCGCCTTATCATCCCCGCCCCATGCCCGAGATCCTCACTGCCGCGCTCTACCATTTCGCCGACCTGCCCGACTGCGCGGCGCTGCGCGATCCGCTGCAGGCCGAATGCGATCGCCAGGGCGTGCGCGGCCTGCTGCTGCTGGCGCCGGAAGGCGTCAACGGCACCATCGCGGGCAGCGCCGAGGGAGTGCGGGCGGTGCTGGACATGCTGCGCGCGCAGCCACCGCTGGCCACGCTGCGGCACAAGGAAGCCTGGGGCGACCGCATGCCCTTCTACCGCATGCGGGTGCGCGTGAAGCGCGAGATCGTCACCCTGGGCGTGCCCGGCCTGGACGCCGCGCGCGACGCCGGTACCTACGTGAAACCGCAGCAGTGGAATGCCCTCATCGACGATCCCGAGGTGGTGGTGATCGACGTGCGCAACGGCTACGAGAGCGCCATCGGCAGCTTCGCTGGTGCTGTGCGCCCCGACACGCGCAGCTTCACCGAATTCCCCGCCTGGGTGAAGGCACAGTCCGCGCCCGGCGGCCTGCTGGAGGGCCAGCCGCGCGTGGCCATGTTCTGCACCGGCGGCATCCGCTGCGAGAAATCGACCGCGCTGCTGCGCATGCAGGGTTTCGGCGAGGTCTACCACCTGGAGGGCGGCATCCTGCAATACCTGGAGGACGTTTCCGCGGACGACAGCCGCTGGGAGGGCGACTGCTTCGTGTTCGACGAGCGCGTCTCCGTGGCCCACGGCCTGGCGCCCGGAACGCACCAGGCTCTCTGCCGCTCCTGCCGCATGCCGTTGGGGCCGCAGGAACTGGCCTCGCCGGAGTACGTGCCCGGGGTGCGCTGCCCGCACTGCCACGGCAGCCGGCCGCCCGAACAGGAGCGCGCGCTGGCAGAACGGGAGCGGCAGATGGCGCTGGCCCGCCAGCGCGGCACCGACCACCTGGGCGCCCGCATGCCTGCGCCGGCGGGCTCAGGCTCTGGCGTCGGCTCCCGCAGCGTCTCGGAGCATTCCGCCCATGCAGGTGCGGAGTCAGCCACATCCCTGCCCGTGCTCTACACCTTCCGACGCTGTCCCTACGCGATCCGCGCGCGCCTGGCGATCGCCGCGAGCGGCCAGCTCTGCGAATGGCGCGAAGTGGTGCTGCGCGACAAGCCCGCCGCGCTGCTGGCCGCCTCACCCAAAGGCACGGTGCCCGTGCTCGTGCTGCCGGAAGGACAGGTGCTGGAGCAGAGCCTGGACATCATGCGCTGGGCGCTCGGGCTGAGCGATCCTCAGGGTTGGCTGCAGGCGGGCGCGCCGGACGAAGTGCAGGCGCTGATCGCCGCGTGCGACGGCCCGTTCAAACAGGCGCTGGACCGCTGCAAATACCCCGAGCGCCACCCAGACCTGCCGCCCGGCGCGGCGCAGTCGCAGGCCGGCGCGTGGCTGCAGGGCCTGGAGGAGCGCCTGGCCCGCAGCCGCCACCTGTGCGGGAACGCGGCCTCGCTGGCCGACGTGGCCCTCATGCCCTTCGTGCGCCAGTACGCGGCCATCGACCGGGCCGCCTGGGCGGCGCAGCCGTGGCCACGTCTGCAGGCCTGGCTGGCGGCATGGGAAGGTGGAGCGCTCTGGGAGCAGGTGATGCACAAGGCCCCCGCATGGCGCGAAGGGCAGGAGACGCTGTGCTTCCCGCCCAAGCCGGGCGCCTCGCCAGGGTCGTTCCGACCTGCCGATTGACGGACGGCCCGCAGGCGATCCTGCAGCGATCCTCCGGCGATCGAAGCCTGCGATCAGGCCGCGGAAAAGCCCCCGCGGCGGCTGCGCGGTGCACGCACCAGCACCACCAGCAGCACCAGGGCCATCACGACGAAGCAGACGAACGACCAGTTGGCGATGCTGCCACCCAGGAAAGTCCAGTCGATCGCGGCGCAGTCGCCCGAGCCGCGGAAGATCATGGGCACGGCGCGGCTGATCGGGAAGTTCTCGATCATTCCGTAGAAGTCGCGTCCGCAGGTCGCGATCTCGGGCGGATACCACTGCAGCCAGCTCTGGCGCGCAGCCACGAAGGCGCCGAAGCCCGAGAACAGCAGCGCCAGCACGCCCCATGCCATCCACCAGCCCCGGCCGCTGCGCAGCGCGCCCAGGCCCGTGAACACCGCCACGGCGATGAGCGCGTAGCGCTGCACGATGCACATCGGGCAGGGCTCCAGCCCCACGACGTGCTGCAGGTACATGCCGAAGGCCAGCATCGCGATGCAGGCGGCGCAGATCAGGCCCAGCACGCGGCGCGGCGCGGCATCCAACCAGTTCGAAACCATGGAATCCTCGTCCTTGAAAACCCGGGCACCGCACGCGGCACCCGGCAAGGGTGCTGCGCGTCAGATGCCCGCGGCGTGATCCAGAAAAACGCGGGCGCGGCGCGGCGTCACCACCAGCGTTTCACCCTCCCTGAAACCCGCCTCCCGGAACTGCTGCGCCGGTATCTGCGCTTCGATCAGGGCCTCGGGCTCCGCATTGTCCGCTGATTTGTGATCGCGATCGGGGATAAGTTCCAGCCGCGCGATCGGGCCGACCACGATCGCGCGCGAGAGCTGGGCCACGATGCCGCGCGGGCGGCCTTCGGCATCGACGCCCTGCCCTGGCGAATAGCGCTCCACGTCGAGGTCGTGCGGGCGCACGTAGGCGAAAGCGTCGGCGTTCTGCGCCGCGGCATGCTCGGGCGAATCGATGGACATGCCCTGCACGTGCACCAGCCCCTCGTGCGCGCGGCCGCGGAACAGGTTCACGTCGCCCAGGAAGCCGTAGACGAACGGGCTGGCGGGCTGGTCCCACACCTCCTGGGGCGAGCCGCTCTGCTCGATGCGCCCCTGGTTGATGACCACCACGCGGTCGGCCACCTCCAGCGCCTCTTCCTGGTCGTGCGTGACGAAGATCGAGGTGACGTGCAGCTCGTCGTGCAGGCGCCGCAGCCAGCGGCGCAGCTCCTTGCGCACCTTGGCGTCGAGCGCGCCGAAGGGCTCGTCGAGCAGCAGCACCCTGGGCTCCACGGCCAGCGCGCGCGCCAGGGCGATGCGCTGGCGCTGGCCGCCCGACAGCTGCGACGGGTAGCGGTCGGCCAGCCAGTCGAGCTGCACCAGCTTGAGCAGGTCGGTCACCTTCTGGCGGATCGCGCTCTCCGAAGGCCGCTCGTTGCGGGGCTTCACGCGCAGGCCGAAGGCGACGTTCTCGAACACCGTCATGTGGCGGAACAGCGCGTAGTGCTGGAACACGAAGCCCACGCCCCGGTCGCGCACGTGCACGTCGGTCGTGTCCTCGCCCGAGAAATGGATGGTGCCGGTGTCGGGCGTCTCCAGCCCCGCGATGATGCGCAGCAGCGTGGTCTTGCCGCAGCCGGAGGGGCCGAGGAGCGCGATGAGTTCGCCGGACTGGATGTCCAGGCTCACGTCGCGCAGCGCCTGGAAATCGCCGAACTGCTTGCTGATGTTGCGGATTTCGATGCTCATGTCGTGGTCCTGTCCTGGTTCAGCGCGGCACTGCCGCGGCGGGGGCCGGCCGCTCGGGCGGCAGGTTGGCGGCGGCCTTGCGCTCCTGCTCGCTGCGCCATTCGGCGAAGGTCTTGATCACCAGCGTGACCAGGGCCAGCAGCGCCAGCAGCGAGGCGGCGGCGAAGGCGGCGACGGACTGGTATTCGTTGTAGAGGATCTCGACGTGCAGCGGGATCGTGTTGGTCTGGCCGCGGATGTGGCCCGACACCACCGACACCGCGCCGAACTCGCCCATGGCGCGCGCATTGCAGAGGATCACGCCGTACAGCAGGCCCCACTTGATGTTGGGCAGCGTCACGTGCCAGAAGGTCTGCCAGCCGCTCGCGCCCAGCACGATCGCGGCCTGCTCCTCGTCGCTGCCCTGCGCCTGCATGAGCGGGATCAGTTCGCGGGCGATGAAGGGGAACGTGACGAACACCGTCGCGAGCACGATGCCGGGCACGGCGAAGATGATCTTGATGTCGTGCGCGGCGAGCCAGGGGCCGATCCAGCCGTTGGCGCCGAACATCAGCACGTAGACCAGGCCGGCCACCACGGGCGAGACGGAGAACGGCAGGTCCACCAGCGTGGTGAGGAAGGCCTTGCCGCGGAATTCGTACTTCGCGATCGCCCAGGCGGCCGCCACGCCGAACACGAGGTTGAACGGCACCGCGATGGCCGCGGTGATCAGCGTGAGCCGGATGGCCGACCAGGCATCGGGCTCGCGCAGCGCGTCCAGGTAGGCGCCGACGCCCTTGCGCAGCGCCTCGGTGAACACCGCGGCGAGCGGCAGCACCAGGAACAGCAGCAGGAAGACCATCGCGATCGTGATCAGCGTCCAGCGGACCCAGGCCGCCTCGGTGGTGCCAGCCTGGGCGCGGCGGACGGCGCGTGTCGGGTGGTGGTTCATAGGGGCTTTCCAAAGCGCGCGGCACCCGTTGCGGGCGCGGCACAGGCCAGGGCAGCCGTGGAACGGGCTTTGCCCGGCCACTGGCTGCGTCCCCCTCGGGGGGAAGGCGCGAAGCGACTCAGAGCGGACATCATGATTGCTTCCGCTGCCAGGCCTGCAGCGCGTTGATGACGAGCAGCAGAATGAAGGAAATCACCAGCATGACCACGGCCACGGCCGTCGCGCCGGCATAGTCGTACTGCTCCAGCTTGCCGATGATGATGAGCGGCGTGATCTCCGAGACCATCGGCATGTTGCCCGCGATGAAGATCACCGAGCCGTATTCGCCCACCGCGCGCGCGAACGCCATGGCGAAGCCCGTGAGCAGCGCGGGCGTGATGGAAGGCAGGATCACCTTGGTGAAGATCTGCCAGCGCGTCGCGCCCAGGCTGGTGGCGGCTTCTTCGAGTTCCTTCTCGGCATCCTCGAGCACCGGCTGCACCGTCCGCACCACGAACGGCAGGCCGATGAAGATCAGCGCGATGACCACGCCCGCCGGCTTGAAGGCGAGCTGGATGCCGAGCGGCTCCAGGTACTGGCCCACCCAGCCGTTGCCGGCGAGCAGCGCGGTGAGCGAGATGCCGGCCACGGCGGTCGGCAGCGCGAACGGCAGGTCCACCAGCGCATCCACGACCTTCTTGCCGGGGAAGCGGTAGCGCACCAGCACCCAGGCGATCAGCAGTCCGAAGACGAGGTTCACCAGCGCCGCCAGGAAGGACGCTCCGAACGTCAGCCGGTAGGAGGCGAGCACCCGCGGCGCGCTGACGGCGGTCCAGAACTGCTCCCAGGTCAGGGTGAAGGTCTTGAACAGCAGCGCGGAGAGCGGGATGAGGACGATCACGCTCAGGTAGAACAGCGTGTAGCCGAGCGTGAGCCCGAAGCCGGGCAGCACGCGCCGGGCACCGCGGCGGGCGCGGCCCGGCGCGGGTGCCGCAGCACCCGCGGAGGAGATGGCCGCACCCATGGATCAGCGGCCGCCGGGCGTGTAGAGCTTGTCGAACTGGCCGCCGTCGTTGAAGTGCACCTTCTGCGCCTCGCCGAGCGAGCCGAAGTACTTGGCGACGGTGAATTGCTTGACCGGCTTGAACAGGTCGGCGTGCTTCTTCAGCACCGCCTCGGAGCGCGGGCGCAGCGCGTGCTGGGCGGCGATCTCCTGGCCTTCGTCGGAATAGAGGTAGTCCAGATAGGCCTTGGCCAGATCGCCCGTGCCCTTCTTGGCGACGGTGCGCTCCACCACGGCCACGGGGTTCTCGGCCACCACGCTCACGGACGGATAGACGGCATCGACCTTGCCCTTGCCGAACTCGCGCTCGATCGACAGCACCTCGGATTCGAAGGTGATCAGCACGTCGCCCGTGTTGCGCTGCAGGAAGATGCTGGTCGCGTCGCGGCCGCCCTTGCCCAGCACCGGCACGTTCTTGTAGAGCTTGCCGACGAATTCCGCCGCCTGGGCGTCGGTGCCGCCCTTCTCGCGCACGGCGCCCCAGGCGGCCAGGTAGGCATAGCGGCCGTTGCCGCCGGTCTTGGGGTTCACCACGACCACCTGGACGCCGGGCTTGACGAGGTCGTCCCAGTCCTTGATGTTCTTCGGGTTGCCCTTGCGCACCAGGAACAGCATCGTGGAGGTGGTGGGCGAGGCATCATGGGGGAATTTCTTCGCCCAGTCCTTCGCGACCACGCCGTTGCTGGCGAGGAAATCGATGTCGGTGGTGGTGTTGAACGTGACCACGTCGGCCGCCAGGCCGTCGTTCACCGCCCGGGCCTGCGCGCTGGAGCCGCCGTGGGCCTGGTCGACGCGCACGTCCTTGCCGGTGGCCTTCTTGTAGTGGGCGATGAAGGCCTGGTTGTAGTCCTTGTAGAACTCGCGGGCGACGTCGTACGAGACGTTCAGCAGCGTGGCGGTCTGCGCGGCTGCCGTGCCGGCGGTGGCGGCCAGGACCAGCGCGGCCAGGAGGGTCTTGAGTCTCGTCCGGGAATTCATGTGCGTGTCGCCCAGGTTGTCATGGATGCAACCTATTGTGAATGCGACGGCTTCCAACTCAAAAGAATAGATTCTTGTTAATTAATCCGGATCGGGCATAAGGAAATCGTCGCCGGGCTGGGCGCTCTGCCCGCGTGTGCGCACACGGCGCGGCGTTCAGGCCACCGACCGGACGGGCTCCGCGCCCGTGTCGGGATCGGTGAGCGAATGCAGCAGGGCCCAGCCGAGCGGCCACTCGCCGTGGCCGGAGTCGATATTGATGTGCCCGGCCTGTTGCAGGCGCACGAACTCCGAACCCCAGGCGCGGGCGTAGGCGCCTGCCAGGCGCACGGGGCAGTACGGGTCGTTGCTGCTGGCCACGAGGATGCTGCGGTAGGGCAGCGGCGCATAGGGGACGGGGGCGAAGTCGCTGAGCACCGCGCGCCGCTCCGGGTCGGCCGGCGCCACGAGCAGCGCACCCGCGACGCAGGCCTGGGCCTGGGGGCCCATATGGGCGGAAGCGATGCAGCCCAGGCTGTGCGCGACGAGAACGACCGGATGCGGCGCTTGCAGGACGGTGCGCTCCAGTGCCCGGACCCAGGCCGCGCGCGAAGGCGTGATCCAGTCGTCCTGCACCACGCGCACCGCGTTCGGCAGGCGCTCGGCCCAGAGGCTCTGCCAGTGGCCGGGCCCGGAATCCCGCCAGCCCGGCACCACGACGATGGAGGTATCAACAGCCATGGGGCCCTCCGGCACGGGGCACGGCAGGACGGTGGCCGCAATGGCGCGAGACGTCGTTCGGGGAAATGGCAGGTGCCATGGACATCGCTCCTTTGCATGCACGAATGGAGCGATTGTGTTCAGCCCAACTTAAAACCCAAACGAATATCTGGTTTTGAATTTATAAGGATCTCATCTATTGCAGTCCTACGCGGCCCGCCGTGCATTGCGCAGCAGCACGAAGACCTGCCACTGGGCCATCACCAGCGCGACGTAGGCGAACATTTCCGACCACTCCTCCATCACCACCGCATGGTGGCCGAGCGACTCGGGCGCGGGAAAGCCGAGATGCCCTTCCGCATAGGTGCTCAGCACGCCCGCCAGCACCATCACGGCGAGTTCCGCCCACACGAATCGGGGCGAGCGCAGCAGCCGCAGCACGACGCGCAGCGCACCCGAACGGGCTGCCATCCAGCCGCACCAGGCGAGCACCAGGAGCGCCAGCGGAGCCACTGCGGGCTTGTACCAGAGCGTGGACGAGGAATAGGTGGGACCGTCTTCACCGAACCCCATGGGCGGGAGAAACGCGGCGCCCCAGCTCAGCTCCCGCGCCGCCATCAGGCACCACAGCGGAACCACGGCCACCGCCAGCCCTTTCAAGGCCGCGCGGCCCCAGTCGCCCGAGGCCGTGCCCTGCCGCGCGACCGCGACCGCCATGGCGGCGCCGCCCAGCAGAACCACCACCTGCAGATTTTCCAGCCAGCCGTTCTCCCAACCGGCCGACGCCGGCAGGCGCGCTGCCACCCAGTAGCCGATCGCCAGGCCGACCAGCATCAGCGACAACAGCCACCAGCGCCATCGGACGGCGCGGGGCGGAACATGGAAGGTCAGCGAAGCGGGGCAGGCGGAATGCATGGGTGGAGCGGCATGGCGGTGAAATCCCTCCAGGGAAACGCGGGAAGACGCCGTTGCACGCCCGGCGCACGGATGCGGGGACGGCGCGGCGACGTACCGGGGATGGACTGGAAGGGGAGAACAAAACCGAATGGTCAGAGAAAAACCACTCAGTCACTCCCTTCAGTCTACGCCGATTGTGTAAACGGTATGTATTCGCGCTCTGATTCATGTGGACAGGCGCGTGTCTCCCCGCCGGCAGACCACGTCGCCGTGGCCGGGCACGGTCTCTCCCAGGAAATCCAGGAAGCGGCGCACCGCGGGAGCCAGTCCGCGCCGCGACGGAAACACCGCATGCACGACGCCGCGGGGCGTGGACCATCCGGGCAACAGGCGCACGAGTCGGCCCTCGTGCAATTCGGCCTGGCACATGTAGTCGGGCAGCCAGCACATGCCGGTGCCGGCGAGCGCGGCGAACTTGAGGGTGAGCAGATCGTCCGCCACGTAGCGCGGCGCGAGCTGCACGGTCTCTTCGCGGCCGTCCGGCCCGACCAGCCGCAGGTGGGTGCGCCCTTCCGTCACCGACATCGCCAGGCTGTCGAGACGGGCCAGGTCGTCGAGCGTGGCCGGCGTGCCCTGGCGCTCCAGCAGCGCAGGGCTCGCCACCAGCACCTGCCGGGCGTCGTCGAGCCTTTTCACCACCATGCTGCCGCTGTCGTCCAGGCTGGGACGCACCCGCAGGGCCACGTCCACCCCCTCCTCCAGCAGATCGACGGCGCGGTTGGTGACCTGCATCTCGACGCGCACCGCCGGATGGCGTTCCAGAAAAAGAGGCATCAGCTCGCCCAGCACCGTCTGCGCGAGCGTCACGGGGCAGCTCACGCGCACCGTGCCCCGCGGCTCGGTCTGCACCAGCGCCACCGTGTCGGCCGCGGCCTGGGCCGCCTCGCGCATCGCCTGGCAGTGCCGCAGGTACGACTCGCCCACTTCGGTGAGCGACAGCTTGCGGGTGGTGCGCTGCAGCAGGCGCACGCCCAGCTGCGCCTCGAGTTCGGACACGCGCCGCGACAGCCGCGACTTCGGGATGCCCAAGGCGCGGCCGGCCGCCGCGAAGCCACCCCGCTCCACTACCTCGGCGAAGTACAGCATGTCGTTCAGGTCCTGCATACGGTGTACCCATTGTTCCAACAGTGGAACAATCTATCGCAGCCACGCCCGCTTATCAATAGATCATGGCGGCAGCACAATCCAATCAACGCCACATGCCGTGGCTTTTCAAACCAGGAGAATCCTATGCAAGTGCTGCACATCGACTCGGCCATCACCGGCGCCGCCTCCGTTTCCCGCCAGCTCACCGCCCAGACCGTGGCAGCGTGGGTGGCTGCCCATCCCGGCGCGCAGGTGCAGTACCTCGATCTGGTGGCGGAAGCGCCCGGCCACTTCACCATGGACGCCATGGCGCCGCGCACCGGCCAGACCGAGGCCTTGAGCGATGCCCAGCGGCACGAGAACGCCGTGTCGGAGCGGCTGGTTGCCCAGTTCCTCGCGGCGGACGTGGTGGTGGTGGGCGCGCCGTTCTACAACTTCGGCATTCCCTCGCAGCTCAAGGCCTGGATCGACCGCATCGCGCAGCCGGGCCGCACCTTCCGCTACACGGCGAACGGCCCCGAAGGGCTTGCCAAGGGCAAGACGGTGATCGTGGCCTCGTCGCGCGGCGGCGTGTACTCCACCAGCGAAGGCGGCCGTGCCCTGGAGCACCAGGAGAGCTATCTGCAGACCGTGTTCGGCTTCTTCGGCATCACCGACGTGCGCTTCGTGCGTGCGGAGGGCGTGGCGATGGGCCCGGACGCCCGGGCGAAGGCGCTCGCCAGCGCAGAGGCCGACATCCAGGCGCACGTCTCGGCCTCCACTCCGGCCGCTGCGGTCGCCGAAGCGGCCTGAACGGCCGGCGCCCCGGATTGCGGGGCGCCGCGCCTCAGAAGGCGCCCGCATCGTGGTCGGCCAGCAGCCGCTCCGCCGGTTTGCGGCCGAAACGGCGGAACAGCACCGGCGTCAGATAGGTGTCCAGCAGGGTCGAGCTGATCAGACCCGAGAAGATCACGACCGCCACGGGGTGCAGGATCTCGGTCCCCGGCCGCTCGGCCTCGAACAGCAGCGGTGCGAGCGCAAAGGCGGTGACCAGGGCAGTCATGAGCACGGGGCTCAACCGCTCCAGCGAGCCGCGCAGGATCATCGGCACGCCGAAGTCCTCGCCCTCCTCCCGCATCAGGTTGATGTAGTGGCTCACCTTCAGTATGCCGTTGCGCACCGAAATGCCGGCCAGCGTGACGAAGCCGACCAGTGCCGCGACGGACAGCGGCTGGCCGGAGAGCCACAGCCCCAGCACCGCGCCCACCAAGGCCAGCGGAATGTTCGCCATGATGAGCGCCGACAGCGCCACCGAACGGTAGCGGCTGTAGAGCACGACGAACATCAGCACCAGCGACACGGCCGAAAGCCCGCCGACGAGCCGCGAGGCCTCCTCCTGCGCCTGGAACTGTCCGCCCAGCGTGATGAACATGCCTTCCGGCAGGCGCGTGCCGGCCACCTCGCGGCGGATGTCGGCCACCACGTCGGACAGCGCCCGGCCCTGCGCGTTGGCCGACAGCACGATGCGGCGCCGGCCATCGTCGCGGCTGATCTGGTTGGGACCGTCGCTCTCTTCGATCTGCGCCAGCAGCGACAGCGGCACCCGGCCGGTGGGCGTCTCGATCAACACCCGGCCCAGGCCCTCCAGCGAGCGCGCGGTCTCCGGCAGGCGCACCACCAGCGCGAAACGCCGGTTGCCTTCGACGATCTGGGTAACGCGCTCACCCTCCACGAGGTTCTGCAGCGCGGCCAGCACCTGTGGTGCCGGCACGCCGTAGCGGGCCGCCGCGGCCGCATCCACCCGCACCTTGATCTGCGGGGCGAGCACCTGCTTTTCGATTTCCAGATCGGCGAGGCCGGGAATGGCCGCCAGCCGCGACCGCAGCGCATCGGCCTGGGCGCGCAGCGTGTCCAGGTCTTCGCCGAAGATCTTGATCGCGATCTGCGAGCGCACGCCGGAGAGCATGTGGTCGATGCGATGGGAGATCGGCTGGCCGATGCCGACCGCCGCGGGCAGCGGCGCCAGCCGGGCACGGATGTCGCCCGTGATCGCCTCCATCGGGCGCGTGAGTTCCGCCGCAGGCCGCAGGCCCACGTCCAGCTCGCTCACGTGCACGCCTTCGGCATGTTCGTCCAGCTCCGCACGCCCGCTGCGCCGGCCGACGTGCGTGACCTCCGGCACCTGCCGCACCAGCACTTCGGCCTGGCGCGCGATGGCGGAAGATTCGGCCAGCGTCACGCCGGGGTTCAGGCGCAGGCCGACCAGCAGCGTGCCTTCGTTGAAGGGCGGCAGGAAGGTGCGCGGAAAGAACGGCACCGCCACGGCCGCGGCGAGCACCGCCGCGCCGGCGAGCGCCATGGCCGCGCGCGGCCGGTCGAGCACCGCGCCCAGGGTGGTGCGGTAGCGGGCCTTGAGCCAGGCCAGCAGCCGCGTGTCGCCATGGTCCAGCGTCTTCATGCGCGGCAGCAGGTAGCAGGCCAGCACCGGCGTCACGGTCACCGACACCAGCAGCGACGCCAGCGTGGAAACGATGAAGGCCACGCCCAGCGGCACGAACAGCCGCCCCTCCATGCCCGGCAGCGCGAAGAGCGGCAGGAACACCAGCACGATGATCACCGTGGCGTAGAGGATGGCCGAGCGCACCTCCAGCGACGCCCGGGCCACCACCTCCAGCGGGTGCAACCGGTGCTGCGGGTGCCGCGCACGGTCGTCCTTCAGGCGGCGCATGATGTTCTCGACGTCCACCACCGCGTCGTCCACCAGCCCGCCGATGGCGATGGCCAGTCCGCCCAGCGTCATCGTGTTGATCGACATGCCGAACCCCTTGAACACCAGGGCCGTGATGCAGATCGACACCGGTATCGCCGTGAGCGCGATCAGCGTCGGCCGCAGGGTGCCGAGGAAGAAGAACAGGATCACCGCGACGAATACCGATGCGCCGATCAGCTTGCCCTGCAGGGTGTCGATCGAGGCCTCGATGAAGCTCGCCTGCCGGAAGGTGACGCGCGGCGCGTTCAGCCCTGCGGGCAGCGAGGCCTGCATGCCTTCCAGAGCGCCTTCGATGGCGCGCGTGAGCTGGATGGTGTCCGCCGTGGGCTGTTTCTGCACGCCCAGGATGACCGCGGGCGCCCCTTCGAAGCCCGCATCCCCGCGCCGGATGGCCGGGGCGAAACTCACGGATGCGACCTGGCGCAGCAGAATGGCCTGCCCGCCGCGCGCCGTGAGGGCGAGGTTCTGCAGGTCTTCCAGCCGCGAGGTCCGGCCCAGATGCCGGATCAAATACTCCCGTCCGTTGAGCTCCAGGAAGCCGCCGGAGGTATTGGCCGAGAATCCCTTGAGCGCAGCGTCCAGATCCGCCAGCGTGATGCCCAGCTCGGCCATCCGGGCCGTGTCCGGCTGCACCTGGAACTGCCGCACCTCCCCGCCGATCGGGATCACCTGGGCCACGCCCGCGATCGCCATGAGCCGCGGGCGCAGCACCCAGTCGGCATATTCGCGCACCTCCATGGCCGACAGCGCGGGTGCGCCGGGCGGCGCGTCCGGGCGGGCGCCGATGGGAATCGCGATCTGCAGGATCTCGCCCATGACGGAGCTGACCGGCCCCATGCGCGGCGTGATGCCCGGCGGAAGGCCCTCCTCCATCGCGCCGAGGCGCTCGGACACCATCTGCCGGGCGCGGAAGATCTCCGTGCTCCAGCCGAACGTGACGTAGATGAACGACAGCCCGGCGCTGGAGACGGAGCGCACACTCTCCACCCCCGGCAGGCCGTTCATGGTCGTCTCCAGCGGGAAGGTGATGAGCTGTTCGACCTCTTCCGCGGCCATGCCGCCTGCCTCCGTCATCAGGGTAACGGTGGGCTTGTTGAGATCGGGGAACACGTCGACCGGCGTGCGCGACAGCGTGTAGGTGCCGTAGGCCATGGCCACCAGCGCCGCGATGAGCACCAGCAGGCGGTTGGCCAGGCTGTTTTCCAGAAGCCACTTGAACATGGGGTGTGTCTCCTCGCGTTCAGCGGATCTGGTTGACCAGCGCCGCGGCCCGGGTAACGACGCGGTCGCCCTCGGCCAGGCCCGACGTCACCGCCACGGTGGCGCCATCCAGCGGCTCCAGCGTGACCACGCGCGGAGCGAACGACTCGGGTGCGGTCTTGATCCACACCACGGCCTGGTTGGCCGGATTGCGGACCACGGCATCGGCCGGCACGCGCAGCCCCTGCACGGCCGTGCGGCCGTGAACGAAAACGGCGACCGGCTGGCCCACCGCCAGACCGGCGACCGCATCGCCCGTAGCTGCGAAGAGCATGGGCAGCGCCTGCTCGCGCAGGCTGCGCGCGGCGCCCAGAAAGGCCAGCGGTACCTGCGCGCCGCCCACTGCGATAGAGGCCCCCGCCACGTCGCGCGCGACGGCAGGGTCGTAGGCCAGGGCTTCGATGCGCAGGCGCTTCGGATCGACCACCTCGAACACCAGTTCACGGGCATCCACCACCTGGCCCGCCACGGCGTTGCTCGACGCGATCACCCCATCCACCGGGGACACGAGGACCTCGCGCCCCGAGAGTCCGCCGCCGAGCGCGGCGATGCGCGCCGACAGCCCCGCGGATTCGCTCTCCAGCGCCTCGATCTCCTTGCGCGGCACGGTTTCGCTCAGGGCGCGCAGCCGCTCCAGCCGCTTGTCCGCCAGGCCCTTCGCGGCACGCAGCTCCGCCACCTGCGCCATCTGGCCGGAGCGCTCGATGGCACCAGTGGCCGGCTGGACGTGCGCGAGCACCTCGCCGCGGCGCACCGCCTGCCCGACGTGGGGAAAGCCCTTCGGCCCAGGCTCCAGCCTGCCCGCCGTGAGGGCCTGGACCTTGCCGCCCGCATTCGGGTCCATCACCACCCGGCCTGCCAGCTCCCGGCTGCGCGCCAGCGACTCCTGAGCCACGGGCAGCGTGCGCAACTGCCATTGCCGCTGCGCGGGTTTGGGCAGGAACACGCTGCCGTCGGGCAGGCGGCGCGGTCCGTCCGCCGCCGTGGCGGCAGGGGCATCGCCATGGTCATGGCCGGAATCCGCCGCGGCCGGCAGTGCGGTGCCCAAGGCCACCGCCATGGCCAGAAGGCTGGCGCGGACGCGGTGCGGCAGCCCTGCGGATGCGGTGGGCGGACCAGGTCGCTCGAATCGTCGCGGCGCGTTCATGCGGCACCTCCGTTCGCTGCCGCGCGGCGGGCCGGGTTCTTTCGATGGCGTCGGAGCCACACCCCGGCAAGGGCCAGCACCACCAGTGCCACGCCGGCTGCCCAGGCCATGGAAGGAGGCCAGCGGCCGGACTCCTGCGCAGCGGCCGCCTCTGCGTGCTCGTGTACGTCGAGGGTGGCCGTGAGCCGGTGGGTCGCGCGCCCAGCGGATACCGTCGCGGCGATGGCCAGCTCGCCTTCCGGCGGCTCGGCCAGTTCGGCTTCGAAGAACCCTTCGCCTTCGGCATGCAGCGCCACCGGCTTGCCGCCGATGTCGAGCGCCAGCGTCGCGTCCTGCACCGGCCGGTTGTCGCCGGCATGGTCCACGTAAAGGGCCAATTGCCGGCCGTGGACGATGCCCACGAGTTCGAAGGCATCGGACCGGGCAGCAAAGCGTGGCGAGGCCTCGGAACCCACGGCGGCTGCGGGCGCCGCGTCATCGTGGCCTTCATGCGCGAGCGCGCCGCCAGCCGGTACCGCCATCGCGGCAGCCAGACACCAGGCCCGGTGGAATGAGAAAAATGGTTGCATGGGGTGTTCTTGAAAATCGGAAACAGGGATGCAGCGTGGCTGCGTTCAATGCGATGGGGCGGCAGGCACGGCAGCGGCGTCCGCCTGCGCGCCGGGCGGCAGCAGGCCCAGCGCCTGGCGCAGGCCGGACACCGCCGCGTCGCGGTCCAGCCGCGCGCGCACGGCCTCCCGCGCGGCATCGGCGGCTTCCTGCTCGATGCGCAGGCGGGTGGGCAGATCGGTTCCGCCCAGTGCGAATGACTTCTGCACGAACCCGCGCGTGGCGGCCGCAAGCGCCTCGCGCTTTCGGGCAGCCTCCCACTGGGCCTGCGCCGCGGCATGGCGGGCGCGGGCGGCGGCGGCCTGCGCGCGCACACGGGCCTGCTCGCGCTCCCACTGGGCCTCGGCTTCCGCCGCATCGGCCAGCGCGGAAGCCACGCGGGCCTCGTGCCGGCTGCCACCGCCGAAGGGAATGCGCAGCGCCACGGTCACGCTCTGCTGGTAGGCCTCGCCTCGCCCGCTACGGTCGCGGGTGGTGAGCAGAGCCAGCTCCGGGTTGGCGCGGACCTGCACGGAGGCGAGTTCCGCCGTCCGCCGCGCCACCTCCGCCTTCTGCCGCAGCGCGATCAGTTCGGGATGCGCGTCCATGGCGGCGGCGGCCTCGGGCGCGGTCGGCACGGGTTCCGGCGCGCACCCGCACGGCAGGGCTTCCGGTGATGCCGCCCATGGCAAACCCTCGGTGGCCACGAGCGCGCCGAGAGCGAGCCGGGCGCCCTCCAGCGCCCCTTCCGCCTCGGCCACGCTGGCCTGCGCGGAGGCCGTTGCACCATCGGCCTGGTGGCGGTCCACCAGTGCCAGGTCACCCGCCTGCACCCGGCGCGCCACGTCGGCCGCCAGCGCTTCCGCACTTTTGAGGCGCTCCAGCGCCTGCCCCAGCACGGCCTGAGCGCGCAGCCATTGCCACCAGGCCTCGCGCACCTGGCCGGCGGTGCGCAAGCGTGCGGCCGCGACGCGCCCCTGATCCGCCCCCTCTTCCGCCTCGGCCAGCCGTGCGGTGCGTGCGCGCTCGTCCGGCAGCCACAGGGGCAGTGCCACGCCGGCCTCGTATTCGCGCGCGCCGTCCCGGCCGTTGAAGCGGTCGGACTTGGCCGACAGCGATACCGCAGGCGGCTCCGCCGTCCAGTGGCTTGCGGCCTCCCGCCGCGCCCTGCCGGCACGCACACGCTCATGCGCGGCGAGCGCTTCGGGCTGCAGCGCCCAGGCGGCTTCGACGAGGCGGGCCAGTTCCACACCCTGCCCCGGCGGCCGCAGCCCGGCTCCGGGTACCGGCACCTGCACCTGCACCGCGGGCGCATCCGGTGCCACGGTGGCCGCTGCATCGCGTCCGGAAACGGTCTGCGCCGGCGCCCAGCCGGCGGCAAGACCCGCCAGGGCGCCCAACACGCCCCAGCGAAACATCGTTCTCTGCATTCGATTTCTCTCCATCCATGTCGTGATCGGAAGCGATGGATCGGAGAGGCGCGGCGGCCTTCAGCCCGCGCCTGCAGGGCATGCCCATGCGCGGCTCCGCGGGGAGCGCACAACGGACACGCCCGGGCATGGGCGCAGAACGCGCGCCGTGCCGGCAGTCAGGGTCGGGAGGAGGAAACCGCAGGGGCCTCGCCGATCAGGCGAGGCGCGGCCAATTCGGCCGGTCGGGCAAGGAAGGCGGTGGCGCGAGCAGCGTGCCCGGCGCCTGGAGAGGATGGGCGGCCAGCACGGGAAACGCCGCCGGCACAGCGCGCCCGATCAGCGCGATGGCGCAGCCGGCGTGGCATGCGCCGCAGTCCTGGTCGATGCCTGCCAGCGAAGATGCGGAAGCGCCGTCGTCGCCCGGCGCCTCAGCGTGCTGGTGCGCGTGGTGGCCGAAGTGCTGCATCGCAGCGGCTGGCTCATGCGCGCAATAGCCGGCCGCTTCCGCCCAGGTCCACTGGATCGGCAGCAGGGTCAGCAGAAGGAGGAGCAACCAGCGGCGCATGGCCGGAAATTGTAGCGACGCAGGTGCAAACCCCGCGGCGCCGCAAGGCCATGCGTCCGCGGGCTCCCGGGGCCCCGCTCAGGCCTGTGCGTGGCGGCGCACCCAGGCGGCGTACTTGTCCATCCAGGTCTGCACGAACTGGCGGCTGGATTCGCCGATGTTGCCGTCGTCGTCGAACAGGCCGTCCTTGGCCTGGATGAACGCCTCGGGCTGGCCCAGGGTCGGCACGTCCAGGTAGGCCAGGATGTTGCGCAGGTGCTGCTGCGCGAGCGCGGTGCCGATGGCGCCGATCGACACGCCGATCACGCCGCCGGGCTTGCCGCCCCACACGCTTTGCCCGTAGGGGCGCGAGGCATGGTCGATCGCGTTCTTGAGCACGCCCGGGACGGAGCGGTTGTATTCCGGCGTGACGAACAGCAGGCCCTGCGCCTTGGAGATGTCCGACTTGAGGCGGCGCACGGGCTCGCTCTGGTGGTCGTCCTCGTCCTGGTTGTAGAGCGGCAGATCGTCGATGCGCACCTGCACCAGCGTGAAATCGGGCGGTGCCAGTCGGGCCAGGGCATCGGCCAGGCGGCGGTTGAACGAATCCTTGCGCAGGCTGCCCACGAAGACGGCGATGGTGTATTGGCTCACGGAAACTCCTTTGGCGGGAATGGCAGGAAGGCATGCAGGCGGCGCCGCCGCGCTGCACGACAGGAAGCCCATGATCCCTGCGCACCGCGGAGCCGGCTGTCAGGCAAGCGCGCATTCGGAGCAAACTCAACCGCCCGCGGCCCGCGGGGATTCGTGCCCGGCGGCGCTCTCGCGTGCCGTGGCCTGCGTGATGTGCGCGCCCGCCGGCACGTCCGTGGTGACCCACACGTTGCCGCCGATCACCGCGCCGCGCCCCAGCGTCACGCGGCCCAGGATGGTCGCGCCCGCATAGATCACCACGCCGTCCTCCACGATCGGGTGGCGCGCCAGGCCCTTCTTCGGCCGGCCGTCCGCATCGGAAGGGAACCGCTTGGCCCCGAGCGTCACGGCCTGGTAGAGCCGCACCTGCTCGCCGATCACGGCGGTTTCCCCGATCACCACCCCGGTGCCGTGGTCGATGAAAAATCCCGCCCCGATGCGCGCGCCCGGATGGATGTCGATGCCGGTCTGCCCGTGCGCCAGCTCGGACACCATGCGCGCCAGCAGCGGCAGCTCCAGCCCGTAGAGCACGTGGGCGAGGCGGTGGTGGATCATCGCGAGCACCCCGGGATAGCACAGCAGCACCTCGTCCACGCTGCGCGCGGCGGGGTCGCCGTGGAAGGCTGCGAGCACGTCCGAGTCCAGCATCCGGCGGATGCCGGGCAACGCGTCGGCGAAGGTGCGTGCCGCCTCCAGGGCCGTGGCGCCGGACTGCTCCGGCGTGGGGATGGTGCCGGTGCGCCGCGCCACGTGGCGCAGTTCGAGCCCTATCTGCTGGTGCAGCGCCTGCAGCGCGGCATCGAGCTCATGGGCGACGAAAATGTCCTCGCTCTCGGGACGCAGGTCGTGCGGCCCGAGCCGCAACGGGAAGAGCGCGCCTTTGAGCTGCTCCACGATGCGCGCGACCGCGTCGCGCGAGGGAAATTCGCGGCCGGCGGGCTCCTGCTCGCGGTTCTGCGCCCTGCGCCACTCGCTGCGAGCGGCGTGGAGCTGGCGGCCGAGGCCGGCGATGTCGAAAGTGGCCATGGGGGTTCTCCGGGTCGCTCCGGGCGGCCGGCCGGTTCGGCCGGGCGGCGGATGCGTGGGCCATCGTAGCCGCACGCGGGCAGGCGTGCTGGGCATGGGGCATCGGGATCCGCGAAGCCCTGCCGAAGCCCGTGGCAAAGGGGCTGGACACGCCCGGCCCCCAGGTGGCGCTTACCAGCCGGCCAGCACCGCGCCCTTGAACTGCGTCTCGATGAACTGGCGCGTCTCGTCCGAGTGGTAGGCCTTCACGAGCTTGGCCACCCAGGGCTTGTCCTTGTCCGCCTCGCGCACCGCGATGATGTTCACGTAGGGGCTCTTGGCGCTTTCCTGGGCGATGGCGTCGGTCTTGGGATTGAGGCCCGCCGACAGCGCGAAGTTGGTGTTGATCGCGGCCGCGTCCAGATCGTCGAGCGAGCGCGCGAGCTGGGCAGCGTCGAGCTCGACGAACTTCAGCTTCTTGGGATTGGATGTCACGTCGAGCGGCGTCGCCTTCAGGCCGGCACCCTCCTTGAGCTTGATGAGGCCCTTGTCCTGCAGCACCAGCAGCACGCGTCCGCCGTTGGTCGGGTCGTTGGGAATGCCGAAGCGCGCGCCTTCCTTCAGGTCTTCGAGCTTCTTGACCTTCTTCGAATACAGGCCGATCGGGAAGTTGACCGTGTAGCCGGCGGACACCAGCTTGTAGCCGCGGTCCTTCACTTGGGCATCCAGGTAGGGCTTGTGCTGGTAGCTGTTGGCGTCCAGGTCGCCCGCGGAGAGCGCCGCATTGGGCTGCACGTAGTCGCTGAATTCGACGATCTGGATCTTCAGTCCGTCTTTCTCGGCGGTCTTCTTGACCTGTTCCATGATCTGCGCGTGCGGGCCGGCGGTGACGCCGACCTTGACCGGCTTGTCCTGGGCGAGAGCGCCCTGCGACAGGATGGCGGCGACCGACAGGGCCAGGGTGGAACGGAGAAGGGAGCGCTTGTTCACAGGGTAATACCTTTGGGGAGAGAGGCAGCGATGGTATCGGCCATGGCCCCGGGCTTCAAAGAATCAATCGTCATTTTCTAAGCACGGAAAGCTTATGAGGCACGCAGCGCGACCGCGCCGGAGCCGCCGAGCTTGAACACGCTCACGACTTCCGCCAGGTGGGCCGCCTGCTGTTCGAGGCCGCGGGCGGCCGAGGCGCCCTGCTCCACCAGCGCGGCGTTCTGGCGGGTGGATTGGTCCAGCTCCGCCACGGCGACGCCCACCGAGGCGATCCCGCCGGTCTGCTGCCCGGTGGAGGCGCTGATCTCGGCGATGAGCTGCGCGACGCGCTCCACCTCGCCCACGATGTCGGCCATGCTCGATCCGGCCTCGGCCGCGAGGCGCGAGCCCTGGCCGACGCGCGCCACGCTGTCGTCGATCAGGGCCTTGATCTCCCGCGCGGCGGTGGCGCTGCGCTGCGCGAGGCTGCGCACTTCGCTGGCGACCACCGCGAAGCCGCGGCCCTGCTCGCCCGCGCGCGCAGCTTCCACCGCGGCATTCAGTGCCAGGATGTTGGTCTGGAAGGCGATGCCGTCGATCACTCCGATGATGTCCGCGATCCGGTTGGAGCTTTCGGTGATCGCATTCATGGTCGCCACCACCTGCCCCACCACCTCGCCGCCCTTGCCCGCGGCGGCGCTCGCCGAGCCGGCGAGCTGTGCCGCCTGCTGCGCGGATTCGGCATTGCCGTTGACGGAGAGCGTCATGCGCTCCATCGATGCGGTCGTGTGTTCCAGATGTTGCGCCTGGACCTCCGTGCGCTGCAGCAGGCCCGTATTGCCCTCTGCGATCTCCAGCGAACCGCGCGCCATCGATTCGGAGGCGTTGCGCACGCGCGCCACCACCGCCGCCAGGTTCTGCTGCATGCTGCCCAGCGAAGCGAGCACGCTGCCGGTGCGCGCCGCGGCCGCGCCCGGCACGGGGCCGAGGTCACCGGAAGCGACGCGGTGCGCCACCTCCGCCAGCGCCTGGGGCTCCGCACCCAGCTGGTCGAGCAGGCTGCGCGACACCGCCCAGGCGACCAGCACACTGACTGCCACCGCCAACACCAGCGCCGAGAGCATCACCGCGCGGAAGCCGCTCGACTGCTGCATCGCCGTGGCGTTCTCCGCCTGGATGCGCTTTTCCTCGAAGTCGATCAGCCGGTTGATGGCGGCCAGCCACTGCACATACTGGGGCTTGGCTTCATTCCAGAGCAGCGCGCGCGCCGCCGCATCGTCCGTGCCGGCCAGCGCCACGATGCGCTGCGTCGTCGCCACGGCCTGGGCCTCGGCGCGTCGGATGTCGGCATACAGGGTGCCGAGTTCCGGCGCCGCGCCGGGCTGGCCGATGATCTTTTCCAGCGGCGCCGCCGACTGCGCGTAGAACGCCGCGAGCGATGCGATCACCTCCACCTCGTGCTGCCGCTGCTGCGGCGTGGTCGAGAGCACCACGTCGCGTACCGCGATGGAGCGGTCGTGCGCGGAGCCGCGGAAATTGATGGCGTACCGCTGGATCGGTACGTGCTCGGTGGCGTTGGCGCCCAGCGCGTGGTCGATCGCGAAGACCTTGAACAGCGCGATGACCACCACGACCACCAGCAGCCCCACCACCAGACCGAAAGCGGTCGCCAGGCGCCTGGCCACCGTCATGCGAGAGAACCCCATTGAGCGCACCATTTCGTGTAAATAAATGTGACACGATCTTATGTGCGCGGAAGCTCGCCGAGGGTAGGACACTTCCTATCTGCGCCATCCAGGCGGACTATCGCGCACCCGGCGGCACGGGCCCGGGCCGGGCGGCGCCGGTCAGCGGTGGCTCAGGCGGCGCACGGCCCAGTCGCCCAGGCTCTGCACGGCCTGCACGAAGAAGATCAGCACCACCACCACGGCCAGCATGATGTCCGGCAGGAAGCGCTGGTAGCCGTAGCGGATGCCCAGGTCGCCCAGGCCGCCGCCGCCGATCGCACCCGCCATGGCGGAGTAGCCGGTCAGGCTCACGAAGGTGATGGTCAGGCCCGCGACGATGCCGGGCAGCGCTTCCGGCAGCAGCACCTTCCAGACGATCTGCCCCGTGGTGGCGCCCATGGCTTGCGCGGCTTCGATGAGGCCGTTGTCCACTTCGCGCAGCGAGGCTTCCACCAGCCGGGCCACGAACGGCGCGGCGGCGATGGTCAGCGGCACCACGGCGGCGGCCGTGCCGATGGACGATCCCGTGATGAAGCGCGTGAACGGAATGATCGCCACCAGCAGGATGATGAACGGCGTGGAGCGCACGGCGTTCACGATCCAGCCCACGGTCTTGTTGACCGCGCCGTTCTCCAGCACGCCGCCCTTGTCGGTGAGGCGCAGGAACACGCCCAGCGGAATGCCGATCAGCGCGCCGACCACGCCCGAGATGCCCACCATGATGAGCGTCTCCCACAGCGAGGTGGCGAACAGCTCCAGCATCATTTCCGAAAAATTCTCGAACATCGCCTCAATCCTCCACGCCCGACACCGGGGCACCCGAGCCCGCGTGGGCGGACACCTTCACTTCATCCACCACGACACCCCGCGCGCGCAGTTGCGCCACGGCGGCCGACAGCCGCTCCCCCTCGCCGCTCACGTACACCGCCAGCGAGCCGAAGGTCTGGCTCTGGATCTCGTCGATCTGTCCGTGCAGGATGGACAGGTCCAGCCGGTACTCGCGGATCAGGCGCGACAGGATCGGCTGGTAGGCGCGCTCACCCGAATACGACAGGCGCAGCAGCTCGCCGGTCTCGCTCGCCGGCAGCTGTGCGGCGAGCTGGCGCACGTGCTCGAGCACGCTGGCGGGCAGCTCCTGCGGCACGATCTCGTCGATCAGGCTCTTGGTGATGGCCTCGCGCGGGCGGGTGAAGACGTCGAGCACCGGCCCCTGTTCCACGATGCGGCCCGCGTCGATCACGGCGACGCGGTCGGCCACCTGCTTGATGACCTGCATCTGGTGGGTGATGAGCACCACGGTGAGGCCCAGCTCCTGGTTCACCTGGCGCAGCAGCGCGAGGATGGCGCGCGTCGTTTCCGGGTCCAGCGCCGAGGTGGCCTCGTCCGAGAGCAGCACCTTGGGCCGGCTGGCGAGCGCCCGGGCGATGCCCACGCGCTGTTTCTGCCCGCCGCTGATCTGGGCGGGATAGCGGTCGGCCAGGTGCGACAGGCCCACCAGTTCGAGCAGCGGGTTCACCCGCTCGCGGATCGCGGCCCGGTCCATGCCGGCGAGTTCCAGCGGCAGTGCCGCGTTGTCGAAAACGGTGCGGGACGACAGCAGATTGAAATGCTGGAACACCATGCCGATGTCGCGGCGCGCGGCGCGCAGGTCGGCGTCGCCGAGCTTCGTCAGGTCGCGGCCGGCCACGATCACCTCGCCGGCCGTGGGCCGGTTCAGCAGGTTGATGACGCGCACGAGCGAACTCTTGCCCGCGCCGCTGCGCCCGATGATGCCGAACACTTCGCCCGGCTGGATCTGCAGGTCGATGCCCCGCAAGGCTTCCACGGGCCCGGTCGGGCCCTGGTAAATCTGGGTGATGCCCCGTAAGTCGATCATGGCAATGCGCTCCCGCGTCCGCCCGTCAGGCACGGGGCCGCGGCGCGGAGCAGGATCTGTTTTTGAAGGGAAGGAAAGGACGTCGGAAAAACGCGGAAGGCGCCGCAGCCGCCGCAACGCGGCGCATGCGGCAAGAGCGGGACTGTACGTGCAGGGTGGCCGAAAGCCAACGATCCAGCGATTGGATGCAAAGAGCTTCCGGTTATGAGCGGCACCCGCCCGGCCGCGTGCCCGCCGCGCGCAGCCCCGGATTCTCCCGCATTTCTCAAGCCCCGGGCGCGGTCCCCACCATGTCGAGCACCTTGTGCACCAGCGCCTGCGCATCGAACGGTTTGACGATCAGCTCCATGCGGTGCGCCGCGAGGAAGCCCGGATCCATCGCCGCCTGTTCGGCATAGCCGGTCATGAGCAGCACGAGGATGTGCGGAAGGCGCTCGCGCGCGTAGTCCGCCACTTGCCGGCCATTGGGGCCCGGCAGCCCGACGTCGGAGACCAGCAGGTCGAAATGGATGGCGCCGGAGAGCATCGCCATGCCTTCCGCCCCCGAGGCGGCGGACATCACCTGGAAGCCCAGGTCGCGCAGCAGCTCGCAGACGAATTCGCGCACCGTCGCGTCGTCCTCCACCACCAGGATCGAGTCCGGCCGCTTGCCGCCTTCGGCGCTGTCGAGCCCGCCCGCGGCCCCGTCGACCGCGCGCTCCATCGACCGCGGGAAGTACAGCGACACGCAGGTGCCGCGGCCCACCTCGCTGTCGAGCGCGACGGCGCCGCCGGACTGGCGCATGTAGCCATAGATCATCGACAGGCCCAGGCCCGTGCCCTGCCCGATCGGCTTGGTGGTGAAGAAGGGGTCGAAGGCAAGATCCATCACCTCGCGGGACATGCCGTGCCCGGTGTCGCAGACCCGCACCACCACCAGGTCGCCGGCCGGCAGGCCCAGCGCATCCCGCTCCGCGGCCGACAGCGCCTGCGAGCCGGCAGGCAGGTTGGTACCCGCGATGCGCAGTTCGCCGCCGTCGGGCATCGCGTCGCGCGCGTTGATCGCCAGATTCAGCACCGCGCTCTCGAGCTGGTGGGCGTCGGTGAGCACGGGCCAGAGTTCGGAGGGAATGTCCACCGCCAGCTGGATGTTCTCGCCGCAGGTGTTGCGCAGCATGGGCTCCAGATCGCGCATGGACCCCGCGACGTCGACGGGCCGCACGTCCAGCGGCTGGCGTCGCGAGAACGCCAGCAGCCGCTGCGTGAGCGCGGCGGCGCGGCGCGCCGAGGAAAGGCCCGCCTCCACGTAGCGCGGAATGTCGTCGAGCTGGCCGCGCGCGTGGCGCTGCCCGATCAGCTGCAGCGGCAGCACCACGCCCTGCAGCATGTTGTTGAAGTCGTGCGCGATGCCGCCCGTGAGCTGGCCGATCGCCTCCATCTTCTGGCTGTGCCGCACCCGCTCCTGCGACTGCAGCAGCGCCTCCGTGCGGGCGCGCTCATCGGTCACGTCGCGCCCCACGGCCTGCACGAAGCCGTCGCCCGGCACGGCGGTCCAGTCGATCCAGCGGTCCGCCCCGCTGCGGTGGCGGAAGCGCAGCGTGCCCTGGTGCCGCACCGCCTCGGCCAGGCGCTGCACGTCGCCCGGTACGCGCTCGGGTTCGTCGGCGTGCAGGAACGACAGCAGGCGCTGGCCGATGGTTTCATCCTCCGAATACCCCAGCGTGGCCTGCCACGCCGGGTTGACGGCGGCGATGGTGCCGTCGAGCCGCGTCACCACCAGCATCGCATCGGACAGCAGCCACAGGCGGTTGCGGTCGGCCGTGCGGTCGGCCACCTGCTGGTCCAGCGAGGCGGCCAGCTCCTGCAGCCGCCGGTGCGCCAGGAACTTGCTGGTGGTTTCGACCACCGTGTCCATGAAGCCCTGCACGTTGCCGGCCCCGTCGCACACCGGGCTGTAGCAGAAGGTGAAATACGCCTCTTCGTCGCAGCCGTGGCGGCGCACGGTGACGGGAAAGTCCTCGAGGAACATCGACTCGCCGGCCAGAGCGCGCTCGGCGATGGGACCGATCGTCTCCCAGGCCTCGGCCCAGACTTCATAGAAAGGGCGGCCGAGCGCATGCTGCTTGGCGCCAAGGATCACGCCGAAGGCATCGTTGTAGATCGACGTCATCTGCGGGCCCCAGGCCAGGCACTTGGGGAACTTGGACGCCAGCACCATCTGCGCGGCCACGCGCAACGACTCCGGCCAGGCGTCCATCGGCCCCAGCGGGGTGGCCGCCCAGTCGTGGTGGCGGACGCGCTCACCCATTTCGCTGTCGGTCTTCAGAAAACTGGAATGCGGCAGGGGCGGAGCAGTCATGGGCCCCGGATGATGACATGACACGGGCCCCGCTTCGCCATCGCGCGGCGGAACCCCTTCCCCCGCAAGGCGTGTTCCGTGGCCTGGAACCACGGTCGCGCGCCGCCCCCGGGCACCGCTTCAGGCAGCGGGGCGCCGGGCACCACCCGCCATCCGCACCGCCAGCGCCGCAGCGGACGCGGCCGTGGCCAAAGCCGCCACGCCCTGCCAGCCCCAGTGGGCCATGGCCAGCGCGCCCAGGGCCGATCCCGTCGCCATGCCGATGAAGATGCCCGTGAAGAGCAGCGCGTTCAGGCGGCTGCGGGCGGAGGGTTCCAGGCCGTACACCAGCGTCTGGTGGGCGACCAGTGCCGCCTGGATGCCGAAGTCGAACCCGATGGCGCAGGCCACGAGCAAAGCGATCTGCGCCCAGGCCGGCAGCCACTGCGCCAGCAGCAGCGCAGCGAACGAGGCCAGCGCCAGGCCGGCGCCCAGCCGCGTGACGAGGTCCGGGCCCCGGCGGTCGGCGAGGCGGCCGGCCAGCGGCGCGGCCAGCGCTCCCGCCGCGCCGGCGAGCCCGAAGGCGCCCGCGAGCGCGCTGCCCCAGTGGAATTCGCTGTGCAGCATCACGGCCAGGGTCGACCAGAATGCGCTGAAGGCCACCGACAGCAGGCCCTGCGCCAGCGCCGCGCGGCGCAGCGGGCGCTGCGACCGCCAGAGCGCTGCCATGGAGGCGATCAGCGCGCCGTAGCCGAGCTGCGTGGTCGGCGCGAAACGCGGCAGCCAGCGCCACGCCGCCCCGCCCAGCAGGGCGACCCCGGCGGCGGCCGCGGCATACACCGCGCGCCAGCCGAAGTATTCGGCCCCGAGCCCGCTCACGACCCTCGACAGCAGGATGCCCAGCAGCAGCCCGGTCATCACCGTGCCGACCACCTTTCCGCGCGCCTGCACGGGCGCCAGCGTGGCGGCCGCGGGCACCACGTCCTGCGCGAGCGTCGCCGCCAGCCCCACGGCGAGGCTCGCCGCCAGGAGCGCGCCGATACCCGGGGCCGCGGCGCTCGCCAGCAGCGCGGCCGCCAGCACGGCCGCCTTGGCGAGGATGATGCGGCGCCGGTCGAAACGGTCGCCCAGCGGCGCCAGCAGCAGGATGCCCAGGGCGTAGCCGAGCTGGGTGAGCGTCGGCACGAACCCCACGGCACGCTCGGCCGCATGGATGTCCGGCCCCAGCACGCCCAGCATCGGCTGGCTGTAGTAGAGCGAGGCCACGCTCACGCCGGCCATCGTGGCGAGCAGGAAGACGAGCGGGGGCGGAACGGCTGCGTCGGGCGCGGGGTGCGCCGTGGCATGCGTCGGATGAATGGTGGTCATGGTGTCGAGTGCGCAAGAGAACGATGGCCGAAGTGTCCTGCGCGTCGGCGGGCCGCGGTAGGGGGCGCCGGCGCAGATACGATATACGCGATGCGCATGACCAAGCCTTCGTCCACCCGTTCCGCGCCGCCTGCGTCCGCCGCGGGCAGCGACCGCATCGAGCTGCTGCAGACCTTCGTGCGGATCGTGGAGAGCGGCAGCCTGTCCGCCGCCGCGCAGCAGTTGGGCACCACCCAGCCCACGGTCAGCCGCCGCCTCCAGGCGCTGGAGCGCAGCCTCGGCCTGCGCCTGCTGCAGCGGTCCACGCACGCGATGAAGCTCACCGAGGACGGCGAGCGCTGCTTCACCCACGCGAGCGAACTGCTGGCCCACTGGCTCGCGATGGAATCGGACCTGCGCGGCGCCCACGACACGCCGCGCGGACTGCTGCGCGTGCAGGCGCCGCATGCCTTCGGGCAGGACCAGCTGATCGCACCGCTGGCCGATTTCCTGCGCCATCACCCCGAGGTGTCGGTGGAGTGGCTGCTGCACGACCGCCAGCCGGATTTCATCGCCGAGGGCATCGATTGCGCCATCCAGGTCGGGCCCGTGCTCGACCCGTCCGTCGTGGCCGTGCACATTGCCGAAGTGCCCCGCATCGTCGTGGCCGCGCCGCAGCTGCTGCAGGCGCATGGCGGTCCGCCCGCGCACCCGCGAGGGTTGCGGGACCTGCCCTGGCTGGCACTGCGCACCTACTACGTGCGTGAAGTGGTGCTGTACGCGCAAGATGCCCATGGGGCCGGCAGCGAGGGCGTGCACGACGGTGCCAGGCTGGCGCCCGAGACCATCGCGATCGAGCCGCGCATGCGCACCGACAGCCTCCACGCCCTGCGGCATGCGGCCCTGGCGGGCCTGGGCACGGCCCTGGTATCGGCCTGGGTGGTGCAGGAAGATCTGCGTTCGGGCCGGCTCGTGCACCTCGTGCCGGGCTGGCACGCCTCGCCCTTGCCGGTGCACCTGGTCTATCCGCCCGCGCGGCACCAGCCGGCACGGCTGCGCGCTTTCCTGGAGGCAATGCGGCTGGCCGTTCCGTCACTGGCCGGCATGCGCGCACGGCGCTGACGGCCCGGGCGCAGCGGCACCGCGGACGGCTCAACCGGATGGCGAAGCGCCCCGCCGGTCCAACGCCCGCAGTGCTGGCGAGGCGAATCCGATCAGGCCCACACCGGTCCCCAGCAGCCCCACCGCGACGAACAGCCACCGCACGCCGATCGCTTCGCCGAGCGGTGCTGCCGCCAGCAGGCCCAGCGGGGCCGCCAGCCCCATCAAGGCATTGAGCAAGGCCAGCGCCCGGCCCTGCATTCCGTGCGGGATCACGGTCTGCAGCAGCGCGACGAGCGGCGCATTGCCGAGGGCGAAGGCGGCACCGCTCACCGTCCACCACGCCACGGCGACGGTGAAGAGCCGCTGCGGTGCCAGCCCGGTGAGCGCCAGCGCAAGGCAGGAAACGGCCAGCCCACCCAGCACCCATGGCACCTGCCGCCGCGGGGCGAGCACCGCGGCCAGCATGCCGCCGGCCACCATGCCGATGCCCGCCAGCGCCTCCATCCACGCCACCTCGGTCGGGCCGCCCGCGAAATGCTCCTTGACCAGCAAGGGCGCCAGGGTGAACGCCGGCATGACCGCAAGCATCAGCGCGCCGAGCAGCAGGTAGAGCCGGCGCAGCCCCGGATCGCGCCGGACGAACCGTAGCCCTTCCCGGAAATCGCCCCACATGCTGGTGGGCGCGCCCGTTCCCGTGCCCTCTTCCTGCACCGGCTGCGGAATGCGGTACGCCAGCAGCGGCACGATGCCCAACAGGGCCGTGGCCACGTCGATGCCCAGGGCCCAGGCCAGCGGCATGGTGCCGAGCGCGAGCGCCCCGAGCGGTGCCGCGGCCACCAGCGACAGGCTGACCAGCGTCTGGTTCATGCCCGCCGCCCGCGGCAGGAATCCGGCCGGCACCAACATCGCGACGCTCGCCTCCGCCGCCGGCATCTGGAACGCCTGCATCGCGCTGCGCACGGCGAGGATCGTGTACGCATGCCACAGTTGCGCCTCTCCGCTCGCGAGCAGGGCCATCATCGCCAGCATGCCCGCTGCGCTGACCGCATCGGCCGTGATCATGAGCGCACGGCGGCTCCAGCGGTCGGCCAGCACGCCGCCCAGCGGACTCAGCACCGCCTGGGGCAGCAGCGCCGCGAGCCCGGCCGTCGCCAGGGCCTGCACGCTGCCCGTGGTGTCGGTGATCCACCAGAGCAGCACGAATTGCGTCACCGCCGAGCCGAGCAGTGACAGGGCCTGCCCGGCGAAGATGCAGCCGTAGCGCCATCCCCATGCGGGCCCGAGAGTCCCGGGGCCATCGTGTCCAGGCGGGACAGCGGTCCGATCCGCTTTCATGGCTGCTCCGCTGCGGCCGCGCCGTCGCCACGCGCAGGGCGATGCCGTGCGCGCCAGCCCGCCACCCGCTCCTGCAGCCCCGTGACCACCACGAAGAACACCGGCACGAAGAACACCGCCAGCAGCGTGCCGCTCAGCATGCCGCCGAAAACGCCCGTGCCGATGGCATGTTGCGTTTCCGCGCTGGCGCCGGAGGCGAGCATCAGCGGCACCACGCCCAGCGCGAACGCGAGCGAAGTCATCAGGATCGGCCGCAGGCGCAGGCGTGCGGCGTTCACCGCCGCGTCGACGAGGCCCTGCCCTTGCGCATGCAGCTGCCGCGCGAACTCCACGATCAGGATCGCGTTCTTGGCCGACAGGCCGATGATCGTGATTATCCCGACCTTGAAGAACACGTCGTTGGGCAACCCGCGCAGCATCACGGCGGCCACGGCGCCGAGCAGTCCCAGCGGCACGACCAGCATGACCGACAACGGGATCGACCAGCTCTCGTAGAGCGCCGCCAGCACCAGGAACACCACCAGCGCCGACAGCAGCATGAGCAGGGGCGCCTGCGCGGCCGACTGCCGCTCCTGCAGCGACTGGCCCGTCCACGCCACGGCGAAGCCCGGTGGCAGCTGGGCCACGAGGCGCTCCATCTCGGCCATCGCATCGCCACTGGACACGCCGGGCGCCGCACCGCCGGCGATGCGCATGGCCGGGTAGCCCTGGAATCGCATCATCTGCTGCGGCGATTCGGTCCATTCCGCGCTCACCACCTCGCGCAGCGGCACGAGCCCGCCCGAGGCGTTGCGCACGCGAAGCCGCAGCACGTCGTCCAGCTGCATGCGGGCCGGCGCGTCGGCCTGCACGATCACCTGCTGCATGCGCCCCGCATTGGGGAAATCGTTGACGTAGGTGGAGCCCATGGCCGCCGACAGCGTGCCGCTCACGGCGTTGAACGAAAGCCCCAGGGCTTCGGCCTTCTGCCGATCGATGTTCAGGCGGACGCTGGCGCCCGGCGGCAATCCGTCGGGATAGACGCCGCGCACCACCTTGCTCTGCGCAGCCAGTTCCAGAAGACGCGCCTGCGCCGCCGCGAGCGCCTCCGGGCTCCGGCCGGCGCGGTCCTGCAGGAACAGCGTAAAGCCCGAAGACGTTCCCAGCTCGTCGATCGCCGGCGGCAGCAGGGTCATCACCGTGCCTTCGGCCGTGCGCCGCATGGCTGTTTGTGCCAGCGCCGCTTCCTCGCGCGCGGTGGCCCCGCCCCGGTCGCTCCAGTCCCGCAGCATGGTGAAGGCCATCGCCGCGTTCGACCCCGAGCCCGAGAAACTGAAGCCCTGGATCACGAGGTTCGACGCCAGTCCAGGTCGCGTGGCGACGTGCGCCTCGTACGCCTTGACGACGTCCAGCGTGCGCTCGCTGGTCGCCCCCGTGGGCAATTGGATGGACGTCATGAAATAGCCCTGGTCCTCCTCCGGCAGGAACGACGAGGGCAGCTGACGCGCCGCCAGCACCAGCACCACGCAGACGGCCACGAAAGCCGCCATCGTGCGGGCGCCGCGCCCCGCCAGGCGCGCCACGCGCGATGCGTAGCCCTGCGTCATCCGGTCGAATCCGCGGTTGAACGCTCCGAAGAAGCCGCGCTTCCCGTGGTGGCCGGGACCGACCGGGCGCAGCAGGGTGGCGCACAGCGCCGGGGTGAGCGTGAGCGCCAGAAACGCCGAGAAAAGGATCGACACCGCCATCGACAGCGTGAACTGCCGGTAGATGACGCCGACCGAACCCGCCGCGAACGCCATCGGAATGAACACCGCCGTCAGCACCAGCGTGATGCCGACGACCGCGCCGGTGATCTCGCGCATGGCCCGGGAGGTCGCCTCGCGCGGCGAGAGGCCTTCCGTGGCCATCAGCCGCTCGACGTTCTCCACCACCACGATGGCATCGTCCACGATGATGCCGATCGCCAGCACCATGCCGAACATCGTGAGCACGTTGATCGAAAAGCCCGCCACCAGCATCACGGCGAACGTCCCCAGCAGCGCTATCGGCGCCACGATCGCGGGAATGAGCGTGTAGCGCACGTTCTGCAGGAAGAGGAACATCACCAGGAACACCAGCACCATGGCCTCCGCCAGCGTGTGGAGCACCTTCTCGATCGAGATCTTCACGAACGGCGCGGTGTCGAAGGGCACGGAATAGCGCATGCCCGCCGGCATCGTCCGCGCGAGCTCCGCCAGCCGCGCCTTCACCGCCCCGGCGGTGCGCACTGCGTTGGCGCCGAGGGACAGCTGCACCGCAGCGCTGGTCGCGGCACGTCCGTCCTCGCGGTTGGAGAACCCGTACGACTGCGCCCCGAGCTCCACGCGGGCCACGTCGCCCACCACCACCTTGGCGCCGTCCGGGCGCGCCCGGACCACGATGGAGGCGAACTGCTCCGGCGTGGAGAGTTGTCCCTGCACCGTCAGCGGCACGCTGACGCGCTGCCCGGGCAGCGCGGGCGCATCGCCGATGCGCCCGGGCGCGACCTGTGCGTTCTGCTGCTCGATCGCCTGCGTCACGTCGCCGATCGCGAGGCCGTAGGCCAGCAGGCGCTCCGGATCCACCCAGATGCGCATGGCCTGTTCGGCACCGAACAGCTGCACGCGGCCCACGCCTTCGACGCGCCGCAACTCCGGCACGATGTGGCGCGCCATGTAATCGTTGAGCGCCACTTCGTCCTGGCCGCCGCTCTGCGACGTGAGGCCGATCAGCATCAGGAAGCTGGATGTCGCGGACTCGACCTGCAGCCCGTTCTGGCGCACCGCCTGCGGCAGCCTCGGCTCGACCGCCTTGATGCGGTTCTGCACGTCCACCTGGGCCAGTTCGGCATCCGTGCCGGGCTTGAAGGTGGCGGTGATCTGCGCGCTGCCCGAGGTATCGACCGACGATTCGAAGTACAGCAGGTTCTTGACGCCCGAGAGTTCACGTTCGATGAGGCTGATCACCGAATCGTTCAGGGTCTGGGGCGTGGCGCCCGGATAGGTGGCGATGATGCTCACGGCTGGCGGCGCCACGGAGGGATAGCGTGCGATCGGCAGCCGGGGAATGGCGATGGCGCCGAAGAGCACGATGAACAGCGCGATCACCCAGGCGAACACCGGACGTCTGATGAAGAATTGCGGCATGCGGTGCTCCGGTCAGCGGCCGGCCGCGGAGCCGGCCATGGCGGGCGCCGAGGCTGCGGTTGCGGTTGCGGTTGCGGCTGCGGCAGCGGCAGCGGATGTGGCCCCTGCCGCAACGCCTGGAGCGGGCACGCCCCGCGCCTCCACCACCAAGCCTTCGCTCAGGCGCTCGATGCCCTCCACCACGATCCGCTGCCCGACCTGCACGCCACTCGCGACGCGGTAGCGGCCCTGCACGAGTTCGCCGAGCGCGACGGGCATCGCATGCGCACGCCGTTCACCGTCGACCACCCAGAGGCTCGCCTGCCCGCCCGTGCGCACCACGGCCTGCTGCGGCACGGCCAGCGCGCCCCGGTAGTGGGTCCGCGGAACGCGCGCCTGCACGAACATGCCCGGCAGCAGCAGCCGGCGGGGGTTGTCCACGAGGATGCGCACCAGCACGTCGCCCGTGCCGGCATCGACGCTGATGCCGGAAAACAGCACGCGCCCTTCCAGCGCCGGCGATGCCGGACGACCTCCATGGTCACCATGATCTGCGGCCCCCAGAATCTGCACGGCCAGGCCGGCGCGGTCCGCACGCGCAGGCGCGGTGCCTTCGGCCACCGCGGCGCGCAGCGCCTCCAGCGCCGACGCCGGCTGCCGCACGTCCACGTACACCTGATCGATCTGCTGGATGCGCGCCATCGGCGATGCATCCGTGGGCGAGACCAGGGCGCCTTCCGTGACGAGCGCCTGGTCCACGCGGCCGGCGATCGGCGCCGTCACGGTGGCGAACCGCAGGTCCAGTTCCCGGCGGGCGAGTGTGGCACGGGCCTGCGCGACCTCCGCCACGGCCTGGTCGCGCTGCGACACGGCATCGTCATAAGCCTGGCGGCTCACCGCCTGCGCTTGCACCAGAGGTTCGAGGCGCCCGGCCTGCAGGCGGGCCTGGGCTGCCACCGCTTCCGCGCGCTGCAGCGCGGCCCGTGCCATGTCGGCATCGGCGCGGAATGGTGCGGGATCGATCTGGAACAGCGCCGCGCCCTGGCGGATCTCGGCGCCTTGCTCGAACAGCCGGCGCCGCACGATACCGCCCACCTGCGGGCGGATTTCGGCGGTGCGCACGGCCGTCACGCGGCCGGACAGCACGTCGGCCACGGTGAAATCATCGGGCACCAGGGCCACGACCGACACCCGGGGCGGCGGCGCGGCGGCCTCGGGCGCCTCCGAGCGGCCACAGCCGGCGAGCAGCAGGGCGGCCAGCGCTGCGGCGGCCGTGGCCGCCATCGCGCGGCGGTGCCGTTGCGGGATCAGCATGTCGAAAATCCTTCCCATGTCCGGCCGCCGCGCGGGGCGCCTGCGGCCAGTGAAAAGGTGCGACTGTGGTGCGCGGCCGCTGCGATGCGTTTGGCGTTGTGTGGAGATGCGATGGAGCGGAAAAATTTGGATAGAGTGCGGCCCGTGTCCACACCACCCCTTCGACTTTTTCCGGAATCCGCCTCCCGCGCGCTCGTGCTCATCGCCGAAGACGAGCCCGAGATCGCCGAGATCCTCTCCGCGTACCTCGCGCGCGACGGGCTGCGCACGGTGCACGCGCCCGACGGCCAGGCGGCCCTCGCGCTGCACCTCGCGCTCAAGCCGGACCTGGTCCTGCTCGACGTGCAGATGCCGCGGGCTGATGGCTGGAAGGTGCTGAGCGAGATCCGCCACCGTGGCGAAACGCCCGTCATCATGCTGACGGCCATGGACCAGGACATCGACAAGCTGATGGGCCTGCGCATCGGTGCGGACGATTACGTCGTCAAACCCTTCAACGCCGCCGAGGTCGTGGCCCGCGTGCAGGCCGTTCTGCGCCGCAGCCGGGCCGCGTCCCCCGTGGCCGGAACACCGCAGGTGCTGCGCGCCGGCATCTTCCAGATCGACCCCGAAACCCACGAGGCCACCGTGCACCAGGGCGAGCAATCCCACCTGCTCGACCTCACGCTCACGGAATTCAAGCTGCTCGCCTGCCTGATGCGCTCGCCGCGGCGCGTCTTCAGCCGGCTCGAGCTGCTGGAATCCTGCCTGCCCGAGGGCGACACGCTGGAGCGCACGGTGGACAGCCACATCAGCAAGCTGCGCAAGAAGCTCGAGGCGATCGGCATCGAAGGCCTTCCCGTGAGCGTGCGCGGCGTGGGCTACCGCCTCGGGAGCGGCGAGTGAGACCAGGCTCCGGACTGCGCCGCCAGGTGGTGCAGTCATTGGCCGTCATGGCCCTGGGGATCATCCTGATCTCGGTGCTCGGCTCCTACGCCTTCTACGCCCTGCTGATGGCGTATTCCCCATCGAGCATTTCCGACAGCTGGGTGCCGTCCCGGGTGGAATGGGTCTGGATGTTCGCGACCATGCTGGCCGCGCTGGCGATCGCCGTCGCCGTCGCGGTGCGGCTCTCGCGCCGCATCCTCACGCCGCTCAACTCGGTGGCAGAGAGCCTGCGGCAGATGGCGCAGGGCGATCTGCAGGCACGCGCCGCGGCCGACGATGAATCGCTCGGCGAAACCGCCCAGCTGGTGCGCGACTTCAACGCCATGGCGGAACGCCTGCAGGCCATGGAACAGGAGCGCGCCTTCTGGAATGCCGCCATCGCCCACGAACTGCGCACGCCCGTCACGATTCTCACGGGCCGCCTGCAGGGCCTCACGGAAGGCGTGTTCGAGCCGCGCGCGGAACTGTTCCAGGGCCTGCTGCGCCAGGTGCAGGGCCTGAGCCGCCTGATCGAAGACCTCCGCATGCTGAGCCTGCGCGACAGCGGGCACCTGGAGCTCGAACGGGTACCGGCGGACCTCGCCCAGGAGATCGACTCCGTGGTGCATGCGTTCGAACCGCGGCTGCAGCAGCGCGGCTTCACCCTGCGCACGCACATCGACCTGCCCGCCAGCGTCACCTGCGACCCGGTGCGCATCCGCCAGGCCCTGATGGCCTTGCTCGAGAACGTGCACAAGCACGCCACTCCGGGAGAAGTGCAGGTGCGTGCACGGGTCGACGAAGGCAGGTGCCGGCTCAGCGTCGAAGACGCAGGCCCCGGAATTCCCCCCGAACTAGCCGGGCAGGTCTTCGAAGCCTTCCACCGCGGAGATGCTGACCGGCCGCAAAACGCCGGCGGCAGCGGCCTGGGCCTGGCCGTGGTCCGGGCGATCGCCGAAGCCCACGGCGGGCAGGCGGCCTGCGAATCGTCGCCCGGCGGAGGCGCCGTGCTGTCGTTGTGCTGGCCGGTGTGACGACCCCGGCATGCAGGGCGGTGCGTGCGCGTCCGTCCTGCGGAGCGTGCGGACGCCCATGGCATCGCCAACTAGGGATAGAATCCCGTCCGGCCGCCGACATGGCGTGCCCCACGCGGGTGTAGTTCAATGGTAGAACGGCAGCTTCCCAAGCTTCATACGAGGGTTCGATTCCCTTCACCCGCTCCACTTCCGGCTGTCTTCATGCCGTGAGCACGCTGGCGATGTCCGATGCGGCCCGTGAGCTGCGTCAGTCCTCTCTCACTGAACCGGGTTCGGCGCCGCTCCGTCCCGCAGTACACGCCCCTCCCCCTTCCCGAGCAGCCACCAGAGCACCGCCGCCGTCGTGGCCGTGACGCCCGCCAGCCCTTGCAGCAACACCGCGAACGCGCCCTCATAAGCCGCCGCCAGCTGGTGCGCCATGGCGCCGGTCGACAGCGCCGCCGCTTCCGCCAGACGGCCTGCGCCCAGCAGCTGCGCGGCTGTGACCGCATCGGGCACGGTCCGCAGCCTCGCCTGAATGAGCGTTGCAAGCACCGAACCCACCAGCGCGAGCGCCACGCCCTCCCCCGCCACCCGCGTAGTGCTGAAAATACCTGCCGCCATGCCCGCGCGCTCCGGCGGCACGACGCTCACGGCCAGGCCGTCCATCAATCCCCAGGGCAGGCTGATCCCGCAGCCGATCAGCACCATCGCCGGCACTGCCCCGCTGCCGGCAGGTGACATCGATAGCCCCAGCAACCCGATGGCGCATGCCACCAGCCCCGCGCAGCACAGCACGGCGGGCGAGACGCGGCGCGCCAGGCGGCCCGCCACCAGCGGCAGCACCAGCAGCGGCGCCGACAGCGCCGCCATCCACCCGCCGGTGGTGCGCGCATCCATGCCGTCGATGCCGGCGAAGCGGATCGGCAGCAGCACCAGCAGCACGACGAAGCCATAGGCCGGAGCCGCGGCCAGCAGCTGGATGCCGAGAAAGCGCCGATAGCGCAGCAGCGAGAGATCGAGCAACGGCGCGGGCGAGCGGCGCTCGATCTCCGCGAAGGCCGCGAACAGCAGCACCGCGGCGACGAGCCCCGCCGCCACCCACCTATCGCTCCAGCCCCGCTGCGCCGCGGCCAGGACGGCGCAGGTGAGCAATGTCAACGCCAGGGTGAAAGCTGCCGCGCCCGGCCAGTCGAAACCGCCCGGTGCCGGGCTGCGCGTCTCGGGCATCGCCCGCAGGGCCAGGGCCAGTGCGACCGCCATCGCGATGATCACCAGCCCGAAGATCGCCCGCCAGCCGAAAGCGTCCGCCAGGACACCGGCCGTCATGGGACCGAGCACGAGCCCGATGCCGAACGCCGTGCCCAGCCAGCTGAACGCGCGCGTCTGCTCCGACCCCGAGAAGGCCTGCGCCAGCGCAGCGGCCCCGCCCGCGAAGATGGCCGCACCCGCCAGCCCCTGCAGCCCGCGCAGCAGGTTGAACACTGCCATGCCGGGCGCGAACGGCAATGCGGCCGATGCCGCGATGAACAGCCACGCACCGGCCATGAACACGCGGCGGCGCCCGATCCGGTCGGCCAGCGCACCGGCGGCCAGCAGGCAGCTGCCGAACGCCAGCATGAACGCATTTGTTACCCAGGCCAGGTCGCCCGCGGAGGCATGCAGCGCGTCCGCGATGCCGCCCAGCGCCACCGCCGGGCCGGTGAACACCATGGGCATGGTCGCCGATGCGATGCACACGGCGGCGAGCAGAGGGCGCGGGGCGTGATGCCCGGGCCGGAAATTCAGAGGAGAAGAGGTCATGCGGTTCCACCAAGAAGGAGAAGAAAGACGCGAAGCGGCGGCAGAGAAGCACCGCATGCAATGGAAGATAAGATTTCCGCAGTCCGCGAAAAACCACTCTTGATTCCACTGACTCCGGAATGAATTTCCGGAATCTGCTTTTCTTCTCTTGTGGCCCTGCTCTTACCGGATGCTCTGCATGGATACCGCTGCCCACCTCCCCGGCCTCGCCGCGTTCGTGCGTACCGCCGACCTCGGCAGCTTCGTGGCGGCCGGGCGCGCGCTCGGCATCTCCGCCTCGGCCGTGGGCAAGGCTGTGGCCCGGCTGGAGCAGGAACTCGGCGTGCGGCTCCTGCAGCGCAGCACGCGCCGCATCGCGCTCACGGAGGAAGGCCGGCAGTTCCACGAGCGCTGCCGGCGCATCCTGGACGACCTCGACGATGCGCGCGCCATGCTGTCGGAGGCGGCCGGCACACCGCGCGGCCGCCTGCGCGTCAGCGTGCCCATCGTCGCCTACCACCTGCTGCTGCCCGTGCTGCCGGAATTCCTGGAGCGTTATCCGGCCGTCGAACTCGACATCGACTTCAACGACCGCGTGGTGGACCTCATCGGGGAAGGCGTGGACGTCGCGGTGCGCAGCGGCGACCTGCCGGATTCGCGGCTCGTGAGCGTGCCCCTGCGGCACTACCGCTCGATCCTGTGCGCATCGCCCGGCTACCTCGCGGCACGGGGCACGCCGGCCACCGCCCTCGACCTCGCGGACCACGACGGCATTTGTTTCCGCTACCCCAACTCCGGGCAGACGATGGCGTGGCCTCTGGCTGAAGAGGCAACCGGCAGCACAGAAGTTTCCGTGCCTCGCCTGCGCCGAGCGCTCGTCTTCAACAACATGGAAGCCGTGCGGGGCGCGGCCCTCGGCGGGCTGGGGATCGGCTGCATGCCGGACTTCCTGGTGGAAGGGCCGCTGCGAGGGGGCGACTTGTGCATCGTCCTCCCCCATCGGGCGCCGCGCACCGCTGGCCGCTTTCGCGCCGTCTGGCCCACCAGCCGCCACCTGTCGCCCAAGGTGCGCGTGTTCGTCGATTTTCTGAAGGTACGTCTCGGCGAGGAAAGCGGTGAACTGCGCACGCCCGGGGACCTTGGTTAGAGTCCCCTGAAGAACGTCCAGCCACTGGTGTCGATGCCCGAATCGCCGGGATGGAAATCCCCACGGAATTCGATGCGGTTCATCGCGGGGTCCACTATGACTGCGGTGTAGCCGGTGGGATCCATCAACAGCAACTCGATCTGCACGCCTGCCTGGACCCAGCGGTTGCAAGGCTCAAGAAAGTGGTCTGGCAGAAAAATGTTGGCCAGCGAACTGGCACCCAGCGCGTTGATTTGCGGCAGGCTGTCCACCTCCTTGAATTGCAGCCGAATGGAGCCGTCTTCCAGCACCCAGAACTCGCTGTACCCGCCACTGAAGCCCAGAGCATGGCGGTAGTAACGCTCCATGTCGTGCTCGTGCGAGAGTGCAAGTGGCACATGGATGTAGGTGGTGCAGTGATCACTCGGCTTTGAAGACATATATCACCGAGCTCCGAACGTCCGCTGTTCGCGACAATGTTCGGTAAAGCGCTGAATCGACATAGGTTTTTGCCACAGTTAATAATCAGTCACAAAAAACTCGAAAAACCCTACCTTGTGCTTCGCGAACGCGGTGGCGATTCTGCCTTCAGGAATTTTTTTGGACGAGAGCCCGCCAATACATATACCCAGACCTCTGAAAATCATGTATTTCGGCCCCACCATGTGATCCGGGTCCAACTTCTTGAGCGCTTCAATGGCTCCGGCAGCATAGATTTCGATGCCGGCCACCATCGGATGAACATGCTTGTTCATGGAGACATACGCGAGCTTCTTCTCTTCGTAGACAAGCTCGCACCCTTCTCTGTCTTCAGTAACTATGCCTTGAATGTTGTCTTTTTTAGCAACGTAAGGCACGCCATTTTTCTTTTTTACATCCGACTGGCTTTTTCCGAATAGAAAATTGTTGACGGAAATATAGGGTTCTATTATATATTTCATTGCTTTCCGTGTACCTGAAGCATACCCGAACGATGTATCTCAAATGTCTTTTATTGACCTCAAAAAAAGAACATCTAAAAAGCAAATATTCGCCTTACCAATTTTTAACGCCACATACTCCTTGACGTCATGATCCCCCAAGGCTGACAGCGAGGCCACTTCGCAGCCTCGTCATCAGACACTGAAATATGTTGGTTATTCACAGTGGTCACCCTCTGGTCACCCTCTGGTCACCCTCTGGTCACCTCCAACACCCCAAGCGAATTTTGTCGAAAGCACTTTTTCGTTCGGGCTATAGCCGTCTTGATGACCGATTATACTCCATTCTCCTTCACTTGACTTTTGCAAAAGAGAATACGAATCAAGAATCAATGGTGGATAAAAAGTTTTATCGAGTTTTGCAACATCAATGGGGAGCACCTCTGCAAAATAATCGAATATCTCTGCGACATGTCCGTCTATAATTTTTGAAACTATTATGCCAAAGCCGTAAACACGTGGCCGCACCTGAAATGCAAAAACATCGCCTCGACTAATAGTATCGATCTTTATATTTGTCTTCATGATAATTTTTCAGTTTCGATATTTCGCCCGCTCTATGCACCAGGTAAAATTATTTCAGCAAGCGGAGCCCAATACTCTCGCGAGGCAATTGCCACGGACGTATCCAATCCTGCTCAACCATCTCTGCGATGCATCGCTGATACGCAATTTGCAATTCCTCTTCGTCAGAAAAGACTCTTTGCAATTTTTCCGCCAACTCCAGAAGAACACTTGACGGCCCATAAACAGAGAGCATTCCTGCTTCAGAATTGAAATGCAGCGAGCGGCTTTTCCCCCTCCCATGCCGGATGCCAGCAGTCGAGCGATGCCATCCCAATCATACCCGGTTCCCTCTCGCCCCAATGATCTGAAGACTGGCACGCGTATCTCCATATCCGAGTCATAGAGATTCAACGTAGTCTCTTCTTCATCGTCGTCAATATTGACGAAAATGGCCTGTAGGTTTCTATTTTCATTTTCAATCCAAACCGACACCTTGCCTTCTCAAATATTCCTTGATATTTAAGTCGCCCCACGGCTGACAACGTGGCCACTGTGCAGCCTTGTCATCAGAAACGGGCTGACTCTTATTGTAGATATCCTTAATGCTTTGATCTCCCCTTCGTCGCTGATTTCATAGTCGTCTTTACGCCCGATCGGCATGCGTCGGGGTGCGGCCCTGGTTGCAGCCAAGAAAAAGCCCTGTACTCTCAAGTCTGCTGCAGTACATCATCGCCCTACTGCGGGGTAAGGGAGGCTGCACCCCAGCTAACTGCTCCAACCCCAATCCCCACTGAACCCAGCACTTTGAAGCTCGCCGGTCACCGATACCACAAAGATGGAGTTATTGGTATTTACGTCGTCACTGGAGATAACGTACATAACTGCGATTCAAGCGCGACACAGACGTAGTTTTTCAAAAATTACCAGCCGGAAATTTTCCATCCTTATAAAATTCGTACAATTTTATTGCATAATTTTTCACCTCCGTATTTTTACAAAAATTCGCTTCAAATATCATGCCAGCGTCGTCTGATATATATCCAGCCAAATCTGAATTGGCAAATTTTTTCATCACATTTTTGAAAACAATTTCTCTAATCCTTTCTGACAATTCATCAACTTTCTTCCTTTCGCCCGAGCTAAATTTTTTCTTTTCTTGCTCGATCGAATTATACGCATTGACCCACTTGGCATCAAAATTCGCTTCGTCACGCTGATCGAGGTATTCGTCTATGGAGAACCACTTTTGTTCGCCAACATCACCCAAAGCCGATTTGAAAACCTCAGAAATCTCATCGAAAATCTCTTGCATTTAACACCTTCCGGTCTTTTTCAACCAACTCTTCATGCGCCTTATAGCTGTCTTAGGAGTGATATTAAGCCCTAAAATCACCTTTCCATTGGGAGACTTCAGATCAACCCTCATTCCTTTCAATGCCTTATCGCTGTATGCTTTCTCGTAGGCCTTGAACAGCTCCTCATCAGTTCCGTGGAAATCACCTTGTCTGGGTCCAACATGTTTTCTCTCTGCATTATGCAACCTCCAATGGTCATGCTCCGGATCACTTCCTCGAGGGAAAATAGTGGGCCACGACTTATCAGATCGACTCATCTCAAAGGGCCGGCCCTTTGCTTTTCTAACAGCCGGAGCATGGTGTCCAGAATCCTGGACATTCATCCGCTTGAGATCATCGTCGTCAAGTCCCCACGGATCAATCCAAGAAACGGGGTTTGGCGCATAACGCTGCAGGTGCAAGCCACCTTCCAATCCGATTGGATCCGGACTGATGAACCTCCCCACATCCGGGTCATAGTACCGGAACGTGTTGTAGTGCAACCCCGTCTCGCGGTCCAGATACTGCCCCTGCAGCCGCAGGTTCTGCTCCAGCGCCTCCTCGCGCGCGTGCCGTTGCTGCGCAGGCGGCACCGCACTGCCGTCGATGCGCACAGCGTCCCAGCGCTCTTCCAGCGCGCTGCCCCAGGTGCGGTAACTCGCACGCCAGCGCACTTCACCGGATGCGTCGGTCACTTCCTCCGGCAAGCCGGAGGGGTCGGTGTGGAAATAACTCACCTGGGCGCTGGCGCGCAGACGCGCTTCGGACTGGGCCGCGGGCGTCATCGTCGAACCACCGGGCGCGGCCACGGGATTCAGGGTGGGGGATCGGAAGGGATCGCCCTGTGACGATGCGGGCACCGCGCCCCCGGCGCCCACCAAACCTCCATGGCCCTCGTCGTCCAGCCGCAGGCCGTCCGCATCGATGCGCGCGAGCGGCACGTAGCTTCCCGGCTCGTAGACGTAGCTCACCACGCGCGCACCGCGCCGCTCTTCGATGAGCCGCATGCCCTCCCAGATGAACAGCGTCTGGCCGAAGGCATCCTGCTTGGCGATGCGCCGCCCGAGAGCGTCATAGCGGAATTTGACGGTCTGGCGCGTCTCCTGCGGCGTGCCGGGGTGGCGCGTGGTTTCTACGGCCACCAACTGGTCTTCGTCGTCCCAGGTGAAGCGCTGCAGTGTGTGGCGGCCGATGCGCTTTTCGCGCAGGCGCGCGAGGCCGTCGTAGGCGAAGCGTTTGTCCTCGTAGACGCGCACGAGGTTGTCGCGCAGGTAGCCGGTGGAACCACCCGGGCCTGCCGCTGCATGGGCCGCGCCGTCGTTGGCGGCCTGCGCGGCGATGCGTCCGGCGGTGCCGCCCGCGTCCAGCAGGTTGCCGGCGGGGTCGTAGCGGAACACTTCCTCCGAACGGCCCTGCAGGCCCGCGCCCGGCAGCGCGCCGGGGCCTGCGCGCAGGGTCTGTTCGACGCGGCCCGTGGCATCGTAGCGCCAGCTGGTGCGGCCCTTGTGGCTGTGCACGCTCTCGCGCAGTTCGCCCACCGCGTCGTAGCGGTATTGCTTGAGCAGGCCGACGGCGGCCGAGGGGCCGCGCTGTGCCAGCGCATCGACCTGTTGCTGCCAGGCCGCCTGCCAGCCTTCGGTGGCCGTGTCCTGCATGCCGGCACCCGAGCGCGTCCAACTGCCCGTGCGCCGATCCAGCGGGTCCAGCAGGTAGCGCGTGGACAGGGTGCCCTGGGTGCGCAGCACCTCGCGGTGCAGCGCGTCGCGTTCAATGTCGGCGATCAGCCGGTGCACTTCACGCGCGGCCTCGGGAAGCATGCCGTCCACGGGCGATTCGCCGGGTATCGCGGGTCCGGTGCCCTCGCCGTCTCGCCCGCCCTCCTCGCTCAGCCCCAGATTGATCTGGTGCAGGTGGCCGGAGCCGTAGTGCAGGTAGTTCAGGCTGCGGCGCAGGCCCAGCTGTCCGGCGGCGCCGGTCACCAGGGGCAGTTCGGTGCGCGTGCGGTTGTCCAGGGCGTCGTGTTCATGCCGCAGGGTGTGCGCCTGCCCGCTGACCGCATCTTCCGCATGCTCGGCCACGATGCGGCCCAGCGTGTCGTATTCAAACCGCGTGGTGTGCTGCAGGGTCAGGGTGGGCGGTGGCGACTCGTCCCCCGGTCCGGTTCCGGCGGTCCGCCGCCAGCGCGTGGCTTCCACCATGCGGCCGCCCACGTCGTAGCGGTAGCGCAGCACGCTGGCGCCCACGCGTTTCTCCACGAGGCGGCCGAGCGCGTCGCGCAGCAGTTCGGTGCGCCGCGGCTGCAGGGCGCTGCGCGCGGCCGGGCCGTCCGCGAGCGTGCCGTCCTGCGCCTGCGTCTCCAGTTCGTGAAAGACGTCGTCGCCCCGCGCGGGGTGGTGCACCACGGCCACCACGTGGCCATCGGCGTCGTATTCCAATCCCACGCGCGTGCCGTCCAGCCGCTGTTCCTCGATGAGCCGGTCCGCATCGTCGTAGCGGAAACGGTAGACGCCGCCGTTCTCGGTGGCGAGCGCGGAGAGCCGGTGGGCCGCGTCGTGCGCCGCGCCGATCTCCCGGCCCTGCGCGTCGCGCCGCCAGAGCAGCTGTCCGCGCGCGTTGTGGCCGTAGCGCGTGGCGCGCGAGAGCGCGTCGGTGTGCTCCACGAGCCGCCCACCCGCGTCGTAGGCGAATCCCTGGCTGCTGCCGTCGGCCAGCCGCAGCGAGACCAGTTGCCCGCGCGCATCCACGGTGCCCTGCGTCTGCTGCCCGAGCGCATCGGTCACCGATTGCAGCTGGCTCCAGCCGTCCCAGCCGTAGCGCGTCGAGCGCCCTGAGCAGTCGGTGTAGCGCACCAGCAGGCCGCGCTCGTTCCACTGCAGCGCCTTGGCGCCGCCCAGCGCATCGCGGATCTGCACCAGTTGGCCGTCCGCGTCGTAGGCGTAGGCGGTGGTGCTGCCATCGGGCGCCGTCTCCTGCACGAGCAGGCCCTGGCGGTCGTATTCGTAGCGCCAGGTGGCGCCATCCGGGCCGGTGATGCGCAGCGGTTCGAACCACTGGCTGTCCCAGAGCATGCGCGTGAGCCGGCCCAGCGGACCGACGATGCCGGTCTGCAGGCCGTTGTCGTCGTACTGAAAGGTGGTGGTGGCGCCCGAGGGGCGCGAGCAGGCGAGCAGTTCGCGCCGATCGTTCCAGGCGAGGCGCCAGGTCTCGCCGAGCGGGTTGGTGTAGGCCGTGAGGTTGTGCCAGCGGTCCCATTGCCAGCGCTCCTCGCGGCCGAGCTGGTCGGTGGAGCGGGTCCATCCGCCGCCCTCGTCCACCGGGCCGCCGTCGCTGCCGTAGGCAATGGCGTAGCTTTCGCCGTCATCCGTCCAGTGGCGCACCACGCGGCGGTCGCGCAGCGGCTCTCCTGCCGGGCCGCGTGCCCCATCCTGCCGCGGCGGGCCGCTCGCTTCGGCTTCGCCCTCCCAGGCGTAGTGGCAGGCGAAGCCGGCCGCATCCTCCTGGCGCACCATCAGGCCGTCGGCATAGGCGAAGCGCCGCACGTCGGCCCGCGTGCGGTCCTGCACCCGCGCGAGCTGGCTGCCGTGGTCGTATCCATAGGCGGCCAGCAGGCCGAGCTGTTCGCCGGGCGCCGCCTGCACGAGGTGGATCGCGGCGACGCGCCGGCTCTCCGCCGGGTAGTCCAGCCGCAGCAGCCGCCCCAGGTGGTCGGCGATGCCCGAGAGCCGCCGCTCGGCGTCGTACCGCATCCCCACCCAGTGCCCGAAACGGTCGCGGATGCGCAGCAGCCGCAGCACGTGCGTGCCCGCCTCCTGCGGCGCGGGGCCGAACTGGTAGGCCACCTGGTCGGGCTCGGCCACTTCGTAGTGACCGCCCGCGGTGCACCCGAGGGTGAAGCCTTCCCCCACGTTGAAGAGCGCCGTGCCGGGCGCGACGTCCGGCAGGTCGATGTGCCGGCCCTGCGGATTGACGAAAGTGATGCGCGAAGGCGGCGCGCCCGCTGCCGGCCGCTCCACGTGCAGTTCGATCTCGTACGGCACGCACCAGCCGGTGCCGTGCACCGTGCCACGGCGGTGGTCGTGGTTGCTGTAGAAGCGCCGCCATGCGATCGGCAACGGGCCCGGCAGCACGAAGTCGGTGTCCTCGCTGCCGTCCAGCACCTTGCCGCCGGTGGCGGGATGCACCGGGTAGCCGATCAGCGCGCGGAAGCCCCGGCCCAGCGCGTCGCCGGCCATGCCCACCACCGCGCCCATCGCCAGGCAGCCGAGCTTGCCGAGGAAGTTGCCGCGCCCCATGGCGAGGCCGACGCCGATCTCCAGGGCCGTCTCCCACCATTCCCGGTCGTCCGCGATCTCCAGGTAGGCGGTCTTGTTGCCGCCCACGCGCACGTCGTCGGAGCCGCTCGCGATCTGCGCCGAGCACATGAGCTTGTCGCCCTTGCGCGCGGCCGGGTAGGTCTCGATGAAGACGGAATCGGAGCCCTCTGCGATGAAGTTCGGGTTGGGCTCGCCGTGCTTGCTGCACACGGCCGCATCGGCCACGGCGCGCATCGCCGCGCGCCCGTTGATGCGCACCGTCGCCGCGCCCCGGATGCCCAGGGTGCCCGTGATGTCGAGGTCCCCGATGCCCTCGGTCATCTCCTGTATCTTTTTTTCCTTGTAGTCGCTCCAGCCGGTGGCGCCTCCGATGAAGCCCGCCAGCAGGCCGCACGCGATGATCGCGCCGCACCCCATCGTGGCCACCGACACGCCGGTGACCAGCGCCACCGCACCGGCGACCAGCAGCGTCTCGACCATGCCGGAGGCCAGCCGCAGGCCCACGCGCGCCAGCCGCGCCCATACCGACACGTGGCCGATCTCGTCCGCCTGCCGCGCCGCCTCCATGCCTCCCATTGGCCTGCTCCTCTATCGTGGTGTTGCGTCGGTCGGTCGCATGCCGCCGGTGCCGCCGCTCATGCGCGCAGCACGAAGCTGGCCAGCACTCTCTCGACCTGCCGGTGGTGCTCGTCGGTGAAGGGCACGGGCAGCGAGAAGGTGAGATTGAGCACGGTGCGGCCGTCGGGCAGCAGGAACAGCGACTGCACGTGGTGCACCATGCGGCCCTGCTGCTTGTAGCTCACCGTGAACTTCGAGCCGCCGATCTTCTGCTCGGGCGCGCCGAGCGTGGACGGCTGCACCTCGCCACGGCTGAACTTGGCCACCTGCCGGGAGAGATCGCCCAGTTGGCGCTGCAGGAACTGCGGCGGGGTCTCGCCGGCTTCGAGCAGGTCCTTGGAGATGGCGACGGTCATCTCGCCGGTGCCCGGCGTGGGCGCGAGCAGGTGCACGGTGCGGTCGGTGACGTGGTCCGGGGCTTCGATGTGGCCCTCGTTGAAGTGGTAGCGCATGCGGGACTAGCAGTTGAGGTTGATCTTCTTGCCGAACTGGTCGAGGTCTTCCTGGAAGTTGAAGACGCCCTTGACCCCGTTGAGCACGATGGTGCCGTCCGCCTTCAGCGTGATGGACGCCTTGCCGCACACCAGCGTGATGCTCTCGCCGGCGGCCTCGGTGATGTGCTTGCCCGCGCTCACGAACACGGTGTCGCTCTCGGCGCTCACCACCACGTTCTCCTTGGCGAGCACGTGCGCGTTGAGCGCGGTGGACGACACCGTGACGTTCTGCTCGGCCACCAGGTTCATGTGCCCGGTCTTGGCGATCGAGGCCACGTCGCCGGCCGAAACGATATTGGTCTGCCCGCCTTCGGTGACGTGCGTGAACATGCCGCTCTTGGCCAGTTGCGTGAGCTGCGCGCCGCTCGACACCGTGACGTGCTGCTGCGCGCGCACCGAGGTGCTCTGGCCCGAGCTGACGACGATCGGCTTGGGACTGATGAGGCTCTGGCCTTCCGGGCTCACGATGGAGACGACCGGCTTGGTGATGTCGCGCGACAGGTCCATGAGGCTGCGCGCGTCGGCCATGGCGGGATCGGTGTCGGTCGGCATCGCCGTTTCCGCACCGCCTCCCCCACCGCCCGACAGCGCCGAAGCCATCTTGGCGAGCGACGCCGCGCCGCCCGCGCCGCCGCCGGTGATGGCCGCGATGGCGGAACCCAGGCTGGCGATCTGCGAAGACTTCGCCTGGTTGAGCGCGCCGATCGTGGATTGCGCCGACGACACGGCCTGCCCTGCTTCCTGCATGAGCGAGGCGGTGTTGGCGAGCGTCGCCCCCATGTGCTCGAAACCGTCGGGGTTGTTCACCGAGACCCGCGAGGTGAAATCCTGGTTGTAGGTGGTGATCAGCAGGCCCTTGTCCGCGCGGATCGAGCCCCAGAGATCGGTGCGCAGCTCGAAGCCGTAGCCGCGCTGGGAGCCCGATCCCTGGTGCATCAGGTATCCCATGTTGAGGTAGGTGTTGCCGTAGGTGTTCGACAGCTCCAGGTGCTCGATGCCCTTCTGGTCCTCGAAGCGCAGCATGCTGGCGCCGCCGCCGCCCTTGCTCCAGTGGGTGAGCGTGCCGGACTGCGTCTTGTGCTGCGGCAGCTTCCAGGGCGGCATCTGTTCGGCGTTGTAGACCCGGCCGGTGATGATCGGCTGGTCCGGATCGCCGGAGAGGAAATCCACGATCACTTCCTGCCCGATGCGCGGCAGATAGATGCTTCCGTAATTCTGCCCAGCCCAGCCCTGCGAAACGCGGATCCAGCAGCTGGACTGCTCATCGAACTTGCCGAGCCGGTCCCAATGGAACTGGACCTTCACGCGGCCGTACTGGTCCGGCCAGATCTCCTCGCCGGGCGGGCCGACCACCACCGCCGTCTGCGGCCCGGTGGTCTTGGGCTTGGGGCTGACGCGCGCGGGCGTGTAGGGCAGGCTGGTGGGCTGGGCATCGAAGGAGAAGCGCTGGAACGAGCCCTCTTCCTGCTCGGTGCCCTTGGCGCCCGGGTTCACCGAACTCACGCGCGGGTTCTCGCGGAAGTGGTAGTCGACGCCCGTGATCAGGTAGGGCTGGTTCTGGTCGCCACGGGGATAGTTCTCCAGCGTGAACGTGTAGCCCGGCGCGATCGCCCGGTGCCGCGACTGCCCGCGCACCGTCGCCCGGCCGCTCAGGTTCTCCTGCAGCCGCACCCGCGCGTAGGCCTCACCGTCGGCCAGTTCGGTGTAGCCCCCGGGCCACTCGTAGCTTTCGTGCGCGTCGTGGCTGTGGCCGGGCGGCATCTGCCGCATGTTCGCCAGGTCGGCCTTGGGCTTCTTGAAGTCGTAATCGTCGTTGTAGAAGCGCCCGGGCTTGATCTCCTCGTGCAGTTCCCACGCGTGGATATTCTCGCGGTCCGCCACCGCGGATTTCTCGGGGGGGTAGAACGGAATGGTGGCCGCCCCGGGCAGCGGCTGGTGCGAGGCCAGGATGTCGTCCGCCAGCGTGAGCGTGTGCTGGCCGGCGGCATGCTGGTGGTAGTAATAGATGCCCTCGTGCTCCATCAGCCGGGAGACGAACTGCAGGTCGCTCTCGTCATATTGCACGCAGTATTCCCACGTGCGGTAGCTGCGGTTGAGTTTCTTCTCCAGCGGGTATCCGTAAGCGCCGAGCACTTCGTCGATGATGTCCGGTACCGTCTTGTTCTGGAAAATCCGGAAATCGCTCTTGCGCGAGGCCAGCCACAACCACGGCTGCAGGCGCAGGCGGTACGCGTAGAAGCGGTGGTCCTGCCCCTGCATGCCGAAGCGCGTCACGATCCCGTCGATGTAGCGGCGGCCGCCGCCTTCGGTTTCCACCACCAGCGTCGCGTTCTTGCCCAGCAGGGCTTTGGGATCGACGTTCTTGTCCTCGCTCAGCAATTCGATGTCGAGGCTGTAGGTGCGGCTCAATTCCTCCCGGCCCTTGAGCTCCCGGAAATGAAGGGTGTCGCCCAATGGCGTTTGAATGGTGACGCGACGTGTCATAATGCAACCAAACGTATTAAAGGTATTATTTATTTTCGCGTTGCACGGCAGTGCCGAACGGCGAATCATAGCCGCGATTCAGCCATTCGCAAATCGTCAGATATGCGAATTAATAGCCGCTTGGATTATTGAAATACCGGCAGCGGATTTGATAAAACCGTACTGCCGCTCACATCGGGCGCCGTAGCGTGCTCAGCGCGCCAGCGCGCCGAGCCACTCAGCCGCCCTGCAGCAGAGCCAGCATCCCCGCTTCGTCCAGCACCGGCACGCCCAGCTCCTGCGCCTTCGCCAGCTTGCTGCCGACTTCTTCGCCGGCGACCACGTAATGCGTCTTCTTGCTGACGGAGCCTGCCACCTTGGCGCCCGCGGCCTCCAGCCGCTCCTTGGCATCTTCCCGGCTCAAGGTCGGCAAGGTGCCGGTGATGACGAAGGTGACCCCTGCCAGCGGCAGCGTGGCGCGCTCGGCCGGTGGACCTTCTTCCCACTGCACGCCGCAGACCCGCAATTGCTCGACCACTTCGCGGTTGTGCGGCTGGTCGAAGAAGGTCCGGATCGCCTCGGCCACGATCGGGCCGACGTCGTTCACTTCCAGCAGTTGCTCCACGCTGGCGTCCATGATCGCATCCAGGCTGCCGAAGTGGCGCGCCAGGTCCTTGGCCGTGGCCTCGCCCACGTGGCGCAGCCCCAGGCCGAACAGGAAACGCGGCAGCGTGGTCTGCTTGGATTTCTCCAGCGCGGCCAGCACGTTCTGCGCGGATTTGTCCGCCATGCGGTCCAGGCTGCTGAGCGCCGACAGGCCCAGCCGGTACAGGTCCGGCAGCGTGCGGATGACGTTGCCCTCCACCAATTGGTCGACCAGCTTCTCGCCCAGGCCCTCGATGTCCATCGCGCGGCGCTGCGCGAAGTGCAGGATCGCCTCCTTGCGCTGCGCCGGGCAGAACAGCCCGCCCGTGCAACGGTGGTTGGCCTCGCCCTTCTCGCGCACTACCGCGCTGCCGCAGATGGGGCATTCGCGCGGCATGCGGAAATTCGGCACATAGGGCGAACGCGGCGCGGCGCGCGCGGCATCCGCACCGGGCAGCGTGCCGTCGGTGGACGATGCCGCGTCCAGCAGCGCGTCCGATCCCTGCAGCGCGCCCGCCACCGGCGCGAGGGCAGCGGGCACCGTGCCCACCACTTCGGGGATCACGTCGCCCGCGCGGCGCACGATGACCTGGTCACCCACGCGCACGCCCTTCTTGCGGATCTCGAACAGGTTGTGCAGCGTGGCATTGGTCACGGTGACGCCGCCCACGAACACCGGCGCGAGCCGCGCCACGGGCGTGAGCTTGCCGGTGCGGCCGACCTGCACGTCGATGCCCTCCACCCGCGTCACCATTTCCTGCGCGGGGTACTTGTGCGCCACCGCCCAGCGCGGCTCGCGCGTGACGAAACCCAGTTGCTTCTGCAGCGCCAGGCTGTTGACCTTGTAGACCACGCCGTCGATGTCGTAGGGCAGCTGGTCACGGCTCGCGCCCACCTCCTGATGGAACGCGACCAGTTCGGCGGCACCCCTCGCCGTCCGCACCTGCGCGGCCACCGGGAAGCCCCATGCCTTGAGCTGCTGGAGCATCGCGAAATGCGTCGTGAAGTCCGGACCGCCGTCCGCGGCGGGCGTCACATCTCCCAGCCCGTAAGCGAAGAAGCTCAGCGGCCGCCGGGCGGCGATGTTCGAATCCAGCTGGCGCACGGCGCCCGCGGCCGCGTTGCGCGGGTTCACGAAGGTCTTGCCGCCGGCCTCGCGCTGGCGTTCGTTGAGTTTTTCGAAATCCGCCCGCCGCATGTAGACCTCGCCGCGCACCTCCAGCACCGGCGGCACGCCCTGCTTCCCGCCCTCGGGCAGTGTCAGCGGGATCTGGCGGATGGTCCGGATGTTGTGCGTGACGTCCTCGCCCACCTCTCCGTCGCCGCGGGTGGCGGCCTGCACCAGGCGGCCGTCTTCGTAGCGCAGGCTCATGGCCAGGCCGTCGAACTTGAGTTCGGCCACGTACTCCACCGGAGGCGCGTCGGGCGCGAGCTTCAGTTCGCGGCGCACGCGCGCATCGAAGGTTTCCGCGCCGGAAGCCTCGGTGTCGGTCTCGGTGCGGATGCTCAGCATCGGCACCCGGTGCCGCACGGGCGTGAGGCCCTCCATCACCGCGCCGATCACCCGCTGGGTGGGCGAATCCGGCGTCACCAGTTCGGGGTGCGCAGCCTCCAGCGCCTGCAGCGCCTGGAAGGCCCGGTCGTATTCGGCATCGGGCACGGTGGGCTGGTCCAGCACGTAGTACTGGTGCGCCCACTGGTGCAGTTGCGCCCGCAGCGCGTCGATGCGGCGGCCCGCATCCGCGGGATCGTCCTCGGCAGGCGCGGAGAAAAGGTCGGGATGCTCGGCCATGGGGATTCGTCTTTCCAAAGGGGAGGCCCGGCGGGCCGTCGCCGGGCCGCCGGACTTTTGTCAGCTGAACAGCCGCCGCGCGAGCACCGAGCCGGCGGACAGTTCGCGGCTGTCGAGCTTGTCGTAGAGCAGTTCCAGGTCGGCTGCGATCGGGTCCATGGTCATGGCCGGCAGCGGCGTGCCGTTCTGGTCGCACAGTACGCCGTCCATCGCCTGCCCGAGCGATGCGGCGATCTCGCGCAGGCGCGCGAAGGGCTGCTCGCTGCGGTGCACCTGGGCCACGTCCAGGCTCAGCGTGAGTTCGCGGATGGCCGACTGCTCCGGATCGTCGGACAGCGCGGCCTGGGTGTCGTAGGAGAGCGTGAGCACCGGCGGAAGCCCCAGCCCGGAGGCCGGCAGCACAAGGCGACCCGGCATGGCGCCGGCGACGAAGCCCAGGCGCGCGGCGTTCTGCTGCAGGTAGCCGGGGCTCCAGGCCGCGTGGCGCGCACGCAGGCAGAACGCCAGCTGGGCGTCGTGGTCGCTGGCGAACTGGTCCAGCTCGCGGGCGCGGCCGACCTCGTGCAGCATGTCGGGAAAGTCCGGCGTGGCGTTGATCGCATCGGCGAAGCCCTGGGCCTTGAGCACGAACTCGGAGAACTCGATCTCGTTGAGCGCGCCCACGCGGTTGGCGAGCTGCACCCCGGCCTGGAACTGCGTGTAGCGCTGCCCGGCCACGGGCATCTCCCACTGCTGCGACGCTTCGTTGAAGCCTTCGATCGCGAACGGCTTGCTGCCGGCGCGGCGGGTGGGCGGCAGCGCCGCCAGCGCCGCATCGCCGGACACCACGTGGTCGGAGCCAATGGGAGCGATCGCGTCGATCAGCGGGTCCAGCCCGCCCCGGCGCTCCGCGGGCGGCAGCGGCATCTGCAGCGAATCCTGCCAGTCCACCGCGTGGCCGGCGTGGGACGCCTCCGCGCCAGGGGATGCCCCGGGCACGCCCTGGGCCGGAATGCCGGCGCCGCCGGCCGGCAGATCGAAGCCGGGCTCCTGGCGCACCAGGGTGTCGGCGGGGCCGCCCTCGCCTGCCTCGGGCTGGCTGGCCCGGCGCGGCGCATTGCGGTGTGCGGTCCAGGCGTTGTAGGCGATGACGACGGCCAGGACCACGCCACCGGCGATGATGAGTCCGAGTTGGAAATTGCTCATGGTGAGAGTGAAACGGTATAAGGCGATGGCCTGTTGCGCTGCATCATGCGGATCTTCTGTAGGACGTCATGCCTCCGCCATCGACAGCGCGGACTCCATGTCCACGGCGACGATGCGCGAGACGCCCTGCTCCTGCATGGTCACGCCGATGAGCTGCTCCGCCATCTCCATCGCGATCTTGTTGTGGCTGATGAAAAGGAACTGCGTTCCCCGGCTCATGCTGGCGACGAGTTTGGCATACCGCTCGGTATTCGCATCGTCCAGCGGGGCATCCACCTCGTCCAGCAGGCAGAACGGCGCCGGGTTCAGCTGGAAGATCGCGAACACCAGGGCGATGGCGGTGAGCGCCTTCTCCCCGCCGGAGAGCAGGTGGATGGTCTGGTTCTTCTTGCCGGGCGGTTGCGCCATCACCTGCACGCCGGAGTCGAGGATCTCGTCGCCCGTCATGATGAGGCGCGCCTGCCCGCCGCCGAACAGCTCGGGGAACATGCGGCCAAAATGGCCGTTCACGGTCTCGAAGGTGCCGGACAGCAGCGTGCGCGTTTCGGCATCGATCTTTCGGATCGCATCCTCGAGCGTGGTCATCGCGAGCGTCAGGTCTTCCATCTGCGCATCGAGGAAGGTCTTGCGCTCGCGCGCGAGCTGCAGTTCCTCCAGCGCGGCGAGGTTGACCGCGCCGAGGGCTGCGATCTCGCGGTGCAGCCGGTCGATCTCGGCCTGCAGCCCGGAGGCGCGCACGCCCCCCTGCTCGATGGAGCGCGCCACGGCCTCCAGATCGGCCTGCGCGTCGGCCAGCAGGCTGGTGTACTGCTCCAGGCCCAGGCGCGCCGCCTGCTCCTTGAGCTGGAAATCGGTGATGCGCTGGCGCAGCGGATCGAGCGCGCGCTCGAGTTGCTGGCGGCGTTCGTCGCTCGCCCGCAGGCGGGCCGTGAGGTCGTCGTACTCGCTGCGCTGCGCGGCCAGCGCCTTCTCGCGGGCCATCTTCAGATCGAGCGCCTGCTGCAGCCCGCCCTGCGCGGCCGCGGCGGAGAGCCGGCCCATTTCGTCCTGCGCGCGCTGGCGCTCGTCCTCGAGCGATGTGACCTGCACGCGCGCGGTGTCGATGGTGCGCGCGAGCTCGGCCCTCCGCGCCTCCAGGCTGCGGCGCGAGAACGTGGCTTCCTGCGCCTGCCGCTCCAGGCTGCGCTGCTGCTCGCGGCACTCGGCCAGTCGCCGTTCCGCCTCGATCACGCGGTCGCCCAGCTGGGCGTGGCGCTCCTGGCTGTCGGCGAGCTGCATGTCGAGCTCTTCGAAGCGGGCTTCGGCCGTCGCCGCGCGCTCCTGCAGATCGTCCAGTTGCGCTTCCACCTCGGCCAGGTCGGCGCCGATCTGCTCGCTGCGCGCGCGCGCCTGTTCCGCGAGCTGGGTGAGGCGCAGGTTCTCCACCTGCAGTTCGTGGCGGCGGCCCTGGCCCTCGCTCGCCTCGCGCCGGGCGGCGACCAGGCGCTGCGACGCATCCGCATAGGCGGCCTCGGCACGCACCAGGGCCGTGCGCGATTCCTCGTGGATCAGGGCCTGCGCCCGCAGTTCCTTTTCCAGGTGCTCGATTTCCTGCGCGCGGGCGAGCAGACCGGCCTGCTCGGAATCCGGCGCGTAGAAGGTCACGCCATGGCTGCTCACCGCATGCCCGCCGGGCACGTAGATCGCCTCGCCGGGGCGCAGCTGCGCCCGGCGGTCCAGCGCCTCGTCGAGCGTGGCGGCCGTGTGGCAGCCCTGCAGCCAGTCCTCCAGCACCGCCCTGAGGCCGGCGTCGGGCACACGCAATAGGTCCGCCAGCCGCGCGGACGTGCCGGAGGGCGACGCGGCGGCCACAGCGACCACCCCCGCCGTGCTGTAGAACGCCAGCCGCGCGGGCGGCGCATCCTGCGCCCCGGACCCGAGGAAACCGCGCACGGTATCGAGCCGGCCGACTTCCAGCGCGCCCAGGCGTTCGCGCAGCGCGGCCTCCAGCGCGTTCTCCCAGCCGGGCTCGATGTGCAGGCGGCTCCAGAGTCCCTGCAGCCCATCGAGCCCATGGCGCGCGAGCCAGGGCTTGAGCTTGCCGTCGGTCCGCACTTTTTCCTGCAGGGCCTTGAGCGCTTCCAGGCGGGCGGAGAGCTCGGCCTGCCGCGCGCCTTCGGCATTCGCCGCCTGCTGGCGCTGGCGGCGGTCCTCGTCGAGCTGGGGCACGCTGTCCTGCAGCTCCGCGAGGCGCGCTTCCGCCATCTCGGCGGTTTCTTCGGCGGCCTCCAGTTGTTCGCGCAGGTTGGCGAGGCGCGCCTCGTCCGGGGCCGCGAGGGCGTTGCGGTCGGCGCGCAGCCGCTCATGGCGCGATTCCGCCTGCCGCCGCTGCTCCTGCAGGCTGCGCTGTTCAGCGGCCAGCACCTGGATCTGCTGCTGCACCTGCACCACGGACGCGCGCTGCGCCTCGGAGCGCTGCTGTGCCTGGCGCAGTGCCTCTTCCAGGTCGGGCATCTGCATCGCCTGCTCTTCGACCTGCGCGGCCAGCATCTCCGCGCGCTCGTCCGCATCCACGCCGGCGCCGGCGAGGTTCTCCATCTCCGCCTCGGCATCGTCCTTGCGGGCGGCCCACTGCGCGATCTGCTCGGCCAGCTGCGCCAGGCGCTGCTCCACCCGCTGGCGGCCTTCGACGACGTAGCGGATCTCGGCCTCCAGCTTGCCGACCTCGGCCGTGGCTTCATAGAGACGGCCCTGCGCCTGGTTGACCTGGTCGCCGGCCGTGTAATGCGCCTGGCGGATGGTTTCCAGATCAGCTTCGACGTGGCGCAGGTCGGCCATGCGCGATTCGAGATCGTTCACGGCCTGCAGGCCTTCCGTGCGCACCCGGTTCTGCTCGGCCTCGGCATCGGCGCGCTTCAGGAACCACAGCTGCTGCTGGCGCAGCGTGACGTCAGCCTGCAGCGCGTTGTAGCGCGCCGCCACCTCGGCCTGCTTTTCCAGGCGCTCGAGGTTGGCGTTCAATTCGCGCAGGATGTCTTCCACGCGCGTGAGGTTCTCGCGCGTGTCCGCCAGCCGGTTCTCGGTCTCGCGGCGGCGCTCCTTGTATTTGGACACCCCGGCCGCCTCTTCCAGGAAGAGCCGCAGCTCTTCCGGGCGCGACTCGATGATGCGGCTGATCGTGCCCTGCCCGATGATGGCGTAGGCGCGCGGCCCCAGGCCCGTGCCCAGGAACACGTCCTGCACGTCGCGCCGGCGCACGGGCTGGTTGTTGATGAAATAGCTGCTGTTGCCCTCGCGCGTGAGCACCCGCTTGACGGCGATCTCTCCGTACTGGTTCCACTGGCCGCCGGCCCGGTGGTCGGCGTTGTCGAACACCAGCTCGACGCTGGAGCGGCTGGCCGGCTTGCGGTGCGTGGTTCCGTTGAAGATCACGTCCTGCATCGACTCGCCGCGCAGCTCGCTCGCCTTCGATTCGCCCAGCACCCAGCGCACCGCATCCATGATGTTGGACTTGCCGCAGCCGTTCGGCCCCACCACGCCCACGAGCTGCCCCGGCAACACGAAGTGCGTGGGCTCGGCGAACGACTTGAAGCCGGCGAGTTTGATGGAATTGAGGCGCACGGGTGGGAGCGGCAGGCGTGGAGCGGCGTGGCGGGAAGCGGCGAAGCGTTGCCCGGGCCGGCCGGATGGCGGAGCGTCCCGGGCTTCGCGGGCAGCGCTGGATGATACCGTGGCGCACGGCCGCTACGGGAGCGGCGGCGCATCCCGGCAGACTGGACAGCTTCCGCCAGTGACGGGGATGGCAGGCGTCAGCCGCCGCGCGGCGCGAACGCGATGATGGCCATGCCCGCCAGGGTCACCGCGCCACCGGCGACGTCCCAGGCATCGGGCCGGATGCCGTCCACCGCCCAGAGCCAGCACAGCGCGACCACGACGTACACCCCGCCATACGCGGCGTACACCCGGCCGGCCGCCGCCGGATGCAGCGTCAGCAGCCAGGCGAACAGCGCCAGGCAGACGGCGCCCGGCACCAACAGCCAGGCGCTGCGGTCCTGCCGCAGCCACAGCCAGGGCAGGTAGCAACCCGCGATTTCCGCCAATGCCGTCAGCACGTAGAGCGCGACCGTCTTCAACTCGGGCATCGGAAGCGGTCCGGCTCAGCCGGCGTCCGGGGCGTGGGCCGGCGCAGCGGCGGAGGGAAAGGATGCGACCAGCCGCTCGAAAGCCTCCACATCCACCGGGCGGCTCAGCAGATAGCCCTGCCAGGCGTGGCACCGGTTGCGCTCCAGGAACGCGCGCTGGGCTTCCGTCTCCACCCCCTCGGCGATCACGCGCAGCCCCAGGCTGGTGCCCAGCGCCACGATCGTCCGGGCGATGGAGGCATCGTTCGGGTCCGTCAGCACGTCGCGCACGAAGCTCTGGTCGATCTTGAGCTCGTCCAGCGGCAGCCGCTTGAGATACGCCAGAGATGAATAGCCGGTGCCGAAATCGTCGAGCGAAAAACACACTCCGTAGGCCCGCAGCTGCTGCATCTTGTCGATCGTGTCCTCCAGATCCTGCAGCAGCAGGCTCTCGGTCATCTCGAGCTGCAGCCGGCGCCCCTCCGCGCCCGACCCGGCGATCGCCGCCAGCACCTGCCCCACGAAACCGCCCTGGCGGAACTGCCGCGCGCTGACGTTCACCGACAGCTTCAACCGCGAGAGCACCGGATCGCGCGCCCAGCGGGCCAGCCGCTCGCAGGCGGCGCGCAGCACCCAGTCCCCGAGCGGCAGGATCAGGCCGGTCTCCTCGGCCAGGGGGATGAACTCCGCGGGCGAGACGAAACCGCGGACCGGGTGCCGCCAGCGCAGCAGCGCTTCGGCGCCGACGATGCGGCCGTGGTCGACCTGCGGCTGGTAGAAGAGTTCGAACTCGCCCGTGCCCAGGCCATCGCGCAGATCCGACTCCAGCGCGGCCCGCGCCGCCACCGAGGCCTGCATCTGCGGATCGTAGAAACGCAGCGCGTTGCGGCCGCCGGCCTTGGCCTGGTACATGGCCAGGTCCGCGCGCTGCAGCAGTTCGTCCACGGTTTCGCGGGCGCCCTGGAAAATCGTCACGCCCATGCTGAGCGTCGTGTGGCGCGGCTCGCCCTCCAGCAGGAAGGGGTGCCGCATCGCGGCGAGAATCTTTTGGCCCATTTCCTCGGCACGCGCGGCCGCGCCTTCCAGGCTCTGCCCCAGGTCTTCCAGCACCACCACGAATTCGTCGCCGCCGTGCCGCGCGACGGTGTCTTCCCTCTGCAGGCATCCGTAGAGCCGCTGCGCCACCTGGCGCAGCAGCATGTCGCCGCGCTCGTGCCCCTGGGTCTCGTTGAGCGTCTTGAAATTGTCCAGGTCCAGCATCAGCACCGCGCCGCATCGGCCACGCCGCACGCTCTCGGCCAGCGCTTTCTGAAGCCGGTCCACGAGCAGCCGGCGGTTGGGCAGCTGGGTGAGCGGATCGTAGTAGGCGAGGTAGTGGATCTCCTGCTCCGCGGCCTTGTGCTGGCTCAGGTCCACGAGGGTGACCAGGCAGGTTCCGTCGATCAGCACGCCGGCCATGTCCACCGGCCGCCCCGAGCCGTCCCCGCAGGTGAAGAGATGTTCGCGCGGCGGTATCGTGCCGTCGCCGGCCTGCGCGGCCTCGCAGGCCGCGTTCCACTGCGCCACCGCGTGAACGCGTTGCGCGGGCTCGGGCAGCACCAGCTCCCACCAGGCCTGCATCGTCCCGGCCGCGTCCTCCGCATGGCCGCAGATCTGCGCGAAACGCTCGTTGCGGAATCCCAGCGTCCCGTCGGCCGTGACGAGGCACACGCCCACCGGCAGGCGGTAGAGGAGCTGGCGCAGGCGCGCCTCGCTGCCCCGCTGCACTTCCTCCATGCGCTTGCGGTCGCTGATGTCCTGCACCACGGCGAGGTGCTGCCCCGGCGGCACGCCCTGTCCCTGCATGGGAGCGGTGCGCAACTCCACCCATACCATGTGGCCGTCCTTGTGCCGGTAGCGTTTCTCGTAGTGCTGCTCGTCGCCGTCTCCCGCGGCGATGCGCTCGATCACCGCTTCGCTCTCCGCCATGTCGTCCGGGTGCGTCACGTCCCGCACCGTGAGGGCCGACAGCTCATGCGGGGAATAGCCCAGGATGTCGCAGAAGCGGTCGTTCGCCCGGACGAAACGCCGGCTGGCCGTATCCACCTGCGCCACACCCATGGAGGCCTGGTCGAACAGCGCCTGGAAGGGATCGCCATCGTGGGGCCGCCGCCGCAGGCGCCGGCCGAGCACGGCCAGCAGCGTACCCAGCCAGAGCGCCAGCGCTGCGGCCACGGCCGCGGCCCAGGGCAGCGCGCGTTCGGCCGGTGAAAGGAAGGGCGCATCGGCCAGCAAAGTGACCTTCCAACGCCGGTCGTAGACCTGCAATTCGCGCTCGTCGCGCAGGTCCGTGGGCTGCGCGGCGGGGTCCAGGGTCAGGAGCGACCGGCTGCCGGCGGGCTGCACGCCGCGCACGGAGCCGACGTCCTGCACGCCCATCACCAGTCCCTTGAGCCGGCCTTCGTCGCGCAGCGAACGTACGAGATCGTGGAAGCGGATGGTCGCCGCCACCGATCCGATGTAGCGCCGGCCGGCCTGGTCCGCGTCCAGGAACACGGGCAACCGCAGATTGAAACCTTCGCGGTGCTCCGCCACCTGGAACAGATCGAACGGGGCCGACGCGATGGCGGTGCCGCTGTCGCGGCTGTAGCGCACCGACTCCATGGTGGATGGCATCGCGCCCACGTCCAGGCCGATCACGTCCTCGTTGCCCGAACGGGGCCAGACGTAATCGGCCACGAAATAGTCGGGCCTGCTGCCTTGCGGGCGTATCGCGAAGCCGGGCAGCCCCTCGGGCCCGAGCGAGGGGTCCGTGCGGATGCCCTCTTCGAAGGCGGTGCGGTCCGCATGGACGACGTACCGCGTGAAGGAGATGTTGAAGATCCCGGTGTAGGGAGCGCCCAGCCGCAGCTCACGCAGCGCGTTGTCGTAATCCGCACGGCGCAGCTGCGGATTGGCGAGGAACATGGCACGCACGCCGGTGAGCAGGCCCAGATAGGTGTCGACGCGCGTCTCCAGCGCCCGGCTCGCCTCGGCGGCACGGAGCGCGAAACGCTCCTGCGCGATACCGTCCACCGACGCCCTCTGCCAGTGCCAGACGACCGCGCCCACGACCAGGCCGCAGGCTGCGGCAGCCAACAGCGGCCGGCGGGGCCGTGACGGCATTCGCTGGTCGGAAAAGACGGGCATGGACGGGAGAGGAGCGAAGCGCGGCCACGGATCGTGGGCGGCGCGACATGGGCGGGCGGATGGCCGAGGATAGCTTCAACCGGCCCCCATTTTCACCAGCCGCGCCGTATTGCATTTCTTTGTAACGATCGCCCTCACCGACTCCATAGCCTTTGCATTGCTCAGCCCTGGAGCGCCGCCATGCCCATCGATACGAGCAGCGCCGCTGCCAGGGCGGGCGGCATCACCCAGGCGCCGACGCGCAGGAACTGCCCCGCGCCCACGTCGATGCCTTCGCGCCGCAGCGCCGCCAGCCACAGCAGTGTCGCCAGCGAGCCCGTGATGGAGAGATTGGGCCCCAGGTCGATGCCGATCAGCGCCGCCGCGCGCACGGGCTCCGCCACGTGCGCGGACTGCAGCGCGGCTCCCGCGAGCAGACCGGCGGGAAGGTTGTTGACGAGGTTGGTGGCCACGCCCAGCAAGGCCCCCACGGCCGGGCCCGACACCAGCGGCGCGGCGGCGGCCCCCTCCGCCAGCAGATGCGCCAGACGCCCCACCACGCCCGTCACCTCCAGCGCCTGCACGAACACGAAAAGCCCCGCCACCAGCGGCAACACGCCCCAGGAGACCGACCGCAGCACCGGCACCACGGCATGGCCGCAACCGATGCGCAGCAGCGCCAGCGTGAGCAGCGCCGCCGCCAGCGTCGGCGCGCCCAGCGGAATCCGCCACCATGCACAGCCCATCAGCACCAGCGCCGACACCACCAGCCCCGCGGCGGCCAGGCGGCCGCCCGTGCCCAGCCGATGCGCCGGCACCTCCGCGGCCACCGTCCGGTCGATCTCCGCACGGAAGCGCCACCGCAGCACCAGGTACGTCATCCCGATGGCCGCCACCGACGGTAGCCCGAACATCGCGATCCAGTGCGGCAGCGACGGCATCTGCCCTCCGCCCCACAGCACCAGATTGGCCGGATTGGAGATCGGCAGCACGAAGCTCGCGGCGTTCGCCACGAACGCGCAGATGAACAGATAGGGCAGCGGCGCCGCCCCGACCGCGCGTGCCACGGCGATCACGGCCGGCGTGAGCACCACCGCCGTCGCGTCGTTCGAGAGCAGGGCCGTCACCAGAACGCCCACGCCGAACACCCAGGCGAACAGCCGCTCGCCGGAACCCTGCGCGCGCCGGGCCGCGCCCGCCGCGAGCCAGTCGAACACGCCTTCGCGGCGCGCCATTTCCGACAGCAGCATCATTCCCGCCAGGAAGAGATAGACGTCGTGGCCGCGCAGCACACCCGCCCAGGCGTCCCGCCAGGGCAGCAGGCCGGCGATGACGAGCAACAGCGCGCCTCCGACGGCCCACGCGGCTTCCGGGATGCGCGCGGGCCGCAGGATGACGGCGGCGGTGGCCAGGGCGATCACGCCCCAGGTCCAGCCGGGATGGGCCATGTTCATGGAATGCACTTTCCTTTCTTGCGCGCGGGGTGTCCGGGCAGGTGCCCGCGCTGCGCTGTCATTGTTCGGCATGCGCAGAGGAAGAGCCTCCCGCTGCAGGACGCGGATTCTAGGCAACCCGACCGTGGCGCGGAGCGCCGGAGCGGGCGTGCCGCGAAATCGGGGCTCCCGCCTACAGCGGCGCGGATTGCCCCTGCCGCACGCGTGTCGCCGACCTTGCCTACCATTGCGGCTCACCAGGAGCGAGACCACCCGTGTTCCAGTATTTCGAAAACCGCATTCCCCCCTATCCCCCGGAAGAACCCATCCTGCCGCCCAAGGGCTTCATGGCTTTCGTGTGGGCCGGCACGCACGGCCTGCGCGCCCATGTGCTGGCGATGACCGGCCTGTCGGCCGCGATCGCCATCTATGAAGCCTTCCTGTTCTCCGTGCTGGGGCATGTGGTGGACTGGCTTTCCGCCACCTCGCCCGGCGACCTCTGGACCGAGCACCGCACGGCACTGTGGACCATCGCCGGGCTGATGCTGGCGAGCATCGTGCTGGTGACGCTGCAGACCAGCGTGAAGCACCAGGCACTGGCCATCAATTTCCCGCTGCGCCTGCGCTGGAACTTCCACCGGCTGATGCTCGGCCAGAGCATGTCCTTCTATGCCGACGAGTTCGCCGGCCGCATCACCACCAAGATCATGCAGACGGCGCTCGCCGTGCGCGACATGATCTTCACGACGACCGACGTGGTGATCGGCATGGGCGTCTACCTCATCACCATCCTGGCGCTCGCCGCGGGATTCGATGCCCGGCTGCTCGTGCCGTTCGCCCTATGGGTGCTCTGCTATGCCATCGCGTGCTGGTACTTCGTGCCGCGGCTCGGCAAGATCGGCAAGGCGCAGGCGGACGCCCGCTCGGTGATGACGGGCCGCATCACCGATGCCTACACCAACATCGCCACCGTCAAGCTGTTCTCGCACACGCGGCGCGAAGCCGAATTCGCCCGCTCGGCGATGGATGCGTTCAAGAAGACGGGCTATGCGCAGATGCGCCTCGTCAGCGCCTTCGAGATCGTCAACCACATCCTCGTGGTGGCGATGATCCTCGGCGCCTGCGGCACGGCGTTGTGGCTCTGGTCGCAGGGCCAGGTCGGCGCGGGGGCCGTGGCGGCGGTCACCGCGATGGCGCTGCGCGTCTCCGGCCACGCCCACTGGGTGATGTGGGAGGTCACCACGCTGTTCGAGAGCGTGGGCACCATCCAGGACGGCATCAACACGCTCACCCGCCCCCGCACGGTGGTGGACGCGCCCAACGCCCGGCCCCTTGCCGTGACGCGCGGCGAAGTGACATTCGAGGGAGTGACCTTCGGCTACCAGCCCGGCCGTCCGGTGATCGACAACCTGCACCTCACCATCCGCCCCGGCGAGCGCATCGGCCTCATCGGGCGCTCCGGCGCAGGCAAGTCCACCCTGGTGAACCTGCTGCTGCGCTTCCACGACGTGCAGTCCGGGAGGGTGCTGATCGACGGACAGGACATCGCGCTCGCCACGCAGGACAGCCTGCGCCAGGCGATCGGCATGGTGACGCAGGACACCTCGCTGCTGCACCGCTCGATGCGCGACAACATCCTGTACGGCCGGCCCGATGCCACGGACGCCGAGATGGAAACCGCCGCCGAGCGCGCCGAGGCCTCGGACTTCATCGCGCACCTCACCGATCTGCAGGGCCGCAGCGGCTACGAAGCGCAGGTGGGCGAGCGCGGCGTCAAACTGTCGGGCGGCCAGCGCCAGCGCGTGGCGATCGCCCGCGTGATGCTCAAGGACGCGCCGATCCTGCTGCTCGACGAAGCCACCAGCGCACTCGACTCCGAAGTGGAAGCGGCCATCCAGCAGAGCCTGGACACGCTCATGCGCGGCAAGACCGTGATCGCCATCGCCCACCGGCTGTCCACCATCGCCGCGCTCGACCGGCTGATCGTGCTCGACGCGGGCCGCATCGTGGAACAGGGGTCGCATGCCGAACTGCTCGCGCACGGCGGTGTCTACGCGCGGCTGTGGGCGCACCAGAGCGGCGGGTTTCTCGGCGCACCGGAAGAAGCGGCCGCCGGCTGACGGCAACCTCCCCGCCGACCGATCGCCTGAGCGACTGACCGACCGTGCACGCCGCGCCCTACCGGGCAGCGGCATACCGCCCGCAGGCGCTCAGCGCGCGGGAAGCACGCGCGCGGGGTTGCCGACGACCGTGGCCCCCGCCGGTACGTCGCGCGTGACCACGCTGCCCGCACCGATCAGGGCACCGTCGCCCACCGTCACCCCGGGCAACAGGATGGCGCCGCCGCCGATCCACACATCCCGCCCGATGCGCACGGGCCGGCCGAATTCCGCGCCCGTCGCACGCGTGGCTGCATCGCGCGGATGGTCCGCGGGCAGGATCTGCACACCAGGGCCGATCTGCGTGCCGTCGCCGATGTGCACTTCCACCACGTCCAGGATGACGCAGTTGAAGTTCATGAAGACATCCCTGCCCAGGTGGATGTTGTAGCCGTAGTCGCAATGGAACGGCGGCCGCACCACGGCGCCCTCCCCGACCGTGCCCAGGCCTTCGGCCAGCAGGCGGTGGCGCGCGGCCCTGTCGAGCCCGACGCGCTCCGCGGTGTCGTTGTAACGCGCCATCCACCGCTGCGCGGCGGCCTGGTCCGCCTGCAGCTCCGGGTCGCCGGCGTGGTAGAGCTCGCCGGCCAGCATCTTCTGTTTCTCTGTGGGCATGGCGCCATTGTGGCGCGGCCTCCCTGCCGCGCCTGTCAGTGCAGCGCGCGGATCGCCGCAGCGTCAGTTGATCAGGTCCGCGGTCGCCTTGGCGAGGTTTTTGATCGCCTTGGCCAGCGCCTTGGCGTTCTCGGTCTGGAACTCGTTGTGGGCCATCTGCATCTGGGCGGCCACCGACGCCTGCGTCAACGCATTCTGGTTCGCCATCTGCTGCTGCTGCGCCGTGATGGCGTGCTGCGTGGCCGCGTCGGGCACATGGCCTGTTCCAGCGGGGAGCGGGCCGCTGCCACCCCCATGCCCCGATGAAGGACCCGGCCCATGGGAATGCGGGAGTGCCGACCGCTGCGCCCCCGGGGCCGGCGGCGCTCCTCCGGGCGCCCGCCCGCGCGGCGGCAGCGACGTGGCCACAGTTGCCGCCGGCGTCCGCTGGCGCGTTGCCAGCCCCTGCGGCCCGCCGGTCTCCTTCCGCGAACCGGAAGGAGTGGAGGAATGCTCCTGCACAGGTCCCCCCCGCGCCGCCGGCGAAGGCAATGGCAATGGCAACGGCGTCGATGGCGTTCCTGCGGGAGAGGAAAGGCGGTGGACGGGAGAGGTCATGGCAGTGTCGGAGAGAGTGATGGGGCGTGGCGCCAGTGTGCGCACGCCGCGTTCTCCGGCCCGGCATCGGGGCGAAGCCGATGGCACCACGGCGAATTTGCGAGGCAAGCCCGCGCGCAGGCCCAGGGGCCACCGGCCGCGTCGCCTTCTTCCTACGCCCTCCAGCGCCTCCGGCCTGCCGCACGCCCCGGAGCACCCCTCAACAATCCGTCCATCTCTTCCAACTCCAAAAGGGCACCACCATGTCGATCTCTCTCATCCTCCTCATCGTCCTGATCCTCATCCTGGTCGGTGTGCTGCCGACCTGGGGCCACAGCCGCTCGTGGGGTTACGGCCCGAGCGGCGGTGTGGGCCTGGTGGTGGTGATCCTGCTGGTCCTGCTGCTGATGGGACGCATCTGACGCCAGGCGGCCGGCCCTGGCGACAGGGCCGGGCTGGCCACATCCAGACGAAAAAAAACCCAGCTTCTTTCGAAGCTGGGTTTTTCACATAATGGTCGGCGTGGCGGGATTCGAACTCGCGACCCCTTGCACCCCATGCAAGTGCGCTACCAGGCTGCGCTACACGCCGACAAGACTTAGATTATAGGGGCAAAAAATCAGTGCTCGGACAAAAGTGCACGAATTTTCAATAATTCTTCACGGAGGGCGTTCAGCGCGAGCGCGGCCGGGGGTTGCGCTCCCTCGGCGCCCTCGTCCGGCGGCTCCGGTTCGCCGGCCTGCAGACCGCCCCCTGTTTCCTGCAGCCGGTTCCGCGCCCCGCTGATCGTGAACCCCTGCTCGTACAGCAACTCGCGTATCCGCCGGATCATCAGCACCTCATGGTGCTGGTAGTAGCGCCGGTTGCCCCGCCGCTTCATGGGCCGCAACTGGGTGAACTCCTGCTCCCAGTAGCGCAGCACGTGCGGCTTCACACCGCACAGCTCCGCGACCTCACCGATCGTGAAATACCTTTTCGCGGGAATGGGGGGAAGCGGCGTGGCCATGGAGAGGACCAGGAAAAATGCAGACGGCCCGAAAGCGTACTGCAGGGTTGTCGAGCGCGCCAGCGGTGCCGGACGCGTCCAGGACGATCGGCAGGCGATGGCGCGGCCGCCCGCATCATCGCATTCCTTCCTTTCAGGAAGCTGCCGTTCCCCCGGTCTGGATCTGCTCCTTGAGCTTGCTGCTGGCATGGAAGGTGACCACGCGCCGCGCCTGGATCGGGATCGCCTCGCCAGTGCGCGGATTGCGCCCGGGCCGGGGAGCCTTGGTACGGATCTGGAAGTTCCCGAAACCGGAGATCTTCACGTCCTGCCCGTCCACAAGCCGCTGCGCGATCAGGTCGAAGAACGCATCGATCATGTCCTTGGACTCGCGCTTGTTGAGACCGATCTGGTCGAACAGCAACTCAGCGAGCTGCGCCTTGGTGAGCGCGGGCGTCTCCAGGCTCTCCACGGCGAGTTCCATCATGTCCGCACCCTTGGAAGTGTTGGTCAAGGTCATCGTCACCGCAGCCTCGCTCCCAGTTGCTGCTGCAGCTGCTGCAGCACCGCCTGCACCGATTCGTCGATCTCCGCCTCGGTCAGCGTCGCCGTGCCGTCGCCGAAGGTCAGCCGCACCGCGAAGCTCTTCTCGCCGGGCGCGAAGCCGCCCACGACCGCCTCGGCGTCGTCCTTGCCGCGCTTGGGACGGAACACATCGAACAGCACCGCGGAGCGCAGGCGCTCCGCCGGCAGCGCGGCCTGCGCCACGCGCATGACGTCCGCATGCGTCGTCTGCTCGGACACCACCACGGCGATGTCGCGGTCCACCATCTGCTGCCGGCCCACGGGCGCGAAACGCGGCACCTCGCGCTCCAGCACGGCATCCAGCTCCAGCTCGAACAGCACGGGAGCCTGCGGCAGGTCCCACTGCTGGCGCCACTGCGGGTGCAGTTCGCCGACGAAGCCGATGCTGCGGCCCTCCAGCAGCACTTGCGCGCAGCGGCCGGGGTGCATCGCCGGGTGCGTGGCGGGCACGAACACCGCGCGCCGCGGCGCGAGCAGCGCTTCCACGTCGCCCTTGACGTCGAAGAAGTCGACCGCTTCGTCCTTGCGCGCCCACTGCAGCGCATCCGCCGCGCCGTAGGCCGCACCGGCCACCCGCATCGGCTGCCGGAACCCTGCCACCGTGGTGTCGGAATCGGCGATGCCGGCGTCCCGCAGGAACACCCGGCCCAGCTCGAACACGCGCACGCGCGGCGCCTTGCGGTCGAGGTTGAATTTCAGCACCTGGAGCAGCGAGCCCAGCAGCGACGAGCGCATCACGCCCATCTGGCTCGCGATCGGATTCAGCAGGCGGATCGGATCGGCATTGCCGGCCAGCTCGCGCTCCCAGCGTTCCTCGACGAAGCTGAAGTTGATCGTTTCCTGATAACCCAGGGCCGCGAGTTCGCGGCGCACCGCGAACGCACTGCGGCGCGCCTCCTTGCGCAGCTTGGGCGTAATGGGGGCGAGCGGCGGCGTTTCGGGCAGCTGGTTGTAGCCCACCATGCGCACCACTTCCTCGATCAGGTCTTCCTCGATCGCGATGTCGAAGCGGTACGACGGCGGCACCACCGTCAGGCGGCCCTCCCCGGCCTCGGCCGGCAGACCCAGCTTGCGGAGTGCATCGGCGCACTGCTGCAGCGACAGCGGCATGCCGATCACCTTGGCGGCACGGTCCACCCGCAGCGTCACCGGCTGCGGCACCGGCACGTTCACGCGCTGGTCGTCGACGGGGCCGCACACGGTCTCGGGCGTGCCGCAAATCTCCAGCACCAGCTGCGTGATGCGCTCGATGTGCTCCACGGTGCCTTCAGGATCCACACCGCGCTCGAAGCGGTGGCCCGCATCGGTCGAGAAATTGAAGCGGCGCGAACGGCCGGCGACCGCCTTGGGCCACCAGAAGGCGGCCTCGATGTAGACGTGGCGCGTGTCGTCCGACACCGCCGTGGCATCGCCGCCCATGATGCCCGCAAGCGACTCCACCTGGCTGTCGTCGGCGATCACGCCGACCTGGCCATCGAGCGCCACGGTGTTGCCATTGAGCAGCTTGAGCGACTCGCCCTCGCGCGCCCAGCGCACGTCGAGGCCGCCGTGGATCTTCTCCAGATCGAAGATGTGCGACGGGCGGCCCAGCTCGAACATCACGTAGTTGGAGATGTCCACCAGCGGCGACACGCCGCGCTGACCGCAGCGCGCGAGCCGGTCCAGCATCCAGCGCGGCGTCGTCGCCTTCGCGTCGATGTGGCGCACGATACGGCCCGAGAACCGGCCGCAGAGGTCCGTCGCGCCGATCTTCACCGGCAGCACGTCGCCGATGCCCGTGCCCGCCGGTGGGAACGCGGGCTCGCGCAGCGGCGCGCCGGTGAGGGCCGCCACTTCGCGCGCGACGCCGTACACGCTCAGTGCATGCGCCAGGTTGGGCGTGAGCTTGAGCGTGAACAGCGTGTCGTCGAGCGCGAGGTATTCGCGGATGTCCTGGCCCAGCGGGGCGTCCGCGGGCAGTTCGAACAGGCCTTCGTGGTCTTCGGAGAGCTTCAGTTCACGGGCCGAGCACAGCATGCCCTGGCTTTCCACGCCGCGCAGCTTGCCGACCTTGATGGCGAAGGGCTTGCCGTCCTCGCCCGGGGGCAGCAGCGCGCCCACCGTGGCGCACGGCACCTTGATGCCCACGCGCGCGTTCGCGGCGCCGCAGACGATGTTCAGCAGCGCGGGCTGGCCGACGTCCACCTGGCAGACGCGCAGGCGGTCGGCATTGGGGTGCTGCACCGCCTCCTTGATTTCGCCCACCACCACGCCGTGGAACGGGGGCGCCACCGGGGAGAGCTCCTCCACCTCGAGGCCTGCCATGGTGAGGGTTTCGGCCAGCTCTGCCGTGGTCAGGGGCGGGTTGCAGAATTCGCGCAGCCAGGATTCAGGAAATTGCATAGTCGGTTCAAAAGAGGCGGCCGGCATCGCCGCGCACCCCGAAGGGGACCGCGGCGACGGAATCAATGGAAGGTGCAGCGTTTACTGGAACTGCGACAGGAAGCGGATGTCGCCGTCGAAGAACAGCCGGAGGTCGTTGACCCCGTAGCGCAGCATCGTCAGGCGGTCGGGGCCCATGCCGAAGGCGAAGCCGATGTACTTCTCGGGATCCAGCCCCATGTTGCGCACCACGTTCGGGTGCACCTGGCCGGAGCCCGCCACTTCGAGCCAGCGGCCGGCGAGCGGACCGTCCTGGAACTGGATGTCGATCTCGGCGCTCGGCTCGGTGAACGGGAAGAAGCTCGGGCGGAAGCGCAGCACCAGGTCGTCGCTCTCGAAGAACGTGCGGCAGAAGGCGGTGAACACGACCTTCAAGTCCTTGAAGCTGACGTTCTCGCCGATCCACAACCCTTCGCACTGGTGGAACATCGGCGAATGGGTGGCGTCGCTGTCCACGCGGTAGGTGCGGCCCGGCGCGATCACGCGGATCTCGGGCATCGCCTGGCCGGCGTCGAGCAGCGCGCGGTGCTTCTTCACGTGCTGCACCGCATGGCGGATCTGCATCGGGCTGGTGTGCGTGCGCAGCAGCAGCGGCGCGGCCTCGGTGCCGCCCTCGACGTAGAACGTGTCGTGCATCGAGCGCGCGGGATGGTCCTCCGGCGTGTTGAGCGCGGTGAAGTTGAACCAGTCGGTCTCGATCTCCGGCCCCTCGGCCACGTCGAAACCCATCGATCCGAAGATGCCCTCGATGCGCTCGAGCGTGAGCGAAACGGGGTGCAGTCCGCCCTGCCCCCGCTGGCGTCCGGGCAGCGTGACGTCGAGCGCCTCGGCCTGCAGCTGCGCCTGCAGCTCGGCGTCCGCCAGCGCCTGGCGGCGGTCATTGAGAGCCTGCTCGATGGCCTGCTTCGCGACGTTCACCGCGGCGCCGCGCGACTTCTTCTCCTCGACGGAGAGCTTGGCCAGCCCCTTCAGGAGTTCCGTCACCTTGCCGGCCTTGCCGAGGAACTGGGCCTTGGCGTTTTCAAGGTCTGCAGGCGTGCCCGCTTCCGCGAACATCCGGCGTGCGGCATCTACCAGGGAATCCAGCTCGTTCATACCCACTCTCTGTCGTCTTGAGAAATAAACAAGGGCTAGCGCCTTTTCAAGCCCTAGCCCTTGCTGTTGTTACGCAGGCAGCCCTCCCGGAAGGACGGCTGCCGATCGCGAGATCAAGCGGCGGCCAGCTTGGCCTTGACTTGCTCCACGATGCTGCCGAAGGCAGCCTTGTCGTGCACCGCGAGGTCGGCCAGCATCTTGCGGTCGATCTCGATGGCTGCCTTCTTCAGGCCGTTCGTGAACTGGCTGTAGGTCAGGCCCAGTTCGCGGGAAGCGGCGTTGATACGGGCGATCCACAGTTGGCGGAACACGCGCTTCTTGGTACGGCGGTCACGGTAGGCATATTGGCCTGCCTTCATCACCGCCTGCTTGGCGATGCGGAAGACGTTGCCGCGGCGGCCGCGGAAACCCTTGGAGAGGGCCAGGACTTTCTTGTGACGGGCGCGTGCCGTTACACCACGTTTGACGCGAGGCATGTGTGTACTCCTTGTTCGTCAGTGAATTAAACGCCCATACCGGGCAGCATCTGTGAAATCGAGCCCATGTTGGTCTCGTGCACAGCAACCGCACCACGCAGGTGGCGTTTGTTCTTGGTGGTCTTCTTGGTCAAGATGTGACGCTTGAAGGCTTGACCGCGCTTGACGGTGCCACCGGGACGAACGCGGAAACGCTTTTTCGCGCTGCTCTTGGTCTTCATTTTGGGCATTTCAATGCTCCTTTTTGTCGTGCTCGCGAGGCGTTTGCAGACCCATCCGCAAACTTGCTGGCCCCGAGCCACTTCTTGTGCGGCACCCTATGGGATGCCGCGGCAGGGTCATCAGACCCTCACCATGTCCCGGCAGCACTCGCGTGCTCCCGGGAACATTCCTTCATGGCAGGCCCACCCTCAGGTGGAGGCTGCCGCACCTTCCGCTGCCGGCTTCGCGGCAGGCTTGCGCTTGCCGGGAGCGATCATCATGATCATCTGACGCCCTTCGAGCTTGGGGAACTGCTCGATCAGGATGGTGTCGCCCAAGTCGTCGCGGATGCGGTTGAGCAGGGCCAAGCCGATTTCCTGGTGGGTGATTTCCCGACCGCGGAAGCGCAGCGTGATCTTGCACTTGTCGCCTTCCGCGAGGAAGCGGCGGATGTTGCGCAGCTTGATGTTGTAGTCGCCATCGTCCGTGCCTGGACGGAACTTGACTTCCTTGATTTCGATGACCGTCTGCTTGGCCTTGGCCTCTGCCGCGCGCTTCTGCTCTTGGTACTTGAACTTTCCATAGTCCACAAGGCGGCACACGGGAGGGTTGGCCGTAGCGGCGATCTCCACCAGGTCCACATCCAGCTCGCCCGCCATGCGGAGGGCTTCCATGAGGCTGACCACCCCGAGCGGCTCGTTCTCCGGGCCCGACAGGCGGACCTCGGGAGCCATGATTTCACGGTTCAGGCGGTGCTTGCGCTCCTCGCGCTGGCGACGATCACGAAATTCAGTAGCGATGGCTATGTCCTTCAATCAAGATGCTACGAAAAATGTAGCTGAAAAACCGCGGCAGGAGGGGCACCGCGGCGTTCGTCGTCGGCTTTCGCCGACGGTTCATCACGCTTTGGTGGCGATGTCCTGCGAGATCAGGGAAATGAAGGCCTCCAGCGGCATCACGCCCAGATCCCGGTTACCACGGGCTCGCACTGCAACGGTGCCGGCCGCCTTCTCCTTGTCGCCCGCGACGAGGATATATGGCAGCTTTTGCAACGAATGCTCCCGTATTTTATACGTAATCTTTTCGTTACGCAGATCGAGCTCCACCCTAAGGCCTTGATTCGGCAATGCTTTTTGCAGTTTTTCGGCGATTTCGCGACAGTAATCGTCCTGTGCGCCGGTAATGTTGAGCACCGCGACCTGCACGGGGGCGAGCCAGACCGGCAGTGCGCCGGCATGCTGTTCGATCAGGATGCCGATGAAGCGTTCCAGGCTGCCGACGATCGCGCGGTGCAGCACGATGGGCCGGTGGCGCTGGCCGTCCTCGCCGACGTACTCGGCCCCCAGGCGCTCCGGCATGGACGGGTCGACCTGGATCGTGCCGCACTGCCAGTGGCGGCCGATCGCGTCGCGCAGCGTGTACTCGAGCTTCGGGCCGTAGAAGGCACCGTCGCCGACGGCGATCTGGTATTCGCAGCCCGAGGCCTTCAGGCTCTCGATAAGCGCGTTCTCGGCCTTGTCCCAGCTCTCTTCCGAGCCGATGCGCTTTTCGGGGCGCGTGGCGACCTTGTAGATGATGTCGGTGAAGCCGAAATCCTTGTAGACCTTCTGCAGCAGCGCCGTGAAGTTGATGCACTCCTGCTGGATCTGGTCTTCGGTGCAGAAGATGTGGCCGTCGTCCTGCGTGAAGGCGCGCACGCGCATGATGCCGTGCAGGCCGCCCGTGGGCTCGTTGCGGTGGCACTGGCCGAACTCGCCGTAGCGCAGCGGCAGGTCGCGGTAGCTCTTCACGCCCTGGTTGAAGATCAGGATGTGGCCGGGGCAGTTCATCGGCTTGAGCGCGTAGTCGTGCTTCTCGCTCTCGGTCGTGAACATGTTCTCGCGGTACTTGTCCCAGTGGCCGGTCTTCTCCCACAGGTGCTTGTCGAGGATCTGCGGGCCCTTCACCTCCTGGTAGCCGTTGTCGCGGTACACCTGGCGCATGTACTGCTCCACGCCCTGCCAGATCGTCCAGCCCTTCGGGTGCCAGAACACCGTGCCGGGCGAGTGCTCGTCGATGTGGAACAGGTCCAGCTCGCGGCCGAGGCGGCGGTGGTCGCGCTTCTCGGCTTCTTCGATGCGCTTGACGTACGCCTCCAGGTCCTTCTTGTCGGCCCAGGCGGTGCCGTAGATGCGCTGCAGCTGCTCGTTCTTGGCGTCGCCGCGCCAGTACGCGCCCGAGACGCGCGTGAGCTTGAACACCTTCAGGAAGCGCGTGTTCGGCACGTGCGGGCCGCGGCACATGTCCACGTATTCCTGGTGGTAGTAGAGGCCCATGGCCTTCTCTTCGGGCATGTCCTCGACGAGGCGCAGCTTGTAGTCCTCGCCGCGTTCACGGAAGACGTCGATCACCTCGGCGCGCGGCGTCATCTTCTTGACGACGTCGTAGTCCTGGGCGATGAGCTCCTTCATGCGCTGCTCGATCGCCGCGAGGTCGTCGGGCGTGAACGGGCGCTCGTAGGCGATGTCGTAGTAGAAGCCCTCGTCGATCACGGGGCCGATCACCATCTTCGCCGTCGGGTAGAGCTGCTTGACGGCATGGCCCACCAGGTGGGCGCAGGAGTGGCGGATGATCTCGACGCCGTCCTGGTCGCGCGGCGTGATGATCTGCAGGCGCGCGTCGTGGTCGATCACGTCGCTGGCGTCCACGAGGCGGCCGTCCACCTTGCCCGCCACGGTCATCTTGGCCAGGCCCGGCCCGATGGACTGGGCCACGTCGGCCACCGTGACGGGGCCGGGATATTCGCGTTGGGAATTGTCGGGGAGCGTGATCCGGATCATGTGCGGGTGCCTCGGTAGGACAGGGTGATGCGCTGGAGCGGAAAAGGACGGACGAAAAAAAACGCGGAACGATGTCCGCGCTTTTCTTCGGTGTGCAGGCGACAGGGAAAGTGACGTGCAGGCGCGAACGGACAGCCCTTAACGGCTGGTGGAGGAGGTCTCCGTAGTTCGCGGTGTCATAACCGTCATGCCTTTCTCGCCCTTGCTGGTGATGGATGAGGCCATTCTACCCTCTCCGGCCGCCAGCCGTGCCGCGGCCCACCGGCACCGCCTGCCCGGCACACCCGGCAGGAAGGCTCAGGCCTTCCTACAGGATGCCGCACGGAGCGGATCAGTGGAACTGCTCTTCCTCGGTGGAGCCGGTGAGCGCGGTGACGCTCGACTTGCCGCCCTGGATCACCGTGGTGACGTCGTCGAAGTAGCCGGTGCCGACTTCCTGCTGGTGCGACACGAAGGTGTAGCCGCGCTCGCGGGCCGCGAATTCGGGCTCCTGCACCTTCTCGACATAGGCGGACATGCCGCGCTTCACGTAGTCCTGCGCCAGGTCGAACATGTTGAACCACATGCTGTGGATGCCGGCCAGCGTGATGAACTGGTACTTGTAGCCCATGGCACCCAGCTCGCGCTGGAACTTGGCGATGGTCGCGTCGTCGAGGTTCTTCTTCCAGTTGAAGGACGGCGAGCAGTTGTAGGCGAGCAGCTTGCCCGGGTGCTTGGCGTGCACGGCCTCGGCGAACTTCTTGGCGAACTCCAGATCCGGCGTGCCGGTTTCGCACCAGACGAGGTCGGCATAGTCGGCATAGGCCACGGCGCGGCTGATGGCCTGGTCGATGCCCTTGCGGGTCTTGTAGAAGCCTTCGGCGGTGCGTTCGCCCGTCAGGAACGGCTTGTCGTTCTCGTCGTAGTCGCTGGTGATCAGGTCGGCGGCTTCGGCGTCGGTGCGGGCGATGACCAGGGTGGGCACGCCGTACACGTCGGCGGCCATGCGGGCGGCGATCAGCTTCTGCACGGCTTCCTGCGTGGGAACCAGCACCTTGCCGCCCATGTGGCCGCACTTCTTGACCGAGGCGAGCTGGTCCTCGAAGTGCACGCCGCCGGCACCGGCGCGGATCATCGCCTTCATCAGTTCATAGGCGTTCAGCACGCCGCCGAAACCGGCTTCCGCATCGGCCACGATCGGCACGTGGTAGTCGACGAAGCCCGCATCGCCGGGGTTCACGCCCTTGGCCCACTGGATCTCGTCGGCACGGGTGAAGCTGTTGTTGATGCGCTCGACGACCTTCGGCACCGAGTCCACCGGATAGAGAGACTGGTCGGGGTACATGGCGGCGTACTCGTTGTTGTCGGCGGCCACCTGCCAGCCCGAGAGGTAGATCGCCTTGATGCCGGCCTTGACCTGCTGCATCGCCTGGCCGCCGGTGAGCGCGCCGAGGCAGTTCACGTAGGGCTCGTTGTTCACGAGGCTCCAGAGCTTTTCGGCGCCCCGGCGGGCCAGCGTGTGCTCCACCTGGAACGAGCCGCGCAGCCGCACCACGTCGGCAGCGGAGTAACCGCGCTTGATCCCCTTCCAGCGGGGGTTCTGTGCCCAGTCTTTTTCCAGGGCGGCGATTTGCTGTTCACGGCTCAGTTGCTCATTGAAGGTTTGGGGCATGGTCATCTCCAGGGAAGTGGGTGAAAACGCAGGGCAGTTTCTTGCCGCCCTTGGAGACAACTGTAGGTCTTGTAGAAGACTTTGCCAAGCTCTTATGTCTTATATAAGACATAAATTTTTCCAAGCCTTATCAACCACTTAGGTCGCCCATTTCGCATCGAGAAACCACCTTTCTCATATCGAGAAATTTTGCGGCGGCGCAACAATCACATATTTCAGGATATGAAAAGGCGATTTCATCTGCGAAATTTCAGACCGGACGGTGCGCCATCCAGTCGCCATGCAGCAGGCGAGGCGCACCGCGCAGGAAAGCCGGAGCTATCTCGTACACCAGGCAGGAGAGCCGCGCGCCGGTTTCCTTCAGCTCCAAAGACACCTCGCGCTTGAGGTACTCGCCGGAGGGTTCGGGCCAGATTTCCTCGATTTCGTCGAGTCGCCTCTCGAGCGCCGGCGTGATGGCGTACACCTCTCCGAGCACGGGCACGCGCCCGTCCCCTTCCGAATCGGGGCCTGTGAGCGCGATGCCCGGGTAGGCGCCCAGGTCGTAGAGCACTCCGGGCACGGCAGCGGTGCCGATGGCGACGGGCGGCGGCACGAGACGGGTGATGTCGTTGGCACCGCCGCGGCGGAGGGTCCCGTAGACGAATACGTGGCGCACGGGATCGGCGCGCAATGGCTCAGGCATGATGTGGCGTCCTCGTTTCTTGACCGTGTCGGCCGCAGTCTATCGGCCGGCGCGGTGCGTTCGCATGCCCAGCCGTCCCGTCGCCTATCTCTGCCTCGCGCTCAGCATGACCCTGGTGGGCAGCTACGTCGCGCTCTCCAAACCGCTCTCGCAGGCCCTGCCGCTGTTCCTGCTCGCCTGGCTGCGGTTCGGCATCGGCGGGGTCGGCATGCTGTCGTGGCTGCGCAAGCCGGCGTCGGAGCCACCGATGACGCCCCAGGTGAAGCGGCTGGTGTTCCTGGAGTCGTTCCTCGGCAACTTCCTGTTCACGCTGTGCATGATCTCCGGCGTCGGGCTGACCAGCGCGGTCACCGCGGGCGTCACCATGGCGGGCATTCCGGCGGCCGTGGCGGTGATGAGCTGGTTCTTCCTCAGGGAGCAGGTGCCGCGCCGCACCTGGGCCGCCGTCGTGCTGGCGGTGGCCGGCATCGCGCTGTTCGCGGTGGCCCAGCCCGGATCGGGAACGCATGGCGGAGCGCCCGGCGCCGGGGGTCCGCATCCGCAGGGCCTTGCCTGGCTCGGGCAATTGCTGCTGATCGGCGCCGTGCTGTGCGAGGCCGCCTATTCCGTGATCGGCAAGAAGCTCACGGGCACGCTGGGGCCGCGCCGCATCACCGCGCTGATCAATCTGTGGGGCTTCGTCCTGGCCACGCCGCTGGGCCTCTACACGGCGCTGCAGTTCGACTTCGCGGCGGTGCGGCCCGGCATGTGGCTGCTGCTGGTCTTCTACGCGCTGGCGGCGAGCGTATGGACGGTGTGGCTCTGGATGACGGGCCTGAAGGCCGTGCCGGCCGCGCAGGGCGGCGTGTTCACGGTGCTGCTGCCGGTGAGCGCCGCGCTCGTGGGGGTGCTGGTGCTGGGCGAGCGCTTCACGGCGCTGCAGCTGGTGGCCTTCGGGATCGCCATCGCCAGCGTGCTGCTGGCCACGCTGCCGGTGCGGGCGCTGCGCGCGCGCCCGCCGGGATGAGCGCCGCATGCAAAGCGGTTCACACGACCCAGCGAAGCGGTTCTGGCTAGGCGCTGCATCGCAGGCAGTACAAGTAGTACGACAAGATGCAGCAACGACGCCAGAAGGGTCGTGTGGGCCGCTCCCTCAGCGGCCGGTCACCTTGCGGATGGGAGGCTTGATGCTGTCGCGCCGCGCGGGCAGCAGGGGCGCATCCTCGCGCACGGCGTTCAGGACGATGCAGGTGGAGGTTTCCGCCAGCAGGCAGAAGGCGGTGACGACGGCGTCGAGGTGGCTCACGTCGATCACGGCGATCTCCAGGATCCAACTGTCGTCGCCGGTCACGTTGTAGGCATTGCGCACCTCGGGCGTCTTTTCGACGAGCTGGACCACGCGCGCATACTCCGCGCGCCCGACCCGGATGATCGCGCGGATGCCGTAGCCCAGCGCCGCAGGGTCCACCCGCGCACCGTAGCCGCGGATGATGCCTGCGGCTTCGAGCTTGCGCACGCGCTCTGTGACGGCAGGCTGGCTGAGGTGCACGCGGCGGCCGAGTTCGGCCATGGTGATGCGCCCGTCCTGCTGCAGCGCTGCGAGGATGCGGGTATCGTAGGCATCGATTTCGGGGTTTTCGGTCATCCCGGCATTTGGCCATGAAAACCCCGGTTGCGGCGCCCGATTCCCGTTGAAATGCCATGTTTCAAAGCGTCCGGCTTTCATAGCATATCGGCATGCAAACCACCGCACCTCCTGCCCTTTCCTCCTTCTCGCGGCTGCCCGCAGGCGTCCTTGCGGCGCTGCTGTGCTGCTACTTCGTGTGGGGCTCCACCTACCTCGCCATCCGCGTGGCGCTGCAGAGCCTTCCGCCGTTTTTCCAGATGGGCACCCGCTTTCTGGTCGCGGGCGCGCTGCTCGCGCTGTGGACGGCCTGGCGCGGGCGCCAACCGGGACGCCCCCGCGGGTTTCCCACGGCGCTGCAGTGGCGCAATGCGCTGGTGGTGGGGACGCTGATGCTGGGCGGCGGCATGGGGCTGATCGCGACGGCCAGCCAGGGCGTCGGCTCGGGCCTGATCGCCACCTGCGTCGCCGCGGTGCCGTTGATGGTGACCGGCTGGGGACTGCTGTGGGGCCGCAGGCCCGGGCGGTGGGAAATGGCGGGCGTCTGCCTCGGTGCGCTGGGCGTGGCGCTGCTGATGCGCGGCGAGAGCTTTTCGGCATCGCCTGCGAGCATGGCCTGCGTGCTGGTGTCGACGGCATGCTGGTCGCTCGGCTCGGTGCTTTCCACCACGCGCTTCCCGCTGGCCCCGGGCCCGGCCGGCTTTTCCAGCGAGATGCTGTGCGGCGGTGCCGTGCTGATGGCCGTATCGCTGGCGCTGGGGGAGCGCCCCGTGTGGCCCGCTGGAGCGGCGCCGGTCGCGGCCTGGCTGTACCTGGTGGTGTTCGGTTCGCTGGTGGCCTTCAGTGCCTATATGTACCTGCTGGCGCACGCGAGCCCGGCATTGGCATCGAGTTACGCCTTCGTCAACCCGGCAGTGGCGCTGGCCCTCGGCAGCGCGCTCGCGGGCGAAGCGCTGTCCGCGCGGGAGGGCTGGGCGTGCGCCGTGATCCTGGCGGCGGTGGCCCTGATCCTGATCGGGCAGGGACGCCGCCGGCGGGGCTGACTTTCCGCACCTCGAAACGATCGCGATTCCCACGGCCGTGTCGCAACAACTGGAGGCAAAAAAACGCGCGCTTCCCTTGGAAACACGTTTTTTTGCCAGTAGCATTCGCCGAACCAGTGGACAGCAGGTTTTCGCTGGTGAACCGCTATTTCACTCCCAACAAGGAAAAACCAACATGGCAACTGCAAAGAAAGCTCCGGCTGCCGACAAGGCCGCGGCGCCCGCCAAGAAGCGCACGCCGAACGCCGCCTTCATGAAGGCCCTGACGCCCAGCCCGGCGCTGGCCGCCGTGGTCGGCTCGGACCCGCTGCCGCGCACCGAGATCATCAGCAAGCTGTGGACCTACATCAAGGCCAACAACCTGCAGGACGCCGCCAACAAGCGCATGATCAACGCCGACGCGAAGCTGAAGGAAGTGTTCGGCAAGCCGCAGGTCTCGATGTTCGAGATGGCCGGCCTGATCGGCAAGCACGTCAAATGACGCGCGCTGCGGCGGCCTGCTGAAAGGCCGTCCACCCGCGCCGCCGCGCATGCGCCATGCTGCATGGGCCGGTGGATCGCAGCACGAAAAAGCCGGCTTCGCCGGCTTTTTCTTTGGGCGCACGAATGGGGATGGGGTCGAGCGGCCGTGAATGCCATGGCCCGGCGCCGGCTTTTATCGAGAATTATTCGCGTCTGCCCTATCATCCGCGCTCATCCTGGCGAACCGCCGGCCTGCCACCCCCTTCGCAAAGAAAGAGACCGTCCGCATGCGCATCCGCTTCCTGAACCTGCTCCTCGTGTCCGCCGGCCTGCTGGCCGCCGCCGGCCCAGCCTCCGCACAGGACCAGGTCGTGAACCTGTACTCGGCACGCCACTACGCCACCGACGAGGCGCTCTACACCGGGTTCACGAAGGCCACCGGCATCAAGATCAACCGCGTGGACGCGGACGACGCGGGCATCATGGCGCGCCTCAAGGCCGAAGGCTCCGCCTCTCCGGCCGACGTGATCCTGCTGGTGGATGCCGCGCGCCTGTACCGCGGCGAGAAGGATGGCCTGTTCCTGCCCATCCATTCGAAGGTGCTCGAGGAGGCCATCCCGGCCAACCTGCGCGCGCGTCCGGCGGCGGACGGCGGCATCCCGTGGTTCGGGCTCTCCACGCGGGCACGGGTCATCGTGTACGACAAGGCAAGGGTGAACAAGGACGACGTGGACACCTACGAAGAACTGGGTGACCCGAAGAACAAGGGCCGGATCTGCATCCGCTCGGGCTCGCACCCCTACAACCTCAGCCTGTTCGGCGCGGTGACCGAGCACCTGGGCGAGCAGAAGGCCGAGGCCTGGCTCAAGGGCGTGGAGGCCAACCTCGCGCGTCCTCCGAAGGGCGGCGACACCGACCAGATCCGGGCCGTGGCGTCCGGCGAATGCGCGGTCGCCGTCACCAACAGCTACTACCTGGCCCGGATCATGCGGTCCGACAAGCCGGAAGACAAGGACGTGGCCAGCAAGGTCGCCGTGGTGTTCCCCAACCAGCAATCCTGGGGCACGCACCTGAACATCGCGGGCGGCGCGGTGGCGCGCTACTCGAAGAACCAGGCCAACGCGGTCAAGTTCCTCGAATACCTCGCGAGCCCCGCGGCGCAGAACTACTTCGCGAACGGCAACAACGAGTGGCCGGCGGCCAAGGGCGTGACCTCCGACAACCCGGCGCTGCGCGAGATGACCGGCGGCCAGCCGTTCAAGAGCGAGACGATCCCGATCAGCGCCGTGGGCGAGCACATGCCCAAGGTGCAGCAGATGCTGGACCGCGTGGGCTTCAAGTAAGCCGACAGCGCCCTGCCTCCCCTCCACGTGCCCCCAAGGGCGCGCCAGACAAGCCCGGCCCGCCGGGCTTGTCTGCTTTCGCGGCCGGCCTTTCTTCGCCGATAATTGACGTTTACGTTAACGTCATATCCAACAAGGAGACAGTTACATGGACATTCAGGGCAAGGTTTTCATCGTCACGGGCGGCGCATCGGGCCTGGGCGAAGGCACGGCGCGCATGCTGGCCGCACAGGGCGGCCGCGTCGTGATCGCGGACATGCAGGCCGACAAGGGCGAGGCCGTGGCGCGCGAGATCGGCGGCACCTTCCTGCGCTGCGACGTGACCAGCGAGGCCGACGGGCAGGCGGTGGTGGCGCAGGCCGTGGCGCAGGGCAAGCTGATGGGCCTCGTCAACTGCGCGGGCATCGCGCCGGCCGAGAAGACGGTGGGCAAGAACGGGGCGCATGGCCTGGCGCTGTTCGCCAAGACCGTGACCGTGAACCTGATCGGCAGCTTCAACATGATCCGCCTCGCGGCCGAGGCGATGTCGCGCAATGAGCCCGAGGCGACGGGCGAGCGCGGCGTGCTCATCTCCACCGCCAGCGTGGCCGCGTACGACGGCCAGATCGGCCAGGCGGCCTATTCCGCCTCCAAGGGCGGCATCGTGGGAATGACGCTGCCGATCGCGCGCGACCTGGCGCGCAACGGCATCCGCAACATGACGATCGCCCCGGGCATTTTCGGCACGCCGATGCTGTTCGGCATGCCGCAGGAGGTGCAGGACGCGCTGGCGGCCGGAGTGCCCTTCCCCAGCCGGCTCGGCACGCCGGAAGACTATGCGCGACTGGCACGCCACATCTTCGAGAACGACATGCTGAACGGCGAGGTGATCCGGCTGGACGGCGCGATCCGCCTCGCGCCGCGCTGAGGCGGTAGGGTCGCCGCGCGGACGTGGCGGCCTCCGGGCGGGGTGCCGCGTTCCGTTTTTCTCGCCCCGCCCTGCCCCGTCTGCCCGCGTCGTTGCGTCGTCCGGGGCAGGCAGGCGGCGTCCGTCAGCCGGCTGCGCCGGGCTCCGCGCGCAGTTGCTCGCGCAGGCGCTGGCCGATGTCGGGCCGCTCCAGGAAGGGGTCCGGCGGGTTGCGCACGGCCACGATGCTTTCCATGCGGCTCTGCACGTTGCCCAGCGCCTGGGGATGGCTGAAGAGATAGAACTGGTTGGCGGCGATGCCGTCCAACACCATCTGCGCCACTTCGGCCGCCGTGACCTTGCCGCTGCCCACGGCCTTGTCGGTCATCGCCTGGCCGATGAGCTGGCTGCGCGTCGGCGGCGCGGTGACTGCGTCCGGCCGGTTGCGCTCGCTGCGGCCGATGCCGGTGGGCACGAAGTACGGGCAGAGCACGCTGGCGCCGACCTGGTCGGTGACCAGGGCCAGATCCTGGTAGAGGGTTTCAGTGAGGCTGACCACCGCATGCTTGCTCACGTTGTAGATCCCCATGTTGGGCGGCGTGAGCAGGCCGGCCATGCTGGCGGTGTTGACGATGTGGCCGCGCCAGGCGGGATCCTGCCGCGCGGCGTCCAGCATCATCGGCGTGAAGAGGCGCACGCCGTGCACCACGCCCATGAGGTTCACGCCGAGCACCCAGTTCCAGTCGGCGACGGTGTTCTCCCACAGCAGCCCGCCGGCTCCCACGCCGGCGTTGTTGAAGACGAAGTGCGGCGCGCCGAAGCGTTCGCGCACATCGGCGGCGAGCTGCTCCATCTGCGTGGCGTCGGATACGTCCACGCGGCGGGCGAGCACGTCGGCGCCGGCGGCGCGCATTTCGGCCTCGGCCTGGTCGAGCGCGTCCTGCTGCACGTCCACCAGCACGAGGCGCATGCCGCGCCGCGCGCCGATGCGGGCGCATTCGAGCCCGAAACCCGATCCCGCGCCGGTGAGCACGGCGGTCTTTCCCTGGAAGTCTTCGATCATGGTGCTTTTGTCTCCGTGGTGGTGAGCGTGTAGCCGATGCGCGGGAAATGCACGTGGAGCAGGCCCGCGCGCGGGTCGGTGCGGGCCACCGTGTAGCGCGTGCGCGTGGCGGCCACGAGCACGCCCTCGGTGGGTTCGGGGCCGAAGCTCTCGGCGGCGATGGCCACGCGGGTGCCGAGCGCGATGCCGTGCTCGTCCTGGAAGACGTCGTCCACGAGCGGCAGCGGCTCGGCGTTGGCGGCCACCGTGATCGCATCCTGCGACGAGAATTTCTCCATGCGGCCGTGGCCGATGGCGGCGATGCGGTCCATCCACTCCAGCACGGCGGGGGTGGCCTTGAAGATGTCTGCCATCACCGGCACGCACTGCCGCGTGAACCAGAGCGGGTGGTAGGCGGCGACGTCGGCCACGCAGGGCTCGGCGCCGAACAGGAAATCATGTTCCTCCACCATATGGGCGATGCGCCGCAGGTAGGAGCGGTAGGCCGCCGTGGCGTCCGCGGGGCGCAGGCGTTGCATGCCGCCGCTCATGGCCTTGCGGTCGGCGCCGAAGGCCTGCGCGGCGGCGGGCGGCAGGTTCGCGAACAGCTCCGCCGCGCCCCGCGGCTGCAGGTTGTAGGCCATCGCGGTCCAGAACAGCGTGCTGTCGGCCCATTGGGCGAAGACGCGCACGGCGCCCTTGAGGGCGGGCGGGTAGAGCACGGGCTCGGGCTGGATGTGCTCCAGCACGTCGCAGATCAGGGCCGTGTCGCAGTAGATGTCCGCGCCGATCTGCAGGAACGGCGTGCGCCGGTAGCCGCCCGTGAGCGCGACCACGTCGGGCTTGGGCGCGATGCTCGGCACGATGACCGACTTCCACGCGAGCTGCTTGTAACCCAGCGCGAGGCGGATCTTTTCGGAGAACGGCGACGAGGGGTAGTGGTGCAGGATGGGTTCGGGCGAAGCGGTCATGGCATCTCCTGGACAGGGGTTGGCGGCGTGTGTCGCGGCAGGCAGCGCAGCGGAAGAAGGAACGCCGAGGCTACGCCGGTGCCGCGGGCGGCGTCCACAGCATCTCCACGTGGGGAATGCCGTCTTCGAGGTATTCGCCCGAGACGGTCGTGAAGCCCACCTCGCCGTAGAAGCGCTGCAAGTGGGCCTGCGCGCTGATGCGCACCGCCCTGCCGGGCCAGGCCGCCGCACAGCGGGCGAGCCCCTCGCGCACCAGGGCGCGGCCGGCGCCGGTGCCGCGCGCTTCCGGTGCGGTCACTACGCGGCCGATGGACGGCTCGGGGTAGTTCACTCCGGGATCGGCGACGCGCAGCGTGGCCAGCAGCGGCCCGCCGGGCGCAGCGCGGCCCAGCAGGTGCCAGGACGATTTGTCGGCATCGTCCGGATCCTGGTAGGGCCCCTGCTCCAGGATGAACACGCGGCAGCGCAGCGCGAGGGCGTCGTGCAGCGCGTGCACGCCCATGTCGTCGAAACGCGACCAGTGCCAGTGCAGGGCTGCCACGCTCAGACCAGCTTCACCAGTTGCTTGCCGAAGTTCTTGCCCTTGAGCAGGCCCAGGAAGGCCTCGGGTGCGGCGGCGATGCCGTCGGCCACCGTCTCGCGCGGGCGCAGCTTGCCGGAGCCGACGAGGCCGCCGAGTTCCTTGAGCGCCTCGGGCCAGATCTCCATGTGCTCGCTCACGATGAAGCCCTGCACCTTCATGCGGTTGACGAGGATGAGGGCCGGGTTCTGCAGCGGCAGCGGCTGGCCGTCGTAGCCGGCGATCATGCCGCACACGGCCACGCGCGCGAACGCGTTGGCACGCAGCAGCACCGCGTCGAGGATGTAGCCGCCGACGTTCTCGAAGTAGCCGTCGATGCCGTTCGGGCAGGCTTCCTTCAGGGCCTTGGACATGGCTTTCAGGTCGCCGTGCTCGCGGTGGTCGATGCAGGCGTCGAAGCCCAGTTCTTCGGTGGCGTAGCGGCACTTCTCCGTGCCGCCGGCAATGCCCACCACGCGGCAGCCGCGCGCCTTGGCCAGCGCGGCGAAGGCGCTGCCCACGGCGCCGGTCGCGGCGCTGACCACCACGGTCTCGCCCGCCTTGGGCTCGATGATCTTGACCAGCCCATACCAGGCGGTCACGCCGGGCATGCCCACGGCGCCGAGGTAGTGCGAGAGCGGCACGTGGGTGGTGTCCACCTTGCGCAGCATGCCGGGCTCGTTGCCGTCCACCACGCCGTATTCCTGCCAGCCGCCCATGCCGACGACCTTGTCGCCCACGGCGTACTTGGGATGGCGGCTTTCCACCACTTCGCCCACCGTGCCGCCGATCATCACCTCGCCCAGCGGCTGCGATGCGGCGTAGCTCTTGCTGTCGTTCATGCGCCCGCGCATGTAGGGGTCGAGGCTCAGGTAGTGGTGGCGCACGAGCACCTGGCCGTCCTGCAGTTCGGGCGTGTCGGTGGCGACGAGCTTGAAATTGCCGGTGGTGGCCTCGCCCTGGGGGCGGTTGTCCAGAAGGATCTGCTGGTTGCGGGGCATGGGGAAACTCCTTTTCGGGGGTGGATGCGGGCGTGGTGCGGGGCGCGGTGCGCCCCGGGCGGCTGGGTCAGTCGGTGGGCACGGCGGCCGCCGGCTGGGCCGGGCGCGCCATGTACTTGAAGGTGCCGGTGGCGTGGCTGCACAGCCGCCCTTCGGCGTCGTAGATGCTGGCCTCGGTGAACGCGAGCGACTTCGTGCGGTGCAGGAGCTTGCCGCGCGCCACGAGCGGCCCGCGCGCGGCGGACATGAAGCTGGTCTTCATCTCGATGGTGACCACGCCGATGTCGTCGGGCACCTCGCTGCGCGCAGCGGTGGCCATGGCGACATCCATGAGCGCCATGGTCGCGCCGCCGTGCGTGACGGCGAAGGAATTGAGGTGCTCCGCCTGCGCGGTGTAGCGCAGTTCGGATTCGCCGGCCTCCATGCGGTGCAGGGTGAAGCCGAGGTGGCTGACAAAGGGGATTTCGACACCGAAACTCAACACGGGACAAGACTCCATCAGGAACAGGGAACCGGCAGCATAGCGAAGGCGGCGCTGGCTGCCCGCGCAGGGGCCGCCGCGCCGCGGGGCCGCGTCAGCCGCCCGTCACCACGCTCACGCCGCCGTCGACGGCCAGCCACTGGCCGGTGATGTGCTTGCCGGCGTCGGACGCGTAGAGCAGGCACAGGCCCTTGAGGTCTTCGTCGTCGCCCAGGCGGCGCAAAGGGGCGTGCTCGGCCATCTTCTGCTCGCCCAGCGTCTCGATCAGTACCGAGGCCATCTTGGTCTTGAAGAAGCCCGGGCAGATCGCGTTCACGTTGATGCCGTACACGCCCCACTCCGCCGCCAGCGCGCGCGTGAAGTTGATCACCGCGCCCTTGGAGGTGTTGTAGGCGATGGTCTTCATCTGGATGGGGTTGCCGCCCAGCCCGGCGATGGACGCCACGTTGATGATGCGGCCGCTCTTGCGCGGGATCATGCTGTGCTTGGCGATGGCCTGCGACAGCAGGAAGTATCCGCGCACGTTGAGGTTCATCACCTTGTCCCAGGCGGCGGTCGGATGGTCTTCCGCCGCGGCGCCCCAGCTCGCGCCGGCGTTGTTCACGAGGATGTCGACGTCGCCCATGCGCTGCAGGGTTTCCTGCGCGAGGCGCTGGATGTCGGCCTCCTGTCCGCAGTCGGCGGCGATCCAGCGCGCGTCGATCCCGGCGGCCTGCAGCGTGGCCGCGGACTCTTCCAGATCGGCCGCCTTGCGGGACGTCAGCATGATCTTCGCGCCGGCCTCGCCGAGCGCCTGGGCGATCTGCAGCCCGAGGCCGCGCGAGCCGCCGGTGACGAGGGCAGTCTTGCCGGAAAGATCGAAAAGTTGCTGGACCGTGCGGGTCATGTGCGTGTCTCCTGTCGTCGGTTATGGGGTTCGCGGGGCATTGTGCGGGGCGAGCCGGCAGCGGCTTGTCGCGTGCGTGATCGGAGCGGCGCCGCCCGCCGGATCAGAAACCGTCTTCGCGCATCTCGGCGCAGGTCATGTCCCGCGTGCGGACCACGTTCAGCCACGCGCCGATCTTCGGCAGCTCGTAGCGGAAGAAGTAGCGCATGGCGCCCAGGCGCCCCGCATCGGCGGGCTGCGTCGGCTGCTCGCCTGCGTTCGTGCGGGCCAGCACGGCGACGGCCAGATCGAGCCAGATCCAGGCGAGCACCATGTGCCCGGCCGCCTGCATGTAGGGCACCGCATTGGCCAGTGCTTCCGCGGGCTCGCCCGTGGCCCAGGCGGCCTTGGTGGCGGCGCCGACCTCGGCCAGCGCGCGTGCGAGCTCGTTGGCGTGCGCGGCGAGATCGGGATGCTCCATCGCGCGCTGGATGGTGGCGTTCACGCGCCCTGCCAGCAATTGCAGCCCGCGGCCGCCTTCCATCACCACCTTGCGGCCCAGCAGGTCCATCGCCTGGATGCCATGGGTGCCTTCGTGGATCATGTTGAGGCGGTTGTCGCGCCAGTACTGCTCCACCGGGAAATCGCGCGTGTAACCGTAGCCGCCGTGGATCTGGATGGCCAGGGAGTTGGCCTCCAGGCACCACTCGCTGGGCCAGCTCTTGGCGATCGGCGTGAGCACTTCGAGCAGCAGGCGGGCTTCGTCGGCGGCCTGCGCGTCGCCCGTGTGCTGTTCGTCCACCAGGCGCGCGCAGTACAGGTTGAGCGCGAGCGCGCCTTCACCGTAGCTCTTCTGCGCGAGCAGCATGCGGCGGATGTCGGCATGCTCGATGAGCCGTACCGGCGGCGCGGACGCATCCTTGGCGGCCTTGCCCGCGGCGCCGGCCACGTGGGAGACGATCGGCCGGCCCTGGGTGCGCTCGCGGGCATAGTCCAGGCTCGCGTAGTAGCCCGCCAGGCCCAGCATGGTGGCCGCCATGCCGATGCCGATGCGCGCCTCGTTCATCATGTGGAACATGCAGCGCAGGCCCTCGCCGGGCTTGCCCACGAGGTAGCCGATGGCGCCCGCGCCGCCGCGCACCGGGTAGCGGCCCTCGCCGAAGTTGAGCAGCGTGTTGGTGGTGCCGCGCCAGCCCAGCTTGTGGTTGAGGCCCGCCAGCGCCACGTCGTTGCGCTCGCCGGTCAGCCGGCCCTCCTCGTCCACCAGCCGCTTGGGCACGATGAACAGCGAGATGCCCTTCACGCCCGGCACCAGCTTGCCGTCCGGCCCGGGAATCTTGGCGAGCACGAGGTGCACGATGTTCTCGGTGAGCTCGTGGTCGCCCGAGCTGATCCACATCTTGTTGCCGGTGAGGCGGTAGCGCGGGCCGAGCGCATCGTCCTCGAAGCCGGTTCCGTCCGGCACGGCGCGCGTGGCCACGTCGGAGAGCGACGAGCCCGCCTGCGGCTCCGACAGGCACATGGTGCCGGCCCAGCGGCCGTTGAATTCATTGAGCGCGAACACTTCCTTCTGCTTCGCCGTGCCGTGCGCCATCAGCAGGTTCGCGTTGCCGGCAGTGAGCAGGTTGGAGCCGATGCTGATCGATGCCACCGCGAAGAAGCTGTTGGCCGCGGCCTCCACGGTGTAGGGCAGCTGCATGCCGCCCACGTCGTAGTCCTGCGCGGCACTGAGCAGGCCCGATTCGGCATAGGCGCGGCGCGCCTCGTAGGTGGCCTGCGGCAGCACCACGCGCAGCGTGCCGTCGGGCTCGGTGACGGTGTGCGGCTCCTCGGTGTCGACGAGGCGGTTGAACGGCGCGTACTTCTCGCGCGCGATGCGCTCGCAGGTGTCGAGCACGGCGTCGAAGGTTTCGCGCGAATGGTCGGCGAAGCGCTCGCGCGGCGTGAGCGCGTCGGCCTGCAGCCAGTCGTGGAGCAGGAAATCGAGGGTGGAGCGGAGGGGCGTCGTCATGCGGCAAATTATGGAAGCGGGCCGCGGCGCGCAGTGTCTGCTGCGTGACGTGGCCGCGCGGAGGTGCTGCAAAAAAGCCCCGTGCGGGCATGGGGCCGGCACGGGGCTCGATCGGTCGAACGGAAGGGGTGCCGGCCGTTCTCAGAACACTTCGAACACGCCCGCGGCACCCATGCCGCCGCCGATGCACATCGTCACGCAGACGCGCTTGGCGCCGCGGCGGCGGCCTTCGATGAGGGCATGGCCCGTGAGGCGCTGGCCGCTCACGCCGTAGGGATGGCCCAGGGCGATCGCGCCGCCGTTCACGTTCAGGCGGTCGGCCGGGATGCCGAGCTTGTCGCGGCAGTACAGCACCTGCACGGCGAAGGCTTCGTTCAGCTCCCAGAGGTCGATGTCCTGCACCGTCAGGCCCAGCTTCTTGAGCACCTTGGGCACGGCGAAGACGGGGCCGATGCCCATCTCGTCGGGCTCGCAGCCCGCCACGGCGAAGCCGAGGAAGCGGCCCAGGGGCTTGAGGCCCTTGCGGCTCGCATAGTCTTCGCTCGTGATGACGCAGGCACCCGCGCCGTCGGAGAACTGGCTCGCGTTGCCGGCCGAGATCACGCCGCCCGGCAGCGCGGGCTTGATGCCGGCGATGCCTTCCTTGGTCGTGCCCTCGCGCGTGCCCTCGTCTTTGCTGACCGTGACCTGCTTGGTGATCAGACCCAGGGTCTTGTCGGCCACGCCGGCGGTGACGGTGATGGGCGCGATCTCGTCGTCGAACTTGCCGGAGGCCTGCGCGGCGCAGGCCTTCTGCTGGCTGGCGGCGCCGTACTCGTCCATCGCGTCGCGGCCGATGTGGTAGCGCTTGGCGACCTGTTCGGCGGTCTCCAGCATGCTCCAGTAGATCTCGGGCTTGGCCTTGGCGAGTTGGAGGTCGCGCAGCATGTGCGTGTTCATTTCCTGCTGCACGCAGGAGATGCTCTCGACACCGCCGGCCACGAACACCTCGGCTTCGCCCGCGATGACGCGCTGAGCGGCCAGCGCGATGGTCTGCAGGCCCGAGGAGCAGAAGCGGTTCACCGTCATGCCCGAGGTGGTGACGGGCAGGCCGGCGCGCAGCGCGATCTGGCGCGCGATGTTGGCGCCGGTCGCGCCTTCGGGGTTGGCGCAGCCCATGATGACGTCGTCGACTTCGGCGCCGTCGATGCCGGCGCGCTGCACGGCATGCTGCACCGCATGGCCGCCGAGCGTGGCGCCATGGGTCATGTTGAAGGAGCCCTTCCAGCTCTTGGCGAGCGGCGTGCGGGCGGTGGAAACGATCACTGCGGAGGTCATGTGCGGAATTCCTGGTTCTTTGCAAACATGCGGACGGCGGCGGTCAGGCGAAAGCCTTGCCCTCGGCGGCGAGTCGGGAGAGCAACGGCGCGGGCTCCCACGCGGCGGCATCGTCCAGCGGGTTCTGCGCGAAGCGCTGCATCGACTGCGCGACGTTGAAGAGGCCCACTTCGCTCGCGTAGTGCATCGGGCCGCCGCGGTGGATGGGGAAGCCGTAGCCCGTCAGGTACACCATGTCGATGTCGCCGGACTTGCTCGCGATGCCCTCCTCCAGGATCTTCGCGCCCTCGTTCACCAGGGCATAGACCAGGCGCTGCACGATTTCCTCGTCGCTGATCTTGCGCGGCGTGATGCCGAGTTCCTTGCGGTGGTCCTCGATCATCTGGTTCACCAGATCGCTGGGGATGGCGTCGCGCTTGCCGGGCTTGTAGTCGTACCAGCCGGCGCCCGTCTTCTGGCCGTAGCGGCCCAGCTCGCAAAGCTTGTCGGCCGTGCGGCTGTACTTCATGTCCGGACGCTCGACGGCGCGTCGCTTGCGGATCGCCCAGCCGATGTCGTTGCCGGCCAGGTCGCCCATGCGGAACGGGCCCATGGCGAAGCCGAACTTCTCGATGGCCTTGTCCACCTGCTGGGGCGTGGCGCCTTCGTCCAGCAGGAAGCCGGCCTGCTGGCTGTAGCGCTCGATCATGCGGTTGCCGATGAAGCCGTCGCAGACGCCCGAGACCACGGCCGTCTTCTTGATCTTCTTGGCGAGCGCCATCACGGTGGCGAGCACGTCCTTGGCGGTTTCCTTGCCGCGCACCACCTCCAGCAGCTTCATCACGTTGGCGGGGCTGAAGAAGTGCATGCCCACCACGTCCTGCGGGCGCTTCGTGAACGCGGCGATCTGGTCCACGTCGAGCGTGGAGGTGTTGGAAGCCAGGATGGCGCCGGGCTTGGCGACCTCGTCTAGCTTCTTGAACACGGTTTCCTTGACGCCCATCTCTTCGAACACGGCCTCGATGACGAGATCGACATCCTTCAGGTCGTCATAGCTCAGCGTGGGCGTGAGCAGGGCCATGCGCTGCTCGTACTTGTCCTGCTTGAGCTTGCCCTTGGCGACCTGCGCCTCGTAGTTCTTGCGGATGGTGGCGAGACCCCGGTCCAGCGCCTCCTGCTTGGTCTCGAGGATGGTGACGGGGATGCCGGCGTTCAGGAAATTCATGCTGATGCCGCCGCCCATGGTGCCGGCGCCGATCACGCCCACCTTGCGGATCTCGCGCTTCGGGGTATCCGAGGGCACGTCGGGGATCTTGCTCGCGGCGCGCTCGGCCAGGAACAGGTGGCGCAGGGCGCGCGATTCCGGCGTCCACATCAGGTTGACGAACAGCTCGCGCTCGTAGGCCAGGCCGTCCTCGAACTTGCGCTTGGTGGCGGCTTCCACGGCGTCCACGCACTTGAGCGGCGCGGGGAAGTTCTTCGCCATGCCCTTGACCATGTTGCGCGCGAACTGGAAGTAGGCATCGCCCTGCGGGTGCTTGGCCGGCAGGTTGCGCACCAGCGGCAGCGGGCGGGTGTCGGCCACGCTGCGCGCGAAGGCCAGGGCCTCTTCGGCGAGCGACTCGGCCGAGGCGGCCATCTTGTCGAACAGCTTCTGGCCGGGCATGCCGCCGATCAGCTCGCTCTTCACCGGCTCGCCGCTCACGATCATGTTGAGCGCGGCTTCCACGCCGACGACGCGCGGCAGGCGCTGGGTGCCGCCCGCGCCGGGCAGCAGGCCCAGCTTCACTTCGGGCAGCGCCATGCTGCAGCCGGGGGCGGCGATGCGGTAGTGGCAGCCCAGGGCCAGCTCCAGGCCGCCGCCCATGCACACGGTGTGGATGGCGGCCACGACGGGCTTGGCCGAGCCTTCCACCGCGCGGATCACCGAGTGCAGGTTGGGCTCCTGCATGGCCTTGTCCGTGCCGAATTCCTTGATGTCCGCGCCGCCGGAGAACGCGCCGCCGGCCCCCGTGACGACGATGGCCTTCACGGCCGCATCGGCATTCGCGCGGGCCAGCCCGTCGGTGATGCCCTTGCGCGTGGCATGGCCCAGCCCGTTCACGGGCGGATTGGCCAGGGTGATCACGGCTACATCGCCGTGGACTTGGTATTCAGCGGTCATTGCTTGTCCCTTGGTTTGGTATGGAAAAGAACGGTCGTGCTTTTTGATTCTAGAGAGTCCGCGCGCGCTTGCCAGCCAGGGTTGTCCCGGCTGGGACAGACGACCGCTGCTTCCGCGGTAGGCGCATGCCTTGCCGATGGCGCAAGGACGGCGCCCCAGAGTCGGTTAGCGGAGCGCATGGGTAGCGCCGTGAAGGTGGCGTTCGCGCAAGGCGGCTCGGCCCATCGGGGCCCCGACGGCATACTGGTTGGCCGGGCACGCCGCCACCACGCGCTGCCCCTCGCCGGGCTGAACCGGTCCAGGCCCGGCTCGAGCAGCTTCGTCGAAAACGCGCGGATCGGCACGCACTACCGCGACATCAACGACCAGCACATCGCAACCGCCAGCGGCTGTCCGCTGTTCCGGCTGCCGACCACCGCGCAGCGCTTCAGCATGGGCTAAGACCTGGACATGGACACCGTCGCCGTGAAGGGCAACATCGCCGCCGTGAAACCGCTCTTCCGGGGAGCGCCTGGCAACCTGTCAGCCGCCGCTGCGCTCCGCGGGCACCTGAGCGGCAGCGGCCCGCTCCGCAAGCCACACGCGCAGCGCGGGCAGATCCATGGGGCGGGCGATGTGGTAGCCCTGGCCCTCATCGCATCCCATGCGCAGCAGGGTGTTCCACGCCGCGTCGTCCTCGATGCCCTCGGCCATCACGCGCAGGCCCAGCTGCTGGCCCAGGTTCACGATCATCTCGGCGATGCGCGCGCCCTGCGCGCCCGTGGGGCGCCGCACGAAGCTGCGGTCGATCTTGATGCGGTCGAGCGGCAGCTGCTCGAGGTAACTGAGCGACGAGTAGCCGGTGCCGAAATCGTCGATGGCGATGCTGACGCCGTCCGCCCGCAGGGCTGCCAGCGTCTGCTGCAGCAACTGCGTGGGCACGACCGCCACCGATTCGGTGATTTCCAGTTCCAGATGGCGGCCCTGCAGGCCGGCCGCGGCGAGCGCCGCGCGCACCGCGTCGAGGAAGCCGGGGTCCTGCAGCTGTACGACCGAGACATTGACGGCGATGCGCGCCGGGGCGTGGCCCGCATCCGCCAGCATGCGCATGGTGCGGCAGGCGGTCGAGAGCACCCACTGGCCCAGCGGCACGACCAGTCCCGAGTGCTCCGCCATGGGAATGAACTCGTCCGGCGGGATGAACCGCCCATCGGCCGTCCGCCAGCGCAGCAGCGCCTCCAGTCCGACGAGCGCGCCCGTGTCCAGCCGCACCTGCGGCTGGTAGACCAGGAAGAGTTGCGCGTCGTCGATGGCCGCCCGCAGCTCGGCCAGCAGCAGGGCCCGGTCGCGCGCCTCGGTGCCCATGGGGTCCATGTATTGCAGGTGCTGCCCGCGGTGGTCGCGCTTGGCGCGCTTGAGGGCGATGGTGGCATCCTTGACGAGATCGGCGCCCGCCTGCGCGCGCGACGGCAGGTGCACGTAGCCGCAGGTGAGCGACACCTTCTGCGGCACGCCGTCCACCACGGGCGGGGGGCGCATGCACTGCAGCAACTGCGGCAACGCCACCCGGCTCGCCTCGCCCAGCACGCCGAAGGTATCGGCACCCACGCGCGCGAGCAGCACGCCGGGGGGCAGCGCATCGGCCAGCCGGCGGGCCACGGCCTCCAGCAGACGGTCGCCGAAGGTGTGGCCCATGACGTCGTTGGCGGCGCTGAAATCGTCGATGTCGATCAGCGCGAGAACGTGGTCCTGCGCCGTGCCCCGCCGCACGCAGTCGTCCACCTTCTCGACGAAATGCGCCCGGTTGGGCAGCCGCACCAGCGGATCGTAGTAGGCGAAGCGGCGCAGGCGATCCAGCAGGTCGCGGTTGTGCAGCAGCGTCCGCACGTTGGCGCTGAAGACGTCCAGCAACTGGCGATCCAGCCCGCCCAGGGGCGCGGACGTGTCGACGTACACCGCCATGCCGCGCTCGGTCGGGCTGCCGAAATAGAGCGCGAGCCCGCCCTCTTCGCCGTGCACGGTCTGGCAGAACTTCACGGCGCGGTCCAGCAGCGGCTTGCCCCGGAAACCGGGCAGGTACTCCAGCGGATGCCCGACGAACCCCGCGAACGGCCCCGTGGCGGCGAGCACCGGGCAGCGCCCGTCTCCGCTGCCCGCGCCGCCGTGCAGCGCGCACACCATGTTCCACGCCCGCGTTCCGAGCAGCTCGGCGATCTGGGCGATGACCTCCGACGCGAAGGAATGGAGATCGTGCTCGGCGAGCAGTGCCGCGCTGGAGCGCACGATGCGCTCCAGGCTGCAGCGGCTGGCTTCGTAGGAACAGCGCTGCTCGTACGACCGGATCGCCGCCAGCACCATGGGGGCCAGGTGGCCGTGCGCCAGCTCGGCCTTGGCACGGTAGTCGCCGATGTCGTGGCGCAGCAGCAGGGCCTGGTCGGGCACCTGGCCCGCATGCGCGGTGCGCAGCACGATGCGGAGGTTGTCCAGCCCCGCCGCGCGGCGGATGAAGTCGGGCAGATCCGGCGCGGCCCCGGAGCCGGCCCAGCCGGCGTCCAGCAGCACCACGGCCAGCTCGTCCTCGCACAGCAGCAGGGCTCGGGCCTGTTCTTCATCGTGGGCGTGAAGGAGCGACAGCGGCCGCCCCGCCAGGACCAGCTCCTCCAGCATCCGGCGCGCGGTGGCGTGCACCTCCGGATCGGCATCGGCGACCAGGACGCGCCACGGCGGCGCAGGGGGCCGGTCCGCGCAGGCCGACGGTGGAAGGGTTTCCAGGTCGGCGGCGGGATCGTCGTAACCGACCTGGATGCTCATGGGTTCGGGGCGGGTGCCGTGCGCTCCGCATGCACCACGCAGTTGCGCCCGCCCCGTTTGGCACCGTACAGCGCCTCGTCGGCCAGGCCGTAGGCATCGTCGAAGCTGCCGCCCGCGCCAAGCCGGCTCACGCCGAAGCTGGCAGTGATGCGGCGGCCATCCGGCAGGCCGAATTCGAAGCCTTCGATCGCCACGCGGGCCGCCTCGGCGACCTGGCTGCAGGCGTGCGCGGAATCGCCCGGCAGCAGCACGGTGAATTCCTCGCCGCCGACCCGGCCGATCTGCGCTGCCGGGGGCACCACGGACCGCAGGCAATCGACGACGCCGCGGATCACCTCGTCGCCCTTCGGATGGCCGAAACCGTCGTTCACCTGCTTGAAGTGGTCGATGTCGAGCACGATGAGCGCCAGCCCGCCGAGCGCGAATTGCCCGTTCACCTGGTCGATGATCGCCGAGCGGTTGAGCACGCCCGTCAGCGGGTCGTGCGTGGCGCGGTAGTGCAGCTGGTCCGCCAGCTCCGTCAGCCGCTGGTTCAGCTGGTTCATCTCCAGCTCGGCACGGTCGCTGCGGCGCACCAGCCGGCGGGTCTCCCGCAGCAGGCGCTCGTAGGCCGTGAGCAGCTCGCCCAGGGCCTGCCGGCAGCCCTCCCCCTCGCGCGTGGCATCGCACGGCGCGTCGTAAACGGAGCGCGCGGCCAGCAGCGCACGGTGTTCTGACTCGAACAGGTCCGGGGGATTGGCGACGGAGTCCATGGGTCAGGCGGGCTTCACGGGATGGCTGTTGAACTCCAGGTCAGGGAAGTCGTCGCTCAGTTCCTGCCCGAATTCGAGGATGGTGTCGTCCTCCTCGTCGTAGTACCAGTGCAGCGCCACCGGGTTGCCCGCCTCCACCGCCTCGTTGAGCGCGTCGATGAGGTTGAACAGCATCTTGGTGCTGGAGCTGTTGAAGTATGCGAGGGCGATGTGCACCTCGATGCGCTGGCCGCTCTGCTGCGCCAGGTAGTCCTTGAGCCGCGCGATGATGTCGCCGTAGAAGGCCGCCGCGTTCTCGGGATAGGACTCGCCGCGCAGACTGAGGGTGTGCGTGGCGAACTGGAAATCCACCTCGGGAGAGCTGGGGGTCGGTGCGATGTAGAGATTGTCCATGCGTGTTGTCTGCGGAGGGAACGGCCCGGGGCGGGTCAGATCGCAGCTTTCAGGTAGAAGACGGGCGCGCCGGTCCCGCCGGGGGCGGCGTCGAAATCGAATTCCAGCGGTTCGCTCGCGTCGCGGGCCATGGTGAGGAACCCCATGCCGGCCCCCTTGCTGCCCGAAGGCGTTTCGTCGCGCAGCGTCTGGCGGTAGGCCTGCTTGATCTCGTCGAGCGTCATGTGGCGCAGCGGCTCCAGCTTCGCGCGCAGGTCCTCCGCCATGCCCGCGTCGATCGGATTGGCGCACAGCAGCAGGAAGCGGCCGCCCTCGTCGCGGCGGATGCACACCGATCCGTGCCGCAGTTCGCCGTCGGGCTGGCTCGCCGGCGTGAGCATGTCGGCGGAGTAATGGATGATGTTCTGCGCCATCTCGATGAAGGACGAGAACAGCTTGCGCCGGGTGGGGCCGGTGATGCCTGCCACCTCGAGCTGCAGCTTCACCGCATCCGCCATGGCGGCGACGATGTGCTGCGAGAAGTAGCCGACGTAGTAGAAGATGACCTGGTGCTCGCGGGCCACGTTGAAGAAGGGGCCGTACTTGGCGGAAATCATGGTGGAAGGCATCGTGGCGATATCGGGAAAGTGGGGCTTCGGCTCAGGCGCGGAAGGCGAGGAAGGTCACGTCGTCGCGCCGGCCATGCTCGCCCTGCCAGGTACGCAGGCATTCCAGCACGGCGCGGTTGAGCACCTCGGGACCGTCGGCGCGGTGGTGCAGCAACAGCTCCCGCAGCCGGCGCTTGCCCAGGGCGATGGCCCGGGGGCCGCCCACCTGGTCCGTGAGGCCGTCGGTGGTGATGAAGACGAGGCTGCCGGCCGGCAGCTGCACCGGCTGGTTCTCCCAGGCGTAGTCGAGCCCGCTGTCCACGTAGCCCACGCCTTTGCGCTGCCCTTCGACCATCTCCACGGCGTCGGCGTCGGGCCGCAGGACGTAGAGCGACAGCCGCGCGCCGGCGAACACCAGTCGCCCGGCGGCGGGCTCGAACCAGAAGAAGGCCGCATCCATGCCGTCGTCGGAGCCGGGCGTTTCGTCCTCGCCGTCCATCTGGCCGAGCACCTGCTTGATGCTCCGATTCACGCTGCCGAGCAGCCCGGCGGGGTCCTGCGGGCCATGCCGCTCGATCGCCTTGCCCAGGCTGGTGGACGCGATCAGCGTCATGAACGCGCCGGGCACGCCGTGGCCCGTGCAGTCGGCCACCGCACCGAACCAGCCGCCTTCGGCCAGACAGAACTGGTAGAAATCGCCGCCCACCACGTCGCGCGGTTCCCAGACGAGATCGGCCTGCGCGCAGGCGCGCGCCAGTGTGTCTCGCGAGGCCCGCAGGGTGGACTGCTGGATCACGCTCGCATACTCGATGCTGTGCATGATCTGGCGGTTGCGCGATGCCTGCAGGTCCGCCACCACGCGCATCAGCTGCAGGCCGTTGCCCACGCCGGCGAACACGCCGTCGCGCGTGATGATGAAGCCGTCGGACAGCGCCTTTTCGCCGTACTCCACCGTCCTCCGGGTGAGCGTGTCGATGTCCATGGCCGCCTCCACGATCAGCGGCTCCTTGTCCATGAAGGCGATGCAGCTCTTGCGGCCGTAGAGTTCCATGCGGAACTGCTTGCTCATCTGCGAGAGGAAGATGCTGCGGTTGATGAGGCCGATGGGCCGCACTCCCTCGACCACCGGCAGCGCGACGAGATCGCGGTGCCGGTTGAATACTTCCATGACCTCTTCATTGGTCTGGCCGGTGGTCATGCACGGCACGGGGATGCACAGGTCCGCGGCGCTGGGGGGACGGAAACGGGGGCGGAACTCTGTCAAATACGCAGGTGAGTCGGACATGCCGGGCGCCGGAAATGGTGTCAGAAAATGTTAATGACAGAACATTTCCGTTTTGTGACACCCCCGGCACGGCAGGGAGGGCGCGGGAGCGCCTGTCATCGCGTGAAGGCGTGCCTGGAACCGTCCGCCCGGCCCCCCGGCACGCCGCGCGTCACACTTCCAGCCACTCCCGCCGCACGCCGGTGTCGGCGCGCAGGCCCTCCGGCGTGCCGTCGAAAACGATGCTGCCGTGCCCCATCACCAGCGCACGGTCGGAGATGCGCATGGCGATGGTGAGCTTCTGCTCGATGAGCAGCACCGACACGCCGCGCTCGCGGATCTTCTGCAAATACTCGCCCACCAGCTCCACGATCTTCGGCGCGAGGCCTTCGGTGGGCTCGTCGATGATGATCAGGTCCGGATCGCCCATGAGCGTGCGGCAGAGCGTGAGCATCTGCTGCTCGCCGCCGGACATCACGCCCGCCTCGGTGTGCTGCCGCTCCTTCAGGCGCGGGAACATCGCGTACATGTCGTCGAAACCCCAGCGGCTGCCCTTGCCCCGCCCTTTCTGGCCCAGCAGCAGGTTCTGGTGCACCGTCAGGTTGGGGAACACGTCGCGGCTTTCGGGCACGTAGCCCAGGCCCAGGTGCGCGATTTCGTACGGCTTGCTTCCCGCGAGCCTCCGGCCCTTCCATTCCACGGCGCCTTCCCAGTGCACCAGCCCCATGATGGCCTTGGCCGTGGTGGAGCGGCCCGAGCCGTTGCGGCCCAGCAGCGCGACGATCTCGCCGGGCGCCACGTCGAAGCTCACGCCATGGAGCACGTGGCTCTTGCCGTAGTAGGCATGCAGGTCGTGTACGTGCAGCATGTCAGTGCCCCTCCGCTTGTTCCGCCGCGATCACCGAGCCCAGGTAGGCCTCCTGCACGCGCGGGTTCGCGCGCACGGCCTCGGGCGTGTCGAAGGCGATCACCTCCCCGTACACCACCACCGCGATGCGGTCGGCCAGGCCGAACACCACGCCCATGTCGTGCTCCACCGTGAGCAGCGTGCGGCCCTGCGTCACCTCGCGGATCAGCTGGATGAAGCGCGCCGTCTCGCTCTTGCTCATGCCGGCCGTGGGTTCGTCCAGCAGGATCACGCTCGCGCCGCCGGCGATGGTGATGCCGATCTCCAGTGCACGCTGCTCGGCGTAGGTGAGGTTCATCGCCAGCGTGTCGCGCTTCGGTGCGAGGTGGATCTGCTCGAGCAGTTCCTCCGCCCGCGCGTTCGCATCGTGCAACCGCGAGAGGAAACGCCAGAAGCTGTAGCGGTAGCCCAGGCTCCAGAGCACCCCGCACCGCAGGTTCTCGAACACGCTCAGTTTCGGGAAGATGTTGGTGATCTGGAAGCTGCGCGACAGCCCCATGCGGTTGATCTCGTAGGGCGCGCGGCCGTCGATGCGCTGGCCGTTCAGCAGCACCTCGCCGCTGGTGGGCCCGAAGCGGCCGCTGATCAGGTTGAACAGCGTGGACTTGCCCGCGCCGTTCGGCCCGATGATGGCCACGCGCTCGCCCGGGCGCACCGCCAGGTTGGCGCCGCGGATGATCTCGGTCTTGCCGAAGCGCTTGCGCAGGTCGCGCAGCTCCAGTGCCGGGGTGCCGTTGTCCGTCGCCATCATGCGCGGCCTCCCTGCGCGGCTGCGCCCAGTTGCATGTCTCGCTCGATCGCCTCCTGCGTGGCGCCCCAGCGGCGCGCGAAGGCCCGCCGGCTGATTTCGAACAGGGTCGCGCCCACCGCGAAGACGCCCACGGCGCCGATCCAGGTCGCCGGACTGCGCGCGTCGAGCGTGGCCCCGAGGAATCCGATCTGCGGCCCGAGCGCCGCGTTGAGCTGCAGATGGTAGGTCATCTCGATCATCGCCGCGGCGCCCAGCACGGCGACGAGCGCCGAGGCCCCGACGGCCAGGTAGGCGGGCAGCAGCGGCTTCAGGCGGCCGTGGCGCGCCACGCGCAGATTCATCATGATCAGGCTGGCGATGCCGCCCGGCGCATACATCACCATGAGGAGGAAGACGAGGCCGAGGTACAGCAGCCAGGCCTTCGACAGCTCCGACAGCAGCACCGAGGCGAACACCAGCAGCACCGCACCGATGATCGGGCCGAAGAAGAAGGTCGCCCCGCCGAGGAAGGTGAACAGCAGGTAGGAGCCCGAGCGCATCACGCTCACGCTGTCGGCCGCGGTGACGATCTCGAAGTTGATCGCCGCCAGCGCCCCGCCGATGCCGGCGAAGAAGCCGGAGATGATGAAGGCGTAGTAGCGCACGCGCTGGGTGTTGTAGCCGATGAACTCGACCCGCTCCGGGTTGTCGCGCACCGCGTTCAGCATGCGCCCCAGCGGCGTGCCGGTGAAGGCGAACATCAGCGCCGTGCAGACGAAGCAGTAGGCCGCGATCAGGTAGTACACCTGGATCGCCGGGCCGAAGGTGATGCCGAAGAAGCCCTGGCCGTAGACGCGGTCGGTGGTGATGCCGCCCTCGCCGCCGAACACCTCGGGGAACATCAGCGCCATCGACGCCACCAGCTCGCCGATGCCGAGCGTGATCATCGCGAAGGTGGTGCCGGATTTCTTCGTGGTGACGAAGCCCAGCAGCACCGCGAAGAACATGCCCGCCAGCCCGCCGACGAGCGGGATTAGCACCAGCGGGATGGGCAGCGCGCCCTTGCCCGCCCAGTTCATGGCGTGCACCGCCATGAACGAGCCCAGGCCGGTGTAGACGGCATGCCCGAAGCTCAGCATGCCGCCCTGCCCCAGCAGGATGTTGTAGGAGAGGCAGATGATGATGAGGTAGCCGATCTGCGCGAGCATGGTGAGCGCGAGGCTGCTCGTGAACACCTTGGGTGCCACGATGAGCGCGAGCCCGAACGCGCCCCAGACCACGGCGCGGCCGATGTTGAGCGGCCGGAAACGGTAGACGCCGGAAGATGGATGCATGGCCATGGTGTCAGTCCTCCCGTGTTCCGAGCAGCCCCTTCGGGCGGAAGATCAGGATCAGCACGAGGAACAGGTAGGGCAGGATCGGGGCGACCTGCGAGATGGTGAGCTTGAGCACGGGGTAGCCGAAGGTCTGGTCCGTCACCGCCATGCCGACCGCCCGCAGCGCGCTCGCCAGCGAGTAGTCGAGCGCGACGGCGAAGGTCTGCACCAGCCCGATGATGAGCGAGGCGAGGAAGGCGCCGGCGAGCGAGCCCATGCCGCCCACCACCACCACGACGAAGATGATCGAGCCGACCGATGCCGCCATGGCCGGCTCGGTGACGTAGGTGTTGCCGCCGATCACGCCGGCGAGCCCGGCGAGCGCGCAGCCGCCGCCGAACACCAGCATGAACACGCGCGGCACGTTGTGGCCGAGCGCCTCCACCATCTCCGGCTGCTTGAGCGCGGCCTGGATGACGAGGCCGATGCGCGTGCGGGTGAGCACCAGCCAGACCGAGACGAGCATCAGCAGCGCCACCAGCATCACGAAGGACCGGGACTTGGGGAACTGCGTGCCGTAGAGCGAGAAGAGCGGCCCCTGCAGCTGCGTCGGCAGGCCGTAGGGCACCGTGGAGCGGCCCCACACCAGCTGCACGATCTCCAGGATGAGGTAGGAGAGGCCGAAGGTCACCAGCAGTTCCGGCACGTGGCCGAACTTGTGCACCCGCCGCAGCGCGTAGCGCTCGAAGGCCGCGCCCAGGGCGCCCACCGCCAGTGGCGCGATGACGAGCGCGGGCCAGAAGCCCACAACGCCCGAGATCGAATACGCGAAATAGGCGCCGAGCATGTAGAAGCTGGTGTGCGCGAAATTGAGCACGCCCATCATGCTGAAGATGAGCGTCAGCCCGGAACTCAGCATGAACAGCAGGAGCCCGTAGCTCACGCCGTTGAGCAGGGAGATGACGAAAAACTCGAGGTTCATCGGGATCAGGCCGCGAGGCGCTGCGGGAAGGCGGAGGAGAGAGGACGGGCCGGAGCCGGAACCCGGGAGGGCATGCCCGCGGGCCCGTCCGATGCGAAGGCCCCGCTGCGGGGCTGGGCGGTCAGGACGGCCGCTTCATCTGGCACGACGTGGGCGTGCTCGCCACGTAGGGCTCGTAGTACTTCACGGGCACGAAGGTGTAGCCCGTGTTCTCCGCGTCGTTCGGGTACTTGCCCCCCGCCTTCTCCCACTTGGAGACGAACAGGCCCTGCTGCAGCTGGTGGTCGGACTTGCGCATCTCCACCTCGCCGTTGAAGCTGTTGAACTTCATGCCTTCGAGCACCTGCGCCACCTTCACGGGATCGGTGCTCTTGGCCTTGACGAAGCCGGCGTCGAGCATCGCGAACGCGTGGTACACGGCGCCCGTATACATGTCGTCGTTGAACTTCTTCTTGTACTCCGTCACCACCCGGCCGATGTCGCCGGGCAGGTTCAGGTGGTTGTACGAGACCATGTACACGCGCCCCGCGGCGGCCGCGCCCATGGCGGTGGGCGATCCGGTCACGCCGCCGTAGTAGGTGTAGAAGTTGACGTTGTTCAGCCCCGCGTCGTTGGCGGCCTTGATCAGCAGGGCGAGGTCGGAGCCCCAGTTGCCGGTGATCACCGTGTCGGCGCCGGACTGCTTGATCTTCGCGATGTAGGGCGCGAAGTCGCGCACCTGGGCGAGCGGATGCAGGTCGTCGCCCACGATCTGCACGTCGGGCCGCTTGCGCGCGAGGTTTTCCTTGGCGTACTTGGCGACCTGCTGCCCGTGCGCGTAGTTCTGGTTGATCAGGTAGACCTTCTTGATCTCGGGCTGGTCCTTCATGAAGGTGGTCATGGCCTCCATCTTCATCGACGTGTCGGCATCGAGGCGGAAGTGCCAGTAGCTGCATTTGCTGTTGGTGAGGTCCGGGTCCACCGCCGCATAGTTCAGGTAGACCACCTCCTTGCCGGGGTTGCGGGCATTGTGCTTTTCCAGCGCGTCCATGATGGCGAGTGCCGGGCCCGAGCCGTTGCCCTGCACCACGTAGCGTGCGCCCTGGTCCATCGCCGAGCGCAGCGCGCTGGTGGTCTCCTGCGGGCTCAGCTTGTTGTCGATGCCGATGATCTCGAACTTCACTCCCGAGGCGTTCTTCTTGCTGAACTCGTCGGCCAGGAACTGGAAGCTCTTGAGCTGGTTGGTGCCCACCGCCGCCATCAGGCCCGAGAGCGGATCGAGCCAGGCGATCTTCACAGTCTCGCCCTTTTGGGCGAATGCGCTGCCTGCGGTCGCCAAGATTGCAGATGCGGCTACTAACTTGATAGCAAATCTCATCGCCTGTCTCCTTGCGTTGTAGGGGGTCACCGGAACACGACGCAGCGTACAGGCGAGGTCCGCGGCGGGATTCAGGGATTCACCCTAGCGCCTATCCCGCAGGCGACTCGGCCGGGCGCGCCGCACGCCCCGCCCGGGCCTGCGGCGCGGCCGCCGCAGCCGTCAGAGACCGGGCAGGCGGTAGTCCCTGAGCTGTTCGCGCAGCCGCGCCTTCAGCATCTTGCCGGTGGCCCCGATCGGGATCGCGTCCAGGAAAACCACGTCGTCCGGAACCTGCCACTTGGCCGTCTTGCCCTGGTAGAAGGCCAGCAGCTCGTCGCGCGTGAGCTGCGCGCCCGCGCGCAGCACCACCGCCACGATGGGGCGCTCGTCCCACTTCGGATGCGGCATGCCCACGCACGCCGCCATGGCGACGGCGGGATGGGCCATGGCGATGTTCTCGATGTCGATCGAGCTGATCCACTCGCCGCCGGACTTGATCACGTCCTTGCTCCGGTCGGTGATCTGCATGTAGCCGTCCGGGTCGATCGTAGCCACGTCGCCCGTCGGGAACCAGCCGCGGCCCTGCGCGTCGGGCACGAGCGGGCTGCCGGCGGCGCGGTAGTAGCGGTCCACGATCCAGGGCCCCTTGACCAGCAGGTCGCCGTAGGCCTTGCCGTCCCAGGGCAGCTCGCGGCCTTCGCCGTCGACGATCTTCATGTCCACGCCGAAGATCGCCCGACCCTGCTTGAGCAGGATCTTCATGCGTTCGTCCTCGGGCAGATCCAGGTGCTTGTTCTTGAGCGAGCACAGCGTGCCGAGAGGGCTCATCTCGGTCATGCCCCACGCATGCAGCACCCGCACGCCGTATTCGTTCTGGAAGGCCTCGATCATCGCGGGCGGGCAGGCCGAGCCGCCGATCACCGTGCGCTGCAGCTTGCCGAAACGCAGGCCGTTGGCCTTCGCATGCTGCAGCAGCATCTGCCACACGGTGGGCACGCCGGCCGCGAAGGTCACGCCCTCGGCCGCCATGAGGTCATAGACGGATTTGCCGTCGAGCGCGGGTCCGGGGAACACCAGCTTGCAGCCGGTGAGCGGCGCGGAATACGGAATGCCCCAAGCATTGACGTGGAACATCGGCACCACCGGCAGCACCGCGTCGCTCGCCGACAGGCCCATGACATCGGGCAGCGCCGCGGCGTAGGCGTGCAGGATCGACGAGCGGTGGCTGTAGAGGACCCCCTTCGGGTCGCCGGTGGTGCCGCTCGTGTAGCAGAGGCTGGATGCCGAGTTCTCGTCGAACGACGGCCATGCGTAGTCGGCCGATGCGGCACCGATCCAGGCTTCGTAGCTCACGAGGCCGGGAATGCCCGTGTCGGCGGGCAGCCGGTCGGCATCGCACAGCGCCACCCAGCGGCGCACGGAGGGGCACTTGGCATGCACCGCCTGCACGATGGGCAGGAACGTGAGGTCGAAGCAGAGCACCTGGTCTTCCGCGTGGTTCACGATCCAGGCGACCTGTTCGGGGTGGAGGCGCGGATTGATCGTGTGCAGCACACGGCCCGAGCCGCTCACGCCGTAGTACATCTCCAGGTGGCGGTAGCCGTTCCAGGCCAGGCTGGCCACGCGGTCGCTGAAGGCGAGGCCGTCGGTGTCGAGGGCGTTGGCGAGCTGGCGCGAGCGCGCCGCCATGTCGCGGTAGGTGTAGCGGTGGATATCGCCCTCCACGCGCCGCGAGACGATCTGCGCATCGCCGTGGTGGCGCTCCGCGAACTCGACGAGCGTCGAAATCAGCAGGGGTTGGCTCTGCATCAGGCCCAGCATGGTGTCTCCTTGTGTGTCCGTTACGGATGGTGATGTGACGGCCGATCCTAACCGCCGCCCCCACCGGCGCGCCCCCCGGTCAACCCCGGGGAAACGCCCTCCTGTCCGGCTGGCGACACCGGGCGGCACGGCCCCCCCAAGCCCCTGTGGGCCGCCGTGGCAAAGGCCCTGGGACACAATGGGCACGATGACGACCACCGCCGCCCCCGCTGCTCCCCCCCCGCCGGCCGACATCCCTTCGGGTCTCGCGTGGAGCGAAGGTTTCGCCGCGCTCGGGCCCGCTTTCCATACCGAGTTGGTGCCGACACCGCTGCCCGACCCCCACTGGATCGCCGGCAGCGCCGACACCGCCACCCTGATCGGCATGGACCCGGCCTGGCTGGGCAGCGATGCGGCCGTGCACGTGCTCTCGGGCAACGCCCTGCTGCGCGGCATGCGGCCGCTCGCCAGCGTCTACAGCGGGCACCAGTTCGGCGTCTGGGCCGGGCAGTTGGGCGATGGCCGCGCCATCCTGCTCGGAGAGACGGCGAACGGCCACGAGGTGCAGCTCAAGGGTGCGGGCCGCACGCCGTACTCCCGCATGGGCGACGGCCGCGCGGTGCTGCGCTCCTCGGTGCGCGAATTCCTCTGCAGCGAGGCGATGCATGCGCTCGGCATCCCTACCACGCGGGCGCTCGCCCTCACCGGCTCGCCGGCCCCGGTGGCGCGCGAAGAGATCGAGACCGCCGCGGTGGTCACCCGCGTGGCCCCGAGCTTCGTGCGCTTCGGCCATTTCGAGCACTTCGCGGCGCGCGACCAGATCGCGGAGCTGCGCGCCCTGGCCGACTACGTGATCGATGGTTACTACCCGGAATGCCGGACCGCAAGTGAAGGCTCCGGCGGCAACGCCTATGTCGCGCTGCTGCGCGCGGTGGGCGAACGCACGGCGGCGCTGCTCGCGCAGTGGCAGGCCGTGGGCTTCTGCCACGGCGTGATGAACACCGACAACATGAGCATCCTGGGACTCACGATCGACTACGGGCCCTTCCAGTTCCTGGATGCTTTCGTGCCCGGCCACATCTGCAACCACAGCGACAGCCAGGGCCGCTACGCCTTCAACCGCCAGCCCCAGGTGGCCTACTGGAACCTGTTCTGCCTCGGCCAGGCGCTCATGCCGCTGATCGAAGACACGGAACTGGCCCAGGCCGCGCTGGAGCCGTATCGCGCCCTCTTCCCCACGCAATACTTGCGCCGCATGCGGGACAAGCTCGGCCTGGCGGCCGCGGCCGAAGGCGACGCCCCACTGGTGGACGACCTGCTCGCGCTGCTGGCGGCAGGCGCGGTCGACTACACCATCTTCTGGCACCGGCTCTCGCAGGCCGTGGCCGCACGGGATTTTTCCCCGGTGCGCGATCTCTTCCTGGACCGCGCAGGCTGGGATGCCTGGTCCGTACGCTACACGGAGCGCCTGGACCGCGAAGACCGGCCACGGGCTGCGGCACGGATGCAGCGCACGAACCCGCGCTTCGTGCTGCGCAACCACCTGGGCGAGCTCGCCATCCGCGCCGCGAAGGGCGGCGATTTCGGCCCGCTGCATGCCCTGCAGGCCGTGCTGGCACGCCCGTTCGACGACCATCCCGACCATGCCGAATGGGCGGGCTTCCCGCCCGACTGGGCTTCTTCCATCGAAATCAGCTGCTCATCATGACCTTCCCCATCCAGAAGACCGATGCCGAATGGCAGGCCCTGCTCAAGGACAAGGGCGCCGAACCCGCCGCCTGGCAGGTGACCCGGCACGCGGCCACCGAACGCCCGTTCACCGGCAAATACGAAGCCCACTGGGCCGACGGCAGCTACCACTGCGTGTGCTGCGGCGCCAAGCTGTTCGACTCGGACACCAAGTTCGACGCGGGCTGCGGCTGGCCCAGCTTCTCCCAGGCGGTGCCCGGCGCCATCGAGGAAATCGTGGACCGCAGCCACGGCATGGTCCGCACCGAGACGGTATGTGCACAATGCGGGGCGCACCTCGGCCATGTGTTCGAGGACGGACCGGCACCGACCGGCCTGCGCTATTGCATGAACTCCGCGTCGCTGGACTTCGAGGCGGACGGCTCCTGACGGACCGGCCTCGGCCCTTCCCTTTATGAAACTGCTGATCGACTTCTTCCCCATCATCCTGTTCTTCGTGGCCTTCAAGGTCTGGGGCATCTACACGGCCACGGCCGTGGCGATCGCCGCGACCATCGCGCAGATCGTCTACCTGCGTGTGCGCAACGGCCGGGTGGAGCCCATGCAATGGGTCAGCCTCGGGGTGATCGTCGTGTTCGGGGGGGCGACCCTGCTCTCCCACAGCGACACCTTCATCAAGTGGAAGCCCACGGTGCTCTACTGGCTGATGGGCGCGGCGCTCGTGGTGGGCCAGCTGTTCTTCCGCAAGAACCTCATCCGCTCGCTCATGGGCGGGCAGATGGAGCTGCCCGAGGCGGCATGGCGTACGATGAACTGGAGCTGGACGGCCTTCTTCCTGGTGATGGGCGTGGTCAACCTGTGGGTGGCCTACACCTTCAGCACCGATGCCTGGGTGAACTTCAAGCTCTTCGGCGGCATCGGCCTGATGGCCGTGTTCGTGATCGGGCAGGCGCTCTACCTGAGCCGCTACATGAAGGAGGCCGAGGCCGCCCACCAGGCCCCCGAGGATGTGCAGCGATGAGCGGCGCCGGCGAACCCATCTCCGTGACCGCGCAGGCCATGGAGCACCGTCTGCGCGGACGGCTGGCTCCCACGCGGCTCGAAGTGATCGATGAAAGCGCCGCGCATGCCGGCCACGTGGGGGCCAACGGGACGGGTTTCGGCACCCATTTTCGGGTGCGCATCTCGTCACCTTTGTTTACCGACCGCAGCCGCGTGGCCCGCCACCGCCTTGTGTATGATGCGCTGCAGGAGTTTATCGACCAGGGCGCGCACGCCATTGCGATCGAAGTTCTCTGATCGGTCTGATTCCCACGCCCAGGGCCCATGTGGCGCACACCGTGCAGCCGGCCCTTTCCTTTTTGTGGATTTCCCAATGAAGAAAAAGCTCTTGTCCGGCCTGGTGGCCGCTGCCGTGCTCGGCACCGCTGCCCTGCCTGCCCTCGCGCAGAACGTCGCCGTCGTGAACGGCAAGGCCGTGCCCAAGGAACGTGTCGAGGTCCTGAAGCAGCAGGTGGAACGCTCCGGCCGTCCGATCACCCCCGAGATCGAAGGCCAGATCAAGGAAGAAGTCATCGCCCGTGAGATCTTCCTGCAGGAAGCGCAGAAGCGCGGCCTGGAAGGCACGCAGAACGTCAAGGACCAGATGGAACTGGCCCGCCAGACGATCCTGATCCGCGAGCTGTTCACCGACTACCAGAAGGCCAACCCGGTCACCGACGCCGAGATCAAGGCCGAATACGACAAGTTCCTGGCCGCCAACACCGGCAAGGAATACAAGGCCAGCCACATCCTGGTGGAGACGGAAGACCAGGCCAAGGCCATCATCGCGTCCCTCAAGAAGGGTGCCAAGTTCGAAGACATCGCCAAGAAGCAGTCCAAGGATCCGGGATCCGGCGCGCGCGGCGGCGACCTCGACTGGGCCTCGCCCAACAGCTACGTGCCCGAGTTCACCGAAGCCCTCGTGAAGCTCGACAAGGGCAAGACGACCCAGACCCCGGTCAAGACGCAGTTCGGCTGGCACATCATCCGCCTGGACGACGTGCGCGAAGCCAAGCTGCCGAAGCTGGAAGAGGTCAAGCCCCAGATCGCGCAGCAGCTGCAGCAGCAGAAGCTGGCCAAGTTCCAGGAAGAACTGCGCGCCAAGGCGAAGGTGGAGTGATGCTCCCGGGGCACGGGGTGCGGCGGCCTTCGCGGCGCGGCACCCACGGCCCTCGCCCTGTACCAGGGCAACCCATCGAAACGCGGCTCCAGGCCGCGTTTTTTCATGGGGCGACGAAAGTGCAGTCCTGCGGGCTTGCAGGGGTCTGGCAGGTCGGTTGCCGCATCGGTCGTCAGGGCATGCGCGGCCCTGATGTCTCACCACCGCCCTTCCCCTCAACGGGCAGGCCTTATCGACCCGCCAGCCAGCCCACCGCCAGCAAAGCGCCGATGAGCACCGGCTGGTGCAGCATGTAGTAGCTCAGGCTCCAGCGCCCCAGCAGCGCGAGCGGGCGCACCACTCGCGGCAACCCGGCATACAGCCAGCGCGCACGGTGCCGCAGGGCCCATTGCCCGGCGGCCATGCCCCACCACATCACGCCCAGCCAGGGCAGCACCGGTACATAGTCTTCGGTGAACGGCTTGCGCGTGACCACGCCCAGCCAGTTGAGGGCGCCGCCATTGAAGGTGGGCGCCCAGGCAGCCGCAGGCCCGGCGAGCAGCCAGGCGCCCAGCCAGGGGGCCGCCAGCGCCAGCGCACCCGCCAGCCACAGTCTGGCACCCCACCCTGCCGTGCAGCGCACGATCACCAGCATCACCGCCATGCCGTGCAGCACCCCGAAATGGATGAAGCTGTTCGGGAACATGAGGCATGAACCCGCGCTCACCAGCAGTGCGCAGAGCGCGATCTGGCCCCAGCGCCGCCAGAACCGTGTCCATGCCACATCCTGGCTCCAGGCCAGGGCCTGCCCCAGACCTGCGCAGAACAGGAACAGGCTGACGATCACGGTGCGCTGCACCGTCCAGAACGGGTCGGTGCGGAAGTCCTGGGGCCAGTAGCCGAAATGGCTGAGATCGAAGCAGAAGTGGAAGACGGTCATCCAGACCATGGCGAGGCCGCGCAGGGCATCGACCGATTCGATGCGTGGGCCTGCGCGCAGCAATGGCGGAGGCGGCACGGGAGAGGACGCTGGAAAAAGGGCCATGGCAGCGTGGGTCTCAGAAAGACGAAAGGGGTCGGCTCCGTGCAGAGCCAACCCCTTGGTATCGATGGTCGGAGCGGCGGGATTCGAACTCGCGACCCTCTGCTCCCAAAGCAGATGCGCTACCAGGCTGCGCTACGCTCCGACAACTCGTATTCTAACCTGCCGTGCAGGGCCCTCCCGCCCTGGCAGCGGCATTTCAGCACTTTATTTGCTGCAATCGCCGCGCGGTCCCCCCGCTTGACGCTCAGCGGGACGACGGGCCCGGGCCGCGGCCGGGCAGATGGCGGAAGGTGATGCGGCCCTTGGACAGGTCGTACGGAGACATCTCGAGCGACACCTTGTCGCCGGCCAGGATGCGGATGTGGTGCTTGCGCATCTTGCCGCCGGTGTAGGCGATCAGTTGGTGCCCGTTGTCGAGCGTGACGCGGAACCGCGAATCCGGAAGCACTTCCGTCACGGAGCCCTGCATTTCGATGAGTTCTTCTTTAGCCATGGTTCAACTTGATTTTAAAAATCCGGAAGCGGTGCGATATCGGCTCCGGGCCGGGCTTCCCCGAGGAAAGCCGGGCGGGCCGCCTCGGCGAGCGATGCAAACGCATGCGCTTCGTTACGCCGGGGCTTTGCGGTCGGTGCAAGAATGCACGTGACTGCCGCCATGCGGAGCATGGGAGGCGGACGTTGGCTGCCTCGCCTCGCGAAGCGCAGGCCGGTGTGGGCCAGGCGCAAAACCTGTCAATTGTACCGCGCCGTGCCTGCCTGGCAGAGCGGCGGTGTGGCCGTGCCGACACAGGTGGCCGCTCGCACGGCGCAGGTCTCCGGCCGGCGTTCTCGCTCGAGGCGTCGGGGCAGCGGCAGCCACCGGGGAGGCCGGGGTCGCTTCACCGCTTCCTTCAGCGAGCCACCCTGATGAAGGAGATGGGGCCGGATGCCGGAAACAAAAGCCCCTGCCGGTCGAGGCCACGGTGCCCCCAGTCCGCCTAGAATGGCCGGCCCTTTCGCCGCAGGAGCCTCCGTGCCAGACCGCCTCGCCGTTCTTCCGCAATACCTGCTGCCCAAGCGGGCCCTCACCAGCCTGGCCGGGCGCTTTGCCTCGGCACGCGCCGGCAGCAGCACGACGGCTGCGATCCGCCGGTTCGTGGCCCGCTACCGCGTGGACATGTCCGAGGCCGAGAACCCGGACATCACCAGCTACGCGACCTTCAACGATTTCTTCACGCGCGCGCTGCGGCCGGGCGCGCGTCCGATCGCCGACGCGCCCGCCGTCTGCCCGGTGGACGGGGCCGTGAGCCAGTTCGGGCGCATCGACGACGACCAGATCTTCCAGGCGAAGGGCCACCGCTACTCCACCACGGCCCTGCTTGGCGGCGACGCCGCGGTGGCGGCCGGGTTTTCCAACGGCAGTTTCGCCACCATCTACCTGAGCCCGCGCGACTACCACCGCATCCACATGCCGTGCGATGGCCGGCTGCGCCGCATGGTCTACGTGCCGGGCTCGCTCTTTTCGGTGAACCCGGTCACCGCGCGCGGCGTGCCCGGCCTGTTCGCGCGCAACGAGCGGGTGGTCTGCATCTTCGACACGCCACTGGGCACGATGGCGCTGGTGCTCGTGGGCGCCACGATCGTGGGCAGCATGGCCACGGTATGGCACGGCACGGTGAACCCGCCGCGGTCATCCACGCTGCGGCAGTGGACGTACGACGACGGCCCGGCGATCACGCTGCGCAAGGGCGAGGAAATGGGGCGCTTCCTGCTGGGATCCACGGTGGTGCTGCTGTTCGAGCCCGGTGCATTGCGCTTCACCGAAGCGTGGGAGCCCGCGCGGGCGGTGCGGCTCGGCGAGCCCATGGGGTGGCCGCCGCAGGGCTGAACCCCGTCTGCCCCGGCCCGTACGTCACGGCATCCGGCAGGTGGCGAAGACGGTCGGCTCGACGACCAGCTTCTCGGGGGGGACCGGGGCGTCGCGGCCCACGAGATGGATGCACATGTCCTGGCGGCGGATGGTGATGTGGCTCACCGTCTCCACGCGGTCGCCGAGGCGTACCTGCGCGCCGGGATGGAAGACCGGCATGCGGAAGAATTCACCCCAGCCCTCCGGCCGGTCGGAGGAAACAGGAAGCGATGCGGCAGGCGATGGTGGGGATGAGAGCGACGCGACATCCATGGGGCAATGCTACCGTGGAGTTGCTTTCAAAATGCGAAATTTGAAACTTTCTGTGTGAATCGAACGCGTTGGCCGTATCGGTTGTAGCGGCCTGCCTACGGCTCCACCGCGACCACTGCGTCACACAACCGTCACGCATGGGCTCTACATTGGCGCCGCCGCGGGCTCCCGTGCCTGCGTTGCAGTCGCAGGAGGGATGCAGCGCGTGCACCGCCCTCGCATTTCCTCCTCTTTCCACGTCCCATGACGACCACCTTCTCCCGCCGCCCCCTCCTCCTGGCGCTCGCCGCCGCTTTCGCCCTGTCCGCCTGCGGCGGCGGCGGCGGCGCTTCCATTTCCGCCGTCCCCGCACCGCCTTCGGGGCTCGGGACCACGGACACGGCGCCCCAGCCCAACGAAACCAGCGTTCCGCCGTTCGTGGACAACGCCGCGTCGAACCAGCGCGGGGACGCGCGCTATGCCACGCTCGAGACGAACGCGGGCGTGCGCGTGCTGTCGGGCTTTCTCGCTATCTGGAAGCCGTCCACGCTGGCGGTGGACGCCGGCGTGAGCGCCGCTGCGAACGGTGCCTTCCCGGCCGTAACGCCATCCAGCTGGACGGGCGTGCCGGGCGACGCGACCGACGGAACCGTGCTCAATGCCCAGGTGCACGCGCGCAACATCCAGTACGTGGTGGATGCCACCGCCCGCCGCACGCCGGCGCAGGAACTGCAGGCCTACCTGGATGACCGGCGCGGCAAGGCCTACAGCGTGAGCGACGGCATGGGCCCGCTGACGGCAGCCTGGCGCGCCGCGGCCCAGCAGACCACCACGATCACCGGGATCGCGGCGGACGCCACCACGGTGGCCTACAACGACGGCGGCAACAACACGGGCGTGGGCGGCAGCGCCAACGCCGGGTTCGGCAACGCCGTGGACTTCGTGGGCGGCATCGGCGAGAACGGCTCCACCGAGCCCGCCAAGCGCTTCTACAAGTACGCCCGCCCCTGGCGCTGGAGCAGCAGCGTGCAGGTGGTGCCCGCGCTGCTGCCGGCACGCAGCACGACGCCGTCCACCGATGGCGGCTTCACCAGCGGCCACTCCGCCGAGGCGGTGCGCACCTCCATCGCCATGGCCTACCTCGTGCCGGAGCGCTTCCAGGAAATGCTCGCGCGCGGCCTGGAGCTGGGCGAGAACCGCATCCTGGCCGGCATGCACTCCCCGCTGGACGTGATCAGCGGCCGCATGCACGGGCAGGCGGTCGCCGCCGCGAGCATCGCCACGGGCGCCAACGCGGCGCGCAAGGCCGCGGCCTTCCAGCAGGCCCGCAGCGCGCTGATGGCAGCGGTCGGCGCCAGCACGCCTGCCGAGTTCTGGCAGTTCGCGCATTCGCAGCCGTCCGGCACGGACCGCTTCGCGGACTACGCGACCAACAAGTCCGAATACCTCCGGCGCATGACGTTCGGCTTCTCACGAATAGCCGACGCCTCCCGGCCGGCCGTGGTGCCCAAGGGCGCTGAAGTGCTGCTGGAAACCCGCCTGCCCTATCTGACCGCCGCGCAGCGCCGCGTCGTGCTCAAGACGACGGCGGTGCCGTCGGGCTACCCGGTGATGGACGATGCCGAGGGCTGGGGCCGCCTCAACCTGTTCGCCGCGGCCGACGGCTACGGCCGCTTCGACGGCGACGTGGCGGTGACGATGGATGCGGCCCAGGGCGGATTCTCCGCGCTCGACACGTGGCGGAACGACATCGCCGGCGCCGGCAAGCTGACGAAGCTCGGCAGCGGCACGCTGGTGCTCGCGGGCACCAACACGTTCACGGGCGGCATCGAACTGGCGGCCGGCACGCTGCAGGCGGGCAGCGGCTCGGCGCTGGGCAATGGCACCGTGTACCTGGGCGGCGGAACGCTGCGCACGTCGGCCAGCCAGCAGGTGGCGGTGAACGGTACCTACACCCAGCGCCCGGGCAGCACGCTGTCGCTGCAGCTGGCCTCGGCATCGGGCACGGCCGGCACGCTGGCGGTGAACGGCATGGCCTGGCTGGCCGGCACGCTGGAAGTGGTGTTCGCGCAGGGCGTGCGCCCCGCCGTCGGCTCGACGATCACGGTGCTGCGCCACGGCGGCGTGAACGGCGCGTTCGACGCCGTGTCGGTGCCGGGCTACCGCGTGACGCCGATCTACCTGAACAACGCGGTGCAGCTGCGCATCGATGCGGTAGTCTGACATCGCAGCACATCGGAAGCGGCGACGCGTACCGTGAAAGGGCGGCCTGCGGGCCGCCCTTTTTCATTCGCCCTCCGCATCGCTGCGGCAACACGTTATCGGCGTGGCCGCACCGCTGCGCCATGGTGCAGCCAAGGCGCACAGCTCAGTCGGCGCGGGCGACTGGCCCCTGGGTGCCTGCCGCTGCCGTGGGCGGGGCGCCCCGCCGCTGCGCCGTGGCGGCACAGCCCATGGACGCAGTCATGATCATGCCGATCGCCAGCCACTGGGCGAGGCTCAGGGCCTCGCCGAGCAGTACCAGGGCCAGCAGTGCGGCGACGGCCGGCTCCATGCTGATCATGATGCCGAAGGCCTGCTGCGGCAGGCGCTTGAGGGCCACCATTTCGAGCGAGATGGGAATGGCGCTGGAAAGCGCGGCCACGCCGATGCCGGTCAGCAGCACCGCGGGCGTCCACAGATCGGCACCGGCGTGCGAGATGCCCACGGGCACCACGACCAGCGCCGCCACCGTCAGGCCGAGCGACACCGAATGCCCGGCGTGCAGGTGCCCCACCCGCTTGCCGAACAGGATGTAGGCCGCCCAGAACACGGCGGCCGCGAGCGCGAAGCCCACGCCCCGCGGATCGAGCGCGCCGGCCCCCGGCTCCCACGGCAGCAGCACGGCCAGCCCGGCCACCGCCAGCACCACCCAGATGAAATCCAGCGGGCGCCGCGACGACAGCACCGCCACCGCCAGCGGCCCGGAGAATTCGATCGCCACCGCCACGCCGAACGGGATGGTCTGCAGCGCCAGGTAGAAGCAGAGGTTCATCGCGCCCACGGCGGCACCGTAGGCGACGAGCCGCAGAGCGTCGTGGCGCGAGAGCCGCCAGCGCCAGGGGCGCCAGAGCAGCAGCAACAGCGCGGAGAAGCCCACGCGCACGGCGGTGGTGCCCTGGGCGCCCACCAGCGGGAACAGCGAATGCTTGGCCCAGGAGGTGCCCAACCCCAGGAACGTGACGGAGCCCAGGATGGCCAGGGCGGGGATGAGCGGTGATTCGTTCGGTGCGGGCATCGGGGGACTTTATCGCGCCATGCCGTTCACCGCCCGGCGCCGGCTCTCGGGGGGGCCGTTGGCCTTCAGGCCGCTGCGCGTTCCTTCGCGAAGGCCAGGCACGCCTCCAGCATGCGGCGCAGGTGGGGCTGCACGTTCATGGCGATCTCCGGCAGGTAGTCGAACGGCAGGGCCTCCTGCATGTAGCTGGCCTGGGTCATCTCCAGCTGCACCGCGTGCACGTTGCGCTCTGGATCGCCGTAGTGCCGCGTGATGTAGCCGCCCTTGAAACGGCCGTTGAGCACCGCGCTGTGGCCCGGCACCACCATGCCGATGGCGAGCAGTTCGCGCGCGAGCGCCAGGTCGCAGCTCGCGCCATCGGCCGTGCCGAGGTTGAAGTCCGGCAGGCGGCCGTCGAAGAACCGGGGCAGCACGGAGCGGATGGAGTGCGCATCCCAGAGCACCGCCACGCCGTGGGCCGCGCGGATGCGGTCGAGCTCGGCGCGCAGCTGAGCGTGGTACGGGTCCCAGTAGGCGCGGCGGCGTTCTTCGGTCTCCGCGGCGTCGGGCACCTGCGCGGGATCGGCGTAGAGGGGCGTGTCGTCGAAGGTGTCGACCGGGCACAGGCCGGTCACGCTCTGGCCGGGGTAGAGGCTGCTGCCGTCCGGCGGGCGGTTCAGGTCCACCACGTAGCGCGAGTGCGTGGCCGCGAGCACGGAGGCGCCCAGGCCGCGCGCGAAGGCGTAGAGGCGTTCCAGGTGCCAATCGGTGTCCGGCACCTGCCGGGCTTCATCGGTCAGCCGGCCGGCGATGGACGGCGGCACGTGGGTGCCCACGTGCGGCATGGACACCAGCAACGGCGCGGTGCCGGCATGGAAATGGAAAAGCGGCGTGGCCGCGGTCGTGTCGTTCATGGGGAAGTCTCTCGCAGCGGAAGCGGGTTCGTTCATGGATTCAGGTTTGCAGCAGGCCGGCACGCACCGCGGCGAACGCCGCCGCGCTTTCGCCGTGCAGCGCATGCCGTCCCGCGGCGACGCGCTGCACGCCGGCCGCCCACACGCCGTGCAGCGCGGACGTGCGGTGGCTGCCGAAGACGTGCGCGGCGAGCTGGATTTCGGCCGGCAGGCCGCGCAGGGCGATGTGTTCCGGATCGAGCGCCACGAAGTCTGCCATGCCTCCGGGCACGAGACCCGCCTGTGCATCGGGCGCCGCGAGCCGGCCGGCGGCCTGCGCCCCGCCCTGCACGGCCTGCAGCAGCGTGGCGGTGGCGACCTGCGCCTGCGCGTCGGTGGCGAGCACGTTGCGGCGGCGCAGCATGAGACGCTGGCCGTATTCGAGCAGCATGAGTTCCTCGGCCGCGTTCACGCAGGCATGGCTGTCGGAGCCCAGGCCCCAGGACCCACCGGCCGCGAGCCAGCGCGGCAGATCGAACAGGCCGTCGCCCAGATTGGCTTCGGTCGTCGGGCACAAACCCGCCACGGCGCCGGTGCGGGCCGCGCCCTGGGCTTCCGCATCCGTCAGGTGCGTGGCGTGGACGAGGCACCAGCGCGCATCGACGGGCGCATGGTCCAGCAGCCATTCGACCGGACGCTGGCCGCTCCAGGCGAGGCAGTCCTGAACCTCCTGCGTCTGCTCGGCGATGTGGATGTGCACCGGCGCACCGGGAACGATGGCGTCCAGCCCCTTCAGCGCCGCGTGCAGGCTGTCGGGCGGCACGGCGCGCAGCGAGTGCGGCGCAAGGCCCAGCACCCCGCCCTGCGCACGCACCTGGGGCGCGATGCGATCGAGCAGCGCGAGCATGCCGTCGGTGCTGCGCAGAAAGCGCCGCTGCCCTTCGCGCGGCGGCTGGCCGCCGAAACCGCCGGTCTGGTAGAGCACGGGCAGCAGCGTGATGCCGATACCGGCGCGGCGCGCGGCGCGCAGCAGCGCGAGCGACATCTCGGCATCGTCGGCATAGGGGCGGCCGTCCTCGGCATGGTGCAGGTAGTGGAACTCGCACACCGCCGTGTAGCCCGCCTCCAGCATCTCGACGTACAGCCAGGTGGCGATCGCCTCCAGCGCCGCGGGCGACATGCGCGCGGCGAAGCGGTACATGAGGTCGCGCCAGCTCCAGAACGAATCGTCGCTGGCGGCGCGGAACTCGGTCAGGCCTGCGAACGCGCGCTGGAAGGCGTGGGAATGCAGGTTCGGCACGCCGGGCAGCAGCGGCCCGGGCGCCCGGGGCATGCCCGGCGGCTGGGCGCTGCCGGGCTGCGCGTGGGTGATGCGGCCGTCTTCGTTCCAGCGCAGCAGCACGTCGTTCGCCCAGCCGCCGGGCAGCAGGGCCTGGGCGGCGAAGAGCGCGCGGCCGTCGGAAGGGGAAGATGCGTCGGTCATCGCGGGCGCTTTCAGGGGGATGGATTCAGGAAGCATGGCGCACCACCCTGCCCTGCCGCACGATCGCGCGCGGCGGCTGGTGGCCGAACCAGTAGGCCAGCTCGGCCGCCTCGGCGAACGGCCAGAGCACGAAGTCGGCGGGCCGGCCGGCGGCGATGAGGCCATGCGTGTCCTGCAGGCCCAGGGCGCGCGCGGCATGGATGGTGATGCCGGCCAGGGCTTCGGGCACCGTGAGCCGGAACAGCGTGCAGGCCATGTTGGCCATCAGCCGCAGGCTGAGCGCGGGCGAGGTGCCCGGGTTGTGGTCGGTGGAGACGGCCATCGGCACGCCCGCCTCGCGCAGCGCCTGGATGGGCGGCAGGTGCGTATCGCGCAGCGTGTAGTAGGCGCCGGGCAGCAGCACGGCCACCGTGCCGGCCGCCTTCATCGCATCGATGCCATCCAAGGAGAGGTGCTCGATGTGGTCGCACGACAGCGCGCCGTACCGCGCAGCGAGCCGGGCGCCGTCCATGTCGGAGAGCTGCTCGGCATGCAGCTTGACGGGCAGGCCCAGTGCCTGCGCGGCCTGGAACACCTGCTCGGTTTCGGCGAGGCTGAAGGCGATGCGCTCGCAGAACACGTCCACCGCATCCACCAGCCCTTCTTCGGCCAGTGCCGGAAGCATCTCGCCGCAGACGAGGCCGACGTAGTCCTGGCTGCGGCCCGCGTATTCCGGCGGCAGCGCATGCGCGCCCAGGAAGGTGGTGCGCACGGTGACGCCGCAGGCTTCGCCCAGCCGCCGCGCCGCGCGCAGCTGCTTGCGCTCGTGCTCCAGGGCCAGACCGTAGCCGGACTTGATCTCGATCGCGCACACGCCATCGTCCAGCAGCGCCTGCAGCCGCGGCAGCGCCTGCGCGACGAGTTCGTCTTCCGACGCGGCGCGCGTCGCCTTCACGGACGAGACGATGCCGCCACCCGCGCGGGCCACCTCTTCATAGCTGGCACCGGCCAGGCGCATGGCGAATTCGCCGGCGCGGTGGCCGCCGTAGACCAGGTGGGTGTGGCAATCAACGAGGCCGGGCGTGGCCAGACCGCCGCCCCCCGCATGGCGGGGCAGCGTGGCGAAGGACGGTGGCACGGCGGCCTCCGGCCCGACCCAGCGCACGGTGCCGTCCTGCACCACCACGCAGGCCGGCGTATCGGTGGGCACGGCCACGTCGGGCAGGAACAGGCCGTCGGCCAGCCGCAGGCCGGTCCAGCAGCCGTCGGCGCTGGGCAGGGAAGACAAAGGTGTGGGCTGCATGGATTTTCCTCTGGAGCGCGCAGCGTTGCGCGGCATCAAGTGTCCTGCAGGACCGGCGTGGAGGCCGCTCCGGCATCCGGTGCCAGGCCGATCCAGGCCAGCACGGCGCCCCCGGCATCGTCGGGCACGAGCTGCAGCGGCTGCCCTTGCGCCTCGCCCCACCACAGGCCATGGCCGGGCGGGTAGCCTTCACCGGTGCCGTCGCGCCATGTGCCGGCGAGCACCAGGCAGACACCGGCCGGCGTGGAGCCCGGACGCACGCTGCCCGACACGATGTCGATCGCGCCCTGCCACGCGCCGCGGCGCAGCATGAGGTTGAAATCCGTGGAGGCGCCGCCGAGCGGGGTGCAATCGAGCGCGGCGGCGCCGTCGAACGACCAGGGGCGCCAGGGCTCGTCGAGCCGGTGGTCGATGCCGCTTGCGCTCAGGTGAACGCCATCGCCGCCCAGCAGCATGATCTGGCGGTCGATGCCGGGGTAAGCCGAAAACGGCCCGGCCCGGTCGATGGTGGCCGCGCTCACGCGCCAGCCGAAACCGTCCATGCCCGCGCCGGGCGGCCAGCACACGATTTCGCGCGTGGAACCGCCGCCGTTCTTCCAGGGGCTGGGCGCGATCGCGTCCAGGTCGAAACGTTGCAGTGGCATGGTGTCAGGTGCGCGTGAGCACGGCCTGCAGGAAGGAGCGCGTGCGCTCCTGGCGCGGGTTGGTGAAGATGGTGGCAGGCGGTCCCGATTCGATGATGCCGCCACCGTCCATGACGACGACGACATCGCCGACCTCGCGGGCGAAGTCCATCTCGTGGGTGACGACCATCATGGTCATGCCCTCGCGCGCCAGCACCTTCATGACCTGCAGCACCTCGCCCACCAGCTCCGGATCGAGCGCCGAAGTGGGTTCGTCGAAGAGCATCACGCGCGGCTTCATGGCGAGTGCGCGGGCGATGGCCACGCGCTGCTTCTGACCGCCGGAGAGGCTCGCGGGCATGGCGTCGGCCTTGTGGGCGAGGCCGACCTTGTCGAGCAGCACGCGCGCCTGCGCCTCCGCCTCGACGCGCGCCGTGCCGTGCAGCTTGCGCGGGCCCAGCGTCACGTTGTCGATCACCGACAGGTGCGGGAATAGGTTGAAGGACTGGAACACCATGCCCACTTCCTCGCGCAGCGCGTTGAGGTCGCGGTCGGGCAGCATGCGGCCGGCGTCCACCAGCGTGCGGCCGCAGATGTCGATGCGCCCGCCCTGCGGTTCCTCCAATCCGTTGCAGCAGCGCAGGAAGGTGCTCTTGCCCGAGCCGCTGGGGCCGATCACGACCACCACCTGCGACGGCTGCACGTCGAAATCGATGCCGTCGAGCACGACGTGCTCGCCATAGGCCTTGCGCAGGCCGCGGATGCGCACGATCGGGTCGGCGTTGTGGGAATCGGGGGGCATCGTCATTGCACCATTCCTCCGGCGCGCAGGCGCAGTTCGATGTGGCGCAGCACCAGCGTGGTGGCACCGGTGAGGACGAAGTACACCACCGCGATGGCCAGGTACACCTCCAGCGAGCGGTACGACACGCTGATGATCTTCTGGCCCTCGTGCATGAGGTCGTGGATGGTGAGCAGCGACACCAGGGCCGAGTTCTTGATCAGCGCGATGAACTCGTTGCCCAGCGGCGGGATCATGCGGACCACCGCCTGCGGCAGCACCACGCTGCGCATCGCCTGCCCCGAGGACATGCCGATGGAGCGCGCGGCCTCCATCTGCCCCTTGTCGATCGACTGGATCGCGCCGCGTACGATCTCGGACACGTAGGCGCCCGAGTAGATGCCGAGTCCGATCACGCCGCACACGAAGGCCGGCAGCAGGATGCCGAATTGCGGCAGGCCGAAGAACAAAATGAACAGCTGCACCAGCAGCGGCGTGCCGCGGATGACCGCCACATAGGCGGTGCACAGGCCGTACACGATGCGGTTGCGGGGATTGAGGCGGCCGATGCCCACCAGCAGGCCCATGACGCATCCGAGCAGCAGCGAGGCAGCCGTGATCTCCACGGTCACCGCCGCGCCCTGCAGCAGTTGGGGCCAGCCGGCCCATACGGGGGAAAAATCGAGTTCCATCGCTTCAGGTCGTCACCGGGCCGTGTTCACTTGGCCGCCGGGGCGCCGAACCACTTTTTCTCGATGGCGGCATAGGTGCCGTCGGCCTTGAGCTTGGCGATGGCGCCGTTCACTGCGCGGGTCAGCTCGGGCGTGTCCTTGCGCAGGGCCATGCCGTATTCCTCGGTGGTGAGCTGTTCCTGGAGCACGCGCAGGCCGGGCCGCGTGCGGATGTACTGGTAGGCGGCGGGCTTGCCGGTGACGGCGGCGTCTGCGCGGCCGATGTCCACGAGGTTGAACATCTCCTGGTTCTTCTCCACCTCGACGCGCTGCACCTTGGGGTGGTTCTGCGTGAGGAAGCCCACCGACTTGGTGCCCACCTGCACGGTGACCTTCTTGCCGTCCAGGTCGGCGATCTTCTGGACCGACGTGTTGCCGTCCTTCACCATGGCCACGAGGCCGCCCGCGTAGTAGGGCTCGGTGAAGTCCACCACCTTCCTGCGCTCGTCGGTGATGTAGATGGCCGACACGGCCATGTCGAAGCGGCGGGACATCAGGCCGGGAATCAGGCCCTTGAAGTCGATGTCCACCCACTCGACGCGCTTGCCCAGGGCCTTGCCGACGGCCTCGACGAGTTCCACGTCGAAGCCCGTGCGCTTGCCGTTTTCGACGAACTCCATGGGCGGAAAGGTGGCATCGGTGCCCACGCGCAGCACGTTGTCCTGGGCATGCACGCTGGCATGTCCCAGGGCCAGGGCGGCCATGCTGGCGAGAAGGAGGCGGCGGCGAGGAGTCATCATGGGCAGGTCTCGGTTCAAGGGTCGGAGAAACGGAAACGGGAAACGTGAAAAACGGAAGGCAGCCGGGGACGGCGGTCAGTGCAGCACCAGTTCGCGGGAAATGCGCGCGGCGGCCACGACCGCCATGCGTATCAGCGCCTGCTCCTGCCCCTGGGCCCGCAGGATCGGCGCCATCAGGGTGATGGCGCCGGCGGCCTGGCGGGAGGCGCCGAAGAGCGGCACGCTGCAGCCCCACACGCCCTCGTCGACCTCGCCTTCGCTCACGGCGAAACCCGCCGCGCGGATGGCGTCGAGCTCGTCGCGGGCGGACCCGCGGCCCGGCGTGCCGGGCCCCCACTGGGCATCGAGCACGGCATCGCGCGCGGCCTCGGGCAGGTGGGCCAGCACGCACTTGGCCGAGGCACCCGCGCGCAGGGGCACGCTGCGCCCCTTCTCGAACGAGCAGCGCAGGGAATGGTGGCTCTCCACCATGTCGAGGCAGATCGCCTGGTCGTTCACGGCGAGGATGAGGCCCACGCTCTCGTGCGACTGCTGCGAGAGTTCCACCATGCCGGGACGCGCCTGCCGCACGAGGTGCGAGGCCAGGTCGAACCCCAGGGCGAGCTGCAGGCTCAGCGGGCCGGGCGCGTAGAAGCCGTCGCTCTCGAGCACGAAGCCCCAGCGCTTGAGCCGCGCGAGCTGCCGGTACAGCGTGCTGCGCGCGAGGCCGGTGAGCTCCATGAGTTCAGGCGCCGACGAGGCCTTGCCCTGCTGGGCCAGCACGGCCAGCACCTGCAGCACGCGGTCGGCGGTGGGTACGGCAGCAGGCAGGGCACTCTTGGACATGCCCGCAGTATCAAAGCAAGCGGCCCGGCGTCACACCCCCGCATTCCCAAGAATTGGGAATGGACGTCCCTTTTTTGCGCTTTCACGGGGTTTGCGTCCGTATTCCATTTTCGCCCCCGCCCGCGTCAGCGCACCATCGGCAGGTGCAACTGGTGCTTCTTCGCCGCGGCGATGGCGATGTCGTAGCCCGCGTCGGCATGGCGCATCACGCCGCTGGCCGGGTCGTTCCAGAGCACTCGACCCAGGCGTGCGGCGGCCTCGTCGGTGCCGTCCGCCACGATCACCACGCCGGCATGCTGCGAGTAGCCCATGCCCACGCCGCCGCCATGGTGCAGGCTCACCCAGGTGGCGCCGCCGGCGGTGTTGAGCAGCGCGTTGAGCAGCGGCCAGTCGCTGACCGCGTCGGTGCCGTCCTTCATCGCCTCGGTCTCTCGGTTCGGGCTGGCGACGGAGCCGGTGTCCAGGTGGTCACGGCCGATCACGATGGGCGCCTTCAGCTCGCCGTTCTTCACCATCTCGTTGAAGGCCAGCGCCGCCTTGTGGCGCTCGCCCAGGCCCAGCCAGCAGATGCGCGCGGGCAGGCCCTGGAAGGCGATGCGCTCGCGGGCCATGTCGAGCCAGCGGTGGGTGTGCTTGTTCTCGGGGAACAATTCCTTGATCTTGGCGTCGGTCTTGTAGATGTCTTCCGGATCGCCCGAGAGCGCCACCCAGCGGAACGGGCCCTTGCCCTCGCAGAACAGCGGGCGGATGTAGGCAGGCACGAAGCCGGGGAAATCGAAGGCGTTCGTCACGCCCTGGTCGAAGGCCACCTGGCGGATGTTGTTGCCGTAGTCCACCGTGGGAATGCCCATGGCCTGGAAGTCGAGCATGGCCTGCACGTGGACCGCGCAGCCCCGGGCCGCGGCGTCTCTCAGCCGGGCGTGCTGCGCCGGATCGGCCGCGGCGGCGCGCCACTCGGTGACCGTCCAGCCCACGGGCAGGTAGCCGTTGACGAGGTCGTGCGCCGAGGTCTGGTCGGTGACGATGTCGGGCTTCGGTCCGCCGGCCCGCGCGCGACGGACCAGCTCGGGCAGCACCTCGGCGGCATTGCCCAGCAGGGCGATGGAGACGGCCTCCTTGCGCGCCGTGTGGTGCGCGATCAGTGCGAGCGCATCGTCGATGTCCTTCGCCTGCTTGTCCACATAGCGGGTGCGCAGGCGGAAGTCGATGCTGCTCTGCTGGCATTCGACGGCCAGCACGCAGGCGCCGGCCAGCACGCCCGCCAAGGGTTGCGCGCCGCCCATGCCGCCCAGGCCCGCGGTCAGGATCCACTTGCCCGAGAGGTCGTTGCCGTAATGCTGGCGGCCGGCCTCGACGAAGGTCTCGAACGTGCCCTGCACGATGCCCTGCGCGCCGATGTAGATCCAGCTGCCGGCCGTCATCTGGCCATACATGAAGAGGCCCTTGCGGTCCAACTCGTTGAAGTGCTCCCAGGTGCCCCACTTCGGGACCAGGTTGGAGTTGGCGAGCAGCACGCGGGGCGCGTTCTCGTGCGTCTTGAACACGCCCACGGGCTTGCCGGACTGGATCAGCAGGGATTCGTCCGCCTCCAGGGTCTGGAGCGAGGCCAGGATCTGGTCGAAGCACTCCCAGTTGCGCGCCGCGCGGCCGATGCCGCCGTACACCACCAGCGACTGCGGGTTCTCGGCCACGTCCGGGTCCAGGTTGTTCTGGAGCATGCGGTAGGCGGCCTCGGCCAGCCAGTTCTTGCAATGGAGCTGGCTGCCGCGCGGCGCGCGGATGGTGCGCGACGGGTCGTGGCGGGGATCGGCCAGGGGTTGGGCGGTGGCGGCGGACAGGATGGCGTCGTTGGCGTTCATGGCATCGCTCCTCGGGGCGTTCGGGCTATGGATGGATGAATGGAGGGGAATGGATCACTGGAAGCTGGGCAGGATGGCGCAAAGCACCTCCGGCCAGGTGCCGTGCTGCGCCCACTGGCGCATGGCTTCGATGTCGGGCGCGAGGTAGCGGTCCTGCTCGAGGAAGGCCACGCGCGTGCGCACGGCGGCGAACTGCGCCTCGATCCGCGGCGAGCTGTTCAGGCTGCGGTCGAACTCCATGCCCTGCGCGGCGGCCATGGCCTCGATGCCGACGATCACGCCGGTGTTGCGCGCCATGTCCAGCAGGCGCCGCGCGGCGTAGGTGGCCATGGAGACGTGGTCCTCCTGGTTGGCCGAGGTGGGCAGGCTGGTCACGCTGCTGGGGTGGGCGAGGCACTGGTTCTCGGCGGCGAGCGCGGCGGCGGTCACCTGCGCGATCATGAAGCCGGAATTGACGCCGCTGTCGCGGATCAGGAAAGCCGGCAGGCCCGAGAGGCCGGTGTCCAGCAGCAGCGCGAGGCGGCGCTCCGAGATGGCGCCGATCTCGGCGAGCGCCAGCGCGATGATGTCCGCCGCGAAGGCGACGGGCTCGGCATGGAAGTTGCCGCCGGAGATGACCTCCCCCGTGTCGGTGAACACCAGCGGGTTGTCCGATGCGGCATTGGCCTCGATGCGCAGCACGCGGGCGGCATGCGCCAAATTGTCCAGGCAGGCCCCCATCACCTGGGGCACGCAGCGGATCGAATACGGGTCCTGCACGCGGCCGCAATTCGGGTGCGAGGTGTCGATGGCGCTGCCTTCCAGCAGTGCGCGCACGGCGGCGGCCACGGCGATCTGCCCGCCCTGCCCGCGGGCTGCGTGGATGCGCGCATCGAACGGCTTGACCGAACCCTTGATCGCCTCCAGCGTCAGGCAGCCCGCGACCAGGCCGGCGGCGAACACGCTCTCGGCCGCGAACAGGCCCGCCAGCGCGAGCGCGGTGGACACCTGCGTGCCGTTGAGCAGTGCGAGGCCTTCCTTGGGTCCGAGAACGAAGGGCTCGAGCCCGATCGCGGCCATGGCTTCGCGGCCGGAAACCACCTTGCCCTCCACTTTGGCAGCGCCCTCCCCGATCAGCACGCAGGCCAGGTGCGCGAGCGGCGCCAGATCGCCCGACGCGCCGACCGATCCCTTGGCGGGAATCACCGGCAGCACATCGGCATTCGCCAGCGCCAGCAGCGCATCGACCAGCGCGGGGCGCACACCAGAATGGCCGCGCGCCAGGCTCACCGCCTTGGTGGCCAGCACCATGCGCACCACGTCGTCCGGCAGCGGATCGCCGGTGCCCACGCTGTGCGAGAGCACGAGGTTGCGCTGCAGTTCGGCCAGGCGGCCCGCCGCGATCTTCGTGCTGGCGAGCTTGCCGAAGCCGGTGTTGATGCCATAGACCACCTGGTCTTCTTCCACGATGCGGTCCACCGTGGCCTGGGCGGCCTGCATGTCGGGCAGCGCGGAAGCGTCCAGCGACAGCCGCGTGCCGCCCGTGGCGATGGCGCGCAGTTCGGCCAGCGTGACCTGGCCGGGATGCAGTGCGAGGGAGGGAATGGCGCTCATGGACTATTCCTGTATATACAAGTTGATCTTCACAAAATTCATCGGCCGACTTGAACGGCTGCTTGCGGGGATTCAACCATGAAATGGCCAGCTTGTATATACAGGCCGACCACGACCGGATCAGCCAACCAGCGGATGGCCGTCGGCCCGGATGCGGCTGCCCAGCCGGTAGCGCGAGCCCGGGTGCAGGCAGCGCACCAGCGTGACCGGCACGCCCCGCGACCAGGTGCGGCGCGTGAGCAGCAGGCATGGCTCGCCCGCCGCCATCTCCAGCAGGCGCGCCTGCTCGGCCGTGGGCAGCACGGCATCGACGACGTGTTCCAGCTGGTCGAAAGGCACGTTGCGCACCAGGTATTCGGAAGGCTGCATGCGCGTGAAGTCCTGCGCGCCGAACTGCGGCACCGCGCGCGGGTTCACGTAGCGGTCTTCCAGTTGCACGGGCATGCCGTCCTCGCGGTGCACGCAGACCGCGTGGAAGACCGATTCGCCGGTGCGCAGGTCCAGCGCGGCGGCCACGTCCAGCGGCGCGGAGATGCGTTCCACCGTCAGTACGTCGCAGCGGTAGTCGTGGCCGCGCTGGCGGATCTCGCTGGCCAGGTTGGCGATCTGCAGCAGCGTGGATTGCGGCTTGTCCTCGGCCACGAAGCTGCCCACGCCGGCGACGCGCACGATGCGGCCCTGCTCCGACAGCTCGCGCAGCGCGCGGTTCACCGTCATGCGCGACATGCCGAACTGCTGCACCAGCTCGCTCTCGGACGGCAGCCGGTCGCCCGCGCGCCAGGAGCCGTCCTGGATGCGGCGCACGATGTGGTCCTTGATCTGCTGGTAGAGCGCGAGCGCCGGTTCGGCGGCGGCCGGAACGCCAGCAGGTCGGGGGTGTCGCTTGCGGGCGGTCGTCGTCATGCGCGGGACTCTATCAGCGCAGGGAGCAGTCGCCGGCCTTCCATCAATGCGCCTCGGCCGCCATGGATTCGGCGCGGATCTCTTCGGTCAGGCGCGCCTTGAGTTCCATGAATTCCGGCGAAGTCTTGATGGTGTAGTGCCGCGGGTGCGGGAGGTCCACCGCGATCTCGCTCTTGATGCGCCCGGGCCGCGCGCTGAACACGGCCACGCGGTTGGCCATGAAGATCGCCTCGTCGATGTCGTGGGTGACGAACATCACCGTCTTGCGCTCGGCCTCCCAGATGCCCAGCAGCAGCTCCTGCATGAGCACGCGGGTCTGGTTGTCGAGCGCGCCGAAGGGCTCGTCCATCAGCAGGATCTTCGGGTCGTTGGCGAGCGCGCGCGCGATGGCCGTGCGCTGCTGCATGCCGCCCGAGAGCTGCTTGGGATAGTGCTGCTCGAAGCCGCGCAGCCCCACCTTGGCGATGAAATACGCTGCGCGCTCCTTCTGCACGCTCTCGGCGACGCCGCGCTCGCGCAGGCCGAAGCGGATGTTCTGCTCGATGGTGAGCCACGGGAACAGCGTGTAGCTCTGGAACACCATCCCGCGGTCCGCGCCCGGCCCGGTCACCGGCTGGCCGTCCAGCAGCACGCGGCCGGCGGTGGGCTGGTCCAGCCCCGCCACGATGCGCAGCATGGTCGACTTGCCGCAGCCCGAGGGCCCCAGGATGGTGACGAAATCGTTGTCGGCCACGTGGAAATCCACCGGCAGCAGCGCCTGCGTGGCCGGGCCGATGGCCGAAGTGAAGGTGCGCGAGACACCCTGGATGTGCAACTCACTCATCAGATCACGCTCCAGGCGAAGAGGCGGCGGTTGACCGCCTTGAAGAGGAAATCCGACACCAGGCCGATGATCCCGATCACGATGATGCCGAAGATGATCTGCCCGGTGTTGAGCAGCGCCTGGCTGTCGGTGATCATGTGGCCGATGCCGGACGACGAGCCGATCAGCTCGGCGACGATCACGTAGGTCCAGGCCCAGCCCAGCACCAGCCGCAGCGTCTCGGCGATGTGGGGCGCGGCGCCCGGAATCAGCACGCGCCGCACGATGCCCGTGGGCGTGGCGCCCAGGGTGTAGGCGGCCTCGACCAGGTCCTTGCGGGCGCTGCCCACGGTGACGGCGACCATCAGGATGATCTGGAACACCGAGCCGATGAAGATCACCAGCAGCTTCTGCAATTCGCCCAGGCCCGCCCAGAGGATGAGCAGCGGAATGAAGGCCGATGCGGGCAGGTAGCGGCAGAAGGACACGAACGGCTCCAGGAACGCCTCGACCCCCTTGTGCGCGCCCATGCAGATGCCCAGCGGCACGGCCACCAGCGCGGCCAGGAAGAAGCCGCCCAGCACGCGCCAGACCGTCATGCCGATGTCGTGCAGGAAGCCGAACTGCGTGAACAGCAGCCAGCCCTCCTGCACCATCGTGATCGGGCTGGCCAGGAAGGTGGGCGACACGTAGCCGCCCAGCGTGGCCACCGACCACACCGCCACGAAGAGCGCGAAGAAGGCCGCGCCCAGCAGCCAGCGCGTGCGCGGGGCCACCGGCTCCAGCGGGCGCAGGCGGCGGCGCGGCGCGGCAGGCGCGCCCGCGGGTGCCGGTGCGGCCGGCGCGCCGGGTCGGGAATCAGCGGGCATGGCGCCCATCACTCGGCTCATCGCAAGGCTCTCCTGACGGAAACGTGGGCAGTGGCGGCGGACGCATCACTTGATGAAGCTGTCGTCGAACATGGCGGCGAAATTGTCCGGCTGCTTGCGCACCACGCCCGCCTCCAGCAGGATCGCGCCGGCATCCTTCATGAACTGCTGCAGTTCGCCCGCGAAGAACTTCTGGTTCGCGGCCCTGTCCTGCCAGCGCAGGTAGGCCGACGATTTGGCGAAGGCCTCGCCGTTCTGCTTGACGGCGGCTCCCATGATCTCGTTGGCCTTGGCCGGGTCGGCCTTGATCATCTCCAGCGCATCGAAATAAGACTGCGTGAGCGCCTGCGCGGCTTTCGGGTTCGCCTTGAGCCACTCGGGCGCGCAGCCGACGGTGTCCATCACCATCGGGTAGTCGATGGTGGTGGCGAGGATCTTGCCCGCCTGCGGGTTGGCGCGAATCGTCGAGAGGTAAGGCTCGTACGTCATCGCGGCATCGTTCTGGCCCGACACGAAGGCCTGCGCGGCCGGCTGCGGCTCCAGCGACACGGTCTTCACGTCCTTGAGCGTCATGCCGTTCTTCGACAGCATCCAGGCCAGGCCGAAGTACGGCGCCGTGCCCGGTGCGCTCACGGCGATGGTCTTGCCCTTCAGATCGGCGAAGCTTTTCACGTCGTTGCGCACCGCGATGCCGTCGGCGCCGTAGGATTTGTCCATCTGGAAGATCTGCACGATCGGCACGCCGTTCGTATTCCAGGCCACATGCGTCTCCACCGTGGTCGCCGCGCACTGGATGGCCTTCGAGGCCAGGGCCAGGTGGCGGTCCTTCTGCGGAATCATCTTGAGCTCCACGTCCAGGCCGTTCTTCTTGAAGATGCCGGCCTTGTCCGCCAGGGTGAGGGGCGCGAAGCCCGTCCAGCCCGACATGCCGAGCGCCAGCTTCGTCTCCTGCGCCTGCACGCCGAGCGCCAGGCCCGCCAACCCCACCACCGCCGCGATCCGCGACACCTTGCCCGCCATCGTTCCAGCCATTGTCCAGCTCCTCGAAAATGAATGCGTTCGTCCAACCCGATGCGCGCCGCACCACCGCCGGAACACCGGGCCGGCCGCCGCAGCGGGCCCGCCCATTCTTGTCCCGCGTCCAGGCTGTCTATACAGGGTAAACACCCAGAGCACGGCCGGCAGGAAACCGGCGGCGCTGGCACGCAACGGGTCCGCATGCAAGAAGGGGACCAGCCCTGCTCCCCGCAGCGGTCGGGACGGGCGCCGTCCCGGTGCCGGCGCCATGTCCGGCGCACCCGCAGGCCACGCGAATACCCCGCGTCCGCCCCTGGTGTTGCGGGGTGCTCCACAATGGGCTGCATATCCATCGGATTTGCTGCCTCACCGGCGTCACGGCCATGTCGGAGCCGCCCTGCCGCCGCGTCGTGCGCGGCACCATCGCACGTCGGAATGCACCGCGAAAGGGCCCCGTGCACCACCGGCGGGCAGGGGGCGGGCCGTAGAATTTGCAGTATCCGAACCACAACGAAAGCGCCCTGGCCATGACTCATCAGTACGAGGCCCTCCTTGGCATACTGGACTCCAAGGAAGATCCCCTCATCCAGGAATGGCTGGCCGAAGCGGCCCAGGGCGGAACGGTTCCCGCGGCCAGTTTCTCGTCCGATGCGCGCGAGCTGCTGCAGGCGCTGCGCACCGCGCTGCACAGCGGCCCGCCCCCGCGCGGCGCCCCCCAGCCGGGCAATGCGTGGCACACGCTGAACGGCGTGCTGGAATCGCTGTCCCGCTCCCGTGCCGCGCGCGGCGAGACCGCCGGCGACACGAGCGTGTTCGTGCTGGCGCTGAAAAAGGCGCTCTTCACGCAGCTCCAGGCCACCGGCGACGCCGCCGCGCTGGCGCCCGCGCTCTGGAGCGCGACCGCACTGGTGGACCGCCTGGCCCAGCACACCGTGACCACCTTCCAGCTGGCACGCGAGGACATCATCCGCCGCCAGCAGGAAGAACTGCTGGAGCTCTCCACCCCGGTCATCAAGCTCTGGGACGGCGTGCTGGCGGTGCCGATGATCGGCACGCTCGACAGCAACCGCACGCAGGTGGTCATGGAGACACTGCTGCAGCGCATCGTCGACACCGAATCGGAGATCGCCATCATCGACATCACCGGCGTGCCCACCGTGGACACGCTGGTCGCGCAGCACCTGCTCAAGACCGTCGCGGCCATCCGGCTCATGGGCGCGGACTGCATCGTGAGCGGCATCCGCCCGCAGATCGCACAGACCATCGTGCACCTGGGCATCGATCTGCAGGGCATCCACACCCGCGCCACGCTGGCCGATGCCCTCGCGCTCGCGCTGCAGAAGACCGGCTGGCGCATCGGCCGCGTGCCGGCCTGAAGCGGAAAGGACGCATTCCATGGAACGCATACCTATTCTGCGCATGGGCGACACGCTGCTCGTCACCATCCAGGTGGACATGCAGGACCGCACGGCCCTCGCCCTGCAGGAAGACCTCGCGGCACGCATCGCCGACACCGGCGCCACGGGCGTGATGATCGACATCTCCGGACTGGAGATCGTCGATTCGTTCGTCGGCCGGATGCTCAGCACCATCTCGGGCATCGCGCGCATCCTCTCCGCCCACACGGTGGTGGTCGGCATGCAGCCGGCGGTGGCCATCACCCTGGTGGAACTCGGCCTCTCGCTGGAAGGCGTGCGCACGGCGCTCAACGTGGAGCGCGGCATGGAACTGCTGCGCCGCATCCGCGAGGAGGCGCCCCTTGGCCGTTGATCCCGCGGGCACGCTGCCCATCGAATCCGAGCAGCACATCGTCGCCTGCCGCCAGACCGTGCGGGCGCTCTGCGCCGGCCTGCGCTTCTCCCTGGTGGACCAGACCAAGGTCATCACGGCGGCCAGCGAGCTGTCGCGCAATACCCTGGTGCACGGCGGCGGGGGCCGCATGCGCTGGGAGGTGCTCGACCAGCACGGCCGGTCCGGCCTGCGGATGGCCTTCGAGGACGAGGGCCCCGGCATCTCCGACATGCAGCTGGCGCTGACCGACGGCTGGACCTCCGGCGGCGGCATGGGGCTCGGCCTGCCCGGCAGCCGGCGGCTCGTCAACGAATTCGACATCCGCTCGGCGCCCGGCCAGGGCACCTGCGTCACCATCACGAAATGGAAGTGATGGACCCCGCCCGCGCCGAAGTCCTGCACGGCTGGACGCACACGGTGTTCCCGATCGACGACGCGAGCCGCGTCGGTGAGGCACGGCGCTTCGCCGCGCACGAGAGCGCACGGCTCGGCTGGAATGCCACCGATGCGGGGCGGCTGTCGCTCGTGGTCACCGAACTCGCCACCAACCTGCACCGCCATGCGCGCGGCGGGCGCCTGCTGGTCGCCGCCATTCCCGCGCGGCACGCCGTGGAGGTGATCGTGATCGACAACGGCCCCGGCATCGCGGACCTGCGGATGGTGATGCGGGACGGCTACTCGACCGGAGGCTCTCCAGGCACCGGCCTCGGCGCGGTCCGGCGGCTGTCCGACGAATTCGACTTCCATTCCACGCCCGAGGGCACGGTCTGCGTGGCACGGGTCGTGGAGCGCCCCCTCGAAGAGGAGGATGGCTACGCCTCGGCAGAGGCGTCCCTGCAGCGCGGCGACGCCGTCCGGCCCCGCGTGCGCGTGGGGGCCATCCGCCTGCCGTTGCGCGGCGAGACGGCCTGCGGGGATGCCTGGGCGGCCGCCATCGACGGCGAGCGCGTGGCGCTCTGCGTGGCCGATGGTCTCGGGCACGGGCCGGAAGCGGCGCGCTCTTCGGAGGCGGCGCTGGAAGTCTTCGCGCAGGCCCCCTTCAGCGACCTGGGCGGCATGGCAGAGCGCGCCCACCGCGCGCTGCTGGGGCTGCGCGGCGCCGCGGTCTGCGCCCTGCGCTGGGACGGGCCTGCCGCGCCGGTGCAGAGCACCAGCATCGGCAACGTGGCGGCGCGGCTCGTCTCCGGCGTGGCCGACCGGTCGGTGCCGGCGCAGCACGGCACCGTGGGCCTGCAGATCCGCAAGCCCCAGGAAACCTCCCTCCAGCCGCCGGACCATGCGCTCGCCGTGGTCCACACCGACGGCATCGAGGGGCGCTGGCACGCCCGCTCGATCCATGCGCTGCTCGGCCGCGACCCCACACTCGTGGCCGCCGTGCTGCTGCGCGACCACCACCGCGTCCGGGACGACGCCACCATCGTGGTGGTCCAGCGCAACGGTTGAGCCCCCTACGCCCCCTGAAGCCGACACCCTAGGAACCGCACGATGACATCCCAGCCCGACGCACAGCCCGACGCAGGGGCCGGCGCCGAAACCCCCACCCTCTCCGCGCTGCAGGCCGCACTCGCCGCCAGCCAGCAGGAGGTGGAGCTGCTGCGCGCCGAACTCGAGGAAACCAACCGCGGCGTGGTGGCGCTCTATTCGGAGCTGGACGCCCAGGCCGAACAGCTGCGCAAGGCCACGGAGATGAAGAGCCGCTTTCTGGCCTACATGAGCCATGAGTTCCGCACGCCGATCAGCTCGATCCGCAGCATCGCGCGCCTGCTCGCCGACCATGTGGACGGCCCGCTGAACGCGGAGCAGGCACGCCAGGTGGGTTTCATCCAGACCACGGCGATGGAATTCTCCGAAATGGTGGACGACCTGCTCGATCTCGCGAAGATCGAAGCCGGCCGGGTCGACATCTCGCCCGCCTGGTTCGACATGGTGGACCTCTTCCAGGCGCTGCGGGGCATGTTCAAGCCGGTGGTGACCAATGCCGAGCTGAACCTCGTGTTCGAGGAGCCGCGCGGCCTGCCGCCGCTCTTCACGGACGACCGCAAGCTGTCGCAGATCCTGCGCAACTTCATCTCCAACGCGCTCAAATTCACGCCGCGCGGCGAAGTGCGCATCAGCGTCGAGGCCTGCGATGGCGACCGTGTGCGGTTCTCGGTGGCGGATACCGGCATCGGCATCGCGCCGGAATTCCACACCCGCGTGTTCGAGGACTTCTCGCAGGTCGGCTCGCCCCTGCAGAACCGGCTGCGGGGCACGGGCCTCGGGCTGGCGCTGAGCCGCCAGCTCGCCGAGCTGCTCGGCGGCCGGGTGGACCTGCAGAGCGTGCCGGGCGAGGGCTCGGTGTTTTCCGTCACCCTGCCCACGCGGCTGCCGCAGCCGGATACTGGCGCGGGGACTCTGGAGTGAGCGGCATGCTGGACGTCGGAGCCATTCACACCACCATCGACCGCGGCAGCCATACGGTGCTGGTGGTGGACGACAACCCGGTCACCCGCTACTCGACCGCGCGCATCGTTCGCGCCTCCGGCTTCCAGACGCTGGAGGCCGAGAGCGGCGCGCAGGCCCTGCGGATGGCCGGCAACGCCATTTCCGCCGTCGTGCTCGACGTGCATCTGCCGGACATCGACGGCTTCGAGGTGTGCCGCACCCTGCGCACACGCCCGGACACGGCGCTGCTGCCGGTGATGCACCTGTCGGCGGCCCATGTGCATGCCGAGGACCGCGTCACCGGCCTCAACGCCGGCGCGGACGCCTACCTCACCCATCCCGTGGAGCCCGCGGTGCTGGTGGGCACCCTGCAGGCGCTCATCCGCGCCCGTACGGCCGAGGACAGCCTGCGCCGCAGCGACCGGCGCTTCCGGGCGATCTACAGCCAGGCCTTGAGCGGCATCGGTCTGCTCGAGCGCGACGGCCGGTTCACAGACATCAATCCGGCGATGGCACGGCTCCTCGGCCGTTCGCCGCAGGAAGTGCTCGGGCGGGCGATCAGCGATTTCGCACCACCCGACTGGGCGGATTTCGTGCGCGACAGGACGGTGGAGACCGGGCAGTCCACGACGTGGCAGGGCGAATTTCCCCTGGTGCGGCCGTCCGGCCAGTGGGTGTACCTGGAGTGGAGCATCTCGGCCCACGTGGAGCCGGGCCTGCGCATGGCGATCGCCGCCGACATCTCCGAGCGCGTGGAACTCGACAGCCGCCGCCAGGAAGTCCTGGAGCGCGAACAGGTGGCCCGTGCCACGGCCGAGCGCCTGGGCCGCACCAAGGACGATTTCATCGCCGTGCTGTCGCACGAGCTGCGCACGCCGCTGAATGCGATCGCCGGCTGGGTGCACATCCTCAAGCGCCGCGGCGGCACGCCCGAGCTGATCAAAGGACTGGATTCGATCCACCGCAATGTGAAGGCGCAGGCGCGCATCATCTCGGACATCCTCGACGTATCGCGCATCAACAGCGGCAAGCTGCACCTCGAACGCGAATGGACGCAGCCCGAGGAATCGGTGCGTTCCGCGATCGACGCGCTGCAGGCCTCCATCGCCGAGAAGCGGCTGACGGTGGAGGTGCACGCGGGCGCCTGCATTGGGCCCGCCTGGCTCGATCCGACGCGCTTCCAGCAGATCTTCTGGAACCTGCTCACGAACGCCATCAAGTTCTCCGACAACGAAGGGCGGATCGAGGTGGTGCTGTCCCGCGAGGGCAATGCGCTCACGCTGTCCGTACAGGACTGGGGCCGCGGCATCGCTCCCGAGTTCATCGAACACCTCTTCGACCGCTTCACGCAGAGCGACTCGCCCGACAACCGCCGCCACGGCGGCCTGGGCCTGGGCCTCTCCATCGTCAAGCAGCTCGCCGAGCTGCATGGCGGCGGGGTCGAGGCGTACAGCGCCGGCTCCGGACATGGCTCCATCATCACCGTCCGGCTCACCGCGGCCTACGAGGGCGAAGGCGAGAGCGCGCCCGCGCCGCTGCGCGCAGACGAGACGCCGCCCGAGCCGTCCATCGAGGAGCGCCCGCTGCGCGGCCTGGACATCCTCACCGTGGAAGACCATCCGGACGCCAGCGAGATGCTGGCCGTGGTGCTGTCCGACGGCGGCGCGCGGCCGCGGCAGGCCGCGGACTTCGATGCCGCCATCCGGGCACTGAACGAGCGCTGGCCCGACGTGGTGGTCAGCGACATCGGGCTTCCGGGGCGGGACGGGTACGAACTCGCGCGCACCCTGCGCGGCATGCCGATACCTGCAGGACGCCGGCCGCCCATCGCGGTCGCGCTCACGGCGTTCTCGCGCCCGCAGGACGCGAACAAGGCGCTGGAAGCCGGTTTCGACGCGCACCTCGGCAAACCGCTGCAACCCCACGCCCTCATGGCCACCATTGTCCGGCTGATGGCCGGCCGGTAGACCGTCGACCAAGGCCCCATGACCCCTTCACTTTCCCCGCAGCAGGCCGAACGCCATGCCGACATCTTCATCGGCCACAGCGAGATGGCCCGCCGCATGCGCCAGCATGACTGGGAATCCACGCCACTCGGCCCGCCGGACCGCTGGCCCCAGGGCCTGAAGGCGGCGCTGCGCATCCTTCTGACCTCCCGCTTCGAGATGTGGGTCGGCTGGGGGCCCGACATCGCGTTCTTCTACAACGACGCCTACCGGCCCACGCTGGGCGTGAAGCACCCGGAAGCCCTCGGGCGGCCCACCGCCGAGGTCTGGAAGGAGATCTGGGACGATGTGAAGGGCCGCATGCACGCGGTGTACGGGCGCGGCGAGTCCACCTGGGACTCGTCGCTCATGCTGCTCATCGACCGGGCCGGCACGGGCACGCTGGAGGAGACCTACCACACGTTCTCCTACAGCCCGCTGCTGGACGACGACGGCAGCGTCAACGGGCTCTTCTGCGCGGTCTCCGAGGAGACCCGCCGTGTCATCAGCGAGCGGCGGCTCGGCCTGCTGCACGAACTGAGCGCGGCCATGTCGCTCGGCGGCACCCGCCAGCAGGTGCTGGACGCCGCATGCGCCACCGTCGCGCGCGCGCAGCACGACCTGCCCTTCTCGCTGATCTACCTCTACGACGCCCACGGCACGGCCCGGCTGGCCTGCAACGCGGGCATCCCCTCGGGCCACCGCCTGGCGCAGCGGGTGCTCCCGCAGGGCGCCCCGCAGCCCTGGCAGCTCGAACGGCTCGTCCGGGGCGAGCCCGCCTACGCCGTACCGCTGGCGCCCGAGGCCGATACGCCCACGGGCGCATGGCAGGCGCCTCCGCACACCGCCTTCGTGGTGGCGCTGCCGCCCCAGGGCGATAGCCGTTCCGCCGGGTTCTTCGTGTGCGGCTGCAACCCGCACCGCCCCGGGGACGACGCGGAGATCCAGGCGTTCCTCCAGCTGCTGGCGGGCCAGGTGGCCCCCGCCATCGCACAGGCCGAGGCGCTCGAATCCCGCACGGCGGAACGGGACCGGCTGCGCGACCTGTTCAGCCGGGCTCCGGGCTTCATGTGCGTCATGCACGGGCCGGAGCACGTCTTCGAATTCGTCAACGAGTCCTACCAGCAGCTCATCGGCCGCCAGGACCTGGAAGGCAAGACCGTTCTGGAGGCGATGCCCGAACTGGAAGGCCAGGGCATCCGCGAACTGCTCGACGAGGTGTACCGCACCGGCCGTCCCTACATCGGCAAGAACCTGAAGGTCCAGCTGCGGCGCACCCCGGGCGGCCCGCTCACCGAGCACTACCTGAACTTCGTCTACCAGCCGACGCTGGACGCCCAGGGGGCCGTGACGGGCATTTTCGCCGAGGGGCACGACGTCACCGACCAGCGCGTTGCCGAGGAGGAGCTGCGGACGCTCAACCGCGAACTGGAGAGCCGCGTGGCGGAACGCACGCGCGACCTGAAGGACGCGCTCGCCCGACTCACGGCCGAGTCGCGCGAGCGCGAAGCCGCGCAGGAGGCGCTGCGGCAATCCCAGAAGATGGAGGCCGTCGGGCAGCTCACGGGCGGCCTGGCGCACGACTTCAACAACCTGCTGGCCACCATCAGCGGCAGCCTCGAGCTGCTCAACCGGCGTGTGGCCCAGGGCCGCTTCGACGACCTGCCGCGCTACGTGACCGTCGGCCAGGGCGCGGCCCGCCGCGCCGCCTCGCTCACGCACCGCATGCTGGCGTTCTCGCGCCGCCAGACGCTCGACCCCAAGGCCACCGACGTGAACCGGCTGGTGCGCGGCATGGAGGAACTCATCCGACGCACCATCGGACCCGAGACGGAGCTGGAAGTCGTCAACGCCGTCGGCCTGTGGACCACCCACGTCGATCCGCACCAGCTCGAAAGCGCTCTGCTCAACCTGTGCATCAATTCCCGCGACGCCATGCCCGGCGGCGGACGGCTCACCATCGAGACCGCCAACGCCTGGATGGACGAGCGCGCCGGCCGGGAGCGCGACCTGCCGCCGGGGCAGTACGTATCGCTCTGCGTGACCGACACCGGCGCAGGCATGACGCCGGAGATCATGGGACGGATCTTCGAGCCGTTCTTCACGACCAAGCCGATCGGCATGGGCACCGGCCTGGGCCTGTCGATGGTGTACGGCTTCGCCCGCCAGTCCGGCGGACAGGTGCGCGCCTACTCCGAGCCCGGCATGGGCACCACGATGTGCATCTATCTGCCGCGCCACGAAGCGACCGCGGAGGATTCCGGCCTGCCCGCGGCGCTACCCGTGGAGCCCGGAGAGGGTTCGGGCGTGGTGCTCGTGGTGGACGACGAGCCGAGCGTGCGCTCGCTGGTGGTGGAAGTGCTGCACGAGATGGGCTACCAGACCCTCGAGGCCGGCGACGGCGCGACCGCGCTGCAGGTACTGCAGTCGCGCACCCATCTCGACCTGCTCATCACCGACGTGGGCCTGCCCGGCGGCATGAACGGGCGGCAGCTGGCCGACGGCGGCCGGCTCACGCGGCCCGACCTGAAGATCCTCTTCATCACGGGCTATGCCGAAAATGCCGCCGTGGGGAATGGGCATCTCGAGCGCGGCATGCACGTGTTGACGAAACCGTTCACACTCGATGCCCTCGCCCACCGCGTGCGCAACCTCACACAGCAGGAGGGTTGACGCGGCTCCCGCAGGCGCCTTCCCTCTCCCTTCTTTGCACCCGTACGAACGCCAGCGGCTCCCCGTCGCTCTTCCTCCCATCCAGTGAGCACCACGCACCCGATCCACTCCCGCACCGGCCGCGCGTCGCCGGCCGTTCCCGCTGCCCGCAACGACGGCCTGGCCGCGCTGCGGGAGGCTACGCGGGAGCAGCATGCCCGGCTCGACGCGGCCCTGCCCCTCGCGCGCGACGGGGCGACGCTTCAGGACTACCTGCGGCATGCCCGCACACTGGCGGCATGGCTGCAGGCCCTCGGCCCGGTGATCGCGCCGATCGACGCCGGCCCGCACCCGTGGCGCCTGGACGATCCTGGCCGGTTGCAGGCCCTGCGCCTCGACCTCGAGGACGCAGCGGCTATGGCCTGGCCGGCGGCGGGGGTGGAAACGAAGGAAGCCGCGGCCCGCGTGCTGGAGCGTTTCCCCGCGCGCGCGGAGGCCGTGGCCTGGGGCATGGCCTACGTGGTGGAGGGTTCGCAGCTCGGCGGGCAGTGGCTCCACCGCCGCCTCTCCGCCACGCTGGCACCGCATCCCCTGCGCTACCTCCAGGGCAGCGGCGCCGGGACGGCCGCCCGCTGGAAGCATTTCCTCGGCCGGCTGGCCGATGCCCTGCGCACGCCGGAGGACATCGCTGCCGCCTGCGCAGGCGCGCAGGCGGCCTTCGGCGCGCTGCAACGGCAGTACGATGCGCAGGAAGAAACGCCTGCATGACGCCTGACCGGAAACCCCACCCCTCTTCCGCCGACCGCGCTGCACCCCCCGCCCTCCTGACGGAGCCCTCGCCATGACCATGCCGCTCCACACCCAGGAATCCCCCGCTCCCACGCTGGACAACTGCGACCGCGAGCCGATCCACATCCCGGGCCGCATCCAGAACCACGGCGCGCTGGTCGCGTTCGACGCGGACGGGAAGGTGCGCTACGCCAGCGAGAACGTGGAAGAGCTGCTGGGCTGTCCGCTCTGGCCGGGCAGCGATCTGTCCACCCTGCCCCAGCCGCCCTGCGCCGCCATCGCCGACAAGGTGCGCGAGGGGCTGCAGGCGCTGCGTGGCGAAGCCGAGCTGCCCATGCCCGCCGAGATGGAAGCGAAAGGCCGGGTGTTCGACGTGGTGCTGCACATCAGCGGCAAGTTGCTGGTGGCCGAGTTCGAGTCCCGCCGGCACAGCCCGGCCGAGCTGGCGGTGTTCGCCGTGCAGGCGCACCGCGCCATGGAAAAGCTGCGCCGTCCCCGCGCCATCGATGAGCTGCTGCAGCTCGCCACCCAGGAGCTGCAGGCGCTCACCGGCTTCGACCGCGTCATGGCCTACCGGTTCCGGCACGACAGCAGCGGCGACGTGGTGGCGGAGACCTGCGTGCCGGAACTCGATCCCTACCGCGGGCGCCGCTACCCCGCCAGCGACATTCCCGCGCAGGCCCGCCGCCTGTACGTGGTCAACACGCTGCGGCTCATCGCCGACGTGGGCGCCCCCACGGTCGCGCTGCTGCAGCGGACGGCGGAGCCGCTCGACATGAGCGCGAGCGTGCTGCGCAGCGTGTCGCCGATCCACATCGAATACCTCTCCAACATGGGAGTGGCGGCTTCGATGAGCGTCTCGATCGTCATCAACGGCCGGCTGTGGGGCCTGCTGGCGTGCCACCACATGCAGCCGCGGCAGGTGCCCTACAGCGTGCGCATGGCCTGCGACGTGATCGCGCAGGTGCTGTCGTCGAACATCCAGAACTCGCTGCTCGCCGCCAACAACGGACGCACCCAGTCGGCCGCCACCCTGCGCGCGCAGCTCATCCAGGACATCGTGCACTCCGACGACGAGTTCGCGGCGCTCTGCCGCTGCGCACCGGAGCTCGCCGCCAACCTCCGCGCCGAGGCCGCGGTGGTGGCGGTGGGCGCCAAGATGCAGCGCTACGGCGACGTGTCGGAACCGGCGGCCAAGGCCATCCTCGACTGGCTCGCCTCCGCGCGGGACGACATCCCCGCCGACCGGCTCTACCAGACCCATGCCCTGCCCCTGCTGGAGCCCACCCTGGCCGCCGATGCCGCGCCCTGGTGCGGCCTGCTGGCGCTGCCGTTCGACCGCGAGCGCGGCGGCTGGGTGCTCTTCCTGCGCCGGGAGCAAATCGAGACCATCCACTGGGGCGGCCGCCCCGAGAAGGAAGTGCGTCCCGGGCCGCTGGGCCCGCGGCTCACGCCGCGCGGCTCCTTCGACCTCTGGAAGGAAACCGTGCGCTCCACCGCCGAGGCGTGGGACGCGGTGGAACTCGACATCGCCGGGCAGGTGCTCGACGAAATGCAGCGCGCACAGCATGCACGCCATACCGAGCTCAACCGCACGCGCAACCAGCTGATGGCCGTGCTCGGCCATGACCTGCGCGATCCGCTGCATTCGATCAGCATGGCGGCCCGCGTGCTCGAAAAAGGTGGCGATGCCGACGGCCGCACCGGCCGCCTGGGCCAGCGCATCCAGTCCTCGAGCAGCCGCATGCAGCGGCTGGTGAGCCAGGTGATGGACATGTCGCGGCTGCAGAGCGGCCTGGGCATCGACCTGCAGCTCGCCCGCGCGGATGTCGCGGCACTGCTGGCCGACCTCATCGACGAGGCCCGCACGGCCCATCCGGAAACCGACCTGCAGGCCGAACTGCCCCCTTCCCTGGAAGCCGAGGTGGATGCCGACCGGGTCGCGCAGGTGGTGGTGAACCTCATCAGCAATGCCCGCCACCACGGCCTGCCCGGCCATCCGGTGCGCATTTCCGCCGCGGCGCTGCCGGGCGGCGGCGTGGCGATCGTGGTGCGCAACGTGGCCGCGCCGATTCCCGACGCCGTGGCGAAGAACCTGTTCAGCCCCTTCAAGGCATCGTCGGCCGGCAATGCGCGCAACCGGTCCGGCATGGGCCTGGGCCTCTACATCGCCCACGAGATCGTCCGGGGCCACGGCGGTGACATCACCTATGCCCATGAAGACGACCATGTGGTTTTCTCGGTACGTCTCCCGCCGGCCGCCTCGGGCACAATCACCCGTTCCTGAATCCAGCCGGCCCCTGCGGCCGAGGTCCCGCGCCCCTTCATGCACGCAGAGATACTGATCGTCGACGACAACCACGAGGCTGCGGAACTGCTGCGGGATCTGCTGGAACTCAACGGCCACGGCGTGCGCATGGCGTTCACGGGTGCGCAGGCGCTTGCCGCCATGCAGGCGCAGGCCGCGCCGCTGCTGCTCGTGGACCAGCATCTGCCGGACATGCTGGGCGTCGACCTCGTGCCGCAGCTCAAGCGCATCGCCCGCGACAGCGGATTGCCCACATGCATCGCAATCGGCATCACCGGGGTGGGTGCGGCCGAACGTGCGGCGCTGGAAGGCTTCGACCACGTCCTGCCCAAGCCGATGAATTTCGACACCTTCGACGCCCTCATCGAAAGTTCGCTGGCCGCCCTGCGCGACGCCGGCACGACCGGCGCCTGATTCCGCCTGGGTGCCGCCGGGCGCCACTCGCACACTCCAGAGCATTTCTTTCCGCGGGACTGTTACACCACGGTCGAGCGCAGCAGGGCGCCGTGTCCCATGCTGGGGCTCTGCACGTAGGCGCGCACTGACAACGCGTCGTCGGAACTTCCTGCAACCCTTTGTTGCGCCGCAACAGAACATGGGCGGGTATTCCCTGCCATGCCGCATTCCGCTTCCACCGCCCTGCATCCGGCCCGCCTCCCCCGGCGAACCCCGCCGCGCGCGCCAGGAAGCCGTACGGCTGCGGCAGCATCAGGTTCCGCGCCCTTCCACGTCTGACTTCCCGGGAGTCCCACATGTCCAGCACCAAGAACGTTCTCGCCATCGTCATGGCCGGCGGCGAAGGCTCGCGCCTGCACCCGCTCACGGCCGAGCGCTGCAAACCCGCCGTGCCCTTCAACGGCAAGCACCGCATCGTCGATTTCGTGCTCTCGAACCTCGTGAATTCCGAGATCTACTCGATCTACCTGCTGGTGCAGTACAAGTCGCAGTCGCTCATCGAGCACATCCGCCAGTCCTGGACGATGACCCGTTTCATCCCCCAGCACTTCGTGACCGTGGTGCCGCCGCAGATGAACAACGGCCCGGAGTGGTTCCAGGGCACGGCCGATTCGGTCTACCAGAACATCCACCTGATCGAGACGTTCAAGCCCGACATCGTGGCCGTGTTCGGCGCCGACCACATCTACCGCATGGACGTGCGCCAGATGATCGACTTCCACACGAAGAACGATGCCCACGTCAGCGTGGCGACGCTGCCGGTGAAGCTCGCCGACTGCAACCAGTTCGGCATCGTGGAGACGGACGACAACCACCGCATCGTCGACTTCGTCGAGAAGCCGCAGACCCCGCCGCGCCCCATGCCCGGCAGCTCCACCCATGCGCTGGCCTCGATGGGCAACTACCTGTTCAACGCCGACGTGCTGCTGGACGCACTGCGCCAGGCGCACGAAACCGGCCACAGCGATTTCGGCAAGCACATCCTGCCGGCCATGCTCAAGTCGCACCGCCTGATGGCCTACGACTTCGACACCAATACCATCCCCGGCACCGAGCCTTACGAAGAGCACGGCTACTGGCGCGACGTGGGCACCATCGACGCCTACTACCAGGCCCACTTCGACACGCTGGGCGCCACGCCCCGCTTCCGCATGACGAACAGCCGCTGGCCCATCTACGCCAGCCCCGACCAGGCCGAGTCGGCCCAGATCGAGAACGGCGTGATCCACCGCTCGGTGGTGGGCTCGGGCAGCATCGTGGACGGCGCCTCGCTGGACAACGCGATGCTGCGCCGTTCGGTGGTCGTCGAGCGCGACGCACGCCTGGAGCACTGCATCATCATGGAACGTTCGCGGATCGGCCGTGGCGCCCAGGTGCGCCGCGCCATCATCGACCAGGACAACGACATTCCGGCGTACGAACGCATCGGATTCGACCTCGAGGCCGACCGCAAGCGCTTCCATGTGACCGAGAGCGGCATCGTCGTCGTGCCCCGCCAGTTCTTCAAGGCGCAGGGCCTGCAGTCCACCACCGCCAGCATCGGCCGCGCACGGCCCGCGTCACCGGCCGGAACCGAAGGCTCCGGCCTGAAGAAGGTGGCCGCATGAAGGCAGGCGACGCCGCTCCCTCCATGACGCCGCGCCGTCCGCGCGCCGCCCGCTACACGGTCGAGCAGGGCCGGCCCCTGCCCCTCGGGGCCTCGGCCGACCGGCAGGGCGTGAACTTCGCCGTGCACGCTCCAGGTGCGGAGAAGGTCGAGGTCTGCCTTTACTCCGACGGCGAGAACGAGTCCGGCCGCGTCGCGCTGCCCGGATTCACCGCCGGCACCTGGCACGGACACATCAAGAGCATCAAGCCCGGGCAGCGCTACGGCCTGCGCGTGCACGGCCCCTACGATCCGTCGAAGGGCCAGCGCTTCAACCCCGCCAAGCTGCTCATCGATCCGTATGCCCGCGCGCTCGACCGCCCCGTGATGGGCGCGGACGACCAGTTCGGCTATGAACTTGGCCACGAGGACGAGGACCACGCCATCAGCGGCGTCGATAACGGCGCCACCGCGCCCAAGTCCATCGTCGTGCGCTCCCGCTTCGACTGGGACGACGATGCACATCCGCGCGTGCCGCCCGCCGAGACCGTGTTTTATGAAATGCACGTCAAGGGCTTCACCCAGACGCTGGAGGGCGTGCCCGAGCACCTGCGCGGCACCTATGCCGGGCTGGGATCGGACGCCGCGGTGGGCTACCTCCAACAGCTGGGCGTGACCAGCATCGAACTGCTGCCGGTGCAGGCCTTCGTGGACGACAAGCGCCTCGTGGACGCGGGCCTTGCCAATTACTGGGGCTACAACACGATCGCGTTCTTCGCGCCCGAGCCCCGCTACGCCGCGAACCGCGCCGACGGCGGGACGGACGAGTTCAAGGCGATGGTCCGGTCGCTGCACGCCGCGGGCATCGAGGTGATTCTGGACGTGGTCTACAACCACACGGCCGAAGGCAACCACCTGGGCCCCACGCTGAGCCTGAAAGGCATCGACAACGGCGCCTACTACCGGCTCTCGCCCGAGGACACACGCTTCTACGTCGACTACACCGGCACCGGCAACACCGTGGACACCAGCAGCCCGGCCGCCCTGCGGCTGGTGATGGACAGCCTGCGCTACTGGGTCACCGAAATGCACGTCGACGGCTTCCGCTTCGACCTGGCCTGCTCGCTCGGGCGCGACGTCTCCGGCGCCTTCACGCACCGCGCCGCCTTCTTCGCGGCCGTGGCGCAGGACCCGGTGCTCTCGCGCGTCAAGCTGATCGCCGAGCCGTGGGACCTCGGGCCGGACGGCTACCAGGTGGGCGGCTTCCCCGACGGCTGGATGGAATGGAACGGCCGCTACCGCGACGTGGTGCGCGACTACTGGCGCGGCACCGACGGCAGCCTTCCCGGCTTCGCGGCCTGCCTCTGCGGCAGCGCGGACCTGCTGGAGCACCGCCGCCGCCCCGCGACCGACAGCGTGAACATCATCACCGTGCATGACGGCTTCACCCTGGCCGACCTCGTGAGCTACAACGAAAAGCACAACGAGGCCAACCAGGAAGACAGCCGCGACGGCGAGAACCACAACCGCAGCTGGAACTGCGGCGCCGAAGGCGAGACAGACGATGCCGGCGTGCTGGAGCTGCGCGGCCGCCAGATGCGCAACTTCCTCGCCACGCTGTTCGTCTCGCACGGCACGCCGCTGCTGCTGGGCGGCGACGAACATGCGCGCACCCAGAACGGCAACAACAATGGCTACTGCCAGGACAGCCCGCTGTCGTGGTACGACTGGGAGCATGCCGGCCGCAACGAGGCGCAGCGCCGCTTCACGGAGGCGCTGATCGCCCTGCGCGCGGAGCTGCCTGCGCTGCGCACCGCCACCGCGAGCAGCGGCCGGGCCGATTGCGTCGGCGTGCACTGGCACAGCGTCTGGGGCCTTCCGATGACGCCGGAGGAATGGGACGATCCGCAATCGCGCTGCGTCGCCGCCCTGATGGAGACGGATGCCGGCCACGGCGCCGCGGTGGTGCTGTTCAACGCCAGCGGCGAGGACGCCACCTTCACGCTGCCCAAGGAAGACCAGCCCCGCACCTGGACCGTGCGCGTGGACACCCGCACGGCCGACGTGCCGCCGCCGGATGCACTGCCCGTGGAGCCCGGCACGCAGTACGTGCTGCCCGCGCACTCGATGGCCATCCTCACCGCCACTTCCCACACCGCCTATCCATGACCTACCGGCACGACATGCCGATCGGCGCCCGCCTTCTGCCGGAAGGCGGCGTCCGGTTCACCCTCTGGGCACCGGCCGCCGAACGGCTCACTCTCCACTACCGAAACGGCTCCGGCACCGCAGCCGCCCAGGCCGACGCCCGGCCCACGCGGGATGGATACTGGGAGGTGGTCGTGCCGGAGGCGGACGCGGAGACGCTCTACCAGTGGCAGGCGGACGACGGCCCCCTGGTGCCCGACCCGGCCTCGCGCAGCAACCCGGAAGGCCCGCACGGACCGAGCCGGGTGACGGATCCGGATACCTTCGATTGGCAGGTGAAGAATTGGACGGGGCGCCCGTGGAAAGACGTGGTCCTCTACGAACTCCACGTGGGCACCTTCACGCCCGAGGGCACCTTCGCGGCTGCGGCGGAACGCCTGCAGTGGCTGGCAGACCAGGGCTTCACCGCCGTCGAACTGATGCCGGTGGCGACCTTCGGCGGCCACCACGGCTGGGGCTACGACGGCGTGCTGCCGTTCGCGCCCCACCCCGCCTACGGCACGCCCGACGACATGAAGCGGCTCATCGACCGGGCGCATGCGATCGGCCTGATGGTGTTCCTCGACGTGGTCTACAACCACTTCGGGCCGGACGGCAACTACCTGGGCAGCTATGCCCCGGGCTTCTTTTCCGAGACGCACCACAGCCCCTGGGGCGCCGCCATCAACTTCGATGGCGACGGCAGCGGGCCGGTGCGCGAGTTCTTCATCCAGAACGCGCTCTACTGGGTGCAGGAGTTCCGCATCGACGGCCTGCGGCTGGATGCCGTGCACGCCATCATCGATGACGGCACACCCCATGTGCTGGACGACATTGCCTCGCGCGTGCGCGAGGCCGCCGCGGGCCGACACGTGCACCTCGTGCTGGAGAACGAGAAGAACGAGGGCGAGCGCCTGGCCCCGGGCCCGCAGCCCGCGCGCTACGACGCGCAATGGAACGACGAATTCCACCACGTGCTGCACGTGAGCCTCACCGGCGAGCGCCAGGGCTACTACGCCGACTATGCGCATGCGCCGTTCGACGGCCTCGCCCACAGCCTCGCGGGCGGCTACGTCTTCGCCCATTCCGAGCGCGACGGCGACGGCCACCGCACGGTGCGCCAGCCGGCCACTGCGCAGCCGCTGACCACGATGGTCAACTTCTTCGGCAACCATGACCAGGTCGGCAACCGTGCCTTCGGCGAACGGCTCGGCCATCTGGTGCCATCGCCCGCCGCCGAACTGGCGATGCTCGCCACGCTGCTCACGCCGGCCATTCCGCTCGTGTTCATGGGCGACGAATTCGGGGCGGAGACGCCCTTCCTTTACTTCGCCGACTGGACTGGCGAGCTGCGCGAGGCCGTGCGCGCCGGCCGCCAGCGCGAGTTCCGCCTGGAAGCCGGCTCCGGCCGGGAGCTGCCCGACCCCTGCGATGCCGCCACCTTCGAGCGCAGCCGCCTCGACTGGGCGCAGGCCGAATCGCCGGCAGGGCGCGAGCGCCTGGCCCTGCTGCGCGCGGCGCTGGCCGCCCGGGCTGCATGGATCACCCCCCGCCTGGAGCGGCTGCGCCCGGGCGGGCACACCGCGCGGCGCGTGGGTGCCGCGGGACTGCAGGCCGAATGGGCCTATGAAGATGGAGCACGGCTCGTGATGCAAATGAACCTGGGTGGTGAGGCCGTGGCGGCGCGGGATGCGGACGCTTCCGGCGATGCACCGGAAGGAATTGCGGTGTTTGATCACCGCTGGCAGGACGGCGCCGCCTGGACACCCTGGTCCGCACGCTGGACCCTGTACGGAGTGACCGCATGAACGCCCCCCACGATCCCATCAGCCAGGGCGACCTGCACCACCGCGCCGGCCTGGCCGGCATCGCGCTGAACTACGCCAGCTTCTGGGGCGAGAACCGCGACGTTCCGCCCGAAGTCCTGGTGCGCGCGCTCGCCGCCATGGGCCCGCACGCCGATGCCTCCGCCCTGCCCCCGCCCGTCCTCGTCGAGGAAGGACAACCGGCCACGGTGGACTGGACCGCGTCCGCCGCCTGGCGGCTCGTCACCAGCGAGGTCGAGGCCGAAGCCACCGTGTGCGAGGGCCGTGGCCCGGTGGCCCAGTTGCCGGCCGGCCTGCGGGCCGGCTATTACCGCCTCGTCGCGGCGGATGCCGACGCGGGCACCACGGCGCTCGCCGGTACGGGTGCGGGCGCCGCTCCCGAGCGCTTCGTCATCGTCGCGCCCGCCCAGTGCTGGTCGCCCGAGCCGCTGCGCCACGGCGAGCGCTGGTGGGGCCTGTGCGTGCAGCTCTACTCGCTGCGGTCCGAACGCAACTGGGGCATCGGCGATTTCACCGATCTCTCCGAACTCGTGGCCACCGCGGCCGCGCAGGGTGCCGCCTTCATCGGCCTGAGTCCGCTGCACGCCTTGCGCATGGACCGGGCCGACCTCGCCAGCCCCTACAGCCCCTCCAGCCGGCTCGCCCTCAATCCGCTGTTCATCGACGTGACGGCGATGCCCGAATTCCTGCGCAGCGCGCCCGCGCAGGCGCTGTATGCGGATGGCGCCTTCCAGCAGCGACTGGAGGCACTGCGTGGCGCGGACGCCGTGCAGTACGCAGACGTCGCCGCTGCCAAGGAAGAGATGCTCGCTCTGCTCTGGGAGGAGTTCCGCCAGGGCGACTGGAAAGCCCTCAGCCCGCGCGGCGTCGCCTTCCAGGCCTTCCTGCAGGAACACGATGCCACCCTCGGGCAGCACGCACTCTACGAGGCGCTGCAGCGCCACCTCTCGCGCGGATCGCCCGACATCTGGGGCTGGCCCGCCTGGCCCGAGGCCCTGCGCGACCCGCGGGGCGCGGAAGTGCAGGCCTTCGCCCGCGAACATGCCGAAGCGGTGGCCTACCACATGTGGCTGCAGTGGACGGCCCGCACCCAGCTGGACCAGGCCGGCGACCGTGCGCGTGCGCTGATGCCCGTGGGCCTCTACTGCGACCTGGCCGTGGGCGCGAGCGATGGCGGCTCGGAAACCTGGACGCTGCAGGACCTGTACGCGCGCGGCATGAATGTCGGCGCTCCGCCGGACCCGCTCAACACGCAAGGCCAGGACTGGGGCCTGCCGCCGCTCAATCCGGTGGCCCTGTCCGCCGCCCGCTTCATGCCGATCCGCCGCCTGCTGCACGCCGTGATGCATCCGGCGGGCGCGCTGCGCATGGACCACGTGATGGCGCTCATGCGGCTCTTCTGGATCCACAACGGTGCCGGCACCTATGTGGCCTACCCGCTGGAAGCCCTGCTCGCGGTGCTCGCCATCGAGAGCCACCGCCACCGCTGCCTCGTGATCGGCGAAGACCTCGGCAACGTCGCGCCGCGGATGCGCGAGGCGATGGCGCAGCGCGCCGTGCTGTCGTACCGCCCGCTGATCTTCGAACGCCTGGACGGCGGCGCCTTCCGGCCGCCCGCGCAATGGCCCGCCCAGGCGCTGGCGGTGGTGAGCACGCACGACCTGCCCACCCTGCGCGGCTACTGGAGCGGCGAGGACATCGAAGTACAGAAGCGCCTGGGCTGGCTGCCGGATTCCGAAGCGCATGCGCGCAGCCTGATCGAACGCGCGCAGGACCGCGTGCGGCTGCTGATGGCGCTGCAGGAAGAAGGCCTGCTGCCCGAGGGCGCCACGGTCGATGCGCAGTCGGTGCCCGAGGCCACGCCGGAATTCATCGCCGCGGTGCATGGCTACCTCGCCCGCACGCCCTGCTGGCTCGCCGCCGTGCAGATCGAGGACGCGATCGGCCAGCTCGAACAGGTGAACGTGCCCGGCACCACCGAGGACATGCAGCCCAACTGGCGCCGGCGCCTGGCCGTGCCGCTGGACCGGCTCGCCACGCACCCCTGCTTCGCCGCCGTGGCCTCGGCCATGCGCGCGCAGCGTGGCCGCCCCGCTTTCCAGGCAGAAGCCGAGGCGCTGCCCGCGCTCGACACCGCCGACGTGCCGCTCGCCACCTACCGCGTGCAGTTCCACAAGGACAACACCTTCGAGGCGATGACCCGCGCCGTGCCCTACCTGCACGCCCTGGGCATCAGCCACCTCTACAGCTCGCCCTACCTCAAGGCCGCGCCGGGCAGCACGCATGGCTACAACGTCGTCGACCCGACCCGGCTCAACCCCGAGATCGGCGACGAAGCGAGCCATGCCGCCCTGTGCGATGCACTGAAGGGACGCGGGCTCGGCCAGCTGCTGGACATCGTTCCCAACCACATGGGTGTGCTGGACGCACCCAACCCGTGGTGGGACGACGTGATGGAGCACGGTCGTGCTTCCGCCTATGCGGGCTTCTTCGACATCGAATGGGAACCTGCCACCGACAACCTCCGGGGCCGGGTACTGCTGCCCATGCTGGGCGGCCAGTACGGCCAGGTGCTCGAAGCCGGTGAACTGCGCCTGGATTTCGATGCCGGGGTCGGCAAGTTCTTCGTCCGCTACTGGGACCACCTCCTGCCCGTCGATCCGCGGCACTATGCGCGCATCTTCGGGGCCGTACCTGCGCCCGCCACCGGCACGGAATCGGACGGCGACAGCGCGCTGCAGGTGCAGTCGCTGGTGGATGCCTTCGGGCGGCTGCCCGACCGCGACACCACCGACGACTCCGAGCGCGCGATGCGCCTGCGCGACGCCCCGCTGCACCAGCGCCGGCTGGCGGAACTCGCCGCGGCCCATGCCTGGTTGCGCCAGTGGATCGACGCCTGCCTGCAGCACTGGAACGGCCGCAAGGAAGAGCCCGCGAGCCTGGATGCGCTCGACGCGCTGCTGCGCGACCAGCCCTACCGCCTCGCCGACTGGCGCGTGGCCGGCGACGACATCAACTACCGCCGGTTCTTCGACGTGAACTCGCTCGCGGCCCTGCGCATGGAAGAGCCCGGCGTATTCGAGGCCGCGCACGCGTGCATCTTCCGCTGGATCGCCGAAGGCCGCATCACCGGGCTGCGTATCGACCACCCGGACGGCCTCGCCCACCCCGCGCAGTACTTCGACCGGCTGCAGCGCCGCTACGCCGCGCTCGCCCGGGCCGCCGGCCGGGAGCCCACCGCGCTCTACCTGGTGGTGGAGAAGATCCTCGCCGACCATGAACCGCTGCCGGCCGAATGGCCCGTGCACGGCGCGACGGGCTACCGATTCAGCAGCCTCGTGAACGGCCTGTTCGTGGATGCCGCATCCCAGTCCGCCTTCGACGACGCCTACACCAGCTTCACCGGCGACACGAAGGACTTCGAGGAAGCGGTCTACGAGTGCAAGAAGCACATCATCGAGACCTCGCTCTACAGCGATCTGGGCTGGCTCGCGGACACGCTCTACCGCATCGCCCAGGCCGACCGGCGCACCTTCGACTTCACGCGCAACCAGCTGCGCAATGCGCTCACGGAAGTGGCGGCGGTCTTCCCGGTTTACCGCACCTACCTCGTGCCGGACGGCACGCCCGTGAGCGAAGCGGACCGGCGCCACGTCCAGTGGGCGGTCGCCGCCGCGCGCCGCCGCATGGGCACCAGCGAAGGCGGGGTGCTCGCCTTCCTGCAGGGCGTGCTGCTCGGCGACGAAGGCCTGGTGCCCGAGCTGCGCGCCCGCTTCCTGCGGCGCTGGCAGCAGTTCACCTCGCCCGTCATGGCCAAGTCGCTGGAGGACACCGTCTTCTACCGCTACGTGCGCCTGGTCTCGCTGAACGACGTGGGCTCCGAGCCGCGCCGCTTCGGCCTCACCGCCTCCGCGTTCCACCAGGCCAACCTGCAGCGGGCACGCTACCGTCCGCACAACCTGCTCGCCACCTCCACGCACGACAGCAAGCGCTCGGAAGACCTGCGCGCGCGCCTCAACGTGCTTTCGGAGATCCCGGCGCTGTGGGAGGACACCGCCCTGCAATTGCGAGAGCTCGGCGAACGCTTCGCCTCCGAAGTGGACGGCGACACGGCACCGCGCCCGCACGACCTCTGGGCGCTCTACCAAGCGCTCGTCGGCATCTGGCCCACGCACGAAACCCAGCCGGCCGAACGCCAGGAGCTGCGCGAACGCATCCAGCAGTACATGGTCAAGGCCATGCGCGAGGCCAAGCAGCAGACCAACTGGCTCTTCCCCAACGAGGCCTACGAGAACGCGGTGGCGCGCTACATCGACGGCGCCCTGTCCACGGAGCGGTTCGTGCGCGAGCTGGAGCGCTTCGTGCAATCCATCGCGCCCTACGGCTACCGCAACAGCCTCTGCCAGCTCGCGCTGAAGCTCACCGTGCCCGGCGTGCCGGACATCTACCAGGGCTGCGAGCAGTGGAACTTCAGCCTCGTGGACCCCGACAACCGCCGCCCCGTGGACTTCCCCGCGCTCGCGCAGGCGCTGAAAACCCTGCAGACGCTCTACCAGAGCGGCCATCCGTCGCAGGCGGACTGGCAGCGCCTGCTTGGCGCGGTGCCGTCGCCGGACGCGAAGCAGCTCGTCACCTGGCGCCTGCTGCAGCTGCGGCAGGCCCTGCCGGACCTGTTCTTCCAGTCCACCTACCTGCCGCTCGCCCTCGAAGGCGCGAGCGCCGAGCATGCCTTCGCCTTCGCGCGCATCCGGGACGGCAAGGCCATCGTGGTCGTGTGCTCGCGGCTGCCCTACGGCCTCGCCGCCGTGGGCTGGCGCGGCACCCGGCTGGCGCTGGCCTCCGCCCATCCGCAGCTCGCGAAGACCGCGCAGTGGGAGGACTGGATGACCGGCCGCCGCCTGGGCGCGGACACCGGCGAAGGCTGGGATCTCGACGACGTGCTCGGCGAACTGCTGCCGGACCGCCCCACGCTGCCGTTCGCGGTACTGGTGGGCGCAGAATCCGCGGCATGAAGGTTCTTTTCGCCACTTCCGAATGCGCCCCGCTGGTCAAGACCGGGGGCCTGGGCGACGTCAGCGCCGCGCTGCCGCCCGCCATCGCCGCGCTGGGCCACGAGGTCATGCTGCTCATGCCTGCCTATGCCGACATGCCGCTGCAGGGCCGCATCACCGGCTGGTTCCCCGTGCCGGCCGAAGGCCCCTGGCCCGCCGCGCAACTGCTGCGCGTGGAGCGCGGTGAAGGCGTGCCTCTGCTGCTGCTGGCGTGCCCGCAGCTCTATGCCCGTTCCGGCCCGCCGTACGCGGACGCCAGCGGCGTCGAACACCCCGACAACGCCCTGCGCTTCGGGCTCCTGAGCCGCGTCGCCGCGCTCATCGGCACGCCCCGGTCCCCCTGCGGCTGGACGGCGGACATCGTGCATGCGAACGACTGGCCCACGGCGCTCGCGCCGCTCTACCTGCGGCAATGGCGCGATGCGGCCGGCGCGGCCGACCGCGGCTCCATCGCCGGCAGCATGGTCACCGTCCACAACCTCGCCTTCCAGGGTGTCGTTCCCATGGAATGGGCGAGCCGCCTCGGCATCGGCGGTGCCTATCTGGGCGTGCACGACGGCGCGGAATTCTGGGGCCAGCTGTCGATGATGAAGGCCGGGCTGCAGTTCGCCGATGCGATCACCACCGTCAGCCCGACCTACGCCCGCGAGATCCAGACCCCCGAACTGGGCTTCGGGCTCGACGGCGTGCTGCGCGCCCGCGCCGATCGCCTGCAGGGCATCCTGAACGGCATCGATACCGATGTCTGGAATCCGCTGCGCGATCCGCTGATCGAGGCCTCCTTCTCCGCCGACCGCCTGGCCGGCAAGGCGGCCTGCAAGGCGGCCCTGCGGCGCACGCTCGGGCTGGCCGAAGACGGCAAGCGCATGCTGTTCGGCCTGGTGGGCCGCTTCACGGAACAGAAAGGCATCGACTGGGTCATCGCCGGGGCGGAACGCCTGGTCCGCCAGGGCGGGCAGCTCGCGATCCTCGGCAGCGGCGACCGGGCCCTGGAAGCCGCGCTGCGCGCGCTCGCGCAGAAGCATCCGCAGCACGTGCGCGTCACCGTCGGCTTCAACGAAGCGCTCGCCCACCAGATCGAGGCGGGCAGCGACAGCTTCCTCATGCCCTCGCGCTTCGAGCCCTGCGGCCTCAACCAGATGTACAGCCAGGCCTACGGCACCCCACCCGTGGTCACGCCCACCGGCGGGCTCGCGGATTCGGTCGCCGACGCCGCGGCGCCGGGCGGCCAGGGCACGGGGTTCGTGATGCAAGGCGCCAGCCAGGCGGCTTTCGACGAAGCCGTGGCCCGCGCACTGGCCTGCTGGAAGGATACGCCGGACACCTGGCGCCGCCTGCAGCGCAACGGCATGCAGCGCGACTTCGGCTGGCCGGCCTCCGCGCGTGCCTACGTGCATGCGTACACCGGAATCCTTCGCGGGGCGGATGCGGACCCGCAAGGGGCTCCTGCGTTGTCCTACAGAGCGGGCACTGCCGCGGCGGAATACTGACAGCACGCCACCCCGCCCCGGGCTGGCGGCCCCGCGTGATTGAGGAGCCCGACATGATCCGCAAACCATGGCCTTTCCTGTCGTCGTACCAGGAGCGTACCGCCACTGGCGACTCCACCGTGCCCGCCGTCTCCGTGCAGGACAACATCACGGCCGATGCCTCGCCACGGTCGGCGGTGCGCCCGCGCATCCGGGCCGCGCACCTCGTCATGGTGAACACGCAGGCCTCTCTGGGCGCGTCGGGTCAGGCTTCCCACTGTCCGGGCTGACGGCCCCGCACTTCGCCGGCAGAACCTGACTGGCGCGCGCGGCCCCGCCCATGGCGGACGCCGCGTATACCCTGGGGGATTCAGCCGCGGCCGACGAACGGCATTTTGGTGGCCATCACGGTGTGGAACAGCACATTGGCTTCCAGCGGAAGATCGGCCATGTAGAGCACCGATTTCGCCACGATCTCCACGTCCATCAAAGGCTCGGCAGCGATCGCCCCATGCGCCTGCTGCACGCCCTGCGTCATGCGCTGCGCCAGCTCGGTGCCCGCATTACCGACATCGATCTGGCCCACGGCGATGTCGTACTTGCGGCCGTCCAGCGAGGCCGTCTTGGTCAGCCCCATCACCGCGTGCTTGGTGGCCGTGTACGCGATCGAGTTGGGGCGCGGCGCATGGGCCGAGATCGACCCGTTGTTGATGATGCGCCCGCCGCGCGGGCTCTGTGACTTCATCACCCGGAACGCCTGCCGCAGGCAATAGAACATGCCGTTCAGGTTGATGTCCACCACCCGCCGCCATTCTTCCAGCGGCAGATCCTCCAGCGGCACCGCCGGTGCGCCAGTGCCGGCGTTGTTGAACAGCAGGTCCACCCGGCCGAAGCGCTCCACGGCCGCATCGAAGAGATGCTCCACCGCCTGCGGATCAGCCACGTCGGTGGGCACTGCGAGCGCCCGCTGACCCGCCCCGCTCTCCTGCGCCACCGCCTCCAGCAGCGCCGCGCGCCGCCCGGCCAGCACCACCGACCAGCCCGCGCCCAGCAGCGCCAGCGCCGCCGCGCGGCCGATACCCGAGCCTGCGCCCGTGACCACCGCGATGCGCGGTGCGTTCGTCGAATCCATCGTCGTCATTCCATTTCCGTCGTTGGCCTGCGCCGCCCCGGCCCGCACGGCATCCGCGTGCGGCGCACCGGGGCCATCGCGGGCTGCTGCCGCTATCGGCGGGACTTGCCCCGCTTCGCCGCCCCCGCGCGGCGCCCGGATCCCTTGGCGGGGGCCTTGCGGGGCAACGCGGGAACCACGTCCTGCGAACGGGTCGGCTGCTGCTTCTGCGACGCCTTGCCGCGGGCCTTGCGCCCGCGCGACTCCGGCGACGCGCCATCGGTGGCAGCGTTGCCGTCTCCGGCCTCGCGCCCGCCGCGGCTGCGCGCGCTCCGTGCCGCGGCCTGCAGCTCGTCGCCTTCACGCACCAGGCGGAAGTCGATGCGGCGGCCGTCCAGGTCCACGCGGCTCACCTGCACCCGCACGCGCGTGCCGATCGCGTAGCGGATGCCGGTGCGCTCGCCGCGCAGCTCCTGGCGCGCCTCGTCGAACTTGAAGTACTCGCCCCCGAGCTCGGTGATGTGCACCAGCCCTTCGACGTACATCGCGTCCAGCGTCACGAAGATGCCGAAGCTGGTCGCCGCCGTGACCAGGCCGCTGAACTCCTCGCCCAGGTGCTCGCGCATGTACTTGCACTTGAGCCAGGCCTCGACGTCGCGGCTGGCCTCGTCCGCGCGGCGCTCGTTGGCGCTGCAGTGCAGGCCGGCAGCCTCCCAGGCCTGCACCTCGCGGGCCGCCGAGGCGGACAGCGGCTTGCGCGGCTGCTGGGTGGGCGCCGGCACGCGCGCGGCCAGCCGCTTGGCGAGCTTGGCGTGGGCCTCGCCCGGCAGGGGCAGCGCCGGCAGGCGGTACTTGGTCTGGCCCAGGATGGCCTTGATGACCCGGTGCACCAGCAGATCGGGATAGCGCCGGATCGGGCTGGTGAAATGCGTGTAGGCCTCGTACGCCAGGCCGAAGTGGCCGCTGTTGACGGGCGTGTAGATGGCCTGCTGCATCGAGCGCAGCAGCATCGTGTGGATCTGCTGCGCGTCCGGCCGGTCCTTCGTCGCCTCCGCGATGGCCTGGAAGTCGCCGGGCTTCGGATCGTCGCCGATCGTCATGCCGACACCCATGGCCTTCAGGTAGTTGCGCAGGATTTCCTGCTTCTCGGGCGTGGGCCCCTCGTGCACCCGGAACAGCCCCGGCTGCCCGCCCTGCGCGATGAAGTCGGCGCTGCACACGTTGGCCGCGAGCATCGCCTCCTCGATCAGCCGGTGGGCATCGTTGCGCGTGCGCGGCACGATCTTCTCGATGCGGCCGTTGTCGTCGCAGACGATCTGCGTTTCGGTGGTCTCGAAGTCCACGGCGCCGCGCGCATGCCGCGACGACAGCAGCGCGCGGTACACGTCGTGCAGGTTCAGCAGATCCTGCACGCGGGCGCGGCGCTTCGTCGCCTCGGGGCCGCGCGTGTTCGCGAGGATCGCCGCCACTTCCGTATAGGTGAAGCGCGCGTGGCTGAACATCACCGCCGGGTAGAACTGGTACGCATGCACCTCGCCCGTGACGGTGACGAGCATGTCGCAGACCATGCACAGGCGCTCGACCTCGGGGTTGAGCGAGCACAGGCCATTGGAGAGCTTCTCCGGCAGCATCGGGATCACGCGGCGCGGGAAATACACGCTGGTGGCGCGGTCGTAAGCATCCACGTCAATCGGGCTGCCCGTCTCGACGTAGTGGCTCACGTCGGCGATGGCGACCAGCAGCCGCCATCCCTTGGCGCGGCCGACCTTGGCGGGTTCGCAGTAGACGGCATCGTCGAAATCGCGCGCGTCCTCGCCGTCGATCGTGACGAGCGGCACGTCCGTCAGGTCGACGCGCTGGCGCTTGTCCTGGGCGCGCACCTTGTCCGGCAGCGCCTTGGCCTGGGCCAGCGCGTCCTGCGAGAACTCGTGCGGCACACCGTACTTGCGCACGGCGATCTCGATCTCCATGCCGGGGTCGTCCACCTCGCCGAGCACTTCCTTCACCCGGCCCACCGGCTGGCCGAAGAGGGCCGGCGGCTCGGTCAGTTCCACCACGACCACCTGCCCGACCTTCGCCGCGCCCGTGGCGCCCTTGGGAATCAGTACGTCCTGGCCGTAGCGCTTGTCTTCCGGCGCGACCAGCCATACGCCGCTTTCCTGCAGCAGGCGGCCGATGATCGGGTGGGGGGGACGCTCGGTGATCTCGACGATGCGGCCCTCGGGCCGGCCCCGCCGGTCGTGGCGCGCGATGCGCACGCGCACGCGGTCCTTGTGCAGCACCGCGCGCATCTCGTTCGCGGGAATGTAGATGTCGGCGTCGCCGTCATCGCGCTGCACGAATCCATGACCGTCGCGGTGACCCTGCACGCTGCCTTCGATTTCGTCATCGGACTGCGCGACGTTTGCTTCGGTCTTCGTTTTTTTGATATACAATCTGAGTCTTTCCTGAAATGCCCAGGTGGCGGAATTGGTAGACGCACTAGTTTCAGGTACTAGCGAGTAACATCGTGGAGGTTCGAGTCCTCTCCTGGGCACCAAGTTTAACGAGAACCAGACCGGTTTTCGGCAATCCGGCCGCTTCGTTTTCGAAGCGGCTTTTTTGTTTGTGCACCCGGCTGCGTCAGGCAGCCGAAGGCCCTATGCCCTGGCTCCGCAGTTTTTTTCGAAAAATTTGCGGATCCGGCCGAAGTGCCCGAAATCCTCGCTATAATTCGAGGATTCCTGAGATGCCCAGGTGGCGGAATTGGTAGACGCACTAGTTTCAGGTACTAGCGAGTAACATCGTGGAGGTTCGAGTCCTCTCCTGGGCACCAAAATTCGAAAAAGCCGCTGTTTCGACAGCGGCTTTTTTTTCGCCCATGCGGGCGCTCCGCAGACACGGCACCGCAGTGCACGCTGCATGGGCGGCGGCCGCCCGGGAGCGGCGCCCCCCGGTGGACGCGCTGCGATCTCCGGCTCACGCCCCGCGCCCGCCTGCCCCCTCGAGCAACGCTGTCCGGTGGATACGCCCACCATCTTGTCCGCAGCGCACGGCGTCCCCACCCACCAGGAATGACAAGAGCCGCAGGGCGGACCGTGCGGCTCTTGGGATGTCCCGCCCTCCGGGCGCGGAACGTGGCGGAGGCTGGGCGATGCCCATCCTCCGGATCGATCATCAACCTTTCAGCAAAGCCTTGAGCGCCTGCTGCAGGCGGCGGGCGTTGCCCGGCTCGCTCGGGCTGGCCAGCACGCGAGCGGTGTCCTGGGCCCAGGTCTGGGCGGGCTGCGGATCGTTGCGGCGCGTGAGCAACTGCAGCTGCAGCGCACGGCGCGCCGACAGCTGTTCGGCCGGCGTCGGCACTTCGGCCGCCATCTCCAGACGCAGCAGCGCTTCGGACGCGTCGCCCGACGGGCCTGCCGACACGGCCTGCGCCCACGAGGAACGCACACCCGCCGGCACCCGCGCGCCCAGCTCCTGCGCCGACGGCAGCTGTGCGGCATCGCGCTTCTCCCACGCCGCGAGCAGCTGGGTCAGCGCTTCGCCGTGCGCCTGGGCCGCCAGGCGCCGCAGGGCAGCCTGGGCATGCTCCTGCGCTTCGCGCTGTGCGCGGAACGCCGCATCGCCGAGGCGCGGGCCGCGCGGCTGCATGTCCCGATCGCCGAAGCGGCCGCCGCGGTCACCGCCGTCGCGGGCATCGCGCCCCGGACGGCCATCCCTGCGGTCGCGGTCGCCCGGACGTCCAGGGCGGCCAGCAGCCGCTGGCACGTCACGCTTGGCACCGGGGCGGTCGTCGCCGCGTACGGCCACCACGGGACGGGCGGGCTTGGGAGCCGGCGCGGCCGGCACCGGCACGGGACGGGCGGGCTTGGGAGCCGGCGCGGCCGGTGCCGGTGCCGGTGCGGCGTCGGCATCTGCCTGCGGCGCTTCGCTGCCTTCGGATGCCGCGGCGGCATCGCCCGCAGCGGGAGCGGCAGCATCGGCACCCGGGGCGCTGCCGCTGGCGGCACGTGCCGCCGCAGCGCTTTCCTGCTGCGCCTGCGCCTGGCCGCGCACGGCAGCCTCCAGGGCCGCGAGGGCTGCCCGGATCTGCTGCACGTCGCCGGACGCGTTGGCCTGTTCGACGGCCTTGGAGGCGTCCAGCACGGCACGGTCGTGCGCGCTGGCCTCGCCCGCCATCTTCTGGCGGTCGGCCGACTTGCGATTGAAGGCCTCGTCGATCGGCTTGCGGAAGGCATCCCAGAGCTTCTGCTCGTGCTTGCGGTCGAGCGGCACGGACTGGGCCTCGGCCTGCCAGCGCTGCTGCAGGCCCTTCACCGCGTCGATGCGCAGCGCGGGCGCGGCACCGAGCGCCGTGGCTTCTTCGATCATCGCGTGGCGGCGCGCCAGGCTTTCCTTCTGAGCCGCTTCCAGCGGCGCGGCCGCTGCGGAGAACGCCTGCTTCCACTGCGGCTGCAGTTCGGCATACACCTTCTCGTTCACATGGCCGCCTTCGCGCCAGCGGTCGGAGAACTGGTGCAGCGCGCGGTTCACCTGCTTCCAGTCGCGCTGCGCACCGTCCTCGGCCTGCGCGGCCGTCCAGGCCTGCAGTTCCTGGATGAGGGCGAGCCGCTGGCCCTTGTGCTCGGCCGCGTCGGCGCGCACCTTCTCCAGCCAGGCCTCGACCACCTTGTGCGCGGCGTTGCAGGCTTCGTCGAATTTCTTCCAGAGGGCATGGTTGGCCTGGCCGCTCTGGTCGGTCTGCTTCCACTGCTCACGCAGCTGGCGCAGGCTCTCCTGGATCTTGCGGCCGCCCAGGGCCTGGCCCTCCGGGCGCTTGAGCAGACCCTCGGCCTTGGCCACGAGTTCCTCGCGCACCTGGTCGGCGCTCCAGCGCTGCCAGCCCTGCAGCTCGCCCGCCGCCACCAGTGCGGTATGCACCTCCTGCTCCAGCGCACCGTCGATGTGGCGGCCGTGCTGCTTGAGCACCGTGCGCAGGGCGGTGGCGGCGCCCGCGGACGCCTTGCCGTGGCCCTGCGCCGTTTCTTCCTGCAGCTTCACGAGCGCGGCGCGCACGGCCTGTTCGGCCTTCTCGCGCACGGCGGGATCGGTCTTCACGGCCGGACGCGCGGCCGGTGCGGGCGCGGCACCGGCGGCAGCGCTGTCGACCAGCGGTTCGCCTCCACGGGCGACGCGCAGCTCTTCCGCCCAGACCGGGACGGGAGGCAGCGGCGCTTCGGGGTTCTCGGCCGCAGCGGCGGCCTGCGCGATGGCGGGCTGGAAGGCGCCCCACACCACCAGCAGTTGGGTGCGGGAGGCCTCGAGCTGGGGCGGGAAGCGGGCCTCGACGCTCGCCCAGGCGGGATCGCCCGAGAGTTCATCGGCCTGCTGCTGCCAGCGCTCCACGTCGGCACGCAGGGCTTCCAGCGCGGCCTGCGCGTCGCGCCACGGCTTGGTGGAGAGCACGTCGATGCGCTGGGCGAGCAGCACGGCCGCTTCGCGCTGGACCTGCACGCGGTGCTGCAGGTCTTCGATCACCTTCATACGCTCGGCCAGGCGGGCTTTCAGCGATGCGAGCGGCTCGCGCGAGAGCGGCGCACCGGCCTTGGCGGCGTCGCGCTGCCAGGCGAGCGCATCGGCGATGTGGAAACGGGAGGCGTCGAGCAGCGCTGTCGCCTTGTCGGCCCATTCGGCGGCGATGGCTTCCTGGCCCTTCGCGCGGCGGATCTCGTCGAGGCGTTCGCGCACGGCGCGCGCGGCGCCCTTGTCGCGGCCGCTCAGTTCCTTGAACACTTCCTGCAACTGCTCGGGGGCGGGCTGGGTGGCCAGCCAGTCGCGGATGCGCGAGGCGCGTTCGCCCGACGTGGCGGCGGAAAAGGCCCCGCCCGTCAACGCGTCCAGCGGATGCGGCTCGGAAGCTTTGGCCGGGGCCGGGGTCACTTCAGGGGCGTCAGACATTTTGTTGCGAGAAGAAAAAGGAAACATGGTTCTGGTTAGGAGGGGCAGGCGCCGGCGGCACCAGCGCCCGCACGCCGGGTCATGGCCCGGCGAATCGTCGAAGTCGCTATTTTGGCCCGGTTTTGCCTTCCGGCCTGTCGAGACGGTCAGCGCGGCCGGGAATCTCCGGCGCCGAGACTGCCCATATGGGGCGCAAAACGCACGCTGCAACCGCTCCAAAGCGGCCGGGCGGCCGGCGGGGCGGGGGCCATCCATGCAGCATACGACAGTCCTGCGCCGCGTGGGTTCCGCTCCGTGCCCTGCCCCCGTCCGTGCGTCGAGGCCTCAGCGTGCCTCCAGCGAGAGCTCGGCCCGCGGCGCCGCGCGGGCCGGCGCTGCGTCGTCCACGCGCGGCGCGGCCACGAACAGCCGCTCCAGCGGGATGCCGTCCCGCGCGAGCCGGTCGCGCACGGCCACGGCGCGCGCCTGGGCCAGTTCCTGCAATGCCCCGGACGGCATGCGGATCTGTGCGAGCAGCAGCGCCTCCATCTCGGCGGGAGGAATGTCGCGGGCGAGCCCCAAGAGGTTGCGGGGCTTCGGAAAATCGGCGCGCCGGTAGAGCTCCCGCAGACCATCGGCCTGCGCCGCGGCCGCCGCGCCCGCTCCGGGAACGGCATCCCGCGCAGGGTCCGCGGCCGCCTGCGCGGCGGTTCCTCCGGCAGCCCGGCCGGCGGCGCGCCGCTGCACCAGCTGCTGCACCTGGGCGCGCAGGCGCTCGCGCTTCCAGCCCTCCTCTTCGCCATCGGCCGATGCGTGACCGGTCACGGTCAGGCGCAGCGCGGGCCGGTCGCGCAGGGAGCGCGCGACCTTTTCCAGCCCTTCCAGCGCGGCGGCATCCAGTTCGGCGCTGCCGGGCGCGAACGCCACCGCCCCCTGCTCCGCCGATCCGCCACCGAAGGCGTTCGCCAGCAGCGTGAACGGCGAGGTGACGGCCTTCAGCACCAGGCTGCCCACGGCCCGCAGGATGACCGGTGCCAGGCTGAACTGCGGGTCGTTGAGCGACCCGCTGATGGGCAGGTCCAGATCGATCACGCCATTGCGATCGGCCAGCAGCGCGGCCGCGAGCCGCACCGGCAGGCTGGCGGGCGCGCCCTCCACCGGTTCGCCGAACACGAGCTGCTGCAGCACGAGCCGGTTGCCGGCGGTGAGCTGGCCGTCGGGCAGCACGGTATAGCGGACGTCCATGCCCAGCTTGCCGCGCTCGATCCCGTGCCCGACGTACTTGACGGCATAGGGCGAAAGCGGCGGCAGGTCCAGATCGCGCACGCGGCCCTGGATGTCGAGCGCGAGCGGCTTCGCCAGCGGATTGAGCCGCCCCGAGACCAGCAGCGACGCGGAACCCTGAACCCGCCCGGCCAGCTCCAGCTCCGCCATGTCCGGCGCCGCAGCATCCGGCGGGGGCTCGGACGAGAAGGCCCCCAGCCGGCCGGCCAATTCGCCGAGGTCGGCGGAATAGTTGGGCTCGATGAAATAGTCGGTGAAGCGCACGGAACCGGCGGACAGCACGACCGGGCCGAAACGCAGCACGGCCTTCGACCCGGTGGCAGGGCCTGCCCCGTCCCCTCCAGCCACGGCCGGGGTGTCTGTCCCGGCCGCGTCGGCGGCCGGTGCGGGGGCCGATGCCGTGGCCGCCGGCGGCGTACCGGCCGCACGTGCCTGTCCCGCAGCCTGCGCCGCCGCGGCGGGCTGCCCCGTACCGGAAGACTCGGCCGCATCGCGTACGAGGTCCTGCAGATTGAGCCGCCCATTCTTCTGCAGCACGATGCGCGCGAAGAACTCCCGCAGCGCCGTCTCGCGCACGTCCAGGCGCACCGGGCTGCCCGGCTCCATGCGCCAGTCCACGCCCTGCAGGGCCAGATTGCGCCAGCGCAGCAGGTCCTCGCCGCGCGCGGCGGCTGCGGCCGGCGGGCCCTCTGCGGCCGGTGGTATGGCGCGCACGCGCACCTCGTCGAGGGCCGCATTGCCGCGCGCGGAAGCCACCGCGCCCGACGCGCCCGATGCATAGCGCACTTCGCCGTCGAAGCCCGCCTCGGCACGCGCGACATGCACGTTCAGCCACGGGGCGACGTACGGCTCCAGCACATGCAGCGGCAGGCGCTGCGCCTGGAGGCGCCCCTGCACGCCCACGGGCGCCATGGACAGGCGGCCTTCATAGGACAGCCGGCCCGGCGCGCGCCGCCCGGCCTCCCAGTCCGCGGACAGCGACAACTGCACGGGTGCCGCGCCCGCAGCGCCTGCGGCGGACGGGCCGGCGGGCCAGGCCAGGCCCCGGGCCCACAGTGCGATCGACGACCATTGCAGCTGCACGGGTGCCGTCGCCGACGGCACCGCATCGCGCAGCGCCACCACCCCGTCCGCCACGGCCGCGTCATCGACGCGCACCGACCAGGGCGCCGCCGCCGGAGCGGGTGCGGCGGCCGTGCGGGAGACCTCTGCCGTGCCGGTGGCGGGGGCCGGCACGCCCGGGGCACGCACCGCCCAGCCTTCGAACATCCACCGGCCCGACGCCTCGCGTTCCACGCGCAGCTTCGGCGCCCTGGCCAGGAAGCGCCCGACGGATGCGGTGCGGGCGGTGAGGTGCACCACGGCATCCTCCACCTCGAGCCGATCCGCCTGCGCCCATACGCCTGGCGCGTAGCCCGGCCCTTCCTTCACCGCCTCACCCGATGGGGCGCCCGGTGCGCCGTTGACTGCGATGGCCGAAGGAACGCCACAGCGGCCCCCGTCCCCGCACGACAGCACCATCCGGTCGACCGAGAGCCGCGCGAGCCGGGCAACGACCGCGCCCGTCACGCGGTTCCAGGCGATGCCCGCGTCGGCATCGGCCGCGCCGCGCAGTTGCGGGGCGAATGAGGCAGCCAAATAGCTGTCGAACACCGCCAGCGGCAATCCGCGCACCGACGCGGCCACCTGCCCCCGGTCCGGCCAGGCCATGCCCTCGATACCGAGCGTGGCCGGGACGGCCTTGCGGGCATCCGACGGGGTTGCTGGGAATGCCAGCCGTGCATGCGCGGCGAACGGCAAGCCGCCCTTCCAGGGCCAGGCCAGCGAGGACGCCTGAATGCTCACCGCTTCCAGCGCCATCGCGACGGGGCGCCCGGTGCTGTCGTCGCGCCAGGCCACGCGCCCCCCCTGTACCGCGGCACGATCGACCACCACCCGCCATGGCGGGGCCGCCGTCTCCTCCGAGCCGGCGGCCCCGCCATGTTCGCGGCGCGCGGCCCCGGCCCAGTCGAGCTGGCCGCCCGCATCGCGGTGGAGGGCGATGCGGGGGGCCGTCCATTGCACCGAGGCCAGGTGCGCCCGGCGCTGCAGCGGCTCGATCGACGCGGCGTGCACGTCGAGCGACTCGAATGACAGGGGATCAGCGCCTGCCGGCCCTTCGAGCCGCGCCTCCAGCACGCGGGCGCGGCCGCTGATGGCCAGCCGGGGCACCTCGCCCTGGCCGAAATCCAGCGCCAGGTCGGCGTCGAGCTTCCCCGCGAGCGGACGCATTGGGACGCCCTCCGGCCAGTAGGCCCGCAGCGGCGACAGATCCAGGCCCTCCACCTTCAGCCGTGCCCGCGCCTGCCGGTCTTCGGCGAACGGTGTGGCTTCGGCATGGGATTGGAAACGGCTGCCATCCAGCGTGAAGGCGAGCTGCGGGGTGACGGTGGCCTGCCGGTCGGCGGTCAGATTGCTTAAGAACGGCAGGCCGACGTCGAGCCCGCGCAGCGCATGCGACTGCCCCGTGCCGCGGTCGGTGAAATCGATCGAACCGTCGCGCAGCCGCAGGTTGTAGAACGCGAAACGGGCGCCGCTCCGGCCTTGCCGCGCGCCGGCCTGCTCGGACGCTGCAGCCCATCGCCGCAGCAGGTCGTCGACGTCGAAACGGCCGTCCTTCCCGCGCACCAGCCGCAACCGCGGTGCATCCACCTCCACCGCGTCCAGCACCGGCCCCAGGCGCACCAGGGACTGCAGTTCCATATCTATATAGATACGCCGGATATCCACCTGGGAAGGCCCGCCTGGCGAAGCCGCGGCCAGGGACACGTCGTGCAGGAAAAGCTCCATCGTCCAGGGCCGGAACTCCACTTTGCCGACCGTGGCGCTGCGGCCCCAGGTGTCCAGGGCCCAGCGCTCGATGCCCAGTCGCGCGAGCGGCGGCACGGCGAGCCACGCCAGCGCCCACACGGCCAACACCCCGGCCAGGCCCGCGCCCAGCCAGCGCAGCGCAAGGGCTGCGGAGCGGCCGCGTCCCGGGCATTCCGGCTTCTTCATCCCATGGCGCGTGAGCGATCTCCATTGCATGCCCGGATTGCAGCAGATACCGGCCCTGTAGAGATGTAACGGAGCGCAAAAAAGAAAGCCCGGCAGGGCCAGGAAGGCTCTGCCGGGCTTGACGGCTGACGCAACGGTCCTTTGCCATCGTTTTTGCACCATGGAGGTTGAAGGTCCATGGGGCAGGAGGCAAGGTATTGCCTCCAGGGGTTTGCCGTGGAAGTTTCTTCCTGCCCTGCCGGGGCACTGCATGCCCATGGCTGGTGGTTTCCGCTTCGTCCGGCGATGCCTGATCGATGTCAGACGCCTCCAATTTAACGAATCCCGGCCACCGCGCCAAGCGAAATTTGCAATGGGCCTGCCAGCCATGATTGCGCCAGACTTTCGCAGCGTGATCAGCGTCATTACGCCGTCACAGTCAAGGTGTTACAAGGCTCGTGAAAACCCCCGAAACTGTGTTTGCATCCATATTTTTTAGAATAAATTGATCTAACGAATAGCATCCTTAGTGTTGACCTGGCATTTGGCACCCTCCTAGAATCCGCCAGCTTCAAAACCCGAGGCTGAACACGCTCACCATCGCCGCCGAATCCGGCGCACCGGGTCCCCCACTCCGCCCAGCTGCGGAGATGCCGTGTGGGGATCTTGATGGCGAACCCATCCAGGCGAGATGCCTGGCACGGAGGTCCCCGCAGGGAGCTCCGCAACAGGCCTCGACTCAGAAAGGAAGAGCTATGACGGCGTCAGGAACGGTGATCGGCGGGGTACAGACCTTCGCATCCGATGTGATCGACGGTTTCCTCGAAATCACCCACAGCGGCTTCGCGCTCGTCGGTCTGGCGGTCGCGTTCGGCGCGATCACGCTGACCGCCCGGCCGGACCTGCGGCAGGCCGGCGAGGAAGAGCTGCGCAGCTGGCTGCAGGCGCGCCAGGTGGCGACCGTGGGCATGCCCCTGGAGCCCGAGGCCAGCGAACGCGCCACGGCGACGAACCCGAAGGATCTGCCGAAGGAGCAGGCGTCGGTGGCCTTCTGGCTGAGCAAGAAATACCGCGTCGCCCCGGAGCCGCTGGCCGCGCTGGTGTCCGAGGCCTACGAGATCGGCGGGCGCACCAAGCTCGACCCGACGCTGATCCTGGCGATCATGGCGGTGGAGTCGAGCTTCAATCCCTTCGCGCAGAGCGCCGTGGGCGCCCAGGGCCTGATGCAGGTGATGACCCGGGTGCACACCGACAAGTACGACCACTTCGGCGGCCATCTGGCGGCGTTCGATCCGGTGAGCAACCTGCGCGTCGGCGTGCGCGTACTGCAGGAATGCATCGCGCGCGCCGGCTCGATCGAAGGCGGGCTGCGCTACTACGTGGGCGCGGCCAACATGGCCGACGATGGCGGCTACGCGATCAAGGTGATGGCCGAGCACATGCGCCTGCGCCAGGTGGCCAACGGCCGCAACGTGCCCATCTTCACGCCGACTCCCGCTCCGGCGGCGCCTGCCGCCCCCCCGATGCTCTCGACCCAGGCCCCTGCCCAGACGCTGCCCGCCAAGGCGTCCGGCACCGCCGACGCCGCGCCCACCGCCGCCGAGGACAAGGTCGCCCTGCTCTCGCCCGCGACCTGATCCCTCCCTGGGCGCGTCGCCTTGCCACACCCGGCACCGCACGGCCCCCTTGCACGCCGCCCTGCCATGCCGGCCACCCCTGCCGTCCGGTACACTCGAGGGGTACGCGACTGGCGATAGGCGCGGCGCATCCCGCACGGGCGAGCGCCGCCGCTGACGTGGAATCCGGCAGGCCCTTTTCCGTCCTGCGAACCACTGGGAAGCGTGCCGCACGGGCTGCAGGGCCCGCTGTGTTCCGCCGTTCGCCTGGGCAGCCCTTGTTTTCCAAGGGACACCATTCACAGGACTGCCACGCCATGTACCAACGCAACATCCTCGTCGAGCAAACCGATCCCGAAGTGTGGGCCGCCATCCAGGCCGAGAACGTCCGCCAGGAGCAGCACATCGAACTGATCGCGAGCGAGAACTACGCCTCGCCCGCCGTCATGGCCGCCCAGGGCTCGCAGCTCACCAACAAGTACGCCGAAGGCTATCCGGGCAAGCGCTACTACGGCGGCTGCGAGAACGTCGACGTGGTCGAACAGCTCGCCATCGACCGCGTGAAGAAGCTCTTCGGCGCCGAGGCCGCCAACGTGCAGCCCAACTCCGGCTCGCAGGCCAACCAGGCCGTGCTGCTCGCGTTCCTCAAGCCCGGCGACACCATCCTCGGCATGAGCCTGGCCGAAGGCGGCCACCTCACGCACGGCATGCCCCTCAACATGAGCGGCAAGTGGTTCAACATCGTCTCCTACGGCCTGAACGAGAAGGAAGAGATCGACTACGACGCGCTGGAAGCCAAGGCCCGCGAGCACAAGCCCAAGCTGATCATCGCCGGTGCCTCCGCCTACAGCCTGCGCATCGATTTCGAGCGCTTCGCGAAGATCGCCAAGGAAATCGGCGCGATCCTGTGGGTGGACATCGCCCACTACGCCGGCCTCGTGGTGGCGGGCGTGTACCCCAACCCGGTGCCGCACGCCGACGTGGTGACGTCCACCACCCACAAGAGCCTGCGCGGCCCGCGCGGCGGCATCATCCTGATGAAGGCCGAGCACGAGAAGGCGATCAACTCCGCCATCTTCCCGGGCCTGCAGGGCGGCCCGCTCGAGCACGTGATCGCCGCCAAGGCCGTGGCCTTCAAGGAAGCGCTCACGCCCGAGTTCAAGACCTACCAGGAGCAGGTCGCGAAGAACGCCAAGGTGTTCGCCGAGACGCTGATCGAGCGCGGCCTGCGCATCATCAGCGGCCGCACGGAAAGCCACGTCATGCTGGTGGACCTGCGCGCCAAGGGCATCACCGGCAAGGCGGCCGAAGCGGCCCTGGGCCAGGCCCACATCACCATCAACAAGAACTCGATTCCGAACGACCCGGAAAAGCCGATGGTGACCAGCGGCATCCGCGTGGGCACGCCCGCGATCACGACGCGCGGCTTCAAGGAAGAAGAGACGCGCATCACCGCGAACCTGCTGGCCGACGTGCTGGACAACCCGGCCGACGAAGCCAACCTGGCCGCGGTGCGCGAGAAGGTGCACGCGCTCACGAGCCGCTTCCCGGTCTACCGCTGACCGCTCGCCAGCCCGAGACCGCACGCCGCCACGATGAAATGCCCGTTCTGCAGCCACCCCGAGACGCAGGTCGTCGAAACGCGCGTGGCCGAAGACGGGGACTTCGTGCGGCGGCGGCGGCAGTGCGGGGCCTGCGACAAGCGCTTCACGACCTATGAGCGCCCGGAAGTCAGCTTCCCCAACGTGGTGAAGAAGGACGGCCGGCGCATCGAATACGACCGCAGCAAGCTCATCGGCTCGTTCAGCATCGCGCTGCGCAAGAGGCCGGTGAGCACCACGCAGATCGACAGCGCCATCGAGCGCATCGAGGAAAAGCTGCTCAACCTCGGGCAGCGCGAAGTGCTCTCCAGCCGCATCGGCGAGCTGGTGATGCGCGAACTCAAGAAGCTCGACAAGGTGGCCTACATCCGCTTCGCGAGCGTGTACCGCAGCTTCGAGGACATCGACGAATTCCGCGCGCTGGTGGACGAAGTGCGCAAGTAGCTTCCCCTTCTGTCCCGGTGCTGGCGGCGCCCTCCCCTTGCCTACCGCTCATTCCACGCCCATGCAGCTTCTCGCGAACCGTTCCCCCGCCTCCGCGCATGCGTGGCAATTCTTCCGCGCCGGCGGCGTGGACCAGGTGGCCATCCGCACCGGCGCCGACATCGCGCACCTCGCCGAACTGGACCAGAAGCTTTGGGTGGCGCTGGCCTGCCCCACGCGCGGCGTGGAGTTCGACCACCGCACGCTCGACCTGATCGACACCGACGGCGACGGCCGCATCCGCCCGCCGGAACTGATCGCCGCCTGTGCCTGGGCCTGCGCGCGGCTGCGCGACCCGGACGAACTCGCCCGGCCCGCCGGCACGCTGGCGATCGACGCACTGGACGAAACCACCGAAGACGGGGCGGCGCTGGCGGCGCAGGCCCGCCGCATCCTGGGCTTCGCGGGCCGCGAGGGCGAGACGACGATCGCCCTGGCCGACGTGATCGCGCGCAGCGAGCAGTTGAACGCGCAGCGCTTCAACGGCGACGGCGTGGTGTCGCCCGCCACCGCCGGGGACGACGACGAGGCGCGCGAGGCGCTGGAGCGCATCATGGCCACCCAGGGCAGCGTGCCCGCCGTGGCCGACCAGCCCGCGGGCGTGGACCGCAAGACCGCGGAAGCGTTCTTCAAGGAAGTGGAGGCGCTGCAGCACTGGGCCGACGGCGTGCAGGCGCACCCGGAAGGCCTGCCGCTGGGCGACCGCACGCTGCAGGCAGCCCAGGCCGTGCAGGCGGTGCGCCGCAAGGTGGACGATTTCTTCACGCGGGCGCGGCTCGCGGCCTACGACCCGCGGGTGCGCTCCGCCATGCACCCTTCGGACGACGACTACGCGGCGCTCGCGCGCCAGGAACTGTCGCCGGGCTCGGACGCGGTGGCCGCCCTGCCGCTGGCACCGTTCACGCAGGACGGCGAACTCCCACTGGTGCGCGGCATCAACCCGGCATGGACGGCGGCCGTGGAAGCGGTGCGCGAAAAAGCGCTCAAGCCGCTGCTGGGCACCGATGCGGACAGCCTGTCCGAAGCCGACTGGAAGCGCGTGGTCGCCGCACTGCAGCCCTGCCTCAAGCAGCTCTCCGCGCGGCCGGCCACGCGCCTGGACGCGCTGGATGCCGAAACCATCCGCCAACTGCACGCAAGCGGCGTGCGCGAGCGCGTGATGGACCTGATCGCGCAGGACGAGGCCGAGAAGGCGCACAACGGCCACACTTTCGCGCTGGAGAAACTGCTGCGCTTCAAGCGCGACCTGCTGAAGCTGCTGAACAACTTCGTGTCGTTCTCGACGTTCTATCAGCGCGAGGGAGCGATCTTCCAGGCCGGCACGCTGTACCTCGATGCGCGCAGCTGCGACCTCGCCGTGCAGGTGCCGGACGCGGGCCGGCACGCCAAGCTGGCGGGCCTCGCCAAGACCTACCTCGCCTACTGCGACTGCACCCGCAAGGGACAGAAGATGGGCATCGTCGCCGCATTCACGGCAGGCGACGTGGATTTCCTCTTCGTGGGCCGCAACGGCGTGTTCTACGACCGCGAGGGCCTCGACTGGGACGCGACGATCACCAAGATCATCGAGAACCCCACGAGCATCGCCCAGGCGTTCTTCTCGCCCTACAAGAAATTCCTGCGCATGATCGAGGAGCAGGTGGCCAAGCGCGCGGCCGCGAGCGATTCGCGCGTCGAGAAGTCCCTGGGCGCGACGGCCGGCAACCTCGCCACCGCGCCGGCCAAGACCCTGGTGAACGCCACCACGCCGGCCGCCGACGGGCAGCGCCGCGTGGACGTGGGCACGGTGGCGGCGATCGGCGTGGCCCTCGGCAGCCTGAGCGCGGTGGCCGTGGGCATCTTCGCGAAATTCGTGGACCTGGGTGCCTGGATCCCGATCGCCCTGCTGGGCATCGTGCTGGCGATTTCCGGGCCGAGCATGCTGATCGCCTGGCTCAAGCTGCGCCAGCGCAGCCTGGGGCCGATCCTCGACGCGAGCGGCTGGGCGATCAACGGGCGCATGCGCATCAACACGCGCCTGGGGGGATCGCTGTCGCAGACCGCGCACGTGCCGCCGGGCGCGCGGCGCCTGATGGACGATCCGTTCCCGGAATCGCGCAAGCCCGCCTGGGCGGCGGCGCTGGTGGTGGTGGCGGTGGTGCTGTTCTGCGCGCTGGCCTGGAAGATGGGCTGGCTCGAACAGGCCGCGGCGGCGGTGAGCGCCCCGGCGCAGCGCCCGGCGGCCGGGACGGCGCCTGCGCGGCCGGCGTCCTCGCAGGCGGCGGCTTCGGCCGCCGCGTCACCCGTGCCGGCAGCGAGCGGTGCGGCGGTGGCGGCTTCCGCCGCACCCTGACCGCGGGTCCGGCATCGCTGTGGCCTAGGAGCGGCTCACACGACCCAGCGGAGCGGTTCTGGCGAGGCGCCGCATCGCAGGCAGTACGCGCAGTACGACAAGATGCGGCAACGACGCCAGAAGGGTCGTGTGAGCCGCTCTTACAGGAACGAGGCCTGGATCGGCGGCACGGCCTGTACCACGTCGCCGCACTGCGCACGGTGCCGCAGTGCATGGTCCATCAGCACGATGGCGAGCAGCGCCTCGGCGATCGGCGCGGCGCGGATGCCCACGCAGGGGTCGTGGCGGCCCTTGGTGATGACTTCGGTGCTCTGGCCGTGGATGTCGATGGACTGGCGCGGGCTGATGATGGAGCTGGTGGGCTTGATGGCGATCACCGCCTCGATGTCCTGCCCGCTGCTGATGCCGCCCAGGATGCCGCCGGCGTTGTTGCTGGCGAAGCCCTCGGGCGTGAGGGAATCGCCGTGCGTGGTGCCGCGCTGGACCACGCTGGCGAAGCCCGCGCCGATCTCCACCGCCTTCACCGCGTTGAGGCCCATGAGCGCATGGGCGATGTCGGCATCGAGCTTGTCGTAGAGCGGCTCGCCCAGGCCCACCGGCACGCCCGTGGCCTGCACGCGGATGCGGGCGCCGCACGAATCACCGGCCTTGCGCAGGGCGTCCATGTAGTTCTCCAGCGCCGAGACGTCGGCCACCGGGGCGAAGAACGGGTTGTGGGGCACGTGGTCCCAGCTCTCGAACGGGATCTCCACCTCGCCGATCTGCGTCATGCAGGCGCGAAACCGCGTGCCGTATTTTTCCGCCAGCCACTTCTTGGCGACGGCGCCGGCCGCCACCGTGGGCGCCGTCAGCCGTGCCGAAGACCGCCCGCCGCCGCGCGGATCGCGAAGGCCGTACTTGTGCCAGTAGGTGTAGTCGGCATGGCCCGGGCGGAAGCTCTGGGCGATGTTCGAGTAATCCTTGCTGCGCTGGTCGGTGTTGCGGATCAGCAGGGCGATGGGCGTGCCCGTGGTGCGGCCTTCGTAGATGCCGGAGAGGATCTCCACCGCATCGGGCTCGGCGCGCTGGGTGACGTGGCGGCTCGTGCCGGGCCGGCGGCGGTCCAGGTCGGCCTGGATGTCGGCCTCCGACAGCTCCATGCCCGGCGGGCAGCCGTCGATCACGCAGCCGATGGCCGGGCCGTGGGATTCACCGAAATTGGTGACTGCGAAGATGGTGCCGAGTGTGTTGCCGCTCATGGCGCCGGATTATCCCAGAGCCATCCCCCGAGCCGGGCCATTCCGACCCAGGTCATTGCACACGGCAGCCAGCTCAACCACCAGCCAGCAGGCGCGGCCCACGAACGAACACGCCCTCACCCATCAGATGGCCGCGGAGCAGGCCACGCCAGCAGACGCCGTGGAACCGGCTCTGCCGGGCCACCGGCGTCGTCCCCCTTCCCGACGCGCGCAGCGCGGCGAGAGAAGGGGGAAGGCGCGCAGCGCCTCAGGGGGTAGCTTCCTTCTCCTCGGGCCAGTCGCGGATATAGGCCTTCAGCATCTTGTTCTCGAAGTTCTGGCTGTCCACCACGGCCTTGGCGACGTCGTAGAAGCTCACCACGCCCATGAGCATCTTCTTGTCCATGACCGGCATGTAGCGCGCATGGCGGTTGAGCATCATGCGGCGCACCTCGTCCATTTCGGTTTCGAGCGTGCAGGTGAGAGGCGCATCGTCCATGGCCGTGCGCACGAGCATGGTGCCCACGGTGCCGCCATTCTTCACCACCGCCTGGATGACTTCGCGGAAGGTGAGCATGCCCACGAGGTCGCCATGGTCCATCACCACCAGCGACCCGATGTCCTTCTCCGCCATGATCTCGACGGCTTTCGCCAGGGGCTCGTCGGCAGTGACGGTGAAGAGCGTGTTGCCTTTGACGCGGAGGATGTCGCTGACTTTCATGGGAGGATCTCCAGGGGGGCGCCGCGCCGCGGAGGCGGGCCGATCGGTGTTTCCTGCGCAATATAGCCCACAATGTTGCGCTGCGATCACACACAGGAGACAACGAATGCCCGGCTACTCCGATCCCGGCTTCGACACGCTGGCGCTGCATGCGGGCGCCGAGCCCGACCCGGCCACCGGCGCGCGCGCCGTGCCCATCCATCTGACGACCTCGTTCGTGTTCGAATCGAGCGACCACGCCGCGTCGCTCTTCAACCTCGAGAGGCCCGGCCACGTCTACAGCCGCATCAGCAACCCCACCAACGCGGTGCTGGAGCAGCGCGTGGCCGCGCTGGAAGGCGGCGTGGGGGCGATCGCGGTGGCGAGCGGCCAGGCGGCGCTGCACCTCGCCGTGAGCACGCTGATGGGGGCCGGCGGGCACATCGTGGCGAGCACGGCGCTCTACGGCGGCTCGCAGAACCTGCTGCACTACACGCTGCGGCGCTTCGGCATCGAGACCACTTTCGTCCGCCCGGGCGACCTGGACGGCTGGCGCGCCGCGATCCGGCCCGAGACGCGGCTGTGTTTCGGCGAGACGGTGGGCAATCCGGGCCTGGACGTGCTCGACATCCCCGCGGTGGCCGACATCGCGCATGCCGCGGGCGTGCCGCTGCTGGTGGATTCCACCCTCACCTCGCCGTGGCTGATCCGTCCCCTGGAACATGGCGCCGACCTGGTCTACCACTCGGCCACCAAATTCCTTTCGGGCCACGGCACGGTGATCGGCGGCGTGCTGGTCGATGGCGGCAGCTTCGACTGGGAGGCCTCCGGGCGCTTTCCGGAACTGTGCGCGCCCTACGCGGGCTTCCACGGCATGGTGTTTTCCGAGGAGTCCACGGTGGGCGCCTTCCTGCTGCGCGCGCGCCGCGAGGGGCTGCGCGATTTCGGCGCGTGCATGAGCCCGCACACGGCGTGGCTGATCCTGCAGGGCATCGAGACGCTGCCGCTGCGCATGGAGCGGCACGTGCGCAACACCGGGCGCGTGGTGGAGTTCCTGGCGAGCCATCCGTTCGTCTCGCGCGTCGGCCATCCGATGCTCGCATCGCACCCCAGCCATGCGCTGGCGCAGCGCCTGCTGCCGCGCGGCGCCGGCTCGGTGTTCAGCTTCGACCTGAAGGGCGATCGCGCCCAGGGCCGGGCCTTCATCGAATCGCTCCAGGTGTTCAGCCACCTGGCCAATGTGGGCGATTGCCGCAGCCTGGTGATCCACCCGGCCAGCACCACCCATTTCCGGATGGACGACGAGGCGCTGGCGCAGGCCGGTATCTCGCAGGGCACGATCCGCCTGTCGATCGGGCTGGAGGATGCCGACGATCTCATCGACGACCTGAAGCGCGCGCTCAGGGCCGCCGAGAAGGCTGGCGCCTCCGCAGGGGGCAAGGCCGGCGCCGGAAAGGCGGGTGCGTGATGCAGGTGACCGTCAACGGCCACGCGGCCTATTGCTACACGGGCGGCAAGCCCTTCGATCCCGCCAAGCCCACGGTGGTGATGGTGCACGGCGTGCTCAACGACCACAGCGTGTGGGGCTTTCAGAGCCGGCACCTCGCGCACCACGGCTGGAACGTGCTGGCGGTGGACCTGCCCGGCCATGGCCGCAGCGCGGGCGATGCGCCGCAGAGCGTCGAAGAGGCCGCGGACTTCGTGGTGGCGCTGCTGCGCGCGCTCGGCGTGGAGCGCTCCGCGCTCGTCGGCCACAGCTGGGGATCGCTGATCGCGCTGGAGGCGGCCGCCCGGCTCGGTGCCGCCGCGACGCACTTGGCGCTGGTCGGCACGGCGTACCCGATGAAGGTGTCGCCGGCGCTCATCGAGGCCGCGCTCAACGAGCCCGAAAAGGCACTGCGCATGGTGAACGTGTTCTCGCGCAGCAGCCTCGCCTCGCCCTCCGGCGCGGGGGTCTGGGTGTTCGGCGCGGGCATGGCGCTCGGGCGCCGCGTGCTGCGCAGCAATCCGCGCGTGAACGTGTTCCACCGCGGCTTCGTGGCCTGCGACCGCTATGCGGGCGCGGAAGCCGCGGTGGCCGCCCTCTCCTGCCCGGTGCTGTTCGCGCTCGGCACGCAGGACCAGATGACGCAGCCCCGCGCGGCCCAGGGCCTGATCGCGGCAGCGCGTGCGGCGGGCCTCGATGTGCGCGTGGAGATGCTGCCCGTGGGCCACCACCAGATGACCGAGGCGCCCGAAGACACCTTGGACGCGCTGCGGCGGTTCCTCGGCGCCTGACCCCGGACGGCCGCACCCGCGGCCGGCCATCCCGCTGTGTGCCGACGCGGCATCTTCCCTTCGTCTGGAACGCCATGCCCACACCGTCCCTCGAGTCCGTCGCCTCCCTCTGGCAACTCGCCGGCCTGCCCGGGCAGGCACTGGAATGGCTCGATCTGCCCGGCGCCGATCCCGTGTTTCCGTCGTCGTTCGCCGTGGCCGCGGCGGGGCAGTCCGCGATCGCGGCCGCGGCGCTCGCGGCCTGCGAGCTGGCCCACGCGCGCGGCACGGCGCGCCAGCGCGTCGCGGTGGCCGCGGAACATGCGGCGGCGGAGTGTTCCGGCTGGTTCGCGCTGGACGGCACCACGCCGGAGGCCTGGGATGCGTTCTCCGGCCTCTACCGCTGCGCGGACGGCCACGTGCGGGTGCATGCCAATTTCCGGCACCACCGCGACGGCGCCCTGCGGCTGCTGGGCCTGCCACCCGAGACCGCCACGCGCGAAGATGCGGAACGGGCGATGGCCGGCTGGCGCGCCATCGATTTCGAAACGGCGGCGGCGCAGCGCGGGCTCGTGGCCACCGCGCTGCGCACGTTCGCGCAATGGGATGCCACGCCCCAGGGCCAGGCGATCGCGGCCCAGCCGCTGATGGCCATCGGACGCATCGGCGATGCGCTGCCCCTGCCCCTGCCGGCGCTGGACGGATCGGAGCGGCCGCTCTGCGGCGTGCGCGCGCTGGACCTGACACGCGTGCTGGCCGGCCCGGTCGCCGGGCGTGCGCTGGCGGGGCTGGGCGCAGACGTCATGCTGGTCAACGGCCCGCACCTGCCCAACATCGATGCGATCGCGGACACGAGCCGCGGCAAGCGCTCTGCTCTGATCGACCTGCGCACCGCCGACGGGCAGGACACCCTCTGGCGGCTGGTGGACGGCGCCCACGTGTTCTCCCAGGGCTACCGCCCCGGCGGGCTCGCAGCGCGTGGCTTCTCGCCCGAGGCCCTGGCGCAGCGGCGGCCGGGCATCGTCTGCGTGTCGCTCACCGCCTATGGCACGCAAGGGCCTTGGGCCGATCGCCGGGGTTTCGATTCGCTGGTGCAGACGGCCATGGGCTTCAACCATGCCGAGGGCGAGGCGGCGGGCAACGGCACGCCGCGCGCGTTGCCGATGCAGATCCTCGACCAGGCCACCGGGTGGCTCATGGCTTTCGGCGCGGCAGCGGCCCTGTGGCGCCAGCAGCGCGAGGGCGGCAGCTGGCATGTGCAGGTGTCGCTCGCGCTGACGGGGCACTGGCTGCGAGGGATGGGCCGTGTTCCCGATGGCCTGCAGGCCGCACGCCCCGCGCTGGCGCCTTACGTGGAGCGGTCAGCATCGGGATTCGGCGCGCTCGACGCCGTGACGCCGAGCGCGCAGCTGGAGCGCACGCCCATGCACTACGGCCGGCGATCGGAACCGCCGGGCAGCGCGCCGGCGCACTGGTAGCCCGCGCGGCGCCGGCCGCGGCCTGCCGCTGCGCCGGGAGGGGCCTCCGGCCGCATCAGGCGAGCAGGCGGCACAGCCCCGTGAGGTCTTCCACCACCACGGGCTCCGGTCCTTCGTGCGGCCAGGCGATGCCGGTACGGTTGATCCACACGGCCTGCATGCCGGCCTGCAGCGCGCCGTGCGCGTCGAGCGTGGCATCGTCGCCCACGTGCAGCACGGCGTCGGGCGGCACGCCGAGGCGCTGCGCGGCTTCATGGAAGATGCGCGGATCGGGCTTGGCCACGCCGAACTCCCGCGCCGTTACGCTGCCCTGGAAGTAGTGGCCGAGGCCGATCAGTTCGAGGTTGGCATTGCCGTTGGTCAGTGCCACCAGCGGATGGCGCACGGCCAGGAATTCGAGCGCGGCGATGGCATCGTCGTACAGCTCCACGCGCTGGCGTTCGGCGAAGAACAGCTCGAACGCGGCGTCGGTGAGCGACTCGTCCTCTCCTGCCCGCCGCAACGCGGCCCGGATGCTTTCGCGGCGCATGGCGCTGAGATCGTGCGAGAGGTGCGCATGGGCCTGCACCACCCCGGCGCGGATCACGGCGGCCGTCTCGGCATCGCCCAGCAGGGCCGCGGTGGCCGGAGCGCGGTCCTTCAGCCAGTCGCGCAGCACCTGTTCAGCGCGCCGGATGGCGGGCCACACCGGCCAGAGCGTATCGTCAAGATCAAGGGTCATCGCGCGGATGCGGGCGGTATCGAGCATGGTGGCCGAGAATAGCGCAACCGCTGTTTCCGCCCACCTCAGAACTATCCGACGCCATGCCCTCCATGACCGACGTCACCGCCGCCGCGGCCCCCGCCGACCGCTCCCCGTCCGACCGCACTGCGCCCCGCACCGCCGTTCTGCTGTGCAACCTGGGCACGCCCGAGGCCCCCACCGCGCCCGCGCTGCGGCGCTACCTCGGCCAGTTCCTCGCCGATCCGCGCATCGTGGAGATCCCGCGCGTGGCCTGGCTGCCGATCCTGCACGGAATCATCCTGCGCATCCGGCCGGCGAAATCCGCGGCCAAGTACGCCAGCATCTGGATGAAGGAAGGATCCCCCCTCGCCGTGTGGACGGAGCGGCAGGCCACGCTGCTGCGCGGCTGGCTGGGGGAGGCCGGGCTGCGCGTTCAGGTGCGCCACGCCATGCGCTACGGCCAGCCCGCCATCGCCGCGCAGCTCGAGGCGCTGCAGGCCGAGGGGGTGGACCGGGTGCTGGTGCTGCCGCTCTATCCCCAGTATTCGGGCACGACCACCGCCAGCGTATCGGACGACGTGTGCGCCTACGCGCTGCGCACGCGCCGCCTGCCGGAGCTGCGCTTCGTGAACAGCTACCACGACCATCCGGACTACATCGGCGCGCTGGCGCAGAGCGTGCGCGCGCACTGGCAGCGCGAGGGCGGGCCGGCCGAGCAGCTGGTGATGAGCTTCCACGGCATTCCAGAGCGCGCCGTGCGCCTGGGCGATCCGTACCAGCAGGAGTGCCTGGCGACGGCGGCGCTGCTGGCGCAGGCGCTGGGGCTGGCGCCCGAACGCTACCGGGTGACCTTCCAGTCGCGCTTCGGCAAGGCGAAGTGGCTGGAGCCCTACACCGAGCCGACGCTGATCGAGATGGCGAAGGGCGGCACGCGCAGCGTGGACGTGATGTGCCCCGGCTTCACCAGCGATTGCCTGGAGACGCTGGAGGAAATCAACCAGGAAGCGCGCGAGGCCTTCCTGCATGCGGGCGGCCAGGAATTCCGCTACATCCCCTGCCTGAATGCGGACACCGTTTGGATCACGGCCCTGAGCCGGATCGCGCAGCAGCATCTTGCGGGCTGGGAGACGGGCCGGGAAGCGGCTGCGGCCCCGGGCACGCCGGTGCCCTCCCCTTCGCGCTGAGATTCCGGCTGCGGCGCCGGCTCAGACCAGCGGCGTGCGCGCAAGCCGGCGCGCGTTCGCCACGGCGGCGCGGTGCACGGGTGCCAGGCCCTTGCCGAGCACGCCGGCCGCGGCGTCCTGCCATTGGCGCGCGAGGGCCGGACCGGTGGCCGCCGTCCAGGGCGTCCACCAGAGCCGCGCCATGCTGGCGGCCAGGGCCTGCTGGGCGGTGAAGGCCTGCAGGCCCATGGCGGCCCAGGACTGGAAGAAGGCCCACTGCTTCTCCGCGACCATGCGGCCGAATTCGCGCCGGTCGCGCTGCGAGGGGGAGGCCCCCGCCAGCGCCATGCGGGCGACGCGGTGCGCGACGACGGGCGGCACGGCCATGGCGAGTTCGGTGCCCTGGCGTGCCAGGGATCGGTTACGGCGGGACGACGGACCGGACATGGGCATTCCTCTCGGTGGTGGTCCCCCACTCTAGCCCTGCAGCGGCGGCGCGGTCGGTGAACAACCGCGCGCGCTGCGCGGGCTTGTGCGCGGGCGCTCAGTCCGGCACGGCGATCGCCCCGCTGGTGATGCTGATCGCATCGGCGGCGGCGGGCGTCGCCGCGATGGGCGGCACGTTGGCGGCGGTGATGGCGGGCGCGCTGCCCGGCGTACCGCCGCGCGGCACGGTGCGCACCACCTGGCTGCCCGGCAGGGGCTGGCCGTTCACGAGGTGCGCGTACATGGCGTCCAGCGCCCGGTTGAGGTAGAGGTGCAGGGGGATGTAGCGGCTGTCGTAGCCCGGCAGCGTGGCGGGCAGGCCGATGAATGCATCGAAATGCTGGGCGTTCGTCACCTCGATGTAGCTCAGGCGGCTGGCCGAGCCTTCCACGCGCCGGTTCAGCGCGGCGTAGGGGCGCGAGGTGTGGTTGACCGGGATGAGCGCATCGTCGCGGCCGTGCACGATGATGGCCGGCTTGCCCTGCAGGTTGCCGTTGCGCCGGGTTTCGTCCAGGCCGGCCTGGAGGCGCTGCGCAGCCGCGTCGGTGCCCGTCACGAGGCTGCGCAGGCAGAGCGCGCCTTCCAGGTTCCAGGTGGGGGTGCCGGCGGAATTGAAGGAGAACAGATCGCGCACCGGCACGCCGCGGCTGCGGTCGTTGACGAGCTGCACGCCGGCGGTGGGCGGGATGCCGTTGCCGGTGGCGAACAGGGTGCCCGTCACCACGGCGGGCGTGGGCTGCACCGCGCCGATGGCGGACGTGGTGGCGAAGCTGTAGCCACAGAGGCGGTCCTTCACGCTCGCGCGCGACAGCGCATTGGCATAGGTGACGGCGATGGAGGGAGCCACTTCGAAGGCCGCGAGCGAAGCGTGCAGCGCGGCCGACTCGGGCTCCCAGCCGTAGGCGGCCAGGCGCGCCAGCGCCTCTTCGGCCTGGGCGGACGTGGTGGTGGCCGTGAGCAGGCCCTGGGCCTTCAGCCCGGCGCAGCGGTTGGCCGCCACCGGGAAGGCCGGGTCCGCGAAGCGGATGGCGAAGGTCGCCGCGAACGGCGTGGAGGCGACGGACGGCGCGAGCGCCGCGCAGGACTGGTAGAGGTGCGCCTGCGTGGTGTAGTCGATCAGCGGCCGGCCGCTGATGGCCACGGCACGCCCGCCGCGGCGCACGGTGACGCCGGCATCCGCGGGCAGCTGCACCGAGGGCTCGGACACGGCCACGCCGTCGATCAGGCCCTGCGTGTCCTGCTCGGCCGCCGCGATCGCCGCGCCGCCGCCATTCGACAGGCTGGAGGCGATCACCGTGGTGTTGGCGGGCTTGAACGTGCGCAGCGGCTGGCCGCCCGGGGAACGGTCGCCGAAGCGCTCGTTGAGGATGTAGAACGCGAATTCCACCGCCTGCAGCGTGGACCGGCCCCAGTCCTTTTCGGGGTTCTGGCCGGAGTGCGCATGCTTGAACGCGAGGCGCTGGGGCGTGGCGGCGTTGAAGGCCGCGAGATCGGCCGCGGACAGGCCCGCGTTGAAGGCGGCGCGCGTGCCCGCGAGCGATGCCGTGGTGCGGGTGCCGTCGATGAGCGCCACGGTGTCGTTCTGCAGGTCGTGCGGCGCCGTGCCCGTGCCCTTGTCGGTGTAGGCGACCGCGCAGCCGCGCTTGAGGCCCCATTCGCCGGTGGGGATGCCGCCGTAGATGCCGCGCGATCCCGAGGAGGTCGCGGTCACGATGCAGGGACGCGTGCGGTCGAAGCCGTCCGGCACCTGCACCATCAGGGTGACGTTGCGGCGCCCGGTGCCGTCGTCCGCATAGGCGATCGCCTCCAGGCCCGCCACCTTGCCCTCGCCCTGGGTGGGACGGCCCTGCACGTCCACGTTCGGGCCGTAGAGCGTGCCGTAGCCGCCCTCGCTCGTGGTGTCCACCAGCGCGCGGTAGTTGACGTAGATGGCGTTGCGGCGCAGTTCGTCCGCCGTGGGCTGCGCACCGTCGTAGCCCGGCGCGGAATCGTCCTGCAGGCCCGAGCGGCCCAGCCCGCCGGTGAGCAGATCGTCGCCCACGCCGTCGTAGGTCGCCTGGCTGACGTTGCCGAGATAGCCCGGCCGGGCGTTGAAGTCGTAATCGACCGAGGCCCCGCTGCCCCCGCCTCCGCAGGACGAGGCAGCCAGGGCGGCGATCAGCAGGGGGGCGGTTTTCAGGGGATGCATGGTTGTTGTTTCCTCGGGATCGTTCGGGGCGGTTCTCTGGCGCCGCCTGCAGGGCGCATTCAACCACGCCGCGGACGCCCGCGCCAGCACCGCGCGCCACCGGGCGGGCGCGCGCTTTGGGCGCATTCCATGAAATTCAATGCGAACCATTCGCAATATCTTTTAGAATGGCGGAATTGCAAGCACAGTGCCCTGGTGGGGAGCCCCGGCGGACGGCAGCGTCCCCGGGGCGCACTGTCGCGGCCGTGCCGGCGGTCTTCCCACCCGTTCCGGTCTCGCCCACCCCTTCCTCCCGACCGCCCATGTCCGCCTCCTCCGCTTCCGGCACTGCGCCGCCGTCCGCCGTCCCGCCGCCCGCCGATGGCGAGTTCGCCGCAGAGGCCGTCCTCCAGGCATCCGGGGAGACCGCCCGGCCAGGCCGCCTCTGGGGCTGGCCCATCGCGCTCGGCGTGCTCACCGCCACCGGGCTCGTGAGCGCCCTGGTGTCCGAAGGATGGGGCGATGTCTGGTCGTGGATCGCGCTGGGCGTGCCGGTGGCCGTCATGGTCTGGTTCGGCCTGCTGCGCCGGCGCTGCTGACCCGGCCGTTCCCGCTTCCGCCCTTCCCTTGCTTCCCGTTCCCGCCCCTTCCGCTCCTTCCCTTCTTCTCCAGCCCGCCGCCATGTTCCGCCCCCATCCCGTCGCCGCCGCCGCTTCGCTCGCCCTCGCCCTGCTGGGCGCACAGGCCGCGGCCCAGTCCGCTCCCTCCGCGCCGCCCGCACCCGGTGCGGATGCGCCCGCCCTGTCCACGGTGACCGTCAACGCCAGCGCCGATGCCTCCGCGCAGGGCCTCTCCCCGGCCTATCCGGGCGGCCAGGTGGCGCGCGGCGGACGCGCGGGCATCCTCGGCACGAAGGACACCATGGACACCCCGTTCAGCATCACCAGCTACACGAACGAGCTGATCCAGGACAAGCAGGCCAAGAGCGTGGGCGAAGTGCTGCTGAACGACTCCGGCGTGCGCCTGGCGCGCGGCTTCGGCAACTTCCAGGAGGCGTACTTCATCCGCGGCTTCGTCCTCGGCTCGGACGACACCGCCTACAACGGCCTCTACAGCCTGCTGCCGCGCCAGTACATCGCCACCGAACTGTTCGAACGCGTCGAGGTGATGCGCGGCGCGTCCACGTTCCTCACCGGCGCCACGCCGTCGGGCGGCGGCATCGGCGGCGCGGTCAACCTGCTGCCCAAGCGTGCGCCCAACGAGCCGCTGTCGCGCGTGACGGTAGGCTCCGGCTCCGGCGGCCGCGTGGAGACGGCGGTGGACATCGGCCGGCGTTTCGGACCGGACAACAGCACGGGCATCCGCTTCAACGCCGCCTACCATGACGGCGACACGGCGGTGGACCATGAAAAGAGCCGCCTCGGCCTCGCCGCCCTGGGCCTGGACTGGCGCAGCCGCGACGTGCGCCTGTCGGCCGACATCGGCTGGCAGGACCACCGCCTGAAGGGCTCGCGCCCCAACGTCTCGCTCTCCGGCGCCACGGCCGTGCCCGCCGCGCCGGATGCCTCCTCCAACTTCTCGCAGCCCTGGTCGTATTCCAACGAACGCGACGTATTCGGCACCTTCCGCGGCGAGGTCGATCTCTCGCCCGGCGTCACGGCCTGGGGGGCCTGGGGCATGCGCCGCGGCAAGGAAGCCAACTCGCTCGCCAACCTGACGGTGAACGATGCCGCCACGGGCGCGGCCAGCACCTACCGCTTCGACAACACCCGCAAGGACCGCGTGGACACCGGCGAGCTGGGCCTGCGCGGCAAGCTGCGCACCGGTTCCGTCGGCCACGAGTGGGTAACCGCGCTGTCGTACTTCGAGGCCGAGAAGGACAACGCCTATGCGATGGACTGGCGCAACACCATCGCCTCGAACCTCTACCAGTACCGGCCCACCGCGCAGCCCGCGTTCAGCGCCGCCACGCTCTACGGCGGCACCCTGGCCAGCCCCAATCTCACGGGCCGCACGCGCCTGCTGAGCTATGCGCTGGGCGACACGCTCTCGTTCCTGGACGACACCGCCCTGCTGACACTGGGCCTGCGCCACCAGCGCCTGGAAGTGTCCGACTTCGCCTATGGCACGTCGGCCCCGCTGGGCCACTACGAGCAGAGCCGCAACAGCCCCATGGCCGGTCTGGTGTTCAAGGTGGCGCCGCAGTGGTCGCTGTACGGCAACTACATCGAGAGTCTGAGCCAGGGCCAGACCGCGCCGGCCACGGCCAACGGGGCCCCGGTGGTCAACAGCGGCCAGCAGCTCTCGCCCTACGTCGCCAAGCAGAAGGAAGTGGGCGTGAAATACGACGGCGGCCGCCTGCGCGGGTCGCTGGCGCTGTTCAGCACCACCAAGCCCCGGGCCTACGTGAATGCCGAGAACTTCTTCAGCGCAGCCGGCAAGGACCGCCACCAGGGCGTCGAACTGGACGTGCAGGGCGAGGCCGTGCGCGGCCTGCGGCTGCTGGGCGGCGTGACCTGGCTGGACGCCCAGCAGCGCACCACGGGCAGCGCCGTGTTCGACGGCAAGCGCGTGATCGGCGTGCCGCGCGTGCAGGCCAATGCCGGCGTGGAGTGGGACGTGCCCGGCGTGCCCGGCCTGGCGCTGGACACCCGCGCGCTCTACACCGGCGCGAGCTACGCGGACGGCGCCAACACCCTGCGCGTGCCCGGCTGGACGCGCCTGGACCTGGGTGTGCGCTACACCACCGAATGGAGCGGCCGCCTCGTGACGCTGCGCGCCCGCGTGGACAACGTGGCCGACCGCAACTACTGGGCCTCGTCCGGCGGCTACCCCGGCTCGGGCTACCTCGTGGTGGGCGCGCCGCGCACCTTCACGCTGAGCGCGAGCGTGGACTTCTGACCGCGCAGCCCGCCCGGCCCGCTCCCGTTCTTCACAGGAAAACGACATGACGCCCAAAGCCCTCAAGACCTGGTCCTGGCTGCACAAGTGGAGCAGCCTCGTGTGCACGGTGTTCATGCTGCTGCTGTGCCTCACGGGACTGCCGCTGATCTTCCACCACGAGATCGGGCACCTGCTCGGCACCGAGATCGAGGCGCCCGCGATGCCGAAGGACACGCCGCGCGCCAGCCTCGACCAGGTGCTGGACGTGGCGAGAGCGCAGCATCCGGACCGGATCGTGCAGTTCGCCTCGCAGGGCGAGGACGACCCGAACGTCTGGTACGTCACGCTCACCCACACGCCCGATCCCACCACCGATTTCCGCTCGGTGGCGGTGGACGCCCGCACCGGCGCCATCCTCGCGCAGCCGCGGTTCGACGAGGGCTTCATGTACGTGATGTTCAAGCTGCACGTGGACCTCTTCGCGGGCCTGGCGGGCAAGCTGTTCCTCGGGTTCATGGGCCTGCTGCTGCTGGTGGCGATCGTCTCGGGCGTGGTGCTCTATGCGCCGTTCATGCGCAAGCTGGATTTCGGCACGGTGCGCGAGCAGCGCTCCACGCGCGTGAAATGGCTGGACCTGCACAACCTGCTGGGCATCGTCACCCTGGTCTGGGCCTTCGTGGTGGGCGGCACCGGGATGATCAACACCTGGGCCGATCTGGTCATCAAGTACTGGCAGCACGACCAGCTCTCGGCGCTGCTCGCGCCCTATGCCGGCCAGCCCATCACCCCGCAGGCCGAGCGTGGATCGCTGCAGAAATCGCTCGACGCGGCGCTGGAGCGCGCGCCGGGCACGCGCCTGTCGTTCATCGCCTTCCCGGGCACGGCGTTCTCCAGCCCGCACCACAACACCTTCTTCCTGCACGGCAGCGAGCCGCTCACCTCCAAGCTCTACCAGCCCGTGCTGGTGGATGCGCGCACCGCGCAGGTCACGGCCGCGCCGGAGCTGCCCTGGTACCTCACGGCCCTGCTCATCTCGCAGCCGCTGCATTTCGGCGACTACGCGGGCATGCCGATGCAGATCCTCTGGGCGCTGCTGGACATCGCCACCATCATCGTGCTGGGCAGCGGGCTGTACCTGTGGGTGAAGAAGGGTTCCACCGCCACGCGGAAAGAGAAGGAAGCGGCCTCCCGCCGCCAACGCAACGGGGCGCCCGAGGGCGCCCCGCTGGAACCGTCCGCGGCGCGAACCGCGGGGAACTGACCATCCACAACCGCCGCTGACAATAGCCGCTGAGCGAAAGCCGCCCAGGGCACTACCTGTCAGAAGGCCGCGGAGCAGGCCAGGCCAGCGGCCGCCGCGCAAGGGCGCCCCGCCGCGCTGGCGGCGTCCCCCTTCCCACGCGCAGCGTGAGAGAAGGGGGAAGGCGCGAAGCGCCTCAGGGGGTTGCCACTTGCAGCCGCCGGGCGGCCCAGCCGCGAAGCAGACGCGGCAGTACCAGCACCAGCACCACGATCACGATCAGCGCGAGGGACATCGGCCGCGTCACGAACACCGACCAGCTGCCTTCGCCGATCGAGATCGCGTTGCGCATCTGCGCCTCGGCCAGCGGCCCGAGAATCATGCCGACCACCACCGGGGCCGTGGGGAAGTCGAAGCGCCGCATCATCACACCCAGGAGGCCGATGCCGTAGAGCAGGAACAGATCGAACGCGCTCTGGCGCATGCCGTAGGCACCCACCGTGGCGAAGATCAGGATGCCGGCATAGAGCTGCGGTTTCGGGATCTTGAGCAGCTTCACCCACAGGCCCACCATCGGCAGGTTGAGCACCAGCAGCATCACGTTGCCGATGTAGAGCGAGGCGATCAGCGCCCAGACCAGCGCGGCGGAACTCGTGAACAGCTGGGGGCCGGGATTGATGCCGTAGTTCTGGAACGCGCCCAGCAGCACCGCCGTGGTGTTGGAGGTGGGAATGCCCAGCGTGAGCAGCGGGATCAGCGCGGCCGTGACGGTGGCGTTGTTGGCGGCTTCCGGGCCGGCCACGCCTTCGATGGCGCCCTTCGTGCCGAACTCCTCGCGGTCCGCGCCCTTGGCGAGCTTCTTTTCGGTGGCGTAGCTCAGGAAGGTGGGGATTTCCGTGCCGCCGGCGGGAATGCAGCCGAACGGCGTGCCCAGCAGCGTGCCGCGCAGCCAGGCGGGCACCGAGCGTTTCCAGTCGCGCGCCGTCATGTGCACGCGGCCCATGCGGTTTTGCGTGTCGACGATGCGGCCCTCGTACATCGCGGCATAGAGCACCTCGGCGACCGCGAACAGGCCCACGGCCACGAGCACGATGTCGATGCCGTCCAGCAGCTCGGGCTGGCCCAGCGTGTAGCGCGCGGCGCCGGAGATCTGGTCCATGCCCACGCAGCCCAGGGCCAGGCCGAGGAACAGCGCGGCGAGGCCGCGCACGGTGCTCTGCCCCAACACGGCGCTCACGGTGGTGAAGGCCAGCACCATCAGCATGAAGTATTCGGGCGGCCCGAGCTTCACGGCGAATTCGGCCACCGACGGCGCGAACAGCGTCACCACGATCGTGGCGATGGTGCCGGCGACGAACGAACCGATGGCCGAGGTGGCGAGCGCCGCGCCCGCGCGACCGCTCTTGGCCATCTTGTTGCCCTCCATCGCCGTGACCATGCTCGCCGTTTCACCGGGCGTGTTCAGCAGGATCGAGGTGGTCGAGCCGCCGTACATGGCGCCGTAGTAGATGCCGGCGAAGAAGATCATGGAGGCCGTCACCTCCACCTTGGCGGTGATCGGCAGCAGCATGGCCACCGCCACCGCGGGGCCGATGCCCGGCAGCACGCCCACGGCGGTGCCGAGCGCGCAGCCCACCAGGGCCCAGAGCAGGTTGGCGGGCGTGGCCGCCGTCGCGAAGCCCTGCAGCAGGGCGTTGAAGATGTCCATCATCACAGCCACCCCGTTTGCGTGAGCCCCGGCAGGTTGATCGCCAGGAATTGCGTGAAGGCCCAGAACACCGGCGCGGAGATCGCGAAGCCCGTGAACAGGTCCACGGCCCAGGTGCGGGCGGTGCCCGCGGCCGGCTGCCCGGCCGCGCGGCGCAGGCCCTGCACGGCCAGCAGGTAGCACAGCGTGCAGCTCAGGATGAAGCCCACCGAGCCGATGAGCGCGGCATTGAGCAGCAGCCCGGCCGACACCCAAACGAAGGCCTGCTTGTCGGCCCGGGCCGCGCCGCCCGGCGCGCCCAGCGACCGGAAGCCGCCGGAGAACACTTCCCAGAGCAGGAAGCCGCCGCAGAGGGCCAGCACCCCGGCGACCAGCCACGGCAGGAAGTTCGGCCCCACGCCGCCATAGCCGGCGTCCCCGGGGATCTGCAGTGCGCCGGCGGCGAGCAGCGCTGCCACGAGCAGCACGGCGCCGCCCACGATGGTCTGCGCGCGGCGGGAAGGGACCGCGCCGTCGGGGCCGTCGGCATCCGCCGCGGAAGGTGCGAGAGGCTCTGTCATGATGGATGTGTCCTCGGTAAAGGGACCGCCGCGCGGCGCGCGGGCGCGCGCCCGCCTGCCGCACGGCGGGCCCACCGGAGGACCTGCCGCGCACAGGCGCTGCGGGGAATGGGTCAACGGGCCGCGGGCACGGGGCCCGCAACGGAAACAGGGCCGCGGGCACGAGTCCCGCGCGTGGGTCAGACCATGCCGGCCTTGACCATGGTGGCGCGCATGCTGGCGAACTCGGCATCCACGAAGGCGCCGAATTCGTCGCCCGCCATCCAGGCCGGCGTCCAGTCGTTCTTCTCGATGGACTCGGCCCAGCTCTTGCTCTTGGTGGCCTGGGCCACCATGTCGATCAGCGCCTTGCGCTGCTGCGCGGTGATGCCCGGAGGCGCGTACACGCCGCGCCAGTTGCCGATCTCGACGTTGATGCCCTGCTCCTTGAGCGTGGGCACGCTGGAGCCCTTCAGGCGCTGGCCCGAGGTCACGGCCACCGGCACCATCTTCTTGGTGTTGATGTATTCGGCCATCTCGCTGTAGCCGCCGCCGCCGATGGTCACGTTGCCGCCCAGGATGGCCGCGATCGCCTCGCCGCCCCCACGGAACGCCACGTAGTTGATCTTGGCCGGGTCCACGCCGACTTCGCGCGCGATCATCGCGGCCGCGATGTGCTCGGTGGAGCCGCGCGAGCCGCCGCCCCACTTCACGCTGCCGGGGTCCTTCTTGAGCTGGGCGATCACTTCGGCCATCGACTTGAAGGGCGAGTTGGCGGGCAGCACGAACACGTTGTATTCGCTGGTCAGCCGCGCGATCGGGGTGGCCTGCGACAGGTTCACGGGCGGCTTGCCGGTGATGATGCCGCCCACCATGACCGAGCCCATCACCATCAGGGAGTTCGGGTCGCCCTTGGCGGAATTGACGAATTGCGCGAGGCCGATGGCACCGGCCGCGCCGCCCTTGTTGTCGTAGGTGACGGACGAGGCCACGCCCGCGTCCTGCATCGCCTTGCCGAGGGCCCGGCCGGTGGTGTCCCAGCCGCCGCCGGGGTTGGCGGGCAGCAGCATCCGGATGGCCGCCGCGGCGCGGGCCGACAGCGGCAGCGCACCGGCGGCCGCGAGGGCGGCCAGGGATTTGAGGAAGGTATCGCGACGCATGCTGCTTGTCTCCTTGTAGTGTGGCGAACGGGGCCGATGATGCGCCCGTATCCTGTCAAACGGCTGTCCGCCGACTCAGGGAAAACACCCATGGGACCCGTGGCCGCGCCCGGTGCTATGGTCGCGCCCCATGCAACTGCTTCTCGTGGAAGACGACCCCGCCATGCAGGCCACGCTGCAGCGCTCCCTGGCGCGCCGCGGCATGGACGTGACCGCCCTCGGCGACGGCCGCGCCGCGCTCTCGCAATGGGCCGCGCGCCCGCCCGACGCCGTGGTGCTCGACCTGACGCTGCCGGGCCTCGACGGCCTGCAGGTGCTGCAGCAGGCGCGCGCCCGCGGCCTGCGCACGCCCGTGCTGCTGCTCACCGCACGCGGCACCGTGGGCGACCGGGTGCTGGGCCTCAATGCCGGCGCGGACGACTACCTGCCCAAGCCGTTCGACCTCGACGAGCTGGAAGCGCGGCTGCGCGCCCTGGTGCGCCGGCTGGGCGATCTGCCGGATGCGCGCCCGGCGGCGCCCTCCACCGTCTCGGTCGGCGCCATCCGCTACGAGAAGGACAGCGGCGCGATCTACCTGCACGGCGAGGTGATGGAGTTCACGCCGCGCGAACTCGCGCTCATGCATGCGCTGCTCGCGCAGCCGGGCCACGCGGTGGCCAAGGAACGGCTCTACGAACTGGTGTTCCCCGGACAGCTCGACGTGCAGTACGAGGCGATCGAGGTGGTGGTGTACCGGCTGCGCAAGAAGCTCGCCGGCACGGGGCTCACGCTCATGACGCTGCGCGGCCTGGGCTACCTGCTCAAGGCGGACGCATGACGGCGGGCGGGAGCGCACGCGCATGAGGCGGCGCGGAACGGCCCCCGCCCGGTCGCTGCGCCGCCGCCTGCTGCTCGGCATCCTCGTGCCGGTGGCGCTGTTCATCGCCTACAACACGGCGAGCCTGTACCGGCAGACGCTCTCGGCGCTGCACACGGCCTACGACCGCACGCTGCTGGCATCGGCCAAGACGATCAGCGAGCAGATCGACGTGTCCGGCTACGACGACGGCGCCCGGCTGCGCGCCACGGTGCCCTACTCGGCGCTGGAAGCCTTCGAGGCCGACAACCAGAGCCGCATGTTCTACCGCGTCTCCACCCTGAACGGGGAGCTGGTGTCGGGCTTCGCCGAGCTGCCCATGTGGCATGGCCGCATCCCCTCCAGGCCGCCCTATGCCGCGCTGGTGGACTTCTACGACGACGAATTCCGCGGCCAGCCGGTGCGCGTCGCGGTGCTGCTGCAGCCCGTCGCCAGCCCCACCGGGCGCGGCATGGCGGTGATCCAGGTGGCCGAGACCCTGGAGCTGCGGCGCACGCTGGCCCTGCAGATCCTGCAAACCACGCTGGCACGCCAGGCGCTGCTGGCCCTGGTGGTGGCGCTCATCGTGGGCCTGGTGGTGCAGTCGGCGGTGCGGCCGGTGCGCCGGCTCAGCGAGCAGCTGCAGACGCGCCCCGAGGACGACCTGCGGCCGATCGCGGCCCCGGGCACGCCGCGCGAGCTGCAGCCGCTGGTCGATGCCATGAACCACGTCATGGGCCGGCTCGCGCACCTGCTCGCCCACCAGACGCGCTTCGTACGGGATGCCTCGCACCAGCTGCGCACACCCCTGGCGGTGCTGAAGGTGCAGGTGCAGTCGGCCCTGCGCGGCGACGTTCCGCCCCAGCAGGCGCTGCACGAGATCAGCGACACGGTCGACCGCGCCACGCAGTTGGCCAACCAGATGCTGGCGCTCGCCAAGGTGGAGCAACTGCGCCAGCAGAGCGCGCCACCCGTGACCCGGCTGGACGACGAACTGCGTGCGATCGCGCTCGAACTCTCGCCGCTGATCGCGCAGCGGGACATCGATTTCGGCATCCACACCGATCCGGCGCCGGTGCAGGCCCACGAATGGATGCTGCGCGAACTCACCCGCAACCTGCTGCACAACGCGATCCGGCACACGCCGGTGTCGGGCGTGCTGTCCGTCGAGCTGGTGACGGACGGCCGGCATGCGGCGCTGACGGTGGCCGACAGCGGCCCGGGCATCGACGCCGAGCTGGCGCAGCGCCTCTTCCAGCCGTTTTCCGCGGGCGACGTGCGCACCGGCTCCGGACTGGGACTGGCCATCTGCCAGGAGATCGTGCAGGCCCTGGGCGGACAGATCGAACTGGCCAATCGCATGGAAGGCAGCCGCGTCGCGGGGCTCGACGCGGTGGTACGGCTGCCGCTGGCGCCGGCCGATTCCGCCGCCGCAGAGCGCAGGAAGCCCGCGGCCTGACGGCGCCCGCAGCGCTCAGGTGCCCGCAGCGCTCAGGTGCCCGCGGGCGGCTGGGGATGCGATGCCACCCGGTCGATCGCGGCGGCGATGCGGTCGAGCATCGCGTCGTCGGTACGCGCGATGTTGAGGCGCACGTGCGCGTCGAACCGGTGGCTCGCGAAGAGGGTTTCGTTGGCCACCCTGGTGCCGTCCGCGGCCAGCGCCTGCCACACGGCCCGGGCATCGACCGCTTCGCCGGGCGACATCCACAGGTACATGCCCGCACCCGTCCCGTTCGCCTGCCAGCCGCGGGCACGGACCTGCGCCAGCAGTGCCCTGCCACGGGCGTCCAGCCGTTCCTGCAGTTTCCTGCAGTGCTGCTCGTAATCCCCCGCTGTCAGCAGATGATGCAGGATCTGGTCGGTGACCAACGAGGAATGGATCGCGCTGACCGAGCGCATCAGCAGCAGGCGCTGCATGCGCTGCCCGTTCGCCACCAGGAAGCCGGACCGCAGTGCCGGCGCCACGGTCTTCGAGAAGCTGCCGATGTGGATCACCCGCTCGAAGTGGTCCAGCGCCGCCAGACGTGCCGTCTCGCCGAGCCGGCTGCGCGGCAGCAGGTCGCCATAGGTGTCGTCGTCGACGATCCACAGGTCGTGCTGTTCCGCGAGCTTGAGCAGCTGGTGGGCCTTGCGCGGCGACAGGCTGGTGGACGTCGGGTTCTGGAGCACCGAGCTGCAGAAGAAGGCCTTGGGCTTGTACTTCTCGCAGAGGGCCGCGAGCTGCTGCAGGTCCGGTCCGTCTTCCAGGCGCTGCACGCGCAGGATCCAGATGCCGCTGGCCAGCAGGCGCTGGGTGTGGATGAACGGGGCCGGCTCCTCCAGCACCACGTACTGGCCCTGGTGGAGCAATGACCAGACCACGAGATCGAGCGCGTCGGTGGCCCCGGCCGTGGTCATGATCTGGTCGGGAGTGGCATCGATGCCGGCCATGCGCAGCCTGGCCGCCAGGGCTTCGCGCAGCGGCAGCCACCCGCGGCGGTCCGCATAGTCGGCCAGGCCCGCGGGCGCCCGGTCGGCCAGCGAGCGCAGGGCAGCGGACAGCGCCTCCGTGCCGGTCCACTCGGCGGGCAAGGTGCCGAGGGCCGAGTCGCCCCCGGGCCCCTCGGAGTGCAGCAGGTGGTCCCAGGAATCCGGCGACGGCGGCCCGCTCCAGCGCGGCGAGGGTGGGGGCGCGCCCTCCTCGAGGGCCCGCGGCGAGACGTAGAAGCCGGAGCCGCGCTTCGCTTCCAGGTAGCCCGCCGCCGCCAGCTTGTCGTAGGCCCGCAGCACGGTTTCGTTGCTGATGGACATGCTGGCGGCCATCGCCCGCACCGAAGGCAGCCGCTCGCCGACGGCCAGCGCACGGCTCTCGATCCGGCCCCGGTACTCGTCGAAGATCCGGTCGATCAGCGCTCCGCTGGCGCGCGCGTTCTGTGGCGCGGACTGCTTCTTCGGCGGCATGGGCGCGGGATTCGGCTTGCGGGTGGGTGCCATGTGGCGTCGGGGGACCAGGGAGTGCGGGTCGCGAATGATAGACCGGCCGGTACTGCAGAGCGGCGACCCGCGCAGGACTGATACGGACAGTGGGGCCCGCACCCAGTCCCCGCAGGGCGCCCGATGACGCCTCGCCGGATGCGCACCGTTCAGGAGCGCGTACGGCCATCCAGCGCGCCACTGCCGCGTTCTGGTGCGCAGGCCTGCCCGTTGTGGGGCGCGGGCACGGACGTCCGGCGACCCATCCGTAGATACCCCGATCCCGCCTGCGGGGTGAATCGTCACAATACAACTGTACCAAACACTTTTCACTTCACTGCTTCCGATGGAGCGACGAAAGGAGTGGATGAAGCACCTTCCGGTGCACGCCCAGGGAAAAGCGTATGGAACACTAATTGCATCTGTTGAGGTCGATTTCGCCCACCCACGTTCCTCCCGAGGATTTCTGCCATGTTGCCCAACCCGTCCCCGATGCTCCGTCCGGTCCCGTTCCGTGCGAGCGCCGTCTGCGCCGCCCTCGCACTCGCCCTGCCCGCGGCCGTGCATGCCCAGCGGCAGGAGCCGCCCGCCGCTGCGGCCCAGGCCGCAGCGGAACGGGAGTTTTCCCTTCCGGCGGGGCCGCTCTCGGCCACCCTGCAGGCGATCGCCAGGATCGGAGAAAAGCGCATCCAGTTCGAGGAAGCGGACGTGCAGGGGCTGAAGGCGCCGGCGATCTCCATGAGAACGACGGTGCAGGGTGCCGTCCAGGCCGCCGTCGTGGGCAGCGGACTGACCATGGGGAGCGAGCCCGACGGCTCGGTCCGCGTGTTCGTGCAGCAGCTGGCGGCCGTGGCCGTGACGGCCAAGCGTGACGAGGCGGAAACCGGTTTCCGCGCGTCCACCTCCTCCACCGCGACGCGCGGCGGGGCCGATCTGCTCGACGTGCCGCAGTCGGTCACGGTGCTGACTGCCAAGGTGCTCGAGACCCAGCAGTCCGCGTCCGTGGAGGATGCGCTGCGCAACGTCGCCGGCGTGGTGGTGCAACCCGCCACGCAGGGGGCCAACGCTTTCAACATCCGCGGCTTCAACACGGGCACCGCCACGCTGTCCAACGGGCTGAGCGACCCCAACTCCGTGAAGACCAACATCGCCGGCGTGGAGCGCGTCGAGATCCTCAAGGGATCGCAGGCCCTGCTGGCCGGGGCGAACGCCCTGGGCGGTTCCTTGAACATCGTCACCAAGAAGCCGACGACCGAGCGCATCCGCGACGTCTCCGTCAGCTACGGCAGCCACGCCGAGCGCACCGGCACCATCGATCTGGCCGGCGCCATCAACGACAGCAAGGAGCTGAGCTACCGCCTGATCGGCTCGGCGACGCGCGCCGGCGGCAGCTCCGCCGGCTACGACGGGCGCTCGCAGACCTACGGTTTGGGAGAAGTGCGCTGGAAGAGCGCGGACACGGACTTCATCGCCGGCGTGTCGGCCGACAATTCGCGCTCGGTCCTGGACCGGTACACGGTGGCGATCCGGGGCTACATCGAGCCGTCTCCGCCGACCCTGCCCGGCAACCCGAGCAATGGCATCGAAACCCGGACGCGTTCGGTGTTCTACACGCTGCAGCACTCCTTTTCCGACGCACTGCAGTTCAACAGCCGCATGCAACGCGTCGGCACGGACCTGGATCTGGCCGTCTGGACGCCCCAGTTCCCGGTCAGCACGCCCAACCTGCTGCTGAACTACAGCGGCACCATGGTCCAATCGAACCAGACCACCACCAGCGGCGACCACTACCTGAGCTACAAGTTCAAGACCGGCCCGGTGGAGCAGCGCCTGGTGGCCGGCGTCAACCACAGCGATTACAGCTACGACCAGACCCAGTACACGGGCCCGCGAGCGGTGGTGCGCTTCGACCAGCCGACGCAGTACCCCTACCCGGCCCTCACGCGCAGCGCTGACACCCGCTCCTTCCGCAACTACTCGCCGCAGGAGCAGCGGGGCGTGTACCTGCAGGACACACTGAAATGGGAGCAGTGGACGCTGGTGGCGGGCCTGCGCCACACGGCCCTGGACACCGGCCCCGGTGTCACCACCGTGTACACGAATCCCCCCACGCCCGACGCGGTGTCGTCCAAGAAATCGTTCAGCAGGAATACCGTCAATGCCGGCCTGATCTACAACCTGGACTGGAACACGTCGATCTACGGCAGCTACGCCGAAGGCTTCTCGCCGCTCTTCTCCGACCTGAACATCTGCGGCACCAGTTCGGCGGCCACGCCCCCTACCCTGTCCAAGAGCAAGGAACTGGGCATCAAGAGCAACGTGGAAGACCGCTTCTCCTGGTCGGCCGCCGTGTTCCAGATAGACCAGGTCAACCTCCTGCGGCGCAACCGCCCGCTGAACTGCAACGACCTGATCGACGGGCAACGGTCGCAGGGCGTGGAACTGGAGGCCTCGGGCAAGCCCCTGCGCGGGCTCAACCTCATCTTCAACTACTCCTACAACAAGCGCAGGAGCATGACCGATCCGACGGCGCGTCCCGGCGTGGGGCCGACCACGCAGGTCAGCGCGTGGAGCACCTACGACTTCCAGTCGGAGCGACTGCGCCACTGGAGCCTCGCCTTCGGCATCAGCGCGTGGGGCAACTCCCTGCTGGGGGTCACCGAGACCTCGACGCGCTCGCCCGGCGGCGCCCGCATCGACGCCGGCATCGCCTACACGCAGCCGGAATGGTCCGTGCGGCTGGGCGTGAAGAACCTGGCGAACCGCACCCTGTACGGTTTCTCCACGAGCACCATGTTCGTGCCGGTCTATGACAAGCGCACGTTCATGCTGACCTACCAGCGCAAGCTCTGAGGGCACGCCATCCATCGCCGACCCGCGCCCGCGTTCCCACCCAGGCCCTCTCCGCCCATGAACTCCCGCCACCACCGCCCCCGCCTGCGCGACCTGATCCTGCCCTACTGGACCTCGCGCGAAAGCTGGCGCGGCTGGGTCCTGCTCACCGTCCGCCTGGTGCTCATGTTCACCAGCGTGTACGTCGCCATCTGGGCCAACCGGCTGTCGGGCGAGGTGGTGGACTCGATGGTGAAGCGGGACTGGGACGGTATCTGGCGCAGCCTGGGCCTGTCGTGGATCGCCGGCATGCTGGCGATGCTGGTGTCGATGGTGCTGCTCTTCGCCATCACGGAACTGCAGCAGTACGAATGGCGCACCTCCATGACGCACTGGTTCCTGAACGCCTGGACCCGCCGCCGCACGTACTACGCCATCGAACGGGATGGGCGCCTGGACAACGCGGACCAGCGCATCTCGCAGGACATCCCCCGGTTCATCGAGCTGACGCTGCAGCTGTTCCTCAACCCGATCCATGTGGTGGTGTCGGCCGCTTCGTTCACCGTCGTCCTCTGGAACCTGTCCGGCACGCTGCGCTTCACGCTGGGGGGTACGGATTTCGCCATTCCGGGCTACATGGTCTACCTGGTGTACGCGTATTCGGCGGGCGCGCTGCTGGTCTCGCACATCACCGGCCGTCCGCTCATCTACCTGTTCAACCGCCGCCAGACGGTGGAGGCCGATTTCCGCTACCGCGGCATGCAGCTGCGTGAGAACGCCGAGCAGATCGCCTTCTATGACGGCGGCCCGCAGGAGAAGCAGCGGCTGGACGCATCGTTCGAGGAGGTGCGTGCCAACTGGCGCGACATCATCGTGCGCAACGCCAAACTGATCCTGGCGCGCGAAACCTACACGCACACCTTCTCGACCCAGCTGCTGCCCACGGCGGCGGCGCTGCCGCGCTATCTCTCGGGCGCCATCACCATGGGCGACGTGACGCGCGTGGGCGGCGCCTTCGTCGCCGTCAGCAGCAGCCTGGCCTTCTTCAGCCACGCCTACGTCACCTTCACCGAATGGTGCGCGCTCGGCAACCGGCTGCGCGATCTGATGGGCGCCATGCAGGAGGCCCACGAACACGCCTCCGGCATCCAGGTGGAGAAGACCGCGGACGCAGCCGTCGCGGCGCAGGACCTTGCGCTCTGCAAGCCCGACGGCGGACCGCTCGCCGCGATCTCCGCGCTGCGCATGCGCCAGGGCGAGCGCTGGCTGCTGCGCGGCGCCTCGGGCGCGGGCAAGAGCACGCTGCTGCGCGCCCTGGCCGGCATCTGGCCCTATGGCCAGGGCGCCGTCCGGCATCCGGACTGCGGGCGGATGATGTTCCTGCCGCAGCGCAGCTACATCCCGCAGGGCACGCTCAAGGCCGCTCTGTGCTACCCCGGGCGGCCCGAGGATTTCGACGACGCCCGCGTGCGCCAGGTGCTGCAGGAAGTGCGGCTGCCGGCGCTGGCCGACCGGCTGCACGACAGCGACCGCTGGCAGCAGAAGCTCTCGGGCGGCGAACAGCAGCGGCTGGCGATCTGCCGTGCGCTGCTGCACTGGCCCGATTACCTCTTCCTGGACGAGGCGACCAGCGCGCTCGATCCGGACACCGAGCGGGCGCTCTACCAGGCCCTGGTGCATGCGCTGCCGGAAAGCACCCTGGTCAGCGTGGCGCACCGCGAATCGCTTGTCGCCTACCACGACCACGTGCTCGACCTGACGCCGCAGCACGGCCAAGCCACGGGCCCGGGCAGCAGCGGCTCCACATGAGCTCCGGCCCCCGCCTGAATCCGCCTGCGTTTTCCCCCTCCACCGACCGATCCCCACCTCTACCGAACCATGCCTTCCAACGTCACCCCCGTCACCGAAGCGACCTTCGCAGAACAGGTCCTCCAATCCTCCGGCCCCGTCCTGGTGGACTTCTGGGCCGAATGGTGCGCCCCCTGCAAGCAACTGCTGCCGATCCTGGACGACATCGCCGAGGAGTACGCGGGCGTGGCCCGCATCTGCAAGATCAACGCGGACGACAACCCGGCGCTGGCCCGCCAGTTCCAGGTGCGCGGCCTGCCGACCATGATCGTTTTCGTGGACGGCGAGGAAAAAGCCCGCCTCGTGGGCCTGGCCTCCAGGACACGGATCGCCCAGCTCATCGACGACTGCCTGGAGGCCTGAGATGGGAATGCACGCATACCACGGAGACCCGCAACGGCGACAGCAGGTGATCGACCGGCTGTATGGCCTCGAAAGCGCAGGCCGCTGGGAGCACCGGCCCCTGTACTGGAACGGCGAGGCCGGCAGCTTCATCGGCACCCTGCTGCAGGGCGACGACCTCGGGCGCTGGGAGGAGGATTTCGGCCTGCCGAAATGGCTCGCCCTGGCGATCGATTCCATGGTCGCCGCCAACCCGGCGCTGGGCGTGGCCTGGGGCATCCACCTGCTGCAGGGCATTCCGGCCGGCATGCCGATGGACACGGCGGGCAACCGCAGCCTGCTGGAACTGCTGCAGGGCCGCAGCCATGGGCTGCTCGGCCTGGAGGGGACCGCCGAGCTGGCCGGGGTGCTGGAGGGCGTGGCCGCGCTGCATGCGGCGCGCCTGGCGGGGCAGGATGTCGAGGGCGCCCGCTGGCGCGCAGCGCGCCGCGCGGCGGTCGCGCAGACCAATGCGCAGCAGCCCGGGGCGTTCGCGGCGGCCGTGGGATCGTGCATCGAGGCGGCAGCCTGGGACCCGGCGCAGTCCCGCAGTGCCGTGGCCGACACGCTGCGCGGCTGGATCAACGCACGCATCGCCGCCGCGATGGCCGTCTACCCGTGGGGCAGGGCGGACGACGACGACATGAAGCACTTGCTGGAGACGCTGCACGCGGAAGATCTGGCACGCCGCGCGCCCGGAGATACCGAGCACACCAACGTCTTCCTTCTGTTGGAGGAAAAGCACCCCGAGAAGGCCCGGCGGCTGAGGACCTATTACCGGTACCAGAAGAGCCAGTACGCCCGGCAGTGGCGCCAGGCAGCGCTGGTACTGCAGAACGTCCTGCATGCGACCGACGGCTCCGCGCCCGCCGCGCTCATCCCCCGCGCCCACCTCTTCGCCAACCCGGCGCGTGCCGCCATGGCCATCAGCCCCGACGGGCAGTGGCTGGCCTGGCTGGCCGACGGCGACGGCGTGATGAACATCTGGGCCGCACCCAGCCGCAGCCCGCAGGAGGCGCGCCAGATCACCCGGGACACGCGGCGGGGCATCCAGGCGTTCCACTGGACGTACATCCCCGGCATGCTGCTGTTCTCGCAGGACCGCGACGGCGACGAGAACTTCCAGCTCTTCGGCGCCGACCTCGCGGACGGCTCCCTCCGCGCCTTGACGCCCGCCGCTCCGGGCGTGCGCACGGGCGTGCAGGGCATCAGCCGGCAGCGGCGCGACGAAATCGCGGTCGTCTCGAACGCGCGCGACGCACGCTTCTTCGATGTGCACGTGCTGCACCTGCGCACCGGCGCTATGCAGTGCGTGCAGGAGAACACGGGCTTCAAGGGCTTCCTGCTGGACGATCGGTACGAGGTCCGGCTGGCCATGCGCAACACCCGGGACGGCGGCAGCGAATGGCTGCGCCGCGACGCCGCGGGGGCCTGGCAGCCGTGGCAGGTCTTCTCGGCGGAGGACGGACGCAGCTCCGGTCCCACCCATTTCGACGCCGAGGGCCGCACGCTCTACGCCTACGACAGCCGCGGCCGCGACACCGCCGCGCTGGTCGCGATCGACTGGGACAGCGGCGAGGTCACCGTGCTGGCCGAGGACCCGCGCGCGGACATCGGCGGCATGCTCACCGATGCCGCGAGCCACCGCCCGCTGGCCTACGGCGTCACCTACGAGCGCTTCCAGCTGCACATGCTGGACGACACCCTCTGGCGCGACATCGAGACCCTCGACGCCGCGGCCGGCGACGGCGAATGGCGCCTGACTGCGCGCACCGAAGACGACCAGCGCTGGATCGTCGCCATGTCGTCGGACACGCGGCCCTCGTCGTCGTGGATGTACGACCGCGGGGCGCGCACGCTGCAGCACCTGATGGACCTGCGGCCCCGGCTGACCTGGGCTCCGCTCGCCCGGATGCAGCCCGTCGTCATCCCCGCGCGCGACGGCCTTCCGCTGGTGTCCTACCTCACCGTGCCCGTGGATGCCGACGCGGGCGAGCTGCGCACCACCGCGCCGCTGCCGCTGGTGCTGCTGGTGCACGGCGGCCCCTGGTCGCGCGACACTTTCGGCTTCAATCCCATGCACCAGTGGCTGGCCAACCGCGGCTACGCCGTGCTCAGCGTCAATTTCCGCGGCTCGACCGGCTTCGGCAAGCGCTTCGTCAACGCGGCCGACGGCGAATGGGGCCGCAGGATGGACGAGGACCTGGAGGACGCCGTCGCCTGGGCGCTGGGGCGCGGCATCGCCCATCCGCAACGCCTGGCCATCTTCGGCGCCAGCTACGGCGGCTTCGCCGTGCTGTCGGCGCTCACCCGCTACCCGTCGCGCTACGCCTGCGGCATCGACGTGGTGGGACCGTCCAACCTGGAAACGCTGCTGGCGTCCATCCCCGCCTACTGGGAGGCGGACCGCGTGCGCCAGTACCGCGCAATGGGGGACCCGTCCACCGAAGCGGGACTGGCCCAGCTGCGCGACCGCTCGCCCCTGCACCGCGCCTCGCTCATCCTTACGCCCCTGCTCATCGCGCAGGGCGCCAACGACCCGCGGGTGAAGCAGGCGGAGTCGGAGCAGATGGTCGCCGCCCTGCGGCAGAGCGGCATACCCGTGACCTACGCGCTCTATACCGACGAAGGCCACGGATTCGTGCGGGAAGCCAACCGCATGTCGTTCAATGCGCTGTGCGAAGACTTCCTGGGCCGCCACCTGGGCGGCCGCGCCGAGCCCTGGTCGGAGACGGACCATCCGGGCCATTCGCTGCGACTGGCGGAACACGCCGCGCGCCAGGCCGCACGATGACCGCCGGCGTCCTCCCTCTGCGGGCCCCGCGGCCCGGCGAGCAGCGCACCCGGCAGCGCGCCTGGGAAGCCGAGTGCATCGCCCGGATCGAGGCGGACTTCCGCCGCTCGGCCGACACCCACCTGATCCCGATGCCGCTGCCGGGCTACCCGGGCATCGACGCGTACTTCAAGGACGAGTCGAGCCACCCGACCGGCAGCCTGAAGCACCGCCTCGCGCGCTCGCTGTTCCTGTATGCGCTCGCCAACGGCTGGCTGCGCGAGGGCGCGCCCGTGATCGAGGCCTCCAGCGGATCGACGGCCGTGTCGGAGGCGTATTTCGCGCGGCTGCTCGGCCTGCCGTTCATCGCCGTGGTGCCGGCCTCCACCTCGCGCGAGAAGATCGCGGCGATCGAATTCCACGGCGGACGCTGCCGTCTCGTGCAGCGGGCCTGCGACCTGCACGCGGTCGCGGGGGTGCTGGCGCGGGAGAGCGGCGGCCACTTCATGGACCAGTTCCTGTATGCCGAACGTGCCACGGACTGGCGCGCGAACAACAACATCGCCGAGTCCATCTTCCGGCAGATGCAGAAGGAACCCCATCCCGTGCCGGAGTGGATCGTCTGCAGCGCGGGCACGGGCGGCACGTCCGCGACGCTGGGCCGCTACGCGCGCTACCGGCAGCATCCCACGCGCATCCTCTGCGCCGATCCGGAGACGTCGGTGTTCTTCGACTACTACGCCGGCGTGCAGCAGGGCCACCCGGACCCGGGCCTCACGGTGCCCAGCGGTTCACGCATCGAGGGCATCGGGCGCCCCCAGGTGGAGCGCAGCTTCGTCGCCGGTTGCGTCGATGCCATGGTCAAGGTGCCGGACGCGCTGTCGCTGGCCGGCATGCGCCACGTCTCCTCGGTGCTGGGCCGCAGGGTGGGCGGCTCCACCGGCACCAACTTCGTCGGCCTGCTGTGGGCCGCGCAGCGGATGGCGGCGCAGGGCTGCGAGGGCTCCATCGTCTCGATACTCTGCGACAGCGGAGACCGCTACGCCGGCAGCTACTACGACTCCGGCTGGTATGGGCTGCAGGGCATCGACATCGCGCAGGCGGACGGCCAGCTCGCCGCTTTCCTCCAGGGCGCGCCCCTGCGGGCCTCGCTGCGCCACGCGCACGCCGCGGTGTGAGGCCGGCGCCCCGCTGAACCCAAAGCCTGCAGACCCCGCACACGAAGGCCTGGACGCCATGAACAGAAAGCCCCCGAAGAAAGACCTGCGGGAACGCGCCCCGGGCATCGCCGCCGTCGTCGCCCTGCACGTCGGCCTGGCCTACGTGCTGGTGACGAGCCCCGCGCTGAAACCGCCGAAGGCCGTGGACAAGGACTCCCTGCTGGTCACCCTCGTGCCCGAGCAGAAGCCGGAGCCGGCGATCCAGACGGCGGCGGCGCCCCCTCCGCCGGTTCCTTCTCCCCCGCCCCGCCGGCCCCGCGCCCCCCCGCACCCACGCCGCCCGCCCCGAAGCCTCCGCCGCAGCCCAGGCCGGCCCCCGCGCGCGCGGACGTGGCGCCGGTGCCGCCAGCGCCGCCCGAACCACCGGCGCCGGCCCCCCTGCCCCCGGCCCCGCCCGCACCTGCGGCACCGGCCCCCTCGCCCGCTCCGGTCGCCGCTCCGGCGCCGGCCCCTGCGCCCGCTCCGGCGGCACCCGCCAACGTGTCGGTGGAGCTGGTCTGCTCGAACTACGCCGAAGTGCAGCAGGCGGTGGGCTATCCCTCGCGCGCGCGCCGCCAGGGCCTGGAGGGCACCGTGGTGGCCGAATTCAACGTGTCGCCCAGTGGTGCGGTGGAGAACCTCCGCATCGCCAGCGCCAGTTCCGATCTGTTCACCGGCCCGGTGCTGGAGGCCATGCGCGATCTGCGCTGCAAGGGCCAGGGCATGCCGGTCCGGGTCCGCGTTCCCTTCAGCTTCCGACTGAATTAGCCCCCGTTCACCGGCCGCCCACCGCCCATCCATTTCCACCGATCCGCCGGCACCCATTTTCCTGGAGAGTCCACCATGTCCCATCGCCCGTTCCATCTCCCCTCCCTGCGCGGCCTGGTCGCGGCGCCGCTGTGCGCGCTGGCCCTGCTGGCCTTACCCGCCGCGGCTCCCGCCCAGGCGGCCGCCACGGCGGAAACTGCGGCCATCCCCCAGGTGGCGACACCCGCGCGCACCGTGGACGGCACCACCGCGCCGGCCTCCCGCGCGACCGGCCAGGACAATCCGTACGGTTTCCAGGCCATGTGGGAGCACGGCGACATGGTGTCCAAGGGCACGCTGTTCATCCTGCTGATCATGTCGGCCGCCAGCTGGTACGTGATCATCACCAAGCTGCTGGAGCAGCGCCGCGTGCACCAGCAGGCGCAGCTGGTGCAGGCCGATTTCTGGAACCGGGGCGACCTGCAGGGCACCACCCGCACGCTGCCGGAATCCAGCGTGTTCCGCTACGTGGCCGAGGCCGGTCTCGTCGCCCAGAAGCAGTACGACGGCCCGCTGACGCAGCAGGTCGACCGCAACAGCTGGCTGAGCCAGTCGGTCATGCAGGCCATCGATGCCGTCGGCGACCGCCTGCAGGGCGGCCTCGCGGTGCTGGCCACCGTCGGCTCGACGGCGCCGTTCGTGGGCCTGTTCGGCACCGTCTGGGGCATCTACCACGCGCTCACCGCCATCGGCCTGGCGGGCCAGGCCAGCATCGACAAGGTGGCCGGCCCCGTGGGCGAAGCACTCATCATGACCGCCATCGGCCTGGCCGCGGCGGTGCCGGCGGTGCTGGGCTACAACTGGCTGGTGCGCCGCAACAAGGCCGCCCTGGACGAGGTGCGCGACTTCGGTACCGAACTGCACACGGCCCTGCTGGGCGGCAAGCCGGCCGTCACCCTGGGGAGCTGACCATGGCGATGAACGTCGGCCAGGACGGCGGCGATCCGCTGGTCTCGTCCATCAACACCACCCCGCTGGTGGACGTGATGCTGGTGCTGCTGATCATTTTCCTGATCACCATTCCCGTCGCCACGCAGACGGTGCCCGTCGCGCTGCCCCGCGAGACCAACGACCCGCGCCAGGCCAGGATCGAAGACATCGACCTGTCGGTCACGCGCGACGGCGCGATCTACTGGAACGCCGCGCCCATCACCCTGCCCGCGCTGCGGCAACGGTTCGCCGAACTGGCCGCCGCCACGCCGCAGCCCATGGTGCAGGTGTATGGCGACGCCTCGGCCACCTACCTGCCCGTGGGCCGCATCGTCCGGGCGGCGCAGGACGCCGGCATCCAGAAGCTCGGCTTCGTGACCGAGCCGGTATCCACCCCCTGAACGGAGACACGCCATGGCACTGCCACGACGGGGCAAAAAACAGGACACCGCGCTAATGATGGAGATCAACACCACGCCGCTGATCGACGTGATGCTGGTGCTGCTCATCATGCTGATCATCACCATCCCGATGCAGCTGCATACGGTGGAGCTCGATCTGCCCGTGCCCACGGACCGCCCGCCTCCGCCCCCGAAGGAGCCGCGCATCGTCCGCATCGCCATCGGGCCGGAAAGCGCCATCCGGTGGAACGATGAGGCCATCGATCTCTCCACACTCAACGAGCGCCTGCTGTCCGCGTCCCTGCAGCCCGACCACCCCGAACTGCGGGTGCGCCCGGACGCGCATGCCAACTACTCGGCCGTGGTGCATGTCATGGCTTCCATCCAGCGCCACGGCCTCACCAAGGTCGGGCTGGCGGGCCAGGAACAGTTCGACTGATCCGCCGGCGCCGCTGCCATCCAGAAAGGCCCCCCATGGACCGGACCATGACCGCACCCACGACCCCACGCGATCGCATCGCCTTGCTGCGCTCGCACATGCGCGGGCACGGCGTGGCCGCCTGCCTGATCCCGTCGTCCGATCCGCACCTTTCGGAGTACCTGCCCGCGCACTGGCAGGGCCGGCGCTGGCTCAGCGGGTGGGGCGGCTCCGCCGGCACGCTCGTCGTCGGCCTGCGGGCGGCCGAACTGTGGGTGGACAGCCGCTACTGGGAGCAGGCCGGACGGCAGTTGCAGGACAGCGGCGTGGAGATGCGCCCCATGACGTCGCCGGGCCTCTCGCAGGCGCTGGAAGCCCTGCTCCGGCTCGCGGGCCCGGGCGGCCCCGTCGCTGTCGATGGCGACGTGCTGTCCGTGGCGGCCCTGCGGCAACTGAAGAATCTGTGCGATGCGCGGGGCCACGCGCTCCACGCGGAGGCCGATCCGCTGGCCCACGCCTGGCCTGGCCGACCGCCGCTGCCCACCGAGCCCGTCACCGCCGTACCCCGCGGCGCGCAGGGGCATGAGCGCGAGGACCGCCTCGGCGTACTGCGCGAGAAGATGCGGGCGCACGGCGCCGACTGGCATTTCATTTCCAGCCTGGACGACATCGCCTGGCTGCTGGGACTGCGCGGCAGGGACGTCCCCTACAACCCCGTCTTCCTCGCCCACCTGCTGGTGGGCAAAGACGAGGCCACACTGTTCGTGGATGCCCGGCGCATGCCGCCCGAGGTGCAGTCGGCCCTGGCGGCGGACGGCGTGGCGCTCGCGCCCTACGGCGGCGCCAAGCAGGCCCTGCGCGCCCTCTCAGCGGGCGCGACCGTGCTGATCGACCCGAAGCGCGTGACGGCGGGTCACGCCGCCGCGCTGCCCCCGGGCGTACTGCAGCGCCAGGCGACCAATCCGAGCACGCTGCTCAAGGCCTGCAAGAGCAGCACCGAAGCGGCATCCATCCGCAAGGCCATGGTGCAGGACGGGCTGGCGCTCGTGGAGTTCTTCGCAGCGCTGGACGAGCAGCTGGCCCGCGGCGCAGTGCTGACCGAACTCGACATCGACACCCAGCTCACGGCCGCCCGTGCGCGGCAACCCGGCTTCCAGGGGCCGAGCTTCGCCACCATCGCCGCCTTCAACGCCAATGGTGCGATGCCGCACTACGTGGCCACTCCCGACGCCCATGCGCGCATCGGAGGCGACGGACTGCTGCTCATCGACTCCGGCGGCCAGTACACGGGCGGGACCACCGACATCACACGCATGGTGGCGGTCGGTACTCCCAGCCGGGATCAGCGGCGCGATTGCACCCGGGTGCTGCAGGGCCTGATCGCGCTGTCCAGCCTTCACTTCCCCAAGGGCACGCCCGCCCCGATGCTCGATGCGGTCGCCCGCGCGCCGCTCTGGCGCGAGAACATCGATTACGGCCATGGCACCGGGCACGGCGTGGGCTGGTGCCTCAACGTGCACGAGGGGCCGCAATCCATCTTCCTGCGGGCCGAAGCCGACGAAGACTCCATCCTGCGCGCGGGCATGGTCACGTCGATCGAGCCCGGCATCTACCGGCCGGGACAGTGGGGCGTGCGCATCGAAAACCTCACACTGGCGCTGCACGGCGCCGAAAGCGCGTTCGGCCGGTTCATGTCGTTCGAAACGCTCACGCTCTGCCCCATCGACCTGCGCTGCCTGTGCACCGAGCTGCTGGCCGCTGACGAAATACGCTGGCTCAACCGCTACCACGCCCAGGTCCGCCAGGCGCTGCTGCCCGGCCTCTCGGCGGGCGGCAACGGCCCGGCGTGCCAGTGGCTCATCGAGCGGACGGAGCCCCTCGCAGAGGACACCTGCGCACTGGCGGAGAAGGAAGACGACTGACACCGCGGGCGCACCGCCTCGCGGACAATCGGGGGATGACCCCTCCCGAATCGATGCGCCTGGACAAATGGCTGTGGTGCGCCCGCTTCTACAAGACGCGCGCGCTCGCGGTGGAAGAAATCGGCAAGGGCCGCGTCACCGTCAACGGGCAGGCGGCCAAGGCCTCGCGCGAACTGCGCCCCGGCGATACCGTCGCGCTGCGCCAGGGCGTGGTGCCGCGCACCGTGGTCGTGCGGGGCTTGAGCGGCATGCGCGGCCCCGCCGTGGTCGCGCAGCAGCTCTATGAAGAAACGCCAGAGAGCGTCGCGTCGCGCGAGCAGGCCGCGGAAATGCGGCGCCTGGCCCCCGAGCCGGCGGCGAGCCTGCACGATGGCCGCCCGACCAAGCGCGACCGCCGCGAGATCGACCAGGCCCGCGACTGGGGCAGCCGCTGGAGCGCCGCGATCGACGAGTGAGGGTGGGGAACGGGAAAACGGCGATGCTCAGGGAACATTGCCGGCCTGCGTCCTGAGCATGCGCAACACGACATTGAGGTAGTCGTCCATGCGCTGGCGAGCGCTCTCTGCCTCGCGCTCCAGCTCCCGCAGGCTCTTGCCGCCCTCGCTCTCCTGCGCGGCCCCTTCACCCAGGCAGATCGCGGACTGGCGCCGTGCCAGCCGCATTTCGGCGGTCTGCCAGTCGCGGCGCAACTCGCTCCAATGCTCCGACGCCGCCTGCAGCGCGGGCGCGCGGTCGGCCTCGGCCGTGACGATGCACGGGGGAGCCGCGCGGTGCGCCGGAGGTGCCGACGATCGCCTGCGGCGCAGCCCGTCCTGGCCCAGCGAAGAGCGGGCGACGGCGAAGGCCTTCTCGGCCGCCATGTCCTCGCTGGCCCATCGGCCGCGCGCCGCATACCAGGCGCCGTTGCCGACGGACCAAGCCCCGCGCCACCCGTCTCCGCTCGGCCATACCATGATGCCCACCCTGCGGCCCGCATGCTCTCGGTACCGCACGGGTTCGCGCGCCGCGGGAACGGATGCGGGCATGCCGGCCGGCATGTTCCGCAGACTGGTCGTAGGTTGGATGTCCATGCCTGCTGGGTGGCAAACGGTGTTCCCGAACGCGCGGGCAGCAATATCCGCATGCCGCCTACCCGCATCTGTCAGAAGCGCCGTAAAAATTTCCCGCGCCCGTGCAAAGTGCGTGCTATGGCCGAGCAGGGTGCACCCCGCAGCATCCACTTGGCCTTCCGCGCGGGCAGGATGAGCTAGCATCGGCGCCCCAGCCGCATCCACGCGCCCCGAGCGCGCACCCACAAGGACGAGAGATGGACCAGATCACCCCGGGCGATACCGTGGACGCCGCGGCCACAGCGGCGGACGGCATGTCGCCCCTTCCGGGAGACGGCGTCCTCACCTCCCCGCCGGTGGTGGGACTCGGGGGTTCCGCCGGTGCGATCCAGGCACTGCGCGAGTTCTTCGCCGCCATGCCGCCGCAGCCCGGCATGGCCTTCGTGGTGGTCCTGCACCTGTCGCCCGAACACGAGAGCATTCTGGCCGAGCTGCTCCAGCGCGTCACGGCGCTGCGCGTGCTGAAGGTGAGCGGCACGGTGGCGATGGAGCCCGACACCGTCTACGTGGTTCCGCCCGGCAAGGTGCTGGAGGTGAGCGACGGCTCGCTGGTGCTCGCGCCGCTGCCCCCGGACCGCCACCGCCACGTCGCCGTGGACCTGCTTTTCCGCACCCTCGCGGACACCCAGGGCGCGCGCGCCACCGCCATCGTGCTGTCGGGCGCCGACGGCGACGGCGCGATCGGCATCAAGCGCATCAAGGAGCGCGGCGGTCTCACCATCGCGCAGGACCCGGAAGAGGCGCAGGCGGCCGGCATGCCCTCGTCGGCCATCGCCACGGGCATGGTCGACTGGGTGCTTCCCGTTGCGCAGATGGCCGAGCGCGTGATCGAATACCACCGCATGGCGCCCCGGCTGCGCCTGCCCACGTCCCGCACGCCGGCGCCCTCGCCCTCCCTGGCCGAGGCCTCGGACGAGCGCGCACTGCGCGAGGTGCTGTCCCTGCTGCGCCACCGCACCGGGCGCGATTTCGGCGACTACAAGCGCGCCACGGTGGTGCGGCGCATCGGGCGCCGCATGCAGGTCAACGGCATCGCCACCATGGCCGGCTACCTCGACTGCCTGCGCACGCGCCCCGGAGAAGCCGGCGCCCTGCTGCAGGACCTGCTGATCAGCGTGACCAACTTCTTCCGCGATCCGGGCTACTTCGAGGCGCTGGACGCCCACCTGCAGCGGCTCGTCCAGGGCAAGAGCGGCGCGGACACGCTGCGCGTGTGGGTGGCCGGCTGCGCGACCGGCGAAGAGGCCTACTCGATCGCGATGATGCTCACCGAGCATGCCCGCTCGCTCGATGCGGCGCCGATGCTGCAGATCTTCGCCACCGACCTCGACGACGCCGCCATCCGCGCGGCCCGCGACGGCTTCTATCCCGCAGCGATCGAGAGCGACGTCTCGGCCGAAAGGCTGCGGCGGTTCTTCGTGCGCGAGCGCGGCGGTTACCGCGTGCGGCGCGAACTGCGCGAGAGCGTGCTGTTCGCGGTGCACGACCTGCTCAAGGACTCCCCCTTCTCCCGGCTCGACCTGGTCTCGTGCCGCAACCTGCTGATCTACCTGAACCGCGAGGCCCAGCACCGCGTGCTGGACACCTTCCACTTCGCGCTGCAGCCCGGCAAGACGCTCTTCCTGGGTTCGGCCGAGTCGGTGGACGGCGCCGACCCGCGGTTCGCCGTCGTCGACGAGCAGCACCGCATCTACTGCCACCAGGCCGTGCCGCGCACGGAGCTGCTGCTGCCCGGCAGGACCGGCGGGCCCGCGATGGCGCACCTGCAGCTCGCCCCGCACCAGGACCCGGTCACGCACGCCGCGGCGCTGCCGCAGCGCATCGCGGAAACGCCCCGCCTGTTCCCGCAGCCCACCGGCGAGAAGCCCCCGTCGTGGGGCGAAGTACACCTGCGCCTGCTCGAGCAGCTGGCGCCTCCCTCGATCCTCGTCGATGGCGAGCAGGAGATCCTGCACATGTCGCCCTCGGCGGGCCGCTTCCTGTCCTTCCACGGCGGCGAGCCCTCGCGCAACCTGCTGCGCCTCGTGCACCCCGCGCTGCGCATCGAGCTGCGGGCAGCCCTCTACCGGGCCGGCCGCACCGGGCAGCCCACGCTGCTGGCCACGCTGGCCGTCGAAACCGCCGGCGGCCTCTTGCGCGTCGCGCCCGAGATCCGGCCCGTGCCCGATCTGGGACCGGGCTGCGCGATCGTGCTGCTGCCCCTGGTGCCCGACGCGCCCTCGCACGCGGCGGCGCCGGCCGAACTGCCCGCGGACGCCGCCGCCGAGCAGCTCGACCGCGAACTCGAAATGCTGAATGCGCAGTTGCGCAACACCATCGAGCAGTACGAGGCCTCCACCGAAGAACTGCGCGCCAGCAACGAAGAGCTGCAGGCGATGAACGAGGAGCTGCGCTCGGCCACCGAGGAACTGGAGACCAACCGCGAAGAGCTGCAGTCCATCAACGAGGAACTGACCACCGTCAACCACGAGCTCAAGAGCAAAGTGGACGAGCTGGGCCATGCGAACAGCGACATGCAGAACCTGATGGACGCCACCGCCATCGCCACGGTCTTCCTGGACCGGGATCTGCGCATCACCCGCTTCACGCCGTCGGCCGTCACGCTCTTCAACCTGATCGCCACCGACGTGGGCCGGCCGCTGTCGCACCTGCGCACGCAGCTGCAGTACCCCGAGCTCGCCGACGACGCGCGGCGCGTCCTCGAACGCCTGGCGCTGGTGGAGCGAGAGGTGGGCGCGAGCGACGGCAACTGGTACCTCGTGCGCATGCTGCCCTACCGCACGCTGGACGACCGGATCGCCGGAGTGGTGCTGACCTTCGTGGACATTTCCGAGCGCAAGCAGGGCCAGGAAGCGCTGCGCCGCTCGGAGGACCGCTTCAGCGCCATCGTGAACCAGGCCGTGGTCGGCGTGGCGCAGACCGATCTCGAAGGCCACATCACCTTCGTCAACCGCCACTACAGCCACATGCTGGGCTACGGACACGACGAACTGATCGGCACGCAGCTGCTCGACCTGATCCACCCGGGAGACCGCCAGCTGAGCGCGCACCTCATGCGCCGCCTGGCGGACCACGGCGAGCCCTACCACATCGAGAAGCGCTGCCTGCGCAAGGACGGCAGCACGCTCTGGCTGCACAACAGCGTCAGCTACCTCGCCGACGCGCTGGGCCGGCCCACGGCGTCCATCGTGGTGTGCAACGACATCAGCGAGCGCAAACGCGCGGAGAACGCACTGCGCGAGAGCACGGAGCGGCTGCGCCTCGTCATCGAGAACGCGGTCGAGTACGCGATCTTCTCCACCGACCTCGACCGCCGCATCACCACCTGGAACAGCGGCGCCGAGCGCATCCTGGGCTACAGCGAGGGCGAGGCCGTGGGCCAGCTCGCCGACATGATCTTCACGCCCGAGGACCGCGCGGCAGGCGCGCCGCTCTCGGAAACGCGCACCGCCCTGGCCACCGGCGGCGCGCTCGACGACCGGCTGCACCAGCGCAAGGACGGCAGCCGCTTCTGGGCCAGCGGCGCGCTCATGCCGATGCACGACGGCGCGGACGCGGTGGTCGGCTTCGTCAAGATCCTGCGCGACCAGAGCGACCAGCGTGCCAGCCAGCAGGCGCTCGAGCAGAGCCGCTCCGACCTGATCAAGGCCCTGCGCGAGAACGAACAGGCCCGCGCCGCGCTGCAGGCGGCCGACGCGACCAAGGACCGCTTCCTCGCCGTGCTGTCGCACGAGCTGCGCAACCCGCTGGCATCGATCGCGAACGCATCGGCGGTGCTCACCACCGACTGCACGGAAGCCGCCGAGCGCGAGCAGGCCGCGCGCATCGTCCAGCGGCAGGCGCGTGCCATGGCGGTGCTGCTCGACGACCTGATGGACCTGTCGCGCCTGCGCCTGGGCCGCATGACCCTGCAGAAGCGCGAGACGCCGCTGTCCGAGATCGTCGACGCCGCGCTGGAGGCCACGCAGGCCGCCATCCGGACCGCGGGCCACGAACTGGTGATGGAACTCCCCCCCGGCACCGTCCTGCTGGACGCCGACCCGGTACGCATCGCACAGGTCCTCGCGAACCTGCTGAGCAACGCGGCCAAGTACACCCCGGACGGCGGCCGCGTCCGCCTGTCGGCCGAGGTCGGCGGGGGCCGGATCGTTTTCTGCGTGGAAGACAACGGCATCGGCATGGACCCGGCCACCGTCGACGACATGTTCACCATGTTCTCGCAGAGCCCCGACGCCGGCGCGCGGCACACCCAGGGCCTGGGCATCGGCCTCGCGCTCGTGCGCAACATCGTGGAAATGCACCAGGGCAGCGTGCGCGGCGAAAGCGCCGGGCCCGGACACGGCAGCCGCTTCACGGTGGAGCTGCCGCTGCCGCCCCAGCCCGGCGAGCCCGCGGGCCCGCGCGCCGCGGCCGCCGGCCAGGCGCGCGGCGGCCACGCGCCCCGCATCCTCCTCGCGGACGACAACGTGGACGTGACCTGGTCCATCTCGCACCTGCTGGAGGGCTGCGCGGTCGCCACCGCGGCGGACGGGCACGAGGCCCTGCGGAAGGCGCGCGAGATGGAGCCCGACGTGGCCGTGCTCGACCTCGGCATGCCCGGCATCGACGGTATCTCGCTGGCACGCACCCTGCGCGCGGAGCCCTTCGGGGCGCGCATGCTGCTGGTGGCCGCCACCGGCTGGGGCCAGGAAAACAACCGGCAGCAGGCGCGCGATGCGGGCTTCGACGCCTACATGGTGAAGCCGCTCGACGTGCGCGAACTGCAGCGGCTCATCCAGGAGCACCTGCAGCCGCGCTGAGCGGCCCGGCCGTGCACTACCGTACCGCGGCGGGCTGCACGGCCTGCGCCTCGCGCACCAGCTCGGTCCCGGGCGTCCACGAATAAGAGGCCGAAGCGGCCTGCGAGGGGGAGCCGTCCTGGTTCACCGCATCGCGATAGGCGAGCGACGATTCGCCCTCTTCCTGGGGCGTCTGCACGAACTGGGTGCCGTTCTTGCGGTAGTCGGTTTCGGCGTCCACCACCTGGCGCAGGTACTCGCGGTGGCTCTCGAACCGGATGAACGCAGGCAGCGCGCCATCGCCGATCACCTCGGCGGGGTCGCGCCGCTCCAGCCGCTTGAAGAGCTCCTGCACCACCTGGAAATGCCCCAGTTCGTAGTCCAGGAACATCTCCCAGATCGCGCGCACGCGGGGATTGCTCTCCTGCTCCACGCAGCCGGCGTAGTTCCACACCTCGCAGGCCTCGGCGATCAGCAGCTTCTCCAAAGGCGTCTCGCGCGGGTTCAGCATCGAGCCGTAGTGCGTGATGTGCTGCGACTCCACCGACGCGATCTCCGCATAGAGCTGCCTCGCCACCGGATCGGCGAAGATCGGCCCGATGTTCATGTAGTAGTCGTGCGTCTGGTACTCGCCGCCCGTGAGCGTGAGCGCATGCAGCTTGGTCGCGAGCGTCGCGTCGGGCCCGTAGGGCTCCAGCAGGTCGTGCTCGGGCGCGCGGTGGTGCACCCAGGTCGGGCGCGACGGAACGATGTCGGTATAGCCCTGGGTGATGTTGTTCGCGTCCTTGCCTTCCAGCCGGTCCAGCAGCGCGCTGTAGCGGTAGAGGTGGTCGAAGTCCTCCAGCAGCGCGTAGCGGTACCCCTGCGCGAGGTAGCTGTCGGGCTCCAGCTGCGCGACCGATGCGGTCACCTCGATGGCCGTCTGCTCGTAGCCGATCGTGGTCTCCAGCGGCGAATGGTCCGCGCCGATCAGCCAGTTGATCGTCGTGGCCTGGTGCTGCTCGACGCGCATCAACTGCGCGATCTCCACGCGTGCGTCGGCGTTCATGCGCAGCAGGACCTGCTTGGTGCGCAGCGCGTCCAGCTCCACGCCGTTCATGAGGATGGCACGCACGCGCGTGAACGCATCGTCGTCGAGCTTGCTGATGGGCTTGCCCACCATGTCCTTCCAGCTGAGGCGCTGGCGGCCGAGGGCGGTGCCCTTGTCCTGGAAAAGATGGATCGTCATGGGGATGTCCTTGGGTTCTTGGGGATGGGAAAAAGAAGGAGGGAAGGAGGGAAGGCGACGCGGTGTGGCGTGCCGCCCCGCCTCAGACGGCGTCGCTGGGCAGCGGCCCCGACACCACCAGGGCGCCGAGCCAGGCCTGTACCGTGTTCAGGTGCCGCTGCTCCTCGGTGAGCGCCTGCGCGAATTCGCTCACCAGGCTGGTCTCTCCCGCCTGCTCGGCGAGCTGGATCAGCAACTCCCATCCCGCGTTGTCGGTGAGCTCCGCCGTCAGAATGGCCGAGAGCGCCTGCGCCAGCGTCGTGCGCGGGTCCGTCACCACCTGGATCAGGCCCATCGAGGCGGTGCCGATCACATCGGCGCACGGCGTCTGCGCGGTGGGGTCACCGCCGAGCTGGCGCATGGCATCGCAGAGCAGCTGGAAGTGCTGCAGCTCCTCCGCGCGGATGCGCTGCAGCGTGGCCAGCGCCGAGGCATCGCCCATCAGCGCGACGTCGTCCGTGCGCGCGCCGGCCGCCCTCACCGCGTCGGCGGGCGACGGCACCTTGGCGCCGGCATTCACCGCCCCTTCGTACTTCACGATCAACGCGTCGTAGAGCCGCGTGCCGCCCCGCTCGAACGCGATGCGCTCTCCGATCTTGTCCAGCAGGATCTCGGGGTGCTCGCCCATCAGCTTGCTCACGCCCGTGCGCACCATGTCGCCGAACGACGTGGGCGGCGGCACCGAGCCGAGCGGGCCGGCTTCATGCCCATACAGCAGGCGCATGTCCCGGGCCTGCGAAAGATCGATCGGCCCGGGCGGAGAGTACCGTGCGACGGCTTCCTCCATCGCCTGCGCGCCGGCCGGTGCCGCCGAGGCGCCCGTGCGGTTCATACCCGTGGTGGTGGCTTCCATGAAAACTCCTTGTGCTTGCGGTTCATCGGGGGGATCTGCGAACGACCCATGATTCGGGCCTGCTCCCCTCACCCCGCGTAGGAGCCCGCGCAAGATACGGCCCGCGTTACAGATTCCACCCCCCAATTCCGCAGGATCTGTCGGGCTGAATGCATGAGCCGGAAAGGATTGCCGCAAATACCATCTTCCGTGGAATAAATGACCATTGCTCGGCCACTCCCGAGCCCGGGCTGGTGCGGTTGGAGCCGGCTCTCCGCGCCCCCATCGGCGCTGCGACACGGCTTGTTTCTTTTGCATGCACTGGCTGCCCGCGCGCTTGGACGCATCCGTAACAAAGGCGTTTTTCCTACCTGCCGCAGCCGCTCGGCCTTGCGCTTTTAGGCATCCGGTGGCATGGGCGTTGCCACGTTCTCATCGACAGCGCTGCACTGCGCGGTCACCTCCGACCCACCATTCGCAATGTTCCAAAGGAGAAATCACATGGCATCGAATCAAGGCAATCAAGGCAAGCAAGGGAATAACCAGGGCAACCAGGGTGGCGGTTCCGGCCGCGGATTCGCCGGCATGGACACGGATCGCCAACGCGAGATCGCGGCCGAAGGCGGCCGCGCCGCCCACGCCAGCGGCCATGCCCACGAGTTCTCTTCCGAAGAAGCCCGCCGTGCCGGCAGCATGAGCCACGGCGGTGGCGGCAACAACACCCAGAACAGCAGCGGCGGCCAGGGCGGGGGCCATACCGGCAGCAACAGTGGCGGCACCCGCGGCGGCGGCAGCGAACAGCACGCCCAGGCCGGTCGCCAGAGCCACAAGAACGACCGCTGACGCGCCAAGATGCGCGCTTCGGCAGCGGGCACGTTGTCATCCATCCGCCTCCCGCCGGTGGATGGATGAAGGACACGGCCCGACCGCCACACCCCCAAAGGCCACCGTTGCCCTGGCGACGGTGGCCTTCTCTTTTTTCTCACCACGGTGCAGCTACCGGCACGCCGCGGCCACGTCCGCCGCCGCCTACGACGTCATGGCATCCACGCCGACCACGGGCCGCTGGCCGTGCGCCTACCGTGGAACGTCGCAGGCGGGAGGCACACGCCCAGGCCTCCGCCGCCCCGCTTTTCTCTCTTTTCCCAAGGAAAACGAAGCCATGCAGAACGAGCACCTCCGCCAATCCGCCCGCCATCTCATCGATTACGACGACCGCCGCGAAAGCGCGCCCTGCGAACACCAGGCCACGGCCATCGCCGCCGCGGGCCTGCTCTTCTGGGCGCTGGTGGGACGCAGCCGCACGCGCGCCGTGCTGCATGCGGCGATCGGCGGCGCGCTGCTGCTGCGCGCGGCGGGTGGGCGCGACGGCATGCGGCGCTGGCTCCACCAGCCCGCACAGGAGCCCGCGCAACAGCAACCGGCCCGGACCGAGGCCTCCGCGGCGCCCTCCTTCGCCGATCTGCCCATGTGACCGGTACCGGCGCCGCCGCCGGTCATGCCGTCGGCTCAGGCACCCCCCGAGGGGTCCAGGTGGATGCCGAAACCCGACGCCCCCGGCGCCAGGTCCGCACGCAGTTCCAGTTCGGGAATGCGGTAGTCCCCGGCGTTCTGCCGCCGGAACGGGATCGGCCTGTCGGTGAACAGGCCGTCCAGCCGCCGGCCCAGTGCATCGCAGGCCTGCGCGAACCCCGCTCCGTCGACCCGCCCCGTGCGGTACACCACATGCGGCGGCAGCACCTCGAACCCCGGATAGAACAGGACGCCATGCTGTATCGGGAACAGGATGTCCCCGATCGGTCCGTTGATGCCGCGCGGACCGTAATGCGGCTCCCAGCCTCCGGCCGTCACCACCAGCATCGCGCGCCTGCCCGCCAGCGTACCCTCGCCGTACCTGTCCCCCCAGTGCGTGTCGGAATGCTCTCCCACGCCGTAAGCGAAACCGCAGGCGTACACCCGATCCACCCACCCCTTCAGGATCGCGGGCATCGAGAACCACCAGAGCGGGAACTGCAGGACCACCGCATCGGCCCAGAGCAGCTTTTCCTGTTCGCGAACCATGTCCGCGCGCTGCGTGCCGCACCCGAACGCGCGCAGCGAATCCTCCGCCGCTCGAAAGCGCTCGCCTGCCGCATGCGCGACGTCGTCGTCCGCATCCAGCGCTGCCTTCCAGCGCATCGCGTACAGGTCGGACACCTGCACCGCATGGCCTGCCTGCTCCAGGTGCCGTACCGAAAAATCCCGCAGTGCACCGTTCAGTGACCGCGGCTCCGGGTGGGCGTATACGAGAAGAATGTTCATGGCGTGTTCCGTTCCATCGGTATCGTTGAAGATGGAAGGCACGATAGGAGGACGTCCGCTATATTGGAAATGAATTTCCAACATTGTCGGTATGTCCATGAGCAATTCCCTGCGGCAGCTGGACCTGAACCTGCTGGTCACCCTCGACGCCCTGCTGACTGAGCACCACGTCACCCGCGCCGCCGAACGGTTGCACCTGTCGCAGCCCACGGTCAGCCTGCAGCTCGCACGGCTGCGCGAATTCTTCAAAGACCCCCTGCTGCTTCCCGGCCCCCGCGGCATGCGCCCGACCGCGCGGGCCGATGAACTGCGCGAGCCCCTGCGGCAGGCGCTGTCCGCGCTGCAGCAGGCCGTGGCGCCCTCGCGCCCCTTCGAGCCGGCACAGTCGCAGCAGACCTGGCGCGCCGCTGCATTCGACTACGGCGCGTTCACCGTGCTGCTGCCGGCGCTGGCCGGTCTGCGCGCCGCCGCGCCCGCCACGCGCCTGGCCATCATGCAGGTACCACCCGCGCAACTGGCGGCACGGGCCGGACAGGGAGACGTCGACCTCGCCTTCCATACCGGTGCGGAAGCGCCACCGGATCTGCGCCGCCGCGTGCTGTTCACTGAGCGCTACGTGCTCGCAGGCCGCGCGGGCCATCCGCGGCTCCGCCGGCGCCCCACGCTCGCGCAGTTCTGCCGGCTGGAGCATGCGATCGTCTCGCCCGATGGCGGGGGCTTTCATGGCGCCACCGACGCGGCACTGGCGGGGCGCGGCCTCGTGCGGCACGTGGCGCTGTCGGTGCCGCACTTCCTTGCGCTCGCGGCCGTGCTCGCAGCCACCGACCTCGTGGCCATGGTGCCCTCGCGCCTGGTACGCGACAACCCGGCACTGCGCACCGTCGAGCCACCAATCGACGTTCCGGGCTTCGACATGCTGATGCTCTGGCCGGAGCGTGTCCACCGCGATCCCGCGCACCAGTGGCTGCGCGGGCACATCGCCCGATCGCTGTGAGCCGCATGGGCAGGCAGGTAGCCGAAGGACAAGAAAAGACCGCGCCCACGTGCAAAAGCCCCGCACGCGCGAGGCGTGGCGGGGCTTTCTGACACGGGCATGGCGGGAGCATTCCCGCCGGGCCGGTCAACCCATCAGCGGGTGGCGTCCTTCAGGTCTTCCTTGGCGTCACCGTAGTTCTTCTGAACGTTGCCTTCGACCTGCTTGGCCACGCCCTTGGCTTGCTGCTCCGGGCTGTTGAACACTTCGCCGGTCTTCTGCTGCACCTTGCCGGCAACTTCCTTCGCGGCACCCTTGATTTGGTCGGTATTCATGGCGAGATCCTTTCGGTGGTGTGGTTGCGGGCATGGAAAAGTCCGATGCCTCACCGACGAAATTTACGCGCCATGCCTCCGCCACGGGGCGGGCCGATGCCGCTGCCATCCGTAAGGCCGAGCCTACAAGGCGAGCCGAACGAAATGCGAGACCGCGCGGAGATCGGCACGTGCACTGTGCGTTGTCTTCGCGCTGCAATCACCGCCGCGCCTCGACCACACTAGTCATGGTTCGGCGTCACACGCAGGCGCTCGGTATCGAATGCCAGTTTGCGCGCCAGCGCCCTGCGCACCGCGTCGAGCGCGGTCGCGGGCACGAACTGCTCATGGAAAGCGTACAGGCCCCTGCCGTCGTCGCCCAGCCACTCGCCGCTGCTCTTCAGGGTGGCGACGAACAGCAGCCGCCGGTCCTGCGACCGCGACCACATCGGCACGTCGGTGAACACCGCGGCGCAGGTGAGCGCGCCCTCGTCGTCCAGCACCTTCATGAAATCGAGCCGCAGCGGGCCCATGGGGCTGGAGATCTCCAGCGTATCGAACGCCCGGGGCGGCTCGCCCCCGGGGAACGTGAACCCGTACTGGCTCATGAGGCGCGACGCCTTGCCGAACAACACGCAGAACTGGTTCCTGCGCTCCTCCGCCCCCTGGACGGCCCACTGAAAACCCGTCTCGACGGCTTTCAGCGCCGCCTCTTGCAATGCCGGTCCCATGTCCCCCTCCACTGTGCCCATACGGGTGGGAAATATACCGTCGAGCAACGTTCAGATGCTCATTTTTGCGCGGTCGGCGGGACAGAACGCCACAGCTGCAGGATGGATCCAGAGGCGGCCGACCCGAAGGTACTTGCCCGGATGCCTGACAGCGGCGGGCCCCTTCGCCCTCCAGCACGGCAGTGCCGCCCGAGTCCTACCTGCCGCCGCGGCGCGCACCCACCGCTCGCAGGCCGCTGCGCATGCCGAATGGAGCCCAGGGCACCCGCCCCTCATACAGGAGCCACGCATGACCTCGCCACAGCAACCGCCATCGCAACCCATCCAGTACCCCAACCAGCCCGGACAGCAGCCCATCACGGACGGCGACCCGGCCGACCTGCCGCCGCCCCTGACCGAGGACGGCCCGGACCAGGCCAGCCCCGCAACCCAGGACCCGACGGGGCAGCGCGACATTCCGATCGAGACCTGACGTGTGTCCGGGGAAGGCCCCGGCAGAAAGCAAAAAACCCCTGAACGATCGACTCGCTCAGGGGTTCATGCTTTGGCGGAAACGGAGGGATTCGAACCCTCGATGAGGCTCTACACCCCATACTCCCTTAGCAGGGGAGCACCTTCGGCCACTCGGTCACGTTTCCAATCCCGCTATTCTAACCCAAGATTCGGGCGCTTCAGCGAACTCAGGCGGCGGACGGCTGGTCGAGTTCGAAGGCCTTGTGCAGCGTGCGCACGGCCAGCTCGACGTACTTCTCGTCGATGACCACGGAGGTCTTGATCTCGGAGGTGGAGATCATCTGGATGTTGATGCCCTCTTCGCTCAGCACGCGGAACATCTTGGAGGCGACGCCGACGTGGCTGCGCATGCCGATGCCGACGATGCTCACCTTGCAGATCTTTGCGTCGCCGACGACGTCTTCCGCGCCCAGGGCCGGCAGCACCTTTTCCTTCAGCAGATCGATGGTGCGGGCGTAGTCGCCGCGGTTCACCGTGAAGCTGAAGTCGGTCTTGCCGTCCTTGCTCAGGTTCTGGATGATCACGTCCACCTCGATGTTGGCGTCGGCCACGGCGCCCAGGATCTGGTAGGCGATGCCGGGCTTGTCGGGCACGCCCAGCACGGAGATCTTGGCCTCGTCGCGGTTGAAAGCGATGCCGGATACGACGGCTTGTTCCATTTTTTCGTCTTCCTCAAAAGTGATGAGCGTGCCGGAGCGGGCCTCTTCCTCGATGTCGATGTCCCAGGGCGTGAAGCTGGAGAGCACGCGCAGCGGCACCTTGTACTTGCCGGCGAACTCCACGGAGCGGATCTGCAGCACCTTGCTGCCGAGGCTGGCCATCTCCAGCATTTCCTCGAAGCTCACGGTGTGCAGGCGGCGCGCCTCGGCGACCACGCGCGGGTCGGTGGTGTAGACGCCGTCCACGTCGGTGTAGATCAGGCATTCGGCCGCCTTCATGGCCGCCGCCACGGCCACGGCCGAAGTGTCGGAGCCGCCACGGCCCAGGGTGGTGATGTGGCCGTGCTCGTCGATGCCCTGGAAGCCGGTGACGATCACCACCTTGCCGGCGGCGAGGTCGGCGCGCACGCGCTGGTCGTCGATGGATTCGATGCGGGCCTTGGTGTAGGAGCTGTCGGTGCGGATCGGCACCTGCCAGCCGGCATAGCTCACCGACTCCATGCCTTCGGCCTGCAGCGCGATGGCCAGCAGGGCGGAAGACGCCTGCTCACCGGTGGAGGCGAGCATGTCGAGCTCGCGGTGGTAGGCGGACGAGGCGCGCGAGGGTGCGAGTTCCTTGGCCAGGCCGAGCAGGCGGTTGGTCTCGCCGCTCATGGCGCTGGGCACCACCACCATCTGGTGGCCCGCCCGCGCCCACTTGGCGACGCGCTTGGCGACATTGCGGATGCGCTCCGTGGAGCCCATCGATGTGCCGCCGTATTTGTGAACGATCAATGCCATTGGATATCCGGGGTGACGGTACGAAGGCCGCGGCGCAAAAGACGAGAAAAGGGAAAGGCACAGGACCGGGCCTGCGGGGATGGAGAGGCCCCCTGGGCCTCACAAGGGCCGGCGCCGGTAGGGCGCGGGCTCTGTGGCCGAGGTGTTTTGGCGCGCCGCCGTGTTTCGTGCGAAGTGAGGGAAGAAGACCAAAACCCGTCAATTGTACCAACCGAGTTCCCCGCCCTCGCGCACCACGAAGCCCCGCCCGACCTTGATGCGGATGCGGTGGCCGCGCGTGGCGCAGGCGGCGATCTGGTCGAGCAGTTCGCCGAGCTGCGCGGCCGAGGGGGTGGTGGCATGCACGGTGCGCAGCCACTGGCGCAGCGCATTGGCCTGGCGCTCACGGCCGAGGGCGCGCAGCGCCGCGATGCGCGGCGGCTGCCCGATCGCCTGCAGATCGGCCTCGGCCAGCTCCCGCAGCAGCACCGCGGCCTCGGCCGCATGCGAGGCGCTGCGCGCGAAAGTGTCGCGGAACTGCGGGAACGCGGCCTCCAGCGCCGGCAGCAGCCGCGCGCGGATGCGGTTGCGGGTATAGCGCTCGTCGGTGTTCGTCGGGTCCTCGACCCAGCCCTCGCCGCGGGCGGACAGCCATGCACGCACTTGCGCGCCTGCGACCCCCAGCAGCGGCCGGTGCCAGTCGATTCCCCCGCGCCGCCAATGGCCCGGCATGGCCGCCAGCCCCGGCACGCCCGCGCCGCGTGAGAGCGCGAGCAGCACCGTCTCGACCTGATCGTCCGCATGCTGGGCGAGTGCGATGGATGCCAGCGCGGGCTGCATCTCCGTGGCGCTGTGGCCGCCCTCGTCACCATCCCGTGAGCCGCTCTGCCCCGAATCCGAGCCCGAGCCTGGGTCGGGCGAGCGCTCGACAGCCACAGCGCATTCGCCCAGTGCCAGCGTCTGCAGCGCCCCGTAGCGGTGCCGGCGCGCCGTATCTTCCGGGCTTTCACCCGCAGCGTGCCGCGCATCCACCCGTGCAATGCGCAGCGGCACGTCCAGGCGCTTGCACAGCGCCCGGCAATGCGCCTCGAACCCATCGGCCGCGGCCTGCAACCCATGGTGCACGTGCAGCGCATGCACCTGCCCCGGGAAGCGCTGCGCACACGCATGCAGCAGCGCCGTCGAATCCGCCCCACCGCTCAGCGCCACCCCCAGCGGCAACGCCGGCCGGAAACCGTCCATGGCCGCATCGAACCCACGCGTCATCGCGCCGCCCTCCGCAGAGGAAAAACAAAAACGGCCCCGAAGGGCCGTGCGGCAGTCATGGATACGAACGTCCCACGCATCTCAGTCATTCATGGCGCAGCGCGCTCGCCTCGCCCACGAACATGGCACCCACGAAAAGTGCCAAGCTGGACACACCACCGCGGTAATCCAATACCCCCGGGCCAGCCGAGACCCGCCGCGCCCGAACCCGAAGCGCCCTCACCCGTCCGATGGCCGCGGAGCAGGCCAAGCCAGCAGACGCCGTGGAACCGGCTCCGCCGGGCCACCGGCGTCCAGCCCCTCGCCAGAGGCAAGGGGCGTTCGGCCCGTCCACGCCCGCGCAGGCGGGCGTGGAGCCGCGGCCCTCACTCCGCCCTGCCCGCCGTGCGCAGCGCGGCGAGAGCGGGGGGAAGGCGCGCAGCGCCTCAGGGGGGTGTGTCACCTTTCAGCGCGGGTATCGTTGAACCGGCCGTAGCTCTGCAGGCGTTCGTAGCGGCGGTCCAGCAGCTCGCGCACCTTGAGGTCGGCCAGCTGGCGGTAGGCATCGCCCAGCGCGCGCTTGAGGAAGGCGGCCATCTGCTTGGGGTCGCGGTGCGCGCCGCCCACGGGCTCGCTGACGATCTTGTCGACCAGGCCCAGCGCCTTCAGGCGGTGCGCCGTGATGCCCATGGCGTCGGCCGCGTCCTGGGCCTTGTCGCCGGTCTTCCAGAGGATGGAGGCGCAGCCCTCGGGGCTGATCACCGAGTAGATCGAATACTGCAGCATCACGACCTGGTCGGCGACGCTGATGGCCAGCGCGCCGCCGGAGCCGCCCTCGCCGATCACCGTGGTGATGATGGGCACTTCGAGCTGGGCCATCTCGAAGATGTTGCGGCCGATCGCCTCGGACTGGCCGCGCTCTTCCGCGTCGATGCCGGGGTACGCGCCGGGCGTGTCCACGAAGGTGAACACCGGCAGGTGGAACTTCTCGGCCGTCTTCATCAGGCGCAGGGCCTTGCGATAGCCCTCGGGCCGGCTCATGCCGAAGTTGCGCGCGGCGCGCTCCTTGGTGTCGCGCCCCTTCTGGTGGCCGATGACCATGCAGGCCTGGCCGTTGAAGCGCGCCAGGCCGCCGATGATGGACAGGTCGTCGGCGAAATGCCGGTCGCCGTGCATCTCGACGAAGTCGGTGAAGATCTCGCGCACGTAGTCGAGCGTGTAGGGGCGCTCGGGGTGGCGGGCGATCTTGGTGATCTGCCAGGGCGTCAGTTCGCTGTAGATGTCCTTGGTGAGCTGCTGGCTCTTGCGGCTGAGCTGGTCGATCTCCTCGGAGATGTCCACCGCGCTCTCGGTCTGCACGTAGCGCAGCTCCTCGATCTTGGATTCAAGCTCCGCGATGGGTTGCTCGAAATCCAGAAAAGTCTTTTTCGCCAATTTGTTTTCTCCTTGGGGCTGGCCCCGGCGCGCACGGCGGCGGGGCGCTGCGCGCGCAGCTCGCGGGCACGCGGTCGATCGGACGGGCGGTCAGTAATCCACCGGCAGGGGTGCGAGCGACCGCCAAATATACCAACTCGCCACGCTGCACCAGGGTTTCCAGGCCTCGGCGACTTCACGGGCATCGCTGCGGCTCACCGGGTCGCCCGAGAAATAGTGCTGGCTGATGCCCTGCAGCAGGGTGGCATCGTCCAGCGGCAGCACGTTCGGCCGCGCCAGATGGAAGATGAGGAACATGTCGGCCGTCCAGCGGCCGATGCCGCGGATGGCGACCAGCTCGGCCGCGATGGCCTCGTCGTCCATCGCGTCCCAGTCCTTGACGTGCAGGCGGCCGGTGTCGAAGTGCAGCGCCAGGTCCACGAGGTAGTCCACCTTGCGGGCCGACAGGCCGGCGGCGCGCATGTCGTCCACCTTGAGCTTGAGCACGTCGGCGGGCGTCATGCCGCGCGGCAGCGCGGCGAACTTGTCCCACACCTTCTGCGCGGACGCGACCGAGACCTGCTGGCCCACGATGCTGCGCGCCAGCGTGGTGAACGCGTCGCCGCGCGCCACCAGGGCGACGTCGCCCAGCTGCGGGATGAGCCGCTTCATGACGCGGTCCTTCTTGACCAGATGGCGGCAGGCGTCCGCCCAGTAGCCGGGGGCGGTGGACGGCACCGCCGTCCCCGCTGGTTTCTTGCTGGAGGCCACGGATTACCTTGTCGGGACGGAAGGCTGCTGCGCGGGCAGGGAACGGAAAAGACGGGAAGGCAGGCTCACTGCGCGGCCTCCCAGGTGGTGCCGGCGGCGGAATCCTTGAGCACGATGCCCTGCGCGAGCAGTTCGCCCCGGATGCGGTCGGCCTCGGCGAAGTTCTTCGCGGCCTTGGCGGCCGCACGCGCGGCGATGTGCGCCTCGATCGCGGCGCCGTCCAGGCGCACGCCCTGGCGCAGGAACGCGCCCGGATCGCCCTGCAGCAGCCCCAGGCAACCGCCCAGCGCCTTGAGCAGCCCGGCCGTGCGCGCGGACTGCGTGCGGTTCACCTCGCCGGCCAGGTCGAAGAGCACGGCCACCGCCTCGGGCGTGCCGAAATCCTCGTCCATGGCGGCCTTGAAGCGGGCGGCATGCGGATCGGCCCAGTCGATGGCGCCGATCTCTTCCGGGGCCACCAGCGAGAGCGCGGTGTAGAGGCGCTTGAGCGACGAGCGCGCGTCCTGCAGGTGCACGTCGCTGTAGTTGAGCGGGCTGCGGTAGTGGGTGCGCACGATGAAGAAGCGCACGCTCTCGGCATCGTATTGCTCAAGCACCTCGCGGATGGTGAAGAAGTTGCCGAGCGACTTGCTCATCTTCTCGTTGTCGACCCGCACGAAACCGTTGTGGACCCAGAACGTCGCCAGCGGCTTACCGGTGGCGCCCTCGCTCTGGGCGATCTCGTTCTCGTGGTGGGGGAACTGCAGGTCCGCACCGCCGCCGTGGATGTCGAAGCTCTCGCCCAGCGTAGCGCAGCTCATGGCCGAGCACTCGATGTGCCAGCCGGGGCGGCCGGCACCGAAGGGGCTGTCCCACTTCGCCTCGGGCGGCTCCTCCGGCTTGGCGGACTTCCAGAGCACGAAGTCGAGCGGATCGTCCTTGCCCTCCAGCACCGCCACACGCTCGCCGGCACGCAACTCGTCCAGCGACTTGCCCGAGAGCTTGCCGTAGCCGGGGAACTTCCGCACCGCGTAGTTCATGTCGCCGCGGCTGCCCTGATAGGCCAGGCCCTTTTCCTGCAGCGTACCGATCAGCGCGAGCATCTGGGGCACGTATTCAGTGGCGCGCGGCTCGACGGTGGGCGGCTCGATGCCCAGCTTGCCAATGTCCTGGTGCATGGCCGCCGTCATCTCGTCCGTGAGCTCGCGGATCGTGATGCCGCGCTCCACCGCACGGCGGATGATCTTGTCGTCGATGTCGGTGATGTTGCGCACGTAGGTGACGCGGTATCCGCTGCTGCGCAGCCAGCGCTGCACCACGTCGAACGCCATCATCATCCGGGCGTGGCCGATGTGGCAGAGGTCGTAGATGGTCATGCCGCACACGTACATGCGGACGTGGCCGGGCTCGAGCGGGGAAAAATCCTCCAGCGCACGCGACAGCGTGTTGTAGATGCGCAAACTCATGGGATGTCAGTGAAGAGGGGTGGTGGGCCGGGGGAATGCCCTTCGGGCCGTGCCGGCGCGGTCGGGCGGCACCTCATGGTCCAGTCGGGCGGGGCGTGCGCAGGGTCTGCGCGCTGCGCGGTTCAGGAGCGGCAACAGCGCACCGGCATGGCAAAACCCCTCGGCTACAATCCGCGGCAGTATAAGGCCCGTTACCGATCGACACGTTCATACCCCCTTCCCATCCATGACGCACGCCCGCCGCCCACTCTCCCATCTCCTGCGACTGCTTGCGTTGTCGGCCCTGCTGGGGGCGCCGCTGGCCCATGCGGACGACTATGCGGAGATCACCCAGCTGCTGAAGACCGGCAAGGCGCAGGAAGCGCTCGCCAAGGCCGACCAGCGCCTGCTGGCGAACCCGCGCGATCCGCAGCTGCGCTTCCTGCGCGGGGTGGCGCAGGCGGATTCGGGCAAGCAGACGGATGCGGTGGCCACGTTCACCAAGCTCACCGAGGACTATCCGGAACTGCCGGAGCCCTACAACAACCTCGCGGTGCTCTACGCGAACCAGAACCAGCTCGACAAGGCGCGCACCGCGCTCGAGATGGCGATCCGCACCAACCCCAGCTACGCCACGGCGCACGAGAACCTGGGCGACATCTACGCCAAGCTCGCCAGCCAGGCCTACAACAAGGCGCTGCAGCTCGACGCCTCCAATGCCGGCACGCTGCGCCCCAAGCTCGCGCTGATCCGCGACCTCTTCTCCAGCGACGCCGGCAAGGCCGCCACGGCCAAGGCCACGGGCACGCAGGTGGCCGCCGCCAATGGCCGCGCGACGGCTACGGCCACGGCCCCCGCACCCGCCGCATCGCCCGCGCCGTCGCCGGCTCCTGCCCCCACGCGCCCCGCAGCGCCTCCACCGGCGCCGGCTCCGGCGCCTGCCGCAGCACCCGCGCCTTCGCCCGCCGCAGCGCCTGCTCCCGCCCCTGCCGCCGCGGCCGCGTCGTCTTCCACGGCCGCCGCCGAGCGCGAGGTCGTGTCCGCCGTGCGCGCCTGGGCGAGCGCCTGGGAGAGTCAGGACATGCATGGCTACCTGGGCGCCTACGATGCCTCCTTCACGCCCCCGGGCAAGCTGAGCCGCGCCGCCTGGGAGAAGGAGCGCCGCGACCGCATCGTCGGCCGCGCCAAGATCAACGTCACCGTGAACGACCTGAACGTCACGGTGAAGGACAACAAGGCCCAGGCACGCTTCCGCCAGGGCTACAGCTCGGGCTCGTACAGCGTCAACAGCCGCAAGACCCTCGACATGGTCTACACCCCGGCAGGCCGGTGGCTGATCGTCCGCGAGTCCACCGGCGGCTGATGGCGGTTCGGCGGGCGGGCGCGCCCTCTTCCCTCCGGCCTCCACGCCGTGGCCCGGGCATCGCCGCGCGGGCGTGGCGCCGCTGGCGCACGTGCCCGGCCGCGCCCCTGCGCCCCGTCTGCTGATCCGCATGTCCGTGGCCATGAATCTCCGGAGCCGCACGGTGGCGGCGGCAGCCGCCGTGTCGGTGCTGTGCGGCGCACTGTGCCCCCAGGCCGCCTGGGCCCAGGGCGACAAGGAGCGCGGCATCGCCCGCGGCAAGCGCGCTGCGTCCAAGGCGCCCGCGCGCCCGCAGCAGGCGCCCCTGCGCGACGGCCAGGCCGAGCAGCGCCTCATGGAGGTCTACCGGCTCACCGGCGAAGGCCGTGGCCGCGAGGCGCTCGCCAAGGCCGAAGCCCTGGTGCGCGACTACCCCAATTTCCAGCTCGCGCAGCTCGCGCTGGGCGATCTGCTCTCGGCCCGCACGCGGCCGCTGCGCCAGTTGGGCGACGTGCCCGCGGGCCAGGGCGACGCCCCCCAGCCGCCCTCGCCCAATGCGGCCGAGGTGCTGGCCGAGCTGCGCGCCGAATCCCGCCAGCGCACGGACGCGCTGCGCGTGCGCCCGGGGGCCCGCGCCATCCCGGCGCAGTTCATCGAACTGTCGCCGCGCTCGCGCCATGCCATCGCGGTGGATGCGTCGCGCTCGCGGCTCTACCTGTTCCAGAACACCGAACAGGGCATGGAGCTGGTGGCCGACTATTACGCCTCCGTCGGCAAGCTCGGCATCGAGAAGGCGCTGGAGGGCGACCAGCGCACGCCGCTGGGCGTCTATTTCATCACCAGCCGCCTCGATCCCGCGACGCTCAAGGATTTCTACGGCGCGGGCGCGCTGCCGATCAACTACCCGAATCCGCTGGACCAGAGCCGCGGCAAGACCGGCAGCGGCATCTGGCTGCACGGCACGCCGTCCGAGCAGTTCTCGCGCGCACCGCTCTCCACCGATGGCTGCCTCGCGCTCGCCAACCCCGATCTGGAACGCATCCTGCGCACGGTGGAGCCGCGCTCCACGCCGGTGGTGATCGCGCGCCGCATCGATTGGGTGCAGCCGCAGGCGGTGCAGGCCGAGCGCCGCCAGTTCGAGGCCGTGCTCGATGCCTGGCGCGGCGCCAAGTCGCAGGGCGACGTGCGGCGGCTGATGTCCTTCTACGCACCGGATTTCCAGAGCTACGGCAAGATGCCCCTGGCGGACTACGCGAAAACGCTGGAAACCGAGGTCCGCGCCCTGCGCGGCCGGCCCCTGCACCTCAAGGACCGCTCGCTGCTGCGCTGGAAGGATGCCTCCGACACCATGGTGGTGACCTTCGGCGAAGTCGCCGAGGGCGCCCGCACCGGGCCCGTGAAGCGCCAGTACTGGACGCGCAAGGGCCAGCAATGGCAGATCTTTTTCGAAGGAGTGATTGGATGACGAACCTGCTTTCCCGACGCTGCGCCGCCCTGGCGCTGGCTGCCGGCTTCGCCTGCACGGCGCTGGCCCCGTCCGCTTTCGCCCAGACCGCTGCCGCGGCGCCGAAGGTCAAGCTGGCCACCAGCCTGGGCGACATCGTGCTGCAGCTCGATCCTGCAAAGGCGCCGAAGACGGTCGAGAACTTCCTGCAGTACGTGAAGGACAAGCACTACGACGGCACGATCTTCCACCGCGTGATCGACGGCTTCATGATCCAGGGCGGCGGCTTCACGCCCGACATGAAGCAGAAGCCCACGCGCCCGCCGATCCCGCTGGAGGCCGCCAACGGCCTGAAGAACGATGCCTATACCATCGCCATGGCGCGTACCGGCAGCCCGGATTCGGCCACGTCGCAGTTCTTCATCAACGTGAAGGACAACGCCGCCCTCAACGCCCCGAACCCCGACGGCCACGGCTATGCCGTGTTCGGCAAGGTCGTGAGCGGCAAGGACGTGGTGGACAAGATCAAGGCGGTGGACACCGCCAACCGCGGCATGCACCAGAGCGTTCCCACCACGCCCGTCGTGATCCAGTCCGCCACCGTGGTTCAGTGAGCCACCCTCGCACGCACCCCCACCGTCCCTACCCGGGACTCCACCAGGAACCCCCAATGAGCAACCCGCAAGTCGAACTCCACATCGCCGGCCACGGCGTGATCGTCATCGAACTCGACGCCGAGAAGGCGCCCAAGTCCACCGAGAACTTCCTCGCCTACGTGAAGAAGGGCCACTACGACAACACCGTGTTCCACCGCGTGATCCCCGGCTTCATGATCCAGGGCGGCGGCTTCGAGCCCGGCATGAACCAGAAGGGCACCGACGCCGCGATCGAGAACGAGGCCCAGAACGGCCTGAAGAACGACAAGTACACCGTGGCCATGGCACGCACGAGCGATCCGCACTCGGCCACCGCGCAGTTCTTCATCAACGTCGCCGACAACGGCTTCCTGAACCACACCGCGCCGTCCGCCCAGGGCTGGGGCTACGCCGTGTTCGGCAAGGTGGTCAAGGGCACCGAGATCGTGGACGCGATCAAGGGCGTGAAGACCGGCCGCAAGGGCTTCCACGACGACGTGCCGAAGGACGACGTCATCATCGAGAAGGCCGTGGTGGTCTGATTCGCCCTGAGTCGCTTCGCGCCTCCCCCTTGATGGGGGGACGACGCCAGCGGCCCGGCAGAGCCGGTTCCACGGCGTCTGCTGGCGTGGCCTGCTCCGCGGCCTTCCGTTCCGCGAACGCCGCGCGGGATGCAGGGCCGTGAGTCCGGCGCGAACGCACTCGTCTTCCTCCCGTACCGTCATGAGCCTGCCCGTGCCCGACATCCGGGAGTTCGTGGCGCCCGACACGTGGCGCGCGATCGATTTCATTTCCGACCTGCACCTCGAGGCGGACCATCCCCGGACGGTGGAGGCGCTCTTCCACTACCTGGACACGACGCCGGCCGATGCCGTGTTCCTGCTGGGGGACGTGTTCGAGGTCTGGGTGGGCGACGATGCCCTGCACGAGCCCGGCAGCTTCGAGGCCGCCTGCTGCGCGCGCCTGCGCGACGCCGCACTGCGCAGGGCAATCTTTTTCATGCACGGCAACCGCGACTTCCTGGTCGGTGCCGGCTTCACGCAGGCCACGGGCATTCCCGTGCTGCAGGATCCCACCGTGCTCGTCTTCGCCGGCCGCCGCTGGCTCCTGAGCCATGGCGATGCCTTGTGCCTGGCCGACGTGCCGTACCAGAAATTCCGCGCCATTGCGCGCGATCCGCAATGGCAGGCGCAGTTGCTCGCGCGCCCGCTCCCGGAGCGCCGCGCCCAGGGCCGCAGCGCCCGCACCGAGAGCGAGGCGCGCAAGCAGGCGGGCACGGCCTTCTACGGCGACGTGGACGGCGGCGCCACGCTGCAATGGCTGCATGCCGCGCACGCACACGCGCTGATCCACGGGCACACGCACCTGCCGGCCGACCATGCGCTGGGCGAGGCCATCGGAGGCCATGCGCTGGCCCGCCATGTGCTCACCGACTGGGATCTGGAGGCGCCCGTGCCGCGCGCCGAAGCACTGCGGCTCACCGCCGCGGGCTTGGAACGCATCCGCCTCGTCCCCAGATAGCGGCATGCCCGCCACCCCCGAACCGGCTCCGGCCGCCTCCCCTGCCCCCGCCTCCGGCTTCACCCGCCTGCTGAACCGGCTCTCGCGCCGCGTGCGTTCCACGCTCGCGCCCGTGCCGGAGATCCCGGCCACGCTGTGGCTGCAGACCGTGCAGCGCTACGCCTTCCTGGGCGCGCTGCCGCTGCAGGACCAGGCCAAGCTGCGCGCCCTGAGCGCGCTCTTCCTGCAGCGCAAGGAATTCACCGGCGTCCACGGGCTGGAGGTGACCGACGCCATGGCGGTGGCCATCGCCGCGCAGGCCTGCCTGCCGCTCCTGCACTGGGGCGAGCCGGCCAAGGCCCTGGCCTGGTACGACGATTTCGTGGGCATCGTGGTGCATCCCGGCGAGGCCGTGGCGCGCCGGCAGGCCGTGGACGAAGCCGGCGTGGTGCACGATTACGACGAAGTGCTGCTGGGCGAGGCCATGGAGCGCGGCCCGGTGATGCTGAGCTGGCCCGCCGTGGACGGCGCCGGACGGCCGCTGTCTGCCGGCGAACGGGGCAGCGGCACGAGCGTGGTCGTGCACGAGTTCGCGCACAAGCTGGACATGCGCAACGGCGGCGCGGACGGCTATCCGCCCCTGCCCGCGGGCTTCCTGGGCACGCAGGGCGCGGGTGCGGCGCGCGAGCGCTGGCGCGCGGCCTGGGAGCCGGCGTACGAGGACTTCCGCGAGCGCGTCATCATCGCCGAGCGGTTCGGCGGCGAGCGGCCGTGGCTCGATGCCTACGGCGCCACCGCACCCGCGGAGTTCTTCGCCGTGGCGTGCGAGGCCTATTTCGTCAGCCGGGAGCGCTTCGCGCAGGAATTCCCGGCGCTGATGCCGGTGCTGGACGCGTATTTCCGTCCGGGCGGCTGACCCCCACACTCCTCGCGGGTCTGGTCCGGTCGGGCGGGATGGGGCGTCAGGCCGCCATGCGGTGGTGGCCGCGGCCCTCGGCCTTGACCTCGTACATGGCGTCGTCCGCTGCGCGCAGCAGTCCTGCCATGTCCTGCGCGTGCTGGGGGAACAGCGCCACGCCGACGCTCACCGACGCCTGCAGGCGCGCGCCGCCGGCCAGCGGCACCGGCTCGCGCATGGCGCGCACCACGCGGTCCGCCATGCGCTCCGCATCCTGCGTGCTCTGGGCCGGCGCCATCACGATGGCGAACTCGTCGCCGCCGAGGCGCGCGACGAGGTCCGACTCCCGCAGCTGGGCGCGCAGGCGCTGCGCGACGGCCACGAGCAGGGCGTCGCCGGTGGCGTGCCCGTGGCGATCGTTCACGGACTTGAAATGGTCGTTGTCCAGGAACAGCAGTGCGACCGAAGTGCCCGCCCTGCGCGCCTCGGCGAGCCGGGCCTGCAGATGCTGTTCGAAACACGCCCGGTTGGGCAGTCCGGTCAGGCTGTCGTGCAGGGCCTGGCGCGAGAGCTCCTCGTTGCGCTGCTCCAGCAGTGCTTCGCGGCGCTCCAGTTCCTCCAGGAGCGCGTTGAAGTCGTCGCCCAGCGCATCCATCTCGGCGATGCGCGCGGGTGGCACGCGCAGACCCCGGGCCTGCGTGCGGCGCACCGCGCGCGCCACGCCCGCCAGCGCCTGCAGCGGCACCACCATGTCGCGCAGCATGCGCCGCGCCATCCAGGTGCCCACCGCCCCGCTCACCGAGGTGCACAGCAGCAAGAGGATGAGCCCGCTGGCGACGAAGCGCAACAGCCCCAGACCGTCGCTGCGCAGCGTGACGGATCCGGCAGGTTCTCCGTCGTAGAGGATGGGCTCGGAGACGGGCTCCAGCATCACCAGCACCGCCACGGCATGGGCCAGCCGCCCTGTGAGGTCGTGGCGTTCCGCGCGCCATTCGGTGAAGACTGCGCCTTGGGAATCCGTCACCCGCGCCTCGGCGACGCCCTCGTCCTGCACCATGCGGCGCAGCGTGGACTCCGCCTCGGCGCGGTCGTCGAACACCACGGCCGCTTCCACGGTGTAGGCCAGCGAACGCGCCACCAGCTGCAGGTTGCTGTCCACATAGAACCGCAGGGCCACCAGCCCGGCCAGCACCAGCAGCACGCCGGCGAGGGCCACGGCCAGCAGCGCCATGCTCAGGTGCGCGCGCAGCACCGTGGCGCGCAAGGTTTCCTGCCAGCCGGGCCGGGCGCGTTCGGGCCGGGCGGCCCGCGTCACGGCGCGGCCTTCCGGCGCGACAGCTGCAGCACCCGGGGATTGACCCGCACGCCGCTGCGCGCGACCGCTTCCGGGTTGCTCTCGAAGCCCACGCCTTCCGCCCGTACGTCCAGGCAGAACATGCAGCCGACGCGGCACAGCTCGCGCCGCTCGCCGATCGACAGGACGGCCTGCGGGCCGATCCGCTCCGCCAGCCTGCGCCATTCCTCGTCGTCCAGGCGGCCCGCATAGATGCCATCGCAGGAGGTGGCGAGCGTGGCATCGTCCAGCCGCAGGCGGCGCACTTCGATGCGGCGGGAATGGGGCGGCTCGGCGCCCTGCAGGAGTTCGTCGGCGTATTCGGTGGGGCCCACCACGCAGAGCCTCACGGGCTGGGGATCGCCGGGCCAGCGGGTGTAGCCGACGATGCCGAGCACGGTCTGCGTGACGGACCGGGTCTTCGCATCGGTGCCGTAAAGACCCTGGGGCAGCGCCACGCCATGCCAGGCAGCCAGCCAGGCCACGAAGGCGCCCAGGGCCAGGATACGCAGATATCGCGACGCCGGCGCGGGGAGGAACAACGTCCGGAATGGCAGGCGGATGAAAGTCGGAGACAGGGGCACTGGCGCGGCGGTACGGCGGGAGGCGAACGGGCGAGGAACAGGGGCGGAACCCCGCCCTGCCGCGCAGTGTACCGGCCCTGCCGATGAGCCTGGACCGCACGCGGCGCCGGCCTACAGCCGCCCTGGTATGGACCCCCCGCCGCCGCCGCGGCAGGCCCATCACGCTCAGGCCACGGCCGTGCGCAGCGCCACCCCGTCGCGCCCCGGATCGGCGCCGCCGTGCAGGCGGCCGTCCGCGCCGATCTGCACGCCGTGCACCCAGCCGATGGTGTAGTTGTACGGGTTGCGGAACACCTCGTAGCCGTCCGCCTGCAGCTCGCGGGTGACGTAGCGCGGAATGCGGTTGCACACGTCGATGGAATTGCTGGTGGACGAGAAGCGCGGCGCCGAGACGGCCTCCTGCATGCCCATGCCGTGGTCGATCATGTTGAGCAGCACCTGCAGCACGCCCATGGCGATCTGCGTGCCGCCCGGCGCGCCGAGCACGATCTCGGGTTTGCCATCCCGGAAGACGATGCTCGGGCACGACGACGTGAAGCGGCTCTTGCCCGGCTGGATGCTGCCGGCGCGGCCCGGGCGCGGATCGAACACGCCCATGCAGCCGTTGTAGAAGAAGCCCATGCCCGGCGTGATCACGCCCGAGGGCATGGCCAGCGAGTGCGTCATCGACACGCAATGGCCGTCGCCATCGACCACGCTCAGGTGCGTGGTGTCGCGCGGCACGGGTGCGCCGGGGTTCACGCGCTCCACGCGGAAGCGGTGGCCCGCGCGGATCTCGTCGGCCACGCGCGCGGCGCCGTCCTTGGAGAGCAACCGCTCCAGCGGCACCTCCACGAAGGCCGGATCGCCGATGTGCCGGTCCTTGTCCGAGGTGGCCTTCTTCATCGCTTCGCTGAGCAGGCGCAGGTAGGCCGGGCCGTTGTGCTCCATTTCCGCGAGCGGGAAGTTCTCCAGGATGTTCAGCATCTGCAGGAGCATCGCGCCGCCGCCCGGAGGCTGGTTGGTGGTGACGGTGCGGCCGCGGTAGCTGCCGACGAGCGGCGCCGTGCGGCGCACCGCATAGCGGGCCAGGTCCTCGCGCGTCAGCAAACCGCCGAGCGACCGCACGTGCTCCACCATGCGCGCCGCGAGTTCGCCTTCGTAGAACGGGGCGATGCCCTCGGCGGCCACCTGCTCCAGCACGCCGGCCATGCCGGGGTTGGCGAGGGGCGTGCCGATCGGCTTGGGCGAGCCGTCCGGGCGGCAGTAGAGCGCGCGGCCCTCCTCGCCGTAGCGCAGGCGTTCGAGGTTGCTCGCACGGCCCATGGTGGGCTCGTCGATCCAGAAGGCATGCATGCCGGGCCGCACGAAGAAGCCTTCGCGCGCCCAGGCGATGGCCGGCGCCACCACGTCCTTCCACGGCAGGCGGCCGTGCGCGCGGTGCATGGCCTCCAGCCCCTTGAGCGTGGCCGGCGTGCCGATGGACTGCGGGCCGATGTCGTTCACGCGGCCCTTCAGGATGAAGCCGAAGCCGTCCTTGGTTTCGCCCTCGAGCAGGTCGGCCCACATGTCCTCGCGGCAGGCGAGCGGCGCGGGAGAGTGGAAATCGAAGTATTCATGGGCTGCGGGCCCGTTCGCGCCCTGCATGCAGACGGCCGCCGTGCCGAAGCCGGCGATGCCGCACATGAGCGGGTCCACGACGGTCTGCGCGAGCGCGATGGCGACGGCGGCATCCACCGCGTTGCCGCCGGCGCGCAGGATTTCGATGCCCGACTCGGCCGCTTCCGGCTGCGGGCAGGACACCATGGCTTCCTGGGTCATGGCGATCCTCACTTGCCGCTCAGGTTCAGCGCGTCGAGCGTCGGGCCCCACGCCCGGGTGTCGCGGCGCGTCACTTCCATGAGCTGGCTGGCGGGGCCGGCCATCGGGATGGCGCTCATCGCACGCAGCTTGGACTGCACTTCGGCACTCGCGTGGAAGGCGCGCGTGCCTTCGTGCAGTTTGGCGATGATCGCGGGCGGCGTGCCGGCCCGGGCGACGATGCCGCTCCAGCCCATGGTGTCGAAGTCCTTCACGCCCAGCTCGTTGGCGGCCGGCACGTCGGGCAGTTCCGCGAGGCGCGACGGTGCCAGCACCACCAGCGGCACCACCTTGCGGCTCTTGATGTGCGGCAGCGCGGTGCCGGCCACGGGCGCCATCACCTGCGTCTGGCCGCCGATGGTCGCCATGAGGCCGTCGGGCTCGCCCTTGAAGGGCACGTGCGTCATCGAGATGCCGAGCTTTTTCTGCAGCAGTTCCACGGCCAGCTGGGTCGAGTTGCCGAGGCCGGAGGACGAGAAGTTCAGCTCGCCCGGGTGCGCCTTGGCGTACTTCACCAGATCGTCCAGCGATTTGAAGCCGGTCTCCGGATTCGCCACCAGCACGAAGGGCACGGTGCTCAGCATGCCGACGCCGGTGAAGTCCTTCTCCGGGTCGTACGGCAGCGGCTTGTAGACGAACCTGTTGAGCACCATCTGCGACACCCCGCCGAACATCAGCGTATAGCCATCGGCCGGCTGGCCGAGCACCTGCTGCGCCGCGATGATGCCGCCCGCGCCGGGCTTGTTCTCCACCACGATGTTGGCGCCCAGCGCCTTGCCGGCATGTTCGGCCCACAGGCGCGCGACGGTGTCGGAACTGCCGCCGGCCTGCTGCGAGACCACGAGGCGGATCGGGCGGGTGCCGGGATAGCCGGCGGCGTCCTGTGCCGCGGCGGGCGTGCCGGCCACGGCCCAGGAGGCCAGCGCGGCGGCCGCGAGCTTGGCAAGGCAGGAAATTTTCTTCATGGTGTGCAGTCTCCGAAAGAGGGTGAACCGGGGCGGCGCGGCACGCACCGCTGCTCTTGGGAATTATTCGGGGCGTGCCGCGGGCGCACCAGCGAATTCGCCCGATGGATCCATTAGCATTTGCTCATGTCTTATGAACAAGTGGCGTGGGCTCGCCGGTTGAAGGTGAAGCACCTCGAATCGTTCCTCGTGCTGGACGAGGCCGGCACGCTCACCGAAGCCGCCGTGCGCATGCACATGACGCAGTCCGCCATGTCGCACTGGCTGGCCGACCTGGAGGAGCTGGTGGGCATGCCGCTGGTCACGCGGGGGCGGCGCATCCAGCTCACGCCCGCCGGGCGCATCATGAAGCGGCTCGCCATCGGCGTGCTGGGCGACATCTCGCGCACGCAGCTCGAACTCGGCGCGGTGGCCGAAGGGCGCAGTGCGCGCCTGCACATCGGCAGCGTGTGGGCGGGCGTGGCGCGCGGCATGCCGCAGGCGCTGGCAGACTTCCAGGCGCAGCATCCCTACATCTCGGTGACCGTGTCGGAGAGCCCGTTCGGCAACCTGCTGGAAGGGCTGGAGAACCGTCAGCTCGACGTGGTGATCGGATCGCTGGATGCGCGCGCCCACCAGGCACGCCTGGAGCACCGCGAGCTGTTCGAGGACAACGTCTGCCTCGTGGTCGGCCGCGCGAGCCGGCTGTGGGATGCGGCGGGCCCGGTGCGGCTCGCCGAGCTCTTGGACGAGAACTGGATCATGCCGCCCAAGGGCACGCTGATGCGCTCGCAGCTGGATGCGGCCCTGCTCGACAGCGGCGCGCCCTGGCTGCTGCCGAAGGTGGAGACCGCCGCCATCACCACGCTGCAGGCCCTGGTGCACCAGGGCGACTACGTCGGCGTGTGCTCAGAGGCCATGGCCGAATACCAGGCGGCGCTGGGCAACATGAAGATCCTGCCGCTGGACCGCACGATCCGCTTCGGCCCGGTGGGCGTGGTCTGGAGCCGCGACCACCCCGCGGAGGCGGTGCAGCTCTTCGTCGAACACCTCGTGCGCACCGTGGGCGCAGGCGCGCCCGCGGAACCCTGACTGCCGGCATCCGGCCGGATCACGCCGACGCAGCCGCCTGCCGCAGGCACTCCCGCGCCGCGTGCGCGATGTGCGCGGCATCCACGCCGAAGTGGCCTCGCAGCGCGGCGCGCGTGTCGCTGCGGCCGAAGCCGTCCGTGCCCAGCGTGAGGTAGCGGCGCCCCTGCGGTACGAAGGCGCGCACGGTTTCCGGCACGGCGCGCACGTAGTCGGTGGCGGCCACGACCGGGCCATGCGTGCCGCGCAGCACCTGGGCGAGCCAGGGCAACGCACCGGCTTCCGGTGGCGCGCTTTCGCCCCCCGTACCGCACCCGTCCTCCAGCCAGCGCCGCTCGCAGGCCACGCCGTCGCGCGCCAGCTCGCTCCAGCTCGTCACGCTGACGACCGTGGCGGCGATGCCCTCGGCGGCCAGCAGGGAGGCGGCCTTCACCACTTCGGTGAGGATCGCGCCCGAGCCCAGCAGGGTGACCTGTTCTTTCGCCGTCTCTTGCACCGCGGCAGGCATCGCCCCGCTGCCCTTGCCCTGCCCCCTGCCCATGGTTGCGCTGCCCGCGCCAGACCGTTGCAGCACATAGCAGCCGCGCAGCACGCCCTCGGCCGCACCCTCGGGCAGGTCCGGCTGCGCGTAGTTTTCGTTCATGAGCGTGACGTAATAGAACACGTCGCGCTGCTCCACCAGCATCTCGCGCATGCCCGCGTCCACGATCACGGCCAGCTCGCCCGCATACGCCGGGTCGTAGGCCTTGCAGTTGGGAATGGTGGCGGCGACGAGGTGGCTCGATCCGTCCTGGTGCTGCAGCCCTTCGCCGCCCAGCGTGGTGCGGCCCGAGGTGGCGCCCAGCAGGAAGCCCCGCGCGCGCTGGTCGGCGGCGGCCCAGATGGCGTCGCCCACCCGCTGGAAGCCGAACATCGAGTAGTAGATGTAGAACGGCAGCATCGCCAGGCCGTGCACGCTGTAGCTGGTGGCCGCGGCCGTCCAGCTGGCGATCGCGCCGGCCTCGCTGATGCCTTCCTCCAGGATCTGCCCGTCCAGCGCCTCGCGGTAGGACAGCACGGAGCCGATGTCCTCGGGCGCGTAGCGCTGGCCCACGCTGCTGTAGATGCCCACCTGCTTGAACAGATTCGCCATGCCGAAGGTGCGCGCCTCGTCCGCCACGATGGGCACGATGCGGGGGCCGAGCTGCGCGTCTTTCAGCAGCGTGCCCAGCATGCGCACGAAGGCCATGGTGGTGCTCATCTCCTTGCCCTGCGCCTGCAGCGCGAACCGGGCGTACCCGCCCATCTCGGGTACCGGCACCACGTCGCAGACGGTCTCCCGGCGCGGCATCGCACCGCCCAGGGCCGCGCGGCGCTCGCGCAAATAGCGCATCTCGGGACTGTCCTCGGCGGGGCGGTAGAAGGCCAGCCCGGTGGCCTGCGCGTCGGTGAGCGGCAGGTTGAAGCGGTTGCGGAATTCGATCAGCTCGGATTCATCGAACTTCTTCTGGCTGTGCGTGGTCATCTTGCCCTGGCCCGCGGCGCCCATGCCGTAGCCCTTCTTGGTGTGCGCCAGGATGACGGTGGGCTGGCCGCGGTGCGCGGCCGCCGCGGCATAGGCGGCGTGGATCTTCACCAGATCGTGACCGCCGCGCTTCAGCCGATCGATCTGCTCGTCGGTCAGGCCCTGCGCGAGCGCGGCCAGCCCGGGGTTCTGGCCGAAGAAGTGGTCGCGGTTGAAGCGCCCGTCCTTGGCCGCGAAGGTCTGCATCTGGCCGTCCACCGTCTCGCCCAGCGTGCGGGCCAGCGTGCCGTCGGCATCGCGCGCGAACAGGCCGTCCCAGTCGCTGCCCCAGAGCAGCTTGACCACGTTCCAGCCCGCTCCCGCGAACAGGCGCTCCAGCTCATCGACGATGCGGCCGTTGCCGCGCACCGGGCCATCGAGCCGCTGCAGGTTGCAGTTCACCACCCAGACGAGGTTGTCCAGCCCCTCGCGCGCGGCCAGCGTGAGCGCGCTCATGCTCTCGGGCTCGTCCATTTCGCCGTCGCCGAACACACCCCAGACCTTGCGGCCGGCGCAGTCCAGCAGATTGCGGTGCGTGAGATAGCGCATGAAGCGCGCGTGGTAGATGCTGCTGATCGGGCCGATGCCCATCGAGCCTGTCGGGAACTGCCAGAAATCCGGCATCAGCCAGGGGTGCGGGTAGCTGCAGAGACCCTGCGCGCCGGCGGCAGGTGCGGCGATCTCCTGGCGGTAGTGCTCCAGGTCGCGCTCCGTGAGCCGCCCTTCCAGGAACGCGCGGGCGTACACGCCCGGCGCGCTGTGCGGCTGGAAGAACACCAGGTCGCCCCGGTGCTGGTCCGGCGCCGTGCCTTCGCGTGCGCGGAAGAAGTGGTTGAAGCCGGTCTCGAACAGATCGGCCGCGCTCGCGTAGCTCGCGATGTGCCCGCCCAGTTCGCCGTACGCCTGGTTGGCACGCACCACCATGGCCAGGGCGTTCCAGCGCATCAGCGACGCCAGCCGCTCTTCGATCGCGAGATCGCCCGGAAACGCCGGCTGCGCTTCCGCCGCCACGGTGTTCACATACGGCGTGTTCAGCGTCGGCTGCCAGCCGGTGCGCTGGCGCCGCGCGAGGCCTGCCAACTCGTCCAGCACGAAGCGCGCGCGCTCAGGGCCCCCGGTGGCCAGCAGGGCCAGGAAGGCGTCCCGCCATTCGGCGGTTTCCTGCGGATCGGCGTCGGCGGTGTCGGCGGCAGCCAGGGCACCTGGCGATATCGCGGCGGCCTGGGCGCCGAGGGCATGGAGCGGCAGCGGAGCATTCATGCGGGAAGACTCTACCGGGGCGGGGGCGGCATGGGTGGCTTTTCGGCATCCTGGCAAACCCCGAATCCCGGCATTTCATTCCGGCGATCTTCTAAACTGCGGCACATGAAGCTGGACACGACCGATCTGCGCATTCTGGCCGAGCTGCAGGCCGACGGCTCGCTTTCCAACGTGGAGCTGGCGCGTCGCGTGCATCTGTCGCCGTCGCCCTGCCTGGCTCGCGTCAAAGCGCTGGAGGCCTCGGGCGTGATTGCGCGCTATGTCGCCCTGGCGAACCCGGCGGTGCTGGGCCTGGGGCTGAACGTGTTCATCAGCATCAGCTTGAAGTCGCAGGCCAAGGAGGCGCTGGCGCAGTTCGAGCGCCGCATCGCCGAGCACGACGAGGTGATGGAGTGCTACCTCATGAGCGGGGATTCCGACTACCTCATCCGCGTGGCGGTGGCCGACATCGGCGCTCTGGAGCGTTTCATCCTGGAACAGCTCACACCGATTCCGGGCATCGAGAAGATCCGCTCCAGCTTCGCGCTCAAGCAGGTGCGCTACAAGACCGCCCTGCCCTTGCCGGTGCCATCCGCCTGAAGGGCTGCCGAGCACGCACGGCCGGCGGAGGGACGTTGATACACCTCCCCCGAGCGGCGCTCAAGTCACTGCGCCGCGGCCGGGGCCGAGGCGGCGGTTACCGGGGCCGTCGCCGTGTCCGCCACCGGCTTCGCGTCGCCCGCGACCAGCCGCTTGCGCACATCGGCCAGCACCGCCTTCACGCGGCGCGCATTCTCGGGGCCGATGCGCAGCATCATCTTCTGGCCGGCGGAGAGCGCCTGCAGGTGCGGGTCGGCGAACTCGTAGCGCACCCACGGGCGGGTGGAAGGCACGTCGCCCTGCACGCGGGTGAGTTGCACCTGCAGCGGCCCCTTCAGCTCGGGCGTCTGCAGCAGATGACCGATCACCGCCACGAGCCGGTCGTTGAAGTAGCCCTTCGGGTAGCCGAGTTCCACATAGGTCTGCTGGAACAGAGGATACAGCTGCCGGTAGAGCGCCACCGCCTGCTCGCGCGGCACCGCCTCCACGAGGGAGACCAGCGACCCGTAGCGGGCCGTGTTGGCCGGGGCGATGGTGGCATGCAGCGGCGCGCCGTTCTCATCCACCGCGCTGCCGGGCTGCGCCTGCACGATGAAGCGCTGCGGCGCCGGCTGCACGGGCCAGAGCCGCGAGGGCGCCTGGGTGCGCGGCAGGTTGTCGACAGTGACCACGAAGCGACGCACGATCTCGTCGAGGTGCAGCAGTGCGGCGATGCGATCCCGCCCCAGCCACTCGCCCAGCGATTGCGCGATGACCGTGTCGGACTCCTGCAGCGACGGCAAGGCTGCCGCCTGCGCCGCATCGATCGGATGCTCGGGCCCGGAGGCGACAGCGGCGGGCGCGGGCGCGGAGGCCGGCGCCCGTGCCACCGGAGGCGTGGGGGCCTCGGCGGACGGCACGGGGTCGGGCGGGGGCATGTGCGAGGTGGGCGGCAGCCAGCCGAACCACCAGGCGGCGCCCGCCAGCGCGGCCGCGCCGGCCAGCGCCGCGACGATCCAGCCCACGGGCGATGCAGAAGACGGGCGGCGCGGCACGCTGGACGGCGGGCGCAGATCCATGGAACGGTCGTCGGTCATGCGGAACACTCTTTCACGAACAGGTCATGGGCTCAGCGCGGCAGCCGTTACGGCCGGCCACGCGTTGCCGATGCATGCCATTGTGGAGCCGGCCGGCCCGCGGGGCGGTAAGCACGTGTTCATGTCACGCCCGCGCCGCCGCGCCCTCCTGGCGCGCACACAGGGCCGGGCACCCGAGTGCGTCCAGCCAGGCCATGGCATCGCGCAGCTCATCGGGCCGGATCTCGTGCATGCCCGCGTATTCGCGGTAGGTGAGCGCCACGGGCAGGCCGAGGGCATGGTCGCGGATCACGTGGGCGCTCGCCAGGGGGATCACGTTGTCCTGCAGCCCGTGGCTCACCCAGAGCGCGCGGCCCGCCAGCGCCTCGGGTGCCACGGCATGCGGCAGCACCTGGGGCAGCAGCCGGCTGTGCCAGGCCATCGCGCCCCGCAACAGGTCCGGCCGCGTGAGCAGCAGCGAAATCGCCATGATGCCGCCCTGGCTGAAGCCGCCGACCACGACGCGCGTTGCAGGCACGCCCAACTGCACCGCGGCGGTTTCCACCGTGCGGGCCAGCAGGCTGCGGCTGGCCGTTTCCTGGGCTTCGTGGATGGTGCGGCTGCCGTCGGGTTCCACGGTGAATTCGAACCAGGTGTTCGCTCCCGGCCCCATGGCGTAGGGTGCGCGCAGGCTCACCACGTGGAAGTGCGCCGGCACCCAGCGGGCGAGCGCGAACAGGTCCTTCTCATGGCTGCCCACGCCGTGCATCAGCACCAGCAGCCAGGGCCGTTCCGTGCCCACGGCGGCGGGACGGCTGAGGAAGGACATCGGCAGATCGAGCGGGGAAAGCGTCGGGTCGGTGTGCGTCGGGATCATCCGCGGTTGGAGCGCCCGGCGCCCCTGGAGTTTCATGCGGCTTCGGAAACCGGCTCGAGCGCGAACGAATCCATGGCGAGGGAGCCGTGCATCACTTCGCGGCTGAGGTAGTGCGCGGCCGCACCCTCCCCAGCCGCGCCCAGCGCGAAGAAGAGTGGCAGGAAATGGTCGTCGCCCGGATGCGCGCGCACCGCATGCGGCGCCCGGCTGCGGTAGTCCAGCAGAGCCTCAGTGTCACGGCGCTGCAGCGCACCTTCGATCCAGCGGGCGAATTCCGTCACATACGGTTGCGCGCCTCGGGTTCCACCGAAGAACTCCGACAGGTTGTGGGTCATGCTGCCGGAGCCGACCACCAGCACGTTCTGCGCGCGCAGGCCACGCAGGGCGGCCCCGACCGCATAGACTTCGCGCGGGCCCGCGCCGGCCGGCAGTGCCACCTGCACCACGGGCAGGTCGGCCTGCGGGAACAGGTGCATCAGGGGCACCCACGCGCCATGGTCGAACGGGCGCTGCGCATCGCCTTGCGCAGGGATGCCCGCTTTGTGAAGCTCCGTGAGCACCTCGGCGGCGAGGCCGGGCGACCCGGCTGCCGGATAGCGCAGCGCATACAGCGGCTCCGGGAACCCCCCGAAATCGTGCCAGGTGGCCGGGCGCGGCCCCGCCATCACCTGCACGCCGCGCGCCATCCAGTGGGGCGACATCACCACGATGCCACGCAGCGCCGGAAACCGGGCCCGCAGGCCGTCGGCCCAGGCGCGCAGCGCGGGGCCCGTGGCGCCGGGCTCCAGTGCGAACATCGGCGAGCCGTGGGAGACGAACAGCGCGGGGACTTCGGCCGGGGCAGCATCCCCCGAGGTGCCGGGGCGGACGGAAGGCAGCGCCGCGGAGGCGCCATCGCCCGGGGAGGCGACGGGAGACGGAGAGTGCGGCGCGGCAGGCGAGTCGGGCGAAATCATGGCAGGGCGATCCCAAAAATGACAGGAGGATGTTGCCATGCAGATGGGAGCGCACGGACGCGTTCCGAAGGCCTGCGCGGCGGACACAGCGTTCCACCCACGGTGCCAATCGGCTTTTCAGCCCGCGTCGCGCACCCGGCCCCGCAGTGCCTTGGTACCCGACCGCTCCCGCTTGTCCTGCATCCGGCGCTGCCGCTCGCCGTACGACGGCTGCGTGGCCCGGCGCACGCGCGGCGGCTGCGCGACGCGCGCCACCATCGCTTCGAGCCGCTGCAGCGCATCGAGCCTGTTGGCTTCCTGGGTGCGGTATTGCTGCGCCTTGATCACCACCACGCCCGCCTGGGTGATGCGCGCGTCGGGCAGCGCCAGCAGCCGGGCCTTGACGTCGTCCGGCAGCGACGACGCACCCACGTCGAAGCGCAATTGCACCGCGCTCGACACCTTGTTGACGTTCTGGCCGCCGGGCCCCTGCGCCCGCATCGCGGTGAACGCCACTTCGCGCTCGTCCACCCGCACCGGCGTGCGCCCAGGCCCCCGCGCAGGAATGCCGGACATGGCCGCCTCAGCCCCGGCCCGGGCCCGGGCCCGGGCCGGCAGCTCCGGCCTCCAGCGCCGCCCGCAGCGCGGCCTCGAAGGGCCCGGGCCGCTCGAACTGCACCCAGTGCCCGGCGTCCGGCACCAGCGCCATGCCCCGGAAATCCGGCGTGGCGGCGCGGTAGGCATCCTCCAGTGCCGCGATCCACTGCCGGTAGAGCGTGTCGCGCGCACCGTAGATGGCATGCACCGGGCAGCGCACGGCCGGCAGCGCGCGGGCCAGCGCATCCGTGTGCGCCAGGCGCCGCCGCGGCATGCGGTCGCGCACCACGTTGGCCTGGTGCAGTTCCAGCGCCAGGCCGTCGATCAGAGTGGTGTCGTGCAGCATCAGCTCGGCCAGGTTGTGGCGGTGCGCCGCCTCCTGCGCCGACGCAGACGCCAGATGCCGCCAGCCCTTGAGCGTGAACTGCCGCTCCGGCACCACGCCCATCGCGGGCGCGCCCACCAGCACCAGCTGCCGCGCCAGCCGGGGCTCGGCCGCGAGCAGCAGCCCCGCCGTCAGTCCGCCGAACGAAAAGCCCACCAGATCGCACGGCAGGTCGCCCCAGAGGGCGCGCATGCCATCGGCGAGCGGTTCCACCAGCGCATCGGCATCCGCGCCGCCCGGCGGCACGGCGGAATCGCCGAAACCCGGCAGGTCCGGCACCCAGACCGTGCGGCCCCAGGACCGCAGGGTGTCGATGTTGCGCACCCAGTGCGTCCAGCTGCCGCTGCCGCCGTGCAGGAGCACGAGCGGCGGCTCTGCATCGCCCGCGCCCCGTCCGGTGCCCGTGGGCTGCCACACGTGCCATACAAGGGAGCCGTCGCCACACGGCGTCGTCCGCACCTGGGCCCGTGCGGCCAGCGCGGCGACCTCGGGCGGCGTGCCGGAGGAAGTGGCACCCGCGGCGCCTTGGGCGAGTGATGCCGCCGTCACCAGCCGGCCACCGCGTCGATCGCCAGCGCATAGCCGGGCACGCCGAAGCCGCACATCACGGCCCGTGCCGCACTGGCGATGTAGGAATGGTGGCGGAAGCTCTCGCGCGCATGCACGTTGCTGATGTGCAATTCCACCAGCGGCACGCCGGTGCCCTTCACGGCATCGAGCAGCGCCACGCTGGTGTGGGTGTAGGCGGCGGCGTTCAGCACCACGCCGGCGAGTTCGCCGGCCGCATGCAGCCGGCCCGCCTCGTGGATCCAGTCCACCAGGTCGCCCTCGTGGTTGCTCTGGCGGAACTGCAGCGCCAGCCCATGGCGCGCGCAGGCGTCGGCGCAAAGGCGCTCGACGTCGGCCAGCGTCTGCGAGCCATAAACGGCCGGCTCGCGCGTGCCGAGCAAATTCAGGTTGGGGCCGTTGAGAACGAAAACGGAACGGGGCGTGGTCACGGGGGCGGTACTCCAGGAACTCCAGCGGCGGCCTGGACCGCCCTGCCGCACCCGGCACGGCCCGCCGCGCGAAAAACATCGCCGGATTATGCGGCCACCCAAAAGAAGGGCCCCGCGGACGGGGCCCAAGGGGGCGGCGGCAGGCGTTTCGCACGCCGCCCCGGGGAGGATCGGTCACGCGCGCGGACCGGCGGGCCACGGCCCGTGGCCCCGCGCCGCGCGGGCCTCGTCAGCGCCAGTAGCCGCCGCGGTGCCAGTGCGGCGGGCGGTTGTAGTAACCGTATCCGCCATACACCGCCGGGGGCGGCGCGTAATACACCGGCCTGGGCGGTACGTACGCCACGGGAGGTGGGCCGTAATAGACGGGTGCAGGCGGGGCGTAATAGACGGGCGGGGGCGGCGGGACCACGAAGGTGGGCGGCGGTGCGTAGACCACGCCCGGGCCGGCACCCACGCCGACCGACACGCCGGGCGAATTCACGCCGACGGACCAGTACACGTCGCGCGCCTGCGCGGCGCCCGAGGCGCCCAGCAGCGCCAAACCCAGGCCGGCCGCAGCGGCCAGGGCTGCGAAAGAACGGCTTTTGGTCATGAGAATCTCCTTGGAAGGTGGGCCGGCCCCGCCGGGAGGTCGGATTCCAGGCCCCGTGCGCATACAACGCACCACATGCCCCGCAGGATGGCACAAACCTCCAACAATCTTGTTTCCGGACGTAGCGACCCTTGTTGCAGAGCGTTACCGCCAGGGGCGGCGCCTAGAATGTGACCATGAGTTCGCAAGCCCCCTCCCCGACGGCGCCCGAGGCCGCCAAGCCCAGCAATTTCCTGCGCCAGATCATCGAATCCGACCTCGCCCAGGGCACCTATGCCCAGGCCCGCTGGGCCGGCACGCCCGGCGACGCCGCCCACCATGCCGCCGGCGAGCCAGACCCGGCCAAGATCCGCACGCGCTTCCCGCCCGAGCCCAACGGCTACCTGCACATCGGCCACGCCAAGAGCATCTGCCTGAACTTCGGCCTCGCGCGCGACTACGGAGGCGTGTGCCACCTGCGCTTCGACGACACCAACCCCGAGAAGGAAGACCAGGAATACGTCGACGGCATCATCGACGCCGTGCGCTGGCTCGGTTTCGACTGGACGCAGATCGGCCAGGCGCCCGGCAGCGCCGCGCCCTACCAGGCGAGCGACTATTTCGACTTCATGTACCGCGCGGCCGAGTACCTGATCGAGACCGGCCATGCCTACGTCGACGAGCAGTCGCCCGAAGAAATGCGCGCCAACCGCGGCGACTTCGGCAAGCCCGGCGTGGACAGCCCCTTCCGCACCCGCACGCCCGCCGAGAACCTGGCGCGCTTCCGCGAGATGCGTGACGGCCGGCTGCCCGACGGCGCCGCCGTGCTGCGCGCCAAGATCGACATGGCCTCACCCAACATCAACCTGCGCGATCCGGCCATCTACCGCATCAAGCACGCCGAGCACCACCACACCGGCAACCGGTGGTGCATCTACCCGATGTACACCTTCGCGCACCCGATCGAGGACGCGCTGGAGCGCATCACCCACAGCATCTGCACGCTGGAGTTCGAAGACCAGCGCCCGTTCTACGACTGGCTGCTCGACCGCCTGGCCGAAGGCGGCCTGATCGCGACGCCCCAGCCGCGCCAGTACGAGTTCGCGCGCCTGAACCTCACCTACGTGGTCACCAGCAAGCGCAAGCTCAAGCACCTGGTGGACAACGGCATCGTGAACGGCTGGGACGACCCGCGCATGCCCACCCTCGTCGGCCTGCGCCGCCGCGGCTACACCCCCGAGGCCCTGCAGCTGTTCTGCGAGCGCATCGGCGTGACCAAGGACTACTCCTGGATCGACTACTCCACGCTGGAAGGCTGCCTGCGCGAAGACCTGGAGAACCAGGCCCACCGCGGCATGGCCGTGCTCGACCCGGTGAAGCTCGAGCTCACCAACTGGGACGAACTCTTCGGCGCCGGCCACCTCGAGCCCTGCCAGCTGCCCGCCCTGCCCCACCCGCCCGAAGGCCAGCAGGCGCCCGTGCGCCACTTCACGCTCGGCAAGGACGTCTGGATCGAGCGCGAGGATTTCGAGGAGACCCCGCCCAAGGGCTACAAGCGCCTCTTCCCCGGCAACAAGGTGCGCCTGAAGGGCGGCTACGTCATCGAATGCACGGGCTGCGAGAAGGATGCCGACGGCCAGGTCACCAAGGTGCTGGCCGCCGTCGTGCCCGACACCAAGAGCGGCACCCCGGGCGCGGACAGCGTGAAGGTGAAGGCCGCCATCACCTGGGTCGGCGCCGCCGACGGCGTGCCCGCCGAAGTGCGCCTCTATGACCGCCTGTTCACCGACGCCCAGCCCGACGCGGGCGGCAAGGATTTCCTGGCGCTGCTCAACCCGGACAGCCTGAAGGTGGTGACGGCCTACATGGAGCCGTCGCTGGCCCAGGCGAAGCCGGACGACAAGTTCCAGTTCGAGCGGTTCGGGTACTTCGTCGCGGACCGCAAGGACCATGCGCCGGGCAAGCCGGTGTTCAACCGGGTGGCGGGCCTGAAGGACAGCTGGGGCAAGTAGTCCCGGCGCTGCCCAGCGGCCGCAGGGTTCTTCGCCCTGGCGGCCGATGGCGCTTGCCTCCTGGCAGGGATCGGCCGACGGGAAGGCGCGCCGACCGCATATCGATCCTCGGAAACCTTCGTTGCCGGGGCCGGTACGGAACCAGAAGATCGAGTCCTGTTCGCTCCCCGTGGGAGCCCTCCTCGATCCTTCTCCGTCCGCCACCGATGCTCCACCCCGCTTCCGCCGCCCCCCGTTTCCCCGTCCCGCTCCTGGCCGGCATCTCCGCCGTGCTGGCACTGTCGGCAGCCACCGCCCGCGCCGACGCCACGCTCGACAAGGTCCGGCAGCGTGGCAAAGTGGCCATCGGCGTTCTGGTCAACGGCGGCCCCTTCGGCTCCATCGACCCGGCCAGCCAGCAGCTCGTGGGCTGGAATCCCGAGCTGGCTCGCGCGCTGGCCAAGGGCCTGGGCGTGGAGGCCGAGCTGGTGCAGGTACAGACGGCCACGCGCGTGCAGTTCCTGCAGGCCGGCAAGGTCGATCTGCTGATCGCATCGATGGAACTGAACCCCGATCGCGCCGCCATCCTGGGCTACGCGCCCACGCCGTTCTACCGGGTGGGCGGCACGGCCGCCGTGCGCAAGGACAGCGGCATCCAGACATGGGAAGACCTGCGCGGCAAGCCGGTGTGCCTGTCGCAGGGCAGCAGTTATGCCAAGCCGCTGACCGCCGAGTACGGCGCGCAGGTTCAGGGCTTCAAGACCGCCTCCGATTCGCTGCTGGCGCTCCGCGGCGGCAACTGCGTGGCCGCCGTGCACGACAGCACGCTGATCCATCCGCTGCTGCGCACCAACGCCGAATGGAGTCCGTACGCCGCCCCGGTCACCACCGAACTGCTGCCCGCGCCGTCGGTGGTCTGGACGCGCAAGGGCGAGGCCGACACCATCGCGGCGGTGGACAAGGTGGTGCAGGACTGGCACCGCACCGGCTGGCTGATCGCCACCGAAAAGCGCCTGGGCATCGAGCCGGCCAATCCGCTGCTGCCCGAGCTGCGGGCGAAGTTCCAGGCGACCGCCCACTGAGCCCGGCGACGGCCCCGCCTCTCCGACTCCCGCTTTTTCCGTTCCCGCCCCGCCCCACGGCTGCCGCAGCCCCGCCATGCACGGGGCCGGGCAGCGCTTTGCCCCCCGGATACCTGCCATGCCACTCCGCCACAACGCCCGCCTCGCCCGTTTCGTTCCTCTCGCTGCCGCGCTGGCGGTGGTCACGCTCACGCCCGCCGCGCATGCCGATGCCACACTCGACAAGGTGCGCCAGCGCGGCAGGCTGGCCGTGGGCATCGATGGCGCCAGCCCGCCCTTCGGCCGCCTCGATCCCGCCACCGGCAAGACCGGCGGCTACCAGACGGCGCTCGCTGCCGACATTGCGCGGCGCCTCGGCGTGCCTCTGGAGACCGTGCCCGTGACCGCCTCCACGCGCGTGCAGTTCCTGCAAAGCGGCAAAGTGGACCTGCTGATTGCCAACATCCAGTGGACGCAGGAGCGCAGCGAGATCCTGTCGTTCGCGCCCACACCCTACGATCTGGTGGGCGGCGCGGCGCTGGTGGCCAAGGCCAGCGGCATCACGCAATGGGACGACCTGCGCGGCAAGGTGGCGTGCGTATCGCAGGGCAGCAACTTCGCGAAGCCGCTGGCGGATGCCCACGGCGCCGTGGTCAAGGGCCTGCGCGGCATTCCCGAATCGCTGCTGGCGCTCAAGGGCGGCACCTGCGCCGCGTCGGTGCACGTGCAGCCCGCGCTGTACGAGAAACTGAACGGCCCCAATGGTGACGAATGGAAGGATTTCGCGCTGGTCGGATCGCGTGACCAACTGATTCCCTCCCCCACCGTGGTGTGGACGCGCCGCGGCGAGGCCGACACGCAGGCCTTCGTCGACAAGGCCGTGCAGGACTGGCACCGCTCCGGTTTCCTGCTGAAGCTGGCGCGCGAGAACGGCGTGCCCGACTCGTGGATCGCCGAGCGCCACCAGCGCGCGCTGCAGGGCCGGTTCGATCGGGCGCCGTACGACTTCGCCGTGTACACCGGTGTCCAGGCCGCATCGGCAGGTGCCGGCACAGGCGCCGCAGTGGCGGCGGCCGCCGATGCGAGGAAGCCATGAGCCGCACAGCAGCCTCCGGCGCCGTCCGGCTCCCGGCGGGCGGCCCCGTGAACCCGCTCCTGCTGGCCGAACTGCGCGACGCCCTGGGCGCCGCCCACGTGCTCACCGGCGAGGATGCGGCAGGCCACCTCACCGATCAGCACCGCCGCCTGACGGGCCGCGCGCTGGCCGTGGTGCGCCCAGCCGACACGGCCCAGGTGGCGAAAGTGGTGCGGCTCGCACGCCGCCACCGCACGCCCATCGTGCCGCAGGGCGGCAACACCGGGCTCATGGGAGCCGCCACGCCGGACGGCAGCGGCCGGGCCATCGTGCTGTCGCTCGCGCGGCTGAACCGCGTGCGCGCCATCGATACCGACAACGATACGCTGACCGTGGAGGCCGGCGCGGTGCTGGCCACCGTGCAGCAGGCCGCGCGCGGCGCCGGCCGCCTGTTTCCCCTCAGCCTGGGATCGGAAGGCAGCTGCACCATCGGCGGCAACCTGGCCACGAACGCGGGCGGCACGCAGGTGCTGCGCTACGGCAATGCCCGCGAACTGGTGCTGGGTCTGGAAGTGGTCACGGCCGAGGGCGAGGTATGGAACGGCCTGCGCGGCCTGCGCAAGGACAACACCGGCTATGCGCTGCGCGACCTCTACGTGGGCAGCGAGGGCACGCTCGGCATCATCACCGCCGCCACGCTCAAGCTCCATCCGCTGCCCCGCGCGCAGCAGACCGCCCTGCTCGCCTTCGGCTGCATCCACGATGCGGTCGCGTTCCTCGGCGTGGCGCGCGAGGGCTTCGGCGCCGGGCTGACGGCGTTCGAGCTGATGTCGGACACGGCGATGGGCCTGATCGCGCAGCACGTGCCCGAGCAGCCGGTTCCGCTGCCCCTGGGAGCACCCTGGTACGCACTGATCGAGCTCTCCGACACCGAGGGCGAGGAGCATGCGCGCGAGCGCTTCGAGGCCGTGGTGGGCCAGGCTTTCGAGGACGGCCTGGTGGCCGACGCCGCCATTGCCGAGAGCCTGCCGCAGAGCGAGGCGCTCTGGCGCCTGCGCGACGAGGCCCTGGGCGAGGCGCAGAAGCGCGACGGCCGCAACGTCAAGCACGACGTCTCGGTGCCGATCTCGCGCATCCCCGATTTCCTCGCGGCGACGGCGGAGGCGCTGCAGGAGCGTTTCCCCGGCGTGCGGCCCTTGGCCTTCGGGCACCTGGGCGACGGCAACCTGCACTACAACGTCTCGCACCCGAAGGGCGGCTCGCCGGCCGACGTGTTCGCCGCGGAGGACGCCATCCACGAGACGGTGCACGACAGCGCGCACGCCCACGGCGGCTCGATCAGCGCGGAGCACGGCATCGGCCAGACCAAGCGCGACCTGCTGCCCCGCTACAAGAGCGCGGTCGAACTCGATCTGATGCGCCGGCTGAAGGCCGCCTTCGATCCGCTCGGCCTGCTCAATCCCGGCAAGGTACTGCCGCCCGCCGCCTCGCCGCTGCGCCTGCATTTCGACGAAAGCCCCGCTCCATGACCTCTGTTCCCAAGCCCGTTTCGGCGTTTCCGCTGTCGCGGCGCGTGCAGCGCGCCCGCCTCTCGCCCAACGCCGCCGCCAGCGCCCGCGCCGCGGCCCTGGCGGCCCAGGGCCGCGACGTGATCAGCCTCACCACCGGCGAGCCCGACTTCGACACGCCCGAGCCCATCAAGCAGGCCGCCATCGCCGCCCTGCAGCGTGGGGAAACCAAATACACGCCAACGCCCGGCACGGCGGCGCTGCGCGCAGCCATCCGCGCCAAGTACGCGCGCGACAATGCGCTCGACTACTCAGCCAGCCAGATCATCGTGAGCAACGGGGGCAAGCAGGTGATCTACAACGCCTTCGCCGCCACGCTGGACGCCGGCAGCGAGGTGATCGTTCCCGCACCGTACTGGCCCTCGTTCCCGGACATCGTGCGCGTGAACGATGGCACGCCGGTCCTCGTGCCCTGCGACATCGCAGCGGGCTTCAAGCTCACGCCGGCCGCGCTGGAAGCCGCCATCACGCCGCACACGCGCTGGCTGGTGCTGAACACGCCAGGCAACCCTTCGGGCGCGCTCTACGGCGCGGCCGAACTCGCGGCCCTGGCCGAGGTGCTGCGGCGCCACCCGCAGGTGCTGGTGCTGCTGGACGAGCTCTATGAACACATCTGGTTCACGCCGGAGGCGCCCGCGCACTGGCTGCACGTGGCACCCGACCTCAAGGAGCGCACGCTGCTGGTCAACGGCGCCTCGAAGACCTATGCGATGACGGGCTGGCGCATCGGCTGGGGCGCCGGCCCCGCGGCGCTCGTGCAGGCGATGGTGGTGATCCAGTCGCAGGCCTCCTCCGGCCCCAATTCCGTGGCGCAGGCCGCGGTGGCGGCGGCGCTGGCGTCGGCCGACCAGTCGTTCCCTGCGCAGGCCCGCGCCGCCTATGCGCGCCGGGCGGAACTCGTCACGCAGGCGATCAACGCCGTGCCGGGCCTCTCGCTGCGGCCGCCGGGCGGCTCGTTCTTCGCCTTCGTGCACTGCGGCGGCCTCATCGGCCACCTGCGGCCGGACGGCAAGGTGATCCGGACCGATGCGGATGTCACCGACTGGCTGCTCGAATCGGAAGGCGTGGCAGCCGTGGACGGCCCTTCCTACGGCCTCTCGCCCTACTTCCGGATCTCGACGGCGGCGAGCGATGCGGTGCTCGCAGACGCCACAGCCCGCATCGCCCGGGCCGTGGCCGCCCTGCGCCCGCCGCAGTCCGCTCCGGCTCCCATGGCCACGCGCGTGCCGGATACCGAGGCCGCGGCATGAGCGACCTCGGCCTGCTCGCCCAGGGCGTGGACGCGCTCAGGGGCATCGGCCTGAACTACGCCTTCGTGCTCGACGCCGCGGAGCGCCAGGCCTTCGTGCGCGGCATGGGCGTGACGGTGCAGCTGGCCCTGCTCACCATTCCCTGCAGCCTGGCGGCCGGCGTGGTGCTGGCGGCCTGCATGGTTTCGGGGCGTTCCTGGCTGGCCGGCCCGGCACGCGCCTTCGTCGAGGTGACGCGCAACACGCCGACGCTGGTGCAGCTGTACTGCGCATTCCTGGTGCTGAACATGCTCATCACGCAGCAGTTGCGCGACTGGGGCGCGGGCCAGAACCCGCTCACGCCGTTCGTGTGGGTGGTGATCGTCGTGTCGCTGCACAAGGGCGTGTTCCATGCCGAAGCGCTGCGCGCAGGCATCGAAGCCGTGCCCGCCACCACGCTGGAGGCCGCGCGCTCGCTGGGCTTCTCGCAGCGCCAGTTGCTGGCGCGCGTGCAACTGCCGCTGGCCGCGCGTTTCGCCCTGCCTTCGCTCGTGAACAACCTCGTCGACCTCGTGAAGATGACCGCCGTGGCCTCGGCGATCGCCGTGGGCGACGTGACCTACGAGTCGATCATGATCTGGTCGCAGCGCGACAACGTGCTCGAACTGCTGCTGCTCATCCTGCTCTGGTTCGGCCTGCTCACCTGGCTGGTGAGCCGGGCCGGCCGCTGGCTGGAGCACCAATGGAGGATGCCCGGTTATGGCCAATGATGCCGTCCTCGACCACGCGCCGGCCCGCCGCCGCGCGCCGGATGCCCCTGCTCTGCGCACTGCCTGGCGCCTGGCGCGCAACCCCTGGCTGACCGCGCTCGCCGCGGCGCTGGCCGTGATGGCAGCATGGCAGGCTACCGGCACCACGCCGCGTGCCGTCGCCTCCCTGTGGCAATGGCTGCCCGCGCTCTTGCGCGGCCTGTGGGTGAACATCGAAATCAGCGTGCTGGCGGTGGCCCTGGGCACGGCCGTGGGCCTGGTGGTCGGTGCGCTGTCGCTCTCGCCGGTGCATGCCGTCCGCGTGGCCGCGCGCTGCTACGTGCAGGTGTTCCGCAATGCGCCCATCCTGGTGCTCATCTACTTCACCACCTACGTGTTCCCGTTCGAGGTGCATCTGGTGCAGTGGACCTTCCCCTTCCCCGACGGGGTGAAGGTGGTGCTGGGCCTGGCCCTGCCCACCAGCGCCAACGTGGCGGAGATCTTCCGCGGCGCGATCCAGTCGATCCCCGCCGCGCAGTGGGAGGCCGCGCAGTCGCTCGCGTTCCGGCGCGGCCAGATCTTCCGGTGGGTGGTGCTGCCCCAGTGCGTGCGCCGCATGCTGCCGCCCTGGATGAATCTGTACGCCAGCATCACCATGAGCACCTCGCTGGCCTCGCTGGTGGGGGTGCACGACGTGGTGGACACGGCCCAGATCGCCAGCAATACGGTGGCGCGCACGGATTTCACCATCCTCGTGTATTTCACGCTGCTGGCGCTGTTTTTCGCTTACTGCTACCCGATCGCCCGCGCCACGCGCGCCCTGGAGCGCCGCCAAGCCAAGGCAGGACCGACCCCATGAAAAGAGACGACATCCCCCTGGCCGGCCCGGCGCCCGCCGCCGACGCCATCCCGTCCGCCGCGGCGGCGCTGGTGCGCCTGCAGGACGTGCACCTGTCCTTCGGCGACAACGCGGTGCTGAAAGGCATCGACGTGCAGGTGCGGCGCGGCGAGGCCGTGTCCATCATCGGGCCCTCGGGCTCGGGCAAATCGACCATCCTGCGGTGCATCACCGGCCTGCTGCGGCCGCAGCGCGGCGAGATCGTGGTGGGCGACACACCCGTCCACACCCTGCGCACCGAGGCCGCACTGATCGCGCTGCGCAAGCGCGTGGGCTTCGTGTTCCAGCAGTACAACCTGTTTCCGCACCTGACCGTGCTGGAGAACCTGGTGATCGCACCCACGCGCGTCGTGGGGCGCGATCGCGCCACGGCCCGGCAGGAGGCGCGCGAACTGCTCGACAAGGTACGCCTGTCGCACAAGGAAAACGCCTATCCGGGCGAGCTGTCGGGCGGCCAGCAGCAGCGCGTCGCCATCGCCCGCGCGCTGGCGATGCGGCCCGAGCTGATCCTGTTCGACGAGGTGACCTCCGCGCTGGATCCGGAAACCGTCGGCGAGGTGCTCACGGTGATCCGCGACCTGGTGAAGGACGGCATGACCTGCGTCCTCGTCACGCACGAGATGCGGTTCGCCGAAGAGGTGAGCGACCAGGTGTACTTCACCGAGGCCGGCCGCATCGTCGAGCACGGCCCCGCCGCGCAGATCTTCGGCGATCCGCGCAGCCCGCGCACCCGCGAGTTCCTGCAGCGCGCACTGGGCGAAGGCCCACGCACGCGCCCGGCCCCCGCCACCCCGCCGCTGGCGTTCAACCAGCTGCGCTTCGCGCTCTGACCCCCAAGCTCTGTCCCTCCGGAGATAAAAACCATGAACACGACAGCCAACGAATCCCAGGCCAGCGCCCCCGCCGCCCATGCAGCCGCGGCCACCACCGCCGACCGCCGCCGCCAGGCCGTGGACGCCGCCCTGGCCGACGTGCGCCGCCTCACGGCGCAGGGCACGCCCGACCGCACCGCGCTCTCCGCCATCACCGCACGGCTGGAGCAGCTCGCGGCGCACAAGGATCTGTTCAGCCGGGCGGACTTTCCCCCGCCCGCAGAGACTGCCGGGGTGGGCGCCTCCACGCGCTACCGGCTCAACCCCGAGGACGGCGACGGCGGCCTGGCGCTCTATCTGAACTCGATCAATCCCGGCAAGACCACCGCGCCGCACGACCACACCACCTGGGCCGTGATCGTGGCCGTGGAAGGCCAGGAGGTGAACCGCCTCTACGAACGCACGGACGACCGCAGCGACCCCGACCGCGCGCGCATCCACCTGGCGCAGGAATTCACCGTGCAGCCCGGCGCATCGATCGCCTTCCTGCCCGACGACATCCACAGCATCGCCGTGGTGGGCACCGAACCCACGCTGCACTTCCACCTGTACGGCCGGCCGCTGGAAACCCTCACGGGCCGCGTCGCGATCGACCCCGACACCGGCGAAGTGAAGAACTACAACGCGGCGTACTTCCGCCCCAGCGAGGCGGCGGCATGAGCAGCGGCCACAGCCATGGCAACGGCGGCCACCACGCTCCGATCGGCGCCGCCACCCGGTTGCTGCATGCCGGGGCGCCCGCGCTGCGCGGCGGCTCCGGCCCCGTGAACGTGCCCGTGGTGCGCACCAGCACCGTGCGCTTCGGCAGCACCGCGGACCATGCGGACCACCACCACCGCCGAACCGCGGGCGAGCGCGTGGCCTCGTACGGCCGCCATGGGCTGGACACGCACCGCGCGCTGGAGGATGCCATCACCGCGCTGGAAGGCGGCCACCGCGCCTTCCTCGCGCCCTCGGGCCTGGCCGCCATCACGCTGGTGCTGGTGGCCCTGCTCTCGCCCGGCGACCACGCGCTGGTGGCCGACAGCGTGTACTCGCCCGTGCGGCGCGTGGACGCCACGCTGCTGCAGCGCCTGGGCATCACGCTCGAATACTTCTCGCCCTCGCAGGGCGACCTGGCCGCGAAAATCCGGCCGAACACCCGGCTGATCTACGTCGAATCGCCCAGCTCGCTGCTCTACGAGGTGCTGGACCTGCCCGCCATCGCCGCCGTGGCGCGCGAGCGCGGCATTCCCCTGGCCACGGACAACACCTGGAGTGGCGGCTGGTTCTTCCAGCCCCTGGCGCTGGGCGCGAACATCTCGATCCAGGCGGCCACCAAGTACATCGCCGGCCACTCGGACGTGATGCAGGGCACCGTCGTCACCGATTCGGAAGAGCTCACCGAAAAGATCGCTACCGCCTACGATGCGCTCGGCCTCACCGTGGGCGCCGACGACGCCTACCTGGCCCTGCGCGGCGTGCGCACCCTGCCCGTGCGCCTGGCCCAGCACCAGCGCCACGCCACGCGGGTGGCGGAGTGGCTGCAGGAGCAACCGCAGGTCGGGCGAGTGTTCTATCCCGCCCTGCCCTCCGACCCGGGCCATGCGTTGTGGAAGCGGGATTTCAGCGGTGCGAGCGGGCTGGTGTCGTTCGCGTTCGCGGAAGGCAACGGCGGGAATGGCCACGGCGGCGTGGATGCGCGCGGCGCGAATGCGTTCGTGGATGCCCTGAGGCTCTTCGGCATCGGGGCGTCGTGGGGTGGGTACGAAAGCCTGGCGCTGGTGGCCCAGCCGGAGCGGCTGCGGGAGCACAGTGCGTGGACGGGCACTGCGCCGGTGGTGCGGCTGCATGTGGGCCTGGAGGATCCGGAGGATCTGATCTCGGATCTGGAGCAGGCGCTGGGCAGGGTGCCGGTGCGGAAGAAATTGCTGGCGGCGTAGGCCAGCCCGGGCCGGCAGCGACCGGCCGGCCGGGCCCTGCGCACGCGCTGCCCCGCGCGATCCTCACGGGCAGGCGGAGGCGGGATGGCGATGGGCCGGATCGCCGTCGGCCGTGGAAACCACCGGTTTGTCGGCGGCGGTCGACCATGTCGCCCGGGGCCACCAGCGCTGCGCATCCGCCGGGGTCCGCGCGTCGGGTTCGACGGGTTGCCCGGGCCGTGGCGTGATGACGGCCACGTCGCTGCAGGCCGCCGCGGCCAGTACGCGTTCCACCGGCTCGGTCCATCCGTGCGGGGCCAGCTTGAACAGGCCCCAGTGCACCGGCAGCAGCACCCGCGCACCGACCCGCTCGGCCGTGCGCACCGCCTGCTCGGGGCCCAGATGGGCGTCGGGCCAGGCGTCGTCGTATTGCCCGGCTTCGACGAGCGCCAGATCGAACGGGCCGTACCGCGCGCCGATCGCGTCCATGTCCTCCTGCAGCCCCGTATCACCGGAAAAATACAGCCGGTGCCGCGGCCCCACCAGGACGAAGCCGCCCCACAACGTCCGGTCAGCACGCGGATCGACGCGGCCCGAGGAATGCCGGGCCGGCACCAGCGAGACATCGACGGGCCCGACGCGGGTCGCCTGCCACCAGTCCAGCTCGGCGATGCGGTCCCGCGGAATGCCCCAGCGCTCCAGGTGCGCGCCCACGCCCAGCGGCACGATGAACCTGGTCGGCCACTCCCGCATCGCCAGAATGGTGGCCCGATCCAGATGGTCGTAGTGATCGTGCGAGATGAGCACGGCGTCCACCCGCGGCAGCTGCGCCAGGGCGATGGGGGGCGGGTACCAGCGGCGCGGGCCGAGCCATTCGACGGGCGACGCCCGGTCGCTCCAAATGGGATCGGTCAGCACCCGAATGCCGTCGATGTCCAGCGACGTGGACGAATGGCCGAACCAGGTGACCCGCAAGCCGGTGGCCGGCGGCAGGGCCAGCAGGGCCGGGTCGGTGGCCACCACGGGTACCGGTGCACCGGGCGCGTCGTCCGGCGCTCCCAACAGCCCGTGCAGCAACGCCCTGGGCAGATCGGTGTAGGTGCGCCCGGTGTTCCGGAACCGGTCATCGCGCCACTGGGGAGAGCGCTGCATCGCGGCGAGACGTTCTTCGTCGGCGGACGCTCCCAGCGCCTGGCATCCCGCCAGCGCCACCACCGAGGCCAGGACGGCCGCCAGGAAACCGGATTCAGGACGCTGGATCATGGGGCCCCGATACGGCGACGGCCGAGATACCACTCCGCCCACACGGCGTTGGGCACCCAGCACATCCAGGCGACGATGCGGTAGGCCAGCAGGAAGTCGACCCCGGCAACGCTCGCCCATGGCAGATAGATGCGCAGCGTGACGGCGGAGAAGGTCAGCGCGAAGGACCGGACCATCCAGCGGCGGTGCGCGTCCACGTCGCCCGCCAGGATCCGGCGGACCGCCGTGCCGGTGGTCAGCAGCCATGCCGCGCCGAGCGCGCCGAAGCCGGCGCCGGCGACCGGTCCGGCCGACACGCCCGTGGCCAGCACCAGAGCCGACACGCCCCCCACCAGGCAACCGGCCCCGTAGAGACGCCCGCCGATGCGGTGCAGCGCAGGCCTGCGCGTGCGCAGGGACGCGAGGAACTGGGCCGGCCCGAGCAGCAGGGCCGTCGCGGCACCCGCGGCGTGCAGCACGATCCAGGGCTGGAAGTGCCGGTTCGATGCGATCGCCTCCGGAACGGGCCCCTTGCCGAACACGTAGCGGTACGACACCAGCGCGATCGCGGCGCTGAAGAGCGCCACCACGCCCCAGCCGATCCGGCGGCCCGCCGACCTGCCGGCGGGGGCGGCGACGGCGACGGCGGCCGATGGGAGCGCGCTCACAGGGTCACCACCAGCTTGCGGGCGGACACGCCACGCCGCTGGCGCTCCAGGGCCTCGGGAATGCAGTGCAGGCCATGCCCGACCACCTCCGGCGCCGGCATCGCCGCATAGGCGCCGCGCGCCAGCGCCGCGGGCAGGAAATCCCGGTAGATCATCGGCCCCACTTCGTTGTCGATGAGCGCGCCGCCCCAGACCATCTTCGTCGCCACGCCCGTCCGCCACGACTTCCACACCAGGGCGAGATGGCCCCCTGCCATGCGTGCCAGCGCCGGCACCAGCCGGCGCCACCGGCCCCGGCCTGCCGGCACGTCGTCGAACGAGGCGGGCGGGCTCACCTGCGCGACGAAGCGCCGGCCTTCGCACCGCGCGAGAACGTCCATGCAGGCGGCGGCAGCCCCCTTGCCGACGGAGAGCGCCCCGGCCACGCGGCGCCCCCGCATCGCGTCCCGGATGTCCTGGCGGACGGTCGGGCTCCGGTAGTCGAAGACCTGGCCGGCACCCAGCCGCCGGACGTACGCCTCGTTGTGCGGCGAACACGTGGTGACGACGTCGTACCCGGCCGCGCGTGCGAGCTGGATCGCATTGCTGCCGACGCTGGTCGATCCGCCCCACACCAGCACGATCTCGCCCATCGGCACCCGGTCCACACGCGGCGGCGCCAGCCCAAGAAAGTCCTTCTGGAAAAGACCGCAGGCCGCGGTGGAAAGGCCCAGCGGCAGCACGGCCGCCCGCTCGAACGGCAGATCGGCGGGGATCGGCGACGCCATGTGCGCCAGAAGGATCACCACCTCCTGGAACGCGCCTTCCTCCGCCTTGTTGCGGCCCTTCTCGATTCCCGCGGCATGCCCCAGCACGCAATCGCCGACGCTGAAGCGGGTGACGCCCGGGCCCACGGCGAGCACCCTGCCCGCGACATCCGTGCCCAGCACGGCCGGGTAGGCGAGGTACGCCGCGATGACGTCGCCCAGCGTCTGCAGGTACCGGTCGAACGGATTGACCGCGACCGCGCGCACCCGCACGGCGATCTCGCCGGCACGCGGTCGGGCATTCGGAACCGGGCCTGCGACGAGCTGGGCGCGCTTGCCGGGCAGCGAGAGGGCGAGGTGGGAGTCGGGTGCCATGGTGTCGATCGCAATGAGAAAGTGACCTGCACTGTAGGAAGACCGGGCTGGATCCACCATACTGTGCAGTCTCAAAATCTATCGCGATCGTCCAAATCCATGGATCCCCTGTCCGACATCCTGACGCTCCTGCGGCCCGCCGGCTATGGTTTCCGCGGTCTGGACGCCGCGGGCGACTGGGCGCTGTCGTTCGCGCGCGCCGAGGGCGTGCTGTGCTTCGCGGTCGAGACAGGCAGTTGCTGGCTGCGAGTCGTAGGCGCCACGGAGCCCGTGCATCTCCAGCCCGGCGACGTGGTGCTGATGACGAGGGGATACGAAGTCCGGCTCTACTCGTCGGACAGCGCCGAACCGCGGGATGCGGCCGGTTTCCTGTCGGGTGTTCCCGCGGGGCACGTGGCCACGATCAACGGCGGCGGCGAGTGCAGCGGCGTCGGCGGATTCTTCGGCCTGCAGGGATGGCGCGCGATGGACCTGCTGGCCGGCGTGCCGGCCGTGGTGCACGTCCGCTCGGACGCCAGCAAGACGGCGCTGTACGTGGGGGTGCAAAGGCTGATGGGCGAGCTGCGGGATCCGCGGCCCGGCAGCGACCTGATCGCCGGCCATCTCGCCCAGGCGCTGCTGGTGGAGGCGTTTCGCGCGCACCTGGAAAATGCGCAGGCGGGCGAGGGCTGGCTCGCGGCCCTCGCCGTTCCCGCGCTGCGGCGCGCGCTGACGGCGATGCACGCGGACGTAGCCCGCCGCTGGACGCTGCAGGACCTGGCCGCCACGGCGGGCATGTCGAGATCGAGCTTCGCCTCGCATTTCGAGCGGGTCACGGGCGAGACCCCGATCGCCTATCTCACGCGCTGGCGCATGTTCATCGCGGCGGACCGGCTGGCCGCGTCCCGGCTGCCGCTCGGCGCCGTGGCGGCGTCGGTCGGCTACGAATCCGAAAGCGCCTTCGGCGCCGCATTCCGGCGCGTCATGGGCATTTCTCCGCTCCGGTACCGGAGGGGCGCGTCGGGCGCACCGGACCTCATGCCGCCCGCGTCACCCCTCCATCCACCCGCAGGCTCTGCCCCGTGATGTAGCCCGCCCCCTCCGACGCCAGGAACGCCACCGCCGCCGCCACCTCCTCCACCCGGCCGTACCGCCCGAGCGGGATCGACGCACGGCGCTCGTCCCATTCGGGCAGGCTGTCGATCCAGCCCGGCAGGACGTTGTTCATGCGCAGGTTGTCGCGTGAAAAGCTGTCCACGAAGATGCGGGTGAACGCGGCGAGGCCCGCGCGCATGACGGACGAGGCCGGGAACAGCGCGCTGGGCTCCAGCGCCCAGGCCGAGGAGATGTTGATGATCGCGCCGCCCCGGCCCTGCCGCTGCATGAGCGGCACCACCAGCCGCGTGGGCCGCACCACGTTCAGCAGATAGGTGTCCATGCCCTGCAGCCAGTGCTCGTCCGACAGTTCCAGCAGCGGGGCGCGGGGGCCGTGGCCGGCGCTGTTGACCAGCACGTCGATGCGGCCCCACCGCTGCTCCGCGCGCGCTACCAGGGTGCCGAGGTCTTCCAGCGACTGGTTCGATCCGGTCACGCCCACGCCGCCGAGTTCTTCGGCGAGCGCCTCGCCCCTGCCGGAGGACGAGAGGATGCCGATGTGGAAGCCGTCCGCCGCCAGCCGGCGCGCCGCCGCCGCCCCGATGCCAGACCCGCCTGCCGTGACCAATGCCACCTTTTTTTCTGCTGCCATTACCATCGCCGTCGTCGTCATCACCGTCCTTGCCCGCCCCGAGGGAGCGCCCACCGATTGTGGAATCGCGCGGGGCTTTCAGCTCGGGAGATTGCAGCAGGCTGGCTGCTCCGATTCAGTAGAAAATCTACACCCATGACCACCCCCCTGGGCCGCACGCCCTCGCTCAACGCCCTGCGCGCCTTCGAGGTGGCGAGCCGCCACCCCAACTTCCGGCTGGCCGCGCAGGAGCTGGGCGTGACGCAGGGCGCGGTGGCGCAGCAGATCCGTGCGCTGGAGGCGGAGCTGGGACTCAAGCTGTTCGAGCGCCATCGCCGCACCCTGGCGCTGACGGCCAACGGGCAGCGCTATGTGGTGGGCGTGCGCCGCGCGTTCGACCTGCTCGCGGAGGCCACCCGAAGCCTGCGGCCCGAGCCCGGGCACCTGACGGTGAGCGTGACGCCGACTTTCGCCACCAAGTGGCTCATGCCCCGGCTGGGGGCCTACACCCAGGCCCATCCGGCAACGGAACTGCGCGTGCTGGCGACCGAGCGGATTTCGCATTTTCAGACGGAGGCGATCGACCTGGCCGTGCGCTACGGCCGGCCGCCCTTCGGCCCGGGGTTGCAGGCCGACCTGCTCTTCGAGGAGTGCCTCGTGGCCGTGGCCAGCCCGCAGGCGCAGGCCCGGTGGGCGGGCGCGGGCCGGGCCACGCTGCTGCACGACGGGCAGTCGTCCTGGGAGCTGTATTTCGAGCAGTGCGGCCGCAACGCGCTGGCGGCGCCCGCGGGTGATGGCGGCCCGGCATCGCAGGCGATCCGCTTCAACCAGACGACGCTGGCGATCGACGCGGCGCTGATGGGCCAGGGCCTGGCCCTGGTGCAGGAGCATTTCGTGGCGCGGGACCTGGCCACGGGCCGGCTGGTGCAGGCCTGCCCGGAGAAGCTCCGCACCGATGCGGGCTACTACCTCGTATGCCCGCGCAAGCAGCGCCACCCGGAGGCTGTGGCGCTGGCGAGGCGGTGGTTCCTGCAGCAGGCCGCGCAGTGATTCCGCAGTGAGCCTGCGACCACGGCCCCGTGACCGATCGCGCGGCCCGGCAGCCGCGGGCTACGCAGCCGCCCCCACCAGCCGGATGCCCGTCTGCCCTTCCCGCTCCAGCTGCGCCACCAGGCCCAGTTCCCAGTCCAGATACTCGCGGAAGCCCGCGTCCCGCAACGACAGGTCGCGGTGCGCGTACGGGCTGTACCAGTGGTCGTCGTCACCGGTGAGCACGCCGGCATCGCCCGTTTCCACCGGCAGGCCGGCCGCGGCCCAGGCCGCGGTGCCGCCAGCGATGGCGCGCACGTCGCGGCCGGTGCGGGAGGCCAGTTCGGGTGCCACGGTGCGGGGCAGCAGGCCGTCGGGCGAGGTGAGCAGCACGGCCTGGCCGGCGGGCAGGTCGGCCACGAAGGCCGCGAGGCGGTCGGGCACGGCGAAGCGCGCGCCGGCGATGTGCTGGCGCTCGAAGGCGGTGCGCCGGTCCACGTCGAAGACGGTGGCATTGCCCTGCTCCAGCAGGGCCCGGGCTTGCTGCGGAGACACCAGCGGCGCGGGCCCGGCATGCGATGCGAGCACGCGCACCGGCTCGGGGCCGGCCTCCAGCGTGGCCAGGGGCGGCGGGGCGAACACGAATACCTCGTGGCCGCCCAGCTGCGCGAGCCAGGCCCCGGTGGTGAGGGCGCGCACACCGTCCCAGTCGGCGAGGACGATGCGGGCACCGCGCGTGGCGGCGTATTCATCGGTGGTCTGCACCAGCTGGCCGCCGGGGGCCCAGCGCCAGCCCTCCAGGTGGCCTGCCTCGTATTCCTCGCGCGTGCGCACGTCGAAGCGGTAGAGCGTGCGCTCCTGCGACTGCGCTGCGGCCTCCAGCCGCGCCAGGCCGGCGGCGTCGACGCGCTGCACGCCCGCGCGCTGCGCCACCGCTGCCGCACGCTCGCGGGCGGCCGCAAGGGTGTCTGGCGAGGGCTCGGGCAGCGGCGTGCTGCGACCATGCGCGAGCGTGCGGCCGGTGAGCAGCCAGTCCATGGTGCCGTTGCGCAGCGAGGCCACGCGGTTGGGGATGCCGGCGTCGATCAGCGTCTGCGCGCCGACGATGCTGCGCGTGCGGCCGGCGCAGTTCACCACCACGAAGGTCTCGGGGTTCGGCGCCAGCTCGCCAATGCGGTAGACCAGCTCGGCGCCCGGCACGCTGTGCGCGAACGGCAGGCTGAAGGCCGCGAACTCCTCCGGCGTGCGACTGTCCACCACGACGATGTCGTCGCCGCGCGCGATGCGTTCGTGCAGCTCGCCAGAGTCGATCCAGGGCGTGTGCTTCTCATGCTCGATGACTTCGCCGAAGGCCTTGCTGGGCACGTTGGTGCCGCTGAAGATTTCGCAGCCCGCGGCGGCCCAGCCATCGGTGCCGCCCGCCAGCACGGAGACGTTGCGCCAGCCCAGGCGCACCAGCTTGGCGGCGGCCTCGTGGGCCAGCGTCTCGTCGCCGTCGACCAGCACGGTGCGCGTGCCGCGGCGCGGCACCAGCCGGTCGATCAACCACTCCAGCCGCCACGCCGGAGCGGAGGCCGCGAACAGGATGTGGCGGTGCGCGAACACGCCGGTCTCGCGCACGTCGAGCACGGCGATCTCTTCGCCGTCGTGCAGCGCGGCCTTGAGCGCCTTCGGCGTGATGAGCGCATGGCGGATGGATTTCGGGGGGCTGAAGGTGCGGTAGGTGCCGCCCTCGCGGCTCTCGAACACCACGCGGCCGGGCATGCGGTCCAGCGCGCGGCCGTAGAAGTGCAGGTGCAGGCCGGGTTCGTCGCCCACGAGTTCGATGGTGTGCACGTCGGTGGGCGAGAGCTGCACCGAGACGCCCGGGACCACGTCCACGGCCTTCCCGGCCGCGAGCGTGTCGCGCGCCGGATCGGCCGTGGTGCTGCGCTCGTAGAACACGTTGCGTTCGTTGCCCGAGATGCCGGCGATGATGGCCCAGGTGGTGTGGTCGTGCGGCGGCTGGGCCTTGCCCGGCAGGCCGGCCGAGATGTAGAGCGCATGGCGCCCGCCCGGCTCTTCGCTGAGGCGGTACACCTGGGCGGGGTTGTCCTCCGACACCGGGAAATGCGCGGCGGGAAACAGTTCGCGCTGCAGGCCGAGCTGCTCCAGGGCCGAGGCTACGGCGCGCAACTGGTCGGGCGTGGCTGCTTCGGGGTCGGGCACCAGCCGGCGCGCGGTGGCGATGAAGGCCGCGACGGCGGCGGCGCGGCGGCTGGCGATGTCGCTGCCGGAGAAGTCGAGGGAAAGAGAGGTCTGTGTCATGGGAAGCCTTTGGCAAGAGCGACCCCTACGTTAGACACCCACGCCACCGTTCGCCAACGAAGGAAACCGGCTATCGATATGCGGCGGGCGCCCGCACGCCAGGCGCGTTGGCCTCATATCCATAGTCGCAAATCTTCGTTTCTTCCAGGGGAGTGCAGGCCTAGGCTGAACGCAGGCCCCCGGCTTGTCCGGGCCATTTCGTTTCCCTTGCCATTGCCCAGGTCCGCACCATGTTCCCCTCCCGAAAGACCGTGTTCACCGCCACCGCTGCGCTCGCACTGGCCGCCTTCGCCGCCACCACCCTCCACGCCTCCCGCTCGCACGCCGCATCGGACGCGGCGGCCGGGTTCCCCTCCAAGCCGGTGCGCATCGTCGTGCCGGTGGCACCCGGCGGCAGCGCGGACAAGCTCACCCGCACGCTGGCCGACCGGCTCGGCGTGCTCTGGGGCCAGAGCGTCATCGTGGAGAACGTGGCCGGCGCCAGCGGCACGATCGGCGCGGCCCGGGTGGCCAAGGCGGCGCCGGACGGCTACACGCTGCTGCAGCAGGGCGAGGGGCTCACGCTCAACGGCATCCTGTTCCGCGGGCTGCCCTACGACACGGACAAGAGTTTCACGCCCATCATCAAGGCGGTGGTGAACCCGCAGATCCTGGTGGTGCATCCGGGCACCGGCATCACCAGCCTGGCCGACTACGTCGCGCGGGCCCGGGCCCGGCCCGAGAGCATCAGCCTGGGCCTGCCGGGCAATGGCGGCATCGCCCATGTGGCGCACGAGATCCTGTCGCAGGAGACGGGCGCCCGGGTGAACTACATCCCCTATCCCGGCGGTGGCCCGGCCACGGTGGACGTGCTGGCGGGCCACACGGATGCGACGCTGATCACGCTGGCCGCCGTGACCGACCACGTGCGCGCTGGCAAGCTGCGGCCCCTGGCGGTGACTACCAGCTACCGGTCTCCGGCCCTGCCCGCGGTGCCCACCGTGGCCGAAGCCGGAGGGCCGGCCGGGTTTTCGGTGGAGAGCTGGCAAGGCTATTTCGCGCCGGCCGGAACCCCGCCCTCCATCGTGGCGAAGATCAACCGCGACATCGCCACCGTGCTGCAGGCGGCCGACGTGCGCGCCCAGCTGGAGTCCCAGGGCTTCCAGGTGGCCGGCGGATCGCCCGACGACCTCGCGCAGAGCCTGCGGTCGGAGCAGCCGCGCTACGCACAGGCCATCAGGACGGCCGGGTTGTCGCTGCGCTGACCCCGCTACGGCGTCCGCCCTGCGGAGGTGCGCTCCGCAACGGCCGGCAGGCCATCGGCCGAACGGCCATCAATCCGCCGTGATCTTCCGCTCCCGGACGATCCGCCCCCACTTGGCGTATTCGGTCCCGATGAACTTGCCCAGGTCTTCGCGCGTGCCGGGCGCGGCGGTCTGGCCGTGCTTGAGCAGGTTCTCGCGCACGTCCGGCGCGTTGAGCACCTTGACGATCTCGGTGTTCCAGCGGTCCAGCAGGGGCTTGGGGGTCTTGGCGGAGGCGACGAAGGCGTACCAGTTGGTGGCGTCGAAGCCGGGGTACGTCTCGGCCACGGTGGGCACGTTGGGCAGGTAGGCCGGGCGCGCAAGGCCGGTGGTGGCCAGCGGAATCAGCTTGCCGGCTTCGATGTGCGGCAGCGCGGACGGGGGCGCGGCGTAGAAGGCGGCGACGCGGCCGCCGAGCACGTCCTGCAGCGCAGGTGCGCCGCCCTTGTAGGGCACGTGCACGGTGTCGATCTTGGCGACGTCGTTCAGCAGCTCGCCGGCCAGGTGGGCCGCCGAGCCGGGGCCGGTGGAGGCGAAGTCCAGCTTGCCGGGCTCGCGCTTGGCCTTGGCGACGAATTCGCCCAGCGTCTTCACGCCGGTGCTGGCGGGCACCACGAGCACGTTCGGGAAGGTCACGCCCATGGTGATGGGGGCCAGATCCTTCAGGGGGTCGTAGCTCACCTTCATCATGTGGGGCGCGATGCTCAGCGGGCCGATGGAGCCGAACAGCAGCACGGAACCATCCGCCGGGCCGTTGGCGACCTGGGCGTGGGCGAGGTTGCCGCCCGCGCCGGGCTTGTTCTCGACGATGACGCTCTGGCCGATGTTGTCGCCCAGCTTCTTGGCGATGATGCGGGCCGCGATGTCGGCGGAGCCGCCGGCGGCGAATCCGACCACCAGGGTCACGGCCTTCTTGGGGGGAAAATCCTGCGCGTGGGCGGCGGTGCCGGCGAAGGAGAGGCCGGCGGCCAGGGCGGCGGCCAGCACGAGGGGGCGTCGTTGCATGTTTGCTTGTCTCCGGAAATTCGGCCGTGCCAGGGTCTGGAAGGGCGGCCTTGGAAGGGCGCCATCCTATGCAGCGCGCAATAATTTGTGAATTGCAATTTATAACGAGACTAGTGCATGCTGCGCATCAAATTCGATCTGGCGGAACTGCAGGCCTTCGTGGTGACTGCGGAGAAGGCGAGTTTCCGCCTTGCGGCGGAAGCGCTGTGCCTTTCGGCTCCGGCCCTGAGCCGGCGCGTGGAGCGGCTCGAAGAAGCGGTGGGCGTGCGGCTGCTGGAGCGCACCACGCGGCGCGTGGAGCTGACGCAGGTCGGGCAGGAGTTCCTGCGCGAGGCACGACAGGCGCTGGAGGGGCTGGACGAAGCCGTGCAGCGGCTGGACGACCACGTGCGCCTGCGCAGCGGCCGCGTGACGATCGCCTGCGTGCCCTCGGTGGCCAACCACCTGCTGCCGCGCGTGCTCAAGGCGTTCGCCGATGCGCAGCCGGAGGTGCAGGTGCACGTGATCGACGAGAACGCCACCGAGGTGCTGGAGGCGGTGGCGCGCGGGAAGGCGGATTTCGGGCTGAGCTTCACGGGCAGCCAGGACGCGGCGCTGCGGTTCCAGGCGCTGACGCGCGAGCGCTACGTGCTGGCCATGCCGCGCGACCACGCCTGGGCGGAGCGTGCCGAGGTGCCGTGGGCGGAGCTGGCTGGTCAGCGGCTGGTGTCCGTCTCCAACCGCAGCAGCAACCGCCTGCTGCTGGACCAGGCGATGGCGGGGCTGCCCGGGCAGCCTGTGGCCTGGTACGAGTGCAACCACGTGACCGGGGCCCTGGCGCTGGTGGAGGCCGGCCTGGGCCTGGCCGCCCTGCCCCAGCTGGCGTTGCCGCCGGACCATCCGCGGCTGCGCGGCGCGGCGCTCGTCGATCCGGACCTCTGGCGCACCCTGGGGCTGCTGCAGCGCCGCGACCGGGCGCTGAGCCCCGCGGCGGCGGCGCTGCACGAACGGCTGGTGCGGACCTACGCTGCAGGCTGAGAGTGGCGGCCCTCGGTCGCTGGTCCCCGCCTGCTGCCTGCCTGAGCCGACCCCGCCGGGTCTCTAGAATCCAGCCGCACCGCGCTGCCTGCCGGTGCCCAGCCGGGCGATTCCGACGCCAGCCGGGCACGGGGCCGCGGGCCTTCCCTGTTTTTGTCCGTCTGCCTTGCTTTCCCCGAAAACCATGAATTTTTCCGACCGCCTCAAGCAACTGCCTTCCGTCGCCCACCTGTCCGCGCTGCACGTGCTCGGGACCGGCGGCGAGCCCGTCGCCACGCTGGAGAACAAGCCCGGCCAGGCCGGCTCGCTGGCCGTGTACCACGCGCTCGCACAGCTCTATGGCGGGCGCATCACGCCCGCGGCGGCCGCGCTGGGCCTGGAGTGGTATGCGGAGCATACGGCGGATGCCGACGCCCATCCCGGCAAGCACCCCAACATCGACCGGCTGGCGGGGTGGGCGAAAGATGGCATGGATTACGCGGTGCGGCTGGTGCCCGCGGCTGCGGCCTGACGGCCAAGCCCAGGAGCGGCGGGTCAGGGCGGCTGGCCTAACCCGCTTTCTGCGCGTCGGTTTCGGAATGCCGGTCGTAGAACAGTTCGTGGACGGCCTTACCGCGCTGGAGGAAGTATTTCTTCGGCCAGCCGCTGTCGTGGTCCCGCATCTCGCTGCGCAATACCCACTCCGTCCTGCCATGGCTGGGGTCGGTGACGAGGTACTTCGTGCCGTCCCCCTCTCCGCGGACGTCGCTGATGAGCAATGTGTGCGCGTGGCTGGCCGTCAACTGTCCATCCTCACGGTAGATGCTGGCGATGGTGATGGGCACGTCGGAGCCGGTCTTCAGGACGGCCTCCAGCTCGCGGATGTCGCTTTCGTTCAGGCCGCCCGTGCCCCAGTCCGCCGGCCCGTCGGCGCCGTTGGTTTGCGCGATGGTCCACTCCCTGCCTGCGGGAGCGGGCGAGATATCCGCGAGGCATTCCCACAGGGCAGGACCGCCCTCGTATCCTTGCGGATGCGTGGTGCCGTCCGGATCGCGCACGTAATTGAAGCGCATTCTGTCGAGCAGCGTTTTGAGCGGATGCGTCTCCACGTTTTTCCGCATCATATTGAATGCCTTCCTTATCACCAGGTGGCCCACGTCCGCCTGCATTTTCTCGTCCTCTTCCTTCGAGAGCAGATGGTTCGTGGCGTACCGCAACACAGTGCGGAACGTTTCAGGAGGCAGGTTCTTCTCGAGCACGGGAATCACTTCCTTCTCCACCTGCTCGCCTATCGGATCCACGACCGCGCCCTGGCTCACCTCCAGAATTCCAGGGGGCAGCGTGCCGTCGGCAAGCCACCTCTCCACGTCGGGCTCCGCGACGGAGACTTCATGGAAAAAATCCGCCATGAAGCGGCGCCGTTCGTAGACCTCTTTCTGCTGGCGCTGCGTGGGTGAGCCTTCCTCGAAGAAGTCCGCGCGCAAGGCCGCGGCGACGAGGGGGTCCCATTCCGCCCGCACCGTCTGGGCATTGGCTACCGCGCAGGTGTTGGAATACCGCTGGTAATTGGCGAGGCCCAGTCCTGGTTTGACGGACCCCATTCCCTCCACGATGTCGAGGGCCGTCGTGTTGAAGACCAGTGCCTGCCTGTCCATGCCGCGGATCCCAGCGGCGAACTCCATCACCTTGTCCATCGTCTGCCGTCTGGCAGACGTATCGCCCGCGACGCGATCCGCCCGCGCCCCCACCACCTTGAGAATCAGTGCCCGCTCGGTATGCGGATCGGCGCCCCTGGCGGGATGGCCTTGCGGATCGCGGCCTGCACGGTCCAGGGTCGCGCTCAGGCGGTCGTAATCCGCCCGCGGCATCGCGATGAGCGCACGCGCGATCTCATCGGCGTGGCGCTGTCCGATCACGCCCTTGAGCCCCTTGTCCGACATCGAGCTGCGGTCCGCCACCCCGCGGACCAGCACCTCGCGCATCTCCGGCGTCAGGCGTGAGGCCGCACCGGGACGGTCCTTCACCAGGGAATGCAGGCGGTCGTAGGTGCCGACGGCGCGGTCCGCATTGGGACTGCCCAGCGCGTGCTGGAGAAGGTCGATTTCCCGCTGCAGCACGGGGCCGGGCATCAGGCGGAGGCGCCCTCCGATGCGGGCACGCTGGTCGTCGGGCACGCCGGCTTCCGCCAGTCGGGCGACCAGTGCCGTCACTTTCACGTCCCCCGCGGTGCCCTGGATGGCATGCAGCGCCGGCGCTGCTGCCTGCCTGCGTGGCTGCGCGGGCGCCTGCAGGCCGATGCGCTTGCCGAAGGCGTTGGCGATGGACCGCCGGGGAGGCATCGCGAGCGCCGCAGCCGCTCCGCCAACCGTTCCACGGCGGGTGGGCGCGGCCTGCGGTGCATCCTGGATGTTGCACTGCGCCTTCGGTGCCCGCGGCTGCTGGCCGTCGGACTCCCGCAGGGCGTCGGAGCGCCGCAGACGAGCGAAGGGAACAAGGCAGTTGAACTTCATGGGAGCCTCCCGGCACATTGGCAGAACCGTCCGATACGCGAGCAGCGTAAGGTCCAGTGCACGAGAGCGGTACGCAGACCCGAAGCCGGGTCATGCGGCGCGAAAGCGGCCGGGCGCGCGCCGGAGGCCGCGTGGCGGGCGCGCGGGCCGTGCGAGCCCTCGGCGGCACGCGGGATGCCCGCCGCCCGCACCGCCTACAGCTGCGACTCCAGCAGGCCGGTGACCTTCTCGGCCATCTTCTCGGTCCAGGGGCGGTTCAGCCAGTCCTCATGCGTCATGCGGCGGGAGCGGCGGATGTCCTGCTCGAACACCTCGGTCTGCCGGCGCGCGAACGCCTCGTCGTAGACATTGAGGTTGGCCTCGTCGTTGAGGCGGAAGGAGCGGTTGTCGAAATTGGTGGAGCCCACGGACACCACGCGCCGGTCCACGATCATGACCTTGCAGTGGTACATGGTGGGCCCGTACTCGTAGATCTCGGCACCGGCTTCCAGCAGCGGCCCCCAGGTGCCGCGCGAGGCGGCCTTGACGGTTTCGGTGTCGGTATGTTCGCCGGGCGTGACGATGCGCAGGCGCACGCCGCGGCGCAGCGCGTCCATGAGCAGGGTGCGCGTGAGCTCGTCGGGCACGAAGTAGGCGGCCGAGAGGTCGATGCTTTCCTCGGCCGCGGTGACGGCCATGTGGTACATGAGCTGCATGCTCTCGCTGCCGCTCGACGGCGAGCTGGAGAACATCTGCGCGCGCTGCGTGCCGACGGGCTCCAGCTTGGGGAAATAGGCGTCGCCATGCAGCACGCGTCCCGTCACTTTCAGCCAGTTGTCGAGGAAGGTGGCCTGCAGGTGCGCCACGGCCGGCCCGCGCACCAGATAGTGCGAATCGCGCCAGTGCTCCGGGTCCTGCCCGTCGCCGGTCCACTGCGGGGCGATGCCGACACCGCCCGTGAAGCCGGCCACGCCGTCCACGATGAGCAGCTTGCGGTGCGTGCGGTTGTTGAGCCGCGCAAGGTTGTACCAGTGGGGCTTGTGGAATTTTTCGATCTCCACGCCGGCTCCGCGCATCTCGTCGAGGTAGCTGTCTTCCATCTTCGAGCTGCCCACCCAGTCGAGCAGCACGTGCACCCTGACGCCCGCACGGGCCCGCTCGCTGAGGGCGTCGGCGAACTGTTTGCCGATGTCGCCGGACCAGTAGATGTAGGTCTCGAAGGTGATGGAGCGCTGGGCCGCGCGGATCGCCGCGAGCATCGGCGGAAAGATGCGGTCGCCGTTCTGCAGATCCGTCACCTCGTTGCCGCCGACGATGCCCGGGCCGAGCAGGTGCGACATGGCGCGCTCGAACTGCGGGCTGGAGGTGCCGTAGAGCCGGGGCAGTTGCTGGCGCACCTGTGGCTCGCCCGCCGTGAAATTGAGGACCACCAGCGCGGCGGCGGCGGTGGCGATGAAGGTGAGCACGACGGTGAGCAGCGTGCGGCCGGGTTTCTGCATGGCGGCGATTGTCTCGGCCGGTGCGGGGCCGACCTGTAGGCCGATACCTCCAGCCGCCTACACTGGCGGACGTTCCATTTTCCGGGCCGCACGCGGCCGCGCCCTGCCCCCTCCATGCCCACCATCTTCCGCTCCCTCCGCACGTTCTCCGCCAGCCCTTTGGATGCGCCTGCCGAATCGCGGGTTTCCGTCGCCGGCAGCCGCGTTCCGCCTCGGGGCCCCTCCCGCCGCGCGGTGCTGGCGGCCGGTGCGGCGGTCGGCGCGATGCAGGCCTGGCCGGCCGCGGCCGCCGCTTCCGCCGCGGCGAAATCCACTCCCGCTCCCACGCCCGCCGAGGCCGTCTGGCCGCGCGCGCTGCAGGTGCCGGGCGGCGTGGCGCGGCTGTCGCTGGGCCCTTCGGCGACGCGGCCGCAGGCCCATGCGGGCGAGGTGCCGCTGCTGGTGCTGGGCGATCCGATCGAATGGACGGCGCTCGTCGGCATCGCGCTGTCCGCGCCCACGGGAACGGCGACGATCCGGGTGCAGGCGGCGGACGAGGCGGCACGCGACATCGCCTACCGCGTCGAGCCCAAGCGCTACAAGGAGCAGCGGCTGACGGTGGCGCCGCGCACGGTCGATCTTTCCGCCGCCGACAACGCGCGCTACGAGCGCGAGCGCGCCCACCAGCAGCAGGTGATGGCCACGTTCTCCACGCCGCTGCCGCGCGCCGCGGAGCTGGCCATGCGCCAGCCCGTTCCCGGCCGGCGTTCCAGCTCGTTCGGGCTGCGGCGCGTGTTCAACGGGCAGGCACGCAGTCCGCACAGCGGCATGGACATCGCGGCGGCCGCCGGCACGCCCGTGGTGGCGCCGCTGCCGGGCAAGGTGATCGACACCGGCGACTATTTCTTCAATGGCGGCACCGTCTGGCTCGACCATGGCGGTGGCGTGCTCACGATGTACTGCCACCTGAGCGCGATCGACGTGCAGGTGGGCGACACGCTCGCGGCCGGCCAGCCCTTCTGCAAGGTGGGCGCGACGGGGCGCGTGACCGGGCCGCACCTGCACTGGGGCGTCATGCTGAACCGCACGATGGTGGACCCGGCACTGTTCCTCTCCGCATGACGCGCCGCGACCACCGTACTCCGCCACCGCCACGGCCATCGCGGCCCGCAGGCGCGGGGCGCGGCCCGGGCGCCCTTGCCCTGCCGCGGGCCGTGCGGGAGCCGCTGCCCGGCGTGCTCCCGCGCCTGCTGCGCTTTCACAAACCCTATGGCGTGCTGAGCCAGTTCACGCCGGAGGGCCGCTGGCGCGGGCTGAAGGATTTCATCGATCTGCCCGGCGTGTACGTCGCCGGCCGGCTGGATGCGGACAGCGAGGGGCTGCTGCTGCTCACCGATGGCGGCGGGCTGCAGGCCCGCATCGCCGATCCGCGCTTCAAGATGGAGAAAACCTACTGGGTGCAGGTGGAAGGCGTGCCGGACGTGGCGGCGCTGCAGGCTTTGGCGCGCGGCGTGCAGTTGAACGACGGCCCCACGCTGCCCGCCCGCGTGCGGCGCCTGGACATGCCCCCGCCGGCCATCGGCGAGCGCGAGCCGCCGATCCGCGTGCGCCAGCACATTCCGGACACCTGGATCGAACTCGTGATCCGCGAAGGCCGCAACCGGCAGGTGCGGCGCATGACGGCGGCGGTGGGCCATCCCACGCTGCGGCTGGTGCGTGCGGCGATCGGGCCGTACACGCTGGAGGGACTGGCACCGGGCACGTGGGCCGAGGCGGAGATACCGGCGTCGCTCGGGGCGCCCCGCCCCTCCGGCCGCGGGCGCAGATAAGCAGCCGCCCGTCGCCGTCCCACCATGCGGGCGGCACGGTACGTTCAGCGATGCCCCAGCTGCCGCCACCGGCATGGCCGGTCTGCCGTTTCCGGCGCGCCACGGCACCGAAGGCGTAGCATGCGCGCTCTCCCTACCTTTTCCGCCCGGGCGGCCCGCGTGCCCCTGGGCTGTCTGCCGTGTCCGCTCTACCGCCCCGATCCCCCTCCCCCCCTGCTCCGGACGCTCCGGCGCCCCGTCCCGCCAGCATCTACCGCGACCCCGGTTTCCTCGCATTCGCCATCGCGCGCGTGGCCGCGATGTTCGCCACGCAGGTGCAGGCCGTCGTGGTGGCCTGGCAGGTGTACGACCTCACGCGCGAGCCCATGGCGCTGGCGTTCGTGGGGCTGGCGCAGTTCCTTCCCATGCTGGCGCTGCTGCTGCCGGCCGGCGACCTGATCGACCGTGTGCCGCGCAAGCGCATCCTGTGCGCGAGCTGGGGCGTGGGTGCCGTCTGCAGCGCGCTGCTGTGGTGGCTGTCGGGGCACGGCACCGCGGGCGTGGCGGGCATCTACGCGGTGCTGGTGCTGTTCGGCGCCTCGCGGGCGTTCTCTGCGCCGTCGCTGCAGAGCCTGCTGCCGCAGGTGGTGCCGCGCGAGCGGCTGGCCTCGGCCATCGCCGCCAACTCGATGCTCATGCGCACGGCGGCGATCGGCGGTCCGTTCATCGGGGGGCTTTTGTACGCGGCCGGCGGCGGAGAGACGACCTATGCCGTCTGCTTCGTCGCGTTCGCGGTGGGCGCGCTGCTGATGATGCGCGTTCCCGTGGCCCACGCCGCGCCGCTCGGGCCGGTGCTGGGCACGATGCGCGAACGCTTCGGCGAAGGCATCCGCTTCATCCGCTCGCGGCCGATCATCCTGGGCACGATCTCGCTGGATCTGTTCGCGGTATTGCTGGGCGGCGTGATCGCGCTGCTGCCCATCTATGCGCACGAGGTGCTGCACGTCGGACCCGAGGGGCTGGGCGCGCTGCGCAGCGCGATGGCGATCGGCGAGGTCGGCACGGGCTTCTACCTGAGCATGCGGCCATTCAACCGCCGCGTGGGCGCGACGATGTTCACGGCCGTGGCGGTCTTCGGCGCAGCCAACCTGGTGTTCGCGTTCTCGACCGTGTTCGCGCTGTCGTTCGCCGCGCTGATCGTGGCGGGAGCGGCGGACATGGTGAGCGTCTACATCCGCGGCTCGCTGGTGCAGTTCTCCACGCCCGATGCGATGCGCGGCCGGGTGAGCGCGGTGAACATGCTGTTCATCGGGTCATCGAATGAACTCGGGGAGTTCCGCGCCGGCACCAGCGCGGCCTGGCTGGGGGCGGTGCCGGCGGCCGTGGCGGGCGGGCTGTGCACGCTCGGCGTGGTGGGCGCGTGGGCGTGGATGTTCAAGCCCCTGCGGCGCGTGGACCGCTTCGAGGAAGCATCGCCGCAGGGAGCCCTGGCGACGACGCATCCGCAGAAGTGACGATGGCCCCATCGTCAATACGGCACGGATATGCGCCGCACAGCGGAATAGTGATCCTTATCCTCTACGGTCGAGTGGCATTTTTATCGATTAAATAGGAAGATTCTCGGCGGCACGGGCCTGTCGCTGTGAAATGAACGGTTCATTCGGGGTGGATCGTGCATTTTCACAGAGAGAATCCGATGGCAAATGCAAAGGTCCGAACTCAGCTGCTGATCGCTTTCGGCACCATGGCGGGACTGATTTTTTTCATGTCGTTGTTCGGGGTGCTGGCCTTGGGTGACGCCAGGAACCGGTTCAACGGGTACGTGGAAGGCATCGACGCGCGCAACCAGTTGGCCGCGCAACTGCGCAGCGCGATCAACGACCGTGCGATCGCGGCCCGCAACACCGTGCTGGCCGCCTCGCCCGCCGACGTGCAGGCCGAAAAGGTGCGCGGCGAAAAGGCCCATGTCCGGGTGCAGCAGGCGCTGTCGGCGCTCAAAGAGCGCATCGCCGTCGCCCGGGACACCTCGGAGCAGGCGCGTTCCCTGGTGGCGGAAATGGAGCGGATCGAGCAGAGCTACGCGCCCGTCGCCCTGGGCATCATCGATTTGGCGGTGCGTGGCGAGCGCGACCGGGCGATCGACAAGCTCAACCGGGAATGCCGCCCGCTGCTGGACCGTTTCTCCGCCACCACGACCGAGTATGCGCAGCTGTCCCAGCAGACGGCCCACCGGCTGACCGAAGAGGCCGCCGGGCAGCTCGCCAGCGAGCGCTCCGCCATCATCGCGGCGGCGGTGCTGGCGTTCGCCATTGCCACCATCGCGGGCATCGTCATCACGCGCAGGCTCACCCAGTCCCTGGGCGGAGAGCCGGGCGAGCTGCGGCAGATCGCCGAGCAGGTGGCGAGCGGCGATCTCTCGCCGATGCAGCGCCAGGGCGAACCCGTGCCCGGCAGCGTGCTGGCCTCGCTCGCGAGCATGCATGCGACCCTCGCGCACCTCGTGGGCGACGTGCGCCTGGCGTCGGACTCCATCGCCACGGGTTCCAGCGAGATCGCCACGGGCAATGCCGATCTGAGCCGGCGCACCGAGATGCAGGCGAGTGCCCTGGAGGAAACCGCATCGGCCATGGAGCAGCTGGGCGCCACGGTGCGGCACAACGCGGACAACGCCCGCGTGGCCAGCCAGCTCGCCACCGGCGCGACCGACGTGGCCGGCCGCGGCGGCAGGATCGTCGAGCAGGTGGTCAGCACCATGGAGGAGATCAGCGCCAGCTCGCGCGAGATCGCCGAGATCACCGGGGTGATCGACAGCATCGCCTTCCAGACCAACATCCTCGCGCTCAACGCGGCCGTGGAGGCGGCGCGCGCCGGCGAGCAGGGGCGCGGCTTCGCCGTCGTCGCGGCGGAGGTGCGCACCCTGGCGCAGCGCAGCGCGCAGGCGGCCAAGGAGATCCGCGCACTGATCATCGGCAGCGCCGAGAAGGTGGACAAGGGTGCCGGCCTCGTCACGCAGGCCGGCACCACGATGTCGGAGATCGTGGCCGAGATCCGCCGCGTGAGCGAGATCGTGGGCGAGATCAGCGTCGCGAGCGCCGAGCAGAGCGACGGCGTGCTGCAGGTCGGCCAGGCGGTGTCGCAGATGGACCAGGCCACTCAGCAGAACGCCGCTCTGGTCGAGGAAGGCGCCGCGGCCGCCGCCAGCCTGCGCGACCAGGCGCGGCGGCTGGAGACCTCCGTGGCCGTGTTCCGCGTGCCGCTGGCCCTCGGCGGCATGGAGGGCGGTGCCCTCTCCCGTCTGCCCGCGTGAGCGGATACTCCACCTCGGACCCGGGCCGCCGGTAGCGGTAAGCCGTCGCGGCGGCGGGCTCCCCGCGCAGCGACGTCAAAAAACGAGGGTGGCTAGAATCCGCGCCACCCTTTTCCACCCCGCCCCGCTCCCGCTTTGCCCCGCCACGCCCCTCCTGCCTCCAGCCCGTGCTCTTCCGCGCCGCGGCCGCGCTTTTCCACTCCGGCCGGTATGCGATGGCTCGGCGGGCTGCTGCTCGCGGCCTGCGGGTTCGCCGTCTCCGCGGTCGCTGCGGCCGCGCCGCCGGTGAAGCCCCCGGGCGTGCACGCGCCCAAGGCGATGCCGGACGCACAAGCGCTGCACGTCTGGCACTGCTGGGCCTCGCCCGGCGAGCAGCAGCGCAGCGAGGTCCTGGCCCGGCATCTCGCGCGCCACGGCGTGCGCTGGACGATCGACGAGCCGGTCTGCGTCAACGGCAACAGCGCGCTTTCGGTGTTCACCCAGCGCTTCCAGCACCGCCTGCCGCGCCCCGCCGCGGTGATGACGGCGGGCGAAGGCGCGCCGCCCCTGGCCGCCAAGGGGCTGCTGCTGCCGCTGGACGCCGTCGCGCGCGAGCAGGAATGGGAAGAGGTGGTGCCCTACGCGCTGCAGGACTGGGCCCGCTACCGCGGCCACTGGATCGCCGCGCCGCTGTTCGTGCACTCCACCAACCTGCTGTGGTTCAACAAACCGCTGCTCGACCGGCTGGGCGGCACCGCGCCGGACACCTGGGACGAGCTGATCGCTCTGCTCGAACGCGCCCGGCAGGCCGGCATCGTGCCGGTGGGAATCGGCTCCGACGCCTGGGAATACTCGTTCTGGTTCGAATCGGTGGCGGCCGGCGCGGGCGGTGCGGAGTTCTACCGCCGCTTCTTCCTCGAGCACGACCGGCGCGCCTACGACGAAGCCGTGGTGCGACGCATCTTCGCGCGCATGGCGCAGCTGCGCCCTTACCTGCGGGCGAACGCCGCATCGCGGGACTGGAGCGGCGCCAGCAGCCTCGTCGAGCAGGGCAAGGCGCTGCTGCAGATGCAGGGCAGCTGGCTGAATGGCGAACTGCGCCAGCGCGGCATGGAGGCCGGCCGCGACTATCTCTGCCCGCGCTTTCCCGACACGCAGGGGATGGTGCTCTACATCGGCGACCAGGTCGGCTTCGTGCGCGGCGCCGCGGTGGACCCGGCCACGCAGCGCGCTTTCATGCGGATGGTGATGGACGTGGACTTCCAGCGCGAGATGGGCATCGCCAGCGGCGCCGCGCCCGCGCGCGTGGACGTTCCCGACACCGGCGCCGACCTCTGCGGCCGCCAGGCCATCCGCGACCTGCGCAGCGCCAACATGCGGCGCACGGTGCTCGCGGCGTTCTCGGCGCTGTCGCCACGCTCGGTGCAGCAGCACATCAACGACATCGTGATGCAGCACCAGCAGGGCCGCATCGACGATGCGCGCGCCACCGAACGGCTGAAGGATCTGATCCTCGGCACCGGGCCGGTGGGTCCGGAGCGCTGAGCGCCGAGCACGGACCGTCCGGTGCGGTTGGCGGGGCGCCCGGCACTTGCCGCCCCGGCACCGCGGCGTGCTGTCGCGCTATCGTTTCAATAGCACACAGACGCGCAGTCGAGCGCCTCCTGGCGCGTTTCTCCTGATGAGATGGGAGGCACGCAGCGATACATCTGTGTCCGCCGGGTAAAACCTTCCGCGCCCTCTTGCGGGGCTCCGTGCGGCGGCGCACCATGCGCTCCACAGCCACTCCTCCTCCAACACCATGCTGTCCTCCGTGAACCCCGCCGGCCTGGGCGACACGCTTCCGCCCGCCGCATCGGGACGACGCCAATGGCTCGCCACCGCCGCCATCGGCCTGTGCGGCGCTGCAGGTCTCACCCTGGTGGCGCCCCCGGGCGCATTCGCGGCCGAGTCCCCCGATGCGCAGCCGCTGCGCGATGCACCGCGTTCGCCCGCGGACAGCGCGCGGCTGCTGGACCGGCTCACCTGGGGCGCGGACACCGCCTCGGTCGAGGCCCTGCAGCGCGTCGGCCCGGCCGCCACCATCGCAGCGCTGTTGCGGCCCGCGCCCCATGCGCCGCTGCCCGCGCAGGCCCAGGCGCAGATCGACGCGATGGCGATCACGCGCGCGCCGATGGAAGCGCTCGCGATCGACCTGCAGGCCCGCCAGCAGGCGATCAAGGCGGAGCCCACGGAAGAGGCACGCAAGGCCGCGCAGGACGCCTACCAGCGCCAGATGCGCAGCCTGCAGCGCGAGGCCGAGCGGCGCTTCGTGCTGCGCGCGGTGTACTCGCCCGCGCAGCTGCAGGAGAAGATGACCTGGTTCTGGATGAACCACTTCAACGTGTTCGCCGGCAAGGCCGACATCCGAGCCATGGTGGCCGACTACGAGGACCGCGCGATCCGGCCGCATGCCCTGGGGCGCTTCCGCGATCTGCTGGGCGCCACGGTGCGCCACCCGGCCATGCTGCACTACCTGGACAACGCCCAGAACGCGGCGAACCGCATCAACGAAAACTATGCGCGCGAGCTGATGGAACTGCACACGCTGGGCGTGGACGGCGGCTACAGCCAGCGCGACGTGCAGGAAATGGCGCGCGTGCTCACCGGGCATGGCGTGTCCCTGCGACCGCTGGACGAACCGCCTCCGAAGCTGCGGCCCGAGTGGGCGCAGCAGTACGTGCGGCGGGGCCTCTACGAGTTCAACCCGCAGCGCCACGACTGGCAGCCCAAGGAGCTGCTGGGCCGGCCGCTGCAGGGCCAGGGCATGGCGGAACTCGACGAAGCGCTCGACCGGCTCGCCCGCGCGCCGGCCACCGCGCGCTTCGTGACGCGCAAGATGGCCGCCTACCTCGTCGGCGATGCGCCGCCGCCCGCGCTGCTGCAGGCACTGGCCGAGCGCTTCCAGCAAAGCGACGGCGACATCGCTGCGGTGCTGCAGACGCTGGTGGCGAGCGAGGCCTTCCAGGCATCGCTCGGCACGCGGCTGCGCGACCCGGTGCAGTACGTGATGGCCGGCCTGCGCCTGGGCTATGCGGACCGCGTGCTCGCCAATCCGGACCCGGCGATCTCCTGGCTGCAGCGGCTGGCCGAGCCGCTCTACGGGCGCGTGACGCCGGACGGCTACCCGCTGGACTCCGCCGCCTGGACCAGCTCCGGCCAGCTCGCCGTGCGCTTCGAGATCGCGCGGGCCCTGGGCGGCGCGGGCACGGGCGCGCTGTTCCGCGCCGAGGGCGCGCCGCCGCCGAAGGTGCCGCCACCGGCCATCGCGCAGAGCGCCGCCTTCCGCGCGATGGAGCCGCAGTTGGCACCCGCCACGCGCGTGGCGCTGGCGCGCGCGGTCTCGCCGGCGGAATGGAACACTTTCTTGCTCTCGTCACCCGAATTCATGTACGCCTGAGGTGCGCGCCGGGCGTTGCAACCCAGGGCACACGCGGGCACGCTCCCCGCGTGCCGCCGATGACTTCGGCACGTTCCGTGCCGCCCCCCCGATCTCCAGGAAAGGCCTGCCATGGCGCCTACCACCTCCCCCCGATCCGCCGCTGAAGCCAGCGGCACCACGCCCACGCGCCGCCGCTGCCTGCAGGCGCTCGCCGCCCTCGCGGCGCCCGGCGTCCTGCAGGCCAGCCTGGCGGCCACGCCGCAGGGCGCCGCGGATGCGCGCTTCCTGCTGGTGTTCCTGCGCGGCGGCTACGACTGCGCGAGCCTGCTGGTGCCCACCGCGAGCGACTTCTACTACGAGAGCCGCCCGAACATCGCGATCGCGCGGCCCGGCGGCGAAGGCAGTGCCCTGCCCCTCACCGCCGACTGGGGGCTGCACCCGGCGCTCGCCGGCTCGCTGCAGCCGCTCTATGCGAAAAAGCAGGTCGCCTTCGTGCCGTTCTCTGGCACCGACGATCTCACGCGCAGCCATTTCGACACGCAGGACAGCATCGAGCTGGGCCAGCCCGTGGGCGCGCGGCGCGATTACCGCTCCGGCTTCCTGAACCGGCTGGCCCTCGAGCTGGGCGCGCAGCCGCGCTGGCACGACCACCTCTCGCCCATGGCCTTCACCGACACGCTGCCGCTGGTGCTGCGCGGCGGCTACGACGTGCCCAACACGGCGCTGGCCGCGGCCGGCGCGGCCAAGCCCGGCATCGACGAACGGCAGGCCGCGCTCATCGCCTCCATGTACCAGGGCACGCCGCTGGCGGGCCCCGTGGCCGAGGGCTTCCAGACGCGCGACGAAGTGGCGCGCACGATGCAGGGCGAAATGGACGCAGCCAGCCGCAACGCGCTCAGCACCAAAGGGTTCGAGGGCACGGCGCGGCGCATGGCGCGCCTCATGCAGTCGCGCTATAACCTGGGCTTCGTGGATGTGGGCGGCTGGGACACGCACGTCGGCCAGGGCAACGCAACGGGCGCGCTCGCCAACCGCTTCGAAGAGCTGGGCCGGGGCCTCGCCGCCTTCGCCGACGAGATGGGACCGGCCTGGGACCGCACCACGGTGGTCGTGGTGAGCGAATTCGGCCGCACCTTCCGCGAGAACGGCAACCGCGGCACGGACCATGGCCACGGCAGCGTGATGTGGGTGCTGGGCGGCGGCATCGCCGGGGGCCGCGTCGCGGGCGAGCAGCAGGCGCTCACCGCGAACACGCTGTTCCAGAACCGTGATTACCCGGTGCTCAACGACTACCGCGGCGTGCTCGGCGGGATTTTCGCGCGGATGTATGGGCTGAACGGAAATGCCCTGGCCCGGGTGTTTCCGGGCGCGAAGCCGAAGGATCTGCGACTGGCGTGACGGGCCTCAGCCCTGCGCGGGCGAACCCGACTGGAACGTGCCCGTCAGCAGCTCCGGCAACCGGTCCCGCCCCATGCGGAACCCGCAGGCCTGCGCATGCCCGCCGCCGCCCATGCGCGTGGCGAGCACGGAGCAGTCGTAGCCCCGCTGGGAGCGCAGGCCGACCTTGACCTGCCCGTCCTTGCCGACGGCCCACATCAGGGCAAAAGTGCCGGACTGCTTGGAGAGCATCTCGCCGATCAGGCTGTGGAAGGCGCCAGGGGCATTGACCATCAGGCCCTGCTCCCCATCGAACACCAGCGGCTGCGCACCGCCGGCCACGTCGGCCGCGAGGTGGCGGAACTTCTCGTCCATCGCCTCGCCGCGCGCGACGAAGGCTTGCGTCTCCTCCGGCGTGAAGCGGGCGATGGCGTCCCAGCGCGCGAAGTCGAACGGCTCCATGTCGAGCGCGGCGACGTAGCCGGCGGTCTCGGGGTACTTCCAGTTCCACAGGTCGCGGTCTTCGATGAAACGCACGAGGTCGGGCAGCGGCGCATCCGCATGGAAGAAATCCCAGGCCAGGCGCGCGCCCGACTTGTCCATGTCGAAATGCACCACGCCGCAGCGGCAGGCGAAGCCGGTGAGCTGTTCGGCGGCGCTCTTGTGGTGGTCCAGCATCACGAGGCGCGCGGCGCGTTCGTCGATCGCGCGCAGCAGCTCGGGCGGGAACGAGAAATCCAGGATGTAGACGTAGCGGCCGTCCAGCGGCGGCAGGTCCTCCACCGACTGCGCCTGGCCGTGCGAGAGGCCCACGCACTCCACCTGCCCGCCGTAGTAGCGCCAGGCGGCCAGGGCGGCGCCGAAGCCGTCGGCGCAGCGGCCGTGGTAGAGCACCAGGGGCGAGGGATCGGCGGGCGACGGCGCCATGAGCAGGGTCTGGGGCAAAAGGCTGCGGCCGGAAGCGGAAGCCGGAGCGGGAGCGGACGGCGCGGCCGAAGCGGCACTTGCGGGGGCGGAGGCAGGGGCGGAATTCATCGTGGTCATGGAACCGGATTGTCGGGCACGCGGCACTCCGGCAGGTGGCGGGGCTGGCGCGCCATGGCAGGGCGCGGAACAATGGAGCCGAGCGATGGGCGCAGTGCACCGCCATCCACCGCGGCGGCTGCCGCACCCAACGCCCTGCCGAGGAGTTCCCATGCGCCTGTTCCGATATTCCCGCCTTCCCGCCGCCGCGCGCCGTTCCCCGGGCCGATGGCCTGCACCGCGGCCCGCGTCGGCGGTGGCGTGCTCTATCGCGCTGGCGCTGGCGCTCGGCGGCTGCGCGGCCACCACGCCGCCGCCCCCGGTCACCGCGCCCGATCCGGCCGATGCCGCACGCCAGGCGGCCGACCTCGCGGAGTGCCAGCGCTACGCGCAGCAGATCGGCGTGGCCCAGGAGACGCTGGACGGCATGCTGACCGGCGCGCTGGTGCTGGCCTCGCTGGTCTGGTCCGCCGGTGGCGGCCATGGGTCGGTGCGCGACGGAGCGCTGGTCGGCGGCGCCCTGGGCGCCACCCAGGGCCTGAAGCCGCTGGAGCGCCGCCGGCACGCGGTGGAGTCCTGCATGCAGGCGCACGGATATGCGGCGGGCCCGTACGCGGTGGCGCCCGTGCTGCCGCCGGCCGAACCCTCCGCAGACCCCTTCCCGTCAGGCCCTGTACGCCCCACCATCGCGGTCGGTGTCGATGGCTTCAGCGCGCAGCAGCTGGCGCGCGCCCAGTCCTGCAGCGCCCAGCCCATCGCCGCGCTGGCAGCCAAGGGGCCGGGCTTCGAGACGTACACCGTGGCCTGCGACAGCGGCGACGCGCTGGCGATACGCTGCGAGTTCGGCAACTGCCGCGTGCTGCGCTGAGGACGGTTCAGACGCCCCTTCTGGCGCCTGCGATGCAGTGCCTCGCCAGAACCGCTTCGCTGGGTCGTCTGAACCGTCCCAGGTACCTGCGGCGGTGCGCGCCGCGGCCGGCAGCCGGTATGCTGCGCGCCCGATGATGCCTCTCCTGTCCGATACCCGCCCCGCCCGCACGGTCCACCCGCCCCTGCAGATCCTCTGGCGCGACGACGATCTGGTCGCCGTGTACAAGCCGGCCGGCTGGCTGGTGCACCGCACGGGCCTGGATGCGGGCGAGACCCGCTTCGTGATGCAGGTGCTGCGCGACCAGCTGGGGCAGCGCGTCTACCCCGTGCACCGGCTCGACAAGGGCACCTGCGGGGTGCTGGTGATGGGGCTGCATGCCGATGCCGCCCGCGTGCTGTCGCAGGCTTTCGAACACCACCGGGTGGAGAAGCGCTACCTGGCCCTGGTGCGTGGCCACGCACCCGCCGGCATCCGGGTGGACCACGCCCTGCGGCCGGACGACGCACCGCCCCATGCCCCGGTGCAGCCTGCCCGCACGGAACTGCGATGCCTGGCGCGCGTGGAACTGCCCGAGGCGAGCGACACGCGTTTCCCCACCACGCGTGCCGCCCTGGTGGAGGCACTGCCCGAAACCGGGCGCCGGCACCAGATCCGCCGGCACCTCAAGCACATCGCCCATCCGATCCTGGGCGACGCCACGCACGGCAAGGGGCCCCTCAACCGCTGGTGGGCGGAGCGCCTGGGCCTGCAGCGGCTCTGGCTGCATGCGTGGCAACTCACGCTGCCGCATCCGGCGACCGGGCAGCGGCTGGTGCTGCCGAGCGGCCTGCGCCATCCGCTGCTGGACGGCAACTCCCGGCAGATGGCGACGGAGCCCGCTGCCTCGGCGGAAGCGGCAGGCTCCACGGCACTTCGCGAAGCGGCCCTCGCCGGCGCGCCCGTCCCCGGCGAAGCGGATCGCGCCGTGGCTGCGGACCTGTTTGACTGGCAGCTCCGCGTGCTGTCGCTGCCCTGGGTGGTTTGCCAGGCGGGCGACGCCGCGAACGCCTGACGGCCAACGCGCGTCGGACGCGTCCTACGGCGGTTCGCGCCGGGCGCCGCCCTGCTCCGCCTGGCGGGCGCGGCACAGTCGTCGCGACTCTAGAGACCCGACGCCCCGCCATGCCACCCTGCCCGCCCCGTTCTTCCTCCCCCGCGGCGTCCGCGGGATGCTTCTGCCTTCGCCACCCGGCCGCAGAGGCGCAGCCATGACGCAGTGGTGGGACGTGGTCGCCGCCACCGCGGTCGGTGAGTTCTCCGATCTGCCTGATCTGGAGCAGGCCACGCGCATCGTCGTGCGGCTGGGCATGGCCGCCCTGCTGGGCGGCCTGCTGGGCTGGGAGCGCGAATACCGCGGCAAGGCGGCGGGCGTGCGCACCCACATGCTGGTGTCCATGGGCGCCGCGATGTTCGTGCTGGTCGCGGAACAGGAGGGCATCACCCCGGCGGACAACAGCCGCGTGCTGCAGGGCATCATCGCCGGCGTGGGTTTCCTCGGTGCCGGCACCATCCTCAAGAGCGACGGCGCGCACCAGATCCGTGGCCTCACGACCGCGGCCGGCATCTGGCTCACCGCCGCCATCGGGGTGGCCGCGGGGCTGGGGCGCGAAGCGACCGCGCTGCTGAGCACCGTGCTGGCCCTGCTGGTGCTGGGCGCCGAGCCGGTCCTGCAGCGGCTGCTGCACGGCAAGCAGCCGCCGCAGCCCGCGCCCGACCCGGAAGCATCCGCGGAACGCGCGGTCCAGGCCCGATCGCGCTCGCCGTCCTCGGGCTCGGGCAACGGCAGCGAGACCGGCTCCACGGGCGGTGGACCTCCGCCGCTCTCCTGATGTCTCCCCGGACACACGATCGCGCCTGCACAGGGTAGGTCCACGCTCCCGGGCCGGTGCGCCGGAAGGGGCGCCACCCGCGGCCCGGTGCGGTGCCGTCAGTCGTCGGTCCCGGGCTCCGCTTCCGAGAAATGCGGCCCCGCGCCCGTGGCGCCCAGGCTGTCGTCCGGATTGCGCAGCGGGCAGGCCTTCAGCGACAGGCAGCCGCAGCCGATGCAGCCGTCGAGCTGGTCGCGCAGCAGCGTGAGCGTCGCGATCCGCTGATCGAGTTCTTCACGCCATGCGGCGGAGAGCCGGCGCCAGTCGGCCACCGTCGGCGTCCGGCCTGCGGGCAGCGCCTGCAGCGCATCCGCAATGGTGGCGAGCGGCAGCCCCATGCGCTGCGCGATCTTGATGACGGCCACGCGCCGCAGCACCGAGCGCGGATAGCGGCGCTGGTTGCCGCCACTCCGTACGCTGGCGATCAGGCCCTTGGCTTCGTAGAAATGCAGGGCGGAGACGGCCAGGCCGCTGCGCGCGGCGACCTCGCCCACGGTGAGGGAAGGCACGGCGGCACCGGCCAGGCCGCGCGACGGCGCACTGGTCGAGAAGGCGGCGGCGGCGCTTCGGGAAGAAGAGGAAGGCATGGTTCCGTCCCGCCATCGAGGCGGGTAAAAATCGGTTGACCTCGAGTTTAGTTGAGGTTCGATACTGCGGACATGACGCACGCACCACCTTCCTCGACCCCGTCCGCAATTTCTTCCACCCCCGCCAGCGCGCCCATCCTCACGTTGCACAACCCACCCGGGCTCTACGATCCCGCGCCGAACGGCTATTCGCACATCGCCATCGTGGAAGCGGGCGCCCGCACCCTCCACATCGCCGGCCAGGGCGGCGAGGATGCCTCCGGACGCTTGGCCGAGGGTTTCGAGGCGCAGGTCCGGCAGGCCTTCGACAACCTGCGCACCGCGCTGCATGCGGCCGGCGCGGCGCCCCGCGACGTGGCCCGGCTCACCGTGCTCATCGTCGGCCATTCGGAAGACCGGCTGCGCACGTTGGGCGCCGCCCTGCGCGAGGGCTGGGCCGGAGCGCCGCTGCCCGCGTGCACGCTGATTCCCGTGCCGCGCCTGGCGCTCGACGGCATGCTGTTCGAGGTCGATGCCACGGCCGTGCTGCGGCCCGCATGAGTCTCGGCGGGGCGGCCGCACCGCTCCGCCTTCCTTGTCCTCCCCCGCGTGTCGGGGGCTCCGGCACCTTCCAGGCCTCCTGCGCCCCCCGCGGTTTTCCTCCACACTCTCCCTCCGAACGACACCCCGTGACTTCATCGATTCCCATGCCACCAGGCCCTTCCACGCCGCCCTCCCACGATGCCTCCGAGCCCGCCGCCGGGCTGCCCCTGCCCGTGCTGCTGCTCATGGCCACCGCCTGCGGCCTGTGCGCGGGCGCGAATTATTTCAACCAGCCGCTGCTGCATTCGATCGCGGTGCACCTCGGCGTGGGCGAGGCGACTGCTGCGCTCACCGTGACGATCGCGCAGGTGTCGTACGCCGCGGGCCTGCTGCTGCTCGTGCCGCTGGGCGACAAGCTGGAGCGGCGCCGGCTGATCGTCGGCCTGATGGTGCTTGCGGCCTGCGGACTGTTCCTGAGCGGCTTCGCGGGCAGCTTCGCCGCGCTGGCGGCAGGCACGCTGATGACCGGCCTTTTCTCGGTCGCGGCGCAGGTGCTGGTGCCCATGGCGGCCACGCTCGCGGCCCCAGGGCGCAGCGGCCGCGCGGTGGGGCTGGTGATGAGCGGGCTGCTCGTGGGCATCCTGGCCGCGCGCAGCGTGGCGGGGCTGCTGTCGGGCATCGGCGGCTGGAGCCTCGTCTACCGGGTGGGGGGCATCGCCATCCTCATCGTCGCAGTGGCGCTGTGGTTCGCGCTGCCCACGCTGCGCACGCCGAACCCGCCCAGCTACCTGCAGGTGCTGCGCTCGCTGGGCACACTGGCACGCCGGCATCCGCGGCTGCGCAGCCGGGCCCTGCTGGGCGGGCTGTCGTTCGGATCGGTGAGCGTGCTGTTCTCCACCATGGCGTTGATGCTGGCAGGCCCCGCGCACCGGCTGGACGATGCGCAGATCGGGCTCGTGGGCCTGGCGGGCGTGGCCGGAGCGCTCATGGCCAACTGGGCGGGCCGCATGGCGGACCGCGGGCACGAGCAGTGGACGACCCGCGCCTCGGTCGCCCTGCTGCTCGCGAGCTGGGCCGCGCTGTGGATCGGCGGCGCCAGCCTGGTGTGGTTCATCGTCGGCGTGCTGGCGATCGATCTCGCGCTGCAGGGCGTGCACATCAGCAACCAGAACGTGATCTATGCGCTGGCTCCCGAAGCGCGATCGCGCCTGAACGCGGTGTACATGACCTCGTATTTCGCCGGGGCCGCGCTCGGCTCGGCCCTGGGCTCCGCCGCGTGGCAGCACGGCGGCTGGGGCGCCACCTGCGCGGTGGGGACGGCCGTGGCGCTCGCGAACGGTGCCGCGCTCTGGCACGACGCGCGGCTGGCCGCGCGGAGCGGCGTGCGGCCCGCGGCGGCTTGACCCTGCCGTGGGGTAGAGGAAACCGGAGACCTCGCCCCGGTGCCGCAGCGAAAGCGCATGCTGCCACCGACTGGCGATGTGGTCCGACAGGCCGCACCACGGTCGAGCCGGTGTAATGGCATCTCCAGGAGGCCCCGCACGCCGCGCGGCCGGCCCACCAACCCATGCATTGCGAGGAGGACCGACCCATGCACGCAGAAAACGCGACCATCCACGGCGAAGTGACCTACCGCGAGGGCGACGGCATGCCGATCGCCATCCCCGAAGGACCGGTGGAACTCACCCATGCGGACGACAGCGTCACGCTGAGCTGGAAGGAACACGAAGAGAACGCCGCCGGCGTGGCAGCCATCCCTCGCCACGAATTCGACCGCTACGTGAAGGAAGGCGGGATCGTCCCGGAAGGCGGCCGCGGCAACACCGGCGGCGGCGGTGGCGGCCATGAGGACGGCAGCGACGGCGCGGGCGCCTCGGACGGCGGTGGCGACGGCGGGGATGGCGGCGACTGACCGTTCCCCGGCCCGCGCTCCCGCAGGTCAGCGGATGGAGAGCGCGGCCGCCGCCTGCGCGAGCTGATCGCGTGCCGCCTGCAGGTCGGTTTCCAGCGACCGGTCTGGACGGCGGATGAACGGGCAGGTCAGGACCGCCAGCGCCTGCCCCTGCGGCCCGCGCACGGGCATCGAAATATCGGTCACGCCGAAGGCCTGCTGGCTGTCGCCCTGCCACCAGCCCTGGACCCGCACCTGCTCCAGGATGCCCTGCAGTTCCGCCGGCTGCATGGGCGCCTCGCTCTGTGCCTCCTGCAGCGCCTGGTGCTCGGCCAGCATCTCGGCGCGGCGCTGCTCGGTCTGGAACGCCAGCATCACATGGCCCGAGCCGGTGTCGATCAGGCTCACCCGCACACCCAGGCGGATCGACAGACCCCAGTGGCCCGGTCCGTTGACCTGCGCCACCACCGTGATCCCTCCCCGGTTGTAGACGCCCAGATGGCACGACTGCTGCGCCGCCGTGGCGAAGCCCTCCATGACCGGCAGGGCCTGCGACACCATGCGTTCCATCGGCGGATGCGTGTGCCCCAGCACGAAGAGCTTCAGGCTGAGAGAGTAGCGGTCGCCCTGCGGTGAGCGGGTGACGTAATCCCGCGCCACCAGCCGCTCGAGCATGCGGTAGATCTCCCCGGCACTGCGGTCCATGGCCTTGACGATTTCGGCGCGCGTCAGGCCATGGGGCTGGCCGGCCAGCAGCTCGAGGATGTCCAGCCCCTTGTCCAGGGCGGGAGCACGGTAGCGATCGGTTTCTTCTGTCATGGCGGGCTGGAAGTGGAATGGAGCGGCCTGCGCCGGACGCCCGGGCGGCACGGTGGTGCGGATGCTCTGCCATCGCGCGGGAACGATCCGGCCAGCCGCCGTCGTGCGGTCACCACGACAGCAGGGTATCCCCTCATTGGCGCAGCAGGGGGCCGGTTTCTACATTATTCACCAGTGAACTAAAAATTCATATATGCATTGGCGGGGCCTTACCGGGCCGCGCAGAGGGCTGCCGTACCCCGGGTCGGCGGTCGCAAGGCTTCCGGCGCGATGCCCCGTGCCCGGAGCGGCCGGCGCTCATGCGCGCCACAGGTGGGGGTGGACGCCGGGCACGGCCCGGTTCTTTTCTCAAAAAGCAAAGTTACTACAACGGAGATCAGCAATATGCATACGCCTTTCAAAAAAACCCTGATGGCCGGGGCTGCCCTGCTGGCTGCCGCCGGGACGCTGCCCGGCGCTGCGCACGCGCAGTCCAACGTCACCCTCTACGGCCGGGTGGTCGCGGGTGTGGAGCACATCGACAAGATCGCCGACCCCGTCACCGGCCAGACGAACTCGCTCACGCGCGCTGCCGACAACCAGTGGGGCACGAGCATGATCGGCTTCCGCGGCAAGGAAGACCTGGGCGGCGGCCTGAGCGCGGTCTTCAACCTCGAAGGCGGCTTCAGCGCCACCAAGGGCACGACCGGCTCCGCGTTCTTCAATCGCCGCACCCTGGTGGGCCTGAGCAGCCCCAGCTGGGGGACGCTGATGTTCGGCAAGAACCTCTTCAACAGCAACGACGTCTGGAACATCGACCCGACGGGCCAGCAATTCATGAGCAGTTCCACGCTGGTGCGCGGCCGCAACTGGCCCGGCGTGAACAACCTGATCGAATACACCACGCCGAGCCTCGGCGGCTTCACCGCCAATGTGCAGGTGGGCCTGGGCGAGCAGACGGGCTCGAACAAGCAGCTGCGCAACGAAGGCCTGTCGCTCGCCTACGTCGCGAACAACCTCGAGCTGCGCGCCATGCTCAACAGCCGGCGCGACGCCAACGGCAACCACAGCGACGCCTATGTCTATTCCAAGGACGCGATCCTGGGCGGCACCTACCGCATCGGCGCGGCCAAGCTGTTCGCCGCCTACGAGAGCATCTCCGCGCCCGACGCAGCGGCCGGCGCGCCCAGCAAGCTCAAGCACGGCTGGGTGGGCGTGCGCTACGACGTGACGCCGGCCCTGACCCTGATCGGCGCGGGCTACCGCGTCAGCGCCAACCGCGGCAACGGCAACGCGACGCTGCTGATGGTGGGGGCGGACTACTACCTGTCCAAGCGCACCTTCCTGTACGCATCGCTGGGCGGCGTGAACAACAGTTCCAGCGCCAACTACGCGGCCGACGTCACCGTCAACGGCCCGGGCGCGGGGGCGTCGCAGCGCGCCGTGTACTTCGGCATGGGCCACTCGTTCTGAGGAGGACCCGGGTCTCTGCTTTTTCATTGCGAGCCGATAACACGGCATTGGGGCTGCCATGCGGGTCGTGGCAGCCCTTTTTTCCCCTGGATGTTTCCGCCGGCCCCGCCCGGCTGACTGCCTGGCAGACCGCAGCGCCAGGCCCCGCGAGACGGGTGGCGACCGCCGTCAGCTGCCTTCGCCTTCGCCGTCACCTGATACAGCACCGGCTGCAGACCGACCGCCCTTGCGGCGCGACTCGCGCTCCGCCTTCCTGGCCGCACGCGCAGCTTCCTGGACCTCGGCCGCGGCGCTCCAGGCCTCGAACTCGGGCGGTGTCTCCAGGGTGATGCGGCCCAGGACGGCGCCACGGAAATCCGTCATCACCAGCTCCGCCGCCTTCTGCAGGTTGACGCGGCCACCGGACATGACCGCGCCGCGCTTGCGCGCGATGGCGGTGAGCAGTTCATCGTCGTGCAGCGCGGCGATGGCCGCCGCGTCGAGGCCCAGACGGTAGCGCGCGTCCAGCAGCGGCGCGTAGTGGCGCTGCAGGTAGGCCAGCAGCTCCAGCGCCACCTCTTCCTCGTCGTAGGCGTTCCGGCCGACGGCACCGCTGGCCGCGAGCTTGTAGCCGCTCTCCGGGATGGTGATGCGCGGCCAGAGCATGCCGGGCGTGTCCCACAGATAGAAATCGTCGTCCAGGACGATGCGCTGCTCCAGCTTGGTGATGCCGGCCTCGTCGCCCGTCTTCGCCTGCGTCTTGCCGGTGATCGTGTTGATCAGCGTGGATTTGCCGACGTTGGGAATGCCGCAGATCAGCACGCGCATCGGCTTGGCCATGCCTCCGCGCTGGGGGGCGAGCTGGCGGCAGGCGTCGATCAGGCGCCGCGCCGGGGCCGTCTCGGAGGCGTCCAGCGCGATGGCGCGCGTGTCGGGCCGGGCGTTGTACCAGTCGAGCCAGAGCGGCGTGCGCGCCGCATCGGCGGTGTCCTGCTTGTTCAGCACCTTGAGGGTGGGACGGTGGCCCGTCAGCTCGGCCAGCAGCGGGTTGGCGCTGGAGCCGGGCAGGCGCGCGTCCAGCAGTTCGATCACGACGTCGATGTCCTTGATGCGCTCGCCGATCGCCTTGCGCGTCGAATGCATGTGACCGGGAAACCATTGGATGGCCATGGAAGGGAAACTCTCTATCTATCTGTCGTCTTGCGTTGCGGGAGGGATGGCCAGGCGCACGGGCCGCGACGGCAGGGGTACGGGATCGCCGCAGGCGGATGCGGCGGGCGCGCAAGGATAATCCATCGATCCTTGCACGCCGTCCGTGCGCGCCTTCCAGAAAAAAGCCCGCGGGCCCCACGCCCCCGGGCCGATTGTCCCAGACCGCCATGCCCCCTGCTCCCTCCCGGCCGCCGCAGGCGCCCGCTCCTTCCGCCGCCGACCGCAGGCAGGCGTCCGAACTGCTCTTCAAGGGCGTCACCTGCGCGCTGATCGGCATGGTGATCCTGCTCGCGCCCTACTACGCGCGCTCGCTGAGCGTGCGCGACCTGATGGGCCAGATCCATGTGGTGGGCTGGTTCGCGCTGGTGCTGGGCCTGGCTTTCATCGGCCGCTGGGGATGGCAGCGCTGGCGCAGCGGGGTGCGGTGACCGCATCCGGCGATGGGCCGCTGCGCACGGCCGAGGACGCCACGCGGGCGTTCGCGGCCCTGGCGGCGGCTGCGCAGGCGCGTGGCGTGGTGCTGCGCGCGCCGCCCCGCGCGCCCGACACCTGCTGCGGGCGCGGCTGCAATGGCTGCGTATGGGAGGGTTTCTACGCCGCCGCGCAGTGGTGGTGCGACGATGCGCGCGAAGCCCTGGCGGCCGGGCCGACGGACCGGCAGGACCCAGCGACGGCGTGAGCCGCGCTCCGCGCGGCTTGCCGGCTCGGCAGAAATATTCCCCGCGGGACAGTACGCGACGCACTGCCGCGTTATTCTCCGTGGATGCACCACCCCGCAACACCTTCACCCGCGCTGGCCGCCCCCGGCGCTCCGACGGCGCTTGCGCACGCGCCCGACGCCGGGGCCGGCCAGGCAGCCTCCCGGCGCCTGAAGGCGGTGCGGGACAGCGGGTTGCTCGACTCCCCGGCGGAGCCCGGCTTCGACAACCTGACGGCGACGGCCGCGCGCCTGCTCGGCGCGGCCGCCTGCTTCATCTCCATCGTGGACGAGCAGCGCGACTTCTACAAAAGCCAGTACGGCTTTCCCGAGCCGCTGGCCACCGCCCGGGAAATGGCAGGGGCCACCTTCTGCCACTTCACGCTCGACCGTGACGACGTGCTCGCCATCGGCGACACGCACTCCGACCCGAAATGGCGCGCCGTGCCCACCGTGGACAGCCTGGGCGTGCGCGCCTATGCCGGCGTGCCGCTGCGCTGGGCCGGCCAGAACATCGGCAGCTTCTGCGTGATCGATACGGTGCCGAGGGCCTGGACGCCCGACGAGCTCGAAACGATCCGCCAGCTCGCCGCGTCGGCCGCGCGCGAGCTGGACCTGCGCGCCGCCGTGGCCGAAGCCCGGGAGGCCGCCGCCATGGCCCGCGCCCAGGCGCTGTCGCGCGAGAGCGTGCTCGCCGTCGTGGCGCACGACCTGCGCACGCCGCTGCAGGTGCTGCAGCTGAGCGCCACGCGGCTGCAGCGCGGGCGCGATCCCCAGGACAGCGCGGTCCTGCAGCGCATGCTCTCGGCCGTCGGAATCATGACGGCCATGGTGGAGGGGCTGCTGAAGCCGTCGCAATCCCCGTCCACCGTGCAGGCGATCGCCGTCGCGCAGCTCTCGGCCGACGCGGTGCACATGATGGCGCCGCTTGCCGAGAAATGCAGCACCATGCTGTCGCTCGGCGACCTGCCCGACGCGGTGGTGCGCGTGGACTACGGCCAGATGGTGCGGGTGCTCGGCAACCTGATCGGCAACTCGCTCAAATACTCGCCCGAGGGCAGCTGCGTGCGGCTGTCGGGCGCATGGGCCGGCGCACCCGGTGCGCAATGGGTGGAGCTCACGGTGGCGGACAACGGCGTGGGCATGACGCCGGAAGAGGTCGCGCAGGCGTTCGATCCGGGCTGGCAGAGCGAGCGGGCACGGGCCCGCAACGATGGGGTCGGCCTGGGGCTGGCCATCGTGAAATCCCTTGTCGAGTCGAACGGCGGACGGGTGCGCATGGAAAGCCGGCCGGGCGACGGCACATCCGTCACCATCGCGCTGCCCTGCGCTTGAAGCCGATTCAGCGCCCGGCCACCATCTTCAGGCCGAGCGCCACGAACACCGTGCCCGCGATGCGATCGAGCCAGAGGCCCGCACGCGGCCGGCGCTGCAGCCAGCCGCCGATCGCTCCGGCGAAGTAGCCCAGCAGCCCGAACAGCACCGCCGCCTGGAGCGTGAAGACCAGCCCCAGCACCCCCAGCTGCCAGGCCACGGCCCCCTGCGAAGGCACCACGAACTGCGGCAGGAACGACAGGAAGAACAGCACCACCTTCGGGTTGACCGCATTCGCCACCAGGCCCCGGGCGAACAGCGCGCGCAGCGGCTGGGGCGGTTGCCCGGCCGCGGCCACGCGCGTTCCGCCCGCGCTGCGCAGCGCCTGCACGCCGAGCCAGACCAGGTAGGCGCCGCCGACCCAGCGCAGCACCGTGAACGCCGTGGGGGATGCGGCGATCATCGCGCTCACGCCCACCACGGCCAGCAGCGTATGGCTCAGGCAGCCGAAGGCGCAGCCCAGCCCGAACGCGATGCCCTGCGCGCGCCCGCGCGACATGCCCATGCCCAGCACCAGAAGGTTGTCGGGGCCGGGCGTGGCGGTGATGAGGACGGCGGCGAGGAGGAATGCGAAGACCTGGGCGGCGGTGAGCATCGCACGATGATAGGACAGGACGCGCGCCGGACTGCCGCGACCGGCAGTACCGCCCACCGGAACCTGTCCTGTACAGGACGCCGCGCTGCGGAATGGCGGCGCCCCTTCCGCGACAATGTCTTTCCTATGACGCCCACGCCACACCCCGCCTCCGCCCAGCCGCCCGCCGCCGCCGTGCTCCGCACGGGTGGCCGGATCCTCGTCGACCAGCTCATCCTGCACGGAGTGCGCCAGTTGTTCTGCGTGCCCGGCGAGAGCTACCTGGCGGTGCTGGACGCGCTGCACGATGCCGATATCGCCGTCACGGTCTGCCGCCAGGAGGGCGGCGCCGCGATGATGGCCGAGGCGCAGGGCAAGCTCACCGGCCGGCCGGGCATCTGCTTCGTCACGCGCGGTCCGGGCGCCACCAATGCCGCGGCCGGCATCCACATCGCGCACCAGGATTCGACACCGCTCATCGTCTTCGTCGGCCAGGTGGCGCGCGGCGCGCTGGGGCGCGAAGCCTTCCAGGAGCTCGATTACTCCGCCGTGTTCGGCACCATGGCCAAGTGGGTCGTGCAGATCGACGATGCACGCCGCGTGCCGGAGCTGGTGTCGCGGGCGTTCCATGTCGCCACGTCGGGCCGCCCCGGGCCGGTGGTGATCGCGCTGCCCGAGGACATGCTGACCGATGCCGTGCAGGCCGCTGACGCCCTGCCCTACGCCGTCGCCGAGACGCACCCGGGCGCCGATGCGATGCAGGCGCTGGCCGCACGGCTGGCGGCGGCGCAGCGGCCCGTGGCCATACTGGGCGGCAGCCGCTGGTCCGACGCGGCGGTGCGCGACTTCCGTGCGTTCGCCGAGGCGTGGAGCCTGCCGGTGTACTGTTCGTTCCGCCGCCAGATGCTGTTCCCTGCGAGCGATGCCCGCTACGGCGGCGACCTGGGCCTCGGCGCGAACCCGAAGCTGCTGGCGCGCATCCGCGCGAGCGACCTGGTGCTGCTCGTGGGCGGGCGTCTGTCCGAAGTGCCCTCGCAGGGCTACGAACTGCTGGGCATCCCCGTGCCCGCGCAGCCGCTGGTGCATGTGCATGCGGACGCCGATGAACTCGGGCGGCTCTACCGGCCCGCGCAGGCCATCCATGCCACGCCGCAGGCTTTCGCCGCCGCGCTCGCCGCGCTGCGCCCGCAGGCCCCGGTGCGCTGGGCCGCGCATGCCGACGAGGCGCGTGCCGAATACCTGGCCTGGAGCGATCCGGCGCCGATCCGCATTCCGGGCCCGCTGCAGATGGGCGAAGTCCTGCAGCACCTGCGCACGGTGCTGCCCGCCGACACCATCTTCTGCAACGGCGCCGGCAATTTCGCCACCTGGGTACACCGCTTCTGGCCGTTCACCACCTATGCCAGCCAGCTCGCGCCCACCAGCGGCTCCATGGGCTACGGCCTGCCGGCCGGCGTGGGTGCCAAGCGGCTGTGGCCGCAGCGAGAGGTGGTGGTGTTCTCGGGCGATGGCGACTTCCTGATGCACGGCCAGGAGTTCGCCACCGCGGTGCAGTACGGCCTGCCGCTGATCGTGGTGCTGCTGGACAACGGCATGTACGGCACGATCCGCATGCACCAGGAGCGCGAATACCCCGGGCGCGTGAGCGCGACCCAGCTGAAGAACCCCGATTTCAAGGCCTATGCGCAGGCCTTCGGCGGCCACGGCGAACGCGTGGAGCGCACGGAGGATTTCGCGCCGGCCCTGGCCCGGGCGCGCGCCAGCGGGCTGCCCTCGGTGCTGCATTGCCTGCTGGATGCGGAGGCGATCACGCCGACGGGCACGCTCGCGGGCATCCGCGGTGCCGCGCGGGCCGCGGGGCGCTGACGGCACAGGGTCCGCACGCCGGCACGGGGGCAGGCAGTTCCGGCGCCTGCCCTGCCCTGCGGCCGCCGGGCCGGATGGGTCGGCCGCGGGCACGGCCTGCCGGCCTTACACCGTCTGCGCCACGGGCGCCTCGCCCGGCACTGGCAGCGCGTCGATCTCCATGTAGTGCTGGCGCCAGGTCTCGAAATCCAGCGTGTCGGCCGACTCGATCGCCTTCTGCTCGTCGATCGACAGCGCAGCCATGCCTTCGTACCGGGCCTGCTGCGCATCGGTCCAGGGCAGGCTGGTGAGGGCATCGCGCGCAGCCACCGACTGGGCGCGCGCAAAGCGGATGAAGCTGTTGCCATGCGCCTCGGCCATGCGCGCCAGCACGCGCGCGGAGGGCGTGGCGTCCGGATCGCGCAGCAGCGCTTCGGCCGAATGCAGCGCGGCGGAGTGGGCATCCGTTCCCTGCCCCGCATCCAGCGCCGCGGCGATCGGCCGGCATTCCGCGAGTATTTCGGCGCCCCACTCCACGAGCGGCACGCTGCGCCCCTGCCGTTCCAGGCACAGCCCGGGCTCGCGTCCGCGTTCGGCCGTGAGGTGCTGGTTGCGCTTGAGGACCGCGATCTCGGCGGGCGTGTCGGGCGGGCTGTCGGAGAGCAGGCAGTGAAGCAGGAACACGTCCAGCAGCCGCATGGTGGAGGCCTCAATGCCCACGGGTGCGAACGGGTCCAGGTCCATGAGCCGCACTTCCACGTACTCCACGCCGCGGTCGCGCAGCGCATGCAGCGGGCGCTCGCCGGGGCGCACGGTGCGCTTGGGGCGGATGGTGCCGTAGAACTCGTTCTCGATCTGCAGCAGACTGGTGCCCAGCTGGTTGTATTCGCCGCCCGGGTTGCGCACGCCCAGCGATTCATAGGCCGGATAGGGGCGCGTCAGCGCGTCGTGCAGCGAATCGGCGTAGCCCGCCAGGCCGTTGTAGCTCACGGCGAGCGTGGCCTGCGCGTCGCTCTGGTAGCCCAGGCGGCCCATGCGCAGCGAAGTGGCGTGCGGCAGATAGAGCGCATCGGCGCCCAGGCGCTGCAGGCCGTGCTCGCGGCCCTGCACGAAGCAGTCGCAGAGCGCGGGCGACGCGCCGAAAAGATAGAGCAGCAGGAAGGCCTGCCGGCGGAAATTGCGGATGAGGGCGAAGTACTCCTCGCTCTCGATGCCGGGCATCGACCAGTTGTAGTGGATGCCGGAGATCGTCTGCATGCGGCGGCCGTAGCGGTGGCCCAGGCCCATGCGGTAGATGCTCTTCGCACGCCCGACGTTGGACGAGCCGAAGCGGGCCAGCGGAATGGTCTCGTCCGTCGGCAGGCCGCAGGGCATGCTCGACGCCCAGAGCATCTCGCCGCCCTGCGCGAGCGTGCGCAGCACGAACTGGTGGATCTCGGTGAGTTCGCCTTCGCACTCCGCCACCGACGAACGCGCGCCGGTGATGAGTTCGATCTGCGACTCGCTGTAGTCGGTGGTGATGTGCGGATGCGTGAGCGCGGAGCCCAGGGCCAGTGGATGCGGCGTGAGCGCCAGCCCGCCTTCGGCCAGCACGCGCAGGCCCTCCTTCTCGATGCCGCGGCGCATGCCCGCCAGCCGGTTACCGGGCAGCGCGCGGATTCTCTCCTGCAGGTGGCTCGTCATGATGAATCTAGTTGTATTACCGGTTGGTCTGTCTGTTCCGGCACGGAACTTAGCACGGCCGACACACTCGCGCTCGCGGACGGGTTCTAGCCCTTCGCTTCGCACCGCCGTGCGCGCCTTCGCCCGCCGGGGACGGCGGCGCGGCAGCGGCCCCACCATCGGAGCCGTCGTGGCCAGCCAACGGCACGCCGCGACACGGCGCGCGCACCGTCCAGCCACATCCTTCCCGCGCATCCCGCCGGGAGCGCGCACGACACCGATGATCCCACGGACCCATGTCGAAATTCTCCCTGCGCCCCCGGACCACCCACCTGGCCGTTCCCGGCAATAACCGCCACACCGCCCATGCGGGCGCGCCCGCGCCCGGCAAACAGGCCCACCACCGCCTCCACCAGCTCGACGGACCGGCCGCGCAGCGCGAAGCACTGGCACCCCACTTCGGCCTGGCGGCGCGCGTGCGCAGCTACCTGGCGGAGCCGCTGCCGACCGAAGCGAACGCATCCGAGGCCGAGGGCGCGTCACCGCCCGCACCTCCGCCCCACGCGCCACGCGGCGCAGCCCAGGCATTGCGCCGCTTCGTGGGCAAGGCCGGCACGGCGCTCGGCCTGCGTGCCGGCAAGCCCGTGGGGCACGACACGCTGACGCGCTACCGGGACAGCACCGCCGCCGGCGCGCGCCCGATCGCCCACGACGACCCGCAGGACCGCGGCACCTGGCGCAGCGTCGGCGCGGCCCAGGCCCGCGCATTCGCCGCAAGCGAGCACCTGCACCGCGCGGAAACCGCCGTGCGCAAGGCGCAGGCGCTGGAAAGGCTCGTGGAACTGCACATCGAAAGGCTCGAGGCGGACGTGCAGCGTGCAGGCCGGCGCGTGGCCCACGCGGCCGACCGCCCCGGGCCGCTTCGCGCGCGGCAGGCAGCCATCGCCGCGCAGCAGCAAGCGCTGGATGCCGGCATCGCCCGGCTCGAAGAAGAGGCTGGAGCCATCCTCCAACGCATCGAGCGCGCCGAAAACGCACTCGCTTCCGCGCCCGCTCGCGGCCGGCTCCGGGCGCTGATGCAGGAGCGCACCGCCGCGGACCGCAGCGAGGACACGGCAGGGCTGCGGCAGCACCTGAGCGAGCTGCGCACGCTGCACGCCATCCGGTCGGCTCGCCGCGACACGCTGGAGCGGCGCAAGGCCGAGGTCCAGAATGAACTGGAGCGGCTGGAACGCGCCGGGGTGGCGATCGCCCGGGAGCTGTTCGAGGCCGACGACGAGGCGGCCGATCTGCGCACCCTGCTCGCCCGCCTGCGCAGCCGGCGCGGCGCGCTCGAAGCCACCCGCGACGCGCGGCGCCAGGAGAACGAAATGGCCGTGGCCGCCCTGGCGGCACGCGGCCAGGCACTGGTCGCCCGGCAGATCGACACGCTGCCCGGGCTGCGCACCGAGGCCGATCCGTCGGCCTCTGCCACCTTGCGCGAGGCGCTGCAGCGCTGGGCGGACGGGCTGGACACCTCGGTCTTCGACGAACGTGCCATTCCTCCCGCCGGCGTGGTGGCGGTGGCGCTCAAGGCACTGGCCGTGGCGGCCGGCGGCGATCCCGCGCAGGGGCTGCAGTCGCTGCAAGCCCTGCGCGGCCTGCGCTGGAGCGCGCTGGTGCCCGTGCCCAGGGCGGACCGCTCCCCGGCGCCCCCCGCCGATCTGCCGCCGGCCGCACAGCGCGCGCTGGACCACCTCGCGCACGTTCCCCGCGGCGTGCAGGTGATCGCCCACCTGCTGCGCCGCGAGGGCAGCCCTGCCGCGGACCCGGAGCGGCTGGCGGCGGCGCGCCTCGCCCTGCGCGCGGACGCGCTGCTGCGCGCGGCCGCGCCGGAAGACGCCGCACTGCGCGAATGGCTGGGCCACGCGCGCCACGCGGCGCGCACGGCGGTGCATGCCCCGGACCCCGCCAAGGCGCTGGCCGCCTGCACGGTGGATGAACGCGCGGCCTACCATGCCCTGCGCAACGGCTACGACAGCAATGCACCCGGCTCGCCCTACGCCCGGGCGAACGGACACCTGCAGACGATCGCGGATGCGCTGCACGACGTCGCACGCCATGGCGCTGCGCCGCGGACGTTCGGCGGCCGTCCCAATCCATTGCGATCGATGCCGGAGGCGCTGGAAGTGGGCGCCGCCACCGCCCTTCCCACGCCGCGCCGCCGGGCCGACGCGGCGCTGGAGGCGGCCGCGGGGCAGCTCATCGACCTGCTCGGCGGCCTGCGCGCGGACGGTCCGCCCGGCCGCCTCCCCTCAGAGGCGGAATGCGCCTGGCAGGCGCTCGCGGAAACCGTGCAGTGGGCGCCGGAGGGAACGGACCGGACGGCGATGGTGATCGACGCCCGCGCGCTCGCGCATATCGCGGCCCAGGCGCACGCATCGCGGCGCGCTGCCGACAGCACTCCGCCAGGGCAGGCCGCGACGCCCCGGGTTCCCGCGCAGTCCCTGCACCGCCGGCTGCAGGACGCCTGGGCCCGCCTGCAGCACGGCGTGCACACCGTGCCCGAAGCCCTGGCCCTGCTGGCCGAGGGCCTGCCCGAAGACGCCGGCGGCCCCTCCCGCCCTCCGCCACCCCCGCCGCCCGGGGGAGTGCCGGTGTCGTGGAGCGCCTACGCGCTGCAGCGGGGCGCGCAGTTCCGCGCCAGCGTCCAGGAGGCGACCCGGCTGCTGCGCGACGGCGATCCCGCGAACGCCACCCAGGCCCAGGCGCTGTTCGACCTGACGCGCGACATGGTGGGACACCTCGCGTGGCGGGACCGGCTGCGCCTGATCGGGCAACAGACCTGGGGGGTGAATGCCGGCCCCGTGTCCGCGGCGGCGGCCCTCGGCTCCGCGGCATTGGGCCTGGGCGTGCGGCTGATCGCGGGAGTGCAGCGCAACCGCGATGCCGTCATGGAGTTCTATATGGGCCGCACCGGCATGGCCCTGCAGATCGGCGCGCAGCGCACGGACCAGGTGCAGTTGGGCGCGGGCGCCAGCACCGGCTACGGCGTGCCCCTGGGGTCGGCCCAGGCGGTGTTCGGCGCCACCCTGGCGGCCGACTGGCGCTGGCGCGGCGAGCGCGGCGTGGAAAGCGGTGTGCAGCTGCGGCTGCCGCGGCTCGGCAAGGGCCGCGAGCCGGAGCTGAACGTGGAATTCCTGGACGCCTACGAACACCTGCTGCGCCTGGCGGCCCCGGGCCCCGACGGCGCGCCGGCGCGCTGCGACTGGCTGCGCGAACTGCTAGCGCACCATCCGGACTTGAGCGCGGGCCTGATCGACGCCGCCGGGCGCTCCTCCACCGGCACCGAGGCCAACATCTCCGCCAGCGCCGGGCTGCGCGCGGGTGCGGTGGCCGGCCGGGGCCGGCGCGCGGGCGTGGCCGCCACGCTCGGCCTCAAGGCACGGCAGGACCAGGGGCGCACGGCCACCACGATGGCGGGCTATATGACCACCATCTACCGGGATGCGACGACGTCAGCGCGCGTCGAGGCCACGGCACGCGCCGGAGCCGGCGTGCAGTTCGCCGAGCTGCTGCAGAACGATGGGGACCGCATCCGGCAGCGCGCCGGGGGCGGGCTGGGGCTGCTCGACGCGGGCCGCACGGTGGAACTGCGCAACCGGGCCACCACCCATTTCTGCACGCTGTTCCTCTTCGGCGACGAGATCGACCCGGGGCGCAGCGACCGCGCGACCGACTACACGCGCTTCGAGGATTTCGAGCGCCACGTGCGTGCGGAATGGGACCTCTGGGCCCAGTACGGCACGTCCAAACTCGGCGACGACGTGGAAGCGTCCCTGCACCACCTGCTGGCCGACATCCAGTTGGCCCATTTCATGGAGCAGAGCCGGACGTTCTCTGGCGGCAACGGCTTCGCCGCGATGTTCGCCGACAAGATGATGCGCGCGCCCGCCGCACCGCTGCTGGACGTGCACCGGGCGCTGGCGGCGCTGGCCCGCGCGGCCGGCGATGAAGACAGCGCGCGGCGCGAGGATGCGGCCTTCGACGCTCTCCTTCAGGACGAGGCCGTGTGGGAACCCACGCTGCTGCTGCTGCGGGAGAAGGCCCGGCTGCAGAACGAACGGGGCCTGGATTTCTTCATCAAGCACCAGAACATCCGAAGTGCCGAGGCCGCCCGCACGGTCGGCCAGTGGGTGCTCTACGAGCCGGTGCCGCGCCGGGAGCCCGGCCAGGACATCCAGGCGGCACGGACGTGGGACAGAGACAGAGACAGAGACAGAGACAGAGACAGAGACAGCGCCAGCGACAGCGATGGCAGCAGCCGCTACGCCACGGCGTCGGAGGCCGGATCCGACTCGTTCCGCACGGCCCCGGAATCGTTGCCGAGGACGCCGTAGCGCCATTGCACGCGCAGCGCCAGCGTCTGCCCCTGCTCCAGCGTACGCAGGCCCGGCTGTCCGGGCTGATGGAAGGCGTCGATGGGCTGCGTGATGGGCTCGAAGCAGAAGGCCGGCCCCTCCGGCGCCCGGTACACCAGGCAGAAATGCCGGTCGCCACCACCGTCCTGCGCGAAATCCGGCATGCGCGCCGTGAGCTGCAGCCCGCGCTCGGGCCAGGTGATGCGCGCCGTGCCGCTCCAGCCGGTGTAGGCGTTGTCGATCAGGTCGCCGTGGGCCGGTATGCCGGCGTTGAGATCCCAGCTTTCGGGGAACTGGTCCGTGTGCCGCGTGGGCAGCGGATCGCTGCCGCAGAGCCAGACGCCCTGCACCGGGGCGGAGACGCGCGTGCGCGGCGTGCGCGGGAACCACGGATGCAGTCCCAGGCCATACGGCATCGGCTCGGGGGCGAGGTGGCGCACCAGCACGCTCTGGTCCAGCCCGCCCGGCACGAGGCGAAAGCGCTGCACGCATTCGTAGTGGTAGGGGTTGCCCTGGAAACGGTCGGAATGCAGGGCCATCTCCAGGGTGTCGGGCGCCGGCTGGCTCAGGGCCCAGGGCTGCAGCCACCCGTCGCCGTGGATGGGGTACGGTTCGCCGGCGCGGTTGGGCTGCATCGGGTGGAACGTCCCCGCATGCGTGAACCCGCCGCCGCTGATGCGGTTCGACCAGGGCACCATCGCGAACGATGCCGTGCGGTAGAGATCCGCCGTGCGTCCGTCCCAGGAGCGCCACAGGTCGGTGCGGCGGCCGTCCGGGCCCTCGATCTGCCAGGCGGCGACGCTGCCGCCGAGCGAGGGAACGAGGCCCAGGTGCTGGTCCGCGTGGTGCAGCCAGGTGATGGGATGGAGCGTGGGATCGGACGTGGCGGTCATGGGGATTCCAGGAGGTCATCCGCCGAAGCGGTGGGCCGGCAGGCCGGGAGCGTCCACGGAGACGGCGAAGAGCGACCCGGCCAGGGGCTCGGCCTCCAGCCGGTCATCCGGCAGGCCGACGCGGGCGGAGGTGATGAAGAGCGTTCGCAGGTCGGCGCCGCCGAACGCGCAGCTGGTGACCTGGCTCACCGGGAGCGGCACGCGGGCCAGTTCGGCCGCGGTCGCGGGATCGTGGCAGGTCACGCAGGCACCGCCCCAGTGCGCGATCCACAGCCGTCCGAGCGCGTCGGTGGTCATGCCGTCGGGCCATCCGTCTTCGGCGGCCCAGCGCTTCCACAGAGTGCGGTTCGACAGCGCCCCGGTGTCGGGATCGCAGTCGTAGCGGTAGGTGCGGCCCTCGGCGGTGGCGTTGAAGAACAGCGGCGGCGCGCGCAGGCCGTCCGGTGCGCCGGCGTGCGACCACGCGGGACCGTTGGTCACCGCGAAGCCGTCGTCGTGCCGCGTGCATCGGCCATCGGGATCGAAGCGGTAGAGCGCGCCGGTGGGTGCCTCGCAGCCGAAATCCATCGATCCGGCCCAGAAGCGCCCCTGGGCGTCGCACTTACCGTCGTTGAAGCGGTTGGCGGCGCGTTCCGGTTCGGGCTGGTGCAGGTAGCGTGGCGCGGTGTCCGTGGCAGGGTCGAACAGTGCGAAGCCGCGGCGCAGCGTGACGATCAGGCCGGGCGACCCGGCACGCTCGGCCAGCGCGGAGATTTCCTCGTCGAAATTCCAGCAGCGGTGCGAGCCGCCTTCGGGCTCCCAGCGGTGCAGTTCACGCTCCAGGATGTCCACCCAGTACAGCGCCTGCTCGCGCCCCGACCACAGCAGGCCCTCGCCCAGAGCGCAGTCCATGGGCCGCACGCACTGCACGGTACCCACTGCGGGCGCGGGCCAGTGCGCGGCCGACGGACTGTCGGAAGCCATCTCGGGAAAGTTCATGCGCGTCTCCATGCGTTGTTTCGCTGCCCGTCTATCGCAGGCCTCTTGACGCGGCGGATCTTATCAATCCAAACTGATACGTGTAATCTTTATTTTTCCTATCAATCCATACACATATTCGTATGTCGCAAAACTCAACGCCTCCCTCGTCCGGCGCGGCCGTGGCCTCTTCCAGCGCCCTGTCGGTGTACCCCAGCCTGCGCGGGCGCGTGGTGTTCGTCACGGGCGGGGGCAGCGGAATCGGGGCCGCCATCGTCACGGCGTTCGCCGAGCAGGGCGCCCGTGTGGCGTTCGTGGACGTGGCCCGCGACGCCAGTGCGCAACTGGCGAGCGGCATCGAGGCCGCGGGCCTGCCCAGCCCCTGGTGGCGGGAATGCGACGTGCGGGACATCGACGCGCTGCGTGCCGCGCTCCGGGATGCCGCGGCCGAGCTGGGCGACGTCTCCGTGCTGGTGAACAACGTGGCCAGCGACGACCGCCATACCCTCGAGTCGGTCACGCCGGAGTACTACGACGAGCGCATGGCGATCAACGAGCGTCCGGCGTTCTTCGCGATCCAGTCGGTGGTGCCCGGCATGCGCCGGCTCGGCGGCGGCTCCATCGTCAACCTCGGCTCCACCGGCTGGCAGGGCAAGGGGTCCGGGTATCCGTGCTATGCGATCGCCAAGTCGTCGGTGAACGGGCTCACCCGGGGCTTGGCGCGCACGCTGGGCCAGGACCGCATCCGCATCAACACCGTCTCACCCGGCTGGGTGATGACCGAGCGCCAGATCCGGCTCTGGCTCGATGCCGAGGGCGAGAAGGAACTCGAGCGCAACCAGTGCCTGCCCGACAAGCTGCAGCCGCACGACATCGCGCGCATGGTGCTCTTCCTCGGCTCCGACGACGCCGCGATGTGCACCGCGCAGGAGTTCAAGGTGGACGCGGGCTGGGTATAGCAGCACCCCCTGAGGCGCTTGCGCGCCTTCCCCCTTCTCTCGCCGGGCGGCGCCCGGCGGGAAGGGGGACACCGCCGGCGCTGCGGGACGGCCCTTGCGCGGCGGTTGCTGGCGGGGCCGTGCCTGTGCCGAGGCCGTGGCGCAGCGCACCTACGCGCGGGCCTTGATCGGAGGGGGAGCCGCCCCCTACTCGTCCATTTCCAGCTTGCGGCCGTACTGCACGAGGCTGGCCTGCTTGAGCGCCTTCATCATCACCTTGGCGGCGGGCGACAGCAGGCGGTCGGTGCGGGTGACGATGCCGAAGGCGTCCATGTGGCAGGGCATGGCGATCGGCAGCACGGTGACGATGCCGTGGGCCGCGTAGTAGTGGGCCACGTCCGCGCCGACCACTCCGATCATCTCGCTCTGCTGCAGCATGCGGGTGGTGAAGAGCAGCGCCGAGGTCTCCACGATGTCCGTCGGCGGGGCGAGCCCGTCCTGCTGGAACATCAGGTCGAAGCGGTGCCGCAGCACGCTGCCCGCCGGCGGCACGATCCAGCTGGCCGAGAGCACGTCCCGCAACGTGAGGCCGCTCATGCCCGACAGCGGATGGCCGGGCCGCGTGACGGCGCAGACCGGCTCGTCCGTGAGCGGCTCGTAGCGCAGGTGGGCGGTCTCTGGCCCGGTGAGCACCCGCCCCACCATGATGTCGATCCGGCCCTGGTTCAGGCGCTCCAGCAGCACCGGGCTGGTTTCGATCTCCAGCGAGATCCGCAGGCTCGGGTGCTGCTGCTTCACCAGCGCCACCGCCGCCGGCAGCAGGCTCAGCCCCGGCGAGGTGATCGCGCCGACGCCCACCTGCCCGTAGTGCCCCGTCTTCAGCGCGCCGATCTCGTCGTGCGCCTGGTTGAGGCTGGCCAGCGCCATGCGCGCGTGCCGGATCATGGTCTCGCCGTACCAGGTGGGCCGCATGCCCCGGGGCAGGCGTTCGAACAGCGGCACCTCGAGCACATCCTCCAGGTCCTTGAGCAGCTTCGAGGCGGCGGGCTGCGTCATGCTGAGCACCTGGGCGGCGCGGTGGATGTTGCCTTCCTCCGCCAGGGCGACGAGCAGCAGCAGTTGCCGCGTCTTCAGGCGTGCACGGATGAACCAGTGGTTGTAGGTGCTCATGGGGGTTTTCGTGAATGCCGGGATCGATATGTATTTTGACCAAAAATCTATTGGATTGATATAAAAAACCGCCATAGACTTCAGCCCAACCGTAGCAAAGGGGCCCCATGAAGCTTGGCGACATGCAGCAGACGCCCCGGCACCTGATCAATGGGCGCTGGGAGATCGGCACCACCACCGGAGTGAGTGTCAATCCGTCCGATACCCGTGAGGTGGTGGCCGAATATGCGCGTGCCGACCGCAACCAGGCGGGCCAGGCGGTGCGGGCCGCGGCGGATGCCCTGCGCCACTGGAGCCGCAGCGCGCCCCGGCGGCGCGCCGACGTGCTCGACTTCGTCGGCAGCGAGCTGCTGGCGCGCAGGGACGAGCTGGGCACGCTGCTGGCGCGCGAAGAAGGCAAGCCTCTGTCCGAGGCCGTGGCGGAAGTGGTCCGCAGCGGCCACATCTTCAAGTTCTTCGCGGGCGAGGCGCTGCGCGCCCCTGGCGAGCTGGCGGCATCCACGCACCAGGGCGTGCAGGTGGAAATGACGCGCGAGCCGGTGGGCGTGGTCGGCGTGCTCTCGGCCTGGAACTTCCCCTTCGCCCTGCCCGCCTGGA
>CAJYKV010000028.1 GCA_913774955.1 uncultured Acidovorax sp.
GCGCCTGCGGCGCTGGTCCTTCACCACTACCTCTACTGACTCCGTATGCCTAGTCATATGCACAGTCCTGTTCCTATCTCCAAAGATAAGCGACAGGACGGGGCCGGGGAATCAGGGGGCTATCTCAAACTCCTGCTACCGCTAAGCTATTGATTTAAAGGCAAAAAATAAAAAATTCGGAAAACTCTTGCGGACGGGTCAATGGTCCCCTCAGCAGGAATCGAACCTGCATCTAGCGCTTAGGAGGCACTCGTTCTATCCATTGAACTATGAGGAGAAGCGAGGGCGGATTGTAATGCCCGGCAGTGAGCCCCTTCGCAGAGCGTAGACGGCGCGCCCAGGCGATGGCACAGCTGGCTTGGAGGCTGTTCGGATATACAGTATGCTCTGGCCATGCCGTTCGATTCCCTCGCTCTCGCCCTGTCCGGTGCCATGGCCGTATGGCTGTCGCAGGCGCGCGGAGCGCAGTGGCGTCGGTGGGCCTGTGTCCTCGGCCTGTTGAGCGTGCCGTTCTGGTTCTGGGCGGGGTGGCGCGCGGGGCGGTGGGAGATGCTGGCGGTGGCGGCGCTCTATGCGCTGGCCTGGCTGCGCGGCGTATGGGTGTACTGGCTGGCGCCTCGGCCGGAGATGGATGCGCCCGTGGGGCTGGGCACCATCCAGCTGGCGCCCGGGCCCCGGCGCTGAACCCACCAGGCCGTGGCCGAGCCCGTACCCGCACTGGTTCTGCGGGTGCTCTTGCGGATGCGGTCTTTTTGCGGCGGTGCTTTCCCCATCAAACCCCGCTCTACAATGGCTCGATCATGTCCATGCCCCACGAGCTGACGCCCTCGCAACTGCTGGCCATCCTGCGCGGGCGGGGGCTGGATGCCGGCATGGAGGCGCTGAATGCCAGCGTTGCGCACCGTTATACCGGCATCTTCCACATCGCAGGTCCCCGCTTGTACAACGTCCATGTGTACGACAAGCTCGGCCAGTCACGGCTGGAGGGGCTGGCGGTGGTGACCCTGGCCGACAGCTTCTGCCAGTTCGTGCTCCGCGACGGCGAACTGCTGACGGAAAACTCCCTGCACGACGAGCGGCTCGTGGACAGCCCGTACCGCGGCGTGGTGGTCGCCTACCACGGCGTTCCGATAGGCGACAACCTGGGCGGGCTCTGGGGCACGCTGTGCCATTTCGACTTCGAGGAGCGCGGGCTGTCCGAGAGGCAGTACGAACTGCTCAAGGCCGCGGGCCACATGCTGTATCCCTTCGTGCGCCATTTGCAGGGCAGTGCGGTCTCCCAGGCGGAGCAGGCCCCGCCGGAGCCTGTGCCTGCGCCGTCGCCTTCCCCATCGCTCCCGGCGCATCTGATCTGACCTGATCTGGTCTGCGCCCGCCTGCAGGCGCGACCGGCACTGTGCCTGGTCGTGCGGCCCGTTCCTGCCTGCCGTCGCGCCAGCCTGCACGTGTCCCCCTTCCGTGCGGCTGCTCCGGGCGCCGCCGAGGACGGGGCCTGGAGCAGGCGCCCGCCGCACGTGGCGGGATACAGGGCTTGTTGCCGCCGATCAGTCGTACCGCAGCGTGTAGATCAGGTCCACCGCGCTTTGGGCGCCGGTCTGTCCGCGCAGCGTGAGCCGCTGGGTCAGGTCGTAGAAGATGTAGAGCGTGCCCAAGGCACCTGACAGGCTGCGCTCGTAGGTCACGTACAGGTCCTTCGACAGCCGTTTGCCGAACGTGAGCGCGGCGCCCGAGGCGTCTTCCCCGCTGGCGCCGGAGTTGGCACCGCGGAAGCCGATCTCGTCGAGGCCCAGGCGGTTGGCGAAGTTGCCCGCGCTGTTGTTGCCGCCGCCGCCCAGGAGCGCGAGCGCGGCCTGCTGCAGCAGCGCGGCTTCGGCGCCGCCCGCGGCGGTGCTGCGGCCCAGCACCACCCAGGAGAGCTTTTCGGCGTCGGGCAGGTCGGGGTCGGAGTAGAGCGCCACGCGCGGCGCCTTGGCGGTGCCGGTGACCTGCACGCCCGCGCGCACGCTGATGTTGGGCCGGATGGCCAGCACGTCGAGCGCGGGGTTGTCGTAGGGACCGTTGAAGCGCGCGAGGCCGGTCTCGATGTTGAGGGCCTGGCCCCAGGCGCGGTAGCGGCCTTCCACGGTGCGCACCTCGCCGGTGATGCGCGGCGGGCCCCCGGCCACTGCGGGGCCGCGGATGTCCAGCTCGCCGGACAGGCGCGTGGTGACGCCGTGGCCCTGCAGCGCGAAATCGTCGCCCAGGTTGAAGGTGATCGCGATGTCGGGCGGCCGTGCGGCCTCCACGCGGCCGGCCTTCGCGCCCTCGCGCTGGGCGGCCTCGGCCTTGGCGCGGTCGGTGGCGGCGGAGCGCACCACCACGTCGCTGCCCAGGCTCGGCGCGCCGGCCTCGGCCAGGATGATGGTGGCGCGGTCGGCGGTGAGCTTGCCGCGCAGCGACAGCTGGCCCTGGCGCAGTTGGGCGCGCACGTCGCCCGAGACGCTGACCTGGCGGTCGGCGCGCACCAGCACCTGCAGCGCGCGCGCCTGCGCGGTGAAGTCCATCGTGATGCCCGAGCCGCCGGACGCGGCCTCCTGGCCCATGCCGGCCCACGACAGGCTGCCGGTGCCGCTCAGGGTGCCGCCGTCCTTCGGGGCCGATGTGCGGTTGCCGCTGAAACCCGCGATGCGCGTGCTGCTGCCCTGGCCGCCGCTCACGCGGAATTCGGTGATGTCGATCCGGTCGCCGCGCAGCGTGGCGCGCAGGCGGCCGTTCTGCAGATCGACGCCGTCCAGCAGCGAGCGCACGGCCAGCTGGTCCGCCGCGAGCGTGCCGCTCCAGCGCGGCGCGGCGCGCGTGCCGGAGAGCGCCACGTCGGCATCGAGCGTGCCCTGCACGCGCCATCCCGGCGGCGCCAGCGTGGACCAGACGCCGATGTTCGGCAGGCGCGCGCGCGCGGTGCCGGCGAGGGGTGCGTCGGCCGGCAATTGCCAGCCCCCGTCCACGCGCGCCAGGCGCGTGGAGGCTTCGGCCTGCACCTGGCCGGCGCGTTCGCTGTCCCACTGCAGGCGGGCGCGCACGGTGTCGCCTTCGGCCTGCAGGCGCAGTTCGGCGGTGCGCACGCCCGCGGCGATGCCCGGTCCCTGCGGCGTTTCCGTCGCATCCGCCTGGGCGGCGGTGGCCCGGCCCATGCCCATGTCGGTACCCGTGCCCGTGCCGGCGCTGGGGCCGCTGCTGCGCACCACGGTCGCTGCCGGCGCGCTGCCCGCGAGCAGGCGCAGATCGCCCGACGTGCGGCGCACGCTGGCGGAGGCGCGCAGGGTATCGCCCGCATCCACGTCCCAGTCGCCGTCGAAGACGAGATCGCCCTGCAGGCCGAGGCGGTCGAGCGCATCGCTGCCCTCGGCCAGCGCACGGGCCCAGGCCATCGGCAGGCCCTGCAGCTGGCCGCGCGTGCGCAGCTGCACGGCACCGCCTTCGGTGCGTGCGAATCGGGAGGGCTCCCAGCGCAGCGTGGCTTCGCCGGGCGCGGGTGCGGAGATGCGCGCCTGCCCGCCCGAGGTCTCGACCAGCAGGGTGGGCGCGGTGCGGGCGGTGAGGGTGAGTGGCTGGGCGAACTGCACGGTCCAGGGGCCGGGGCGCTGGCCGTCGCGGGCCTGGGCGCGCAGTTCGTCGATCTGGGCGCGCCACTGGCCGGCGCCGGCCGCGCCGCCGGAGCCGCGCAGGCGCAGATCCAGGCGGCGCTCGTCCATGCGCGCTTCGCCGTCGAGCGACAGCGTGGCGCGCGGCACGGAGCCGGCCACCTCGGCACGCACGGCCGTGAGCCGCACGGTGGAAGGCCCCGCGCCCGTGCCGGGACGCGGCGGCAGCGCGACCTCCCAGCGCGGCGCTGCGAGGCGGGCCTGCAGCTCGAACGGGCCGGCCGCGGTGGCGGGCGCGCCCTGGGGCCTGGCCACGAGGCCGGCCGCCTGCAACTGCCCGAGCAGGGACTGCCAGCCGCCATTCCAGCGCGCATCGAGCCGCGCCTCGCCCTGCAGCGCCGCGCCGCCCAGGGCGGTGCGCAGGCCGGGAAGGGATTCGATCCATTGCTGCATGCGCTGCGCATCGGCCACGCGCACATCGAGCGTGCCGATACCTGCGCGCGGCGCGATGCGGCCGTCGGCCTGCGCCGTGGCGCCTGGCAGGGTGGCCTGGAACTGGCCCTGGGCGGACTGCGCCGCCGTGTCGATGCGCAGCTGGCGCGCGCTGGCCTGCACCTGGAGTGCGTCGAGCTGCAGCTGCGCGAGCGTGATCAGAGGGCCTTGCCAGGTGCCTTCGGTGGCGAGCCGGTCGATGCGCAGCGGAGCGCCCGCGGCCTGTGCAGTGCGCGCCCTTGGGCGGGCGCCGCGGGCGGCGGAGGCGTTGCCGGCCGAGCGGATGTCGGCGGAGAAGCGCACCAGGGGCTCTGGCGCGGGAGCGGCGTCCGACCCGGCGGCATCGGCGGGCTTTGCGGCGGCGTTGCCGGACGGCGGACGCGCGGCACCGTCGCTGCGCGCACGGGCGCGGCCGGACAGCGGAGCGGCGTCCAGCGTGCTGAGCACCGCGTCGGGCCGCACGTTGCGCAGTTCCAGATCGCCCTGCAGGGCCTGCGTGGCGGGAGTGAAGGCACCTTCGAGTTCGAGGGTGCCGCCACCGACGCGCGCGGTGGCGGCGGGCACCGTCCAGCGTGCGCCGTCGAAGTCCGCGCGGGCATCGATGGATTCGACCGGCAGCCGGCGCTGGTCCCAGGGGCCGGGCAGGGCGTTCTCCAGCTGTGCGGACAGTGCCCAGCCGGTGGCGGGCTGTGCGGCAGGGGTCGTGCCCGCGGCGGGAGCGGATGCCGGGGCCGCAGGCGGCGTGGCGGGCTGCTGCTGCGCTGCCTCCGCGGTCACCGGGGCGGGCGAGGCCTCGATGCGCCCGCTCAGGCGCGTCGCGGGGGCCTGCGGCCAGAGCGCGGAGACGTCCAGGGCCTGCACGTCGGCGCGGGCCTGCAGCAGAGGTTGTTTCATCCAGGGTGCGATGCGGGCCTGTACTTGCGCCTGCATGGGCTGGGCCTCGGCGGGTGCGGTGGCCGGGGCGGCTGCACTGGCCCGGGGCGCGGCGCGGCGCGCGGTGGCGGAGCGGGCGGGCGCGGAAGCCGGGGCCGAGGCGGCGGCCGACGCAGCGGCCGATGGGGCCGAAGCCGCCGAACGCGGTGCCGCGGCGCCCTCCACGGCAGCGGCCTGCAGGCGGCCCGTCAGGTCCAGTCGCGCGGCGGCGGTGGCGAGGGTGCCGCGCACTTCGGCGCGGGCGGTGGCCTCCAGGTCCGCGCCGCCGCCGGGCGCGGGTGTGCGCACGACGCCGTCGGCCGTGAGCTCCAGCGCCATGGGGGCCTGTGCCTGCAGCGTGGCGCTGGCCGAGTAGCGGCCCTGGGCGAGTTCGAGGTTGTCGAGCGTGGCGCTGTGCTGCTGGCCGTCGAAGCGGTAGCGGCCGGCCACGTTGCGCACGGTGACGGGGCTGGGGCCCGCCCAGGTGATCTCGTCCACGCGCAGGGGAATGTCGATGCGCAGCGGCAGCACCAGCTGCTCCAGCGGCTGGACAGGCTTATCCGGCTCCGGTTCCGCCGCGGGATGCGGCGTGGCGATGACGCGGGCGGCATGCACCTCGCCCAGGGCGAGTTCACGGTGCAGCAGCGGCGGCAGGCTCCAGCCGATGCGCGCGTCCTGCACTTCCACCGTGAGGGTCGGGCTGCTCCAGCGCAGCCAGCCGATCTGCCCGCCGGCCCGCACCGATCCGGACACGTCGCGGGTTTCGAGGGACTGGCCGGCGGGCAGGTAGCGGGCCGCCTGCGTGAGCGCGGTGGCCAGGGAGTTGCCCGTGCCGCTCCACCACCAGGCCGCGGCGAGCACGGCGAGCACCAGCGCGAAGAGTGCGGCCAGCGTCCAGAGCACGGCGCGCAGGGCGCGCCGCCGGCGGGGTCGGGGCTTGGGGGCCGCGGCGGCGGCGTAGGGGTTCGGTGTCTGGTGCGTGGCCATCGGGTCGCGGAAGAATCGGTCGGATGCCGGTCAGAAGCTGAAGCCCAGGCGCAGGTGCAGCCGCAGGGCCTTGGCCTGCACGCCGTAGGCGACGTCGGCCTGCAGCGGCCCCACGGGGCTGCGCCAGCGCAGGCCGGCGCCCACGCCCACGCGGGGATCGAAATCGCCCCAGCGGTCGGCCACGGCGCCGGCGTCCACGAAGACGGCGCTCTCGAAATCGGTGCGGTTGCCGCGCAGCTCGATCGGGCGCTGCCACTCGACGCTGCCCACGGCCAGGTAGCGGCCGCCGTAGAGCGTGTCGTTCTCGGTGCGCGCACCGATCTTGCGGTAGCCGTAGCCGCGCACGGTGGTGTCGCCGCCGGTGAGGAACAGCTGGGTGACGGGAATGTCCGCGCTCTGGCGGGCGATCACTGCGCCGCCTTCCGCGCGCAGCGAGAGCCGGCCCGTGCGCACTACACCCTCACCCATGTCCACGCGGCCCATGGGCACGAACGACTGCCAGCGCACGCGCGTGCGCACGAACGGCTCGCGCTCGGGCCGCAGCGTGGTGCCCGCGCCGAGTTCCGCCGCGATCCCGTAGCCGCGCGTGGGCGAAGTGTCGTTGTTGAAGTAACGGCCCGTCCAGCCGTAGTTGGCGGTGATGGCGTTGCTGGAGGGAGGCGCCGACGGGCCGCGGCTCTTGGAGTCGTCGTACTGCAGGAAGTAGCTGCGGTCGATGTGCCCGGCGCTCTTGGTGCGGCCGCCGCGCAGGCGCACGCTGTCGGTGTCGTAGCTGCCGGTTTCCTCGCGCTGCAGCTGCGCGCCGCCGAACCAGCGCCAGCCGTCCTCGTTCGGCAGATCCGTCCATTCGGTGGACAGCAGCCGCGTCTTCTGGTCGATGGTGATCTTGCTCACCGCGCGCCAGCCGATGCCGGGCAGGCGGTTGTGGATGTGGTCGAGGCTCAGGCGCGCGCCGGTGTCGGTGGAGATGCCCACGCCGAACACCACCTTCTGCAGCGGCGCCTCGCGCACCTGCGCCGTGACGGGCGCGGCCTGCGGGTTGGTGCCGTCGGTATCGAGCGTGAGGAACACCGCGTCGTAGTAACCGCTGCTCGCCAGGCGCGCCTGGGCGTCGAGCAGCGCGGTCTCGGAATATTCGGAGCCCGTCGGCAGGCGCGCGATGCGGCGCGCGCCGTCGGGGTCGTAGCGCTGGGCGCCCTGAACGCGCAGCGCGCCGAAGCGGTAGGGCGGCCCGGGCGCGTAGGTGACGCCGAGCTTCGCCTCGCTGCGGTCGGCGTCGATCTCGGCGCGGCTCGTGTCGATGCGCGCGGTGGGGTAGCGGCGCGTCTGCAGCTGGCGCAGGCCATTGGCCTTGGCCCCGTCCCAGGCGTCCTGCGTGAAGGGCTGGCCGGGCGGCAGCGACCAGGAGCGCTGGATGCGTTCCTTGCGGCGCGCGAACTCCGGGGAATCGGCCTCCGGGCCGGTGAAGGCGATGTCGGCGCTCGCGATGCGCGTCTGGGGGCCGGGATCGACGTCCACGGTGATGGCGCGCGGCGCGGGCCCGCCGGGCGTCTCTTTCAGCGCGATGGTGATCGTGGGGCTGAAGTAGCCCATGGTGCCAAGCAGTTCACGGGCGTTGGCGTCGGCCGCGCCGAGCAGGCGCGAGAGCTCGCTCGCCTGCAGGCCGGGCAGCCTGCGGAAGCGCTGCAGCTCCATGTGCCGCGTGAGCAGATCGCGCACGGCAGCGGGGCCCTGCACGTCGAGGGTGAAGGCCTCGGCGCCCTCGCCGGCAACGCCGGCGTCGGATGCGAGGGTGGAGGTGTTGTCGTCGCTGTCCGCCTTGTCGCGGGCGCCGGGCAGCAGGCTGCAGCCCTGGAGCGCCACGAGACTCAGAAGCAGCAACGCCGGCCAACGGGCCGGCGCTGTGGTCAGGCTGGGCATGCGGCTTATTTTGACAGCAGCCGCATGGTCTCCTCGAGCCCTTTGAGGGACAGCGGGTACATCCGACCCCCCATCAACTGTAGGATGAGGTCGATACTTTGCCGGTACTGCCACACGCCCTGGGGTTCGGGGTTGATCCAGGCGTGTTTCGGGAAGGCGTGGGTGAGCCGCTTCAGCCACTCCGCGCCGGGCTCCTCGTTGTGGTATTCGACGCTGCCGCCGGGCTGCACGATCTCGTAGGGGCTCATGGTCGCATCGCCCACGAAGATCAGCTTGTAGTCGCGGTTGTACTTGCGGATGATGTCCCAGGTGGGGAACTTCTCCGCGAAGCGGCGCCGGTTGTTCTTCCACATGTAGTCGTAGACGCAGTTGTGGAAGTAGTAGAACTCTAGGTGCTTGAACTCGCTCTTGACGGCGGAGAACAGCTCCTCGACGCGCTGGATGTGTTCGTCCATGGTGCCGCCCACGTCCATCAGCAGCAGCACCTTCACGTTGTTGTGGCGCTCCGGCACCATCTTGATGTCCAGCCAGCCGGCGTTGGCGGCGGTGCTGCGGATCGTGCCGTCCAGGTCCAGCTCCAGTTCGTTGCCTTCGCGCGCGAAGCGCCGCAGCCGGCGCAGGGCGACCTTGATGTTGCGGGTGCCCAGCTCCTGGGTGTCGTCGTAGTCGCGGTAGGCGCGCTGCTCCCACACCTTCACGGCGCTCTTGTTCTTGCCGGCGCCGCCGATGCGCACGCCCTGCGGGTTGTAGCCTCCGTGGCCATAGGGGCTGGTTCCGCCGGTGCCGATCCACTTGCTGCCGCCCTCGTGGCGCTCCTTCTGCTCTTCGAGGCGTTTCCTGAGCGTTTCCATGAGCTCGTCCCAGCCCATCTTCTCGATGGCGGCCTTCTGCTCGGGCGTGAGCTCGCGCTCCAGGATCTGGCGCAGCCAGTCGGCGGGCACTTCCTTGCGGAAGTCGGTGACCATCTCCACGCCCTTGAAGTAGGCGCCGAAGGCACGGTCGAACTTGTCGAAGTGCTTCTCGTCCTTGACGAGCACGGTGCGCGCGAGGTGGTAGAAGTCGTCGAGGCTCCAGCCGTCCTCGGACTTGGGGCCGACGACGCCCGCCTCCAGCGCCTCCAGCAGCGCGAGGTATTCCTTCACCGACACCGGCAGCTGGCCGGCGCGCAGCGCGTAGAAGAAGTCGATCAGCATGCCGGTGCGTCCTTCGTTGCTTTCTTGCGTGCGTGCGGGCCGCGTCAGGCAGCCGCAGCGCCCGCGCCTGCCGCCGTCGCCGCCGTCGCCGTGTGGCGCTCCAGCAGGTAGCGCAGATGGGCCTTCGTCTCGGGCCATTCGCCGGCGCGCAGGCTGTACATCACGGTGTCGCGGATGGTGCCGTCGCGGCGCAGCGCGTGGCCGCGGAGCACGCCGTCCTTCTTCGCGCCCAGGCGCTCGATGGCGCGCTGCGAGGCGAAGTTGAAGTTGTCGGTGCGCCAGCCCACGACGTGGCAGCCCAGCGTGTCGAACGCATGGCCCATCATCAGCAGCTTGGCGGTGGTGTTGACGTGGGTGCGCTGCACGCGCCGGGCATACCACGTCCAGCCGATCTCCACGCGCTTCACGGCGGGCAGGATGTCGTGGTAGCTGGTGGTGCCCAGCACTTCGCCGCTGGCCGCGTCGACCACCGCGAAGGCGAAGCGGTGGCCCTGGGCCCGGCCTTCCAGCGCGGTCTCTATGTAGGCGCGGGTGTTCGCGGGTTCGGGGACGGAAGTGACGCGCAGCGTCCAGAGCTGGCCGTCGGCCGCCGCGGCGGCGAGGCCCGTTTCGTGGGAGAGCGCGAGCGGCTCCAGGCGGATGCCGCGGTCCTGCAGGATGACGGGTTCGACGAACGCCATGGCGTCAGCCTCCGGTTCAGCGGTTGCGCTGGTTCATGAACACCAGCTTCTCGAACAGGCTCACGTCCTGTTCGTTCTTCAGCAGCGCGCCCACGAGCGGCGGGATCGAGACCTTGTCATCCGCGCTCTGCAGGGCCGAGAGCGGGATGTCTTCCGCCACCAGCAGCTTGAGCCAGTCGATCAGCTCGCTGGTGGAGGGCTTCTTCTTGAGGCCCGGCAGGTTGCGCACGTCGTAGAAGGTCTTCATCGCCGCACTGAGCAGTTCGCTCTTGAGCGTGGGGAAGTGCACGGCCACGATCTGGCGCATGGTGTCCGCATCGGGGAAGCGGATGTAGTGGAAGAAGCAGCGGCGCAGGAAGGCGTCGGGCAGTTCCTTCTCGTTGTTCGAAGTGATGAACACCAGCGGGCGGTGCCTGGCGCGGATCAGCTCGCGCGTCTCGTAGCAGTAGAACTCCATGCGGTCGAGCTCGCGCAGCAGGTCGTTCGGAAATTCGATGTCGGCCTTGTCGATCTCGTCGATCAGCAGGGCCACCGGCTGGTCGGCGGTGAACGCCTGCCAGAGCACGCCCTGGACGATGTAGTTGCGGATGTCCTTGACCCGCTCGCTGCTGCCTTCGTCGCCGAGCTGGCTGTCGCGCAGCCGGCTCACCGCGTCGTATTCGTAGAGGCCCTGCTGGGCCTTGGTGGTGGACTTGACGTGCCACTGCAGCAGCGGCAGCCCGAGGGTGCGGGCCACCTCTTCGGCCAGCAGCGTCTTGCCGGTGCCCGGCTCGCCCTTGACCAGCAGGGGGCGCTGCAGGGTGATGGCCGCATTGACGGCCAGCTTCAGATCCGGCGTGGCGACATAACTTTCGGAGCCTTGGAATTTCATGGGCGTTGCGCGTGGGCGGTGAGGGTAATCGTTGATAAATGGCCGGAACGGGCGCTGTCTATAATCATCTTGGCCCCCCGAGCACCGACAAACTCCATTGGATTGTGCGCGCAAAATGAACAAGAAGCTGTCCACGATATTCGCCGCCGCTGTCGCTTGCGTGACCATCGGCGCCCATGCCCAGGAGGCCAAGGGAGACGCGAAGGCCGGGGCGGGCAAGATCGCCATGTGCATCGGCTGCCACGGCATTCCCGGCTACCAGGCGAGCTTTCCCGAGGTGTACAAGGTGCCGATGATCTCGGGCCAGAACGCAGGCTACATCGCCTCCGCCCTGCAGGCCTACAAGAAGGGCGACCGCCGGCATCCCACCATGCGCGGCATCGCCGATTCGCTCACCGACCAGGACATCGCGGACGTCTCCGCCTACTACGCGGGCCAGGTGCCCCAGGGCGGCGCGCCCGCCAAGGCCTCCCGCGAGCCGAGCGCCCAGGTGGCGCAGCTGCTGCAAAAGGGCGCCTGCGTGTCCTGCCACGGCGAGAGCTTCTCCAAGCCGATCGATCCTTCATACCCGAAGATCGCCGGCCAGCATCCCGACTACCTCTTCGCCGCGCTCAAGGCGTACAAGGCGGGCGGCGGCGCGAACAGCAATGCCCCCGTCGGCCGCTCCAACGCCATCATGGCGGGCATCGCCAAGCAGTTCTCCAACGCCGAGCTGAAGGCCCTGGCGGGCTATCTGGGTTCACTGGACGGTGAATTGCAGGTGGTGCGCCAATCGCCGTTCCGTTGAGTTTGCCGGGCCGCCCGGGATATTGCAGGGTATTTACGCATTCCTTTGGGCGAGAAAATCTGATCGATTAATTTCGGCGGGCTGACGCGGCCTGAGCGGCACTGGCCCGGGCAGGGCTGCCGCTGCAGCGGCGGTGGCGCTCCCCCGCCGCCGCGCCGCCCTCCCGCGCTTCACGGCAGGGCGCTCGCTGCCTTCGAGATTGGGCAGCCGAAGAGATCGCCGACCCAGTTCACCACCTTCTCGAGTTCGTAGCCCAGCGCCACCATCGCCTGCTGCACCTGGGCCGCCAGCGCGCCCAGGCTCTGGAGCGCGGAGGCCAGCACCTGGCCCAGCTGCTTGAACTGCTCCTGCAGGATCTTGCCGATCAGTTCCAGCCCGTTGACGAAGTTGCGCCACTGCGCCTTGGCCCAGCGCAGGAAGTCCTGCAGGCCCGACAGCACCGCCTGCATGAGCGCGGAGGCTTCGCGCTGCACCGCGACGAGCAGTTGGCCGGCCACGTCCTTGAGGCGGGTGATCACGTGGGCCACGTCCACGTTCAGCAGGGTGTAGGGGCTGTCCTGGCTGCCCAGATGCAGTTCGAGGCCCAGCAGGCTGAAATCGAAGTAGCCCGTCACCACTAGCGACTGCAGCGATGCGGAGAATCCCAGGCCCGCGGCAATGCTGAAATCGGGCAGGCGGATCTGCGGCACCAGGGTGACGCCCCAGAGGGTGATGCCGCTCCACTGGAGGTCTTTCCAGCCGAAGTTGAATCCGAAGGCGGCGGCCAGCTGGGTCTTGTCCGGATCGAGCAGGAAGGTGATGCTGTGGCCGCTCCAGACGCCGCATCCGCCAGCGGGTTGTCCGTTCTGCACGGCGTAGTCCAGCTGGAACCGGTTGTCGGTGGTGGCGAGGGCGTACAGGTGGTCTTCCACCAGGTCGAGGAACCGCAGGTAGAGCGAGGAGTAGAAGCGCACGGGGTTGCCGCCGTTCACCCCCGGCACGACGATGCCTTCGGGCGTGGCCGCGATCGCGATCTGCGGCCCCTGCGCGCTGGGCGTGCGCGTGTCCGGGTCCCACCCCGAAATCCGGAAGACCGAGCCCCAGACGATGGCCTGCTGCACCAGGATGAGGCCGGTGAATCCGGCCTTGGCGCTGGCCGACTGGGCGAGCGTGGCGGTGATGCGCACGTCCGGCTGGCCCAGCAGGGCGAAGTCCGCCTGCAGGCCGAAACCGGCGGGAAAGGGGCCGTGGTCGCCGATCTTCTGCAGCGAGGCGCCCTCCACGAACCAGAACACGAACTGGCGCAGGCGGACGATCTCGTCCAGGAACCGCACCACCTCGGCGATCTCGGGCTCGCCTTGCCGGTCGAGTGCCGCAGGCGAGATGTCGAGCGCGAAGGCGGCGTTGAAGACGCTCGACAGCTGCATCGGCGCCTGATCGGCCTGCGTCCAGAGGGCGATGCCGCTGGGCACTTCGAAATCGATCACTTCGACTTCGAAGCCGACGTCGAACTCGTACTGCGGCGCATCGGGGTTCTGCAGCTTGATGGCGCCGCCGGCGCTGATCGCCACGCCAGCGGCGGCGGCACCCATGGTCGCGGCGCCCTGCAGTTCGGCGATGGTGACGGTGCGCAGTCCGAAGGGCTGTTTCCAGTTCGTCAGCGCGAACGTGAGGGCGAAGGTGCCCTCCGAGGGCGTGACGCTGCCCGTGAGCGCCAGGTCGATCGCGGTGGAGGCGTCCGGGTGGAAGGACCCTGCGGCCGTGGCGCTGATGCGGCTGTTGCCCTGGCCCGGGTCGTCCCATTCGAGCGTGAATCCGCCGAAGGCGAAGACACCGTTGTCCATCGCGCTGAAACGATTGGCGAGCACGGCCTTGAGTGACTTGTCTCCGCTGCCCTTGGCATACGTGGCGAAGAGATCGAGCTCGGAGACGTCGCCCATGAAGCGGGCGACGGCCTGGAGCGCGCCGGTCAGCTGCAGTGAGCCGAAGAGCGCGAACCCGGGCGCGATGTCGAAGTCTCCGGCGATGGCGGGCACGTCCTGGGGGTTGAGCAGCCCGAGCGACGACAGGCTGCCGGACGACCCGGGCAGGGTGGAGACCACCACGCCGCCGTGCCGGAGCTGGAGCGAGGACAGCGGCTGCCAGAGCGACCCGGGGGACCACTGGTCCACCACCGCGCCGACCATCACGCCCGTGCCTTCGGCGGCGCGCTGCACGCTGATCGCGGCATTCAGGAAGGGCTGGCCCGCATACACCAGCCCGCCCTGCCCGGTGAAGGCGATCGCCGGGCCGGGCGCATAGCGCAGCGCGAGCGTGCCGTGCGCGAAGGCGGTCTGGCTGGCCGGGTTCCAGTCCAGGAGCGCCGGCCAGACCGTGTTCAGCGGCCACTGCAGCGTGTCGCCCATGGTGGCGTCCAGCGCCATTTCCACGCCCGCGTCGGTGCGGTTGAATGTGAGCACCACCTGCGCATCGGTGTACTGGGTGCTGGTGAGCGTGAGCGTGGCGCCGTCCGCCGTGGCCTGCAGATCCAGGTCGGCGCCATCGATGCGGGCCTGCACCTCGAGCTGCCGGGTGGAGGGGTTGACCGCCAGGGAGGCGGCCGGACCGAGCTGCAGCGTGATGCCCTGAAGGTAATACCCCAGCGCGGTCTGGATGGGGCCCGGAAACTGGTCGTGCGCCAGTTGCAGCACCTTGGTGGTGCTGGTGGATTGCAGTGCGCCCTGCAGGGTGGCATAGATGCTGTCGGCCATGGTGTCACTGCCCCAGGTTGTCGAGTGCCGCGCGCGCGAACTTCGTCGCCGCGTCGCTGATCTGCTGCAGGTTGCCGGCGATGTAGTCGTTGAGCGCCGACACGATGGCCTGGATCAGCTGTGCCTGCCCCAGGAAGGCATTGATGAAGGCCGTGTACTGCGCTTCCGCGGGCGAGAGCGTGAGGGTCACGGTGACGTCCCCGTCGCCCGCGGCCAGCGCGATGCGGCTGTAGGTGAGCTGCAGCTCCTGCGGCGTGTCGCCGGAGGCCGAGAGCGTCGTCTGGATGCCGAGCTGGCCGCTCTGGTTGCGCAGGCCGAGGGCGAGCGTGCCCGACAGCGGAATCGGTGCGTTCTGCCCGACCTGCACGTTGAGCGTGAACGGCGTGCTGGCCGTGGCGGGCGGTGAGGGAACGGTGCGCGGCGTTCCCTTGACGTTCACGGTCGGACCCGGGTCGAGCTTGCCGAGCAGCAGCGTGGCACTGGCCTGCTGGTTGCTGCCGAAGACGATGTTGTCCGGCGGGGCGACCAGGTTCGACAGCCCCTGGATGGCGAGGCTCTGCAGCACGATGCCGGACAGCGAGAGGCTGACGCCCATGAGCTGCGTGGTGAAGGGGCCGTCGATGCGCAGGTCCACGGCGGTGTAGGGCTCCAGCACCGGCGACGCGGAGCCCAGCACCAGGGTGGGCAGGTACACGTAGCTGCTGCGGTCGTTGAGCGCGCCGCGGGCACGGTTGAACAGGTACTTGTCCACCGCGTTGGCGTCGGTGTCCACCGTGCTGCTGGCCACCTGCGTGCTGCCGAAGATGTCGTCGAAGGCGTTCTTGAACTGCTGGTTCAGCAGGCTCTGCACCTGGCCGATGTTGCCCTTGTCCATCAGGGCGCCGTTGACCTGGGCCGTCAGCATCTGCGCGGCCTGCGGGGTGGACAGGATCTGCACGAAGAACCGGCTCCAGATCGCGTAGAAGCGGTTCATGATGTCCGGCGGTGTCGGGAAGGGCATCGGCACCATGCTCTGGTACTGCAGGTTCTTCAGCGTGAAATCGGGCTGGTCGCCCTGTTCCGCCACGAGCTGGATGCTGCCCAGATCGACCTGCAGCGCCTTGCCGTCGCCGGTCACGGTCACCTGCGTGTCCGAGACGATCCTGCCATTGGCCAGCGTGAGCAGCGCGATGCCGGAGGCGCTGCAGTCGAAACCGTCGGGGTGCCCGGGCGAGGGCGCGAGCCCCAGCGTCGGCGGTGGCGCGACGATGTTTCCCTGGGGATCGACGAAGCACAGGCACTGGGTGAGCGTGAAATTCAGGCCGTCGAACGGCGTGGGCGGCTGGGTGCCCGGGTCCACCCCCTGCTCGGGGCCGGTGAGGGCGAGCGGCTGGCTCCAGGCGTCGCCGGAGGCCGGGTAGGCGTTGAGGTCCAGCGCGATCTGCGCGGCATAGCCGGCGTTGCTGGTGCTGACCGTGGGCGGCTGGCCGCTGACCTTGATGTTCGCCAGGCCGTCGATCTCGATGCGGCTCACGCTCAGGTCGGGGCCGCGGCCGGGAAAGGCCACCACGTTCAGCCGCCGGGACCGGATGTAGGTGTTGGCGGCGTTGGCGTCGTCGATCATCTTCTGCGTGATCTGCGGCCCCGGAGCCGAGGTGCCGATGAACCTGAGCAGCGGCGGGATCATCCCGAACCAGGAGCTGGCGAGGTTGTTCGACATGTCCACCGCGCCGCCGATGTCGTGCATGTCCCAGTCGGTTCCCCGGACCGGCAGGTAGGGCGTTCCGTCCGACTGCTTCATGCCCGAGAGCGCGACCGGCAGGAAAAGGCTGTTGCCCGGCGAATGGTCGTTCGCCTTCTGCATCAGGGTGTTGTAGACGAAATGGAATAGCTGCAGGCCCATGGTGTTGGCTCCCTCTGGTGTGTGGAGCGCGTCGTCTGCCGGCCGGCCGCGGCGGGGTGCCCCGCGGCCGGGCGGGCGTCAGTACGCGCGGTTGACGACGTGCATGGTGATGTCGTGCAGCGCCCGCAGGTGCGGCCCCTGCGGCAGGTGGTCGAGGAACTGCACGGCCTGCAGCGCGGTATTGCGGGCCTGCGCATAGGCCAGCGCGAAGGCATCGGAGCGCCGGATCTCGTCGACCCAGGCGTTGATGCGTGCCTCGTCGGCCGACTCCTGCCCGCGCAGGTAGCGCACCATGGGATGGTCGTCGCCGAACAGCTTCATCGCATGGATGATGGGCAGCGTGATGCGTCGCTGGTGCAGGTCGATGCCCTTGCGCTTCCCGGCCTCTTCGTCCGAATGGGACAGGTCGAAGATGTCGTCCATCATCTGGAAGGCCCGGCCCATGGCACGGCCGAAGCTGCCGAGGCGGCGCAGGTCGGAGGTGTGGGCGCGCATGAGCGCTGCCCCCGACTCGCAGGCCAGCCCGAACAGCACGGCGGTCTTGCGGTCCACGGTGGTCAGGTACCGGGCCATCAGCGGGTCGGGATGCCAGGAGGGCTGGGTGGTCATCTCGTCGATTTCGCCGCGGCAGATGTCGAACGCGGAGTCCAGCACCCACTTCACGAGCTGCATGTCGGTCATGTCCTCGATCGTGTCCACGAAGCAGCGCACGGCCTGCAGGAACTGCATGTCGCCGATCAGGATGGCCATCTCGGTGCCGCGCGCCGCGTTCACGCTGCTGTGGCTGCGCCGCAGGCTGGCGTGGTCCACGATGTCGTCGTGGATCAGGCTCGCCACGTGCAGCATCTCCAGCGAGGCGGAGGCGCGCAGCACCTTGTGCGGCAGTTCGCCCTGGGGCTGGAACAGGCGCGCAGTGATGAGCAGCATGAGCGGGCGCAGCTTCTTGCCGCCCTGGTAGAGCGCCATCTCCACGTCCGTCAGGTAGCCCTGCTGCGGCTTCAGCGCTTCGTGCAGTTCGCGCTCGAAGCCCTGCATGTCCCCTGCCATCAGGTCCTGCAGGATGGCCTGGACCGGGTCGGCCCGGGTGGCGGCGATCTTCACGGCCGAGCGTCCAGCAGGGCCTGCGCGAGCGGGCCCACCAGCGCGCGCTCCAGGGCGTCGGCGACGCGGTCGTGCAGCAGGCTTTTGATAAAGCGCGCCTCGGCGAGGGCGTCGCGCGCCGCGCCTGCCAGTTCCTGCCCCAGGGCCGCGTCCCAGCCGTGGTCGTCGAAGTGCAGGTCGAAGCCGTCCAGCTCCACCCGCCCGTCGATCCATGCCACGGCGCCGTCGCGCTCGCCGAACTGCAGATAGACGTCGCAGGCCAGCTGCGCCTGCAGGCCGGCCGCCGCCAGGGCCACGGGGCGCAGAGCCGCCAGGCGGGCGGCGTGTTCGGCGATGTCCGCCTGCATCTTGCGGACGAAGGCGCGCGCGTCCTCGTCGAGCACCATGGTCCAGGCATTGCCTTCGGCATCGCGGCCGCCGATGGGGCTGCCGTTCAGGAAGCTGTGCACGTCGGCCACGGTGTGGGGCGTGGCGGGCGTCCCGTGCTGCACGATGCCGTAGACGTCGGACTTGGTCTGCGGTTCGATGTTCTCGATCTTGCCGTCCACGGGGTTGGTGTTGGCGACGACGGAACTGCCGAAGGTCAGCGTGGCCGCGGCGGCCTGGTTGTAGGGATTGGTGTCGTCGGTCTTGTTCTGCGGGTTGCCGAACTCGGCCAGCGCCGTCAGCGCGGTGAGCAGGGCCAGCTTCTGCGTCTGCGCATTGCCGTTGTAGGTGGTGTTGCCGTAGATCTTGCCGGCCTGGTTGACGGGGGTGCCGTCCTGGTTGAGCGCGGTGTTCGTGTCCGCCGCCATGTCCGAGATCGCCTGGGTTCCCCAGCCGACCTGGAAGGCGTAGGTGAGGTCGTCGGTGAAGACGTCGTTGAAGGCCGCGCGGTGGTTGGAGTAGGTGCTCAGCAGCGTGGCGCCGTTGCCCCCGGGCACGTTCTGCAGGTTCGCGCGCTGTTCGTTCGCGGTCTGGATCCAGGCGGGGTGCGCATTGGCATCGGCGCTGCCGCCGCGCCGGCGGGCGCCCGGGGGCAGTCCGGTGCCTGCGCCGTCGAGATCCGCTTCCCAGATCTGGGTGCCCTGCAGGGCGTAGCGGCCTTCGAGTGCGATGCCCTCCAGCCGCACCGCCACCACGCAGCGGTCTTGCGCATCGCTGCCGAATTCGGCCGCGACCGGCGTGCCGCGGTCGAAGGACAGCCGCATGTCCGACAGTTCGATGCCCAGGGAGCCGCGCTCGAAGCCGGCCTGCGCGGGCATGTCGAGCGATCGTGCGAGGGGCAGCGGAGGAATGTTGCTGACGTCGGTGTGCAGGGGCCGGGCGGTGCCCAGGGCCGTGCCACCCCGGGCCGTCCAGCCGGCCAGGAAATCTTGGATTGCAGCGCTCATGGATTTTCTCCTCGTTCGGTGGGCTGGTGGCGTGGTCAGGCGATGTCGACGCTGGCCGTGACGAGCACGTGGTCCGCGTCCGCGGTGGAAATGTTCAGGCCCGATGGGACGAGCTTGATCTGGACGCCTTCGAGCTGCAGCGGGATGTCCGGCACGGTGAAGGACGCCTTTTCGTTGAGTTCCTTCTGCGCGGCGCTCTGGATCGTGGACTGCAGGAAGGGCGTGACGATCCCGATGACGCTGGTCGCCACGTGCTGCAGCACGCTGGCATTGAATTTCTCCCACCCGCTGCCGTTCGGCGCGTAGGTGATCTTGAAGGCGGGCAGTGGCTGCAACTGCAGCTGGATCTGCTTCGAGCCGGAGACGACGGGCTTCACGGTGACCGTCAGGGCTTTGGGATCGGTGCCGAAGTCGGCTTTGGCGAAATCAACCATGGGGGTCTCCTGTCAGGGCAGCAAGTTCGATGCGGCTTCGAGCGCGCAGGCGGCGGGCACCAGCCACCAGGAGACGCCGACCTCGGCGGTGGCGGCGAAGGTGGCGGTGATGTTCACGTTCGGCAGCGTGGAGGCGAGCGCCACCGAAGGGTTGGTGATGCCTCCCTTCAGCGAGTAGCTGCCGCTCCAGTTGCTGTTGCTTTCGTTGATCTTCTTGTCGCTCATCTGCTGGATGAGCGCGTGGCTGTACTTCTGCAGCAGCGCCGACAGCAGGCGCCTGCCGATCAGCACGCCCAGGGGGTTCTGGGGCCACTGCACGCCGCCGATGTCGGGCGTGCCGTTCGCGACGAGGTTGCAGGCCAGCACCAGATGGCTGCCGGTGACGGTGACGACCGGAGGCGTGAAGTCCTGGCCCTCGACGGAAATGCTGGCGGGGATCTGGTAGCCCTGGAGCAGGCCCTGCACTTTCTGGAAGACGATGCCGCAGATCACCTGCAGCATGAAGTCCGACATCGCGGTCGGATTGATCGGGAGCACCGCCACGCTGCCGAGCTGGACGTGGCGGTCCGCCGTGATCGTGACCTGGGCGAAGACGGTGAACGCGAAGGTCACCTTGGACACCGTTCCGTCCTGCAGGTGGAAGCCGGCCGTCACCGAGGCCAGCTGCACCTGGAACATCTGGTCCGTGGGCTGCGGCGGCTTGGTCCCCCCACTGGGAACGAACGTGTGCTTGTCGTTCCACTGGTTGGCAGTGGGAGGGGCCAGCACGAACTGCGGGGCGGCGTCGATGCTCCAGTCCACCGAAACCAGGCCCATCTGGCCGATGTTCTCGCTGCCCTGGAAGAATTTCTGCCGTGCCAGCGTGTTCGCGTACAGCTGGGTCATCCCTTTGTTCAGGGTGCCGGCGTCCAGCACCAGCGCTGCGTCGTAGCTACTCATGTTCCAACTCTCCTTTGCATGGGGTATGGGCAGGGCGCGGGGCTTGCGTCCAGTAGGTCTCCATCCACTCGCCGCCGTGCCGGTAGCGCAGGGGAAACGTGTCGAAATCGAGGGTGGCTCGGCCGCATTGCGGATCGGCGACCGAGATGGTGCGGCGCGCGCGGCAGTACCCGTCCACGAGCACGTAGTGCTGCGATCCCGCGTGCCAGCGGATGGCAGCGGCCACGGGGCGGCCTTCGTCCAGTTCGCGCATCAGGCGCCGGAAGGGCGGGCGCCCGCTGCTCCAGCCGGCGAGGCAGTTCACGTAGCGCAGCGTCCGCTCCATGGCCGCCTGCTGGTCGTAGCGCTCCAGTTCCAGCAGGTCGGACGGGGGCAGGCCCTGGGCGGGGGACGCCGCATCGGCCGCGAGAATGCGCCAGGCCAGCTTCTCCTGCTGCCAGGAGGTGTCGCCGTAGTGGGCCGCGATCGCGCAGGTCACGGCGGCCCAGCACCAGTTGGTGCGCAGCTGGCGCTCCAGCACCAGGTCCAGGTCGCGCGACCCGGCGCCTTCGGCAGGCCAGGGGCCCGGAGGCATCGGGCCGACGCGGCGCGTGGTGCGCGCCAGCGGCTCGATCCGCAGCTTCATGCGAGCGGCATGCATCGGGGCAGCAGCTTGTTCAGCTGTTCGCTGACGATGTCGTTGATCTGGGAGGAGATCAGGTTGCGGATGGCGCCCTTGGCCGCGTCGAGGATCAGGTTCTCCACCGGCTGGAGCAGATAGTTGAGGGGGCCCAGGTCGTTGATCCAGATCGCGGCGTTGCTGTAGTTGAAGTCGGCATCCATGGCCGAGATCGCATCCAGGCACAGCTTGCCGCCGGCCGTGCTGGCATGGAACTGCGCGTTCCCGGCGATGGTGGCCCCGTCGATGCGCAGGTTGCCGGAAATGCTCGGATCGACGAACAGGATGCTGACGCTGCCGCGGGCCTGCGCCGAGAGCGAGCTGCCCAGCGCGGCATGGAAGCTGAGGTTGCCCGACAGGCTGCTGCCCGAGCCGCTGACGTTGCTCACCACCATGTCCTGCAGCCGCAGCGAGGACAGGCCGGTCAGGTTTTCCACCGCGTACGAGGCGGTGCCGACGCCGATGCTGGCGGAGCCCGATGCGACGTTGCGGTAGGGGTCGTAGCCCGCGCCCGAGATCGCGCCCGGGATTTCGCCGTTGAGCTGCGTGACGAGGCCCTGCAGGACTTCGTTGAGGATCTGGGTGATCGGATCGTTGCTCATGGGGATGCCTCTGGATGGGGTAGTGGTCGGATGTGCGTGGCTGCGGGCGTGCCGGGGCCTGCTGCAGGCATCGGCAGGAAGGGGGCCGGAGCGGGCTGGTCAGCCCGGCGGCGGTTGTCGATGGGGGTGGGGCGCGGAGCGGCGGGCTGCTCAGGCGGGCCGGCGCGCGGGTTGCCGCCTCGTCCGGTCGCCGGGCGGCGGGGAGGCGGCGGGGCACGGGGTACCGGAAGAGCCCGGTGCGGGGAGACAGGTGGCAGGTGTCGGCACGGAGGTCTCGCTTGGCTGTTAGTGGACAGGCAGGCACAGCCCGTCCGGATGTGTTCTCACGCAGCGGGCCTGGCCCGCCTCCCTCCCTCGTCTGTGATCGCGAGGTGTGCCCATTCTCCCGGCGCCGCGGGGCCGCGGTTTGAATGGCGCCTTAAACGTTCTGAATCCACCTGAATCCAGAGCGTGCTTCCCGCGAGTGGCCGCGGTGCCGGGTTCAGGAATCCGCTGGAGCGAGGCGCAGCTGTTCCAGCGGCGCAGGCCGCCCGAAGTGGTAGCCCTGCGCATGGCCGCAGCCCATGGCGCGCAGGCGCTCGGCCTCCTCGGCGGTCTCCACGCCCTCGGCCACCACCGTCACCGCGAAGCCCTTGGCCATGTTCAGCACGGCGGTCACGATGGCCTCGTCCTGCGGCGAGTGCAGCAGGTTGCGCACGAAGCGCTGGTCCACCTTGAGGCAGTCGAACGGCAGCCGCCCCAGGTAGGCGAGCGACGAATAGCCCGTGCCGAAATCGTCGATGGCGATCTTCACGCCGAGCGCGCGGATCGCGGCGAGGCGCGCGCCGGTCACGCCGTCGTCCTCCAGCAGCACCGATTCGGTGAGTTCCAGCGTCAGGTGGCGCGGCGGCAGGCCGCTCTCTTCCAGGATCTGCCGCAGCGTGTCCTGGAAGTCGGACTGGATGAGCTGGCGCGCGGAGACGTTGACGTGGATGTCGAAGTCCGCGGGCAGGTCGGGCAGCCGCTGCGCGATCGCGTGCGTGGCTGTGCGCAGCACCCATTCGCCGATGCCCAGGATCAGGTCGGACGCTTCGGCCACCGGGATGAACACGCCCGGCGGCACCATGCCGCGCGAGGGGCTGCTCCAGCGCAGCAGGGCCTCGGCGCCGGTGATGCGGCCCGGGCCGAGTTCCACCACGGGCTGGTAGTGCACCAGGAACTGGTCGCGCTCGAGCGCCTGCCGCAGCTCGGTGGCCAGGCGCGTGCGCTCCATCGAGCGTTCCATCATTTCGTCTGCGAACGGCACGCACTGGCTGCGGCCCAGGCGCTTGGCCTCGCCCAGCGCGATGCTCGCGTTGCGCAGCCATTCGGCCAGCTGCCCGCCCGGCAGCGTGCCCGCCACGACGCCGACCGAGGCGGTGAGCAGCACTTCGTCGTCGCCCACCGAGAACGGTGCACCGAAGGTGTTCAGCATGGCGCGGCCCGCGGCCTCGGGCGCCAGCACGTCGGCATCCAGCCGCAGCAGCGCGAATTCGTCGCCGCCCAGGCGTGCGATGAGCGCCGAGCCCGGCTGCGTGGCCTGCAGGCGTTCCGCGATCGCCCGCAGCAGCCGGTCGCCGGTGTCCAGGCCCATGCTGTCGTTCACCGCGCGGAAGGCGTCGAGGCCGGCCAGCACGAGAACGGCCCGCCGCGGTTGCGGCCCGCCGGCCTTCTCCAGCAGGCCGCGCCGCGTGAGCAGGCCCGTGAGGGGGTCGAACAACAGTTGCCCGCGCAATTGATGGAACGAATGCCGCAGCCGGCCGGCCATGTCGTTGAAGGCCTGTACCAGCGCCGCGGTCTCGCGCAGCGGGCTGGTCGCGCGCAGTTCGGTGTCCCAGTCGCCGCCCGACATGCGCTGCGCGGCCTGCGAGGTGAGCAGGATGGGGGCGGCGATCCGCTGCACCGCCCACAGGCCCAGCAGCAGTCCGAAGGCCGCGATGGCGGCCGTGGCGACCAGGGCGCGGCGCGCGGCCGCGCGGGTATCGCCCAGCAGGTCGGATTCGGGCAGGGCGACCACGATGCGCCAGTGGACCCCGGGCACCCCGGTGAAGGGCGTCACGCGCGCGAAGTAGCGCTCGCCCGCCAGCCGGTAGGAATACGCGGCGGCCTCCCCGGCGAGCGTTCCGGCCGGCAGCCCTTCCGCTGCAGCGCGGACTTCGGCGCTGGGGCTCTGGGTGGCGAGACGCCGCGCGTACTGGCCGCTTCCGGGTGCGGGGGGCAGGGTGATTCGGCCCGGGTCGGACTGGGCGATCAGGCGGCCCTCGGCATCCAGCACGAAGATCTGGCCATGGCCGCGCAGCGGCTCCTCGCGCAGGAACCGGTGCAGCGTGTCCAGACGGACTTCGGCCTGCACCGCGCCCACGACCTCCCCGGCGGATACCACCGGGGAAGAGGCCGCGATGATGACCTCTCCACGCTCGCCCGCGGTGGTGTAGACCTCCGACCATTGCGGCCGCCCCGAGGCCACCACCGGCGCGTACCAGGGCCGCACGCGGGGATCGTAGTCCGCGATCGAGGCGATGATCCGGTCGCTGTCCGTGCCGACGCCGTGCACCTGGAGGCGCGCCTGCGTGCTGCGGTCCTGCAGCACCAGGCGCAGCTGGCCGTCCGCTTCGCGGCGGATGCCGGTGTAGTCGCCGTCGCGGCTGCCGAAGCCCAGCATGCTGATCTGCGGCTGGTCGGCGTAGAGCGCATCGAGCACGGAACGCAGGTATTCGTGGACGGGGCGCAGGTCGCCGGAGCGGTAGAGGCCGTGGCGGCCGATCGCGTCGGCGGTGCTGCGCTGGATGCGGAAGGGCGTGTCGAGGAAGTTGACGAGCCGCTCGCCGGCCGTGTGCGTCACGGCGTCCAGCAGGCGGACGCTTTCCTGGTCGATGAGCGCGTCGATCTGCCGGTGCTGCGTGACCGCCTGCAGGGCCACGGTGCCGACGAACAGTGCGGCGAACGGCACGGCGATGGCCGTGCGCAGCGACAGCTGGATCCGCCGCACGTCAGCACCGTCCCTCGGGACCACGGTTCCGGCGTGCCAGAGGTCGTCGGTTCATGGAGGTGCTGCCGTGGTCGCTGTAAAGGAGTGCTATTTTTATTATAGCAAACGCCCGACCCGGCCCTGCCCGGCCGGTGCGCTCAGTCCCGCGTGGCCCGGCGCTGCACGCAGGCCACGTAGGCGGCTCCGTCGGGCGGGCGGCCCGAGCGCTGGCTCTCCCAGAGCATGGTCCCCAGGCATTCCATCGCGGCGTGGTGCGCGTCCTGCAGCGAGCCCAGGCGCGCGGCCAGCAGCTCCACCGCCTGCCGGATGCCGCGCGGCTGGTCGATGCTGCACTGCTCGCTGATCGACAGGTGCATGGACAGGTGCAGGAAGGGGTTGGTGCGCCCGGGCGTGTCGTCGTAGTTGCGGGCCAGGGCGGCATCCACGTCGGAGAGTTCGGCGTGGTATTCGGGGTGTTCGGCGATCCAGAGGCTGGCCAGCGTCTCGATGGCCTCCATCGGCTGGCCCGCCTGCGCCTTGGCGTGGACCGCGCAGAAAAAGCGGCGCACGTCCGCTTGCGTGGGATTGAACATGATGCCGCGCAGCGTAGCACGGCGGGCCGTACCGATGCGCCGTGCGGTCATGCGCCATGCGGGCGCCGCGGATTCACCGCCCGGGGCGGGCGGCCGGTGTGTCCTGCGGTGGCGCCGGGGTGGTGTCCGGTGCCCGGGGCGGTGATGGCGTCTGCGTGGCTGCCATCTCCAGTTCCGCCGGTGAGGGCTGCGGCGGCAGGGGCGGCACGGGCATGGCCGAGGGGGGCGGCTCTGCGACACCCAGCGTTTTGTAGAAGCTGGCGAGATGGGCCTTGGCGACGATCCAGCCGTTCAGGCTGGCCCAGGAGATCGCGTTGCCCGCCGCGGCGCGCTGGTAGGGGTTGCCGTTGTCGGCCATCACCTTGCGCAGCGTGATCAGCGGACCCAGCGGCAGCGTGAGCCCGAAGTTGAGCAGCGCGCGCGCCGTGATGCCCGCCAGCATGGTCCGGCGGTCGACGGAGAGGTTCACGACGGTGGCCGCCTCCGCGCCCGGGAGAAAGGATTTGGCCAGCGTGCTGCTCAGGTCGGAGACGGTGTCCGCCGTGGCGCTGACCATGCGCTGCACGAAGGCGCTGGCCATCATCGACATCGGGCGTGCGAGGTCGGGGGCGATGCCGCGTTCCCTGAGGGCCTGCTCGATCACGGGGCCGATCCGCGCATTCACCGCCACGTTCAGCATCGTGCCGCCGATGGCCGTCCACATGTCGTTGAAGCCCGCCATGACCCGCGGACCTTCGCGCTGCAGCACCGTCGCTCCCGGCAGCGCGATGGTCGCGCCCAGGCGGGGGATGGTTTTCATGGTCTCGCCGACGGCTTCCTTCAGCACGGCGCTGGAAGCGCCGCCGACGATGCTGGACAGGGCGGCAATGGACTCCCGGGAGGCGTTCCCGCCGCGCGCCGCGACGAGCGCTGCCACGGAGGCCGTCTGCAGCATCCAGGCCGCGGCATGGGCCGTGAAATAGGTGGTGGCGCGCTGGCCGAAGGTGCCGCCCAGCGCCGCGGCGGTTTCGCGCCACGTGGGCGGCCTCACCTGCGGGGCCTGCGGATCCGCCGACTCGATGTCGGCGGGCGGGTCGAGGTACATGGCCTCCGTGACGTTCGTCACGACGTTGCCGGGTGCCGCGAGCAGGGTCGATGCCATGCTGATCTGATCGGGCCTCAGGGTGAAGCGCCTGCTGCTGTCCGTGGCGGTGGAGTAGGCGCTCGAATCGCGCTGCAGCCGCGCGCGTGGCAAGTGGCCCGAGCGGTCGCCCAGATAACCGGAGATGTCGTCCGCGGCCGGGAGCGGTGCCGGAGGCCGCGCCTGCCGGCGCAGCGGCAGGTCCGGATCGCCGAAGCTGGAATCCACGCGCCGGCTGCCCAGGATGGACGCGGTATCGCTTTCGCCGGCGTCGTTGCCGGTTTCCTCCAGGGCGTCGTAGAAGACGTCTTCGCCGGCCCGGGGCCGCGGCTGCAGGGAGGTCCCCTCGTTCCTGGAGCCCGCTGTCTGATGGGCCGTGTCCTGCAACCGATGCGCCGCCTCGGCCTGGCGCTGCAATCGCTCGCGCGTGGACATGCGGCTCAGCCCCAGCCGGTGCTGCATCGAGTATTGCCGGGGGGTGGTCAGGGAGCGCGCTGCCGCGGATTCTTCCCGGGCCGCGCCGCCTTCTCGCGCCTGCAGCCCGGGCGGGGCCTGCAGGGCCGGTGCGGAAGGGTTGCGGGACAGCGGCGCGTCCGGGCCGCGCTCTCCTTCGGCGGTGGCGAACGTCTGGACGGACGAGACACTGGAATTGCGGCTGACCGAGGGAGGGGACGCCATGGCATTCTCCTCAGCGGCTGGCGGGGGCAGGAGCCAGGGTGGCTGGCGCGGAAGGCGCCATCGCCGTGCCGCCCTGCGCCCGCGTGAAGCCCTGCGTGGCCTTCCAGACCGCGGCGGATTCGGCCATCCGGTCCAGCACGCCGTAGAGCACGTCGGCGCTCAGTTCCGCGATCGGCAGCGGCATGTCCATGACGAGGCCGGGACCGTCCAGCTGCATGCCCGCGACCGGACCGAGGCTTCCGGCCGACAGGGCATTGCTGCGCAGGAGCATTTCGCACACCTGCAGTTGCGCGTCCTGCGGGACCGTGCCCAGTTCGCTGCGCAGCACGATCATGCCGGTGGCCCCGTCGCCGGGGGGCTGTTGCAGGGAGAACGTCTGGCCGTTCACGTCGAACGGCAGGCCCGAAAGCCATTGCTCCGGCGTGGCCTGGACGCCCAGGGCGTGCGCCACGGTGTGGAGCACGGAGCGGATATCTGCAGGGTGGCCCATTTCGTTTGCCTTTCCTTCGTGGTCATGGAGAAGAGATCGCGGGTCTCACCGCCCGGAGGCGGTTTCGCGCAATTTCCTTTCAAGCCCATGCAGGCGACGCACGGAAAACGAACCGAAGGGTGGCAAAGCGAAGCCGGGCGGCTCCCTCAGCCGCGGCGCGTGCCCAGCAGCCGGGAGATGGTCTCGGCCGTGCGCAGCAGCGCGGGCAGCAGTTCGCGCTGCATCACCTTCGCGCTCGTGCGATTGGCTTGGCCGCTGATGTTGAGCGCGGCCACGGTGCGGCCCGCGCGGTCGCGCAGCGGCGCGGCGACGGAGATCAGGCCTTCCTCGAGTTCCTGGTCGATCAGGCACCAGCCCTGCGTCCGGGCGGCCCGGATGCGCGCGAGCAGGTCCGCGTCGTCGAGCGCGGTGCGCGGCGTGAAGCGGCGGCGCGGCAGGTCGCGCAGCAGGGCCGCGAGCCGTTCCTCGGGCAGGTCGGCGAGCAGCATGCGGCCCATCGACGTCCAGAACGCCGGCAGGCGCGAGCCCACGCCGAGGTTGGTGCTCATGATCTTGTGGGTGTGCACGCGCAGCACGTAGACGATGTCGTGGCCGTCGAGCACGGCGGCGGAGCACGACTCGCGCACCTGGTCGGCCAGCGCCTCCATCGAGGGCTCCGCCAGGTCCCAGATGGGCATGGACGACAGATAGGCGAACCCCAGGTCGAGGATGCGCGGCGTGAGGCGGAACAGCCGGCCGTCGCTCTCCACGTAGCCGAGCGTCTGCAGCGTGAGCAGGATGCGGCGGGCCCCGGCGCGCGTGAGGCCGGAGGCGGCGGCCACCTCGCTCAGCGTCTGCTGGGGCGCGGCGGCGCTGAAGGAGCGGATCACCGCGAGGCCGCGCGCGAACGACTGCACGTAGCTGTCCCCGGGCCGCGGCGAGGCCTCCGGACCGGGCGTTTCCGGGTGGGCGTCGGCATCAGGGTTTTCCATGAGAGGGGGATCGCTTTGCATGGCGTGTGGCGTATGATTCTTTTAGCGAACAATTGTTCTATATGCGAACAAAAGCATACCCGGTTTTATGGGATGCGAGGCGTTCGGAACGAAGGACTTTTCCATGATCGACAAACTGACCGACTCGGTGGCCGAGGCCCTGGCGGACGTGCGGGATGGTGCCACGGTGCTGATCGGGGGCTTCGGCACCGCGGGTATCCCGGGCGAGCTGATCGACGGCCTGATCGCCCAGGGCGCGCGCGACCTCACAGTGGTCAACAACAACGCCGGCAACGGCGACACGGGCCTGGCCGCGCTGCTCAAGACGGGCCGCGTGCGCAAGATCATCTGCAGCTTTCCCCGCCAGGTGGACAGCCACGTCTTCGACGGCCTCTACCGCAGCGGCCAGCTGGAGCTGGAACTGGTGCCCCAGGGCAATCTGGCCGAGCGCCTGCGCGCGGCCGGTGCCGGCATCGGCGCGTTCTTCTGCCCCACGGCCTACGGCACCGAACTGGCCAAGGGCAAGGAAACGCGCGAGATCGACGGCCGGCAGTACGTGCTGGAGTACCCGATCCACGGCGATGTGGCGCTCATCAAGGCCGAGCGCGGCGACCGCTGGGGCAACCTGACCTACCGCATGTCGGCGCGCAACTTCGGCCCGGTCATGGCGACGGCCGCGCGCTGCACGGTCGCCACGGTGCACGAGGTGGTGGAGCTCGGCGCGCTGGACCCGGAAGCCATCGTCACGCCCGGCATCTACGTGAGCCGCGTGGTGAAGATCGACCGCGTGGCCACCCAGGCCGGCGGCTTCAAGAAATCGGCCTGACGCGCACCGCGCGCCGTGGAGAAGACAGCATGAGCAGCTACCAGAAACGAAGCAAGGACGAACTCGCCCGCCGCGTGGCGCAGGACATCCACGACGGCGCCGTCGTGAACCTGGGCATCGGCCAGCCGACGCTCGTGGCCAACCACATTCCCGAAGGCCGCGAGGTCATCCTGCAGAGCGAGAACGGCATCCTGGGCATGGGCCCGGCGCCGGCCGCGGGCGAGGAGGACTACGACCTGATCAACGCGGGCAAGCAGCCCGTCACGCTGCTGTTGGGCGGCGCCTACTTCCACCATGCCGACAGCTTCGGGATGATGCGCGGCGGCCACCTGGACATCTGCGTGCTGGGCGCCTTCCAGGTGTCGGCCACGGGCGACCTGGCCAACTGGAGCACCGGCGAGCCCGGCGCCATCCCCGCCGTGGGCGGCGCGATGGACCTCGCGATCGGCGCCAAGCAGACCTGGGTGATGATGGACCTGCTCACCAAGCAGGGCCAGCCGAAGATCGTCGCGCAGTGCACCTACCCGCTCACCGGCATCGGCTGCGTGAAGCGCATCTACACCGACCTGGCCACGCTGGCCTGCACGCCCGAGGGCCTGGTGTTCGTCGATGCCGTGCCGGGCCTGGACCGCGCCGCGCTCGAACAGCTGATCGGGCTGCCCATCCGGGCCGCCTGACCGACACCGACACCGACCCGACATTCCACAGGAGACGAAACCCATGACCGCATCCCCCCAAGCCTTCATCTGCGACGCGATCCGCACGCCCTTCGGCCGCTACGGCGGCGCGCTCTCCAGCGTGCGCACCGACGACCTGGGCGCGATCCCGCTGAAGGCCCTCATGGAGCGCAACCCCGGCGTGGACTGGGCCGCGGTGACCGACGTGCTCTACGGGTGCGCCAACCAGGCCGGCGAGGACAACCGCAACGTGGCCCGCATGAGCGCGCTGCTGGCCGGCCTGCCTCAGGAGCTGCCCGGCGCCACCATCAACCGGCTGTGCGGCTCGGGCCTGGATGCCGTGGGCACGGCCGCGCGCGCCATCAAGGCGGGGGAGGCGGGCCTGATGATCGCGGGCGGCGTGGAGAGCATGAGCCGCGCGCCGTTCGTCATGCCGAAGGCGGAGAGCGCCTTCAGCCGCGCCAACGCGGTGTACGACACCACCATCGGCTGGCGCTTCGTGAACAAGCTCATGAAGGCGCGCTACGGTGTCGACTCGATGCCCGAGACGGCCGAGAACGTGGCTGACGACTACAAGATCGAGCGCGAGGCCCAGGACCGCATGGCCCTGGCCAGCCAGCTCAAGGCCGTGGCCGCCCAGCAGGCCGGCCACCTGGCGCGCGAGATCGTGCCCGTGACCATCCCGCAGAAGAAGGGCGACGCCATCGTGGTGTCGAAGGACGAGCACCCGCGCGAGACCAGCCTGGAAGCGCTCGCCAGGCTCAAGGGCGTGGTGCGCGAAGGCGGCACCGTGACGGCCGGCAACGCCAGCGGCGTGAACGACGGCGCCTGCGCGCTGCTGCTGGCCGGCGAAGCGGACGCCGCGAAGTACGGCCTGACGCCGAAGGCCCGCGTGGTCGGCATGGCCACGGCCGGCGTGGCGCCGCGCGTGATGGGCATCGGCCCCGCGCCCGCCACCCAGAAGGTGCTGGCGCAGACCGGCATCACGCTGGAGCAGCTCGACGTGATCGAACTGAACGAAGCCTTCGCCGCCCAGGGCCTGGCCGTGCTGCGCCTGCTGGGCCTGGCGGACGACGACGCGCGCGTGAACGCCTGGGGCGGCGCGATCGCCCTGGGCCACCCGCTGGGCGCCAGCGGCGCGCGCCTGGCCACGACGGCCGTGAACCGGCTGCACGCCACGGGCGGTCGCTACGCGCTGTGCACCATGTGCATCGGCGTGGGGCAGGGCATCGCGGTGATCCTGGAGCGCGTGTGAGCGGGGGCGCCATGACCGACGACCTGCTCCAGACCGCCGCGGGACGGTTCCGCGTGCGGGTGGAAGGGCCCGCGGAAGCGCCGGCCCTGGTGTTCTCCAATTCGCTGGGCACCACGCTGGAGATGTGGGACGCGCAGGCCGAACGGTTCGCGCGCACCCACCGCGTGGTGCGCTACGACACCCGCGGCCATGGCGGCAGCGTGGTGTCGCCGGGCCCGTACACGGCGGAACAGCTCGGCGGCGACGTGGTCGCGCTGCTGGATGTCCTGGGCATCGAGCGCGCGAGCTTCTGCGGCATCTCGATGGGAGGCCTCACGGGCCTCTGGCTGGGCGTGAACGCGCCGCAGCGCCTGGAACGCCTGGTGGTGGCCAACAGCGCCGCGAAGATCGGCACGGCCGACGGTTGGGTCACGCGGGCCGCGCTGGTGCGCGAGAAGGGCGCAGCCGGCATGGCCGAACTCGCGGCCTCCGCGCCCGGGCGCTGGTTCACCGATGCCTTCGCCGCCGCGCAGCCCGAAGTGGTGCGGCGCGCCCAGGGCTGGCTGGCCGGCATCGCGCCGGAAGGCTATGCCGCCTGCTGCGAAGCGCTGGCGCAGGCCGACCTGCGCGGCGCGATCGGCGCCATCACCGTGCCGACCCTGCTGATTGCCGGCCAGGCCGATCCGGTCACCACGGTGGCGGATGCGCAGGCCATGCAGGCCGCCGTCGCGGGCGCGCGGCTGGCCGGGCTGCCGGCATCGCACTTGTCGAACCTCGAAGCGCCGCAGGCTTTCGACACCGCGCTCGCGGATTTCCTGCAGAGGGACTAGGACCGCATCCATGGAACAGCCACAGCCTTCCAACCCCCGCTGGAAGCACCGCCCGCCCGGCTCCACGTGGGGCGATTTCGGGCCCGACGACCAGCGGGGCCGCCTGAACCTGCTCACACCCGAGAAGGTGCGCCAGGGTGTGGCGGAGGTGCGCGAGGGCCTGGCCTTCGCGCTCAGCCTGCCGCTGGACTATCCGGGCGGCAGCGCGCTCAATCCGAACCGCCACCCGCCGGTGCTGCGGCCCACGCTGCGCAAGGGGCTGGTCAACTTCAATTGCCTGATGGCCGAACTGGAGCCGGGCCGCACCGATGTGATGTCGGACGACCTGGCCATCCTCTATCTGCAGTATTCGACGCAGTGGGACAGCCTGGCGCACGCCGGCTCGATGTTCGACGCCAACGGCGACGGCCTGCCCGAAGCGCTCTACTACAACGGCTTCGCCGCGGGGCGGCACATCGTCGGCCCGCAGGACGTGGGCGACACGGGCGTTCCGGCCACGCCGGGCACGGCCGGCGCCAGCACATCGGCCGCGCACGCCCTGGGCATCGAGAACATGGCCCGCACGGGCGTGCAGGGCCGCGGCGTGATGATCGACCTGCGTGCCCACCTGGGCGACGCGCGCACGCTTGTCGGCTACGACACGCTGATGCGCGTGCTGGACGCCGACGGCGTGGCGGTGGACGCGGGCGACATCGTCTGCCTGCACACCGGCTTCGCCGACGTGGTGCTGGGCATGCGCCGCCACCCCGATCCGGCGGTGCTGCAGGGCGCCTGCGCGGTGCTGGACGGCCGCGACGGGAAGCTGCTGCAGTGGATCACCGACAGCCAGCTCGCCGCCATCGCGGCCGACAACTACGCCGTCGAAGGGCTGCCCGCACGGCCCGGCCCCGCATGCTGCGCGGCGCTGCCGCTGCACGAGCACTGCCTCTTCAAGCTCGGCGTGCACCTGGGCGAGCTGTGGCACCTCACGCCGCTGGCCGAATGGCTGCGTGCCCATGGTCGCCACCGCTTCCTGCTGACGGCGCCGCCGCTGAACCTGCCCGGCGCCGTGGGCTCGCCCGTGACGCCCGTCGCCACGGTCTGACGCCTGCCTGCCCGCCACCTGCGGGGCCGCGGCCCCGTGGGCGCGGTTCCTTTCCCGATGAACCCACGCTGCCGCCACCAGGCCGGCGGCCGCCATGTGCCGGCCTGCCGCGCACGGAGAGAACACGCCATGCCTTTCATCATCGAAACCTTCGACAAGCCCGGCCACCAGCACGTGCGCCAGGCCACGCGCGCCGCGCACCTGGAGTTCCTCGACCGCCACAAGGCCCTGCTGCTGGCCTGCGGCGCCAAGCTGGACGACGACGGCAAAGACCTGGGCGGTGGCCTCTACGTGGTGGCGCTGGATTCGCGCGAGGAGGCGCAGCGCTTCATCGAATCCGACCCGTTCCATGCCGCCGGCCTGTTCGAGCGCGTGGTGCTCACACGCTGGCGCAAGGCGTACGTCGACGGGCAGTGCCACCTGTGAGCCAGACGCTGCCGCGCGGCACCCCTTATTCCCCCGAAGGATTTCCCATGACGACTTCCACTGCTTCTTCCACGCGCGAGCGCGTCCTCATCACCGGCGGCGGTGCCGGCATCGGCGCGGCCACGGCCGAGCGCTGCCGCGCCGACGGCTACGAGCCGGTCGTCATCGACCGCGTGGTGGACCACGTGCCCGGCGGCATCCAGGCGGACCTGTCCAACCCCGCCGAAACCGCGCGCGCGCTGCAGCAGGCGCTCGCCGGCGGCCCGATCACGCGGCTGGTCAACAACGTCGGCATCGTGGTGCCGGCCGAGGCGGCCGACCAGACGCTGGAGCAGTTCGACCTCGCCGTCGCGCTGAACCTGCGCTGCAGCCTGCAGTGCATGCAGGCGCTGCTGCCGGGCATGCAGGCCGCCGGCTTCGGCCGCATCGTGAACATGTCCTCGCGCGCCGCGCTCGGCAAGGAGCTGCGCACCGCGTACTCGGCCACCAAGGCCGGTCTGATCGGCATGACGCGCGTCTGGGCGCTGGAACTGGGACGCCACGGCATCACGGCCAACGCGATCGGCCCCGGGCCCATCCGCACGGAGCTGTTCGACCGTGCCAACCCGCCCGGCGCGCCGCGCACGCAGGCCATCATCGATGCGGTGCCCGTGAAGCGCGTGGGCACGCCCGACGACGTGGCGCATGCCGTGTCGTACCTGCTCGACGAGCGCAGCGGCTTCGTCACGGGGCAGGTGCTGTACGTCTGCGGCGGAATGACCGTCGGAGTCGCGGGGGTCTGACGGCCACCGAGCATCCACGGCTTCTCTCTTCGTTTCTCAGAAATCCACAACACCAAAGAGACAACTCCCGATGTCGAAAATCACCGCTTTCTTCACCGAACTGATGCGGCGCTACCTGCCCGATCCGTTCGTCTTCGCAATCCTGCTCACGCTACTCACCATGGCGCTCGCCTTCGGCGTGGAGAGCCGCCCGATCGATGCCGTGGTGCAGGACTGGGGCAAGGGCTTCTGGAGCCTGCTGGCCTTCACGACGCAGATGGCCGTCATCCTGGTGATGGGCTACGTGCTGGCGGCCGCGCCCATCGTGGACCGCTTCCTCGACCGCATCGCCGCGCGCGTGAGCACGCCGCGCCAGGCCATCATCGTCGCCACCATCGTGGGCGGTGTGGGCAGCTACCTGAACTGGGGCTTCGGCCTGGTGATCGGCGGCATCATGGCGCGCAAGCTGGCGCTGAAGGTGAAGGGCGTGCACTACCCGCTGATCATCGCGGCGGCCTATACGGGCTTCACGATGTACAGCCTGGGATTCTCGGCGACGATTCCGGTGCTCGTCTCCACCAAGGGCCATGCCTTCGAGGGCACCATGGGCCTGATCCCGCTCACGCAGACGATCTTCTCCGCGCCCATCCTGCTCACCAGCCTGGCCGTGCTGATCGCGCTGCCGCTGCTCAACGCCGCCATGCACCCCAAGCAGGGCGAGAACGTGGTCGAGCTGGACCCGGCCACCGTCGCGGATGCCAAGCCCGCCGCCAGCGCCGAAGGGCTGCTGGGCGACGAGAAGACGCTGGCCTGGCGCCTGAACAACAGCCGCGTCCTGAGCCTGCTGATCGGCCTGTGCGGCATGGCGTACGTGGCCATGCATTTCGTCAAGGGCGGCAACCTCGACCTGAACATGATCAACTTCTTCATCCTGTTCCTCGGGGTGCTGCTGCTGGGCACGCCGATGAAGTACGTGGAGAAGGTCAACGAAGGCGTGAAGACCATCGGCGGGATCATCCTGCAGTTCCCGTTCTACGCCGGGATCATGGCGATCATGCACGGCTCGGGGCTGGTGGAATCGATCGCGCACGTGTTCGTGAACATCTCCACCGCCGCCACGCTGCCGCTCTGGGGCCTCGTGAGTTCCTTCGTGATCAACTTCTTCGCGCCTTCGGGCGGCGGCCACTGGGTGCTGCAGGGCCCGTTCATGATCAACGCAGCCACCACGCTCGGCGCCTCGCAGGCGCAGACGGCCATGTCGGTGATGCTGGGCAACGGCTGGAACGACCTCGTGCAGCCGTTCTGGATCCTGCCGGCGCTGGCGCTGTCCAAGCTCAAGCTCAAGGACATCATGGGCTACACGGTGGTCTCCATGCTGCTCGTGGGCGCCATCTACGCCGTGACCATGCTGGTCTGGCCGCATCTCTGATCGATTCTCCGTTCTTGTTCTCGCCTCTTTTCTTTGTCTCAAGGAGCAACCCATGCTGTTCATGGCCGAAATGACCGTCCGCATCCCGTCCACGCTGGCCCCCGAGGTGGCCGACGAGATCAAGCGCAAGGAAAAGGAGTATTCGCAGCAGCTGCAGCGCGATGGCAAGTGGCGCCACCTGTGGCGCGTCGTTGGCGAGTACGCCAACGTGAGCATCTTCGACGTGTCCGGCAACGACGAGCTGCACACCATCCTGAGCGGGCTGCCGCTGTTCCCGTACATGGAGATCAAGGTGACGCCTCTGGCCAACCACCCGTCGTCCATCGTGCAGGAGTGACGCGGCGCGCCGCCTTTCGTACCCCATCAGAGCGGCTGACACGACCCAGCGAAGCGGTTCTGGCCAGGCGCCGGATCGCAGGCAGTACAGACCGTACGACAAGATCCGGCAACGACGCCAGAAGGGGCGTGTCGGCCGCTCCAACCATTGAGAGATCCGAGGAAACAAACCATGACCATCGCCCACTCCCCCTTCCGCCGCGGCCTGCTCGCCGCCGCGGCCGCCTGCGCCCTGCTGCCCGGCCTCGCCGCCGCCCAGGCGTTCCCGAGCAAGCCGATCACCATCATCGTGCCCTTCGCGGCCGGCGGCACCACCGACATCCTCGCGCGCATCATCGCCCAGGGCATGGGCGGCGAACTGGGACAGTCGGTGGTGGTGGACAACCGCGCCGGCGCGGGCGGCAACATCGGCGGCCAGGTGGCGGCCCGCGCGCCGGCCGACGGCTACACGCTCTTCATGGGCACGGTGGGCACGCACGCCATCAATGCGGCGCTCTACAAGAAGATGCCCTTCGACCCTATCAAGGACTTCGCGCCCCTGACGCGCGTGGCCAACGTGCCCAACCTGCTGGTCGCCAACCCCGCGCAGCCGTTCAAGACGGTGCAGGAGCTGATCGCCTATGCCAAGGCGAACCCCGGCAAGATCAACTTCGGCTCTTCGGGCAGCGGCAGCTCCATCCACCTGTCGGGCGAGCTGTTCAAGAGCATGGCCAAGGTGGACATGCAGCACGTGCCCTACAAGGGCAGCGCGCCGGCCGTGACCGACCTGCTGGGCAACCAGATCGCCATCATGTTCGACAACATGCCCTCGGCCATCCAGCACGTGCGCTCGGGCAAGCTGCGCGCCATCGCCGTCACCACGGCCAAGCGCTCGCCCGAACTGCCCGACGTGCCGACCATCGCCGAAGCCGGCGTGCCCGGCTACGAGGCCACGTCGTGGTTCGGCATGTTCGCGCCGGCCGGCACGCCCGCGCCTGTGGTCGCGCAGCTCAACGCCACCATCGTGAAGGTGCTGGCCATGCCCGACATCAAGAAGAAGCTCGCGGAGCAGGGCGCCGAGGCCGCTGGCGAAACGCCCGCGCAGTTCGCCGACTTCATCCAGAAGGAGAGCGTGAAGTGGGGCAAGGTGGTGAAGGAGTCCGGCGCCAGCGTGGATTGAGGGATTCGCGGGCCGCTTAGAACGCAGTCCCCAACGTGCCGTTCTTCGCCGCCACCACCTCGGCCACCATCGACACAGCGATCTCTGCCGGCGTCCGGCTGCCGATGAACAGGCCCGCGGGGCCGTGCAGGCGCTGCAGTTCGGCGTCCTGAAGCCCGAAGTGCGCCTGCAGCCGCTCGCGCCGCCGCGCGCTGTTGCCGCGCGAGCCGATGGCGCCGACGTAGAACGCGCGCGAGCGCAGGGCTTCGATCAGGGCCAGGTCGTCGAGCTTGGGGTCGTGGCTCAGGGCGAGCACGGCCGTGCGGTCGTCGTCCCGCAGGGCCAGGACCACGTCGTCGGGCATGTCGCGCGTGAAGGCGATGCGGCCCCGGGCCCAGGCGGGCGCTTCGTCCAGGCGAGGGTCGCACAGCACGATGTCGAAGCCGACGTCCAGGGCCATCCGGCATGCGTAGTACGCGGTGTCGCCCGCGCCGATGACGACCAGGCGCGCGACCGGCGCGAAGCACGTGACGAAGCGGTCCGCGTCCAGCTGCGGCGCCGCGCCCTGCGCGGCCTCGCGCAGCAGCACGTCGCCGGTGGCCAGGTGCAGCGCGCGCTCCACGCAGCGCCGCTGCGCGCAGGCCTCCATCAGTTCCGGCAGACGGCTGCGCTCCCGCAGCGGCTCCACCACCAGTTCCACCGTGCCGCCACAGGGCAGGCCGAAGCGATGGGCCTCGTCGGCCGAGATGCCGTAGCGCAGGACTTCCGGCAGCGGCGCGGTGCCTTCGGCAAGTGCGTGCGCCTGCGCCGCGGCCTGCTGCCGGATGCGGTGCACCAGATCGTCTTCGATGCAGCCGCCCGACACCGACCCCACGACTTCGCCGCGCGCATTCATCGCCATCAGCGATCCGGGAGGGCGCGGGGACGATCCCCAGGTGCGCGCGACCGCCACGAGCCATGCGGGCACGCCGGCGTGCAGCCAGCCGTCCGCCGTGCGCAGCACGACGCTGTCCAGGTCGCCCGCCTCCATGTCAGCCGGCGAGCGCGGACCGCACCACGTCCGGAGTGAACGGGGCCTGGTAGAAGCGCCGCCCCGTGGCCTCGAACAGCGCATTGGCGAGCGCGGCCGGACCGGGCACCGAGGCGGATTCGCCGGCGCCCATGGGCGGCTCGTCCTGGCGCGGCATCAGCACCACCTCGATCGGCGGTACGTCGCGGAAACCGATGATGGGGTAGCCGCCCCATTCGCGGCTGGCCACGCCCTGTTCATCGAAGGCCACGCGCTCCAGCAGGCTGCGGCTCAGGGTCTGGATGACGTTGCCGTGGATCTGGTGGCGCACGCCGTCGGGGTTGACCATCATGCCCGTGTCCTGGCCGACGACGACGCGCCGCACGGCGATGCGGCCGCTCGCCGGATCGACCTCGATATCGACGACCCAGGCGGCCCAGGCCGCGCCGAAGCCGGGAAACCGGCTGTGCACATAGCGCGCATAGGCCACGCCGCGCCCGCGCAGCAGACCCTGGGCACCGGGCCGGCCCCGGCTGCCCGGCTGCCCGCGCTGCCAGCCGGCATGGCGGGCCGTGGCGTCGATCAGGTCGATTGCGCGTTGGTCGTCCAGGTGCCGGATCCGGTAGTCCACCGGATCGGCGCCGGCCGCGTGGGCCAGTTCGTCGATCATGCAGTCGTGGGCGAACGAATTGGGCAGGGCGGACACGCCGCGCAGCCACGAGGAGCGCACCAGCGGCGCCATGTCGTGGCAGGCGATGCGGCGGCTCGCGTAGCGGTAGGGCGGCACGGCGGTGCGGTCGCCCATCTCCAGCGTGCGCGGCTGGCCCGGCACGCGGCCGGTGAGCAGCAGGGCCAGCAGGGGCGCATCGTTGGAGGGATAGCGCACGGCGAAATCGCAGGCCAGCAGCTCGCCGCCCTGGCCGATGGCCGCGCGCACGTCCATCAGCTGGCCCGTGCCCTTGGGCTCCCACTGGTGCTCCTGCTCGCGCGTGAGCTGCACGCGCACCGGGGCGCCCACGGCCATCGACAGCAGGGCCGCGTCGGCGCACACGTCGTCCGCGCAGTTGCGGCCGTAGCAGCCCGCGGCTTCCAGGCGCACGATGTCGATGCGGTCCTCGCCCAGCCGCAGCAGCCGGTCCAGGTCGGTGCGCAGCATGTGCGGGTTCTGCGTGCCGGACCATACGGTGAGCTGGCCGCCCTGGAAGTCGGCCACCGCACAGGAGGGGCCGATGGAGGCATGCATCTGGTAGGGCCAGACGTAGCTGCGTTCCAGCACCGCGGCGGTGCGCGGGTCCGCGAAGGCGGCCTCGACGTCGCCCTCGTCCACCAGCGCGCGGCGCTGCGCGGGGTTCGCGCGGATCGCGCCGGCCACGTCGCGCAGATCGGGCGCGGGCGGTAGGGGCCGCCATTGCACGCGCAGCGCGCGCAGGGCGGCGATGGCCTGTTCTTCTCGGTCTGCCACGACGCCGACGAAGTCTCCCTCGGAGACCACCTGCACGTTGCCCGGCAGGTGGGCGACGGAGGCAGGGTCCACCGCGACGAGGCAGTGGCCGATGAAATCGCCGCCGTCGCGGCCCGGATGCGGCGGCCGCACGACGCGGCCATGGCGCATGCCGGGCACGCGCACGTCGTGCACGAAGCTCAGCTCGCCGGTGGCCTTGGCGGGAATGTCCACGCGCGCGGCGCCGCGGCCCACCAGCCGGTACTCGCTCGCGGGCTTGAGCTTCACCGGCTGCTCGGGCGGTGCCAGCGGGAGATGCAGTCTCTGGCCCTCCAATAGCTGCCCATAGTGGAGCGCGCGCGCATCGCCGCCACCGGCGAAGCGCACGATGCCATCGCGTGCCTGCAGTTGTCCGGCCTCCACTTTCCAGTGCGCGGCGGCGAGCGCCAGCAGCTGCTCGCGCGCCTGGGCCGCGGCACGGCGCAGCGGCACCGCGGAAATCTGGATGCTCGCGCTGGCGATGGTCGGCCCCTGGTTGGGCGATGCGGCCGTGTGGCCCAGCACCATCTCCAGCCGGTCCAGGGGCACTTCGAGTTCTTCCGCCACGATCTGCGCGAGCGCGGTGCGGATGCCCGTGCCCAGGTCCACGTGGCCGTTGAACGCCAGTGCGCGCCAGCCCGCTTCCGCACCGGGGTCGGCCAGCACGGCCACGAAGATCTCGGGCGTGGCCTGCACGTAGTCGGTGCCCGACCCCGGCTGCCCCGGCGCGGGCTTCGGAGGCGCCACGGGCTGGCGCACGAGCAGCAGGGTGTCGGGGCGGTCCAGCAGCGGGGCGTGCAGGTCGTGGGGCTGGGGCAGGTTCATGGCGCGGCGTTCTTCGCTGGCACGCGATCATGCATGCCCGGCACGGCAGAGGGTTTCAACGCGCGAGCGCGCCGGTATCGGCCAGGGCCTGGTCGAGGGGCATCACGGCCGCGTACTTCTGCGCCATGTCGAACAGGTTGGCCTCGTGCGGGCCCAGGGCGCGGTCGCCGCAGCAGTCGGCCACCACCAGCGGGCGGAAGCCCGACTGCATGGCATCGACCACGCTGGCGCGCACGCAGCCGCTGGTCACGCAGCCGGCCACGAGCAGCGTCTGCACGCCGCGCTGGGCCAGCCAGGGCGCGAGCATGGTGCCGAAGAAGGCCGAGGGCGTGCTCTTGCGCACCACGTATTCGCCGGGGGCGGGGGCCAGCGCGGGCACGATGGCGCTGGCCGGGCTGTCCTCTTTCAGGGTCAGCATGCCCGGCACCTTCAGGCAGAAGATGTTGCTGTCCGCGTCGTCGTCCGAGAACACGATGCGGCTGTGCGCCACCGGCCAGCCGCGCTCGCGCGCATGGGCCAGCAGGCCGCGCGTGCGCTCGATCGCCTCGGGAATGTTGCCGCCGCCGAACACGGCCGGGTCGGCGAAGCCGTTGACGAAGTCGATGATGAGCAGGCCGAAGGGCGCCTTGAGCGGCAGCGGCGTGCCGAAGCCCTGGCGGGCGTAGGCGGAGATGTCGCCCTGCACGGCCCCGGCGGGGACGTGCTGGGCGCCGGTGGGGATGGGATGCGTCATGCGGTGTCCTTGCGTTGCGGGGATCTTCTGGCGGCGCGCGCCAGTCCTGGTTCGTCCTGCACCACGCCCTCGATCACCACGGGCGTGCCGTCCAGCGCCACCGTGCAGCGGCGCATGGGAATGTCGATGTGGCAGGCGGTGGTGCGGCTGCCGCCGGCTTCGTTGTTGGGACCCATGGACCAGAGGAAGTTGCCCTCGAAGGCGCGGGCGTCCATGCCGATGTGGGTTTCCTTGTTGTAGTGCGCGAGCATCGACCAGTGGGCGCGCGGCTGCAGGCCCCAGCCGACGTGGGAGACGGCGTAGGCCTCCGGGTCTTCGTACGAGGCCATGTACTCGCTCAGGATCTCGGCCTGCAGGCCGCCGCTGATGCGCGTGACGTAGCCCTTCTCGATCGTGAGCTCGATCGGGTCGGTGACGTAGTCCTTCATGGGCAGCAGGATGTCGCCGCGGTCCAGCACCACGCGGCCGCAGCTTCCACCTTCGTCGGGCCAGGTCAGCACGAAGCCGCTCGGCCAGTGGTCCCACCGGCCGGGCTCGTCCACGAAGCCGTATTCGCAGATGGCGGGGAACTCGCCCAAGGCGCAGCGCAGGTCGGTGCCGGCCGCGGAGGTGATGTGCATCTGCTTCGCCGCCTCGATGCGCTTCGATGCGGCCTGCACGCGCGCGCGGTCGGCCTCGGTGGGCACGAGCCGGCACAGCACCTCGGGCGGCTCCACGGCCAGCAGGATCTTGGTGCCGGTCTGCAGGATTTCGTGCTGCTCGGGCGAGAACAGCAGGGTCATGAGATCGAGCACCAGGTCGCTGGCCTCGAGCGCGGCGATGGCGGCGGGGTTGCCGGTCAGCGGCGTGGTGCCCAGGTAGGCCAGCGAGTCGCGGCTGAGCGATTTCTCGGCGTTGACGGGCGGCAGGTCCAGCCGGTTGACGCGCGCGCCCAGGTCGCTGGAGGCCGCGATCGCGCAGCGCAGCGTCTGCGGATGCGTGTCGGCGCCCGTGAGCACGGTGACTGTCTGGCCGGGCTCGAGCCGGGACAGCGTGAGCACCTGCTTCCAGGCGTGGATCAGATCGTTGTCGCTGACGGACATGCGGGGCTCCTTGGCGGTGTGGTGGCGGAGAGGGTGCGGCAGGCGGGCATTCAGTCGATTTCTGTGCCGAGGAAGTCGCCGAGCGCCGCATAGAATCCGGCCTCGTTGTCCCACGGGATCATGTGCCCGGCGCCGGGCACGCGCACGTGCTGCGTCTGGGGCGCGAGGCCCTGCCACTCGGCCACGTCCGCGTCGCGCACCACGTCGCCGCGCTCGGCGGTGACGAGCAGCAGCGGCTGCGGAATGCGGGGCAGGTCGGCGTGGATGTCGTCGCGGCCGAAATCCTCGAAGCTCCGCACGATCGCGGGTTCATGGCAGGTGTGCAGCCACTGTGCGCGCAACTGGCGCTGCTCCTCGGTCCAGGTGGGGCAGAAGGCGCGCATGGCTTCGGCATCCATGCCCTGCGTGGCCTGGCGGATCGAATCCACGTACCAGGGCAGGGCGGCCGGATAGGCGCGGCGGCCGGGGCCGGAGACGGGCGGATCGACGATGACCAGGCGCGTGAGCCCGGCCGGCTGGCTGCGGGCCGCGCGCACGGCGATGCGCCCGCCCATGGAGTGGCCGACCAGGGCCCAGCGCTGCAGGCCCAGGGCCTGCGCCAGCGCGACCACGTCGGCGGCCTGGGCGTCGAGGCCGTAGTCCAGGCCGGGGCCGGACGACGACAGCCCGCGGCCCCGCACGTCCAGCACGTAGGTGTCGAACCGGCGGCCCAGGTGCTCGGCGACGAAGCCCCAGGTCACCGCCGGGCTGGTGATGCCGGGGATCAGGATGACGGCATCGCGCGCCGCGCGCTCGCCCTCGGCGCCGCCGTAGCGCAGGTAGTGCTGGCGGATGCCGTTGGCATGGACGTGGCCGCCGTAGCGGAAGGTGCTGGCGTGGTCGCTCATGGAATGCTCCTCAGGCCTTGGCGGCCGTGTCGTACGGATAGGCGCCCGACAGCAGCGCGCCCGCGCCCGGCACCACCGGGTCCAGGCCCAGTTCCTTGAGGATGGCGTAGGTGGTGGCGATCGATGCCGTGAGCACGGGTTTGCCCGTGGCCGCTTCCACCTGGGCCACCGCCGGCAGCGAGGGCATCTGCACGCAGGCCGACAGCACGATCACGTCGGCATCGGCGTAGTCCATGCCGGCGACGATGCCCGGCAGCTTCGCGGGATCGTGGCGGCCCACCTCGAGGTTGTCGGGAATCTCCAGCGCGCGCCAATCGACGATCTCGAAGCCCTCGGCGGCGATGTAGTCCATCACCAGCTGGGTGAGTGGAACCATGTAGGGCGCCACCAGAGCGATCTTCTTCGCGCCCATCACCTTCAGCGCCTCGACCAGCGCGCCGGCGCTCGTGATCACCGGGGCGGTGGCGCCGTTGCTGGCCGTGCGTTCCGTCAGGCGCTGCTGCGACACGCGGTGGTAGCCCTTGCCCATCGCCATGATGGCCACGAGGCAGGCATAGCCCAGCACATCGACCCGCGCGTCGCTCAGCTCCAGCGCGCAGCGGTCGCTCTCGGCATCCATGGCGGCCAGCTCTTCCTTCTGCACTTTCTTCATGCGCATGCGGCTGGAGTGGAAGGTGAAGCGGTCCTGCGGGCACAGCGTGGAGTGGGCCTGCAGCATGGCCGGCACCTCGGTCTCCATCGTGGTGTTGGAGCTGGGGACGATCTGGCCGATGCGGTATGTCTGGGTCATGGCGTGCCTTGTTCGCGCGGTGCGCGTTTGATGAAGATCAGATGGGTGTGTACGCTTCATTTTTGCAAAACCCGTGCCGTCTGGCAAACGCTGATTTCATCGGGGTTTGCACCTATGTTGTGCATGAAACGCACCAAAAAATGCCGAGGCAGCCTTATCCTTGCGCACTGTGGTGCACTTGATGTGGCTCAATCAATAGAGTGCATACACCTGAATTGGCCGGTTTTCTTGCATGGCATGGATAGTGCTTTTCACCTTGGCAAGAGCCTGCCGCAGCGACGGCCGCCGTCCCGATCCAACCCGTTCCCGCAAGGAGAGAAACCATGTCCCGATCCCCCCGTATCGCCGTCGTCGGCGCCGGCCTGGGCGGCGCCGCCGCCGCCAAGCTGCTGCTGCAGGAGGGCTTCGATGTCCGCGTCTACGAGCAGGCGCCCAGCTTCTCGCGCCTGGGAGCCGGCATCCACGTCGGGCCCAACGTGATGAAGATCCTGCGCCGCATCGGCATCGAGGATGCGCTCAACGCGCAGGGTTCGCACCCCGACTACTGGTACAGCCGCCACTGGCAGACCGGCGACGTGCTGGCGCAGATCCCGCTGGGCGACTACGCCGTCAAGGAGTACGGCGCGAGCTACCTGACCGTGCACCGCGGCGACTTCCACGCGCTGCTGATCGATGCGCTGCCGGACAGCGTGATGGCGTACGACAAATTCCTGACGAAGGTCGAGGACCGTGGCGACGTCGTGGTCATGCACTTCGCCGACGGCACGACGGAAGAGGCCGACATCGTGATCGGCGCCGACGGCGTGAACTCCCGCATCCGCGAGGAACTGCTCGGCCCCGAGCTGCCGAAGTACGCGGGCTACCTGGCCCACCGCGCCGTGTTCCCCACGCCCGAGGTCAAGGCGGGCATGCTGCCCTTCGACGCCTGCGTGAAGTGGTGGAGCGACGATCGCCACATGATGACCTACTTCGTCACCGGCAAGCAGGACGAGCTCTACTACGTGACCGGCGTTCCCGTCGAACAGTGGGACCTGAACGACCGCTGGCTGCCCAGCAGCAAGGACGAGATGCGCGAGGCGTTCTCGGGCTGGCACCCCACGGTGCAGGCGCTGATCGACGCGACGGTGGAAGTGACGAAGTGGTCGCTGCTGGAGCGCGACCCGCTGCCTCTGTGGAGCCGCGGCCGCCTGGTGCTGCTGGGCGATGCCTGCCACCCCATGAAGCCGCACATGGCCCAGGGCGCGGCGATGGCCATCGAGGACGGTGCCATGCTGGCGCGCTGCCTGAAGGAGGTCGGCGCGCACAACCACGAGCTCGCCTTCGCGCTGTACGAGGCCAACCGCGCAGAGCGCGCGAGCAAGGTGCAGCGCATCTCGCACGACAACACCTGGCTGCGTACGAACGAGGACCCGTCGTGGTGCTTCGGCTACGACGTGTTCAGTATCCCCCTGGTGGAACCGAAGGTCGCCGCCGCGGCCTGATACTCCCCTGCCGCCGCCGAAACGCATTCCATGGGACATCCCCTCCAATCCAGCAGCCCGGCCCCCGGCCTCCGGCTGCGGGTCAATGGCCGCGCCTGCGACGTGCCCGCCGCGCCCGGCACGGCGCTGCTGCACGTGCTGCGCAACGATCTGGAGCTGAATGGCCCGAAGTACGGCTGCGGCCTGGGCGAGTGCGGTGCCTGCACGGTGCTGATCGACGGCGTGGCCGCGCGCTCCTGCGTGATTCCCGTGCAGGCCGCCGTGGGCCGCGAGGTGACCACGCTCGAAGGGCTCGGCACGCGCGCATGCCCGGGCACCACCCAGCAGGCCTTCATCGACTGCCAGGCGGCCCAGTGCGGCTACTGCCTGAACGGCATGGTCATGACCGTCGAGGCCCTGCTGCGCCGCAATCCCGATCCCTCGGAGCAGGAGGTGCGCAGCGAGCTGCACCACAACCTCTGCCGCTGCGGCACGCACGTCGAGATCCTGCAGGCCGCGATGCGCGCCGCGCGGTTGCGCGTGGGTGGCACGGGTGCGGATGGTGGCACGGCGGCACCGGAGGTGCGGCCATGAACCTGCCGGCCCGTTCCATCGCGTCGCCTGCCCCGGCCTCTGCATCCGCGTCTCCGGGCGTGCCCGCGGACCTGCTGCACGGCCTGGCCGTCCGCCCGCCGCGCATGGGCTGGGACGGGCTGCGCTACCAGGGCGACACACTGGCCGATGCCCGGCTGGACCTCGCTCGCACCATGGCCGGAGTGGTGTCCGTGGTGCACCACGACAACTTCCTGGGCGTGGTCGCCATGGCGCCGGTCCATGCGCAGCAGGCGGCCGCGGTCCTGGCGCCGGTCTGGCGCGGGATGGATGCCGATACCCGGTCCCATGCCGATGCGGGTGCGGGTGCCGGTGCTGGCGCACTGCGGCCCGATGCCCAGGCAGGCGACGCGTTCGTCTGGCATGCGCTCGCACCCGATGTACCTGCAGGCGCACGCGCCATCGCCTGGTGCCTGGACGGCCACGCGAGCCTCTGGCTGCCCGCCTGCGCGCCCGAGGTGCAGGCGCTGGTCACCGGCGAAATCGCCGCGCTGCTGCAGTTGCCGGTGCAGGCCGTGCACCTGTCCCTGATCGACGGCCCCGCGCTGCACGCGCTGGCGCTGATGGATGCGGCGGCCGATGCGGCGCTGCTGTCCCGGGCCGTGGGCCGGCCGGTGGGCGTGCCCTGCAGCGTGGCCGGTGAGCCGCGCGCGCTGGTGCTGCATACCCTGCAGGAGCAGCCCGCCGCGCCCGGCACCGCGCTGCAGCCGGCGGATGGTGCAGGTGCCGGTGCTCCCGTTACCCCTGCTGAATCCTTTCGCTTTTCCCCTTCGTTGCCCTGGGCCGTTCGGCCCAGTGGTGCACGCCTGCTCGGCCAGCCTGGCGCGGCACGCTCGGCGGCCCTGCCTGGCGTGCGCGGTGCCGGTACCGTGGAAGCCGCGCGGCCTGCCCCCGGTCTCGCGCAGGCCGGGGTGGACGACTTCAATGCCGCCCAGGTGTTCGCCAGCGAAAGCCTGTGGCACGAACGGGCCCTGGAGCAGGGCCACGATCCGCTCGAATGGCGTCTGCGGCACCTGCCCGAAGGCCCGGCGCGCGACCTGGCCACGCGTGTGGCGCAGAGCGCGCAGTCGCGCGGCGAGTCGCAGCACGCCGACGGGCGCCTGCACGGCCGGGGTTTCGCGACCGCCTGCGTGCAGGGCCTCGATCCCGATGGCCGGGACCGCGTGGTCTGGAGCGCCTGGGTCGCCGAGGTGGCCGTGCATCCGCGCACCGGCGAGATCGAGGTCACCCGGGTGGTCGCGGGCCACGACAGCCAGCACCTGCAGCCAGCGCAGGGCGCCGCCGTGCATGCGCAGACCGTGGAGCAGGACGCGCACTGGCTGGCCGGCGCGCGCCGCCTGCTGGGCGCGCCACCCGCGTTCGACGACTGGCGCAGTCCTGCGGGCGCTGCCGCCACCGGCGCGCCGGCCGCAGAGGGCGCGCTCGTGGCCGGCAAGGTGGGCGACGGCACCCTCATCCGCCATGGCCAGCTGGGCCTGGACGGCGTGGCCACCCTGCCCGCCGCCGCCGCCATCGCCAACGCCATCCGCCACGCCACGGGCGTGCGCCTGCGCGAGGTGCCGTTCCAGACGGAGCCGCTGCGCCTCGCGCTGGCCGGCGAGGCGGATGCGGCCGGACAGCCCGCGCGCAGCACGCTGCGCCGCGGCCTGGGCTGGCTCGCGGCCGGTGCCGCCGGCATCGCGGGCCTGGCCGCCATGGCGTGGCCCATGAAGCCGGCGTTGCCGCTGACCGACGGGCCCGATGCCTCGCTCTATTCCCCGCAGGCGATCGAGCGCGGGCGGCTGGTCGCGGCGGCTGGCGATTGCGTCGTCTGCCACACCGCGCCGGGCGGTGCCCCGAATGCGGGAGGCCTGGGCCTGGAGACGCCGTTCGGCACCATCTACTCGACCAACATCACGCCCGATACGGAGACCGGCATCGGCCGGTGGTCGTACGCGGCGTTCGAGCGCGCGATGCGCCAGGGCATCCACCAGGACGGCCGCCAGCTCTATCCGGCGTTTCCGTACACGGCCTTCGCCAAGCTCAGCGACGGCGATCTGCAGGCCCTCTACGGCTACCTGATGTCGCGGCCCGCCGTGCAGGCCCGGGCGCCCGAGACGCAACTGGCCTTCCCCTACAGCCTGCGCCCGGCCATGGCCGGCTGGAACCTGCTGTTCCACGATGCCACGCCCTTCCAGGCGGACCCGGCACGCAGCGCCGAATGGAACCGCGGCGCCTACCTGGTGCAGGGCGCGGGCCACTGCGCCGCCTGCCATTCGCCGCGCAATGCGCTGGGCGCAGAGAAGGGCGGCATCCACTATCTGGGCGGCGGCGAGGCCGAAGGATGGAGCGCCCCCGCGCTCCACCAGCTGGCCGGCGGCCCGCGGCCCTGGAGCCGCGAATCGCTCTACCAGTACCTGCGCACGGGCTTCTCCGCGCGCCACGGCGTGGCCGCCGGGCCCATGGCACCCGTGATCCATGGCCTGGCCGAACTGCCCGATGCCGACGTGCGCGCCATGGCCACCTACCTGATGGAGCTGCCCGGCCAGGCGCCGCAGGCCGCGCCGGCGCCCGGTCCTGCGCCCGCCCCGGCGGCGGCCGTCCCAGCGGCCACCGCGGTGCCGATGCCGGCCCCCGCGCGCACCCTCGACCGCCATGCCAGCGGCGAGCGCATCTACCAGAACGCCTGCGCCGTCTGCCACGAGGCCGGCAGCGGCCCGACCCTGTTCGGCGCGAAGCCGCAGCTGGGGCTCAACACCAACCTGCACGCCGCCACGCCGGACAACCTGGTCCAGGTGATCCTGCACGGCATCCAGGAACCCGCCGACGGCGCCCTGGGCTACATGCCGGGCTTCCGCGACAGCCTGGACGACCGGCAGATCGCCGACCTGCTCGGTTACCTGCGCGCCCGGTTCGCGCCGGAGGAGGCGCCGTGGCCGCAGGAGATGGAAACGGTCCGCCGGCTGCGCGCCACGGCGCATGCGGGCGCGCCTTGAGCCGTTGAACCGGTGACGGCCCGGCGGCAGCATGCGGTGCCGCGAAGAACAAAAAGGGAAAGGCCGGGAGGAAGGTTATTTCGCGATCGGCCCCTCCGGGTGGCGCCGGAGGGCTCGATCGCACATCAACAGCTAGCGGTGACGACCACAGGAGTTCCCATGTCATCTTCATTCGTTTCGGTGGAAAAAGGCATCCAGACAGCGGGTGTCGGCCGGTTCCAGTACCGGCTCTTCGTGATCTTCGGCCTGGTCTGGCTGGCCGACGCCATGCAGGTGCTGTCCATCGGCTTCAGCGCGCCGTCCATCGCCAAGACCTTCGGCAAGACGGTGCCCGAGGCGCTGCAGACCGGCACCTTCTTCTTCATCGGCATGCTGATCGGCGCCTTCGTCTTCGGCCGCCTGGCCGACCGCATCGGGCGCCGCCCGGTGCTGATGATGGCGGTGGTGATCGACGCCTGCGCTGGCGTGGCCTCGGCCTTCGCGCCCGAGTTCGCCTGGCTGCTGGTGCTGCGCTTCATCACCGGCATCGGCGTGGGCGGTACGCTGCCGGTGGACTACACCATGATGGCCGAGTTCCTGCCCAGCGATCGCCGCGGCCGCTGGCTGGTGCTGCTGGAATCGTTCTGGGCCGTGGGCACCATCTTCCTGGCGATCCTGGCACTGGTGGCCGTCTCCTGGGACAACGACGCCTGGCGCGTGATCTTCTTCGTGACCGGCATCCCGGCGCTGATCGGCGTGGTGCTGCGGTTCTACATCCCCGAGTCGCCGATGTTCCTGAACCGCAACGGCAAGTCCGACCAGGCCCGCCAGGTGCTGGAGCGCGTGGCCAAGGTCAACGGCAACACCACGCCGATCCCGCCGCTGCAGCCCGAGAAGCAGGAGCGCAAGTCGCTCTTCTCGCTGTTCTCGGCCGAACTGCGCCGCCGCAGCCTGGCGCTGTTCCTGGCCTGGGCGCTGATCTCCATCGCCTACTACGGCGTCTTCGTCTACCTGCCCGTCAAGCTCAGCAGCGAGGGCTTCGCCTTCATGCGCGGCCAGGTCTTCCTGGTGGTGCTGGCACTGGTGCAGCTGCCCGGCTTTGCGCTCTCGGCCTATGGCGTGGAGCGCTGGGGCCGCAAGCCCACGCTGATCGGCTTCCTGCTGCTGAGCGCCGTGGGCTGCATGCTCTACAGCCTCGGCTCGTCGCCGGTCGTGGTGATCGGCTCGACCCTGCTCATGAGCTTCTCGCTGCTGGGCACCTGGGGCGCGCTCTACGCGTTCACCCCCGAGGTCTATCCCACCGACCTGCGCGCCAGCGGCATGGGCATGGCGGGCGCCGTCGCGCGCTTCGGCGGCCTGTTCGCACCGGCCATCATCGCGCCGATCATGGCCACGCATTTCACGCTGGCCCTGGCCGTGCTGTCCGCCATGCTGGTGGGCGGCGCGCTGTCGATCTGGGCGGTGGACGTGGAATCGCGCAACCGCGCGCTCGACTGATGGCCGCCGCCCTGGTCCCTGCCGGCAGGGCGGATGCCGCCCTGCGCGAGGACGAATACCTCATCACGCGCACCGACATCGAGGGCCGCATGGTGTACGTGAACGCGGCCTTCGTCGAACGCAGCGGCTATGCATCCATCGAACTGCTGGGGCATCCGGCTGGCATGGTGTATGCGCCCGACACGCCGCCCGAGCTGAGCGCGGACCTGTGGCGCACCGTCAAGGCCCAGGGCGCCTGGACCGGCGTGATGCGCCACCGCTGCAAAGACGGCAGCTGCTTCTGGGCGCAGGCCACGATCACGCGCACGATGCAGGACGGCCGGCACGTGGGCCACACCACCGTGCGCACCCGGGCGGGCGATCAGGAGGTGGAACGGATGCGCCGCTTCAACGCCGCGCGGCAGGCCGGTGAGCCGACCATGCACACCCTGCAGGAGGGACGGCTCGCCGTGCGCGGCATCGGCAGGGTGCTGCGCCTCGTGGCCGCACCCACCCTGTCGTCGCGCCTGGCGCTGGCCCAGGCGGCGAATGCCGTGGTGGTCTGCCTGGCGGCGGTGCAGTGGCTCGGCGCTGGAGGCGATGCATCGCATACCGCCATCGCGATCTGCGCGGTGTCGCTGGCCCTCGGCGCCGCGCTGGAGATGACGCGGCGGCGCATCCGCAGGCCCGTGGGTCGCCTGCTGTCGCATGCGCGCGGCATCGGTGCGGGCGACCTCACCTGGCCCGCGTCGCCGCCCGCCCGCTCCGACGACGAGGTGGCGCGCCTCGGCGCCAGCATGGACGTCATGCAGAAAAGCCTGGCCAGCCTGGTGCGCGATCTGCGCGAAGGCGTGCGCACCGTTGATGGCGCGGCGAGCGAAATCTCCGACGCCAACATGGACCTGGCGGCGCGCACCGAGGCAACCGCTTCCGCCATCGAACAGGCGGTGGGGCGCATGCACGACCTGAGCGAGGCGGTGCACCGCAACGCCACCCATGCGGACCGGACGCACCGGCTGGCCGCCTCGTCGAAGGATGCGGCCGAACAGGGCCGCGAACTGGTGCGGCAGGTGATCGACGGCATGGGCGACATCGCACGCAGCACCGCCGGCATTTCCGACATCTCCTCGATGATCGAGGGCATCGCGTTCCAGACCAACATCCTGGCGCTCAATGCTGCCGTCGAGGCGGCGCGCGCGGGCGCCCACGGCCGCGGCTTCGCGGTGGTGGCCGCCGAAGTGCGCAGCCTCGCCCAGCGCAGTTCGGAGGCCGTGCGGCAGATCAGCCAGCTGCTCGAGGTCTCGCGGGGGCACGTCGCCGGCGGAGAGCGGCTGGCCCAGGCCGCGGGCGGCAGCATCGACGAGATCGTGCGCCTCGCCTCCCAGGTGCTGGCCACCGTCGGCGAGATGTCGCAGGCCTCGCAAAGCCAGCACGAGGAAATCACGCGCATCAACGGCGTCATCGGGCAGATCGACGATGCCGTCCGGCAGAACTCCGCCATGGTGGAGCAGGCCGCCGCTGCGGCCGCCTCGCTCGCGGACCAGAGCCGCAGGCTGGACCAGTCCGTCTCCCTGTTCAGGACGGGCGGCGCCCATTAGGCGTGCCGTGCGCTCCCTACAATCCCGGCCATGCCAGACAAGACCGCGACCGAGGGTGCCGATGAGGGATATGTGTTCTCCGAACAGGTGGGACATTTGCTGCGCCGCGTCTACCAGCGGCACACGGCGCTGTTCCAGCAGTACATCCCCGACTCGCAGCTGACGGCTGCCCAGTTCGTGGTGCTCTGCTCGCTGCACGACCAGGGCAGCAGTTCGCTGGCCGAGGTGGTGAAGGCCACTGTCATTGACCAGGCCACGATCCGCGGCGTGGTCGACCGGCTGAAGCAGCGCGGTCTGATCAGCGTGGACCACGACCGCGTGGACCGGCGCAAGGTGGTGATCGAGCTCACGGACGAAGGCCGCGACCTCGTGCGCACGATGCAGCCGTTCGCGCGAAGCATCACCCAGAGCACCTACGGCAAGCTCAACCCCGCGGAAAGGCTGGCGCTGGATTTCCTGCTGCGCAAGATGCTGGAGAGCGGCGAGGACGCGTAGGGCAGGTTCATGCCATCCGCCGCAGCCCGTTGTCCCGCCGCACGAAGGCGTGCCAGAGCGCGGCGGCGACGTGCAGGCCGATCACCCAGTAGAAGGCGGTGCCGAGCCATGCGTGCGCGGCTTCCAGGCTACCGGCGAGGGCCTTGTCGACCCAGGCAGCCGGCGAGGGGATGGCGGCGGAGGTGAACGGCAGGCCGATCCCGCGGCCACTCACGAGGCGGCAGGCCATGCCCAGCAGCGGCTGCGCGACGAGGAACGCATAGAGCAGCGCATGCCCCAGGTGCGCGCCGATGCGCAGGACCGCCGGCAGCGGCGGCTCGATCGGCGGCTGCGGCGAGCGCCAGCGTGCGACGAGCCGCGGCACCACGAGCAGCAGCACCAGCATGCCGAGCAGGAAATGCGTTTCGACCACCAGCAGCCGCGCGTTGCTGCCGCGCTCGAACGCCTGGCGCAGATTGATCGTGGCGTAGGCGAGCGCGACGAGCAAGAACATCACCCAGTGCAGCATGCGCAGGGTCGCCGAATACTTTGGGGCTCGCGTCATCGGGGGCCTCTCCAGGGCGTTCCCGCCAGGCCGGTCCCGCGGGTGGCACAGTGTGCCATGGCGTGGAATCCGCCGGAACAGCGGCACGGCGGTGCGGCGCCGCGCCGCCCAAGGCGGAAGCGGCAGCGGGAGCGGTCGGCGTCAGAAGAAGTAGGTCAGGCCCACGCTGAAGTTGCGCGGCAGCGAGGGCGAGACCACGTTGGCGTTGATCGCGCCGTCGTAGTAGGCCCGGTCGAACACGTTCTTCACGCCGGCGGTGATGCGGTAGCTGGGCCCGGTGTAGCCGACGGAGAGGTCCACCACCGTGTAGGCGGGCAGGGAGAACGGATAGGAGCCGACCTGCCGGGTCACGTGGCGGGCGCCCGCGCCCAGTGTGAGCTGCGGCATCTGCGGCAGCTGGTAGGTGGCCCACAGCGCGAACGTGCTGCGGGGCGTCAGGTTGAGCGGCTTGCCGACGATGGCGGCGTTGTTGTCGCGCGTGACCTCCGAATCGGTGTAGGTATAGGCGCCGGTGAGCTTCCAGTGGCGCTGCAGCTCGGCGCCCACTTCCAGCTCCAGCCCGCGGGCACGCTGCGCGCCGGTCTGCACCTGGAAGGTGGCGTTCACCGGGTCGGCGGTGGTGACGTTGCTGCGCTTCAGATCGAAGAGGGCCAGCGAGCCGGTGACGCTGTGGTCGGGGGCTTCGTACTTCAGGCCGGTCTCCCACTGCTTGCCGGTTTCCGGAACGAACGGCGCACCCGAGAAGCTGGTGCCGGGCACGGGCAGGAACGATTCGCCGTAGCTGGCGTAGGCGGCCCAGCCGGGCACGAACTCGTACACCACGCCGGCGGACAGCGTCGTGGCCGAATCCTTCTGCCGTGTCTTCTGCCGGGCGATGCGGTTGTCGATGGTGTTGGTGGACCAATCGCGGCGAAGGCCGGCCAGGACGGTCCACTGCGGCGTGAGCTTGATCTGGTCCTGCGCATAGAGGCCGGCCACGGTGAGCCGCTCGGGCGCGTCGATCGTCAGCCCCGTGGGACAGCGCGCCGCCACGCCGTACACCGGGTTGAACAGGTCCATCGGCGCGATGCTGCAGGTGCGGCGGCCCAGCCAGTTCTTGCCGGTGCGTGCGTCCAGCCCGGCCACCAGCTGGTGCTGCACGCCGAGGGCTGCGAACTTCGCCAGCACCGAGGTGTCGGTGGCCAGCATGTCGTCGTCCATGTATTGGCGCGTGGCGGTGCGGTTCTGCAGGCGCTGGTTCGATTGCAGCGTGGAGTTGGCGACGAGGTTGCCGGTGCCGCCTTCTGTCTCGTAGCGCACGTTCTGGCGCAGCGTGAGTGCGGGCGAGAACCGGTGCTCCAGCGCATAGCCCAGCGACTTGGTTTCGATGTCGTAGCCGCCGAAGCCCGGGTCGCCCGTGTAGAGCGTGCGCCGCACCGGGCCGTTGCGGTTGGGCAGCACCGTGCCGTAGGGCGTGACGCCCTGCTGGCGCATCCACTGGCTCTGGTTGTAGGTGGCGAAGACCACCAGATCGGTCTGCGGTCCCAGGTCCAGCGACAGGGAGGGCGCGATCCAGCGGTCGCGGCGGTAGATGAAATCGGTCGGGTCGTCGCTGTTGGCGACCTGCGCGTTGATGCGGAACGCCGCCTTGCCGGACTCGTTCAGCGGCCGGTTCAGGTCCGCCTGCAGCGTGCGCTGGCCGAAGCTGCCCACCTCCACGCCGATTTCGGTGAGCGCCTCGCGCTTGGGCCGCTTGCTCACCGCGTTGACGATGCCGCCGGGCTGCACCTGGCCGTAGAGCACCGATGCAGCGCCCTTGAGCACCTCGAAGCGCTCGTAGCCGTAGGGGTTCAAGCGCGTCCACATGCCGGCGCTCTGCACCAGCCCGTCGATCAGCACGGACTCGGTGGAGCGGAAGCCCCGGATGTTGAGGTCGTCCACGCCGCGGCGCCCGAAGTTCACGGGGCTCACGCCCGCCACGGTCTGCAGCGCCTGCTGCAGGTTGGTGATCTGGCGCGACTCCATCTGCTCGCGCGTCACCACGCCGACCGATTGCGGCGTCTCCAGCCGGCGCATCGGCATCTTGCCGGCCGTCTGTGCCTCCACGGGGGCGAAACCCACGTCCTTCTCGGTGCCGGCGTTGATGCGCACTTCCTGCAATTGCGCAGGGGACTGCGCGGTGCCGTCCGCGGCAGCGCCGGCCTGGGCGAACGCGGCCTGCGAGAGGCACAGTGCCAGCGGGGTGAGGGCGCAGCAGCCCAGGCGGAATGCGGAAGAAGAGGAACGGGCAGCAAAGCCTGGCGAAGCGATGCCAGCGGCGCGCGGAAACGCTGCGCCGGTACGGGGGTGGATCATGGAACGGCAGAAAGAAGCGATGCCGCACCGGTGCAGGAAGCATCCCGGAGTCCAGTGAAGCGTCAGAGCTATAAATTTTTTTGAGAATAATTCGTATTTAACTTTATGTAAAGACGGTCGAGCACGATTTTCCGCAGCCTGCGGGCTGGACCATGGAAGTCCGCGGCTCCGGCGCCCACGGGCGCGGGGCGTCAGCGGCCCTGTTCCTGCAGCAGCAGCGCCAGCGTGGAGAGTGCGTTCAGCAGGGGCCCACGGTCGGGCGAACGCCATTGCGCGGGCAGGGCATCGAGCAGCGCCGCGCCGCGTTCCAGGCCCGCCTGCCGCAGCCGCCGCGCCTGCGCGTGCGCCCACGCGTCCATCCCGCCCGGTTGGTGGCGCAGCCCGCGGCGCAGGCAGTGGATCAGCCATTGCCGGGTCTCGCCGATGAGGGCCCGCAGCACGCCGCTTGTCTCCGTGGCGGTGCGCAGGGCCAGCGGCTGCGCGGCGGGCGCCTCGATCTGCGGCACCACGGCGCGCTGATCGGTGAGCAGCGCGAGCGGTTGCATTACCGCTTCGCCGTGGCGCAGCGCCACGGGGCCCGCGACGGCGCGCAGAGCGCCCCATTCCCCGGCCAGCGCGCGCGCCAGCGCATCCACCGCGCCAGGGGCCGCCGCGCGGTGCGGCAGGGCCAGGTGCAGCGCGGGTGCCGGGGCGTCGCATCCACCCGCGTCCGCGCAGGACGCCCGCACGATGCGGGCATGCAGCACCTGCGTGGACGCATCCCATTCGCAGTCCTCCACCTGCATGCCGCCGAAGGCCAGCACGTGCAGCGATCCGTCCGCACCCCCGGCCGCGCCCGTGGCCGCGAGGCGCGGGCGCACGAAGTCCGGCAGGGTGGTGCGCAGGCGTTCCACCAGGGCCTGCACGCTGCCTTGCCGCAGCGGCGGCGCGAGATCGTCCCAGGCCGTGGGCGACAGCGGCATCACGCCCGTCTGGCGCGCGCCGGAGCCGATGTCGATGGCCCCGTTGGCGCGGCGCGTCGCCGTCTTGGTGATGACCTGTCCCGCCGCGATCTGCCGCAGCGGGAACCCCGCCACGCGGCGCGAGGAAAGGACCTGCGCGGGCTCGCCTTGGCCGCGCGGCCACTGGCGTTCCAGCACCGTCACGGTCTGCGTGTCCGGATCGGCGAACAGCACGCTGGCGCCCTCGGCCGTGTCGTCGGCCCAGAGCGCCGCACCCAGCGACACGAGCTTGAGGTGGTCCAGCGCCACCTCGCCCTGCACGCCGATGCCCAGGATCTGGCTCGCATGCAGCGGCGGGCGGGCGGCATCCGGCGGCAGGTCCGCGGCCTCTTCGGCGTGCGCCGCGGCGCGGGGCCGCGCCCACAGTTCTGCCGCCACCTGCAGCGTGCGCGCGGGGTCGTCGCGGCTGCTGCGCGCCTGCTGCGATCGCAGCAGCAGCGACAGCTCGGCGAGGCCGTCGTCGACCCAGCGCCAGCCCAGCGCCTGCGCCCGGGTCCGCACGGCCGCGAAACGGGCGTCCAGCGCCAAGGGGGGCTGCGAGGTGCCATCGAGCCACAGCGCCAGCAGCAGGCCGTCGAGGGCATCGCGCAGCTGCGCGGCCTCTGCGGAGCGCAGCCGGCCGGGGGGGGCAGCGGGCTCCGCGGCCGCCGGGCCCTTCTCCGCCTTCGTGTCCGCCCCCGTTTCCGGCGTGGTGCCACCGCCTCGCGCAGGGGCTGGCAATGCCGGCCCGCGCGCCGGCACCTCCACCATGGCGTCGTCACCCCCCGCTGGCAATTCGCCCGCCGCCCGGAAGGCCCAGACCGCGACCACGACGTGGGCGCAGCCGCTGCCCTGCTGGCAGTCGCAGCGTGCGTGCGCCAGCGAGCTGCGCGAGAAAAAGCGCACCGTGCACATCGGCAGCCGCGCCGCCGGAGGCACCGAAGGGCCGTGCCAGGGCTGCACCGCCACCACGGGCCGCGAGGCCGCCAGTCGCGTGGCCTGCTCCATCACCGAGGGCGTGATGCTGGCCGCCACCATCGCATCGTCGAAATGGGCCGGGCTCCAGGGGCCTTCGGCAGCGGCCGGAGGAGCCACCGATGTGGCCGGCGCGGCGCCGGGCTCGCCACCGCCGGCTTCGGTTCCGGCCCCGGTGCCGGCTGCAGCCTCCGCGGCACGGACCTGCTGCTGGTAGGCCAGCACCAGCATCACGCGGTGCCGGCACATGCCGCTGGCCGCGCAGGTGCAGGCGGCGTCCCGCAGCGTGCGGCCGGGCGGCAGGCGCGTGCATGCGCCATCGGAAAACTCCGCAACCACCGTGCCGTCGGCTTCCGTCGCGAGCCGGGGCAGCAGGCCCGCAGCCACGTCCTTCTGCGCGCGCTTCACGAACCCCGCATTGGCCAGGGCCGCGAGCGCCTCGGGCGTGAGTTCGAGCAGATCGGCCCGGAGCGCGGCGCCGCTCATGCCTGCACCTTCTCGGCCAGCCAGGCCGCGAGCTGGCCCGGCGTCATCGCGCCCACCTGCGCGCCCTCGCGCACGAGCCGCGCGGCCATCTCCCGGTCGTAGGCGGGTTCGGCCTGCGCGTCGAGCGCGGCCAGGCCCAGCACTTTCGCGCCCGCGCCGGTCAGCGCCTTCACGCGGCGCACCAGTTCGCCCGGGTCGCCGCCTTCGTAGAAATCGCTCACCAGCACGACGATGGTGCGCGCGGGGTGGGCCACCAGCGATTGCGCATAGCCCACGGCCTTGGCGATGTCGGTGCCGCCGCCCAGCTGCACCTTCATGAGCAGCTCCACCGGATCGGACACATCGGCCGTGAGGTCCACCACCTGCGTGTCGAAGGCCACCAGCCGCGTGCGCATGCCCGGCAGTTGCCACAGGCAGGCGGCCATCACCGCGCTGTGGATGACGGAGTCGACCATCGAGCCGCTCTGGTCGATGAGCAGGAGGATGTCCCACGGCTCGGCATGCCGGCGCGTGCGGCTCACGAACACGGGCCGCTCCAGGTAGAGCCTGCCGCGCGCCGGGTCCCAGCGGCGCAGGTTGGCCGCGAGCGTCCGCCGGAAGTCGAAGTTGCGCGCCACTTTCAGGCGCGAGCGCCGGCGCCGGTCGCGGCTGCCGCCGAAGGCCTGCCGCACTTCGGTCGCGAGCTTTTCCATGATGCGCCGCACGACCTCGGCGACCAGCCGGCGCGCGGCGGCGAGCACGTCGGGGTTCATCAGGTGCTTGGTGTGCAGCACCGCGCGCAGCAGCGATTCCGACGGCTCGATGCGTTCCAGCACGTCGAGGTTCGTGACGACCTCGTCGATGCCGTAGCGCTCTACCGCATCGCGCTCCAGGCGCTCGATCACTTCCCTGGGAAAGAGCGTGTGGATGGCGTTGATCCAGTCCGGCGTGCTCAGCGCCGAGGGGCCCAGGCCGGCGCTGCGCTCGCCGCGTTCGGCCCTGTCGCCATCGCGGCCGTAGAGCCATTCGAGGGCCGCGTCGGCCGCCCGCGCGGCCTCGCCCAGCGCACCGCAGGACGGCTCGGCCGGCTCGCCGAGCAGCAGGCGCCAGCGTTGCAGGGGGTCGGGGATCGAGAGGGTCATGCAGGAGCTCCGGTGCCGGCGTGGATGCCCCACGCCGCCAGTCGCGCCGCCGCGGCCGCTTCGGCGGCGCGGGCGCGCGCGATGTCTTCGGCGGTGAAACCGCCGGCCTGCGCGGCGGTGAGCGCGCGGCGCGGCAGATGCTGCGCGCCGTGCAGCGCGAGCACCTGCCCGGCCAGATCGCCGCGCTCGCGCGGCGGCAGCCAGGCGAAGGCGGCGCGCAGGGCGGGCAGCGCCTGCACGAAGGTGTCGTCGTCGAGTGCGCGCACGCGGCGGTCCATGGCGGCGGCGAACGCCGGTTCGGTGGCCAGCACCTCGCGCGCGAGCGCCAGCAGGCCGGCGAGCGCGTCGCCCAGGGTGGCCGCGGTCATGGCGCCGAGCAGGTCCATGGCTTCAGGGATGCCGTTGCCGGGATGCGTGCCGCCATCGGCGGCGCCATCACTATCGCTGGCATCGCCTTCTCCACCGGCAGCGGAGGTACCGCCTGCGAGCGCCAGCACCGCGCCGAGCGCCGCCCCCCGGCTGACCGGCGCGGCCTGCGGATCGGCCGCCTTGCGCCGCCAAACGGCGACGGCGCGCGCGGGTTCCAGCGAGAGCGGCGCCGGGGCGCCGTCGCGCAGGTCCGCCAGCGTGTCCGCCACGATGCGGTGCAGGGCCCGGTGGCCGCGCAGATGGTCTTCCACGTCGGCGGGGGCGACGGCCGCGGGGGCTTCCAGCAGCCAGAGCGCGCGGTCGAAGCCCGCCTCCACCACCACGCGCAGCACGGGCGCATCGGCCATGCCGAGCACCTGCCCGTGCCGCAGCAGCGTATGCAAGACGCCCAGCGCCGGCGCCAGGGCGTCGAAGCGCGGCTCCTGCGCGATCGCCGCGCCGATGTCCCGCAGCAGCCCCGCGCTCAGGGCCGCCAGGCCCGCCCAGGCCGCGCGTTGCAGGCCCTCCGCCAGCGGGGCGATACGGCCCCGGGCCTGCCGCAGGTCGTCCTCCAGCCGCGCGCGGGCCGCGTCGGCCAGCGTCGCGCCCCAGGCGCCGGCTTCGATCAGCGCCGCCTGCTGTTCCAGGGGTTCGCTCAGGGCCCAGGTTTCCAGGCGCTCGCCGGACATCGCCTGCGCCGGGCCGGCGGTGCGCACCACGCCCGGCAGGTGCAGCAGGGCCAGCCGGTGCAGGATGCGGCTGCGCGCGCGGTCTTCGTCCTGCTGCAGATCGAGCCGGACGGTGCCGCGCAGCACGAGGCCGTGCGCCGCCAGTTCCGCGTGCAGTGCCGCCACCAGCGGCGGCTGCGGCGTGCCGGACGCGAGGCGGCCCGCGGCGTCGCCGGCCAGCACGTCCATCGCCTGCACCAGCACCGGGTCGGTGCCCGCGCGCAGCGGCCCGCGGTAGGTCCATGGCAGGGGGGCGTCCAGCGCATCCTTGACGAGCGCGCCCGCGAGCGCATCGAGCCAGTCGGAGCGCAGCGGATCACGGTGGCCGCGCAGCCGCGCGAGGCCCGTCGCCCGCGCGTGCACGGCCATCAGGTCGGCGGTGGAGGCCGGCAACCGGCGGTCGCGCAGCCGCTGCACCACGTGCCGCAGCGCCTCGCGCGCGGCACCTTCGGGGCCGTGCTCCCAGAGCCACTGGTAGTACTGCGGCGAGGGCATGCCCGAGGCATAGCCCGCGAACGCGTCGAGCCGGCGGAAGGTATAGGGCACGAGGTAGGAGCCGAAGCGCAATGGCGCGTCGGCGGACGCAGCGTGCGGCGGCTCGGCGCCGCCGCTGCCTGCACCCGCGCCGGCATTGATATCGGCATCGGCATCGGCATCGTGGGCACCGGGCAGCGGTACCGCCGGCTCGTCCGGCGGCAGGCCGCGCCAGAGCCGTGCGAGCGCGGGCGCGTGGTAGCCGCCGCAGACCACCACCACGGGCCCCGCCCCCTGCGCCATCGCCCAGGCGATCCACCGCGCCATCATGCGTTCGCGCGCCTGGTTGCCGAGGGAGCCGGCTTCGCCATCGCCGCGCAGATGGCTGAAATACGTGGACAGGCGCAGGGCCAGGGAGTCGACAGCGCCTTCCGCCGCCGCGTCTGCCTCCGAATGCGAATCCGTGTCCGCGGCTCCGCCGTCCTCGAAAAGATGGTCCCAGAGTGCGTCCCGGCCCTGCACCGCGAGCTTCTCCGCCAGGGCGTGCTCGTAGGCCTCGGCGCGGGCCTGGTGCTCGGCATCCGCCGCGTCGGCGTAGCGGTTCTCGAGGTGGGCGAAGGCGCCATGCCATGCGGGCAGGTCGATGAAGCGCAGCTGCGCGCCGGTCTCGCGCCCTGCCTGCAGCGCCTGCCACTCGGGCGAGTGCTCGGCGAACGGCGTCCACGATCCGCGGTGCGTATCGCCGTGCGACAGGTAGCTGTAGATCGCCACCGGCAGCCGGTGGGGCAGGGCGAGCTCATCGAGCCGGCCGTTGAAATCCGCCGGCCCCTCGACCAGCACGAAGGCCGGCCGCAGCGCGCGGATGCGCTCGGCCACGAGCCGCGCGCAGGCGGGGCTGTGGTGGCGCACGCCGAGGATGACGGGGTCGCCGCCCGGCACCGTGCGGTTCCTCACGGCAGCCGGTGGCGCGCTTCGTAGTACGCGCGCCAGTGCGCACCCGTGCGCTTGGCCGCCTTCTGCTCGAAGTAGCGGCGCAGCTTGGCGCGGTCGTCGGCATTGTCCTTGACCACCGTCCCGGCGATGCAGTCCACCAGGTCGGCGGGCGAGCCCTCGCGCTGCTCCAGGAACCATGCGCGCACGCCCACGGCGTGGGCGACGTTCACGGCCTCCGCGGTGGACATCACGGCCGAGAGTCGGTCCATGGCCGCATCCGCGGGCGCGCCGCCGCGGCCATCGGCCGGTGCGCCGCGCAGGTCGCGGAAGGTGGACACCAGCAGTTCCACCACCGGCTGCGGCACGGCATGCGGAATGCCGCTCTGCGCCAGCAGCCGTGCGCTGGCGTCCTGCACCAGCGACAGCTCTCGATCGAAGTCGAGGATCGGGAACACGGTCTCGAAATCGAAACGGCGCTTGAGCGCCGCGCTCATCTCGTTCACGCCGCGGTCGCGCGTGTTGGCCGTGGCGATGATGTTGAAGCCCTCGCGCGCATAGAGCATGGCGTGCTCGCCCGCGAGCTCAGGCACCGCCATCACGCGGTCGGAGAGCATGCCCAGCAGGCAGTCCTGCACCTCCAGCGGCGCGCGCGTGATCTCTTCGAAGCGCACGATGCGCCCCTGCTGCATGCCCTGGTAGAGCGGCGCGGGCACGAGGGCGCGCGGGCTGGGCCCTTCGTTGATCAGCAGCGCGTAGTTCCAGCCGTACTTGATCTGGTCTTCGGTGATCGACGCGCCGCCCTGGATGGTCAGCGTGGAGATGCCCGAGATCGCCGTGGCGAGCAGTTCCGACAGCAGCGATTTGGCGGTGCCGGGCTCGCCCACCAGCATCAGGCCGCGGCCGGTGGCCAGGGTCACCAGCATGCGCTCGATGCCCGCCACGGGCGCGACGATCTTGGGCGCGATGCCCAACGCCGCGTCGCCGAGGAGGAAGCTGCGTGCGGCCCGCAGGCCCATCGACCAGCCCGGCGGGCGTGGGTCGGTGTCCTGGGCGCGCAGGCGCTCCAGCTCGGCGGCGTGGAGGATCTCCGCGGGCGGGCGCTGCAGCGGAGCGCCGGCCGCGGCATCGCCGGAGGGTGTCGATGTGCGGGAAGTGGCCATATGGAATCGGTGTTCGGAGAAGTGGGGGAGCGGCTGCGCACGGCGCGCGTCAGGCGCGCAGTCCCTCCATGTCGCGGATCAGTTCGCTCGCGGAGATGGCGTCCAGCCGCCCGATCGCCTCGGGATTGTCCATGTCGCCCCAGGCCGACGGCTTGCCGACCTGCACCTCGCCCAGCTCCTGCTCGGGGTATTCGTCCACCATGCCGACGATGATCCCCGGGTCCAGGTGCAGCTCGATCACGCGGTCGGCGCCCAGCGGCTTCGTGAAGTACCAGATGCAGCCGGCGTCCTGCGCCTGGCCGCGGCGCCAGCCCTTGTTCACCAGGCCCAGCACGCGGCCCGTGGGCACCTTGGCCTTCACCCAGCGCGAGAGCCTGGTGCCCGCCTGCTCGGCCTCGGTCAGCGTGTAGGTGTCGCGGCCGATCTGGGGGAAGGGCTGCAGCAGTTCGTAGTCGGCGAAGATCTGTCCGAACGCGGCCGCGTCCGCAGGCGTGATCTCCAGCGCATGCGGCACCCCGATGCGTACCTGCGCGCCCTCGGGAATGTCGAACGGATCGTCCTCGGCGGTGGTGGCGCTGCCGTCCTCGGCCACGCGGAAGCAGGCCGACAGCATGCCGCCATGGCTGCCGCCGTCCTCCACCGCGTACACGCCCCAGACCAGGCGCTGCACGATGTGGCGCACCAGGGGGTGGCCGGCCAGGAAGGTGCGGAACACCTCCGGCGTCCAGCGGCGGCGCGTGCACATGGCCACCTCCAGCCGCAGCAACTGCTGGCTGGCGATGGTGCGCGCATCCTTCTTGAGCAGCTTGAAGCGCTCCACCGCCTCCTGCGAGAGGGCCGGGTCGTCGGTCTTCTTCGGCTTGGGCAGGTCCGGCAGGCGCGCGCCGTCGCTGCCGTCCGCCGCGATCTCGCGCACGTAGGGCTTGAGGGTTTCGTCGAAGCCCACCTTGAAGGCGCGCGGCCCGAAGTCCAGCCGCAGCGTGCCCTGGGCATCCAGGCCCAGGTCGGGCGCGAGGCGGTCCTCCAGCTCCTCGGGGCTGAGTCCGCGCGCTTCGGCGATCGCGGCGATCTTCTCGCGCGCCTTGTCCTGCAGGCCCTTGAACTTCACTTTCTGCGCAATGCCGTTGAGCAGCATCAGCGCGACGTCGGTGCCGATCTGCGCGAGCACGTCCAGCCCGGTCACGGCCCGCGCATGCGCCGATTCGCCCGGCCATGCACGGATGAACGGCGTGAGCCGGCGGGCCGTGTCGTCGGTGCCCAGCAGTCCGAGCGCGGTCAGTACCCAGCCTTCCTTCGACGGGCCGCCCGCCTCCAGCCAGGCGCTGAAGGCATCCCAGGCGAAGTCGGCCAGCGAATCGGGCGTGCAGGCCTCGCGCACCAGCGCGATGCCGGCATACACCTCTTCGCTGGTGGGGAAGGTGAGCATCTGCCCGAGCGCGTCCAGCGCGTCGTCCGGCAGGGCCTTGCCCTGGCCCGCGCCGCCCCGCAGCACCGGCCGCCGCCAGCCGCGCGGTTGCCAGAATTCCGGCAGCTTCGCGCGCTTGGTGGGGAAGCGGTCGAGCGGGCTTTCGTCGAGCACCGCGCGCAGCGCCTGCACCACGGCATCGTCGCCGTAGCGCGCCGCCACGTCGAGCAGCAGCGCGTCGTGCCCTTGCGTGCACAGCAGGCGCAGGGCCAGACCCGCGCAATCGCGCGCCTCTCCGGCCTTGCCCAATGCCGGCGCGATGAGCGCGCAGGCCGCATGTTCGGGGTATCGGAGCAGCCAGGCGCGGCCCGCGGCCCGTGCGGTCTTGAGCTTCGCGAAGGCGCGCGCGGCCGTGGGGGCGATTTCCACCGCGCCGTAGTGCATCGCCCAGGAGAGGTTCTCGGTCGGCTTCTGGCGCACCATCGCGGCCAGTGCCGGCAGCGCGGGCAGGCCCAGCGTGGCGATCGCATACCCGATGTCCCCGCCTTCCGTCTCGCCGGCCACGGCGTTCCAAAACGGCACCGCCATCTCCGGTGGCAGTTGCGCCGCCGCGGTGGCATCGAAGCTGTACCAGTAGTAGCGCTCCTGCTGCCGTTCGGCCACCGTGGAGCGCCAGGCCGCGATGAGCGTTTTCACGTCCCGCTCGCGGATGGCCCGCTCCGCGTCCCCGCGCAGGGGCGCGGGTCGCTGCTGCCGTCTGCTTTGGCCAAAGCCCAGCAGATCCAGCAACTCGTCCACATCCTGGGCGGCCTTGGCGTAGCGTGTCATCTGCCACGAATTCAGGCGGCGGGCTTCTTCGCGTTCGCCGGGCGCCCACTGTTCCACGGGCGGCAGCGCCAGCGGCTCCAGCGACAGCACCGCGGCCGTCCTGCGGGCGGTCTTGGCGAGCCACGGCGGGCGGGCCAGCACGTCGGGCAGCTCGTCCGGCGCCGCCACCTCGGCGGGGCCCGCGAGCAGTGCCAGCCGCCGGTCGATGGCGCCCTGCGCGGCGGCGTCCAGCCAGGGCCGCAGCAGCGGCAGGCTGTCGCCGTGCGCACGCAGGAGGCGCGAGAGCATCGGCGTGAGCAGGCCGGCTTCCTTGCCGTCGGCCGCCACCAGCCGCGACAGCGCGGCGATGCCCGCGAGCGGCCAGCGGTCCACCGCCAGCGAGAGCCGGGCGAGCTCGCTCTTGGATTCGCCCGCGACCCGGGCCAGCGCCGACACGGCCTCGGGCGTGCCGATGGCGGCGAGCGCCTCGCCGGCGGCTTCGTTGCCGGCCCCGCGCTCCAGCACCGCCACCGCACCGCAGCCGCGCTCGCGCACGGCGGTGGCCACCATGCCTTCCCGGGTCCAGAAGCTGTGGGAATGGGTCGGCCGCGTCCTGGCGGCGATCGCCAGCGCGGCAGGGTCCTGCGCCGTGAGCAGCAGCCAGTGCAGCGTGTCGGGCGTGTCCTTCTCCGCGGACAGCCGGTGCGCGAGCGCATCCGACAGGGCAGGCCGGTCCGGCAGCAGCAGCGCCAGCACGGGCTGCCGCACGGGATGCAGCGAGGGCAGGGCCGCCTCGATCCGGTCCGCGCAGGCCTCCCACTCGGCCTGCGGCGCGGCCGCCAGATACTCGCGGAACGCCTCTTCGCCACGGCCCACGGGGCCGCGCCAGCTGTCGCTCAAGGGGCGGGTCACGGTGCCGGAGAGTTGCAGCACGCGCTGTTGCGCATTCTGGTCGTAGGTGGGTGTGACCGCGATCCGCTGCGCCGCGATCAGGAGGTCCACCGCGCCCGGCAGCCCGTACTGCGCCACGAGATAGTCCACCGCTGCGGCACTTCGGGCGTACTCGCCGTAGTAGCCGCACGTGGAGAGCGCCAGCGCCAGCAGCACCGCATCGGCTTCTGCATCGGCCGATGCATCGTCCTGACCCAGGCGGTCGACGGCGCGCTGGAGGGTGTCGCGCAGCGCGGCATCGGTGCCGGGCACGTCCGCCTGCACGGTCAGCGCGGTGCGCACCCGCTGCCATGCCTGTGCCAGTGGCTGCACCGGCCGTGGCTGTGGAAACCGGCGCGAGGGGTAGGCGTCGCGCTTCATCTGCGGCGACAGGCGCACCGGCTCGCCCCCGGCCAGCCAGGGCGGCACCTGCGCGACGTCGATGCCGACGGCCCCGGCGACCGCGGCCGGGCCCCCCGGGGCGGATTGCTGCTGCGCCGCGCGGTCGGCGGCCTCTGCGATCAGCGCGCGCGCGAGGCCCTGTGCCTCTTTCGATACCCGTGCCGGAGACCCCCAGCCGTCCAGCAGGCCTTCGGATTTCAACTGCTCGAACGCCATGGCCGCGCCCTGGTCGCTCACGCCGTGCTGGCGTTTGAGCACGGCGGCCGAAAGCACGTCGTCCACCTTCAGGGTGCCTTCGGCGATCTGCGCCCAGGTGGCCGCCACTGCGCGCTCGCACTGCGCATCCAGGCCTTCGGCCGGAGGCGGGGCCGCAGCTACGGGCGGGGCGGATGCCGCGGCCTGTCCCGATGCCGCCGCAGCCACTGCCGGGGTACTGCTGGCCGCCGGCACCGGAGCGGGCGCCTTGGCGGAGGCCGGTTTCGTGGCCGCCACGGGTGTGGCGCCGATCGCCGCCCCGGCCGCCACGCCGACTTCCGCATAGCCCTTGCCCGTCTTTTCGGTGACCAGCTTGGCCATCGCCGCCGTGGCCTTGGCGGCATCCGCGAACGGCTTGGTCTGGCTCTGGCCGGCGGTGCCGATGCGGCCCCACCGGACGTTCAAATCGGAGCCTGCCTGCTCCACTTCCCAGAATTTGCTGGAGTTTCCCTCGATGAGTTCGAAACGTCGCATGGAGTCGTGAATCCTTTCGGAGAAAGCGCCTCAAGGGGCTGCGGTACGGGACCGCGGGGTGGGTGCGGCGGCCCGTGCGGGCCGGTGCGGAACGGGACCGGTCAGCGGACGCCCGGCGGCAGGCCGGCGCCTTCCGGCGAATGCGCCTCAGGCTCGGCGGCAGCGGCGATTTCCTGCCGCTCCTTGGCCATCTGTTCCACCAGTTGCTGGCGGCCCTGCTTGGCCACGGCGATCATCTTGGCGCGGTCCTTGTGGTGCGGGTACATGCGGTCGGCCAGCGCGATGTTGTGGTGGCGGAAGCGGTTCGCGAGCGCCTCGGCCTCGGCGGCCGGCATGCCGATCACCTCCAGCACGGTGCGCGCGGTCTTCAGGCTCGATTCGAACACTTCGCGCTCCACCTGCTCCACGCCCAGGTCGCGCAGCGCGTTCCAGTGCGTCACGTCGCGCGCGCGGGCCACGATCTGCAGCTGCGGGAAATGCTTGCGCGCGATCTTCACGATCTTCAGCGACTGCTCGGTATCGTCCACCGCCACCACCAGCACGCGGGCCTGCGCCGCGCCCGCGATGCGCAGCAGGTCGAGCCGCGTGGCGTCGCCGTAGAACACCCGGTAGCCGAAGGTGTGCGCCACCTCGAGCATCTCCACGCTGTGGTCGAGCACCGTGGCCGGCACGCCCTGCGCCAGCATCATGCGCGCCACGATCTGCCCGTAGCGGCCGAAGCCCGCGATGATCACCGGCGCCTCCTGCGGCTCGGAGATCTCCTCCACGTCCGGCGGCGGCTCGGTGCCCAGGCGCGCATGGCGCCGCAGCAGCACGCGGTCGAGCGCCGTGAGCAGCAGCGGGCTCAGCAGCATCGACAGCGCCACCGCGCCGATGAGCAGCGAGGACGTCTCGGCCGGAATGGCGCCCGCGCCCGCGGCCGTCTGGAACACCACGAACGCGAACTCGCCGCCCTGCGCTAGCAGCAGCGTGAACACCGGCCGCTCCTGATAGGCCATGCCCGTGGCGCGCGCGAGCGTGTAGATGACCGCACCCTTGATCGCGAGGAAGCCGACCAGCAGCGCCAGCATGGTCCAGGGCGAACGCATCAGCACGCCGAAATCGATGCTCATGCCCACGGCCATGAAGAACAGGCCCAGCAGCAGGCCCTTGAAGGGTTCCAGGTCGGTCTCCAGTTCGCGGCGGTATTCGCTCTCGGCCAGCAGCACGCCGGCCAGGAAGGCGCCCAGCGCCATCGACAGGCCCACCGCCAGCATCAGCATCGCCGTGGCCACCACCAGCAGCAGCGCCGCGGCGGTGAAGATCTCCGGTGTGCGGCTGCGCGCGATCCAGCGCAGCAGGGGGCGCAGCAGCAGGCGCCCGCCCAGCACGATGCCGCCCACCACGCCGACGATCTTCGCCGCCTCCAGGGCGAGGCCGCTCGCGGTGTGCGGCTGGGCCGCCGCCGCGCTGCCTTCCGCACCCGCCGCCAGCAGCGGCAGCAGCGCCAGGATCGGGATGGCCGCCACGTCCTGGAACAGCAGGATCGAGAACGCCTTCTGCCCACCATCGGTGCGCATCAGGTTGCGCTCGGCCAGCACCTGCAGCGCGATCGCGGTGGACGACAGCGCGAGCCCCAGCGCGCCGACCAGCGCGATGCGCCAGGGCAGTCCGCAGGCCCAGGCCACGGCCCAGAGCAGGGCCGCGCAACCCAGCACCTGCGCGCTGCCGAGCCCGAAAATCGGCCGCCGCAGGCTCCAGAGCCGGCTCGGCTGCAGTTCCAGCCCGACCAGGAACAGCATCAGCACGACGCCGAATTCCGCGAAGTGCAGGATGTCCTGCACATTGCTCACGAGACCCAGGCCCCACGGCCCGATGGCGATGCCGGCCGCGAGGTAGCCGATGATCGCGCCCAGCCCGAGCGCGCGCGCGATGGGCACCGCCAGGACGGCAGCGCCGAGGTAGAGGAATCCGTAGGTGAGCCAGGTGGGTGCGTGGGCCATGGACGCGGTGTCGGCAGCGATCGGTTCGGGTGGGATGGAAAGCGCGCGGCGCAGGGAGGCGTGCGGACGGACCGCGGCAGCGGTCGCGTTGCGGCACGGGCAGCGCGCCGGGACATTGTGCAACGTTAACATCCCGGGCTGCCGCACCGGCCGCGGAGCCGGCGTCCCCATTTTCTGCCGCATTTCTTCCATGGAATTCCACACCTGGCTCGCCTTTCTGGCGGCTTCCTGCCTCATCGCCCTCTCGCCCGGCTCGGGCGCCGTGCTCTCCATGAGCCATGGACTCGCCTACGGCGTGCGCCGCACCGGCGCCACCATCCTCGGGCTGCAGCTCGGCCTGCTGCTGGTGCTGGTGATCGCCGGCGCGGGCGTGGGATCGCTGCTGCTGGCCTCCGAAACCGCCTTCAGCGCCGTGAAGGTGCTGGGCGCGTGCTACCTGATCTACCTCGGTTTCACGCAGTGGCGCGCAGGCGGCGCCGCCTCGCTGCTGGACGGTGGCGAGGGCGTGCCCGCCGGCTCCTGGCGCAGGCGCTGCGCGACGGGCTTCCTCACCAACGCCACCAACCCCAAGGGCATCATCTTCATGGTGGCCGTGCTGCCGCAGTTCCTGACGGAGGCGCGGCCGCTCTGGACGCAGCTGCTCGCCATGGCCGCGACGACGGTGGCCGTGGACCTGACGGTGATGCACGGCTACGCGGCCGGCGCCAGCGCGCTGCGGCGCCTGCTGCGCAGCCCGCGCGCCGTGCGCAACCAGAACCGCGTCTTCGGCGGGCTGCTCATGGCGGTGGGCGCCGGGCTGTTCTTCGTCAAGCGCGGCGGCCAGCACGCCTGAGCTGTCGGCGCCGGCCGGCTTGCGCGGTCACGGCGCAGCGCTACCATCGGCGTCCCGCAACGCACGCATTCCGCCATCGAGGAGAGTCGCACATGCCCGTGATCGCAGTGGCAAACCCCAAGGGGGGAGTCGGCAAGTCCACGCTTGCCATGAACGTGGCCGGCTTTTTCGCGAGCCAGGGCCACACCGTCGCCCTGGGCGACCTGGACCCGCAGCAATCGTCCCGGCTCTGGCGCAGCCTGCGCCCGGCCACGGCCCGGCCCATCGCCGACTGGGAGACGCCCCAGGGCGCCGCGCTGCGTGCGCCGCGCGACGCCAGCCACGCGGTGCTCGACACCCCCGCGGGCCTGCACGGCGCGGCGCTGAAAGACGTGCTCAGGCTCGCCGACAAGGTGCTCGTGCCGCTGCAGCCCAGCGTCTTCGACATCTTCGCCACGCGCAGCTTCCTCGACGAGCTGGCCGCGCACCGGCAGGCGGCCTCCACCCGCATCGGCATCGTGGGCATGCGCGTGGACGGCCGCACGATCGCGGCGGACAAGCTCCAGGAATTCGTGGAAGGGCTCGGCCTGCCCGTGCTCGGCATGCTGCGCGACACGCAGAACTACGTGCACCTGGCGGCGCAGGGCCTGTCGCTGTTCGACGTGGCCCCCGGCCGCGTGGCGCGCGACCTGGAGCAGTGGCGCCCCGTGTGCGACTGGCTGGCCGCCGACTGAACTCCGGCTTTCGTCGCTATCGCCCGGCCGGAGCGGGGCAGTGCCCTGTCGCCGGCCCGACACGCCGCCATGCGCCCACCGCACTACAGTGCGGTGCATGAAGAAGACCTTCCATTCCTATTCGGAGCTGGCCGCCTGCGTCGGCAGCGAAGTGGCCGTCACCGAATGGATCCCCGTCACGCAGGAGCAGGTGAACCGCTTCGCCGAGGCCACGGGGGACCACCAGTGGATCCACGTCGATCCCGAACGCGCGGCGCAGGGGCCCTTCGGCGCCCCCATCGCCCACGGTTTCCTGACGCTCTCGCTGCTGCCGCGCTTCTTCGAGTCGGCCTTCGAAATCCAGGGCGCGCGCATGGGCGTCAACTACGGCCTCAACCGGGTGCGCTTCATGTCGCCCGTGCCGGTCGGCAGCCGCCTGCGCGCCCGGCTCACGCTGCTGGCCTGCGAGCCTGCGGCGCCGGACGGCGTCCAGATGACCTGGCAGGCCACCATCGAGCGCGAAGGCGCCGACAAGCCGGTCTGCGTGGCCGAATCGCTCACGCGCAATTACGGCGCGCCGGCCTGAGTCTTCAGCGGCAGGGATCTCAGTGGTCGCCGCTCACGATGGTGTGCGCGCGGGACGCGGCGATCGCTTCGGCGCGCACCTGCTCGCGCGTCGCCACCTGGGTGTTGCCGTCGGACTGGCCGGACAGCGCCAGGGGCGCGGGAACATTGCTCCAGTCGCCATCGCGCGGCAGCGTGCCGTTCTGGCGGGCGGCCACGAGGTCGGCGATCACGGCTTCGCGCGTCAGCGTGCTGGACGTGGCCTGGTTCACGGCCGGGTAGTGGATCCAGTCGGTCTGGGCGCCGGTGTCGGCCTGCGCCGAGAAGGCACAGAGGGCGAGGACGGCGGCGGTGAGTGCGAGAGGCTTGCGGTTCATGGTGTGTTCCTTTCTTGTGAGTGGATGTCTTCACTGTACGCAGGGTTAACCCCGGGAAAAACAGCGCCGCCGGCAATGATTAATTCGTGAAACTGAAATAATCTCGGCCCCTCACGGCTCTTCGTTTCAGTGATGGACAGATTGCTCACCATGCGCGTGTTCCAGTCGGTGGCCGACGAAGGCGGCTTCGCGGCGGCCGCGCGGGCGCTCGATCTCTCCCCCGCCGCGGTTACCCGGCTGGTGGCCGACCTGGAGGAACACATCGGCACGCGCCTGCTGCAGCGCACCACCCGCAGGGTGTCGCTGACCGAAGCGGGCGAGGCCTACCTGCTGCGGGTGCGCAGCATCCTGGCCGACGTGGACGAAGCCTTCGCGGCCGCCCAGGCGCATACCTCCGACATCGCCGGGGTGCTGCGGCTGCTCGCGCCTCCGGCGCTCGCCGTGCACATCCTCGCGCCGCTGGTGGCGGAGTTCCGGCGGCTGCACCCGCGCGTGGTGCTGGACATCCACGTCGATTCCGCGGTCGAACCGGCGATCGGCGACTACGACGTGACGCTGCTGGGTGCCGATGAGCGCTACAACGCCAACGTGATCGCCCGGCCGATCGTCTCGCTCGACGGCATCCTCTGCGCCTCGCCCGAGTACCTGCGCGCCCACGGCATTCCGAAGGTGCCCGACGACCTCGCGCAGCACCAGTGCCTGTTGCGCCGCTTTGCGGAAGCGCGGCCCCGGCTGCTGCGACTGACCGATCCTGTGGACGCCGGCCGGACCGTGGACGTGGCGGTGCAGCCCGTGTGTGTGGCCAACCACATCGACACGCTGCTGCGCGCCACGCTGGACGGCGCGGGCATCAGCGCGCAGCCGCTCGACCTCGCCGCGCCCCACTTGCGCAGCGGCCGCCTCGTGCGGGTGCTGGCACCGTGGACGACAGGGCGCTACACGCTTTACGCGGCATTCCCCAGCCGCAAGTTCATGCCCGCGCGCACGCGCGCGTTCCTGGATTTCCTGGGGCGGAGCACCCGCTGGTCGATCGAGGAGGCCATGCAGGTGCCGCCCGTGGCCTGACCCGGCCGCCCGTCGCGCCGCCTCACGCGGCCGGCGTGGGCACCGAAAAGCCGTTCTGCCGCCAGGCCTCGTACACCGTCACCGCCACCGCGTTCGACAGGTTCAGGCTGCGCTGCCCCGGCACCATCGGCAGGCGCAGCCGCTGCGCCGGCGCGAACGAGTCGCGCAGCTCGGGCGGAAGACCGCGGCTTTCCGCGCCGAACACGAACCAGTCGCCGGGCGAGAACAGGGTCTCGTACACGGTCTGCACGCCGTGCGTGGTCATCGCGAAGATGCGCTCCGGATCGGGCTGCGCATCGCGCAGAAAGGCCGTCCAGCCCGCATGCACCCGCACCTCGGCGTACTCGTGGTAATCGAGCCCGGCGCGCTTCATGAGCTTGTCCTCCATCGAAAAGCCGAGCGGCTCCACGAGGTGCAGCGTACAGCCGGTATTGGCCGCCAGCCGGATCGCATTGCCCGTGTTCGGAGGGATTTCGGGCTCGACGAGAACAATGTGGAACATGGCAGCTATTGTGGGGTGGCGGACCGCGGCGCCGTGCGACGCCCCGGGTGGAGTTCGTTAAGAAACGTTACAAATGCCGCGTCGCCGGTTCTCCGTCAGCGGCTGCCGCTCTTACGCGGTCCGCGCCACCACCAGCGCACCGACTTCGCCGGCACCGGCAGCCTGCAGCACGGCGGCCGCCGCATGCAGGGTGGCGCCGGTGGTCATCACGTCGTCCACCAGCACGATGCGTTTCCCCGCCAGCCGGCCCGCCCGCGCCGGGTCCACCGCGAACGCGCCCTCCAGGTTGCGCAGGCGCCCGGCGCGCGAGAGCGTGCTCTGCGCCTCGGCATGCCGCAGGCGGAGCAGGGCGCGGGATTCCGTCTTGTGCGGGGCCAGGGCCCGCGCGAGCAGCGCCGCCTGGTTGAACCCACGCTCGCGCAGGCGGGCAGGGGCCAGCGGCACCGGCACCACCACGTCGGCCGCGTCCAGCAGCGGCTCCGCCCAGGGCGTGCTGCGCAGCAGCAGGGCCAGGCTGTCCGCCCAGCCGGGATCGGCGCGGAACTTGAACCCGGTGAGCGCTTCCGCCCACGGGTAGCCGTAATCCACGGCGGCCACGCAGGCCGACAGCGGCGGCGGGCGCACGAGGCACTCGCCGCACCGCCGCACGCCTGCCGGGACGGGCAGGGCGCAGGTCGCGCAGCGGTGCCGGGGTTGCGCGAAACGCTCCGCGCACGCATCGCACACGCGCCGCGCCGGCCAAGAACGGCAGAAGTCGCACTGGCTGGGCACGGCACGGGCCGCGCCGGAGAGCCGGTCCGATATCCCTGAGAGCCACCGATTCCACATCGCCTCAATATACTGCCCGACCCGCTTCCCGCCGCTTCCTGTCCACCCCGATGTCCGCGCCCTCCGACCGCCAGCTTCCCCCCACGATCGACCCGGCTGCCGCCGCGCGCTGGCATGCGGCCGCTCCGGGCGCGTCTCCCTGGCTGCACGAGGAGGTCGCGCGCCGCATGGAAGACCGGTTGCAGTGGATCCGGCAGGCGCCGGCCACCTGGGCGGACTGGGACCCGGTGCGTGGCGGCCTGCAGGGCCACGCGCTGGTGGCGGCGCGCTATCCCGGCGCCGCCGCGTGGATCGCCGAGACGGTGCCGCGGCATCTGCCCGTGGCCCGCGAAGCGCTCGGCCAGCCGTGGTGGAACCCGCGGCGCTGGACTTCCGGCGCCGTGCAGTTCGGCGTGCCGCCCGACGGCGGCGTGCAGATGCTCTGGGCCAACATGGCCCTGCACCTCTCGGCCGACCCCCAGGCGCTGATCGCCCGGTGGCACCGCGCCCTGGCGGTGGACGGCTACCTGATGTTCTCGTGCCTGGGGCCCGACACCCTGCGCGAGCTCCACGCGCTGCATGCCGCGCTGGGCTGGCCGCCCGCGGGGCATGCGCTGACGGACATGCACGACTGGGGCGACATGCTGGTCCAGCAGGGATTCGCCGAGCCGGTGATGGACATGGAGCGCATCACCCTCACGTTCGCGACGCCCGCCCGGCTGCTGCAGGAGTTGCGCGAACTCGGCCGCAACCTCCATCCCGCGCGCTTTCCTGCGCTGCGGGGACGCCGCTGGCGCGAGCGGCTGGAGCAGGCGCTCGCCGACCGCCTGGCCAGCCCCGGGCACGGCGGCCAGCTCGCGCTGACGTTCGAGATCATCTACGGCCACGCTTTCAAGCCGGCACCCCGGCTGAAGGTGAGCGAGAGCAGCGCCGTGTCGCTGCAGGACATGCGCGCCATGCTGCGCCAGGGCCGCGCCGGCGGGGCCGAGCCCGGCTGACGCGCGGCGGCCGGCGGGTTTTCCCCGGGTTGCCTGCACCCCGGCCCGCAGTGGGTGCAAGCTACAATTTGACGGTTCCGGACCCGGGCGGCCCGCGCGGCCGCTCCCGGTGCGGAACGCACGGCGCACGCCGTCCCGCCTGCCGCGTTCCCGAGCGCGCGGCGCCCGCGCGCGCCGCCGCCGCACCCCTCTGTCGCGGGGCCGCATCCTTCCTTCTCATGGTTTGTACTGGGCCGGGCCGCGGATGGCGCCTGCGCTCTTGCAATCGCGCCACGGGGACGGCATGCTGCGCAAGGCAAGGCACGCTGCCCCTTCCGGCAGTGTGGTGAGAAAGAGAGACAACCCGTGCAGCGCCGCCGGCGCCGCACGTTCGATTCCAATGGCACCGGGTTCCCGCCGACCCCGTGGCGCCGCGCGGCAGGGCCGCCGCGCCGCGGCCGCCGGGCCCGCATGCGCCGGAGCGCCGCCCGACCCCACGCGGGCGCGTTTCCGGCAAAAGGTTTGATTGAGGCTGAGAAGTGAGAACTATGAAGAAAAGCATTTCCAACCTGCTGCCTTCGTTGCTGCTGCTGTGCGGTACCTGGGTGGCGGGGGCCGCGCAGGCCGTGCAGGACCTTCCCGGCGGCCCGGCCGTGCGCCAGCTCAATCTCGCGCCCCCGGTCACGCGCATCGCCGAGGAACAGCACTTCCTGCACTGGATGATGCTGGTCATCTGCACGCTCATCTTCGTGGGCGTGTTCTCGGTGATGTTCTATTCCATCTGGAAGCACCGCAAGTCGCAGGGCGCCAAGCCCGCCAACTTCCACGAATCCGTCACGGTCGAAGTGATCTGGACCATCGTCCCCTTCATCATCGTGATCCTCATGGCCCTGCCGGCCACCAAGGTGCTCGTGGCCCAGAAGGACACCACCAACGCCGACCTCACCGTGAAGGTCACCGGCTACCAGTGGAAGTGGGGCTACGACTACATCAACGGCGAGGGCCAGGGCCTGGCGTACGTCTCCACGCTCGACAGCAGCCACCGCCAGCTCTCCGACAGCGGCAAGGTCGCCGACGCGCCGCCGGACTACCTGCTCAAGGTGGACAACCCCCTGGTGGTGCCGGTCGGCAAGAAGGTGCGCGTCATCACCACGGCCAACGACGTCATCCACTCGTTCATGGTGCCGGCGTTCGGCATCAAGCAGGACGCGATTCCCGGCTTCGTGCGCGACACCTGGTTCCGCGCCGACAAGGTGGGCGACTACTATGGGCAGTGCGCCGAGCTCTGCGGCAAGGAGCACGCCTACATGCCGATCCACGTGAAGGTGCTCTCGGCGGCCGACTACACCCAGTGGGTGGCCGGCGAGAAGAAGAAGGCGGCCGCCAAGGCCGACGACCCCAACAAGGTCTGGACGCTCACCGACATCGTCGCGCGCGGCGAGAAGGTGTATGCCGCCAACTGCGCGGCCTGCCACCAGGCCAACGGCAAGGGCGCGGGGCCCATCAAGCCCCTCGACGGCTCCGCCATCGTGAAGGACGAGGACCATGCCAAGCAGATCCAGATCGTGCTCAAGGGCGCGGCCGGCGGCGCCATGCCGTCGTGGGCGCAGCTGAGCGACACCGATCTCGCGGCCGTGGTGAGCTATACGAAGAACGCCTGGTCCAACAAGACCGGGCAGATCGTCCAGCCCGCGGAAATCGTGGCCCAGCGGGGCAAATGAGACAGCTAAAGCATTGAGGAACCCGACATGAGCGCAGTTCTCGACCCCACAGGCCACACCGCCGGCCACGCGCACGACCACCACGACCATGCGCACCACGGCCCCACGGGCTGGCGCCGCTGGGTGTTCGCCACCAACCACAAGGACATCGGCACGCTGTACCTGCTGTTCTCGTTCACCATGCTGATGATCGGCGGCTTCCTGGCGCTGATGATCCGCGCCGAGCTGTTCCAGCCCGGCCTGCAGATCGTGAACCCCGAGCTGTTCAACCAGTTCACCACGATGCACGGCCTCATCATGGTGTTCGGCGCGATCATGCCGGCCTTCGTGGGCTTCGCGAACTGGATGATCCCGCTGCAGATCGGCGCGTCCGACATGGCCTTCGCGCGCATGAACAACTTCAGTTTCTGGCTGATGATCCCCGCGGCGATCATGCTGGTGACCTCGTTCTTCATGCCGGGCGGCGCACCCGCCGCCGGCTGGACGCTCTACGCGCCGCTCACGCTGCAGATGGGTCCGTCCATGGATGCCGGCATCTTCGCCATGCACATCCTGGGCGCGTCGTCGATCATGGGCTCGATCAACATCATCGTGACCATCCTCAACATGCGCGCGCCGGGCATGACGCTCATGAAGATGCCCATGTTCGTCTGGACCTGGCTCATCACCGCCTACCTGCTGATCGCCGTGATGCCCGTGCTGGCCGGCGCGATCACCATGACGCTCACCGACCGCCACTTCGGCACCAGCTTCTTCAATCCGGCCGGCGGCGGCGACCCGGTCATGTACCAGCACATCTTCTGGTTCTTCGGCCACCCCGAGGTCTACATCATGATCCTGCCGGCCTTCGGCATCATCAGCCAGATCGTGCCGGCCTTCAGCCGCAAGAAGCTCTTCGGCTACGCCTCGATGGTGTATGCCACCTCGTCCATCGCCATCCTGTCGTTCATCGTGTGGGCGCACCACATGTTCACCACGGGCATGCCGGTCACGGGCCAGCTGTTCTTCATGTACGCCACGATGCTGATCTCGGTGCCCACGGCCGTGAAGATCTTCAACTGGATCGCCACCATGTGGCGTGGCTCGATGACCTTCGAGACGCCCATGCTGTTCGCCGTGGGCTTCATCTTCGTGTTCACCATGGGCGGCTTCACCGGCCTGATCCTCTCGATGGCGCCCATCGACATCCAGTTGCAGGACACCTACTACGTGGTGGCCCACTTCCACTACGTGCTGGTGGCCGGCTCGCTGTTCTCGATGTTCGCGGCCTACTACTACTGGGCCCCGAAATGGACCGGCGTGATGTACAGCGAGGCGCGCGGCCGCATCCACTTCTGGGGCTCGCTGATCACCTTCAACATCACCTTCTTCCCGATGCACTTCCTGGGCCTGGCCGGCATGCCGCGCCGCTATGCCGACTACCCCATGCAGTTCGCCGACTTCAACATGGTGGCGTCCATCGGCGCGTTCGGCTTCGGCTTCATGCAGGTGTACTTCTTCCTGGCCGTCGTGCTGCCCGCGATGCGCGGCAAGGGCGAGCCCGCGCCGCAGCGCCCGTGGGAAGCGGCCGAGGGCCTGGAATGGGAAGTGCCTTCGCCCGCACCCTTCCACACCTACGAAACCCCGCCCAGGCTCGACGCATCCGCCACGCGCGTGATCGGCTGACGCCAGAGGCCCAAAGGAGCACCCGCGTCATGGCGACACCCGAGCAGAAGAAAGCCAACCTGCGCATGGCCGTCATCCTGGCCTCCATTGCCGTGGCCTTCTTCGTAGGGTTCATGGTCAAGATGACCTGGTTGCACTGAAGGCATCGCCATGAGCCGCCGCCGCGAGAACTTCCGCATGGTGGGCAAGCTGGCCGTGATCTCGGCCGGCATGTTCGCGTTCGGCTATGTGCTCATCCCCATCTACAAGCACATCTGCGAGGTCACGGGCATCAACATCCTGTCGCTGTCGGAGCGGCAGGTGCCCGGCAACGGCGTGGCGGGCCGCGACGTGAAGCTGCCCGCCAACACGCAGGTGGACACCAGCCGCACCATCACGGTCGAGTTCGACGCCAACGCGCGCGGCCCATGGGACTTCAAGCCCGCCCGCTCCTCGATCCAGGTGCATCCCGGCGAGCTGGCCACGGTGATGTACGAGTTCCAGAACGTGCAGAACCGCCGCATGGCCGCGCAGGCCATTCCGAGCTACGCGCCCCGGCAGGCGGCCGCGCACTTCAACAAGCTCGAATGCTTCTGCTTCAGCCAGTACACGCTCGAGCCCGGCGAGAAGAAGGAGTGGCCCGTGGCCTTCGTGGTCGATCCGCGCCTGCCGAAGGACGTGACCACGATCACGCTGTCCTATACGTTCTTCGAGGTGGGTGGCAAGACGCCGGCGGCCCCGGCCACCGTGTCCGCCGCGCCGCACGCCCCCGCGGAGGCCGGATCGTGACCGGCTCCCGGCACGATCCCGCCCGGGTGCCACCGTCGGCGCCGCGCGCCGGTTCGTGGTGGCGCACGGTGCGCGCCGTGGCCTGGTCGCTGCTGGGCATCCGCAAGGGATCCGAGTACCAGCAGGACACCGAGCGCATCGGCCCGCTGCACATCATCGTGGTCGGGCTGGTGGCGATCGTGCTGATCGTGGGCGGCCTGATCGCCCTCGTGAACTGGGTGGTGTAGCCCCCTGCGACGCCCGCCCCCGAGACACCGCATACGACAAGAAGGAAAGACAGGAGCCAGCCATGAGTGCAACCACCCCCCAGGGCGCCACGCCGTACTACTACGTTCCCGCGGAATCCCGCCATCCGGTCATGGCGGCCGCGGGCCTGTTCTTCGTCATCCTCGGCGCCGGCCAGTGGATCAACGGCCACGAGTGGGGCAAGTACTCGCTGTTCTTCGGCCTCGCCTGGTGGCTCTTCGTGCTCTACCAGTGGTTCCGCGACGCGGCCCGCGAGAGCGAGGGCGGCCTCTACGGGCACAAGATCGACCTCTCCTACCGCTGGAGCATGAGCTGGTTCATCTTCTCCGAGGTGATGTTCTTCGGAGCGTTCTTCACGGCGCTCTGGTGGGCGCGATCGCACTCCGTGCCCGCACTGGGCAGCCTCGACAACGCGCTGCTCTGGCCCGACTTCAAGGCAGCATGGCCCAGCATCGCCGCCGGCGCCACGGCCTCGCCCGCCGGCATCGTCGAGCCGTTCCAGACCGTCGGGCCCTTCTGGCTGCCCACCATCAACACGGCGCTGCTGCTCACCTCGGGCGTCACGCTCACCATCGCCCACCATGCGCTGCGCGAGAACCACCGCAGCCGGGCCGTGGGCTTCATGTGGATGACCGTCGTCCTCGGCTTCGTGTTCCTCTGCGTGCAGGGCTACGAGTACTTCCACCTCTACACCGAGCTGAACCTCAAGCTCAGCTCCGGCGTCTTCGGCTCCACGTTCTTCATGCTGACGGGCTTCCACGGCTTCCACGTGTTCGTGGGCATGCTGATGCTGCTGTTCATCACGCTGCGGCTGCAGAAAGGGCACTTCACGGCCGAGCGCCACTTCGGCTTCGAGGGCGCCGCGTGGTACTGGCACTTCGTGGACGTCGTCTGGCTGGGCCTCTACGTGCTGGTGTACTGGCTCTGAGGTAGCGATGGCGGCCCCGGCGGCCGGGCCGGCACGCCGGGCCGCTTCCCGTGGGGCTCAGCGTCCCACCGGCAGGCCCGTGGGCTGGATGTAGCCCAGCTTCCATGCGGCCAGCAAGCACAGGAAGAGCAGAATGGACAGCCCGACGCGCACGGCGAGCGCACGGGCCATGTGCCGGCCGCGCTCGCGGTCGTCGTTCCGTCCGGTGCGCATCATGAAGAAGAGCGCCGACGCCAGGCTCGCCAGAATGGCCAGGAAGGCCAGCACCACGACGTATTTCATGCAGCCCATTATCCGCAAGCGCACCGACGATGCCAGGGGTTTCCGCGCGGACTGGCGCTTCTGGTGCATCACCGTGGCGGCCCTCGCGACGATGGCGGCCACCGCGGCGCTCGGCCGCTGGCAGCTCGACCGCGCCGCGCAGAAGGAGGCCTGGCAGGCCACGGTGGACGCGCGGCAGGCGCAGCCGCCCCTGGACGGGGCGGCATGGGCCGCGCTGCCCGCGGTGGCGCCGCAGCAGGGGGGCGCGGGAGCGGAGCAGGGCGCCCAACCCCAGGTGCACGGCCCCGCCGAAGCCCTCGTCCACCGCGCCGTGGTGCTGCGCGGGCGCTGGCTGCCCCGCTACACGGTGTTCCTCGACAACCGTCAGATGCAGGGCCGGCCCGGGTTCTTCGTGCTCACGCCGATGCAGTTGGAGCCCCCGGCTGCGCAGGGCACGGTGGTGCTCGTGCAGCGCGGCTGGGTGCCGCGCGACTTCCAGGACCGCACCCGGCTGCCCGAGGTGCCGGCTCCGGCCGGGACGGTGGAGGTGCGTGGCCGCATCGCCGCTCCGCCGTCGCGGCTGTACGAGCCCGGCGGCGGTTCCGCGGGCACCTCCGGCACCTCGGCCGGCGAGGGGTCTTCCCGCATCCGGCAGAATCTCGATATGGTGGCCTACCGCGCCGAAACGGGGCTGGCAGGGCTTGCACCGCTCACGGTGCTGGAAACCGGCGGCCCCGAAGGGGGGCTGCTGCGCGACTGGCCGGTCGTCGACGCGGGTGTCGCCAAGCACCATGGCTACGCCTTCCAGTGGTTCGGCCTCTGCGCCCTCGTGGCGATCCTCTATGTCTGGTTCCAACTCGTCCGATGCTTCTTTCGCCCAGGCCGCCAGCCGGCCCCTCCCGCATGACGGGCCCGATGCGGCCCATCCGCTGGAGCTGAGCGTGCACAGCCTGCCCGGCACGGGGGAGGCGGTGGCCGCGCTCGAGACGCGGGCGCGCCAGGGCCGCTGGAAGATGCTGGGCGTGCTGCTGATCTGCGCCGCGCCCGTGGTCGCCTCGTACGTCACCTATTACTTCGTGCGCCCGGACGCCCGGCGCAGCTACGGCGAGCTCATCGATCCCCAGCGCCCGGTTCCCGATGCCGTGGCCGCCCGTGCGATCGACGGTACGCCGGCGGGCACGCTCGGCGACCTGAAGGGCCAGTGGCTGCTCGTCAGCGTGGCGCCCGGCGCCTGCGACGAACTCTGCCGCAACCAGCTCTACCTGCAGCGCCAGTTGCGCGAGAGCCTGGGCAAGGAGAAGGACCGCATGGACCGCGTCTGGCTCGTGACCGACGACGCCGCGCTCCCGGCGGAGATCACCCCCGGCCTGGCCGGGGCCGTGGTGCGCCGGTTGGACGCCCGGGCTGTTACTGGCTGGCTCGCCCCTGCGCCGGGGCATACGCTGCAGGAGCATTTATTCGTGGTCGATCCGATGGGCCACTGGATGATGCGCTTTCCCGCGCGCATGGACTCCGCCGGCGCGGGCCGGGCCAAGCGCGATCTGGACCGCCTCATGCGCGCATCGTCGTCGTGGGACCAGCCCGGGCGTCCGGAGGCGGCCAAGCCATGACGCCCGCCCAGCCGCTCTACGATTTCGCCCCTCTGGCCGAGCTGATGCTGCTCGGCACTGCGGTCGCGCTCGGCCCGCTCGCCTGGGTGGCGTGGCGCAACCGGCACGGCAGCCCCGTGCGCCGGTGGCAGGCGCTCGCCATCCTCACGCTGTTCCTCACCTTCGACCTGGTGCTGTTCGGCGCCTTCACCCGGCTCACCGATTCGGGCCTCGGCTGCCCCGACTGGCCCGGTTGCTACGGCAATGCCAGCCCGGTCGGCGCGCGCGCCGAGATCTCGGCGGCGCAGGAGGCCATGCCGACGGGCCCCGTCACCCACGGCAAGGCCTGGGTGGAGATGGTGCACCGCTACCTGGCCTCCGGCGTGGGCGTGCTCATCATCGCGCTCACCGTGGGGGCCTGGTGGCAGCACCGACGCGCGCGCGTGGCGGGTGCCGGAGGAGGGCAGGACCGGCAGCGCATCGCGGTCAGCCCCTGGTGGCCCACCGCCACGCTGGTCTGGGTCTGCCTGCAGGGCGCCTTCGGCGCGTGGACCGTGACCATGAAACTGTTCCCCGCCATCGTCACGCTGCACTTGATCGGCGGCATCGTGCTGCTGGCGCTGCTCTGCGTGCAGGCCGTGCGGCAGACGCAGGCCTCGAACGGTACGTTGCCAGAAGCACTGCCCCGGGCCCTGCGCGGGCTGCTGGTGCTGACGGCGGTGCTGGTCGGCCTGCAGATCGTGTTCGGAGGGTGGGTGAGCACCAACTACGCCGTGCTCGCCTGCACCACCTTCCCGGCCTGCCAGGGCAGCTGGTGGCCCGAGATGGCGTTCGCCGAGGGCTTCCAGGTGTGGCGCCCGCTCGGCATGCTGCAGGACGGCAGCCACATCAGCTTCGCCGGCCTCACCGCCATCCACTACGTCCACCGCCTGGCGGCCTACCTCGTGCTGGCGGCGCTGGCGCTGCTGGTCTGGCGCCTGCGCCGGGTTGGCGCGCTGCGCCCGCAGGCCCGCTGGCTGGCGGGCCTGGCGCTGCTGCAGTTCGCCACCGGCCTGTCGAACGTGGTGCTCGACTGGCCGCTGGTGGCCGCCGTGCTGCACACGGGCGGCGCCGCGGCGCTGGTCGTGGTGCTGACCTGGGCCCTCACCGCGAGCCGCGCGGCGGGCGCCAGGGACAAAATGTCCATTCCCCGCGCGGTTGAAACCGCTGCGGGTGCCCCGAGAATTTCTTCCACATGAGTGCCGCTTCCGCTTCCACCGCATCCCCCGCGGTGCCTTCCCGCTTCTCGCAGTTCTACGCGCTGACCAAGCCGCGCGTGGTCCAGCTCATCGTTTTCTGCGCCTTCATCGGGATGGTGCTCGCGGTGCCCGGCCTGCCGAGCGGAGCGCAGTGGCTGCACATGGCCATCGCCTGCTTCGGGATCTGGCTGGTCGCCGGGGCCGCGGCGGCCTTCAACTGCCTCGTGGAGCAGCACATCGACGCGAAGATGAAGCGCACCGCCTGGCGCCCCACGGCCAAGGGCGAGCTCTCCAATGCGCAGACGCTGGCCTTTTCGGCCCTGCTCTGCCTGGCCGGCTCGCTCGTGCTGTTCTTCGGCGTGAACGCGCTCACCATGTGGCTCACCTTCGCCACCTTCGTGGGCTACGCGATCATCTACACGGTGGTGCTCAAGCCGCGCACGCCCCAGAACATCGTGATCGGCGGCGCCTCGGGCGCCATGCCCCCGGTGCTCGGCTGGGCCGCGATGACGGGCGACGTCGGCCCCGAGCCGCTGATCCTCTTTCTCATCATCTTCCTCTGGACGCCGCCGCACTTCTGGGCGCTCGCGCTCTACCGCGTCGAGGACTACCGCAAGTCCGGCCTGCCGATGCTGCCCGTGACGCACGGCAACGAGTTCACCCGGCTGCAGGTGCTGCTCTACACCTTCATCCTGTTCGCGGGCTGCCTGATGCCGTTCGTCTACGGCATGAGCTCCTGGATCTACCTGGCCGCGGCGGTGGTGCTCTGCGCCGGCTTCTGCGCCTATGCGTTCCGCCTCTGGCGCAACTATTCGGATGCGCTCGCGCGCAAGACCTTCCGCTTCTCCCTCATCCACCTCAGCCTGCTGTTCGCCGCGCTGCTGGTGGACCATTACGTGCTCTGAACCGCCATGCCCATGAACAAACGCACCCTCCTTCGCAGCGCAGCGGCCTGCGCCCTGTCCGCCGGCGCGGCGGGCCTGCTCGCGGGCTGCTCCAAGGAGAAGGCCCCGGCCTTCCAGGGCGTGGACGTGACCGGCGCGGAATACGCGCGCGATCTGCCGCTGCCCGACCACAACGGCCAGCCGCGCCACCTGAAGGACTTCGCCGGCAAGGTGGTGGTGGTGTTCTTCGGCTACACCCAGTGCCCCGATGTCTGCCCCACCTCCATGGCCGAGCTGGCCGAAGTGAAACGTTCGCTGGGCGCGGACGGCGAACGGCTGCAGGGCCTGTTCGTCACGGTGGACCCGGAGCGGGACACGCCCGAGGTGCTGAAGGCCTACATGACCAACTTCGATCCGAGCTTCCTCGCGCTGCGCGGCACGCCCGAGCAGCTCGCGGCCGTGGCCAAGGACTTCAAGATCTACTACAAGAAGGTGCCGGGCCAGACGCCCACGAGCTACACCATGGACCACTCGGCCGGCAGCTACCTCTACGATCCGGCCGGCCGCCTGCGCGTCTACCACCGCTACGGCAGTGGCGCCCAGGCGCTGGCTTCCGACGTGAAGGCCCTGCTGCAGACGCCGGCGTCCTGAGTTCCCGCGCCGTGCCTGCGGCCTGGCCGGGCTGGCCACGCTGGCAGGGCCGGCCATCAGGCCCGCGCCGCCTGCGCCACGGGTGCTGCGGCGGCGCGCACCGGCCGCCGCACGGCAGCGGCATCGGCCACCAGGTCGAGTTCCCGCACGGGCGGTACACGGCGCGATGCGGCAGCCCAAGGTGCTGCGGGCGAAGCAGCAGCGGGCGCTGCGGTACGGGAGGCCCCCGTCCGCGGCACCTCTCCGGCATGTGCCTGCGACCCTTCCAGCAGCGCCACCAGCGGCCCGCGCACGATCGCGCAGTGCCAGCGGTCGTGGCGCACCACCGCGCCTTGCCGGGCCAGCTGGGTGAGGGACCGCGCGATGGTTTCCCGCGTGGTGGCCAGCAGCGACGCCAGCACCGTGTGCGTGGGAAGCCGCACCAGCGTGCTGCGCTGCAGTTGGGCCAACTGCAGCAGCGCGCTCGCGAGCTGGGCCGGCACGCCGCGCAGCCGCAGCAACCCCGACCAGTCCGCCAGGCGCGTGCGCGCCAGCGCTTCCTCCCGCAGCAGCGACAGCAGGAATTCCGGGCCAGTTCCTCCTGCACGCAGCAGCGCCGCGATCGGCACGTGGCACATGCGGCCCTCCAGCACGGCCACCCAGGTCAGGTCTTCGGGCGTGCCCGCCACGGCCCCGGTGCCCAGGGCCTGGCCGCAGCCCGCCATGGCCACGGGCCGGGGCGTGCCGTCCACCCCGGTGCGCTGCAGCAGGGCCGTACCCACCTTGAGCACGGCCACGGACTGCGCGGCGTCTCCCTGGCGCTGCAGCACGTCGCCCTTGCGGAAACGGCGCTCTTCCACCAGCGCGGCCCATGGCGCCCGGCCCGCGTCGCTCTGGCGGCCGATCAGGCACTGGAGGCGGCTGCTGCACTCGTGGCAGGGCTTGCGTTCCGTTTCGGAGGAGGGCATGGATGTCTGGCTGGTCGGTGGAAGAACGCGCGCGTCGAGAAAGCAGGAAGGCGTGTGTGCGCCGTCAGGCGTACGCCACGTCGCCGTGCCGGCCTTCGACCAGCACTCCGGCCGACAGCGACATCATGAGCAGCGCGATCCGCTCGTGCAGGATGACCGTGCGGTGGTTGCCGCTCTCCACCATGTGCCGGCGCAACGCCTCGCGCACCGATGGCTGGCCCGTCACGTCGATCACGATATCGGCCGTGGCGCCGCAGCGTTCCAGCAACTCCGGATAGTCGTCGGTCACCGGCACGCCGTGGCTGCGCGCCAGCGCGATGCCGGGCAGGGAAAGATCCAGGTCCGCCACGCCGAGCACCTGCACGAAAGGCGCCTCCAGCAGTTGCCGCAGCAGCGGCGTGCCCGTCTGGCCGGCACCGACGACGATGATGCGGAATGGGGTCATGGCAGGGATCTCCCGGAGTACAACGATGCCGAGAGTCTGACGGCGGGCCGCCCATCCGGGCATGATCTACATCAATCCCCATGGCCGCGCTGGCGCCCGGCGCCTGCCGTGCCGGTGAGAGCGTCTCGCGCGACCCTCCCGGCGTCGTTGCCGCATCGCGTCGCACTTGCTCCCACTGCCTGCGATGCAGCGCCTCGCCAGAACCGCCTCGCTCGGCCGTGGGGACCGCCCTTATTCGATCCGGATGTTCTGGGCGCGCACCACGCGCTCCATCTGCGCGGTGTCCGCCTCGATGCGGCGCGCCAGGCCCTCGGCCGAAGTGCCGGCGACCTGCCAGCCCTGCTGGAACAGCGGCTCCCGCACATCGGGCCGGCGGGCGATCTCTGCGATCAGCCCGGACAGCCGCGCACGCACCGCCGCGGGCATGGAGGCGGGCGCCGCGAACGCGTTCCAGATCTCGAGGTGGAAATCCGTCACGCCGGCTTCGGCCAGGCTCGGCACGCCCGGCGCGAGCGGGCTGCGGCCGGCGGAGGTCACGCCCAGCAGCTGCAGCTTGCCGGTCTTCTGCTGGGCCTGTGCGAGCGCCGGCGGCAGCAGCGCCATCTGCAGCTGGCCGCCCAGCATGCCCATCGCCACCTGCGGGTAGCCGGGGTAGGGCACGTGCACGGGCGCGATCCCGGTGCGGGCCTTGAGCAGTTCCGTGCCGAGGTGGCCGACGGTGCCCACGCCGGGGGTGCCGTAGCTCCAGCGGTCGCCGGCCTGCCGCGCGGCCTGCAGGAACGTGCGCGCATCGGTGTGGGCCGGTACGCCCGCCTGGACGGCCGGCACCGTGAGCACCAGCGGCGACACGCCCACCAGGCTGAGCGGGGCGAGATCCTTGCGCGGATCGAAGGGCAGCGCCGGATTGATCAGCTTGGCGATGGTCAGGTTGACGTTGATGAACAGCCCGATGGTGTGCCCGTCCGTGGCCTTGGCCACGGCGTCCGCGCCGATGTTGCCGCTGGCGCCCACCTTGTTCTCCACGATCACCGGCTGCCCCAGCGCCTGCGCGAGCGGCTCCGTGAACGTGCGCGCCGTCAGGTCGGGCGAGGAGCCCGGCGGGAAGCCGACGATGATGCGCAGCGGTTTCGCCGGCCAGCCAGGCGTGCCGGCCGGGCCCGCGGCCTGCTGTGCCCCGGCCCAGCCACTGCACAGCAGGGCCGCACCGGCGGCCAGTGCGCTGCGGCGGGAAAGCGGGAGGGGCGAGGCGTGGTGGCGTTGCATGGCAGGTGGATCGCGGCGGATGGAGGACGAAAAAAGGGCGCGCCACCTGCGGAGGTGGCGCGCCCGGATTATGGCCCGCACCCGCGGAGACCCCGCAGGCCGGCGGCGGCTCAGGCGTACTCTGCCAGCGCCTTCTTCATCTTCTTCATCGCGGCCACTTCGATCTGGCGGATGCGCTCGGCGCTCACGCCGTACACCGCGGCCAGCTCATGCAGCGTCATGCCACCCGAGCCGTCGTCGTTCACCTTCAGCCAGCGTTCCTCCACGATGCGGCGGCTGCGGTCGTCCAGCGTGGCGAGCGCGTTCGCGATGCCGTCGGTGGCCAGCACGTCGCGCTGACGGGATTCGATCATCGCCGTCGGCTCGTGCGCGCCGTCCGCCAGGTAGGCGATCGGCCCATAGGCCTGCTCGCCGTCGTCGGAAGGCGCCGGGTCCAGCATCACGTCGCCGCCCGACAGGCGCGTTTCCATCTCGATGACTTCCTCGCGCTTGACGTTCAGGTGGCGAGCCACCACGTCGATCTCCTGCTCGGAGAGCGTGTCGCGGTGCGTGGCCGCATCGGTCGCCGCGGCATCGGCCTTGAAGCCCTGCTTCATCGACCGCAGATTGAAGAACAGCTTGCGCTGGCTCTTGGTGGTCGCCACCTTCACCATGCGCCAGTTCTTCAGAATGTATTCATGGATCTCGGCCTTGATCCAGTGCATGGCGTAGCTCACCAGGCGCACGTTCTGGTCGGGATCGAAGCGCTTCACGGCCTTCATGAGGCCGACGTTGCCTTCCTGGATGAGGTCGCCGTGGGGCAGCCCGTAACCCAGGTACTGGCGGGCGATCGACACGACGAGCCGCAGGTGCGACATCACCATCCGGCCCGCGGCTTCCACGTCGTTGTGCTCCTTCAGCCGGCGGGCGTAGGTGCGCTCCTCGTCGGCCGTCAGCATCGGCAGGCGGTTCACGGCCGAGATGTACGCATCCAGGTTGCCCAGCGGGGGGATCAGCGCCCAGGCGTTGGCGGGAGCAAGCGCGGTGGCGGCGGTTCCAGACTGAGTCGTCATTCCAGAAATCCTTTCTTCCAAGCTTTCACTTTAGCAGTCTCTTCGACTGAGTGCTAAAGCCAAAGTTCCTTACCCTGCGTAGGACGGGGGCTGCCCGCCGTGCCAGGGTGTGTTCGAGGGGAGTCGGTGCAGTTGCACCGGTCGGGCACATCCAACGGAGGGCTCGAGCATGGGGGCGTCCTTCTGACGGGCTGCACGCCCGTGGGGGTATCGACACCAGGAATTTACCGAGGTGCCTGCCGCAGATAAATGGGCCGGCGTGCGCATCACTGTTTGCAAAATCCAAACAATCCGGGCGGCCGTGACCGTGTTCGTGGTCACCACGGCAGACTTTCGGCATCCGCCGACACCCTCCCGGCGCCCGGCGGCGGCACCATGGCGCATGCCTGCCTCGCCGCCCGTCCGCCCCGGTGCTCCTGCCAGCCCGCATCCCCAACCGCCCGCGAACCCGTCCCCGCCGACCGCATCCGCGCCTTCCCGCGCTGCGACCCGCGACCTCACGCAAGGCCCCATCGGCCGCACCCTGCTGGTCTTCGCGCTGCCCATCCTCGCGGGCAACGTGCTGCAGTCGCTGAACGGTTCGGTCAATGCGGTGTGGGTGGGCCGCTACCTGGGTGAGGCGGCGCTCACCGCCACGGCCAACGCCAACAACATCCTGTTCCTCCTGATCGGCGCGGTGTTCGGCGTGGGCATGGCGGCCACGATTCTGGTGGCGCAGGCCATGGGCGCGCGCAACCTGCAGCAGGCACGCCGTGTGATCGGCACCAGCGCCACTTTCTTCGGCGGCACGGCCGTGCTGATCGCCGCGGCCGGGCCGCCGCTCTCGCGTGAGATCCTGGGCTGGATGGGAACGCCCGCCGCCGCCCTGCCGCTGGCCGAGGCGTACCTGCGTACGCTGTTTCTGGCGGTGCCGCTGCTCTACCTGTTCGCCTTCATCTCGGCCGTGCTGCGCGGCGCGGGCGATACGCGCACGCCGTTTCTCTTCCTGCTGCTGGTGGTGGTGCTGGACACGGCCCTGAATCCGCTGCTCATCTTCGGCTGGGGCCCCGTGCCGCGCATGGGCATCTCCGGATCGGCCATGGCGACCCTGGTGGCCAATGCGATCAGCTTCACCGCGCTGCTGGCCTGGCTGCGCTGGCGCCGGCACCCTCTCTGGATCGGCCGGGCCGACTGGCGGCTCTTCCAACCCGACGGCACCATCCTGCGCGCGCTGGTCGTCAAGGGGCTGCCGATGGGAGCGCAGATGGTGATGATCTCCACCGCCATGCTGATGCTGATGGGCCTCGTCAATGCGCAGGGCGTGGTCACCGCGTCGGCCTACGGTGCGGCGCTGCAGCTCTGGACCTACGTGCAGATGCCGGCCATGGCGATCGGCGCGGCCTGCTCGTCGATGGCGGCGCAGAACGTGGGCGCCGGCCGCTGGGAACGGGTGGACGGCGTGGCCCGCAGCGGCACGCTGTTCAATTTCGTGCTGACCGGCGCGATCATCGTGCCGCTGGTGCTGCTGGACCGCACGGCGCTGTCGCTCTTCCTGCCCGCGGGCAGCGCATCGCTGGAGGCAGCGCGCCACCTCAACCACATCGCCGTGGGCTCGTTCCTGTTCTTCGGCGTGACCTTCGTGCTCTCGGGCGTGGTGCGTTCCACGGGCGCGGTGGTGCCGCCGCTCATCATCCTGGGCCTGGCGCTCTGGGGCATCCGACTGCCGATCGCCTATGGCCTGCAGCCCTGGCTGGGCACGGATGCGATCTGGTGGAGTTTTCCGGCGAGCGCGCTCTGCGCCATGCTGATGTCGATGGCCTACTACCGCTGGGGCGGCTGGCGCCGGGCGCGCATGCTGGCGCCGGCCGAGCCCGTGGTGGCGACCCCGGCCGAAGTGGGGGCCCTTCCGCCTTCGCCCGTCTGCGCGCAGGCGGAAACTGCGCCCGGATCACCGGGCCGGCAGCCTTGGCCGCCCGGCGCGGCACGACGGCCTGCCTGAAGGCTGGGTTGGATGGCCGTGCCCGGGCGGCGGAGTCCGGGTGGCCGGCTGCGCGGCAGCGAACGATGCGCGCGTCAGCTCACCTCGACGCCAGCCGGCGTCATGCCGCCAGGGCGGCCACGGGACGCGAGAATCCCACGGCAGGGTGGCTGCTGGCGGCGGCACCAGCGGTGGCGGTGCGGCCATCGCCCAGGTTGAAGGTGGACACGCCCCGTACCAGATCCTCGGCCTGCTTGTTCAGGCTGCCGGCGGCCGCTGCCATTTCCTCGACCAGCGCGGCGTTCTGCTGCGTGGCCTGGTCCATCTGCGTCACGGCTTCGCCCACCTGGCCCACGCCAGTGGCCTGCTCCACGCTCGCGGCGCTGATCTCGCCCATGATGTCCGTCACGCGGTGGATGGCGCCGACGATCTCGGCCATGGTCGTGCCGGCCTGGTCCACGAGCGCATTGCCGGCGGTCACGCGTTCGACGCTGGCGCCGATGAGCGTCTTGATCTCCTTGGCGGCGTCGGCGGAGCGTCCCGCGAGGCTGCGCACCTCGCTCGCCACCACGGCGAAGCCGCGGCCCTGCTCACCGGCGCGGGCGGCTTCCACGGCCGCGTTCAGGGCGAGGATGTTGGTCTGGAACGCGATGCTGTCGATGACCTGGATGATGTCCGAGATCTGCCGCGACGACTCGTTGATGCCGCGCATCGTCTCCACCACCTGGCTGACCACCTGGCCGCCCTGCGTGGCCACCACGGCGGCGTTCTTCGCCAGCTGGTTGGCCTGGCGCGCGCTGTCGGCATTCTGCTGCACGGTCGAGCCCAGCTGCTCCATGGACGCGGCCGTCTGCTCCAGCGCGCTGGCCTGGCGCTCGGTGCGGCCGCTCAGGTCCTGGTTGCCCTGCGAGATCTCCGCGCTGGCCGTGGCCACGGCTTCCGCGTTGTGGCGCACATTGCCCACGGTCGTGCGCAGATGCTCGCGCGTGGCTTCCAGTGCCTGAAGCATCTGCGCCAGTTCGTCGCGTCCGGACGCAGCCACCGGGTGGCTCAGATCGCCCCGGGCCATGCGGTGCGCCGCATCCGCGCACAGCCGGGCGCGGCGCGCCAGGTTGTTCGCCATCAGCACCGCCACCACCGCGCTGAGGGTCACCATGGCGATCAGCCCGATCAAGAGCTGCAGGCGCCCGTCGCGGTACGTTACGGTGGCCCGGTCCGCGGCCAGCTCGCTGCCCTTGTTGTTGATGGCGATCAGGTCGTCGAGCGCCTTGTTCGCCGCGCGGTAGGCGACACCGGCCGGACCGACGAAGATGCCGCGCACCGCGTCGATGTTGTTCTCGCGTGCGAAATTCAACTGCTGCGGGAGCGTGGAGGTGTACTCGGCCACCTGGGTGCGCAGGTCCTGGTAGATCTTGGCCTCCTCGGGGCTGGTGAACAGGCGGGCTGCCGCCTCCACCGACGCGTTCAGCGCGTCGCGGGAATTTTCCACGGTCGTGATGGCCTGCGGCATGGGCGAGTTGGGGCCGGTGAGGATCAGCCCCAGGCGGGCGATGCGAAGCGCGGAGAGGTTGCGGCTGATGGAGCCCGCCGCTGCCACGCTGGGAAGCGCCTTGCGTGAAATCTCGGCCGTGCGGTCGTTCATGCTGGACAGGTTCGCAATGCCCATCAGGCTGACGACGCAGGCGATGACCAGCACCAGGCCGAAGCCGATCGTCAATTTGGCGCGGATCGTCCAATTGTCCAAATTCATAGAGTCTTTCGGGGAAGCGGAAGATGCCGCTGCCCTACCGGAAATGCGATTTCCGGACGAGCGAACAGCAGGTTTGTTAAGAAAAATCACTCAATGTAATCATATGTAATGATAAAGACGATGCTGTAGGCAGAATGCCCGTCTTGAGCCCGTGATGGGGGCTTTCCCGCACTGACTTGCCAAACCGGCTCGACCGTGGTTGTTCCGGATGGCGGAACGCCCGCCGCCGGCAGAGCCGGGGGCGGGCGTTCCCAGTTATGTCGCATTGCTGCGGCGGAGCGCCGCGCTCTGCGTGGAATCAGGCCATGGCCTGCATCTCCTCCATCAGTTCTTCCTTGCGCGCCTGAAGCGCGTCCCGCATGGCGATCAGGTCGAGCTTGCGTGCGGCGCGCGCCTTGGTGAAGATCTCGTTGCGCTCTTCCTTGACGTGGTGGTCGATGTACTCGCCGAGCACCGTCACCTTGGCGTCGAACTTGTCGTCGGTCGGGTCGGCGTCCTGGATCTGTGCGATCAGGTCCTTGGCGCTGGCGTGCTCCACTTCCGCTTCGTCGAGCAGGTCGGTTTCGCGAAGTGCTTCGCGCAGTGCGGGGTAGAAAATCTCTTCCTCGATCTGGGCGTGCACGGTCAGCTCCAGGCAGATCTGGTCCGCGAGTTCGCGCTTCTTGGCGATCGAGGTCTTGGACTTGGAGCCGGCGAGCTCCTCGTATTCCTTGAACATCTTCTTGACCTTGCGGTGGTCCGCGTCGAGGAGGCTGCATGCGTCGGCAGGGGTGCGTGCGGTCGTGGGCATGGCGTTTTCCTTGGAGTGAGTGGGGTGGTCCCATTGTCTTTTCGCCACTCCGGCAGGCCGTAGGAAAGACGCCTGTGTCTCCGTGTCTCCCGAGCGATTCGGTCCATGCGAAAGGCTCCTGTCGGGATGTGCCGCACATGTGCCTCCGGAGGGTTGATACGGAATATCCGGTTTGGATGGAAGCGGTGTCATCAAGGTAAGTTTGATTTTCCACTGCGGTGCTCTTCCATGTCCGGGATGCGCTGGTGATTCGTTTATTTGCTGTGCGACGGGTGGAAGAGGTTCACCTGTCGCATGGTGAATTGCATGCGAATGCGCAATTCCACGCCATGATGCTGAATCGAGCCTGCTTTCAGTGAAGATATTCGCACGTAATCAGAGAAATACAGCGCATTTTTCCTTTTCACCGCGCAACGGGCTCTCCGGTGGTGGCGTGGCCTGCGGCGGGCGATCGTCCGATGCGCGGCGCGACATGCGCGGCCCACAGCGTGGCCACCAGCGGCGTCAGGATGGCGGTGACCACCACGGAGGCGGCGACGAAGGCGGTGGCCGCCTGCGCCACGGGCGCGAACTGGGGCGCGGCCTGGGCCACGAGGTGCGGCGTGGCCACGGCCGCGCCGGCGGTGCTGGAGGCGGCGACTCCCGCCGTGCCCCGCCCGCCGCCGATCGCGATGTCCGCGACGACCAGGGCGGTGCCGGACACCGCCATGACGATCAGCGCCAGCAGGATTCCCGGCAGCCCGGTCTGCAGCACCACGTGCAGATCGATCGTGTTGCCGAGCGAGAAGGCGAAGAACGGGATCAGCACACGGATGGCCCGGGAGAAGAAGTCGCGCAGTTCCGGATCCAGGTTGCCGAGTGCGAACCCGGCCGCGAAGGGCAGGACCACGCCGGCCAGCAACCGGGGCTCGAAGGCGGCGAGGCCGGTCGAACCCAGGATCAGCATGGTGACCAGCGGCCCGGACTCCAGGCCGATCAGCACCGACACGCCTGCTTCCTCCCGGGTGCCGTATTCCTCCATGATGGAGGCGTAGAGCCCGCCGTTGGTCATGTCCATGGCAGCCACCACCGCCAGCACCGAAAGGCCCGCGAAGAAGCCGGTCTGTATCCCTCCAGGGGGGATCCATTGCGATAGCAGCCACGCGGCCAGCCAGGCGACGCCGATCTTGGTGCCGACCAGCGCGCCCGATTTGCGCAGCAGGGTGCCGGTCGCCCGCAGGTGGATGGAGGCCCCGAGGCAGAACATCCAGACGGCCAGGATGGGCACCACGCCCGTGACCAGTCCGTTGGTGAACGACCCGAAGTACTTGCCGGTGCCTGGCCAGAAGGTGTGCAGCGTGGAGCCCAGGAGCAGCGGCACGAGCATCATGCCGCCCGGAATTTTCTCGATGGTGGATTTTATTTTCATGGCGAAAGGCGTTGGAAAAATGGCGTAATGACCAGCCCTTGTTCGGGCGGGCCCGTGGGAATGCCGCGGGGCATCGTGGCGGCAGGAGTGGTGGCAATTCGCAGGCGTACGGCCGAGATTAATGGGGGCGGGTTTCGTTGTGGTGCCCGAAACCTCCTGAAAAAATTAATGGATTGAATAAATTTTTGCCGAGCACGGAGCGTCCTTTTTGGCTTTTACTTGCCGGCTGTTCATTACCGAGGAGTTTTCAATGCATCGTCTGAAGGGGAAATCCATCCTGGTGACCGCAGCCGGGCAGGGCATCGGCAGGGCGAGCGCCCTGGCCATGGCGCGCGAGGGCGCTACCGTGTGGGCCACGGACGTGGACGCGCAGGCGCTGGAGTCGCTCTCGGCCGAGGCCGGCTGCGAGGGCCTGGCGCTGGAGACGGGGCACCTCGACGTGCTGGACGGTGCCGCGGTTCAGGCCTTTGCCGGCCGCACGGGCCGGGTGGATGTGCTGTTCAACTGCGCAGGCTACGTCCACCACGGCGACATCCTGGCCTGCGAAGAGCGCGACTGGGATGTCAGCTTCGATCTGAACGCCAAGGCGATGTACCGCACCATCCGCGCCTGGCTGCCGGCCATGCTCGCCGGCGGCGGGGGCTCCATCATCAACATGGCGTCGGCGGCGTCGAGCGTGAAAGGCGTGCCGCAGCGGTTCGCCTATGGCGCTTCGAAGGCGGCGGTCATCGGCCTCACGAAGGCGGTCGCGGCGGATTACGTGCAGCAGGGCATCCGCTGCAACGCCATCTGTCCCGGCACGGTGGAATCACCTTCGCTGCGGGGGCGCATCCGTGCGCAGGCGCAGCGGTCGGGCTGCGACGAATCCACCGTCCGGGCCGCGTTCGTCGCCCGCCAGCCGATCGGGCGCGTGGGGCGCCCCGAAGAGGTGGCCGCGCTCGTCGTCCACCTTGCGAGCGACGAATCCTCCTTCACCACCGGCGCCATCCACATGATCGACGGCGGCTGGTCCGCCTGACGGCGGATCGCCGAGAATTGCCCACGGTTCCCGTTCGTCCGGCGGCTCCCGCCGGCGCCCTTTTCTGGAGAAAAGCCTTATGAAGTTGGTTCGTTACGGCCCGTCCGGCCAGGAAAAGCCCGGGCTGGTCGATGCCCAGGGACAGGTGCGTGATCTGTCCGGACACGTCGCCGACGTGGACGGCGATCTGCTGTCTTCGCCGGAGCAGTGGGCCCGGCTCTCCGCGCTCGATGCGTCCGGCCTGCCGCCCGTGAGCGGGCCGGTGCGCTACGGGCCACCGGTCGCGCGCGTGGGCAAGATCGTCTGCGTGGGGCTCAACTATGCCGACCATGCCGCGGAGACGGGGGCTGCGATTCCGGCCGAGCCCATCCTTTTCCTGAAGCCGAGTTCTTCCATCGTCGGGCCGGACGATACCGTGGTCATTCCGCGTGGTTCGGTCAAGACCGACTGGGAAGTGGAACTCGGCGTGGTGATCGGCCGCAAGGCGTCCTACGTCACGGAGGCCGAGGCGATGGACCACGTGGCGGGCTACACCGTGGTGAACGACGTGTCCGAGCGGGAGTACCAGCTCGAGCGCGGCGGCCAGTGGGACAAGGGCAAGGGCTGCGACACCTTCTCGCCCATCGGCCCCTGGCTGGTGTCGAAAGACGAGGTGCCCGATCCGCAGAACCTCGGGCTCTGGCTGGAAGTGAACGGCAGGCGCTACCAGGACGGCAGCACGCGCACCATGATCTTCCCGGTCGCCAGGCTGGTGAGCTACATCAGCGAGTTCATGTCGCTGTGGCCGGGCGACATCATCACCACCGGCACGCCCCCCGGCGTGGGCCTGGGCCAGAAGCCGCCGGTGTACCTGAAGGCGGGCGACACCATGCGGCTGGGCATCGAAGGCCTCGGCGAGCAGAGGCAAGCGACGCGCGCCTGGTCGCGCTGAAAGCGGTTCACCGGCGCTTGCGGCGCCGTTGACGGGCCGCTCAGGCCAGCAGGGCCTGGGCGAACTCGCGCGCGCTGAAGGTTTCGAGGTCTTCGAGCTTCTCGCCGACGCCGATGAAGTAGACGGGAATCGGGCGCTCCTGCGCGATCGCGGCCAGCACGCCGCCCTTGGCGGTGCCGTCCAGCTTGGTGACGATCAGGCCCGTGAGCTGCAGCGCATCGTCAAAGGCGCGCACCTGCGCGAGGGCGTTCTGCCCGGTGTTGCCGTCGATCACCAGCAGCACCTCGTGCGGCGCCGTGCCGTCGGCCTTGGTGATCACGCGCTTGATCTTCTGCAGCTCCTGCATGAGGTGCAGCTGCGTGGGCAGGCGGCCGGCCGTGTCCACCAGCACCACGTCCTTGCCGCGGGCCTTGCCGGCGCTCACGGCGTCGAAGCTCACGGCGGCGGGATCGCCCCCGTCCTGGCTCACGATTTCCACCGTATTGCGGTCGGCCCATACGCCGAGCTGTTCGCGCGCGGCGGCCCGGAAGGTATCGGCCGCGGCGAGCAGCACCGCAGCGCCCTCGGTGGCGAGGTGCTTGGTGAGCTTGCCGATGGACGTGGTCTTGCCCGCGCCGTTCACGCCTGCGACCATGATCACCGTGGGCGTGTGGCGGCCGATCTCCAACGGCTTCTCGAGCGGCCGCAGCAGGTCGGCCAGCGCGTCGGCCAGCAGCGCCTTCACGGCAGCCGGTTCGGTGGCCTTGGCCTCCTTCACGCGGCGCCGCAGATCGTCCAGCAGGTGCTGGGTGGCCTTCACGCCGGTGTCGGCCATGAGCAGCGCTTCTTCCAGCTCTTCGTAGAGCGCCTCGCTGATCTGGGTGCCGGTGAAGACGGTGGCAATGCCGGTTCCCGTCTTGCGCAGGCCGTTCTTGAGGCGGTCCAGCCAGCCCGAGCGCTCGGGAAGGGCCGCGGGCACCGTCGCAGGCACCATGGTGGGCACCGCCGTGGGGTCGGACGCCTGCGCAGGGACCGGAGCAGGTGCCGGTGCGGAAGGGGATGCCCAGGCCGGGGCGGGAGCGGAGGGCTCCACTGCCACGCCCGCCCCCTGTCCGGGCGCCGTCGTGGGGCCAGCGGGGCGCGCTGGCACCGAGGGTTCCGCGACCCCTGGCGCGGGCGCGGGTGCCTTGCCGAACGGATTGCGCAGCCATCCGAAGGCCGATGGCTGGGCCGCAGGCTCGCCGGCAGGCAGATCGGCAGTGGAGGGGGGCGGCACCGTGGCGGGCGTGATGGTCGCCGCGGAGTCCGCAGGTGCCGTGGGCAGGGGTGGGAGCGCCGGGACCTCGGGGGTGGACGGCGTGGTGGGTTTCTTCTTGAAAAAACTGAACATTGGCGGGTTCTTAGAATCGCATCCATTCTATGAAACGCGCATTCACCCTCCTGGCCCTGCTGGCCTGCGTGCATGCCGGGGCGCAACCCCCCGCTGCCGCCAATGCTCCCGCACCCACGTCCGCCGAGGGCTCGCAGCCCGGCACGCCGGCACCCGCCGTCCGCCAGTACACGCTGCGCAACGGCATGCAGCTGTTCGTGCAGCCGGACCGGCGCGCGCCCACGGCGGTGCACATGGTCTGGGTGCGCGTGGGCGCGATGGACGAGGTGGACGGCACCTCCGGCGTGGCGCACGCACTGGAGCACATGATGTTCAAGGGCACGAAGACCGTGCCGCCGGGGCAGTTCTCGCGCCGCGTGGCCGCGCTGGGCGGGCAGGAGAACGCGTTCACCAGCCGCGACTACACCGGCTACTACCAGCAGATTCCCGCTGCGCGCCTCGCCGAGGTGATGCGGCTCGAATCCGACCGCTTCGCCCACAACGCCTGGCCGGATGCCGAGTTCACCAAGGAGATCGAGGTCATCAAGGAAGAGCGGCGCATGCGCACGGACGACCAGCCGCGCGCCGCCCTCATGGAGCAGTTGAATGCCGCCGTCTTCACCGCCTCGCCCTACCGCCGCCCGATCGTCGGCTGGATGAGCGATCTGGATTCCATGACGCCCGAGGACGTGCGCGCCTTCCACCGCCAGTGGTACGTGCCCGCGAACGCCGCCGTCGTGGTGGCCGGCGACGTGGACCCGGAGGCCGTGCGCAAGCTCGCCGAGGCGACCTATGGCCGCATCCCCGCGCGTGCCGTGCCGGCGCGCAAGCCGCGCACCGAACCGGCGCAGCGCGGCCTGCGCCGCATCGACTTCAAGGCGCCTGCCGAGCAGTCCTACGTCGCGCTGGCCTTCCGTGCGCCGGGCCTGCAGCGCCTGGAGAACCTCGCTGACACCGACCGCGACGCGCTGGCGCTGATGGTGCTCTCCGGCGTGCTGAGCGGCTACGACGGCGCGCGGCTGGAGCGCGCTCTCAGCCAGGGCGCCGACCGCGTCGCGGACGGGGCCGACAGCGGTGCCTCGGTCATGGGCCGTGGCCCGAGCCTCTTTCTGCTCACCGGCGTGCCCGCGGCCGGCAAGACCGCGCAGCAGGTCGAGGCCGCGCTGCGCGCCGAGGTGGCGCGGGTGGCGCGCGAGGGCGTGGGCGAGGCGGAACTCGCTCGCGTGAAGACGCAGTGGGCCTCCTCCACCATCTATGCCCGCGATTCGCTGCAGGCGCAGGCGTCCGATCTGGGCAGCAACTGGGTGCAGGGCCTGCCGCCCGATGCCGACGCGCGCCTGCTCGCGCTGCTGCGCGGCGTGACGCCGGCCGAAGTGCAGTCGGTGGCGGCGCGCTATTTCGGCGATGACCAGCTCACCGTGGCCACGCTCCTGCCCCAGCCCGTGTCGCCCGGCACCCGCCGGTCCGCCGCCCCCGCGAGCTCCGACGGCCGCATGCACTGAGGCGCCGCCCGCCCGGAAAGAACACCCCATGACGATGAACCCCGCCTTCCGAAAAACCGCGTCCCGCGCGGCGCTCGCCGCCGCCGCATGGCTGCTGGCCGCGCAGTCCGCCTGGGCGCTCCTGCCCATCCAGCACTGGACGGAGTCCAGCGGCGCCCGCGTCTGGCTGGTCGAAAGCCCCGGTATCCCGATGGTCGACGTGCAGGTAGATTTCGATGCCGGTGCCCGGCGCGATCCCGCGCCGCAGGCCGGCCTTGCGAGCGCCGTCGCCGCGATGTCTTCCAAGGGCGTGCGCGCGGATGGCGCCGGTCCGGCGATGGACGAGAACGCGCTGGGCGAGGCCTGGGCCGACCTGGGCGCCAGCCTGCAGGCGTCGGCCGAGCGCGATGGTTTCAGCTATGCGCTGCGCTCGCTCACCGACCCGGCCCTGTTGGAACGCGCCGCTGGCCTGGCCGCGCGGCAGATCGCCGAGCCCGCATTCCCGGAACCGGTCTGGCAGCGCGAGCGCGCACGCTGGAGCGCAGCCCTGAAGGAAGCGGAGACCCGCCCCGGCACGGTCGCCTCCCGGGCGTTCGGCCAGGCCGTCTACGGTGCGCATCCGTACGGCCAGCGCGCCACGCCGGAGACGCTCGCACGCATCGAGGTGGCCGATCTGCAGCAGTTCCACGACCGCTACGTGCAGGCCTGCCGGGCGCGCGTCAGCATCGTCGGCGCGATCGACCGTGCGCGGGCCCAGGCCCTGGCGCAGACGCTGCTCGCGCGCATGCCCGCGAAGGATCCGGCCGCCTGCGCGCCGCTGCCGGCCGTGGCCGCCGTGCAGCCGCTGGCCCAGGCACAGGACGTGCGGATTCCCTTCGCCTCGGCGCAGGCCCACGTACTGATCGGACAGCCCAGCTTTCCCCGCAAGGACCCGGATTTCCTCGCCATGCTCGTGGGCAACCACATCCTGGGCGGCGGCGGCTTCACGTCGCGGCTGACCGAGGAGGTGCGCGAGAAGCGCGGCCTGAGCTACAGTGTTTCCAGCCAGTTCTCTCCGGGGCTGGATGCCGGCCCGTTCGTGATCGCCCTGCAGACCCGTCCGGACCAGGCGCAGCAGGCGGTGCAGGTCTCGCGCGACGTGCTGGCACGCTTCGTGGCCGAAGGCCCGACCGCAGCCGAGCTGCGCGCCGCCAAGGACAACCTCATCGGCGGCTTCGCGCTGCGCATCGACAGCAACCGCAAGCTGCTGGGCAACGTGGTGAACATTGCGTGGAACGACCTGCCGCTCGATTACCTGGAGCACTGGACCGACCGCGTGGAAGCACTCACGGCCGCCGACATCCGTGCCGCGATGGCGCGCAAGCTGCAGCCCGACCGCATGGTGACCGTGGTGGTGGGCGGAGGTGCGCCATGAGCCCGGAACCACGCAAGGTGGGTGCGTCCGCCCGGACCGGTTCCGGTTCCGCTGCCGGCAAGGCATCCACGCCAGGGGCTGGCGCGCGAAATCCAGCCCACCATGGCGCAGGAGAGGTCCGCATCATCGGCGGGCTCTGGAAGCGTACGCGCCTGCCCGTGCCCTCCCGGCCCGGCCTGCGGCCCACGCCGGACCGCGTGCGCGAAACGCTCTTCAACTGGCTCGGGCAGGACCTGTCCGGCTGGCGCTGCATCGACGCCTTCGCCGGCACCGGCGCGCTGGGCCTGGAAGCCGCTTCGCGCGGCGCGGCCGACGTGCTGCTGGTGGAGAACGATGCCGGGCTGGCCGATCAGCTGCGCCAGGTCTGCACGAAGCTCGGCGCGTCCGCGGTGCGTGTACAGCGCGGCGACGGCACATCGGTGCTGCGCCAGCAGCCCGCCGGTTCGGCGCACCTGGTGCTGCTCGATCCGCCGTTCGACGGGCAGCTGTTCGAGCCCGCGCTGGCCGCGGCCGCGCCCGCGCTGGCCGCGGATGGCTTCCTCTACCTGGAGGCACCCCAGGCATGGGACGAGGCCGCGCTGGCGCCGCATGGGCTGGTCCTGCACCGGCACCTCAAGGCCGGCGCCGTGCACGCGCACCTGCTGCGCCGGGCCTGAAGGCGCCCTCGCACCGGCCGACCCGCCGGCTGCAATAATCCCTGGCACCCATTTCCGTCCGCCTTCGTCCAGGAGACCCGTCCCCCATGGCCCAGAACGTCCTCGCCATCTATCCCGGCACCTTCGATCCCATCACGCTGGGGCACGAGGACGTGGTGCGCCGCGCCACGCAACTGTTCGGGCGTGTGATCGTGGCGGTGGCCGCCGGCCACCACAAGAAGACGCTGTTCAGCCTGGAAGAGCGCATCGAGATGGTCTGCGAGGCCGTGCGGCCCTACCCGCAGGTGCAGGTGGAGAGCTTCTCCGGCCTGCTGCGCGACTTCGTGGTCGCACGCGGCGGCAAGGCCATGGTGCGCGGGCTGCGCGCGGTCACCGATTTCGACTATGAGTTCCAACTCGCCGGCATGAACCGCAGCCTGATGCCGGAGGTCGAAACCGTCTTCCTCACGCCGAGCGACAAGTTCCAGTTCATCAGCAGCACCTTCGTGCGCGAAATCGCGGTGCTGGGCGGCGAGGTGGACAAGTTCGTGTCTCCCTCGGTCTGCGAGCGCCTCTCCGCCAAGGTGCGGGCGATGCAGCCCGTCGCCTGACGATCCGACGGGGCCCGGGAGCGCCGTCCCCGGCGCCGTGGGGTGGCGAAGTCAGTCCGGGTGGACCAGGTCGTGCACGAAGCGCAGCTTCGCGAGCGCGCCGATGGACAGCGCGAACGGGTAGGCGTCCTGTTGCCCGAGGCTGCGGTTGAGGCTGTTGAGCAGCAGGGTGAGCGGCACCCATTCCTGCACCATGGCGTCGAAATCGGGCCGGGGCGTGGCGAACGGATTGGCCACGCGGTAGCTCTGCCGGCCTGCGGCATGCGGGATCTCCAGCCCGGTGCGGTAGCTGGATGCCGTCTCCAGCAGATCGACCATGTGCAGATAGTGCGCCCAGGTTTCGGCCCAGTCTTCCCAGGGGTGCGCCGTGGCGTAGGCGCTCACGTGGCTTTCGCGCCATGCGCCCAGGTGGGGGCTGCTGGAGTAGTAGGCCTGCAAGGCGGCGCCGTAGTCCTGTCGCTCGTCGCCGAAGATGGTCCGGAACTCGTCCAGGCGGCCCGAGTTCAGCAGCAGATGGTCCCAGTAGAAATGCCCGGACTCGTGCCGCAGGTGGCCCAGCAGGGTGCGGTAGGGCTCGTGCAGCGCGAGCCGCCGGCGCGCGCGCTCGTCGTCGTCGGCTTCCGCGACGTTGAGCGTGATGGTGCCGCCCGCATGCCCGGTCATCACCGGGTTGCCGGGCTGATCGGCCAGGAATTCGAACACCGGGCTCGTGCCGTCGGGCGCGGGCTGCAGTCCCAGGCGGGCGAGTGTGTAGTAGAGCTGCCGCTTGGCATGCTCGATCTGTTTCCAGCGCCTCAGGTTGGCGGGTTCTGACAGGTCCGGCAGGACGCGCGTCTGCCGGCACGACGGGCATAGCTGCTGGGGATCGTCCGCCGCGACGGCGAAGTTGCAGGTGCCGTGGGCGATCCGGTTGTGGCAGAGGCGGTAGAGCGCCGAGGCGCTCCCACGGCGGCGCGAAGCCACGCGCTGCCAGAGGTCTCCGTCGGCCTGAAGTCCGGGCACGGCGGGTACGAGCGCCGCCATGGTGAGCTCGTCGTGCAGGAACGCGAGCTTCGTGCCGCAGTGCAGGCACTGGACGCTGTCGAAGAACACGAGATGACCGCACTGGTCGCAATTGAACACTTGCATGGCGGCGGAGCATAGACCCTGTTCATGTCTTTCCACACGCCGGCCGGGCGATGGCTGCCGGCCTGGCGCTGTCTGCGTGCGGTGCGCACGGACCGCGCGGGCGCGGAAGAAGACGTGCCAAGAAAAAACAGGCTCCGATGGGAGCCTGTGGAGGGTGCGGCCTGCAGGGGCTTCGGGCCCCCGCCGGCTGCTGCGCGTTCGATCAGGGACGCACGACGATGCTGTTGCGCACTTCGCGCACGTGCTTGGAGTTGCGTGCGATGGCTTCCGCGCGGTCCTTCTCGGCTTGCGACTTGGCGAAGCCCGACAGCTGCACCGTGCCGTTCAGCGTTTCCACGCTGATGGACGTGGCCGACACGGACTTGTCTTCGGCCATCTTGGCCTTCACGGCGGTCGTGATGCCGGCGTCGTCCACGTAGGAGCCCACGGACTGCTGGTCACGCGCCACCGAGCATCCGGTGGACACGATGGTGGCGCCGGCGAGGGCTGCGAAAGCGAGGGCACGAGCGTACTTCATGGTTGTTTCCTTGGTTTGGTTGAGAACACGGGTGCGGGGACATCCTCCGGTCCGCTGGCCTGTTGCACCCCTCTGGCCGGCGAACCGTTTACCGGGATCGGCGCCGCCGTTCAGCGGTGCAGCCAGTCCTTGAGTTCATCGGCATGCTCTTCCTCGTCGGCGAGGATGCCTTCGAGCATGCGGCGGGTGGTCGGATCCTTGTCGCCGATCAGCGAGATCATCTGGCGGTAGGCCTCGACGGCGATGCGCTCGGCCACGAGGTTGGCGCGCACCATGGCCTTCAGGTCGGACGATTCGTCGTACTGGGCGTGGCTGCGGCCCTCCAGCGTGTTCGGACGGAAGTCCGGCTCGCCGCCGAGCTGTACGATGCGCTGGGCGATCAGGTCGGCATGGGCGGCTTCCTCATTGGCATGCACCAGGAACTCCGCGGCGATGGCGGGCGACTCCAGGCCGTCGGCCGTGAAGTAGTGGCGCTTGTAGCGCAGCACGCACACGAGCTCGGTGGCCAGGGCGTCGTTCAGGAGCTTGACGATCGCGTCGCGGTGCGGGCCGTACGCCGGCGTCACGGCGCCTTCGTCGAGGTCCTGCGTGGCTGCGTATTGCAGCGCCTTTTCGTCGAGGGCGAGCGTCTCGCCTGCGGTTGCAGTTGCCGTTGTCGTGGAGTTCGGGGTGTTCATGAGGGCGCCCGTGGTGTTGTTCGTTGTGGGGATGTCCTGGCGGGGGCGGCGGATGGCGGTGTCACCGCCGGTCGCCGCCGATCCTGCCGTTCAAATCAGGTCGTACGCCGGATCGAGCCGGTGGTTCAATAGTCGCGGCCACGGGGGCGGCGGGCCAGCATGCACAGCGTGGCCACGAACGCGCCGGCGGCGGCTGCGATGGCGAGCGACTTGCCGGGCTGCTCCGCAACGTAGCGGGCGGTGGCGTCGGCGGCCTGGTTCAGCTGGCGGCGTGCGCGGTCGCTGGTGTCGGCGCAGTAGGCGATGCCGCGCGAGGCCAGATCCTGGGCACGGGCGGCCAGATCGTCGATCAGCGGATCGACGTCGTCCTTCAGCTCGCGGACCTTGCGCTCGGCCTTGTCCAGGGTCTTGTTGGCGGCGTTGCGCGTGGTGTTCACGGCATCCTTGGCGGTATCGAGAACGTCGTCTGCCACGTCGTGCGCGGTGTCGGTGGCCTTGTTTGCGGTGTCGGCGGCCTTGTCGGCGAATTTTTGCGATTCCATTTTTTAGTCCTTCCTGGTGGGATTGGCGAGCGGTGCTGCGGAGATCAGCCGCGCTTGAGCAGGCTCAGCACGAAGGTGACGACGGCCATGATCACGAACACGAAGAACAGGATCTTGGCGATGCCCACTGCGCCAGCTGCGATTCCGCCGAAACCGAAAAGCGCGGCGATCAGGGCGATCACCAGAAAAACGACTGCGTAGTGCAACATATCCTTCTCCTCTTGGACCGGCGGGCCGGTGGGTGGTTGGTCGGTGGCGCTGTCGCGTTGGCGCCTGGGATCCACTGTAGGTTTGCCCGCATGCGGCAGGTGCCGGTCCCTGGCGCGCAGCTATGTAGGACGCAACCGATCGGCGGGCGCCCCCTGTGCTGCCCGGCCAGGCGCGGCGGCAACGGATGCGGACCATGGGAGGGGAAGAAGGGCGAGAAGGAGCGCGGAACGATGCCGCGAGGATGGTGCGGCAGCGGCCATCTGCCGGGCCAGGTCAGCCCAGGTCCAGCCAGGTCTGGCCTGGCCTGGCCGGAATGCTGGCGGTGGTGCGGGGAGGAGGCTCAGTGCGCGACGGGCAGCACCGCGGACACGAGCGTGCCCTCTTTCGGCTCCGAGGTGACGGTCAGCCGGCCGCCGGCGGCTTCCACGCGGTGCCGCATCCCCATGAGCCCGTGGGCCGAGCTGTGCACCTTGGCGGTGTCGAAGCCTTCGCCGTCGTCGCGGATCTGCACCGTGACGTGCGTGGGGTAGTTGTGGACGGCCACCAGCACCTTGGAGGCATTGGCGTACTTGCCGATGTTGGTGAGCGACTCCTGCACCATGCGGTACACCGTGAGCTGCACCTGCTCGGGCAGGTCCACCGCTTCGAGGTTGAGGTCCACCTCCACGTTGCTGCGCTGCTCGAACTCGCGCGCCAGGATCTCCAGCGATGCGGTAAGGCCCAGGTTGAACAGCGACGAGGGCCGCAGGTCCTCGATGATGCGCCGCTTGAGGGCGATGCCGCTGTTGAGGGTTTCGGTCAGGTGCTTGAGGCGTTCGGCGATCTCGGGGGCCTGCGCGTCCACCTTCGACTTCAGCCGCGCCACGTCCAGCTTGGCCGCCGTGAGCAGCGCGCCGAGTTCGTCGTGCAGCTCCCGCGCCAGGTGGCCGCGCTCGTCCTCGCGCACCTGCTGCAGATGGTTCGCCAGTTCGGTGAGCGAAGCCGTGCGCTCGCGCACCAGGCCTTCGAGCCGGTCGCGCTCGCGCTGCAGCGACGCCTGCTCGCGCTCCTGCGCCGTCTGCAGCGCGCTCGCCTGGCGCAGGTACATGTAGAAGGCCAGCAGGCCGATGACCACCACCGTGGCGATGCCGATGCGCGAGAGCGTGAGCGAGTGCAGGATCTCGTCGGTGTGGTGCGTGGACTGGTCGATGCTGCGCTGCGTGAGCCGGCCGGAGAGGGTGCGGATCGCATCCATGTTCTCCTTGCCCACGTCGGTGGAGAGCACGAATTTCCAGGCGTCGTCGTTGTTCTGCCGGCGCAGCCGCAGGCTCAGGTCCAGCTCGGACATCTTGCGCGCGATCTGCCGCGAGAGCTGGGTGAAGTCCTCCTGGTCTTCGGGGGAGGTGCGGTAGATGCCGCGCAGCTCTTCGAGGTTGGCGTTGATCGTGGCCGCGGCCTTCTGGTAGGGCTGCAGGTAGCGCTCGTCGCCCGTCAGCAGGTAGCCCCGCAGGCCGGTTTCCGCATCGAGCATGTTCTCCATCATGCGGCTGAGGGCCGAGCGCGTGGCATAGGTGCTCGACAGTGACTGCACGGCTTCATTGGAGCGTGCGTAGCCCGCCTCGTTGATGCCAACCAGCGCAGCGGCTGCCAACAGTGCCAACGGCAGGCTGACGGCCATCTTGCGAAAATTGGACCAGCGCATATGTATGTTTCTCCGAAAGACAAGCGGGCGAATTCTGGATAATGTCACCGGCCCGCAGCAATCGCCGCAGGCACGCTCCCGCAACGGTGGAATGGCCACCTGACCAACGATGGGCAGCCTTGCTGCCTCTTGAAAGAACTATCAATGATCAAGATCGGCATTGTGGATGACCATGCGATTGTCCGCTCGGGATTGCGACAATTTCTGTCAGAACATGTAGACCTTCGCGTCGTGGGCGAAGCGTCCAACGGCCGCGAGGCCATCGACCTCGTGCGCAACCACGAGATCGACGTGCTGCTGATGGACCTGTCCATGCCCGGCCAGAGCGGCCTCGACGCCCTGGCCATGCTCCGCGCGAAGGCGCCGGACATGGGCATCCTCATCCTGAGCGGCTACCCCGAGGAGCACTACGCCATCAACCTCATCCGCCAGGGTGCGAGCGGCTACCTCAACAAGGAATGCGACCCCAAGGAGATCGTGGAAGCGATCCGCACCATCTCGCTGGGCCGCCGCTATCTCACGCCCGCCGTGGCCGACCTGCTCGCGCAGCAGCTCAACCGCAAGGACGACGCGCCGCCGCACGAGCAGCTCTCCGAACGCGAGTTCCAGGTGTTCCTGAAGCTGGCCAAGGGCGAGACCGCAGGCGACATCGCCAAGTCGCTGTCCCTCAGCGTGAAGACCGTGAGCACGTACCGCACGCGGCTCATGGAGAAGATGGCGCTGTCGTCCAACAGCGACCTGACCTACTACGCGCTGAAGAACAAGCTGATCGATTGATCTGCCGCCGGGGCGCCCGTGGCGCCCCGTGCCTTCCTCGCACCCACGCGACCCGTGCGCGAGCCGCCCTCGCGGCCACGGGGCACGAGGAAAAAGACCCCGGACGGGAAACCGTCCGGGGTCTTTGCATTGGGGGCTGCATGGTGGAGCGGAAGGCTTGGCGCGAAGCCTTCGCCCGGGGCGAGCGTGGCGGGGAAACGATTGCGCGGCTCAGGCGCTGCTGGTCGATTTGCGCAGCGTGCTGTGCTCGACGCAATACTCGACGAGCGCGTCGATCTCGTTGGATTTGTCGAAGACGGCATCGACGCCGAGCTGGGCGCAGCGCATGCGCACGTCCGGCGTGGCGTAGTTGCTGAGGACCACCATCTTCTGGCGCGGGCCGCGCGTGCGGCAGGCCGCCAGGATGCCGAGCCCGCTGCCCTGGCGCAGGAACAGATCGACGATGGCGAGGTCCCACTGCTCGGGATGGCTTGCGAGCCATTCCTTGCCTTCGTCTTCCGTCTCGGCGACGCCCACGGCTTCGACTTCCGCCAGCTCCTCCAGCGTGCCGATCAGGTTCTCCCGGATCGTGGCGTTGTCTTCAACAATATAGGTGCGCAGTTTCACTGTGGAGCCTGGTCCGAGTCAGGGGCCGGATGGGAGGATTGATCACGGCTCTACTTTATAGAGAGAGAGCCGGCATTCTGCCAGCAGCAGGGTGTTACCCCGGTAGGATTTTTCCTACCGCCGTCGGATGGCCGGATACGCCGGTCCCGCAGACCGGGCATGCGGGGTCCCGGTGGGCGCGCATGGCCGTCCATTCCATCGCAAGTCCGTCCAGCATCAGCAGCCGGCCCGCGAGCGAACAGCCCACTCCAGCCAGGAGCTTGAGCGCCTCGGCCGCCTGCATCGCGCCGATGATGCCCACCATCGGCGAGAAGACGCCCATCGTGGAGCACCGTACCTCCTCGAAATCGGCATCGGGCGGGAACAGGCAGGCGTAGCAGGGCGCATCGGGCACCGCGGGCTGCACCACGGTGATCTGCCCGTCGAAGCGGATCGCGGCGCCTGCCACCAGCGGCACGCCGTGGCGCACGCAGGCGGCGTTCACGGCCTGGCGCGTGGCGTAGTTGTCGCTGCAGTCGAGCACCACGTCGGCCGTGGGCACGTGCCCGTCCAGCCACGCGGCGTCGGCGCGCAGCGCCAGCGCCTCCACGCGCACTTCCGGGTTCACCGCATGCAGGGCTTCGGCGGCCGAGGCCACCTTCGGCTGGCCGATGCGCGCCGTGGTGTGGGCGATCTGCCGCTGCAGGTTGGTGAGGTCCACGGTATCGGCATCGACGAGCGTGATGCGGCCGACGCCTGCGGATGCGAGGAAGAGGGCGGCGGGCGAGCCCAGGCCGCCCGCGCCGATCAGGAGGGCATGGGCCGCCAGCAGCCGGTCCTGTCCCTCGATGCCGATCTCGTCGAGCAGGATGTGTCGGGAGTAGCGCAGGAGCTGGTCGTCGTTCATGGGGTGTGTGCCGGGGCGGTGCAGCGATCGGAGGGCGGGGCCGGCGCCGCGGAAGAAAGCAAAAAGCCGGGCTCCCTGCGGAGCCCGGCCTGTGGATGAGCGCCTGCGGGCAGGCCGGAGATCAGTTGTCCTTCTTCTCTTCCTTGCGTTCGGTCTGCGTCTTGCTCGCGACCACGGGCTGGCCCTTGAGCTGGTTCAGCGCCTGGGTGAGCTGGAAGTCCTTCTCGGTGCCGAATTCCGGCATCTTGTTGCGCTCGGCGGCGGGCTTCTTCGCCTCTTCCTCCAGGCGCTTGCGGGCTTCCTCGCGGGCCTTCTCGCGGGCGGCGTCCTTCTGTTCCTCGCCCTGGCCGCTGGTCAGGTGCTTCTCGAGGTCGGCCTCGCGCATGCGCAGCGCGGCGTACGGATCGCCATCGGGGCTGTCGTCCACCATGACATCGGGAACGATGCCCTTGGCCTGGATGGATTTGCCGCTCGGGGTGTAGTAGCGGGCGGTGGTGAGCTTGATACCGGTGTCCGGGCCGAGCGGGCGCACCGTCTGCACCGAGCCCTTGCCGAAGGTCTGGCTGCCCAGGATGGTGGCGCGCTTGTGGTCCTGCAGCGCACCGGCCACGATCTCGCTCGCGGAGGCCGAGCCTTCGTTGACAAGCACGACGAGCGGCACGGTCTTGAGGGCGGCCGGCAGCCGCTTGAGCGGATCGCCGCTGCCGCGGCGCTGGTAGAACTCGGGCGACGCCTTGTATTCGGCCTTGCTCTCCGGGAGCTGGCCGTTGGTGGACACGACGGTGACGTTCTCGGGCAGGAACGCGGCGGAGATGGCCACGGCCGCGTCGAGCAGGCCGCCCGGATCGTTGCGCAGGTCGAGCACCATGCCCTTGAGGTTCGGGTCCTGGCGGTAGATCTCTTCGACCTTGCGCACGAAGTCGTCCACCGTGCGCTCCTGGAACTGCGACAGGCGCACCCAGGCGTAGCCCGGCTCGACGACCTTGCCCTTCACCGACTGGGTCTTGATCTCCTCGCGGGTGATCGTGACCGGGAAGGTGCGGCTCTCGTCCTTGCGGAACACGGTGAGCGTCACCTGGGTGTTGGGCTCGCCGCGCATCTTCTTCACGGCTTCATTGAGGGCCAGGCCCTTGACCGCCGTGTCGTCGATCTTGGTGATGAGGTCGTTGGTCTTGAGCCCGGCGCGGAAGGCGGGGGAGCCTTCGATCGGCGAGACGATCTTGATCAGCCCGTCTTCCTGGGTGATCTCGATGCCCACGCCCACGAAGCGGCCCGTGGTGCCCTCGCGGAATTCCTTGAAGGACTTCTTGTCGAAGTACTGGGAGTGGGGGTCGAGGCTCGACACCATGCCCGAGATGGCATCGGTGATGAGCTTCTTGTCGTCCACCGGCTCGACGTAGTCGGTCTTGATGAGGCCGAAGACCGCCGAGAGCTGCTGGATCTCTTCGAGGGGAAGCGGAGTCATGGCTCCGCGCGCGACGGTCTGCAGGGACACCGTGGTCAGTGCGCCGGCGAACACGCCGATCGACACCCATCCTGCTATCTTGAGTTTCTGGCCCATTCGGAAAACACCTTTGCCGGGTTCAAGGTTCAATATACACCCCCTTGGAAAGCACGGGCGGCGCGCAGTTCCGCGTCCTGCCGTGCTTTTGGGGGTTTTCTCGGGTTTTCCGCAGTGAAGCGGGCCTGCCCGGGGCTCAGGCCTTGCCCTGGGATGCGACGGCCGCCGCCGCCTTGGCCGCCGCCTCGGCGTCGCCCAGGTAGTAGTGGCGCAGCGGCTTCAGGTCGTCGTCCAGCTCGTAGACCAGGGGGATGCCGTTGGGGATGTTCAAGCCGACGATGTCGTCGTCCGAGATCCCGTCCAGGTACTTGACCAGGGCGCGGATGGAGTTGCCGTGCGCCGCCACCACCACGCGCTGGCCCGAACGGATGGCGGGCGCGATGCGCTCGTTCCAGTAGGGCAGGACGCGGGCGACGGTGTCCTTCAGGCATTCGGTGAGCGGGATCTGCTCGGCGTCCAGGCCCGCATAGCGGACATCGCCGCGCTCGCTGCGCGGGTCGGTGGCTTCGAGCGCGGGCGGCGGCGTGTCGTAGCTGCGGCGCCAGACGAGCACCTGCGCATCGCCGTACTGCTTGGCCATGTCGGCCTTGTTGAGGCCCTGCAGGGCGCCGTAGTGGCGCTCGTTGAGGTGCCAGCTGTGCTCCACGGGCAGCCAGGTGCGGTCCATCTCGTCGAGCACGTGCCAGAGGGTGCGCGTGGCGCGCTTGAGCACGCTGGTGAAGGCCAGATCGAACCCGTAGCCCTCGGCCTTCAGGAGGCGGCCGGCGTTCTTGGCCTGCTCGATGCCGGTGGGCGTGAGGTCCACGTCGGTCCAGCCGGTGAAGCGGTTTTCGAGGTTCCAGGTGGATTCGCCGTGGCGGATCAGGACGAGTTTGTGCATGGTGGCGGGGGAAGTGGGAAGCTGTGGAATCGGGCGGGTCAAACGCCGCATTCTAAAATTGCGGAGTTTGCTTTCCCCAAGGACTCCCGTGAATTTCTTCATCGACAACTGGTATCTCGTCCTCGTCGCACTGGTTTCGGGCGCGATGCTGCTCCTGCCGGTCTTCCGCGAAGCCGCGGGCGGCTCGCTCACCGCGGCACGCGCGGTGCAACTCATCAACCGCGAGAAGGCCGTGGTGGTCGACGTGTCGGAGCCCGACGAGTTCGCGGCCGGCCACGTCGGCGGCGCGAAGAACGTGCCCCTGGGCCAGCTGGAAGAGCGCCTGCCGCAGGTCGTCAAGAACAAGACCGTGCCGCTGGTGCTGGTGTGCGCCAAGGGCGCCCGGGCGCAGCGCGCGGTGGCCGTGGCGAAGAAGCTCGGCTATGAGAAGGCCGAGGCGCTCGCGGGCGGGCTGAAGGCCTGGCGCGAGGCCAGCATGCCGGTTGAAAAGGCCTGAAGCGGCACCACGTGCCACTGCATACCCCACGCAAGCAATCTTCCAGGAAGGCCGCGCCATGCAAACCGTCAAGATGTACACCACCGCCGTCTGCCCCTACTGCATCCGGGCCAAGCAGATCCTGAAGGCCAAGGGGGTGGAGGCGATCGAGGAGATCCGCGTCGATCTCGACCCCGCGGCCCGCTCGCACATGATGGAGATCACCGGGCGCCGCACGGTGCCGCAGATCTTCATCGGCGACACGCACGTCGGCGGCCATGACGACCTCGTCGCGCTCGACGGGCGCGGCGGCCTGATGCCGCTGCTCGGCGCCTGAGAATCGGCGCCGGCCGGCGCTGCATAATGCGGCCCCGAGTGCTGCCCGCTGCGGGAACGCGACGTCCCCGGCGGGCTTTGTCCTACTCGGCCCTCTTCCCCGTTTCCGAATCGAAAGAACGACCCTCATGTCCGAAGAAAATCCCGTGTTCCAGATCCAGCGCGTGTATCTGAAGGATCTGTCCCTGGAGCAGCCGAACTCGCCCCAGATCCTGCTGGAGCAGGAGCAGCCCAATGTGGACATCCAGCTGGGCGTCGAGGCCGCTCCGGTCGCCGACGGCATTTTCGAAGTGGCCGTGACGGCCACGGTGCAGACCAAGATCAAGGACAAGACGGTGTTCCTGGTGGAGGCCAAGCAGGCCGGCATCTTCGAGATCCGCAACATTCCCGAAGACCAGATGGGCCCGATCATGGGCATCGCCTGCCCGCAGATCGTCTACCCCTACCTGCGCGGCAACATCGCCGACGTGGTGACGCGTGCCGGCTTCCCGCCCGTGCACCTGGCCGAGATCAACTTCCAGGCCATGTACGAGCAGCAGCAGGCACAGGTGGCTTCCGCCGCTCCGACGCCCAGCGTCACGCAGTGATGCACGCCTGCGCCGCCGCGTGGCGGCGCACCCGGGAAGCCCGCTGGCGGCTTCCCGTGCGGGGCCGCCTCCGGCGCGGTTCCGTCCAATTCCCACATCCATGAAGATCATCGTGTTCGGTGCGGGCGCCTGGGGCACCGCCATGGCGCTCAGCGCGGCGGCGCATCCGGCCCGGCATGCCGTGACCCTCTGGGCGCGCGACAGGCAGCAGGCGGCCGCGATGCAGGCGGACCGCTGCAACCCGCGCTATCTGCCCGGCATCGCTTTTCCGCCGGGCCTGCAGGTGGCCGGCGGCGACAGCCTGCAGGCACTGGCGGATGCCTCGGCCGATCTCGCCATCATCGCCACGCCCATGTCCGGCCTGAGGGGCATGCTGGAGCAGCTGCGCGGCAGCACCGTTCCGGTCGCCTGGCTCTGCAAGGGCTTCGAGGCGGCGGCACCCCAGGGAACCGATGCACAGGGCCTGATGGCGCACGAGGTCTGCGCCCGCGTGGCGCCGCAGTTGCGTTCGGGTGCCTTGAGCGGCCCGAGCTTCGCGCTGGAGGCCGCGCAGGGGCGACCGACCGCGCTGGTGGCCGCGAGCCGGGATGCGGGTCTGCGCGACCTGCTCGTCGAGGCCTTCCACGGCCCCACGCTGCGCGTCTATGCCAACGAGGACATCGTGGGCGTGGAGGTGGGCGGGGCGGTGAAGAACGTGCTGGCAATCGCCACGGGGCTGTGCGATGGCCTGGGGCTGGGCATGAACGCCCGCGCGGCCCTGATCACGCGCGGCCTGGCCGAGATGACGCGGTTGGGAATGGCGCTGGGTGCGCGGGCGGAGACCTTCATGGGCCTCTCGGGCCTGGGCGATCTGGTGCTCACCGCCACGGGGGATCTGTCGCGCAACCGCCGCGTGGGCCTCGCGCTCGCGCAGGGATCGACCACGCGGCAGGCAGTGGATTCCCTTGGCCACGTGGCAGAAGGAGTGTACAGCGCGCGCACCGTCGTGATGCGCGCACGACAGGTCGGGGTGGACATGCCTATCGCCGAAGAGGTGGTGTCGCTGCTGGACGGGGCCACCACGGCCACTGAAGCCGTCGCGCGGCTGATGGGGCGCGGCCCGGCGATGGAAGTGCCGGGCGGCTGAGAACGGCTAACCCAGACGTGGCAAGGGCGCCCGGAGGCGCCCTGACACGGCTGGGGCCATGGGTGCTTACAGCACGCCGAAGAGCATCAGCAGCAGGACGAGGGACAGGGGGACGCCGAGGAGCCAGAGGATGATGGGCATGGTCTTCTCCTAAAAAAGAGGTGGGTTGCAGATGGGTCTACCTTAAGACCCATGCCCTGCGCGGATTGTGCGCGTGCGGCACCTGCCGGCGTAGGTGGGCGCCTTCCGCCCGCGCCGGACGTGCCCCGCCGGGATTCCGCATCCCACGCGCACGCGGCGTTTCCAGCGCGGCCGTGCAACGGGCCGTCCGCTCGCCGCTTCAGAACTCCAGGTTGTCGATGAGCCGCGTCGATCCGAGTCGCGCCGCGCCCAGCGCGACCAGCGTGCCCGCCTGGGGGGCGCTCGCTGGCTGCAGGTCGCTGCGCTGCCGGACCACGAGGTAGTCGGGCTGCCAGCCCTGGGCACGCAGCGCGTCGCAGGCCGCCTGCTCGAGCGCGGGCCAGTCGGCCGGGGGGCGCGACAGCGCCGCGTCGGCCAGCGCCCGCAGCGCCTGCGGCAGCTCCGTGGCCTGCGATCGCTCGCCGCCCGCGAGATAGCCGTTGCGCGAACTCAGGGCCAGGCCGTCGTCCGCGCGGCAGGTGTCGCCGGCCACCACGTCGATGGGCAGCGCGAACTGCTCGACCATGCGGCGGATCACCATCAGCTGCTGGTAGTCCTTCTTGCCGAACACCGCGGTGCCGCCGCCCGTCGTGCCGAACACGGCGGAGAACAGCTTCATCACCACGGTACACACGCCGGTGAAGAAGCCGGGGCGGAATTCGCCCTCGAGCAGGTCGGCCAGTCGAGGGTCGGGGTGCACCTTGAAGGTTTGCGGCTCGGGGTAGAGATCCGCCTCGCGCGGGGCGAACAGGATGTCGCAGCCGGCGGCTTCGAGTCGTGCCCGGTCGGCGTCCCAGGTGCGGGGGTAGCTGTCGAAATCCTCGTGCGGCAGGAACTGCAGCCGGTTCACGAAGATGCTGGCGACGGTCGGGCCGCTGCATTCGCGGGCCCGCCGCACGAGCGAGAGATGTCCGTCGTGCAGGTTGCCCATGGTGGGTACGAAGGCGGGACGGCCGCGGCCGGCGAGCGCGGCGCGCAGCTCCGCGATGGAATGGACGATGAGCATGGGCGAAGTGCGGAGAAGGGACGGAGTCGGCGTTCTGGAAGGCGCGGGCTACCAGGCGTGGCGCGTGTCGTCGGGGAATCGGCCGGCCTTGACGGCATGCACGTAGGCCTCGATGGCGCCGCGCACGCTGCCGGTGTCCTGCATGAAGTCGTGCACGAAGCGCGGCATGCGGCCGAGGTTCATGCCCAGCATGTCGTGGAGCACCAGCACCTGGCCGGCGGTGCCGCTGCCCGCGCCGATGCCGATGGTGTGGCAGCGGGGCAGCGCGTCGGTGAGTTCGCGCGCGAGCTCGGCGGGCACCATCTCGAGCACGAGCATGGAGGCGCCCGCATCCTGCAGTTCGCGCGCCTGCAGGCGCAATTGCCGCGCGGCGTCGTCATCGCGGCCCTGCACGCGGTAGCCGCCCAGCGCATGCACGGTCTGCGGCGTGAGCCCAAGGTGGGCGCATACGGGAATGCCGCGCTCCACCAGGAACTGCACCGTGGGCGCCGTCCATCCGCCGCCTTCGAGCTTCACCATGTGCGCACCGGCCTGCATGAGCGTGCAGGCGCTGCGCAGGGCCTGCTCGCGGCTCTCGGCGTAGCTGCCGTAGGGCAGGTCGGCGATGAGCCAGGCGGTGCCCTGCACGCGGTGCAGGCCGCGGGCCACGCTGGCCGTGTGGTAGGCCATGGTGTCCAGCGACACGCCGACGGTGCTGGGCAGACCCTGGCAGACCATGCCGAGCGAATCGCCCACGAGGATGCATTCCACGCCGGCTGCATCGGCGACGGCCGCGAAGGTGGCGTCGTAGGCGGTAAGCATGGCGATCTTCTCGCCGGCTTCCCGCATCTGCGCCAGGCGCGGCAGGCTCACGGGCCTGCGCTGCGGCAGGGGCGATGCGGGCGGCAGGGTGCCGTAGGGCGTGGCGGTGGAAGAGGCCGGCGGCGATGTCGTGGTCATGGAGTCCTCGGGTCGCGAATGAGCCGCGAGTCTATGCGAGCGCGGGCCGGGCGGGGCCGCCCCGGCAGCACTCGCCATGCGGGCATTCGCGGGCGGCTGCAGGCTATGCCATGGCTGAGCTGCCACCCGGGCACTGGTTGCCGGTATGCTCGCGGCCCATGACGAATCCGTTCCAGCCACCCGCCGGCGTGTCCGGCGATGCCGATCTGCAGACCGTGGTGCGGGCCGATGTGGCCCGGGCCCTCGAGGAAGACGTGGGCGCGGGCGACCTGACGGCCGCCCTGATCGACCCCGCCCGGCGCGTGCGCGCGCGCATCCTGGCCCGGGAGCCGGCGGTGATCTGCGGCGCCCCGTGGGCCGAGGCGGCGCTGCGCGCGCTCGACCCGGGCGTGCAGCTCACCTGGCACGTGCAGGAGGGCGAGCGCTGCGCTGCCGACCAGATCGTGCTGGAGATCGAGGGCCAGGCACGCGCGCTGCTGAGCGCCGAGCGCACGGCGCTCAACTTCCTGCAGCTGCTGTCCGCCGTGGCCACCAAGACCCGGCATTACGTGGACGCGGTGGCGGGCACGCGCGCGCAGATCGTGGACACGCGCAAGACGCTGCCCGGCCTGCGCCTGGCGCAGAAGTACGCCGTGCGCATGGGAGGGGGAACCAACCACCGCATCGGCCTGCACGACGCGGTGCTCATCAAGGAAAACCACATTGCTGCGGCAGGCGGTGTCACGGCGGTGCTGCGCGCGGCCTCCGCCGTGGCCGCCCGGGCGCAGTTCGTCGAGATCGAATGCGAGACGCTGGAGCAGCTGGCCGAAGCGCTGGATGCCGGCGCCCGCATGGTGCTGCTGGACAACATGCCGCTGCCGATGCTGCACGAGGCCGTGCGCCTCAACGCCGCACACTCCGCAGGGCCGGCGGTTCTGGAGATCTCAGGCGGCGTGACGCTGGAGGGCCTGCGCGTGCTCGCCGAGACCGGCGTGGACCGCATCTCCATCGGCACGCTGACCAAGGACGTGAAGGCGGTCGATTTCTCGATGCGCCTGCAGGACCTCTCCTGAGCGGCCCGGGCAGCGCCTTTTCCCGCCAAGACCACGAGGCCGCTTCGCACCGGCCCGCCCCACCATGACGACCGACAACGCCTTCGCCATCAAGCCCGTGGAATACGAACAACCCGTCGCCGAGGCGGGCGGCATGTGCTCCACACGCCATGCCTGGGCCCGCGTGCCGCCCGAGCCCGCGCCCGCCGAGCGCGCCGCGCTCAAGGACCGCATCCGCCGGCTGCTGAAGGAGCGCAATGCCGTGATGGTGTCGCACTACTACGTGCATCCGGATCTGCAGGACCTGGCCGAGGAGACGGGCGGGCTCGTGAGCGACTCGCTGGAGATGGCGCGCTTCGGTCGAGACCATGCCGCGCAGACGCTGGTGGTGTCCGGCGTGCGCTTCATGGGCGAGACGGCCAAGATCCTGTCGCCCGAGAAGACCGTGCTCATGCCGGACCTGGACGCCACCTGCTCGCTCGACCTGGGCTGCCCGGTGGATGCGTTCGGTGCCTTCTGCGACCAGCACCCCGACCGCACCGTGGTGGTGTATGCCAACACCAGCGCCGCGGTGAAGGCACGCGCCGACTGGCTGGTGACCTCGAGCTGCGCGCTGGAGATCGTCTCCGCGCTCAAGGCGGCGGGCCACAAGATCCTCTGGGCGCCGGACCGGCACCTGGGCAGCTACATCCAGCGTGAGACCGGGGCGGACATGCTGTTCTGGAACGGCGCCTGCATCGTGCACGACGAATTCAAGGCGCACGAACTGGAAGCGCTCAAGCGCGAGCATCCGCAGGCCAAAGTGCTGGTGCATCCCGAGAGCCCCGCCGAGGTGGTGGCGCTGGCCGATGCGGTGGGCTCCACCAGCGCCATCCTGAAGGCGGCGCGCGAGATGGATGCGCGCGAATTCATCGTGGCCACCGACAACGGCATGATGCACAAGCTGCGCGCCCTCAACCCGGGCAAGGTGTTCCACGAGGCGCCCACGGCCGGCAACAGCGCCACCTGCAAGAGCTGCGCGCACTGCCCGTGGATGGCGATGAACGGCCTCGCCGACGTGGCGCGGGTGCTGGAAACCGGGGCCAATGCGGTGCACGTGGACCCGGCGCTCATCCCGCGGGCGCGCGAGCCGATCGACCGCATGCTGGCTTTCACGGCAGCGCTGAAGGGCGGCCAGCCGGCCGGCGCACTGGTGCCCCGCATCGGCGCGGCATGAGATGACATGACGGCCTGCCGCATCGATTTCGCGACTCCGCTGGAGCCCGGTGCGCCGCGGCTGCGGCAGGCTTTCGCGCATCCGGAAGCGGTGCTGGCGGCCCATGCGCCGGGCGAGGTGCGGGGCGTGCTCGATGCGGTGGAAGCCGTGGCCCGGCGGGGCGCGTGGTGCGTGGGCTATCTGCGGTACGAAGCGGCCGAGGCATTCGATGCCGCGCTCGCCACGCATGCCGCCGACGGGCCGCTGGCGTGGTTCGCGGTGTATGGAGCTCCGCTGCCGGTCGGCGAGGGCGACACGCCAGCACAGAGCGCCGCTGGCACCGCACCGCAGCAGGCATCCGCCACGGTGGAGGGCTGGGCCGGGCTGGAGCGCCCCGCCTTCGACGCCGCATTCGGCCGCATCCAGCAGGCGATCCGCGACGGCGAGCTCTACCAGGTGAACTTCACGGCGCTGCTGCGGGGGCGCTTCGGGGGCGGCCCGACGGCCTTCTTCGATGCCCTGCGGCGCGCGCAGCCGGGCGGGTATGCCGCGTACATCGATGCGGGCAGCGAGCAGGTGCTGTCGGTGTCGCCCGAACTGTTCTTCGACTGGCGCTCCGGGCCCGCCGGCGGCGACATCCTCGCACGGCCCATGAAGGGCACGGCGCCGCGCGGCGCCACGCCGGAAGCGGACGCGGCCCATGCGGAGCACCTGCGCACGGCGCCCAAGGAGCGGGCCGAGAACGTGATGATCGTCGACCTGCTGCGCAACGATCTGTCGCGCATCGCCGAGCCGCACAGCGTGCGCGTGCCGGCGCTTTTCCGCACGCAGGCGCTGCCCACCGTGTGGCAGATGACCTCCGATGTCACGGCGCGCACGCGGCCCGGCACCGGCCTGGCCGACGTGTTCGCGGCGCTGTTCCCGTGCGGTTCGGTCACCGGCGCGCCGAAGGTGCAGGCCATGCGGACCATCCGCGAACTCGAGAGCGGACCGCGCGGCGTGTACTGCGGCGCGGTCGGGGTGGTGCGGCCCGACGGGCCGGAGGGCGCGGGAGGCATCTCTGCGACGTTCAACGTACCGATCCGCACCGTGGTGCTGCGCGGTGCGGACGCCGTGTGCGGCATCGGCAGCGGCATCACCTCCGACGCGCAGGCGGATGCCGAATGGCGCGAGTGGCGCCACAAGCGGGCCTTCGTGGAGCGCGCGAGCCGGCCTTTCGAGGTGCTGGAGACGCTGGCGCTGGAGGCAGGGCACTTCCGCCACGCAGAGGACCACCTCGCGCGCATGGCGGCTTCCGCCGCGCATTTCGGTTTCGCCTGGGACGGCGCGCGCGTGCGTGCCTGCCTGGATGCGCTGGCCGCGGCGCATCCGCAGGGGCGTTGGCGTGCCCGCCTGCTGCTGGATGCCGCCGGCACGCCGCGCGCCGAGGCCTTCCCCTGCCCCGAGGTGGCGGTGCCCGTGCGCCTGCGGCTGGCCGATCGCCCGTTCGAGGCGGCGCACGGTGAATTCGTGCGCCACAAGACCACGCGGCGGGAGCACTACGCGGCATTCGCGCCCACCCGGCCGGGCGTGTTCGACACGGTGCTGTGGAACGAGGCCGGCGAGATCACCGAAGGCACTTTCGGCAACCTCGCGGCGCTGCTGGGCGGCCGGTGGATCACGCCGCCGGCCACCTGCGGCCTGTTGCCTGGCGTGGGCCGTGCGGCGGCGCTGCGGGAAGGCCGCATCACCGAGGCCGTCCTCCGGCGCGAGGACGTGCCGCGCGTGCAGGGCTGGGCCTTCCTCAACAGCCTGCGCGGCTGGCTGCCGGCGGAGCTGGACACCGGCGCTTGACCGGCGCGGTGCTCCCATCCGCCTGTCGGTCGGCGGACTTCGTTCGGGCGCGCAGTGCTTCGCATTCCGGTGGCGGCCGTGGTGCCCCGGCCCTACCGTTGCACCATGGATCAGCGGTCAGGCTCAAAGCAGATCGACGCCGCCGGCCCATCTGCAGCCGGCAGGCAGCACGGCAGGTGCCGCACGAGGGCACCCCTGCCGGGCACCGGTCCTTTCCCCCGAACAACGACAAGGATTCTTCATGCCATCGCCCTTCGCGCTCGCGGCCCCCGACCAAGGAGCCCACCGCTTCAGCCACTCCCCGACCGACCCGCTGGATGTCCTCCGCGACGCCGTCCGTGCGCTCGGGCTGGGCAGCGAGGAGGCCGACCGCGCCGCCGAGGATGGCGGCTGCGCGATCGACGATCTGCTCATCACGGTGGCACCGATGCCGCAGCCGCCGTCGCCCGACACGGCGCCGCAGACGGCCGGCCTGCCGGTGATGCTCACGGTGGTCATGCCGCAGCGCTTCGCCGAGATGGCACCCCAGGATGCTTCGGCCTTGCTCGCGAATGCCCCGGGGCTGCTGGCAGGCTTCGATGCGGCGATCGGCTGCCTTCCGGAAGGAGAGGCCACGCTGCACCGTCGCGTCGCGCTGCCGGACGACGACACCGGCGGGCAGGCGCTGGCCCGCGAAATGGTGGCTTCGGCGCGCCTCGCCAGCCTGGTGTTCGCGACCGGCGTGGCGGGAGACTGATCATGGCCACGTCGATTTCCGGCTCTCAGCCTGCACGCACGGCGGGTGCTCCCCGCGGCCCGGAGGACCGGACGCCGGATGCCGCCGGCCGCACACCGTCCGATGCCCTCGATTCCCCCGCCGGCCTGGCGCGCCGCACGCCGGCAGCCGGAGGAGCAGCGGCGGGCCGCGCACGCGGTGCGTCGTTGCCGCCACGGGCGGAAGCCCGGCATGGGGCTGCGGCTGTGGTCGCCTCCGCGTCCCCCGGCGTAGCCGCTGCCGCGCCGCACCCCGCCCGTGCCGCCGGAGCGGCCGCGGCGCGGCTGCTGGACGCATTGCGGCGGGATCTGTCGGTGCCGGGCCACCAGGTGGACGCGCATGCCCAGGCCCTGCGGTACGCGCAGGCGGCGGAGGCGGTACTGGACCGCTCGCTGCCTGCCCATCTGGCGGGTGCGCGCGGCGGGGCGCGCCTGGCGGCCGAGGTGTTCGGCGCGGCGCTGGGCGCGCGCGCCATGGCGTCCGACACCGTGGCAGCGCTGATGGACGCCGCGGCCGGCCGGCGTGCCGAGGCCCTGCTGGCGCAGGCGGCGCCCCCGGGGCCGCTGCCGTTCGAACCGGTCGACGAGCGTGCCGTCGTGCCGGACGAGATGGTGCAGCTCATGCACGCATTGCAGCCGTCGTCCGGCACGGCGCTGCGCCAGCAGGTGCGGGCGCTGCAGCACGACATCACGGACCCGGCCAGCGACGGCAACGTACTGGCGGTGCAGGTGGCCCTTGCCTCGGCGGCACGTTCGCCCGAAGGTACGCCGCGCTCCGTCGCGGCCGCCGCTGCCGGCGAGGTGGTGGGCGCCACGCTGGTGCTGCGCCAGGCGGCCTCGGCGCTCGCGGTGCCGGCGCTCGCGGCCTTGCGCGAAGCGGCCGCCTCACCGATGCCGGACGGAGGCGGGGCGGCGGTTCTGGAGAAGGTGATGGCCGGTGCGGCGCAGGCCCCGCTCTTCGTGGTGGAGCCGCTGTCCGCGCCGGACGTGGGCGCCGCCACGCCGGCACAGCGCGGCCTGGCGGCGCGTGCCGCCCGGGGCGTGCGGGAGTCCGCCATGGCCCTGCAGGCGGCGGCGCGTGCGACCCCTGCCGCGGACGGCGCGCGGGCGCGTGCGCTGCCGCCCGGGTCGCCGGACCACGGCAGGCTGCTGCGCAGCGCCCACGCCGCGGGGCGTTCGATCGGCGCCTTTCGCGCCTTGGCGGCGCTGCCGCGCCCGTCGGCCCTGTCGATCGCGGGCTGATACGGTTCCGTACCGGCCCGTGATGGTCTCAGCGCCTTTCCTTCACGTAGGAGGCGCGGTCCATGTCCACGATCTCGACGCTGATCTGCACCATCACGCCCTCGGGCTTCGGGGTGTGCTCGCGCAGGACCGCGCCCACGCGGCCGGCGAGTTCCTTCTTCGTCTCGGGCGAGCGGCCGGAGAGCAGGCGCAGCTGCGCATGCACGAAACCGCGGCCTTCGGGGCGGGTGCCGATGGCGTAGTGGTCGGCGGTGATGAAGCGGCTCTTGAGGTCGGCTTCGTCCTGGATCTCGGGGCTGGACGTGAGCGACGCGTTGACGGCTTCCAGCACCTCGGCTTCGGGGAAGGGGCGGAGGTTGTCGGTGTATTCGATGACGAGGTGGGGCATGGCGTGGCGCAGCGGGGGAGGTGGGGGAGGGGATGAAGGGGAAGCGAAGCGTCCTGGCCAGGAGTGCGGCGGCCGCGGCCGTCGGGACGCGGACGTCAGCCGCGCGGGCGCGCCAGGTCCAGCACGCAGCCGTCACCGACCGCCTCGCGCCAGACACGCACGCGGCTGGGAGGCGGGTCGAGGTCGGCGAGCGCGTCGGCGATGAACACGCACAGGTTCTCCAGCGTGGCGGGGCCCAGGCCCGGCACCTCGTCGAGCAGGTGGTGGTCGAGCCGTTCGCGCAACTGGCTGCAGCGTGCGCGCAGGTGGCCGAGGTCGATCACCATGCCGTTGGCGGGATGGCGCGGGCCGGTGATGGACACCTCGGCGTGGTAGGTGTGGCCGTGGATGCGGCGGCTGCCCTCGGCCTCGATCTCGCGCTGCAGCGTGTGCGCTGCGTCGAAGAAGAAGCGTTGGTGGACGGTGAACAGCATGGTCGGGGAAACGGAGAGGATTGGAGGGACGCGCTGGTTGCTTCAGCGGATGCCCGTGAGTTTGTGGGTCTGCAGGCTCAGGCGCCACGCCGGGCGCTCCATGCAGGCGGTGATGCAGGCGCCGGTGTTCTCGGCCTGCGCGGGGCCGTCCATGGGCTGCAGGAAGCGGTACGCGAAGCGGGTCGTGCTTTCGAGTTCCGCGAGGTCGAATCCGGGCTGCGGCCAGACCAGCTTGAGCTCCTGGCCCTCGCGCTGCACCCAGGGCGCGCCGGCCTTGGGGCTCACGCAGAGCCAGTCGATGCCGGGCGGCGCGGCGATGGTGCCGTTGCTCTCCACGGCGATGCGGAAGCCCCGCGCGTGCAGCGCGTCAATCAGGGGCACGTCGAGCTGCAGCAGCGGCTCGCCGCCCGTGACCACGACGAGGCGGTGATCGGCGTCGTGCGCCGGCCACTGCGCGGCGATCACGTCGGCCAGCGCATCGGCCTGCGCGAACTTGCCGCCCAGCGTGCCGTCGGTGCCAACGAAGTCGGTGTCGCAGAAGCGGCATACGGCGCTCGCGCGGTCTTCCTCGCGGCCGCTCCAGAGGTTGCAGCCCGCGAAGCGGCAGAACACGGCGGGCATGCCGGCCTGGCCGCCTTCGCCCTGCAGGGTGTAGAAGATTTCCTTGATGCTGTAGGTCATGCGGCCTCCCGGCGCAGGTGGGTGGGGGCGGAGGGAGCGAGTTCGGCCAGCGCCTCCACGAGCCGCGCCACGTCCGCCTCGGTATGCGCGGCCGAGAGCGCGATGCGCAGGCGGGCCGTGCCCTCGGGCACCGTGGGTGGCCGGATCGCGGGCACCCAGAGGCCGCGGGCACGCAGTGCCTCCATGAGGTCCAGCGCCTCGCCGTTGCCCCCGACCACGAGTGCCTGCACGGCGGTGCGGGAGGCGCCCAGCGTCCAGTGCGTGCCCGGCAGCACGGAAGCGAGGCCCGCGCGCAGTTGCGCGATGCGGGCGTCCAGGTGGGCGCGCAGCGCATCGCCGCGCTCGATCAGCTCCAGGCTGGCCTGCAGCGTGCGCGCGAGCAGCGCGGGCGCGGCGGTGGCGAAGATGTAGCTGCGCGTCTTCTGCAGCAGCCATTCGACGAGTACGTCGCTGCCGGCGACGAAGGCACCCGCGGCGCCCGCGGCCTTGCCCAGTGTGGCCATGTAGAGCACGCGCGGCGAGGCCTGCGCGCCCGTCAGCCCCGCTTCGGCGAGCGCCCCCCGGCCCTGCGGCCCGAGCACGCCGAAGCCGTGGGCGTCGTCGAGCAGCAGCAGCGCGTCGTGGCGCTCGCAGAGCGCGTGCAGCGTGCGGATGTCGGCCACGTCGCCGTCCATGCTGAACACCGCATCGGTGACCACGAGCTTGCGCCGCGCGGGGCTGGCGGCGAGCAGGGCCTCCAGCGCCGCGAGGTCGGCGTGCGGGTAGCGGTGGATCGTGGCGCGCGAGAGCCGGGCGCCGTCGATCAGGCAGGCATGGTTGAGCGCGTCCGAGAAGATCGCGTCGCCCGCGCCGACGAGCGCGGGCACGATGCCGATGTTGGTGGCGTAGCCCGCGTAGAAGTAGAGCGCGCGCGGCAGTTGCACGAAGCGGGCGAGGTCATGCTCCAGCGCGGCGTTGGCCTGGCTGTGGCCGCTCACGAGCGGCGACCCGCCCGAGCCCACGCCATACTCGCGCGCACCCGCGCAGGCGGCATCGGTGAGCGCCGGATGGCCGGCGAGGCCCAGGTAATCGTTGCTGCAGAAGGCCAGCATGGGCTGCCCGTCCACGTCCAGGTGCGCGCCCTGCAGCGGCCGCACGGCGCGCCGGCGGCGGCGCAGCTGGGCGTCGTCCAGTTCCTCCAGGCGTGCGGGCAGTTCGTCGAGCCAGGAAGGGGCGAAGGGGAAGGTGGTCATGCGGCGTGCGTGATCCAGGATGCGGGCAGCGTGAAGCGCGCAGCGCGCGGGTCCGGTGACGGCTGGTGGGGAATGTCCGCCAGCAGCGGGGCCTGCAGGCGCTGGCGCAGCCAGGCGATATTGTCCTCCGCGGCCAGCATGGCCGGGTCGATGCGGCTCGCGATCCAGCCGGCGAGGGGCAGCCCGCGCGCGCGGATCGCGTCGGCGGTGAGTGCCGCATGGCTCAGGCACCCGAGGCGCAGGCCCACGACGAGCACCACGGGCAGGCCGAGCGCTTCGGCCAGGTCGGCGCCGGTTTCCGTGTCCGACAGCGGCACGTGGAAGCCCCCTGCGCCTTCGACCACCACGGCATCGGCCTGGGTGGCCAGTGCCGCGTAAGCCTGCACGATGGTGGAAACTTGGATGCGCGTGCCCGCGCGCTGCGCGGCGATGTGGGGCGAGAGCGGGTCGGGCAGCAGCACGGGATTGTCCAGCGCGGGCGCCACGGCCAGCGTGGAGGCGGCGCGCAGCGCGAGCACGTCCTCGTTGGCGAGCGTGCCGCCCGGGCCGATGGGCTCCGCGCCCGCGGCGATGGCCTTCATGCCCACCACGCGCGCGTGGTGGCGCGCCAGCGCATGCAGCAGGCCGGCGCTGGCGAGCGTCTTGCCCACCCCGGTGTCGGTGCCGGTGACGAAGCAGCCGATCATGGCAGGTTCCTTTCCGTGGAGGGGGAGGCCGGGCCGGGCGTGCCTTCCTCGGCCAGCGTGGCCTGCAGCGCCGCGAATGCGGTGCGGCCCAGGTGCGCGATGGCATCGTCGTCCAGCACGTACGGCGGCAGGGCGTAGAGTGTGCGGCCGATGGGGCGCAGCAGCAGGCCGCGCGCCATCGCATGGCGGTGGTAGCGGCGCGCGAAATCGGGCGCGGTGCCTTCCACGTCCCAGGCCCAGAGCATGCCGAGGTGGCGCGGATGCCGCACCCTCGGGTGCGCGGTGAGCGGCGCGAAGGCCGCATGGAAGAGCGGCGCGCGCTGCGCATTGCGGGCGAGCGCATCGGTCTGCGCGAACAGCTCCAGCGTGGCCAGCGCCGCGCGGCAGGCGAGCGGGTTGCCGGTGTAGGAATGCGAATGCAGGAAGCCGCGCGCCACGTCGTCGTCGTAGAACGCGGCATACACCGCATCGGTGGTGAGCACGGCCGAGAGCGGCAGCGTGCCGCCCGTCAGGCCCTTGGAGAGGCAGATGAAATCCGGCCGGATGCCCGCCTGCTGGTGCGCGAACATCGTGCCGGTGCGGCCGAAGCCCGTGGCGATCTCGTCCACGACGAGGTGCACGGCGTAGCGGTCGCACAGCGCGCGGGCCTGGCGCAGGTACTCGGCATCGTGCATCGCCATGCCGGCGGCGCACTGCACCAGCGGCTCCACGATGAGCGCGGCGGTGGTGGCGTGGTGTTCCTCCAGCCAGGCCTGCAGCGCCGTTGCGGCGCGGCGCGCCACGGCGGCGGCATCCTCGCCGGGCAGGGCGCCGCGCGCATCAGGGCTCGGCACGGTGGCGCCCAGGCGCACGAGAGGCGCGTAGGCTTCGCGGAACAGGCCGATGTCGGTCACTGCCAGCGCGCCCACGGTCTCGCCGTGGTAGCCGCCCGCGAGGCCGATGAACCGGCATTTCTCCGGATGCCCATGGTTGCGCCAGAAGTGCGCGCTCATCTTGAGTGCGATCTCGGTGGCGGCCGAGCCGTCGCTGCCGTAGAACGCGTGGCCCAGCCCGGTGAGGGCGGCCAGCCGTTCGGACAGCTCCACCACGGGGGCGTGGGTGAAGCCCGCGAGCATCACGTGGTCCAGCCGCGCCAGTTGGTCGGCGATGGCTTCGCGGATGTGCGGGTGCCCGTGGCCGAAGAGGTTCACCCACCAGGAGCTGATGCCGTCCAGGTAGCGCCGGCCGTCCGTTCCTTCGAGCCACGGGCCCTCGGCGCGCGCGATGGCCACGGGCGGATCGGCCTCGTGGCGCTTCATCTGGGTGCACGGGTGCCACACGCTGGCGAGGCTGCGTGCGGCGAGGGAGGAATCGGAGGGGGCCATGCGCGGTTGCGAGGAAAAGAGGCGTGGGCGATCGGAAAGGGGCGGCGGGGCCGCGCGTCAGCGGACCGGCGGCACCAGCAGCGTGGGCGCGGCGGGCGCGGCCATGGCCGGCCAGTCGCGGCTGTAGTGCAGGCCGCGGCTCTCGCGGCGCTGCTGGGCCGAGCGCACGATCAGCTCGGCGACCTGCACGAGATTGCGCAGCTCCAGCAGATCGCGGCAGACGTGGAAGTTCGCGTAGAACTCGCCGATCTCGGCCTGCAGCAGCGCGATGCGGTGCGCGGCGCGCTCCAGGCGCTTGTCGGTGCGCACGATGCCCACGTAGTCCCACATGAAGCGGCGCAGCTCGTCCCAGTTGTGCGAGATGACCACGCGCTCGTCGGCATCGGTCACGCGGCTGTCGTCCCATGCGGGGAGGGCCGGCACCGGCGCGCCGCCGCCGGGCACGGCCAGGATCGCATCGGCCGCCGCGCGCGCGAACACCATGCACTCGACCAGCGAATTGCTCGCCAGGCGGTTGGCGCCGTGCAGGCCGGTGCAGGCCGTCTCGCCGATGGCGTAGAGGCCCGCGAGGTCCGTGCGCCCCGCTAGGTCGGTGAGCACGCCGCCGCAGGTGTAGTGCGCGGCCGGCACCACCGGGATCGGCTCGCGCGTGATGTCGATGCCCAGCTCCGCGCAGCGCGCGAGGATGGTGGGGAAATGCGCCTGGAGGAATTCTGGGCTCTGGTGCGAGATGTCCAGGTGCACGCAGTCGAGCCCGTGGGTCTTCATCTCGTAGTCGATGGCGCGGGCGACCACGTCGCGCGGGGCGAGTTCGGCGCGCTCGTCGTGCTCCGGCATGAAGCGCGTGCCGTCGGGCCGCAGCAGGCGCCCGCCCTCCCCGCGCACCGCCTCGCTGATCAGGAAGGACTTGGCCTGCGGGTGGTAGAGGCAGGTCGGGTGGAACTGGATGAATTCCATGTTCTGCACTCGGCAGCCCGCGCGCCACGCGGCGGCGATGCCGTCGCCCGTGGCCGTGTCGGGATTGCTGGTGTAGAGGTACACCTTGCCCGCGCCGCCAGTGGCCAGCACGGTGTGCGGCGCGCGGAAGGTGTGCACGGTGTCGGTGGTTTCGTCGAACGCGTACAGGCCCAGGCAGCGCTGCGGCCCGGGCAGGCCGAGCTTGCGCGCGGTGATCAGGTCCACCAGGGTGTGCTGCTCCAGCAGGGTGACGTTGGGCGTGGCGCGCACGGTCTCCAGCAGCGTGCGCTGCACGGCCGCGCCGGTGGCATCGGTGGCGTGCACGATGCGCCGCGCGCCATGGCCGCCCTCGCGCGTCAGGTGCAGCCGGCCGGCTTCCTCCTCGGAAAAGGGCACGCCCAGCGTCTGCAGCCAGCGGATGGCCTGCGGCGCGCCCTCGACCACCGCGCGCGTGGCGGCGAGGTCGCACAGGCCGGCGCCGGCCACCAGCGTGTCCTGCACGTGCGCGTCGAACGTGTCGCCCTCGGCCAGCACGGCGGCGATGCCGCCCTGGGCCCAGCCGCTCGCGCCATCGGCCAACCCCCGCTTGGTGAGCACGGCCACCCGGTGCGTGGGCGCGAGGTGCAGCGCGGCCGAGAGGCCCGCCAGGCCGCTGCCGATGATGAGAACGTCGAAGTCTTGTGACTGCATGGGGGCTCCGTTGGCCTGAGACGGGGGTGGGGGGCGATGACCGGGCCGCCGTGGCGCAGGCTGTGCCAGGCCACCTGCTGCGCCGCCCCGCCCGCGGACGACTCAGGGGGTCTTATGCCGGTACATAGGCCAGGCGCACGTAGATCGGCGCGAAGGCCTCGGCCTGCGTGATCTCGATCAGGGTTTCCTTGCCCAGCTCCAGCAGGGCGATGAAGGTCACCACCAGCACGGTGGAACCCTTGGACGGATCGAACAGTTCCTCGAACTCCACGAAGCGCCGGCCCTGCAGCGTCTTGAGCACCGCGCTCATGTACTCGCGCACGCTGAGTTCCTCGCGGGTGATGCGGTGGTGCTGCACGAGCTTCGCGCGCTTGAGGATGTCGCGCCACGCCTCCTGCAGATCGGCCACATGCACGTCGGGGAAGCGCTGCACGACGCTCTGCTCGATGTGCACCTGCGCACGCAGGAAATCGCGGCCGTACTGCGGGGCGCTGCCCAGGCCCGCGGCGGCGAGCTTGATCTGCTCGTACTCCAGCAGCCGGCGCACCAGCTCGGCGCGCGGGTCTTCCGCCTCCTGCGCGCCTTCCTGCTTCTTCGGGGGCAGCAGCATGCGCGACTTGATCTCGATGAGCATGGCCGCCATGAGCAGATACTCGGCCGCCAGTTCCAGGTTGCGGCTGCGGATCTCGTCCACGTAGCGCAGGTACTGCCGCGTCACATCCACCATCGGGATGTCGAGGATGTTGAAGTTCTGCTTGCGGATCAGGTAGAGCAGCAGATCGAGCGGGCCCTCGAAGGCCTCGAGGAACACCTCGAGCGCATCCGGCGGAATGTAGAGGTCCTGCGGCAGCGCGAACAGCGGCTCGCCGTATAGCCGCGCCACGGCATCCGCCGCCGCCGAGCCGCCGGCAGCGGCACCCTCCGGCGCGCCCGCGGCGGCCGGCGGGGCCTGCACGGCGTCGGCGTTCATGCGGTGCTTCTACTTCCGTAGCAACGAATGCAGGCGTGGCGGGGATGGCGTGACCGTGGCTGGGCGATCGCGGGGGTCAGCCCTGGGTCTGGTAGACGTAGGGCTTCTGCGACACGCGGGCTTCGTCGTACTCCTGCCAGATATCGCGGTCGACCTGCTTGTCCCACAGCAGCGCGCGGCCTGCCACCTGCTGGGCGTCGAGCTCGGGCCGGTCGGACTTGAGCTTCTGGATGAACTGCGTGGCGTCGGACTGGTAGTCGGGGCGGCGGAAGAAGGACATGGTGATCGTGGTGGGACTCGGAAGAACAGCGCGGGATTTTACCGGCGCCGCCGCCGGGCTACATTTCCGGCATCGGCGTACAGGCTTTTCCGGCCCGTCCGGCGATGATTCCGGACATCCCGCGCCCCGTGCGCCTTCATCGATGCAGCCATGTCCTCTCACCTCCGGTCCGCCGTTCCCTCCCGCATTCCCCGCCCCGCAGAGCCCGGTCGGCGGCGTGCCCTGACCGTCGCCGCCGCCCTGGCGGGCGCTGCATCGTGGCTGCTCGCCGGCTGCGATCCGCAGCGCATCCGCGAGCTGGAGGAGGGCGTTTCCACCGAGGCCGATGTGCGCGCCCGCTTCGGCGAGCCCGAGCGCGTCTGGGACGAGCCCGGAGGCGCCCGCACGCTCGAATACAACCGCCAGCCCGCGGGGCAGCAGAACTACATGATCACCATCGGCCCGGACGGCCGGATGAGCGCGCTGCGGCAGGTGCTCGCCCCGCACGTGTTCGAGACGATCGTGGCCGGCATGCCCATGGGGGAGGTGCGCCGCCGCCTCGGCAAGCCCGCGAAGATGATGACCTTCGAGCGCAAGCGCGAGACCGTCTGGGACTGGCGCTGGAACGACGGCGGCACCCAGCCCATGGTGTTCACCGTGACGTTCGACGACCGGGACCGGGTGCTGCGCAGCGGCAGCGCGGCGGAGCTGCCGGACGGGCGCTGAGGCCGTGCACGCGGCTGGCCCGCCGCTTGCATGCCGTCGCCGCGCCCCCGGCGAACGCCCCTGCCTTCCTTTTCCCAGCACGCCATGTCCGACGCCCCGCCCGATCCCATACCGGTTCCCGTACCGTCGCTGCGCCACGGCCGCTACGAGGATGCGCAGGCGATCTTCGCCGGCACGCTGTTCGTGGCCATGGCGCTCATGCTGTTCGGGCAGGCGGGCCTGCTCATCGGCAGCACGGCCGGCATCGCCTTCCTGCTGCACTACCTGACGGACGTCTCCTTCGGCAAGCTGTTCTTCGCCCTCAACCTGCCGTTCTACTGGTTCGCCTGGACGCGCATGGGCCGCGAGTTCACCGTGAAGACCTTCCTCAGCGTGGCGCTGCTCTCGGCGCTCACCGAGATGTTCCCGCACGTGATGCACGTGGACTACCTCGATCCGCTGTTCGCCGCGGTGCTGGGCGGCCTGCTGCTCGGCACGGGCTGCCTCTTCCTCGCGCGGCACAAGTCCTGCCTGGGCGGCGCGACGATCGTCGCGCTCTACCTGCAGAACCGGCACGGCATGCGCGCGGGCAAGGTGCAGCTGGTCATCGACTGCACCGTGCTGGCACTGGCGCTGTTCGTGGTGCCGCCCGAGCGCGTCGGCTATTCGGTGCTGGCGGCGGTGGTGATGGGCGTGTTCCTGTGGATCAGCCACCGGCCCGGACGCTACGTGGGCGAGTAGGCGCGGCTCAGCCTGTGTGTCAGGAGCCCGGCGCCGGCCGGATCGACTCGCGGATCTGGATGCCGCTGTGGTCGGCGGAGCCGCCCGTGACCGCATCCGCGGCCATGCCCACGCCCTTGCCGACGATCTTCACCGTGCCGATGGCGGCATCGGCCGCGAGGCCCACGGCGCTCGCCGTGACGCCGACGGCCGTGGTGGCCACGCTGACGGCGGTGCAGCCGGCGAGCCCGGACAGGCAAGCCGCCAGGGCGAGTGGCCGCCTCAGGACGCGCAAAAAGCGCGGAGCAGCAGTCATTGCGAACCTTCCTTTTCGTCTCGATAAAGCCGCGGCGCAACGCGCTGCCCGCGGCGGCCCACCGGTCTCACCGGGGGCCGACCATCGGACATGACAGCGTTTGCCTTTCCGGCAATGAGGAGTTGCTCCAGTCGGGCGATTTCCTATTGCGATATCCCTCCAGGGACGGATAGCCGGTCACATTCCAGTTGTAGTGTCCGGCTTGTTCCATCTCAATGACTGGATAGCGGCACTCTCTGTTCTTTTTCTTCAGACGGAGAGCGATTCGTTTTGAATCGCCGTCGATATTTTTCTCCAATGCCTCGTATCGCGCCATATGGCAGAGGCTGAAGGCTGATCGCCACTCAATGCCTTTTTCTCGGATGCTCAAGCTCCCGGAGCATGCTCTGCCAGTGCCTTCATAGGTACCAAAAAAACTTTGCTCCGCCGAAGCAGCTGTGAGGAAAAGGCATCCCACGAAGAGTGCAAGTGTAGTTTTTTTCATTATGCGCACGTCGGGATTTTGATTTTCCTGATGATGAGCAGGCAGTAATCCAGTTTTCTCGAATAAAGAGGGTCGCCCACATTATATTTTTCAGCTATTATCGATGTGGTGATCCTATTCCAGCCTGTGACGACCTTCTTCATCGACGCTTTTTGGTATTTAAGCACTTGCCCAATTATCAATGTATGTACGCCAGGATTGAGAGTTTTTACCGTTTCGATGGTGCTATTGTTTTCTTTGGCGATTTTCGCGATGCTGTCGCCGGGTCTTACTTTTACCTCGTAAAAAAAACTGTCCGCACTGGGAACGCTTTTGATATTGTAGGTGGCTAAGCGCATAAGCAGATAGCCAATTCCTGCGCGAATGTTGTGTGATGGTATTGTGGTTGCTGTGCCAATCGTCAATCTGCTTTTCCATGCAGGAGGGATGATGAGTTCGCCCCCTTCATCTCCCGTGAGTAGAGCACTGAGCCCTGGATCACCAGGGTTTCCTATTTGCATTGGGTTTGACATCCATTTGGGGCTTTCTGCCCCGGTCTCCACCCAGGCCATTGCTTTGATGAGTTGCCAATCCAGTACTATAAAGCCTGGTGTGCCGGAGAGATGGCGGTTGTATTCATTGACGGCGGTCTGGATTTCACAATCCAATACGTTCCAATTTGCGTTGTTTGCGGCTTTGTTGATGCCGTCTTGCCATTTTTCGAAACCTGATTTTTGCGGGCTTGACATTGTTAATTTATATTGGCTAATAATTTAATGTCGACACCCTGCCCTCTCAGCAGGGTGCCCAGAGAATCGATTGATGCAGATACATCATCGAAAACGAAATCACCTGACCCGCATGCCCGGCATAGCCCCAGGCCACGGATTCAGCACGTGGATACCCGGATGCGCCTTCTCGTCGCCGTGGCTGGCCGCCAGCACCATGCCTTCGCTGACGCCGAACTTCATCTTGCGCGGCGCGAGGTTGGCGACCATCACGGTCAGTTTGCCCACGAGTTCCTCGGGGCGGTAGGCGCTCGCGATGCCGGAGAAGACGTTGCGGTGGCGGCCTTCGCCCACGTCGAGCGTGAGGCGCAGCAGCTTCGTGGAGCCCTCGACCGGCTCGCAGTTCACGATCAGCGCGATGCGCAGGTCGATCTTCGTGAAGTCGTCGATGGTGATGGTGGGCGCGATCTCCTCGCCGCCGGGGGCCTGCGCGGAGGCTCCGGCGCCGGCACCCGCCGCAGGGGCCGCAGCTGCGTTGGCCGCGGGTGCGGCCGGCGCCGCAGCGGCCGCAGGAACCTCGAACAGCGCTTCGAGCTGCTTGATGTCCACGCGCTGCATCAGATGCTGGTAGGCACCGATGGCATGCCCCGCGCCCAGCAGGGCGGGCGCATCGGCGAAGGTGAGCGGCTGGACGTTCAGGAACGCCTCCACCTGCGCCGCCAGGGCCGGCAGCACGGGCTTGAGGTAGAGCGTGAGCAGGCGGAAGGCCTCGATGCAGGTGGTGCAGGCGGCCTGCAGCGCGGCCTCCTGGCCTTCCTGCTTGGCGAGCTCCCAGGGCTTGCGCGCATCCACGTACTCGTTCACGCGGTCGGCCAGCAGCATGGTCTCGCGCACGGCGCGGGCGGTGTCGCGCCGCTCGTACGCCTCGGCGATCGCGCCGGCCTGGGCGCGCAGGGCCTCCAGCAGCGCCGCGCCGTCGGCATCGGGCGTGCCGAGCTGGCCGCCGAAGCGTTTGGTGAGGAAGCCCGCGGCGCGGCTCGCGATGTTCACGAACTTGCCGATCAGGTCGCTGTTGACGCGCGCCATGAAGTCTTCGGCGTTGAAGTCGATGTCCTCGTTGCGGCCGTTGAGCTTGGCCGCGAGGTAGTAGCGCAGCCATTCGGCGTTCATGCCCAGGCCGAGGTACTTGAGCGGGTCGAGCCCCGTGCCGCGGCTCTTGCTCATCTTCTCGCCGTTGTTCACGGTGAGGAAGCCGTGCACGAACACCGCATCCGGCGTCTTGCGGCCGCTGAACTTCAGCATCGCGGGCCAGAACAGCGTGTGGAAGGTGACGATGTCCTTGCCGATGAAGTGGTACTGCTCCAGCTGCGGATCGGCCACGTAGTCGTCGTAGCTCCGGCCGCGCTTTTCCAGCAGGTTCTTGAGCGAGGCGAGGTAGCCGACGGGCGCGTCGAGCCAGACGTAGAAGTACTTGCCCGGAGCGTCGGGGATCTCGATGCCGAAATAGGGCGCGTCGCGGCTGATGTCCCAGTCGCCCAGGCCTTCGCTGGTGGTGCCGTCGGGGTTGGTGCGCACCGAGAACCATTCCTTGACCTTGTTGGCCACTTCGGGCTGCAGGCGGCCGTCCTGCGTCCATTCCTGCAGGAAGGCCACGCAGCGCGGGTCGGAGAGCTGGAAGAAGAAATGGTCGGAGCTCTTCAGCACCGGCTTGGCGCCGGAGAGGGCCGAATAGGGCTCGATCAGGTCGGTGGGCGCGTACACCGCGCCGCAGTTCTCGCAGTTGTCGCCGTACTGGTCCCGGGCGTGGCAGCGCGGGCATTCGCCCTTGATGAAGCGGTCCGGCAGGAACATGTTCTTCTCGGGATCGAAGAACTGCTCGATGGTGCGCGTCTCGATCAGGCCCGCGGCCTGCAGGTCGCGGTAGATCTGGCGGGCGAGTTCGTGGTTCTCGGGCGCGTCCGTGCTGTGCCAGTTGTCGAAGCGGATGTGGAAGCCCTCCAGGTAGGGCTTGCGGCCGGCGGCGATGTCGGCGACGAACTGCTGCGGCGTCTTGCCGGCCTTCTCGGCGGCGATCATGATCGGCGCGCCGTGCGTATCGTCCGCGCCGACGAAGTTCACCTCGGCGCCCTGCATGCGCTGGAACCGCACCCAGATGTCGGCCTGGATGTATTCCATGATGTGGCCGATGTGGAAGTTGCCGTTGGCGTACGGCAGGGCGGTGGTGACGAAGATCTTGCGTGCGGGCATCGGGAGCGGGCTTTCTGAGGAGGCGCGGCCCGGGCGGACGGCTCCGGGCGCAACGGCCGATTTTAAGAGCCTCCCCGGTCCGGCGCCGCGCCGGCCGCCGTCACCTGCGGCGCAGCAGGTTGGTTTTCGCCAGCTCGACGATCTCGTCGCCCCGGCCGTTCATCACCGCCCGCGCGGCGTACAGGCTGAAGCCCTTGACCTGCGCGGCCCGGATCTTCGGCGGCAACGACAGCTCCATCGGGTCGACCTGCACGTCCACCAGGGCCGGGCCCTCGTGGGCCAGGGCCCGCACCAGGGCGGGCTCCAGCGCGTCCGAGCGGGTCACGCGCTGGCCGAAGAAGCCGATGGCATGGGCGATGGCGCTGAAATCCGGGTTCTGCAGCGCGACGTTGGTGTCGAGGTAGCCGGCGGCCTTCTGCTCCATCTGCACGAAGCCGAGCACGCCGTTGTTGATGAGCACGATCTTGATCGGCAGCTTCATCTGCACGGCCGTGAGCATGTCGCCCATCAGCATCGCGAGGCCGCCGTCGCCGGAGATCGACACCACCTGGCGGTCGGGCCGCACCGCCTGCGCGCCGAGCGCCTGCGGCATCGCGTTGGCCATCGAGCCGTGGTTGAAGGAGCCGATCAGCCGCCGCCGGCCGTTCATGCGCAGGTAGCGCGCGGCCCAGATGGCCGGCGTGCCCACGTCGAAGGTGAAGACCGCGTCGTCGGCCGCCAGCCGGTCGAGCGTGGCCGCGACGAACTGCGGATGCAGCGGCGCATCGCCTGCCCGCGGGGTGGCGAGTTCGTCCAGTTCCTTGCGGGCCGCGAGGTAATGCTCGCGCGCCTCGTTGAGGAAGCGCGTATCGCGGCCCGGTTCGATCAGCGGGGCCAGCAGGGCCGCGGCCTCGCGCACGTCGGCCACCAGCCCCAGGCGCAGCTGCGCACGCCGGCCCAGCGCACCGGGGTCGCGGTCTATCTGCACGATGGCCGCGCCCTCCGGATAGAAATCGCGGTAGGGGAAGTCCGTGCCCAGCATGAGCAGCGTGTCGCACTCGCGCATCGCGTGGTAGCCGGACGAGAAGCCGATCAGGCCGGTCATGCCGACGTCGAACGGGTTGTCCCACTCCATATGCTCCTTGCCGCGGAAGGCGTGAACGATCGGCGCGGCCAGGGCCTTCGCCAGCGCCACCACCTCGTCGTGGGCACCGGCGGTGCCGGCGCCGGCCAGGATGGTCACCGCCCCGGAGCCGTTCAGCAGCGCGGCGAGGTCGGAGAGCGCGGCGGGATCGGGCAGCAGCCGCGGCAGGGCCGGCGGCGCGAAATCCGGCCGGGCGTGCCCGGGCGCGTCGAGGGTGGACACGTCGCCCGGCAGCACGATCACGGCGACGCCGTGGCGGCCGATGGCGGTGCGCATCGCGCGGTGCAGCACCTCGGGCAATTGCTTCGGGTCCTGCACCATCTCGCAGAAATGGCTGCATTCGCGGAACAGCTCGGTCGGATGGGTTTCCTGGAAATACCCCAGGCCGATCTCGCTGCTGGGGATGTGGCTGGCGATGGCCAGCACCGGCTGATGGTTGCGCTGGCAGTCGTAGAGACCGTTGATCAGGTGCAGGTTGCCGGGGCCGCAACTGCCCGCGCACACCGCGAGCTGCCCCGTCACCTGGGCCTCCGCGCCCGCGGCAAAGGCGCCCGCCTCTTCGTGGCGCACGTGCATCCACTCGATGCCGCCATGGCGGCGCAGGCTGTCGTTGATCGCGTTCAGGCTGTCGCCGGTGACGCCCCAGATGCGCTGGATGCCGGCATCCGCCAGCGTTTCGACCAGCAGGTCGGCCACTGATTTCGATGTGGAGGAACCAAAAATGCCCATCGCCCAGGACTCCCGTGGTGTTGCGGTCGAGTCATTCTAGGGACGGGGTGCCATGGGTGGAAACCCTCATCTGTAGGAGGAGTTCGCCTCTGGCGGACCGGCTCCGCGCAGGGGGGGGAGGGGCCGGGCCTATGCGCCGGCGGGGGCCTTGAGCAGCAGCGTGGCCACCGCGGGGCCGTCCAGCAGGGCGAGGCCGTGGGTGCGCGCGTAATCCCGGGCCGCGTCGCTCACGGCGCCCAGCGGCGCGAGGTAGGCGCCGGTGCTCCCCTCCTGCGCCCGGACCGCGGCCTGCAGTTCGCGCAGCGGCTCCACCCCGTGGGTGGCGGCCTTCCAGCGGCGGGCGCTGACCAGCACCGGATGCCCGCCTTTGTCGAGCCGGAAGTCCGCCGCGCCGCCCGCCAGCCGCTGGACGGTGTAGCCCTCGGCCCGCCAGGCGCGCTCGAGCCGGTCCGCGAGTTGCCGCCAGGACAGGGCGCCGGCCTCGTCCAGCGCCGCCTGCAGGCGCGAAGGGTTGGGCGCCTTCCATTGCCGCCAGGCGGCCATGCTGCCCACCGCCACCAGCGGCAGCACGCCCACGGCCGCGAAGGGCGCCACGTGCGCGGGCAGCAGCGCCCCGCAGGCCAGGGCGATCGCGCCCGCGGCGGCGAAGCTCACCCACCAGGGCGAGCGCAGCAGGATGGCGAACAGCGAGTTGGGGGCCATCTTGAATTTCACGGAAAGCAGTCCTTCGTCAGAGCGGCCATCGGAGCGACGGCAGGGGTGGGGAAAAGGGGCCGGGCCGGCCCGGCGCGGCATTGTCCTGCGGCCTGCGGGGCCGGGGGGCAGGGAATAGACTACCGGCCCCCAAGGAGATTTACCGATATGGCAGTGACTGAACAGGCGCTCCTCGCGGCGCTCGCGAGCGTACGCGATCCGCACACCGGCAAGGATTTCGTTTCCACGCGCGCGCTGCGCGACCTGCGCATCGACGGCGGCGCCGTCTCCTTCACCGTGGAGCTGGGCTACCCCGCCCGCAGCCTGGAAGCCGCCCTGGCGGGCGAACTCGAGGCCGCGGCACGCAGCGTGCCGGGGGTGGAGCGGGCGTCCGCCACCATCGCCACGCGCATCGTCGCGCATGCGGTGCAGCGCGGCGTGCAGGTGCTGCCGCAGGTGCGCAACATCATCGCCGTGGCCTCGGGCAAGGGCGGCGTGGGCAAAAGCACCACGGCCGCCAACCTGGCGCTCGCGCTGGCGGCCGAGGGCGCGCGCGTGGGCGTGCTCGACGCCGACATCTACGGGCCCAGCCAGCCGATGATGCTCGGCATCTCGGACCGGCCCGAGAGCGCCGACGGCAAGACCATGGAGCCCCTGCGCAACCACGGCGTGCAGGTGATGTCCATCGGCTTCCTCGTGGAGCCCGACCAGGCCATGATCTGGCGCGGGCCGATGGCCACGCAGGCGCTGGAGCAGCTGCTGCGGCAGACGAACTGGCAGGACCTGGACTACCTCGTCGTGGACATGCCTCCCGGAACCGGCGACATCCAGCTCACGCTCTCGCAGCGCGTGCCGATCACGGGCGCGGTCATCGTCACCACGCCGCAGGACATCGCGCTGCTCGATGCGCGCAAGGGCATCCGGATGTTCGAGAAGGTGGGCGTGCCGATCCTGGGCATCGTGGAGAACATGGCGGCGCACGTCTGCAGCCAGTGCGGCCACGTCGAGCACATCTTCGGCGAGGGCGGCGGCCGCCGCATGGCCGAGGAGAGCGGCATGGAGTACCTCGGCGCCCTGCCGCTGGACCTGCAGATCCGGCTGCAGGCCGACAGCGGCACGCCCACGGTGGCGGCCGCGCCGGACGGCGAAGTGGCGCGCATCTACCGGCAACTGGCCCGCCAGGTGGCCGTGAAGGTGTCGCAGCAGGCCAAGGATTTCTCCTCGAAATTCCCCACCATCGCGGTCAGCAAGGACACGTGACGAACGGGCTTGCGGGCACGCCCGCCTGGTCGCGACCTCCTCGTTAACACGGGTCACCCCCGCTCTGAAAGTCAATCACACTTTGAAATCACGGTGTATTGACTTGTATCAACTGTTGCGTTGACACTTTCCTGCTGCGCGTTTCACGTTGCGGAAAGTCAACAATCACAGAGGAGTGGGCATGGCGGACACACGACCGGGGTTTCTCGACAAAGAACGCATCATCGCGGGGCCGGGGTTCAACCGCTGGCTTGTGCCGCCGGCCGCGCTGGCCATCCACCTGTGCATCGGCATGGCCTATGGCTTCTCGGTGTTCTGGCTGCCCCTGTCGAAGGCGCTGTCCACCGCCGGCAAGGGCTCGGCGTGCCCGAAGGACATGAGCTTCTTCGCCGAACTGTTCGCCACCGGCTGCGACTGGCGCGTGGCGACCCTGGGCTGGATGTACACGCTGTTCTTCGTGTTCCTCGGCTGCTCCGCGGCGCTCTGGGGCGGCTGGCTGGAGCGCGCCGGCCCGCGCAAGGCCGGCGTGGTGTCGGCCGTGTGCTGGTGCGGCGGCATGCTGCTGTCGGCGCTCGGCATCCACCTGCACCAGTTCTGGCTGATGATCCTCGGCTCCGGCGTGATCGGGGGCATCGGGCTGGGCCTGGGCTACATCTCGCCCGTCTCCACCCTCATCAAGTGGTTCCCCGACCGCCGCGGCATGGCGACCGGCATGGCCATCATGGGCTTCGGCGGCGGCGCGATGATCGGCTCGCCCCTGGCCGTCGATCTGATGAAGCACTTCTCCACACCGACCGACGTCGGCGTGATGCAGACCTTCGTCGTCATGGCCCTGATCTACTTCGTCTTCATGATGGCCGGCGCGCTCGGCTACCGCGTGCCGCCCACGGGCTGGAAGCCCGCCGGCTGGACGCCGCCGCCGCCGTCCGCCAACGCGATGATCACGCAGCGCCATGTGCACGTGAAGCACGTCTGGGGCATTCCGCAGTTCTGGCTGGTGTGGATCGTGCTCTGCATGAACGTGAGCGCCGGCATCGGCGTGATCGGCATGGCCTCCCCGATGCTGCAGGAAGTCTTCGGCGGCGCGCTCATCAACGTGCCGGTCCGGTTCGGCGACCTCGACAAGGGCCAGCTCGCCGCCATCGCGGCGGTGGCCGGCGGCTTCACGGCACTGCTGTCGCTGTTCAACATCGGCGGCCGCTTCTTCTGGGCGAGCCTTTCCGACAAGCTCGGACGCAAGATGACCTACGTGGTGTTCTTCGTGCTGGGCGGCCTGCTGTACGCAAGTATCCCGAGTTCCGCCAGCGCCGGCCACAAGCTGCTGTTCGTGGGCGCCTTCTGCATCATCCTGTCGATGTACGGCGGCGGCTTCGCCACCGTGCCGGCCTACCTGGCGGACCTGTTCGGCACCCAGTTCGTGGGCGCCATCCACGGCCGCCTGCTCACCGCATGGGCCACGGCCGGCATCCTCGGGCCGGTGGTGGTGAACTACATGCGCGAGTACCAGCTCGGCCTGGGCCTGCCGCGCGAGCAGGTCTACAACCAGACCATGTACATCCTGGTCGGCATGCTGGTCATCGGCCTGATCGCCAACCTGATGGTGCGCCCGCTGGCCGACAAGTGGTTCATGAGCGATGCGGAACTGGCGCACGAGAAGAAGCTCGCCCATGAGAAGGCCGCCGCGGCCGAGGTGGGCTCCGGCGCGGGCGGTGCCGGGGGCGCCACCAGCCCGGCGCTGGTGGCCTTCGCCTGGGCCGCCGTCGGTATCCCGCTGGCCTGGGGCATCTACAAAACCCTGGTGAGCGCGGCGAAGTTCTTCCATTGAACGGGGCAGAAGCGTGCTGCCCGGAGCCCTGACCCGGCGGATCGGCGCGGCGGCGCGTCGCTTCGCGTCAGGCTACCAGGGCGCGTTCGAACTGCAGCCCGGGTCCGTGGGCGAGGCCCCCGTGCTGCGTTGCGGCGGCCGGGTGCTGAACGGTGATGTCGCCGCCATCGACCGCTTCACCGAAGACACCGGCGTGCGGGCCACCGTCTTCGCGCGCCGGGGCGACGACTTCGTGCGCGTCGCCACCTCGGTGCGCAAGCAGGACGGCGAGCGCGCCGTCGGCACGCTGCTGGACCGCTCGCATCCCGCCTACCGCCTGCTCGTGGCCGGTCGCCATTACGTGGGATACGCATCGGTGTTCGGGCGCCAGAACATGACCCGCTACGACCCGGTGCGCGATGCCGCGGGCCAGGTCGTGGGTGTGCTCTACGTGGGGCTGGACGTGAGCGGCATGCCGTCGCTGGGCTCGGCAGCGCGGCTGGCCCTCTGCGTGATCGCGGCCCAGTACGCCGTGGGCGCCGTGGCGTGGCTGCTGCTGCCGCCCCTGCCGCCGGCCTGGCTCGCGGTGTCGGTCACGCTGCCGCTGCTGGTCGCGGCGCTGGTCTACGGGCTGGCGCGCCGGGGCATCACCGGCCCCGTGGCCGAGGGCTGCGCCGCGGCGCAGCGCATCGCCGCGGGCGATCTCACCACGCAGCTCCACGTCGGCCGCCGCGACGAGGTGGGCCGGATGCTGCAGGCGATCAACGGCATCAGCGTCGGCCTGGCGGGGCTGGTCGGCCAGGTGCGGCAGGGCGCGGAAGGGCTGCGCATCGCCACGCGCGAGATCGCAGACGGCAACGGCGACCTGGCAGCGCGCACCGAACGGCAGGCGGGCGAGGTGAACGCGGCCGCATCGACGCTGCAGCAGATCACCGCCACGGTGGTGCAGACCGCGGAGCACGCGCGGCAGGTCAACGGGCTCATGCACCAGGTGTCGCGCGCGTCGGCCCGGGGCAGCGAGGCGGTGGAGCGCGTCGTGTCCACCATGGTCGACATGCGCGGCGATGCCCACCGCATCCACGACATCATCGGGGTCATCGACAGCATTGCCTTCCAGACCAACATCCTCGCGCTCAACGCGGCGGTGGAGGCCGCGCGCGCGGGCGAGCAGGGCAGGGGCTTCGCCGTGGTGGCCTCGGAGGTGCGGGCGCTCGCGCAGCGCTCGTCGGGCGCGGCCCGCGAGATCCGCACGCTCATCGCCGCATCGGTGGAGCGCGCGGACGCGGGCGGCGGCCTGGCCGATGCGGCACGGGCATCGATGCAGGGCGTCGCCGGATCGATCGACGAGGTCACGCGCCTCATCGAAGGCATTGCCGCGGCGAGCGAAGAGCAGAGCACCGGCATCGAGGGCGTCCACCAGAGCGTGGGCCGCATCGACCAGATGACGCAGCAGAATGCGGCCCTGGTGGAGCAGGCCGCCGCCGCGGCGCTGCGCATGCGCGAACAGGCCGCGGGCCTGGCCGACGCGGCCGCGAAATTCAAGACCGCGTCCTGAACGGTGCCAGGGCCTGCCATGCGCCACTGCCCAGGCAAGACCCGTCGCCCGCAAGGGATGCGGCAAGCGCGTAGCCTTCGGGCTGGGCGGCCCGGCGTCCCGCAAGGGCAAGGGCAAGGGCGGGCGTTTTTTCTCCATCCGCCATGTTTTGTTGAAGGGAGACCACGATGAGCGACCAGAAAATCGAGTTCTACAAAGGCCCTGCGGGAGGCTGGGGGGCGCTCAACAGCGTGAAGAACACCCTTCTGCGGCAGGACATTCCCGTCAAGGGCGCCAAGACGCTGCTCTCGGCCAACCAGCCCGACGGCTTCGACTGCCCCGGCTGCGCCTGGCCCGACCGCAACCACGCCTCCACGTTCGAGTTCTGCGAGAACGGCGCCAAGGCCGTGGCGGCCGAGGCCACGGCGCGCCGCGCGGGCCCCGAGCTGTTCGCGCGCCACACGGTGGCCGAACTGGCCGCGCAGAGCGATTTCTGGCTGGAAGACCAGGGCCGCCTGACGCACCCCATGGTGTTCGACGCTGCCAGCGACCATTACGTGCCCATCGCCTGGGACGACGCCTTCGCCCTCATCGCCCGCCACCTGAACGCGCTGCCCGACCCCGACCAGGCCATCTTCTACACCTCGGGCCGCGCGAGCAACGAGGCCGCATTCCTCTACCAGCTGTTCGTGCGCGAATACGGCACCAACAATTTCCCCGACTGCTCGAACATGTGCCACGAGCCCAGCGGCAGTGCCATGCGCCCGCAGATCGGCGTGGGCAAGGGCACGGTCACGCTGCAGGACTTCGAGGAGGCCGACGCGATCTTCATCTTCGGCCAGAACCCCGGCACCAACCATCCGCGCATGCTCGGCGAACTGCGCGCGGCCCACAAGCGCGGCGCGCAGATCGTGAGCTTCAACCCGCTGCGCGAGCGCGGCCTGGAGCGCTTCGCCGATCCGCAGAGCAAGATGGAAATGGCGACGCTCGGCTCCACGCCCATCAGCACGCACTACTTCCAGGTGCGCGTCGGCGGCGACCTGGCCGTCGTCAAGGGCATGATGAAGCACCTGGCCGAGATCGAGGACCGCCAGGGCGGCGTGTTCGACCACGCCTTCATCCAGCAGCACACCACCGGCATCGAAGCGCTGCTGGCGGACCTGCGCGCGGAATCCTGGTCGGTCATCGAGGAGGAATCCGGGCTCGCCGAGGCGCAGATCCGCGCCGCCGCCGAGGTGTACCGCAACGCCCGCAGCGTGATCGCCTGCTGGGGCATGGGCATCACCCAGCACATGCATTCGGTGGCCACCATCCAGATGATCGTCAACTGGCTGCTGCTGCGCGGCAACATCGGCCGCCCGGGCGCGGGCCTGTGCCCGGTGCGCGGCCACAGCAACGTGCAGGGTGACCGCACCATGGGCATCTGGGAGAAGCCCCCGGCCGCGCTGCTCGACCGCCTCAAGGAGGTCTTCGGCTTCGAGCCTCCGCGCGAGCCCGGGGTGGACACGGTGGAGGCGATCCAGGCCATGCTCGACGGCAAGGGCCGCGTGTTCTTCGCGCTGGGCGGCAATTTCGCCGCGGCCACGCCGGATACGTACGAGACCTGGAAGGCGCTGCGGCGCTGCGACCTCACGGTGCACGTGACCACCAAGCTCAACCGCAGCCACATCGTGCATGGCCGCGAGGCGCTGATCCTGCCCTGTCTGGGCCGCACCGAGATCGACATGCAGGCCGCCGGCCCGCAGGGCGTGACGGTGGAAGACTCGATGAGCATGGTGCACATCTCGATGGGCATCAACCCGCCGGCCTCCGAGCACCTGCTCTCCGAGCCGGCTATCGTGGCGCGGCTGGCCGCCGCCACGCTCGGCGCCCGCAGCCGCGTGCCGTGGCTCTGGCTCATCGAGGACTACGCCCGCATCCGCGACAAGATCGAGGAAGTGTTCGCCGACTTCAAGGACTTCAACCAGCGCATCGCCGTGCCCGGAGGCTTCCGCCTGCGCAACACCGCCAGCGAGCGCATCTGGGCCACGGCCACGCGCAAGGCCGGCTTCGTGCCGCACCCCGTGCCGCAGGACACGCCCGTGCACCAGGCGCGGGCCCGCCACCGCGACGCGATCGTGTTCACGCTGCTCACCACGCGCTCGCACGACCAGTACAACACCACCATCTACGGACACGACGACCGCTACCGCGGCGTCTATGGTCAGCGCCGCGTGGTCTTCATTCATCCCGAGGACATCCGTGCGCTGGGCCTCAAGGACGGCGACTGGGTCGACATCCGGACCGTGTGGAGCGACGGCCAGGAGCGCCGCGCCGACCGTTTCAAGCTCGTGGGCTACGACATCCCGCGCGGCAACCTAGCGGCCTACTATCCCGAGACGAACCCGCTGGTGCCGCTCTCGTCCGTGGCGCTCAACGCCGGTACGCCCACGTCCAAGTCCATCCCCGTGGTACTCGTGCCCAGCGAGGCTGGTGCGGGGGTAGGTGCTGACGACGCCACGGCCTCGGCCCAGGCCGAGACCGCCGCTGCGCCGGCAGCGCCCGTGGCCGCGATCTGAGCCTGCCTTGACCCCTCCGGACGACGATCTCACCGCCGCGCTGCTCGCGGCCCTCGCCGAACGCGATGCGCCGCAGGGCGTATCGTTGCCGCGGCTCGCCAAGCACCTCGACCTGCCCGGCAGCGCCATCCTGCGCCGCCTGGCGTTGCTCGGCGATGCGGTACTGGGCGGCCAGCCGGGGCCGGGATGGGTGCGCGTGGCGCAGGACGGAGACCGGTGGCTGGCACGGCTCACCGACGCCGGGCGTGCCCGGGTGGCCGAACGGCAGGCCTCCGCATCCGTCTCCGCATCCCCATGCGCCTTGCCGGGCCTGGCGGGCGCTTCCGGCGACCGGGGGCAGGGCGACGGCAGCACGGACGACGGCACAGCTTCGACGGCCTGGCTGGAGCCTGTGGTGGCGCGCAGGGTGCAGCGCCACGGGGTGGCCAGCATTGGTTCGGCTACCGTTGCTTCGGGAGCAACCCCAGCTCCGTACGCGCCGGCGGCGGGGCCTGCGGCAACGGCAAAGGCAGCGGGCACGAACCCGGACGCGGAGCCTTCCCCCTGGCAGGACGACGCCGTGGCCTCGGAAGTGCCCGTGGCCCTGGTCTTCAATGGCCTCTCGCACGCCGTCATGATGGCCACGCCGGCCGACCTCGAGGCGTTCGCCCTCGGCTTCGCGCTCAGCGAAGGCCTGATCGACACGCCCGCCGATTGCCGCGGCATCGAGGTGTTCGCGCGCAGTGCGCCGCAGGGCGGCGGTGGCGGTGGCGGCACGGCCTGCGAAGTGCATCTGGACATCGCGCCGCGTTGCTTCGCCCGCCTCAAGGAACGGCGCCGGGCGCTGGCGGGACGCACGGGCTGCGGCCTGTGCGGCATCGACAGCCTGCAGGCGCTCGACCTCGTGCCCGAACGGGTCACGGCCCGGCCCTGGGTGACCGAGCTGCCGGCGGCCACGGTGCTGCGCGCGGTTGCCGCCATGCCGGCGCTGCAGGTGATGAACGCCGCCGCCGGGGCGCTGCACGCGGCCGCCTGGGCCACGCCGCAGGGCGAACTCACCGACCTGCTCGAAGACGTCGGCCGCCACAACGCGCTCGACAAGCTCATCGGCCGCCTCGTACTGCAGGGCCGCTCGGGCGCGGACGGCTTCGTCGTCATGTCCAGCCGCGCCAGCTACGAACTCGTGCGCAAATGCGCGCGCCTGGGCATTCCCCTGCTGGCGACCGTCTCCGCACCCACGTCCCTGGCCATCGATCTGGCGGCCGAGGCCGGCATCGCGCTCTGGGGCCTGTGCCGGCCGCCGCGCGCCGTGCGTTACACGCCCGTGCCGGGCGACGGCTGATCCACAGGCGGGTCGCGGGCCTCGTCCGCATCCGCCAGTTTCATCACCTGCACACGGCGTGCCCAGGACAGCGCAACCGCGCCTGCGACCGCCGGCATGCCGCCGGTGCGTTTTTCCCATGGAGCCTGCCCTCGCGCGGGAATGCGGATTGCCGGGAAGGAGAAGCGATCGGGCCGGTGGTGCAGCGCGCAGCGGTTCGCACTTCCGGTCTTTCTTCACGCGGCAGCAGGCTGCTGCATCCCCCACCGCCTTTCGGCACTGTTTTCAAAAAGGTCACCCCATGGCTTCCGCTTCCTCCGGTCCGGCCACCCCTCCGGCCTCTACCGCCTCCCCCGCATCGCCCCAGCCTCCGGGCGGCCATCCACGCGATCCGCTCTCCTTCGGCATTTCGGTCGCAGGCGAGGAAGACCCCGGCGCCGCCTTCGACAACGACGAACCCGGCACCGGAGCGCCCGCGCCGCGGCCGGGTGCCTCGGACCAGCCGGCGGGGCAGGGCGGCGGCAGCGCCCCACCCCCCGCCGCTCGGCCGCTGGCCCCGGGCGACGAGGCCGCGCCCGGCACGCCGGGTACGGGAGAGAACCTCTGCCCCGCCTGCGGCGGGACCGGCCGGATGGACGGCGCCCCCTGTGCCGAGTGCGCGGGCACCGGCCGCGTCACGGTCGGCATCGGCGGGGCCTGAGCCTTCGGCCCGCCGGGTTGCCCCGGCGCCGCGGAGGGCTGCGCGGTTTGAGCTATCGTGCCGCCCATGATCCCGTCCTTCTTCCTGCTCGGCTGGCGCATGCTGCGGCGCGATCTGCGCGCGGGCGGCCTGCGCCTGCTCACCGTCGCCGTGGCGCTGGCCGTGGCGGCCCTCACGTCCGTGGGCTTCTTCTCCGACCGGCTGCAGGGCGGCCTGGAGCGCGACGCGCTGCAGTTGCTCGGCGGCGACGTGGTCATCGCGAGCGACCAGCCCACGCCCCGCAGCTTCATCGACGAGGCACGCTCGCTGGGCCTCAAGGGCGTGACCACGCTCAGCTTCCCCACCATGGGCCGCGCGAGCGACGAGCAGGGCGGGGCGAGCCGCCTCGTCGCGCTCAAGAGCGTGGAGCCCGGCTACCCCCTGCGCGGCAGCCTGCAGACTTCCGACGCACCCGGCGCGCCCGGGTCGGCCACGCGCGACATCCCCGCGCCCGGCGAAGTCTGGGTGGACCCGGCCCTGCTCGAAGCCCTGGGCTTGAAACTGGGCGACCCGCTGCTGCTCGGCGACGGCCGCCTGCGCATCGCCCGCACCATCACCGTCGAGCCCGACCGCGGCGCCGGCTTCATGAGCTTCGCGCCGCGCGCCCTGCTCAACGCCGCCGACCTGCCCGCCACCGGCCTCGTGCAGCCCGCCAGCCGCCTCACCTACCGCTTCGCCGTGGCCGGCGACACACCGGCCGCCGTGCAGCAATACACCGCCTGGGCCACCCAGGCCGCGCAGGACCCGTCCGTGCACGGCGTGCGCGTGGAGTCGCTCGACAGCGGCCGCCCGGAAATGCGCCAGACGCTCGACCGCGCCCGCAAGTTCCTGAGCCTCGTGGCCCTGCTCGCCGCCTTGCTCTCCGCCGTGGCCGTGGCCCTGGCCGCGCGCGGCTTCGCCAGCGACCACCTGGATGCCGCCGCGCTGCTGCGCGTGCTCGGGCAGAGCCAGCGCGGCATCGCGGGCGGCTACGTGGTGGAGTTCGCGCTGGTGGGCCTGTTCGCGAGCGGCGTGGGCGTGGCGCTGGGCTATGCGGTGCACCACGTCTTCGTACTGCTGCTCGCCGGCCTCGTCGAGGCCACCCTGCCCGCGCCCAGCCTCTGGCCCGTGGCCTTCGGCTTCGGCATGGGGCTCACGCTGATGTTCGCCTTCGGCCTGCCGCCCGTGCTGCAGCTCGCCCGCGTGCCGCCGCTGCGCGTCATCCGGCGCGACCTGGGCGCGCTCAAGCCCGCATCGCTCGCCGTGCTCGGCGTGGGCGTGGCTGGCTTCGCCGCGCTGCTGCTGGCCGTGAGCAGCGACCGCCAACTCGGCCTCATCGCCGTGGGCGGCTTCGCGGGGGCCGTGGTGCTGTTCGCGCTGCTGGCCTGGGTGGCCGTCAAGCTGTTGCGCGCCAGCGTCAATGAGGCCACGGCCCCGCGCTGGCTGGTGCTCGCCACGCGCCAGATCGCCGCCCGGCCCATCTATGCCGTCGTGCAGGTCAGCAGCCTGGCCGTGGGCCTGCTGGCCCTGGTGCTGCTCGTGCTGCTGCGCACCGACCTCATCGACAGCTGGCAGCGCGCCACCCCTGCCGACGCGCCGGACCGCTTCGTCATCAACGTCATGCCCGACCAGGCCGACGCCTTCCAGGCCGCGCTGCGCGACGCGGGCGTGCGGCGCTACGACTGGTTTCCCATGATCCGCGGCCGCCTCGTCGCCATCAACGGCCGCGAAGTGGGCCCGCAGGACTACACCGAGGACCGCGCCAAACGCCTCGTGGACCGCGAGTTCAACCTGTCCAACGCCGCGAAGGCGCCGGACCACAACACCGTCGTGGCCGGCCGCTGGACGGACGGCGCCGCCGGCGAGATCAGCGTGGAAGACGGCATCGCCGAAACCCTCGGCCTGAAGCTCGGCGACACCCTGCGCTTCGACATCGCCGGCGTGCCCAGCGAGGCGCGCGTCACCAGCCTGCGCAAGGTGGACTGGAGTTCCCTGCGCGCCAACTTCTTCGTGATGTACACCACCGACCGCATGCCGCCCGAGCTGCCCGTCACCTACCTCGCGGCCTACCGCGCTCCCGCCACGCCCGGCTTCGACAACCGCCTGGTACAGGCCTTCCCCAACATCACCAACGTGGACATGGGCGCCACCCTGGCCCAGGTGCAGCGCGTGCTCGGGCAGGTGGTGCGGGCCGTCGAATTCCTGTTCGGCTTCACGCTCGCCGCCGGCCTCGTCGTGCTGTTCGCGGCCGTCACCGCCACCCGCGAAGAGCGTGCCCGCGAATTCGCCATCATGCGCGCCGTCGGCGCCCGCGCCAGCCTGCTGCGCCAGGTGCAGCGCGCCGAACTCGCCGGCATCGGCCTGCTCGCCGGCTTTCTGGCCAGCGCCGTCGCCGTCGCCGTGGGCTGGGCCCTGGCGCGCTACGTGTTCGACTTCCAGTGGACCGCCTCCCCCTGGGTGCCCCTGGCCGGTGCCCTCGCGGGGGCGCTGCTGGCCCTGGCCGCGGGGTGGTGGGGCCTGCGTGAAGTGCTGCGGCGGCCGGTGGTGGAGACGCTGCGGCGGGCGGCGGAGTGATTGATTGAGAAGAAGGAGGGCAGGGCCCGGGCCGGCAGATGAGTGCCTGGGACTGCTGGAGGACTTGGCGAGGCGTGCCATAGTCCGCAGATGACGACGATCGATCCTTCTTCTTCCCGAGACCCGGCCTCCGTTTCCGTTTCCGCTTCTGCCCCCGCTGCGGCCCCGTCCGCCGCATCGACTCTGGCACCTGCTCCTGCTTCTGCCGAGGCTGCTGCGCAACCACAGGAGCAACCGCAGCCCGAGCAACAACCACAAGCCGCGGCCACGCCCTTCGACTGGATCGGCGGCGAACCCGCCGTGCGCACCCTCGTGGACCGCTTCTACGACCTCATGGACCTGGAGCCCGCCTACCGCGAACTGCGCGCCGCCCACGGCACCACCCTGGCCGATGCGCGCGACAAGCTCTTCTGGTTCCTCTGCGGCTGGCTCGGCGGGCCGGACCACTACATCGAACGCTTCGGCCACCCGCGCCTGCGTATGCGGCACATGCCGTTTTCCATCGGCATTAAGGAGCGCGACCAGTGGGTGGCGTGCATGGACCAGGCAATGGGCGAGACCGGCGTGCCCGAGGCGCTGCGGGTGAGGCTGCGGGAGAGTTTTATGGGGACGGCGGATTGGATGAGGAATCGGGGGGGGTGACGGCGGTTACGGATGTCGAAAGAAAACCAGTTCTCCTTCATGGTATTTTTCTATTATCCATCCGTCGCCAAAAATCCAGACATCCCAATCTTCGGTCAATATTTCCGTCCCGAAGTCGTACAAAAATAGGAGATTGGCTCTGATTTCGACCAGGTTTGCATTGCTCCAAACAATCGACGCAGCGCCTTCAAGATTTTCCTCGTGCAAAATTTCGTTGAGGCGTTGGCAGGCCTCATCGTCATCGAAAAATATTTTTTTCTTTATGGACCTCGCTGGAAGGTCGAGTCGACCCCAGGTCTTTATTTTAATGCATCGGTTTGCGCACTCCTTCTCAATATCAAATTCGGAAATTTCTATTCCGTAATCAGTGGCATTCAGGTTTTTTATGAAATTGGGTATCGATTTCATCGAAAATTGATCCCAAGAAGTCCTTTGGATTCCGGATCCTTTTTAAAATATGAATAATTAATAAATTATTTAATTGTTATTAAATTTCTTCCATCCCTCAACGCTTCCTGCTCCCTTAGGGAAGGTCTGCACAACACACGCATAAGCGTGCTGACGTCTGAACCTATCGATCTGCAACGCGGCAAAGGCCTGTTTCACCCCA
>CAJYKV010000029.1 GCA_913774955.1 uncultured Acidovorax sp.
GACCCGCGGTAGACGCGGTGCTCGGGCAACGCGCAGTCCCCCCGCACCATGTAGAGCGCGGGCGTGCGTTCGACGGCATGTTCGAGCGTGGCATAGGTGGCTGTCTGCTGGACGGGCCGCGCGGGCACCGGCGCGTCCGCGGAAGGAGCGGGAGCCTTTCCCAGCCGCACCAGCGGCGCATGCAGCCGCTCGAACCAGCAGGGCGCCGACAGTCTTAACGCCGTGCCAGCCGATACGCGCCGCAGGGCCGTGCTGCCGCCGCCCAGACGCAGTTCGTTGTCCGCATGCGCCCAGTCGGCGATCTTGCTCGCCTCCCCCAGTTCGAGGTCGCCGGCGGTGTAGAGGCTGGAGAACGCGCATCCCGGCCCGGCCCGCAGGTTGCCGTCCACGTACACGGGCTGGAACGCAAAGATGGCGGCACCGGTCGCCACGTCGCCGCAGACCAGCAGGCGGTCCCGGGCCTCACCCCAAGCGGTGGTTGGGACATCGGGGGCGATGAGGTCGAAGGCCTCGTAGCCCGTGGATTCGCCGCGGCCGAGCCGCGCCTGTGCATCGGCACGCAGGCGCCGGGCGAAGTGGTCGATGTCGGCCGCGTGGTCGGGAGGCACGGGCAGGGCCGCGCTGTCGGTGGGGTGGCGCCATTCGCTGATGGCGGGCACGAACGGCAGCGCGAAGAGCACGGCGCAGGCCATCGCGAAAGCCACGAGCATCAGGTGGGATTCAGGCATTGCCGACCTTCTTGCGGTAGCGCACCGTCTTGTCCCACACCAGCTCGCGCCGCAGCAGCGAGTCCATGACGAGGCTTCCGACGGCGCCGGAGATGGCGAACAGGCTCACCATGAACCCGAGGATGTTGAGCGGCAGCAGCCGCAGGCGGCGGCGATTGCCGTCGATGAGCACCGCTATGACGATCTCGAAGAACGCGGCGAAGTTGCCCAGCGTTCCGTAGACCATCAGCGCGAACACGGGGATCAGCTGCGAGAGAAGCGATCCTGCGTTGAGGAAATACAGCCCCAGCGCCAGGCACCATCCCGCCAGCATCACGAGCGGAATCACGAAGACGAACAGCAGCAGCAGCCCGTCCACGCGCTGACCGGCGGTCAGGTAGGGGCTTGCGGCGAACTTCCACCAGTGCCGCGCCAGTACCTGGTTGTGCCCCTTGGCCCAGCGCTTGACCTGCTTGATGCGCACGCGCCAATCCTCAGGCACCTCCTCGTAGCATTCCGAGCGGTTCGTGTAGGCCGTCTTCCAGCCATTGAACATCAGCCGGTAGGTGATGTCGGTGTCTTCAGCGAGGGTGTCGTCGTGCCACCCGCCCACTGCCTCCACCGCCGACATGCGCACCCCGCCGACGGTGCCGCCGTACTGCGGCATCAGGTTCATGTTCATGCGTGCCTGCTGGTCGACCTGGTAGCCGGCCGATCGCTCCAGATCCAGCAGTCGGGTCAGCAGGTTGGCGCCGCTGTTGACGGGCACCACGCGCCCCATCACCGCCCCCACCTCCGGATCGAAGAATGGCGCGACCAGCTGCTTGAGCAGCCCGCGCCCGGGCACGTAGTCGGCATCGAAGATGATCGCGATGTCGCCGTCCGCGAAGCGCAGCGCATCCTTGAGCGCCGCCGATTTGCCCGGCTTGCCGCCGGTGCGGTGGAACGGCGAAAGCCGGCTCGGATAGCGCTCGTGGTAGCTGTTGACGATCTGCGCCGTCGCATCGGTGGAACGGTCGTTCACCGGGATGATCGTCATGCGGTTCGCGGGGTAGTCGGTGTTCAGCAGCGCCTCGATGCAGCCGGCGATGACTTTTTCCTCGTTGTGCGCGGCGATGAACACGGTGATGACGGGCCACTGGGCCACGGCGATGTCCAGATACGGATGGCGCTGCTCTCCGATGAGCCGGCTCATGGTGAACATGAAGTGCCGCACGCCGTACAGCACCATGAACAGGACCACGACCATGAGCAGGCAGGCCATGGCGGCCGCCACCGGCTGTGCCGAGAAGGAGGGAAGGAGCCCGAGCGTCTGCATGGTGTCAGGCCGCCAGGGAGATGGGCATCGCGGGCGCGAGTTGGCGTTCCAGAACGGCGACGATGCGCCGGCAGGCCTGGCCATCCCCGAACGGGCTCTGTACCTGCGCCATGCGCCGATGGGCATGCGGGTCTGCCAGCAGCCGGTTCACATGCAGCACGATGGCCTCGTACGACGGGCCGATGAGCAGCGCGCAGCCTGCCTGCACGGCCTCGGGCCGCTCGGTTTCGTCGCGCAGCACCAGCACGGGCACACCGAACGTCGGCGCTTCCTCCTGAAGGCCTCCGGAATCCGTCAGCAGCAGCCATGCGTCGGCGAGCGCCTGCTGCATTTCCACGTAGTCCAGCGGGTCGCACAGCTCGATATTGCCGATGCCACCCAGCAGATCCTGCACGGGTTCGCGGACCACCGGATTGCGATGCACCGGGAACAGCACCTTCAGTTCGGGCTGCTGCCGTGCCAGGTCGGCGATGGCGTTGCAGATGTCGAATACGCCGTCGCCCCAGCTTTCCCGCCTGTGGAACGTGACGAGCAGGTGGCCCCGGCCCGTGGCACGGCGCTGCACGCCGTGGCGATGGCAGGCCCAGTGCTGGGCATCCACCACCGTGTTGCCGGTGACGTGGACGGCGTCGTCCGCGATGCCCTCGGCCTGCAGCGCGAGGCGCGAGCGCGCCGTGGGCGGAAAATGGAACCGTGCGAGCCGGCTGATCATCTGCCGCAGGCCCTCTTCGGGGAACGGGCGCGCCAGGTTGTAGGTGCGCAGACCTGCCTCCACGTGGGCCACCGGCAACCCGTGATAGAAGGCCGCCAGCGCGCCCACGAAGGCCGATTCGGTATCGCCCTGCACGATCACCAGCGAGCAGGCGTGCTGCTGCAGCACCTGGTCGATCTGGCGGCGGCAACCGGCGCTGAACTCCCGAAGCGTGCTGCCCTCGCGCTGCAGCACGAAGTCCGGGCGGATGGCGAAGCAATTCAGCATCTGGCAAGCCATCTCCTCGTGCTGCCCCGTGTGCAGCCAGCGCACGCGGGTCCACACGAGGGAGCACAGCGCGTGGTAGAGAGGCGCCAGCTTGATGATCTCGGGCCGCGTGCCCGAGACGATGAGGATGTCCTGCATGGCGGGCTCCTTGGCATGGGGGGGCTGAATGAATGAGGGAACACCGGGCACGCGGGGTGCCGGCTGCGGCGCGGACGCGCTGGCGTTCCGGCGGAATGGATCTGGGTCAGGCTGCATGGTTTTCCTCCCTTTCCGGACAACACGGGGCCATTCTGGGAAGCGGTGCGTGGCGGGTCTGTTCGCTTCCCCACATAAGGGCCGCACCCGTGGGGATTGCTTCACGGGTGCGGGAACGGGCGCGCTCAGGGAACGAAGGACGTGTTGCGTCGCGCATCGAACTGCGCCAGGGCCACGGCCTTGCCCTTCACCAGCCAGGCGGAGCCCCCGTCCGTCACCGTGGCCGTTCCGGCCACGGTGACGGACGGCCGCAGGTACCGGGCCTTGGGCAGCATCCACACCATCCCGGCGAGCGTGGAGGGATGGGTGGCGGTGAAACGCATCGTCGTGCCGTCCGGCATGAGGGCCTGCGTCCAGCGCACCTGGTCGCGCGCGGCCATGAAGTCGGCCAGGCGCGGCATGGTGTACCACTTGAACGCCGTACCTTTGGTCTGCCCATAGGCCAGCAGATCCTTCACGACGTCGACCCACTGGTGCGCACCCGGCGGATGCGCATACACCATGCGGCTGGTGTTGTAGCGGACCGAGAAGTCCACCATGGCGTGGTACCAGGCTTTGACGTCGGCCTTGGGCACGCCGTAGTCCTGCCATTCCTCGAACGTGGCGTACGTACCCTGAGGTGTCACAGGGAACACCCACAGCGAGGGATTGCGCAAGACTCCGTCGCGGTACTGCCGCGTAGCGCCCAGCCCCGTGTGCCCTCCGAAATAGGCAGCGACCACGCCCTGCTCTTCCAGCCAGTCCATGGCCCAACGCGGATTGTTGCCTTGCGGCGCCGAGTAGTCGCGCATCGGCCGGCCCAGCGCGCTGTCCACGGCATTCTTGTTCTGCACCAGGTAGGGACGGAACGTCGCCGCGTTGTCTTCCGTGGCGTTCAGCCCGTAGTAGTCGTGGATCCACCCGCCGTGCGAGCCGATCGCGTGGCCTCGCGCATCCAGGCGCCGCAGCAGTTGCTGTGCGGTGGGATTGGCGTTCAGGTTCCAGCCCAGGCCGTCGCCCGGCTCGATGGTGTCGGGGCCGGCCGTCATCTCCACGGAAAAGGGGTGCGTCCCGAAAATGCCCGCGGTTTCGAGCGCCAGCGAGGGCTGCTGCGCAGCCATCGAATCCAGGTGCCAGTCCAGCGTCATCCCGGCCACTCCGTCGGGCATGGGCGAAAGGCGTGCGCCCTGGACGACGTGCTCCATGAAATAGCGCAGGAAGCCGTGCATCGGCAGCGCGTCGGTACGCCCTTTCAGGTAGCCCAGTGGCAGGTTCACGAACAGCACCTTGCCCGTGCCGATGGCCTTCAGGCCCGCCACGAGCCCGAAGGAGGGCGAAATCGCCAGCGGGGTCCCGGTGTAGGTGCCGGAGGTCACGTAGGACGGGTAGATCAGGTGGCCGAGCAGGTAGCCGTGGTAGGCGTCGAGCGTGTCTTCCTGAGTGGCTTTCAACTCATCGCCGGAGTCCGGCGTGGCCTCGGCCGCCCTGCCCCCTGCGTCGGCCAGCGGATGACGTGCCAGCGCGCCCTGCTGCAACCGGGTGGCGGCAGCTGGTTGCCGGCCCTTGAACGCCCTGCCGAAATCCACCTGCACAGACCGTGGGCGCACCCGGCCGGCCGCCGCGCGCTGCCGGTCCTGCAGCGAATACGAGGGCAGCGCCTGGAACTGCTGCGGATCGAAACCCCGGGTTCCGCCCGGATCAGCGGGGCTGGCGGGCAAGTAAAGCGCCTCGCCCGACGCCAAGCCCGCCGCTTCCAGGAGTCCACCGGTGACCACCGCCGCGCGGCCCGCGGTCTTCGGCGCCGCGAGGGCTGCGGCCGATCCGCCCGCGGGCTGCGGCAGGTTGTAGGGCATCGACTTGCCAGGCGGCACGAGAAGCTCGCGCATGGTGCTGCGCATGGCGGCCACCGGTCCCAGGCCCACCGTCTGGTCCAGCAGCGAGTCGTACAGCACGTAGTCCACCCCTGCCAGGTCGCTGAGGCGCGATTTGGGAATCGGATAGACGGGCTGGCCGACGCCATTGAGCGTCAGCGCGCCGAAGTCGTAGGCCAGCAGGGCCCGGCCCCCTGCCGTCACGTAGCCGCGCACGGCCGCCAGCAGCGCGTCGGTGGCGATCGTGTGCAGTTGATCGGGCAGCACCAGCCCGGCATATTTCAGTGACTTGCCCGGGGCCATGGCGAGGAACTGCGCATCCGTGACCACCGCGATGCGCGTGCCTGTCTCCGACGCGGCATCCATCCATGCCGACACGCGCGGGTCCGCGGTGGGCTGGTCATCGGGCAGCAGCAGCATCAACAGGCCCGGGTCTTCCACCCCGCCGTTGAAAGGTGCGACGGAGGACGTCCCCACGGCCGTCGTCGCCCGGGCGGGAGGCTGCGCGACCGGTTGCGGCTGCGGCTGTGATTTGGAACCTCCGAGATCGGACACGGCATCGCCGGCCGAAGACCCTGCGAAGGACGGCATGCGCACCGCCACGATCCGCGGCGCCAGCGCATCGGCTGCCGCGGAGGCGGCGATGGCACCGGTACCCGCGCTCGCTGCCTCGGCCGACGGCGCATCCGTGCCGCTGCCTCCGCCACACGCGGACAGCAGCGCCAGTATGCCGACGCACAGCAGCGGCGCTTTGCCGGCATTGGCCATGCGCGAAGAATCCGCGCGGACCGAAAAATGGGGTCTGAATAAAAACATGGTTCGCCCTTCCTTCGTGGAGAACGGCCATTGAACGCGTTGGTTCGCGTCAGGTCTGTTCGCTGCCGCACATCGGCAGCACGCTGCTCGCTGGGTGATCCGTGCGTGCGCTGGCGCACAGATCGGCGACGGCCCATCGGGTAAAAAAACCACCCGCGGCATGGCCGCGACGAAAGGCCCAGACATGCACGACGACCCCGCCCCCCATGCCCCCGTGCCTCCTGAACTGCGCCCCGTGCGCACCGTGGAGCACCTCCAGGCCGCGCTCGCGCGGGCGCTGGAGCAGATCGAGGATCTCGAAGAAGAAAAGCGCCAACTGAAGCAGGCCGCCAACCATGCGCTCTGGCTGACTGCCCTGTAGCGCGCGCCGCAGGCCCCCGGACCAGCCTTCCGCACCGTGCGGACCCGGGTATCGCGCACCTATGTTCGCTATCGAACAGAGAACTCGAAAAACATTACCTATATTGCACCTGCCCCCTCCACTTCACGACCACCACCATGCGCATGCCATTGAGGATTTCCGAGGTATCACGCAACACGCTGGTGGGTGCGCTGGATGAAGCCGATCTGCAGCGATGGCTTCCATTCATGGAGGTGGTGGACCTGCCCGCGGGCAAGGTGCTCTCCGAAGAGGGCGTGAAAACCAGCCATGTCTACTTTCCGCTCACTGCCATCGTCTCGAAGCTGCACATGATGGAGGACGGCTCGTCCGCGGAGATCGCGGTCATCGGCAATGAGGGACTGGTGGGCATGTCCGTGGTGATGGGCGAGATCTCCGGCGCCATCCGGGCCGTGGTGCTGATCAGGGGCGACGCCGTGCGCATGCACACGGACTTCCTCAGCGGAGAAGTGGCCCGTCCGCACATCCAGCGGCTGCTGCTGCGCTTCATCCAGGCGCTCATCCTGCAGATGTCGCACACCGCAGCGTGCAACCGTCACCATGTGCTCGACCAGCAGTTGTGCCGCTGGCTGCTGTTGCGCCTGGACCGCGTGCAGGGTAATGACCTGCTGATGACGCAGGAACTGATCGCCACGATGCTCGGCGTGCGGCGCGAAGGGGTGACCGAAGCCGCCACGAAGCTGCAGAAGGCGGGGCTGATCCGCTATGCCCGGGGCCGCATCGAGATCGTCGACCGTGCCGGGCTGGAGCAGCGGTCGTGCGAATGCTACAGCGTCGTCAAGAAAATCTACGACCGGCTGCTGCCGCGGCACGCACCGACCTCCGACGACGCGGCACCTTACCTCCAGCCGCAGGGTTTCGCCACGGGCTTCGCCAGGAGCCCGTCCTCTTCCTGGCCGCACATCGCCGCGGAAGCGCCTGCCCCCGGCCCCCGGCGTGCCGCGCTGCCGGCCTCGCAGTTCGCAGTCCGGCACCTGCCGGAGCACATCCGCGTGCCGCGTGAGCCGAACGACCTGCCGGACGGATCGATGCAGCGGCCGTTGCCGAGCGTTGTGCCGCAAGCGCCTTTCGGCGCGGCCTGGCCCTCGCCCTCCAGGGACGTGTAGCGACGCCTGGCAGCGCGGCGGAGCCCCCGGCGCTAGCGGGCCCGCGCTCCGGCGCTTCTCAGAAGTCGACCCTCACCCCCACCTTCAGGCTGCGCCCCGGCAGCGGCGCCTTCGGGAACGCCGTCGTCGTCAGGATCGAGGTCGGGCTGTAGGCGAGCTTGTCGGTGATGTTGTCCAGGCGCGCATACCAGAGCGCGTTGCTACGGGTGGCGCCGAACTGCCACTGCGTGCGGTAGCCCAGCGAGGCGTTCCAGAGCGTGTAGGCCCCGGTGGCCCGGGTGCCGTCGTCCGGCACGCGATCCTGCGCGGCCACGTAGTCGAAGCCCACCCCGGCGCGCCACGGACCGCTTGCCCACAGCAGGGTGCTGCCGAGGCGGAAGGGTGCGATGCGCGGCAGCGGCTGGCCGGTGTCGCGGTTGGTGGCGCGCACGACGTCGCCGCGCAGCTGCAGGTCGAGCGTGGAAGCCTCGCCGAGCAGGCGCGACGATGGCACCAGCAGGCCGCTCTGGCCCACGAGGCGCACGCTGCCGCTCGCCTCCAGCCCGTGGAAGCGCGCGCGCACGCCCTGGTAGCGGTATTCGGGCAGCGCACCGTCCGTGCCGGCGGGCACGGGGTCGCCTTCTTCGGAACGCAGCAGCCCGGTGGGCGTGAGGCCGATGTAGTTCGAGAACTGGCTCATGAACGCCGTGGCGGCGAACCGGTTCGGCCCGCTCTTCCAGGCGGCGCCCACGTCCACGCTGGTGGATTTCTCCAGGCCCAGGGTGGGATCCCCCGTCTCCCAGGCGGCGGTGGCCACGTGCGGGCCGTTGGCGAACAGCTCGTAGTCCTTCGGTGCGCGCTGGGTGTAGGAGAGGTTGGACGTCAGCTGCCACGCGGGCGTGAGGTTGACGAGCGCGCCCACCGCGGCGCTGTGCGGATGGAAGTCGCGTTTCCCGACGGCGAAGCGGTCGATGTCCGGGCTGCCGAAGGATTCGACCGTGTCGCGCTCGGTGCGGGCGCCGAAGGTCAGCTTGCCCCAGTCCATGCCCAGCTCTTCATGCACGAAGAGCGCCGTGCTGCGGCTGCGGCTGCGCGGCGCGAACGCCTCTTCGCCCTCGGCGGAGAAGCGCGAGGATTCGGCCTGCAGCCCGACCACGCCCTGCAACCGGCCGAGGGGCGCATGCTTCGCCTCGACGCGCAGGTCGTTGCCGCGGTTGCGGAACGTGGTGCCGGGCTCGCCGCCCTCGTACTCGGTATGCCGGTAGTCGGTGTGGCTGGCCTGCACGCGCACGCTCTCCAGCGGGCCGGCGCCGAAGCGCCACATGCCGTCGAGCGCATAGCGGTTGGAACGCATGCCGATGGTCACGTCGTCCTCGGCGACGGTGCCGTAGTCGCTGCGGTAGGTGCTGGCGGAAAGGCCCAGGTAGCCGCGGTCGAAGAAGGCCGTGCCGCCCAACGCGCCACCGCGCGTATGGCTCGCGGAATTGCAGATGTGCCGGGAAAGGCCCGGTGACCCGGGCTTCTCGCAGCCCAGCTGGACGGGCACGCGCACGTCGTCGGTGTCGCGGTCGAACACGTCGGCATGCAGCGCGAAGCGGTCGTTGCCGCCCTCCACCATCGCTGCACCCGCGCGCTCGCGGTTGCCCGTGGCGGCCGAGGCTTCGGCCTTGCCGTCCACGCCGTTCAACGGCTCGCGCGGAATGCGGTTGTCGATCACGTTCACCACCCCGCCGACGGCGCTGCCGCCGTAGAGCAGCGCGGCCGGCCCGCGCAGCACCTCGATGCGCTCGGTGGTCAGCGCCTCGGTGGGCACGGCATGGTCGAAGCTCAGGGCCGACGCATCCAGGGTCGCGCCGCTGTTCTGCAGCACGCGGATGCGGTCGCCGTCCAGGCCGCGGATGATGGGCCGGCTGGCGTTGGGTCCGAAGTAGGTGCTGCTCACGCCCGGCAGGCCGTCCAGCGTCTGGCCCAGGGTGGATTCGGTGCGCAGCGTGAGGTCGTCGCCCGACAGCTGGGCGGCGGGTGCGACCACGGCATCGGCTCCCAGCGGGTTGCCGGTGACGGTCACTTCCGGCAGACGGGCGCGGGGGGCGGCGGTCGCATCGGTGGCGGCCGTCTGCGCGTGCGCGCCGGAGGCCAGCAGCAGCACGGCGCAGGCCAGCGGGTGCAGCGCGGCGCGGGCCGGTCGGCCGGCCCGGTTCGATGGGAGGGAGCGCGCAAGGGTATGGGATGTCATGGCAGGCAAGGAAGAGAAAGAAGCGAGAAGGAACGACCGCCGCGCGCCGCAGTGGCGCACGGGGCGGCGGAATCGGCCCGGGCATGCAGCCGAGCGCGACGACGCGCCCGGCGCATGCGGGGGGGACGGAAAACCATCGGAAAAGGGCACGCTGGGCGCCTGAAGGCCGCGAGGCCCCGGCACCGCAGGAGCGGCGCGGGCGGCGCGGGGCAGCCTGCGAGAAGGCCCGCGGGAAAGCCCGCGAGGTGCCCTCGAATGCGGCCCGACAGGCCGCGGCTGCTACGCCGAAGCGGTCATGCCGGCCGGCGGGGCACGCGCAAGACGGGTGCGCGGCGGGCGGGCGCCGATGCCCGTGGCGGGCACCTCGCGCGGGGCGGGGGCGGCGGCCGGAGCGGCCCCCGGCAGCAGCGCGGGCAGCAGGGCTGCGCCGAAGAGCGAATGGTCCAGCAGCGTGCAGTCGCTGCCCGCATGCCCGGCGAACAGCGCGTCCAGCATGCCGGCAGCATGGGCGTGCGGCGAGGGCCGCAGGGCGGCCCGGTCGATCCCGGGTCGCACGGCGTCCGCGGGGCCGGCCGACGGCAGCGCGACCGCGCCCATCCCCTGCGCCCGCGCTGGGCCGCATGCACGAGCTTGTGCACGGGCCCGCGGCGCAGGGGATGGGCGCGGTCGCGCTGCCGTCGGCCGGCCCCGCGGACGCCGTGCGACCCGGGATCGAC
>CAJYKV010000030.1 GCA_913774955.1 uncultured Acidovorax sp.
GGACCAAATCTGCCTGCTGGATGGGCATTTCGCGCGGGAAATCAGGCTGATTTCGCACATCACGAGAAATCACCCCGAGTCATCCGGCCAACGGGCGCAGGTAAGGGGTTTTGCAGACCTTCCCTAGGGCTTATTGCCTAAAAGTTCAATAAACTTGTTATAGGCCTGAGGGTCATGTTCAAACAAGTCTTCCATAATATTATCTTTAAGAAGCAAATGATGGAAGACCCCGCACATCCCGTTTTTTATTTTCTTAAACTCAAAATCAGCACCCAACAAGCGATCAATTACTTCAACCTCTGACTGCGAATAACTCGAAAGCCCCACACCTTTACTTGAAAAACAACAAAAATAGCATTTTTCTTCAAACCAATAAATGCCATAAACCGTGCAAAAATCACCACTCTTTTTATCACGTATTTTCATTTAATTCACACTCCGTAATGTTGGCCCAGGCTGTAACACCGAGGGAACCGGCTGCGGCGTAACGATCTTCATATCATAGGCTCTGCCAGTGTTAACGTTGTATTGATAGTGTACCGAAATATTAGTACCATCCGGCAAACGGTGAGAGAATTCCATCTTATTGAAACCGGCGTCCTGAGCGAAACGGGGATCACCGGAAAGAGGCAGAGGTTTGCCCCCGCCCGGACTCAATACCACTTGATTCCAAACCACTTGCTCTTGCATGTCTCGCGGAGCAGTAGACTGGAAACTCTTTGCAGTTGATATTTTCTCTGCCTGTTGAATCAATATAGAATAAGGATCTTTCTCCGCAAGATTAGCTCCAGGCAATTTTTTTCCGATCCGCTGCAAGGCGGCCACCTCCGCATCAAGGACTCCTATCCGCGACGCAGGACTAGAGACTCCACGCAACGATCCAATAACCGCACCTATCTCGTCTGAGTGGCTTGACCAAAGCTGCGCCACTGCTTGAGGAATAGCGTACAACGGGTTGCCTGACTCATCTAACTTTCCTGCCCAGTATTGTGCTGATAATGCCGCTTGGGCAGGCGAAAGCCAACCAACGCCAGGGATATCTGCCGGCAGATTGAGCTTTTGAATCCAATCTCCCAGTGAATCATTTGTCTTAACTGCAATTTTCGGATCTAAAAGGGCAGCTTTGCCCGCCTCCTGCTTGCCAGCGGTAGGCCAAGTCAAATTCATATCCCCGCTTATATCGCGCTGAGCGTCCAGCGTAGCAGCCTGCGCAGCCGCAGTCACTCGCTCCGACCGCAGCCGACTCTCTTGACCAATCGCGCTGGTCCCCAGCTTGCCCGCGCTCATATCCGACAAATCAAACTCCAGCACCTGACCAGGCTGTACCTGCGGCACACCCTGGGCATTCAGACGGATCGTGCCCTTGGCCAGCATTTGCCCGTACATGGCCTGCTGCTGCGCGGCATCCAGCCCAGCCGCTGCCAGTGCGGCGATCGGACCCTGGTTTTTGCTCACAACGGCCTGCCCCAGCATTCCTTGCTCTGGAGCCAGACTGCCGTTGATCATGATGCCGCCGTCGACTTCATTGCTCCACTCCGACAACGAACTTCCGGATATGCCGAACCCGTATCTGGAGCGGCCGACCTGAAGTCCATAGGCGCCACCCATATCGACCGGGTCAGTGGCGTTTCGGTATGCTATTTCGCTCGCGCGGAAAGCCTCTTGCGCGCTGGGCATGGTCTCTTGCGCTGGCGTGCCGGGACTGCTGGCGTAATCCACCAGTGCCTCACCGATAGCGTTGCCGAATGCATCGGTCGCCACCTGTTGAACGCTGATCCGCCCACCATGCATCACCGCTGTAGTCAGCCCCGCAGCGAACCCCGATACCGTTCCACGGGCCAGCACAGTCGCAAAATCGCTTCCCACATTTCCGAACACGTTGCCGCTCTGCAGTGCCTGCCCGACGGAAGCCCCAACACCTGCACCGACGGCTCCGGCCGCGACGGCCTTCCAGTCGAACCGCTGCTGCAGGCCTGTTACCGTGCCGATGCCCTGGGAGATGGTGCTAGACATCGCCTGTTTGGCTGCTGCATTGATGAAAGCACTGTCGGTATTCGGCAGCCAACCCGAGGCGCCTAATCCACTGGTAACGCCGCTACTCAAAGCACTGAGCGCCACGCTCTTCCAACTGAAGCCATCCTGCGCACCGATGGCATTGCCCACCATTTGGCTGGCAATTGAACCGACAGCGCCTGCAGCTGCGGCGGTGCCGACCAAGCCCATGGTGCTCATGCCTCCAGCGACAAAAGAACCTACCGCGCCCCCCGCCATGCCTCCACTCATGACGCCCATGCCAGCTTGCATGGTGGTCAACAAGCTTCCAGATGCCCCACTAAGCAACCCTGCGGTATAGATAGACACCACCACCGCCACCACGACCATGATGATTGCCCCGATCCCCCCGCACCCTCCCCCATTCGCCGGCACCGGCAACACCGGGTCCATGCTCCCCATCGCCTGGCTCGGGTCGTACGGCTGGAACGTCTCCACGCTGTTCGCATTCAGCGACAACTTGGGCACCGTCAGCGTCTGCCCCGCCGTGAGCGCCCCGTCGCCCGACACCGCCAGGCTGTTGGCCTCCGCGAGGCGCCACCACAGGCTCGCGTCGCCCAGTACGTTGCGCGCGATGTCCTTCAGCGTCTTCGCCGCCCACCACCGTGTAGGCGATCGGGTCATGCTCTTGTGGCGCGGGCGGATCTGCGCCGCCTGCATGCGGAAGTCGGCCGTGTCCACGTAGACCGGGTTGTTGCTCGGCTCCGTGTTCTCCTCCTGGGTCGGGGCGTCGCCGTAGCGCGCCAGTACTTCGCCATTCGCGACCAGTTGGCGCTGTACGTGGCCGGGCGTCAGGCTACTCCTGTCACCCCGCCCTGGTAGCCCGAGGCCGGGTTGGCGATGCTGCTCTTGACGCCCGTCGCCTTCGCTTGGCGGATGCCCCATTACGGATCCGTGGTACCTCCTGGTCGTGGCGCCGTTCTCCCCATCTCCAGGTACGCCTTTACACCCCGTTGCGTCGTACCCTGAGCCCGCTTGGCCGGTTGCGTGGTGGCAGCCCTGCTCAGGTGGTCTAAGACACCGTCGAGTGCCACTGCAGCTTCCTCATTCGCCCAATCAACCGACCATCGGATGGATGGTCACGTAGTCCGCCTCCTACGAACCGATAAGAGCGTGTTCTGACATCCCACACTTGCCCATGTGTAGACGATGAAGGCATGGCTCAACATCGGAACAGAACTGATGGTCTCTGCCAGTTCGAGGAAATAGCGATTGCCCGGCGAGGTCCTGCCTCTCGCCGTGAAAGGACCCGCCCATGACCACCCACTTCCAAAACCTGCAGGCCAAGGCGATCGCCTGGTGCAAGGATTTCGAGCAATACAAGGAGGAATGCATCGTCTTCGCCCAACGGCTGCGCGTCGAGTTCATCGACCACCTCGGCGCGCGGTCGGGCGATGTCGAGTTCCACGCGCTGGACGAGCGGCTGGAGCGCATTGCCGACGAACGATCGTCCCTGTGGCCCCGGCTGCAGGTGGGCGACGACGGCTTCTTCTATTTCGGGCTGACGCTGTTCTTCCGCGCCGATGCGCACTCGCTGGACGAGCACATCCGCGTCGGCGTCCAGAAATCGCGCACCCACTGGCGCGTGCGCTGGAACCAGAAGGAATCGACGTATTCCACGACGGGCTCCAACAGCGCGTTCTTCGACAAGGTCACGGCCATCACGATGGAGAAATTCTCGACGCCGTTCCGGCGCATGAGGGGCCAGCTCGGCTTCGTGCCGATGCTGCAGAGCGATCACCATGTCGTGGTACCCGCACCGCCGAGCCCGGTGGCGGCCGCGGGCCCTGCGGATGCGCCGCCGGATGGCAACGCGGGCAGTTGATCGAGCGGGCACTCCGTTGCAATGGCCGAGGGGATCGCCTGCAACTGCCGTCGCAGGGCGCGGTGCCCGTCCTACACCCGGGCCCGAGGGCGGCGCTTTACCGTGGGTCGCACGCCCTCCGCGCCCACCCTGCGGTGGCCCGGACCTCGGTCATCCGGTTCGCCGGCCACCTCGCCCGCTCCCTGGAATCTGCTCGCCATGGCCCGACGCACTTCTCCTGCCGCCAAACCCTCGCCCGCCGCGCTGGACGAATACGCCCGCAAGCGCGATTTCCGCAGCACGCCCGAGCCTGGTGCCGACCCAGGCGATGCGCCGCCCGCGGGCGCACTGCGCTTCGTGGTGCAGAAGCACTGGGCGAGCCGGCTGCATTACGACTTCCGGCTGGAGCTGGAAGGCACGATGAAGAGCTGGGCCGTGCCGAAGGGCCCGAGCCTCGACCCGGCGGACAAGCGCATGGCCGTGCAGGTCGAGGACCATCCGGTCGCCTACAACCGTTTCGAGGGACAGATCCCGGCCAGGCAGTACGGCGCGGGCCGGGTCATCATCTGGGACAAGGGATGGTGGGTGCCGCTCGGCGATCCGGCCGAGGCCTGGCGCAGCGGCAAGATGAAGTTCGAGCTGCACGGCCACAAGCTGCGGGGCCGCTGGACGCTGGTGCGCATGCACGGCCGGGGCAACGAGAAACAGCCGCCCTGGCTGCTGATCAAGGAGCGCGACGGCCTGGAACGCCCGGCCGTGGAGTACAGCGTGGTCGAGGAGGCACCGGACAGCGTGGGTGCGCTGCCGGACCTGCCACCGCCTGCAATGCATGCCGCCACGCCCTGGTCACCCGCTCCCACACGGGCGCCGAAGCGCTCGCCGGCGGCACCCGGAGCCCGTCGGGCCCGAAGTGCCCAGGAACCAGCCACTGCGTCCACACCGGCCCCCGCTCGCGGCGCCACGAAACGTTCTCGCGAATCCGGTGCCCCGACAGACACGGCCCTGCCGGAAACCCTCTCTCCTCAGCTCGCGACGCTGGTGGACGGTCCGCCCCCGGACCTGCAGGAATGGACGTTCGAGCTGAAGTTCGACGGCTACCGCATCCTCGCCCGCAAGGATGGCGACACGGTGCAGCTCATCACGCGCAACGGCAACGACTGGACGCACCGCATGCCGCGCCTGGCCCGCGCGGTGGCGGCGCTGCCGATCAAGTCCGGCTGGATCGACGGCGAGATCGTGGTGCTCGACCGGCACGGCATCCCGGAGTTCCAGGCGCTGCAGAACGCGTTCGAGAGCAGCCGCAGCGTGCGAGCGCGCCTGCATCCCGGCGCGGTGGCGGAGGAAGACGGCGACACCGGTGGACTCGTCTTCTACGTGTTCGACCTGCCCTTCTTCAATGGGCATGACCTGCGCAACCTGCCGCTGCATGAGCGCCGCAAGGCGCTGCGTGCCATCGTCGCGGAGGGCGGCGGCGACACGGTGCGCTTCAGCGAAGATTTCGACGCGGCGCCCGACCAGCTCATCGCATCGGCCTGCCAGCTGGGTTTCGAGGGCGTGATCGGCAAGCGCTCGAACGCACGCTACGTGTCCGGCCGCTCGGCGGAATGGATCAAGCTCAAGTGCGGACAGCGGCAGGAGTTCGTGATCGGCGGCTATACCGACCCGCAAGGTGCGCGCAAGGGCATCGGCTCCTTGCTGCTCGGCGTGCACGGCGACGACGGGCAGCTGCATTACGTGGGCAACGTGGGCTCCGGCTTCAGCGAGCGCACGCTCGCCACGCTGCACGCCCAGCTGAAAGCGCTGGCCACGCGGACCAGCCCGTTCGCGGAAGGCACGCAGGTGGGCCGCAAGGCGCACTGGGTGGCGCCGCGGCTGCTCGCCGAGGTGGCCTTCGCGGGCTGGACCCAGGGGCGCCACGTGCGTCAGGCGGTGTTCCGCGGGCTGCGGGAAGACAAGCCCGCCGAGGAGATCGTGCGGGAAACGCCCGCGGATGCGGACACCCTCTCCACCGCGGCCGAGCCACCGGCGACCGCCGAAGCCAGGGCCAAGGCGAAGGCAAACGCCAAGACCAGCACCAAGGCCCGAACCACCACCGATGCCCGTCCCCCCGAAGCGCCAGCGAAGGAAACCATGAGCCCACGCACTTCCCGCACCTCCGTGGGCGGCCGGACTGCCGGCGCGCCACCCCACCTGCGCGTGACGAACCCGGACCGCGTGATCGACGCGCAGAGCGGGCTCACCAAAGTGGACCTCGTCCGCTACTACGCGCTGGTCGCGCCGCTCATGATGGAGCACCTGCAGCACCGCCCCGTGTCGATCGTGCGCGCTCCGGAAGGCGTGGGGCACGAACTCTTCTTCCAGCGCCACCAGGAGTTCGGCACGGTGGAAGGCATCCGCGAACTCGATCCATCCCTCTACCCGGGCCATGCCGCGCTGATGGAGGTGGCCTCGGCCGAGGGGCTGCCGGGCTCCGCGCAGATGAACGCGATCGAGTTCCACACCTGGAACGCGCGCAGCGACCGCATCGACCGGCCCGACCGCATGACCTTCGACCTCGACCCGGGCGAAGGCGTGCCGTGGGAAAAGATACTGGAAGGCACGGCGCTGATGCGCGTGATGCTGACGGAACTCGGCCTGCCGTCGTTCCTGAAGACCAGCGGCGGCAAGGGCCTGCACGTGGTGGTGCCGATCAAGCGACTGCACGGCTGGGATACGGTCAAGGGCTTCTCCCAGGCCGTGGTGCAGCACATGTCGCGCACGATCCCCCAGTTGTTCGTCGCCAAGAGCGGCCCGCGCAACCGCGTGGGCAAGATCTTCGTCGACTACCTGCGCAACGGCTTCGGCGCCACCACGGTGAGCGCCTGGTCGGCCCGCGCGCGGCCCGGCCTCGGAATTTCCGTGCCGCTGGCCTGGAAGGAGCTGGAGACGCTGGAGAGCAGCACGCAGTGGACGGTCGCCACGGTGGAAGACCGCCTGCGCACCGGCAACGCCCCGTGGGAAGGCTATGCCGCCGCGGCCGTGTCGATCACCCAGGCCATGCGGCGGCTGGAGTACGCGCCGCCGAAGGAGTGACCGGGCGCGCCCCGGCGCTCAAGCGCAGCCCGCCCCGCCGGCCGAGCCCGCGTGCAGATCGTGCGCCTCGGTGGATGCCACGCGCCGGCCGTTCATCCCGAGCTTGGCAAGCAACTGCACGTCGGCCTCGACGTCGGGGTTGCCGGTGACCAGCAGCTTGTCGCCGTAGAAGATCGAATTGGCACCCGCCAGGAAGCACAGCGCCTGCACGGCCTCGCCCATCTGCTGCCGCCCGGCGGAAAGCCGCACGCGGGCCTTCGGCATGGTGATGCGGGCGACCGCGATCATGCGGACGAAATCGAACGGGTCGACCGGCTCGCTGTCGGCCAGCGGCGTGCCGGGCACGCGCACGAGGCTGTTGATCGGCACCGACTCGGGGTACGGATCGAGGTTGGCGAGCTGGGCGATGAGGCCCGCGCGGTGCACCGGCGCCTCGCCCATGCCGACGATGCCGCCGCAGCACACGCTGATGCCGGCCTGGCGGACGTGCCGCAGGGTGTCCAGCCGGTCCTGGTAGGCGCGTGTGCTCACCACGTCGGTGTAGTACTCGGGCGCGGTGTCGAGGTTGTGGTTGTAGTAGTCGAGGCCCGCGCCCTTGAGCGCCTGTGCCTGGTGCGGCTCCAGCATTCCCAGCGTGGCGCAGGTCTGCATGCCGAGCCCCTTGACGGCGGCGATCAGCTCGCCGACTTTCTCGATGTCGCGGTCCTTCGGCGCACGCCAGGCGGCACCCATGCAGAAACGCGTGGCGCCGGCATCGCGCGCTGCGCGGGCGGCGGTGGTCACCTCCTCCACGCTCATGAGCTTTTGCGCCTTCACACCCGTGTCGAATTCGGCCGACTGCGGGCAGTAGCCGCAGTTCTCGGGGCAACCGCCGGTCTTCACCGACAGCAGCGTGGCGAGTTCGACATCGCCCGCGGGCCAGTGCTGCCGGTGCACGGCTTGTGCGCGCCACAGCAGCTCCATGAAAGGCAGGTCGAGCAGTTCCTGCACGGCTTCCACGCTCCAGGTGCCCGCAGCGGGCGCCGGGGTGCGCGCGGGCCGGTGCAGTTGTACAGGGGTGGCAGGTGCGTCGGTGAGCAAGGTGTCGGAGGTCGTCATCGTCTTGGCAGGTGGTCACCGCGGTGCGGCTCGGCCGGATTCTGAAAGAGAAGGCATCGGCTTGCCAAGCCTCCGACGCAAAATACCGGGTTTGCCACGAGGCGCTGCAACTTCGCGCAAATGCCGAGAAACGATAGATGAGGATGCGGGCAGAAATCAGCCGTTGGCCGCACGTTGGCAAAGCAGCTCGCAGCCGGGCCGGCATTGCGCGCGATCGGGCACGCATCTGCCGCCAAAACGCGGGGACGCAGCGCCGCCGCACGCTGAAATTGGACGCAATTGCGGCCGCCGCCGCATCAGGGCGGAAGCAAACTGCGCAGCTTGCGCACGGCACTGTCCACCGTCGTCAGCACTGGCAGGCCTGACGCCTGCGCGCATGCGCCACGCGCCCTTGCCATGCTGAACTGCGCCAGGGCGATGCGTGTGCATCCGCGCGCCGCGAGTTCGGCCGCCTGCCGGGCGATGAAGGCGTCGTGCGCTTCGGCATCCCCGGCATCGAGCGCCGCGAGCGCGCCTTCCGCCAGCGCGGTTTCCAGCGCCATCCCCGCAGGGAACTCCGCCGGCATGGAACGCAGCGTGGGTGCGAAGGTGGCGATCAGGCCCAGCGGACCCTCGCCAACAACGGCCTCCTCGATCATCGCTTCGTTGGGCTTGAGCACCGGCAGCGCCGCGTGCTCTGCGGCCACGGCCTCGATGCAGGGCCCGAAGGCCGAGCAGGTGAACAGGATGCCCTGCGCGCCCGTATCGACGGCATAGCGCGCCAGCCGCGCGAAGCGCTCCTGCATGGGGCCATCGAGCACGCCGCCCCCGGCCGCGAGATCGGCCGAGAGGCTGTCGTCCAGCAGGTTCACGCGCACGGCGCCGGGCCAGTCGCGCGCGAACGCGTCGTTGATGGGGGCGACCGAATGGGCCAGGGCGTGGATCAGGGCGATGCGGGGCATGGCGATCACGGACCTCGTCAGCCCAGTGCCGCGATGACGTCCGCGGGCGCTTGCACCAGCTCGATCAGCACCCCCTCGCCCGCGATCGGAAACTCGTCGTTGCCCTTGGGATGCAGGAAGGTGATGTCGTGGCCCGCGGCGCCCTTGCGGATGCCTCCCGGCGCGAAACGCACGCCCTGGGCGGTGAGCCATTCCACGGCGCGCGGCAGGTCGTCGATCCACAGGCCGATGTGGTTGAGCGGCGTGGCGTGCACGGCGGGCTTCTTTTCGATGTCGAGCGGCTGCATGATGTCCACCTCCACCGCATGGGCGCCCTGCCCCATCGCGAGGATGTCCTCGTCCACGTTCTCGCGCTCGCTGCGGAAGGTGCCCGTCTGGGCGAGGCCCAGCATGTCCACCCACAGCCGCTTCATGCGTGCCTTGTCGGTGCCGCCGATGGCCACCTGCTGGATGCCGAGGACTTTGAAGGGACGCTGTTCGGGGGTCATGGTGGAAGGCTCCTGGAAAGAGACGGGTTGAAAATGGATGCGGCTGGGGGCCTGCGTCACAGCTCGCGCAGCGCCCAGCTGCTGGCCAGCGCGAAATACTCGCGCAGCCAGGCGTTGTAGCGGTTGGTGATCGGCGTCGGCGCGCCGACAGGCACCACGGCGGACAGGCCTTGTCTGTGGGCGATGCGCACTGCGCGCAGCAGGTGGAAGTCGCTGGTCACCACGGCCGTGGGCGCGTCCGCCGGCACGCCGCGCGCCTGCAGCAGCGGCCGGCTGAGCGCGAGGTTCAGCTCGGTGCTGGTGCTCTGCGCTTCCAGCACCAGCCGATCCGGGGCGATGCCGTGGCGCTCCCGCAGGTAGCGGGCCATGACGGCCGCCTCGCTCTCGGTCTCGCCCAGGTCGACGCCGCCGCACACCGCGATCAGGGCGGTCGGCTGCAGGTGCGCCAATTCTGCGGCCGTGTCCAGCCGCGCCGCCAGCGCCGGCCGGGGCTGCCCGTCCAGCGTGCCGCTGCCCAGCACCACGATCGCGCGCACGGGCGGCACCTCGGACGGTGGCAAGCCCAGCCCACGCAGTTGGCCCCAGAACCACCACACCGACGCGAGCCACAGCGCGAGCAGGACCCAGCCCACGCGCCATAGGCGCTCGCGGCCCGGACTCCCGCGCCGCCAGCGGGCCACGCTCCGCCACCGCACGGCCAGGAAAAGAAACGCCACCCCCAGCACGGCAGGCAGCACCACGCCGAGGTTCAGGTGGCGCTGCGCCATGAGGAAGAGGCCGTCCGCCAATAGCACCACGCCAGCCATCGCCAGCACGGCGCGCACGCCACGCGAACGCCCCGCTCCGGCCGCAGGAGCGAGTGCCACCGGCTTCACTGGAACTCGAGGATCACGTCGTCCACGGCCAGCGAGGCGCCGCGGCTGGCCGCGATCTTCCCGACCACGCCGTCCTGCGTCGCGAAGAGGATGTTCTCCATTTTCATCGCCTCGATCACCGCGAGCTTCTCGCCGGCCTGCACCTTCTGGCCTTCCTGCACGGCCACGTCCACCAGCAGGCCCGGCATCGGCGACAGCAGGAACTTGCTCATGTCCGGCGGTGCCTTGAAGGGCATCAGCTGGTGCAGGCGCGCACCCAGCGGCGACAGCACCAGCGCCTCGATCTGCGTGCCGTTGTGCGCGATGCGCAGCGCCAGCGGATTCTTGCCCGCGCCCCGCTCCACCTGGGCGGTGAAGCCGATGCCGTTGCACTGGCCCTGCACACGGATCTGGCCGAGCGTGGCGGCGCTGCTGATCTGGTAGTCGCGCCCTTCCACATGCACCAGGCTGGAGCCCGAGGCATCCTGGAAGTCGGTCACGGACACGGCATGGTGCGCGTGCCGGCCTTCGGCATCCAGCGCCACCACGACGAACTGCTCGCCCACCTTCACCTCGTGGCCCGCCAGCTGGCCGCTGATGCCGCTGGCGCGCGCGCGGTAGCGGCGGTGCATGTAGGCCGCCAGCGCCACGAGGAAGAGCGGGTCTTCGTGCGGCACGTCTTCGGAATGGAAGCCCTGCGCATAGTGCTCGGCGATGAAGCCGGTGTTGAACGCGCCGGACACGAAATCCGGGTGCGCGAGCAGCGCCGCCTGGAACGGGATGTTGCTGCTGATGCCGCGGATCACGAAGCCGTTCAGCGCCGCGCGCATCTTGTGGATCGCGTCCTCGCGGTCGGTGCCGTGCACGATCAGCTTGGCGATCATCGAGTCGTAGTACATCGGGATCTCGCCGCCCTCGTATACGCCCGTGTCTACGCGCACGCCGAGTTTCTTCTCGGTGTCGGCCTGGAACATGCTCTCTTCCGGCGGCTGGAAGCGCACCAGCCGGCCCGTGGACGGCAGGAAGTTGCGGAAGGGGTCTTCCGCGTTGATGCGGCACTCGATCGCCCAGCCGTCGCGTCGCACGTCGGCCTGCGTGATCGGCAGCGCCTCGCCGGCGGCGACGCGGATCATCAGTTCCACCAGGTCCAGCCCGGTGATGCACTCCGTCACCGGATGCTCCACCTGCAGGCGCGTGTTCATCTCCAGGAAATAGAAATCCTGGTCCTTGCCCACCACGAACTCCACCGTGCCGGCGCTCTGGTATTTCACCGCTTTGGCGAGCGCCACGGCCTGTTCGCCCATGGCCTTGCGGGTCTCGTCGCTGATGAAGGGCGACGGCGCTTCCTCGATCACCTTCTGGTGGCGGCGCTGGATGGAGCATTCGCGCTCGTTCAGGTAGATCACGTTGCCCTGGCTGTCGCCCAGCACCTGGATCTCGATGTGCCGCGGCTGCTGCACGAACTTCTCGATGAAGATGCGGTCGTCGCCGAAGGAATTGCGCGCCTCGTTCTGGCAGGCGGTGAAGCCTTCCAGCGCCTCCTTGTCGTTGTAGGCCACGCGCAGGCCCTTGCCGCCTCCGCCGGCCGAGGCCTTGATCATCACCGGGTAGCCGATGTCGCGCGCGATCTCCACCGCGCGTTCGGCCGACCCGATCGCGTCGTTCCAGCCCGGAATGGTGTTGACCTTCGCCTCGTTCGCGAGCTTCTTGGAAGCGATCTTGTCACCCATGGCCGCGATCGAATGCGCCTTCGGGCCGATGAAGGCGATGCCTTCGTCCTCGCAGCGCTGGGCGAACGCTTCGTTCTCCGAGAGGAAGCCGTAGCCGGGGTGGATCGCCTGCGCGCCGGTCTGTTTCGCAGCGTCGATGATCCGGTCGGCCAGCAGGTACGACTCGCGCGAGGGCGCCGCGCCGATGCGCACGGCCTCGTCGGCCAGCTTCACGTGGCGGGCTTCCTTGTCGGCATCGGAGTACACGGCCACGGTGGCGATGCCCATGCGGCGGGCGGTGGCGATCACGCGGCAGGCGATTTCGCCGCGGTTGGCGATGAGGATTTTGGTGAACATGGTGCCTCGGATAAGGGGGTTGAGCACGGGCGTGGATGGGGGCCGGGCAGGCGGTCAGGAGTTGCGGTCGATGGCCGGACCCATGTCCTCCATCCAGAGCACGTTGTCCGAGTACGACTGCAGATCGGGCGAAAGGCTGGTCGCGGAGCCCGACACCCACACTTCCTTGTGCAGTTCGGACTTCACGTACGAGATCGCGTCCTCGAAATCCCCGTCGCCGGCGGAGAGGATCAGCCGGTCGTACACGTTCTGCGCCGCCAGCTTGATGATCAGCGTGGCGATGCCCACGTCCACGCCCTTCTGGACCCACCGGTCGAACGAATGGCCGCAGGCCGTGCAGTTCATGTGCATCTTCTTGAGCTTGTAAAGCTGCACCCGGAACTTCGGCCCGTAGGGCGGCGCGGTCTTGATCCACGAATGGAACGCGTTCTGCGCGTCCGTGGCCGGGTCGCTCACGGAGTTCAGGTAGTAGCTCTCGCGGATCGGCCCGCCGTTCAGCCGGGTGATCTCGTTCTTCAGCTTCAGGTAGTCGAAGGGCTTGCTCTTGCCGTAGTTGAAGAGGTAGGCGCCATCGACGATCCAGACGGTTTTCATCGTGCTTTCGGGAGGTTTGTCCGAGTGATCGGGCATGGCGTCTCGGCGCGGCGGGTCACAGCGGAATGTTCCCGTGCTTGCGCCACGGGTTCTCGATCTTCTTGTTCTGCAGCATGACCAGGCTGCGGCAGATGCGCTTGCGCGTCTCGTGCGGCAGGATCACATCGTCGACGAAGCCGCGGCTGCTGGCCACGAAGGGGTTGGCGAAGCGGGCCTTGTATTCGGCCTCGCGCGCGGCGAGCTTTTCGGGGTCGTTCTTGTCCTCGCGGAAGATGATCTCCACCGCGCCCTTGGCGCCCATCACCGCGATCTCGGCGTTGGGCCAGGCCAGGTTCACGTCGCCGCGCAGGTGCTTGGAGGCCATCACGTCGTAGGCGCCGCCATAGGCCTTGCGCGTGATGACGGTGATCTTCGGCACCGTGGCCTCGGCATAGGCATACAGCAGCTTGGCGCCGTGCTTGATGATGCCGCCGTATTCCTGGCTGGTGCCGGGCATGAAGCCGGGCACGTCCACGAAGGTGACGACGGGAATGTTGAACGCATCGCAGAAGCGCACGAAGCGCGCGGCCTTGATGCTCGACTTGATGTCCAGGCAGCCGGCCAGCACCAGCGGCTGGTTGGCCACGATGCCGACCACGTTGCCGTCCATGCGCGCGAAGCCGACCACGATGTTGCGTGCGTAGTCGGGCTGCAGCTCGAAGAAGTCGCCGTCGTCCACCGTCTTGGCGATCAGCTCCTTCATGTCGTAGGGCTTGTTGGGGTTTTCGGGCACCAGCGTGTCCAGGCTCAGGTCCTTGCGGTCGGCCGGGTCGGTGCTCTTGCGCACGGGCGCCTTCTCGCGGTTGTTGAGCGGCAGGTAGTTGTAGAGGCGACGCAGCATCATCAGGGCCTCGACGTCGTTCTCGAACGCCATGTCGGCCACGCCGCTCTTGGTGGTGTGCGTGACGGCGCCGCCCAATTCCTCGGCGGTCACTTCCTCGTGCGTCACGGTCTTCACCACCTCGGGGCCGGTGACGAACATGTAGCTCGAATCCTTCACCATGAAGATGAAGTCCGTCATGGCGGGCGAGTACACGGCGCCGCCCGCGCAGGGGCCCATCACCATGCTGATCTGCGGGATCACGCCGGATGCCATCACGTTCTTCTGGAACACGTCGGCATAGCCGCCGAGGGACGCCACGCCTTCCTGGATGCGGGCGCCGCCCGAATCATTGAGGCCGATCACCGGCGCGCCGACCTTCATGGCCTGGTCCATGACCTTGCAGATCTTCTCGGCATGCGCCTCCGAGAGCGCCCCGCCGAACACGGTGAAGTCCTGGCTGAAGACGAACACCAGCCGGCCGTTGATCATGCCGTAGCCCGTCACCACGCCGTCGCCGGGGATCTTCTGGTCCTGCATGCCGAAATCGGTGCAGCGGTGCTCGACGAACATGTCCCACTCTTCGAAGGTGCCATCGTCCAGCAACAGCTCGATGCGCTCGCGCGCGGTGAGCTTGCCTTTCTTGTGCTGCGCCTCGATGCGCTTCGCGCCGCCGCCCTGGCGGGCCTGCTCGCGTTTTTTCTCCAGCTGTTCCAGGATGTCTTGCATGGTCTTCCTTCCAACGGTCCGCGAATGCTTGCTTGCTCGCTTGGGTGTCTGTCTGTTTGCTCGATCGTTACATGGGTGGGTGGGACCGGCTCACTGGTCCGTGATGCCGGCGGCCCGCAGCAGCTGCCGCGCGGCGGTGGAGGCCGCGACGCGCCCGCCGAGCACGTCCTCGCGCAACGCGGGCAACAGCGCCTGCACCTGCGGGTGCGCGCGGAACGCCTGCTTCAGTCCCGCGTCGATGCGCTCCCACATCCAGGATTGGGCCTGCCGGCGGCGGCGCGCATCCAGGCGCCCGTTGGCTCCCTGCACGCGCCGGAAATCCTGTACCGCGGCCCAGAACGCGTCCACGCCCCGGCCCTGCAATGCGCTGATCTGCAGCACGCGCGGATGCCACAGCGTGTCGTCGTGCCGCGCATGCTCGGGGTTGCCGTGCTGGCCGATGAGCCGCAGGCTGGAGGTGATCTGCGCCTCGGCGCGCGTGGCGGCATGCGGGTCGATGTCGGCCTTATTGATCACCACCAGGTCGGCGATCTCCATCACGCCTTTCTTGATGGCCTGCAGGTCGTCGCCGGCATTGGGCAACTGCATGAGCACGAACATGTCGGCCATGCCCGCCACCGCGGTCTCGCTCTGGCCCACGCCCACGGTCTCCACGATCACCACGTCGTAGCCGGCCGCCTCGCAGACCAGCATCGCCTCGCGCGTCTTCTCCGCCACGCCGCCCAGCGTGCCGCTGGAAGGGCTCGGCCGGATATAGGCCTGCGGATGCACCGAGAGCTGCTCCATCCGCGTCTTGTCGCCCAGTATCGAGCCGCCCGACACGGTGGAGGACGGATCGATGGTGAGCACCGCCACGCGGTGGCCCTGGCCGATCAGGTACAGGCCCAGCGCCTCGATGAAGGTCGATTTGCCCACGCCCGGCACGCCGCTCAGGCCCAGTCGGAAGGCGTTGCCCGTGTACGGCAGCAGCGCGGTGAGCAGCCCGTCGCCCTGCGCGCGGTGGTCGGCGCGGGTGGATTCGAGCAGCGTGATCGCCTTGGCCATGGCGCGGCGCTGCATGGGGCCGGGCGCGCCGGTGATGCCGGCGTGGAGCGGGTGCGGCTGCAAGGTCATGCCTCCAGCCCGGCCCACGACGGGCTCCAGCGGTATTCGATGTCGAAAGGCTCCTCCACCACCGGCCGGAAGCCGTGGCGCAGATAGAAGCGGTTGGCATCGCTGCCCTTGAGCGCGCACAGCGTAACGTCGCAGCCGCGCTCGCGGCTCTGTGCCTGCACCCAGGCGATGGCCCAACTGCCAGCGCCCGCGTTCTGCGTTCCTGGCCGCAGGTAAAGATGGTGCAGCCGCAACGTGCCGTCGGCCGCGCGCGGCAGCAGCGTGAGGTAGCCGATGCGCTCGCCATCCCGCACGATGTGGCGCATGCCTTCAGGCACGAAGGCGTCGCGCAGGCGCTCGCGCACGCGGGCCGGGTCGAACCGGCCGAGGCGCTCCAGGCTCTCGCGCAGGGCCTCGGCACGCAGCTCGGCCATGGCGGCGAAGTCCGCGTCGGAGACGGGCTCCCAGCCCAGGCCCGACATGGCGGGTAGGGGAGAAGACGAAGAAGCTGCTGGCATCGCGGGCGCACGCATCCTCAGGCGGCCACGGCTTTCCTGATCTGCTCCAGCACGTCCTTCGCGCTCGCCGGGATCGGCGTGCCCGGGCCGTAGATGCCCTTCACGCCCGATTCGTAGAGGAAGTCGTAGTCCTGCTGCGGGATCACGCCGCCCACGAAGACGATGATGTCGTCGGCGCCCTGGTCCTTGAGGGCCTGGATGATGGCCGGCACGAGCGTTTTGTGGCCGGCTGCGAGCGTGGAGACGCCGACGGCGTGCACGTCGTTCTCGATCGCCTGGCGCGCGCATTCCTCGGGTGTCTGGAAAAGCGGCCCCATGTCCACGTCGAACCCCAGGTCGGCGAAGGCCGTGGCCACCACCTTGGCGCCGCGGTCGTGGCCATCCTGGCCGAGCTTGGCGATCATCACGCGCGGGCGGCGGCCTTCGGCCTCGGCGAAGGCGTCGATCTCACCCTTGAGCTTTTCCCAACCCTCGGCCGAGTCGTAGGCGGCGGCATAGACGCCCGTCACCTTCTGCGTGTCGGCGCGGTGGCGGCCGAACACTTTCTCGAGCGCGTCGCTCACCTCGCCCACCGTGGCGCGCAGGCGGATCGCCTGGATGGACAGGTCGAGCAAGTTGCCGGTGCCGGATTCGGCCGCCGCGGCAAGCGCATCCAGCGCCTGCTGCACGGCCGCCGCGTCGCGCGTGGCGCGGATGCGTTCGAGCCGGGCGATCTGGCCGTCACGCACCTTCATGTTGTCGATCTGCAGGATGTCGACCGGGTCTTCCTTGGCGAGCCGGTACTTGTTCACGCCCACGATCACGTCCCTGCCGGAATCGATGCGCGCCTGCTTCTCGGCGGCAGCGGCCTCGATCTTGAGCTTGGCCCAGCCCGAGTCCACCGCGGCGGTCATGCCGCCCATGGCCTCGACCTCCTCGATGATCTTCCAGGCGGCATCGGCCATGTCCTGGGTGAGCTTTTCCATCATGTAGCTGCCGGCCCAGGGATCGATCACGTTGGTGATGTGCGTCTCTTCCTGGATGATGAGCTGCGTGTTGCGCGCGATGCGGGCCGAGAACTCGGTGGGCAGCGCGATGGCCTCGTCGAAGCTGTTGGTGTGCAGGCTCTGCGTGCCGCCGAACACCGCCGCCATGGCCTCGATGGTGGTGCGCACCACGTTGTTGTACGGGTCCTGCTCGGTGAGCGACCAGCCCGAGGTCTGGCAATGCGTGCGCAGCATCAGGCTCTTGGGGTTCTTCGCGCCGGTGCCCTTCATGATGCGGCACCACAGCAGCCGCGCGGCGCGCATCTTGGCGACTTCGAGGTAGAAGTTCATGCCGATCGCCCAGAAAAACGAGAGGCGGCCCGCGAACTCATCCACGTCCAGCCCCGAGTCGATCGCGGTCTTCACGTACTCCTTGCCGTCGGCCAGCGTGAAGGCCAGTTCCAGCGCCTGGTTGGCCCCCGCCTCCTGCATGTGGTAGCCGCTGATGGAGATGGAGTTGAACTTCGGCATGTTCCGTGCCGTGTAGCCGATGATGTCGCCGATGATGCGCATCGAGGGCTTGGGCGGGTAGATGTACGTGTTGCGGACCATGAACTCCTTGAGGATGTCGTTCTGGATGGTCCCGGAGAGCTGGTCCTGCCGCACGCCCTGCTCTTCGGCCGCGACCACGTAGCCGGCCAGCACGGGGAGCACGGCGCCGTTCATCGTCATGGAGACGCTCACCTTGTCGAGCGGAATGCCGTCGAAGAGGATCTTCATGTCCTCCACGCTGTCGATCGCCACGCCGGCCTTGCCCACGTCGCCGGTCACGCGCGGATGGTCGCTGTCGTAGCCGCGGTGGGTTGCGAGGTCGAACGCCACCGACACGCCCTGCCCGCCCGCGGCCAGGGCCTTGCGGTAGAAGGCGTTCGATTCTTCCGCCGTCGAGAAGCCCGCGTACTGCCGGATCGTCCAGGGCCGCACGGCGTACATGGTGGCCTGGGGACCGCGCAGGTAGGGCTCGAAGCCCGGCAGGGTGTTGGCATGGGGCAGGCCCGCCACGTCCTCCGCGGTGTAGAGCGGCTTGACGGTGATGCCGTCCGGCGTGACCCAGTTCAGCGCGGAGACATCACCGCCCGGTGCGGACTTGGCCGCCGCCTTCGCCCAGGCGGCGAGATCGGCGGACTGGAATTCGGGCGGGGGCGTCTGGCTGCTGCTCATGGAAGGCTCGCGTCGGGGTTTTGCTGTCGATCGGAGATCCGCGCCGCCTTGTCTCCGGGCATGCGCGGGAAGCAAAGACTAGTCTAGCCGATTCCGTAATTATTAATTCATCATTTTTATGACGTACCATTCCGCGCCATGGCCACCGCCCCGCTCACCCCGCGCCCGCTCTACGAAGAGGTGGCGGAGCAATTGCGCCAGCGCATCTTCCAGCGCGCACTGGAGCCCGGCAGCTGGATCGACGAACTGAAGATCGCCGAGGAATTCGGCATCAGCCGCACCCCGCTGCGCGAAGCCCTCAAGGTGCTCGCGGCCGAGGGCCTGGTCACGATGAAGGTACGGCGCGGCGCCTACGTCACCGAAGTGTCCGACAAGGACCTGCACGACGTCTATCACCTGTTGGCACTGCTGGAGAGCGATGCCGCGCGCGTGGTGGCGCAGCGCGCCACGGATGCCCAGCTGCGCGAACTGGAGGCCCTGCATTCCGAGCTGGCCGCCTCGGTGGCCGACCGCGACCGCTTCTTCGGCGTGAACGAGCGCTTCCACATGCGGCTGCTCGAACTGGCGGACAACCGCTGGCGCAACCAGATGGTGGCGGACCTGCGCAAGGTGATGAAGCTCAACCGCCACAACTCGCTGCTGCGCCAGGGCCGGATCGAAGAATCGCTGCGCGAGCATGCGGACATCCTGGCGGCACTGTCGGCCCGCGACGCCGAGGGCGCGGCCTCCGCCATGCAAGAGCATTTCAGCCGGGGCCTGCGGGCCGCGGCCTGAACCCGGCCACGCCTGTCCGGGCCGCCCCGCCTGCGGACGGGCGCTGTGTTCGCGGCGGGAGCACCGGGCTGGGGTATTCCCCGCACGGCTTGCCGACACGGGCGGCAAGCCGCATCATTGGCGCCACAAGATACCCAGAACACGTCGGGCCGGAGGGGCGGCCATCGGCGGTGCGCGAGCGGCCCCGGCCACGCCCGAGGGGAATGCGCAGCCGCCCACACCGGGAGGAAGATCGGGCATGCTGGAGCTGGAACGTTTTTTCCTGCTGGACGGTGGCGGCGGATTGCCTGCCGACGCGCTGCTCACGGGCAGGCATGATCCCGCACTGGTCGCGCTCTCCGTCGCGGTCGCCATCCTCACGTCCACCCTCGCGCTGCACCTCTCGGGGCAGGCCCGCGACGCCCAGACGGTGCTGTCGCGCCGGCTCGCGCTCACCAGCGCCGGCGTGGCGCTCGGCGCCGGCATCTGGTCGATGCATTTCATCGGCATGCTGTCGTTCACGCTGTGCACCACCGTGGGCTACGACATCACCGTCACCCTGCTCTCGATGCTGCCGGCCATGGCCGCGTCCTGGCTCGCGCTGTCGCTGCTGGCGCATCCGCACGTCGAACGCCGGCACCTGCTGCTGGGCGGCGTGCTGGTCGGGGCCGGCATCGGCACCATGCACTACATGGGCATGGCGGCCATGCGCATGGCGCCGCTGCTGCGCTACGACCCGCTCTGGTTCACCGCTTCGATCGCCGTGGCCGTGGTTCTGGCGAACGCGGCGCTGTGGGTGCGGTTCATCCTCAAGCGGCGCATCGGCCTCTCCCCCTGGCAGGCCAACCTGCTCGGTGGTGCGATCATGGGCATCGCCATCTCCGGCATGCACTACACCGCCATGGCGGCCGCGCGCTTCGTCGGCCAGGCCGAACCGGGCGGCGGCGACGGCCGACAGTGGGTGCAGATGCTCGCGCTCACCGTGACGCTCGTGACTGCCTGCGTGGGCCTGTTCGCCGGTGCGGTGAACGGCTTCATCCTGTACCGCGACCTCTACCGGAAGGTGAGGCGCGAGGAATCCCGGCTGCGCACGCTGGTGGACACGGCCGTGGACGGCATCGTCACCATCGACGCGCGCGGCATCGTGCAGAGTTTCAACCCATCGGCCGAACGCATCTTCGGCTACTCCGCGGCCGAGGTGCTCGGCCGCAACGTCCGCATGCTGATGCCCGCGCCGCACGCCCCGGCGCACGACGGCTACCTGCAGCGCTACCTGGCTACCGGCGAGGCGCGCATCATCGGCACGGGCCGCGAGGTGGCCGGACTGCACCGCGACGGCAGCGCCGTGCCCCTGCGCCTGGCCATCGGCCGCGCGGACACGCCGGACGGACCGCTGTTCGTGGGTTTTCTGACCGATCTGCGCGGCATCAAGGAGGCCGAGATGCGGCTGGGCATCGCCGCGAGCGTGTTCGAGCACAGCTACGAGGCGGTGCTGATCCTGGATTCGGACCATCACGTCGTGGACGCCAACCCCGCCTTCGAGCGCATGACCGGGCTGTGCCGCGACGACGTGCTCGGCACGCCGGTCGAAGACCTCTACCCGCCCCCGGCCGAGCCGGACGATGACACGGGCGCCGAGACGCAGGGCGGCCGGCCGCGCTTTCCGGCGATCTGGCGCTCCGTGCAGTCGCAGGGGTATTGGCAGGGCGAGGTGCTGGGGCGCGGACTGGGCATCGCCATGCCGCAACGCATCTCCATCGCCAGCGTGCTGGGCAAGGAGGGGCATCCGCACCACTACATCGTGGTGATCAGCGACATCAGCCAGATCAAGGCGCACGAGAGGGAGCTGCAGCACATCGCGCTCTACGACAGCCTCACCGGCCTGCCCAACCGGCGCCTGCTGGCCGACCGGCTGGTGCAGGCCATCGCCCAGGCGCAGCGGCGCCGGCAACTGCTGGCCGTGTGCTACCTCGATCTGGACGGCTTCAAGCGCGTCAACGACCAGCACGGCCATGCGGCCGGCGACCAGCTCCTCATCGAGGTCGGCCGCCGCATCCAGAGCCAGCTGCGCGCGGAGGACACCCTCGCCCGGCTGGGCGGCGACGAGATGGTGGTGCTCATCAACGGGCTGCAGACGCCCGAGGACTGCGGGCCGCTCATCGACCGCATCCTGCAGGCCGTGCGCCAGCCCGTGCCGCTGCCCAAGGGCCAGGGATTCGTCTCGGCCAGCATGGGCCTCAGCTTCTATCCGCTCGACGGCGGCGACCCGGACCTGTTGCTGCGGCAGGCGGACCATGCGATGTACGAGGCGAAGCAGGAGGGCAAGAACCACTGCCGGCGTTTCCGCGACGATGCGGCGGAGCGCGCCGGGCCGGCGACGCGGCCGCCGGGCGCGATGGGATAATCCACGGACTCTGCCGGGGCCACGCCGCCCTCCGGCGCATCCGCCACCCTTCGCACACATCCCCGTTCCCGTGTCCCCTTCCGCCGCTCCCCACGCGTGGCGCCTGTCCGTCGCCCCGATGATGGATTGGACCGACCGCCACTGCCGCTACTTCCACCGTCTGCTGAGCCGCCATGCCCTGCTCTACACCGAGATGGTGACCACGGGCGCGCTGGTGCACGGCGACGTGGAGCGGCACCTGCGCTTCAACGCGGAGGAGCATCCGGTGGCGCTGCAGCTCGGCGGCAGCGAGCCGGCCGATCTCGCGCATGCGGCGCGGCTCGGCGAGCGCTGGGGCTACGGCGAGATCAACCTGAACTGCGGCTGCCCGAGCGAACGGGTGCAGCGCGGCGCGTTCGGGGCCTGCCTGATGAACGAGCCCCGATTGGTGGCCGACTGCGTGAAGGCGATGGTGGATGCGGTGGCCGTGCCCGTCACCGTCAAGCACCGCATCGGCATCGGCCGCAGCGAGGACTACGCCTTCGTGCGGGATTTCGTGGGCACCGTCGCCGAGGCGGGCTGCCGCGTCTTCGCCGTCCACGCGCGCAATGCCTGGCTGGAGGGCCTCTCGCCCAAGGAGAACCGCGAGATCCCGCCGCTGCGCTACGACGTGGTGCACCGGCTCAAGGCGGAGTTCCCGCAGCTCGTCATCACGATCAACGGCGGCCTGGCCACGGACGCGGCCGTGCAGGCAGCGCTGGATGGCGGCCTCGACGGCGCGATGATCGGCCGCGAGGCCTACCACAACCCCTGGTGGCTCGCCCGATGGGATACGCTCTACTTCGGCGAGCCCGATGCCGGGCTCACGCGCGAGGGCATCGAGGACGCCATGGTCGACTACATGGCCCGCGAGGCCGCGCTGCACGGCACGCCCTGGTATGCGATCGCGCGGCACATGCTGGGCCTGCGCAACGGGCTGCCCGGGGCGCGGCGCTGGCGGCAGGTGTGGAGCGACCACCGCCTGAAGCACCTGCCCGCGCACGAGGTGCTGGCCATCGCGCGCACGCCGCAGCGAGTGCCGGAGGCAGATGCACCCGAGCCTTCGCCGGCCCCTGCTGCCTGATCCCTGGCCGGCGTTCCGCTTCCGGCACCACCGATCAGACCACTGCCGCCTCTCCGGTCTGCGCCGTGAGCCAATCCTCCAGCGGCACGGGCTGCGCATACAGGTAGCCCTGCATGGCGTCGCAGCCATGCTGCGCCAGGAATTGCGCCTGCGCGGCGGTCTCGACCCCTTCGGCCACCACGCGCAGCCGCAGATGCTGGGCCATCGAAAGGATGGCGCGCACGATCGCGGCATCGTTGGGATGGTCCGGCGCATCCTGCACGAAGCTCCGGTCGATCTTGAGCTCGTAGAGCGGCAGCCGCTTCAGGTAGGCCAGGCTGGAATAACCGGTGCCGAAATCGTCGATCGAGAAGCGCACGCCGAAACGCACCAGTTCGGCCATGCGGCGGGCCGTGTCCTGCCAGTTCTCGACCAGCAGCGTCTCGGTCACCTCCAGGATCAGCCGGGAGGCCGGGGCCCCGCTGTAGGCGAGCGCGTCGCGCACGTAGCCGACGAAGTCGTCCTGCCGGAACTGTCGCGCGCTCACGTTCACCGAGATGGTCCGGTCCAGCCCCGCGGCGTGCAGCCGTGCCAGCGCATCGCAGGCGCGGCGGATCACCCGGGCGCCGAGGCGCACGATCAGCCCGGAATCCTCCGCGATCGCCACGAAGCGCGCCGGCGACACGCTGCCGTGCGCAGGATGCTGCCAGCGCAGCAGCAGTTCGCCGCCGCAGACGCTGCCGTCCCGGTCCACCTGCGAGTGGATGTGGATGTCCAGCGCGTCTTCGGCGATTGCCTGCGCGAGGTCCTGCTCCAGGGCCAGCCGCTCCTGGGCCGCCGCCTGCATGTCCGCCTCGAAGAAGCACACCCGGTTGGCGCCGGAGGATTTGGCGCGGTACATCGCCGTATCGGCCTCGCGCAGCAGGTCGTCCACCGACTCCCCGCCCTTGGGGAACAGCGTCACGCCGGTGCTGGCGGTGACGGAATAGTGGATGTTGCTGCCCAGATCGTAGGGCGTCTCCATGCCCTCGCGCAGCCGCGCCGCCATCGCGCCCGCCGCATCCACGCCGGCCTGGATGCCGTTGGCGATGCGCGGGATCAGCACGACGAACTCGTCCCCGCCGATGCGCACCACGCTGCCGAAGCCCTGCAGCAGCCGCTCCAGCCGCCGCGCCACCTGCACCAGCAGGCGATCGCCCGCCGCGTGGCCCCGCGCGTCGTTGAGCTGCTTGAAGTTGTCCAGGTCGATGAAGAACAGCGCGCCGGTGCGTCCGTCCCGCCGCGCGTGGTCCAGCGCCGCCTGCAACTGCTCGAACAGCAGCCGCCGGTTGGGCAGGCCGGTCAGCGCGTCGTAGTAGGCCAGCTGGTGCATGGCCGCCTCGGTCTCGCGCCGGCTGGTGATGTCGCGCGCGAGCGCCACGTAGTGCGGCGGGCCCTCGGCGGCGTCCGGGCCGCCGGCCGGATCGGCAGGCCGGCGCGCGACGGACAGCTCGAACCACCGCGGGCCGGCGGGCGTGTCCTGGTGGAACTGCCGGCCCAGCGAGACGCCCTGGGCCTCGGCCTCGCGCAGCGCCTGCAGGAATTCCGACGCCACCGGCGCGGGCAGCACCTCCGCCAGCAGCCGTCCCTCGAACGCCCGGCTGGGCTCGGACGAGAGGTCCGCGAGCGCCGAGCGGTGGTAATGGATGCGCCCCGCCAGATCGAGTTCGAACAGCACGTCGGGCACGGCCTGCAGGATGCCTTCCAGGTTGTCGCGCACGGTGCGCAGTTCGCTGGTCATGGAGCGCGCCAGGGCCAGCGCCCGCTGGTGGCCCGTGGCCTGCAGCGCGATGAACCAGCCCGCCAGGATGCTGAAGAGGGCGCCGAGGCAGGCGATGAGGACGTGGTTGTCCCGCCCGAGGCGCTGGTCGAAGACCGGCAGCGGCTCCATGGTCAGCGTCCAGGGCCGGCCGCCCACGTCGAGCACGCGCACCGCACGCAGCGGCTCGGCGCGGCTGGTGGGCGCGGCCGCGTCGCCCTCGCGCGAATCGTAGAGCTCGGCAGCCTCTCCCGCGCCGGTCGTGGGGCCGTCCTGGATGCGCAGCGACAGGGCCGGATCGAGTTCACGCATCAGCGCGCCCGCCACCACCGCCACACGGAACGGTGCCGCGACCCAGCCGTGGATGGCCTCGCGGCGCCCTTCCAGGGTCGCAGGCGTGCCACCGCCGCGGTAGACGGGCAGGAACATCATCACCCCGGGGTCTTCGTCCCGGGCCACGCTCCACAGGCCGGAGAGCGCCATGGTTCCGGCATCGCGCGCCCGGTCCATCGCCTCGCGCGCGGCCGGCAGGCTGCCGGTGTCGAAGCCCAGCGCGCTCAGGTTGCCGCGAGTGCGCGGCTCCACGCGGGTGATCAGCGCGTAGGCGCCCCGGTCGCCGCGCGAGCGCACCTCGTAGCGGTCCAGGCCCTGGGCGCGCATCGCCTGCACATGCAGCCGCAGATTTTCGTGCGGCACCAGTTCGAGCAGGCACAGCGCCTGCAGGCCGGGACGGGTCGTGTCCAACTGGAGCGCCGCCACGTAGGCGGAGAATTCTCCCGGCTCGATGGCCTCCGAGCTGTCCACGTAGCCCTTGAGCCCCCGCAGCACCATCTCGTAACCGCCCATGCGGCCCCGCAGACCGGACACCAGCCGCTCTGCCGCCGCCTCGAAGTTCTGCTGGCGGCGGGCCTCCTGGACCTTCTCCGCATGGTGCCAGTAGAGATAGGTCACGCCCAGCAGCGCGGCGGACAGGACCGGGGCGAAAACGATGCGCACGTGCCAGAACGGCACGGAAGTGCGGGATGGCGAGCCCGGACGGCGGGAGGGAGGTAAGGGGCTCATGGGCGGCGCAGCGTGGCACGACCGCAGCGCCGTGGCAAGCCCCCCGGTCGCCCCCGCGCAACGTGCAGCCCCGGTCCCGCGGTCGGATCGCGGCGCAGTCCTACCGGGCGGGATACAGTGCCCTCACCGGGTTGGACTACCATCGCCCCGCGCGCGCGCCCCGGCGAGCCGGCCGCGGCGGCGGCGCATCGTCCTTTGTTCGGTACTTTTGCCTTGTTCATGCCGTCGCTCGATTTTTCCAGGGAAGAGAAGGCCTTCGAAGCCTTCTACGAGCAGGAGCTGCCCGCCCTGCAATATGCCTGCGCTTCGTACATCGCCCTGCTGCAGTCCATCCTCTCGCGTACTCCGCACCTGGACATCACCAAGGTCGAAGGCCGTGTGAAGGATCGTCAGGAATGTATCGCGAAGTTCTCGCGTAAATACCGTGCCGCCCTCGAAGAAGCGAACACGCCCTACGAAATTCGCCACTACATCACGGATCTGATCGGGGTCCGCGTCGTCTGCCTCTACGAAGACGAGCTGGAAAAGGTGGCTCACGCGGTGCGGTCGCATTTCGACGTGATCGACGTGACCGACAAGGTGTCGGCGATGGAAAGCACCGAGGGCTCCTTCGGCTACAAGGGCCTGCACCTGGACCTGCGGCTGAACACCGCCCAGGCCGGGCTCACCGAGCACGCGGCCTATGCCGCGCAGCCGTTCGAGCTGCAGGTGCGCACCATCATCCAGGACTCCTGGAGCGTGCTGGACCACAAGATCAAATACAAGAAGGCGATTCCAGGGCAGCTCAAGCGCCGCATCAACGTGCTTTCGGCGCTGTTCGAACTGGCCGACCGCGAGTTCCGGCAGATCCGCGACGAGACCGAGGCCGGGCTGCTGCAGGCCCCCGACGAAACCGACGCGCCGGACCCGGCCGAAACCGACTCGGCCCACGAGGCCGCCCAGGAGCGCCCCGCGCCCGCCGGCAGCGAGCTGAACGCCTTCACCTTCCTGAAGATCGCCAACCATTTCTTCAAGGATTCCGACTTCGATCCCCGCAAGGTGGACCTGTTCGTGGCCGACATCCGCGGCTGGGCGCCGGGCATCACCCGGTCGCAGTTCAACACCCTGCTGCGCGCCACGCTCGGCACCGTGAAGCGCTACAAGCAGCACTTCGAGGAAACCAACCCGCAGACGGGCTTCAACGCGTACACGGTGATCCGCCACTGCCTCTACCTGGGTGACCGCGTGATGTTCCGCCGGGCCCTGCGCAACAGCTCCCGCGAAGCCTTCGAAGCCTGGCTGCGCGACCACGGCTGACCGCCGCGGACGGCGCAAAAGGCGCACTGCCGACGTGGTTACTTCCGCTTACTGCTCCTGAAAACGCAGCGCGTGGGGCCCTTCCAGCGGCCGCTCCCGGCTGTCGCATTGGCGACTCCCCATCCGTAGTTCCACGCCATACGCCCTGCGCGAACTGCTGCTATATTGCACTGCAACATTTCTCGGCGAGCCCCCATGCTGTACAACCTCTACGAAACCCAGCGTTCCCTCATGGAGCCGTTTGCGGAACTGGCGCAAACGGTTTCCAAGATCTACAGCAACCCGGTTTCGCCGTTCAGCCACACGACCTATGCGCAACGCATGTCCGCCGGCTACGACCTGCTCTACCGCCTGGGCAAGGATTACGAGAAGCCGGTGTTCGGCATTTCCACCGTGCAGGTGGATGGCAGCGAAGTCGTCATCCACGAGCGCGTGGAGATGGACAAGCCCTTCTGCGAACTGCGCCGCTTCAAACGCTTCTGCGACACGCCCTCCACGCTCGAGACCATCAAGCGCCAGCCGGCCGTGCTGATCGTGGCGCCGCTGTCCGGCCACTACGCCACGCTGCTGCGCGATACGGTGCGCACGATGCTGCAGGGCCACAAGGTCTACATCACCGACTGGAAGAACGCCCGCCTCGTGCCGCTGTCCCAGGGTGAGTTCCACCTCGACGATTACGTCAACTACGTGCAGGAATTCATCCGCCTGCTGCAGGACCGCTACGGCAACTGCCATGTGATGAGCGTGTGCCAGCCCACCGTGCCGGTGCTGGCGGCCGTGTCGCTCATGGCCAGCCGCGGCGAGAAGACGCCGCTGTCGATGACGATGATGGGCGGCCCGATCGACGCACGCAAATCCCCCACGGCGGTGAACAACCTCGCCACGCAGCGCAGCTTCGAGTGGTTCGAGAACAACGTCATCTACCCCGTGCCGGACAGTTTCCCCGGCGCCGGCCGGCGCGTGTACCCGGGCTTCCTGCAGCACACCGGCTTCGTCGCGATGAACCCCGACCGGCACGCCAAGAGCCACTACGACTACTTCAAGGACCTGATCAAGGGCGACGACGCCAGCGCCGAGGCGCACCGCAAGTTCTACGACGAGTACAACGCCGTCCTCGACATGGACGCCGACTACTACCTCGAAACCATCAAGACGGTGTTCCAGGACTACGACCTCGTGCACGGCACCTGGGACGTGCGCTCGCCCGAGGGCCAACCCGAACGCGTGCGCCCGCAGGACATCCGCACCACGGCGCTGCTCACCATCGAAGGCGAGCTCGACGACATCTCGGGCTCCGGCCAGACCGAGGCCGCGCACGGCCTGTGCACATCCATTCCCGAGCAGGACAGGCGCCACTTCGAGGTGCAGGGCGCGGGCCACTACGGCATCTTCAGCGGCCGCCGCTGGCGCGAAACCGTGTATCCGCAGGTGCGCGATTTCATCCTGGCCCATGATCCGCAACCGGCCACCACCGTCGACAGCGCCCAGGTTCCCAGCGAAGACGCACCGCGCCGCCGCGGCGGTGCCGCGGCGCCGGCCGCACCTGCGGCGCCCGCTGCCTCTGTTTCTGCCGCGGCCGTGGCCGATCCCGTTTCCGCGGCGCCCGTGGCCCCCGTCGCTTCGGCCACCGCCGCCGCATCGGTGAAACCCGCGAACCCGACCGCCGTCGACATGCCCGCCGAGCTGCCGATCGCCGCCGCAGCGCTGGCCGGGCGCAACCGGCGCGGCGCGCGCAAGGCTTGATCTCCGAAGGCGGCGCCGTGCGGCCCGGGCTGGCCGCGCGCATCGACGCAGCCCTGCCCCAGACGCAGTGCACGCGCTGTGGGTATCCCGACTGCGCCGCCTATGCGCAGGCGGTGGCGCACGAGGGCGCACCGATCAACCGCTGCCCGCCCGGGGGCGCGGAAGGCGTGGCGCGTCTGGCCGCGCTGACAGGGCGCCCCGCCCTGCCGCTCGACCCGGCCTGCGGTCCGGAGGCACCGCGCACCATCGCCGTGATCGACGAGAACTGGTGCATCGGCTGCACGCTGTGCATCGGGGCCTGCCCGACCGACGCGATCCTCGGCACCCACAAGCACATGCACACCGTCATCGCAGACCACTGCACGGGCTGCGAACTCTGCATCCCGGTCTGCCCGGTGGATTGCATCCTGCTGGAGAACGCGAGCGGCACGGCGACCGGGTGGACGGCGTGGTCCGCGGACCAGGCGGCCCATGCGCGGGCCCGCTATGCGATTCACCGGCTGCGCACGGGGTCTGCCGATGCGGACGATGCCGAGGTGGATGCCGCACCAGCGGCGCGGGAGGCGCCACTCGGTCGAACCGCCTCCTGCAGCGAATCAGGGACTGGCGCCACGCTCCCGGGCGCGAGGTCGCAGGATGGGCCCGGACAGTCCGACGACGCGGCCGCTGCCCGCCGGGACGCGATCGCCGTCGCGCTGGCGCGCGCGCGTGAGCGCCGCGCCGGGTCGGGCGCATCCCGCTGACGTCCCCACGATCCGCTGGCGCTACCGCGTTCTAGAGCCGCGCCGGTACCCGTCGCGCCGGCTCACGACCGTGCCGCGAGCGACTTGTACACGCCGCATCCCAGGTAGAGGCCATCCAGGGCCTGCACGAAGGACATCTTGGTCTGCACCCTGCCGGTGGCCGGGTTCGTGATGTCGTACTCCACCCAGCCCGGCCCGCGCGCGGCCTGCGCGGCGATGTCCGCGACCAGGCGGTCCCCATCGATGCCGGGGATGTCCTGCACCCGCGTCCCCACCTTGGCGGGATTGCCGCCGAAGGCCAGGTACCGGCCGTCCGGGTGCAGCACGAACACGTACATGTCACGGTCGTGGAAGGGCTGCGCCGGATCGGTGACGAGCTGCAGGAAGGCTTCCCGCGAGCCGGCCGTGCCGCGCCGTGCCGCCGCCCGCTCCACCAGCGCCATCGCTTCGTCCGCCGTGCCCTGCTGCAGCCGGAACGCCTGCACCGCGCGCGCCAGCGTGTCGGCACGCTGCCCGAGCGCCTCGGCCTGCTGCACGGCCTGCCCCACCATGCGCGCGTTGCGCTGCGTCACGCCGTCGATCTGCTGCACGGCTGCGCTGATCTCCCCCAGCCCCGCGCTCTGCTGCGCGCCGGAGCCCGAAATCTCGCTCACATGCGCCGCCACGCTGCGGATGCCGTCGGCCATGCCCGCGATGCCCTCGCCCGCCGTGCGCATCAGCCCGGCGCTCGATTCCACCTGCCGCACCGAATCGCCGATCAGGTCGCGGATCTCGCGCGCGGCCTGGCCCGAGCGCTGCGCCAGCGTGCGCACTTCCGCCGCCACGACGGCGAAGCCGCGCCCCTGCTCGCCCGCGCGCGCCGCCTCCACCGCGGCGTTGAGCGCGAGGATGTTCGTCTGGAACGCGATCGAATCGATCACGCCGGTGATTTCGGCCATGCGCCGCGCGCCCTGCTGGATCGCCTGCACCGACTCCGCGGCCCGGTCCATGGCGAGCGTGCCCGCATCGGCCGCCGAGCGCAGATCGGCGGCGCGGCGGTCCGCGGCGCTGGCGGTCTGCGCGTTCTGCTGCACGGCGGCCACCAGTTGCTCCACGCTCGCGGCCGTCTGCTCCAGGCTCGCGGCCTGCTGCTCGGTGCGCTCCGCCAGGGCCCGGTTGTCGGTCGCCAGGCTGTGGCCCGCGTGCGCGACCAGCGCCGCATTGCTGCGGATGTCGGCCACCATGGACGAGAGGGTCACCACCATGCGCGCCAGCGCCGCCGCGAGCAGCGCCGGCTCGTCGCGGCCGGCCGCCGCGGCGTTGCGCGACAGGTCTCCGCGGGCCGCGGCCTCCATCGCATCCGCCAGATTCCGCAGATCCGTGGAAAGCCCGGCCGACAGCGCCGCACCGAGATAGGCCAGCAGCACCCCGCAGGCCAGCGCCGCGCAACCGCCCGCGGCCGGCCCCTGGCTGGCGCAGGCCCACAGCGTGGCACCGAGGGCCAGCCACGCGGCGCCCATGCACACGGCGATCTTGGCCGGAATGCGCAATCCGCGCAGCAGCCGGACGGCCGGACGCAAGAGCAGGGAAACAGCCATCCTCATCTCCTCCAGGTTGCAATGTTGCTATTTGTAAGTGCCTGGATCGTATTGATAAGGACTTACAGCGGTTTGACAAGGCGGGATTACGCCGAGGCCGCCCGGGCCGGCGCCATGCTGCCCCGATAATGGCGCCCCATGAATCCCCTGCTCTCCCATCTGCAGCCCTATCCGTTCGAGCGCCTGCGGCAGCTCTTCGCGGGGGTGCAGCCCCCTGCCGGCCTCCCGCCCATCAGCCTGGGCATGGGCGAGCCGCGCCATCCCACTCCCGCCTTCATCCAGCAGGCACTGACCGATCACCTCGGCGGCCTCGCCAGCTACCCGGCCACCGCGGGCGATCCGCGGCTGCGCGAAGCCTGCGCCCAATGGCTGCAGCGGCGCTATGGCATCGCCATCGACGGCGCCACGCAGGTGCTGCCGGTGAACGGCTCGCGCGAGGCGCTGTTCGCGTTCGCCCAGACCGTCATCGACCCCACGCAGGGCGGCGCCACGGTGGTCTGCCCCAATCCGTTCTACCAGATCTACGAAGGCGCGGCCCTGCTCTCCGGCGCCCGCCCGTACTACGCCCCCAGCGATCCGGCACGCAATTTCGCGGTGGACTGGGACAGCGTGCCGGAAGAGGTCTGGCAGGCGACGCAATTGCTCTTCGTGTGCTCCCCCGGCAATCCCACGGGCGCGGTGATGCCGCTCGCGGAGTGGGAAAAGCTCTTCGCGCTCAGCGACCGCCACGGCTTCGTGATCGCCTCGGACGAGTGCTACAGCGAAATCTACTTCCGGGATGAGCCGCCGCTCGGCGGGCTGGAGGCCGCGGCGAAACTCGGCCGCACGGACTTCCGCAACCTCGTGGCCTTCACCAGCCTCTCCAAGCGCAGCAACGTGCCCGGCCTGCGCAGCGGGTTCGTGGCGGGCGACGCTGCGCTGATGAAGGCCTTCCTGCTCTACCGCACCTACCACGGCAGCGCGATGGGGCCGGCCGTGCAGGGCGCGAGCATCGCCGCCTGGAGCGACGAATCGCACGTCGAGGAAAACCGCGACCTGTACCGCCGCAAGTTCGAACAGGTGACGCCGCTGCTCGCACAGGTCATGGACGTCGCCCTGCCCGACGCCGGCTTCTACCTCTGGGCCGGTGTGCCGGAACGCCTCGGCATGGACGATGCCGCGTTCGCACGCGCGCTGCTCGCTCAATACAATGTCACCGTGCTGCCCGGCAGCTACCTCGCGCGCGACTCCGGCGGCCGCAACCCCGGCGCCGGCCGCGTGCGCATGGCCCTCGTGGCCGAGGTCGAGGAATGCCTCGAAGCCGCGCGCCGCATCGTGCAATTCATCCAATCCCATCCCTGACTCCCGAACGGACCATGACCCAACAACTGCAGACCATCATCGACACCGCCTGGGAGAACCGCGCCAGCCTCTCGCCCTCCGCCGCCCCGCGCGAAGTGCAGGACGCCGTCGAGCACGTGATCGCCGAACTCGATGCCGGCAAGCTGCGCGTGGCCACCCGCGAGGGCGTCGGCCAGTGGACCGTGCACCAGTGGATCAAGAAGGCCGTGCTGCTGTCGTTCCGCCTGAAGGACAACGAACTGATCGAAGCCGGCAACCTGGGCTTCTACGACAAGGTGCCGACCAAGTTCGCGGGCCGCTCGGCCGAAGAGATGGCCGCCATCGGCGTGCGCGTCGTGCCGCCGGCCGTCGCGCGCCGCGGCAGCTTCATCGCCAAGGGCGCGATCCTCATGCCCAGCTACGTGAACATCGGCGCCTACGTCGACGAAGGCACCATGGTCGACACCTGGGCCACGGTCGGCTCCTGCGCCCAGGTGGGCAAGCACGTGCACCTCTCGGGCGGCGTGGGCCTCGGCGGCGTGCTGGAACCCCTGCAGGCCAACCCGACCATCATCGAGGACAACTGCTTCATCGGCGCACGCTCCGAAATCGTCGAAGGCGTGATCGTCGAGGAGAACTCGGTGATCTCCATGGGCGTCTACATCGGCCAGAGCACCCCCATCTACGACCGCACCACCGACACCGTGAGCTACGGCCGCGTGCCCGCCGGCTCGGTGGTGGTGAGCGGCAGCCTGCCCAAGGGCGACGGCAAGTACAGCATGTACGCCGCGATCATCGTGAAGAAGGTCGATGCCAAGACGCGCTCCACCACCAGCCTGAACGACCTGCTGCGCGACTGACGCGCCGCCGCGCGTTCTTCTCGACCGCCGCCTTCCGAGCCCTGCCTCTCCCCCATCATCCACCACCTCCGCAAAGGGACATCCCATGAGCACGATGGAACGGATCCTCCGATTGATGGCCGAGAAGCGGGCCTCGGACGTCTACCTCTCGGCGAACGCCCCGGTCCTCATCAAGATCAACGGCGAATGCCTGCCGGTCAACAGCCAGCTGCTGCCGTTCGACGCGCCGAAGAACCTGCTCGCCGAGATCGTGCCGCCGGCGCGCATCGAGGAGCTGGAGGAGACGGGCGAGCTCAACATGGGCGTGCCGCTCACCGGCGTGGGACGCTTCCGCGTGAGCGCCATGCGCCAGCGCGGCAGCTACGCGGTGGTGGTGCGCTTCATCGCGCAGCACATTCCGGAGCTCTCCAGCCTCCACCTGCCGCCGATCCTCGGCGAGCTGATCCTCGAAAAGCGCGGCCTGCTGCTGGTCGTCGGAGCCACCGGCTCGGGCAAGAGCACCACGCTGGCCTCGATGATCGACAGCCGCAACGCGCAGGTCACCGGCCACATCCTCACGGTGGAAGACCCGGTCGAGTACCAGTTCAAGAACAAGAAATCCATCGTCAACCAGCGCGAGATCGGCTCCGACACGCAGTCGCTGCAGACCGCACTGAAGAACGCGCTGCGCCAGGCGCCCGACGTGATCCTGATCGGCGAGATCCGTGACCGCGAGACCATGTCCGCGGCGATCGCCTATGCGCAGTCGGGCCACCTGTGCCTCGCCACGCTGCACGGCAACAACAGCTACCACGCGCTGAACCGCATCCTGAGCTTCTACCCCGTCGAGGTGCGCCCCACCATGCTGGGCGACCTGGCCTCGGCCCTGAAGGCCATCGTCTCGCAGCGGCTCGTGCGGTCGCCCACAGGCGATCGCCTGCCCGCCGCCGAGGTGCTGCTCAACACCAAGCTGGTGGCCGAGATGATCGAGCAGGGCAACTTCTCGGGCGTGCGCGAAGCCATGGAAAAATCCATGGCCGAGGGCTCGCAGACCTTCGAGCACGATCTCGCGCGCCTGATCCTCGAAGGCAGGATCGACCGCAAGGAAGGCCTGGCCTACGCCGATTCGCCCACCAACCTGATGTGGCGCCTCCAGAACGATTTCTCGCAGGCGGCCAAGGCCGCGCGCGACCGCAAGGATGCCGGCGCGCACGACGACGAAGACCAGCCCTCGTTCACCGAGATCGTCCTGGACGTGAAACCCCAATGACCCGCCGGCCGCGGCGCGTCCCCTCCGAAGGGGCCAGCACGGCGCCCTGCCTCCCCACCCTCACCCTTCCCGGGCCGCCCATGCCGCCGCCAGCCCCACGATGTCCCGTACCCTGATCCTGGCCGAACAGCTCATCTCCCGCCCCTCCGTCACGCCCGAGGACGCCGGCTGCCTCGACCTGCTGGCCGAACGCCTCGCCCCGCTGGGCTTCGTCTGCGAACGCATGGACAGCGGTCCCGAATCGTTCCGCGTGAGCAACCTGTGGGCCCGCAGGCCTGCCGCCGTGCCGGAAGCGAAAGGCGCTGCCGCCCGCACGCTGGTCTTCGCGGGCCACACCGACGTGGTGCCGACGGGCCCGCTGGAGCAGTGGGGCAGCAACCCGTTCACGCCCTCGCACCGCGACGGCAAGCTCTACGGCCGGGGCGCGAGCGACATGAAGACCTCCATCGCCGCCTTCATCGTGGCCGTGGAGGAGTTCCTGGCCGCCACGCCCGATCCCTCGATCGCGCTCGCCTTCCTGCTGACCAGCGACGAGGAAGGCCCCTCGGTGGACGGCACCAAGGTGGTGGTGGAGCAGCTCTCCGCACGCGGCGAGACGCTGGACTGGTGCATCGTCGGCGAGCCCACGTCCGTGCGCCGCACCGGCGACATGATCAAGAACGGCCGGCGCGGCACGCTCTCCGGCAAGCTCACCGTGCGCGGCATCCAGGGCCACATCGCCTATCCCCAGCTGGCGCGCAACCCGATCCACCAGGCCCTGCCCGCCCTGGCGGAGCTGGCCGCCACCGAATGGGACCGCGGCAACGATTACTTCCCGCCCACCAGCTGGCAGATCAGCAACATGCACGGCGGCACGGGCGCCACCAACGTCATCCCCGGCACGGTGGTGGTGGACTTCAACTTCCGGTTCTCGACCGAATCCACGGCCGAAGGCCTGAAAACGCGCGTGCACAACCTGCTGGACCGGCACGGGCTCGAATACGACCTGTCGTGGACGCTGGGCGGCCAGCCCTTCCTGACCACGCCCGGCGAACTGGTGGAGGCGGTGCAGCAGGCCATCACCGACGAGACCGGCCTTGCCACCGAGCTCTCCACCACCGGCGGCACCAGCGACGGGCGCTTCATCGCGCGCGTCTGCCCCCAGGTCATCGAGCTGGGGCCGCCGAACGCGACCATCCACAAGATCGACGAGCACGTGGTGGTCGCCGACGTGGAACCGCTCAAGAACATCTACCGCCGCACGCTGGAGCGGCTGAACGCGCAGGTGGCCGCATGACGCATCCGCAGCAGCCCGCGGCATCCGCCACGCCCGCACCCGCTGTCCGCGGCGACACGGTGCCGGCCCTGGTGGCGAGCGCCGCCGCCCGGCTCGAGGCGGCCGGAGTCGCCTTCGGCCACGGCACCACCAATGCGCACGACGAAGCCGCATGGCTGGTGCTCTGGCGCCTCGGGCTGCCGCTCGACACGGCGCTGGACGAGGCGGCGGCCGTCACGGCAGCGCAGCAGGCCGAGGTGGCCGGGCTGATCGAGCAGCGCATCGCCACGCGCAAACCTGCGGCCTACCTCACCCGCGAGGCCTGGCTGCAGGGCGTGCCCTTCTACGTGGACGAGCGCGCCATCGTGCCGCGCAGCTTTATCGCCGAACTGATCGCGGACGGCGGCATCGACGGATTCCTCAGCGACCACACCCGCGACGTGCTCGACCTGTGCACCGGCAACGGCAGCCTCGCGGTGCTCGCGGCCATGGCCTATCCGGACGTGCGCGTCACCGGGGCCGACCTCTCGCCCGACGCGCTCGCGGTGGCCCGCATCAACGTGGACCGGCACGGCCTGCAGGACCGCATCGCGCTGCAGCTGTCGGATGGCCTCGTGGAACTGCCCGGCCCGTGGGATCTGATCCTGTGCAACCCGCCGTACGTCAATGCGCAGAGCATGTCGGTGCTGCCGGCCGAGTACCGCGCCGAGCCCGAGCTGGCGCTGGCCGGCGGCACGGACGGCATGGATTTCGTCCGTCGCCTGCTCGCCGACGCGCCCGCACGCATGTCCGAGCATGCCGTGCTGGTGCTGGAGATCGGCAACGAGCGCGCGCACTTCGAGGCGGCCTTTCCGGAACTGCCGGTCTTCTGGCTGGACACCAGCGCGGGCGACGACCAGGTGCTGCTGATCACCCGCCAGGCGCTCGAGTCCGGGCTCCAGGCGCGGGGCCGCGGCACGCCGCCATGAGGGCCTCCGCAGCCGCCGCCATGCGCCCCCCACGCAGCGCGCCCCAGGCGCGCGACGAGTGGTGCCGGCTGCTGGCCATCGCCTGAGCCCTTCCGGTCTCTCGGCCTCTCGGCCCCGACGTCCTGCGGCACACCGCCCCGATCCTTCGGGCCGGCGTGCCCGCCCGCCCGCTCCCTTTTCTTGAATCCCGTCGCCCGGCCCCGTCCGGCGACCTCGGCATCGACGGATGCCCCACAAGGTTTTTCCATGATCACCCTCCGCAACGTCACCCTGCGCCGCAGTGCCAAGGTCCTGCTCGACAACGTCTCCGCCACCATCAACCCGGGCGAGAAGGTCGGTCTGGTCGGCCGCAACGGCGCGGGCAAGTCCACGCTGTTCGCGCTCTTCAACCGCACGCTGCACGAAGACGGCGGCGATTTCTCCATGCCCGCCCAGTGGCGCATGGCCCAGGTCGCGCAGAACATGCCCGAGACCTCGGAATCCGCCACCGAATTCGTGCTGTCCGGCGACACGCGGCTCACCGAGCTGCGCGCCCAGCTGGCCGCCGCCGAAGCCGCCGACGACGGCATGGCCATCGCCCACGCCTACACCGACCTGGCCGACGCGGGCGACTACGACGCCACGGCGCGTGCGCAGGCGCTGATCCTGGGCCTGGGCTTCAAATCCAGCGAGCTCGACAGCCCGGTGGACAGCTTCTCCGGCGGCTGGCGCATGCGCCTGCAGCTGGCGCGCGCGCTGATGTGCCCGAGCGACCTGCTGCTGCTCGACGAACCCACCAACCACTTGGACCTGGACGCGCTGGTCTGGCTGGAATCGTGGCTCAAGGGCTATGCCGGCACCATGATCGTCATCAGCCACGACCGCGAATTCCTGGACGCCGTGACCCAGGTCACGCTGCACATCGAGAACGCCAAGCTGAACCGCTACGGCGCCAACTACAGCAAGTTCGAGGAAATGCGCGCGCTCCAGATGGAGCAGCAGCAGGCCGCCTTCGCCAAGCAGCAGGACAAGATCGCCCACCTGCAGAAGTTCATCGACCGCTTCAAGGCCAAGGCCAGCAAGGCCAAGCAGGCGCAGAGCCGCGTCAAGGCGCTGGAGCGCATGGAAAAGGTGGCGCCGCTGCTGGCCGAGGCCGAGTTCACCTTCGAGTTCAAGGAGCCGGGCCACATCCCCAACCCGATGATGTCCATCGACAACGCCTCGTTCGGCTACACGTCCGAGGACGAGAGCGCGCCGCCGAAGATCATCCTCACCGGCGTGAGCAAGTCGGTCATGGCCGGCCAGCGCATCGGCATCCTGGGCGCCAACGGCCAGGGCAAGTCCACCTTCGTGAAGACCGTGGCGCACGACATGAAGCCGCTGGCCGGCCAGATCATCGAAGGCAAGGGCCTGCGCATCGGCTACTTCGCCCAGCAGGAGCTGGACGTGCTGCGCCCGCAGGACACGCCGCTGGAGCACATGATCCGCCTGGCCAAGGAAATGGGCGCCGACGCCAAGCAGCCCTCGCGCGAGCAGGACCTGCGCAGCTACCTGGGCACCTTCAACTTCTCCGGCGACATGGTCAAGCAGGCCGTGGGCACCATGAGCGGCGGCGAGAAGGCCCGGCTGGTGCTGGCCATGATGGTCTGGCAGCGCCCCAACCTGCTGCTGCTGGACGAGCCCACCAACCACCTGGACCTCGCCACCCGCGAGGCCCTGGCCATGGCGCTCAACGAATTCGAGGGCACGCTGATGCTGGTCAGCCACGACCGGGCGCTGCTGCGGGCGGTGTGCGACGAATTCTGGCTCGTCGGGCGCGGCGTGGTCGGTCCCTTCGATGGCGACCTGGACGACTACCAGCGCTACCTGCTGGACGAAGCCAAGCGGCTGCGGGAGGAAGAACGGGCCGCGGCGGCGGCACCTGCGCCCGCCGCGCCGGTGGCGGCGGCTCCGGCGGCAGCGCCTGCGCCCGCGCCGGCCGCCAAGGCCGCCGCGCCGGCTGCCGCCCCGGCCCCTGCGCGCGACTCCCGCGAACAGCGCAAGCTCGGCGCCCAGGCCCGCCAGCAATTGGCTGAAAAAACCCGGCCGCTCAAGCGCGAACTGGACAAGATCACCCAGCGCCTCTCCGTGCTGGCCGGCGAGAAGGCCGAACTCGAACAGCGCCTGAGCCAGCCGCTGCCCCCGGCGGAGATCGCGGAAGGCGGCCGGCGGCTCAAGGCCTGCGGCGACGAAACCGACGCGCTGGAAGAGCGCTGGCTCGAAATTTCCGGAGAGATCGAAGCGCTGGAGCAGGCCGCGAACAAGTAAAAGGCTGTAACCCTGGTCAGCAATATGGAGGGCGTGGTGCTGCTGCACTTGATGAGTTAGCTCTTCTTTTCATAGCAAAAGAATCGCCTTCGCCCGGTTGCATTTTTTTTCGTTCTGCTGTCAACGCGGTCTCAGGAGTCCGCGTTGTCTACCCATCAAGGAGCTAACGATGAACCCCTCTGCAATCCTGTCCGCCTGGCCCGAAGACGAACGCGACCGCAAGCGCGCACCCTTCCGTTTCTGAAGCGTCGGAAGCCGGTCCACGGGTGGGTAGGCTCATTCCTTTCCTATTTCTCGGCTGGTAGGCTCCCCCTACCTTGCGCCTGATCCCCCCGACATTCCTCTACCCATTGAAAAACCCCGCCAAGGCGGGGTTTTCTTTTGCCCGAAAGCACAGGCCTCACGCACGCCTGCGGCGGGCGTGAAGGATGGGCTTCAGCCCATGTGCAGGCCGCCGTTCACCGAGAAATCGGCGCCGGTGGCGTAGCCGCCCTCCTCCGAGGCCAGCCAGGCGATGATGGAGGCGATCTCGCTCGGCTCGCCCAGACGCTTCACCGGCACCGTCGCCACGATCTTCTCGAGCACGTCGGGGCGGATCGCCTTCACCATGTCCGTGCCGATGTAGCCCGGGCTCACGGTGTTCACCGTCACGCCCTTGGTCGCCAGCTCCTGCGCCAGCGCCATCGAGAAGCCGTGCATGCCCGCCTTGGCGGCCGAGTAGTTGGTCTGGCCGGCCTGGCCCTTGGCACCGTTCACGCTGCTGATGTTGATGATGCGGCCCCAGCCCTTTTCCACCATGTCGCCCACGACCTGCTTGGTCACGTTGAACATGCTGTTGAGGTTGGTCTCGATCACGGCGTCCCAGTCTTCCCGGGACATCTTCACGAACATGCGGTCGCGCGTGATGCCGGCATTGTTCACCAGCACGTCGACCGTGCCGTGCTCGGCCTTGGCCTTGGTGAAGGCCGCGACCGTGGAATCCCAGTCGCCCACGTTGCCGACGGATGCGTGGAACGTGAAGCCCTGCTCCTTCTGCTCGGCCAGCCACTTCGCATGGTCGCGCGTGGGGCCGCAGCCCGCGATCACCTTGAAGCCCTCCTTGTGCAACCGCTGGCAGATGGCCGTGCCGATGCCACCCATGCCCCCCGTGACATACGCTACTTTCTGGTTCATATCATTTATCTCCTGATCAACGATTCACACAATCACTCTATCCAAGTTCCAGCGGCCCCGGGCCTGAGGTAAACACCCGGCAGGGCCGCCCTCGGACCAGTCAGACCCGCTCGACGGCCAGCGACACGCCCATGCCCCCGCCGATGCACAGCGCGGCCACGCCCTTGCGGGCATCGCGACGCTGCAGTTCGTGCAGCAGCGTGACCAGCACGCGGCAGCCGGAGGCGCCGATGGGATGGCCGATGGCGATCGCGCCGCCGTTCACGTTCACCTTGGCGGCATCGATGCCCAGACCCTTGTTCACCGCGCAGGCCTGCGCCGCGAAGGCCTCGTTGAGCTCGAACAGATCGACGTCGGCGGCAGTCCAGCCCGCGCGCTGCAGCACCTTGCGGGTGGCGGGAATCGGGCCCAGGCCCATCGTGGCCGGGTCGAGGCCGCTCGTGGCGTAGGCGACGATGCGGGCCAGGGGCTTCAGGCCGAGTTCGGCCGCCTTCTTGGCGCTCATCACCACCACGGCCGCGGCGCCGTCGTTCAGGCCGGAGGCGTTGCCCGCCGTCACGGTGCCGGCCTTGTCGAAGGCCGGGCGCAGGCCCGCCAGGGCCTCGGCACTCGTCTTGCGGTTCAGGTATTCGTCGGCCTCGAACAGGACGGGGTCGCCCTTCTTCTGGGGGAGGCTCACGCCCACGATCTCGTCCTTGAAGCGGCCGGCGTCCTGCGCCGCGGCAGCCTTCTGCTGGCTGGCGAGGGCCAACGCGTCCTGCTGCTCGCGGGAGATGCCCTCCTGCTTGGCGACGTTCTCGGCGGTGATGCCCATGTGGTACTGGTTGTAGACGTCCCACAGGCCATCCACGATCATCGAGTCGACCATCTTCCAGTCGCCCATGCGCTGGCCGTCTCGCGAGCCGCCCAGCACATGGGGCGACAGGCTCATGTTCTCCTGGCCGCCCGCGACCACGATCTCGCTGTCGCCGGTGGCGACGGCCTGGGCGGCGAGCATCACGGCCTTCAGGCCCGAGCCGCAGACGGCGTTGATGGTCAGGGCCGGCGTCTCCTTTGCCACGCCTGCCTTCATCATGGCCTGGCGGGCGGGGTTCTGGCCCGCACCGGCCGTGAGCACCTGGCCCATGATCACTTCGCCCACCTGGTCGAGCGGCACGTTGGCGCGCGCCAGGGCTTCCTTGATCACGATGGCGCCGAGTTCGGTGGCCGGGGTCTTGGCGAGCGCGCCGCCGAACTTGCCCACGGGTGTGCGAACGGCGGAAACGATGACGATATCTTCCATGTCGATCCTAAGAATGGTGAATGAACGAATGAGGTGGAAATCAGGAGCGCTGGCGCACGTAGCGCCCCGGTGCCGGCTCGATGGCCTGGAAGCGTGCGCCCTTGCCGTAGCGCCGGGGCGCAGCGACCATCGGCCCCGCATGGCCGCGGAGCCAGCCGGCCCAGTCGGTCCACCAGCTGCCGGGATGCTCGGTCGCGCCTGCGAGCCAGTCCGCCAGGGCCTCGGGGAACACGCCGTCCTCGCGGAGCCAATGGCTGCGCTTCTTCTTGGCCGGGGGATTGATCACGCCCGCGATGTGGCCCGATGCGCCCATGACGAACCGCCGGTCGCCCGGCAGCGCCTGGGTGGATGCGTAGGCCGCGGCGGCGGGAACGATGTGGTCCTCCCGCGAGCCATAGATGTAGACGGGCAGATCGACGAGGTTCATGTCGATCGGCTCGCCGCACACCGTGAGCCGGCCCGGCTTGACGAGGTTGTTCTCGAGGTAGAGGTTGCGCAGGTACCAGGCATAGAACGGCCCGGGCAGGTTGGTCGAGTCGCTGTTCCAGTAGAGCAGGTCGAACGGAGGCGGCGTCTCGCCCTTCAGGTAGTTGCCGACGACGTACGTCCAGACCAGGTCGTTGGGCCGCAGGAAGCTGAAGGTGGAGGCGAGGTCCTGGCCCTTCATGAGCCCGCCCTGTCCCATCTGCAGTTCCCGGAAGCGCACGAAGCCCTCGTCGATGAACACGTCGAGGATGCCCGTCTCGGCGAAGTCGATGAAGGTGGTGAGGAAGGTGGCGCTGGCCACGGGCTCTTCGCCGCGCGCGGCCAGCACGGCCAGGCCCGTCGCGAGCATCGTGCCGCCGACGCAGAAACCCAGCGCGTTGATCTGGTCGCTGCCGGCGATCTCGCGGGTGGTCTCGATGGCGCAGAGGACGGCATCCTCGATGTATTCGTCCCAGGTGGTGCGGGCCAGGCTCTCGTCCGGGTTGCGCCAGCTCACCACGAAGGTGCGGTGGCCTTCCGACACCGCGTGGCGGATCAGCGAGTTCTCGGGCTGCAGATCGAGGATGTAGAACTTGTTGATGCAGGGCGGCACCACCAGCAGCGGCCGCTCGTGCACCTTGGGCGTCAGCGGCTTGTATTCGATGAGCTGGAACAGCGCGTTCTCATAGACCACTGCGCCTTCGGACGTGGCCACGTTGCGGCCGACCTCGAAGACGGTCTCGTCGGTCATCGAGACATGCCCCTGCCGCAGGTCGTGCAGCATGTTGGCGACACCCTTGGCGATGCTCTCGCCCTGCGTGTCGACCGCCTTCTTCTGTGCCTCGGGGTTGAAGACGAGGAAGTTGCTGGGCGCCATCGCCGCCATCCACTGCTCCACGCCGAAGCGGATGCGGGCACGGGTCTTGGCGTCGGCATCCACCGCTTCGGCCAGGCCCATCAGGGTGCGCGCATTGAGCAGGTAGGCCGCTGCAGAGAAAGCCGCCATCGGGTTCTCGGCCCAGGCCGTGGCGCTGAACCGCCGGTCCTTGAGTTCGGCCGGGCGCATCGCCTGGCTCCAGAGCTCCGAGGCCTCTTTCAGGTACTGCTGCTGCAGTTCCGCGAGTTTGTCCGGGGAAAAGCGGATGGCGGGCAGCGCCTGCGCGGCATCGCCGTTCGCGGCGGCACCGCCGCCGGCCTGCCGGAACGCGGCGAGCGCCTGCGTCCAGCTTTCGCTCAGCTTCTGCTGGATCTGCTGGGCGTTCGCGGCCCAGCCTGCATCAAAATCCATGAACGTGTCTCCTCGTCCCCATCATGCCATCCCGCAGGGCCATCCTGAGGGAACGCACACCGGCATTGTTGCCGAGCCGGAGGCCGCGAGGCAATGCCGCTTTCGGTTTTTCACGATATAGCTCAGTTTTCGGAATGCAGGCCCATGTATCTGGTAGTAATCGGCTGGTTGTATGTGACGGTGATGATGGCGGTCGCGGAGGCCGCGAGCCCGCAGGGCAGCCTGCTGGGCGCCGCGGTGACGTTCATCTTCTATGGCCTGGTGCCCGTCGCCATCGTGGCGTACATCCTTGGCACGCCGGCCCGCAAGCGGGCCCTGCGCGAGCGGGAGCGGGCGCAGAACGAAGCCGAGGCGTACACGGCACAGGCCGCCGAAACCCACGAGGCCCGGGCGGGTCAGCCCCCGCCCACCTCCGGGCTACCCGGCAGCACTCCCGAGCCACACGCAGGCGGCGAAGCGCCCGCCGCTGGCGCCGAACCGCTCCATCGAGGCCCGGTGCGAAAAGAACCGTGACGACTGGCGGACGGTGCACCACGCGTCGCCGCCGTCGTTGCCGAAGATGCCGTCCACTCCCACCGCCGCGAGCCGGCGCCGCGCGAGGCCGGGCAGGTTCGCGAGGTACTTGCCGGGGCGAGTGGCCGTGAAATGCACTGCCGCACCGGCGTCCCGCGTGCAGAACGACTGAAGCACCTCCTCGCCCACTTCGAATGCCGTGGGCCCGATGCACGGCCCGAGCCAGGCCAGCACGCCCTGCGCTGCGGAGCCGTCCACGGCCGCGGCGACAGCGGCGTGCTCCGCGGGCCCGGCCGCAGGCGGGGCCGCGGCCACCAGGCGTTCCACCGTGTTCTCCAGCACGCCCCCTGCCAGGCCGCGCCAGCCCGCATGCGCGGCGGCCACCCGCGTGCCCGTCCGGTTCGTGAACAGCACCGGCAGGCAATCCGCCACCATGATGGTGCAAGCGCGCCCCGGGCGGCTCGCGGCGCAGGCGTCCGATTCGGTGCCGTCGGGCGGGTCGGCATCCAGGTCGGCGACGGCCGTGCCGTGCACCTGTGTCAGGAAGGTGGGCGCGACGGCGGAAACGTTCTCCTGATCCTCCATGCCGGCCAGCCACCGGCGCAGGCGGCTGCGGTTCTCCCGGACTGCCTCCGGGTCGTCTCCCACGTGGTCGCCGAGATTGAACGCTTCCCACGGCCCCTGGCTCACGCCTCCGGCGCGCGCGGTGCACAGCGCATGCACATGCGCCGGTGCGGGCCAGTCGGGCACCAGCCACCCTGGCGGAAGGCCGCGGTCGGGCCCGGGTTGTCCGGCCACGCAGTCAGCCCTCGGCATCCGGGCAGGCGGACGGATGGGCTGCCTGAAAGGCCGGCAGCGCCGATGCGGCTTCCCACGCCGCCATGGTGCGCGGCAGGCCGGCCACGTCCACCTGGAACCGCTGGGCATTGAAGATCTGCGGCACCAGGCAGCAGTCCGCGAGCGTGGGCGCGTCGCCCCAGCAGAACCGCGACGGCGGCAGTCCACCTGCCTCGCGTTCAGCGGCCAGCAGGCCGAGCTGCCGCTCGAAGGCCTCCAGCCCGCTGCGCACCCAGTGCCGGTACCAGGCGGTCTTGGCGGAGTCGTCCTGGCCGAGCGTCTGCGTCAGGTACTTCAGCACGCGCAGGTTGTTCACGGGGTGGATCTCGCACGCCACCATCTGGGCCAGCGCCCGCACGTGCGCGCGCCCGAGGGCATCGGCGGGCAGCAGCGGCGGCGCCGGATGGGTTTCGTCCAGGTATTCGATGATCGCCATGGACTGCACGAGCGTGCTGCCGTCGTCCAGCTCCAGCGCCGGCAGCAGCGCATCCCCCACCCGGTCCGCATAATCGGGATCGCGGTGCTCGGCACGCACCAGGTGCACGGGAACGTACTCGTAGGCCAGGCCCTTCAGCGCCAGCGCGATGCGCACGCGGTAGGAGGCGGAAGATCGGAAGTAGTTGAACAGCTTCATGGTCCGGCGAGCATAACGTCCCGTGCGTGGCACACTCTGGCAGCGCGCCGCGCCCGCACGGCGCGGTTGACCGCCCACCACACGACGAGACGACCCTCCCCATGACCTACGTGATTTCTCCCGCCCCGATCCCCAGCGTGCCCGTGGCGGGCACCGCCGAGCGCTTTCCGGTCCACCGCATCTACTGCGTCGGGCGCAATTACGAGGAACACGCGAAGGAGATGGGCTTCACGGGCCGCGAGCCGCCGTTCTTCTTCATGAAGCCGGCCGACGCCATCCTGCCGGTGGCGGCGGGCGAGACCGGCGAGATGCCCTACCCCAGCCTCACGGCCAACCTGCACCACGAGATCGAGCTGGTGGTGGCGATCGGCAAGGGCGGCAGGAACATCGCCGCGGCAGACGCGCTGCAGCACGTCTGGGGCTACGCCGTCGGCCTGGACATGACCCGGCGCGACCTGCAGAACGACATGAAGAAACAGGGCCGGCCCTGGAGCATCGGCAAGGGCTTCGACCACAGCGCGCCCATCGGCCCGATCACGCCCGCCGCGCAGGCCGGCGACGTGGAGCACGCCGGCATCTGGCTGCAGGTCAACGGCGCAGACCGCCAGCGCAGCAGCGTGTCGCAGCTGATCTGGAACATCGCCGAGACGATCGAGCACCTCTCCGCCGCATGGGAGCTGCAGCCCGGCGACCTCATCTTCACCGGCACGCCCGAAGGCGTGGCCGCCGTGGTGCGCGGCGACGTCCTGGAGGGCGGCGTCGAAGGCCTGGGAACGCTGCGCGTGGCAATGATCTGAAGCACTGCCTTGCGTCTCCAGGCGCCGCCTTCCATCGCATCATCCATCCATCACGCCCTCGCTGCCGGGGGCCCATTCTCCCGATCCCCATGACCGTTCGCAGCCCCATCAAGCACTGCCGTGAATGCGGAACCGCCGTGGTGTACCGTGTGCCCGACGACGGTGACACGAAGCTGCGGGCGGTCTGCCCGGCCTGCCACACCATCCACTACGAGAACCCGCTGAACGTGGTGGGCACGGTGCCCGTGCTCGGTGACCGCGTGCTGCTGTGCAAGCGCAATATCGAGCCGCGCTGGGGGAAGTGGACGCTGCCGGCGGGCTTCATGGAACTGCACGAGACCACCGCCGAGGGCGCGGCCCGCGAGACCGACGAAGAAGCCGGCGCGCACATCGAGATGGGCCCGCTTTTTTCGGTGCTCAGCGTGCCGCGCGTGGGTCAGGTGCATATGTTCTACCTCGCGACGCTCCAGAACGACCAGTTCGCGCCGGGCTACGAAACCATCGAAGCCCGCCTGTTCACGGAAGACGAGATCCCATGGGAAGAGATCGCCTTCCGCACCGTGAAGACGACGCTCGAACGCTATTTCGCCGACCGCCGCGCCGGCGTGCTGGGCGCGGGCCGGGTGTACTGCGCCGACATCCTCTGACGGCCCCATCCCATGGGGAGGGGCGCCGTTTCCCAGGGAATGGCTTTCGGCCCCTGGCCGGGTGTAACCCGGTGTAATTTGGGCATGCGGTTTGCTTGTCGGGTTGCGACGCACCCGGGCGGGGGGCGCAGGAAACCCCATGCAGACATCGTCGGCCACACCCACAGAAAAATTCCTTCCCTTCATGCGGGAAGTGACGCGCTATGAAAGTGCACTGCGCGAACTGAACCTGATGTGGCGGCTCATCGAGTCGTCGGCCAAGATGAATTGCCCCGAGGAAGCGCGCAGCATCCTGCCGATGATGAGCGCCACGCGCGAGGGGTTCCAGCAACTCGAGACCGAACTGGTGCACTCCCTCGTGGGGGAATCCATCGGACAGGTGATGGCCGAACTGGGCACCAGTGCGCGGCATGTGATCGACATCGTGGTGCGCAACCTGTACGAACGCACGGCCGACGTGGGCTTCTTGGCCACCGACCAGGACCTGTGCCGCTTCGTCGCCGGGCTCGATACCGACCAGGGCGCCGTGCTGATGCGCCTGCGGGAGTACCGCAACAAGTACACCGTGTACGACGAGATCCTGCTGCTGGACTGCAAGGGCGCGGTGGTGGCGCAGATCGATGAAGCCAGCCCGGTCGAAGGCACGCAGGATGCGCTGCTGGCACGCACGCTGAAGAGCGATGGATTCGTCGAGAGCTTCGGTCCGACCGACCTGCGGCCCGGCAAGCGCCACGCGCTGCTGTACTCGCACCGCATGCTGCATCCGCAGACCCGCGAGCCCGTGGGCGTGCTCTGCCTGAGCTTCGCCTTCGCCGATGAAATGCAGGGCATCTTCCGGGCGCGCAGCCAGGGCGAGCAACGGCAGATTCCCCTGCTGCTGGACAGCGGGCACCGGGTCATCGCCAGCGGCGATCCGCTCTGGATTCCCGTGGGCGCCCAGGTACCCGTCAACGAAGCCGGCGCTCCCGCGCTGCAAGTGCACGCCGGACGCGCCTATTTGGTGCAGACCATGGCCGCCGCTGGCTACCAGGGCTACCCGGGCCCCGCCGGCTGGCGCGGCCAGGTGATGGCCCCGGTGGACCTGGCCTTCTCGGGTGAGCCGAGCCACGTGCTGGACGAACTGGAGCCCGGCGTGGGCCACGGCCTCCTGAGCCACGCGCGGCATTTCTGCCCGCCGCTGCATGCCATCGTGAACGCCGCCGACACCATCCGGCGCGTGGTCTGGAACGGCCAGGTCATGACCGGACGGGAGCACCAGGATGTTGTGCGTCTCAAAGCGGTGCTCGAGCAGATCGGAGAAACCGGCGCGCTCACCAACGAGGTGTTCGGCCGCTCCATCCGCGACCTCTATGGCACGGTGCTCATGTCCAGCATGCGGGACGGAGAGCTGCTGACGCAGCTGCTGGTCGACCTGCTCGACCGCAATCTGTACGAGCGCGCGAACGACTGCCGCTGGTGGGCCCTGGCGCCGGAACTGCGTGCCCTGCTGGCCGACGACCGGCCCGAGGCCTGCACGCCCGAGGGCGTCGCGAACGTGCAGCGCATCCTGGAGCACATCAACGGGCTCTATACGGTGTATGCCCGTCTCATGGTGTATGACCGAGAGGGCCGCATCATCGCCTCGAGCCGGCCCACGCTGGACGACGGCCGGACGGTGGTGGGCATGCGCATCGGGCAGGACACGCTGGCCGCGGTGCTGGCCATGAAAGACACGCAGTCCTACCACGTCACGCCGTGGCAGGCCAGCGCCTTCTATGGCGAGCGCAGCACCTACGTCTACCATGCGGCGGTCCATGCGCCTGGCGACGAGGGCGCTGTCGTGGGCGGCATCGGCATCGTCTTCAACGCCGAGGAGGAGTTCGAAGCCATGCTGCGGGGCGCGCTCGCCACCAAGCCCCGCACGCGCAGCTTCTTCCTCGACAGAAACGGCGTGGTGCTCTCCAGCGCCGATCCCCAGGTGCCGGTGGGCACGGCCCTGAGCGTGCCCGAAGACATGCTGGCCGTGGCCGGTGGGCGGAGCCTGTCGCGGGCCGTCGTCCACGACGGGGAGTACTGCATCGTCGCCTGCGCGGCGTCGCACGGCTACCGGGAATTCAAGGTGTGCGACGGCTACCGGGAGGACGTGCTGGCGCTCTCCGTGCAGTCTTTCGGCGCCCAGGTGCCCGGCGCCCTCGAGGCGGCCCAGCGCCGCCATGCCTCGCTGCTGAGCGAAGCGGGTACGGGAGAAGGTCGTGAGATGGCCACCTTCTTCATCGGCGAGAGCATCTTCGCACTGCCCGCGGCGGATGTCGTGGAAGCGCTTCCCGCCACCCAGATCGCCCGCGTGTCGGCCGCGGGCCTGCCCTGCTGCATGGGCACCGTGCCCCTGCGTTCCAACGGGAAGGTCCTGGAATACGCATGGGTGTTCGATGTCCACGAGCTGCTGACGGGCCGGCCCGCCACGCGCTCGGCACAGAGCCAGGTGATCGTGGCGCAGGACGGCGGCACGGTCGTCGGCCTGCTGGTGTGCGAACTGCACAGCGTGGTCCACTTCGCGGCGGCGAATGTCTTTCCGGCACCGGGCCTGTCCGGCCTGAGCGGCACCGTGGTGACGGAGCTGATCAAGGCCAACGGCGGCCGCACCCTGGTGCAGTGCCTGAACGTGTCCCGACTGGTGCGGCTGCTGCGGGGGACGCGCGAACCGCAGACGTCGCTGCCGGTGGCCGCCTGACGCAGGGCTCTGGGGTGGCGGAACTGCGGGGCTGCGGTCCGATGACCGAGCTCCTGCACGACACGCCGCCGTCCCCGGCAGGCCCGTACACTAGGGCCGCTACCGATCGACCGGACGGCCCTTGGCCATCCACCTCTTCACCTGATGACCGATGAACTGCAACGCCTGCGCGCGGGCGCTCTCGCCGGCGCCCGCACGCTGCGCATCGCCGCCGGCCTCGACGCCTTCCCGCGCGAAGTGTTCGACCTGGCCGACACGCTGGAGGTGCTGGATCTCTCCGGCAACCACCTGTCCACACTGCCCGATGACCTGCACCGGCTGCACCGGCTCAAGGTGTTCTTCGCCTCGGCCAATCGCTTCACGGAACTCCCCGCGGCCCTGGGTGCCTGCTCGCAGCTGGAAATGGTGGGCCTCAAATCCAACCGGATCACCCACGTGCCGGCGGCGGCCCTGCCTGCGCGGCTGCGCTGGCTGATCCTGACGGACAACGCCATCGTGGAATTGCCCGACGCACTCGGGGACCGGCACCGCCTGCAGAAGCTGATGCTCGCGGGCAACCACCTGCGCGCGCTGCCCGGCACGCTGCAGCGCTGCGCATCCCTGGAACTGCTGCGCATCGCCGCGAACCGGTTCGACACCCTGCCCGGCTGGCTGGCCGAACTCCCGCGGCTCGCGTGGCTGGCCGTCGGCGGCAACGCTTTCAACGAAGCCGCCGAGGCCCGCGCGCGCGGCGGGCACGGCGCCGCACCGGTGGAGTGGGCCCGTCTGCACGTGGGGGAGGTGCTGGGCGAAGGCGCGTCCGGACGCATCCTGGCGGCCCGACTGCCCAGCGGCGAAGGACAACGGGACGTGGCCGTCAAGCTTTTCAAGGGAGACGTCACCAGCGACGGCCTGCCGCTTTCCGAGCTGGCGACCAGCCTGGCCGCAGGCCGGCACTCCCGTCGGATACCGGTGCTGGGCCGGCTGAACGGCCATCCGGACGGCACGCAGGGCCTGGTGATGGAACGCATCCCGGCGGCCTACCGCACGCTGGCCGGGCCGCCCAGTTTCGAGAGCTGCACGCGCGACGTCTATCCCGCGGGCCTGCGGCTGCCGCGCGGCGTGGCCCTGCGCATCGCGGCCGATGCGGCGTCGGCGCTGGCGCACCTGCATGGACGCGGGCTGGTGCACGGCGACCTGTACGCACACAACCTGCTGTGGCGCCCGGACGCGCCGCCCGGCCAGGCCTGCAGCCTGCTGGGCGACTTCGGCGCGGCGGCCTTCGCACCGCCGGGGCCGATGGGCGACGCGGCGCGGCGCATGGACGTGCGCGCATTCGGCGTGCTGCTCGCGGAGTTGTGTAGCCATGCCGACGGGCCGCTGCCCGACGATGCACGGGCGCTGGCCGGCCATTGCCTGGCCGAACGCCCTGCCACCCGGCCCGATGCCGCGGAACTGGCGGCCCGCACGGCGCCGTGGGCCGCGGTCTGATCAGCGGAGTCCAGGGATCAGACGTCGCTGCGGCGACAGCCCGGGGCCGACGCCAGCCCGAGGCTCACCGGAGCCACTTGTCGGCGGCCTGCTTGAGCTGGCCGCGGGCGTCCATCAGGCCCCAGACGAACTCCATCACCCGCGAGTAATCCGCATCGTCCTTGGGCAGCATGAAGCCCAGGGTGTTCTGCGGCGTGAGCGGCGCGGTGACGAAGGCCGCGTACAGGCGCGGGTCCGCCTTGGCGTAATGCAGTGCCTCATAGGTTTCGGTGATCATCACGTCGCCCTTGCCTTCGGCGATGAGCGCGGGGATCTCCGCATTCTTGTCGTGCGTGCTCACCTGGGCCGCCTTGAGGTGCTCCAGCACGAAGGTCTCGTTGGTGCCACCCGGGTTCTTGATGACGCGCACGCCGGGCTGGTTCAGGTCGGCCACGCTCCGGTACCTTTCCCTGTCGGCGGCCCGCACCAGCGCCACTTTGCCGAACGGCGCGTAACCCGGAAGCATCTCGATCTGCCGGATGCGCGCCACGTTGCGCGTGATGCCGCCCACCGCCACGTCGAACCTGTCCGCCTGGATGTCCTTCATGAGTTGGGGCCAGCTCGTGGGCACGTACTCGATCTTCACGCCCAGCTCTTTGGCCATCGTCTCGACCACGTCGATGTCGTGGCCTGAATAGCCGCCGCTCTCGGCCTTGATGGCGAAGGGGCGGTAGTCGCCCGGCGTGCCGACGCGCAGCACCTTCGTTTCCATGATGCGGTCCAGCCGGGGGCCGGCGTGGGCCGCCGCGGGCAGGATCGCGGCGCAGGCCAGAGCGGCCGCCGCAGCGAGGGAGGTTGCGCAGGCGAGTCGGTACGGAAGCAGCATGCTGGGGAGCTTTCAGAGGGAAGACCGGCCGCGCGTGCGAGAGGCCGGCGGGAGGTGCGGGCGAGGAATTAGCAGAGATTATACGTTGCGTAATCCAAAGCAGCTATTTCTCCACCGTGGCCGGGGATAGGATAAAAACTATTTTCGAGGACCGTGCATGTGATTAACCACCTGCGCACAGACGGATAAAGGAGGGATTTCCATGCGCGGGGTGAGAGACATCGTATTCTTCATCAATCCTCCCAACAGCGACGACGCGGTCACGGAATCCGCCGAGGCCCACACGGTCACCAAGGGCGTGCAGCACACCGACTGGGCCAACTTCCCCCACCTCGGAATACTGTCGCTGGCCTCGTACATAGACGCCACCCCCGGATTGAAGGGAAGGTATATAGACGGCGTCATTCATCCGTTCGATGCGATTATCGAGACCGTGTCCGCTGCAGCCGCCAGCACCCTGGCGGTCTGTCTCAGCGCCATCACGGCGAATTACGAATCCGCAATCCGTATTGCAGAAGCGGTAAGGCATGCCGATCCGGATATTGCCATCGTGATGGGCAACGACCACTTCACAGCGATGAACGAGAAAATCCTGCCACGCCACCGAGGATTGATCGACTGCGGTTTCGCGGGCAACGAGGTTTACGCCAGCCTATCGCGTTATCTGATCGACCGGCAGAAATCCTGCGCCGTCGACATATACCCGGGATCGGTCCGCTGGGCAGACGACAGAATCATCCGGGATCCGATCATCCGGGAAGACGTCAATCAGATCGTCGACTACGGCCTGATTGACCGCACACTGCCCCACAGCGACACCTACACGCGGAACTTCAATCGCAGGCTCGGTCAGCGCATCCTCGAACTCACCGGACGGCGGGTGACCCGCGGCGTGCCCGTCGAGATCGGCCGCGGTTGCATCAAGTTCAGTGGCGACGACGCCTGCTCCTTCTGCTCGATCCAGTACGGGGGCATGTGGAAGAACGAACTGCCCGCGGAACGCGCGTGGCGCGTCATCCACCAGGCGTTCGAAGCCGGGTACGACTACCTGTACGTGACCGCCGACGAGCTGCCTCTGACGTTTTCCCGGCTCCTGCTGGACATGGCGGAATCCCCTCCCCCGTGGTGGCAATCGCTGAGGCCGGAACAGAGGCCCGTTCTCGTCGGCTACGCCCGCACCGACGGCATGGAGAAAGAACACGTGCTGCAAGCCATGCGGCATATCGGTTTCCGCATCCTGTTCGTCGGGGTGGACGCTGGCGCGGCCCGCTCGTTGATGGCCCTCAACAAGCCCCTGCGCAGCAAGGATCCCGCGTCGGCCGCGGGCCGGATGCACCAGGCCAATCTCCGCGCCCTGGACAATGCGCGGCGGCATGGGGTCGCCATCAAGGCGGGCTTCGTGCTGGGCCACCTCGGCATGGACGAAGCGCTGCTCGAAGAAAACGTCGCCACCTACGCCGACTTTCTGAGAACCGGACACGACGTGATCGTCAGTGCCGATATCGAACTGCTCTCTCCCGAGCCGGGGTCGAAGGATTTTCATTACCTGACCCATCCCGACGAGGCGGAAGCCGTGTCGGCACGCCTGGGCCTTCCGATCAGCGATGGCGCGCTGCGGCGCCGCATCGCCGAGCGCTACCGGCAGGTCGACACGTTCGACCGTGAAGAGGCCATCGGCGATTACATCCGGGCGTTCATGCCCGGGATATCCAAGGCCCGGATCGCGGCCGCGCGCGACCGGGTGCGCGGCGAATGCCGGCAGTTGGGGATCGTCGTAGGAGACGATTTCTGATGACGACAGAGCAGATCATCGTCTTCGGGCTGACGTGCATCGGCTTCGGCTTCATCCCGGGCCCGGCGCTGCTGCAGACCGTCTCCCTCACACTGCAGCACGGCCAGCGCGCGGGCATGGTGTCCGCACTCGGCATCCACCTCGGGTCGCTGTTCCAGGTCGGCATCGTCGCCATCGGCGCGGTGGCGGTCCTCGAGGCGTCACCGGGCCTCTACCACGCCTTGAAACTGGCCGCGGGGGGCTACCTGGTGTGGCTGGGTGTCCAGCGCATCCGCACACGGGCTGCGCTTCAAGAGTCGGCTTACCTGCCGCGGAACATCCTGGCGTCCAGCGCGCTCATCGAAGCCTTGAATCCCAAATCCGCGCTCTTCTATTTCTCGTTCCTGCTGCAGTTCACCGACCCGCAGGCCGCCCTCGGGCTGGGGTGGCAGGTGTTTCTCCTGGGCCTCTGCGCCAACGTGCTGTTCTCGTTGTCCGACGTGGCCTGCATCTTCCTCGCACACCCGCTGCGGGAGCGCCTGATACCGGGCGGCAGAGTGTTCAGCGCCTGCCAGTGGACGGCAGGCCTGCTGTTCATCACGCTCGGTATTCTGGCGATCGTCCAGGATTAGAGCGGCTCACACGACCCAGCGAAGCGGTTCTGGCTAGGCGCCGCACCGCACCGCAGACAGTACGGGTAGTACGACAAGATGCGGCAACGACGCCAGAAGGGTCGTGTGAGCCGCTCTTGGCGCTCACCGGGCAGGGGCAGGATTCTGGGGTGCCTGCCCCGGCGGCGGAGCGGTTTCGACGACGAAGGGGGCATTCCCTGGAGTCGAAACCACGACACCGCGCTGCACCGGCGTGCTGACCACCACCCCCGGAACGGCCCCGCCCGCAGTTCCCGGCTGCGGAGACGGCCCGGCCACCGCGCCGGGCACTGAGCCCTGCGTCGGCGATCCGGACTGCGGCTGCACGGACCCGGTGGCGGGACCGGCTCCCGGAGCCGCGGACGGTGCGGGCACGATGTCGTACTGCGGTGAGGTGGGCTGCGTTGGAAGCTGCTGCGGCGGAGGCTGCGGCGATGCGGGTGCCGCCGGCGCATCGGCCCCTTCGGTCGCCCACGGCGTGGCGTTCTGCAGCGGCACGAGCGGTGCCTCGGTGATCTCGGGGCGGGTGTCCGCCGGCACGCTGGCGGGCGCACTCGCGGGCGGCACCGCGGCCGGAGCACGCGGCCCGGGCTCCTGGGCCGGGGCCTGGGTGTCGGTCCGCCGGCCGAACAGGTCGTACACCGAGAACGCCCACTGGCGCACGCCATCCACGGCTTGGCCGACCCAGCTGCTTTCCGCCTGGTCGACGAATTTCTCGCGCGCGTCGATGACCCGTGCGCGCAGGGCCTGCTGGAACACGTCGCCCACCATCGGCAGCGCGCTGTGGGCGCCCTGGCCCCAATAGTCGCTGCGCAGCGTCACGCGGCCGTCGTTGAAGCCCGCCCAGGCACCCGCCACCAGTTGCGGATGCATCAGCAGGAACCAGCCGTCGGTGTTGTCCTGGGTGGTGCCGGTCTTGCCGGCCACGTCGGCCGTGATGCCGTAGCGCGAGCGGATCGCCGCGCCCGTGCCCTTGTCGACGACGCCGCGCAGCGCGTCGCGCAGCACCTGCGCCGGGCCGGCGGCAAGCGCCCGCTCGGGCGCCGCCGGCGCGAAGTCTTCCAGCACCTTGCCGTCCTTGTCCTCGATGCGCGTGATGACCGTGGGCGCGATGTAGCGGCCCGCCTCCGCGATCGTTCCGTAGGCGGCCACCATTTCCTTGAGTGTCACGGCACTCGTGCCCAGCGCCAGCGAGGGCACGGCATCGAGCGGCGACTCGCGCACACCCATGGCGCGTGCCAGGGCGGCGACACGCTCGGGGCCGGCCTGCTGCATCAGCTGGGCGGTGATCGTGTTCTTCGAGAAGGCCAGGCCGTCGGCGAGCGTCATGGGCTCGCCGCTGGGCGCCGCGCCCTCGTCCGTGGGCCGCCACACGCGGCCGCCGCCCAGGGGGATTTCCACCGCCTGGTCGATCAGGGTGTCCGTGGGCTTCGACCCGTTGGCGAACGCCGCCCCGTAGACGAAGGGCTTGAAGGTCGAGCCGGGCTGGCGCCGTGCCGCCTGCACGTGGTCGAACGGATCCTGCGCGAAGTCCCGGCTGCCCACCCAGGCGCGGATCTGGCCGGTGCGCGGGTCCATCGCGAGGAAACCGGCCTGCACGCGGGTCTTCTCCTGCCGCAGCTTGCGCAGGAAATCGGCGTCGTCCAGCAGCCCCTTCAAGGCCTCCTCGGGCGAGGCGCCCTTGGCGACTGCGGCCGCGTACTGCGGGGTTTCGCGCACGAACGACTGCACGAGCGGGCTCTTGGCGTTCCACACCCGCGGCCCCCACGCGCCGTCGGCGACGGACTGCAGCTGCCGTCCCTGCCGCGCCACGGCCTGGTTCGCGAAGGTCTGCAGCCGGAAGTCGATGGTGGTGCGGATCACCAGGCCGTCGGCATACAGGCTGTAGCCGTTGCGGTCGGCCCAGTCGATCAGTTGCTTGCGCAGCTGCTGCGCGAGATGCGGCGCGGGACCCGCGGTCTCCACCTGCCGTTCGAAGCGGATGCGCAGCGGCCGCCTCGAGAGCGTCTGGAAATCCTGCGACGACAGCTTGCCGCGCTTTTCCATCTGCGCCAGCACGACGTTGCGGCGCTCCTGCGCGCGCTCCGGGTTCAGCACCGGGTTGTAGTAGCTCGTGCCCTTGAGCATGCCGATCAGCGTGGCGCTTTCCAGCACGGTGAGCTTGTCGGCGGACTTGTCGAAGTAGGTGCGCGCCGCCATCTCGATGCCGTAGGCGTTGTAGAGGAACGGCACGGTATTGAGATAAGTCTCCAGGATCTCGTCCTTGGAGTAGAGCACCTCGATCTTGAAGGCCGTGATCGCCTCCTTGAGCTTGCGCGTCAGCGTGGGCGCGCGGCCGATGTCCTCCGGGTACAGATTGCGCGCCAGCTGCTGCGTGATGGTCGATCCGCCCTGCTTGTCGCCGCCCAGGGTGCGGATCAGCGCCGATGCCGTGCGCCGCCAGTCCAGCCCGAAATGGTCGTAGAAGCGGTGGTCCTCGGTGGCGATCAGCGCATCGACGACGGACGGCGCGATGTCCTCCAGCGCCACCCATTCCCGGTTCACCCAGCGGTACTCGGCCAGCAGCCGGCCGTCGGCGGAGACGAGCTGGGCCGGCTGCTCGGTCTTGGCCTTGCGGATGTCGCTGATGGCGGGAGTGAACGGCCAGAGCAGCAGGGTGTAGACCACCAGCGCCGCAGGCACCGCGGCCAGCGCCCAGAGCAGCATGCGTGCCGGCCCGCGGGCGGCGATCCAGCGCAGCGCAGCGCCGGCGCGGCGGGCCGCCGACGACAACGGACCGCGGGCCCACCAGGCACGCAGGGAAGCGGGAAGAAAAGCAATCACATGGTCACGAGATAGATACCCCTGGTCGCAGCGGGCGGGCGTGGTCCGGGGCGCACGCAGCGCGGCTACCCGGTCCGGCGGAAGGGCCCGCGCGCCAGTCAGGCCGGCGCGGGTTCCGCGGGCGCGATGGTAACGGGTTCGCGGTCGCGGTCTTGTCCGTCACGCAAGTGGGACTCGTTCTTGTTACGCTGGTTCCCCCATGATGCCGACATCCTTTCTGCGCCCCCGTGCGATCCCCGGCGCCCCGGCGGGCCTGGTCCTCGCGGCCGCCGCGCTGCTCTCCGGCTGCACCGACGGCCCGCTGCCCCCCACCCGCTTCGCGATCGACCTGTGCGGCGCCCACCACCAGTGGGAAGACGCCGAAACCCGGTGGGACACGCTGTACGCGGCCCAGCTCGAAGGGGACGATGAACTGGTGATCGCCCTGGGCATCCGCTCGCCCGACGAAGGCCCTCCCGACGCCACGGGCGTGCAGTTCAACCTCGCCGCGGCCCCGGGCCTCCTGCGGCCGGAGCGCATCGATGGCCTGTCGGGTGCATTCCAGTTGCATCCCGGCATGGCCGCGCCCGCCGTGGCGGACAGTCCCGGTACGGGAACCGGCACGGTATTCAGGCTCCCTGCCGAACCCTGGCAGGCCCGCTCCGGTGAATTGCGCATCACCGACGTGCGGGTGATTGCCCACGACGCGCAAGGCGATGCGCGTGCGGTGGTGTCCGGACACTATGCGATGGAACTGGAAGGCCGGGGCAGCGCGGGAGCCCCCCCGGCGCACTGCACCGTGCAAGGACATTTCGAGGGCGCCACGTTCCGCCTGCGGCAGCACGAAAGCTGACGCGCTGGCTCCCCCGCGCCTCATCGCCCGTCCCCCGTCAGGCCCAGTCCGCCGCGAACACCATCACCTTGAGCGAACGCTCCGCATCCACGTCGGCGAACACCGCCGGGTTCGCGACCCGCTCCACCCAGCGCATCCCGGGCGCCTGTTCGCGCATCTGCTGCAAGAGGAAATCCGTGCCCAGTTCGGGCGCGTTCAGGCACAGCAGCGCGTGCCCGCCGGGTACCAGCAGATCCGGCAGCCGGCGCATGAGCCGGGCATAGTCCTTCGTCGCGACGAAACTGCCCTTCTGGTAGCTGGGCGGGTCGGCGATGACGAGGTCGTACGGCCCGCCGCGGCCGATCTTGCCCCAGGTCGTGAACACGTCGTGCGCCAGAAAGCTGGCGCCCTGGTCCAGGCCGTTCAAGCGGTGGTTCTGCTGCCCGATCGCGATGGCGCCCCGCCCCATGTCGACGTTCACCACCTGGGCCGCCCCGCCCTGCAGCGCCGCGACGGAGAAGGCGCAGGTATAGGCGAAAAGATTCAGCACCCGGGGCCCGCGCCCATTGGCAGCCCGGCGCGCGGCCACGTGCTCCCGCACCCAGCGCCGACCCTCGGCCATGTCCAGGAACAGGCCGTGGTTCTGGCCGCGCAGCACGTGCACGCGGTAACGCGCGCCCTGCTCGGCCACCGCGTGGGGATCGGGCACCTCGCCGACCATCAGGCGTGTCTCCGGCCGATCCGGATGACGGCACTGGAACACCCAGCACAGAGGCTCGCCCGGCGCGATCTGCGCCCAGCGGGCCTGCAGCGCCGCGCCGATGGCGGCCAGGGCGCCTTCCTCCATGGGCAGGAAGCTGGTGAGCACGAAAGCGGGCGGGTACACATCCAGCGACCACTGTTCGCAGCCCGGATGGAGGCCGCCCCGGCCGTGGAAGATGCGCTGCGCATCCCCGGGCCGGGGCATGGCGGCGATGGCGTCGAGCAAAGCTTGCATGGGTCGGATTCGCCTTCTCGGAAGCGGTGTCAGTCCACCGACGCGCCGGACTGCTTCACCGCCTTGCCCCACTCCACGATTTCGCTCGCGACGAACTGGTCCATCGCCTCGGGCGTGGTCGGCGCCGGCTCGGATCCCCGGTCGCGGATGAATTTCTGCATGTCCGGGCCGTTCAGGATGTCCACCACCTCGCGGTTCAGGCGGTCCACCACGGGCCGGGGCGTCCCCTTGGGCGCCATCAGTCCGAGCCAGCCCACGGCCTCGAAGCCCTTGAACTCCGGCAGCCCGCTCTCGGCGATCGTCGGCACCTGCGGGAGCTGGCTGGAGCGCGTCGCGGAGGTCACGCCCAGCGGTACCGCCTTGCCGGCCTGGATGTTCGCCAGGCCCGCAGTAACCGAATCCACCATCAGCGGCACCTGCCCGCCGATGAAATCGGCCTGCGCAGGCCCGCTGCCCTTGTAGGGAATGTGTTCGATCTCGATGCGGGCCCGCGCCTTCACCATCTCGGCGCTCAAGTGCTGCGTGCCGCCGATGCCGGCACTGGCATAGCTCAGCTTGCCGGGTTCGGCCCGCGCGCGGTCCACGAGGTCCTGCATGCTGCGGATGCCCGAGGCCGGATTCGCGAGGAACACCAGCGGCACCTTGGCCACCAGGCTGATACCCTGCAGGTCCTTGCGCGGATCGAAATTGACCTTGCGGTAGAGCGTCTGGTTCACCGCCATCGCACTGCCCGCCATCACCAGCGTGTAGCCATCCGGCTTGGAGCGCACGACCTGCTCGGTGCCGATGTTGCTGCCGGCACCGGCCTTGTTGTCCACCACCAGCGGCTGGCCGAGGCGCGTGCCGAGTTTCTCCGCCAGGGCGCGCGCGAAGATGTCGGTGGCCTGGCCCGGGGGAAAGGGAACGACGAGGGTGATGGGCCTGTCGGGCCAGGCGGCCGAGGCCGCAGTGGACAGCGCGAGCAGCGCCAGCGGCGCGCAGAACTTCCATCGCATGGGACATTTCTCCTGGTTGTTTTGGCCGGAAAGGGCCGGTGCCGCACGGCGGGAAAGCGCGTGGGGATGTGGCTTGGATGATATGCCGCGCCCGCACCATCGAATGGAATCGCACGCAGTCCTTCCAGGCGATGCAGCGCCCGCTCGCTAACGCGCCCGCACCACGCCCAGTTTGAGGCCCACCACGGCCAGGATGCGGTTGAGCGTCTGCACCGTTCCCGGGCTGCGTCCCTGTTCGATGTCCAGCAAAGTCTTCTGCGACACGCCGGACACGCGCGCCAGTTCCTCACTCGTCAAGCGCAGGCCGGCCTTCAGGTGCCGCACGGCCTCGGCCAGCGTCCATTCGGGATGGGCCAGCACCTCGTCGATGGCCTGGCGGCGCTGGGCGAGTTGCTGGGGGGGCGAGAGTGGCTTGTAGCGTTTGTCCATGGGCGTTCGGGGAATTGTCGTCGCGAGGAGTGCAGGCGCCGCCACCGCACCGTTCACCGCAGGCGCACCAGGCGATCGGCCATGGAGGCCAGACCCGGCTGCAGATGGGCATGCACGTCGGGATCGAGGCCCAGGTGGTGGCCCCGCTCCGCGATGCGGGCCAGCGGCTCGGCCATGGCCTGCAGGCCATCCAGCAGGGCCTCCGGGCTCAGCACCGCGCCGGCCTGGGCGCAGACCGACTCGATCACCCGGCGCCAGTCCGGCTGGCCGCCGTCATTGCCTTCCCAGCGGATGCGACGCGCGATGCCGTCCGGGTGCAGGTACATGGGTGCGAAATCGAACAGCGGCGACAGCCCGACGTCGCCGTCCCAGTCGCGCTGCAGCGCGGTATTGCGTGCGTGGTTGTCCTTGTTGCCCAGAGCGATGTTGGCCACGTCGCGCCGCAGGTATTCGAGCACCTGGGCCTGCGGATCGGTGCAGTGCGCCACGAGCTGGCGGCAGACTTCGTCGTGCGAGGGCACGCCATCGAAGCCGGAACGGCCGGTGAGGGAGGCGATGCTCTCCTGCGCAAGCCGGGTGACCCGGCCGCCCGCTTCCACGCGGCGATCGAACCGGGGGATGAACAGCACCCGCCCGCCGCCGCGCCGGGCGAGCGTGAGCGGCGCGAAGACCTGCAGTCCCAGGTGGCGCGCCAGGTCCATGTAGACCGGCTCGTGCCGCAGGATCTGCGCCAGCCGCTCGTCGGTGCCGCGGCTGAACTTGACGATGTAGTGCGCCTGCGCCTGCTCGTCGGTCAGGGTATGGTCCAGATACAGCAGGCCGTCGTGCCCACGCGTGAGCAGCAGCTTGGGCCATTCGCCCTGCACGCCCGACGAGCCCGCGACGAACAGCCCGTGCGCGGCGAGGTACTCGCTGAAGGCTTCCACGCGGTCGGACACTTCCTCGTCGGAAAATCCGGAAGGCCCCGATGCCGCGCCGGCCCGGGTGGCCTCCATGAGCGCGGCTGCGGCCTCTTTCACGCGCAGATGGCCGATGGGATTGCCGGCGCCTGCCAGCAGCAGGGGCCAGTCGGCCGGCTGTTCGGACGACACCGGCAGCCCCAGGCGCCGCAGCAACTCGGCGCGGCCAAAACCCTGGGGCAGCATGTCGATCAGGAAAACCGGCCAGTGCGGCGATTCCAGCGCCTCCAGGCCCACCGGCCACCGGCAGGTGAGCGCATGCGCATCGCCACGGCCGAAGTACCGGACCGACCAGTCGGCGTCATACCCTGCATAGGTCTTGCAGCGCCAGCCCGCTTCCGCGTCACCCCACAAGGCGACGGTGGCTGCATCGTGCCACTGGCCCTGGCGGTGGATCTGCAAAGTGCAATGGGGAGCCATTTCGGCGTTTTTCTATACAAACAATGCGCGGGATAGCGATTATTCTGTATAGAAAATTGCAGAAATGCAAGCATGCGCCGTGTCGACCACAGCGAGCCAACTGCGACCCGGGCAAGAAAAAAGGCAGCCGGAGCTGCCTTCTGGATCAGACCGCCGTGCCACCCTGACCAGGGCAGCACCGCTCGCAAAAATCACTTCTTCTGCGGCGGCACGTCCGTGCAGGAGCCGTGCGCGATCTCCGCCGCCATGCCGATGCTCTCGCCCAGCGTGGGGTGCGGGTGGATGGTCTTGCCGATGTCCACGGCGTCCGCGCCCATCTCGATCGCCAGGGCGATCTCGCCGATCATGTCGCCGGCATGGGTGCCCACGATGCCGCCGCCCAGGATCCTGCCGTGGCCATGGGCCTCGGGCGAATCGTCGAACAGCAGCTTGGTGACGCCTTCGTCGCGGCCGTTGGCGATGGCGCGGCCCGAGGCCGTCCACGGGAACAGGCCCTTCCTGACCTTGATGCCCTGGGCCTTGGCCTGGTCTTCGGTGAGGCCCACCCATGCCACTTCGGGGTCGGTATAGGCCACGCTCGGAATCACGCGGGCGTTGAACGCGGCCGAGGCCAGCGCCTTGTCGCCCGTGAGTTCGCCCGCGATCACCTCGGCTGCCACGTGCGCCTCGTGCACCGCCTTGTGCGCCAGCATGGGCTGGCCGACGATGTCGCCGATGGCGAAGATGTGCGGCACGTTGGTGCGCATCTGCACGTCCACGTCGATGAAGCCGCGGTCCGTGACGGCCACGCCGGCCTTTTCGGCGCCGATCTTCTTGCCGTTGGGCGTGCGGCCCACTGCCTGCAGGACCAGGTCGTACACCTGCGGCTCGGGGGCCTGGCCGCCCTCTTCCGCCGCGGCGAACGTGACCTTGATGCCTTCGGGCGTCGCTTCGGCGCCGACGGTCTTGGTCTTGAGCATGATGTGGTCGAAGCGGTGGGCGTTCATCTTCTGCCACACCTTGACCAGGTCGCGGTCGGCGCCCTGCATCAGGCCGTCCATCATCTCGACCACGTCCAGGCGGGCGCCCAGCGTGGAATAGACCGTGCCCATTTCCAGGCCGATGATGCCGCCGCCCAGGATCAGCATGCGCTTCGGCACGCCCTTCAGCTCGAGCGCGCCGGTCGAATCGACCACGCGCGGATCCTTGGGCATGAAGGGCAGGTGCACGGCCTGGGAGCCGGCGGCGATGATCGCGCGCTTGAAGGCTACGACCTTCTTGCTGCCCGTCTTCTCCTGGCCCTTGGCGCCCGTGGTTTCCTCCACCTCCAGGTGGTTGGCGCCCACGAACTGGCCCACGCCGCGCACGGTGGTCACCTTGCGCATCTTGGCCATGGCGGCCAGGCCGCCGGTCAGCTTGCCGATGACCTTTTCCTTGTGGCCGCGCAGGGTGTCGATGTCCACCTTCGGAGCACCGAACTCGATGCCCGCCGCCTTGAGGTGGCTGACCTCGTCGATCACCGCCGCCACGTGCAGCAGCGCCTTGGACGGGATGCAGCCCACGTTCAGGCAGACGCCGCCCAGCGTCGAATAACGCTCGACGATGACGACCTTCAGGCCCAGGTCGGCCGCGCGGAAGGCCGCGCTGTAGCCGCCGGGGCCGCCGCCCAGCACCAGCACGTCGCATTCCACGTCGGCATTGCCGCCGAAACTCGCCGCGGCGGGCGCGGGGGACGCTGCGGCCTGCGGGGCCGATGCGGGGGCAGGCGCCGCCGCGGGTGCGGATGCAGGCGCCGGGGCCGGCACGGTCGCCGCATCGGCGGCCTCCAGCGTCAGCACCACCGAGCCTTCGGCGACCTTGTCGCCGACCTTCACCTTCACGTCCTTGACGACGCCGGCATGGCTCGACGGAATCTCCATAGATGCCTTGTCGGATTCGACGGTGATGAGGCTCTGTTCCACCCGGATGGTGTCGCCGGCTTTCACCAGCACTTCGATCACGCCGACTTCGGAGAAATCACCGATGTCGGGTACCTTGATGTCGATCACTGCCATGGGATCAGCTCCTTTACAGCAGGATGCGGCGGTAGTCCGCCAGCACCTGGCCCAGGTAGGCGTTGAAGCGCGCGGCGCTCGCACCGTCGATCACGCGGTGGTCGTACGACAGCGACAGCGGCAGCACCAGGCGCGGCACGAACTGCTTGCCGTCCCACACCGGTTTCATCTGGCCCTTGGAGAGGCCCAGGATGGCCACTTCGGGCGCGTTGATGATGGGGGTGAAGTGCGTGCCGCCGATGCCGCCGAGCGACGAGATCGAGAAGCAGCCGCCCTGCATGTCGGCCGCGCCGAGCTTGCCGTCGCGGGCCTTCTTGGCGAGCTCGCCCATTTCCTGGCTGATCTGCAGGATGCCCTTCTTGTCGGCATCCTTCAGCACCGGCACGACCAGGCCGTTCGGCGTGTCCGCCGCGAAGCCGATGTGGAAGTACTGCTTGTAGACGAGCGTGTCGCCGTCCAGGCTGGTGTTGAACTCGGGGAACTTCTTGAGCGCGGCCACCACGGCCTTGATCACGAAGGCGAGCATCGTCACCTTCACGCCGGACTTCTCGTTCTCCTTGTTGGTGGAGACGCGGAAGGCTTCCAGCTCGGTGATGTCGGCCTCGTCGTTGTTGGTGACGTGGGGGATCATCACCCAGTTGCGGTGCAGGTTCGCGCCGCTGATCTTCTTGATGCGCGAGAGGTCTTTGCGCTCCACGCCGCCGAACTTGGCGAAATCCACCTTCGGCCAGGGCAGCAGGTCCATGCCCACGCCGGAACCACCGCCGCCGGCAGGCGCCTTGGCGGCCTGGGCCTTGGTCTGCACGCCGCCAGCCATCACTTGCTTGGTGAACGCCTGCACGTCTTCCTGCGTGATGCGGCCCTTGGGGCCGGAACCCTTGAGTTCCTCCAGCGGCACGCCCAGTTCGCGCGCGAACTTGCGCACCGAGGGCGATGCGTGCGGCAGGCCGATGGGCGCAGCGCCGGGGGCGTGCGGGGCCGGAGCCGGTGCGGACGCGGTGGACGGTGCAGCGGCGGCGGGTGCCGGCGCAGCAGCCTGCGGAGCGGGCGCGGCTGCAGCCGGAGCCGCAGCGGGGGCCGGCGCGGGTGCGGCAGCGGCGGGCGCCGAGCCTTCCAGCACGGCCACGAAGTCGCCCACGTTGACCGTGTCGCCCACCTTGATCTTGATCTCCTTCACCACGCCGGCGGCGGGCGACGGGATCTCCATGGAGGCCTTGTCGGATTCCACGGTGAAGAGCGACTGCTCGGCCTTCACCGTATCGCCGACCTTCACGAGCAGCTCGATCACGGCCACGTCCTTGAAGTCACCGATATCGGGCACCTTCACTTCGATCGGGCCTGCGGCGGCCGGAGCCGGCGCTGCCGCCGCGGGTGCGGGGGCCGGTGCCTGCGATTCGGTCACGGCGGGCGCCGGCGAAGCGGCAGCGGCGGGAGCCGGTGCGGCCGCGGGCTGCGCGCCCTCGCCTTCGGCCTCGACCACGACGATCACGGAGCCTTCGCTCACCTGGTCGCCGATCTTGACCTTGAGTTCCTTCACCACGCCGGCGTGGCTGGAAGGGATCTCCATGGAAGCCTTGTCGGATTCCACGGTGATGAGCGACTGCTCGGCCTTCACCGTGTCGCCCGGCTTCACGAGCAGCTCGATCACGCCGACGGCGTCGAAATCCCCGATGTCCGGGACCTTGATGTCAATCAGTGCCATTTTGGTGTCTCCGTGGGGTCAGGCGTGCAGCGGGTTGACCTTGTCGGCCTGGATGCCGTACTTCTGGATGGCCTCGGCCACCTTGGCGGCAGGCAGCTTGCCGTCCTCGGCGAGGGCCTTGAGCGCGGCCACCACGATGTAGTGGCGATCGATCTCGAAGTGCTCGCGCAGCTTGCGGCGGAAGTCGCTGCGGCCGAAGCCGTCGGTGCCCAGCACCTTGTAGGTGCGGCCCTTGGGGATGAACGGGCGGATCTGCTCGGCGTAGGCTTTCATGTAGTCGGTCGAGGCGACCACCGGGCCTTCCGTCTTGCCGAGCTGCTGCTCGACGAACGACTGGCGCGGCGCCTCGGTCGGGTGCAGCAGGTTCCAGCGGTCGGCTTCCTGGCCGTCGCGGGTCAGCTCGTTGAAGCTCGGGCAGCTCCACACGGATGCGGCCACGCCCCAGTCTTTTTCCAGCAGTTCCTGGGCGACGAACGACTCGCGCAGGATGGTGCCGCTGCCCAGCAGCTGCACGGCCGGCGCGTCCTTCTTGAGCGCGGGCGCCTGCTTGCAGAGGTACATGCCCTTGAGAATCTGCTCCTCGGTGCCGGGCTGCAGGCCGGGCATGGCGTAGTTCTCGTTGAGCAGCGTCAGGTAGTAGAAGACGTTCTCCTGGCGCTCGACCATGCGCTTGAGGCCGTCGTGCATGATGACTGCCACTTCGTGCGCGAAGGTGGGGTCGTAGCTCACGCAGTTCGGGATGGTGTTGGCGAGGATGTGGCTGTGGCCGTCCTCGTGCTGCAGGCCTTCGCCGTTCAGCGTGGTGCGGCCCGAAGTGCCGCCCAGCAGGAAGCCGCGCGCCTGCATGTCGCCGGCCGCCCAGGCCAGGTCACCGATGCGCTGGAAGCCGAACATCGAGTAGTACACGTAGAACGGCACCATGATGCGGTTGTTCGTGCTGTACGACGTGGCCGCGGCGATCCAGCTGGACATGCCGCCGGCCTCGTTGATGCCTTCCTGCAGGATCTGGCCGGCCTTGTCTTCCTTGTAGTACATGACCTGGTCCTTGTCGACCGGGGTGTACTGCTGACCGTGCGGGTTGTAGATGCCGATCTGGCGGAACAGGCCTTCCATGCCGAAGGTGCGGGCCTCGTCCACCAGGATGGGCACCACGCGCGGGCCGAGGGCCTGGTCGCGCAGCAGCTGCGTGAGGAAGCGCACGTAGGCTTGCGTGGTGGAGATCTCGCGGCCTTCGGGCGTGGGGTCGAGCACGGCCTTGAAGGTCTCGAGCGAGGGCACGGTGAAGCTCTCGTCGGCCTTGGTGCGGCGGTGCGGCAGGTAGCCGCCGAGGGCCTTGCGGCGCTCGTGCAGGTACTTCATTTCCGGCGTGTCGTCCGCCGGCTTGTAGAACGGCAGGTCGGCGATCTGGCTGTCGGGGATCGGGATGTTGAAGCGGTCGCGGAAGGCCTTGATGTCCTCGTCGCCGAGCTTCTTGGTCTGGTGGACGGTGTTCTTGCCCTCGCCGATCTTGCCCATGCCGAAGCCCTTGACGGTCTTCACCAGCAGCACCGTGGGCTGGCCCTGGTGCTCGTTGGCCGCCTTGAAGGCCGCATAGACCTTCTGCGCGTCGTGGCCGCCGCGGCGCAGGTTCCAGATCTCGTCGTCGCTCATGTGCTCGACCATCTTCAGCGTGCGCGGATCGCGGCCGAAGAAGTTCTTGCGCACGTAGGCGCCGTCATTGGCCTTGAACGACTGGTAATCGCCGTCGTTGCACTCCATCATGATCTTGCGCAGCGCGCCGTCCTTGTCGCGGGCGAGCAGGTCGTCCCAGCCCTTGCCCCACAGCAGCTTGATCACGTTCCAGCCGGAGCCGCGGAATTCGCCTTCCAGCTCCTGGATGATCTTGCCGTTGCCGCGCACCGGGCCGTCCAGGCGCTGCAGGTTGCAGTTGATCACGAAGACCAGGTTGTCGAGGTTCTCGCGCGCGGCCAGGCCGATCGCGCCCAGGGATTCGACCTCGTCCATCTCGCCGTCGCCGCAGAACACCCACACCTTGCGGTTCTCGGTGTTGGCGATGCCGCGGGCGTGCAGGTACTTGAGGAAGCGCGCCTGGTAGATGGCCATCAGCGGGCCCAGGCCCATCGAGACGGTGGGGAACTGCCAGAACTCGGGCATCAGCTTCGGGTGCGGGTAGCTGGAGAGGCCCTTGCCGTCCACTTCCTGGCGGAAGTTGAGCAGTTGCTCTTCGGTCAGGCGGCCTTCGAGGTAGGCGCGCGCATAGATGCCGGGCGAGACGTGGCCCTGCACGTAGATCAGGTCGCCGCCGTGGTTCTCGCTCTCGGCGTGCCAGAAGTGGTTGAAGCCTGCGCCGAACATGTTGGCCAGCGATGCGAACGAGCCGATGTGGCCGCCCAGGTCGCCGCCTTCGGGCGGATGGTGGCGGTTGGCCTTCACCACCATCGCCATCGCGTTCCAGCGCATGTAGGCGCGCAGGCGGGCCTCGATCTCGAGGTTGCCGGGGCAGCGGGCTTCCTGGCTGGGCTCGATGGTGTTCACGTAGCCGGTGTTGGCGGAGAACGGCATGTCGATGCTGCTCTGGCGCGCATGCTCGAGCAGCTGCTCGAGCAGAAAATGGGCGCGTTCAGCCCCCTCGCGGTCGATCACGGCAGACAGGGCGTCCATCCATTCACGCGTTTCCTGCTGGTCGGTGTCGGGGGCGGACGAAGCGGTTTTTCCGGCCTGAGGGTCGGTCTGAGCAGTCATGCCTGTCTCCTTTGTAAGTCGCTGGCGTTGGGGGTTAAATCGACGGGAGTTTCGCACACTTTTCGCACATTTCGAATGGCGCCGCGTCACACCATAATGTGAAAAATTGCTGCACCTGCACATCCGTGCAGAGGGGCGCTCCGGCCGCTCCCCTACACTCGCGGCATGGATCGCCCCTCCCCCGCGCCCGCTGCCGCCCCCGCCGTGGAGCCTTCCGCCGCCATTGCGCCAGCCCGTTGGTGGCGCGTCTGGTGGCGCAGCCTCTCGCCCACCCGGCAGGACCGCCTGGCCGCCCTCGCGCCGCTCGCCGCCGTGCTCATGTTCCTCGCCGCCATCGTGGTGGCCTTCTGGTATCTGCGCGTGGAAGAAGGGGAGCGCGAGCAGGAAGCCCTGCGCCGGGACGTCGAATACGCGCAGCAGCGCGTGCGCCTGCGGCTGCTGGAGCGCCAGGAACAGATCATGCGCATCGCGCGCGATCTGTCGAACCAGGACATGGAGCGCTCGGACTTCGTCACGCGCGCCGAAGGCCTCATCAGCCAGTACCCCGAGCTGCAGGCGATCACCTGGATCGACGACCGCCGCCGCATCCGCGCCAGCCATGCCGCGCCCACCCTCCCCAGCGGGCAGTTGCGCGTGGCCGGCGAAGTGCTGCGCAGCGGCGATGCGGCCGACACCTTCGGCCTCGCCCGCGACCTGCAGCAGCCGGTGTACGCGCAGCCGCTCGCGACCCCGGGCAACGGCGAGGCCCCTCCGCTCCTGCAGCTGCAGGTGCCGCTGGTCGCGCAGGGCCGCTTCACCGGGGTGGTGCTCGCCGAATATTCCGTGGACAGCCTGCTGCGCTACGGCACGCCCACCGAGGTGCTCGCCCGCTATGCCGTGACCATGCTCGACGGCCAGGACCAGCTCCTCGCCGGCACGCCGCTGCCGCCGCGCGGCCGGGCGTCTCCGTGGCAGCCCTGGGCCACGCGCGCCAACCAGTACGAGGTGTTCGTCTCCCCCGTGGGCAACGGGCTCGTGCTGCGCGCGCAGGCCTACCGCACGTCGCTGGGCGTGGTCGGCAGCGGCCTCTTCTGGCTGGTGGGCACGCTGAGCGCGATGACGGCTTGGATGCTGATCGCCAATTGGCGCCACACGCGCCGCCGGCTGCGCACCCAGGAAGCCCTGGTGGCCGAGACGAACTTCCGCCGCGCGATGGAGAACTCCATGGTCACCGGCATGCGCGCCCTCGACATGAACGGTCGCATGACCTATGTGAACGCCGCGTTCTGCCAGATGACCGGCTGGAGCACGGAGGAACTCATCGGCCAGTCGCCGCCCTACACCTACTGGCCCGATCCCGACCACGACGTGCTGCACTCCAAGCTGCGCGACGAACTGAGCGGCAAGCAGACCGTGGGCGGCTTCCAGGTGCGCGTGAAGCGCAAGAACGGCACGCTGTTCGACGCCCGCCTCTACGTGTCTCCGCTCATCGACGCGCACGGCCAGCAGACCGGCTGGATGACCTCGATGACCGACATCACCGAGCCCAACCGCGTGCGCGAGCAGCTCACCGCATCGCACGAGCGCTTCACCATCGTGCTCGAATCGCTGGATGCCTCCGTCTCCGTGGCGCCCCTGGGCAGCGAGGAACTGCTGTTCGCGAACAAGCTGTACCGGCAGTGGTTCGGCTCGCAGACCAGCGGCCATCTGCAGCTGGTCGCCCAGGCCGGCGTGCTGCCGGCCAACCCGTCCCGCGCGGAGAGCATGGACGACGAAGACGCGCTCATGGGACTGCCGACCGACACGCTCACCAGCGCACGCTCCGAGAACGCCGAGATCTACCTGCCGGACCTCGGCAAATGGCTCGAAGTGCGTTCGCGCTACCTCAACTGGGTGGACGGCCGCATCGCGCAGATGGTGATCGCCACCGACATCACGCCGCGCCGGCAGGCCGAGGAACAGGCCGCGCGCCAGGCCGAACGCGCGCAGTCGGTGAGCCGCCTCATCACCATGGGCGAGATGGCCTCCAGCGTGGCGCACGAGCTGAACCAGCCGCTCACGGCCATCAGCAACTACTGCAGCGGCATGGTCTCGCGCATCAAGAACCAGCAGATCACCGAAGAGGCCCTGCTCTCCGCGCTCGAGAAGACCGCGCACCAGGCGCAGCGCGCCGGCCAGATCATCCAGCGCATCCGCGCCTTTGTGAAGAAGAGCGAGCCCAACCGCACGCTCGCCGACGTGCAGCACATGGTGAGCGAGGCCGTGGAACTGGCCGACATGGAGCTGCGCCGGCACAACGTGCGACTGACCCACTACGTGGCCGCGCGCCTGCCGCCCGTGATGGCGGACACCATCCTCATCGAGCAGGTGCTGATCAACCTGATGAAGAACGGCGCCGAATCCATCCAGCATGCCGGGCGGCCGCCGGCGCGCCGCAGCGTGGAGCTGCGGGTGGTGCCGCGCCCGCTCGAGGGCCAGGACGGCATCGAATTCGCGGTGCAGGACACCGGCCGGGGACTCGCCCCCGAGGTGCTGGAACACCTCTTCGAGGCGTTCTTCTCGACCAAGCAGGAGGGCATGGGCATCGGCCTGAACCTGTGCCGCAGCATCGTCGAATCGCACCAGGGCCGGATGCAGGCGGAGAACATCTACAATGGCCCGGAGGTCACCGGTTGCCGCTTCTCCTTCTGGCTTCCGCTGGCCCAGCCTGCGGATGACACTACGAATTCTGTAGCAAAAGCATCTTCCCCAAGGACTCCCGCATGAGTTTGACTCCCAAAAAAGGTACCGTCTACGTGGTGGACGACGACGAGGCCGTCCGTGATTCGCTGCAATGGCTGCTGGAGGGCAAGGACTACCGCGTCCGCTGCTTCGATTCCGCCGAATCCTTCCTCTCGCGCTACGACCCGCGCGAAGTCGCCTGCCTGATCGTGGACATCCGGATGGGCGGCATGACCGGCCTCGAACTGCAGGACCGCCTCCTCGAGCGCAAGTCGCCGCTGCCCGTCGTCTTCATCACCGGCCACGGCGACGTGCCCATGGCCGTGAACACGATGAAGAAGGGCGCGCTCGACTTCATCCAGAAGCCCTTCAACGAAGAAGAACTCGTGGGCCTCGTGGACCGCATGCTCGACCGCGCCCGCGAATCCTTCGCCGGCCACCAGCAGGCCGCCAGCCGCGATGCGCTGCTCTCCAAGCTCACCGGCCGCGAAGCGCAGGTGCTCGAGCGCATCGTCGCCGGCCGCCTGAACAAGCAGATCGCCGACGACCTCGGCATCAGCATCAAGACCGTGGAGGCGCATCGCGCCAACATCATGGAAAAGCTCAACGCCAACACCGTGGCCGACCTGCTCAAGATCGCCCTCGGCCAGAACGCGCCCAAGCCCTGACGCGGCCCGCGCAGGCTCCGCGCGGGGCCTGCGATTCCGGCGTTCCGCGCGCCTCCCGCCCTCCGCTTTCCGCTCCCTCCGCTTCCGCCCTTCCCGCATTCCGCCATGACCGCCCAACTGATCGACGGCAACGCCCTTTCCCGACAACTCCGCGCCGACGTGGCCCGCCGCGCCGCGCAGCTCAAGGAACGCGGCACCACGCCCGGCCTCGCCGTGGTGCTGGTGGGCGACAACCCGGCCAGCCAGGTCTACGTGCGCAACAAGGTGAAGGCCTGTGAAGAGAGCGGCCTGCATTCGGTGCTCGAAAAGTACGATGCCGCGATGACCGAGGCGGAACTGCTCGCCCGGGTCGAGGCACTGAACAACGATCCGGCCATCCACGGCATCCTCGTGCAGCTTCCCCTGCCCGCCCACATCGACGCGCAGAAGGTGATCGAGGCGATCTCGCCGGCCAAGGACGTGGACGGCTTCCACGTCGCCAGCGCCGGCGCGCTGATGACCGGCATGCCCGGCTTCTGGCCGTGCACCCCGTACGGCTGCATGAAGATGCTCGAATCCATCGGCTACGACCTGCGCGGCAAGCATGCGGTGGTCATCGGCCGCAGCAACATCGTCGGCAAGCCGATGGCGCTGATGCTGCTCGCCCAGGACGCCACCGTCACCGTCTGCCATTCGCGCACCGCCGACCTCAAGGCGCAGACGCTGCAGGCCGACGTCATTGTCGCCGCCGTCGGCAAGCGCAACGTGCTGACGTCCGACATGGTCAAGCCAGGCGCGGTAGTCATCGACGTCGGCATGAACCGCAACGACGAGGGCAAGCTGTGCGGCGACGTGGATTTCGACGGCGTCAGGGAAGTCGCCGGCTGGATCACGCCCGTGCCGGGCGGCGTCGGCCCCATGACCATCACCATGCTCCTCGTGAACACCCTCGAAGCGGCCGAACGCGCTGCCGGCTGACCCCATACAGCCCGTCTATCGACGAGATTGCGCACGCCGCTTGAACCCTTCCGTCCCGCCGCCATCTGAACGCGCATGAGCAATCCACTCCTCGACTTCCAAGATCTCCCGCAGTTCGACCGCATCGCCCCCGCCGACGTGGCGCCGGCCATGGACATCCTGCTCGCACGCGCCAACGCCGCGCTCGACACCGTCACCGCGCCGGACTTCCCCGCGACCTGGGAGGCGATCGCGCGCGTGCTCGACGTGGCGACCGAGGAGCTGGGCCGCGCGTGGGGGGCCGTGAGCCACCTGAACAGCGTCGCCGACACTCCCGAACTGCGTGCCGCCTACAACGAGGCCCTGCCCCGCGTCACCGAGTTCTGGACGCGCCTGGGCGCCGATGAACGCCTCTACGCCAAGTACAAGGCCATCGACCCCGCCACGCTGAATGCCGAGCAGCGCCAGGCCTGGAAGAACGCGGTGCGCAACTTCGTGCTCTCGGGCGCCGAACTGCAGGGCGCCGCCAAGGAGCGCTTCGCGCAGATCCAGGAACGGCAGGCCGAGCTTTCACAGAAATTCAGCGAGAACGCGCTGGATGCCACCGACGCCTTCGCCTACTACGCCCGCGAGGACGAGCTCGCCGGCCTGCCCGATGACGTGCGCCAGGCCGCGCGCGCGGCCGCCCAGGCCGAGGGCCGGGAGGGCTACAAGCTCACGCTCAAGATGCCCTGCTACCTGCCGGTGATGCAGTTCGCCGAGAGCAGCGCGCTGCGCGAAACGCTCTACCGCGCCTACGTCACGCGCGCCTCCGACCAGGCCGGGGGCGATGCCGCCCGTTTCGACAACTCCACGCTGATCCGCGAGATCCTCGCGCTGCGCCAGGAGGAATCCCGCCTGCTCGGCTACGCGAACTTCGGCGAAGTCTCGGTGGTGGCCAAGATGGCCGACTCCCCGCGCGAGGTGGTCGATTTCCTGCGCGACCTCGCGCGCCGCGCGCGGCCGTATGCCGAGAAGGACGTGGCCGACCTGCGCGCCTTCGCGGCCAGCGACCTCGGCATCGCCGATCCGAAGTCCTGGGACTGGCCCTACATCTCCGAGAAGCTCAAGGAAGCGCGCTACGCCTTCAGCGAGCAGGAGGTGAAGGAATATTTCACGGCCCCCAAGGTGCTGGCAGGCCTCTTCAAGATCGTCGAGACGCTCTTCGACGTGGCGATCCGGCGCGACAGCGCTCCGGTGTGGAACCCCGCGGTGGAGTTCTACCGCATCGAACGCGGTACCGAACTCGTGGGCCAGTTCTACCTCGACCAGCCGGCCCGCACCGGCAAGCGCGGCGGCGCCTGGATGGACGACGTGCGCACGCGCTGGCTGCGGCCCGACACAGGCCGGCTGCAGACGCCCGTCGCCCACCTCGTGTGCAACTTCGCGGCGGGCGTGGACGGCAAGCCGCCGCTGCTCACGCACGACGACGTCATCACCCTCTTCCACGAGTTCGGCCACGGCCTGCACCACATGCTCACGCAGGTGAACGAGCGCGACGTTTCCGGCATCAGCGGCGTCGAGTGGGACGCGGTGGAACTGCCCAGCCAGTTCATGGAGAACTTCTGCTGGGAGTGGGACGTGCTGCGCCACATGACGTCCCACGTGGACACGGGCGAGCCCCTGCCCCGCGCGCTGTTCGACAAGATGCTGGCCGCCAAGAACTTCCAGAGCGGCATGGCCACGCTGCGCCAGATCGAATTCGCGCTGTTCGACATGCTGCTGCACACCGAGCACGACCCGTCGCAGGACTTCATGCCCCTGCTCGCCCAGGTGCGCGAGGAAGTCGCGGTGCTGCAGCCGCCGGCCTTCAGCCGCAGCGCCCACACTTTCAGCCACATCTTCGCTGGCGGCTATGCGGCCGGCTACTACAGCTACAAGTGGGCCGAGGTGCTGAGCGCCGACGCCTATGCCGCCTTCGAGGAAACCACGGGCGCCGACGGCCTGCCCAGCGTGGAGACCGGCAGGCGCTACCGCCAGGCGATCCTGGAGGCTGGCGGCAGCCGTCCCGCGATGGAGTCGTTCAAGGCCTTCCGGGGCCGGGCGCCCACGCTCGACGCCCTGCTGCGCCACCAGGGCATGGCGCAGCCGGCCTGACGCCAGATCGCCCGCCTGCAGCCGCCGTTTCCGCAACCCGATCCGCCCGCCGACCCAGGAGAAGCCCGCAATGACATCCGTGCCGTTCGCCGCCCGCCTGGCCGCGCTGTGCGCAGTGGCCTGCGCCACCGCGGCCCTGCCTGCCGCCGCCCAGACCGTCTACCGCATCGTCGGCCCGGACGGCAAGGTCACTTTCTCTGACCGCGCGCCCGACGCCCAGACGGCACCGGACATCGCGAACGGCAGGCGCAGCGCCGGGGCAGGCGGCAGCGGCCTGCCTTACGAACTGCAGCAGATCGCGACGCGCTTCCCGGTGGTGCTCTACACGGGAAGCGACTGCGCGCCGTGCGCCAGTGCGCGCAACCTGCTCATCAACCGGGGCGTGCCCTTCACCGAGCGCACGGTGTCCACCAACGAAGACATCGATGCCCTGCAGCGCCTGAGCGGCTCGACGAGCCTGCCGTTCGGCACCATCGGTTCGCAGCAGCTGAGCGGCTATTCGGACACGGAGTGGGCGCAGTACCTCGATGCCGCGGGCTACCCGCGCCAGTCGCAGCTGCCGCCCACCTACCGCCGCCCGCCCGCCGCTCCGCTGGTGGCTGCCAAACCGGCGGCCGCCCCTGCGGCGGCCCCCACACGAGCAACGACGGCTCCCCCCGCGCCGGCCTCGGCTCCGGGCCCCGCCCCGGGGGCTCGGACGCCTGCCAACCCCGCAGGCATCCAGTTCTGAACGCCGGCCGGCACGCACCACGCCAGCTGCATCGCACCGACCGGGCCACGTCGCGCCGCTCTTCCGGCGCGACAGGCGACAACGCATCCGCTCAGTACTGCAGCGTGCGCACGCCTTCGGGCGCACCGATCAGCGCCACGTTCGCTTTCTGGTGCGCGAACACGCCCACGGTGACCACGCCCGGCCACTGGCTGACTTCCGTCTCGAACGCGAGCGGGTCCTGGATGGAGAGGCCCGTCACGTCGAGGATGTGCTGCTGGTTGTCGGTCACCAGCGGCTGGCCGTCCGCGGCGCGCCGCAGCACGGCCTGGCCGCCGCGTGCCGCGAAGCGCCGTGCGATCTGCTGGGCCGCCATCGGAATCACCTCCACCGGCAGCGGAAAGCGGCCCAGCGTTTCCACGAGCTTGGAGGCATCGGCGATGCAGACGAACTGCTTCGCCAGTGCGGCCACGATCTTCTCGCGCGTGAGGGCCGCACCACCGCCCTTGACCATGTTTCCGCGCGGATCGATCTCGTCGGCGCCGTCGATGTAGACGGACAGCGATTCGACTTCGTTGGCATCGAACACCGGGATGCCGAGCGCCTTCAGGCGCTGGGTGCTGGCCTCGGAGCTCGACACCGCCCCGCGGATGCGGTCCTTCATGCTTTCGAGCGCGTTGATGAACTGGTTCACCGTCGATCCGGTGCCCACCCCGACGATGTCGCCGGGCACCACGTATTTCAGCGCGGCCTGGCCGACCAGGGCTTTGAGTTCGTCTTGGGAAAGGGGAGCGGAGGTGGTCATGGGAGAGAATCGGAGTGAAGCCCGAATTATCCCCATGTCCCTGATCCCCTACGCCCTCACCCGCCCGCTCCTCTTCGGCATGGATGCCGAAGCCGCCCACGAACTCACCATGGACATGCTCGCGCGCGGCCAGCGCACGCCGCTGCAGTGGGCGTGGGCGTCGCCGCGCGTGTCCGACCCCATCGAGCTCGCGGGCCTGCAGTTCCCCAACCGCGTGGGCCTCGCGGCCGGCCTCGACAAGAACGCGCGCTGCATCGACGCGCTCGGCGCCATCGGCTTTGGATTCGTGGAAGTCGGCACGGTGACGCCGCGCGCCCAGCCCGGCAACCCCAAGCCGCGCATGTTCCGACTGCCCGAAGCGCAGGCCCTCATCAACCGGCTCGGCTTCAACAACGAAGGCCTCGACGCCTTCCTGCACAACGTGCGGCAGTCGCAGCGCTACACGCGCCCCGGCGCCGATCCGATGCTGCTGGGCCTGAACATCGGCAAGAACGCGACCACACCGATGGAAGACGCCACGCGCGACTACCTGCTGTGCCTGGAGGGCGTCTACCCGCACGCCGATTACGTCACCGTGAACATCAGCTCGCCGAACACGCAGAACCTGCGCGCTCTGCAGAGCGACGAGGCGCTCGACGCGCTGCTCGGCGCGATCGCGGAAAAGCGGGAAGCCCTGGCGCTGCGGCACCGCCAGGCCGCCGGGCGCGAACGCCGCGTCCCCATCTTCGTGAAGATCGCCCCGGACCTGACGGAAGACCAGGTCGCCGTCATCGCCGCCACACTGCAACGGCACGGCATGGACGGGGTCATCGCCACCAATACCACCATCTCGCGCGATGCCGTGCAGGGCCTGCGCCATGCCGAAGAAACCGGGGGCCTGAGCGGCGCGCCCGTGCGCGAGGCCAGCAACCGCGTGATCCGTCAGCTGCGCCATGCCCTGGGGCCGCGATTCCCGATCATCGGCGTGGGTGGCATCCTGTGTGCCGAGGATGCGGTCGGCAAGATCGAAGCGGGTGCGGACGTGGTGCAGATCTACACGGGGCTCATCTACCGCGGCCCATCGCTCGTGGGCCAAGCGGCGCGGGCACTGCGCGACATGCGCAAGGCCTGAGCATCCGCCAGGCTCCAAAAACGGCAACCGGCCTCGCATCCCCGATGCAGGCCGGCACACAGGGAGGGCTGCGTCCGTTGCGGGCCGCAGCATCCACTTCGAATCGATGTCAGCGCTTCATCTTCATGACCAGCGGCATCACGATGCCGGCCCAGCGGATGATGCGCGACGGGCCGACCGCTGCGGCAGCGCCCGCGGCGGCCACCAGCACCACCGGGTGCTGGCGTGCGAACCAGAGCACGCGGTTCAGCAGCGGCGCGTCGGGGTCCATGAGGGACGGCCCGCCTTCCTTCGACTGCCGTGCGCGCACGGCGGCCGCCTGGGTCTGCGCGAGCCGGCGGCTGCGCAGCCGCTCACGCTGCATCTCGATGCGTTCGAGGATCTGCCGCTGCTCGGGGCTGGCGGTCAGACCGGCGACGGCCTGCCCCACGCCCTTGCCGGTCGTCGGTGCGTTGGATGCGGACATGGTGCTCACAGCCTTTCCTTGATCTGCCGCCAGTCTTCGCCGAGCTCCCGGCGGGTCAGCGGGAAGGGATTGCCGGCCGACTTGCCAGTGGAAACGAGGCTCACCAGGGTAATGGCCCAGAGCGCCACCCACGTGCCCGCGACGATCCACGCCACCATGGTGCGATCGGGAGAGTCCCAGAAATGCACCATGATCGCGATCGACAGCAGGATGAGCGCGATCACCGTCAGCGCCGCGCCGGCGATGGCCAGCACCACGATCCAGACCAGGCGGCGCTTTTCCTCGGCCCACTCCAGACGGGCCAGATCCCAGCGGTCCTCGGCGGCGATGGCACCTTCTATGGTGGCTGCGCGGATCCGTGCGGCCCACCCTTCCAATCCCAGTAACGCCAACCAATTCATGAGGACCTTTCAATACGGATGTGTCAGCCCGTGGCCCGGTGCGCGGATGCGGAATCCGGCAAGGCCAGGGGCACTGTACAGGCGGGCACCCGCGGTTTCGGAGCGCCTGCCTGCGCTGGGATCAGCGGCGGGCGAGCAGGAAGCCCACGAGCGCACCGGCGGCCAGTGCCGCGGTGGCGACGCGCCAGGGTTCGTCGTGCGCATAGCGGTCCGCCACGCGCGCGGCTTCCTTGGCCTGGTTGGCCGCTTCCTGGGCCGCACGGACGGTGGAATCGCGCACCGTCGTCACACCGTCGTCCAGGCGACGGCGGAGATGGCGGATTTCCGGAACGCTGTCCAGGTCCTTGCTGGAAATCAGGCCGCGCAGATCGCTCACCAGCTTTTCCAGTTCGTGTTGGGCGTTGGAGAAGGTTTCGGATGCAGAGGTCATAAACAAGCCTTTCTTATAGAGACCCAAAGGTAATCCGCCCCTCCGAAGCCGGCTGTAGGCGGACGCCCCATGTTACAAGCGGCCGTCTTCCACGTTGCGCCAGCACGTCTGGTTTGCTCCCGCCAGGCAGTCGTATCCGGGCGAAGCAATACGCGGGCGCGCGTCACCACCTCAGCAAACCCGCGACGTGTTCGCCGATGGCCAGCGAGCTCGTGAGGCCTGGCGATTCGATGCCGAGCAGATGGACCAGCCCGGGCACGCCGTGATCGCCCGGCCCCAGCACCAGAAAATCGGCAGCCGGCCCGTGCGGTCCGTGGATCTTCGGACGGATGCCCGCATAGGCGGGCTGCAGAGCGCCGTCCTGCAGTCCGGGCCAGTACTTGCGCACCTCGGCATAGAAGCCGTCGCCGCGCGCCGGATCGACGGCGAGGTCGTCGGCATGCTCCACCCACTGCACATCCGGCCCGAACTTGGCCTGGCCGCCGAGGTCGAGCGTCAGGTGCACACCCAGCCCGGCGGCTTCGGGAACCGGGTACACCAGCCGCGAGAACGGCGCCCTGCCGGCCAGCGAAAAGTAATTCCCCTTGGCATACCGCGCCTCGGGAATCGCGGCGCCTTGCGCGCCCGCGAACCGGCGCGCCACGAGCGGCGCGTGCAGGCCGGCGGCATTGACCACGCAGCGCGCACGCAGGCGCGTGCCATCGGCGGCCTCCACCTCGACGCCGTCGGCGCCGCACTGCGCACCCGCGAAGGCGGCATTCAGCGCCACGATGCCGCCGGCATGCTCCAGGTCGCCCTGCAGCGACAGCATGAGCGCATGGCTGTCGACGATGCCGGTGCTGGGGGACAGCAGGGCCCCGACGCATTCGAGCGCCGGCTCGAGCGCCCGGGCCTCATCCCGCGACAGGCGCTGCAGGTCGGTCACGCCATTGGCGCGCGCCCGCGCCTCGATGCCGTCCAGCGCCGCGAGCTGTTCGGGGGACGTTGCGACGATCAGCTTTCCGCAGCGACGGTGCGGCACCCCGCGCTGGGCACAGTACGCATACAACTGCTCCTTGCCCTGCACGCACAGCCGCGCCTTCAGCGAGCCTTGCGGATAGTAGATCCCTGCGTGGATCACCTCGCTGTTGCGCGAACTCGTTTCCGTGCCGATGGCGCCCGCCGCCTCCAGCACCAACACCTCGCGCCCCTGCAGCGCCAGCGCACGCGCGACCGCGAGCCCGACGACGCCGGCACCGATGACGATGCATTCGACCGCATCGCTCATGCCCGCACTCCCGCTGCGGCGGCGGCGTGTACGCCGCGCTCGAACCCTTCCAGCACGTTGACGGCGTTCACCCCCAGCTCCGCCGCGGCATAGCCGCCTTCGAGGACGAACACCGTGGGCAGACCGAGTGCCGCCAGCCGCTCGCCGATCGCGACGAAATCGGGCGATGCGAGCGTGAACCGCGAGATCGGGTCCCCTTCGAACGTGTCGAGCCCGAGCGGCACGACCAGCGCGCCGGCCCCGCAGGCGAGAACCTGTACGCAGGCCTGCTCCAGGGCGGCCATCCACCCGGAAAAGTCCGTGCCCGCCGGCAGCGGGAGGTTGAGATTGAAGCCCTCCCCCGCGCCCGCGCCGGTTTCGTCGGCATGACCGAGGTAGAACGGGTATTCGGTGCGCGGATCGCCATGGATGCTGATGCACATCACGTCGGAGCGCTCGTAGAAGATGCTCTGCGTGCCGTTGCCGTGGTGGTAGTCCACGTCCAGCACCGCCACGCGCCGCGCGGTGCCCGTGTCGAGCAACAGCTGGGCGGCGACGGCGGCGTTGTTGAGGAAGCAGTAGCCGCCCATGAAATCGGGCCCGGCATGGTGGCCGGGCGGGCGGGTGCAGCAGAACGCCGCGCGCGCGCCCGCCGCCACCGCCGCCGCGGCGCTCGCCGCGGCATCCGCTCCCGCCTTGGCCGCGGCCCAGGTGCCTTCGGCGAGCGGCGTGCCGTTGTCCATCGAATACAGCCCCAGGCGCGCGATGAAGTTGTCGGGTTCCACGTCGTCGCGCAGCGTGCGCACCGGCCACACCGAAGGGAACGGCTGCACCCGGGCGTTCAGGGGATCGAGGGCCAGCCACTGCGGCCATGCCTCCTGCAGGAAGCGCAGATAGCGCGGCGCATGCACCCGAGCGAGCACGGCATGGCTGTCGACGTCCGGCGCCAGCGGCGCGTAACCCTGCTGCCGCAGGCGCGTTTCGACGTACTCGGCGCGGTCGGGCTTCTCGAAACAGGGCACGCGCTCGCCTCGAAAAAACTCGTGCAGGGGCGCATGCAGGCGGTGCGAAGGGTTGTGATAGACGATCACGGCAGCAGGCTCTGGGCTGGAGAAGAAGCACCGATTGTGGCCGAGGGGCGGCTGCCGCCGCTGGCCGCAGAATACAAAAAGCCCCTGCAGGCAGAACCTGCAGGGGCTTCGATTGGTGGGTGATACATGGATCGAACATGTGACCCCTGCCGTGTGAAGGCAGTGCTCTACCGCTGAGCTAATCACCCGTTTCCGGATTCCGCGAAAAGCAGTGCCCGGAAAGGAAACATTGGTGGGTGATACATGGATCGAACATGTGACCCCTGCCGTGTGAAGGCAGTGCTCTACCGCTGAGCTAATCACCCAATGTCGTTGTTGCGACAGCCTATGATTATGGCACAGCTTTTTCAGCCCGCTGCCGAAATCTTCCAAATAGTTTTGCCGCCGCTCGCTTTGTCGATCTGCGTGAGCACGTCGCCGTGCGCGGCCAGTTCCAGCTCGCTCGCCAGCAGCACGGGCAGCGTGAAGGCCGACAGATCCACCGGGGCCACGCGCAGGCTCGTGTCATCGCCTTCCTGGGAATCGTCGGAGATGAGCAGCGCGTCCTGGCCGCGGGTCAGGTTGATGTAGACGTCCGCGAGCAGCTCGGCGTCCAGCAGCGCGCCGTGCAGCGTCCGGCCGGAGTTGTCCACGCCCAGGCGGTCGCAGAGGGCGTCGAGCGAATTGCGCTTGCCCGGGTACATCTCCTTGGCCATCGCCAGCGTGTCGGTCACGCTGCCGACGTAGGTGGCGAAGCGCGGCCGGCCCGTCAGCTCCAATTCCTTGTTCAGGAAGCCCACGTCGAACGCGGCGTTGTGGATGATGATCTCGGCGCCCTGCAGGTACTGCAGGATGTCTTCCACCACCTCGGCGAACTTGGGCTTGTCCTTCAGGAACTCGTTGCTGATGCCGTGCACCTTGAGCGCGTCTTCATGGCTGTCGCGCTCGGGGTTGAAGTACAGGTGCAGGTTGTTGCCCGTGAGCTTGCGGTTCAGCAGCTCGACGCAGCCCAGCTCGATGATGCGGTCGCCGCCCTCGGCGGAGAGGCCGGTGGTTTCGGTATCGAGGACGATCTGCCGCGTCATGCCCGGCCCTCCCGCAGTTCACGCCGTACGGCCATCAGTGATTCTCCTTGGCGTGGTTGATGGTGTATTTGGGAATCTCCACCGTCACGTCCTCCTGGGCCAGGATCGCCTGGCAGGACAGGCGCGACTGCGGCTCCAGGCCCCAGGCGCGGTCGAGCAGGTCCTCTTCCTCTTCCTCGGCCTCGTTCAGCGAGCCATAGCCCTGGCGCACGATCACGTGGCAGGTGGTGCAGGCACAGCTCATGTCGCACGCGTGCTCGATCTTGATGCCGTTGTCGAGCAGCGCTTCGCAGATGGACGTGCCCGTGGGCGCCGTCAGCTCGGTGCCGGCGGGGCAGTATTCAGGGTGGGGGAGGATCTTGATGACTGGCATGGTGTCGGCTGGCTCGAAGAAGGGGCGGAAATCAGAAGCTCTGGACGCTCTTGCCCGCCAGCGCCTGCTGGATGCCCCGGTTCATGCGCTGGGCGGCGAAGGCTTCGGTGCCCTTGGCAAGGGCCTGGGTGGCGGCGTCGATCGCGGCGGCGTCCTCGCTCTCGCGCATGCCCTCCAGGGCCTGAACGAGTGCGTCGATGGCGGCGCGCTCATCCGGCGAGAGGATGTCGCCGTCCGCTGCCAGCGCGGCGCGCGTGGCCATGAGCATGCGGTCGGCTTCCACGCGGGCCTCGACCAGCGCGCGGGCGCGCATGTCGCCCGCTGCCGTGGCGAAGCCTTCCTGCAGCATGCGCGCGATCTGGTCGTCGGAGAGGCCATAAGACGGCTTCACGTCCACGCGCGCCTCCACACCCGTGCTCTGCTCGCGCGCGCTCACGCCGAGCAGGCCGTCGGCATCCACGGTGAAGGTCACACGGATGCGCGCCGCGCCCGCGGCCATCGGCGGGATGCCGCGCAGCTCGAACCGGGCGAGGCTGCGGCAGTCGGCGACGAGATCGCGCTCGCCCTGCACCACGTGGATCGCCAGGGCGGTCTGGCCGTCCTTGTAGGTGGTGAAATCCTGCGCCTTGGCCGTCGGGATGGTCTCGTTGCGCGCGATGATGCGCTCCACCAGCCCGCCCATCGTCTCGATGCCGAGCGACAGCGGAATCACGTCCAGCAGCAGCATGTCGCCCGCCGGATCGTTGCCGGCGAGCTGGTGCGCCTGGATGGACGCACCCAGCGCCACGACTTCGTCGGGGTTGAGATTGTTCAGGGGCTCGGTGCCGAAGAAACCGGCCACGGCGCGCTGGATCTGCGGCATGCGGGTGGAGCCCCCGACCATCACCACGCCCTTCACCTCTTCGCGCGCCAGGCGTGCATCGCGCAGCGCGCGCCGAACGGCAGCGAGCGTGCGCTCGGTGAGGGCCGCGGTGGCGGCCTCGAAATCCGAGCGCGCCACATCCAGTTCCAGTGCGCGCCCGCCGATCCGCACGGCGAACGGCGCACGCTCTTCGGCCGTCAGGCGCTCCTTGCAGGTGCGCGCGGCGATGCGCACGGCCGCCTTGTCCTGCGCGGTCTCGGCATGGGCACCCGCATGCTGCAGCGCCCATTGCGCGAGCGCGGCGTCGTAGTCGTCGCCGCCCAGCGCCGAATCGCCGCCGGTGGCGATGACTTCGAACACGCCCTGCGTCAGCCGCAGGATGGAGATATCGAACGTGCCGCCGCCGAGGTCGAACACCGCGTAGACGCCCTCGCTGCCGTTGTCGAGACCGTAGGCGATGGCGGCGGCCGTGGGTTCGTTGATGAGGCGCAGCAGGTTGAGACCGGCGAGCTTGGCCGCATCCTTGGTCGCCTGCCGCTGCGCATCGTCGAAATAGGCCGGCACCGTGATCACGGCCCCGTACAGGTCGTCGTCGAAGGTGTCTTCGGCGCGGTGGCGCAGTTCGGCCAGGATCTCGGCACTCACCTCGACGGGGGACTTGACGCCGTCCACGGTCTGCAGCGCCACCATGTCGCCTTCCGCGCCCGCCACGAAGGCATAGGGCAGCCGGTCGGCATCGCCGATGTCCTTCAGGCCGCGGCCCATGAAGCGCTTCACCGACACCAGGGTGTTGGCGGCGTCTTCCGAGCGCGCATCCGCCGCGGGGTAGCCGATCTGGCGGCGGCCCTCGGGCAGGTAGCGCACCACCGAAGGCAGCAGCACCCTCCCCTGCCCGTCCGGCAGGCATTCCGGCACCCCGTTGCGCACGGCGGCCACCAGCGAATGGGTGGTGCCGAGATCGATGCCCACCGCGATGCGGCGCTGGTGGGGGTCGGGAGAGTGGCCGGGTTCGGAAATCTGCAGAAGCGCCATGGTGTGGTTGTCGGGCAAGGCGGGACCGGTTCGTGCGGCGAATGCCGCCGCAGGCCGAGCCCGGAAAAGGAAGGTTCGACGAAGGGCAGCGCGAGGGCTGCCGGAGGCAAGGCGGCTATTGTCCCAGCAGCTCGCGCCGGCGCTCGACGTCCACCGCAAAGCGCTCAATGAACATAAGGCCTCTGACGGCGCCGGCGGCTGCAGCATAGTCCTGCTCCCCGTCGATCAGCCGGCCGCAGCGCTCGAGCGCCTCGGCACGGGCATGGCGCACCTCGGCATCGAGCCGGTCGATCGCCGCTTCGTCCGCCGCGTCGTCGAGCGCCTCGCGCCACTCCATCTGCTGCATCAGGAACTGCGCAGGCATGGACGTATTGTCCTCCGCCTGGATCGGCGCGCCGTGCAGCTCACACAGGTAGGCGGCGCGGCGCACCGGATCCTTGAGCCGCTGGTACGCCTCGTTGATGCGCACCGACCACTGCATCGCCACGCGCTGGGCGGCGGCTCCCTGGGCGGCGAAGCGGTCCGGATGGGCCTCGCGCTGCAGGGCCTTCCAGCGGGCGTCGATCGCCGGGCGCTCCTGAACGAAGCGCCGGGGCAGGTCGAAGAGTTCGAAGTCGTCGGATTGGAGGTTCATGTCAAGAAAAAAACCGCCAGCACGCATGCGGTGGCGGTTTCGTCGTCCTTGCTGCCGGGCAGGCCCGGCCGGTCAATGTGCGCCGGAGGAAATCAGACGCGGAAGCTCTCACCGCAACCGCAGCGGTCGCGCTCGTTCGGGTTGTTGAAGCGGAAGCCTTCGTTCAACCCTTCGCGCACGAAGTCCAGCTGCGTGCCGTCGATGTAGGCCAGGCTCTTGGGATCGATCAGCACCTTGACGCCGTGGTCTTCGAAGACGACGTCCTCGGGCTCGGGCGCATCGACGTACTCGAGCTTGTAGGCCAGGCCCGAGCACCCCGTGGTCTTCACTCCCAGGCGCACGCCCAGCCCCTTGCCCCGGCGGGACAGGTACCGGCTGACGTGCCGCGCGGCGGCTTCCGTGAGCGTGATCGCCATGGCGCGTCAGGCTCCCGCCAAGGCGGCGTGCTTGGCCTTGTAATCCTGCACGGCCGCCTTGATGGCGTCTTCGGCGAGGATGGAGCAGTGGATCTTCACGGGCGGCAGCGCCAGTTCCTGTGCGATCTCGGCATTCTTGAGCGCCGCGGCCTCGTCGAGCGTCTTGCCCTTGACCCACTCGGTCACGAGCGAGGACGATGCGATCGCCGAGCCGCAGCCGTAGGTCTTGAAGCGCGCGTCCTCGATCACGCCCGTTTCCGGGTTCACCTTGATCTGGAGCTTCATCACGTCGCCGCAGGCGGGAGCGCCCACCATGCCGGTGCCGACGGAATCGTCGCCCTTGTCGAACGATCCCACGTTGCGGGGGTTTTCGTAATGGTCGATGACCTTGTCGGAGTAAGCCATGATTTCTACCTGCCTTTCACTTCGTTCGCGGCCGCGCCCGGATCAATGGGCGGCCCACTGGATGGCGCTGATGTCCACGCCGTCCTTGTACATTTCCCACAGGGGGCTGAGTTCGCGCAGCTTGGCCACGTTGTGGCGGATCGTGGATACGGCGTAATCGATCTCTTCTTCGGTCGTGAACCGGCCGATCGTCATGCGCAGGCTGCTGTGCGCCAGCTCGTCGCTGCGGCCCAGGGCGCGCAGCACGTAGCTGGGCTCGAGGCTCGCGGACGTGCAGGCCGATCCCGACGACACCGCCAGGCCCTTGATGCCCATGATCAGCGACTCGCCTTCGACGTAGTTGAAGCTGATGTTGAGGTTGTGCGGCACCCGGCGCTCGAGGTCGCCGTTGACGAACACCTGCTCGATGTCCGAGAGGCCGTCCAGCAGGCGCTTCTGCAGCGCGCGGGCCCTCTCGAGGTCCTGCGCCATTTCCTCGCGGGCGATGCGGAAGGCCTCGCCCATGCCGACGATCTGGTGCGTGGGCAGCGTGCCCGAGCGCATGCCGCGCTCGTGGCCGCCACCGTGCATCTGGGCTTCCAGGCGCACGCGGGGCTTGCGGCGCACGTAGAGCGCGCCGATGCCCTTGGGGCCGTACGTCTTGTGCGACGCCAGGCTCATCAGGTCGACGGGCAGCGTCTGCATGTCGATCTCGATCTTGCCGGTGGCCTGCGCAGCATCCACGTGGAACACGATGCCCTTCTCGCGGCACAGCGCGCCGATGGCCGGGATGTCCTGGATCACGCCGATCTCGTTGTTCACGAACATCACGCTGATCAGGATCGTGTCGGGGCGGATCGCGGCCTTGAGCACCTCGAAGTCGAGCAGGCCGTTCTCCTGCACGTCGAGATAGGTGACCTCGAAGCCCTGGCGCTCCATTTCGCGCATCGTGTCGAGAACGGCCTTGTGCTCCGTCTTGACCGTGATGAGGTGCTTGCCCTTGCCCTTGTAGAAGTGGCCGGCGCCCTTGATGGCGAGGTTGTTCGACTCGGTCGCGCCGCTCGTCCAGACGATCTCGCGCGGATCGGCGTGGATCAGCGCGGCGACTTCGCCACGGGCCTTTTCCACCGCTTCTTCGGCTTCCCAGCCCCAGGCATGGCTGCGCGACGCCGGGTTGCCGAAATGCTCGCGCAACCAGGGGATCATGGCGTCCACCACGCGCGGATCGACCGGCGTCGTGGCTCCATAGTCCAGATAGATGGGAAAGTGCGGTGTCATGTCCATGGCTGGCTCAGTAAAAGTCTGGCTGGCGATTCGAGGCCGGCGTGGCGGCCCGCGCAGGGCTGCCCGCCACCCGGGGTCGCCCGGGCCTTCGGTTTCAGGATTTCGCGAATGCGTTGCCGAGGGCGAACACGGAGTTCGGTGCGTTCACGCGGATCGGCTTGACCACCGGCGTCGTGGAGATCGCACGGCGCACGACGGGCTTGTCCTCGATCTGCACGCCCTTGGCGATCTGCTCGTCCACCAGCTTCTGCAGCGTGACGGAGTCCAGGAACTCGACCATGCGCTGGTTCAGCGATGCCCACAGCTCGTGCGTCATGCAGCGGCCGGCATCGCCCAGGCAGTTTTCCTTGCCGCCGCACTGGGTGGCATCGATGGGCTCGTCGACGGACACGATGATGTCGGCCACGGTGATGTCGGCCGCCTTGCGGGCGAGCGTGTAGCCGCCGCCCGGGCCGCGGGTGGACTCGACCAGCTCATGGCGGCGCAGCTTGCCGAAGAGCTGCTCGAGGTACGACAGCGAAATCTGCTGGCGCTGGCTGATCGCCGCCAGGGTGACGGGGCCGTTGTTCTGGCGCAGGGCCAGATCGATCATGGCGGTGACCGCGAAACGGCCTTTGGTAGTGAGACGCATCGCAAGCTCCTTTATTGGCTTGTTCGTTGTAGAAATGCCTCAACCGGAGGCGATCGGCGGACCGCAGCGGTTTCTGGCTCGTCTCCACCCCTACACTCCCATGCATTCGCCTGTGTGAACGGGATGCATGGGAGCCCTTCTTCGTGGGCTGTGTTTTGTTGACTGTTTGACGCAAGTATAGCACAAACCCTATTGTTTTTGTCGGGTAACAGAACCTGACGGAATTCCCCTTTCCGAAACCTTTTCGCGCCGGGCCTCAACCGGTTGCCCTGTCGCTGCCGCTGGCACCGAACGCCTGGGTCTTGAGCCGCCCCAGCTGGTCCCGTACGCGCGCGGCCTGCTCGAACTCCAGGTTGCGCGCATGCTCGAGCATCTGCTTTTCGAGCCGCTTGATCTCGCGCGCGATGTCCTTGTCCGACATGTCCTCGACCTGCGCCTGGCGCATGGCCTCCTGCTCGAGCCGTTCGGCCTCGCGCCCGGTCTTCTCGCTGTAGACGCCGTCGATCAGGTCGCGCACCTGTTTCACGATGCTGCGCGGCACGATGCCCTGCGCCTCGTTGTGTGCGATCTGCTTGGCGCGCCGGCGTTCCGTCTCGCCGATGGCTTTTTTCATCGACTCGGTGATGCGGTCCGCATAGAGGATCGCCTGGCCGTTGAGGTTGCGGGCCGCGCGGCCGATCGTCTGGATGAGGCTGCGCTCGGCGCGCAGGAAGCCCTCCTTGTCGGCGTCAAGGATCGCGACGAGCGATACCTCGGGAATGTCCAGCCCTTCCCGCAGCAGGTTGATGCCCACCAGCACATCGAAGGCACCCAGCCGCAGGTCGCGGATGATCTCCACGCGCTCGACGGTATCGATGTCGGAGTGCAGGTAGCGCACCTTCACGCCGTTGTCGGTGAGGTAGTCGGTGAGCTGCTCGGCCATGCGCTTGGTGAGCGTCGTGATCAGCACGCGCTCGTTGCGTTCCACGCGGGTGCGGATCTCCTGCAGCACGTCGTCCACCTGGTGCGTGGCGGGGCGCACCTCGACGATCGGGTCCACCAGGCCGGTCGGCCGCACCACCTGGTCCACCACCTTGCTCGAATGCGTCTTCTCGTAGTCGGCCGGCGTGGCCGAGACGAACACGACCTGCCGCATGCGGCGCTCGAATTCCTCGAACTTGAGCGGCCGGTTGTCGAGCGCGGACGGCAGCCGGAATCCGTACTCGACCAGGGTGGTCTTGCGCGCGCGGTCGCCGTTGTACATGGCCGCGAGCTGGCCGATCATCTGGTGGCTCTCGTCGAGGAACATCAGCGCGTCGGGCGGCAGGTAGTCGGTCAGCGTGGCGGGCGGCTGGCCCGGCGCGGCGCCCGACAGGTGGCGCGTGTAGTTTTCGATGCCCTTGCAGTGGCCGACCTCGCTCAGCATTTCCAGGTCGAACCGGGTGCGCTGCTCCAGGCGCTGCGCCTCCACGAGCTTGCCCTCGGCCACGAACTGCGCCAGGCGCTCGTTCAGTTCGAGCTTGATGGTCTCGACGGCGGTCAGCACCTTGTCGCGCGGCGTCACGTAGTGGCTGCTCGGGTAGATCGTGAAGCGCGGGATCTTCTGGCGCACGCGGCCGGTGAGCGGGTCGAAGAGCGACAGCGTCTCGATCTCGTCGTCGAACAGCTCGATGCGGATGGCCAGCTCGCTGTGCTCGGAGGGGAACACGTCGATGGTGTCGCCGCGCACGCGGAAGGTACCGCGCGAGAAGTCCTGCTCGTTGCGCGTGTACTGCATGCGGATGAGCCGGGAGATCACGTCGCGCTGGCTCAGCTCGTCGCCCACGCGCATGATGAACCGCATCTGCGTGTAGTCCTCGGGGGCGCCGATGCCGTAGATGGCGCTCACGGTGGCGACGATGACAACGTCCCGCCGCTCGAGCACGCTCTTGGTGGCCGAGAGGCGCATCTGCTCGATGTGCTCGTTGATGGCCGAGTCCTTCTCGATGAAGAGGTCGCGCTGCGGCACGTAGGCCTCGGGCTGGTAGTAGTCGTAGTAGCTCACGAAGTACTCGACGGCGTTGTTCGGGAAGAACTCCCGGAACTCGCTGTAGAGCTGGGCCGCGAGCGTCTTGTTGGGGGCGAACACGATCGCTGGACGGCCGAGCCGCGCGATCACGTTCGCCATGGTGAAGGTCTTGCCCGAGCCGGTGACGCCCAGCAGGGTCTGGAACACCTCGCCGTCCTGCACGCCCTCCACCAGCTGGTCGATGGCCGCGGGCTGGTCGCCTGCCGGGGGATAGGGCTGGTAGAGCTCGAAAGGCGAATCGGGGAAGCGCACGAGGGTGCCCTCGCCGCGCGTTTCCGGCATGGTTTCGATGGGTTTTGGCATGGGTTGGCTCAAGGTGGAGCCCTTAAAATCGGGGCGACCTGGCAGAGTACAACAGGCCCGGTCTCCCGTTCCGACATCCTTCGTCGATACCCCAAGGAAACTCCATGTCTCTCTTCACCGCCGTCGAAATGGCACCGCGCGACCCGATCCTGGGTCTGAACGAGCAGTACGCTGCTGACACCAACCCCCACAAGGTCAACCTGGGGGTGGGCGTGTATTTCGACGACAACGGCAAGCTGCCCCTGCTGGAATGCGTCCAGGCCGCGGAAAAGGCCATGATGGACAAGCCCTCGGCACGCGGCTATCTGCCCATCGACGGCATCGCCGCTTACGACAACGCCGTGAAGGCGCTGGTGTTCGGTGAAGGCAGCGAGCCGATCACCTCGGGCCGCGTGGCCACGGTGCAGGCGGTCGGCGGCACGGGCGGCCTGAAGATCGGCGCCGACTTCCTGAAGAAGCTCAGCCCCGACGCCACGGTGCTGATCTCCGACCCGAGCTGGGAGAACCACCGCGCGCTGTTCACCAACGCGGGCTTCAAGGTCGACACCTATGCCTACTACGACGCGGCCAAGCGCGGCGTGAGCTTCGAGGGCATGCTCGCCAGCCTGAATGCGGCCGCCGCCGGCACCATCGTCGTGCTGCATGCCTGCTGCCACAACCCGACCGGCTACGACATCACGCCCGAGCAATGGGACCAGGTGATCGCCGTGGTGAAGGCCAAGCACCTGACGGCATTCCTCGACATGGCGTACCAGGGCTTCGGCCACGGCATCCAGGAGGACGGCGCCGTGATCCAGAAGTTCGTGGCCGCGGGCCTGAGCTTCTTCGTGTCCACCTCGTTCTCCAAGAGCTTCAGCCTCTACGGCGAGCGCGTGGGCGCGCTGTCGGTGCTGTGCGCCGACAAGGAAGAAGCCTCGCGCGTGCTGAGCCAGCTGAAGATCGTGATCCGCACCAACTACTCCAACCCGCCCACGCACGGCGGCGCGGTGGTGGCCGCGGTGCTCGGCAATCCCGAGCTGCGCGCCCTGTGGGAGAAGGAACTGGGCGAGATGCGCGTGCGCATCAAGGCCATGCGCCAGAAGCTCGTCGACGGCCTGAAGGCCGCCGGCGTGAAGCAGGACATGGGCTTCATCACGAGCCAGATCGGCATGTTCAGCTACTCGGGCCTGACCAAGGACCAGATGGTGCGCCTGCGCACCGAGTTCGGCGTGTACGGCACGGACACCGGCCGCATGTGCGTGGCCGCGCTCAACAGCAAGAACATCGACTACGTCTGCCAGTCGATCGCCAAGGTGGTCTGACCGCCGGCGGGCCTGGCTCCGCCGGGCCTGCCCCGCCATGCCCGGCCTGCACCCGCTGCCGGTCCGCAAACCGCCTTCGGGCGGTTTTTTCTTGTGCGGCCCGGTCTCGTCGCGGCGTTGCCGCGCCTTCGCAACGCGCCATACTGCGGCCATGAACCCACCCAACGGCACTTCGGGCCCACCCCACCCGCTGCAGGGCGCGCGGATCCTCAGCATCGCCCTGAACCTCCCGGGACCGGCGGCCCTGGCGCGCTGCAGGGACTGGGGAGCGCGCTGCGCCAAGCTGGAACCGCCGCCCCCGGAAGGCCGCGTCAGCGCCGACCCGATGGCGATCTACTGCCCCCCGGCCTATGCGGAGCTGCATGCCGGCATCCGGATGCTGCATGCAGACCTGAAAAGCCTGGCGGGTCAGGAGGTGCTGCACAGGGAGCTGTCCTCCACCGACGTGCTGATCACCTCGTTCCGCCCCTCCGCGCTGCGCAGACTGGGGCTGGACTGGCAGGCGCTGCACGCGCGGCACCCCGCGCTCTCCCTGGTGCGCATCGTGGGAGCGCCGGGAAGCGCCGCCGAAGCGCCGGGGCATGACCTGACCTACCAGGCGGAGGCCGGACTCCTGCCGCACGGCACTGCGCTGCCGCCGACCCTGCATGCCGACATGGCCGGCGCGCTCTTGGCGGGCGAGGCGGTGCTGCGCGCGCTGCTGCAGCAACAGGCCACGGGGGAGGGATCGGAACACGAGGTGGCGCTGTCGGCGGCCGCGCAATGGCTCGCCCTCCCCAGGACCTGGGGGCTCACACAGGCATCGGGAGACGTGGGCGGCGCGCATGCCGGCTACCGGGTGTATGCCTGCATCGACGGTCGGGTGGCGGTAGCTGCGCTCGAGCCCCATTTCATGGCCCGGCTGTGTGCCGCCGTGGGCCTGGAGGCTTCTGCCGATCCGCGGGCGGAGCCGACGCATACCGCCCTGGAGCGCTTCTTCCAGCAGCGGCGCCGGGCGGATCTGGACGTATGGGCCCGCGCGGAGGACGTACCCCTTCATACGATGGAATGAGTCCATTCCCGGGGGAGCCCGGTCGAGCGGCGCCGTCCGACAGCGCGGCACTCCGTTGCCCTACCAGCGCCACCCGGCCGGGCAAGGCCCAATGCCAGGAATGGCAGAGACCGGCAACGTGCGCTTTTCTGCCGTCCTCTTCTCCCATCCGTACCGAGGTGACTCCATGAAGCCGTTCGCACTCGATCCCGACATGACGTCGGCTACGGGCACGTTCTACCCCACGGGCTACGTGTTCGCGCTCTTTCCCGGTGACGAGGCCTATCGCAAGGCCGCGGACGCGCTGGCGGACCAGGGATTCACCGACGTGGCCCATGCCGCACCCGACACCATCCACCAGCACGTGGTGCGCACGCTGGGTCACGCCGACACGCCGCTGCCGAGCGTGGGCGCGGAAGGGGTGATCGTGCGGCGCATCGCGGACATGGCGGCGCAAGGCCACCACGGCCTGCTGATCAAGGCCCGCGACGAGGACGGCCCGGAATCCCTGCAGGCCGCGCTGGAGCCGCTGGGAGCGGACGCGGCGTTCTTCTACCGCCGCCTGATCATCGAAGACCTGATTCCACAGCCGGCCCCCTGAGCCTTCCGTGAGCCATCCCGCATGGCGGAGCACACCGCTCCGGCGGCCGCCGAACGGCCCGGATCCCTGGAGACCTTTTACGGTCCGTCCAGAAGCCGGCCGCGCGTCAGCGCCCCTTGCGTCCTGCCCCGCCGGGCCGCTTCTGCACCCCGCCCACGTTACCGGGGGGCTTCGGGGCAGCAGCGCCAGGACGCGGCGCCGCACGCACACCGGCGCGCGGGGGCAATCCGGTGTGCTGGGTCAGGAGCTTGCCGGGTGCGGGCCCCTGGCGCACGCCCTGCGCCGGGCCGGACGTGCTGTTCTTGCGCCGCGCGCTCTGGTAGCTGCCGTCCGTCACCGGCTGGAAGGTGGGGATCAGGTGGTGCTTGCCGTTGCCGATGAGGTCGGCCCGGCCCATGTCCTTGAGCGCCTCGCGCAGCAGCGGCCAGTTGTTCGGGTCGTGGTAGCGCAGGAAGGCCTTGTGCAGGCGGCGGCGCTTCTCGCCGCGCACGATGTCCACCGATTCGCTCTGCCGGCCGATCTTGCGCAGCGGGTTCTTGCCGGAGTGGTACATGGCCGTCGCCGTCGCCATGGGGCTCGGGTAGAAGGTCTGCACCTGGTCCGCGCGGAAGCCATTGCGCTTGAGCCAGATGGCGAGGTTCATCATGTCCTCGTCGCTGGTGCCGGGGTGCGCGGCGATGAAGTACGGGATCAGGTACTGCTTCTTGCCCGCCTCTTCGCTGAACTGCTCGAACAGCTGCTTGAAGCGGTCGTAGCTGCCGATGCCCGGCTTCATCATCTTGGTGAGCGGGCCGGATTCGGTGTGCTCGGGAGCGATCTTGAGGTAGCCGCCCACGTGGTGCTGCACGAGCTCCTTCACGTATTCCGGCGACTTCACGGCCAGGTCGTAGCGCAGGCCGGAGCCGATCAGGATCTTCTTGACGCCCTTGAGCGCCCGCGCGCGGCGGTAGATCTTGATGAGGGGGCCGTGGTCGGTGGTGAGGTTCTGGCAGATGCCGGGGAACACGCAGCTGGGCTTGCGGCAGGCGGCCTCGATCTCGGGCGTGCGGCAGCCCAGGCGGTACATGTTGGCCGTGGGCCCGCCCAGGTCGGAGATGGTGCCGGTGAAGCCCTTGACCTTGTCGCGGATCTCTTCCACCTCCTGGATGATGGAGTCTTCGGAGCGGCTCTGGATGATGCGCCCCTCGTGCTCGGTGATCGAGCAGAAGGTGCAGCCGCCGAAGCAGCCGCGCATGATGTTCACGCTGAAGCGGATCATTTCCCAGGCGGGAATCTTGGTGGCGCCGTCGTGGCTGCCGTTCTCGTCCGCGTAGGCGGGGTGCGGGCTGCGCGCGTACGGCAGGCCGAACACCCAGTCCATCTCGGCCGTGGTGAGCGGTATCGGGGGCGGGTTGATCCAGACGTCGCGGGCGGTCACACCTTCGCCGTGGGCCTGCACCAGCGCCCGGGCATTGCCGGGGTTGGTCTCCAGGTGCAGCACGCGGTTGGCATGGGCGTAGAGCACCGGATCGCTGCGCACCTGCTCGTAGCTGGGCAGGCGGATCACGCTGCGGTCGCGTGGCGGCGCCTTGAGCCGCGTGCCGAGCGCGGGATTGGCCACGAACTGGATCGGCTGGACGGGCGGATTCACCGCCGCGGCCGCCACCCCGCCAGCCGGCGTTCCGCAGGCGGCTGCCGTGGTCGCTTCCGGCGCATCGTCCTTGCTGCAACTGCTGCCCTGGGCCGCGGCCTGCTCGCTGGTCGTCATGTAGGGGTTGATGTGGGCTTCCACGCGGCCGGGCTCGTCCACCGTGGTGGAGTCGATCTCGAACCAGCCCTGCCCGCTCTCGTCGCCCGGCCGGCGCACGAAGGCCGTGCCGCGCACGTCGGTGATCTGCTCGACCGGCTCGCGCGCGGCAATGCGGTGCGCCACCTCGACGAGCGCGCGTTCGGCATTGCCGTAGAGCAGGAGGTCGCACTTGGCATCCACCACGATGGAGCGCCGCACCTTGTCGCTCCAGTAGTCGTAGTGCGCGATGCGGCGCAGGCTGCCCTCGATGCCGCCGAGCACGATGGGCACGTCCTTGTAGGCCTCGCGGCAGCGCTGGCTGTAGACGATGGCCGCGCGGTCGGGCCGCTTGCCGCCCACGTCGCCGGGGGTGTAGGCATCGTCGCTGCGGATCTTCCGGTCGGCGGTATACCGGTTGATCATCGAATCCATGTTGCCGGCGGTGACGCCCCAGAACAGATTGGGCCGGCCGAGCGCCTTGAACGGCTCGGCGCTCTGCCAGTCGGGCTGGGCAATGATGCCCACGCGGAAGCCCTGCGCCTCCAGCACGCGCCCGATCACCGCCATGCCGAAGCTGGGATGGTCCACGTACGCGTCACCCGTGACGAGGATGATGTCGCAGCTGTCCCAGCCGAGGCGCTCCATCTCCGCCCGGCTCATGGGCAGGAACGGCGCGGTGCCGAAGCGCTTGGCCCAGTAGGGGCGGTAGCTCGTCAGCGGCTTGGCGGCGCGCGCGAAAAAGGAAACGTCGACTGGGGCGTTCATTGGAATGGCGTGGGGGCGGGGCCCTGGATTTTAGGCGCCCGAAGCCCGAAGGCCATGCCAGGAGGCGCCCCACCACGGCAGCGAAGGGGTTTCCCGCTCTTACATGAACCAGCCGCCGCTTGCATCCCCTCACGGCAAGGACTTGCCCAGATTCCGTTAGCCAAAAAGCAACAATCATTTTTTCCATATTGAAACGATAATTTTGCTTTCTTCCTTAGACAGAACAATCAACAGCCAAGGAATTTCCCATGCTCCAACCCTCCATGAAGATCCGGAACCAGCTCTGCATCGCCTTCGGCGCACTGGTGGTGATGGTGCTCGTCGTCTCCTTCCTGTCACTCCGGTCGCTCGGCATCGCGAACCGCAATTTCACCGGGTACGTGCAGGGCATCGAGGCCCAGTCCAATCTGGCGAGCAGCCTGCGCAGCGCGGTGAATCGCCGCGCGATCGCCGTGCGCAACCTGGTGCTCGTGCGTGAGCGGGCGGAAGTGGAGAAGGAATTGGCGCTGGTGCTGAAGGCGGACGAGGATGTGCAGAAGACGCTGGCCGGGCTGAAGGAGCAGGTCGCGAAGGATCGCACTGCGCCCGACACCACGCGGCAATTGCTGGTCGATCTGGAGCGGATCGAGGCCGTGTACGGGCCGGTGGCGCGCGACATCGTGCGGCTGGCGGTGGCCGGCCAGCTCGATGCGGCGGTGGCCAAGATCAGCAACGAGTGCCGCCCGCTGCTCGCGCAACTCACGGCCAGGGCCAGCGAATTCGTCGGCGACGCAGGCAGGCGGGCCGTATCGGCGGAGCAGGATGCAGAGGCCAGTTTCAATCACCAGCGGGCGGTTCTGGTAGCCGCCTGTGTGGCTGCGCTGCTGCTGGCCATTGCCGCTGGCGTGACGATCACGCGCCGCCTGGCACGCGAACTGGGAGCCGAACCCTCCGAACTCGGCCGGGCCGCCCAGCGCGTGGCGGACGGCGACCTGGGCCCGCTGGACGCCACCGGGCACGCCACGGCGGGCAGCGTGATGGCCTCGCTGTCCTCCATGCAGGCCAGCCTGGCGCGCATCGTCGCCCAGGTGCGCAGCGCGTCGGATTCCATCGCCATCGGCTCGACGGAAATCGCCACCGGCGCGGGCGACCTGAGCATGCGGACGGAGCACCAGGCCAGCGCCCTGCAGCAAACGTCCGCCACCATGGAGCAGCTGAGCTCCACCGTGCGCCACAACGCCGACAGCGCGATGCAGGCCAACCAGCTGGCACGCGGCGCCTCGGGCGTGGCGCAGCAGGGGGGTGAAGCGGTGAGCCAGGTCGTCAGGACGATGCGGGACATCAACCAGAGCTCGCGCCGCATCTCCGACATCATCGGCGTCATCGACGGCATCGCGTTCCAGACCAATATCCTGGCACTGAATGCCGCCGTCGAGGCCGCCCGCGCCGGCGAGCATGGCCGGGGCTTCGCCGTCGTGGCCAGCGAAGTCCGCGGCCTGGCCCAGCGCAGCGCCCAGGCCGCGCGGGAAATCAAGGACCTCATCACCGCCAGCGTCGAGCAGGTGGAGTCCGGCTCGGCCCTGGTGGACCGGGCCGGCCAGACGATGGAGGAAGTGGTGGCGTCGATCCGGCGGGTGAGCGACATCGTCGGCGAGATCAGCGCCGCCAGCAATGAGCAGAGCAACGGCGTGGCGCAGGTGGGTATCGCCGTGAACCAGATGGACGAGGCCACCCAGCAAAACGCCGCGCTGGTCGAACAGAGTTCCGCCGCGGCGCAGAGCCTGCAGCAGCAGGCGCGGGAGCTGGTGCAGGCGGTTTCGATCTTCAAGCTGCATCCGCAGCAGGCGGCATTGCCTCAACCGCCGCAGTTCATCGCGATCCCGCAGTGAGGGCGGGCGCTCCCGCTGGACCGGAGAATGGGCCGGTGGGCCACCATCGGCCCGCCGGCCTCAGGCCGTCACGGGATCACCATTCACCGAGAGCACGCACGCGCTGATCGAGGTCGGCGGGGGGCGTGTCGTAGGGCGATACGAGTTCGCCCCCCCGCGCCATGCCATCGGCCATGTCCATCGCGAGAGACGGCGGTGCGGGCTGCGCATCGGTCTCGACAAAGCGGGCGGAGAGGAAGCGCGGCAGCGCGAACGAGGAAAGATTCAGGGACAGCATGTCAGGCTCCGGGATGCGGCGCGTGGCGCCGCGCAGTCTTCGTGCGGTGGGGGACCCGCCCGAGCGTAGACGCGCAGCTCCCGCCTTCCTGTAGGCGGGAGGCTCTCCTGCGTGACAAAACAATGCGGACCTGACCGCCCTGCCTACTTCGCCAGCGCCAGCGTGCCCTTCATGAGTGCCGAGTGGCCGGGAAACGAGCAGAAGAAGGTGTAGGCTTCACCAGCCTTGAGCGGGGCGACCGGGAAGGTCACCGCGTCGCTCTCGCCTCCGCCGAGCAGCTTGGTGTGGGCGATCACGCGCTTGTCACCGTCCTTGACGTAGTTCTTTTCCGCGCCGGCTGCCATGCCGTCGGCGGAAGCGCCCTGCATGTCGGCCGTCTTGGTCAGCACCCAGTTGTGCCCCATGGCGGTCTTGGGGAGCTTGCCCGCATGCTTGAGCTTGACGGTGAACTGCTTGCAGCTCTGGGGCACGGAAATGGCATTCTTGTTGAACTGCATCGCGTCGTTGCCTTCGATCTCGACGCTGCAGTCGGCGGCGTGCGCGGATGCGCCGGCGCCCAGTGCCAGGATGAGGGCCAGGGCCTTCCAGTGTTGTGCCATGTCGTTTCTCCTTCGGTGATGGCCGGTGCACGCGCCGGTGAAATGCCACCGGTGAAAGCGCGTGTGCGGCGATGGCCCATCGTAGGAAAACGGCGCCGCCGGCCCGTTGACGTGCATCAAGCGGCGCAGGATTGGTCCGGGCGCAGGGCCTACACTGTCCGCCCCATGCCGCAGACACTCCACGCGCCCTGCCACAGCGAACTCCTCATCAAGAAAAGCCGTTTCATCGGCTGCGTGCAGCCGATGGCGGACCGGGCGGCCGCGCAGGCGGTGGTCGACGCGTTGCGGCGCGAGCATCCCGGCGCCGCGCACGTATGCTGGGCGCTGCTGGCCGGTGGCCAGTCGGCCGCGGTGGACGACGGCGAGCCGGGCGGAACCGCCGGCAGGCCCATGCTGGAAGTGCTGCGGCACCAGGACCTGGAAGGCGTGCTGGCCACCGTGGTGCGCTATTTCGGCGGGGTCAAGCTCGGGGCCGGCGGGCTGGTGCGTGCCTACACCGACACGGTGGCGCAGGCCCTGCTCGGGGCAGACAAGGTTCCGCTGGAACGCATGGAGGTGCTGCGCTGCCAGGTGCCTTACGCGCAAGAGGGCCTCGTGCGGCGCGAGGTGGAAGCCGCCGGTGCCGCACTGCAGGACGTGGCGCACGGTTCGCTGGTGGTGCTGCAGGTCTGCCTGCCCGCCTCCCGCGCAGCCGCCTTCCGGCAGCGCATCGACGATGCCGCCCAGGGGCGCGCGGGCTGGCTAGGCGACTGAACTCCGCCCTCGGGGCCGGCAAGACTGCCTATCGGCCTACATGCCCGCCCGACGGCGCGCGCCGACACTCTACTGCCGAGCCCCAAGTACCAGAGCAGGAGACCCCCACCCATGAGCGACATGTTGGACACGATCATCATCGGAGCAGGATCCGCCGGCCTGGCGGCACTGCGCGAAGTACGCAAGCGCACGGAGCGCGTGCTGATCGTCAACGACGGGCCCTGGGGCACGACCTGCGCGCGGGTGGGCTGTATGCCCTCGAAAGTACTGATCGAAGCCGCCGATGCATTCCACCGGCGCCACGCCTTCGATACTTTCGGCATCCGCGGACAGGAGGTCCTGCGCGTGGACCTGCCCGCCGTGCTGGAGCGGGTGCGGGCACTGCGCGACGATTTCGTCGCTGGCGCGGTCAAGGCCTCGGACATCGGCACGCGCGGCATCTCGGGGCGTGCCCGCCTGCAGGGCCCGCACAAGGTGGAGATCGACGGCACGGTGTACGAGACCCGCAGCGTGGTCATCGCCACCGGCTCCCGCCCCACGGTGCCCGAAGACTGGTTGGCCTTCGGCGACCGCATCCTCACCACGGACACCCTCTTCGAGCAGCCGGACCTGGGCCCGCGCATGGCCGTGATCGGACTCGGCCCGGTCGGCGTGGAGATGGCGCAGGCGCTGTCGCGGCTCGGCGTGGAAGTGGCGGCGTTCGCCACCGGCAACGAGGTGGCGGGCCTGTCCGATCCGTCGATCAACGATGCGCTGCGGGATCTCCTGAAATCCGAGTTCGTGCTGAACGTCGGCGGCAAGGTGCAGCTGCGCGAAGTGGCCGGCGGCATCGAAGTGACCAACGGCGACGCAACCGTGGTGGTCGACCAGGTGCTCGCAGCCATGGGGCGCCGTCCGAACGTCGAGCACATGGGACTGGACACGCTGGGCGTGGAGCTCGACGAGCATGGCGTGCCGCCGGTGGACCGGCGCACGACGCAGATCGGGCATCTGCCGGTGTTCATGGCGGGCGATGCGAACGCGCAGCGGCCCATCCTCCACGAAGCCGCCGACGACGGGCACATCGCCGGACTGAACGCCCTGGCGCCGGACCCGCGCGGGTTCCGGCGCCGGACGGCCCTGTCGATCGTGTTCACCGAGCCGAACGCCGCCACCGTCGGGCGGCGCTACAAGGATCTGAAGGCGGGCGAGTCCGTGACCGGCACCGTCGACTTCAGCCGCCAGGGCCGCGCGCGGGCCGGGCAACGCAACGCGGGCCGGCTGAGCGTGTACGCGCAGCACGGCACCGGGCGGCTGCTCGGCGCGGAAATGTGCGCCCCCGGCGGCGAGCATATGGCCCATCTGCTGGCGCTGGCGGTGGACCGCGAACTCACCGTGCACGACCTGCTGCGCATGCCCTTCTACCATCCGGTGCTCGAGGAAGGCCTGCGCACCGCGCTGCGGGATGCCGCCAGCCAGTTGCCCAAGGGCAGCGACTCCGACCTGTCGGCCTGCGACGCCTACGGATCGAGCGCGCTCGATTGAAGCGACCGGGCGATCTTCGCAAATAGTGCTCAAGCCGGCGCGTCCACTGCCGATAACGGGGAATCTTCACCCACAGGCTTCCGCCAGGAGGCTGCACAAGGAGTTCGCCATGGATGTCGCCCTCTCGCAATCCATCGTCAGCACCGCGGCCGGACTGGCCAGCCAGAAAACGTCGGATGCCGTGAACGTCGCCGTGCTCAAGAAGGCCATCGACATACAGCAATCGTCGGCGGAGCAACTGCTGCAGGCGCTGCCCCAGCCACCGCTGGCGACGTCCGGTTCGCTGGGCACCCAGGTCAACACGTTCGCCTGAGCGGGCCGCCTGGCGGAGGGGCGGCGCGTTCGCCCCCCGATGCCGGATCAGCGCAGCCGGCTCGGTGACAGCGCCTGCGGCTCCACGCCCTGCGCCGCCAGGTCGGGCGACAGCGGTTCCCCGAGAAGCAGCCCGCGCGCCAGGCGCGCCGCGCCCGCGGCGCTCTGGATGCCGTACCCCCCCTGCCCCGCCAGCCAGAAGAAGCCTTCGGCCTGGCCGTCCCAGCCGATGAGCATGTCGCCGTCCGGCACGAACGAGCGCAGACCAGCCCAGGTGTGCGAGGGCCTGCGGATCTGGAAAGTGGTCATCTGCTCGATGTTCCAGATGCCGGTCGCCACGTCCAGCTCTTCGGGTACCACGTCGTGGGGATGCGTCGGGTCGGCGTTGGCCGGCGAGCCCAGCAGTTGGCCCGCGTCGGGCTTGAAATAGAAACTTTCGTCGATGCCGATCACGGCCGGCCACCGGCTGGCGTCCATGCCGTCCGGCACGGGAAAGGTGAAGGCCGTGCGCCGCCGCGGCTCCAGGCCGATCGGGGCCACGCCCGCCAGCGCGGCGACTTCGTCCGCCCAGGCTCCCGCCGCGTTGACGATGGCGCGCGCGCGGATCGATTCCCCGGAGCCCAGCCGGACCAGCCAGCCCTCGCCGCCCCGTGCGATGGCGTCGACCCGGGCGCCCGTCATCAGCCGCCCGCCGCGCTGCCGCAGGCCGCGCAGATAGCCCTGGTGCAGCGCATGCACGTCGATGTCGGAAGCGCCGGGTTCGCTCATGCCCGCGGCCACCGCGTCGGGGCGCAGGCACGGCAGCCACTCCAGCAGCCGCTCGCGCGGTACCCGCTCCACGTTCGGCGATCGCGCAACCGCTTCGGCGTACGCGGCTTCCAGCAGATCGAGTTGCTCCGGGCCTGCCACATAGACCACCCCGCGCGGCGACAGGATGCCTGCATCCGCGAAGCCTTCGGGAGGATGGTCGTAGAACGCGCGGCTGGCCCGCGTCAGCGCCTGGATCTGCGGCGTGCCGTAGGTTTCCATGAACAGGGCCGCGGAGCGCCCCGTGGTATGGTAGCCCGGCTGCGCCTCGCGCTCGAGGACGACAACGCTCGGGCCTTGCGCCGCGTGCGCCAGTTCCCAGCCCACGGAGGCGCCGGCGATGCCGGCGCCGATGATGAGGAAATCGACGGATTCGGTCATGGGTACTGCCTCTGGATTCACATCACACCGCGGACGCCTGGGCGTGGCCCGGGGCGCCCGGTCCGTCCGCTCGCGGCAGGCCGCGCGCGTCACGCGGATCCGGGCCGGTGGTGACGAGGGAGGTCAGCGCGGGCTCGACCGGGCCGAGACGGCCCAGCGCCGGACGCGGCCGCTGCAGGCCTGCGATGCCGGCGAAGGCACGCTCCATCGCCCGGCCCATGGCCAGCGTCCCCAGGTCGCCGCGGAATCGCCCCACCACCTGCAGGCCGAACGGCATGCCGCGGCCGTCCAGGCCACAGGGCAGGCTGAGCGCGGGGTGCGTGGTGAGCGTCGTCACGTAGGTGAGTGCCAGCCAGCGGTAGTAGTTGGCCTGGGGCTCGCCGTTGATGTGGCTGGCGAACAGTTCGGTCCACGGGAACGGCGAGACGGGCGTGGTGGGCGCGAGGATCACGTCGAAGGATTCGAAGGCTTCCTGGAAGCGCGCCAGGATGCGCGTCTGCTCGGCCTGGGCCCAGGCGCTGTCGATGAGCGTCATGGCGGCGCCCATCTCGTAGTTGGCACGGGTGTTCGGCCCCAGGCTGGCCGGGTCGCGTTCATAGGCCTCGCGCGTGCCGGCCACGAACGCCTCGGCGCGCAGCACGTCGAAGCAGCGGTGCACGTCGCCCAAATCAAAGGCAATCGCATCGCAGTTGCGGAACAGGTGCCGCATGGCCGCGATCTTGCCCCGGAAGGTGGCGCGGATGCCCTCGTCCACCGCGCAGGCGCCGAAATCTTCGGTGTAGCCGACGCGGAGCTTTGAAAGATCGACTTCGGGCAGGGAGAGGAAGACGCTGGCATCCAGCGGATAGCTGAGCGGATCGCCGGCGGACATGCCGGCCGTGGCCGCGAGCTGCAGGCAGGCTTCCTCGACCGTGCGACCCATGGGGCCGACGACCGAGATCGGCGTCCAGCCCAGCAGCTTGCGCGAACTGGGAACGACGCCCGGCGAAGGCCGGAAGCCCACCACACCGCATTTGGCCGCGGGAATGCGCAGCGAGCCGCCGGTATCCGACCCGGTGCAGACGGGCAGCATGTCGCAGGCCAGCGCCGCGGCCGAGCCGCCGGAGGAGCCGCCCGCGTTCAGCCGCGGATCGAACGGATTGCCCGTCGCGCCCCACACCGTGTTGCGCGAGTTGGCGCCCGCGCCCATTTCGGGGATGTTCGTCTTGCCGGTGACGATGGCGCCGGCCTGGCGCAGCCGCGCGACCAGCACGTTGTCTTCCGCGGGCACATGCTCGCGGTAGATCTGAGAGCCGTAGGTGGTGAGCAGCCCGGCCGTCGACTCCAGGTCCTTCACGCCCAGCGGCAGCCCGTGCAGCAGGCCGAGCGCATCGCCACGCAGCACCGCCTGCTCGGCCTCGCGGGCCTCGGCGCGCGCGCGGTCGTAGCAGGTCGCGGTGATCGCGTTCACATACGGATTGACGGCCTCGATGCGGGCGATGCAGGCCTCGAGCAGTTCGACCGGCGAGACCTCGCGGCGCGCGATCAGGTGCCGCAGTTCCGGCGCGGTCAGCTCGACGAGGGACGATGGGAGTGCGGAGTGGGAGGGGGATCGGGTCATGTCGGGCGCCGCGCCAGGCGGCGTTGTCTCGTTGTCAGCATGCCGGGGATTTTGCGCGCGCCTTGGATGGGCATGCCGGCACCCCGTGGGACCGGCATGGAGCGCGTCAGTCGGCGGTGATGCCCGCGCGCTGGGCCACGGCGCGCATCAGCGGCAGTTCCTTCTCGATCAGCGCCGCCAGGGCCTTCGAGGAGCCGTAGGCGGGCTCGAAACCATTGGCCAGCAGCTTGTCGCGGGTTTCCGGGTCTTCCACCGCCTGGGCGACCGCACGCTCCAGGCGCGACTTCACGGCCGGCGGCAGGCCGGCGGGAGCCACGACGGCGAGCCAGGTGTCCATGTCGATCGCGTAGCCGCTTTCGGCGAGCGTGGGCACGGTGGGCAGCAGGGACGAGCGTTTGGCGGAGGTCACGGCGATCGCCTTGACCTTGCCCTCCTTGAGCTGGGGTACCGCCGCGGCCACCGTGTCCACGGTGAAGGGAATCTGCCCGCCCATCAGGTCCACCATCGCCGGAGCGCTGCCCTTGTAGGGCACGTGCTGGATCTTCAGGCCCGCCAGGTTGAAGAACGCCTCGCCCGCGAACTGCGATGTGGTGCCGGAGCCGAACGATCCGTAAGAGTACTTGTCGGGCGCGCCCTTCACCAGCGCGACGAACTGCTTCACGTCGTTGGCCGGCACGTTCTTGCCCGCGAGCAGGATGAGCCCGGTGCGGCCGGTGATGCCGATCGGGTCGAAGCTCTTGACGGGGTCGTAGGGCAGCTTCGCGCGCACCGCGGGGTTCACCGTGAAGGTGGTGCCCGAGCTCATGAGCAGGGTGTAGCCGTCCGGCGCCGCCTTGGCCACGTACGCGGCCCCGATCACGGTGCCTGCGCCCGCCCGGTTGTCGATCACCACGCTCTGGCCGAGCACGTCGCCCAGCTTCTTGCCGATGACGCGGCCCAGCACGTCGGTGGCACCGCCGGGCGGGAACGGAATCACCAGTGTGATCGGCTTGGCGGGATACGGTTCCTGAGCCAGCGCGGGCGCGAACGCGGCGGCTGCGCAGGTGGCGGCGATGGCGGACAACAACATCCTCTTGGCATGGTTCATGGCGGTCTCTCCAGGGTGGCGGGGAAGGTGCGGGAACGGTCGGTACGCGGGTCGGGGAAAACGTTGGAATGGATCGGGGGCAGCCGCGGGAGTCAGCCAGCCGCCGCAAGCAGGGCCCTGCCGCGCGCCTCGAACCGGCGGTGCTCCGCTTCAGGTACGAACAGCCCGCCCGTGGTCCAGACGAGGTGCGTGGCCTGCGGCAGCGAATGCTCCAGGCCCTGGGCCTGCAGCCAGCGCCGGCCGGATCCGGAGCCCGTGAGCAGCGCCGGCCCGCCGAACCCGGCGGCGGCGGAGGGCTCGATGCGCTCCCCGGTGGCATCGAGCACCTGCACCAGCTGCTCGAACAGCGTGTCGTCGCGCACCGTGAACACACCCGAAAGCAGGGGCCGCATCAGGCGGGCGGCCAGCAGCGAGGCACGCGGTACCGCGAGACCGTCCGCTTCCGTGCGGTTCGTGAGCCCGACGTCGTAGACGGACGGGTGCGTACCCTCCGGCGCGGCCATCTGCACGAGAAAGCACGGCGACTGCACCGGCTCGGCGAAGAAGCAGTGCACATGCGGGCCGAGCAGTTGCCGCAATCCGAAAGCGATGCCGGCCGGCGCGCCACCCACTCCGCAGGGCAGGTAGACGAACAGCGGATGCTGCGCATCCACCACCACGCCCTGCTCCCGCAACTGGTTCTGCAGGCGCAGGGCCGACGCGCTGTAGCCCAGCAGCAGGGACAGCGAACGTTCGTCGTCCACGAAATGGCAGAACGGATCGGCCTCGGCCTGGCCGCGCCCCGCCGCCACGGCGCGCTCGTAATCGCCCGCATGTTCGACCACTTCGACGCCACGCTGCCGCAGGCGCTCCTTCTTCCACTCCTTGGCGTCGGCGGACATGTGCACCGCCGCGCGGAAACCCAGCGCAGACGCCGCGACACCGATGCTCAGGCCGAGGTTGCCGGTCGAACCCACGGCAACCTGGTGGCGCGCGAACACCGCGCGGGCCGCCGGCTCGGCCAGCGCACGGTAATCGCCGCCCGGCGTGACCAGCCCTTCGCGCATCGCCAGCGCCTCGGCGAACTCCAGCACCTCGTGGATGCCGCCGCGCGCCTTGATGGAACCTGCCACCGGCAGGCCATGGTCCGCCTTGATCCACAGCCGCCCCTGCTCGGGTTCCAGGCCCAGGCGCGGGGCGAGCGCGTCGGCGGGAACGAGCGGCGATTCGATGATGCCCTCGGAGGCCCGCAGCTCGGGAAACAGCCGGGCGAGCAACGGCGCGAACCGCCCGAAGCGCGCGGCGGCGGCCTGCGTATCATGCAGACTAATACTCTGGCCTTCCGCCCCCATGGTGGCGGGGGCCTCTTTCCGGCGCGCAGGATTGAACCACAGGCATGGCTCGGCATGCCCTACGGCATCGGGCAATGTGTTTTGCACAATCGGGGTTGCAACGAAGGAAGGCGTGCTGTAGGTCATGGGCGCGGCAGAAGGCATCGACTGCATTCTTGCGCCCGCCGCCTTCGCGCCGCAAAGCATTTATATTGACGCCAGCATTAGTTTGAATAATGGACTCACGCCTTTCCAATTCGCTGCTCGCCTGGCTGCGCTGCTTCGATGCCGCTGCGCGCCAGGGCAGTTTCACGCGTGCCGCGGCAGAGCTGTGCATCACCCAGGGCGCTGTGAGCCAGCAGGTCAAACAGCTGGAGAACTGGCTTGGGCGCCCGCTGTTTCTGCGCACCCCGCGCACGCTGGTGCCCACGCCCGAAGGCCAGTGGCTGGCCGTGGTGCTGCGCGAGAGCTTCGGGGCGATCGAGAGCACGCTCGCCCAGATGCGCCACACGCCCGCTGCCCACGCCGCGGCCACACTCAGCTGCTCGCCCTCGTTCGCCATGCAGTGGCTCACACCGCGCCTCGGCGGATTCTTTCTGCAGCATCCCGACGTCGGCCTGCGCGTGTTCGGTGAATTCCACCGGATCGACCGCACCCGCATGGTGCGCGACGGGATCGAGGCGGCAGTGCGCTTCGACCCGGGTGGCTATACCGACCTGGAGGCGACCGAATTCCTGGACGAATGGCTGGTGCCCGTGGCCAGCCCCGCGTTCGTCGCCGCACACCCGGGCCTGCTCGACGCCCCTGACCGACTGCGTCCGGAATGGCTGCTGCACGACGGCAGCGCCTGGGAGGGCGCGGACACCTTCGAGGAATGGCAGCACTGGTTCGCTTCGGTGGGTGCCACGCCCCCCGCCTGGAACACCGGTCCGCAGTTCAACCTGTCCCAACTGGCCGTGGGCGCCGCGCTTGCTGGCCAGGGCATCGCCATGGGCCGCGCCGCGCTGGTGCTGGAGGACGTGGTTGCCGGCCGACTCGTGCCGCTGTGCAGCCGATGCGTTCCCTCCCGCGCCCGCTACTCTTTCGTTACCGCGCCGCAGGCGGGCCCGGCGATGGTACGGGTGCGGGAGTGGCTGCTCGAAGAAGGGGAACGGTTTCGGCAGGTGCGGGCCATGGCGCTGCCGCGGGCATAGACACATCCCCACGAAAAAATAGTTGCAAATCACCCATGCGTTTCCATCGGCGTATATGAACGCACCACGTTGCCGGTTTGGATAGCGCATACGAGGCTCAAATGGCGATATTTTCTAGCCCGCATCAAAGTTTCCTTTATGCGCACCATAACCATTGTTCTATTAAAGAACACAGACAAAAAGATACAGCGTGCCGTTCTGTAATTTATAAATTGCCGCCGCTCGATATCAAAAATCAGACCAGCCGTCAATCCAAAGCACATTAACACCGCTATGCCTTACGTATACGACAATCCGAAGTCTTTAGAGGATCTGCCTTCAGTAGGCACCAAACAATGCGTTGCACTGGTGAAGTGAAGGGCAACCTTCTTCTACGCGAAGGAACCGCCATTGCAACTTTTGTCGACGGAAGGTACCCGAACCGCGCTTCAGGCAATCATGCGGCCCTCTACGTGGGGCAAGATGCGGGTGGCATCTACGTCATAGACCAATGGTCCAAAGTCAATAAAATCCAGGCCCGCAAGCTGCCAATTCTCGGCAAGGACAAGCAAGGCAACTGGGCCAATCCCAGTAACAATGGCGACGCATTCTCCGTCGTGGAGTGAGCATCTTGAAAATCAGACCTCTGTTTTCTTTTGCAGGATGGATTCCGGGTGCTTTCTGCGTCGCAGCTATGGCAACGCATCCCGTTTTTTCCCAGGCTGCGCAGCCCTCTGTATTGCCATCACGCGCTGCGATGGAATTGCAGTGCCCTGCCCGCATGCATGCACTGCAAAAGGCGGAACCTACTACGGAAGAAGGTTGGCGAGTCGACGGGAGCAACAAGAGTCATCCGCTGGTGACGGTATCGTTTTTTGCCGGGCCTCCCGAGCAAAAGGCGAAACTCGTCCCCAGTCGGCAAGGCAAGAGAGGCAGAGCGGCGATGGCCACCTGGGTGTTCGAACCCGCCGATCAGCGTTACTGGGTGGCCTGCGAATATGGCGGCACATCCGCCACTGCGGCACGCGAGTTACCGATCGGCGTCGCGGCCTGCACCGTGGAATACGATCCCGCTTTCTCCGAACCTGTGATGAAGCGGTGGAGCTGCCAGCCCTCCAAGCACTGAGGACCGGCGCCGCCCGCCGTCCTCATTGCCTGGCAGCGGCCACCCGCCACACGGCATTGCCTACGTCGTCCGCCACCAGCAGCCCGCCCTTGGCATCGAGCGCCACGCCCACGGGCCGGCCCCAGGCATCGCCGTCGTCGCTGACGAAGCCCGTGAGCACGTCGAGCGGCATGCCCTGCGGCTTGCCGTTGGCGAACGGCACGAAGATGACCTTGTAGCCGCTGCGGGGCTTGCGGTTCCAGGAGCCGTGCAGGCCGACGAAGGCTCCGCTGGCGAGCTGGGGAGCCACCGGCGGCGTGGCGGTGCCGGTGCTTCCCGCACCGTTCGCACCGCCCGCGAACGCCAGCCCCAGCGGCGCGACGTGGTTGCCGAGCGCGTATTCGGGCACGATGGCCTTTTCCACCAGGTCCGGCCGGGGCGGCTGCACGCGCGCATCCATGTGCTGGCCCCAGTAGCTGTAGGGCCAGCCGTAGAAACCGCCGTCCTTCACGGAAGTGAGGTAATCCGGAACCAGGTCGCTGCCGATCTCGTCGCGCTCGTTGACCACCGTCCAGAGCACGCCCGTGCCCGGCTCCCAGCCCATGCCGTTGGGGTTGCGCAGGCCGCTCGCGAAGATGCGGTGCGCACCCGTCGCCCGGTCGATCTCCCAGACCGCCGCCCGGCCCGTTTCGGCCTCCATGCCGTTTTCCGCGACGTTGCTGTTGGAGCCCACGGTGGCGTAGAGCTTGGTGCCGTCCGCGCTGGCGATCAGGTTCTTGGTCCAGTGGTGGTTGAGCGGCCGCGACGGAAGATCCACCACCTTCGCAGGCGCGGCGGTGATCGCCGTCTGGCCGGGCACGTAGGGGAAGCGCACGACGGCATCGGCATTCGCCACGTAGAGGTCGTTGCCGACCAGCGCCATGCCGAAGGGTGAATGGAGCCCCTGCAGGAAGACGCTGCGCGTTTCCGCCACGCCGTCGCCGTCGGCATCGCGCAGCAGCGTGATGCGGTCGGCCGACGGATTGCCGGAGCCCGCCTTCGCCATGACCTTGCCCATGACCCAGCCGCGCACCTTCTTCACCAGGCCGTCGTCCGGCGGCGGTCCTTCGGGCGCGGGTTTGTCGCTCTCCGCCACCAGCACGTCGCCGTTGGGCAGGACGAGCAGCCAGCGGGGATGCTGGAGGTCTCGTGCGAACGGCGTTACGCCGAGGCCCGCCATGGGCTGCGGCGCGCCGCCGTCGGGCCACCCCTTGGCGGGCGCGATGTGCACGGTGGGGATCAGGGATTTGTGCGGCTCCGGCAGCGTGGGGCTGGCACCGATGCCGGCCTCGGGCGGCAGGCGCGCGGTGTCGCCGCATCCGGCCAGTGCCGCCGCGGCCAGCACAGGGGCCAGCGCCCACGGGCGCAGGAGGCCGCGCCGCCGGGTGGGGGTATCGGACGAGGACGGTGCGGAGGCGAAGATGTGCAGGCGCATGGCGAGGCCCGGCGATGCCGGTCGGCTGAAGGAGTGCCGACAGTCTGGCCACGCGGGCCGGCCGCCCTTGTCAGCGAACGCCGCGAACCCGGCGGTAGTGCGCCGCTTTTCCGCTGCGCCGCGGGACGCCGCACACGCGCCTAGAGCATGTGCGGCTGGAAGAGCGCCCGGCGGCTGATCGTCCGCCCCGAGAGCATGAATTCCCCGTTGCCCTGATAGTGCAGTGTCTGCGGCCGGCGCACGGACGTATCGACGCGTGCGCGGAGCACTTCGAGCACGAAGAAATCGTAGCGGTTGACGAGGCGCGTATCTGCGACGCGGCATTCGATCTGCACGAAGCACTCCCGCACCAGCGGAGCGGACACCTGGCTGGCGCGCTCCGCGGTGAAGCCGAACCGCTCGAACTTGTCCACGTCGGCGCCCGAGCAGTTGCCGACGCCGACCACCTGGTCGACCCAGCGTGCTTCAGGGATATTGATCGTGCATTCCCGGCTGCGGCGCACGAGGCCATGGCTGTGGTTGGCACGGGAGATCACGCAGCCCAGCAGGGATGGCGTGAACTCCATCACGGTGTGCCAGCCCATGGTCATGAGGTCGGTGCGCGCGCGCCATGCCGAGCCCACCAGTACGACGGGGCCCGGCTCCAGGTAGCGGCGCACCGATTCCAACGGCAGTTCGCTCCACACAGGCTCGCGCCGCCGCCGGGGCTTGTGCGGGGGCGACGGAGGAGCGGCGGCGGCATTGGCAGACATGTGCAGGCCATGCTAGCAGGCGCGCGTCCCACGGGCCGGGACGGGCCTCGCGGCTCCACCGCAGCCATGGTGCCAGGGCGTACCATGCAGCCCCACGGCCTCGCGACCCCGCCCCATGCCCGCCCCATGCCCGCCCCACTTGCCACCGAACCGCCCGATGCGCCCGCCGCTCGCCCTGCCCCGCGGGATTGCCGTGACCTGTTCTGGTCGTTCACCTGGCTGGCGCTGCAGGGATTCGGCGGCGTGCTGGCGGTGGTGCAGCGCGAACTGGTCGACCGCAAGCGCTGGCTGTCGAACGAGGAGTTCATCGAGGACTGGGCGGTGGCGCAGATCCTGCCGGGGCCCAACGTGGTCAACCTCGCCGTGATGATCGGAGACCGCTATTTCGGGTGGCGCGGCGCGGCGGCGGCGCTGGCCGGCATGCTGCTGATGCCGTCGCTGGTGCTGCTCGCGCTGGCACTGGTGTACGCACACTTCGCCCAACACCCCGCCGTGGCGGGTGCCCTGCGCGGCATGGGCGCGGTGGCCGCGGGCCTGGTGGCCGGCGTGGCCCTGCGCATGGCGGTCGCGCTGCGCACGCATCCGCTGGGCGCGGCCGGCGGCGCTGCGTTCGCGGCGGGCACGTTCGCGGCCATGGCGCTGCTGCAGTGGCCGCTCGCGGCCGTGCTGCTGGCCATCGGCGGCGCGGCCTGCGCGGCCACGTGGCGGAAGCTGCCGGCATGACCGCCGCGGCACCGATCGCGATGCAGGCCGCCGACTGGCTGCACCTGCTGGCGTACTACCTGTCGCTCTCCCTGCTGACGGTGGGCGGCGCCATCGCCACCGCGCCGGACATGCACCGCTTCCTGGTGGACCGGCAGGCCTGGCTGACCGATCCGCAATTCAATGCGTCCATCGCCATCGCCCAGGCCGCGCCCGGCCCGAACGTGCTCTTCATCGGGCTGCTGGGCTGGAACGTCGGCCTGAATGCGGGCGGCTGGGCACTCGGGCTTCTGGGCATGGTGCTGTGCCTGGCGGGCGTGATGCTGCCCAGCACCCTGCTCACCTGGGGGGCGGCACGCTGGGCGCACCGCAACCGCGGCCTGCGCGCGGTGCGCGCCTTCAAGCAGGGCATGGCGCCGGTCGTGCTGGGCCTGCTGCTCGCCACGGCCTTCGTCCTCGGCACCGGCCATGGCAGCTTTGCCGAGAGCTGGCGGCTGTGGGCCGTTTCCGCGGCATGCATGCTGCTCGTCTGGCGCACACGCATCCATCTGCTGTGGCTGCTGGGCGCGGGGGCAGTGCTCGGGGCCATGGGGTGGATCTGAGCAGGCTGCGGGAACACGTTATTACAAATGCGGCCGCTCCAGGGGCGGCCTGCACCGCAACAATGGACCGGGACGCCGGGCGCTGGTGAGGCATGGCCCCGCCTTCGGCCTTTCGGCAGCACCCCTCTTCGCTTTCATACCCCCCAGGAGACTGTTCCATGCAATTGCGCCCCCTCGGCCGTTCCGGCCTGCAGGTTTCACCGCTGTGCTTCGGCGGCAACGTGTTCGGCTGGACGGTGGACGAGCCCACGACGTTCTCCCTGATCGATGCCTGGCTGGATGCCGGCTTCAATTTCATCGACACCGCAGACGTGTATTCCCGATGGAACCCCGGCCACATGGGCGGCGAATCGGAGGCGCTGATCGGCCAGTGGCTCAAGCGCAGCGGCCGGCGCGACCAGATCGTGCTCGCCACGAAGGTGGGCAAGGACATGGGCGGCGGCAAGGTCGGCCTGAAGCCGGACTACATCCGCCGCGCGGTGGATGACTCGCTGCGCCGGCTGCACACCGACTACATCGATCTCTACCAGTCGCACGACGACGATGCTTCCACGCCGCTGGAGGACACGCTCGGCACCTATGCGGACCTGATCCGCGAGGGCAAGGTGCGCGCCGTCGGGGCATCGAACCACACGGCCGCCCGCCTGTCCGAGGCGGTGGCCACCAGCGCGCGCCTAGGCCTGCCTCGCTATGAATCGCTGCAGCCGCTCTACAACCTGTACGACCGCGCCGCGTTCGAAGCCGAGCTGCAGCCGCTGTGCAGGGAGCAGCAGATCGGCGTGATCAATTTCTACGCGCTCGCCGCGGGCTTCCTCACGGGCAAGTACCGCACGCAGGACGATGCCGCCAAGAGCGCGCGCGGTGCCAAGACCGTGGAGAAGTACCTCAACCCCCGGGGCCTGCGCATCCTGGCCGAACTCGACGAAGTCGCCGAGCGCTACGAAGCGACGCCGGGCCAGGTGGCCATCGCCTGGCAGATGGCGCAGCCCGGCATCACCGCGCCGATCGCGAGCGCGACGTCGCTGGAGCAACTGCAGGATCTCGTGCGGGCCGCGCAGCTGCAGCTGGACGCCGACGCGCTGGAGGCCCTGAGCCAAGCGAGCGAAGAGACCGCCGCCGAGGCCTGACGGCGGACGATGCCGCCGCGATGGACCGATCGCGTCAGCAACCTTGCCCGATGCCGCGCCGGTACGCGGCCAGCGCCTGCACCGTGGCGCAGGGAAAATCCAGCGCCCCCGCCGCCGGACGCCGTCAGCCGCCGCGCTGGCGCAGCGCCTCGTAGAGGCAGACGCCGCTGGCCACCGACACGTTCAGGCTCTCCACCGCCCCCTTCATGGGGATGGAGACGAGTTCGTCACAGGTCTTGCGCGTGAGCTGCCGCATGCCGTCACCTTCGGCGCCGAGCACCAGGGCCACGGGGCCTTTCAGATCGACCTGGTAGATGGTCTTCGGCGCATCGTCGCTGGTGCCGATGCACCAGATGTTGCGCTCCTTCAATTCGCCCAGCGTGCGCGCGAGGTTGGTGACCATGAAGTACGGCATGGTCTCGGCCGCGCCGCTGGCCACCTTGGCCACGGTGGCGTTGAGGCCCACGGCATGGTCCTTGGGCGCGATCACCGCGTGCGCGCCGGCGCCGTCGGCCACGCGCAGGCAGGCGCCCAGGTTGTGCGGATCGGTCACGCCGTCGAGCACCAGCAGCAGCGGCTTCTCGATGCCGTCGGCTTCGAGCTGTTCGAGCAGTTCGTCGAGCGAATGCACCTGCGCGATGGCTTCGACACGCGCGGCCACGCCCTGGTGGCCATGGCTGCCCGCGAGCTTGGCGATGCGCGGCGCGTCGGCCTCGATGAGGCGCGCGCCGGCTTCCTTGGCACGGTCGAGGAATTGCCGCATGCGCGCATCGCGCCGCGTGGCCTCGTAGTAGATCTCGATGATGGACTGCGGCGCGGTCTTCAGGCGCACGCCCACGGCGTGGAAGCCGAATAGCACTTTGGGGCTGGAGGACATGCGGGGATTATCCGCGCCCTGGCCCAGCCACCCCGCGCACCGCCCGGTCGGGCCGCGTCAGGCCCCATCGCCGGGAACCATCCGGCCCGCGTCGATGGTGATGCGCCGGTCGCAGCGTGCCGCGATCGCCCGGTCGTGCGTGACCAGCACGAGCGTGGTGCCGAGCTCGCGGTTCAGGTCGAACATCAGCCGCATGATGGTCTCGCCGGTGGCGAAATCCAGACTGCCGGTGGGCTCGTCGGCCAGCAGCACGTCGGGCTGCACCACGAAAGCGCGCGCCAGCGCCACGCGCTGCTGTTCGCCGCCCGAGAGCACCTTCGGGTAATGCCCCAGGCGCTGCCCCAGGCCGACCCGGGCCAGCATCTCGGCGGCCAGCGGACGCGCGTCGCGGCGCTGGGCCAGCTCCAGCGGCAGCATCACGTTCTCGAGCGCGGTGAGGTTGCCCAGTAGCTGGAAGCTCTGGAACACGAAGCCCATGCGCCGCGCGCGCAGGGCCGCGCGGCCGTCCTCGTCGAGCGCGAACAGGTCCTCCCCCGCCAGCCGCACGGTGCCGCGCGTGGGCGTGTCCAGCCCCGCGATGATGGACAGCAGCGTGCTCTTGCCGGAACCCGAGGCGCCGACGATGGCCACGGTGTCCCTCGCGGCGAGCCGGAAATCGATATCCCGCAGAATGTCGAGCGTGCCGGTCGAATCCGTCACCGACTTGTGCACGTGCTCCACGGCGATGACAGGGGCGCTGGCGGCAGCGGTGGAGGAAGGGATTTCCGGCAGTGTTTCCGACATGAAAGGTGCTTTTGCAGTGATGCGATTCGATGCGTTCCGGCGTGACTTTATCGTGGCGGCCATGGGGGCCGGGGCCCTGGGGCTTTGCATGCCCTCCGCGGAGGCGCAGCCGGCGCCCGCAGGCGGCCGGCCCGTGATCCTCGTGGTGGGCGATTCGCTGAGCGCCGAGTACGGCCTCGCACGCGGCACGGGCTGGGTGGCGCTGCTGGAGAAAAAGCTCGCCGCGGAGAAGATCGCGGCCACGGTGGTGAATGCCAGCGTGAGCGGCGACACCACGGCGGGCGGGCGCTCGCGCCTGCCGGCCTTGCTATCCCAGCACCGTCCGACGCACGTGGTGCTGGAACTGGGCGGCAACGACGCCCTGCGGGGCCTGCCCATGCAGGGGACGGAGGCGAACCTCCGCGCCATGGCGGAGGCGTCGAAGAAGACCCGCGCCCAGGTGCTGATCGTGGGCATGCAGGTGCCGCCGAACTACGGCTCCGACTACACGCGCCGGTTCGAGAAGGTGTTCCCCGCCGTCGCCCAGGCCGCAGGCGCGGGCCTCGTGCCCTTCCTGCTCAAGGGCGTGGCGGACCGGCCCGATGCGGCGGCGCTGTTCCAGGCCGACCGCATCCACCCCCGCGCCGAGGCGCAGCCGGCCATGCTGGCGAACGTCTGGCCCGAGCTCCGCAAGCTGCTGCGCTGAGCCCGGGAAGACGCTGCGCCGCGTCAGGCCCCCGCTGCGTTTCCTTCGGCGGGTGCCTGGCCCGCTTCGCCGGCATCGGCAGCGCCATTGCCGTCCTGCCCGGACTCCTGCGCCGGGTCGTCGCTCTTGCGCTGGGATTTGGCCAGCGCCTTTTCTTCCTTCTTTTTCTTCTTGGCGAGCTCGCGCTGCCGCTTTTCGTAACCGTAGTTGGGTGTTGCCAAGATGGGGCCCCCTTTATGTGATGCTGAATGGAAGGCCAATGTAGCAGCACGCCGTGCATGGCCTTGCGAAAAACGAGAAATGGCGGCGAAGCGCGGAGGGGCCGCGCTCCCCCTGTCAGCCGGGCAAGGCGGCCGCGAGTGCCTGCGCGAGGTCGGCGCGCAGGTCCCGCGGGTCTTCCAGGCCCACCGAGAACCGCACCACCGTGCCGGGGCGCAGGTGCGGCGTGGGCCGCGCGCGCATGGCGCGCAGCTCGTAGGGAACGACGAGGCTCATCGGCCCGCCCCAGCTGTAGCCGAGCTTGAACAGCCGCAGCGCATCGCAGAACGCATCCACGCGGTCCTGCCCGTGGCGCTCGTCGATGACCACGCTGAAGAGGCCTGCCGCGGCCCCCTCTCCGCCGCCGGGGGCGCACAGCGCCGCCCACTGCGCATGGCCGGGAGAGCCTGCGAGCGCCGGGTGCAGCACCTGGGCGATGGCGGGGTGCCCGGCGATCCAGCGCGCCAGTTCGCGGGCGGCCACGTCGTGGGCGCGATAACGCAGGCCGACGCTGGGCAGCGAGCGCAGCACGGCTTCCGCGTCGTTGGCCCCCACGCCGAGCCCGAGGCGCATGTGGGTGAGCTTGATCCGCAGGTGCAGGGCCGCATCGCGGGTGATGACGCTCCCCATGAGCACGTCGCCCCCGCCGCTCGGGTACTTGGTGAGGGCGTGGGCGGAAATGTCCACGCCCAGCTGGCCGTCGCCCAGCAGGTCGAACGGCTGGAAGGCGATGCCAGCGCCCCAGGTGTTGTCCAGCACCGTCGTCACGCCGCGCGCACGGCAGATGCGCACCTGCTCCACCAAGTCCGGGAATTCCAGTGTGACCGAGCCCGGCGCTTCGAGCCAGACCAGCCGCGTGGCGTCGGTGATGCGGGCGGCCAGGTCGGCGGGATCGAGCGGATCGTAGTAGGCGTGGCGGATGCCGTACTGCGCGAGTTCGACCTCGGCCAGCGACTTGTTGGGGCCGTACGCGTTGTCGGGAATCAGCACTTCGTCGCCAGTGCGCAACAGCGAAAGCGCCACGTTGGCGATGGCGGCGAGGCCACTGGGTACCAGGACGCACTGCAGGCCGCCTTCGAGCGAGCAAAGCCGCTCTTCAAGCATGTAGGTGGTGGGCGTGCCGTGCAGGCCGTAGGTGTAGCCCGTCTTGTCCTTCCACTCGCGCGCGCGCATCGCCGCGACGTTCGGGAAGATGACGGTGGAGGCCTTGTGCACCGCGGGCTGGGGCGCGAGGAACCCTGCCGGCGGCACGTAGGGATGGTGGATGAGCCGGGTGTCCGGCCCGGCGCCCCGGGAGGCGTCGTCGGTGGAAGAGGTCATGCGGCGATGGTATCGCCGCCGGCACCCCAGGTCAGCCCACCGCGCCCGGACTGACGGTGAGCTGGTTCACCACCGAGTTCACGCCCTTCACCTCCTGCGCGATGCGGGCGGCGCGCTCGCGGGCCACTTCGTTCTTCACCGGGCCGTTGAGTGTCACGATGCCGTTGCGCGTGTCCACGTCGATCTTGATGGCGCTGAGCTCGGAGTCCTGCGCGAGTCCGGCCTTGACCTTGGCACTGATGCCGGCATCGTCCATCACCTCCGCGGCGCGGGCGGCGGCCTGGCGCGATGCCTGGCCGGCCTCGGTGGCTGCGGCCTCCATGCGGCGTTGCGCGTCCGAGGCCGCTTCGCCCGTGCGCTCGATGGTGGCGTCGATCTTCTGGCCGACGGTCTGGCCGTCCTGGCGATCGCAGGCGGCGAGGCCGAAAGCCAGCGCGGTGGCCGCCAGGATGGCGAGCGCGCGGGGCGTGTGGCGTGCGCAGGATTCGGAGCGGGTGGGGGCGGCGTGGGTCATGGCGGCGTCCTCGGAAAAGCGTTCGGAAATCGGGTCGTGGAAGCACTGTAGGCTCGACCGTAGGCGCGGGTGGTCAGACAACGCCGAAGCTGCTGTAGGACGCTTGGGGCGAGAATCCCCCCATGCCCCCCGTTCCCTCCCCCGAGCCGTCCGCGAGCGCAGGACGCTCCGCCCGTTTCCGCGCCCTGCTGCTGCACTGGCTGCCCTTCCTCGGCTGGCCCCGGCCGGATGCGCAGCTGCTGCGCGGCGAGTTCTGGGCCGGCATGACGGTGGGGCTGATGCTGGTGCCGCAGGGCGTCGCCTACGCGGCCCTGGCGGGCATGCCGCTGGTGACGGGTATCTACGCCTCGCTCATCCCGGCCCTGGTGGCCGTGCTGTGGAGCTCCTCGACGCGGCTGGGCGTGGGGCCCACGGCGCTCACCAGCCTGCTGATCGGCGCATCGCTCACCGGCATGGCCGAGCCCGGCAGCGCCGACTGGGTGGCGCTGGCCGCCTGGATGGCGATCCTCTCCGGGCTGTTGCAGCTCGCGCTGGGCGTGGTGCGGTTCGGCTGGCTGCTCAATCTCGTCACATCGCCGGTGCTCAACGGTTTCACCCAGGCGGCGGCGCTGCTGATCCTGGCCTCGCAGCTGCCGGCACTGCTGGGGCTGCGCACCAGCTGGCAGGCACTGGCCGATGCGCCGTCGATCCACCATTTCGACGGTACGGCAGCGGCGTTCGGACTCGGCAGCCTCGCCTTGTTGACGCTCGCGCGCCGCTGGCGCCCCGGCTTTCCCTCGGCCATCATCATCGTGGGGCTGGCCGGGCTGGCCAGTTGGTGGATCGGTTATGCCGACCACGACGGCGCCGTGGTGGGCCACCTCCCCTCCGGGTTGCCGCAGCCCTACTGGCCGGGCTGGCTGGGCTGGGACCAGTTCGGCCAGTTGCTCATGCCCGTGCTGGTGGTCACGCTGGTGAGTTTCCTGGAGACGGCCTCGTCGGCCAAGGTCGAGCACCAGCAGGGCGGCACGCGCTGGAACGAGAACCAGGACCTGATCGCGCACGGCATGGCCAAGGTGAGTTCGGGCCTGTGCGGCAGCTTCGCCACCAGCGCGTCGTTCTCGCGTTCGGCGATCAACCTGTATGCCGGCGCGAAGAGCGGCTGGGCGACGCTGTTCGCCCTGGCGCTGGTGCTGGCAGTGCTGCTCTGGCTGACGCCGGCGCTCTACCATGTGCCGCAATCGGTGCTGGCGGCGGTGGTGGTCGCGGCCGTGACCAGCCTCATCAAGCCGGGGGTGCTGCTGCGGCTGTGGCGCATCTCGCGCGTCGAGGCACTGATCGGCGGGATGACGTTTTTCCTGACGCTGGCCACCGCGCCGCGCATGTACTGGGGCGTGCTGGCGGGCCTGGTGATGAACCTCAGCCACTTCCTCTACCAGCGGCTGCACCCCCGCATCATCGAGGTGGGGCTGCACCCGGACGGCAGCCTGCGCGACCGCCACCTGTGGCTGCTGCCGCCGCTCGCCCCGGACCTGCTGGCGCTGCGCATGGACGCCGAGCTCGACTTCGCTTCGGCGGCGGCACTGGAACGACGGGTGGCCGACCACCTCGCGGCGCATCCGGCCGCGCGGCACGTCTGTCTTTTCGCACTGCCGATCAACCGGATCGACGTGACGGGCGTTGAGTGCTTCGGCCGTTTGCGGGCGATGGCGTGCGCCCAGGGCGGTGCGCTGCACGTGAGCGGCATGAAGCTGCCCGTGGAGCAGGTGCTGCGCCGCAGCGGCTTGCTGGACGGCCCGGGCCTCGTGCTCTATCGGACGGATGCGGAAGCACTGACGGCTTTGCAACGATTCTCTTCGTAGCCGGCTATGGATGGGCTGACGCTGATACACTCCCCATACATTGCTTGTTGCATTTTGTGTCTGAATCTGCGACCCCTCATACTGTGGACCTGCGCGATCTGCGCCTGACGACTGCGCATGCCCTGGTCGCGCAGGCGCTGGGTTCCGAATCCGCGATCCCCAGTGAGACACCGCTGCATTATCTGCAGGGGTTGATCGACGGCCTCTGCGAGCTCTCCCTGAAGGACCCCCTCACCGGGTTGGCCAACCGGCGGCATTTCCGCACCGTCCTGGAGCGCGAGATCGACCGGGTGACGCGCGCCGGCGAGGCCGCGCTGCTGCTGATGCTGGACATCGACCACTTCAAACGGGTGAACGACACCTACGGCCACATGGCCGGGGACATCGTCCTGCAGTCGATCGCCCGCACGCTGAGCCGCTGCGTACGCCCCATGGACACCCTCTCGCGCTACGGCGGCGAGGAATTCGCCGTCGTGCTGCCCGCCTGCCACGCGGGGTTCGGGCGCGTGGTGGCCGAGCGCATCCGCCGCGCGGTGGAGCGCACCCCGGTCCGCATCTCGCCCACCGTCGAGCTCAACGTCACCGTCAGCATCGGCGGCGCGTTCGCGCTCCAGTGGATCCGCAGCACGACGCTGCTGTGGACCGAGCGCGCCGACAGCCAGCTCTACAAGGCGAAGGTGGCGGGCCGCAACCGCGTCAGCATCGAGGAGCAGCCGGACAGCACCGTGACGGCGGAAGAGAAGAGCCTGCTCTTCGGCCCGCTGTACACTCCCTCGGGCTGGGGCGATCTGCCCCCCGCCTTGGATTCCACAGGCAGCGCCTATTGAAAGCACAGAGATGACCGACGCGCTGTCACCCCGCTCCACACCCTCGGCGCCCCAGGCGCCCGGTCCGGGCCGCCCTCCTGCTCCGGCGGCCGGCGCACGCATCATTGCCATCACGAGCGGCAAGGGCGGCGTGGGCAAGACCTTCGTTTCCGCCAACCTCGCCGCCGCCCTCACCCGCCGCGGCTACCGCGTGCTGGTGCTCGATGCCGACCTCGGCCTCGCCAACCTCGACGTGGTGCTCAACCTCCATCCCAAGGTCACGCTGCACGACGTGTTCACCGGCAAGGCGGACCTCGACGATGCCGTGATCCAGGCACCCGGCGGCTTTTCCGTCGTGCTCGCGGGCTCCGGCATGGTCGAGTATTCGCGGCTCACCCCCGAGGTGCGCAGCGAGTTCCTCAACGTGATCCAGACGCTGGCGCCGCGTTTCGACGTTCTGCTGCTGGACACCGGCGCCGGCATCTCCGACGTGGTGCTGTTCTCGGTGTCGCTCGCCTCCGAAGTGCTCATCGTGGCCACGCCCGAGCCCACCTCGCTCACCGATGCCTATGCGGCGATCAAGGTGCTCGCCACCCAGCAGAAGCGCGCCTACGTGCGCATCGTCGTCAACCAGGCCGCGCGCCCGGGCGACGGCCGGGCGATCACGGGCCAGCTGCAGCAGGTGCTGGAGCGCTTCGTGAGCACCGATTCCGGCCGTCCGATGCGGCTGCTGCACATGGGCGACATCCCGGCCGACACGGCGGTGCGCGACGCGGTCATGCGCCGCCAGTTGCTGCTGCTGCAGATGCCCGGATGCCCGGCCGCGCTGGCCATTGCGCAGCTGGCCAACAAGATCGACACCACCCTGCTCTCGCCGGCGACCTGACGGGGACGGCCCGGGGCGCGCACGGCCCCGCCGTCCGCCGCCCGCTACGTCCCGGCCTCCGTCTCCCGTCTCTCGCGATGAACCAGCCCGACATCCTCAACATCTCCAGCTACCTGTTCGTGCCCCTGCCCGACGCCGCTGCGCTGCGCGACCGGCTGCACGAACGCTGCCTGGCCGACGGGCTCAAGGGCACGATCCTGCTGGCCGAGGAAGGCATCAACCTGTTCCTGGCGGGACCCGCCGGCACGGTGCGCGGTTTCGTCGACTGGCTCCGGCGCACCGACGGGCGCTTCGCGGCGCTGGAGCCCAAGGAGAGCTGGTCCGCGACCCAGCCCTTCCGCAAGATGCTGGTGAAAGTGAAGCGCGAAATCATCCGCATGGACCATCCGGCCATCCGCCCCGCCGAGGGTCGCGCGCCGGCAGTGGATGCGCCCACGCTGCACCGCTGGCTGGCCCAGGGCCACGATGATGCGGGCCGGCCGGTGGTGACGCTCGACACCCGCAATGCGTTCGAGGTGGACCACGGCAGCTTCGAGGGCGCCATCGACTGGCGCATCGGCAAGTTCACCGAGTTCCCGCCGGCGCTGCGCGCCCACAAGGCCGAACTGGCAGGCAAGACGGTGGTGAGTTTCTGCACGGGCGGCATCCGCTGCGAGAAGGCGGCGATCCTGATGCGAGAGGAAGGCATCGAGAACGTCTACCAGCTGGAAGGCGGCATACTCAAGTACTTCGAGCAGACGGACGGCGCGCACTACCGCGGCGGCTGCTTCGTGTTCGACGAACGTGAGGTGCTGGCCAGCGATCTCTCGGCGCCCGGCACTGTACCGCCTTCCACCGAAGACCGCTGAAGGCCCGCGCTCAGCGCTTGAAATGGCGCTCCGGCAGCGGGATGCGCTCCGGATCGCCGGGCACGGCACCCATGCGCCCGGCCTGCCAGTCGTCCGCGGCCTGCCCGATGCGTTCCTTGCTGCTGGACACGAAGTTCCACCAGATGTGGCGTTGACCGTCCAGGGGCGCGCCGCCGATGACCGCACAACGCACCGGCCCATCGCCAACGGCCTGCAGGCGCACCGGGCCGGGCCGCTTCAGCACGACCAGCGTGCCGGCGGGCCGCTCCACCGTCTCGCCCGCCGCGTCCTGCAGCCGCAGCGCGCCCTCCACCGCATAGACGGCCATCTCCGGCGCGAGCGCGGGAAGCTCCAGCGCGCCGCCCGCGGGCAGCCGCACGTCCAGGTAGAGCGTGGGCGACAGCGTGGCCACGGGCGACGTGGCGCCGAAGGCGCTGCCGATCAGCACGCGCACGCTGCCGCCCTGCGCGTCCCGCACCTCCGGTATCGCATCGGCGGGGGTATGGACGAAAGCCGGCGGCACTTCCTCGTGCCCTGCCGGCAGAGCGGCCCAGAGCTGCAGGCCGTGGTTGATGTAGTGCGCACCGCGCAGCCGGTCCGGGCGGCGCTCCGAATGCACGATGCCGCGCCCGGCGGTCATCCAGTTGATCGCGCCAGGGCGGATCTCCTGCTCGGACCCGAGGCTGTCGCGGTGCATGATCGCGCCGTCGAACAGGTAGGTGACGGTCGCCAGGCCGATGTGCGGATGGGGCCGCACGTCGAATTCGGACTCCGGCTGCACCGCGGTCGGGCCAAAATGGTCGAAGAACACGAACGGCCCGACGGACCGCTGCTGCAGCGCCGGCAGCAGCCGCCGCACATGGAAGCCGCCGCCCAGGTCCTTGGAATGCCCGCCTAGCGGCAGGAAGGGCGACGCCGGATCGGCGGCGGGAGAAGGCGTGTTCGTGTCCATGTCGGATCTTAACCGCGCAGGCGTTGCGTGATCTGCGCCACGCGTGCGCCGTAGGCGCGGCCGGTTTCCAGATCGCCGGGCAGCATTTCCTGCACGCTGGCGTCCGAGGGGCTCTGGGCGAGCAGGCCCACGGAGCCGCCGAGGTTGTTGGGGTCGTTGCGCTGGGCGGCCTTGCTGTTGCTCGGCAGCATGCCGAGGCTCACCCAGATACCGCCGTGCTGGGATGCCAGCGTCTGCAGCGCGATCAGCGTCACCTGCTTGTCGCCGTTCAGGCTGGCGCTGTTGGTGAAGCCGCCGAACACCTTGTCCTGCCAGGCCCGGCTGAACCATGCCTTGGACGACGCATCCGCGAACTTCTTGAACTGCCAGCTCGGGCTGCCCATGTACGTCGGCGTGCCGAAGATGATGCCGTCGGCTTGCGCCAGGGTGTCCCATGCGCCCTCGGGCAGGTCGCCGTCGGCATCGATGGCGATGAGCTGGGCGTTGGCGCCTTCGGCGACGGCCTGCGCCAGGCGCTGGGTGTGGCCGTAGCCGGAGTGGTAGACGACTGCGATCTTTGCCATGGAAGAGACTCCTTGAAAGTGAAGGAAAGGTACGGTTGAAGGAAATGGAAATCCGGGTCGGGCCCAGCAGACGGGAATGGCTCTCGGTGGACTGCGCCCCTCAGGCAGCGAGGTCGAACACGAGCACTTCGGCGGCCACGCCGCCACCCAGCCGCAGGCATTCCTCCTGCAGCATGAAGACCGCGTCGCCCGCCGCGAGCGGGACGCCATTGGCCTGAAGGCTGCCGCGCAGCAGGTGCACATAGCATTTGCGGGCGGGGTCCAGCGGCAGTTCGGCGCACTGTGCGCCATCGAACACGCCTGCATGGACGCGGGCGTCCGCTTGGATCGCCAGCACGGGCCCGCCGGAACCAGGCGATGCGTCGGGCGCGATGTGCACGGGGGCCGCCAGCAGGTGCAGGCGGCCGGCGGGCCGGCGCGCGGGCCCGGGCACCTGGGCGCACTCCGGCGACAGGCCCCGTTGGGCGGGGTCGATCCAGATCTGCAGGTAATGCGCGGCCTGGTCCGGCAGCGGGTTGAATTCGGCGCACGTGGTTCCGGTGCCCGCGCCCATGCGCTGCACGCAGCCGGCCGGAATGGACTGCACCCGGCCGCTGCAGTCGCGGCTGGCCAGTTCGCCGGAGAGCACATAGCTCAGGATTTCCATGTCGCGGTAGCCGTGCTGGCCCAACCCGGCGCCGGGCGCGATCCAGTCCTCGTTCAGCACCCGCAGGTTCCCGAACCCCATGTACCGCGGATCGCGGTAGCCGGCGAAGGAGAAGCTGTGGAGCGATCGCAGCCAGCCGTGGTCGGCATGGCCCCGGTCGCAGGATTTGCGGAAGGTCAGCATGGGCGGTGCATCGGGCAGAAACGCCACTGTAGAAGTCGCGCATCGCTTGCTGGCGCAGCGCGATTGAAGGCATCATTCAAAACCTTTGAACCCTGGCTGCCCATGACGATTCCCGCCCCCGCACGCGACGTGCTCACGCCCGACAGCCTGGCCATGTTGCAGGTGATCGCGGAGACCGGCAGCTTTGCCGCGGCGGCACGGCAGCTCGGGGTGGTGCCCAGTGCCCTCACCTACCGCGTGCGCCAGATCGAGGAGGCGCTCGACGTGCTGCTGTTCGACCGCAGCGCCCGGCAGGCACGGCCCACCGAAGCGGGCGGCGAGTTGCTGCGCGAGGGCGCGCGCCTGCTGGAAGAAGTGGAGGCCGTGGCCCACCGCGTGCGCCGCGTGGCCACCGGCTGGGAGCCGCAGCTCACGATCGCGGTCGATGGCGTGATTGCCCCCACCACCATGCTGGAGCTGGTGGAGGCGTTCTACGCGCAGTCGCCGCCCACGCGGCTGAAGCTGCGCGACGACATCCTCACCGGGACGCTCGAAGCGCTGACCTCCGGCCGGGCCGACTTGGCCATCGGCGTGGCGGTGAACGCTTCCAACGCGTCCGGCCTGCAGGGCGCGGTGATCGGCGATCTGCTGTTTCTCTTCACCGTGGCGCCGCACCATCCTCTGGCGAACGTGCCGGGCCCGCTGACCGACACGGTGCTGCGGCAGCACCGTGCCATCGCCGTGGCGGATTCCGCGCAGCGCGGCGGCGTCACCATGGGCCTGCTGGGCGGGCAGGACGTGTTCACCGTGGGCGGCATGCAGACCAAGCTGCAGGCGCAGCTGCGCGGCCTGGGCGCGGGCTTTCTGCCGGAGCCCATGGTGCGGCCCTATGTGGAGGCGGGGCGACTGGTGGTGCGTGAAGTCGCTCGGCCGGCGCGGCGCGTGCGCCTGCACTACGCCTGGGGCGGCGCCGGCCATGCGGCGCCCGGCCGCGCGCTGCAGTGGTGGCTGCAGCAGCTCGAGAGCCCGACCACCCGGGCCGCCCTGCTGGAGAACCACCACCCTTTCTGACGCAGGCCGCGCTGCAGCGCAGGAAAGGCCGTTTTCCCGGTGCCCGGGGCATCCCGCGCCGTGTAGAGTGGCCCCATGCGCGAACGGCGCCACGCGCTCCGCGACCCAGAAGCTTTCCATGAAAGGCCGGACCATGACCCCTTCCCGATCCCGTGCACGGGCCCGCGGCACCGCCGCCCAGGTTGCCGCAGAAAGCGCCGCCGACGCGCCGCGGCGCATCGCCATCATCGGCGCGGGCATGGCCGGCATCGCCTGCGCACGCACGCTGGCCCAGGCGGGCCACCACCCCGTGGTTTTCGAGCAGTCGGACCGCGCAGGGGGGCGGATGTCCACGGTGGATTCGCCCTTTGGCGGGTTCGATGCGGGCGCTCAGTACTTCACGGTGCGCGATGCGCGCTTCGCCCGGGCGCTGGAGACCGTGCCCGGCCTGTGCCGGCCCTGGAGCGCGAGCAGCGTGCGCGTGCTGGACGCCGCGGGCCGGCAGGCCGCGGCCGCGCCGCCGCCGCGCGAGCCGCACTGGGTGGCCACGCCGGGCATGCAGTCGCTGGTGGCCACCTGGGCCGAACCGCTGGCACGCGCCGGCCGGTTGCTGCCGGGCCTGCAGGTGGACCGCATCGGCGCCGACCCGCTGCAGCCCGGCCGCTGGCAACTGCATACCCTCGGCGCGGATGGTGCCCGGCAGGTGCATGCCGGCTTCGACGCCGTGCTGCTCGCCCTGCCGGCCTCGCGGGCACGCGCCCTGCTGGAGGGCTCGGGCCTGCCCGCTGCCTCGGCCGCGGGCCTGGAGAACGTCGATGTCGCTCCGTGCTGGACGCTGATGCTGGCCTACCCGCATGCGGTGCAGCCCGGCCTGACCACGCTCGGGCCGCAGTGGAACGCGGCGCGCAGCACGCACCACCGCATCGCCTGGATGGCCCGCGAATCCTCCAAGCCCGGACGCGCGGCGGTGGAGCGCTGGACCGTGCAGGCCAGCCCCGCCTGGTCGCAGGAACACCTGGACGACACGCCCGACCGCGTGCAGGCCAAGCTGCTGCGGGCCTTCTCGGAAGTGACGGGCCTGCGCGCCGCGCCCGTGCATGCCGAGGTGCTGTGCTGGCGCGACGCGCAGACGCTGCGCCCGCTCGGCCGCAGCCATGTCTGGGATGCCGCGGCGGGCATCGGCCTGGCCGGCGACTGGTGCCTGGGCCACCGGGTGGAAGACGCGTTCATCTCCGGACTCGAACTCGCCCTCGCCGTGGCATGAGCGGGCGCTACGTCGGCCGCTTCGCGCCCTCGCCCACCGGCCCGCTGCATGCGGGATCGCTGGTGGCGGCACTGGCGAGCTGGCTGGATGCCCGCACCGCGGAAGGCGGCAGGGGCGGCACCTGGCTGGTGCGCATCGAGGACGTGGATACGCCACGGTGCCAGCCCGGCGCGGCCGAAACCATCCTGCGCCAGCTCGCGGACTGCGGCCTGCACCCCGACGGGCCGGTGCTCTGGCAGTCGGCGCGCCACGCGCGCTACGCCGAGGTGCTCGACCGCCTCGTGCGGGACGGACTCGCCTACCCGTGCGCCTGCACGCGCGCGGACATCGTCCGTGCGCACCTCGAGGAGCACGGCGGGCGCGACAGGCATGCCGAACTCCCCTACCCGGGCACCTGCCGGAACGGACTGGGCGGACGTGCGCCCCGCTCCTGGAGATTCCATACGGCAGGCTGCCAGGCGCGGCTGGCGCCGGAGGGCACGCCCGCCACCGCATGGCACGGCGCCGATGCGCCCCGCTTCGGTGCGCTGGGCGTCGATTGGCACGACCGCAGGCTCGGCGCGCGCCACCAGGACGTGGCGGAAGCCGTCGGAGACTTCGTGCTGCGCCGGGCCGACGGACTGTGGGCCTACCAGCTCGCGGTGGTGGTGGACGATGCGGACCAGGGGGTCACCCACGTGGTGCGCGGCGAAGACCTGCTGGACAACACCCCGCGCCAGCTGCTGCTGCAGTACGCGCTGGGGCTGCCGGCACCGGCCTACCTGCACACGCCGCTGGTCCGGGCGGCCGACGGCGAGAAGCTGTCGAAGCAGCACGGTGCGCCCGCCGCCGACACGCGCGATCCGCTGGCAGCGCTGGGCCGTGCCGCGGCAGCGCTCGGGCTTCCGGCGCTGCGGCATCCGCACGACAGTACGGTGACAGAGGCACTGGCGCACTGGGCGCAGGCGTGGGCTGGAACCTACAATCGACCATCGTGATCGCAATGCCTTCCCCATCGGCCGACAACGGCCCCGACACCCTTCCCGCACCGCCCGGCCACGGCAGCCCGCCTGCGGACGTTCCCTTTCCCAAGGCCATCAAGAGCTATGTCCGGCGTGCCGGCCGCACCACCACCGGCCAGGCCAAGGCCCTGGAGGCCTTCGGCGGCCAGTTCGTGCTCGACTATGCCGCCGCGCCGCTCGACGCCACGGCGGCCTTCGGGCGCGAGGCTCCGCTGATCCTGGAGATCGGCTTCGGCATGGGCGATGCGACGGCGCACATTGCCGGCGTGCGCCCCGAGGACAACTTCCTGTGCTGCGAAGTCCACGAGCCCGGCGTGGGCGCCCTGCTCAAGCGCATCGGCGAGCAGGGGCTGTCGAACATCCGCATCCTGCAGCACGACGCCGTCGAGGTGATCGACCACATGCTGCCCGAGGGGTCCCTGGACGGCGTGCACATCTTCTTCCCCGACCCCTGGCACAAGAAGCGCCACCACAAGCGCCGGCTGATCCAGCCGCCCCTGGTCGCGAAGCTTGCACGGCGCCTGCGGCCCGGGGGCTACCTGCACTGCGCCACCGACTGGCAGCCCTATGCGGAGCAGATCCTCGAGGTGCTCTCGGCCGAGCCGCTGCTGGCGAACACGGCGGAAGGCTACGCTCCACAGCCCGATTACCGGCCCCGCACCAAGTTCGAGAACCGCGGCCTGCGGCTGGGGCACGGCGTGTGGGATATCCTGTTCCGGCGAACGTCCTGACCCGTCGCTTCGCTTTCCGCAACGCACCGCCCTCATTCCATGAAGCCCATCCTCGACAATCTGGTCGAAATGACCGGCCACCGCGATCACTTGCGGCTGGAGGTGTCGGTGCTGTCCACGTTGCAGAAGCTGCCCGCCATCAAGAGCGTGCGCGCGCTGGAGGTGTTCCAGTCGCACAACGAGGCCTACGTGAGGCCGCGCACCTGGCACGACAAAGGCCAGATGGTGACGAGCGACTGCGAGGCGCCCTCCGACCCCCGCCGGGTGCCGCTGTCGGCCTACCCGGCCCTGCACGAGTGCATCGGCCGGCGGCAGCCGCACGCGCTGGATACGGTACGGCGCGGCGAGCACATGCTCTGGATGCCGGTCTGGCTGCACGACCAGGTGCATGCCTGCATCGAGGTCACGCAGTCGCGGCCGTTCTCGGCGCACAAGCTCGACGTGATCCAGAGCGTGTTCCTGGTCTACCAGAACTACCAGAGCCTGCTGGATTACAGCGAGCGCGACGCGCTCACGGGCCTGTTCAACCGAAAGACCTTCGACGAGCAGTTCGCGCGACGTGGCGGCATCTCCAGTGCCGCGGTGGCGGCAGCGCCCACCGTGGAGGCGGACGGCTCCCAGGAGCGCGACGAACCGCTGCGCCACTGGCTGGCGGTGGTGGACATCGACCATTTCAAGCAGGTCAACGACCGCTTCGGGCACCTCTACGGCGACGAGGTGCTGATCCTGATCGCCAACATCCTGCGCAGCTCATTCCGCAGCCACGACCGCATCTTCCGCTTCGGCGGCGAGGAGTTCGTGGTGCTGCTGCGCTCGACCACGCTCGCCACCGCCCACAAGGCCTTCAACCGCTTCCGTGACGCGGTGCAGGAGTACCGGTTCCCGCAGGTCGGGCAGGTCACGGTGAGCCTCGGATTCGCCAGCACCGAACGCGGCGCGCCGGTGGAAATCCTCGGCCAAGCCGACCAGGCGCTCTACTATGCCAAGGAGCACGGCCGCAACCGCGTGTGCTACTACGACGACCTGGTGAGCGCGGGCCACCTGCACGTCAAGCTGGCGCACGACGACGTCGAGCTGTTCTGAGCGCGCCGGGCGCCCCCGCCTCGCCGCAGGGCGGGCGCCCTGAAAAAAGGCCCGCTGTCGCGGGCCTTTTGGCGCAGAGGCGGGCCAGCCGGCCCGCGTTCACCATCCTCAGGCGCGTTCGCCCACCCAGCCGGCCACCGAGGCCAGCGCCGCGGGCAGCGCTGCGGCGTCCGTGCCGCCGGCCATCGCCATGTCGGGCTTGCCGCCGCCCTTGCCGCCCACCTGCTGGGCGACGAAGTTCACCAGCTCGCCGGCCTTCACCTTCGCCATCACGTCCGGCGTGACACCGGCCGCGATCTGCACCTTGGCACCGTCCACGGCCGCCAGCACGATGGCCGCGCTCTTGAGCTTGTCCTTGAGCTTGTCCATGGTGTCGCGCAGGGTCTTGGCATCCGCGCCGGGCAGCGTGGCGGCCAGCACCTTCAGGCCCTTGACGTCCACGGCCTGCCCGACCAGCTCGTCGCCCTGGCTGGAGGCCAGCTTGCCCTTGAGGGCCGCCACTTCGCGCTCCAGCGCCTTGACCTGGTCGAGCGCCTGGCCGATGCGGCCGGCGAGCTCGGAGGCCGGAGCACGCAGCGCGCCCGCCGCATTGGCCACGGTGTCTTCCAGCTGCTGCAGGTAGGCCAACGCGCCGGCGCCGGTCACCGCCTCGATGCGGCGCACGCCCGCGGCCACGCCGCTCTCGCCCACCACCTTGAAGAGGCCGATGTCGCCGGTGCGGGCGACGTGCGTGCCGCCGCACAGCTCGCGGCTGGAACCGATGTCGAGAACGCGCACGGTTTCGCCGTACTTCTCGCCGAACAGCATCATCGCGCCGGTCTTCTGGGCGGATTCGATGTCCATCACGCGCGCGCCGGTCGGCGTGTTGGCCAGGATCTCCTCGTTCACGCGGCGCTCGATCTCGCGGATCTGCGCATCGGTCACGGGGGCGTTGTGCGCGAAGTCGAAGCGCGTGCGCTCGGCGTTCACCAGCGAGCCCTTCTGCTGCACGTGGCCGCCCAGCACTTCGCGCAGCGCCTTGTGCATGATGTGCGTGACCGAGTGGTTGCGCATCGTGGCCGCGCGCAGCGCGGTGTCGACGTCGGCCTGCACCGCGTCGCCGACGCGCAGCGTGCCGGCCTCCAGGCGGCCGTGGTGGCCATAGACGTCGGCGCGGATCTTCAGCGTGTCGTCCACCGCGAAGCGTGCATCGCCCGCGTGGATCACGCCCTGGTCGCCCACCTGGCCACCGCTCTCGGCGTAGAACGGGGTGCCGTCGAGCACCACCACGCCCGACTGGCCGGCCTCCAGCGTCTGCGCGCTGGTGCCGTCCACGTAGATCGCCACGATCTTCGCGCTCTCGCTCAGCGCCTCGTAACCGCTGAAGCGGTTGGCTTCACCGGCGTATTCGAGCGCCTTGTCCATCTTGAACTTGCCGGCGGCACGGGCCTGGGCCTTCTGGCGGTCCATCGCGGCCTTGAAGCCGTCCTCGTCCACCGTCACGCCGCGCTCGCGGCAGACGTCGTTGGTCAGGTCGAGCGGGAAGCCGTAGGTGTCGTGCAGCTTGAAGGCCACGTCGCCGGGCAGCACCTTCGCGCCGCCACCCAGGGCCGCGTCGAGGATGTCCATGCCGTTGGCCAGCGTCTCGAAGAAGCGTTCTTCCTCGGCCTTGAGCACCTCGGTGATGCGCTGCTCCTGCTCGCGCAGCTTCGGATAGGCATCGCCCATCTGCGCCACGAGGTCCTTCACGAGCTTGTGGAAGAACGGCGTCTTGCGGCCGAGCTTGTAGCCGTGGCGGATGGCGCGGCGCACGATGCGGCGCTGCACGTAGCCGCGGCCCTCGTTGCTCGGGATCACGCCGTCGCTCACGAGGAACGCGGTGGCGCGGATGTGGTCGGCGATCACCTTGAGCGACGGGTTGGCGAGGTCGGCGGTACCGGTCTCGCGCCCGGCCGCCTGGATGAGCGCGGCGAACAGGTCGATCTCGTAGTTGCTGTGCACGTGCTGCAGGATGGCCGCGAGGCGCTCCAGGCCCATGCCGGTATCGACGCAGGGCGCGGGCAGCGGCGACACGGAGCCGTCCTCGGCCATGTCGAACTGCATGAACACGTTGTTCCAGATCTCGATGAAGCGGTCGCCGTCCTCATCGGGGCTGCCCGGAGGGCCGCCGGGAATGTGCGGACCGTGGTCGTAGAAGATTTCGGAGCACGGGCCGCACGGGCCGGTATCGGCCATCATCCAGAAGTTGTCGGACTTGTAGCGGCCGCCCTTGTTGTCGCCGATGCGGATCACGCGCTCGGGCGGCAGGCCGATTTCCTTCGTCCAGATGTCGTAGGCCTCGTCGTCCTCGGCATACACGGTGGCGAGCAGGCGCTCCTTCGGCAGGCCGTACACCTCGGTGAGCAGTTCCCAGGCCCACTTCAGCGATTCGCGCTTGAAGTAGTCGCCGAAGGACCAGTTGCCCAGCATCTCGAAGAAGGTGTGGTGGCGGGCGGTGTAGCCGACGTTCTCCAGGTCGTTGTGCTTGCCGCCGGCGCGCAGGCAGGCCTGCACGGACGTGGCGCGCACGTAGGGGCGCTTGTCGGTGCCCAGGAACACGTCCTTGAACTGCACCATGCCGGAGTTGGTGAACATCAGCGTGGGGTCGTTGCCCGGCACCAGCGGGCTGGACGGCACCACGGTGTGGCCCTTGGAGGCGAAGAAGTCCAGAAAACTCTTGCGGATGTCGGCAACGGACGACGGCGGGGTCGGTTTCGTCATGGGCGAAAGGGCTGCGAGCCTCGAGTGCGTGGAGCGCGCTGCGAGGGGCGCAGCCGCGGGGATGGTTGTGAAGCGTAACCCCCGATTCTATCGAGCCGGGCCCGCCGTCTTCCGCGCCGCGGGGCCGGCCCTGCCCCGCACGGGGCCGCTCAGCGCCGGGAGCGCTTTTGCGGGGTGCGGTTGGTGTAGCTCGCGTTGCCCAGCCCCGTGCCCACGGTGAGCACGGCCCAGCGCTCCACATCCTGCGTGAAGGGCAGTTCCGAGAGGCCCTGCACCACGGCGTCGTTGTGCAGGCAGACCTGGATGCGGCCGCCGTTGATGGTCGGCAGGCGCTCGCACAGGTCGCGGGGCAGGTGGAAGCGGATGCTCTCCCAATTGCCGGGCAGGTTCTGCGTGCCGCCCGCGAGCGAGCCGTCTTCGCAAATGAGGCCCGGGCAGGCGACGCCGACGAAGGGCGCGAGGCTCAGTTCCTTCTTGCGGGCGTACTCGACCAGGTCTTCCAGGATGCCGGCGATACCGTCCACGAGTTCGTCGCGCCGCGGGGAGTCGTCGGCATGGCCCCACTTCTCGCGGCGCAGCACCTCCGCCTTCGACATGTCGGGCGCGGAGTGCAGGTGCGTCTGCACGATGCCGCAGCGCACGTTGGTGCCGCCGATGTCCACCGCCAGGATCGCGTCGTAGCTCTGCAGCAGCGCGGGCGGGGCCAGGTGCACCCAGCCGATCAGGCCGCCCTCGTCGGCATGGTGGTGCAGCAGGCGCAGCTCGATCGGGTCCTTCTTCTTGCGTTTCAGCTCCTCCGCGACGAGGTCGGCCGCGCGGGCGATGGCGCGCTCGCCCACCTCGCTTTGGTGGAAGCCGCCACCCACGATCACGCGCTCCACGCCCTTCCAGGTCTTGTGCTGCAGGAAACGCAGGACCACGTGCGCGAACTGCTGCGCATAGTCCTCGGAAGCGGCTTCTATCGTCCGGGCCGCCATGCCGTCCTTCTCGAGCATCTCGTCCAGGCGCTGTTTGCTGATCTCGCGCGTGGGCTTGTCGCCGAGCGGGTCCTTGCCGGCCATGTCGGCATAGACGGTGCGCCAGGCGTCCAGCATGTGGCGGAAGGCGGTGCGGCTGGCGTTGTCGCCCGCGAAGCCGTCGCCGTCGCGCAGCTCGAGGCTGTAGTCGTCGATGGTGACGGACGCCAGCTCCATATCGCCGTGCGGGCCGGCCGCGCACAGCGCGAGCCGGGCTTTTTCCTCACGCTCCGTCGCGGCGGCGGATGCGGGGGCTTCTTCCTTTTCTTTCGATGCCATGGGTGGTGTCAGTGGGTGGAGCGGAATGGTGCTGGCCGGCGGCCGGGCGCACGGGCACGCGGCGCGTGTCCTTGCCGCATGGTGCCTGGGCCGTGGCGGGCTCCGCGTCAGCCAATGCCGCCAAACCGGGCCCCGACCACCCCGCCTCGGTCACCCCCGCGCGCGCAGGGCCACCTGCACACGCACGCCGAGGCCCACTGCGGCGAGCACGGAGGCGCCGAATACCCAGCCCGACAATGCTCCCGCGATGCTGCCCGACAACAGCGTGCCGATCGTGCAGCCCAGGCCGGTCATCGCGCCCCAGCCGAGCAGCACCCCACCGCCCAGCCCCCTGGCCGCATCGCGAACGGACGGCCACCGGGGCGAGAACTGCCGGCCCGCGAGCGCGCCGACGAACGCGCCCGCCACGAGTCCTGCCAGCAGCAGGGCATTGGGGGTGAGCCATTGCGCCTGAGGGGTGGTCGCGCAGCCGCCGAGGCTGTCGAGCCCTTCGAGCCGCACAGGCACCCAGCCCCATTCCGTGCCCAGCGCGCGGGCCGCGCCGCCCAGCGTGGCGGTGACGCCGAGCGGCCGCATGCGCACGATGACGAAGGCGGCGATCAGGCCCACGGCGAGGCCACCCGTCCAGTAGGGCCAGCGGCCGGTCCACAGGCCCTGCCACACCGCGCCCAGGGGCCGCACGGCTGGGCCGGCCGGTGAAACGGCCGGCGCGCCGGCCTGGCGACGCGCATGGCCGCGCCAGAGCAGCGCCGCCGCGCCGCCGAGCACCGCCAGCTGCAGGGCGAGCGCGCCGCCGTAACCCAGGTGCGCCGGCAGCCAGACCACCGGCGCTTCGGCGATCACCCGGGAATACAGCGTGTTCCAGGTGCGGAAGCCGAGCAGGAAGCCCAGAGCGGTGCCGAGCAGCGCGAAGGGCGCCACGGCCGACCCCTCTGCGAGCCGGTACCAGTGCGCGCTGATGCACGAGCCCGACACCACCATGCCGACGCCGAACGCCAGCCCGGCCGCGACCAGCGCCACGCTCACGGGCCCGATGTGCATGTCCGGCGGCAGCAGGCCCGGTGCGGGTGCAGCCACCCAGCTGCCGAGCACCACGGTGGTACCCACCGCCCCGACGGCCAGGGCGAGCAGGATGGCGAGCAGGCCGCGCGGGTCGCCGCCGTCGAACCAGTCGCGCGCATGGCAATAGAAGCAGAACCGCGACCGCTGCAGCACCAGTCCCAGCAGCGCCCCGCCCAGCAGCGCGAAGGCGAGCGTGCGCCCGCCACCGGCCTGCCGCTGCAGCCCGTGCGCGGTGGCCGCGATGCCCACGACCAGTGCCGCGGACCCCAGTGCGGAAAACACTGCGCCCGTGGAGCAACCCACGCCCGGCGCAGCACCCGAAGATGCGATCGGTGTCATGCCATGCAACCCAAAAAAAGCCCGCACGAGGCGGGCTGTGAACGAGACCCCCTACTGACAAGCTGTTCACCGTCGGGTCGCGCCCGAGCGCGTTCTTCACCGCGGCGAGCCCGCCATCCGGATGCCCAGGGGACGGGCGCCCGGAGGCGGCATCGGTGTCACTTCGACGCCCAGACCGTACCGGCCGGATTGATGATGGGAACGCCCACGGCGTTGCCGTACTCGGTCCAGGAGCCGTCGTAGTTGCGGACCTGGTAGCCCAGGATCTTGCTCAGCGCGAACCAGGTGTGGCTGGAACGCTCGCCGATGCGGCAGTAGGTGATGACCGGCTTGCTGCCGTCCACGCCCGCGGAGGCATAGAGCCTGCGCAGCTCGTCGGCGGATTTGAAGGTGCCGTCCTCGCGCACGGCCTGGCCCCAGGGCACGTTCACGGCGCCGGGCACGTGGCCGGCGCGCAGCGCCAGTTCCGGCACGCCGGGCGGCGCGAACACCTTGCCGGAATATTCGTCGGCCGAACGGATGTCCACCAGCTTCGCGTCGCTGCGACCCTCGGCCACGGCCAGCGCATCGGCCAGGCGTGCGCGCAGCTGTGGGTTGGGCGCGGTCACGCGGTAGGTGGTGGCGGCGTATTCGGGCACGCGGTTGTTCAGCGGCCGGCTTTCCGCCTCCCACTTCTTGCGCCCGCCGTCGAGCAGCTTGACGTTCTTCACGCCGTAGATGTCGAACACCCAGGCGCCCCAGGCGGCGAACCAGTTGTTGGTGTCGCCGTAGAGCACCACGGTGGTGTCGGGGCCGACCCCGGAGCGCGAGAGCAGCGCCTCGAACGCCTCCTTGCCCACGATGTCGCGCCGCACCTTGTCGTTCAGATCGTTGTGCCACGAGAAATTGACGGCACCCGGCACGTGTGCGCGCTCGTAGAGGCCGGGGTTCACGCTCACCTCGACGATGCGCACCTTGCCGTTGTCGAGGTTCTGCGCTAGCCAGTCGGTGGTCACCAGCGGCCCGTCGGGGATCGGCGTGGCGGCGAACGCCACCGCGCTGCCACCGGCGATCAGCCAACCCTGGGCGGCGAAACGCAATGCCCGGCGGGCGGTGTGGGAGCGCCCGCGCGGCGCAGGTGCGGCAGCGGAGAGATCGGTGTCGGAGTGGGCGGCATGGGTCATCTGTCGTCCTTTCGGCAATGCGGGCGGGTGGCTCGGGGTGGGCCCTGCGCGCACATCGCGCCGGGTTGAGTTCCACTGTAGGGTTCGATGCGGCGCGTGCCAAGCGACAAGATCGCGCTTGCTCATGCGCAAACCGAGCAAGCGCGGGAACGTGCACGTCACCTGGGCACACCCCCTGGGCACGCCACCCGGGCGCTGCCCGGACACGTCACCCGCGCCCGCAGTGCCGCGGCATACTCGGTGCAGGCCGTCCCACGGATGGCATCCGACGGATCGATGCTCCATGCCGCAATGCTTTCAGTCTCCGCCTCTCCGACGCGCCGCCGCGGCCGCGGCGTGCTGCCTGGCAGCCGTGCTCGTCCATCTCCCGGCATACGCCGACGAAGGCCGCGAGGTGCGGGACAACGGCTGCATGCGCTGCCATGCGATGGAACGCACCTACGTGGGGCCCGGCTTCGCGCAGATCGCCGAGCGTTACCGCAACGACAAGAACGCCGAGGCCTATCTGGCGGATCGCATCCGCAACGGCGGCGCGGGCGAATGGGGCCGGGCCCTGATGCCCCGGCACCCGCGCATCGGCGAGGAGCAAGCGCGGTCGCTGGCGCGGTGGATCCTCGCGCAGCGCAAGGGGTAGCGCCGCACGCGGGGGTGGCGCGCGCTCCGGGGTCAGAGCTCGCGGCGCAGCGCCTCGTCCACCGCTTCGCGCGTGAGCGTGGGCACGAAGGTTTCGATGAAGCGGTAGGCGTAGCCGCGCAGCCAGCTGCCGCGCCGCAGGCCCAGCCGGGTGAGGTTGACTTCGAAGAGGTGCCGCGCGTCGATCATGCGCAGGTGGCGGTCGCGCTCCGCATCCAGCGCGATCGAGGCGACGATGCCCACGCCCATGTCCAGCTCGACGTAGGTCTTGATCACGTCGGCGTCCATGGCGGTGAGCACCACGTCGGCCTGCAGGCCCTCGCGCGCGAAGGCCTCGTCGATGTGCGCCCGGCCCGTGTAGCCCAGCTCGTAGGTGATGATGGGAAAGCGCGCCAGTTGCCGCAGGGTGGGCGGCTCGGGCAGATCGAGCAGCGGATGCCCCGGCGGCACCACGATGCTGTGGGACCAGCGGTAGCACGGCAGGGTGACCAGCTCGCCATAGCCCGCGAGCGCTTCGGTGGCCACGCCGATGTCGGCCTCTCCCGAGAGCAGCATCTCCGCCACCTGCCGGGGCGAGCCCTGGTGCAGGTGCAGCGTGACCTGCGGAAACAGCGCGCGGAAATCGCGCACCACCTGTGGCAGTGCGTAGCGGGCTTGCGAATGCGTGGCGGCGATGGACAGCCGCCCTTCCCCGCTGGCGCGGAAATCCTGGCCAGCGCGCTGCAGGTTCGCGGCCTCCAGCAGCAGGCGCTCGACGATCGGCAGCAGCGTGGTGCCCGGGGGCGTGAGGCCGGTGAGCCGCTTGCCCGCGCGCACGAAGATCTCCAGGCCCAGTTCCTCCTCCAGCTCCCGGATCTGCCGGCTCACGCCCGGCTGGGAGGTGTGGAGTGCGCGGGCCACGTCGGTGAGGTTGAAGCCCGAGCGCACGGCTTCGCGCACGGAACGCAGTTGCTGGAAATTCATGGACGGTCCGGGAGTCTCAGAGCTTGGCGATCGACACCTCGGTCGATTTCACCAGCGCCACCACGTCCGAGCCGACCTGCAGGCCGAGGTCGTCCACCGAGCGGGTGGTGATGACGGAAGTGACGATGCCCCAGGGCGTCTCGACGTCGACCTCCGAGACGACATCGCCGCGGATGATCTCGCGCACTTTGCCCTTGAATTGGTTGCGCACATTGATGGCCTGGATGGACATGGTGGGTAGCTCCTGTGGTTGGTGAAAGAAAGAGAACGGAGAACAGAGAACGGTGGATGGATGAACGGGTGGATGGCCGGGTGCGGATGCGCGGCGCGCGCTCAGACGGCCCAGCGCAGGCCGTGCGCCGGCACGCCGGGCCAGCCGCCCGCGCCGGCGGGTTCTTCGGGCTGCCCGGGCTTCTGCAGCACGCGGTCCAGGATGCGTTTTTCGATGGCGGCGAAAGCCGCGTCGCCGTGCGAGCGGGGCCGCGGCAGCGCGATGCGTTCGTCGAGGGCGATGCGGCCGTCCTCGATGAGCACCACGCGGTCGGCCAGGGCCACGGCCTCCTGCACGTCGTGCGTCACCAGCAGCGCGGTGAAGCGGTGGCGCTGCCACAGGCCTTCGATGAGGCGGTGCATCTCGATGCGCGTGAGCGCGTCCAGCGCGCCCAGCGGCTCGTCCAGCAGCAGCAGGCGCGGCCGGTGCACCAGCGCGCGCGCCAGGGCCACGCGCTGGCGCTGCCCGCCGGAGAGGCGCGCGGGCCATTCGCCGGCGCGGTCGGCCAGGCCCACCTGGGCGAGCACTTCGCGGCCGCACTCCTGCTCGGTGGCGGGAAGGCCCAGGGTGACGTTGCCCAGCACGCGCCGCCAGGGCAGCAGGCGCGCCTCCTGGAACATGATGCGCGTGTCGCCGTGCAGCCCGGCGACGGGATGGCCGTCGACCTCGAGCGCTCCGGAGGTGGGTGCCTCCAGCCCCGCCACGAGGCGCAGCAGGGTGCTCTTGCCGCAGCCGCTGCGGCCGACGATGGCGACGAACTCGCCCGGCGCGATGTCGATCTGCGCGTCGCGCAGCACGTCGCGCGCGCCGTAGCGCTTGGTCAGGCGCCGGGCCTGCAGGCGCAGGCCGCCGGCGGCCCGTCCGGTTGCGTTGGAAGATGGGGTGTCATGGGACATGGCGAGGTCCTTTCTTCATGCCTTGGCCTGGTAGCCGGGGTGCCAACGCAGCCACCAGTGCTCCAGGCCGCGGGCGAACACGTCGGCCAGCTTGCCGAGCAGCGCGTAGAGCAGGATGCCCACCAGCACCACGTCGGTCTGCAGGAACTCGCGCGCGTTCATCGTGAGGTAGCCGATGCCGGCCTGCGCGGAGATGGTTTCCGCCACGATCAGGATCACCCACATGAGGCCCAGCGAGAAACGCAGGCCCACGAGGATCGAGGACATCGCACCCGGCAGGATCACCTCGCGGTAGAGCTGCCAGCGCGAGAGCCCGTAGGTGCGCCCCATCTCGATCAGGCCGGGGTCGACGTTGCGGATGCCGTGGAAGGTGTTGAGGTAGATCGGAAAGAACACCGACACCGCGATGAGGAACACCTTGGCCGACTCGTCGATGCCGAACCACAAAATCACCAGCGGGATCAGCGCCAGGGCCGGGATGTTGCGCACCATCTGTACCGTGGAGTCCAGCAACGTTTCCGCCCAGCGCAGCGAGCCGGTCAGCAGCCCCAGCAGCAGGCCCAGGCCGCCGCCGATCGCCAGCCCCGCCAGCGCACGGCCGGCGCTCACCTGGACGTGCGTCCACAGCTCGCCCGATTCCGCGAGCGCCCAGGCCGCCTTGAGCACGTCGAACGGCGCGGGCAGCACCCGGCTGGAGAGCCAGCCCTGGGCCGAAGCCACCTGCCAGGCCGCGATCAGCGCCACCGGCACCAGCCAGGGCAGCAGGCGCTGCCCCACCGCGGCAGCCCATTGCCGCACGGGCACGGGCAGGCCCGCGCCAGGCGCTTCGGGTGTTTCGGTGGCGGCGGACACCTGCAGTTCCCGTACCGTGGGCGACGCGGCGGAGGACACGGCGGGGTGCGTCATGCGAAGGCTCCCACTTCCGTGTCGGGTTCGAGGAATTCGAGCTGGTTGCCCGCCGGATCCTTCACGTAGAAGCGCAGATAGCCCGGCAGCGCGCGGTTCTCCACCAGCGGCAGTTCGGCCTGCAGCAGGCGGCCGCGCAGTTCGGGCAGGTTGTCCACTTCGAACGCGAGGTGCGACGCCACCGGCGCGGGCTGCCAGCGGGCCGTGGGCACCAGTGCGATGCGCTGGGTGCCGGCCGCGAAGTGCAGCGCGTCCTCGGCCGGGTACCGCACTTCGGGAAGGCCGAGCAGGCCGGCGTAGAAGGCACGCATCGCGCCCTCCTCGCCCGCGGGGAACGGAAGCTGCACGTGGTTGATGGAATGGATGGCCATGCGGTGTTCCTCCTCCGGGATGGTTCAGCTCTGCGCGGCGCGCGGCACGAACTGGTTGCCGACGATCTCGCCGAAGGGGCCGGTGAGCGGGCCCGACGAAGCGCCCCCGCCGGCGATGCGCGCGCGGGTATCCAGCGGCAGCAGCGGGAACACCAGTTCCGCGAAGCGGTAGGCATCTTCCAGGTGCGGATAGCCCGAAAGCACGAAGGTGTCGATGCCCAGGTCCGCGTACTCCTGCATGCGCGCGGCCACGGTCTGCGGGTTGCCCACCAAGGCGGTGCCGGCGCCGCCGCGCACCAGGCCGACGCCGGCCCAGAGGTTGGGGCTGATCTCCAGGTCCGCGCGGCTGCGCTTCGCGCCACCGGCATGCAGTGCGGCCATGCGGCGCTGCCCCTCGGAATCCATGCGCGCGAACACCGCCTGGGCCTGCGCCACGGTCTCGTCCTTCACGCGGCTGATGAGCTCCTCGGCGGCGGCCCAGGCGTCCGCGTCGGTCTCGCGCACGATCACGTGCAGCCGGATGCCGAAGCGCACCGTGCGGCCCCGCCGGGCGGCCCGGGCACGCACGTCGGCCACTTTCTGCGCGACGGCGGCCGGCGGCTCGCCCCAGGTCAGGTAGGCGTCCACGTGCTCGGCCGCGAGGTCGTGCGCGGCTTCGGACGATCCGCCGAAATACACCGGCGGGTACGGTGTCTGCACGGGCGGATAAAGCAGTTTGGCACCCTTCACGGACAGGTGCTCGCCGTCGTAGTCGAAGGCCTCGCCCGCATGGCTGCGCGCCAGGATCTCGCGCCAGATGCGGATGAACTCATCGGACTGCGCATAGCGCTGCGCATGGTCCAGGAAGACGCCGTCGCCCTCCAGTTCGACGCGGTCGCCGCCGGTCACCAGGTTGATGAGCAGGCGCCCGCCCGAGAGCCGGTCGAAGGTCGCGGCCATGCGCGCGGCCAGGGCCGGCTGGTGCAGCCCGGGCCGCACCGCCACGAGGAATTTCAGTCGCCGGGTGACGGCCGCGAGCGCGGATGCGACCACCCACGGGTCTTCGCAGGAGCGGCCGGTGGGTATCAGCACGCCTTCGTAGCCCAGAGTGTCGGCCGCGGTGGCGATCTGGCGCAGGTAGTCGTAATCGACGGCGCGGGCGCCTTCGGAGGTTCCGAGGTAACGGCTGTCGCCGTGGGTGGGAATGAACCAGAAAACGTGCATGGCGGGCTTTCTCGAAAAGAGTCGGCAGGGTCAGTAGGAGATGGCGAAGCTCAGGGCGCGCGGGGCACGCACCGCGGGGCGCAGGCCCCAGGCGCGCGCCGTCACGGCCAGCAGGTGCCGGGCGCCGGGCGCAAGGACGGAGGGGGACGGGACGAAGGGCATGGCTTGGCTCCTGGGCAGCGGGTTCCCGGTCAGGCGAGATCCACGGGGGCGGCGTGCAGCACGTTGAGCTTTTTCGGGATCAGCTTGAGATCGAAGAAGGTGTCGGCGATCGCCTGCTGCTCGGCCAGGATCTCGCGGTTCACCACCCGCGTGCCGTAGCCCGCGCGGCCGACGAACAGCTCGGTCACGGAACGGTCCAGGCCCAGCACCTGGGAGAGTTCCGCGGCGGCCTCCGCCTTGTGGCCCGACACCCATTGGTCGACCCCGTCCACTTCCTCGATCGTGATGCGCAGCACGTCCGCGTTGCGGGTGGCGAAGTCACGCGAGGTGAAATAAAAGGCCCGGTTGTTCACCACGCCCGTGGCGTCGGCCAGGAGGCGCGCGCCCAGGGTTTTTTCGGCGGCGGCCAGGAACGGGTCCCAGATCACCCAGGCGTCCACCGCGCCGCGCTCGAAGGCGGCCCGCGCATCGGGCGGCGCGAGGAACACCGACTGCACGTCGCGGTACTGCAGACCGTTCTTCTCCAGCAGCTTGGCCAGGAAGTAATGCACATTCGAGCCCTTGTTGTAGGCCACGCGCTTGCCCTTCAGGTCGGCGACGCTGCGGATGGCCGACCCCTTGGGCACCACCACCGCCTCCAGCCGGGGGCGCGGCACCGTCGCCCCGGCATACACGAGCGGTGCATCGGCGGCCTGGGCGAAGATCGGCGGGGCCTCGCCCACGTCGCCGAAATCGATCGAGCCGACGTTCAGCGCCTCCAACTGCACCGGGCCGGCGTTGAACTCCGTCCAGGTCACCTTCACGCCGAGCGGCGCCAGCCGCTTTTCCAGCGTGCCACGCGCCTTCAGCAGCGACAGCCAGCCCTTCTGGTGGCCGACGCGCAGCGTGCGGCCGGCGCCGGAGGACTGTGCCCAGCCCGGGGAAGCGGCGAGCGCCGCGGCGCCTGCGCCAGCGGCCAGCCAGCGGCGGCGGGACCACGCACGGGCAGTGGAAGAAAGAGACGACGGGACCATGTCGGAGACTCCAAGAAATGCGATGAAGGGATGCGGGCGGCCAGGGCTCCGCCCGGCCGGGCGGCGCATGCGCCTGCCCTGCGGGAACGAACGGATCGGAAAGGGGAACGACGGAAGAAGGTCGAGGGGCTGCCGCACGCCATGGGCGCGGGCCCCCGCCCTTTTCCCTCAGACGCTACATCGCACCTGGTGGAAGGGGATGGGCGGGAAGCGCGCGGCCTGGGCCGGCAGCCGCATCGCGTCGTTCACGAGCAGGTCGAGCGCTTCGTCGAGGCGCTGCGCGATCTCCGGGCCGATGGCATAGGCCCCTTCGGGCGTCAGCGCCACCTGCGCATCGGTGGCGTAGACGCCGGGCAGGATGTGCCGTGCGCCGAGCGACTGCAGCACCGGCCGCAGTGCGTAGTCGAGCGCCAGCATGTGGTGCGGGCTGCCGCCGGTGGCCAGCGGCAGCACCGCCTTGCCCCGCAGCGCCGACTGGGGCAGCAGATCGAGGAACACTTTGAGCACGCCGCTGTACGCCGCCTTGTAGACCGGGGTCGCCACCACCAGCGCGTCGGCGTTGGCCACCTGGTCGACCGCATGGGCGATGGAACGGTGGCCCGTGTCGGCGAGCAGCAGCGCCTGGGGCGAGAGATCGCGGATGTGCAGGCGGTGCACCGCCGTGCCGCGCACCGAGAGCCGCAGCGACACGGCATCCAGCAAGGCCGCCGAGCGCGAGCGCTCCGAAGGGCTTCCGGCGATCAGGAGGATGGACATGGGCTGCTTCCTTCGTTGGAGTCGTTGTCGGGCCGCCGGTGCGGTCACTTCTTCGTGTAGATCTGGTCGAAGCTGGCGCCGTCCGCGAAGTGGTCCTTGTCGGCTTTCGCCCAGCCTCCGAACGCCTGGTCGATGGTGACCAGCGTGAGCTTCGGGAACTGCGCCTCGTACCTGGCCTTGGCCTTCTCGCCGGTCGGGCGGTAGAAGTGCTTGCCGGCGATGTCCTGGCCCTCGTCCGAATAGAGGTACTTCAGGTATTCCTCGGCCACGGCGCGCGTGCCCTTCTTGTCCACCACCTTGTCGACCACGGCCACGCTGGGCTCGGCCAGGATGGAGAGCGAGGGGGCGACGATCTGGAACTTCTCGGCGCCGAACTCCTTCAGCGCCAGGAAGGCCTCGTTCTCCCAGGCCAGCAGCACGTCGCCGACGCCGCGCTGCACGAAGGTGATCGTGGAGCCGCGCGCACCGGTATCGAGCACCGGCACGTTCTGGTAGAGCTTGCCGACGAACTCCTTGGCCTGCGCATCGCCACCGTACTTGCGCTTGGCGTATTCCCAGGCGGCCAGATAGTTCCAGCGCGCGCCGCCGGAGGTCTTGGGGTTGGGCGTGATCACCTGCACCCCGGGCTTGACGAGGTCGTCCCAGTCCTTGATGCCCTTGGGGTTGCCCTTCTTGACGAGGAACACGATCGTGGAGGTGTAGGGCGCCGAGTTGTGGGGCAGCCGCTTCTGCCAATCCGGCTTGACCAGCCCGCCGTGCTTCACCAGCGCATCGATGTCGCCGCCCAGCGCCAGCGTGGCCACGTCGGCGTCGATGCCGTCGATGATCGACCGCGCCTGCTTGCCCGAGCCGCCGTGCGATTGCTTGACCTGCACGTCCTGCCCCGTCTTGCCCTTCCAGTACTTGGCGAACGCCTGGTTGTAGTCCACGTACAGCTCCCGCGTCGGGTCGTACGACACGTTGAGCAGCTGCACCGGCTGCTGGGCGATGGCCGGAAGGGCCAATGCGCCGAGTGAACCCGCAAGGACGGCGGCGGCGGGAAACTTGATAAAGTGGCGGCGAAGGTTCATGAGGGGCTTTCCAGAGAAGATCCGTGGACGGTGCGGTAGAGCACGGCACCGATGCAGCGCATTCTGTAAGCCCACCCTCAAAACTGAAACTACTGAAATTTCAGTTTTAAATTTCCAAATCATCTTTGGACGTGAGCCGCTTCACCCGGTTTCCTGCGGCAAGGCCCGGAGACTCTCCCGATTTCTCATCCCGTCAGAACAAGGAAACACCCCATGGCACGTACCGTCCAGTGCATCAAGCTCGGCAAGGAAGCCGAAGGCCTCGACTTCCCTCCCTACCCGGGCGACCTGGGCAAGCGCATTTTCGAGAACGTGAGCAAGGAAGCCTGGGCCGGCTGGCTCAAGCACCAGACCATGCTCGTGAACGAAAACCGCCTGAACCTCGCCGATGCGCGCGCCCGCCAGTACCTCGCGCGCCAGATGGAGCAGCACTTTTTCGGTGGCGGCGCGGATGCCGCCGCGGGCTACGTGCCGCCCAGCGCCTGACGCACGGGCAGGCCGGCACTGTGCCGGCCGCTCGCGGCGCATGCCGCCCCCACCCCGCAAGCCCGGCCCCGCCGGGCTTTTTTGTCCCGGTAGCCTTTCGTTCCCTTGCAGGTCTTTCCGCACCTGTTCCAGTCTTTCCCCGCCCTGTCGCTGACGCGGCGCAACCCGCCGCGCCCTCCGGCACCCCGACAATCGCCGCATGTCCGAACCCATCGACTGGCTCCCCGACGGCACCCCGTTCAATCCGCGCTTCGGCGACCGCTACCACAGCGAAACCGGGCTCGCGCAGGCGCGCGACGTCTTCCTGCACGGCTGCGGGCTGCCGCAGGCCTGGGCGGGCCAGGCGACGTGGCGGGTGCTGGAGACCGGCTTCGGCTTCGGCCTGAATTTCATCACCACCTGGGCTGCATGGCGGGCCGACCCCTCGCGGCCGCGGCTGCTGCATTTCGTCTCCTGCGAGGCGTTTCCCGTCTCCGCGGACGACCTGCTGCGCTCCCTGCAGGGGCACGGCGAACTGGAACCGCTGGCCCGCGCCCTGCACGCCCAGTACTGGGGCCTGCTGCCCGGCGTGCACCGGCTCGCCTTCGAGGGCGGACGGGTGCTGCTCACGCTCTACATCGGCGATGCGCAGGCGATGCTGCGCCAGCAGCAGCCGGTGGCGGACGCGGTGTACCTCGACGGCTTCAGCCCGCAGGCGAACCCCGACCTCTGGGACGTGCACACCCTCAAGGCCGTCGCGCGCTGCTGCCGCCGCGGTGCCCGCCTGTCCACCTGGAGCGTGGCCGGCGCGGTGCGCGAAGGACTCACGCAAGGGGGATTCAAGGTCCGGAAGGTGCCCGGCGTGCCGCCCAAGCGCAGCAACCTGCAGGCGGTGTTCGATCCGGCCTGGGAGCCGCGCCCGGTGCAGCCGGAGCTGCCGGACGTACAGGTGCCGGGTGGGCCATCCCTCGCGCTGGTGATCGGTGGCGGCCTCTCGGGCGCCGCGGTGGCCGCCGGCCTCGCGCGGCGCGGCTGGCAGGTGCAGGTGCTGGACCAAGGCGCGGAGCCGGCGGCCGGCGCCTCCGGCCTGCCAGCGGGCGTGTTCGCGCCGCACGTGTCGCCCGACGACAGCCTGCTGTCGCGCCTGTCGCGCTCCGGCGTGCGGGCCACGCTGCAGGCCCTGGCGGCGTCGGGTCTGGTGGAGGGAGGGGACTGGAGCGCGTGCGGCGTACTCGAGCACGAGGTGGACGGCAAGAACCGCCTGCCCGCCGCCTGGGCCGACGGCACCACGGCAGGTGCCGAATGGAGCCGGCCGGCCGATGCCGCGGCGCTGGAGGCCGCGGGCCTGCCCGAGTCCACCGTAGGCACCTGGCACGCACGCGGCGGATGGCTGAGGCCGGCCCGGCTGGTGCGTGCTCTGCTGGCGCACCCGGCCATCCACTGGCAGGGCGGCAGTACCGTGGCCCGCCTCGAGCCGGTGACCGCTCCCGATGGCACGAGGCACTGGCAGGCGTATGGCGGCGACGGAACGCTGCTCGCCGAAGCCCCCCATGTGGTGCTAGCCGCGGGCTACGGCAGCCGCCCCTGGTTGCCGGGCCGCTACCCGATCCATCCCCTTCGCGGGCAGGTGAGCTGGGGTATGCGGGCGGACGCCCCTGATGCCGCCTGGCCGCCCTTCCCCGTCAACGGCAACGGCAACCTCGTTCCGCACGCGGGCGCGGCGCGCGGAGCGATCTGGGTGATGGGCTCCACGTTCGAACGCGGCCAGACGGAGCTGCCGCCTGCGCCGCAGGAACAGGCCGAGGCCCATGCCACCAATGCCGCGAAGCTGCAGCAGCTCTTGCCGGCGCTGGCACAAGGTCTCGCACCCGCCATCGCCGGCCCGGGCGCCGCGCCCGGCCACTGGGCGGCCGTGCGCTGTACCGCCCCCGACCGGCTGCCGTTCGTGGGGCCGGTGGATGCCGCAGCGCAGCCCGGGCTGTGGGTCTGCGCGGCGATGGGCGCACGCGGTCTCACGCTGTCGCAGCTCTGCGGAGAACTGCTGGCCGCCCGCATGATGGGAGAGCCGCTGCCCGTGGAAGTGCGCCTCGCGCGGGCGCTGTCCACGGAACGGCTTCCCGGCGCCTGAAGTGCCAGCCCTCAGGCCTGTGGAGCCCTCGGCTTGCGCGCCGGAATCCACAGGCCCAGCAGCGCCGCCGCCGCGAGCGACAGCAGCCCGGTGACGGCGATGCCGCCCGCCAGCGATGCGGTCGCCACCAGCGCCGACAGCAGCGCCGGCCCGCAGGAGCCGCCCAGGTCCGACAGAAAGCGCCACACCGCGAGAAAGTAGGGCCGGCCATGCCGCGGCGCGAAATCCGCGCCCAGCGTCATGATCAGGCCCGAGCCGATGCCGTTGCCGAAACCGATCGCGGTCGCGGCGATCAGCAGCGTCACGAAGCCGCCCGTGAACGGCATCGCGAGCAGCGCCACGCCGATGATCGCCATCGACGGCACGGCCACCCAGCGGCGGCCCTTCAAGTCCATCACGCGGCCGGCCGGGTAGAACAGCAGCATCTCGATGCCGCCGGCGATGCCGTAGATCACCGACGTGACCGCGGGCGCCAGCAGCAGGTGGTCCGCCCAGAGCGGAATCACCGCCTGGCGGGACGCGCGCACCGCGCTCACGAGCGCCACGCCCAGCCCGAGGGTGAGGAACACCTTGCGGTGGTCCGCCACGATGGAGCGCAGGCTGACGGGTGCCGGAGCGGCCGCGCCCTCGGGGTGCGGCGGCGCCTGCAGGTCCGGCAGGCGCGCGCCGATCGCCGCGGCCGCCAGCACGCCCGCGATACCGACGGCGAATGCGGCCTGCAGCCCGAAGGCATGCACCGCCGCCGCCGAGAGGAAGGGCCCGATGAACATGCCGATGCGCATCACGCCGCCCAGGGTCGACAGCGCCCGCGCCCGGTAGGCGGGCGGCACCGCCTCGGTCAGGTAGCTCTGCCGTGCGAGGTTGTAGACGGCCTGCGACATGCCGACCATGGAGCAGCCGATCGCCAGCGGCACCACGCCGGGCAGCAGCACGGCCAGGGCCATGCCCAGCGCGCTCCACACCCCGGCCGCGACGATCGCCCAGCGTTCGCCCCAGCGGATCGTGATCACCGAGGCGGGAATGTTGTTGAGCAGCGATCCCAGCCCGATCAGCGTCACCACGAAGGCCGCCATCGGTACCGAGGCGCCCAGGTCCCGCGCCAGCAGCGGAACGATCGGCAGGATCGCGCCCTCGCCCACCCCGAACAGCAGCGACGGCCCGAAGGCCGGCAGGGCGATCCGGCGCCACGAGAACGCGGCGTCGCCGCCAGCGGCGGAAGGGGTGTCGGGGGTGGAAGAAGAAGAATCGGTCATGGGCATGCAGCGATGGCGGGGGACGAGGCCCCCCGCCGACGATACGCGAAGCGCGGGTGCGTTGCCGTCCGCGCGCCGGGATGGAGCAACGGCGGGGCCCGCTCCACCGGCTCATATACATATATCGATATACATGAAGGAATAAACAATAGTTTGAAACCATAAGGCGTAACCCTACAGTCATGGCCTATGCACGACTTGGCGTTCGTTTTTGCGGGATTCGCGGTGGGCCTGATCGTCGGCCTCACCGGGGTCGGTGGCGGCTCGCTGATGACGCCCGTGCTGATCTTTTTCTTCGGCGTGAAGCCGCACCTCGCCATCGGCACCGATTTGCTGTTCGCGGCGTTCACCAAGATGGGCGGCACCGTGAGCCTCGCCCGGCAGCGCCTCGTGCCCTGGCGCGTCGTGGCCCTGCTGTGCGCGGGCAGCCTGCCCGCCTCCATCGCTGCCCTCTGGGCCCTGCGCGCCATCGGCCCGGCAAGCGCCGTGGCGCAGCAGATCATGACCACCACGCTGGGCGGCGCGCTGCTGCTCACCGCGGCGGCGACCCTCTACAAGGCCTTCGTGTTTTCGCCCGCGCGGCAGGCGGCCGAACGCGCCGCCCGCCAGAGCCAGGGCGAGCGGGCCGACCGGCCCCGCCACTGGAGCCTGCCGGTGCTGCTGGGTGCGCTGATCGGCACGCTGGTCACCTTCACCTCCGTGGGCGCCGGCGCGATCGGCGTCACGGTGCTGCTGGTGCTCTTCCCCCTGCTGCCGCTGCCGCGCGTGGTGGCGGCGGACATCGCCTACGCCGTGCCGCTGACGCTGGTGGCGGGCCTGGGCCATGCCACCCTCGGCTCCGTGGACTGGCCGCTTCTCGCACAATTGCTGGCGGGCTCGCTGCCGGGCATCTGGCTCGGCTCGCGGCTCGTCACCCGTGCGCCGGAGCGGCTGATCCGCTCCGCCCTTTCCGTGCTGCTCGCCTGGGCGGGCGCCAAACTGATTCTGATCTGAGTGCGCCCCGAGCGCACCGCCCCACCATGTACCAATACACAGAATTCGACCAACAGTTCATCCGCCAGCGCGCGGACCAGTACCGCGACCAACTGGAGCGCTTCCAGGCCGGCAAGCTCTCCGGCGACGAGTTCAAGCCGCTGCGCCTGCAGAACGGCTGGTACGTGCAGCGCTACGCGCCGATGCTGCGCGTGGCCGTGCCCTACGGCGAGCTTTCCAGCGGCCAGCTGCGCGTGCTGGCCCGCATCGCCCGCGACTACGACGTGCCCGAGGCCTCTCTGCTGGCCGAAGCGCAGGCCACGCAGGAAAAGCTCGGCGACATCCCGCTCGCCGACGGCCGCCGCATCGGCACGCGCCTGAAGTACGGCTACGGCCACTTCACCACGCGCACCAACGTGCAGTACAACTGGATTCCGCTCGACAAGAGCGCGGAGGTGATGGACCTGCTGGCCTCCGTGCACATGCACGGCATCCAGACCAGCGGCAACTGCATCCGCAACATCACCAGCGATGCGCTCGCGGGCATCGCCGCCGACGAGATCGCCGATCCGCGGCCCTTCGCAGAGATCCTGCGCCAGTGGAGCACGCTGCATCCCGAATTCGCGTTCCTGCCGCGCAAATTCAAGGTATCCCTCAACGGCGCCCGGGAAGACCGCGCGGCCCTGGGCTGGTACGACGTGGGCCTGCAGCTCGTGAAGAACGAGGCCGGCGAACTGGGCTTCCAGGTGCGCGTGGGCGGCGGCATGGGCCGCACACCGGTCATCAGCCCGGTGGTCCGCGAGTTCCTGCCCTGGAACCAGCTCATGAACTACCTCGAGGCCGTGATCCGCGTCTACAACCGCTACGGCCGCCGCGACAACCTCTGGAAGGCGCGCATCAAGATCCTCGTGAAGTCCGAAGGCCAGACCTACGTGGACCAGGTGGAGGAGGAATTCCGCCAGATCGTCGAGGTCGAGGGCGGGCCCCACACCATCACGCAGGCCGAATACGACCGCGTGGCCGCCTGCTTCCATGACCCGGTGCCCGACCTGGGCGGCGCGGACGCCGAGAGCCAGACGCTGTCGCTGCTGCGCGCGGCCGCCGAGGGCGACCAGGGCTTCGGCCGCTGGCTCACGCGCAACGTGCTGCCGCACCGCCACCCGCTGCTGCGCGCCGTGGTGCTGTCGTTCAAGCGCGTGGGCTACGCGCCCGGCGACGCCACGGCCGACCAGATGGACGCGGCCGCCGACCTCGCCGACCGCTATTCGAGCGGCGAGGCCCGCGTGACGCACGAACAGAACCTGCTGCTGCCCTGGGTGCGCGCCGACCAGCTGCCCGCGCTCTACGAAGAGGCGCGCGCGCTGGGCCTGGCCCAGCCCAACATCGGCCTGCTGACCGACATGATCGCCTGCCCGGGCGGCGACTTCTGCTCGCTCGCCAACGCCCGCTCGCTGCCGATCGCCGAAGCCATCACCGAGCGCTATCAGGACCTGGACGAGCTCTGGGACCTGGGCGAGATCGACCTGCACATCAGCGGCTGCATCAACTCCTGCGGCCACCACCACAGCGGCCACATCGGCATCCTGGGCGTCGACAAGGACGGCAAGGAGTGGTACCAGATCACGCTGGGCGGGGCCGACGGCACCGACCTGTCGGGCGCGGCCGTGCCCGGCAAGATCATCGGGCCGTCGTTCAGCGCGGCCGAGGTGCCGGGCGTGATCGAAGCCCTGCTCGCCACCTACCGCGAGCACCGTCAGCCCCTGTCGCCCGAAGCGGCCGGCAGCGCGCGCGGCCAGAAGCACGAGCACTTCATCGACACGGTGCGCCGCGTCGGCATCGAGCCCTTCAAGGCCGCAGCGAACGCCGCGCGGCATCCGTCCGAGGCCGTGTCCGCCTGAGCCCGCATCCGTCCCCGACCGAGACCAGCCCCATGAAAATCATCGCTTCCCACGACCACACGGCGGCGCCCGCCGGCCAGACCGTGCTCGAGATGCCGAACGACGCCGACCCCCTCGTGCAGGATTTGGCCGGCATCGACCGCATCGACCTGCACTTCCCGAAGTTCACCGACGGCCGCGCGTTCAGCCAGGCCCGCCTGCTGCGCCAGCGCCGCCGGTTCCAGGGCGAAATCCGCGCCACGGGCGACGTGCTGATCGACCAGCTCGTGCAGATGGCGCGCTGCGGCTTCGACGTGGCCGTGCTGCGCGAAGGTGTGGACCTCGCCGACGCGCAGCGCCAGTTCGACCGCTTCCATGCCTTCTACCAGGGCGACGTCGCCCACCCGCTGCCGCATTTCCGGGACGCCGCCTGACGCGCCGCCGCACACGAGAACCGACAGAGAGACCGATCGCATGAACGCCCGCACCGAACCCCACGTGCTCAGCCAGCTCAGCAACCGCCACCTCGACGCGCTGGAGGAAGAGACCATCTTCATCCTGCGCGAGGTGGCCGCCGCCTTCGAACGCCCCGCCCTGCTGTTTTCGGGCGGCAAGGATTCGCTGGTGATGCTCAAGTGCGCCGAGAAGGCCTTCGGCGCCGGGCGCATTCCCTATCCGCTGCTGATGATCGACACGGGCCACAACTTCCCGGAGGTCACGGACTTCCGCGACTTCCGCGCGAAGGAACTGGGCGCCGAACTGATCGTGCGCAGCGTGGAGGACTCGATGGCGCGCGGCACGGTGCGGCTGGCGCACCCGGGCGAGAGCCGCAACGTGCACCAGTCGGTGACGCTCCTGGAGGCGATCGAGGAATTCCGCTTCGACGCGCTGATCGGCGGCGCCCGCCGCGACGAGGAGAAGGCCCGCGCCAAGGAGCGCATCTTCTCGCACCGCGACAGCTTCGGCCAGTGGCAACCGAAGGCGCAGCGTCCCGAGCTGTGGACGCTGTTCAACACGCGGCTTGCACCGGGCGAGCACTTCCGCGTGTTCCCGATCAGCAACTGGACCGAGCTGGACGTGTGGCAGTACATCGACCGCGAGCAGATCGCCCTGCCCTCGCTCTACTACACCCACAAGCGCCAGGTGGTCGAACGCAAGGGCCTGCTGGTGCCGGTGACGGAGCTCACCCCGCCGCGCGAGGGCGAGACGGTGGAAACGCGCGACGTGCGCTTCCGCACCGTGGGCGACATCACATGCACCTGCCCGGTGGAAAGCCCCGCCGCCACCGCCGCCGACATCGTCATCGAGACGCTGGCGGCCGACGTGAGCGAACGTGGCGCGACGCGCATGGACGACAAGACGTCCGACGCCTCCATGGAAAAGCGCAAAAAGGACGGATATTTTTGAAGGCATCCCCCTGAGGCGCTGCGCGCCTTCCCCCTTCTCTCGCCGGGCTGCTCCCGGCGGGAAGGGGGACACCGCCAGTGCGGCGGGGCGGCCCTTGCACGGCGGTTCTCGCCTGGGCCGCGTCCATTTTTAACGCCCCGCGTGGGCGACTGAAAGAGTTGGATGACAAACACGACTGATTCGATGGCAGCCAAGGCAGCCACGGCCACTTCGGCAGGCCGGGACGAACACGAAGCGGCGCTGCGCTTCATCACCTGCGGCAGCGTGGACGACGGCAAGAGCACGCTGATCGGACGCCTGCTGGTGGACAGCCGCGCGGTGCTGCAGGACCATCTCGCGGGCGTGACGCGCGGCGGCGAGACCGACCTGGCGCTGCTGACGGATGGCCTCTCGGCCGAGCGCGAGCAGGGCATCACGATCGACGTGGCCTACCGGTATTTCGCCACCGAGACGCGCAAGTTCATCATCGGCGATGCGCCGGGCCACGAGCAGTACACGCGCAACATGGTGACGGCCGCCTCCAGCGCCGATGCGGCCGTGGTGCTGGTCGATGCCACCAAGCTCGACTGGCGCGACCCGCAGCTCACCCTGCTGCCGCAGACGCGCCGCCACTCGCTGCTGGTGCACCTGCTGCGCGTGCATTCGCTGGTGTTCGCCGTGAACAAGCTCGACGCCGTGGACGACCCGGCACTGGCGCTGCGCCACATCCAGGGCGCGCTGGAGACCTTCGCCCGCGCCGCCGGCATCGCCGTGCGCGCCACGGTGCCCGTCTCCGCGCTCAAGGGCTGGAACGTGGTGGATGCGAAGCCCGGCTGGTGCGGCTACGAAGGCCCCAGCCTGCTGCGGATCCTGGAGCAATTGCCGCACACGCCCGCCGACACGGGCCTGGCGCTCGCCTTCCCGGTGCAGTGGGTCGAGAAATTCTCGTCCTCGGCCGACACCAGCCAGGGCCGCCGCGTGTTCTGGGGCCGCGTAGCCGCCGGGCAGGTGGCACCGGGCACGGCCGTGCAGATCTTCCCGAGCGGGCAGCTCGCCCAGGTGGCCCAGGTGCTGGACCATGCGCGCAGGCCCAAGGATGTGCCCGCGGGCACGAGCGCCGGCATCGTGCTGGACCGCGAGGTGGACGTCTCGCGCGGCGACTGGATACTGGCCGCTCCGGCCCCGACCCCGGCCGCGTCCGCCGCGGCGGACGATTTCGACACACCGGTCGCCGTGCCCGCCTGGCCCGCACGCCGCGAACTGCGCGCCACCGTGGCCTGGATGGACGACGAGCCGCTGGTGGCGGGCCGCGTCTACTGGGCGCTGCACGGCCACCGCTGGGTCAAGGCCAAGGTGCAGCGCGTGGTGCACCGCCTCAACATCCACACCCTGGCGGAGGAAGAAGCAACGCAGCTCGAACCCAATGCCATCGGCCACGTCGACCTGCTGCTGCAGGAAGCCCTGCCCGCCGCGCCGTTCACGCAGGCCCGCGTGCTGGGCTCGCTGATCCTGGTGGATACGGCGAGCCACCGCACCGCCGCGGCCGTGCTCGTGAACTGATCCGGACCGGCCCCGCCGCCTCTTCCTGCGACAGCGCAAGGGGCGGCGGGCGCCTCCGGCCCGATCCGCCCTAAAATTGCGGGTTACCCCCGACCCAAAGACTGCCTCTCATGACTCACGTCGTCTCCGAAAACTGCATCAAGTGCAAGTACACCGATTGCGTGGACGTGTGCCCCGTGGACTGCTTCCGCGAGGGCCCGAACTTCCTGGTGATCGACCCCGACGAGTGCATCGACTGCGCCGTGTGCATTCCCGAGTGCCCGGCCAATGCGATCTACGCCGAGGAAGACCTGCCCGCCGACCAGCTGGCCTTCATCAAGCTCAACGCCGAGCTCGCTCCGCAATGGAAGAGCATCACCAAGCGCAAGGCCTCGCTGCCCGATGCCGACGAGTGGAACGGCAAGCCCGGCAAGGTCGCCGACCTGATCCGCTGAAGAATGAAGACATCCCCCCGAGCAACCAAAGCCGATGCCGTGGTCATCGGCGCGGGGCCCGTGGGGCTCTTCCAGGTCTTCCAGCTCGGCCTGCAGGGCATCGCCGCCCACGTGATCGACGCCCTGCCCCACGTCGGCGGCCAGTGCGCCGAGCTCTACGCCGACAAACCCATCTACGACATTCCGGGCGTGCCCGTGTGCACCGGCCGCGAGCTGGTGGACCTGCTGGCCCGGCAGATCGCGCCGTTCGCTCCGCAGCTGCACCTCTCCCAGCGCGTCGAGACGCTGCAGCCAAGCCCCGATGGCGGCTTCCTGCTGTCCACGGATGCCGGCACGGCGCTGCACGCACGCACCGTGTTCATCGCCGCGGGCGTGGGCGCCTTCGTGCCGCGCACGCTCAAGATCGACGGCATCGAACGCTTTCACGGCACCCAGGTGTTCCACCACGACGCGCCGGCCGGCACCGCCGGCCGCCATGTGGTGGTGCACGGCGGGGAGGACACGGCCGTGGCGCGCGCCATCGCCTGCGCCGAACCCGGCCCGCAGTCCGCCGCGAGCGTGTCGCTGCTCTACCGCCGCGATGCCTTCCAGGCGCCGCCGGAAGCGCTCGCCCGGCTGCAGGCCCTGCGCGCGGAAGGCCGCATCCGCGTGGTGGTGGGCCAGGCCACGGGCATCGAGGACACGGGGGCGGCGCAGGGCACGGACTCCATCCCGCCGCGGCTGTCCGCGCTGCGCGTTCTCGCGCCCGATGGAACCGAGCAGCGCCTGCCCACGGACGTGCTGCTGTTGTGCCTCGGCGTGTCCCCGCGCCTCGGGCCGATCGCCGATTGGGGCCTGGTGCTGGAGCGCAAGCAGCTGGTGGTGGATACGGCGACGTTCTCCGCCGGCGTGCCGGGCCTGTATGCGGTGGGCGACATCAACACCTACCCCGGCAAGCGCAAACTCATCCTCTGCGGCTTCCACGAAGCCACGCTGGCCGCTTTCGCTGCGGCCGAGCACCTGGCGGGCGCCCCGGTCGCGCTCCAGTACACGACCACCAGCAGCCGCCTGCACGAGCGGCTCGGCGTGGCCCCGGCCCGGCCGGCCGCGGGCTGACGGCCGCGGGCTGGCGGCTGACGCCGCGGCGGGCGGGAGGGTCGCCAGAAGGCGAAATCCCCCTGCAGTCCGAGGTCCGCAGGGGGATTTGCTGCCCCGCGCCATCCCCCTCCCAGAGGTGGCGCGGATTCTTCTTATTTTTGTTATAGAGGCGATGGACTCGCTTCTCCTCCTGGCCTCTCGGCCATGTCGTCATTGATCAGTCCGCGATCACCCGCAGCGCGGCTCCCACGCGGTGGGCATGCATGCACATCCGCTCCAGATCGCGCAGGAAATCGCCCAGCGGCGTGAACGGCAGGCGGCGCATCACGCAGCCGCACTCCGTGCTCCAGCGCAGCAGGTCGGGCCCCTCCACCTGCATCTCGGCAGGTTCCCCGTGGTAGTGCCGCCAGAACGCCGACAGATAGCCTTCTTCGGAGGCAGCGGCCATGACGTGCTGGTAATACGATTCCCAGAGGGACTGCGGCTGCCACAGGGCCCCGGACGTGGCGGGCCTGCCCGCACGGTCGGCGTCGGAAGTCACGGTGACGCATCTCATGGCAGCCTCCGCGCGACGGAGGAGCCGGACGACGCGCAGGCCCGGACCCGGGCGCTGACGGCGCTTGCAGGGGCGGCGGCCTCCGGCAAGGATGCGCCGGCAGGTGCCGAGATGGGGGTGGGCTGCATGTTCAGGGCTCTCTCTACAGGGTTCAGGGTCGTCCGCGTGCAGCGGCGTTACCCGTAATCTAAAGAGACGGCCTGCAACAGCCAATTACATCGAATTACAAGCCGGGCGCCTTCCACTCGCCCTCGGGCCGGCCGCATTTGCGGATGCGGAACGAGTAATCACCGAAGCGAACCTCGCCGCGGCGGCGCTCCACCACCGCCAGCGCCGACCCCAGCGCGTTCTGCACCTGGCGCCGCGCCCGAAAGAGCTGGATGTTCAGATACGGAACGTCCACGCCCAGCATGCGGGCCAGCGCCTCGATACCCAGCCAGCCCTGGCTCGAGAGCGCAAGCCCCCGCTCCGCGTCCTGCAGGCGCTGGCGCGCCAGGGTGACCAGCGTGTAGTGGTGGATGCGCTCGCCGAGCGTGAGCGTCTGCGATGCCACGTGGATCTCCAGGCAGACGTGCTCCTCGTCCTGGCTCAGGTCGAAATCGAACACCGGGGCCGCCAGGGTCGGCGAGGTGGTCATGCGCGGCAGGTCCTGCGTGACGCCCAGGTCTTCGCAGAGGACGAATTCCCAGTGCCGTCCGCCCGCCTGCACCACGTGGCCGTCGAGCAGCGGGACGACGTGGTCCATGCGGTCCCACCACCAGCGCCCCTCCGACTGGAACACGTTGGACTCGGCCGCGGCCGGATCGGGCAGCAGGTTCTCCTGCATGTCGAGAACCCGCAGCACCTTCTCGCCCTCGAGCGGCCAGAGGCCCGTCTTGGGGCAGGAGGTATCCACCAACTGCCAGACGGCCGAGGTCGAGGTGCCGAAGCGGATTTCCGCTCCCACGGCCAGTACGTGCCAGTGCCCGGGCGGCAGGCGCCGGCCGTCCATCAGGGTGCCGTTGCGGCTTTGGTCGCTGATCTCCCACTGCGTGCCGGACCAGCGGACCAGCGCATGCAGCTTGGAGACGTCGGACTCCTGGAGCACCGTGCGGCAGGAATCGGGATGCCGGCCGAAGGTGTGCAGGGGGCGGAGCACGATGCTCCGGCCGCTCGGAAGATTTCGCAGGATCGCCATCGTGCTCGTCGGGACGCTTTCAAATCAGACGTACAAGGGCCATGGATTGAGCAGGCCCTCATTCTGCGGGGTTTCGCGCCAGCCCATCTGGACGGGCACGCGATACAGCCGGGGATTCGCGAGTTCGGGCCAGATGTGGCAGGCGCCGGGCACCACGGTCCTGACGGTATGGAGCGGAATGTCGGGCCGCGTGTAGTCGTGCACGACCACTTCCATGCCGCAATTCCTGGCCGCCGCCACACAGTGGGCGATGTCCGCCCGGAGGCCGCCGCTCCCGCGGTCGTCTTCACGGGACCGGAGGGCGCTTCCGGCCCATCCATGGTAATGCCCATTGGGCCACAGAAACGCCGGGGATGCATCCCGCAGGCCATTCCAGTGTGACGGCAACGTCTTGCCCACGGCCACGAGCTGCACCAGTTCGGTGAGCGCCCGCTCGCAGGCCATCGACGCATCGAGGCTGCAGCCGAAGCCGAGCGCCCAGTCGCCGCCGCGGTGCTGCCCGACGGCCGCAGCCACGGGAATGCCGAGATCGTGGGTCAGGTCCAGCAGCCAGAACGTCCAGTCGGGCCCCAGCGTGCCCTGTACGCGCCGGACGTGCTCTGCCGGCACCGCCTCCGGGGCGAAGGCCGGCCGCGGCAGTTCGTTGTACCACCAGATCGCCGTCGCGTCCCGCTCGACCACTTCCAGCAGGCCCTGCAGGATCGCCTCCTCGGGGCAGTTGCCGGCGGCGCAGCCGTTGGAGTTCCAGGCGCCGTGGCAGGACCACGCATCCGGCACGCCCAGGTAGCACTGGGCGAGCGGAAGAAAGCACGGTGCGTCGCGCGTCAGAGACCAGGCGGGCGTCCAGGCCAGCGGTTCGTGCGGGGCATGGGGCACGAAGCGCCGCACGCGGTCGTCCTGCGGCCCCGCCCCGGCGGCAGAGCGCGCGCGCTGCCCGTCGCTGATGAACACCAGCGCCTGCGGGCCGAAAGCCGGTGCGGGCAGGTCGCCCTGGAGTGCGACCGTACAGGGCTCGTCCCCCTGCCAGCCCGCCGCGTAGCGCTCCACCGCCTCGCACAGCGCGCTCGCCTGCGCCTGCACGGCGGTCATGCCCTTTCCGAGGCACCACCGGGCCGAGGCCGGCATGGCGTCGGCCACGCCCGGGGGATGGAAGCCGCTGCGGAAGACGGTGATGGCCCCGGCCTGCGGCAGGGGCAGCGGTGTGCATTCCGTCACCACGCCCGCCACCGCATCGACGCACGGCAGCAGGGCCTGCACCGTGGTGTCGGGCGGCACGGTGCGCGATCCCCCGCGTGCGCCCGGCAGCGCCTGCACGGGGCCCGGGCGCACCGGGCGGCGGAGCTGCCGGGCCATCCAGTCCGCGTCGCCGCAGTGGGGGCACTGCGGCCGCTGCGGCGCGGCGCTCCACCCCACGTCCCCGGCCGGCGCCATGCCGCCCCAGGCGGCGAACCGGCCGGGCACCGCACCGGCCAGCAGTTCGCGCGCGGCGTCCTGCGCCCTCCCGTGCCGCACCATGCACCCCGAATCCAGCTCGCGGAGCGGCACCAGCCCGTGCGAGCCGGGCACCTCCCGCTCCAGCCAGCTCCGCCCGGGATGGTTGCGGCGCAGCCGGTGCATGAAGCAGTGCCAGCAGGGGCCGGGGCCGCCGGGGCGCAGCAGCGGGCCGACCAGGGTCTGCGCCCCCGCCGGGCGCACCGGCAGCCACCAGCGTCCGCGGCCGGCGCGGCATGCGTCCTCCCAGGCCACTGGCAGCCGCGGGTCGAAATAATCGCTGCAGAGCAGCACATCCGCGCCGCCCGCCTCCGCGATCTCCGCCCAGCGGCTTTCAACGTGGTTGGCTCCGCCCACGCCGGTTCCCGCCTCCGGGGCCTGCGGCCCGCCGGGCAGGCGGCAGAACAGCGCGAGGCCGCCCGCAGCGCCATCGATGCGCACCGGGCCGGCCTGCACGTCTGGAAGCCGCCAGCCCAGGTCTTCCGGGCCCGCGGGGACGACGCAGCCCTTCCGCGACAGCGATTCCAGCGCCATCAGCAGGCCGGGCAGATGGCGCGGATCACCGCCGGCCGCGCACCAGGCTGCGGGCGAGAGCCCGCCATCGACCAGCCCGCCCAGCATGCCGGCCTCGGCGAAAGGCAACTGCAGCGCCCCGGTGTCTTCCACCAGGACAGGCTCGGGCAGTGAGGACGGCGCCTGGGGCGCGCGCAGCACGGGCCGGAACCGGGGATGCCAGCGGGGTACGGTGTGGAACCAGTCCATGGAAATCAGACGTATCGAAAAACGACCAGAGGGTCGGGGCGCGGGCGCAACCGCCGGGCTTCGCCGCCGGTTCAGCGGCTTCAGGACGGCTGCAGATCGAATCGGGCCACCGCGTAGGGCGCGTGGCCATGGCGCGCGCGGAAGTCGTCCTGGAGCGCCCGGTGCGCTTCGGAGAACTCCCCGAACGGCTCCCATAGCCGGGCCGTGCGGAACCCCGAGTCGTCCGGCGCCAGCGCTTCGGCGCTCTGGAAGCCGGTGGTCACCGGCAGAACCGCCGGTCCGGCCTGCAAGGCGGCGATCGGCACGAAGTCGCGGTGCAGGTAGTCGATCACCACCTGGCAACCGCAGCCTTCCTGACGGGCCCGCGCGGCCAGCGCACGCAGCATGCCGGTCATGGCGGCCGCCGGTACGTAGGGCGCGACCCCCTCGACCAGCACGAGGCAGCGGTATCCGCGCCGCCACGGCACGGCATCGAGCCATGCCGGGTCCTGCAGGCCGCAGCCCACCAGGAGGCTGGTGGACGGAGCGCCCAGCGCCTGCGGCAATAGCAGCCGGCGCAGCGCGATCACGTCAGGCAGATCCACGTCGACCCAGGCGGGCCCATGGCCCTGCGGACCGGAGCACTCCGGCGCGACGCGACCCTGGCGCGTGCACAGGCCGACGCCGATGCCCACCACTGCGAACACGTCCCCGCACGCACAGGCATCGCGCACCGCGTCATCGAAGATGCGGCTGCGCACCACGACCGCCCGCACCAGCGCTGCATCCTGGCCCGCAAGGCGCAGATCCCAGGGGCACTGCGCCAGCAGGCGTTCGGCCCACGGATCGGCCCAGCCGGCATCGACCTGGCGTGCGAGCGGCGATGCGCGCGCGCCCAGGGTCAAGGCCAGCGTGGCCGAACTGCCGCGCAGCGCCTGCCACGCGGCATCGGTGCGCGCCGGCGCCGCAAGGCCAGCATCGGGCGCCAGGGCGGGCGCTTCAGCAGGTGAACGGATAGGCGCTGCCCGTGTTGTTGTAGGAGGTGAGGGAGATCGGCCAGAAATCCTTCGCCTCGGGCGCGTTCGGGTAGTTCAGCACGATGCGGTTCTTGATCCGCTGGCCGTCCGCGGTGTACTGGTTCCAGGCGCCCTTGTCGGCGTCCCAGGTCAGCGCCGGGTCGGTCTTGAAGCGGATGGAGAAGTTGAAGGGGTTGTTGTAGCCCAGCCACTGGCTCAGCAGCGGAGCGGCATCGGTGCACGCGGGGTTCAGCAGTTCGTCGCGGAACACCTGCGACTTCCACGCCAGGGCGATGGCGCGGAGCACCACGCCGCCGAAGGCCAGCAGGGAGCCCGGGTCACCGCCGGGAATGCCCAGGCCCGTGGGCAGTGCGCCACCCACCATGTGCGGCTGCGGAGCATCCTCGGCGGGCACGTCGGCGGTCGCGCCCATCAGCGTGGGGAACAGCTGGTAGTAGCTGGCCAGCGCTTCGGCCGCGTGGTCGGCGGGAGCCTGCGGGAAGACGATCTCGAAGCCGTCGTCGAGGCCGATCCAGCCGGCGGTCAGTTCAGGCTTCCACAGCGTGAGGTCCTTCGGGTCGTCGCTGCGCTCCAGGGCCACGTCCAGCCACGGCCAGATGGTCTGCAGGCCGAAATCCTTGGCGAGCTGCGGCTGGATGTCCTTCTGGGCGAGCAGGTGGTCGCGGTACTCCGGCTCGTACCAGGACTTGGCGATGGCGCGCAGATAGGCCAGGCGGAATCCCAGCAGCGGATCGCAAGGTTGTTGGTGAGTGGAACTCATCGGATGTCCTCCCTCTTTCAATCAATCGGTCAACACACAAATGCCCCGAGCTCGGGGCGCATACCCAGCAGGGCCTGCAGCCGCGACGCGTCGTCGGCGGTGCAGGATGCAGGATCCACATGGCGCAGGCGTGACAGTGCCTGCGCTTCCACACGGTGCTTGCCGCCCGCGCGCGCGACTTCCGCGGCCTGGCGGAAACAGGCCGGGGCGTCACCCGCGGTGCGCGCATCCTGCAGCAGGTATTCGGCCTTCTGCAGCCACAGCTCGGCAGTGTATATGCCCTCCGCGAGCTCGTGCGTGAGTTCCAGGCAGTGCGACACGCGATCGACGGCGTCGGACCAGCGGCCCTGGCGCGCCAGGATCTCGGCGCAGAAGGCGCGGTAGTAGGTCTGGCAGTACTTGCAGCCGATGCTCCAGAGCGCCTCGATGGTGGCGTCGGCGCTGGCGAGTTCGCCCGACACCCAGCCGCGGATCACCTCCGCATAGCCGCGGAACGCCGGCAGCCCGTAGCGTCCGGAGAGCTCGATCAGCTCTTCGACCACCTGGCCGGCGCGTGGGGCGTCCTTCCGGCCGAGATAGCCGAGCGCCTGGTAGAGCAGCGTGATGCCGATCGAGGGAATGTGCGCCAGAGCGCGGGCGCGCTCCACCGCGCGTTCGGCATCTTCGCGCGCCAGTGCATCGTGGCCGGCGCCCCAGCGCACCAGCGCCCGCGCCGCCAGCGCCCAGGCGACGGTGTCGAACCCGAACTGCGCCGGGTGGTGCCTGGAGAAGTCGCCATGCCGCTCGTCGACGGCCTCCGACAGATACTGCTCCGCCGCATCGAAACGGCCCTCGGAATAGTGGGCCAGCCCGATCCAGGTGCAGGCAGCGACCAGGATGCCGGCATCGCCCCGCTGGCGCGCGAGTTCCTCCAGCTGCAGCGCCAGCCGCATCACTTCCGCGCGGTGGCTGGCCACATGGTGGTAGGTGAGCACGAGCCAGAGGTGCTGCACGCGCAGTTCCACGGAGATGTCGCGCTCCACCAGGCCCTGCGAGAGCTCGATGCGCTGCTCCACCTGCGGATGCGCCCAGCCGTGCTTGTTCATCAGCGCCTGCATGACGTAGCCGTTGAGCGCCAGCCGGGGCTCCCAGCGGGCGGGCTCGTCCAGCCGGTCGATCCAGTCCTCGACCGTCCGCGCATAGGTGATGGTTTCGTCGTTCAGCGAGCGGTGCTGCGTCATGCGCAGCTGGTCCAGGCCGGCGGGCACCGCGTTCGCGTAATCGCGGGCCAGCGCGTAGTGGTGCGCCAGCAGCCCGGGCTCCTCGTCGCGCACGCGGGCGCGGCGGCGCAGGATGACGTCGGCGGCCACGCCGTGCATCATCGCGCGCTGGGTCGCCAGCATGCTGTCGTAGGCGGCGTCGCGGATCAGCGCATGGCGGAACAGGTACTGGCCCGCGGCATCCGCCGGCATGAGCAGCCCGACGTCCACCAGCGACCGCAGGCCGGCAGGCACGTCCTGCAGGCCGCAGTCGGGCAGCCAGTCGCCGTCGAAACGCCGTCCCCAGATGGACGCCCACCGCAGCACCTCGCGCGCCGGGCCGAGCTGCATGAAGCGGCTCTCCAGCGAGTCGCGCAGCGTGATGGGGATGCCCTTCAGGTCGGCGTCCTCCTGGAAGTCCCACTGGCCGTCGCGCTCTTCCAGGCAGGTTTCCAGCAGAGTGCGGGTCAGCTCCTGGATGAACAGGGCGACGCCGTCCGTGCGCGCGACGACGTGGTCCACCACGGCCTGCGACACCTGCCGCGGCGCCAGCACATGCCGCACCATGGCGGCCGCCTCACGCGCGCCGAGCCGGCCGAGCTCCAGCGACACGAGCGAGCCCTGCATGCGCAGCGGCGGCTCCCATTCGGGCCGGGCGGTGAGCAGCAGCATGCAGCGCTCGCCGGCAAGCGCCGCCGCCAGCTCGGCGAGCCATTCCAGCGTGGCCGAATCGGCCCAGTGCAGGTCTTCGACGAACAGCAGCACCGGGGCCTCTCGGGACTGGTGGCGCAGCCAGCCGAGCGAGGCCTCCATCAGCAGTGCCTTCTGCAGCGCGGGGGCGATGTCCACCACCTGGTGCATGCCCACCTGCAGCGACAGCCAGACGCAGAAGATCGGCAGCACGCGGTCGACGTCGCAGCCGGCGTCGCCGAGCATGCGCGCGAGGCGCTCCACCAACACGGCATCCGCCTCGTCCGGGCCACCGCACTGCGCGCGGATGAGCGCCAGCATGGGCGCCAGGGCGCTGTTCTCCTGCTCGGGCCAGCAGGCGGCACGCAGCACCCGCCCGCCACGGCCCTGCACGTGCGCCTGGAAGGTTTCGCTGAGGCACGACTTGCCGACCCCGGCCTCGCCGCGCACCAGCACCGCGCCGCCCTCGCCGCGCAACGCCGCACGCCAGCGGCGCCGCAGGAGCAGCAGTTCGCGCCACCGGCCGACCGCTTCGCGGGGCAGCGCCGGCACCACGCTGGCGCCGTCCTGCGCCATGGCGAAGCACGGCAGCTCCGCCGGGGCGCCGGGCAGGCGCACGCCGCCCTGCGGTGTGAACTGGGCATGGTGCCGCAGCCGCTGGCGCGCGGCCTCGCTGACCACCACCTGTCCGTCGGCTGCGGCCTCCTCCATCGCCATCGCGATGGTGAGCGCGCGGCAGGGAACCACGGCACCGCTTTCAATGAGCACCGAGCCCGTGTGCAGGCCGATGCGCACCTCCCATCGCACGTCGCCGACGGGCTGCGCGGCGGAGCGCACCAGCTCCTGCGCGATCTGCACGGCCAGGCGCGCGTCGGCCTCGGCGTGCGCGGAATAGCCCAAAGTGACCAGGAAATGCGTGCCCAGCGTGCCGCCGAGCGTCCCGCCGCGCTGCACGGCCACGTCGATCAGGCGGCGCAGCACGTTGCGCTGCGCCATCTCCTGCTGCTCGGCGGCCTCTTCGTCGCCGCCGTCCGGCGGGGGCGCGAAGACCACGCCGCAATAGAGGAGCGTGAGCTGCCGCTTTTCCTCATGGGGCGTGCCGAACGCCGCCACCGTGGGAGCGATGCCGCCGGCACCCGCACCGGGCCGGGTGCGCAGCACGCCGACCAGATCGTCCAGGCGCACGGCCGAGGAGCGCTCCCAGAGCTGCCGCGCGGAGGTGGCACGGTCCTCGCGCCGCTTGCGCAGGGCGCTGCGCAGCACTTCGGCCAGGGGGTGGCCCTGGATCGCGTGCGGCAGGCTGAATTCCTGCGGCGACAGCTGGCGCTGATAGATCTCGGCCGTGGATTCGCCCGTCACGACCCGCCCGGTGAGGCATTCCAGGAAGATCAGCCCCCAGGCGTACAGATCGGCCTGGGGCGTGGCGACCTCGCCGCGCAGCTGCTCGGGCGCGCTGTAGGCCGGGGTGCCGACGTATTCGCCTTCGCGCGTGAGCTGCGTCGCGTGTGCGTCTCCGAAGCCCGGCAGCAGAGTGCTGATGCCGAAATCCAGCACTTTGGCGTGCGACGTCAGGCCCGAGGCGCTGATCATGATGTTCTCGGGCTTCAGGTCGCGGTGGGCCACGCCCGCGTCGTGCGCGCAGGCGACCGCGTCCAGCACCTGCAGCATCAGGCGGCCGGCTTCGCCCGCCGACAGCGCGCCCTGCTGCTGCAGCAGCTGCCGCAGGGTCATGCCCGGCACGAACTCGAAGACCGCGAACACGAACGGGCCGCAGACGCCCTCGTCGAGCAGTTGCACGACATGCGGATGGTGCAGCCGCGCGCAGGCCCCGATTTCGCGGCGGAAGCGCTTGAACAGCCGCTCGTCCTCGTCGATGCGGACGAATTTCAGCACCACCTTCTGGCCGGTGGGCTGTTGCAGCGCGGAGAAGACGATGCCGTAGGAGCCGGTGCCGATCACCTCCTTGAGCGCATAGCGCTGCGCGAGCGTGGCATCGGCGGCGAACGCCTGCTGGATCTGGCCGGGATCGGGGGGTCGGAAGCTCATGCCCATGCGTGCTCCGCAATGCGCTGCACCACGGGGGCGTGGCCATGGTCCAGCGGACCGGAGCCGCGGCCGGTGCGCACGCGGGCGCCGGCCTGGATCGCGGCCTGCACATAGGCATGTGCGGCCGACACCGCCTCGGGCAACGCCAGCCCGATCGCCAGGTGGGCCGCGATCGCGGACGACAGGGTGCAGCCGGTGCCATGGCCGTTGCGGGTGTCCACGCGCGCGGCGCGCAGGCGCAGCGGCGGCTCGCCGCCCTGCCGCGCGAGCAGGTCCACCAGGGCGTCGCCGGGCAGGTGGCCGCCCTTGAGCAGCACCGCGTTCGCGCCCAGGCCAAGCAGATCCTGCGCCGCGGCCTCCATGGCGGCTTCGTCGGCGACGCCCCGGCCCAGCAGCATGCCGGCCTCGTCGAGGTTGGGCGTCACCACGGCCGCCAGGGGGAAGAGCGCCTCCACCAGCACGGCCACGGTGTCCGGCGCGATGAGGCGGTCGCCGCTGGTGGCCACCATGACGGGATCGAGCACGACATGCGGCAGCGCGTGGCGGCGGATCGCGTCGGCGACAACGCAGGCGATCTCGGGCGCATGGAGCATGCCGATCTTCACGGCGTCCACCCCGATGTCCTCGACCACCGCGTCGATCTGGTCGCGCAGCATGGCCGGGGGGATGCCGTGGATGGAGCGCACGCCCTGGGTGTTCTGGGCGGTGATGGCGGTGATGGCGGTCATGCCGAAGCAGCCGAGCGCCGCGAAGGTCTTCAGGTCGGCCTGGATGCCCGCCCCTCCGCCGCTGTCGGACCCTGCAATCGATAGCACACGCACGTAGCGGGGGCCGTCCACGGAGCCCGCCGGCGCCCGAGGATCAAGAGGCTTGGAATTCATGGCAAAAATTATGGCGCATGCGCGGCATCAAAAACCTCGCTATCAACCCTGTGCTGTAATCCCGTCACGGACGAAACAGGGGTGCCGCGCCGTCCGGCGTGGCTGAGAAAAACCCTCGGCACCCGATCCAGGTCATGCTGGCGTGGGGAGTTTCGACGGTGGACCGCCGCCTGTTCTCCTCCGCTGCCGAGCCGCCGCGCCCTGCCCGGGCCCGCGCCTCCGATGAGAACGCACGCCACCCGACCCATGTCCGCTCTGCTCTCCCCCCATTCCTCGATCACCGTCCTCGGCGCCGGCCTCATGGGCCGGCTGCTGGCTGCCGAACTGGCACGCCAGGGCCACGCGGTGGAGGTGCACGAGGCCCAGGGGCCCGACGCCCAGGGCGCCGCGGCCCGCATCGCGGCCGCCATGCTCGCCCCCTTGGCGGAATCCGCCATCACCGAGCCTGGCGTGGTGCGCATGGGCCACCACGCACTCACGCGCTGGCCGCAGCTGCTGGCCGGGCTCGACTGGCCCGTGTTCTTCCAGCAGGAAGGCACCCTCATCCTCTGGCACCGGCAGGATGCCGCCGAGGCCGTGCGGCTGCGCGGCGTGCTCGAGCGCACGGCCCGCACGGTGCCGGAACTGCCGGCCCTGCAGGCGCTGGACGCGCAGGGGGTCGCGGAGGCCGAGCCGGCGGTGGGCGGACGCTTCCACCAGGGGCTCTACCTGCCCGGCGAAGGCCAGCTCGACAACCGCCAGTTGCTGGCCGCCCTGGAGCAGGCGATGCGCGCGCGGGGCGTGCGCGTGCACTGGAACAGCCCGCGCGCGCCGGAAGACTTCACGCCCGGCACGCCCGGCCAGCCCGACTGGGTGCTGGACTGCCGCGGCCTGGGCGCGCGTGCGCAATGGCAGCAGCTGCGCGGCGTGCGCGGCGAAGTCGTGCGGCTGCACGCACCCGGCGTCACCCTGCGCCGGCCCACGCGGCTGGTGCACCCGCGCTACCCGATCTACATCGCGCCCAAGCAGGACCACGTGTTCGTGATCGGGGCGACCGAGATCGAATCCGACGACCTCTCGCCCGCCAGCGTGCGCTCCACCCTGGAGCTGCTGAGCGCCGCCTACGCCGTGCATCCGGGCTTCGCGGAGGCCCGCATCGTGGAGATCGCCACGCAGTGCCGCCCCACCCTGCCCGACAACCTGCCCGCCGTCCGGCAGTTGGCGCCACGCGTGCTGCAGGTCAACGGCCTGTACCGCCACGGCTTCATGATCTCGCCGGCCATCCTCGACGTGGTGATGGAATTGCTGAACGAGGGACAATCGCGCCTCGCCCCCCGCTTCGACCTGGCGCTGGAGCTGGGCGCAACGCCTTTCCGGCCCGAGACCGAACCCGCCGCCATCCATCCATGAACGTCGTCATCAACCAGAACGCCACCGAACTGCCGGAGGGCGCCACCGTGGCCCACGCCGTCGCGGCCATCGCGGCGCGTCCTCCCTTCGCCGTCGCCGTGAACACCGTGTTCGTGCCCCAGGCCCGCCATGCGCAGCATGCGCTGCAGCCCGGCGACCGCGTCGAGATCATCGCGCCCGTGACGGGCGGCTGAACGCCCCCACGCCGCTCCCGCGCCCCTCCTCCCCTCCCGTTGCCGCCGGCCTAGCCCGGCCCTTCCGCCCTTTTTTGCCCGCCATGTCCAACACCGCACCCGATGACGCCCTGGTCCTCTACGGCCAGCGCTTCGAGAGCCGGCTCCTGCTCGGAACCGCACGCTATCCCTCGCCCGCCATCCTGGAGGCCGCCGTGCAGCGCGCGCGCCCCGCGATGGTGACTGCCTCGCTGCGCCGCCAGGGCAGCGACCCCGCCGAGTCGGGCAGCGGGTTCTGGGAACTGCTGCGCCGGCTCGGCGTGCCGGTGCTGCCCAACACCGCCGGCTGCCACAGCATCCAGGAAGCGGTGACCACCGCCCAGATGGCGCGCGAGGTGTTCGGCACGCCATGGATCAAGCTGGAACTGATCGGCGACGACTACACGCTGCAGCCCGACACCCTCAACCTCGTGGAGGCCGCCTCCCAGCTGGTGCGCGACGGCTTCCACGTGCTGCCGTACTGCACGGAGGATCTGGTGCTGTGCCAGCGCCTCGTGGACATCGGTTGCCAGGCGGTCATGCCCTGGGCCGCGCCCATCGGCACCGGCCGCGGGCCCGTGAACCCGTATGCGCTGTGCACGCTGCGCGAACGGCTGGACGTGCCGCTGCTCGTGGACGCCGGCCTGGGCCTGCCCTCGCATGCCTGCCAGGTGATGGAATGGGGCTACGACGGCGTGCTGCTGAACACCGCCGTGGCGCTCGCACAGGACCCGGTGGCCATGGCCGGCGCGTTCGCCGACGCGGTGCAGGCCGGCCGCGCGGCGCGCCATGCCGGCGCCATGTCCGCGCAGGACGCGGCCCAGCCGAGCACGCCCGTGCTGGGCACCCCTTTCTGGCACCACGACCATGGCTGAAGCAACGATCCAGGCGATGGCCGATGCCATCGCGCAGGCACATGCCGCCGCGTTCGCCGATTTCCCGCCGCAGCCCGCACCGGCGCCCGCGCAGGGCGGCAGCGTGTACCGCGCGGCGCTGCAGGCCTGCAGCGCGCTGGGTTTCATCGCCAAGGACGCGGACTGCCTCGCGCGCGCCTGGCAGGCCCGCACGGACCGCACCGGCGCGTTCGACCCCGTGCAGTGGCCGGACGCCCCGGAGGATTTCGGCCTGCAGGCACGGCCCCATGCGCAGTCCTTCCAGCCATGCCCCCAGGATCTGGGCCTGTATGCGGTGCTGCCGGACGCGGACTGGGTCGGGCGCATGGCCCGCGCCGGCGTGCCGACGGTGCAACTGCGCTTCAAGTCGGGCGATGCGGCGGCCATCCGGCGCGAAGTGGCCGCGGCGGTGGCGGCCGTGCGCGGCACCGGCGCGCTGCTGTTCATCAACGACCACTGGCAGGAGGCCCTCGATGCCGGCGCCTACGGAGTCCACCTGGGGCAGGAGGACCTGGACGCGCTGGCGCCCGGCGCGCTGCAGGCGCTGCGTGGCGCCGGCGTGCGCCTGGGCGTGAGCACCCACGGCTACGCCGAGATGGTGCGCGCCGACGCAGCCTCGCCCAGCTATGTGGCGATGGGCGCGGTCTTCCCCACGACGCTGAAGAAAATGACCACCGTGCCGCAGGGGCTGGCCCGGCTGGCCGGCTACGCGCGCCTCATGCGCGGCTATCCGCAGGTCGCCATCGGAGGGATCGGCGCCGAGCAATTCGGCGCGGTACTGGCGACCGGCGTCGGTTCGATCGCGGTGGTGCGCGCGCTGGTGAACGCTCCCGATCCGGAGGCCGCCGCCCACGACCTGATGCAACGCATGGCCTTGCGGCCGGCGCAGCCCGGTGCGTCCGCCGCCGCTGCGGTTACCGCCGGCAGCAGCGCCGACCGCTGACCAGGGAAGCTCCTGTCGCCTCGCGCCTGGCCCCGCAGCCTCGCTAGGGATCGATCGGGCGCTTGCGCTGGAGTTCGTCGAGTTCCAGCCGCAGTTCCATCCGGTCGTTCTCCATCCCGAAACCCACGGGCTGCCCGGGCGCGGGCGGCTCCGTGACCGGCAGGGGCGGCAGGTCGCTGAGCGTCAGGTGGGGCGGGTCCGACAGGTCGAGATCGAGCATCGCATCCGGATCGGAATGCAGATCCAGATGCAGGGGCACAGTGGACATCGAGACCGAGGCGGGCCGGGATGCGGCGGGCGCGGCCGGGGGCGACGGCGGCAGCGGCGCCGGCAGCGACTCCCAGGTCAGCCCCCCGGACAGCGTGTCGAAAGAGCGCAGCTCCTCTTCCAGCGAAGGCTCGAGGCTCGGCGCGGGCGCGGGGTACTGGGCGGCCAGGACTTCGTCGTCCGGCGGTTCGGACGGCGTGGTGCGCTGGCGCGGCGGCGGGGCACCGCGTGCGCTGGCCGGCGTCGTCTGGGCGATGGCCAGGAGCAGCAGCAGATCGTCGAAGGCCGCCAGATCGAACTGGGTGGCCAGGAGCGCATCCGACTGGCGGAACAGCAGTCCCTCGATGGTGCTCACCACGGCCGGGGAGGACCATTCGGCCTCGATGGCGGCCAGGGCATCGGGGAAGCCCTGCAGGCTGCGTCCGGCGCGATGGAAGGCCCCGAACTCGGGCACGAACACGTTGAACTGCGTGCGGAACTGCTCGCGCAGCTGCTGGAAGCGCTCCACGCGGCCGAGCGTGTGGTAGAGCCGCAGCAGTTCCAGATAGGCGAATGCCGAGGTGTCGCCGTGCGCAGCGATGTGCTGCTGGAGCACGTCGATGGCCTGGTCATGCTCGCCCACCGACACGAAGAATTCCGCCTGCTGCTGGATGTCGAACAGGTCTTCGGGAAGCGGGCCTGCGGCACGGACCGGCGCGGCGGGCGCCAGGGGTGCGGGGCCGGATGGCGCGAAGGCCGGCGCCGCTGCCGGGACCGGAGGCGGGGCCGGCGGAAGGGCCGCGGCCTCCGTGGCCTGCAGCGGCGCGTTGCGCGTGAAGGCGGGCCCTTCGACCAGCACGGCGCTCGAGAGCGAATCCGCGAAGGCCGGAAGGTGGAGGCCGTCGTCCCGCCGCAGCGCCGGGCCGGCCGGTGCCGGAACGGGCGCCACGGCCGCCGCGGGCGCTGTGGATGGCGTCTTCGCCTTGCCGCCGCGCGGCAATACCGGCAGGCGCCGGGGTTTGCCGGCCGGCGCGTCCGCATCCTGCGGCCGGGTGTCCGCACCCGCGCCGTCTGCCGTCGCGGAAGTGGCCACAGGCTCCGCACCTTCGGACAGGGGCGGCTGGCCGTGGTTCACCACCACCTGCGACCAGGCCGCATCGCGTTCGCGGCGCGCCCGGGCCCACAGCCACGCGGCGAGCGCGAGCAGCAGAACCACGAGGCCCAGGAGCGCATACACGACCAGGGCCGGGAAGCTGTCGGATTCGGCACTGTCGAGGCGCTGGCGCAGGTCGGCGGCGGCCGCGCGCTCGGACGCCGCACGGGCACGCTCGGCCGCCACGCTGCCTTCGAGCTGGGCCGTGCGCGCCGCGGCGCGCTGGACGTCCTCCACCGGGGTGTTGAGCGCCTTCCACAGCGCGGCGGCTTCGGCGCGCTGCTCGGCGGACGCCGGCGCTGCCGCGGACGCGGGCGAGAGTTCCACGGAGTTGCGCAGGGGCAGCGGGGCGTCGAGCCAGACGTCGAGCGGCTCCATCACCAGGCGCGCGCGGTCCGCCGCGGGTGACGACGGCGCGGCCGGCACGGGCCGCCGCGCACGGATCGGGGGAGTGGCGGCTGCCGGTGCCGTGGTGGCGCCCTCTGGCCGGCGGCGGGCGGCTCGCGCGGCGGGAGCGGTTTCGGTGCTGGTGCCGGGCACTGCCGCTGCGCGCTCGCCGCGTGCCAGGGCCGTGCCGGAGTTGCTGCCACCGCCGCTGCCGGCCGGGGCGCCCAGGCCGGCCAGCTGACCGACGTCGACCGGGCGCGAGGAAGCCGAAGACGCCGCAGCCTCGGGGAGCTGAGCCAAGAAGATGTACCGGCGGGACACGCCGCCGCTGCAGCCGGCCGACACCGTGGCGGTGATGACGGGTTCGTCCGCCGTGATGAAGGCCCGCACGCGCACGGAGGGCACGCGGCCCGCCGCGGCGGGCACGGGCGTGACCTGCACCTTGGAGTCCGGCACGGCCGTGTCGCCCGCCTGGAGCCGCACGCGCACGCAGGAAGCCGCGACGTCGGTCCCGGGGTCGGGCTGCACGTCGAACACGAGATCCACCGGGGCGCCCAGCACCACCGTTCCATGGCTCGCGCCCAGCGACAGCGCAGCCGCGCCGGTGGCGACGGCCGTGAGGCCGGCCCCGATGATTGCGTTACTTATTTTCACAATGGTTGCGTTTTTATTCAATCCATTCTTGCACATAAGCACCGGCTCCCCCAACGCCATAATGGCGCTCCATGACCAACCCTTTCCCGATCGTAGGCATCATAGGCACGGGCGCCATGGGCCAGGGCATCGCCCAGATGGCGGCGCAGGCAGGCAGCCAGGTGCTGCTGTTCGACAACCGGGCCGGCGCGGCAGACGCCGCCCTCCACCATATCCACCAGCAGTGGCAACGCCTTGTAGGCAAGGGGCGCATCAGTGACGATGAAGCCGCCAGCCTGCGCGGGCGCCTGTCGTCCATCGCGTCGCTGGACGAGGCCGCTCGGTGCGACTTCATCATAGAAGCGATCGTCGAGCGCCTGGACGCCAAACAGTCGCTTTTTGCAGAACTTGAAAAGATCGTCCGCCCCGAGGCGGTGCTCGCCACCAACACCTCCTCGCTGTCGGTGACGGCGATCGGCGCGGCGCTGCGGCATCCGGAACGCTTCGCGGGCTTCCACTTCTTCAATCCCGTGCCGCTCATGAAGGTGGTCGAGGTGGTCGCCGGCCTGAAGACCGACCCCGCGGTGTGCGAGCGCCTCGCGGAGCATGCACGGGCCATGGGCCACACTCCCGTGCGCGCGCAGGACACTCCCGGCTTCATCGTGAACCACGCGGGCCGCGGCTTCGGCACCGAGGCGCTGCGCATCGTCGGCGAGGGCGTCGCCGACTTCGCCACCGTGGACCGCATCCTGCGCGACCAGGTCGGCTTCCGGCTCGGCCCGTTCGAGCTGATGGACCTCACCGCGCTGGACGTGTCGCAGCCGGTCATGGAATCGATTTATCGCCAGTATTACGAAGAACCGCGGTATCGCCCCAGCGCCCTGGCCGCGCAGCGGCTCGCCGCCGGCCTGCTCGGCCGCAAGACCGGCGAGGGCTTCTACCGCTACGTGGACGGCAAAGCGCAGGTGCCCGACGAACCGCCCGCCCCCACGGTCGCGGAGATTCCTCCGGTGTGGGTGTCCTCCCGCGCCGCGCGCCGGGCCGAGGTGTTCCAGCTGCTGAAGGACCTGGGCGCCCGGATCGAGACCGGCACCTCGCCCTCGCCGCAGGCGATCTCGCTCGTGGCGCCACTCGGCTTCGACGTGACCACGGTGGCCGTGGTCGAGCGCCTGGATCCGGCGCGCACGATCGGCATCGACATGCTGGTCGAGGACGCAGCCACGCGCCGCCGGGTGCTGGCCACCAACCCGGCCACCCGCGTCGACATCCGCGACGCCGCGCATGCGCTCTTCGCGCGCGACGGCAAGCCGGTGAGCGTGATCCGCGACAGCGGCGGCTTCGTGACGCAGCGCGTGGTGGCCGCCATCGTGAACATCGCGAGCGACATCTGCCAGCAGGGCATCTGCAGCCCGGCCGATCTCGAATCGGCGGTCACGCTGGGGCTGGGGTATCCGCTGGGGCCGCTGGCGATGGGCAACCGCTGGGGGCCGGCCAACATGCTCGAAGTGCTGTTCAACCTGCAAACCGTCTACGGCGATCCGCGCTACCGCCCCAGCCCGTGGCTGCGCCGCCGCGGCGCGATCGGACTGAGCCTGCTGCACGTCGAGGCCTGACCCCTTCCCGGCACGGCCCGCCGCCGGACCGCGCCCTGCGCGCCGCGGCGGGCCCGCTGCTCATCCACCGCGCCGCGCGCCCCATCCCGCGCACGCGCCGAACACCGTCCCGACATGCCCGCAAGACTCGAGAGCAGCACCCACGCCCACCACACCCTCGTGCTGACCATCCACCATCCGGAGATGCGCAATGCGCTCGATCCGGCGATCTGCGTCGCCGGGGTGGAAGCGCTGAACGGCGCGGAGCGCAGCCCCGACGTGCGCGCGGTCGTCATCACCGGGGCCGGCGCGCACTTCTGTGCCGGCGGCAATCTGCAGCGGATGCAGGAGCGGCGCCAGGAACACGCCGAGGCGCAGGCCCAGGGCGTGGAGGCGCTGCACCAGTGGATCGAGACGCTCAGCACCTACCCGAAGCCCGTCATCGCCGCCGTGGAAGGCGCTGCCGCGGGCGCGGGCTTCTCGCTGGCGCTGGCCTGCGACATGGTCGTCGCCGCGCGCGACGCGGCCTTCGTGATGGCCTATGCCGGCGTCGGCCTCTCGCCGGACGGCGGCGCCACCTGGAGCCTGGCGCGCGCGCTGCCGCGCCAGCTCGCCGCCGAACTGCTGCTGTGCGGCGAGCGCATCGGCGCCGAGCGCCTGCACGCGCTGGGCGTCGTGAACCGGCTGGCGCGCCCGGGCGAGGCGCTCACCTGCGCGCTGGCCCTGGCCGAAACCCTGGCCGCGCGCGCACCCAACGCGGTCGCCAGCACGAAAGAGCTGCTGTCGGAAGCGCCCGCGAACACGCTCACCCAACAGCTCGCACGCGAGCGCGACCAGTTCGTGCGCAACCTGCAGCATCCGAACGCCGGGGAAGGCATCGCCGCCTTCCTCGAGAAGCGCCCGCCGCGCTACCGCTGAACCGCCCGGCCGGCCACGCCAGTGGCCCCCCGGCATTGCGGCACCAGGCCGCATGCCGGGCTTGCACGTGCCCCCGCACCCGGGCCGCGCACCACGGCCAGAGACACGCGTGCGACATCGCAGCGCCCCCGCAGCGCTGGCGCGCACGTCCCCCGGGCGACAATGCCCCGGCTTCCAGTCACGCAAAAGACAGACCATGGACGACCCCATTCTTACCATCGAAGAACGAGAGGCGATCAATACCGGTCGCTGGTTTTCCTCCCTTTCCCCTTCGCTGCGGCACGACATACTCCGATGCGCCTACGTCAAACGCTTCAAGGATGGCGGCCTGATCGCCGCCCGCGGCGATCCGCCGGAGGAGTGGATCGCCTGCGCGAAGGGCGCGGTGCGCGTGAGCTCCACGTCGATCTCCGGCAAGCAGATCACGCTGACCTACGTCGAGCCGGGCATCTGGTTCGGCGACGTGGCGATCTTCGACGGCGACCGGCGCACGCACGATGCGTACGCGCACGGGGACACCACCATCCTCTGCGTGGCCAAGGCGGACTTCCGCAAGATCCTCGCCACGCACGTGGAGTTCTACGAAGCGATGCTGCGCCTGCATGCGCGGCGCATCCGCCAGCTCTACGGCCTGGTGGAAGACCTCAACACCCTGCCCCTGCGGGCACGGCTGGCCAAGCAGCTGCTGCACCTCGTGCGCAGCTACGGCATTCCGAGCCTGTCGCACGGCGACGAGGTGCGCATCGGCCTGCAACTGGCGCAGGAGGAACTCGCGCAGTTGCTGGGCGCGTCGCGCCAGCGCGTGAACCAGGAACTCAAGGCCATGGAACGCGAGGATGCCATCCGCATCGAGCCGGGCGGACTCGTCGTGCGCGACCGTGACGTGCTGATGCGCATCGCCGAGACCGACCACTAGAAACCTTTTTCGCCGACCCTCCATGACCGCATCCTACGAACACTTCACCGGCACCCGCCCCGTCTCCGCGCAGCACGCTTTCGATACGGACGCGCTTTCGGCCTGGATGGCGGCCCATGTGGAGGGCTTCGAGGGGCCGGTGTCGGTGGAGATGTTCAAGGGCGGGCAATCCAATCCCACCTACAAGCTTGTCACCCCCGGGCGCAGCTACGTGATGCGCGCCAAGCCCGGGCCGGTGGCGAAGCTGCTGCCGTCGGCGCATGCGATCGAGCGCGAGTTCCAGGTGATGAACGGGCTCGCCGGCACCGCCGTGCCGGTGCCGCGCATGTACGCGCTGTGCGAGGACGAATCCGTCATCGGCCGCGCGTTCTACATCATGGAGTTTCTGCAGGGGCGCGTGATGTGGGACCAGGCCCTGCCGGACATGGACCCTGCCGGCCGCGGCGCCATCTACGACGAGATGAACCGCGTGATCGCGGCACTGCACACGGTGCCCTTCGCCGAACGCGGCCTGGCGGGCTACGGCAAGCCGGGCAATTATTTCGAGCGCCAGATCGGCCGCTGGAGCAAGCAGTACGTGGCCTCCATCACGCAGCCGATCGAGGCGATGGACCGGCTCATGGAATGGCTGCCCGCGCACATGCCCACGAGCGCGCGCGACGAAAGCCGCGTCTCGATCGTGCACGGCGACTTCCGGCTCGACAACCTGATGTTCCACCCCACCGAGCCGCGCGTGATCGCCGTGCTCGACTGGGAGCTCTCCACCCTCGGGCATCCGCTCGCGGATTTCAGCTACCACTGCATGGCCTGGCACATCCCGCCGGGCATGTTCCGCGGCATCGGCGGGCTCGACCACGCCGCGCTCGGCATTCCCACCGAAGACGAATACATCCGCCGCTACTGCGAACGCACCGGCCTGGGCACGCCCGAGGCACTGCGCGCAGACTGGAACTTCTACCTCGCCTACAACCTGTTCCGCCTCGCCTCCATCCTGCAGGGGATCGCCAAGCGCGTGGAGGACGGCACCGCGTCCAGCGCGCAGGCGCGCGCCTCGGGCGAAGGCGCCCGTCCGCTCGCCGAGATGGCCTGGGGCTTCGCGCAGCGCATGTAGGCATCGGCAGACCCGCCCGCTGCCCCCTTTTTCCGCGCACCCGCGCGGCCCGATTTCAACCGGAGACACCGCGATGGATTTCGACTACTCCCCCAAAACCAAGGACCTGCAGGCGCGCCTGCTGAAGTTCATGGAAGAGCACATCTACCCGTCCGAAGCCGCCTACACCGCGGAACTGGCTGCCAACACGGCCGCGGGCCGGCGCTGGACGGCGCTGGACACCATCGAGCAACTCAAACCCAAGGCGCGCGCGGCCGGGCTCTGGAACCTGTTCCTGCCGGTGGATTCCGCCGCGGCCTCGGGCTACGACGGCGCCGGGCTCACCAACCAGGAATACGCGCCGCTCGCCGAGATCATGGGCCGCGTGCCCTGGGCCAGCGAGGTGTTCAACTGCTCGGCGCCCGACACCGGCAACATGGAAACCATCGCCCGCTACGGCAGCGAGGAGAACAAGGCCCGCTGGCTGCGCCCCCTGCTGGAAGGCGAGATCCGCTCGGCCTTCGCGATGACCGAGCCCGACGTGGCCTCCAGCGACGCGACCAACATCTCCACCCGCATCGAGCGCCAGGGCGACGAATACGTCATCAACGGCCGCAAGTGGTGGATCTCCGGCGCGGCCGATCCGCGCTGCAAGGTTTTCATCACCATGGGCAAGAGCGACCCCGAGGCTCCGAAGCACTCGCAGCAGAGCATGGTGCTGGTGCCCGCGGACACGCCCGGCATCCGCATCCTGCGCCCGCTCAACGTGCTGGGCTACGACGACGCGCCCCACGGCCACGTCGAGATGGTGTTCGAGAACGTGCGCGTGCCGGCCAGCAACATCCTGCTGGGCGAAGGCCGCGGCTTCGAGATCGCCCAGGGGCGACTGGGCCCCGGCCGCATCCACCACTGCATGCGCCTGATCGGCCTGGCCGAGCGCGCGCTGGAGCTGATGTGCCGCCGCGCCTCGTCGCGCGTCGCCTTCGGCAAGACCGTGGCCCAGCAGACCGTGACGCAGGAGCGCATCGCCGAGGCCCGCTGCAAGATCGACATGGCCCGCCTGCTCACGCTCAAGGCCGCCTGGCTGATGGACGTGGCCGGCAACAAGGTCGCCAAGACCGAGATCGCGATGATCAAGGTGGTGGCGCCCAGCATGGCCTGCCAGGTGATCGACTGGGCCATGCAGGTGCACGGCGGCGGCGGCATGTGCGACGACTTCCCGCTGGCTTATGCCTATGCCGGCGCGCGCACCCTGCGCTTCGCGGACGGCCCGGACGAGGTGCACCGCAACGCGATCGCCAAGTGGGAGCTGGGCAAGTATTCGGAATATGGCCGGGGCGCCGAGGTGCCGGTCACGCGCGGTTGCTGATGGGCCCGCTGCCGCGGTTCAGTGCGGCGGCAGCGTATCCCAGGTTTCGGGCGTCTCGGAATCGGTGACTCCGAAGCCGATCGTGGGCGTGTCGGTGCGGCCAAACGGCATGCCCAGCGCGATGTGGCCGCTGCCGTGCAGCAGGCAGGTGGAGCGCCGCAGTGCCACCACCGTCTCGCTGCCGTCGAAGCGCACCCAGCTGCCGAAACTGCTCAGATCGGTGAACACGATGGAGGCGCCGCGCCATTCGATGCGCGCGTGCAGCCGCGAGACGCGCGCATCCGGCAGGCGCACGGCCGAGGTCGAGGCACGGCCGACGTGCAGCGGCCCGTCCGCAGCGCCGAAGGTGCGGAAGGTGCCGGCCCAGGCCAGTTCGAGCCAGACGTTCGGCGGCTGCATCGGCGCCAGTTCACTGAACAGCCCGGCGCTCTGGGTGAGCGCGCCGTGCTCGTCGCCCTCGCGCCACTCCACCTGGTACACCACGAGGGGTTCGGCGCGGCCGCGCAGTTCCAGCGAGCCGATGCGCACATAACCCGCGCCCGCGACGGGGCCGGCGGCATCCACCGCGCCGGCATCGGCCAGGATCTCGCGCGCCCCCGCACGTTCGCACAGCCGGGATGCGACGTTCACCGCATCGCCGTAGGTATCGCGGTCCACTTCCACGAGTTCGCCATGGGCCATGCCCACGCGCAGGTCCATCGGGGCCGCCGCATGCGTGGCCTGGTCGTGGTGCCGCCGCGCCAGATCCACCACGGCACCCACGGCTGCGGCCGGGTCGATGAACACCGCGAGCACGCCGTCGCCCAGCATCTTCACGACCCGCCCGCCGTGGGAGGCGAGCACCGCGCCCATCCACTCGGTGATCCGGGTCACCGTGGCGGTCGCACGCGTATTGCCGTGCGCCTCGAACAGCGCCGTGGTGCCGACGATGTCGCAAAACACGACCGTGCGCCAGGCTGTTTTCATCGCGCCCACGCCTTCCCGGCCGGCCGGAGGTGCCCAGCGCCCGGCGGAATGCCGCGCGGCACCACGGCCCCGCAGTCCGGGCGCGGGCAGGGCCGGTCGGGGCGGGAGGGTGTACGGTCGGGCATGGCGCGGCGTGTGCGGGACAAGGGCTTGTGTCCGATTATGGGTCGCCTGCCCGGGGCGTGCACCGTCGCACGGCCGTCCGCGCGGAATGCACTCATATGCTGGCCGTGGGCCGTGGGCCGTGGGCCGTGGGCCGTGGGCCGTGGGCCATGGGCCGTGGGCCGGCAGGTCATTGCCGCCGCACACGGGCGGCCACGGCGCCGCGGTGGATGCCGCGACAGCGCGCCTTACGCCAGATGCCCCCAGTAGATGAGCGCGTCGCGCCCTTCCACCGACAGCGAAACCGGCGCCCCCATAGGCAGCAGCACCTTGGTGGGCACGTGCCCGAACGGCAGGTTGGTGAGCACGGGCGCCTTGATGCGCGTGCGCAGCCAGTCCACCACCGACTGCAGCTTGAAGCCCTTGTCGTGCGGCGCGAGCTGGTAGCCCGTGAACTGGCCCATCACCACGGCCTTCTGCTGCGCGAGCACGCCCGCGTGCAGCAGCTGGGTCAGCATGCGCTCGACGCGGTAGGGATGCTCGCTCACGTCCTCGACGAACAGGATGCCGCCCGTCACCTGCGGCAGGTAGGGCGTGCCGACCAGCGAGCACAGCATGGCGAGGTTGCCGCCCCAGAGCGTGGCGTCGCGCAGGTATACGTCGCGCACCGCGGGCTTGCCTTCGGCGGACGGCTTCTCGTTGTGCATGCGCCAGCCCGCGCCCTCGCCGTGGCCGGTGAGCAGGTCGTCGAAGCAGGCCATCATGATGTCGTCGGGCTCGCCTTCGCAGCCCAGGTCGCCCACCAGCGCCGGGCCGGCCCAGGTGACGGCGCCCGTCTTGGCGAGGAGCGCGCACTGGAACGCCGTGAAGTCGCTCAGGCCCACGAACTGCGTGCCGCGCTCCACTGCCTTGGCCACGGCCTTGTAGCGGATGCCGTCCAGGATGCGCGTGAGGCCATAGCCGCCGCGCGAGATCAGCGCCACGTCCGCGCCGCTCGCCGCGGCCCGGTGGATGGCGGCGAGCCGCGTGGCGTCGTCGCCCGCGAAACGGTTGTGGGTGGCGAGCGCGTCGGCATCGACTTCCACCTCGTGGCCCAGCGCCTTCAGGCGGGCGACGCCGCGCTTGAAGGCGGCCTTGTCGCGCACGGCACCGGCCGGGGAGTAGATGTAGATATGGCGCGGGCCATGGTGGTGGCCGCAGGCGGAATGGTCGTGATCGTGGTCGTGTTCGGACAAGGCGTGTCGGGCCGTCGGGCCCGCTCCGGCTTAAGGCGGAAAAAGAAAGTGGGGCTCTGGGCGGAGCATCCGCCTGGAACCGCTCGGATGGGTTCCAGTGGCTGCGGCCAAGGGTCGTCAGGGTGGCGGCGTCTGCGGTGCGCCGCTCATGGACGGAAGTATTCCACAGCGCGCCGCGCGAGTTCGGGGCCATGGGTCTCGGGCAGCCAGTGTCCTGCATCGGGCCACGTCCACGGACCGCCGCAGCCCATGGGCCACGGCGGTGCCGATCGCGCATCGGCCAGCGCCGCGGCGCCCCAGGCCGCGTCTCGCAGGCCCACGGCCACGGCGCTGCGGCGGCCGGGCGCGGACCAGAAGGCGCGTGTGCCTTCGATAATCGGCGCGGCGTCGGAGTGCGCGTCGGCCGGCAGCCAGTGCAGCCCCGCGCGCAGCGCGGCGCGGTAGCCGGCATTGGGGAACGGCGCCTCGGCCGCGGCGGCGGCAGCCGCATCCAGGCCGGGTGCGGCCCCGGGGCGCAGCACCGCGGCCTGCCGTGCCGCGAGCGCCTTGCGCCATGCGGCCAGGCCGGCCGGCAGCGGCGCGCCGGCACCTGGCGGCATCCAGGCGTTGACGGCCAGCAGCCCGGTGATGCGGGCGGCCACGTCCGCCGACGCCGTGGGCAGCGCCATTCCGGGCAGGCCGGCCTCCCCGTGCGCCACCAACACCATATCGCGCAGATCCAGGCGTTCCAGGAGTTCGGCCAGCGTGCGGCGATGCCATTCCAGCGTGTGCACCGCCTCCTTCTTGGGCTTGTCGCTGCGCCCGAAACCGATCAGGTCGGGCGCCACCACGCGGTCGCCCGCGGCCAGGAACACCGGCAGCATGTGCCGGTACAGGTGGCTCCAGCCGCCGGTGCCATGCAGGCACAGCCAGGTGCGCGGCGCATCGCGAGGCCCTTCGTCCAGATAGTGCATGCGCAGGCCCGCCAGCGCCGGCAGATCGCTCACGTAGCGCGGCTCCCACGCACTGTCCTGCAGGCCGGCGAAGCGCGCGTCCGGCGTGCGCAGCGCATCGTCGCGCAGCGGATGCGCGGCCCGCGCCCGGGCACGCTGGTCGTCCCGCCGCGACCGGAAGAATGCGCTCAGCTGCGCGCCGCATTCCTGCGCCAGCACGCCGCCCTCGATGCGGGTGTGGTGGTTCAGCGCCGGCTGCGCGAACAGGTCCACCACCGAGCCGGCGGCTCCCGTCTTGGCATCGGGCGCGCCATACACCACCCTGTCCAGGCGCGCATGCAGCATGGCGCCGCTGCACATCGCGCAGGGCTCCAGCGTCACGTAGAGCGTGCAACCGTCGAGCCGGTAATTGCCCAGGCGCTCCGCAGCGGCGCGCAGGGCCATGATCTCCGCATGCGCCGTGGGGTCGTGGCCGCCGATGGGCGCATTGCCGCCGCGCGCGATCACCTCGCCGTCCTTCACCACTACCGCGCCCACGGGCACCTCGCCGCGCGCGCCGGCACCGGCGGCCTCCTGCAGCGCGATCCGCATGCAGGCTTCGTCGTGGGTTCGCTGCGGGCCTGCGTTGCCTTTCGCCATCGCCCCCCCTACTTCGCCGCGTCGTCGGGAATGTCCCGGGGCTGCTGCATGAGCGATTCCACCTGCTGGCGCACCTGGTCCTGCGTCTGGCGGCTCTGCCTCCGCACGTCGGGCGCGGAGGCATCCGATGCCGGGGCCTGCGCGCCGGGCACGGCCGGGGCCGCGATGCGCACGGCGCCCAGCTGCTTCTTGGCGAGCACGGCCACCAAGGCCAGGGCGACCAGCAGGGCCACCATTCCCAATGCCATGCGCATACGGTTTTCTCCTTCCAAAACGGACGTGCCGCGCCC
>CAJYKV010000031.1 GCA_913774955.1 uncultured Acidovorax sp.
CGTGCAGGTCGTAGGTGAAGCGCAGGTCCTGGTACACCGCCAGTCGGTTGTAGGGCACCACGTCCCGCTGGCCCACGCCGCCGCTGGACTGCGCACCGCCCCGGTTGGGGTTGAGCAGGTTGCCGGCCGGGTCGAAGGCGAAGGCTTCGCGCTCGGTGGGCTGTTGTGGCTGTGACGTGCCGTCGCCGCGCTGCGCGGCCAGGATGCGGCCTAGCGGGTCGTAGCGGTAGTGGCTGTCGCCGCGCAGGCCGTCCCGCGTGGCGATGAGGTTGCCCGTGGGGTCGTAGCGGTAGTGCCGCGCGATGCGGTCGCCCGAGGGCAATTGCGGCAATGCGGGCAGGCCCTGGTCGCGGTCCCGCAAGGCCGGCGGCGAGGGCATGCCCGGCTGGCCCTGCAGCGCCTGCCGCCGGCCCACCTTGTGCGCCACCAGCCGGCCCATCGGGTCCCAGCCGTAGCGGCTCTCCAAAGCGCCCTGCGTGCGCTCGATCTCCTGGTGCAGGGCATCGCGTTCGATGTCCGAGAGCACGTGCCCGTCCACCCGGATCTGGTGCAGGTGGCCCGAGCCGTAATAGAGCCACTGCACGTGCCGTCCGCCGGGCATGCGGCTGTCGGTGCGGTTGCCCAGCGCATCGTAGGCATGGCGCCAGGCGTAGCGCCCGAGCGCGGATTCCCCACCCGGCGCCAGGTGCTCCTGCACCTCTTCGGTCAGGCGCGAGAGCGGGTCGTAGCGGAAGTGCACGCGGGCATCGGTATTGCCGGCGTGCAGCATGCGGCCCAGCAGGTCGTAGGCGAAGGTGGTGAGGCCGCTGCCGGCGCCCTCTTCCATGCCGTCCGGCCCCAGGTGCGCCTTGGCGACGAGGCGCCCCACCGCATCGCGGCGGAACACGGTGCGCTTCGGTAACGGCGCCGCGGGATCGGGGTCGTAGGGGGTGTCCGGCGGCTGGCGGGCATCGCGCTCGTGCAGTTCGGCCAGCTCGCCCGCGGCGTTGTAGCGGTAGCGCTGGATCCGGCCGTCGAAGCCGACTTCTTCGATGAGGTTGTCGGCCGCGTCGTAGGTGAAGCGGGTGGTGGCGCCGTTTTCGTTCTGCAGCGCGACGAGGCGGCCCACGGCGTCGTGCTGGTAGCGCAGCGTGCCGCCCAGCGCATCCTGGCGCTGCACGGGCTGGTCGAGGCCGTTGTAGGCGTAGCGCGTGGTGGCGCCCTGCGGATCGGCGTAGCCCGTGAGGTTGCCTTGCGCGTCGTAGTCGTAGCGGTGCTCCGCGCCGTCGGGCGAGCGCACGTGGCGCAGCCGGCCCAGCGCGTCGTGGCGGTAGTGGGTGGTCTGGCCCAGGGCGTCGGTGGCGGTGAGCAGGTTGCCCAGCGTGTCCCAGGTGTAGTGCGTGGTCTGGCCGGAGCAGTCGGTGTAGGCGATGAGCTGGCCGGCGTCGTCCCACAGCAGGCGGCGGGTCTTGCCGTGCGCGTCCTCGATGGCCACGGGCAGGCCGCGCGCGTCGTAGCGCCAGCGCGTGGCGTGGCCCAGCGGATCGACGCGCTCGGCGAGGTTGCCGCGCTCGTCGTAGTGCTGGCGCCAGACGTGGCCCAGCGCGTCGGTGATCTCCACCGGCAGGTCGAGGTGGCCGTAGGCGAGGCGCGTGGTGGCGCCGGCCGCGTCGATCACGGCCAGCAGGTTGCCGCGCGCATCGAAGCGCCAGCGCGTGGCCCGGCCGAGCGCGTCGCGGGCTTCCTCTGGGTTGCCGGCGGCGTCCAGGCGGGTTTCGGTGCGCACGGGACGTCCGTCGGGGCCAGGCTCGGTGATGGCGACGACTTCGTGCGCCGCGTTGTACTCGTAGCTGCTGCGCCGGCCCAGCGCATCGGTGACGTGGGTGGTGCGCCGGCCCAGGTCGTAGTCGAAGCGCGTGTCCAGCAGGCCGGGCGTGTCCGTCCAGGTGCGCACGACGCGGCCGCCCGCATCGTGGCGGCTCCATTGCTGGTGATGGGTGAAGCCGTTGCGGGTGGCGTAGGCCACCATCAGGTGGTGGCGGTAGCGGTAGCGCGCGGTGCCGCCCAGGGCGTCCGCCGCCTCGGCGAGGTTGGCGCGCGGGTCGCCGGGCTCGTTGCCTTCGGTGCCGTAGGCGTAGCGTGCGAGCACACCGCCCGCGTGCCGTACGCCGTCCAGCACGCGCGGCTCGAGGTGGATGGCCCGCAGCAGCCGGTCCGGCGCGCCTTCCTCTGCGCTCCATTCGAAGCGCAGTTGCCGGCCCGCGCTGTCCGTGAGGCCCAGGGGGCGCGGCGCGATGCCGTCGGCGCCCGTGGCGTCGTACGCGGGGTAGCGCAGGGTGATGGCGTTGCCATTGCGATCGACCATGCGCGCCAGCGGCAGGCGCCACTGGCCGGGCACTGGGGCCGCGAATTCATGGCACAGGCCGTCGGTGGATTCGATGCTCCAGCCGCCGCCTTCGTGGTGCCGCACGGTGATCTTCTCGCGCGCATCGAAATGGCTGGCGCCGCGCGGCAGCACGGGTAGACGCACGATACGGCCCCGCGCATCGTAGTAATGCACGGCGTCGTAGGCCAGCGCCAGCTCGATGGAGAGCGGCGTGCTCCAGCCCCAGCCGAGCCAGCCCGGGCGCCGGTCGCTGGAGCGGTAGAAGCGGCGCCATGCGATCGGCAGCGGGCCGGGCAGCTCGAAGTCGGTGTCGGCAAGGATCTTGGCGCCGGTGGCGAAGATGACGGGGTGGCAGGTGCCGAGTTCGCAGGCGGGCTGCGGCCTGTGGCCTGGCCGCGCGTCGTCCATGATGGTGCCCGGGGCGTTGGGGTTGACCTGGTTGTCGCCCCGGTTCGCCACAGGCTTGGGTTTGCCCTTGGCCCGCTTGACGATCTTGCCCAGCACGAAGCCGAGGGTGACCGAGGCGACGCCGTCGGCGATGACGTCGGCGATCTGGTCGATCTTTTCATCGGTGAGCGGCGGGGTCAGCAGTTCCTGCACTTCCTTGGCCAGTTCCGCCACCTGGACGGCCGACTCGGCCATGGCCGCGCCACCGACCACGAGGTTCACCCCGGGGATGAGCTTGCCCACCAGCTTGAGGGCCGGCCCGATGAGCACGCTCGGGTCCGTGAGGCTTTCGCCCAGGGCCGCGAGCTGGTCGCCGAAGGCGCCGGGCAGCTTCTCGATGACCTTCTGGGCGAGCTGGTCATAGGGACCGGGCAGTGCCTTCATGGCCAGCCGCATGGCCCAGCCCGGCTGGATCACCAGCGCATTGCTCTTGGTGGTATCGAACGAGCGCACGCTGCCCCGGCTCTCGAACTTCGTGTCGCTGCTGTAGCTGGTGGGCTCGGCCGCGCCGCCCACCACGGTGGACTTGACGCCCGCGATGCCGCCCAGGCGGTCGGGCGTGGCGGGAATCGATTCGAAGCGGCTGCCGGCGATGGCGACGGGCTGGCCGTCGATCTTCAAAGTGGCGGTGCCGTTCTTGAGGCCCGGCCCGTGCGCCATGTTCAGGATGGGCACCGGCGGGCCGTTGGGCTTGGGGAACACGGGGTTCACCGGGCCCGGAATCATCGCCGGGCTGCGGCCTTCGTGGATCGCTCTGCGGTCGTTGACGAACGTGGCCATGGCGCTGCTCAGGAGGTGATCGGAAGGGCGCTGCGCCCCGCGCCGGCACCGGGCTGCACCGGCCGCGCATGGTCCCAGGTGGCGACCCAGGCGGCGGTGCGGGTGGACAGGCCGGACACGGTCTGCAGGCCCGCGTGGCCTGCGAGGCGCGCGGGCATGACGGGATGGGTCAGCGCCTGCCGCATTTCATGGAAGAGGGAGAGCATGAGCGGCACCCAGGCGGCACCGACCTCGCCCAGAAAGGCCGCCGGTTCCCGCGCGGCAGCGAGCCCGCCCTCCGCAGCGAAGGCGGCCGACAGGCTGGCCCGTTCGGCGCCGCGCCAGGGCGAACCGTCCATGTCCGACCAGTAGGTCTGCAGCGCATCGGCGGGCATGCGCGCGGCCTGCAGGGCGTCGCGGCTGGCCTGGATCAATGCGCGTCCGTCCAGCAGCGACGACTCGCCCACGCGCGACGCCGGCTCTTCGGCGAAAGCCGGCGGGTACACGGTGGCGGACTCCCCTGCGGCGGGCGTGCGGGCCAGGCGCACGAAGGCGGCGGCCTCGGACGCGACGAAACCTTCGCAATGGCCGGCCACCTGCACCCAGCGGCGCTGGTGGAGCACCGGCACCACGGCCGGATCGGCCAGGCTGTCCACGCCGCCCACGAGCACCTCGGGCACGTCGGGGTGCGCATGCATGAAGCGGTAGGCGTTGGCCAGCGCGTCGGCACCGCCCACCGCGCCACCGGCATGCAGGGTGAGCGGCAGGAATTCGGGGGCGAGATCCAGCGCACGCGGCAACTCCAGCGCGAAGCGGTCGGTGTCGATACCGCCGGGCAGCTCGGCCCAGGGCTCGGGCAGCGCCATGAACAGCGGGATCGGCCGCCGCAGGGGCCAGCCTGCAGCGGGCGGCGGCCCGGAGCGCAGGGCCTCGTGCAGCGCAGGGGCGGCGAGACGCACGAGGCGCTCCGTGCCGGTGCAGGCCGGATCGATGCCGGGCACGCGCGAGAGGGTGGCGCGGTGGTCGGCCTGGCCTTCGATGGCCTGCCGCGTGAAACCGGACAGGCCCGCGGCGAGGCTAGTGGTGGTCTGCCAGGCGCGGGTGCCGATGGGGGTGCAGGCGCCGGTAGCGGCGATGGAAAGAGGCGTCATGGCTGGGGCTGCGCGGCGCCGAAGGCCGCCCGTTCCAGGACCGAGGCCGTTGCCACGGCGAGGCCCTGGATGGGCATCAGGTCGTCGGCGTCGATCCAGAGCGCGCCGGCAAGGCGCGATGCGTGTTCAAGGTGGAGCAGGTGGCGCAGGGGCGCGCCGACCAGCGCGGTGGATTCTTCCAGCGTCACCTGGCTGCGGGCGCGGCCCAGGCGCAGCGCTGGCCCGTCCAGAGGCAGCGCGGCCAGTGCCGCGTCCGCCGCGCCAGCGCGCTCGGATGCGGGCCGCGCCACGTCGAACAGCCCGTCGGTCGGCGTGCCGGTCAGCAATGCCACGGCGTCGGCCAGCGTACGGCAGGCGTCGTCATCGTCCCAGGGGGTATAGGCGGCAAGGTGGCGCAGCAGCGGCACGTCGCCCACCAGAGCCGCTGCCTGGCACTGCAAACCCCAGGACATGGCGGGATGGCGACCTTCGCGCAGGGCGACGGCGAGTTCGTAGCCCTCGCGCGCGGCCAGCAGCGCCAGGGCCGCGGGCGATTCGGGCGTGCGGGCCAGCACGGCGCGGGCGGCAGGAGTTTCCTGGGGGCTGCCCATCAGGGCGAGGGTCGCCAGCGCGGCTTCGGTGTCGTTCCCCTGCTCCACCGCGGCCAGGGCCCGGGCCTCGTCGCCGCGGCCGGTGCAGCGCCAGCCGCAGAGCACGGCCATGCCGCCCGGCAGGGAGGCCGCCCAGGGTGCGACGGCCTCCGCGAACGCGTCCGACACCGCGGGCCGGGCGATCGCCAGCCGCAGCAGCAGGCGGCCGATGGGGGTGCGTTGCGGCTCGTGCAGATCGGCCAGCAGCGCCACGCGCGGCGCGAGGTAGTCACCCACCGCGCCGTCGAAGGCGAAGCGCAGGGCATCGAAGACCGCGCCCGGCTGGGCCTGCAGGTAGTCGCCGCCCAGATGGGCGACCCCGCCCCCGGTGCGGCCGAGCTGCAATTGCAGTACCTCCAGGCAGGCGAGCGCGAAAATGCGCGAGGGCTCGTGCAGGGTCTCGTCGCCCGCGGCGGCGATCGCGTCGCGGCAGGCGGGCAGCACCTCGGGCGCCTGCGCCAGGTGCTGCTTGAGCCCGGCCAGCGCCTGCACGATCGCATCGTCGAACACGGCGATCGCTGCCGGCCGGGCCGCGGAACGCGGCAGCAGGTGGCTGCGGCGCCAGTACTGGGTGACGAGCGACCGTGCCATGCGTGCGGGCGGATCGGCCCATACGGGAAGATCGGTGGCCCGCGGGACGGGCAGTTCGATGACGTTCATGCGGCTAGGCACGCCGCAGGCCGCGGCGCGCGTGGGATCAAAGACAATGCCGGGCAGGAGGACCCCACCCGATGCTGGACAACCTGACGCCGTTCGCCGCGGAGCTGCTGCCGGGCCACAGGCCGGATGGCAGCGCATGCCGCACGCTGGTGATCAAGGCGACGCTGGACTTCGCCGGACGGCCCGTGGCGCAGGGCGGCGCACTGCCGATCTACCGTGGCGACGAGTTCTTTCGCGAGCGCGGCCTGCAGGACGCCGTGCGCCACGAGGCCGATCTGGCCCCGTTCAAGCCCCGGGTGGACGTGGTGTTCAACGGCTTCGCCTACGCGCCCGAGGGGCGCCCGTCGGCCCGGTTCGACGCGGGCCTCTCGGTCGGTGCGGAGACGCGCACGCTGCGCATCTACGGCCGGCGGGTGTGGCGGCGGCGCATGGGCGTGTTCCCGGTGGCGGAAGACGTGGAGCCGGCACTGCGCGTGCCGCTGGTGTACGGCCTCGCGTTCGGCGGTCAGGACGCGGAAGACGCCACGGCTTTCCATGCCGGCAATCCTTCGGGCACCGGTTTCAGCGCCGGGGTGCCGCGGGACGGTGCGCCGCTGCACCAGATCGAATGGGCGGACGCGCCGGTACGCATGCCCTCGGGCAGCGACCCGCCCGCAGGGTTCGGCTGCGTGGGGCGCACCTGGCTGCCGCGGCGCGCCCTCTGGGGCAGCTACGCTCCGCAGGAACTGCAGCAGGCGCCCGGGCTCATCGCACGCATGCCCGCCACCTTCGATCCGGCAGCCTGGAACTGTGCGCATCCGCGCATGCAGTTCGCGCCGGCCCAGGTGCGGCCAGGCACGCGGATCCGCTGGAAGCACCTGTGCGCCCACGGCGAGGGAGAGGCCACCGTGCCGGGCCTGCAGCCGGCCGTGTCCTGGGCCGTGCGGGGCGAGCGCGGAACCATCCGCCCCGCGTTCGACACGCTCGTGCTGGAGCCCGAACATGGCCACATGGTGCTGGTCTGGCGGCACACGTTCGACAAAGACTCCGCCCGTTATCTGGAGGGCTTGCAGGTGCATCTCTGACGGACGCATCAGTTGATGCGGACCTCGGCCGCATCGATGTCCACGAGATCGCGCGCATCGTGCTCGATCTTGAGCGCCACGAGCCGCGCCAGGCCCTGGCCCGTCAGCCGCAGGGACGCTTCGCCGCAGGAAAGCACCACGGCATCCTGCGATTGCAGGCGGATCGTCCGCTGTTTCCAGGGCACGGCGGGTGACGGCGCCAGCACCGCCGTGATGACGGCCTCGCCGCCTGCACGCACGGCCAGCAGCACCTCGTCGCCCGGCACCAGTTCCGGCAGCAGCACGCCCACGGAGGCACCGGTGGCGGCATCCGGCCCTGCGCCGGGGCAGTCCACCGCATAGCGGTCCGGAGCCAGCGTGCCGGTGATGCGTCCCGTGCGCAGCAACGGCGCAGCGCCTGCGTCGGCACGGGGCGCGGCATCGTCCGCGGGAATGGAAACGGCGTGCGCATATGCCATCGGAACCCTCCTCTCCTGCTTGTTCCGCTTCACGCGGGGTTGACGTGGCTGTCCGGCGACGAGACCGTCACCTTGGAGCTGCCCGCGATGGAAATCGTCTGGCCGTTGATCTGCACCGTACCGTCGCTCGTCATGCGCAGCACCGCCTTGCCGCACTGGATCTCGATCGCATCGCCGACCTGGACGGACATTTCCTTGCCCACCGTGAGGGTGCGTACTTCGCCCACGGTGGTGGCGGAGTTCTTGCCCACGTTCTCCGTGTAGTTGTCGGAGGTTTCGTCCTTGCGGTCCGCGCCGACTTTCGTGGTCTGGTTCTGCCCGACGGTGACGGACCGGTTCATGAGCACGTTGGTGGACTGGTTCAGCCCCACGTTCACCACCATCGCCGCGCCCACGTTCACGTTGTAGGCCGCGCCGATGTTCACCATCTTCGCCAGGCCCACGTTCTGCAGGTAGGCCAGCCCGATGGTCTCGGTCTTGAAGCTGCCGACCTTGATCGACCAGTTGTTGCCGATCTTGTCCTTCTCGTTGCGGCCGATGGTCTTCGTGCGGTTCTTTCCGATGGACACCGTCTCGTCGATGCCCACGTCTTCCCGGCGGTTGTCACCGATGCTGATGGTCTCGTCGTGGTCCACCCGTTCCGTGCGGTTGTTGTGCACCGTGATCTTCTCGTCGCGGTCCACGGTCTCCGTACGGTCTCGGTGGATGACGTTCGTCTCGTCCCGGTCGATCGTCTTTCGCCGATCCTGACCTACCCACTTGTCTTCATCGTTCTCGACTTCGGTGAGCTGGTCCTTCTGCGCGTGCAGCCACAGCTGCTCCGCGC